>NZ_QVNQ01000001.1 GCF_003432485.1 Actinomadura spongiicola
TCGGTACGCTGGGCACGAGGTCTCCGGTGGTGATGGTCTTCTTGGTCGTTGATCCATCTACCGGAGACCTCACTCGTATCCAGGCGCGACATGCCGCCCGAACCAGGACTTTCTAAACAGGACCTAGGACGCCGAGGAGGGTGGCCTTGGCCTGGGCGGGCTGACCGGCTTTGAGTTGGGTCTCTCCCTTGAACGAGGCGAGGCTGATGGGGGAGAACCAGTTGAACCACTCGGGGGCCGGTTGTCTGGTGCCTTCGGAGAGTAGGTGTTCGGCGTGGTTGATGAGTCGAAGGGCTTCGCGGGGGTGTCCGCATCGGGTTTCGCATTCGGCTTCCACGGCGTCCAGCCATGCCAGGAACTCGGCGGGTGCGGCGCCTCGTCGGGCGTAGGTGCGGGCGGCGCGCATCCGTTCGGCGGCTTCGTCGCGTCGGCCGTCCCATCCGGGGATGAACGCGGCGTGGGCGAGGATCGCGGCGCCCAACAGGGGGTCGTCGGCTTCGCCTGCGGCCTGGAGGGCTCGGACGTATGAGGCGTCCGCGTCGTCGGGTTGCCGGAGGTCAAAGAACTCGATGCGGCCGACCAGTAGCAGGGACTCGGCGAGTGCGGTGGCGAGGATGGTGCGTGGGACGCCGGTCGTTTCGGCGAGTAGCTGGGTACCGAGTTTGGTTTGCTCGACCACGGCGGGGGCTGCGTCAGGAGGTTCTGTGCGCGGAGCGGGCGGGGATGTTGTGGTGGTGGGTGTGGTCGGGGCCGACGCGGGAGTCACCTGCGGAGTTCGAGCCGTTGTGCCCGGTGACCGATACGGCTGTGGCGGCTGATCGGTTGGCGCGGGTGTTGGCGGTTCCGTTCACCAGCTCGCCGGGCGGGTGTGGGTGATGGGGATCTCGTGGGTGTCGGTGGTGGACGCGCGGGCGGCACAGGTCTACCTGCACGCGCGCCGTGAGCGTGACCGGGAGATCGCCTCGACGCTCGACAAGATGGCCAAGCGGGAACTCAAGAAGCCCAAGAAGGGGCGGAAGCTCAAGGGATCGGGCACGTAGCGGGCACGGCGGCTGATGAACAAACAAGGCCCAGAGTCATTGACATGTCAGTGACCTGGGCCTTCATCGTGGGAGCGGGTGACGGGAATCGAACCCGCGCTGTCAGCTTGGGAAGCTGAAGTTCTGCCATTGAACTACACCCGCTGGGGCCTGTGGGGCCGCCGTGCTGTGGACACTGTACCGGAAGTCGGTCAGCGCTGCGTCAGGCCTACGGTGAAGAGTACTGCTGCTAGGCCTAGGCCGGTGGTGCACAGGGTCATTATGCGGGGGTGGACGCTGTGGGCCTCTGGGAGGATTTCGGCGGCGGAGAGGTAGAGGAGGACGCCGGCGAAGGTTCCCAGGTAGGTTGCCAGGACGGCGTCTGGGACGGTGATGAGGGTTCCCACTGCGGCGCCGATGATGGGGGCGGTGGCGTCGGCGGTCAGGAGGAGGACGGCGGGGCGGCGGTCGGTTCGGGAGAGGGACGCGGCGGTGACGGTGTTGAAGCCGTCGGCGAAGTCGTGTGTGATGACGGCCACCGCTACGAAGATGCCCACGTCTGTTCCGGATTGGAAGCCTAGGCCGATGCTGAGGCCGTCCACCAGGCTGTGGCCGACCAGGGCGGATGCGGCGAGCAGGCCCGCGGAGCCTCCGCCGTGGGTGTGGGGGGCGTACTCCTTCTCGTGGGCTCGGTGGATCGCGACGGCCTGTTCGACCACGTGGAGTAGGAGGAAGCCGGCGGCGAAGCCGATCATGGGGTTGGGGACGCCGAGGGGGCGGTGCCGGGTCATCTCCAGTGACTCGGGGAGAAGGTCGAAGGCGACGACTCCGAGCATGAGGCCGCCCGCGAGGCCGAGGACCAGGTGGCGGCGGTCGCGTACCCGCATCGCCGCGAGGCCCCCGGCCAACGTCATCAGGAAGGCGATGACGGACGCGAGCACGGCCATCCCCAGGTTTTACCAGGGTGTCGTCGGCGCAACCCTTACCTTCGGAGCGAGTCGATGTCGACTACGCCCTTGGTGGGTGGGCGCACGCTCACCGGGGTCTCGTAGCCGCGGTACTCGATGCTGTTCCCCGGTCCTCCTTCTAGGAGGAGGATGTAGGGCCGTCCTTGGGATGCGACGTTGAGTTTGTCGCCGGTCGAGCTGGTGATGACCACGGTGGGTGTGGTGCCGACCTTTCCGGGGCGGCTCTTCTTCCAGCCGCTCATCGCCCCGAGCGCTTCGCTGATCAGGGCCGTGCGGTCGGAGAAGACCGCGAGCTCCTTGAAATCGCGGTCCTTGACGGTCGTCTTGAGGTGCTTCCCGGAGAAGAGCTGCGCCCCGGCCTTGCCGACGTTCGCCTTCCAGAAGGCGTCATTGGCCGTGAGATATACGGTCTTCCCGAATCTACTGATCTCCATGCGCTGGGAGCCCTGCATGAACGTTCCGGTGGCCTTCGCCTTCCCCTCGTAGCGGAAGTCGAGTTTGTAGGTCTCGCCCTCCTCGTGGACCTCCGCGCGCATCTGCACGAACCGTGCGGACGCCGTCGCCTTGCGGGCGCGCGCCAGGATTTGGGCCGGCCTCAGCTTCTCCACCCCGTTGGGGGTCACGGTGGGGGTGGGCTTGGCGGCGGCGGGGGACGACGCGGGCGCCGTCGTCGGTGCCACGCCGGTGTTCTTGTCGTCCGCCGGGAGGCAGGCGAGGGTGGACGCGAGGACGAGTGCGAGCGTGGCCCCCGACACCATGACACGCCCGGACCGTCGTCCGTTATGGAGCACCAAGTTCCCCTTTCACTTCCTTATCCATGACATCGCGTGATGTCCGGAGAAATGGTGGTGGATGCCGGTGCGGAATGACTGTCGCTATGCTGCCGTCACTGCGTCCGGGCTGCGGTAGGACGGCGGGAGGCGCCGGGTCCGGGGATTTGGGGGTGGTGACGCTGCAGGACCCATCACTGCGTTTCGGACTCCTGGGTCGTCCGGCCGCGTGGCGGGACGGCGAGGAGCTCGATCTGGGTCCCGGGAAGCAGCGGGCGGTCCTCGCCGTGCTGCTGCTGACGCCGAACCGGCCGGTGTCGACGTCCTCGATCGTGGAGGCGGTGTGGGGTGACGAGCCCCCGGACAACGGTGTGAACGTCGTCCAGAAGTATGTGGCCGGTCTGCGGCGGGTGCTGGAGCCCGATCGGTCGCCGCGTTCCCCGGGACGGTTGTTGACCTTGACCGGCGCGGGATATGCCTTGCATGTCCCGGCGGGGGGCTTGGACGCCGAGGTTTTCCGTGAGCGCCTGCGGGAGGCCTTGGCGGTGCGCGACTCGGGGGACAACGCTCGGGCCGGGGGTCTGGTGCGGGAGGCGCTGGACCTGTGGCGCGGGACGGCGCTCGCCGGGCTGAACGGTCCGTTCTTCGATGCGGCCCGGGATCGTCTGGACGAGGAGCGGGCGGCCGCGTTGGAGGCGTCCGCCGAGATCGGGCTTGATCTGGGTGAGCACGCGCGACTGGTGCCGGAGTTGATCCGGATGGTCGCCGAGTTCCCGCTTCGGGAGGGGTTCCGCTACCTGCTGATGCTCGCTCTTTATCGCAGCGGGAGGCAGGCGGAGGCCCTGGCCGCCTACCGGGACGCGCGTGAGTTCTTCGCGGAGGAGTTCGGGTCCGAGCCGGGCGAGCGGCTTCAGAACCTGCATGTGGGCATTCTGCGGTCCGATCCGGCGCTGGCGGCGCCGTCCGTACCCGATGATCCGCCTCCGGAGCGGGGCGGTTCGGGCGAGGCGCCGGTCCCTGTTTCGGGCGGGTTCGCTCCGCCGGATCCGCAGGTCGTTGCGGCGGCTCCTGTTGTGGAGGTGAGGGCCGGTCCGGTCGTTTCGTCCTGGCCCCCTCATCCCGCTCCGGCCGTCTATCCCCCTCCGGCAGTGGTGCCGCCCAGGCGGCGGCTTCCCTGGGCCGTGCGGCTCGTCCTGCTTCTGGTTCCGTTAGTCAGCTTCGGGGTCGCGACATGGGCGCTGTTCGCCTACTTCGCGGCCCGGCGCAGGAGCCTCTGGCTCGGGCTGGTGGCGCTCGCCTACCTGGCGGCGGCGGGCTTCTTCTTCGGGGGCGCCCTGGCCAGTAACCCGGACGAGACGACCTGGTGGGATCTGCCGATCCTGCTCACGTTGCTGGCCGTGACGCTCGGTGGCAGCGTGCATCTCGCCGTTCTGACGGCCGATCCGTGGCCCGGTGGGACGGCCGTTCTCGACGTCCAGCAGATCGAGCGGAGGGTGCGGCGGGAGCAGGCCCGTTCTCTGGTGGCCCACGATCCGGCGGTGGCGCGGCGGCTCCGCGTCGGTCGGCCGGATCTGCCGCGCACGTTCGACGACGGTGGCCTCATCGACGTCAACTCGGCGCCCGAGCATCTGCTCGCCTCGCTGCCGGAGTTGGACGCCCACCAAGCGAAGCTGATCGTGCTGGCGCGGACCGCGCACGGGCCGCTCGCGTCCGTCGACGATCTCGCCGTCGGGGGGATCCTGCCGTACGCGGCGGTGCACGCGCTGCGGGAGACGCTGATCGCCGTCCCGCCGGGGGCGGACGCCGACATACCGGACGGCAGTGTGACGTTCCGGTAGCGCTCTACTCGGCGGTGACGGGTTTCTTGTCTTCTGCCGTTCCCTTGATGGAGCGGATCAGGAGTTGGGAGACGTCCACGACCTCCAGCGACTCCTTGGCGTCGCCCGTGTTCTTCTTCTCGTTGATGGCGTCGCCCAGCATGACGAGGCAGAACGGGCAGGCGGTGGAGACGGTGTCGGGGTCGGTGGAGAGGGCCTCGTCCACGCGCTCGGTGTTGATGCGCTTGCCGATGCGCTCCTCCATCCACATGCGCGCGCCGCCCGCGCCGCAGCAGAAGCCGCGTTCCTTGTGCCGGTGCATCTCCTGCGTCCGGACGCCGGGGACGGTAGCCATGATGTCGCGCGGCTGCTTGTACACCTTGTTGTGGCGGCCGAGGAAGCACGGGTCGTGGTAGGTGATGTTCTCCTCGATCGGAGTGATCGGGGTGAGTTTGCCCGTCTCCACCAGGTGTGCCAGCAGTTGGGTGTGGTGGACGACCTCGTAGTTCCCGCCGAGCTGCGGGTACTCGTTGGCGAGGGTGTTGAAGCAGTGCGGGCAGGTGGCGACGATCTTCTTGACGCCCGCCTCGTTCAGCGTCTCGACGTTCTGCTGGGCGAGCATCTGGTAGACGAACTCCATGCCGAGGCGGCGGGCCGGGTCGCCGGTGCAGGCCTCCATGGGGCCGAGGACGGCGAACTCGACGCCCGCGATGTGCAGCAGTTCGGCGACGGCCTTGGTGGTCTTCCTGGCGCGGTCCTCCAGCGCGCCGGCGCAGCCGACCCAGAACAGGTACTCGGTGTCCTTGGAGATCTTGTCGTCGACGACGTCGACCTCGAAGTCGAGTTCCTCGATCCATTCGAGGCGCTTCGTCTCGGACATCCCCCACGGGTTGCCCTTGTTCTCCAGGTTCTTCAGCATGACGCCGGCCTCGGACGGGAAGCTCGACTCGATCATGACCTGGAAGCGGCGCATGTCCAGGATGTGGTCGATGTGCTCGATGTCGACCGGGCACTGCTCAACACAGGCGCCGCAGTTGGTGCACGACCACAGGACGTCCGGGTGGATGACGCCGTCTTCGGCGACGAGCGGTTTGTCCACCTCCATGGCGGCCTTCTGCTCGTCGGTGAACTTGCCCTGCTCCTCTTCGGACGCGGTGAAGTAGGGCGCCTTCGCGAGCGCGTGGTCGCGCAGGTCGAGAACGAGCATCTTCGGCGACAGCGGCTTCTCGGTGTTCCAGGCGGGGCACTGCGACTGGCAGCGGCCGCACTCGGTGCAGGTCGCCATGTCGAGGAAGCCCTTCCAGGTGAAGTCCTCGATCTTGCCGCGGCCGAAGACGTCCTCCTCGGGGTCGGCCTCCTCGAAGTCGAGCGGTTCGCCGTCCGACATCATCGGCTGCGCGGCGCCGAGGCCGTCCGGGCGGCGTTTGAACATGACGTTCAGCGGCGCCAGGAAGATGTGCAGGTGCTTGGAGTGGACGACGAAGACGAGGAAGACGAGCGCGACGCCGATGTGCAGGAGGAGACCGACCGACTCCAGCGCTTCGAGGGTGTCGTGGCCCAGTCCCTCGAAGGCCTGGCCGACGAGGTAGGAGAAGTACGCGGCCTTTCCGTAGGCGAGGTTGCCGCTGGCGTGCTCGGCGCCGCGGAAGAAGAACATCGTCCAGATCACGTTGAAGATCATGAAAAGGGTGATCCAGGCGCCGCCGAGGTGCGAGCCCTTGAACCGGGACGCGCGGCCGATCCGCTTGGGCGAGTTCTTGATCCGGATGCCGGCGAAGACGATGAGTCCGGCGAGGGCGGCGAGGGCGATGGTGTCCTGGACGAATCCGATGGGCCCCCAGGTCTGGAGGCCGGGGATGTGCGCGTCGAGCCCGGCGAGCAGCGCGACGGCCGCCTCCAGGTAGACGGTGATCAGCAGGAAGAAGGCCCACATCACCGCGGCGTGTGCGATGCCGGCGAGCGACCATTTGAGCAGTTTGCGCTGGCCGAAGACCTCGGTGACCTGGTCCTGGACGTCGGCCTTCGGTTCCCGCCTGACCCGTAGGACGCGTTCGGGATCGGGCTGGCCGCTGGCGGCGATCTTGTAGAGGAACACCACCCGCCGGGCGGCGAGCGTGAGCGCGACCGCCGTTCCGGCGAGCCCGATGACCAACGTGATCCAGAACACTGTCCGTCCTCCTGGTTACGGGTCGGTGGCAGTCAGCGTAGGGCTCGCGACAAACCGCACCTTCATCCGGGGCCCGAATACTACTCGGTAGTAGCTTATCCAACGCTTTCGCCGGTCAGCGTCTCCGCAGCCCTTGCACGAGCGGCCTCAAGGCACCGACCTGGCGTTTCGTTCCTCCCCCTTCCCCCGAATCTCTCCCGTATCGATGAGTATCGGGCGGGTCAGCAGTCCATACCACGGGACGGGACTTCGTCCAGAGCCGTCCCGTCCATCGGTACCCGATCGTTCTGTGGAGGAAGCCCACATGGCCTCGATGCCCGACCTCGCCCCGGCCGCTCGCCGGCTGGCGGCCCTGCTCGCGGGCGTCCGCGACTACCAGCTCACCGCGCCGACCCCCTGCGCGGACACGTCGCTGGGGGCGCTGCTCGATCATCTGAACGGCCTGGCCCTGGCGTTCACCTGGGCCGCCACGAAGGACTTCCCGCCGGGACCCGGTCAGCCGCCGTCCGCCGACGCGTCGCGGTTGCCGCCGGACTGGCGGGCCCGCATCCCCGAGCGGCTCGACGCGCTCGCGACCGCCTGGCGCTCCCCGGACGCCTGGGAGGGCATGACGCAGGCGGGCGGTGTCGACCTGCCGGGCGAGGACGCCGGACGCGTCGCGATGAACGAGCTGGTCGTGCACGGGTGGGACGTCGCCCGCGCGAGCGGCCAGCCCTACGAGGCCGGGCGGGACGAGGTCGAGATCTGTCTGGCGTTCGTCGCGCCGACCGTCGAGCAGAGCGGCGGGCAGGGCGTCGAGGGCCTGTTCGGCCCGGCCCTCGACATCCCCTGCGACGCCCCTCCGCTGGATCGCCTCCTCGCCCTCACCGGCCGCGATCCGGAGTGGTCCCCGGCCTCCTCGGCCGGGTGACCCCTCCGTCGTCGAGCCGCGTCTGATCGGGTCGGCACGGGAGGGGCGTGGACGCGTCCTAGACGCGTTCGAAGACGGCGGCGAGGCCCTGACCGCCGCCGATGCACATCGTTTCGAGGCCGTAGCGGGCCTCGCGGCGGCGCATCTCACGGGCGAGGGTGGCGAGGATGCGGGCGCCGGTCGCGCCGACGGGGTGGCCGAGGGAGATGCCGGAACCGTTGACGTTGACGCGGTCCCAGTCGGCGTCCTTCAGGTCCCATTCGCGGGTGACGGCGAGGACCTGCGCGGCGAACGCCTCGTTCAGCTCGATGAGGTCGATGTCGGCGAGCGTGAGGTTGGCACGCTCCAACGCCTTGGCGGTCGCGGGGACGGGCCCGATGCCCATCGTGCGCGGCGGCACGCCCGCGCGGGCCCAGGACACGAGCCGGACGAGCGGACGCAGCCCCAGTTCGGCGGCGCGCTCGGGCGTGGTGACGACGCAGGCGGCGGCCGCGTCGTTCTGCCCGCTGGCGTTGCCCGCCGTGACCGTGGCCTGGTCGTCGCTCCTGCCGAGGACGGGACGCAGCTTCGCCAGCGACTCCACCGTCGTGTCGGGCCGCGGGTGCTCGTCGGTGTCGACGACCGTGTCCCCCTTGCGGGACCGGACGGTCACCGGGACGATCTCCTCCGCGAACGCCCCCGACCGCTGCGCGGCGACGGCGCGCTGGTGGGACCTTACGGCGAGTTCGTCCTGCTCCTCGCGTCCGATGCCGTACTCGCGGCGCAGGTTCTCGGCGGTCTCCAGCATCCCGCCGGGCACCGGGTGGTTGGCGCCCCCGGCGGTGACCCGGCCCTGCGCGAGCGCGTCGTGCAGTTCGAGGGACGGCCCGCGCACGCCCCAGCGGGCCTGCGTCGTGTAGAACGGCGCGCCGCTCATGCTCTCCACACCACCCGCGATGATCACATCGCTGACACCGGTCTGGACCTGCATGGCCGCGTTGACCACGGCCTGGAGCCCGGAGCCGCAGCGCCGGTCGAGCTGGAGCCCGCCGACCTCGACGGGCAGCCCGGCGTCGAGCGCGGCGACCCGTCCGATGGCGGGGGCGTCGGACGTGGGGTAACAGTGCCCGAGGATCACCTCGTCGATCGCGTCGCCGGCGAGGCCGGTGCGTTCGACGAGCGCCCGGATGACGGTCGCGGCGAGGTCGGCGGGCGGGACGGTCTTCAGCACCCCGCCGAACCGGCCGATCGGGGTACGCAGCGGCTCGCAGATCACCGCTTCGCGCATGGTGGGCTCCTCGGGCTGGAGAGTTTCGGGCACCTTGCAGGTTACGTCCCCGTATCGGGTGAGCCGCGGCCGGGTTTGCGTCTGGCACCGGGTTGAATGCCTGCCGGGAGACGGGGAACGGTGTGCGAGCGACGAGGAGGCGACGGTGGAGCAGTGGGCGCGGCGGGTGACGACGGTCCGGGTGATCGGGGCGGGTGCGATGGGACGCGGCATCGCGCAGCTAGCCGCAGCGGGCGGGCTGACGGTCGAACTGGCGGACATCCGGACGGACGCGGTCATCAGCGCGGTCGAGTACATCGGCGGCATGTTCGACAAGCTCGTGAGCAAGGG
This sequence comes from Actinomadura spongiicola, assembly GCF_003432485.1. Taxonomy (GTDB): domain Bacteria; phylum Actinomycetota; class Actinomycetes; order Streptosporangiales; family Streptosporangiaceae; genus Spirillospora; species Spirillospora spongiicola. The sequence continues at coordinate 9,249 of NZ_QVNQ01000001.1, forward strand.
ACGGCTGACCCGGGACGAGGCGGAGGCCGCGAAGGCGCGGCTGCGACCGGTCGGTGATCCGTTCACGCCGTTCCAGGGCTGTGATCTCGTGATCGAGGCCGTCCGCGAGGACATCGGGACGAAACGGGAGCTGTTCACGACCCTGGAGAAGGTGTGCCCCGAACACACCGTCCTGGCGACCAACACCAGTTCGCTGCCGGTGACGGCGATCGGCGCGGCGCTGGACGATCCGTCACGGCTCGCGGGCCTGCACTTCTTCAACCCGGTGCCGTTGATGCGGTTGGTCGAGGTGATTCCGGGCGCTCGGACGGCCGGGTGGATTCCGGACGCGCTGGCGGATCTCGTGCGGCGCCTCGGCCACGAACCCGTCCTCGCACCGGACACTCCCGGTTTCCTCGTCAACCACGCCGGGCGCGGTCTGGTGACGGAGGCCTTGCAGATCCTGTCCGAGGGCGCCGCTGAACCTGTGGACATCGACCGCATCGCGCGTGACGTCCTCGGTCTGAAGATGGGGCCGTGCGAACTGCTCGATCTCACCGGAATGGACGTGTCCCAGCCGGTCATGGAATCCATCTGGACGGGTTTCTACACGGAGGCACGGTTGCGTCCGTCCAGGGTCGGACGGGCCCGGCTGGAGGCGGGTCTGCTCGGACGCAAGACGGGCGAGGGTTTCTACACATATGTGGACGGCGCGAAACAGGAACCGCCCGAAGCGAAGGCCTCCACGGCCGCCGCCCGTCCCGTCTGGGTGCACGGCGATGTCCGCGAGGAGCTGGGCGCGTTGCTTTCGACGAGCGGCGTGGAGGTCGAGTCCGGGGACGGGCCGTCCGGAGACGCCGTCGTCCTGGTCGCCCCCTTCGGGAAGAGCACCGTCGAAGCCGCCGAGGGTCTTCCCCTGGACCGCACCTTGGGCATCGACCCGTTCGGTGGTTTCTTCACCCGTCTCACCGTGTCCGTTCATCCCGGCGTCGACAGGGAGGCCGGTCGCGCCGGTCTGGCCGCCCTCACCTCCACGGGACGACCGGTGACCGTCGTCCGGGACGCGCCCGCTCCCGTCGCGCAGCGTCTCCTCGCCGCGATCATCAACGTGGGCTGCGGCATCGCGGAACAACGGCTGGCACGTCCCGAGGACATCGACACCGCCGTCCGGCTGGGCCTCGGCTATCCGCGCGGCCCGCTGGAGTGGGGCGAACACGCGGGAGCCGCCCGCGTCCTGGAGATTCTCCGGGGCCTGCACGCGAGCACCGGTGACCCGCGTTACCGTCCGAGCGTCTGGCTGACCGAACGCACGACGCTCGGCCTCCCGCTGACCGAGACCGGCACGCTCCCGTCCGACCTCACAGCCTGACGACCCCGCTTCTGACCGTCCGAAGGCCCTCCACCCGCTGGCGGGTGGAGGGCCGGAGTCCCCCGATCAGAAGGGCAGTTCCACGGGCGGTTTCGGTTTCGCGTCCGTCCACCCCGCCGAGCGGTTGGCCTGGTACTCGATGATGAAGCCCGGCTTCATCTCCGCGTACGGGCCGCCGGGCACGGTCAGCATCTCCTGCCGCGACAGCAGCGCGCCGGTCCGCTCGTCGAACACGATGACTTGGCGGGAGCGGTAGGTTCCCTGATCGGCCTTCGAAGCGCCGTACTCGCCGGTCACGGTCACGTTGCGCTCGTCGCCGGCCAGCGCGACGCCCCGGCGGTCCAGCGGGTCGGCGACACGGCCGATCGGGTGCACGCCCGGCTGGGCGGCCAGTGCCCTCATCAGTCCCGACCGCGCCTTCGGCGGGATCGGGGCGCGCAACACCGCCGAGATCCGCATGATCTTGGACGCGGCGAGGAGCCGCCGGACGCCCGCCTCCCTCGAGTCGGCCCCCGCTCGACGCCCCGGGTCGTCCCCCACCGTCGTCCAGCCCAGGAACATCGCGGCGAGCGCGTCCGGGTCGGTCGGCAGCTTCCGCAGGTCCGCCACCGACTTTCCGTCCACGAACGTCCCGCCGCCCTTGGGGTCGACGCCCACGTTCGGGCCGTCCGACCGCCACGCCGTCGCCTTGGTCGTGTACGTGGCGTAGTGGTCGCCGGACCAGACGCGGATGCGCGACGGCGACCCCGCCTCACGCCACAGCGCGGCGTCCCGCGCCGTCTGCGGGTGGGCCGGGAGGTCGCGGCCGTAGTACGCCTCGCCCATGCCCCGCTTCGCGCCGACCCAGTTGAACGACTCGTCCTGCGCACCGTAGATCGCGTAGGTCCCGGTCTTCGCCCGGACGACGTACGCCTGGCCGCTGACGGTGTCGGTGTGCCAGTACTTCCCCGTGGGTTGCCGTTCGGCCTTCTCCGCCGCCGCCAGCACGGCGAGCCTGCCGAGGTCGACGGACTCCGTCGTCTCGCGCGGCGCGGGCGACCCCGGCTCCAGGGCCACGACCGCGACCGCGGTGGCGGTACCCACCGCGACCAGCCCGATCCCGGCCTTGGCCCGCCACCCGAACCCGAACCGGCGGCGCGACCGCGCCGGCTCCTCGAACATCCGGGCACGGGCCTCGGCCATCTCCCGCCGGGTGGGCGCGGCGGGCTCCCCGTACGCCTCCATGACGGTCCGCAGGTCATCCATGGTCATCCTCCAGGTCACGCATCGGATTCGTCCCGCCGAGCGCCGCGCGCACCTTCCTGCGCGCCCGGTTCAGCCGCGAGCCGACCGTCCCGTACGGGATGTCGAGCGCCGCGGCCACCTCCTGGTGGTTCAGGTCGGCGAGCGCGACGAGCAGCAGCACGTCCCGGTCGCCGTCGGACAGCGCGGCGATGGCTCCGGCCAGCCGTCCTCGCAGGCCTTGGGCGCTGACCCGGTCGTCCACCCGGTCCGCGTGTCCGCCCGCCCGCTCGACGACCTCCAGCCGCGCCCGCGCCCGCAATCCGCGCACCTCGGCACGCCGGTGCTTGCCGATCACATTCGTCGCGATGCCGAACAGCCAGGTACGGACCGCCGCGCGGGACGCGTCGTACCGCGCCCGCCCGCGAAACGCCTCCAGGAACGTCTGCGCCGCGACATCGGACGCCGCGTCCGGCCCGAGCCGCCGGGCCGCATAACCGTGGATCTCCGCGAAGTACGCGTCGAAGATCTCACCGAACCGTTCCGGCTCGTCCAGCGACGACCGCAGGACGGCGCTGTCGTCCACCCGCCCTTGGGCCCCGCGCAAGGGCGGGTCTGCGGTGAGAGGCTCCCCAGTCATGTGCTGCCTTTCCGTGGCACGAACGGCGGTCACACACGTATCACCCGACCCCCCGCCCAACGTTCACGAAACAAAAGAGCCGGTCGGGTCGCGGGGCGACCCGACCGGCTCTTTTCGAAAGACCAAGGTCAAGAAGACGTGCACTCCCTGACCAGGTCAGGGAGTGCAGGACGCGGCCGAAGCGGCGGCGCTTCGCGCTGTTCGGGGGGCGTAGGCGAGGGGCAGGCGGACGGTACCGGCGGACGGTGCCTCGCCCCCGCCCGCGCAGCGTGTGGACCGATCGGAACGCTGCGCGGGCGGGGACGGACGATCAGGCGGCCGCGCCTTGGTTCTCGGGGGCCGCGGCGCGGTTGAAGAGGAGGCCGTCGACGGAGAAGCGGCCCGCGCCGGCGAGGGCGAGCAGAATCGCGGTGCCGCCGAGGGCGAGGACGAGTTCGTAGCCGTTGTCGGCGACGAACATGCCGTTGCCCTTGTGCACGAACAGGAAGGCACCGGCCATGTCGATCGCGAGGAGCAGCCCCACGATCGGCGTGACGACGCCCACGATGAGCGCGATGCCACCGGCGAGTTCGACCCAGGTCGCGTAGTACGCGGACAGGGACGCCATCGGTACGTCCACGCTCTCGAAGAATTTGGTCACGTTGCCGTGGCCCATGTCGTTGAGCTTCTGCCAGCCGTGCGCGACGAACACGACGCCGACGGCGAGACGGCCGATGAGCAGACCGATGTCGGACAGGTACGGGATTCGGTTCGCGGGGATCATGCGCCCTCCTGCAAAGAGATCGTTCAAAACTGAACTATCAGCGCGGAAGACGGAGGTTAGCACGATCCAACGAGCCCGTACCAGCCCGAAGTGCGCAGGTCAGGACGATCATGGATGGAACGGCACACTCCTCCGAACCCCGTCGACCGCGACGTCCGAAGCGGAGACCCCCGCGCGCCGTCGTCGTGCCGTGGGGGCGGGTCGTGCGTTGGGGGCGGGTCGTCGGGCGGCACTCCTCCGATCGAGGGATGCGCCCCTCCTCCGTGGAGGCGATTTCGGGTGGGCGGGGAACCGGAATACCCCGCTCAGACGTAGTGTTGGAGAGGTCAGCAGCAAAGTTGAGTCTGGTCGACTCAAGGGATTTGACATCGCTTGGGTGTCCGGGCCACCCTGACCAACGGAAACTGAACCGGCCGCACCCTGGGAGCGACCGGGGGGCGATACACCGGAAACGACGGAGGACGAGAACATGGTGGCACGTGCGGTCGGCATCGACCTCGGGACGACCAACTCGGTCGTCGCGATTCTGGAGGGTGGGGAGCCCACCGTCATCGCGAACGCGGAGGGGTCGCGGACCACTCCGTCCGTCGTCGCCTTCGCCAAGAACGGCGAGGTCCTGGTAGGTGAGGTCGCCAAGCGCCAGGCCGTGACCAACGTGGACCGGACGATCCGTTCGGTGAAGCGCGAGATGGGCACCGACTGGAAGACCAAGATCGACGACAAGGACTTCACCCCGCAGCAGATCAGCGCGTTCGTGCTGCAGAAGCTGAAGCGGGACGCCGAGGCCTACCTGGGCGAGACGGTCACCGACGCGGTCATCACCGTGCCCGCCTACTTCTCCGACCACCAGCGGCAGGCCACCAAGGAGGCCGGGCAGATCGCGGGGCTGAACGTCCTGCGGATCATCAACGAGCCGACGTCGGCGGCGCTCGCCTACCACCTGGAGAAGGAGAACGAGGCGACCATCCTGGTGTTCGACCTCGGCGGCGGCACGTTCGACGTGTCCCTGCTGGAGGTCGGCGACGGCGTCGTCGAGGTGAAGGCGACCAGCGGCGACAACCACCTGGGCGGCGACGACTGGGACCAGAAGGTCGTCGAGTGGCTGGTCGAGCGGTTCAAGAACGCCAACGGCGTCGACCTGTCCAAGGACAAGATGGCCCTCCAGCGGCTGCGTGAGGCCGCGGAGAAGGCGAAGATCGAGCTGTCCAGCTCGACGGAGACGCAGATCAACCTGCCGTACATCACCGCGTCCAGCGAGGGCCCGCTGCACCTGGACGAGAAGCTGTCCCGCGCCGAGTTCCAGCGGATGACGGCCGACCTGCTCGAGCGGACCAAGGCGCCGTTCCAGCAGGTGCTCAAGGACGCCAACATCTCCGTGGACGGCATCAACCAGGTCGTGCTGGTGGGCGGTTCGACGCGGATGCCCGCCGTGTCGGAGCTGGTGAAGGAGCTGACCGGCGGCAAGGAGCCGAACAAGGGCGTCAACCCGGACGAGGTCGTCGCGATCGGCGCCAGCCTCCAGGCCGGTGTGCTGAAGGGCGAGGTCAAGGACGTCCTGCTGCTGGACGTGACCCCGCTGAGCCTCGGCATCGAGACCAAGGGCGGCATCTTCACCAAGATCATCGAGCGGAACACCACGATCCCGACCAAGCGGTCGGAGACGTTCACCACCGCCGACGACAACCAGCCGTCCGTGGAGATCCAGGTCTACCAGGGCGAGCGCGAGATCGCGATGCACAACAAGAAGCTCGGCACCTTCCAGCTCACCGGTCTGCCGCCGGCGCCGCGCGGCGTCCCGCAGATCGAGGTCACCTTCGACATCGACGCCAACGGCATCGTGAACGTCAGCGCGAAGGACCAGGGCACCGGGCGCGAGCAGTCGATGGTCATCACCGGCGGCTCGGCGCTGCCGAAGGACGACATCGAGAAGATGGTCCGCGAGGCCGAGCAGTACGCGGAGGAGGACCGCCGCCGCAAGGAGGAGGCCGACGTCCGCAACCAGGCCGACACCCTCGCGTACTCGACCGAGAAGTTCCTGCGGGAGAACGACGACAAGGTCCCCGACGAGCTGAAGTCCGAGGTCGGCGACGCGGTCGCGGAGGTGAAGAAGGCCCTGGAGGGCACCGACATCGACGTGATCAAGGGCAGCGCCGAGAAGCTGGCGCAGATCAGCCAGAAGATGGGCGCCGCCATGTACGCGCAGAACCCCGAGGGGGCGCAGGCGGGCGCCGACGACCACGGGCCGACGGCGAACGCCCAGGGCGGCGAGCCGCAGGACGACGAGGTCGTCGACGCCGAGATCGTGGACGAGGACAAGCCGAAGGGTGATGCTTCGTGACGACCTCCCCTGAAGAGGGCGAGGAGAAGGAGGGCCCGGTGATCCGCGACAAGCGGCGCATCGATCCCGAAACGGGGAGGGTCCGGGAGGAGACGGCGAACAAGTCGTCCGCCTCGGAGGCCCAGACCAACGGGGGAGCCGCGGTCACGGACGAGGAGGTCGCCTCGCTCAAGGAGCAGCTGGCGGAGCGTCTCGCCGACCTGCAACGGCTGAAGGCGGAATACGACAACTACCGCAAGCGGGTGGAACGCGACCGGGTCGCGGTCCGGGAGCAGGCGCTCGGGCAGGTGCTGACCGAGCTGCTCCCGGTGCTGGACGACATCGGCCGCGCCCGCGAGCACGACGAGCTCAACGGCGGCTTCAAGTCCGTCGCGGAGAGCCTGGAGGCGGTCACCGGCAAGCTCGGCCTCGAACGCTACGGCGAGAAGGGCGAGCCCTTCGACCCGACCGTGCACGAGGCGCTCATGCACGCGTACTCGGCGGACGTGTCCGAGATCAGCGTCGTGAACGTCTTCCAACCCGGTTACCGCATCGGCGAGCGGATCCTGCGGCCAGCCCGCGTGGGAGTGGCCGAGCCCGGCCCGGACGCCGATGACGAGAAGCCGGGTGAGGAGCCGGGTGACACTGGTGACGAACCGGGCGACGAAGGCGAATGACCCCACGGCTCCGGCCGGGGGTCCGGGGGATCGCCTCCCCCGAACAGGCTCGCGGGCCCGTCCCGAACGGGACGGGCCCCGCGGGCCGCGTAAGGACATGTGGCATGTGGCGATAGCAGAGAGCGGGGCGCCGTGAGCACCAAGGACTACCTGGAGAAGGACTATTACAAGGTCCTCGGTGTCGCGAAGTCGGCCTCACAAGAGGAGATCAAGAAGTCGTACCGGAAGCTGGCCCGCAAGTACCATCCGGACGCCAACAAGGGCGACGCCGACGCCGAGGAGCGCTTCAAGGAGGTCTCGGAGGCGTACGACGTCCTGTCGGACGAGAAGCGCCGCAAGGAGTACGACGCGGTCCGGTCGATGCCGGGCGGGTTCCGCGGCCAGCAGGGCGGCGGTTTCCCGTTCGACCTCGGTGACCTGTTCGGGCAGGGCGCCGGCGCCGGGACGCACACCGGCGGCGGCGCCGGGGAACGCATCGGCGACCTGTTCGGCGGGCTGTTCGGCCGGGGCGGCGGCGCCGGTACCCGCACCACGGGTGCCCGCCGGGCGCGCCGCGGCCCGGACGTCGAGACCGACGTGACGCTGTCGTTCGCCCGCGCCATGAACGGCGTCACCGTCCCGATCAAGCTGACGAGCGAGGCGGGCTGCAACAGTTGCCGCGGGACGGGCGCGAAGGCGGGCACGGTGCCGCGGGTGTGCCCGAGCTGCGAGGGCACCGGGCACGAGACCCGCAACCTCGGCAGCTTCGGGTTCCAGGAGCCGTGCAAGGAGTGCCACGGCCGGGGCCTCGTCGTCGACGACCCGTGCCCGATCTGCCACGGCAGCGGCCGCGCGACCGGCACCCGGACGATCCAGGCCCGGATCCCGGCGGGCGTCGCGGACGGGCAGAAGATCAGGTTGAAGGGCAAGGGCGCCCCGGGCGAGAACGGCGGCCCGAACGGCGACCTGTACGTCAACATCAAGGTGAAACCGCACCACGTGTTCGGCCGCAGCGGCGACAACCTGACGCTGACCGTCCCGGTCACGTTCCCGGAGGCGGCGCTCGGCGCGGAGATCCAGGTGCCGACGTTCCAGGGGCAACCGGTGACGCTGAAACTGCCGGAGGGCACGCCCAACGGACGCAAGTTCCGGGTGAAGGGCCGTGGCGCGCCCCGGCGGGACGGCACGAAGGGCGACCTGCTCGTCACCGTCGACGTCCAGGTGCCGCACAAACTCGACGGCGACGCGCGGGACGCGCTGGTCCGGCTGCGGGCGTCCTGCTCCGGTGAGGACCTGCGCACCGAACTCGTCCAGCAGGCCAGACAGGAGTGATCCCATGAACCCCTTCGGCGACGACGCTCCGGTCTACGTGATCTCGGTCGCGGCGCAACTGTCGGGGCTGCACCCGCAGACGCTGCGCACCTATGACCGGATGGGCCTGGTGTCCCCCGGCCGGACGGCGGGCCGGGGCCGCCGCTACTCGATGCGCGACATCGTGATGCTCCGCGAGATCCAGCGGCTCTCGCAGGAGGAGGGCATCAATTTGTCCGGCATCAAGCACATCCTGGAGCTGCAACGCGACAACGTGCGGCTCCGCGAGGAGCTCGCCAAGGCGCACGCCGCGCTGGACGCGCTCGCCAACGAACTCGAATCGACCCGTTCCGTCGCGGCGCGTCTCGCGCAGCAGCGCAGGCGCGGGGAAATGGGCGGCACCCCCGGCGCCGACCTGGTGCCGATCAGGCACACCAGCGTCGTCGTCTGGCAGGAGCGGAACCGGGACTGAACACATGGCCGTCGCGGGGGCCGAGAGGTCGGCCCCCAGGAGGACACGGGGGTGTGGGGACGATGGACTACAAGCTGACGCAGAAGAGCCAGGAAGCGCTGTCGGTCGCGGTCCGGCGGGCCGCCGCCGAGGGGCACCCCGAGGTGGAGCCGCAACACCTGCTGGTCGCGCTGATCGCCCTCACCGACGGCACGGCGGTGCCGCTGCTGGAGGCCGTCGGCGCCGACTGGAAGGCGATCCGCCGCCGCGCCGAGGAGCAGCTCGCCGCGATGCCGAAGGCGCAGGGCTCCACGGTCGCGACACCGCGCGTCTCGGGCCAGCTCAACCGGTCGATCCACACGGCGGCGAACCGCGCGCAGCAGCTTGAGGACGACTACGTCTCGACCGAGCACCTTCTGGTCGGTCTCGCGGCCGACGGCGGCCCGGCCGCGGGTCTGCTGAAGGAGTTCGGCGCCACGCCCCAGGCGCTGCTGGACGCGTTCGAGAAGGTGCGCGGCCACGCCCGCGTCACCAGCGAGAACCCTGAGGGCACGTACCAGTCGTTGGAGAAGTACGGCGTCGACCTGACCGCCGCCGCCCGCGACGGCCGTCTCGACCCGGTCATCGGACGCGACTCGGAGATCCGCCGCGTCGTCCAGGTGCTGTCCCGCCGGACGAAGAACAACCCCGTCCTGATCGGGGAGCCCGGCGTCGGCAAGACCGCCGTCGTCGAGGGCCTCGCGCAGCGGATCGTCGCGGGCGACGTGCCCGAGTCGCTGCGCGGCAAGCGCCTGGTCTCCCTCGATCTCGGCGCGATGGTCGCGGGCGCGAAGTATCGCGGCGAGTTCGAGGAGCGGCTGAAGGCCGTCCTGAACGAGATCAAGGAGAGCGAGGGGCAGGTCGTCACGTTCATCGACGAGCTGCACACCGTGGTCGGCGCGGGCGCGGCCGAGGGTGCGATGGACGCGGGCAACATGCTGAAGCCGATGCTGGCCCGCGGTGAACTCCGCATGATCGGCGCCACCACCCTCGACGAGTACCGCGAACGCATCGAGAAGGACGCCGCCCTGGAGCGCCGTTTCCAGCAGGTGTTCGTCGGTGAGCCGACCGTCGAGGACACCATCGCGATCCTGCGCGGGCTCAAGGGCCGGTACGAGGCCCACCACAAGGTTCAGATCAACGACTCGGCGCTCGTGTCGGCCGCGACGCTGTCCGACCGGTACATCACCTCGCGCTACCTCCCCGACAAGGCGATCGACCTCGTGGACGAGGCCGCGTCCCGGCTCCGCATGGAGATCGACTCCCGTCCCGTGGAGATCGACGAGCTCCAGCGCACCGTCGACCGTCTCAAGATGGAGGAGATGAACCTGTCCAAGGAGACGGACGACGCGTCCAGGCAGCGTCTCGACCGGCTCCGCGCCGACCTCGCCGACAAGCAGGAGCACCTCACCGCCCTCGTGGCCCGCTGGGACAAGGAGAAGGCGGGTCTCAACCGCGTCGGCGAGATCAAGGAGCGGATCGACCAGTTGCGCGGCGAGGCGGAACGCGCCCAGCGCGACGGCGACCTCGAAACGTCGGCCCGCCTCACCTACGGCGAGATCCCGGCCCTGGAGAAGCAGCTGGAGGAGGCCTCCGAGGCCGCCGAGAACCGCGACCCGATGGTGAAGGAGGAGGTCGGCCCGGACGACGTCGCCGACGTGGTCGCGTCCTGGACGGGCATTCCCGCCGGGCGTCTCCTCGAAGGCCAGACCGCGAAACTGCTTCGCATGGAGGAGGAGCTCGGCAGGCGCCTCATCGGCCAGGAGACCGCCGTGCGCACCGTTTCGGACGCGGTCCGCCGCGCCCGCGCGGGGATCTCCGATCCCGACCGTCCGACCGGCTCGTTCCTGTTCCTGGGCCCCACCGGCGTCGGTAAGACGGAGCTGGCGAAGGCGCTCGCGCAGTTCCTGTTCGACGACGAGCGGGCCATGACCCGCATCGACATGAGCGAGTACGGCGAGAAGCACAGCGTCGCCCGCCTGGTCGGCGCGCCGCCCGGCTACGTCGGCTACGAGGAGGGCGGCCAGCTCACCGAGGCCGTCCGGCGCCGCCCGTACTCGGCGGTCCTGCTGGACGAGGTGGAGAAGGCACACCCCGAGGTGTTCGACCTGCTGCTCCAGGTTCTGGACGACGGTCGCCTCACCGACGGGCAGGGCCGCACGGTCGACTTCCGCAACACGATCCTGATCCTCACCTCGAACATCGGCTCGCAGTTCCTCGTCGACCCGACGCTGGAGAACGGCGCGAAGAAGGAGGCGGTCTGGAACGCCGTCCGTAACTCCTTCAAACCGGAGTTCCTCAACCGGCTCGACGACGTCATCCTGTTCGACGCCCTGTCCACGACGGAGCTGACCCGCATCGTCGACCTCCAGGTCGACAAGCTCGCCGAACGCCTCGCCGACCGGCAGCTCACGTTGAACGTGACGCCCGCGGCCCGCGAATGGCTCGCCCTGACCGGCTACGACCCCCTGTACGGGGCGCGGCCGCTGCGGCGGCTCGTCCAGACCGCGATCGGCGACCAGCTCGCCCGGCAACTCCTGTCCGGCGACATCCGCGACGGCGACGAGGTCGTCGTCGACCTCGACGAGGCCGCCGACAAGCTCACCGTGGCCCCGTCCACGACCCTCACCCTTTCGAAGTGAGCGGCGGGCCGGCGCGTTCGCGCGCCGGCCCGGCTCTCAGACCTCGATGTTCTCCTCGATGTCGCGGAGGCGGTGGCGGGCGAGGGCGAGGTTGGCGCGGCCGCGGTCGAGGGCCAGGTAGAGGAACAGGCCTTTGCCCTTGCGGCCGCTGACCGGGCGGATGACGTGGTACTGGGTGGAGAGGCTGATGAGGATGTCCTCGATGTCCTCCTTGATTCTGAGCTGCTCCATCGTGCGGATCTTCGCGCGGACGACCTCGGTGTTCCCGGCGGCGGCGACCTGGAGGTCGAGGGCCTTGGAGCCGCCGAGGTGCCCGAGCGCCATGCCGCTGTCGTAGTCGACGACGGCGGCGCCGACGGCCCCGTCGACCGCCATCATGTCCTTGAGGGTCAGGTCGAGATTGGCCATACGTGTTCTCCTTCGGGTTGTCGTTACTTGCGGCGCGTGTCTGGGAGGAGGGCGGCGATGGCGCGGGCGGTGGGGCGTGACTCCAGGTGGAGCCGGCCGACGTTGACGGTCGGGGCCGCGAGGACGGTCAACGACGCGACGGGACCGGCGGCGTAGATGACGACGTAACCGTCCACGCCGCGGATCACCACCTCGTGGAAGGCGCCGCCGTGGGCGGTGTGCGCGATGCGGTGGGCGAGGGACAGCCCGGTCGCCGTCACGGCCGCCATCCCGGACGGTTCGACGGGCGCGGGCAGGTCGTGCGCGATGAGGAGCCCGTCGGCCGACGCGACCAGGCTGCCGGTGAGCTGCGGGACGCGGGCGCGCAGCGTCCGCAGTTCCGTCACCACGGGCACCGGCTCCGCTGCCGCTCGTTCCGTCACCTTCGTCAGCCTTTCGATCCAACGTTTCACCGGTCGGCCGGTCCCTCGGCCGGGGGTGCTCAGCATGGGCCGAGTTCGACGAGCGCGGTCCTGAGCCGGTCGAGCAGCTCGTAGTCGGGCGGCGCCCACTCGGCCGGGATCGCGGGTCGAGGGGGCGGGGGGCCGGACACCGGGCGCGGGGCGGCGCGGATCAGGGACGCGGCGGCGAGGCCGCGGACGGCGAGGAGGCAGGCGAACGCGGTCCGGCCGAGGTGGCGGGCCAGTTCCGCCGGGGCGCGCCGACCGTCGGCGTTGATCAGGATCTCGGTCTGGACGCCGGTCAGGATGACGCGCTGCCGCCGGACGCGCCGTACCGGCACGACGGGGTCGACGTCGACGCGGGCGTCCGGCCAGGCGGCGTCGAGGCGGGCGCGGCGCCGGTGCCGCTCCTGCACGAGCGTCGCGACGGAGATCCGCCGACCGGCGCCGTTGGGCGGGCCCTCGGTGAACACGGGTTCGGCCGTCGAGCCGAGGAGGAAGTAGGCGGCGTCGAACATCGCGAGCAGCGCCGGCAGGTCGGAGCCTGACAGGTCGTCCGGGCCCGGCGTGTGGCGGCTCTCGGCGTGGACGACCGCGCCGTGCTCGACGTGGAACGCGCCGTCGTCGCCGACGCGCAGCAGCCCGGTGCGCCTTTCCGACTCCAGGGCGCCGAGCACGCCGGGAATGTCATCTGTCATGGCGGCCGTCCGTTATTTCCTGGACGAGCCGGTGCATCTGGAGCCGGGCGAGGGCGAGGTTGCCGTTTTCCCGGTCGACCAGTAGATGGACGAAGAGATGTCCGTCGAAATCGGCTCCGGTGAGGACCAGAAGGTGATATCCGCCGGTCCCGGAAACAATGATCTCCTCGATGTCGTCACCCGTCGGGGTGGCGCTCAGCGCCGGTGACGACAGCACCGCCCGGACGACGTCGGTCGCTCCCGCGGCGTCTTCATGCTGGTCGACAAGATCCTCTCGGCCCGCCGCCGCCACGGCGAGCCCGCTGGCGCAGTCGATCAGGGTCGCCCGCCGGGCACCCGGAATCGTCATCATCCGGGCAAGGCAATCGTCGATGAGCAGGCCCATTTCCCCACCGAAAAAAATGAGAGTTGCAAGAAACCCCACCATAGCGGGGGCAGTGCCGCCCGCAAGGCTAAACGACTAAATGACTTGACAAATCCTGAGTGGGGTATAAATACCGCTTCGTATGCCGACTGGTCAGCACGTTATTCGACGAATCACCACTAAAGGGACAGGCGTCGGTGGAGGAAATCGTCCCCGGTCGGCGAGGCGTTCCGCCGTAAGCGGAGCGGTCTACCGTACGTAACGTACAGACCGTACAGTTCTCCCATGAAGATCTTGCTGCTGGGTGGGACCGAGTTCGTCGGGCGTGCCATCGCCGAGGACGCTCTCGCACGCGGGTGGGACGTGACCGTATTCCACAGGGGGCACCATGAGCCGCCCCAGGGTGTGGCGTCGCTGCGCGGCGACCGAACCGCCGAGGACGGTCTCCGGGCGCTCGCGACCGACGAGACATGGGACGCGGTCGTCGACACCTGGTCGGCTGCACCCTCCGTCGTACGTGACGCCGTGAACCTGCTCTCCGGACGCGTCGAACGCTACGTCTACATCTCCAGCCGATCGGTCTACGTCTTCCCCGAGCCGGACGGGCTCGGGGAAGACGGGCCCGTGGTGGACGGCTCCCCCGACGACGGCGACGTCGAGTACGCGGCCGCTAAGCGCGGCGCGGAACTGGCGGCCGTCGATGTGTTCGGCGACCGGGCCCTGCTGGTGCGGGCGGGGCTCATCCTCGGCCCGTACGAGAACATCGGACGGCTGCCCTGGTGGCTCACACGGATCGCGAAGGGCGGTGAAGTACTGGCACCCGGCCCACGTGACGCCGGTTTGCAGTACATCGACGTCCGGGACCTTGCCACGTGGACGCTGAACGCCGTCGAACAAGGGCTCGGCGGGCCGTACGACGTGGTGAGCCCACCCGGTCACACGACGATGCGGGAGCTGCTCGAAACGTGCATCCAGGTAACGGGCTCGGACGCGGAACTCGCCTGGACACCCCCGGAAACCATCCTCGAAGCGGGTATCGGGCCGTGGACGGATCTCCCGGTCTGGCTCCCGCCCGGAGACGCGTACGACACCATGCATCGGGGAAACGTGACCAAGGCGCTTTCAGCCGGATTGCGTTGCAGACCCGTCCAGGAAACGGTGACGGACACGTGGGAGTGGCTACAGTCCATCGGTGGCCGGGCGCCTCAGCGTCCCGACCGCCCAACCGTCGGCCTGGACGCCGAAACCGAGGCGAAAGTACGGTGCAGCTGTGAGAAAGCTCGTGCTCGGGCCACACCTTCGACACGTCAGTGACCGCACCGCGACGATCTGGGTGGAAACGGACCGTCCGTGCGAGGTCCGGGTCGTCAACCAGGAGCAGGGCCTGGACGCGGGCGCCCGCACGTTCACCGCCCACGGCCACCACTACGCGGTCGTCGAGATCGACGGGCTCTCGCCAGGGGCACGTATCCCGTACGAGGTCGTCGTCGACGGTGAGACCGTCTGGCCCGAGGAAGGCAGCGAGTTTCCTCCGTCCCAGATCAGGACCCTCGCCCCCGACGGCGGCCTGCGTATCTCGTTCGGTTCCTGCCGACGTTCACCCGGCACAGTCGAGGAGTTCGGACATGACGCGCTCGCCGCGTTCGCGCGGCGGCTCCGTACCGGAGGCGACTCGGTCGAATGGCCCGACGTCCTGCTGATGGTCGGCGACCAGGTCTACGCGGACGAGCTGACCGACCCGATGCGCGAGTTCATCAAGAGCCGCCGCGCCGCGGACGACCTTCCCATCGACGAGGCCGCCGACTTCGAGGACTACACGTACCTGTACAAGCTGGCCTGGTACGACGATCCGGAGGTGCGGTGGCTGCTGTCCACCGTCCCGACCTTCACCATCTTCGACGACCACGACATCCGGGACGACTGGAACACCTCGTACGCCTGGCGCCAGGAGATGTGGTCGCAGCCCTGGTGGAAGTCCCGCATCACCGGCGGGATCGGGTCGTACTGGATCTACCAGCACCTCGGAAACCTGTCACCGCGGGACCGTGCGTCCGACATCACGTACAAGGCGGTGCGGGAGGCGTCCGACAGCACCGGTGACGCGGGCGCCGTCCTGGACGAGTTCGCCGAGAAGGCCGACAAGGAACCGGCCGGCACACGCTGGAGCTACGCGCACGACTGGGGCGGGACGCGCCTGATCGTGGTCGACAGCCGCTGTTCGAGGCTCCTCACCGCCGACCGTCGCGGCATGTTGGACGACGACGAGTTCCAATGGCTGCACGAACAGTGCCATGGCGGCATGGACCATCTGCTCATCGCGAGTTCCCTGCCCTACCTGCTGCCCATGGCGATCCACCACGCCGAGTCGTGGAACGAGGCCATGGCCGGTGGCGCCTGGGGAAAGGCCGCGGCACGGCTCGGCGAGAAGATCCGGCAGGCCGCCGACCTGGAACACTGGGCCGCGTTCGAACGCTCGTTCCGTGACGTGGCCGCCGACGTCGTCGCCGTCGGACGCGGCGAACGCGGCCCCGCGCCGGCCAGCATCTCGTTCCTGTCCGGCGACATCCACTACTCGTACCTGGCGCGGGTCACCAAGCCCGGTACACAGTCGAAGGTCTCCCAGATCGTCTGTTCGCCGCTGCGGAACCCGCTCGTCGGCAAGTTCCGTTGGGCCAACCGCCTCGCGTACTCCCGCGCCACGGGCGGGCCCTTCCGTGCCCTGGCCAAACTGTCGAAGGTGCCCGTCCCACCGATCCGGTGGCGGATGACGGACGGGCCGTGGTTCGACAACGCCATCGCGACCGTCCATCTGCGGGGACGCCACTGCGACGTGCGCTGGGAGACACCCCGCGACGGCGGCACGCTCGGCGACATGGGCCGCGCGAACATCACCGGCTGACCGGAACGGGATGCGCCACGACATTGACGGACGCGCCCCAACTCAAGGCGTTCCGCTCCCTATCGCGCGATAGGGCGGTCGCCATGGACGGTTGAAGCGCAGGTCGCGCGGACCCCGGAACTGCACCACGGACCTGATTGTTCCCGTAAAGATCATGGGGAAGTCGAGGGCGGGACCCGAACGGCTGGTAGCGTCCGCCGCGGTCACAGATCTCGTTACAGGGGAATCGCCAACCGGCGTCTTTCCGTGAAAGAGTGGCGAATCGCCGTATTGGTCTCCCGGGTTGACGCGCTTCACTACGCTATAGGCGGCCCGGGACACTACGCCGGATGGGCAGGCCGTGAACTCCCGTGCAGAGGAAGGGCGGTGTCGCATGGATCGCTGCGCGCTGTTCGTAGACGCCGGCTACCTGCTGGCCGACGGCGCGATGGCGGTGCACGGCACACGTCATCGCGAGACCGTCTCGTGGGACTTCGGCGGCCTCCTCCAACTCCTCGGCGACCTCGCCAGAGAACGCACCGGCATGCCCCTGCTGCGCTGCTACTGGTACGAGGCGACCGTCGAGGGCCGCCGCTCCCCCGAACACGACGCGCTCGCCGACCTGCCCGGCCTCAAACTGCGGCTCGGCCGCATCCGGCCAGGTCGCCGCGAGGGCGTCGACGCCGAGATCCGCCGCGACCTGATGGCGCTCGCCCGCAACGGCGCGCTGACCGACGCCGTCCTGGTCAGCGGCGACGAGGACCTCGCGCAGATCGTCGCCGACGCCCAGGAGTTCGGCGTCCGCGTCACCGTCGTGCACGTCGCCGTCGACGGCAACTGGACGATCTCCCGGGTGCTGCGGCAGGAATGCGACGACCTCATCGAGATCGGCTCCAGCCACCTGCGGACCTACGTCAACCTGCTCACCGGCGTCGACGGGACGGCCGGTTCCAGCGCCGGTGCGGGTCCCCTGTCCAACGGCCATGGCCCCAACGGGCACGGCGGCGCCCTCGGCACGCTGCAACCGGCCGTCAACAACGGGCCTCCGCCGTCGTCCCCGATCAGCGGGCGGCCCTCGACGACCGGCGCGCCCGCCGTCCGGGACCTCGGCCCGGCCATGGGCGGCGGATCCCTCAACCCGGGGTCCACCGGAACGACGACCGGCGGCACCGGCGTGGCCACCGGCCCGATGCAGCTGCCCGGCGGCGTCCCGTCCTACGGGAGCGGCGCGCAGCAGTCGCCGCTTCAACCGACGTCGGCGGCCGGACCGTCCACCACCCAGTCCCCGGCCCCCGCCGCCCCGCCCGCGGCGCCACCGAGCCTCGGCTCGCAGTACAGCCCGTCACCCGTCCCGGCGCCGTCCCCGCCGCCACCGCCGCAGACGATGCAGCCGCAGGGCCCCTACACCGGCCCGCAGCAGGTCTCGCCCGCCCCCGTCCAGCAGAGCGCGCCGACGCTCGCGGACGCCGTCAAGGCCGCCCACCAGGAGGGCCAGGACTTCGGCGAGTCCGTCGCCAGGGACGCGCCCGCGCTGTGGCTGGAGGCCGTCCTCGCCCGCAAACCGCGAATGCCGTCCGACCTGGAGGCACGCCTCCTCCAGGGCTCCTCACTCCCGATCGACTTCCTCCTGCACGACGAGGTCCGGCACGCGCTACGCCGCGGATTCTGGGACGCCCTCGAACGTTCCCGCAGGTGAGCCGACAGGTACGCACCGGTATTCCACGATCATCAGTGATTCGCCCGCTTCGGTCGCACGGTGACGGGTAGCGTTGAAGCGTGACGCATGTGACGGAAGACGATCTCGACGACCTGGAGTTCGACACCCTGCGCACCGGCGATCACATCTCGGCGGCCCGCCGGCTGTCCGAGCTGGCCGAGTCGGTGTCCGGCGGAGTGTCACGCGCCAACGTCCTGCTGCGCGCGGGTGAGCAGTGGCAGCACGCCGGCGACCACGGCAGGGCCGCCGAGCTGTACCGCAAGGCCATGGACGACGGCGGCGAGACCTACGGCGACCCGCGCGCCTACCTGGCCGACGCGCTCTTCGAATTGGACCGCGCCGACGAGGCCCGCGCCCTCGTCGAGCAGATCCGCGCCGACCAGCCCCGCGACCCCGAGGTCTACCGCACCGTGGCCGAGGTCCTCTACGCCCAGGGCGACGCCACCGGCGCCCACGAATGGGCCACCAGCGGCGCCGACGTCATCCTCGCCCTCCGCGACCGCGCCGTCGGCACCGGCATCGGCGGCGGCCCCGACGAGCAGCCCACCCCCGGAGCCGACACCCTCACCCCCGGCCCGGACGACGTCGCCATCGCCGAGGACAGCCTGGAGGCCCTCCTCCGCCTCCGCTACCGCGCCCGCATCGACCTCGGCCGCAGCGAAGACGACTACGACGCCCTCCTGGACGACCTCCTGAAGAACTAGCCGCCGGCGTGAGACCCGCCTGCGGTGCCCCGGGGTCGGCCCCTTGGACGAACACGACGAACGTCCGCCGCTGGGCCGTGTCTCACGGTGACACCCGGCCGGAACTCGCTGACGGCCCAGCCGTGACATGAGCCGTCAGGCGACCGCTCCCGCGGCACCCGGAGGCCCTGGTGCCCTGCCGGAGCTGCGGCCGAAGACGGGCAGGGCGGCGCCAAGGAGTTCCTCGACGCCGACGCCGAGGTGCCGCGTCTCCGCCATGGCAACACGACGGTGCGCGCCGCCGGTACATCCCACGGCCAGCGTCACGTAGTGCTTGCCCTCACGGTCGTACCCGTCCGCGAGGCGCGCAGGTCCGCCCTCGCTGTCGGCACCGCTGTCGCGCAGGGACAGAGAGTGGTCGAGGTTCGAGTTCGGTCACCTGCCAGCCGCGGAGGCGGGCCTCTCTGAACGCCAAGTCACGTGCGGAGCAGTCCGTATCGGTTTAACCGAGGTCGGCCCTCATGACGTAGAAAACGCAGAGGCGGTGGCCGGGGACGGGCAGGGGCAGGTCGGGTGGGGTCAGAGGGTTGTGAGGAGTTTGCTCAGAGACTGGGGGAGGGTGGTCGGGGCTTCGGGTTCGGTCACCTGCCAGCCGCGGAGGCGGGCCTCTCTGATCGCCTGGTCGTGATCGGGGGCGGTGTCGCGGTCCGTAGGGGTCCGGAGGTAGCCGCAGGGCGCCTCCGGCCAATCTGGGGGCATGGGGAGGTCGTTCTCGGGGTCCGGGTGGCGTCCGAGGCGGGGGAGGTCGGCGTCGATGAAGACGTAGGCGGCGATGGGACGGTGCGCGGCGCGCTGGGCCAGGGCGATGCCGGGGAGGAGGGGGCCGGCGGCGCCGTGCGCGGCCAGGGCGAGCGGGGGCGCGGGGTCGGTGGCGGTGATGGTGAGCGAGGCGCGGGCGATGTAGCGGGGGCCGGTGGCGTCCGGGACGTCCGGCGCGACCACGTCCAGGCCGTACGAGCGGAGCATCTCGGGCAGGTCGCCCCAGGCGGCGGCGGTGGCGTTCGGCTCGTGCAGCAGGATCATCGTTCCCGGCGTCATGCGGGCACCGTACCCGGGGCCGCATAGGGTCTTCACGTGAGCGATCGTGATGAACTGCTGCGGATGATCAAGGACAGGGCCGTGGTGCACGGGGACTTCGTGCTCTCCTCGGGGCGCCGGGCGTCCTGGTACGTGGATCTGCGGAGGGTGACGCTGGCGGGGGCGGCGGCGCCGCTCGTCGGACGGGTCATGCTGGACGAGACCGCCGACCTGGACTACGACGCCGTCGGCGGGCTCACGCTCGGCGCCGACCCGGTGGCGACGGCGATGCTGCACGCGGCGGCGGCCCGTGGGCGGGAGCTGGACGCGTTCGTGGTCCGCAAGGAGGGCAAGGCGCACGGGTTGCAGCGCCGCATCGAGGGTCCGGACGTGGCGGGACGCCGGGTGCTCGCCGTGGAGGACACCTCGACGACGGGCGGCTCCGTCCTCACCGCGGTGGAGGCGCTGCAGGAGGCGGGGGCGGAGGTCGTGGCGGTCGCGACGATCCTGGAGCGCGGCGCGGCCGAGCGGATCGCCGAGGAGGGCCTCGTCTACCGCCACCCCTACGACGTGGCCGATCTCGGCCTCGGCTAACCCGCGTCCCGACGTGGCCTCCAGTCCCGCACGCGAGCGCGTGATCGCGCGGTGAAGCGATGCCGCAGGCCAACGGAGCCGGGCCGATCGCCGAGCGAACCCGCGTCCGCCCATGCGCGGACACGCGGTAGGCCGCCAGGTGACCGAAGCGGGCCAGGACCGCGAAAAAGCCAGGCGCGTTTCGATGTGGCCTCAGCCCGCACGCGAACGCGTGATCGCG
This sequence comes from Actinomadura spongiicola, assembly GCF_003432485.1. Lineage (GTDB taxonomy): Bacteria > Actinomycetota > Actinomycetes > Streptosporangiales > Streptosporangiaceae > Spirillospora > Spirillospora spongiicola. The sequence goes on from NZ_QVNQ01000001.1 coordinate 29,716, forward strand.
CGGTGACGCGATGCCGCAGGCCAACGGAGCCGGGCCGATCGCCGAGCGAACCCGCGTCCGCCCATGCGCGGACACGCGGTAGGCCGCCAGGTGACCGAAGCGGGCCAGGACCGCGAAAAAGCCAGGCGCGTTTCGATGTGGCCTCAGCCCGCGCCGAACGCGTTACCCGCCCGGTGCAGCGACGCCGAAGGCGAGCGGAACCGGGCGGATCGCGAAGCGATGTCGCGTTCGCCCCAGGGACGGTCACGCAGCGAGCCGCCAGGCGAGCGAAGTGGGCCGGTCCTGAAAAAAATAGGTCAGTCGCGGGCGTTCACGAACCAGGTGGCGCGGCGTCCCTCCGGTTTGGCGGGTTGCAGCTCGCCGTAGATGACGACCTGGAGCGCTCCGCCGTTGGCGGCGACGACCTGGAGGGGCGCCACCTCGTACTGGCGGGTCTCGCCCGAGTTGAGGGTGCCCTTGGTGAGGATCTTCCCGCGGGTCCCGGCGACCTGGACCAGGACGTTGGTCGCCTGGCCGGTCACGCGGATGACCAGGGGAACGACCGTCGCCTGCGTCTTCGTGATGTCGGCGGACGGGGTGTCCTTGACGGGCGGCGTGCCCGCCGACGACGGGCCGGTCTTCTCGGGCTCGCCGGTCACCGCGTTGACCAGGGCCACGCCGCCGCCGATGAGAAGGGCCAAGGCGGCCGCGACGGCCAAAGCCGCGATCAGTATGCGCGCGAGACCCCTAGGGTCCGACCGATGACGTCCCACATGGGGAGGTTAGCGATAACTGTCACCGCTGAGCGACGGACGTGACTCTTCGGGGCCATTCTTATTCGGACCCTGGTCCGCTTTGCGCCCTTTCAGGACTTCTCGGACGATCGGGATGACCGACAGGACGAGGATCACCGCGACCCCCGGCAGGATGAAGCGCTCGATGCCGGGCACCTCGGCGCCGAGGAAGTGGCCGATCAGGAACAGGCTGTCCGTCCAGACGACGGCGCCGACGCAGTTCCAGACGAAGAAGCGGCGCGTGTCCATGCCGAGCATCCCGGCGAGCGGGTTGAGGAACGTCCGGACGATCGGGATGAACCGCGCCAGGACGACCGCCTTGGCCGGGCCGAAGCGGTTGAAGTAGTACTCGGCCTTCTCCACCCACTCCTGCTTGAAGATCCTGGAGTCGGGACGGTCGAACAGCCTGCGCCCGTAGCGGGCGCCGAGGAAATGCCCGAGCTGGGCCCCGGCGATGGCCGCGATGGGCCCGCCGACCAGCAGCCAGGGCAGCGACAGGGGCTGGAACTCCTGCCCGTGGAGCGTGGAGACCGCCGTGAGGATTCCCGCCGTGAACAGCAGCGAGTCGCCCGGCAGGATGCAGCCGAACAGCAGTCCGGTCTCAGCGAAGATGATGGCGAGGACGCCGATGGTCGCGAACGTGCCGAACAGTTCCAGCCACGCGGTCGGGTGCAGCCACTCGGTGATGCTCAGAGGCAGGGTCAAGAGATCCACCCAGCGAGCGTACCTTTCCCCACGCTCCGATTAGGCGGGATACTGGACGTGGACGGCACGCCCGGCCCGGATGACGTGACCAGGGCCCTCACCCTGGGTAGGCGGACGTCCGGGTGCTACCGCCCGCTGGATGCCCGGCGGCACATCTGAACACCTCCATCCTCGGCGTCCGCGGCGGGGAGGCTCCGGCGGCGAGGCCGGATGGAGGGTTCACTCCGTATGAAAGGACGCTGACCAATGCCCATCGCAACGCCCGAGGTCTACGGGGAGATGCTCGACCGAGCGAAGCAGGACGGCTTCGCGTTCCCCGCGATCAACGTGACGTCCAGCCAGACGCTGAACGCCGCGCTGCGCGGTTTCGCCGAGGCCGAGAGCGACGGGATCGTGCAGGTGTCCACCGGCGGAGCCGAGTACCTCTCCGGTTCCTCGGTCAAGGACATGGTCGTGGGCGCGACCGCGCTGGCCGAGTACGCCCGGGTCGTGGCCGCCAGGTACCCGGTGAACATCGCCCTGCACACCGACCACTGCCCGAAGGACAAGCTGGACGGCTTCATGCGTCCGCTGATCAAGATCTCGCAGGAGCGGGTGGCGCGCGGTGAGGAGCCGCTGTTCCAGTCGCACATGTGGGACGGGTCGGCCGTCGAACTGCACGAGAACCTGGAGATCGCCGCCGGGCTGCTCGACGAGTGCGCCAAGGCCCGGATCATCATGGAGATGGAGATCGGCGTCGTCGGCGGCGAGGAGGACGGCGTCGCCAACGAGATCAACGAGAAGCTGTACACGACGCCGGGCGACGCGCTGGCCACCGCCGAGGCCGTCGGCGTCGGCGAGAAGGGCCGGTACATTCTCGCGGCGACGTTCGGGAACGTGCACGGCGTGTACAAGCCGGGTTCGGTGAAGCTGCGGCCCGAGGTTCTCAAGGAGATCCAGGACGCGGTCGGCGCCAAGTACGGCAAGGAAAAGCCGTTCGACCTGGTCTTCCACGGCGGTTCCGGCTCGACGCTCGAAGAGATTCGGGAGGCGGTGTCGTACGGCGTCATCAAGATGAACATCGACACCGACACGCAGTACGCGTTCACCCGCCCGGTCGCCGATCACATGTTCCGCAATTACGACGGCGTGCTCAAGGTCGATGGCGAGGTCGGCAACAAGAAGCAGTACGACCCGCGTTCGTGGGGCAAGGCCGCCGAGGCCGCGATGGCGGCGCGCGTCGTCGAGGCGTGCGAGAACCTCCAGTCCGCGGGCCGGAAGCTGAAGTAACACCGCGTGAGCGCGTCGGCCCATCGGGACGGTTTTCCCGTGGGCCGACGCTCCGCGGCTGACTCGATTCTGACGCTGAGTCATGGGGCGAAGATGATCACAGAGAGAAACGACATCTCACCCTGAGGTCACCTTAATAGTGATTTCCTCGCATCATGTGGTGCGAGTGGGCTTCTTGGGTGTATGTAGGGTGAGCCGATTGTCCGGACGATCCCCATGTGGACGGACACCTCATGCCGGTCCCGGGAGCGTGAATGCCCAGGTTGTCGCCCTCCGCCGACGCGTCCGACCGGCTGTTGGTCAAGGGACTGCACGACGGCGACGACAGGGCGCTCGCGGCACTCTATGACCAGTACGGCGAGCGCATTTATGACTACGCCCTGTCAATGTCCGGTGATGAGAAAGTCGCGGCGGACATCGTCCATGACACGTTCATCGACGCGTGCCGCCGCGCGCCCCGGATGCGTGACCGCCTGTATCTGAGTTCCTGGCTGTACGGGGCGGCCCGCCGCCGCTGCATCAGGCGCGGCCGGGCCGAGCGCCTCTTCTGGGATCGGGACGCCGAGTTCTCCGACGTCCCGTTCCTGAACGACGCCGAGCCGGACGACGCCGCCCCCGAATGGCCGCCGCCGGACGAACTCCACGGCCTCCTGCGCGCCTGCCTGGCCCGGCTCGCGCCCACCGAGCAGGAGATCATGCTGCTGGCGTTCCGGCACGGGCTGCGCCCCGCCCGGCTCGGCGCGACGCTCGGCCTGTCGTCACGGCGGGCCGCGCTGCGGGTGCGCCGCGGTCGGGCGGAACTCGAAACGGCACTCCGCAAGGAGATCGACCGCGCCGACCGGGCCTGCGCGGCGACCGAGGCGACGGTGGCCGAGAGCGTTCCGGACGAGCCGCGCTCCACGGCCGTCGCCGTCCTGGCGGCACGCACCCCGGCCAAGAAGGAGGCGCCCCCGCCGCCCACCGCCGAGCCACCCGCCGGTGGACGGCTCCCGGACGCCGACGAGGCGTCTTCCCCCACGGACCCGTCCACGGAACGGCACGTCGCCGACTGTCCCGCCTGCCTGCGACGCGGCCGGGTGACCGTCACGGCCCTGCTGAGCCGGGCGCCCGCCCCGGTGCTGCCCGCCGCGCTCCGCCACCGCGTCATGCACACCGCGACGGACCCGGAACTCGCCGGATACCGCGCCGACATCGCCGCCCGGGGCGGCACCCTCACACCGTCCGGGCTGCCGTCCCAGCCGGACGTGCCGTCGCCGTTCACGCGCCGATGGCTGTTCACCGGCGGGGCGATGGCGGGCGCGCTCGCCGTCGCGCTCATCGCCGTGTTCTCCATGGGGACGGGCATCGGCGGCGACCCGCTCTCGTGGCCGCCGTTCCGCACGGACCCGCAGCCGTCCATCACGCACGAGTCGCCGGACGGGTCAGGACCCGGCAGACCCGCGGCCCGCGCGCCGGGCGGCGACCCCGATGGCGGACCGGGCAGCGGCGGGCCGGGCCTCAATCCGAATCATCCGGGCCAATCCCCCGCCGTCCCGCCCACCGACGACCAGGCCCCCAAGGACCCGAGCAGCCCGGCGCCACCCTCGTCCGACCCACCGCCCGATCGGCCCGGCGTCCTGGTCGTCGGCCCGGGAAAGGTCGAGTTGTTCGGCAAGAAGACCGCCGACGTCTTCCTCTCGGCCAAGCAGGGGCCCGTGCAGTGGACGGCGACGTCGTCGACCGACAACGTCGTCCTGTCCAGGACACAGGGCGACATGCCCGAGAACGGCGAGACCCAGGTGACCCTCACCCTCCGCGAGGCCGTCCTCAGACTCCCCGGACGAGCCACCCTCACCTTCACCGACGCCGTCGGCGAGCCGCACACGATCGCCGTCGTCTGGGGCGCCAGCATCCTCTGACCGCCCCCCGGAACCCTCGGCGGCCTGTCCGGCCTGAGCCCGCCCTCAACCCGGCCAACGGCCGCCCCGCCGCTAACGGCCGAAAGACCGCGCCGACCTCGACGAAGTCCTCCCGATCCGGACGCCAGGGAAGGTCGGTCCGCCACTTATGCTGCGTTCAGGACGGCTGCGGACAGTGGCGGGCACACCCGCAGTGGCTAGGGCAAACGGAGCATGTATGTACGAACGTCGCGGAAGGCGGAACCAGGGCACGGACTTCGAGGGCCGTGCCCTTGCCCGTCCCGACGAGGAGGTCGTCGACCAGGGACTCGGCTTCGACCTTGATACCTTGCTGGGTCGACGCCGAATGCTGGGACTGCTCGGCCTCGGAGCGGCCGGTCTCGGCCTCGCCGCCTGCGGCGGCGGAGACGGCTCGTCCTCCGGCTCGTCCTCCGCGTCGGCGGGCACTTCGTCCGGCGAGATCCCGGACGAGACCGCCGGCCCCTACCCCGGCGACGGCTCCAACGGCCCCGACGTCCTGGAGCAGAGCGGCATCATCCGCAGCGACATCAGAACGAGTTTCGGTACGGCGAACGGCACCGCCGAGGGCGTGCCGATGACGATGGAACTGACCGTTTCCGACCTGGCCAGGAACGCCGCGCCGTTCGCGGGAGCGGCCGTCTACGTCTGGCACTGCGACCGCGACGGGGCGTACTCCATGTACTCCGAAGGGGTCGAGGAGGAGAACTTCCTGCGCGGCGTGCAGATCGCCGACGGCGCCGGGAAGGTGAGGTTCACCAGCATCTTCCCCGGCTGCTACCCCGGGCGCTGGCCGCACGTCCACTTCGAGGTCTACGCCACCCGGGCCGACATCACCGACGCCACGAAAACGATCGCGATCTCGCAGCTCGCCCTGCCGAAGGACGCCTGCGACAAGGCGTACGCCCAGCCGGGGTACCAGCGGTCCGTCCAGACCCTGGCAGAGATCACCCTGGAGACCGACCTCATCTTCAAAGACGACAAGGCCACACGCCAGATGGCCACCGTCACCGGCGACCCCACCGGCTACACCGCCTCACTCACCATCGCCGTCGACACCCGAACCACCCCTGCTGTGTCTTAGCAGGCCCGGCCCACTCCGCTCGCCTAACGGCTCGCTACGTGACCGTCCCTGAGGCGAACGCGACATCGCTTCGCGATCCACCCGACTCCACTCGCCTCCGGCATCGCTGCGCCGGGCAGGTCACGCGTTCGCGTGCGGGCTGAGGTCACTGTGCTGATCGCAAGACCGGCCCACTTCGCTCGCCTCGCGGTTCGCTGCGTGATCGGGCCTGGGCGAACGCGACATCGCTTCGCGATCCGCCCGGTTTCGCTCGCCTTCGGCATCGCTGCGCCGGGCGGGTGACGCGTTCGCGCGGGGCTGCGGCCACGTCGAAACGGCCCTACTACCAGGCCCGCGTTCGCGTCGACGCTCGCGGGGTCGGTTGTGTTCGTCAGGGGGATCTGTGGCGGCGGTAGTGGCGGGCGACGCGGGTGCGGTTGCCGCAGCGGTCGGGGGAGCACCAGCGGCGGCGCGGGTGGGCGGGCAGGAAGAGGAGCACGCAGTCGTCCGCCTCGCACTGGCGGATCTTGGTGACGGCCGGGTCCGTCAGCAGCGCGGCGGTCTCCTCGGCCAGCCAGGCGATCAGTTGGGCCGCGGGTGTGCCGATGCGGTGGCGTGCCGTGGTGATGGCGGAGCCGTCCCAGCGCAGTTCGGTGACGGCGGGAGTGACCCGCAGCATCTCGTTGAGGGCGTTCAGGTCGTCCGCCGGTGGTGGCGTGCCGTGGCGGGCGTGGTCGATCAGGCGGGACGTGTGCTCGCGAAGTCTCCGTACGTCGGCCAGGTCGGCGTCGGCGCCCAGGACGTCCACCTGTGGGAAGCGGGTGGCCTCCCGGCGGAGCCAGGTGCGTAGGTCGTCGCTGGTGGTGAGCAGGTCTCCCACGGCGGTGCGGGTGTTCACCAGATCCAGGGCGGGCGGTTCCCCGATCAGGGGAACGAGGTCACTCATGCACTAATGCTACATGGATGGGCTGATGCGTTAGGCTAATGCCTCTGATCGAGGGAAAGGCATTAGCATGACTTCTGTCGTCGCCCGTATCGTTCACCGGCACCTCGACGTCGACGGGGTCCGCGTCTTCTACCGCGAGTCGCTGCCCGAGCGCCCCGACGCACCCGTCGTGCTGCTGCTGCACGGCTTCCCGTCCGCGTCGCACCAGTTCCGGCGGCTCATCGATGTGCTCGGCTCCCGCTACCGGCTGATCGCGCCCGACTATCCCGGGTTCGGTCACACCGAGGTCCCCGCCGGGTTCGTCTACTCCTTCGACCGGCTCGCCGATGTCACCGAGGGGTTCGTGCGGGGGCTCGGCCTGGCGCGCTTCGTGATGTACGTGTTCGACTTCGGCGCCCCGGTCGGCTTCCGGCTCGCCGAGCGGCGTCCGGAGTGGATCGCGGGCCTGATCGTGCAGAACGGCAACGCCTACGAGGAGGGCCTGTCGGACGCGGCCCGCGAGTTCATCGCGCTGCGTCCCGGCACGCCGGGTGCGGAGGAGACGATCCGCGCCCTGCTGACGCTGTCCGGCACGCGCGGCCAGTACGTGACCGGCGTCACCGACCCGGAGCTGGTCGCGCCCGACGGTTGGACGCTCGACCAGCACTTCCTCGACCTTCCCGGACGCAAGGAGGCGCAGGTCGCGCTCGCGTTCGACTACCACTCCAACGTCGAACGCTATGACGCCTGGCAGGCCTGGCTGCGCGAGCACACTCCGCCGACGCTCATCGCCTGGGGTGCGCGCGACCCGTTCTTCCCGGCGCCCGGCGCCCACGCGTATCTGCGCGATCTCCCCGCCGCCGAGCTCCACCTGTTCGACACCGGCCACTTCGCCCTCGAAGACCACCTGCCGCAGATCGCCCCCCTGATCGCCGACTTCACCGACCAGATCATGACAGAGCGCGGGGGGCGTCCGCGCTCTGGCTGGTCTAGTTGGGAGGTGCGGCGAGGTACCAACTCCCATCGCGTCTGCCCATATACAAGGTCTCGGACAACCTGATGCCTTCACCCGTGCCGGTAATCTGGACCTTGGCTTCGTCGGGCCCAAAATCCTGAATCACCTGAACATCACCGAGCTTGATGGACTTACTCCCGTATCGGCGGAGGAAGGTCTTGACCTCGGAATCAGCTCGGTCTCTGCTGTCCGGGTGATAGAGCTTGCGCAGCTCGTCCTGGTCGCCGTGATTGAGCGCCGATACGTAGGAATCAGCCATGGCACGAGGACTTTCGGCGCCGCCGTCGTCCCTCCACATCCAGAAAGCGACAGCAAGTGCGGCCACGACCACGAGAGCGGCGGCGGCGACAAGCGCCTTCCGGACGCGGAGTCTGCTGGAACTGCTCACGGCTCTCAGTGTGTCACTCCATGGTTCCGCGCGGGTACCAGGTCGCCTTGCGATTCTCTGCCAGAAGTCGAGAAAGCTTCTTGTGGCGAGTGTTGCGAGTGTGGTAATTGAGGAGACGTTCCCCGCCCTTGAGCCAGTTGACCACGATCATCGTGTGGTCTTTGCCTCCGCCATCCCAATCCGCCTGGAGGAGGTCTCCCGGGGTGAGAGCCCAGACGTTTCTATAGGAGAGCGTGCGGTAGGCCCAGAACAGGCCCCAATTCTTGGCCGCAGCCCAGGTGAAGCTGGTGCTCTTGGTGGTACGACCGTAGAACCACTTCTTGTTGTTCTTGCGGTTGGACGCACCAGAGCCGACGTACGGGTAGCCGGCGTGTCGTTGCGCCTGTGAGACAAAGTTGGTGCAGTCGTTTCGGTACACCCGGTATGCCTTGTTGGGCTTGATGACATACTTCTCGCCGTACCAGATGATGTGCTTCTTACGAGCCGCAGCCGCAGCACTGGTCGCCGGGAGAGCCCGGTCGCTCGGCCCCCGAGCCGTCGAGGCCGGTGCTTCCCGCGGATCAGGGGCCCCTACCGTTTGACGGCCGTCATCGAACTGCGTGGGAACCTCGGCGCCGTTCGCCTTCTCGGTCGGGCGAGCCTCATCCAGCTGCCAGGCCGATCCGGAATAGCGGAACGTGAGGACGTGGTCCAGCGCGTACTCCTCATAGTCGAGCCCCTGAGCACGTTCCTCCTCGGTCGCACCGGCATAGTAGAGCTTGGTGTGCTCCTGGACCCTGAAGATGGCCTTCGTACCGGCTACGCGAAGACCCAGCGGAGTGATATCCACCTGTGCGTGAGAGTTTCCGCCGTCTAGTCGGACGTACATCTGCCGCCGCTGCTCGAGTCGTCGGCCGTCGGCCGCCCGCTGCGCCTGGAATCGTCCACTGGCAGCGATCTGAGCCTTCGCTTTCGCCTCGGGAGGACGCGTGAGCCGATCGGCACGCTCCTGGTAAACGGCCTGCGCGACGGCGGCCAACCTGGCTCGATCAGGGGCGGGCGCCGCGTCCGCTGACGTCGGATCCGAAGCATGGGCAGGCGAGATAAGTGCTTCCGTGATCAGTAGGCCGCCGATCGATGCGGCTAACAGGCGTCGTGTGATTTTCATCGACATCATCCCCCGAACACGTGATCAACTATTGGACTATCGACGGTACCCAGACGCTGCATCGGCGACAAACCGGAAAATTACTAACAACAGGCCGAACCCTCTGTAGCGTGGCCTGTTATGGGAGTGGCCGTTTCCGGCCAAGGAGTGCACGGATACTCACCATTACTGACCGTCTGCGCTGCTAGCACTCCGGGTGGCCACACAATGGTCGGCTGACCAGTGGCTGCACTCCTCCGTCACACCGGAGCGCAGGCGAGAGCACCGGTGGGTTGGTCAACTTGGCGCATGGCATTTGCGGTGGTTGTCGGTGGTGGGAGCGTGGCCTCTGAGTGGGGTTTCCGGGGCTCGATCACGGTGACCTTGGTGTTGCTGGTGGTGGCGCTGATCGTGCTGTTGCCGCCGCGGGCGTGGCGGGCGGACACGTTCGGACGGCTGTGCAGGTGAGTGCTGGGGATCGTGGGCGGTGGACTGGTGGTCACGCTCGTCCTCGATCCGAGGGGGTGCTGGCGGCGCTGTTCGTGGCGATCGTGGGCTGGCCGGTGGTGACGCTGGCCGCCGTGGGTGTGGGGGTGTGGGCCGTGGGGTCCGGTCTTCGGCCGGGGAAGGTGGCGCCACGCGCGACGTGGTCGCGGCTGGTGTGGACATGGCTATTGGCGCTCTAGGCCCTGTACGGCTACGGCTTGACGAGCATGGGGGCCGTGGGCGGCAAGGATCCCGGGGACGCCTGCCCCACGAGCTGCGGCGCCGACTCGGTGTCCGGGTTCGTGAATCCCCTGCTGGTGGTGGCCGTGCTGCTGCTGGTCTGTGGCATTGGCGCGGTGGCGGCGCGGCTGCCGTCGGACGGGCCCGAGTAGCCTTCGGTGGGACATCGCCCCTGGTCAGAGCAGTGTTCTGCAGTGCAAAATGATGTGTTGCAAATCTGGCGTGGGGCTCGGTGCCCGTCTTAACCTCCACGGCAAGGGCGGGAAGGCCCGGTAATCGGGCGTTTGGACGAGTTCGTCCGGATGCCTGGTTCGCCGGGCTCACCCCGGGACGGTGCCGCGACCCGCGTGACCTCCGTTGTCCCGCCCGGAACGCCGGGACCCGTAGCGGGTCCCGGACAGTCACGAGGAGCACCCCCATGATCGGTAGGTTCACGCGCGCCGCCGTGGCCGTGACGGCGCTCGGCGCACTGGCCGCCACCGCCGCGTGCGGCGTCGACTCCGGCGACGACTCGTCCGGCGACGGCGACGGCGGCAAGTCCAAGGCCCTGAAGGTGGGCTGGTCCACGATCTACCTCACCCCGTCGTGGATGCAGCAGACCGACAAGATGATCAAGGACGATGTCGCGAAGCTGAAGGGCGAGGGCAAGATCGCCGACTATCAGGTGTTCAACGCCAACGGCGACACGTCCCAGCAGATCGCCCAGATCCGGGCCATGATCCAGCAGAAGTACGACGTGATCCTGGTGGACGCGGGTTCGTCCACGGCGCTGAACCCGGCCATGGAGCAGGCGGTCAACGCGGGCATCACCGTCGCCAACTTCGACAGCCTGGTCACCTCCGAGAAGGTCGTGCGCGTCGGCACCGACCAGAAGGAGTGGGGCCGGATGATGGGCCAGTGGCTCGGTGAGAAGCTCGGCGGCAAGGGCAAGATCATCGCGTTCAACGGTCCGGCGGGCGTCGCGGTCAGCGAGGAACGCTGGCAGGGCGCGCAGGAGGCGCTGAAGAAGTTCCCCGACATCAAGGTCGCGGCGAACGTGCACAGCGAGTACAACCTGGCCCCCGCGGCCCAGGCGTTCGCGTCGGCGTACTCGGCGAACCCCGACATCGACGGCGTGTTCTCGCAGGGCGGGGCCCTGTCCGCGGCGGCGCTGCAGACGCTGGTCAAGCAGAAGAAGAAGATGGTCCCGATCACGGGCGAGAACTACAACGGGTTCCTGAAGCTCTGGAAGGAGCAGAAGGCGAACGGGTTCTCGTCCCTGTCGACCGCGCAGCCCAACTACCTCGGCGTGATCGCGCTGCGGGCGGCGGTGGCCAAGGCGGGCGGGGCGACCGTGCCGAACCAGATCATGGTCCCGCTGCCGAAGATCACCGACGACACGCTGGATCAGTACGTCAAGGCGGACCAGCCGGACGACTCGTACCCGATCCAGCCGATGCCGCAGCCCGAGATCGACAAGCTGATCGGTAAGTAGCGGTGGCGCTCCTGGCCGTCGAGAAGGTCTCGAAGTCGTTCGCGGGCAACCGGGTGCTCAACGAGGTGAGCTTCGACGTCCGCGCGGGCGAGGTGCTCGCCCTGGTCGGTGAGAACGGCGCGGGCAAGAGCACCGTGCTGTCGCTGGTCACCGGTCTGCTGTCGCCCGACTCCGGGCGCGTGCTGTACGACGGTGAGCCGCTGCGGTCCTGGTCGCCGCACCGTGCCCGCGAGGTCGGGATCGGTTCGGTGCACCAGGAGCTCAGCCTCAACCCGCACCAGACCGTCGCGGAGAACGTGTTCCTCGGGCAGTGGCCGGCGCGGCGCGGGCTGGTCCTGCGCCGCGACCTGGCGAAGCGGGCGCGCCCGCTGCTGGAGCGGGTCGGGTTGGACGTCGACCCGCTGACCAGGGCGGGACGGCTGCCGCTCGGGCAGCAGCAGCTCGTCGAACTGGCCAAGGCGCTCGCGTCGGGGCCACGGCTGCTGATCCTGGACGAGGCCACGTCCGCGCTCGACGACGACCAGGTCAGGAGCGTGTTCGCCGTCGTCGACGAGCTGCGCGCCGCCGACTCGTCCGTGATCATCGTGAGCCATCGGATGGCGGAGCTGTTCGCCGTCTCCGACCGGCTGACCGTGCTGAAGGACGGCGAGGTCATGGCGACCCGCGACCGCGCGGAGACCGACCATGACGACATCGTCCGGCTGATGATCGGGCGGGAGCTGTCCGACCTGTTCCCGCCGAAGGCGGGCGAGGGCAGCCCCGTGGGCGCGGAGATCGCCGCGATTCCGTCCGAGGCGGAGATCGCCGAGGAGAAGAGCGCCGCCGGAGTCGCCGCGGAGAACACGATCCCCGTTCTCACCGGCGCGCCCGTGCTCAAGGTGCGGGGGCTGACCGTGCCCGGCGCCTGCGAGAACGTCGACCTCGACCTGGACCCGGGACGGATCATCGGTCTCGGCGGGCTCCAGGGTCAGGGGCAGCGGGCCGTGCTCCGCGCGCTGTTCGGGCTCGTCCGGCACAGCGGGCGGATCGAACTGGACGGGCGGCCCGCCCGCCTGGCGTCCCCCCGCGAGGCGATCCGCGGCCGGATCGCCTACGTCCCGGAGGACCGCAAGGTCGAGGGCCTGCATGTGGCGCAGAACGTCCGCGCGAACCTGTCCCTGACCAACCTCGGGGTCGTCACCCCGGGGAAGCGGCTCCTCACCGTCGACCGGGGCGCCGAGGCGGCGCTGGTCGACGATCTGGTCGAGCGGATGCGGATCCGGGTCACGGGCCCGGAGCAGGAGGTCCGGAGGCTGTCGGGCGGCAACCAGCAGAAGGTGTCACTGGCCCGCTGGTTGCCGTCCGAGCCCCGGGTCCTGCTGCTGGCGGAGCCGACCCGCGGCATCGACGTCGGCACCAAACGCGAGATCTACCATCTGCTCCGCAGGCTCGCCGACGGCGGCATGGCGGTGCTGGTCACCTCTGGAGACACCATGGAACTGGTCGGCCTGTGCGACGAGGTCGCCGTCATGTACGAGGGCGCGGTCGTGGAACGGCTGGCGGGCGAGGACCTGTCCGAGGAGCGGCTCGTCCGCGCCTCCGTCACCGGAGCCGAGGCCGCCCCCCGGAAGGGGGCGGGGACGCATGCCTGACCGCGTCGCAACCACGCTGCGCGGCAACCTCGACGTCGTCGGGCTCGGCGCGCTGCTCGTCGTGCTGCTGGCCGCGTACCGGCACTACGACTCGGAGCTGTTCACCCCGGCGTCGATCACGATCCTGTCCGCGCAGTTCCTGCCGCTGATCCTGGCGGCGATGGGGCAGAGCACGGTCATGCTCGCGGGCGGCATCGACCTGTCGTTGGGCTCGGTGCTGGCGCTCGCGATGGCGGTGTTCGCCGTCCGTGCCGAGGACGGTGTCGCGGTCGCCGCCGTCCTGGCACTGGCCGCCGCCGCGTCGACCGGGGCCGCGAACGGCGTGCTCGTCGCCTACGCGGGACTACCGCCGATCATCGTGACGCTGGCCGCGTCGTTCCTGTGGGGCGGCGTCACGCTGGTGGTGTTGCCGAAGCCGGGCGGCAGCGTTCCGGCGGGGCTCGTCGACGCCTACAACAACGGCTGGAACGGGCTGGCGCTGCCGTTCGTGGTGATCGGGCTCGTGCTGCTGCTGTGGAAGACGGTCCGGACGACCCGGTTCGGGCTGTCGCTGTACGCGGTCGGCGGCAACGAGCACGGCGCCTACGCCAGCGGCATCGGCGTCCGCAAGGTCAAGATCGGCGCGTACGCGCTGGCGGGCGTGTTCGTCGGGCTGGCCGGGATCGGCCTCGCCGTCCAGACCGGGTCCGGTGACGCGACGATCGGCGCCCCGTACACGTTGAACTCCATCGCCGCGTCGGTGCTCGCGGGGGTCAGCTTCTTCGGCGGCATCGGGCAGATGCGCGCCACCGTGCTGGCCGCGCTGCTCATAGGGCTGCTGACGAACCTGCTGCTGTTCACCGGCCTGTCGCCCTTCTACCAACTGATCATGCAGGGGGCGGTGCTGATCGTGGCGATCGCCGTGAAGACGTTCGCGACCCGCGAGAGGACGGACTGATGACCGCGTTGCCGCGTACGGCCTCCGTTCCCCGCCGTCTGACGGGGACGCTGCGGGAGAACCGCGCCGCCTGGGCGTTCGGCGTCCTGCTCGTGACGTGGATCGCCGCCGTCCTGTTCGCGAAGGGCTTCGACAGCGTCTCCAGCGTCCGGTACCTGGTGCAGACGGCCGCGTTCCTCGGCATCGTCGCCGTCGGGCAGACCCTCGTGGTCATGATGAGCGGCATCGACCTGTCGGTGTCGGGTGTGGTGGCGCTGTCGGCGGTGGTGTGCGCGCAGGTCGCGGCCGGTTCGGGCGGGACGACGGGCATCGTGGTGGCGCTCGTGGCGAGCGTCGTCGTCGGGCTCGCCAACGCCGCCGGGGTGACGTGGCTGCGCGTGCCTCCGATGGTGATGACGCTGGCCACCGGCACGATCGTCGCGGGTTCGCTGCTCGTCTACACCAACGGGTCGCCGAAGTCGGCGAAGGTGTCGCTGCTCGGTTCGCTCGCCAACGACCGGGTCGCCGGGGTGCCGCTGGCGTTCCTGCTGTGGCTCGGCATCACCGCCGTCGCCGTGTGGCTGCTGCACGCCTCCCGGATCGGACGGTACGTGTTCGCGCTCGGCAACGGCGAACGGGCGTCCCGCGCGTCGGGGGTCCCGCTCGCCCGGACCGCGTTCATCGCCTACGGGGCGTGCTCGCTGCTCGCAGGGGTGTCCGGGCTCGTCCTGCTCGGGTTCACCTCCACCAGCTCGCTCACCATGGGCAACCCGTACCAGCTGCTGTCGATCGCGGCGGTCGTGCTCGGCGGGACGTCCATTCTCGGTGGGCGCGGGCACGTGCTCGGCACCGTGGCGGGCGCGCTGATGTTGACGCTGCTGACCGCGCTGCTGGCCTCGTGGAACGTGTCCGAGGGCGTCCGGCAGATCGTGCTGGGCCTGCTCATCATCGGGCTTCTGCTCGCCTACGCGAGGGAACGGCGGACCTGATGTCGGCTTCGGGGGAGTTGCTGCGGGAACTGGTCGGCATCGCGAGCGTCAACCCGCGAGGCGGGCCGGTCGACGCCGCGTCCGGGATCGGGGAGGCGGCCGTCGCGGAGTACGTCCGCGACTGGCTCACGGCCCGTGGCGTGCGGGCCGAGCTGCGGGAGGTCCTGCCGGGCCGTCCCAACGTCGTCGCGACCGTGCCGGGACGCGATCCGCGCGCCGTGCTGCTGGAGTCGCACCTCGACACCGTGGAGACCGGCGGCATGGTCGTCGACCCGTTCGCGGGGACGATCCGGGACGGCCGCCTCTACGGGCGCGGCGCGTGCGACGCGAAGGGGCCGCTGGCCGCGTTCATGCTGGCACTGGCGAACCTCGCGCAGGACGGGCCGCCGCCGTTCGGGGTCGTCCTCGCCGGGGTCATGGACGAAGAACACGCCTACCAGGGGGTTCTCGGCCTGATCGACGACCTCGCCGACACGCCCGTCGTCGGCGCCGTCGTCGGTGAGCCGACCGGGCTCGTCGCCGCCACCGCGCACAAGGGCGTCGTGCGGTACACCGTCCGGACGCTGGGAACGGCCGGGCACAGCTCACGTCCGGACAAGGCCGTCAACGCGGTCACCCTCATGGCCCGCGTGATCGGGCACGTCAACCGGACCGCGCCCGACGTCCCGGCGCATCCGCTGCTCGGATCCGCGACGCGGTGCGTCACCGGCATCCGCGGCGGGGAGGGCCCCAACACCGTGCCCGGCCGCTGCGAGATCGACATCGACCGCCGCACCCTTCCCGGCGAGGACCCCCTCGACGTGTGGCGCATGGACCGGAAGGAACTGACCGCGCTCATCCCCGGCCACATCGAGGTGGACGAGCCGTTCACCCTCGACCACTCCCTCGACACGCCCGCCGGGAGCCCGGTGCCCGCCGCGCTGTCCCGGTCGCTCACGGCCGCCGGACGGGACGCGTCCGTCCACGGCATGCCGTTCGGCACCGACGCCAGCAAGCTCGCCCGCGCCGGGATCCCGTCGGTCGTGTTCGGCCCCGGCTCGATCTCCGACGCGCACTCCGCCGACGAGTCCATCGCGCTCGCCGAGGTCGATCTGGCGGCGCGCGTCATCACCGAGACCGTCCGCTCGTTGGACATCGAGGGGAGGCCGCGGTGAGGCTCACGCAGCACATCGACCTGGTCGGCAGCGGCGCGGCCGGGTTCGACCTGACCGACCCGCTGGACTGTCACGTCTACCTCGTGCGCGGCACACGGGGCGCGGCGCTGATCGACGCGGGCGCGGGGGCGTCCGCCGGGGTGCTCGCGCGGCGGCTCACCACCGCCGCCGGGCCCACCGGCGAACGTCACCTGCTGCTGACCCACGGACACGCCGACCACTCGGGCGGCGCCGCGGAACTCGCGCGGCTGGTGCCGGGGCTGTCCGTCCGCGCCGGGTCCCCCGCGGACCGGTGGATCGCCCGCGGCGAGGAGGAGAAGATCAGCCTCGACCGCGGCAAGGCGTCCGGCGCGTACCCGGAGGAGTACACCTTCACGGCGTGCCCGCAGGTGCGTCCCATCGCCGACGCGGAACGGATCGACCTCGGCGGCGGCGTCGTCCTCACCGCCCTCGCCACACCGGGCCACGCCGACGGGCACACCTGCTACCTGCTGGAGGCGTCCGAGGGGCGGGTGCTGTTCTCCGGCGACTGCGTGTTCACCGGCGGACGCATCTCGTTGCAGAACCTGCACGACACCCGGGTCCCCGAGTACGCCGCGAGCCTCGCGCGCCTCGCCGACCTGGACGTCGACGTCCTGCTGCCCGGCCACCACGAGATCTCACTAGCGCGCGGCGGGCGCCACCTCGTGGCCGCCCGCGACGTCCTCGACCGCGGACTGCTTCCGGGGAGCACAACGTGAGCCAAGACACCGGCACCGAACAGACACCGGCCACCACGAAGACACCGGGCACCACGAAGACATCGGGCACCACGAAGACATCGGGCACCACGAAGACATCGGGCACCACGAAGACATCGGGCACCACGAAGACGCCCGCCAAGGGGCCCGCGCGCAACCAGTCGTCGTCGCTGCGGCGCGCGCTCGCGGTTCTCGACTACGTCCGCGACAACGCCGACACCCGCGGGGTGACGCTGACCCGCATCGCCGAGGACCTCGACATCAGCAAGAGCACCGTGCTGCGGCTCGCCGCGCCGCTCGTCGACGGCGACCTCCTCACCCGCGACCGGGAGACCGGCTCGTTCCGGCTCGGGCACGGCGCGCTGCGCCTCGGGCAGGCTTACCTGTCGTCGCTGGACATGCGCTCCGTCGCCGCCGACCCGCTGCGCCGCCTCCAGCACATGGTCGGGGAGACCTGCCACCTCGTCGTCTACGAACGCCCCGACGTCGTCTACATCGACAAGGTCGAGAACGAGCACAACGTGCGGATGGCGTCGCGGGTCGGGATGCGGATGCCCGCCTACCGGACGGCCGTCGGGAAGGCCATCCTCGCCTGGCTCGGCGACGACGACTTCCAGGCCGTCATCGCCGGGGGGATGGAGCCGCGCACCGAACGGACCATCACCGACCCGGCCCGGTTGTCCGCCGAACTCGAACGGGTCCGCCTGACGGGGTATGCCGTGGACGACAGGGAGAACGAACCCGAGGTTCGCTGTGTCGCCGCACCGATCTTCGACCACACCGACCGGGCCGTGGGCGCGCTCAGCGTGTCCGGGCTGGCGTCCCGGATCACCCCCGCCCGGGTCCGGGAGGTCGGCCCCCTGGTGGAGCGCACGGGTCAGGAGATCTCCCGGGTGCTCGGTTCGTCCCGTCCGCATCGTCGCCGTGCCGAGAAACGAGGAGGGAAACAGCCGTGACCAGCCTGAACATTCCCGGAGAGCAGGTCGACTGGCGGACGAAGGGCATCTGGCAGCCCGGCGCTCCCGTCTCGTTCGAGGACTTCACCGCGGCGCGGCACCTCCTCTTCGACGGCCCGTTCACGTGGCCGCTGATGGTGGCGCGACGGTCCGCGCTGCGCCACAACATCGCCGCGCTCGCCTCGTTCTGCGCCGCGCACGACCTGGTGTTCGCGCCGCACGGCAAGACGTCCATGGCGCCGACCCTGTTCCAGGAGCAGCTCGACGCGGGCGCGTGGGGCATCACCGCCGCGACCGCGAACCAGGTCCTCGCCTACCGTAAGTTCGGCGTGCCCCGCATCCTGCTCGCCAACGAGCTCCTCGACCCGACCGCGCTGCGCTGGCTCGGCGGCGAGATCGACCGTGGCATGGAGTTCCTGCTGTACGCCGACTCCGCCGAGGGCGTCGCCGCGATCTCCGCGGCGGCCGGGGAACGGCCGTTCCGGGTCCTGGTCGAACTCGGCCACCGCGGCGGCCGGACCGGCTGCCGCACCATCGAGGAGCTGATCTCCGTCGCCCGCGCCGTGGCCGCCGCGCCCGGCACCGAACTCGCCGGGGTCGCCGGATACGAGGGCGGGCTGCCGGACGTCCCCGCCGCCAGCGCCTACCTCGGCGGGCTCCGCGACGCCACCGCCGAACTGTCCAAGACCGGGTTGCTGCCCCGCGACGTCATCGTCACCGCGGGCGGCAGCGCCTACTTCGACCAGGTCGCCGAGCGGCTGTCCGGGGCATGGCTGCCGGGGCACGAACTGACCGTGATCCTGCGCAGCGGCGCCTACATCACCCACGACGACGGCATCTACACGCAGAAGACCCCCTACACCCGCATTCCCGGTTCCCTGGACGCGGCGTTGGAGATCTGGGCGCAGGTGACGTCCGTCCCCGAGCCGGGTCTCGCGATCGTCGGCATGGGCAAACGGGAGGCCCCCTATGACGCGGGCCTGCCCGTCCCGCTGCGGCTGCGGCGCCGGGACGGGACCGTCCACCCGGCGAGCGGCCTGCGCGTCACCGACACCAACGACCACCACGCCTACGTCAAGGTCGACGGGCCCCCGCCCCGCCCCGGCGACCTGCTGTGCTTCGGCATCTCGCACCCCTGCACGGCATTCGACAAATGGCAGGTCATCCCCGTCGTCGACGACGACGAGACGGTGACCGACCTGATCCGCACGTACTTCTGAGAGGAAACACATGAACCCCCGCCTGGCGCCGGGAGGCGCGCTGACGGCGACCGGGGTCGTCGCGGTCGTCCGCGGCACCCGCGCCGAACGCGTCGCCGACGTCCTGGACACCCTCGCCGACGCCGGCGTCCGCTGCCTGGAGCTCACCCTCAACACCCCGGGCGCGCTCGCCGAACTGGACGCGGCGCGGCAACGGCTGCCCGCGGACGTCGAACTCGGCGCCGGCACGGTGCGCACCGCCGCGGACGCGTCCGCGGCGGTGGCCGCCGGGGCCTCCTTCCTCGTCTCCCCCGACACCGACGAAGGCGTCGCCGCCGTGGCACGGGACCACGGCGTCGCCTACTACCCCGGCGCGCTGACCCCCGGCGAGGTCGGCCGCGCCTGGGACCTCGGCGCCACCGCCGTCAAGATCTTCCCCGCCGGGACGTTCGGCCCCCGCTACCTGCGCGACCTCGCGGGACCGTTCCGTGACGTCCCGCTGCTTCCGACGGGCGGGGTCGGCCCGGACAACGCCGCCGACTACATCGCCGCGGGCGCCGTCGCCGTCGGCGTGGGCGGCTCCCTCATCGGCGACGCGTTCGACGGCGGCTCCCTGACGGCTCTGGCCGACCGGGCGGGCCGGCTCCTCGCCGCCGTGCACGCCGCCCGACGACCCGACGTCCGCGTGGAGCGCGAGGGCGCCGCCCGATGACCGAACCGAGCATCGACCTGGTCACGTTCGGCGAGACCATGGCGCGGTTGGAGAACCCCGTCGTCGGGCCCATGCGGCACGCCCGCGCCCTGGACCTCGGCGTCGGCGGCGCCGAGTCGAACACGGCGATCGGGCTGTGCCGCCTCGGCGGCACCGCCGCCTGGTTCGGCCGCGTCGGCGACGACGAGTTCGGCCGCCTGATCACCAACGTCCTGGCGGGCGAGGGTGTACGCCTGGGCCACACCGTGGTGGACCGGTCCGCACCGACGGCGCTGCTGTTCAAGGAGCGCCGCGCCGGGACGCTCACCCGCGTCCAGTACTACCGGACGGGCAGCGCCGGGTCCCGGCTGTGCCCGGCCGACGTCCCGCACGACCTGATCCGGTCGGCGCGGGTTCTGCACGTCACCGGCATCACCGCCGCCATCAGCGCCACCGCCCGGCAGGCCCTCGACGACGCCGTCGAGACCGCCCGCGACGCGGGCGTGCCCGTCTCCCTCGACCTGAACTACCGGCGGGCCCTGTGGACGCCGACCGAGGCGGGCGAGTGCTTGCAGAAACTCGTGAAACGCGCCGATCTTCTGTTCGCCACCGAGCAGGAGGCGCGGCTGATCGTCCCCGACGCGGACGACGACCTGGCGGGGCTCGCCGCGGGGCTCGCCGCGCTCGGCCCGCGCGACGTCCTCCTCAAGCGCGGGGCCCAGGGGGTGGTCGCGCTGTGCGAGGGCGCGTTGCACGTCCAGGGCGCGCACCGGGTGCCGGTGATCGACCCGGTCGGCGCCGGAGACGCGTTCGCCGCCGGGTATCTCGCCGAGTTCGTCCGGGGACGTCCCGTCGCCGACCGTCTCGACACGGCCACGGCCGCCGGGGCGTACGCCGTTACCGTCCGCGGCGACTGGGAGGGTCTCCCGAGCCGAGCCGACCTTGATCTACTTAAATCAGCTGAAGACACCGTCACCCGCTAGGAGACAGATATGAGCAAACGTGAGATTCGCAGCGATGCGGCGCCCGCCCCGCTCGGCACGTACTCGCAGGCGATCGTGGTCGGCGACTTCCTCTACACGTCCGGGATGGGACCGATCGACCCGAAGACGGGCGAGTCGGTCGGCGGGGACGTCGCCCAGCAGACCCGGCAGACCTTGGCGAACCTGAAGGCGGTCCTCGCCGAACATGGCCTCGGCTTCGACGACGTCGTGAAGTCGACCGTCCACCTTCAGGACCTCCACCGCGACTTCGCCGCCTACGACAAGGTGTACCGGGAGCACTTCAACGAGCCGTACCCGGTGCGCACCACCGTCGGCTCCGACCTGATGAACATCCTCGTCGAGATCGACTTCGTCGCGTACAAGAAGAGCTGATGGACTCGTCCCTGTACGCCCTGGTCGAGGACCTGCGCGGGGTGGACGCCGCGCAGGTCCTTTCCCACGGCGTCTCCTCCATCACCGTCGGCGCGGCCTACCACCGCGCCCGCGACGTGACCCCCCACGGCCGCACCCGCGTGACCTTCCGGCAGGACGGGATCCACTTCCCTCCCGGCGACCTGTTCGACGGGCTGCGCCTCCTCCCGCCCGTCCAGCGGGACGCCGACCAGGAACCGTTGAAGGCCCTCCGCGACCAGACCCGCGAGCTGGGCGTGCCCCTGCACGGCTGGGCCGTGTTCCTGCACAGCACCACCCTCGGCCTCGCCTTCCCGGACGTCACCCAGGAGAACTGCTTCGGTGACCGTGCCGCGCCCGCCGACCTGTGCCCGTCCAACCCGGACGTCCGCGCCTACGCCGTCGCGCTGGGCCGCGCCGTCGCCCGCCAGGGAATGGACAGCGTCGTCTCCGAATCCCTGCACTTCGGGATGTTCGGGCACGGCTACCACCATGAGCGCTCCTTCGTCGACCTGGGCTCGGCCGCAGAATTCGCGCTCGGCCTCTGCTTCTGCCCCCACTGCCAGGCCCGCCTCCCCGGCGCCGAAACGGCCCGTACCGCCGCGTCCCGCCTCGCCGCGTCCGTCCTGGACGGCGGCCCTCCCGCCACCGAGCTTCCGACCGTCCTGGAGGACTACGCCCGCTCCCGCACCCCGATCGTCACGTCCCTGGCCGCCGACGTCGCCGACGCCGTGGC
Organism: Actinomadura spongiicola; assembly: GCF_003432485.1. Taxonomy (GTDB): domain Bacteria; phylum Actinomycetota; class Actinomycetes; order Streptosporangiales; family Streptosporangiaceae; genus Spirillospora; species Spirillospora spongiicola. The sequence goes on from NZ_QVNQ01000001.1 coordinate 51,502, forward strand.
CGCCGAAGGATCCAGCCTGACCTTCCTCGACCTCACCGGCGCCGTGAAGGGCTACGCGGACGGACGTCCCACCGGCGGCCCCGCCGCCGACTCCGCCTGGCAGATCGGCGTGGACCCGTCGGCTGTGAGCGACGTCGTCCCGTCGTACGCCATCCTCTGCTACGCCCACGACGAGGACCGCGTGGCCGAGGACGTCGCCGCCTACCGCACGGCCCTGGGCCCGGACACCACGCTTCGCGCCGTCCTCCGCCCCGGCGTCCCCGACACGACCTCGTCCGACCACCTCGCCGCCAAGGTCACCGCCGCCCGCAAGGCAGGCGCGAACACCGTCGACTACTACTCATACGGCCTTGTGCCACTACCAGTCCTGTCCCGCATCCCTCATTGACGTACCCCGGCGCTAACGTGGCTGGCCTCTAATTCCGCTGAGAGGGCAGCAGATGCTCTTAGAGGTCAGCTACGTACCCACGCCTCGCGACCGTCGACGCGCGGTTGTTCTCCCTTGGTTCATTCGGCTCCTGTATGCCGGTCTCGTCGGCCTGGCGATCGCGGTCGTCGGAATCGGCGCACTGTCCCGCGCGGCGGCCCGCCACGGCGAAGCGACGAATGCGCCCGCCCTGGCCGCGGTGGGCGGTGTCGTCCTCCTGGCCCTGCCTCTCCTCATCACCCTGTGGACGCACTTTCAGCCCATTGACCAGGACGAACGCCACATCAGCATCACCCCGACCCGCATTCGCTGGGAGTCCGGAGGCGTGACCACCGAGGTTCCCTGGGCCCGGATGGGCGTTATCAGGGAAGGCCCACATCAATGGATACTGGGCACCCGCAACCAATGCCTGGCTCTTCCGAAGCGGGCCGTCCCGCAAGACCGAATCACCGAACTCCGAGAGTTCCTCACCAACCTGCCGCCCCGATGACCGATGCGAGGCTCCACCCATGGGAGTTCTCTTCGGCTACTTCGCCGCCGCCGATGACGACGACGCCGTCCGGGCCGTCGTCCGCGACGACGGCGAGACCAGCGGAACCGGCTATGACCAGCTCGTCGTCAAGGGCATGGACCCGGTGGTGAACCTGGCCCCGGCCGAGGCGCTCCTGACGGGCCGATCCGACACACAGAGCGGCTCCCTTGTCGGCATGCTCGGGGACGGCGAGGTCGTCGTGGTGACGCTCGCCGACGACTTCCGAGACGCCCTCGCCGCCGCCGACCCCGCGTCCTTCCCCGAGATCGCCACAGCCTGGTCGAAAGACGAGGACGCCTTCCTCAACCCGGTCGACCCGGAGGATCTCCACGCCTTCCTGGACGAGTTGTCCGGGCTCGCCGGTCGAGCCGTGGGCCATCGCGCCCGCCTCTACTGCTGGATCTGCCCCTGAACCGTATTCGTTGTGAGGCCGCTGAACACCATCTGCATCGGCATCTCCTGCGCGTGATGCCGTGCAACCCACGAGGACCTCGGGACCCCTGAACGTTCCGGCCGCAAAACCCCGGTCGCGGACCGGCGCAAGCCGGTCCGCGCCTCCCTGGGGGCGGCTGTATTCATTGCAGTCCTGGCCCACTTCGCTCGCCTTGTGGCTCGCTGCGTGACCGGGCCGGGGCGATCGGGGCATCGCTTCGCTCTCCGCACGGTTCCGCTCGCCTCCGGCATCGCTCCACCGGGCGGGTAACTCGTTCGCGCGCCGGGCCGAGGCCACGGCGAAACACGCCCTAACTGACCCTCGGCCGTTCGGACATGACACCGCTGCGCCGGGCGAGCACCCTGGTCCCCGGCCCGGACGCGGCCCCCGGCCCGGGCAGCGCCGTGACATTCTCGCTGCTCACCCGCTCCCCACATGCCGAGCAACAGACATGCGGGGTGAACTCGGCCCCGCAGTCGTGGTGTTCCAGACGGACGGGCGGGCCGCCCTCCGGCGTGGCCCACTTGTCGCCCCAGGCCATCAGCGCCATCAACACCGGCACAAGTTCCCGACCGGCCTCGGTGAGGTGGTACTCGTGCCGCAGCGGCCGCTGCTGGTAGGCGTGCCGCTGCACGATGCCGTCGGTGACCAGGGTCTGGAGCCGACGGGTGAGCAGGTTGCGGGAGATGCCGAGGTTCTCGGCGATGTCGTCGAACCGGTGCAGGCCCAGATAGATGTCCCGCACGATCAGCGGGGTCCACCACTCGCCGACGCGTTCCAGGGTCTGCCCGATCGAGCAGTGCATCTCCGCGAAGCTGGTCCGTTGCATGGCAACCAGTGTAGAGGGTTGATTCATTGAACTCACTAGGGTACGTTGCGACCAGGGAAGAGTTCAATGAAAGGACTAAGTAGTGCCGTTCGTGGAGTTGTTCGTCCGCAAGGGCTCGCTCGAGGAGGACCGCCGCAAGGAGATCGGCGGACGTCTGGTGTCGGAGGTGATGATCGCCGAAGGTGCGCCGGACAACGAGGCGGCCAGGGCCATCTCCTGGCTGGTGGTCAACGAGGTCGACGCCTGGTTCGTCGGCGGCCAGGAGGTGCCCGCCGGTGAGAAGCCGAAGTACATGGTGCGGGTGGGGGTCCCGGCCGGTTCGATGAACGACGACAAACGCCGTGACATCGTGAAACGCGTGACGCAGGTCCTCGCGGACGCCGACACCGACCCCGACCGCTTCAACGGCCCCACCGCCGCGTGGGTACACATCAACGAGGTCCCGGAAGGTAACTGGGGATCGGGCGGCGAAATCGTCCGCATCGAGGACATCGTCGCCCTGGTGACCAAGGGCTGACCTCCTAGAAGGCTTTGCGGATCCCGCCTAGGCACGCCCCTGAGCGGCGGCGGGGAACCCCGAGCACAACGGCCCGAACGTCGGCCGGCCGGATCCGCAGGGCCTGGACGGGCACACCACCCCTCCTCGTCCAGCCCGCGGCCGTGCGCGCCCGCCGCACGGTTCGCGCCGTGGCCCGGCCCGTTCAGAGAGCGCAAGGCGGTCGTGGCAGCCAGACCTGGATCAAGACTTCGGTAGCTGCCGATCGCGTCGGCATCGGGATGAGACGCCTCCGGAGAGTCGCGGTGAACAGGCCGAGCGCATCCGGAAGCGCCTCAGGTTCAACGAGCACGAAGTTCCCCACCAGAAGAACAGGTTGGCCGGCGTCCGGACCACCTGGTGGGAAGGGTGATCGAACTCGTTGGGCGACGCAGAAAAGGATCCGCGCCAGAGGCGATCGATCGAACCTCCACCCGCGATTCTGAACCGCCGGAACCGATCGCTACCTGTGCACGAATGTTGTTCACCGTCTGACGGTGAACCCGGTCAACGCGACGACGTAAATGCTCAGAAGGCACAGGTCGGCGGGTGGACGAGTAAGGCCGTTGACCGTAGGGCACCGGCCGTACCTCAAAGTGGCCGTCAGCCGGGCGCATTGACCGAGACACGCCCTAGCCGGGCTTGTTCGTCACCCGATCGCGGTACTGCTGAAAAGCGCGCCAACCCTCGGTTCGGCCTTCCGCGAGAAAATCGCCGGTGGAGGTATCAAGGGCCCGGCATCCGAGTACCTGCCCGATTCTCAGGATGACGGTGAGCACATCGTCGCCACCACCCCGAACATGAAGCATCACCGCCTCCAGCGGATCTTCGCGGCCGATGTTCAGCTCGATCGACCATATCGGGCCCTCGATCACACCCCACTCGGGATCTGAGAGATCGACCTCGGGCAGCTCGCTCTCCAGGCGGCCGAGGGCGTCCGGCAGTGAACCGATCGGGTGGGGAGCGAAATCTCGCGGCAGGTCGTCCATCCCGCTGACCTCCGCCGGAGCCCGCATCAGCAAGACGTCCCAGCTCACGACCAGCTCACCTCACACCCCGGTTCCGCCACACCAGGCAACCTACGCCACGCGTCCGACAAGGGGCTTCTTCGGGGACGGGGTGCGTCCGGTCAGAAAATCAGTTTCCTGTGTTGAGAGGGCGACGTTACATTTCATGGCAAGCACTTCGGCGGGAGGCCGTAATGATACTTCTCAGCAACGTGCGGTCAGAAGGCAGCGACCTCGCCCACCTGGCCGCCGAACTCGACATTCCGACGATCGCCGGACTTCAGCACCAGGGCGATGTTTCGGTGATTCCCGCCGCGATGGCGTCGCCGGATTATCAGCCTGCGGTGACCCAGGTTCCGGCGTCCGGTATCGCCGTTGTCCATGGCGAGGCGGGCGGGCACACGCACCTCCTCCTCGCGTCCGGTGACGTCCGGTACGAGGCCGCCCATGGCGCGGCGGACGACATCACCCTGGGATCGCTGGAAGTCGGCGACGGGGCGACCGCGTGGCTCGACCACCCGGAGCACGGAAACACGGGAATCGCGCCCGGCCGGTACGTACTGCGCCGTAAGCGCGAAATGGCACCCCGCGTCCTCGACCCGGAAGCCCGCCGCAAGCGCGAGCAGGCCCGTAAGCAGGCTCGTAAGCAGGCGGCCCGCGACCAGGCGATCCGCGAGCAGGCGGCCCGTGAGCAGGAGTGGAACGCGTCCGTCCGCTTCGTCGCGGACTGATGACGGCGAAGGCGCCCGGCCCCCACCCGCCCCCGACCGCGGAACAGCAGGCACTCCTGCCGTTGGTGCGGGACGAGTGGGTGGGGCACGGGCTGGCCGCGGGTCCGACGGACCGGGCGGCGGCCGAGGCGGGCGTCCGTGACGTCTACCTCGGCGCCGGCCGCCGGCCACCGGACCAGGTGATCTGGCTGGGCTCGCCGATGGCGGGCAGCATCGGCGCCGACATCCGCGCGGGCCGACGCTCCCTCATCACCAGGCGGGCCTGGCGGACGCTGCCGGAAGCGACCGGCGAGGCCATCGCCGAAACGGTCCCGGAGGACCCTCCGGAAACCGATCTGATCATGCTGGATCCGCTGCCGTCCGACCTCGACGACCCGCGCTGGGGCGGCCTGCTGCACCGGCTCGGACGCGAGGTGGCCACCGCCGTCGAAAAGGGCCTCGACAAGTCCGTCGGCACCGCGATCGACCAGGTGGCGGCGACCTGGCAGGACGCGGAGCAGCGTCCCGAAGTGGGGGCGCTGCCCCGGCTGGGCGCCTACCCTCCGCGGATGCTGCGGCAACTCGCTCAGCTCTCGTTCCTCGATCGGTGCGGCATCCGCGACCCGGACCTTCACAGCCGCGGCCTGCTCCAGGTGGAACGGTCGGCCGGTGCGTGGTGGCCGATGAGGAACAGCGTGATCCTCACCGAGCGCCCCATCGAACTGCACCACGACGCCGAGGGCCGACTCCACAACGAGCACGGCCCGGCGGTGCGGTACCCGGACGGCTGGTGCCTGTGGGCCTGGCACGGCGTCACCATGCCCCGCGAAATCATCGAAGACGAGGTCCCGATCGCCCGCGCGGTGTCGCTGCGCAACACCGAGCAGCGGCGTTGCGCCGTGGAGATGCTGGTCGGACGCGCCGGTTGGCACCAGGTGGTCAGCGAGGCGGGATGGCCGAGGGTCGGTCAGGAAACACCGGACCCCGGCAATCCCGGGCAGGTGCTCAGCCTGTGGTGTGTGGAGTCGCTGTACGACGACCATCTGCACCTACTGCTGATGACCAACGGGACAGTGGAGCGGGACGGCACCCGCCGAGAGTTCGGTGAACTGGTCCCTGGCTGGATCCGGGACCCGGTAAGGGCAGCCGCCTGGCAGGTCGGTCTCACCGCCGCCCAGTACCGCCAGACGTCCCGCCGGACCTGACCGATATCGGGTTGGTTCGCTCCCGGCTGCGTGCTCGGAACACCGACCACGCGGCCGGAACGAACTCACACCCTCGTCCCCAACCCGAATTCCGCGGACGTGGCGGAGCCGTCCAGCTAGAAAGTATGAGGACAACGCTCTCCAGCGCGGCTGTCTGCCGTCCGCGCGACTCTGAACGTCCGCGGTGGTGGCGACTGGTTCCGCGGCGGTCGTCCGCCGGGCTCGGCGGCGCGGCCGTGGTCGCGGCACCGGATCGGGCGCCGGAAGCAGTGGCAGGTCCGGTGGCGGTTCCGGCGGTACCGGCCGTCCGATCGGGCACGTTGCACATGGCTACCCGCCGGTCTCGCGGCGCGGTCGCTACTGAGGCGGGCGCATGGACGGCCGCCACAACGAACGGGCCGTGGCCGCTGGGGAGACGTCAGCGGTCACGACCCGTCCGGGACCCGAAGGTCCTGCAAGCACCACCCAGTCTACTGACAGTAAGTAGTCACTCAAGTACGCTTTGCCATACTGGGGAAATCGAGGTCACCCAGTGGCGTCGTCGGTGGCAGCACCGGAGAGGATGGCGTCCAGAAGCCCGGGATAACGGGCGTCCAAGTCTGACCGGCGCAGACGAAGCAGGTTCTCACGGCCTGACGGTTCCTGGAAGATGACGCCGCCCTCACGCAGCACCCGCCAGTGGTGCGTCATGGTCGACTTCGCCGTGATCCCCAGCACGTTCAGGACGCTTCCGCAGTTGTGCACGCCGCCCTCGTCCAGCACACGGACGGCGGCGAGCCGCACCGGATGACCCAGCGCCGACAGCACCCCGTCAACACGGATCTGTTCGGGCTCGGGGTGCCGGTACCTCATGGTCCCACTGTACCGCGATCGTCGAACAGTCCCTTGCCTCACGGTACGAAAGTACGTCATTATACGTACAGTCGTACTCCGGGAACCCATGAAGGGGCGCACGCATGTCCGAAGCACGAAGCCCGGCGGCCGGACGTCCACTCGGCCGGACGCTGGTCCTCCTGGCATTGGCGCAGCTCATCTACTCGCTCGACCTGAACATCGTGTTCGTCGCGTTGCCCGAGATCGGGGCCGAACTCGGCTTCCCCGGGCAGACGCAACAGCTGGTCGTCAGCGCCTACGTCGTCTTCGCCGGGGGCTTTCTCCTGTTCGGCGGCCGGGCGGCCGACCTGCTGGGACGCCGCCGCGTCTTCGTCCTCGCACTAGCGATCTACGCCGTGTCGTCCCTGGCAGGCGGTCTGGCGACAAGCCCCGAAGTGATCGTCATCGCGCGGGCGGTACAGGGAATCGGCGGCGCGCTCCTACTCCCGTCCACCCTGTCGCTGATCAACACGCTGTTCGCGGAAGGACCGCAGCGCAACCGGGCACTGGCCGTGTGGGGCGGTGCGGGCGCGTCCGGGCTGACGCTCGGCGCGCTGCTCGGCGGCGTCCTCACGGAGAACTTCGGCTGGCCCGCGGTCTTCTACGTCAACGTCCCGCTCGCCGGACTCGTAGCACTGGCCGCACTAGCAGTGATCCCCCGCGACACCCCACGCGCGCAGCGCCGCCGCTTCGACCTCCCCGGATCCCTGACGGTCACCGGAGGCGCCACACTGCTGGTGTTCGCCCTGGTCGAAGGACCCGAACTGGGCTGGACGAGCCCACTGGTAACAGGCGCATTCCTCCTGGCCGCGACCCTCCTGGCGGCCTTCGCCGCGATCGAAGCACGCAGCCCCGACCCGCTGATGCCGTTCCGCCTGTTCGGCAACCGCAGCCTGACCGTGGCACTAAGCGTCACGTTCATCTACATGGCGACCTTCGGCGTCCTGCCGTACTTCCTCACCGTGCTGATGCAAAGCGTGCACGGCTTCAGCGCGTTGCAAACCGGCCTGGCCTTCCTCGTCCCGTCCCTGGCCATCGCGACCGGCACCCAGCTCGGCGAACGCCTGACGACCCGAATCGGCACCCGAACAACGCTCCTGATCGGCTTCGCGATCGGCGTCGTCGGAACAGCGGCCCTGGCCTACGGTTTCGAAGCCGACGCGAGCTACGCCCAACTGATCCCAGGACTGGTGATCTCGGGTGTCGGCCAGGGCATCGTCTGGACGGCCATGTGGATAGCCGCCGCGACCGGCACCCCCGCCCACGAACAAGGCGTCGCCAACGGCATCGCCGCCACCGCGCTCAACATCGGCAACGCCATCGGCCTGGCGGTCTTCACCGTCATAGCCGACATCGGCATCGACGGCGCCACCGGCCAGGAACTACGCACCGCAACCGCGGACGGCGAATTCATCGTAGTCCTACTAACAGCAGCCGGAATGGCCATAGGCCTACTAATCACCCTCTTCCTCCCCCGCCACCCCACCCCCACACCCGAAACAAAACCCGAACACGCCGGCATCTCCGCCTAGCACCAAACCGCAACCAATACCACCAACCACAACAATCATCGCTCACACCCAAAAAGCGGACTCCTTTGACCCCAATTCATCGGCTCTCCGCGTGGCCACCACCGCGATACCACTAACCTCTGCCCCATCCTGAACCGCAGCGACCAGCGCGCCGGAGGGGCAGCATGACCGACCGCTACAGACCCATCGTGGACGTTCACGTCATCCTCGAACGCGGCGACGACATCCTCCTACTTGAACGTCAGGGCACCGGGTACGGCGACGGCATGCTCCACCTCCCCTCCGGCCACCTGGAGGAAGGCGAACCCGCCGCCCACGGCGCGGCCCGCGAAGCCCACGAGGATACCGGCGTCGTCATCGACCCTGCCGACCTCGTCCTGACCACCGTCGTCCACCACCGCCAACTCCCCGCCCGAGCCCGCCTCGGCCTGTTCTTCGCCACCACCCACTGGTCCGGAGACCCCCACAACACCGAACCCCACAAATGCCGCAAATTCCAATGGTGCGACCCCCAACTCCTGCCCTCGAACACCATCCCCTACCCCGCCGCCGGAATCCGCGCCTACCTGGGCGGGATCCCTTTCACCACCCACGGCTGGACCCCATAATCCCGTCCCACAGATCGCTTAACGGCACAACATGACGTCCACCGAAATTTCAGACGCGAGCGGTCCGCATGACGCGGCACTGCGGACGACACGTCACCCGACCACCGGACCCGCCGTCTCCATCTCCGGGAATCGGGCGGAGGGGCCGTCGAGGAGATGGTCGTCGCGTCCGCGGAGCCACCGGTCGAAGAACGAGACCACATAGGCGCGCTGCACAGCCACGGACCGCTCTGGGTCGATCGTCCCGACGGCCTTGGCGAGCCCGCCTGCCGGGACGACGCCCTGCCGCGCGAACCAGTGCAGGAGCGACTGCGCGTCGGTGTACGAGGCGTGCCGCGAGCCGCGCAACGTCCCGTTGAACCTCCAGCCGCGCGAGTTCTTCCAGAACGCCGCCCACGAGGGACGCTTCCGGTAGTCGCCGGACTCCTCGGAGCCGAGGAGCAGCAGCGGCCGGTCCAGGCCGTCCCGCGCGACGCTGCTCAGCCCGTCCGGGAAGTCCATCTGACCGTCCATGTTCACCCCGGCCCGGATCCGGCGGTCGTCGTGCATCGCCTGCGCGGCCGTGAACCCACCGGCTGAGTGCCCCGCCATTCCGACCCGTCCCAGGTCGAGCGCGAACCGTCCCTTGGCCAAACCGGGCAGCCGGTCCAGGACGAACCGAACGTCCGCGACGCGCGTCGCCATCGACTTCTTCAACAGCGCCGTGATCTCGACGGGATCGGACGGCGGCTCACCCTCCAGCAGCCGACTCGTCTCCAGTCGCCCGCCCGGGAACTCCACCTCGGACGCCTCGTAGGTGTGATCGACGGTCACCACCGCGTACCCGCGGCTCGCGAGGTCCTCAACGAGCGTGGTGCCGAACGTCCGAGGATCTCCGAGCCCGGCGGAGTACAGCACAACCGGCAGCCGCCCGGCCCGCCGGTCAACGGGCGCTCCGGTGACCGCGTTCGTCCGCGTCCCCGCCCAGTCGGCCTTCCCAGGCGGCATGTTGAGGTTGACCGTACCCGCCCCCGTAGCGGACCCGAAGTGCGCCGCGGCCTTCGCCGTCATGTGCGGCGCGAACGGCCCACCCTTCCTGGCCGGATACCAGACACTGACCATCAACTCCCGGGCACGGCTCCCCGTCCACGGGTCGCGCCGCCCCCTGTCCGTCAGGTGAAACGCAGTCGTCCCAACGCGAAACGCCCCGGCCGGAGCAGGCAACCGCACCTCCTCGGAAACGGCCCCCTCGGTCGCCTCGGCCGTCTCACGAACTTCGGCAGCCACGGACGCGCAAGGAAACAGGACGAGCGAAGTGCAGGAGAAGACGAGCAGCGTGCGGCGGTGCCTTTTCTTCATGCACACCATCCTGGCCCCGACGGTCACTCTCCGCGTACCGAGATCGAAGAACATGGCAATGAGTCCCCCCAAGCGGCCCTCTCGTGCCCTCCGCACGGAACAGGGTCATTGCCTCCCGACGAATGCGAGGCAGCGGGCGGCCTGACCATGCCGTGGTGAGGCGGTGGACTCGACGCGGCCATGTGGCAACCCCAGCGACTACCAGCCACAGGCACCAAACCTTCCATAAGCACTCAAACCGCCTTCGCTCCCCCACCGCGCGGACGAGTGTGCAGCGCGTCAGCAAATCGATCCTGATGCAAACGACACCACCCAACCGCAACCGCCGCCACCCACCACGCCTTGCAAGTACGTCAGAGCATCGATCCAACCCCGCATGCGCGGGGAGCAGCACAGATCCACATGGGAGCCTCGACTGGGAACCAGGACCATCCCCGCGTGCGCGGGGAGCACGCCGGCTCCGTAGTCCCACCGCTCCGTCAGAAATTCCTGGACCATCCCCGCGTGCGCGGGGAGCACGGTGGGTGAACCCGGTTGAGGATCGCTTTGCGGGGACCATCCCCGCGTGCGCGGGGAGCACTCTCGTTCGCCGTGCGGTCTCGTGATGCGGCTGGGACCATCCCCGCGTGCGCGGGGAGCACTCGACGCCGAACGGGCCGCGCTGGTGGCCGAAGGGGACCATCCCCGCGTGCGCGGGGAGCACTCTCCCTGACCTGGGCATCTGTACCGAGACAGGGGCGGTTTGGAGCACTTTTGTTGATTCGGACATCGAGCCCAATATTGGTTATATTGGCACTTAAGAGGCGGAAGCGACAGTGTGTCCAAGATGGAATCAGTGGAGAACTTCCACGGTGCTGTACACCAGCAAGATCGCATTTGGCCTCGGTCATGTGATGGTCCGGCCTCATTGATGCCCATCGCCCTAGCGCCTGCCCACACTACCGAGTGCATCACGGCCGTTCTCGTCGATCCCGTGGCTGCCTCTGGCGTACGGCCTTCCAGGCCGGTTGGCCGATGCTGGAGAGCACGGTCTGGGTGATGTCCGCCAACCGTCGTGCGGCGGCGGGGTCGAAGGGGGAGCTTTTACGTCGATCTTGTGTGCTGCATGTAGGCGCTCAGCCGGTGGGCGGGCGGTCGGGACACCGTCCAGTTCGTTAGTCGTCAAGCTTGATTCAGAGAGGGCCCAGCAGGCTCCGGGCATGGCTTCGGACGTAGGGGGGCCAGAGCGGCGTGGACGGGGTCGCGGTCGGCGGCCTGGAGGAGGATGGCCGCGACCGTGAGTTCGGCGAGCCGCCCCTCGCGCGTTTCCAGGACATCGGCGAAGACGTCCCGGACCCGGGCTGCAACCTCGGGGACGCCGAGCGTGTAGGCGTGGAGATGAGCGGCGTCGAAGCCGCGGGGTGCGGGGCCGATGCCTTCCCAGTCGATGATGGCCAGTTCCGGGCCGGTGAGATTGGCCCAGTGCAGGTCACCGTGGGCGAGAGTCCAGTGGTCGACAGTGGTGTCGATACCCGTGTCGCCGAGGTAGCGGGGAATGGTGCGGTGTACGTAGTCCTGGCTGATGACGCGCGGACGGTCGTCCGGAATCGGTGTGGCCGCGACCGTGTCCGTGGCCCATCGCAATCGTGACCACCACGCATCAGGCAGAGCGATGTGCGCGGTGAGCCCCGGAGTCGAGGAGCAGACAGACGCCGTTACATAGGTACTGAGCTCTGCTCGGTACGCGTATCCCTTCTTAGTCCAGTCGGCCGTGTCCAGCAGCCGAGGGCGCGGCACTTCACTCGGCAAGGCGGTCGCGGCGACCTGAGTACCCGTCCACAACTTTCCGCCCGCCTTATCGACCGGTGCCTCAAGCACACGGAGCCAGGCGTATCCGCTGGACGTTGTGACGGGACCGCCGATGGTCCTTCCGCTATGCCCCCAGGCTCTAGGCGCACCGTGGGTGGACGCGCATCCGAGCCGAACCGCCGCGTCGGTGAAGGCGGCGCACATTCGTTCACGGACGCCGGGATCGTCAGGCTCGAAGAACATGGCGAACATTCTGGAGAGGCGCAGGCGGGATGGCTGGACGTTGGAAGGCGCCGAGCGCCTCTCGTTAGTGTGCCGCAGTCGAGGCCGAGAGCAGGGCTTCGGTGAGCCCCGGCGTGGTGACCACCACCGCAGGCGCCGCAGCAACTCGCGTCGACCACGTCAGCTATGGCAACTCTTAGCGGATGAGGGGTCCGCGGGACTGACGAGCGAGATTTCGATGGCCAGCACGCCGAGGGCTTCCTTCTCGGGCCCATAGATGCGCCGGATATTGGCGAGTTGCTGGTCGCGTGGGCTGTCAGGATTGACTCTGGACGGCCCTTCTGCATCAAACATCTCTTCTAATGACCGATAACGAGCGACCCTCCTGACCCGAGTCAGAACATCATCTCGACCGCATATGAATCGAATATGGTCACCCACCTTCAGTTTCCGTAGGTTCGGATACTGCACGCGGACCTCTATGGTTTTGCGGCCCGCTGCCACCAGGTCGAAATAGCGGCGGTACAGATTCATTTCGCGGGCTCGCACGGCCAGCTCGGCCGGAGGACGTGCGGTCATGACGCGGTCCAGTTCGTGGGTCGTGTAGCTGCGATAGAAATGCTTGGGGTCGGCGAGCATCTTGCCGACAAGCCAGACGAGCACGTCGACGTAGGAGTCGATCGTGCCGGGCCAGTCGGTGATGTCCAGCATCCAATCGCGAGCCCCCGTCGGGGCCGTGAGCATCCCTTACTCGGTCATCGACGGCCACGACGATGGTCTCGTGCTGCCCGTCGGGGGGCGGTGACACGATGATCTCTCCATCTACCAACTCGGCACGGAAGCCCGGCCTCACATCAAGCGCAGCGAACGCCTCGCGCAGGTTGTCATGAACGGGCGACGGCTCTTCTGGCATCGCCGTCATGAGCAAGTCTCCTCGTGGTGTCAGCGGCGGTACGCCTTACTCCACACGCTAGCGACTCAACCTCTCCCGGCGGGCCGAGCCGTGCCATCTGGCGCGTTCGTCCGGCCAGGGATACGTCCGAGCATGTGACGAGCGCATCCCCGCGCGGTGGGAGGCCGGAGTGCGGTGGGTCGTCCATGCTCCGGGCGACGGGACGCCTCGCCGCTGATCGGCTGGATGGGCGCCGGACGGTGGGGCTGGACGGTCAGAGCGTGTCGGTGGCGAACTGGACGGCCGTGCGCAGAGCCGCGCGGGTCAGCAGGAGGACGGGACCGTCCGGGTCCTTGCTGTCCCGCACCGCCACTACCCCGGCCACGTCCGCCAACTCCACGCAGTTCCCGCCGTTCTCGCCACTGCGGTGAGCCTTGCGCCAATGCGTGTCGCGAACGCTCGCCAACTCGACGCATTCGCCGCCGTTGGGACCGCTGTGAGCGCTCTTGCGCCAGTGAGTGCGAGGGATGCCCGCCAGTTCCACGCAATTCCCGCCGTTGGACGTCGTGTAGCTGCTCTTGCGCCAGTTGAGGTTTTCCAGGGGCATGGAGTCAGTGTCGGGCGTGTGGTCGTGCTTGTCAGTGGGCGCGTTCGCTCGTCGGAGGTCACCTTTGGGGTAGGTGGACCGGCGTGGGTCCTTGACCGGGTGGGGGGTGAGGTGCGGCGGGTCGTCCGGGTCCCGGGGGGATGGGACGACTCGCCGCTACTCGGTGGTTGGTGCTGGACGGTCAGTGCACGTCGGCGGCGGACTGGACGGCGGTGCGCAGGGCCGCGCGGGTCAGCAGGAGGACGGGACCGTCCGGGTCTTTGCTGTCTCGCACCGCCACCACCCCGGCTACGTCCGCCAACTCCACGCAGTTCCCGCCGTTGGAACCGGTGTAACTGCTCTTGCGCCACTTGGCATTCCTCAGGTCCATCTTTCTTGGACCACCTTTCTGATCAGCTCGCGCGACATCTCTTCAGTGAGTGTCCGTGAACGAAGGGCGTTGAGCGTACGCGCCAACACGGACAGGTCCGTTGGGTCATCAGTCGTGATGGCGTGAATTGCTGTCTCGATATATGCGACCTCACTTCGATCATCCATCGTGGCGATGGTGAACGCGCCCATGTTGCCGTCGTGCTCGCCGCTTTCCAACACTACTTGAACCATGACGTTGGGCAACATACTTAAGTCCAGCAGGTGTTGGAGTTGCTCCCTCATCGTCTCGGTCGTGCCAACCGGTCGGCGAAGCGCCTGCTCGTCGATCAGCAGCACCAGCTCAGGTGGGGTGCGTCCCTCGCCTCTCGTGAGGATCTCTTGGCGAGCGAGCCGCGCTGCCACAGCCTCGTCGTTGCCGTGCAAGAGGGCGGATGCGTAGGCCGGAGTCTGAACGAGACCTGCGATCAACGTCGGCTCCCATGAGACGAGCATCGCCGCGTCCCCTTCGATCTTGGGCCAGTCGAACCAGATCGGGACCGGGTGACCGTTCCTGTTCAGGTCTTCCCAGAGCTTGATCAAGGCTCCGTCAGCGTTGAGGATGCGGTCGACCTGTTCCACGAATGAGCGCGAAGCCCGCCTGGTGCCGTTTTCGATCCTGCTCACCTGCGCCTTGCTGATGTTCGTGTGGTCGGCAATGGACTGCTGAGTGATGCCCTTCGCCTCGCGCATCCGGCGCATTTGTCCACCGAAGGCGATCAAGGCGGGGGATTCCTTGGGGCGTTGACGTCGTGGAGGCATGATCGCGAAGTCTCCTTTTCTTGGTACCTCACCAAGAAGGCACGCCTGTCGCCAGTCGTCACCAAGCAATCTTGGTAACACCAGCGTACAGCGGAACCTTGCTAAAAGTGTGGTGTTCGCCACACAGAGTGAGGAGAAATCATGGTTCAGGCGGCGGCGGAGAACGCGATGGTGGTGAAGCAGGACCTCAGGGTGGTCGGGGAGGTGCGGAGGTTCGTGCGGCTGGTCACCGGCCAGTGGGGCATGGACGACTTCGTCCCGTGCCTGGTGGCCAGCGAACTGGTCACCAACGCGCTCCAGCACACCTCCAGGCTGGACGACGACATAACCCTGCGACTGGGCCGCACCGACGACGGCGCCCTCTGGATGGAAGTCCAAGACACCACCCCCGACCTCCCCCACATGCCGGAGACAGACCCGATCAGCGAAGCGGGCCGGGGCCTGCTCATCGTCGACCAGTACTGCCGCTGCTGGGGCGTCCGCCCCCTGGCCGACAACACCGGCAAAATCGTTTTCGCCGTCATCGACACGCCTTGAAGACCAGCGGAGGGGCGGTCGGAGGGGGCCGCCTCTCCGCACCTTCCCACCCGTCCTCCCACCCCTGCCAAGGACCCGGCGTCCCATTCCGCTTCCCCCCAGACGGAACGGACGCCACTGGGGAAGGAGGTCGCGCGGCCGAGATTCCCCCTAACTGCCCGCCCGCGCGACCTCACTCCCGGCACCGCCTGCGAACACCGCCCCGGACTCCACGGGCCGGTGACCGAAAGGACCACGTACGTGAACGTGCTCACAAAAGTCTGGGAGCGCTGGCAACTCGAAGCGTTGCGAATGCGCTTCCCAAGCTGGGACATCGCCCGCATCGACCGCGACGTCTGGCGCGTCACCCGACCACCGGTCACCCGCATCATCGTGGGCCGCATCAACACGGCTCGAGAAGAAATGGCCTGGCTCGACGACCTCTTCGCCAGCGGCATCATCCACCGCACCCGCCGCCGCCCCTGAACCACCCCACCCCCACGCCTCACAGAACGGCCCGCCGGAGCAGCGGTCAGCGCAGTTCGACGTCGACATGGTGTGCGGTGAGCAGCTCCAAGAGCGTGTCGAGGGTGGTCGATGGTCCGTGTCGGAAGTGGTCTTGACCTGTGACGAGGTGGTGGCGGGCCACCGGCGAGTTGTGCCAGACCAGGCGGAAGGGCGTTTCCGCGCCCCACTTTCCGCTCAGGCAGTCGTCGAGGGCGCCGAGACTCCGACCGAAGTAGCCGCCCGGGCCGTTGATCGCCTCTCCGATGGCGCAGTAGAAACCCTCGATGTCGGTGACGAACCGGCCATCGAGGTGAAAGACGGTTCCTGGTTGCCGGTCGGGGGCTTCGCGGCGGTGATGGCCCAGTGCCACGCCCGCCCATACGTCCCGCAGCGTCCGGTCATAGTGCGCCCACAAGTTGCGTTCGGTGGGCCGACCGGTAAACCACACATCCAGAATGCCGCGTGTTCCGGCTGGACGCGGTTCACGCGCGTCAATGGCGATGGTGACGTCGATGAGGCCGGTGTCGAGCCGGGACGGGACGCTCGACAAGAGCGTGCCGGACACGATGCCGTCGACCAGAGGGACCGCCGAGCCGTCAGCGGCGACCGCTCCCACCTCCGCGGACACTCGGCGGCGGCGCAGACCGGCCTTCGTCGTCTGGTGTGCCGCGGCGATCGCGGTCAGCAGCGGCGGCTCGGGTCGGCAGCCGACAAGGGTGACGTGCGGTATCGGGGGCTCGGTGGGCTCACGGAAAACGCCGGTGAGGTCGGCGCAAACACCGAGCGGCGCGTCGTTCGGATCGCTGAGAACGAACCCGGTGATGCCACCGGGACGGTCGACTCCGTCGGTACGGTCGTACACATCGCCCAAGCCCTCCAGGTCGATGTCGAAGAGTGCCGGGGAGGCCTGCGACGGCCGGTGGTCCAGGACGACTAAATCGAGCAACTGCTCACCGATCCAGCCGCGCCGTGCCGCAGGGTCGTCGGGTTTCGCGGACAACCAGAGGTCGCCCAGCGGCACTCGTCCGGGACGCGCGGTCGCAGGGGCCATGTCATTGAGCGCCGAGGCGAGGGTGCCGTCCGGCTCGCAGCCCAGAAGGGTGAAACGTTCCCGGTGCCGGGGCGGTAAGTCGACGAACAACCCGTCTATGTCGGCGCACAATGCCAAGGCATCCTCGCCGGGAAACTGCGGTGTGCCGGTGTATCCGACGAGTACCCAACGCGGGGGAAACCGCTGGTCCCACGTCCATCGCCGCTGCCACGGATCCTCGGCTTCGCCGGAGCGGTCGGTCGTCACGCGACCGTACCGGTGGCCAAGACCCGCGGTTGCCTTAGCAGGGGGGCGAAGGCCCTTTCGGCCGCGCCTATGAGAGTGGCATGGGGAAGGTCGCCTGTGACTATCTCTATTCGACTGGTGCGAGCGACGAAAGAGGACGTCATCAACCCATTGCGCACGAAGTCCTGGTCGGCTCGATACAAGTCGGCGAGGAAGCCCATGAGCACGACGCGCTCCGGGGCGAGCGTGTTGACGAGGCTCGTCAGTCCCGTCACGAGATGGGCGGCGGTTAGGCGGACGGCCTGCCGCGCGGCGGGGTTACCGGCGGCGGCGTCGTCGAAGATTTCGGCGACGGTGTCGTCATGGTCGCGGCGACCGGCGGCACGGAGCAGTGCCCGCGCGTCGGCGTACATTTCCAGGCAGCCGCGGGCACCGCACGGGCATGGCAGTCCCCCGGGCTCGACGATGATGTGGCCCGCCTCCAAGGCGTGGCCGCCGCCGGTGAACGGTACGCCCGTGTCGATGAACCCGCCGCCGACGCCGACGCGGTTGCAGTTCAGCGCCAGCATGCTCGCGGCGCCGCGTCCGGCCCCGTAACGGAACTCGGCCAACACGGCCAGCGTGGCGGCCCGCCCCACCGCGACGGGGGCGCCGATCGACGACATGCCGCGCAGTTGCTGTGCGAGTGGTACGTCGTTCCAGCCCAGATGCAAGGTGGACCGGACGAAGCCGTCGGGTTCCCTGATGAATCCGGGCATCGCGATGCAGACCCCGGCGCATCGGCGATCGGTCTGGCGCGCGGCGTCGGAGATCGCGTCCGCCAGTGCCGGTATGAGGGTGGCGGGGTCTGTGTCAGAGATGTCCGGGATCGGTTGGCCGATGTGGCTGAGCTTGCGATCGAGACCGACGAGGCCGACCGTCACACGGTCCGCGCTCAACTGGACGGCGACGGCCACGGGCCCCTCGGGACTCACCTCGACGACGGGGGACGGCCTGCCGCGTCCGGTCGGGGCACCGGAGGCACGTAGCGGTTCGCCGATGCGGACCAGCCCCAACGCCGTCAGTTCGTTCAAGGCGGTGCCCACCGCGCTCGCGGCCAGACCGAGTTCGGCCGTGACCGCGGCGCGGGTCAGCGGGCCGCGCCGATGAAGCAGCGTCAGGACGCGTCCGGCCGCGGGGCCGTCGCCGGTGTCCGGCGCATGGATCGCCACCAAGGGTCATCGTCTCCACATCTAGATTTTTTTCTCTTCCAGAAGATAATCTGGGTCGACCGTCTGCTGAGGGAGCCCCATCATGATTCTCGCCAACGCCCGCATAGTGACACCCGACCGCGTGCTGGACCCCGGCTGGGTCGCGCTGGACGGTCACCGGATCTCGGCCGTGGGAGCCGGAGAACCACCCCGGTCCACCGACAAAGACGTCCACGATCTCGAATCGCACTATGTGCTGCCCGGGTTCGTGGACCTGCACATGCACGGCGGCGACGGAGCGCAGGTGACCACGGAGGATCCGCAGGAGATCCTCCGGGCGATCGCGTTCCACCGGCGTCACGGCACCACACGGACACTGGCCAGCCTCGTCACCTCACCGGTCGAGGAGATGGCGGCCGCGGCCCGCACGGTGGCCTCGATCATGCGCTCACCCGACCCGCTGCACCGGTCGATCGCCGGAATCCACCTCGAAGGACCGTTCCTCAACCCGAACCACCGAGGCGCCCACCACAACGACTACGTCCTCCCGCCGGACGTCAACGCGCTGCGGCACCTGCTCGCCGCTGGTGACGGCACCGTCCGGACCGTGACCCTCGCCCCCGAACTGGACGGCGGGATGGACCTCGTCCGCGAAGTCGTCGCCTCCGGCGCGGTAGTGGCGATGGGGCACACCGACGCCAGCTACGACGAAGCACACCGGGCGTTCGAGGCGGGCGCCAGCATGGCCACCCACCTGTTCAACGCGATGCGACCGTTCCACCATCGAGAACCGGGTCCGGCCGGTGCCGCGCTCACGCACGACAACGTCACGTGCGAACTCATCAACGACGGCGTCCACTTGCACAGCGCGACCACACGTCTCGCGTTCGCGGCGGCAGGGGCCGAACGCATCGCGCTGGTCACCGATGCCACTCCGGCGGCCGGAGTGAAGGACGGACAGTTCAACCTGGGACCGTTGCCCGTCCTCGCTCGCGACGGCAAGGTCACCCTGCTCGACGGGGTCACCAACGCGGGCAGCACCCTCACCATGGACCGCGCGCTCCGCCACGCCGTCCGCTGCGTCGGAATCCCCATCACCCAGGCCGCGACCGCCACCGCCACCACACCGGCGCGGATGCTCGGGCTGGGAGACCGAACCGGAAGCCTCGAACCCGGCAAGGACGCCGACCTTGTCGTCCTCACGAACGACCTACACGTCCGCACAGTCATCGCCGACGGCGCGATCGTCCACGGAACACTTCCGACGAGCACCGACTCCGCCCCGGGCGGAGTGGCGTAGCACCCACGCATGGGCGCTACGCCCTGAGCGGACCTGCCCGGCTGGCGAAACTCGCGAAAGAGGCGGACGACGACGGCTCGACCGAGGAGGTCGCCGCAAAAGTAGGCAGCTTTCAGGGTGGGTCAACTTCCTCTGAACTACCCGGCGGCCAGCGCCGGGTCCACCTGCCACCGAAACGCAAGGGACGTGGTGCTGGACGACCCGGAGGTCACCGGCCTCCTCACCCTCAGGATGCTCCCCGCATTTCCGCCAGTAAGCCGCGGGCCTGGTCCGCGACCTCCGCCCGAAGCGGCGCCGGAGCGATCCGGCTGACCCCCACCTGGCCGCCTGCCCTATCAGGACGATGGCGGTTCGATGAGGTTCACCAGCTCCGCGCATTTCAGGCAGGCCTTCCACAACACCTAACGCCTTTCCCGCCGGCAGAGCACGACTGTGCGCGCACAGTAAATGAGTGTGCGTTCTCGCGCAACGACAGACCGAGCCACATCATGCATCCTCGAATGAGAAAGGCATGAATGACGCGACCAAAGGAGATCCAATATGGTCTCAGACGCCACCCGCATGGACGTCAGAGATAATGGCCCCCTTCCTGCGGGTGGGTCTTCCGCGAAACCAGCCTGACGATCAGGCAAGCGTACGTCGGTGTTCACGATTGTTAATCAACGAAAAGGAATTCACATGCGCCGCGTCATGTTCACGCTTCTGACGGCTATCAGTATCATCGGAGCGAGCGCGTCATTCGCTTCTGCGGACAGCAAAGTCTGGATCTACAACTATCCTCAGCTCGCGGATTGCACGGCGGCTGGCGCCGCCCTGGTGAGCGGTGGTCAGGCCAGCGCCTACGACTGCGTACCAGGCACCGGATCCTGGGCCCTTTGGGCGGAGTTCTAAAAGTCGTTCCATCGACTAAATGATCGTTCAGGTGGCGACACCGAAAGCGGGATGCCTCGTGGTCGGCGCTGGTGGGCTGTCAAAGGCTTCATCACGCGGTATCGACGAGGCATCCCGTGAGCACGGTTTCGTCATACCCGTTGCAGCGGTCATTTATATTTCGGCGAAAAAACCTAATGGCTGCTGGGGCACGGTCCCCGCGGTCCTGCTTGCGAAGCAGGCTGAATTGCCTGGGTTGCTCGACACACCGCAGTGTGATTCAGCAATTCGGGCAACGGCGGCGAAGATACTGTGGTTGATGGCGGCGATGTGCGTCAACGCCGCCAACATTGATGATTCCGATCCGCCGGATCCCCGCCCGCTCCGATCGATAAGCTGGGTACGAGGTTTCCTTTGATCGTCTTCTTGTGACCATCTAGGCCTCGCGATGTGACACGCCGCCCGAACCGAACTCTTCAGCGTTTATAGGTCCACACAAAAAGGATCAGCGGACGAGTCGGCGGAGAGGTTGACGGCTGCCCCGAGGATCGCGAACGCCTCGTGGACGCCGTCGCGGATCTCCCAGCGGATGCGCAGGCGGCGGAACTAGTGCGAGAGCGCGACCGTCCGCTCGACGACGTCGGCGGTACTCGCCCAGGCCAAAGCCGTGCCCAGCGCCGCGTCGGAGATCGCGTCCACCAGTGCCGGAACGCGGCTGGCGGGGTGGTGTGGAGCACCCTGCGCGGCGCTGTTGGACTGCTAGATCAGCCCCGTCCACGGTTGACCGTCGCATCTGGAAGGGCCGACCAGTTGAGCGAGACGCGGTTGCCGCGGACACCGCCCGGGTGCATGGTCAGGCCCCGCACGACGTCCGCGGCGACGTCTCGCCGGCTGCCGCTCCGCGGATTCCTGGCACAGCTGGATCAGCCGTCCCCACCGCTGCTCCGGCTCGCCCTCCGCGCCCAGCTCGATGACCACCTCGACGCGCGGCCCGCCCCGGAATCGGTCGGTCGCTCCACCGCCCACTCCCCACGACGAGACGCGGGGACGTGCACGCACTGGCGTCCAAGCCCGCTCCCCGGTCGACGACCCGCATGGACGGTCGACCGGCCCCAAGATCATCGGTGCACCGCAACCGTACGTTGATTCATCGAAGTTTCTTCTTGTCCGGTGTCGATTTCGAGCCGTCCCGATTGTCGAGGTGAGGAGACAGTGATCCCGTAAGGAGGCGCCATGGCCGAGGACGGCATCGATCCGCGCAGGTGGGCCGCACTGGCACTGCTCTGCACGGCGAACTTCATGGTGATCCTCGACGCCCAGATCGTGCTGCTCGCGCTGCCGTCGATCGACCACGATCTGGGGTTCTCGGGCGGCGGGGCACAGTGGGTGCTGAGCGCCTACCTGCTCGGCTTCGGCGGCCTCATGCTGCTCGGCGGACGGGCCGCCGACCTGTTGGGCAGGCGCCGAACGTTCCTCACCGGAACGGCCTTGTTCCTCGTGGCGTCCCTCCTCTGCGGGCTCGCCTGGACGGGCGGCGCGCTCATCGCCGCACGCGTCGTCCAGGGAATCTCGGCCGCCCTGATGGCACCGAGCGCACTCTCCCTGGTCACCGCGACGTTCGAGGAGGGACCGGCACGCAACAAGGCACTGGCGATCTGGTCGAGCGTCGGCGGTTTTGGTGCCACAGCGGCACTGCTCGTCGGCGGAACCCTGACCGACACACTCGGCTGGCCATGGGTGTTCTTCCTCAACGTGCCGGTCGCGGCGGTGCTGCTCGCGCTCGGGCCCGCACTGCTGAGCGAGAGTAAGGGAACGGCGCGGGCGTACGACCCGTTGGGGGCGCTGACCGTCACGCTGGCGGTGTCCGCGGCGGTGTACGGGATCGTCCGGGTGCCGGAGACCGGTTGGACGGGACCCTCCACGATCGCCGCGCTGCTCATCGCCGTGGCGGCGGGTGCCCTGTTCGTGTGGATCGAGACGCGGTCGGCGGCACCGCTCGTCCCGCTGCGGATCTTCCGGTCGCGGCGGTTGAACGGCGGGAACCTCGCGATGCTGGTGACCGCGGTCGCCGCGTTCGGGACGTCGTTCACCGTGTCGCAGTACGCGCAGGGCGTCCTCGACTACTCGCCGCTGGAGTTCGGGCTCGCCACCGCCGTCCTTCCCGTGATGGCGGTGGTGGGTTCGTATGCGGCGCAGTCGGCGATCGGACGCGTGGACGTGCGACCGGTGGCGACAACGGGCCTGGTCTTCATGGCCGCCGGTTGCGTCGCCCTGGGCCAGATCACCGAGAACAGCACGTATCTCACCGGCCTCCTCCCAGGCCTGTTCCTGTTCGGAACAGGCCTGGGAACGTGCGCGGTGGCGGCAACGGTCGCGGCGCTGTCCGCGGCGACCGACCGGGATTCGGGGCTCGCGTCCGGGTTGAACACCGCGGCGTTCCAGCTCGGCGGCGCGCTCGGCGTGGCCGTCGCGTCCACCGTCGGATCCCGCACGGGCACGGTCGACGGTTTCCGCACGGCCTTCGACACCGCCGCCGGAATCGCCCTCGCAGGCGCGGTCATCGCCGGTCTACTCCTCGCGACACCGCGCCGGCGACGAGTTTCCGAGCCAACGGAAGTCACCACATTGGAGAAGGAGCGAACATGAAGTACATGATGCTGATCTGCGGCGACGAGAACGCGGAGCTCACCGCAGACGAACTGGCCGTGCTTGAGGAAGACACCATCGACTGGGTCGAAAAGATGGACGCACGCAGCGTGCGCAAGCTGGGCTCCAGGCTCCGTCCCACCGACACCGCCACGACCATCCGCGTGCGGGACGGGGAAACACTCATGTCGGACGGCCCCTTCACCGAGACCAAGGAACAGATACTCGGCTTCGACCTCATCGAGTGCGCTGACCTGGAAGAGGCACTGGAAATTGCGTCCAAGCACCCCACCGCCCAACGAGGATCCATCGAGGTCCGGCCGCTCTGGGAGGAGTGACGGACCCCGCCGAAGCGGCGGTCGCGGCGGCCTTCCACAACGAGTGGGGACGGGTCGTCGCGACCCTCATCCGCATGACCGGCGACTGGGACCTCGCCGAGGAATGCACCCAGGAGGCGTTCACCCGTGCCCTCGAACGGTGGCCGAACGACGGCGTCCCAGACCGACCGGGCGCCTGGCTGACGACCGCGGCGCGCAACCACGCCCTCAACCGGATCAGGCGCGGCCGCACAGAGCACGCAAAGCTCAGGGAATGGGACACGATGAACGGCCCGCAGGACCCGCCCGACCCGAGCGGAATCACCGACGACCGCCTCCGACTCATCTTCACCTGCTGCCATCCGGCACTGCCGATCGAGGCCCGGGTGGCGCTCACCCTCCGGACGCTCCTCGGCCTGACCACCGCCGAGATCGCCCGCGCGTTCCTCGTCGCCGAACCGGCGATGGCGCAGCGGCTGGTCCGCGCCAAACGCAAGATCCGGGACGCGGGCATCCCGTACCGGATACCGCCCGCGCACCTGCTGCCGCAGCGGACGGCGTCCGTCCTCGGCGTCGTCTACCTGCTGTTCAACGAGGGCTACGCGGCGACGGAGGGCCCCGACCCTCTGCGCGTGGACCTGTGCGCGGAGGCGATCCGGCTGACCCGCGTCCTGCACGGCCTGATGCCGGACGACCCGGAGATCACCGGCCTCCTCGCCCTCCTCCTGCTCCAACACTCCCGCCGCACCACCCGCCAGAACCCCGCAGGCGAACTCATCCCCCTAGAAGACCAAGACCGCACCCGCTGGGACCACACCTCGATCACCGAGGGCATCGCACACCTGAACAACGCCCTGAACCAAGGCACACCCGGCCCCTACCAAATCCAGGCCGCGATCGCGGCGTGCCACGCCACCGCCCGCACGCCCGCGGATACCGACTGGCCACAGATAGCCGCCCTCTACGACCGACTGGCCGACCTGACCCCGAGCCCGATCGTCCACCTGAACCGAGCCGTCGCCGTCGCCATGGCGAACGGCCCAGAAGCAGGCCTGGCCCTACTGCAAAACCTGGAAGCCGACCTCCCCGACTACCACCTCCTCCCCGCCACCCGCGCCGACCTCCTCCGCCGCCTAGGCCACCACAAAGCCGCAGCCACCGCCTACCGCGAGGCCCTGACCCTCGCCCGCACCACCCCCGACCGCCGCTACCTGACCCACCGCCTCAACGAGCTAACACACGTCCCAGAACGTCCCGACCCACGCACCTGACCGGATAGCTGTGGTGGCGGTCGACGAGGCTTCCAGTAATCGTATGGAACCAGGATGTACCACCGAGTAACGTGATTCGATGTCTTGACTTGGTGGTTCACGGGAGAAATCCTGCAATGTTCCGCGCCCGTGGAATGCAGGAGGATACGAGATCGATGACACCTGAGCAGGGTGAGACACCGTTCGCCTCTGTCCAGCGCCCCCGCCCGTTACCGGTGCTCGTGCTGGCTGACGTGAGCGGAAGTATGACCGAGCACGGGAAGATCCAGTCGCTCAACCTGGCGATCGCGAGCATGGTCCGAGCGCTGGCCCGGGAGCGTTCCCCCCGGGGAGAGATCAACATTGGCGTGATCACCTTCGGTGGCCGGGGCGTGGCACTGCATCAGCGTCCAGCGCCCGCCTCCTCGGCGACGTGGGCGGACATGGAGGCCGTTGGCGGCCCGGACGGTACGCCGATGGGCGACGCCTTCGAGACGGCCCGGCAGGTCCTCGACGACGAGGAGATGATTCCGGCGCGCGCGTACGACGTCACGCTGGTACTGATCTCAGACGGCAGGCCGACGTCGGAGTGGCGGCCGCAACTGGACCGCCTCCTGAGTTCCGAGCGCGGTGCCAGGTCGCTTCGGCTGGCGGTGGCGATCGGTCCCGAAACCGGCTCGGCCGCCTATCGGGTGCTGGAGTCGTTCGTGGGCGATCCGCTTTACCCGGTGGTTCGGGCCGAGGAGGCCGACCGGATTCCAGAGATATTCAAGTACCTCACCCAGAGCATGAGCATCCGGGTCAACAGCGCCCGCCCCGATGACGCCTCCGTGTTCGACCCCGGCGAGCTGGCAGATCTGAGCGACTGACCCTGCCAGCACGTCAACGGAGGGTGCCCTCCAGCCGATGGAAACGATGACATGACCGCACCTGCGTCCAGCCGGCGGAACAGGCGCCGGATCTACCGCCCGGGCGACATGGTCCACGACGACCGAGGGGAGACCCTGCAGCTGCACGCTGAGATCGGCGGGGGTGGGCAGGGAACCGTCTGGTCGCTGACCGGCGAGCGAGCTGCCGTAAAGCTTCTCAAGCCGGAATCCCAGATCGGTGCCGGGGACCTGCGGGAAAGGCTGGCGGCCGTACGGCGCTTCGACCTGGCCGGTATTCCGATCGCGCGGCCCTTGTCATTGCTGGTCGGTGACGAGGTCGGCTACACCATGGAGTTGTTGGCGGGCATGACCGCCATCGGTTCGTTGGCCACCGTCCCTCCTCAGGAACTGGTGGACGAGTGGTTCCAAAACACCGGCGGACTACGCCGCCGGCTAAGGTTGCTCGCCCTGGGAGCCGAGGCGCTCGACCGGCTGCATTCGCGGGGACTCTCCTATGGTGACGTTTCCCCTGGCAACATCCTGGTGTCGGTGCGCAGCGAGCACGACCAGGTGTACCTCATCGACCCCGACAACGTGTCGGTGCACGCACAGCCGGTCAAGGCGGCTCACGTCACTCCGGGCTATGCCGCACCCGAACTCATCACAGGGACTTCTGGTCAGGACACTCTCACCGACGCGTTCGCATTCGCCGTCCTGGCGTTTGAAACTTTGGCGTTGGTGCATCCCTTCCGCGGCGACGCGGTCGACCAGAGGATCGAGCTTGAGGCGTCCGCGTTCCGAGGTGAGTGGCCGTGGATCGACCATCCGACCGACCACCGCAACAAGAGCTCCCATGGACTCAAGCGGGACATGGTGCTCACCAAAGGGCTACGGCGGTTGTTCTCGCTGACCTTCGAAGAAGGGTTACGGCATCCCGAGCGACGGCCTTCCCTGCGGGAATGGCACGACAAACTCGACCAGGCCGCGCTCTTGATGCTCGCCTGCCCCGCATGCGGCGGCACGTACCACACTGCGCTCTCCCGGTGTCCCTGGTGCCGGGGATCAGCGCGCCCGCCGGTGGTGCTCTGCGACGTTCATGGCCTGGTGCCCGCCGGAGCGGTGCCGGGGACGGCGGGTGAGGCCGAGACGGACCGGCTCCGGTCACTGATCCTCGCCGCCCATCAACCCCAGGTGGTAGCGGCACGGACCGGGCTGCTGCGCCTCGACCGGGGGCCGTCAGAGGTCCCGGTCGATCCCGGCGAGCCGCTGGTGGAGCTGGCCTGGGACGGCAGACGACAACTCATGGTCCGGCGGGTGGGACGGCATGAGGTCTATGTGGCCAACCGATCGGCGCGGCGCAGTGCGCAGTTGGTCGTGGGAGAGATCTGGCCGCTTGACCTGACCGAGGCCGGGCGCTGGACGATCCATTTCGGCCGCAAGAACGAGATCCATCGCTTTATCCGGATCCGTCTTCCACGGCAGGGGGCGTGATGGCGGGCAACGCCCAGACAGCGAGAACCCTCCTGGTAGACGCACTACCTGGCACCGCCACCTTCGCATGGGTGGACGTGCCCCAAGGTATGCGCACAGCCGGCCTGAGCGGACAGGAAGTCCTTCTCGAACGACTCGGGCCCGCTTTGATGGCCACCTGCGTCACGCCGGACGGCAGCACTCGCACCCACGCGCCGCAGGGGCGCGCCGAGCACGACGACGAGACGCTCCGCACCGCCGTGACCGAGAACGGCGACATCATCGCCTTCGTCGACGATATCGACCGGGACGACCAAGGCCGCGACTGGCTGCGCCTGCGGATCTACGAACTGGCCGGCCGCTTCGACTGGGGTGAACTCAGGGTCGGCGCGGACGAGGCGGCGTTGCGCTCCGCACGGAGCATCGCTGGTTCCGAGCAGGTCCGCGGGAGACACCAGGAACTCGGCTGGCTGGAACGGCAGTTCCTGTTCCGCGATGCTCCCGGGCGACCGGGCCCACAGACATTGCCCGGCGGTCAGGGCCACGGCGGCCTACCGTCACGCCGGCTGGTCGCGCTTGTGTCGCCTGGGCAGGAGATGGCCGCGCCGGCGACGTGCCGGCTCGTCGGTGGCGGCGTCGCCGCCACGCTTCGCCGAAAGGACGGGGAATGGCGGCTACGGCAGGTCCACCGCGAGAGCCGGTCGGCCCGCGACCACGAACGGGTCGTGTTGATCCATGCCCGCGTCGAAATCTTCGACGCGACGGTCAAGGCCGGGCTCAAGCGCCGGATGCGCGAAGAACTGACGCGGCTCGGCAGCGGGGAGGGCGAGCAGACGTTCATGGGCGTCTGGCGCCGTTACCACGAGATGGAGAACCGGTACGCGCTGCGCCGGATGCGCGACCTGGGCTTCGTGGAGTACGCACGGTGGTCCTACATCGATGACAGCGAGGACGTCGTCCGCTTCGAGATCGTCCCCGGCCGGGACGGGCTGCTGACGCGGTTGCGGGAGGATCTCGACAGCGGCAACGCGGCGGAGCTGGAGTGCACCGTGCAACTCCCCGACGTCCTCGGCGGGGCGGCCACGGCCGGCCAGACGGCCGGGCTGCTGGAACTGGACCTGGCGAGGGGGAACGAGGTCGGCGAGGTCGCTCACGTCAACGTCGAGAACCGGGTCGTGAATATGCGGATGATCCGCCGCGGCGACGACGAGGGGCCCGCCAAGCCGCCGCCGCAGGGATTCCTGCACGCCGCCGTGCGGGGCGACCGCCGGCGGCTCGAACGCCGCCAGCGGGCACTACGGCGTCTTCTGCGGGGACACATCCCCCTGCCGCAGTTGTTGCCGCTCCTCCAAGGGGTTCCCGAGCGAGGCAAGGAGGAGCCGGCCGTGTCGGCACTCTCGCCCGCCGCGGTGGCGTGCTTCGGTGACGACGGCCCGAACGCCGAGCAGCGGCTGGCACTGGACGCCGCGCTCAACACCCCTGACATCGCTGTGATCCAGGGGCCTCCCGGAACCGGCAAGACCCAGCTCATCGCCGCCTTGCAGGTGCGGCTCGCCGAGGTGGGACGCGGGCACGCCGTGGTCAGCCGAAGCATGCTGCTCACCAGCTACCAGCACGCCGCCGTGGACAACCTGGTCGATCGCTCCCGGGTGTGGGACCTGCCCTCGGTAAAGATCGATTCGCAGAACCGGGGCTCCATGGCGCACATCGAGACCTGGCGCCTGGCGACCGTGCGCGCCCTGCGGGAGGAGATGAGCGGTACCCCGGACGGCCGCCGCACCCTGGCGATGCGCGAGGTGGCACGGCAGACCGCCGAGTACTGCCTGGCACCCTGGCCCGCCGAGGAACTGGTGGAGCGACTCGACGGGATCGCCGAGCGGGTGGCGGGGCTGGTGCCCGACCTGCTGCTCGGTCGGCTGGAGCGGATCACGACCGGGTTACGTACCGCGACGCGGGTCGCCGGGTTGCAGGCGGACCCGCAGCGGGACAGCGCGCTGCGCGCTGTGCGCGGCATCCGCTGCGCACCGGCGTCCTTCGGGGACGACGGTCCGATGATGGCGGCCTCCGCCCTGGAGCACCTGAACCGGATGCCCGTCGCCGACGAGGAGCACAGGGAACTACTCGAACGCGCCGCCGACTGGGACCGCGACGAGCCGCCGCCCTTTCTGGTCGAGCTGGCGCAGGTGCGCGACGCGCTGCTGGACCGGCTCACCGACCGGGCGGACCGGCTGTTCCGGCCGGCGACCCGCGAGGACGTGGCCGACCTGCTGAACGAGATCGTCGACGAACTGGACACGCGGCGCAGGGAGACCTCCGAGGGGGCGCACACCGCGCTGGCGGAGTATCTGGAGGAACTCGAAGGCGACCCGGAGGCCGTGCTCGCCACCCTTCGCCTGTACACCACGTCGCTGGCCGCGACGTGCCAGCAAGCGGACTCACGGGCCGTTCAGGAGGCCAAGGACGGCGAGAGGCTCTTCGACACGGTCATCGTCGACGAAGCTGCTCGGGCCAACCCGTTGGACTTGCTGATCCCCCTCACGCTGGCCGCCCGAAGGGTGGTTCTTGTGGGAGACCAGAACCAGCTTCCGCACATGCTGGAACCGGATGTGGAGCAAGAGCTCCGGTCCGACGCGGGCGACCAGCTTGCCATGCTGCGAGAAAGCCTGTTCGGGCGCATGTTCACCCTGTTGCATAGGGGCGACGCCACGCCGGGCAGGCGCAGGGCGGTACGGCTGCGGAAGCAGTACCGGATGCATCAGGTGCTCGGCACCTTCGTCGCGGACGCCTTCTACGGAGGCGACCTGGTGTCGGCGCGGCCCGATACCGAGTTCGCCCACGAGCTGGAGGGCTACCAGGGCCGGCCCGCGGCGTGGCTGCGGGTGCCGCGCGCCGCCGGGAGCGAGCACGGCGGGCAGAGCAAATCGCGAACGGCGGAGGCACAGGCCATCGCCCGGGAGCTGAGCCGCCATGTCGTCGACCGGCCCGAACTGACGTTCGGTGTGATCAGCTTCTACAGCGCGCAGGTCCGGTTGATCTGGGAGGAGCTGGTCAAGGAAGGGCTGGCCGAACGCGTCAGCTCGGGCTACCGGCCCGTGGAGGAACTGCGCTGGGACGCCGACGGCGTCGAACGCGACAGGCTGCAGGTCGGGAGCGTCGACGCGTTCCAGGGCAAACAGTTCGACGTGGCGCTGCTGTCCGTCGTCCGGTGCAGCTCACCGCCACGCCTCGATCCCGCTGCGGCGGGACCGGCGCACCCGGAACACGCCGATTACGAGCGCTGGGCCCGGCGCGCCTACGGGCACCTCATGCTGTCGAACCGGTTGTGCGTGGCGATGAGCCGCCAGAAACGGCTCCTCGTGGTAGTCGGCGACGACGCCATGTTCACCTCGCGGTCGGCGCCTCCCACGGTAGAGCCGCTGACGAGGTTCTACCGCCTGTGTGCGCCACCGTCCACGGCCGGGATGCTGCTCGATCCGCCACCCGCGAGGCCTCGACGTCCCGTCCGGGGACCGGCGCGCTCTCACCGCGGTACCGGGGAGGCCGGCCGGTGAGCGGGCGGCACCTGTTTGAGATCAGACGCGGCGTCCTGCAGTTCCACCGCCCGCCCGACTCCGGTGAACTGGTGTTCCTGTGCTGGCCGGTGCTGGTGTACCGGGTCACCGCGCCTGTGCTGCGAGTCCGCCATCTCAACATCGTCGAGAAGGTCGTCCTGGCGCTGTGCCGGGCCGGGGTGCGGCAGCCCGAGGACATCGCGGCGAAGATCCATCAGAGCACGGAGCTGTGCGAGCACGTGCTGCGGCAGCTACGCGCCGACGGCCGGGTGGACCAGGTCGGGGCACCGACGGACCGAGGGGTGGAGGCGCTGGTCACCGGCCGGGTCGGCGAGGAGCCGGAGTATGTCGTCACACACGTCCTGCAGGACCCGCTGACCGGCCGGCTGTGGCCGAGAGCCGCCAGGGACCTGGTGTTCCAGCGGGTCAGCGGCGTTGGGGACGGTCAGGCCCGGCTGAGGCTCGACAGCGCGGGCGCGCCCCGTCCGATAGCGGCGCGGATCGTCGGAGACGGGACGGACCTGGCTTTGCCGCGCCCGCCCTCCGCCCAGGAGATCATCAACGCCGTCGGCGCGCAGCGCAAGGCGGAGCTCGCCCGTAAGGCGGAACAATTCACCGACCTGCGTGACGGCCGCACGCCCAGCGCGTCCGCCGTCGAAAAGGATCTTCAGGCCGTGTCCACCGAGCTGGTGCTGCCACACGGCGTCGAGGTGCGCCGGGTGCTCGACACCGGCCGTCCTGCGGCCGAGTACCTGCTGTTATGGCTGGAGAACGGGAGCGAGCCGGGTGACGGACCACAGGTCCGGGATCCATTCGGGTTGGACCCGAACCCGATGCTGCGGCGGCTGCTGGCCGACTGGAACCGCGAAGACCCAGGACTGGCGGATGCCGTGGCACAGGCGACCGACCGCTCCTTCGCCCGCATCACCGAGGACTACCGGACGGTACGTGAGGCGGTCGGCCGAGCCGCCGAGACACGGCTGGTGCAGCGGCTCGGAAACGAGCTGCGGCGGCGCCCGGGGACGCTCAAGCTGCTTCTCGGGCTGGAAGAGGCGGCGGCACGGGGTGGCGAGTCAGGGGTCGAAACGGTCGCCCGCGAGGCCTTTCGCCTCTACGAGCACCTGCTGCGGCGGCTGGTGGCCGAGTATCCGCCACCGGAACGGCCAAGCTGGGACGCCGGCAACCAGACGTCGGCCTGGGAAACGGTGAAGGCGGCGCTCAAGCGCGCCGCGAAGACGCTCGGCCTGGACGAACCGCATCGCGGCGGCTACCTCGGTGCCATGACCCTCTCCCGGACGGCGATCCTCGGCTATCCGGCCGCCTACCGCCAGACCCGCGACATCCGCGCGGTGATCAACTTGGACAAGGGGTTCGTCCGGGACCTCCTTCCCTACGCGCTGATCGCGGCTGCCGATCCGAACAGCCCGCATCGCCGGGACCACCCGCTGCGCGCATTGGCCGGTACCCGCCCCGGCCTGCTGATCGAGCTCGACGAACTCGGCAGGCTGCGCAACCGGGGCTCGCACAACACCCGGGACGCCACCGTCGAGGACGACGTCGAATGGTGTCGGCTGCTGGCCCTGGACGCCGCCCGAGTCCTCGTCTCCATGCCCCCACCACCCCCGGAAAGGACATAGCGACCTTCATGGCCAAAAGGAACAAGAGGACAGGTGGCACTCCACGCGGGGGCGCGGGCTCCGGCAAGCAGACCAGGACGGCAACGAGTGAGACCGAGCTGGTCAGGCAGGCTGAACGACTCGAGGCGGCCGAGTCCGCCCCGGAGACGGGAACGGGGCCGGATGGGGAGACGGCCGCGGAACCGGTCAAGGAAGAGGATGTGACGGGACCGGTGACCGTGGACCGGCTGCGGCGCGCCATCGCGCAGGTCGAGACCGTCCGGAAGCGGGCGGATACGCGGCAGGCCGCACTGGACAAGAAGCAGGCCAAGCTGGACAACGATGACGCCGAGCTCGCCGAGAAACAGTCCGAGCACCAGCGAAAGGAACAAGACCTACGGCGCCGCGAGCAGTCACTGGACGCCGACGAGAGGCGGCTGGCCGAAGAGCGGGAGCGACTGGCAGACCTGCAACAGGAGGCCAGGCGAGACTTCGCCGGATACCGGCGGACACAGCTCGACCTGCTCCAGCAGGAGCTGGACGAACGCCGGGCCGATTTCGAGCAGAGACAGCGCGAGCTGGAGAAAGAACACGCGGACCGGTACTCGCAGCGCGAGCGGGAACTACTGACTTCCCGCACCGAATTGGACGAACGCGAGGCCGCACTCCACCGCGGGGAACTGGAGCAGAAACGTCTGGAGCGCCGGCTGACCGCCCGTGAGGAACATCTCGACCAGGAGGTCGACGACCGGATCCGGGAGCGGATCGCCGGACTGCAGACCGAACTGGAGCTGGCCCGCCAGGACACCGCGGGTCACCGGCAACAGCTGGAGGCCATGCGAACCCTCGCCCAGCAGCGGGCCGACGAGCTGGCCCGGTACGAGGCGGCCGAGGCGGAACTGAACGGAATGGGATTGTTGGAGGCAGCCGCGAAATTGCAGCAGCTCCAAGAGGACAACCGCAAACTGCGAACGTTGCTGGCCGCCAACCCCCTCCAGGACCGGGAGCGGGTCGCCGAGCTGGAAGCCCGCCAGCACGATCTGTTGATCGAGCGCGACGAGCTCCTCCGGCAGAACGCCGAACTGCGCCGGCACACCACCGCGACGATGATCTCCGCCACCGAGCGGGAGAACGCGCGCATGATCAACCAGGCGCTGCAGCGGCAGAACGAGGTGCTGACCAACGAGATCGACCAGCAGTCGGCGCGGCTCAAGCAGATGCAGGAAGTGCTCAAGGACAGCTCACCCTTCCCGGCTTGCTCGGCCATGGACGATGACGAGACCTGCCAGATCGCTCCCGTCCTGGACGGTGCGCCGATCCGGTTGCGTGATCTCATTACCCGGATTCGTGGCCGGATGGCCATCGACCTTGGGCTGTACTACTCCGAGGCCGACCTGCGTTGCTTCGTCGCCGGTATGGCCGCCAGCCGCCTGCACCTGCTGCAGGGCATCAGCGGAATCGGCAAGACCCGCCTGCCCGAGGCGTTCGCCCAGATCATCGGGGCCGGACGGGAGACCGTCGCGGTCGCCGCCGAATGGCGCAGCCCGCAGGACCTGCTGGGCTACTACAACGCCTTCGAGCGCAAGTTCTACGAATCAGAGTTCACCCAGAGCCTGTACAAGGCGCGGCTGCCTCTGTATCGGGATAAGCCGTTCATCGTGGTGCTCGACGAAATGAACCTGTCACACCCGGAGCAGTACTTCAGCGATCTGCTCTCGGCAATGGAACGCAAGGAGAGCAGTCCGGGCGAGCGTCAGTTCCTACCCCTCATGACCGCCCCGGTCTCGCTGGCGCCGCGCCTACTGCACAACGGCCGCGCCTTGGAACTGCCCGAGAACGTCTGGTTCATCGGAACCGCCAACAATGACGAGACCACGGTCAGGTTCGCGGACAAGACCTATGACCGCTCACACGTGCTGGAACTGCCGCCCAAACCTCCACGTTTCGAGCCGGGCGAGGTCCGCCCTCTCGCCCCCATCTCGTACCGGACGCTCATGAACACCTTCGACGCGGCCGAGGCGACCGACGGCGGTGAGGCCGAGAAGGTGCTGGCCTTCCTTGACGACGGGCTTGGAGAGCGACTGCGCGGCGACTTCGGGGTGTCTTGGGGGAGCCGATTGGAGCGGCAGGCCAGGCGATTCGTCCCAGTAGCGGTCGCCGCCGGGGGGCGTCCCGGGGAGGCCGCCGACCATCTACTGGCCACCAAGGTGCTGCGCAAACTGATGGGTCGCGTCGAAATCGCGCCCGGCGACCTGCGGGAACTGCACGAGGAGATCACGGTGTTGTGGTCCTCTGCCTTCCCCGGGACCGTCCCTCGCAAGTCCCTGCAGGTGCTCGAGCGCGAGATCAGGTCGCTGGGTCTCGGATGAGCGGGCGGCCAACGCTCTGGGACCGGGTCACCGGTACCCCGTGCACCGTCCCGCAAGGCACCGTCCTGCTCGGCCGGTACCAGATTCCGCAAGGTGGGCGCGGCTACGCCGTTAACAGGACGGCCATCGCACCAGGTTCGTACCTTGCGGCCGGAGCCAGGGGGTGGGAGCTACGGCATGGCGCTGAACGATGGCAGGGCGACTTCGGGGCCAGCCCGACCCCGACGCCGCTCGCCATGGAAAGCATCGCAGTCATCGCCGCCAAAGTGGCCGACCTACGCGACAGGAAGGCGCCACTGAACGAGTGGAGCGAGGTCGCCCCCATGGTGAACGGGGTGTCACAACGCCTGCACCCGCATCGCTTGGAAGATCATCTCCGTGCGGAACTCGGTTACCTGCGGGCCGTATGCCGCGCCCCACACGCACGGCTGCGCACCGAGCATGTCCTGGTGCCGGTGAGCCAGGCCCGACGGATGACCTGGCGCACCGTGGTGCATCTGGCGGCGCACAGCGAGACGTGGGAGGCGCGCAGGCTCCACGGCGTGGAACCCGCCCAACTGCTGACACCTGTACAGGTTGCCGACCACGATCTCTACGAAAACCGGGTAGTGGGCACCCTTCTCGACCGCCTCTGGCGACACGTCCTGGCGAGGATCGCCGAGATCGACGCGATCGATTCCATGATCCGACAAGGGCAGGGCTTGCTGGAGCAGGCCGAGGCGCGTCCGGACTGGCGGCAAAAGCGGCGCCTGTATACGTTCATCGCCGAACTGCTCCAGCACGACGACCTATCCGACCGCATCGAGCAGCGGCGAGCGGAACTGCTGGCACTGCGAGGAGCCCTGGCCCCGCTCCGCAACTCCGAACTGCGTGCCGGGATTCGCAGCCCGTACACCGGGCCACCGCGGTTGCGTCCAACCAACCTTTTCGACAACGACGTCAACTACCGGCATTGCCGCAGGCTCTGGGATGTGGAGGTCGCGTCGCGTCAGAGCTCGGATGACCGCGACGACCTCGCCGAGGCTCTGACCACATGGTGTCGCGACTTCGCGTACTACACCCTGATCCTCATGCTGCGCTCGTTGGAGCAATTCGGTGTAGTTCCGACCACCACGGAGGGCCCGGGGATCGGCGAACCAGGGCCTCGCTACACCTACAGGAAGCATGACGTCCGGCTCGACTGGGACCGCGATGACACCTTCACCCTGCTGCTCGACGACGATCCGGTCCTGCGGGTGGTCCCCGTCCCCCATGCGCTCACTAGGCAACCAGAGCACCTTGACCAGCATCTCAAGGCTCTCCGGCGAAGCGGCGGCGCCGAGGTCGCAGTGCTGTACCCCGGTGAGCTGGTCGAGCGGGAGCGAATGCCGCCGGACCAGCGCATTGCTGTACACGATGCAGCCGGGACTGCCGCACTGCCCATGATGGTGCCGGTCAGCCCTGCCGACCTTGGCAGCATGGGCCGGCTTGCCCGGACACTACGGGGAGTGCTCGACGAACGGATCATGTTGGAGTATCCGGCACGGGTACCTCGCGGGGTCACCGGGGATGAGTCCCTGACGCGGCGTTTTGGGTGGCTTGATCATCGTGATGGGCAACTATTCGTGACTAGGCCACCTCTCACCAGCGAGGTCGAGCCCCTGGACGCGGTACTGACGGGGCTACGCACTCGCGCCGATGCGGCACGCAGGCAGGGGGACAACCAAGAAGAGATCAACAGGCTTCGTGCTGGGCTGCTCGCCGCCGTGGACCAGGTCACCAAGCTGACCCACTGCCCGATCTGCTCGCACCGTTCCGAGAACCCTGCCGCCGAGTTCACGGTACGGGACGACGACACCTATCGTTGCCGCTGCTCGAACTCCAGTTGCAGCACCGTGTGGGAGTTGCGGCGGTGCCTATCGTGCCAAGCGCGCTACCCGGTGCTAATCGTGCCATCGTCGGCCAACCGTCCCGGCGGCCACGGCGACCTGCTGGACGACAGGTTCTCCCAAGACCTGCTCGCCGTACCGTGCTGGCACAACGCACGAAGCTACATATGCCGCCACTGCGGGGGATGTCCGGAGTCATCCGCGCAGACTTGCGAGCGCTGCCTCGTACGCAATCCCCAGAGCTGAACGATGCAGAGGAGGGGCGACCAGACCGGTTCGGCCACCACCCATGCGCAGTTTTCAGATCGTCAGCTTCAGGTGCTGGCGCGGGTGTCCCCGTCACAGGACTCACTCATCGCCGTTGGCCTTTTCTGCGGCCTTGCCACGCGCGATCTGAAAACGTACGAATATAGATGCCGAGCAGTCCGTGGTCACGTCCCCTCCGAACCCGCGAGGGCGGGACCAGTGTTCTTTCATGTCAATGCGCTGAAGAGCGCCCCCCGACGTCAAGGAGTCCCCGATGTCCTTCGCTGAGCACATCGCGCCGATCTTCCGCGCGGCCATGGAGCTCCTGCGGGACGAGGGGCGCCCGCTGAAGCCCGCCGAGGTGCGAGAAGCGGTCGCAGCGCGGGTCACCATCGATCCAGAACATGAGGAACCCAACGCGCACGGGCAGATTCGCTGGCATGCACAGCTGGGCTTCCGTACCGGGGAGGCGGCGTCAATCGGTTGGATGACCAAGAGAAACGGTTGGGCGATCACTGAATCCGGGATCCAGGCCCTCAAGGACTTTCCGGGGGACGAACTCTATCGAGAGTTGGGGCGCCAATACCGGGCCCGGCGCCAAGCTAACGAGACCAGGACCTATGTCGATCCTCGCTGGAAGCGTGTGCGTGAGGCGCTGGCCCAGGTGACGCCCGGATCTTGGACGACCTACGGAGACCTCGCCGATCTGGTGGGCATGGCAGCCCAGTCGGTGGGTGGTTTTATGGCCGAGTCGGGGGCGCAGGGTGCCCACCGGGTTCTACAGGCTAGCGGCAAGATCTCGCCAGGATTCCGCTGGCCGGATCCGGAGCGGACCGACGACCCCCGGGACGTCCTGCAGCAAGAGGGACTCAAGTTCGACGACGCCGGCCGCGCGGATCGCACAAAGCGGATCACCGCTGACGACTTCCGAAAGATGTTCCCGGCCGCGAAGGTGCCCGCACCTCTCCCTGATATCGAAGAGGAATCCGAAGCTTCGGCCCCGTTCGACCAGTTCCAGCAGAACATCAGCTATGCACGCCAACTTATCCAGGGAGGGCAGAATCTGGAACATCTAAAGGTTGGCGCCTTCGATGTCACCGACCTTTACCGAGCGGCCTGGAGCCAGGCCGTCGCCGCGATCGATCACTGGGTCACCCGGGAGATCGTCGATCGAGGCGTCGTTCTCGCGATGCGTCCCGGCGCACCACGGCCTGCCAAGTTCGACAAGCTGACCATGCCCGTGGCGCTCTTCGAGAAGATCCACCACCACTCCGAGCCCCTGGCCGAGGTGTTCCGGGCCCACCTGGAGCGGGAGTTCGAGTACAAGACGTTCCAGAGCCCTGAGAAGATACAAGAGGGGTTCGCGCACGTCAGCGAAGTCAAGCTCTGGGTGAAGGTGGCGGAGATCCTTACGGATCAGGATCCAAGATCTCCGGTGACCTCCGATGAGGTCCGGGCAAGGATGCGAGAGATCGCAAGACGCAGGAACAACATCGCCCACACCGCTGATCACAACCCCGATCAACCCGACCAGAAACTGCCGATCACCGCCGATGAGGCGGAAGAGACGATCGCCTGGCTCGAGTCGATCGCGCTCGCCATCCAGCAGGCTCTCGGTGACCCCGCACCGCCGACGATCGATTACAACTCCGCACCGGTGGAAGCAGGCACTTTGGGGCCTGCGCCGACCGCCCCCGGCGAACGCCGGGATGACACACCGCATGCGAAGCCCGGGTGGGACGAGGAAAGCCTCCTCCAAGCCATCAACCGATACTGCCCCGGCAAGGTCGCGCATACGCTACTAGCGGTGTACAGGCACGCTGAACGGCATGCAGCGTTCCGTGGTTACCATTACGGCGAAGGTGAGTATCCATCCGTCACGGCCCGATTCAGCGTCGGCACTGACGAGGCGGCGACCTGGAGCATCTACATCGGCGTCACGAAATCCATACTATCGATCAACTTTGCCGAACTGCGGGACCATGGCGTCTCTTCCCAAACACTCCATCACCTCGCAGGTAACCTGTCGCAACTTCCTGGTTGGACAGACATTCCTCAGCAATTGAAGAGAGCTGACTACGGCGCACGTGTCTCGATCGAGTCCGCTGCGCTGGCTGCGCCCAACACAACAAATGTCGTTATCGAGGCGTTCAACGCCCTTCTGGTGTCAATGAGTGACCGATCGTAAGCGAAGACCGTGGCCTGGTTGTCGACAATCCCGGGCTAGGAATTCTCGCGGCGCGTCCTATCGGAATCCTCGCTGGGGCCGCTGCACCAGTCCCGGTTTTGAAACGAGGACCTGCCCCGAAACCGCGCAAGGCAGCAGGGCCGACGAGATCGACAAACGCGCCTTCGCGTAGGGAAGGGCGCCAGGGTGCAGGTGGCCGGAGCGGGAGGCGCGAGTGGCGATCGCATGGATGAGTGTCGTGGGGCTCTACGGGTCTACGCGAGCGCGATGCGCCGATCGGGTCGGGCGCTGAGCAGGAGATCGTCGTCGCGAAGGCGCCGGCTGGTCAGGTGGGCGAGCCGAAGTGGCCGGTGCGGTTGGTGGAGGCCGTGAGGACGGTGGTGGGAGGCATCGCCGTTTCACCGAAACCGACATATGCCTACAGGTGGGCATAGATTTATCGCTATGAGAAAACCCAAACAGCGTGCTTCATGTGCGTTGCGGCCGTAGCCTCCTACTGTTCTCGCATCGGGCGGGGCTGACCGCCCGCCTCACCGGAACCCGCGCGACCGTCCTCCGGCTTCGCGCCCCAAGGAGAGATGGAGCCGCAGATGGAGCGAGTACTCATCGTGGTCGTGGTGATCCTCGTGGCGCTGATCGCGGCGCTGCTGGCCGCATTCCTGAAGTGGCTGGACGGTGGTCGGGTCATCGGGTCCATCGCGGCCGGGGCCGCTGCTTTCGCCGCCGCAGTCCCGGTGGTCGTCCTGCTCATGAAAACGGGCGGGATCGCGTGAGCAAGGACGCGGGAACGGCTGGCCCGGTCGCCAGGAGTGGAAATGCCGTCTGAAATCCGAATGCCCGTGCGTGACCTGGGTGGGGTTCTGGGCTTCCATGAAGCCTGTCACGTCGTGGCCGGACTCATAAGTCTGAGGGCTCAGGCGCGAAACAATCCGCACGGTGACCAGTATTCCTTGTGGAACTGGCTCCTGGATAAAACGGATAAGCCCCAGCGGCAGATGGGGCTTTCAGTACGAGAATGCTTGCTCCGGTACCAAGACGAGGAGGGGCGCGGATTCGTGTCGCGTCTTCCTCCAACGGCCGACGACACGCTACGTCGCCTGGTCAAGGCGATCCACCGAGCCGACCATCTCATTGAGTGCCTTGACCAGTGCTTTCAGGACCTGTCCGAAGCGAACGCGAAAAGCGGAGATTACTTCACCCGCAACGACGTCGTGCGGTTGATGGTGGCAGCGGCGGATCCTCAGGAAGGCCAGCGAGTGCTTGATCCGGTGTGCGGTTCAGCCGGATTGCTCATCGGCGCCGATCGCCACGTGTCCGAGCGCACGGGCCGGCCATCGAATCTCAAGCTGATCGGTCAGGACGTCCACCCCTCCGCGCTCCATGTGGCGCGGATGAACCTAACCGTCCGCGGCATCCACGCGCGGCTTTCCGAGCCGGTGGACAGTCTCGCGCGGCCTGCCGAGTCCTCATATGACATCGTCCTAGCCAATCCGCCGTTCAACGGCCCGTGGCGTGCCGACCCGCGCACGGACGATCCGAGGTGGTCCGACGAGGCGGCGCCCCCTCAAGACAATGCGAACCTGGCGTGGGTCCTCCACATCGTCCACGCGCTCGCTCCTCGAGGTAGAGCGGCGATCCTGATGGCGGAGGGGGCCGCGACGGGGGCACGACAGGTGGAGCAGCGAGTGCGCGGACGGCTCGTCCAGGAGGATGTCGTCGAGAGTGTGGTTGCACTGCCACCGGGCCTCTTCGCCCACAGCCGTGCCCCCTGCTGTCTGTGGCTTCTCAACACCGACAAAGGTCCCCGTGATGAGTGGGGCAGCAGTGACCGTCGCGGCAAGGTCCTTTTCATCAACGCGCGGAAGGCGTACGAACAGGCGCCGAGGCGCAAGCGTCGCCTCAGCCCGGAAGGGGTCGAGCAGGTGGTGCGGACACTCGGGGCGTGGCGAGAGGTGGATGGGCAATACCGTGACGAGGCCGGTCAGTGCCGTTCCGTCACCGCCGAGGAGATCGCCGATCAGCGATACGACCTGCAGCCGCCGAGGTACACCGATGAGCCCGGCATCGACGAGACCCTGGAACAGCGGCGGATCGACGAGCTTGCTGCCGAACTCCGGGAGAAGTTCGAGGAGTCGCGCGCCCTGGAGGCCGACCTGCTTCAAGTCTTGGACGAACTGTGATGCGCGCACTCGATGGTGAGGGCTGGCAGCGCAAAACGGTGGAGGAGGTAGCGGACCGGAAGGTCACCTACGGGCTTCCGGAACACGAGCTCCCCAGCGGCCGGGGGGTGATCAGAGCCGGTGACGTCCGCGACGGCCGCCTCTGGGCGTCCCCCCCGGACCCTGCCACACCGCTGGACGGCAGGGACAGCCGTGCCATCCTCGCCGAGGGCGACCTGGTCGTGGTACTCGTCCGCCGGGTGGGTGACGCGGCGCTGATCGACTGGCGCCATTCCGGCTGTGTGACGACGCGCTCGGTCGGCATTCTCCGCGCACGCGACCACCACATCACCCGCTGGCTGAAGATTTGGTTCCAGACGCCGGTTGCCCGCGCGTGGTTCGACCGGCATGTGTCGGCGCATGTCGAGCCGACCTTGAGCCTCGACCGGCTGAGGGCGATGGAGGTGGTCGTCCCTCCTCCCGGACAAATCGCGACCCTCAGCCGACTTGTCGAGTTGATCCAGGACAAGAGGGATCTGAACCTGCGGATCGCCGCGGACACCGTCGCCTTGGCCGATGCTCATCACGCCATGCTGACGCGACGGCAGCGACAATCATGGACGCCTTCTACATTCGGTGCCATCACTTCGATCATGACCGGGCGGCCAGGCCCATCCCAGGCCGCCGTGAGCGGTGTCGCGACTTGCCGGATAGCGCCGGCCGACGTTCTGCGTGCGGATCCGCCTTACATCGAGGGAGGACGGGAAACGCGTGCCGAGCCGGGGGACGTCTGCGATCCGGGAACCGTACTGGTCGCCTCACGACCTGAGGGGGCCCGCGCAGCACTGACCTGGTCGCGGACCACCCCCGGTCGGGGAGTACTCGCGGTGCGCCCGTCCGATCCCTCAGACTGCTGGTGGCTGCTGCACGAGCTGCGTTCCAGAAGTGAGGAGCTTCCTAAGATCGCGCAAGGTCGGCAGGCAAGGGAGATAAGCCGACGCGCGTTCTCGCGGTTGGAGCTGCAATGGCCCGGCCCGGAGGTTCGCGGGCGGTTCCAGGAAGTGGTCGAACCCCTTCACGACAGAGCCCGCGCGGCCCTTGAGGAGAATCGGCTGCTGGAGGAATTGCTCGATCGGGTGCTGCGGGACGTGTCCTCGATCGCAGCACGCATCTGACGCCATCGCCTTCGGACCGTCCCTCCCGGAGGGGACGGGCTGCGGACTCCCGTCGCCTCAGGTGACATGATGCCAGGGGACGCCGGGAGCTCTGTCAACGGCGGCCGAATTCAGGCTCTGGCACACATTCCGTGAGGCGGGCGGTCGGGTAGGTCACGGTTCGGGGGTTCTGGCCGGTAGCCGGCTTCTTGATCACGAGCATCTGCGGGGTGTCGATCAAGGAGTTGCTGGCGGTCTTGTTCCCTCATCTGGGCCGTGTGCGTGTTGACCAGGTGTTTCGCTCTTGTGCGACGGTGCGTGTCCGAGCCAGAACCGAAACCGTCGAGGCGGAGTGTCCCGGCTGCGGAACGCGCTCACGTCGACGGCACAGCCACTATGAGCGGCGGCTGTCCGATACCGCCGTCGGCGGTCAGGAACTGCTGATCCACCTGCGGGTTCCCAGGTTCTTGTGCCGCAACGACGCCTGCTCCAAGCAGACGTTCGCTGAGCAGGTCCCGGGCCTGACCATCCGCTACGGCCGACGGAGCGCGGGGGCATCCAAGGCGTTGCACGCGATCGCGCTGGCGCTGGGCGGCCGCGCCGGTGCCCGCCTCGCGCACCGCCTGACACCTGCAGTGAGCCGGATGACGCTGATCAGGCTGATCCGCCGGATCCCCGAACCAGCTGTCCAGGCCGGTCCGCGAGTGCTCGGGGTGGACGACTTCGCGTTGCGGGCGGGGGCACACCTACGGCACGGTCCTCATCGACCTGGTGACCGGCCGTCCCATTGATGTGCTGACCGACCGGGCGGCCGACACGCTCGCCGCCTGGCTGAAGAACCACCCGGGAGTCGAGATCATCTGCCTGACCGTGCCGGCGGTTATGCCGACGGCGCCTCCCGCGGGGCCCCGGACGCCATCCAGGTCGCCGATCGCTGGCACATGTGGCGCAACCTGGGCGATGCCGTCGAACGCACCGTTGCCAGGCACCGCGATCACCTGCGCAACCTGCCGCTGAACGCCGCCCCGGGGACCTGGCGGCCGCGCCGATGCCAGCTCCCACCCCGCCAGATCCCGCGCCGCTTCCCGTTCTGCGCACCGGACCGTTCGCCGACCAGATCCGGCAGCGGCACGCCGCCGTTCACGATCTCCTCGCGCGGTCATGACCTGCGCAGCATCGCAAGACTCTCGGCGTGGCGCGCAACACCGTCCGCAAGTTCGCCCGGGCCGCCTCATCCGAGGAATTTCTGGTCAACACCGGGACCGGCCACCGCCCGAGACTTCTTGATGACCACGCCTCTTACCTGCTTCGGCGGTGGAACGAGGGCTGCACCAACGCCGCGCAGCTGAGCCGGGAACTGCGTGAACGCGGGCACCCGGTCGAGAGCCGGGCGGTCCGTGACTACGTGCGCGGCTGGCGCTCGACAGTCCCGGCCACACAACCCGACCCGCCCGGCCCACGGTTCGCAAAGCCACCGG
Source organism: Actinomadura spongiicola (assembly GCF_003432485.1). GTDB lineage: Bacteria > Actinomycetota > Actinomycetes > Streptosporangiales > Streptosporangiaceae > Spirillospora > Spirillospora spongiicola. The sequence continues at coordinate 95,050 of NZ_QVNQ01000001.1, forward strand.
CTGGCTCCTACGCAACCCGGCACGTCTGACCGCAGACGAGCACCACCAGCTCGACGCCCTGACCCGGGCAAGCCCGCCGTTGGCCGCGCTGCGGCGGCACGTCGCCGCGTTCGCGGTGATAATACTCGACCGCCAAGGCCACCGGCTGGAGTCCTGGATGAACGCCGTCCAAGCCGATGACCTGCCCGAACTCCACTCCTTCGTCACCGGTCTACGCCGCGACTTCGACGCCGCACGAGCAGGCCTGACCATGCACCACAGTTCCGGCCCCAGTCGAAGGCCACGTGAACCGGATCAAGATGATCGAACGTCAGATGTACGGCCGGGCCAACCGAGATCTCCTCCGCAAGCGCATCCTGCTCGCCGACTGAGACCGATCACGGAATGTGTGCCAGAGCCAGTATTGGAACTGCCCCGGATCAAGGGTAGGCGGGTCAAACCGTACGTCTGGACCGCCGAGCGCGTCCAGCGCTGGCAGGAGACCGGCAAAGCGCCGGGCCCGGTGATGGTCTGGACGCCCGCACAGACCGGCGCCTTCCTCGACTTCGCCGTCGACGAGCGCCTGTACGCCCTCTTCCACCTGGTCGCCTTCCGCGGTCTGCGACGAGCCGAAGTCGCGGGGCTGTCCTGGCAGGACACCGACCTGACGGAGGCCGGGACGATCACCATCAGGGAAACGCTCCCCGACGAGTACGACGACACCAAGTCGGAGGCCGGTGAACGAACCGTCGCCCTGGACGCGACGACCATCTCGGTGCTGCGGTCATGGCGCGAAAGGCAACGAAAGGAGCGCCTCGCCGCCGGAGCCGACATCTGGGTCGACTCGGGCCGTGTAGTCACCCGAGAGGACGGCAAGCCCGTCCGTCCCCAGTGGATCTCCACACGGTTCGACGACCTCATCGACAAGCATGGACGCGTCCGCCGGAGGCATTTCGAGGAGGGCTGGGCGCCAGACCGAATCGCTCGGCAGCACCGAGTCAGCGAAAGGGCCGTTCGAGGGGCGATCCAAGGCGTCCCGCTGCCGCCGATCCGCTTCCACGACCTGCGGCATGGAGCGGCCACGCTGGCGCTGCTCGGCAAGGTCCACATAAAGGTGATCAGCGAGACGCTGAGGCACTCGCGCCACTCGTTCACCGCCGACACCTACACCTCCGTCCTGCCGGAGGTGTTGAGAGACGACTGCCGAGGCTGTCGCAGCCGTCGTCCCACGCATGTCCGCCGACGACATGACGGACGAGCAGGCGACGCCCTCCATCCCACCCAACGTGGTCTCGCTGGCGGACCGGCGCAAGAGCCGAACCGAACACGCAGGGTAGTCGTCCCGGGTGATCCACTTCGGGGCTCTGACCTGGGCTCGGTGACGCCACCGCGACATCTCGTGCTCACCACGTGCTATCCAGGGCCAACAAAGCGGACATCCCGGAACGCGACAGGGACTTCGTCCAAGATCTCGATCTCGGGCGAAGTCCCTGGTCAGAGAGGCGGAGGATCGGGGATTTGAACCCCGGATGGGCGTGAACCCAAACCGCATTAGCAGTCCCAAACGTGGCCTGAAAGCGCGTCCGGACTCGTGATCTTCCGTCCAGTCTTCGCAGGTAACCGCACTGGCACGCGTCCAACCTGTCTGACTGGTCCGCTCTGATCGTGTCGCGTTCGGACCCACGATGGACCCACACAGCAGCGCCCCGCCCTTCCTCTGGGCGGGGCGCTGCGGCACGTCGTCGTCGAGGACAGGGCCCGGGCTGGGACGTGGTCGTATGCTCTGACGCATCGAGGCCCCGCGCCGTAGCCTGGAGTTTGCGAAGCTTCAGGAAGGGCGGGGCCTCATGTCCGACGATACCGCCGAAACGGTCGGCAGGCGCGTAGCGCGGGCGCGCAAGAAGCGTGACCTTACCCAGCTCGGTCTAGCGCAGCGCGCGAGCTACTCGCGGTCCCACGTCTCACAGGTGGAGGCCGGCCACAAGGTGGCCACTCCCGCGTTCGTCGCGGCGGTAGCTGCGGCGCTCGGCGTGGACCCCGCCGAGATCTACGGGCAGCCGTTCCGCGCCCGGGGCCACGATGATCAGGTGCATTCCGCGCTACCCGAATTGCGGCGCGTGCTCGTGTATGTGGACGTCGGCCCTGAGTTGGCGGGCCCGCCCCGGTCTCTGGACGTGTTGGCGGCCGAAGTCGCGACAGCGCGGCGGCTGATACACAAGGCCCAGTTGACCAAGCTTGCGCGACGCTTGCCCGCAGTTCTTGAGGAACTCACCTACTGGGCGCATGAGACGAACGATCCCCGGGCGTGGTTGCTGCTGAGTCGCGCATTCGGCCACGGCGTCAGTCTCACTCGGCGGTTGGGCTACAGCGGGGATGCCCTGGCGCTGCTCGAACGTGGCGCCGATGCCGCACGTCGATCCGGAGACCCGAACCTCCCCCACCTGGTGACGTTGGCGCGGGCTCTGCTCTCGATGGGCATGAACCAGTACCAGCCTGCCCTTACCTCGCTCGACCAGGCTCGGGCCGACATCGCCCCAGACCGGCCCGACGCGGACGAGGTTGCGGGCGCGCTCGATCTACGCGCGGCCATCATCGCCGCGCGCTCGTCTCGCGGTAGCAACAGCGAGAGCGGACGAGCGTGGGACTACTTCGGCCGGGCTGACGAGCGGATCAAGCAGGGCCGCGGGAGGCCGGTTCACGGGCTGGAGTTCACCGCGGCCAATGTCGCCGTCCACGGGGCCGCGGTCGCCGCTGAACTCGGCGACCTCGACGAAGCCGCGCGCCGTGACCGCGACATCGGCGACCGGACGCTGTCTGCGCTTCCTCCGGAGCGGCGGACGCATCATGAGATCGACATGGCGCGCGTGCTGATCGAGCTGGGCGACTACGGCAAGGCGGAAAGCCGCATCGAGAGCGCCGACCGCATCGCACCGCAGATGGTCACCTTCCACCCCACGGCGCGCGCTGTGGTGGCTCATCTGGTGGACGTTCGGCGGACACTGCCTGAATCGCTGCGGCGCCTTCACCTACGCATGAGCGCGTAGCCGCCAGCGGCACGGGCCGCAACCGCCCCGTGCCCCAAGATGGGGCATTGCTCGGAACAGTCCGGGCGATGGTGTGTCGCATGCCACAGACACCGACCAGTCATGAGGCTGAAGAGAGCAAGCGCGCCCTTCAGGAGGAGTTCCCCGGCTGGTCCTTCATCTTCAGCAGCGCGGGCCGCTGGTGGGCCATGAAGGACCTGGAGCGAGACGAGCGCGGACGACTCGTCAAGCGCGGGGCCGTGAGCGACCTGGACGCAGACACCGCCGATGAGTTGCGCGCCGAGTTGCGCAGGGTGGCGGTGGTCTCTTGACCGGGGCGGCGGCACGGACGGGGCGGTACTCCAGTCACGGGCCGTCGCCCCTTGCTCGGCAGCGCGCCGGGCGTGTGAAGACGTGGGCGCGTGCCGCGGGCCGGTCGGGGCCGTGGTGCGCGTCCACACCAGAGGGGGGCCGCGCGGCCCGGGGCCTTCCCCATTCAGCCCCGGGCCGTGCGGACAACAGCAGGCGGCCAATGCCGGATGGCGCGGCCGCCCGTGGGGAGGCCGTACGCGCACCGGGGGGCGTGTGTGCGGCCTCCCCTTCCAACCAGCGGCCGCGGGTCGCTGGTGAAGTCGAGGCGGCCCCGGCTCCGTGCGCCAACACGGAGGGGATCCGGGGCCTTGATCGGATGGAGGTCCGATCCGAGATGACGGTATCCGACGTGCCGCCGCTGGGGTGGCCAGACACCGACCCTGACCTTGTGGTCGCTGAGTTCGCCCGGGTGTTCCCCGATGCCCTGGTGTGGTTCGGGGAGTTCACCGGTTCGTTGTGGGCGCTGGTGCGCGACCAGTCCGGCCGGTGCCTGCTGCTGGAGGGCAAGACCCCCGCTCAGCTAAGTTCCCGGGTCCGTAAGACCACCGCGCCGTCTCGGCGGCCGGTGCCCGTTGGCCGGACGGCCCGCCACCGTCCCGCGTCGACGGGCCCGGCGCCGGGGCGGCGCGGTGCCGACGCGGGCGCGGCGGCTCGGCCCGTTCCTCATCCCCCGAACGGTCACCACGCCGCCGCGCCCGCCCACCACGCGCCTGCCCACCACGCGGGCGGCGGCCGCCGCGGCGGCTGGTGGCGGGCGCTGGTGGCGCGCGTCGCCGCAGGGCAGGGCTGGTGACGGGGCGGCTCGGTGACGCCGAGCGGCTCGCGGTCATGGAACGTCAGATCGAGCGGCTTACGGCGACGGTGAACGACCTTCAGGCGGCGCTGTGCGCGGCCTACCTCGCGGCGGCCGCGCCGTGGTGGTCCGGACGTGGGGACGGATGTGGGGACGGATGTGGGGACGAGCGCGGGGAAAGGCGGCCGCCCTGGGTGCGGCCGGTGACCACGAGGGACACATGAACCTGCTGACCATGACCAAGACGCCCGATGAGATCTACATCGTCTACGCCGTGCGGGACGGCGAGGAACGGCCGGTGGGGACGTTCCACCAGGAGAACGGCGACTGGTGGACGGGCTACTACGCCAACGGCACGCGGCGGCGGCTGTGGGTGCCGCGTGGTGGTCCCGAGGAGGTGACGCGGCGGCTGTTCGGCGGCCGCTGACGCGCCGTTCTCGGCGAGAACGCGGGACGGACCGGTACGCAACCCTCGGCGGGGAACCGGTCCGTCCCGTGTAACGTTTCTAGCCCTGTGACCTGCGGGGAAGCGATTCCCCAGGGTGGGGAAGCGCTGAGATCCCCGCTACGCCCCGCTGGGTCCTCGCACCCTTGCCCGCAGCGTGTTCGCCCTGGTCAGGCCGGTTTAGCGGCCCACAGGCCCGGAATCTCCAGACCCGTACAGACAGCGAGCACCAGCATTCTCCCGGTGCTCCTCCCCACCGGTGGGGAGTCTCTCCCCACCCCTGGCGCCCGTCTGGGCGCTCGTGTGCGCTGGTGTGGCGGCCGCGCGAGGCACCGACCAGGAAGAACCTCGCGCGGCCGCCGCTGGTCGTCCAGGACGGGCCAGACCGGACGGCCAGCGGACCGGCGCCGCGCCGGGTCCTGGACCTCGGGAGACCCGCGCGGCGGCCGGTGCCGGTGCGGCCGCGCTAGGCGCCCGGGTCGGTCGGCTGGTCGGCGTCGAGCCGCTCTCGGCGCACGCTGCCCACCGTCTTGTGGTCGGCTCCCACCGTCTTGGCGATCACGCGGTCCGACCGCGACGGGTCGGCGGCCAGCTCCTCGGCGATCCGGGCGCGGACGTTCGCGCGTCCCTGCGGCGCGGACGGGCCCTCCTGGTCGCCCGGGTCGCCCGGGTCGCCCTCGGCCTGTCCGGTGTCGGGCGGCTCGGCGTCGGCCCCGGGCGCGGCCGCCTGGTCGCCGTCCTCGGCGGCCGCGGTCGGCTCGACGGGTTCGGCCCAGCCGTAGCGCTGCCACTCCCGCGCGAGGCGGGCCGGGACGGTCAGGACCTGTCCGCCGTAGTGGTGGCCGGTGTCGGTGACGATCTGGCGCCCGTCGCGGACACGGACGCTCACACGCTCGGCGGTCATGCGGGCAGCACCCCCAGGATACGGACGACAGCGGCAGGGTTGGGCAGCACCTCATCAGCGCGCAGCGTGACGCGCACGGCGGTGCGGTCGGAGGAGAACGCGGCCGACTTATCGACCTTCACGTCGGCGTCCGCGCGGATCACGGCGCACACCTGATCGGCCTGGTAGACGTAGATGCTGTTGGCCGTGGTGGCGCTGCCCTGCGTCTCGGTCGTGGACAACTGGGAGGTCAGCCACACCGGTACGCCCTGGATCGAGCGGCGCGGCCCCTCGGTCGGCGCCCCGGCGCCGTCCACCAGGACGGGTTTCGCTGACCCGCTGGTCTCCTTGATCTTGGTCAGCGCCCGCCAGTTCCGGGGGTGCATCACGATCGCGGTGCCCTCGGCGTCCTCCTCGGCGAGCATCCCCAGGGCATCGGCGAACGGGTCAAGGTTGGTCAGCGCGGCCCCGTTGGCGCCCATGCTCAACGTCTGGATGCCGGACTGATTCTTCAGGCCCCGGATCTCCGGCGCGGTACCCGACCCCTCGAAGAACGACCAGTCGAGCTTGAGCGCGACCGCCCGCGCGAGGTTGGTCGCCAGGACGTCTTGGGCGTCGGGTTGGGAGTCGTCCACCAGTTCGTTACTGGCGTAGGTCAACGCGGCCAGCTTGCGCGGGACCGCGGTCACGACATCGGCGTTCGGGTCGGTGGGCGTGATCTCGGTGCCCTCGGCCGTCCAGTTCGCCACCGCGTCACTCAGGACGCGAGGCACGGCCAGCCGGGCCGACGTGGTCGAGATCCGCCGGAAACCCGAATCCAGGCCCACCGACATGGAGGCGAGACGATCGAAGAAGTAGGCGGCGGCCTCGGTCGGGGCGAACGACCCGCCCGCCGTGCCGCTGGTGGTCAACCAGCTCACAGGGTCCTCCCGTGGAAGCGGCATCAGGTGATGCGGCGCGGCCACGGGCCGGGCGCCGTTCGCCCACGGGGCGGACTGGTCCGCGGGGGCGGGCCACAGGCCCGCGGCTCCCCACGTCCACGATCAGGCTACCTCGCGTTTCATCGCTGGTCGAAGATCGCTCCCATCCGTTCGGCCCCGCCACGCGTCCCACGGGTGCCCTGGTCGAAGGACATGAACGTGCCCAGGTGCGGCTTACGCCGGATCAGGTCGCCGATCGCGTTCTGTACCTTGCGCTGGTCCACCTGCCCGTCATCGCCGAGCAACTCCTCAAGCTCGACGCCGAACGCCCACAGGTCGGCGCCGTCGTTCAGCCGGGCCCGCCCGGGGGTGACGGCGATCCGTTCGGCCTCGGCGCGCTGCATCGTGGCGACCCTCTCCCGGAGCTGGTCGCGTTCGGCCTCGGTCTCGCGGAGCTGCGTGCGGTACCGCGCGGCCTCCCGGGACGCGCGGCCGCCCTCGCCCGTCTCGCCACCCTCTGCGGCCTCGGCGCCGCCCTCGCGACCGGCACCCCCGCCGGTGCCCGTGCCGGTGCCCTCGGCGCCGCCGGTCGGCGCCGAGCCGGGCGCCGCGGGCGCGCCGGTCGCGCCCTGGCCCTCGCTCGCCGAGCTCGGCGCCGCCGGCGCCGTCCCGGCGGTCGCGCCGCCCTGGTCCTGGCCCTCGGTGGCGGCCGCGGCCGCGCCGGTGTTCCTGGTGGTCATGTGCTCTTCCCTTCGCTGCGGTCGGCGCCCGCCGTGGGCGCCGCCTGGTCGGTGTTGAACCCGTGCGCTGCTGTGAACCGCGGCGGCGTCGGCGTCGGCAGGAACCGCGACGGGTTCCGGCGTATGCACGCCTCGACGTAGGCCAGCGTGTTCGACGTCCCGGGGCCGATCTGCCGGGCGACGGCGGCCGCGTGCTCGCGCGTCACCGTCCGCCCCGTGGTCTCGCCGAGGACGACGATGATCCGCTCAATCACCTGAGTGGTGGTCTGAGATGAGTTCTGACCAGGATCTGTCTTGTGGCTCTCTGTGAGCCCTCTCGCGGGCTCACGCTGCGCCCTCTGAGGGCTCACACTGCGCCCTCTCTGGGCTCTCTGTGAGCCCTCTACTGGGCTCTCTGTGAGCCCAGTCGGATCCCGCAGCACGTAACGCGTGCGCGCTCGCTTGGACCGGGCTAGCTCGATCGGGGGCCGGTGGCGAACGACCCAACCGGCTGCCTCCAGCGTGCTCAGGTGGCGCTTGACGGTCGCCTCACTTAGACCCGAACGTTCGGCGAGCTTGCTCAGGCTTGGGGAGTACTCCCCCGTCTCACATGTCCGCGCGTCCGCGTGGACCAGGAGCACGAGCGCGAGGTAACGGGCCAGCGGAGGGAGAGCAGAGGCCAAGACTGCGCGTTCGACGTCCCAGCGGCGGCCCTGCACGTCAGGCCGTCCCGTTCTCCAGGCCGAGCATTGCCAGAAGGCGCGCGGTCGGCACGACGATACGGCGCCCGATTCGAATCGTCGGGATATCGCCGCGGCGTGCGGCGTCGTAGGCCGCGGCGCGCGAAAGACCGATGATGCGCCCGGCGTCCGGCACCGTGAGTGTGGGCTGTAGCTGGGGATCGGGAATCGGCATGGGGGCCTTTGTGGGCATCGGCGCTCTTCCTAACAGGGATGCTGTCCATCCTGTGTGGACTTGATCTCTTCCGTTTAAGATCATTCCGTTAGGTGTCGCCCCGTGTCAATCAAGGCTGCTACTCTTCTTATATGGAAGAAATCCATGCTTCGAAGCGACACCGGAACGGCATCGGCGATACGGGCGCCTACGTCGCCGAGAACGTCCGGCGGTTCCGCACTCTGCGTAACCTCTCCACGGCTCAGCTTGCCGAGCGACTGAGTGCAGCGGGCAGGCCGATCCTCGCGAACGGCATTACGAAGATCGAGGCGGGGACGCGTCGGGTTGACGTTGATGACCTGGTGGCGCTGGCTGCCGTTCTCGGCGTCAACCCGTCGGCGCTTCTCTTCGTCCCGGAGGATGACGCGAGCACGGCGATGTCCGTAACCGGCGCCGGTCGGTTCAGTTGTGAGGAAGTCTGGGACTGGGCGGACGGACGCGCGCCGCTCCGTGACCGTACGTTCTTCGATGAGCGTGAGGAGCGCGAGGAGTTCACGCGCTTCCAGCTCGACGCCCGCCCGCCGGGCCGCCGCGGCTACGAGCTCCCCGAGTGGCTCAAGGGTGATTCCCAGTGAAGGGGTTCGCGTTCAAGCGATGCGGGTGCCGCAACCCCGAGACGGGGAAGCCGTACGACACGAAGTGCCCGGACATCGAGAAGAAGAACCACGGCTCATGGTGGGCGCGGTACGACGCGCCAGCCACCGCGGACGGTAGGCGCCGGCGGCCGCGGATCGGCCCTTTCAAGACCAAGAAGGAGGCCGAGAACGCGCTGGCCGAGGCGCTGGCGAAGGTCGGTAAGCGTGGCCACACGGCGGACCACGCGCTGAAGGTCGGCCCGTACCTTGACCGGTGGCTCGCGGGCAAGGTGGACCTGAAGGACTCCACGCGCGAAAGCTATGTGGAGGCCGTGAACCTGTACCTGAAGCCGGGCCTTGGGCACCTCCGCCTGGTCGACTTGCGCGACTACCACGCCAGCGAGCTCTACGCCGAAATGGCGGTGATCAACCGGCCGTTGCCGGACGGCGAGAAGCCGAGCGAGCTCATGCGGCGGCTGGTGGCTGCGCGCGCCGATTCGGTGAAGAAGACACTCGCCGAGGGGGAGAAGCGCGGGAAGAAGTCGACAAAGCCGCTGTCTCCTGCGCGGATCAAGCGCGTGCATGCCGTGCTGAGTTCGGCCCTGGGGAGCGCGGTCAAGAAGTCCAAGCTGCTCGACTACAACCCCGTGGAGAACGTCGAATTGCCGCGCGGTCCGCGGCCTAAGCCGCTCGTGTGGACGGCCGGACGGGTCGCCCGGTGGGAGAAGACCGGAAAGGCGCCGAGTCCGGTCATGGTGTGGACACCCGACCAGACCGGCGCGTTCCTCGACTTCGCCACGGCGATCGAGGAACGGTTCTACGCGCTGTTCCACCTGGTGGCGTTCCGAGGCCTGCGCCGTGCCGAGGTGGCCGGACTACCGCGCGCCGAGCGAGACCGAGACGCGGGCACGATCACGATCCGCGAGACGCGCCCGGATGACGACCTGGACCCTGACGACGCCAAGTCGGAGAGCGGCGAGCGAGCCATCACGCTCGACGCGGGGACGGCCGAGGTCCTGGACGAATGGGAAGACCTGCAGGACGCCGAGCGGCGCGCGGGCGGGGACCTGTGGGAGGACAACGGCCTGATGTTTACGCGCGAGGACGGTTCGGCGCTCCGGCCGGAATGGATCTCCCAACGATTCGAAGCGATCATCGAGCGGTACGCCACGATCCGCCAGCGGTACGCGGACGGGTGGACGGTTGCCGAGATCGCCAAGCGTCACCGCGTCCCCGCCGAGGCGGTGCGCGTGGCGCTCGACGGCGGCCCGCTACCGCCGATCCGGTTCCACGATCTCAGGCACGGCGCGGCGACGCTGAGCCTCGCGGCCGGTGTCGACATGAAGATCATCAGTGAGACGCTCGGCCACTCGCGGTCCAGCTTCACCGCGGACGTCTACACGTCGGTCATCCCGCAAGTGGCGAAAGCGGCGGCCGAAGCAACGGCTACGGTCGTTCCCCGCCGGACCGGACCCACAATGGACCCACAAGACGAGTCCAGCGCGCTCGCCGAAGTCATCGACTTCCGCGAACGCGCTGGTCAGAGAGCGGAGGATCGGGGATTTGAACCCCGGATGGGCGTAAACCCAAACCGCATTAGCAGTGCGGCGCCATAGACCGGACTAGGCGAATCCTCCAGTGCCGTCAGGCCTAGACAGGCTACCGGTTCGGCGTACCAACCGGCAAAGTCCAAGCTGCGGGTCCCAGAAGCATAGTCGGAGACCCCGCCACTAGGCGACGGCGACGAGCCGGCGTTCCGCTCCCGGGGCCGCGGGAGCGGACCGTCGATGGTCAGCCGCCCAGGCGGAAGCCGTTGAAGCCGCAGGCGTCGGCAAGGTCGTTGCCGTGCCGCTGGATGTCGGCGACGTTGGGCTGTCCCATGGACGAGGTGTTGCCGGAGCTGAGGTTCCGCAGCATCTCGGCCGTCTTGTCGAGGTCGCCCGCGAACGCGGTCGCGGCGGTCTCGACGTCGCCACCGGCGTTCTGGCCCTCCGAGCGGACCTTGGCCGCCGTGTCGGAGAACTTCTGGGCGGTCGCCGAGGCGCCGCCGGACGACGTCATCGACATACTGCTGGTGGAGAAGCTCCGCAGCTCGCTCTCGATGTTCTTGCACGCCGTCGACTTCTTGCCTCCGGCAAGGGCGTCGACCGCCCCGCAGCCCGTGGAACCGAGCAACAAGCCACCGACGGCGAGAGCACCGATCAGCTTGGTGGCGGACATGCGCATGTGGACTCTCCTTCAGGGGGGTGGGGCTTGAACGACAGGGACCCCCGTGGTCACTCCCGTCGCAATCACCCCTTTGGCGTACCTCGACCACAAAGGGTTCCGTGACACAGCTCACAGTTTGCGGGTCGCGCATCGGTCAATCGATTCGCGGTGAGGTCCGCGGAGCCGGTACAGTGATCCCGGCAAGCACCCGTAGCTCAACGGATAGAGCATCTGACTACGGATCAGAAGGTTAGGGGTTCGAATCCCTTCGGGTGCGCCCACCTCAGAGGGCCCCTTCCGATCTTGGAAGGGGCCCTCTGCGTGGGCCATGGGAGCCACGTTGGGAGCCACGGGCTTCGATCAGGTCCCGAAGAGGGCGCCGCTCATGGCCTCAGCCGCGGCCCGCTTGTCGTCGACGAGCAGATGCCCGTAGACGTCCTTGGCGACCGTGATGGACGCGTGCCCGAGGATCTCGGAGACGACGGCAACGGCGTCCCTTGTGCGAGCGTCAGCGACGCGCCCGAGTGCCGCAACTCGTGCGGATGCCAGTGCCCGAGACCCGCCCGCCAGTAGGAGTGTGGATGCGGCGTCGGTCGTGGAGCGGGGCGCCTTTCGGTGTCGCCATATTGGACAGAACCCGTCGCCGAGTGCAGGTCTTGTCGGAGCCAGGGGTTGGACGGTGCGGCAGGGCAGCGGTCACGGGGCTGCGGAACCGTCGGCCGGAACCGATCGTCTCAGCGGCATGAGCGTGTCAACGACGGTTCTGCCGCTGGCGGGGGTGGTACTTGGTTCTGCCGGGACCCTGATCGGTCAGTACCTGTCGACACGTGTGGAGGCACGGCGCGCGAGGTTCGAGCAGGCCAGTGCGGAACGCTCAGAGCGTAAGGCGGCGCTCTTGGAGTTCCTGTCCGCCGCCCAGCAGGTGGAGCTGTGCTTGGACCGGCTGTCCATGGGAGAGCAGCTTGACGACTCCGAGAGGTGGCAGCACCTGCATGCGCTTTGGCTTGCCAAGAAGGTTCCCGAGCTTGTGTGCTCCTCTCCCGTCGCGCAGGCTGCCCACGACTACACCGCGGCGCTCCATGCGCTGCTCCGGGGCCAGGCCGTGGGAGAGGGCACACCGTCCAAGCGTGACCTGCGTTTCGCGTTCCTGGAGGCCGCCCGCCGAGAACTCGGGACAGCGGACGAGCCGTTGAGGAGAGATCTTCCCGTGCGCGAACTCGGCGAGTAGCTACATCGCTTCGGCTCTCCAGGTGCGGGGCTGTGCGGATCGTTGAGTATGAGCCGGGATTTCCGCGGACCGGCGGAGGTTGGCGGGGAGGGCTGAAGGCTTCGCGATCAGGTCAGCCTGGCGTTCAGGGTATTCAGATGTACGCCCTCCGGAGCCTGTTCGTCCAACTTGGTCGTGCGGGAGTGGGCGGATCTCGGCAGACCTGGTGCGCGGCCTCCGAGGGCTTTCCGTCCTGGCTCCCGGGGCCACGGTCGCAACCATCCGGATTATGATCCCGGGTCTTTGCGAATGATGAGGGGGCAGCAGGCGGAGGTTCAGCGGACGGATTGGTGCAGACGGTTCGGAGGCTGTGAATCAGTTGGGTTAGGGGTTCGATTCTTCGGGTGCGCCTATGTCAGAGGCTCTTCCCTCAGGTGCCTCAGCGGAGTACGGCCATGACGTTGTGCCGGCAGTGCCGCCCTCCCGCTCTGCTGGGGGCGCGGGTGTTGTGTGATCCAGTTGCAGGTTGAGTTGGGGGCCGGGTTGCGTGGGGTGCCATCCCAGGGCTAGTGCCTTGGTGATTGCGGCGGCCACGGTTCGAGGGAGGACCACGCCTGCGGGCATGCACCGTGCGTTGCTGGGGTGAGCGCAGGGCAGGGACACCACCAGGCGTGCGCCCGACCCGCTGGCGTGCTGGACCGTGAAGGACAGTGGGGACCAGCCCATGGCCTGGCTGTAGGTGGGGCGGCTGCGTACCTTCCAGCGGAGTTCGGTGCCGCCCACGGTGATTCGGCGTGATTTCTTTCTTGCGAGTGCCATAGGGACCTTTGCTCCAGGGGTTCCCGGGAGTCTAGAGGCCATGATCGGCCGGATCGGGAAACGTGGGTGCGTTGCGGTGGGGGTGGCGGGGAGGATGGAGGCGTGAATCCGGAGCGGTTTGTCGATTCTGATGTGTCGTTGTACGGCTTAGCGGAGGATCCCGTCCAAGTGGTCTGTCCGGTCTGCCGGGAGTGCGCTGAGGTGGTGCCGTGGCCGGGCCTGCGTGTTCGTTACTCAGCCTGGGGGCCTCGGCGTCTCGGGTGTCGTGACTGTGGGCACGTGAGGGACTGGCCCGGCGGGGTGTCGCGCTGGGGCGGTGCGGTCGATCCGTATTTCGGGCAGCCGTTGTGGCTACGGGCGGATTGCTGCGGTGGGCGGACTCTGTGGGCGTTCAACGAGCGCCATCTGGACCTCTTGGAGGGGTATGTCGGGGCTCGGCTGCGGGAACGCGGGGAGTATGTCGGGATGACCATGGTGGCCAAGTTGCCGGCGTGGTTGAAGTCGGCCAAGCATCGCGGGGAGATCCTGCGGGTCATTGGGCGGCTCCGGGCGTCCCTTCCGTAGTTGTGGGTCGTGTGCGTTGGTAGGGGTCTTCGGGGGTTAGGCCGGCGCGGTGGCAGGTATTACGTAGGGCTCGGCTCCGTGAATGCTCCGGCCGTCCCGAGCAGTGGGACGTGCGTTGGGCTGGCAGCGCTGGGCCCATCTCGGTTCGCGGTCGCCGACGTAGGTCGTGCTGTCGAGGGCTTCGATCGCTGGTGCTGGCGTATGGCAGGCCATGTCGTTGGTGAAGTCCGTGTGCGACGACCAAGGACATTCGGGTCTTCTCTGCTCGGATACAAGGTCTCTGAGGGGTGTGCATGTGTCGGACGCCTGTGATGGAAGCTGATGGTTGGCCTTTGTTGGAGGGTCGGATCTAGCAGGAGATCATGCTCGCTTGCATGGCCGGGGGGTTGTGGGTCCGGTTGACGACTGCCGGCTGACACTGCGGGGTCTCGTTGTCGGCGGGGCGGGTCCGGCACCGGTTCCGCGGGTGGCAGGGGAGGCCGAGTGGGGTCGAGGAGGAGGCGCGCGATCGCCGGGCGGTTGGTGGAGGGGTGGATCTAGCAGGAGATCATGCTCGCGTGATTGGTCGGGGGGGTGTGGGTCCGGTTGACGACGGACGGCGCACGCTGCGGGGTCTCGTTGTCGGCGGGGACGGGCCGGGCACTGGTTCCGTGGGTGGCTGAGGAGCCAGGGGTGGTGCGTGGGGGCTGGGCGGTCCAGGTCGTTGCGGGGTTTCGCTTGTCGCATGCGAAACCGTCGGGGTTACTCGGTTAGGGTTTTTAGGACGTCTTCGCCGTATTTGGCTAGTTTGTTTTCGCCTACGCCGTTGATTTGGGAGAGTTCGGTGAGGGTGGACGGGAGGGCGGTCGCGATTTCGCGGAGGGTGGCGTCGTGGAATATGACGTAGGCGGGGACGCCCTGTTCCTTTGCGGTGGCGGCGCGCCAGGCGCGGAGGCGTTCGAAGAGGGGGGCCGCTTCGGGGGCGAGGTCGATGGGGGGCTTGCGGTCCTTGGCGGCCTTTGCGGCCTTGGGGGTGGGGCGGTCTGGTTCGCGGCGCATCATGACCTTGCGTTGGCCGCGGAGGACGTCGGCGCTCGCTTCGGTTTGGAGGAGGGTGCCGTGGTTGCTCTCGACGGCGATCAGGCCTTGGGCGAGCAGTTGGCGGACGACGGCGCGCCATTCGACTTCGCGGAGTTCGGTGCCGACGCCGAAGGGTTTCAGGGAGTCGTGGTCGAACTGGATGACCTTCGCGCTCTTCTTGCCGAGCAGGATGTCGATGATGTGCCCGGCACCGAACTTCTGGCGGCGCTCGCGGTCCAGGCGCACGATTACGGAGAGGACCTTCTGGGCGGCGACGGTCGCGTCCCAGGATTCGGGTGGGGTCAGGCAGGTGTCGCAGTTGCCGCAGGGGGCGCCGGGCTGGCCGAAGTAGTTCAGGAGGTGGACGCGGCGGCATTCGACGGTTTCGCAGAGGGCGAGCATCGCGTCGAGGTGCTGGGTCTGGCGGCGGCGGAACGCGGCGTCGCCCTCGCCGCCGTCGATCATTTTGCGTAGGTTGACGACGTCCTGGAGGCCGTAGGCGAGCCAGGCGGTGGAGGGGAGGCCGTCGCGTCCGGCGCGTCCGGTCTCCTGGTAGTAGCCCTCGACGGATTTGGGGAGGTCGAGGTGCGCTACGAAGCGGACGTCCGGCTTGTCGATGCCCATGCCGAACGCGATGGTCGCGACGATGACCAGGCCGTCCTCGCGGAGGAAGCGAGCCTGGTTGGCGGCGCGTGTCTGGGCGTCCAGGCCGGCGTGGTAGGGGAGGGCCTCGATGCCGTTCTCGGTGAGGAACGCGGCGTGCTTCTCGACGGAGTTGCGGGAGAGGCAGTAGACGATTCCGGCGTCGTCCTTGTGTTCGGTTTGGAGGAGGCGGAGGAGTTGGCGTTTGGCGTCGGTCTTCGGTTCGATCCGGTACTGGATGTTCGGGCGGTCGAAGCTCGCGACGAAATGGCGGGTGTTCGGGGCGGTGGCGTCGAGGTTGAGCCTTGTTGCTATTTCGTGGCGGGTGGCCTCGGTGGCGGTGGCGGTCAGCGCGATGCGGGGGACGTCCGGCCAGCGTTCGTGGAGGCCGGAGAGCATCAGGTAGTCGGGGCGGAAGTCGTGGCCCCATTGGGAGACGCAGTGCGCCTCGTCGATCGCGAACAGGGACACGTTCGCGCGGTCGAGGAGGTCGACGGTCGCGGGGAGGCGGAGGCGTTCGGGGGCCAGGTAGAGCAGGTCGAGTTCGCCCGCCACGAACTGCGCCTCGACGACGCGGCGTTCGTCGAGGTCCTGGGTGGAGTTGAGGAAGCCCGCCTGGACGCCGAGGGTGCGCAGCGCGTCCACCTGGTCTTGCATGAGGGCGATGAGCGGGGAGATGACGATTCCGGTGCCTTTACGGACGAGCGCCGGGATCTGGTAGCACAGTGACTTCCCGCCGCCGGTCGGCATCAGGACGAGCGCGTCGCCGCCCGCCGACACGTGCTCGATGATCTCCCGCTGGCCGTCCCGGAACGCGTCGTAGCCGAACACGCGTCGCAGGACGTCGAGCGTCTCCGGGGTCTCAGGGGAAGTCACCGGCCCATAGTAGGAGCCACCGCCGACGCCCGCCCCACAGAATCCTCACTTGTGGATAACCTCCACCAGCTCGGGCGTGATCTCCTCCAGGTCGTCGGCGACGTGGGCCGCGAGGGCCAGCGCGTCGGGGGTTGGTGGGTGCGTGGGGCGGGGGACGGCGATCACCGGCATGCCGGCGGCGCGGGCCGCGCGGAGGCCGTTGCTGGAGTCCTCGATGGCGACGCAGGCGGGGGCGGGCACCTCCAGCCGTGCGGCCACGGTCAGGTATCCGTCCGGGGCGGGTTTGCCGCGGTCCACCTCTTCGGTCGACACGGTGGCGCGGAACAGTGCGTCCAAGCGGAGTTGGCCTAGTACCAGGTCGATGAGGGCGCGCGGGGACGAGCTCGACAGCCCGAGCGGACGGTACTCCGCCAGACGGCGGACGGTCGACTCTGCTCCCGGTAGTACTGGTGGCCATCCTTCGTACCGCTGGGACATTCGGTCGATCACCTCGTAGGCGACCTCCTCGGCTGATACGCCGTCGACGAGTTCGGAGGCGATGTATCCGGCCCATTCCTCGGTGCTCATGCCCATGAGCCGTTCCTGTGTGTCGGGGAGCCAGCGTCCGTCATGGTCTTCGACGTAGCCGCGACGGACCTCCTCCCATACGGGCTCGGAATCGATGAGGACGCCGTCCAGGTCGAACACGATCGCTTGTACGGGCATGGGTTCCTCCGCGAAGCTTTTTCGGCGCGTCCTACCCTGGCCACGATCACTACCCGGTGCGACCGAAACGGAACCGCGCGCATAGCACGCCCTGATAGCCGACTTGTAGCACCTAATGAGGATTTATCTGACGAGTAAGACTTGATCGCGTCCGGTCTGGCATGGTGTAGGTCCTCCGCCTTCTCCGGAGCTCAACGCAGAGGAGATCTTCCATGGTGTTCCTCGGTTCCCTGTTGGTGGTGGCCGCGATCGCCGCCGTGGTGGGCGTCATCCTCGGAAACACTGGATCCACGAACCTCGTCGCCTTCGGTCAGACCGTGCCAGGCGTGGACGAACTATGGCAGGTATTCCTCGCCGGGGCCGTCACGGCCGTGGTCTTCATCGCCGGTACGGCGCTCGCGGTCATCGGCACGGTCCGCCTGCTGCGCACCCGCCGGGACCTGCGCGACCTGCGCGAGGAGCACGAGGAGTCGCTGACCACCCTGGAGATGGAGAAGCGCCGCCTGCAACGCGAACTCGCCCGCGTCCGCCAGGCCGCCGCCCAGGCCGACGCGTCGGGGGGCGGCTCGTCCGGCCGGGGACGGCAGTCGCGGCGTGGGGCGCCCGCCGCCGCCCAGGGCCCGCGGGTGGGGCCGCGTTCGCAGGTGGCGGCCACTTCCCCGTTCTTCGACCGTAAGGAGTGAGCGGGTCGCTCGCTCGTTCTTGATGATGACGGGGTGTCCGCCGTAATCGCCGTGCGGAGGGATGACGGCGCCCGTCCGTTCCGCGCATGATCGTGGTGTGCGGATTCTTTTCAAGGTGGGCATCACCGCGGTCGCCCTCTGGGTGGCCACCGTGGTGATCGACGGTATCTCGGTGGACGGCGACACGGCCGGCCGTCGCGCTCTCACGTTGGTCGCCGTCGCCGCCATCTTCGGCCTCGTCAACGCCATCATCAAGCCGCTCATCAAAACGCTCGGGTGCGCGTTCTACGTGCTGACGCTCGGTCTGATCGGGCTCGTGGTGAACGCGCTGCTGCTCTGGCTCACCAGCGAGCTCGCCGGGGAACTCGACCTGCCGTTCCACGTCACCGGCTTCTGGCCCGCGTTCTGGGGCGCCATCGTCGTCGGTGTGGTCGGCTGGCTGCTGCACCTTGTCGTTCCTGAGAAGGACGACAAAGACTGACGTCAGCGGACGTCCACGAGGCTCGGGGCGGCCGTGGCGGCGCGTTCGAACGGGCTCGCCTCCAGCCTGCCGGTGGGCGCGTCGGCGTATTCGCGGTAGTCCGGCGGACGGACGCCCGGCGCGCTCACCAGGACCCAGGCGCGGGAGCGGACGGCGCCGATGAGGAACTCCGCGTCCGTGACCGCGCACGCGTCCGCGACGATCAACGTGTCGAACTCCTCGTCGCGGCCGGTGAGGCCCACCCCGGTCGGGGTCCCGACGACCAGGTCGGCGGTGCGGAGCAGGACGTCGCCCCCGGCGGAGCGCTCACCGGCGGTGTAGGCGGTGAGCTCCTCGATGCGGGCCATCGCGCGGCGCTGGTGGTCGGCGACGGCCTCCGGGGCGGTGGTGGGGTCGGTGCCGCAGATCTCCAGGACGTTCTCCCGCGAGCCGGCCTCCGTCCGCCGGGCCGTCTCCAGGTCGTCCTCCATGGCGGACAGTTCCTCCGTCGCCGCGGCGTCGTGCCGTTCCAGCGCCACCGCGGTCTCCGCCGCGTGGGCCGTGGCCGCCTCCGCGTCCGACCTGGCCTGCCGTGCCGTGGCCAGGGCCTCCTCGCGGGACGTCCGGGCCGTGTTCATCCGGTCTTCGATGGCTTGGGCGGTTTGTTGCGCGAGGCGTGCCTGGGTCGCTTCCTGCGTCGCCTTTTCCACCGCTGTTGAGGCTAGGCGGGCTTGTTTCTGGTGTTCGGCGGTCGCGGTCTCTCGTTCCGTCGCCAGCCAGGTCAGCTCCGTGCCGAGGCGCCGTTGCGCCTCCTGCGCCTGTTGCAGCCGCGCCCCGCCCTCGGACACGAACGACGCGAGGCCGCGCCGTACCCGTTCCGCGTGCTCGGCGGCGTCCTTGGCCTCCCGCGCCTTCTTGGCGGCCTCGTCCGCCTCCCGCGTACGGCCCTTGACCTCGGCGCGCAGGGACCGCAGCTCCGACGGCGGCGACGCCACGTGCAGGCGCTGCCCGAGCGTCATCTTCCGGCGCAGCGCCGACAGTGCCGACTCCGCCGACACGAGCCGGTAGTAGGCGGCGTGGCCTTCCGCCGCCGCGTCCGCGTCCTCCGCCGCCAGTCGGTGCGCCTCCTCCGCGGCCGCGGGCAGCGCCTCCTGTGCGCGTGCCAGCTCGTCCTTCAGGGACGCCTCCGTCTGGCGCGCTTCCTGCAACTCCGTCTGCGCTGTTCTGGCGCGCTCGTCGAGTTGGGCGCATCGGGCGTACGCGGCGTCGGCGGTCCGGGTCAGCGCGTTCGCCTCGGCCGCCGCTTCCTCCGCGATCGCTCGGAGCCGTTCCGCTTCCGCGCGTGGGCCCTCCAGCTCGGCCTCCGCCTCCGTCTGGACGGCGGCGAGCCGTTCCGCCTCCGCCTCGGCCTCGACGGCGGCGTTCTCGGCGTTGGCGGCCGCGTTCCGGGACTCCTCGATCGTCGCGGTGAGCGTCGCCCTCGCCGCGTCCAGGGCCTCGCGTCGCCGCAGGTTCTCGGCCTCGACGGCCCGTAGCGTGGCCGCGTCCCGTGGCCACTGCTCCAGCCACATCAGACCGCGCCGCAGCAGCTGCGTCTCCGTCTCCCAGGACACCCGCCACGCCTCTCCGATGGGGCGCAGCGCCGCCGTCCGTACCCTCGTCTCCGGAGCTGACGGCCCCTCCGCCGGGACGGCGGGTTCCGTCGTGGGCATCGGCATCGCGGGGAGCGGCTCGACCCGCGTGACCGCCGGTGTCTCGTTCGCCTCGTCGGCGGGCTGCCCGACCATGGGCTTGAACTCGACCGTCCCGTTCGCGCCGAACTCCCGGACGGGCGCCGGTTCGGCAACCTCGTCGAGTACGGGCGGCAGGGCCTGCGTCTCCACCGAGGGCGACTCCGCCGTGGCGGGCTGCGTCTCGATCATCAGGGAGAAGACCTCGGGGTCGTCCTCCAGCGTCCGCAGCAGGTCGGCTGCCCGTTCCGGTGTCGGCGCGAGCAGCAACGCCCGTCCGTCGGCCGCGGTGACTTCCTTGACGATTCCGCGGACGACGTCGTCGACGTCCTCGGTCTGGACGAGGCGGAGCAGGTCTGTTTTCCCCAGCGAACCGGGTGCCGTCAGGAACCGGGCCAGGACCTGCCAGTCGCCCGTGACCCGCTCCTCGCGCAGGACCCGCAGGGCGGCGATGTGCGGCGCCCACCCGACCGGCGGCACGTCTTCGGGGACTTCCCTCAGGCGGGCGTCGAGCCCCTCATAGAACTCCGACAGTGGCCCGTAGACGCCTTCTACGAGTTCACGTCCGCCCCACTCCTCGTCAACGGCCTCCGTTCCTAGCGGCGGCGTTCCCCCGACCGTCGGGATGGGCATGGTGCCGAACTCCGACCGCGCATCGAGCACCACGTCTTCGACACCCGACATGTCCTTGCCGGAGGGGGCAGAGGTGGATGGAGGTTCGAGGTCTGCGGCGGCTGAAACGTCTGCCACGTCGCCTACAGGCGCCTGAGTCGCGGCCTCGCCGGAGGCGTTCGCAGAAGGTGCAGGTCCGGGCTCGCCGATGACGCCCTCATCGGCCGAGACGCCCAGGGGCACCTCATGTGCGGTCTCGGCGACAATGTCTTCGACACCCGATATGTCGTCGCCGGAGGCGTCCGAGGGGCGTGCAGGTTCGAGGCCTGGGGCGATGCCTTCGGCGGTTGGGACGTCCGTCCAGTCGCCCACGGGCACCTCAGCCGTGACCTCGACATCCGACACGTCCTCGCCGGTGGCATCCAAGGAGGGCATGGGTTCAGGCTCCACTGCCACGCCTTCGACGGCCGAAACGCCCGTCACGTCCTCCACAGGCGCCTCAGCCGCGGCCTTGGCGGCCGCGGCTTCGACCACCGCAGGGTCAGGGACGGTTTCCGCGCTTGTCGCGGGTCCGTCCTCCGGCGCTTCCTGGACGGGAAGCGGGACGGTGACGTTGCGTTCCTCGGAGTCGGGGACGGGTTCGGGCCGCCCGTGTCCAGGAGGCTGTGAGGTTTTGTCCGGTCCCTTGTTCTCTGCTGGCTGTTTCACCGACGTCATCCCGTCCCAGATCGACCGCCCCGGGGCCGTATATCCCCTTCGGCCCGGGACTAACGTCTCACAGGTCAGGGGCTCAGCGGTGACCGGCCAATGCCGCGTGGTGATCCTCACCGTCGCGGGCTTCGGGGTCCGGATGGACGAGCGCGCCCGACAGCCGGGGCAGGGCGTGCAGCAGGCTGTGTTCGGCGTCGACGGCGATCTGGTGGGCGCGGACGACGGTGGAGTCGGGGTCGACGACGACGTCGCATTCGGCGCGGAGGCGGTGGCCGATCCAGCGGAGGCGGACGTCGCCGACGGCGAGGACGCCCGGGGTCGCGGACAGGGCGGCCTCGGCGCGGTCGACGAGCGCGGGGTCGACGGCGTCCATCAGGCGGCGCCAGACCTCGCGGGCCGTCTGCCACAGGACGGTCAGGATCGCGAAGGTGATCAGGAGTCCGACGACGGGGTCGGCCCAGGGGGCGCCGAGGGCGATGCCGCCCGCGCCCAGCAGCACGGCCAGGGACGCGAACCCGTCCGTTCGGGCGTGCATGCCGTCGGCGACGAGGGCGGCGGAGCCGATGCGGCGGCCCACGCGGATGCGGTAGCGGGCGACGAGTTCGTTGCCGACGAAGCCGACGAGGGCGGCCCCCGCCACGGCGGCCACGTGCTCCACAGGCTGTGGATGGGCGAGCCGCTGGACGGCCGCGTATCCGGCGGCCGCGGCCGAGGCGGCGATGGCGAGGACGATGACGACGCCCGCGAGGTCCTCGGCCCGTCCGTAGCCGTAGGTGTAGCGGCGGGTCGGGGGGCGCCTGCCGAGGATGAACGCGATGCCCAGCGGGACGGCGGTGAGGGCGTCGGCGGCGTTGTGAAGCGTGTCGCCCAGCAACGCCACCGAGCCGGTGAACATGACCACCACCGCTTGGAGGACGGTGGTGGCGCCCAGACCCGCCAGGGAGATCCACAGGGCGCGCATGCCCTGCGCGTTGGCCTCCATCGCCGAGTCCACCTTGTCGGCCGCCTCATGCGAGTGGGGCCTCAGGACGTGCGAGACCCGGCCTCTGAACGACCGACCATGACCATGCCCGTGTCCGCTCATATTTACAACAATGACCCGAAAAGCCCGTTGCAACACATCGACAATTGCGCCATTGCCGCAATTGAGCGGTATTTGTCAGTGCGGGTTTGTGGCCAGTAGCTCCGCGAGTAGATCGTCCAGGGTGACGATGCCCGTGAACTCGTCGCCCTCACCGTTCACCACGGCCAGTTGGGCGCGGGCGCGGCGCATCCGGCTGACCGCGTCCAGGACGGTCGTCTCAGCCGTGAGGACGGGCGCGGGGTGGGCCAGTTCACCGGCGCGGCGGTCGCCGTCCGGTTCGGTGATGGCCGCCCGGACGTGGACGATCCCCGTCATCGCGCCGTCGCCGTCGCGGACCAGCATCCGGTTGTGGCCGCTGGCGGTCGCGGTCTGCCTGATCTGCGCGGCGGTCGCGTCCGCGCCGATCGTGGTGACCGACGTGGCGGGCACGACGAGGTCGCCGACCGTGGCCTCCCGCGCGGAGATGGCCCGGCGGAGCAGTTCGTGGTCGCGGCGGCCGATGAGGCCCAGGCGCCGCGACTCGCCGACCAGATGGCTGAGCCGCGCCGGGTCGGTGTGGTCGTCCAGCTCGTCCTTCGGGGTGACGCGGAAGAGCCGCAGCAGGGCGTTGGTCGTCTCGTTCAGCGCCGACAGGATCGGCCGGGACACCTTCGCGAACGCGCGGAACGGCAGGGCGAGGATCAGCGCCGAGCGTTCCGGATGCGCGATCGCCCACGACTTCGGCGCCATCTCCCCGACGACCATGTGCAGGAACGTGATGACGGCGAGGGCGCAGCCGAACGCGATGGCCTTGGCCCCGGCCTCCGGGACGCCGAGCGCGTGCAGCGGCGGTTCGAGGAAGTGCTCGAACGCCGGTTCGGTGACGATCGCGAGGCCCAGCGAGCACATCGTGATGCCGAACTGCGCGCCCGCGAGCATCAACGACAGTTCGCGGACGCCCGCGACGGCGGCCACGGCGGGACGGCTGCCCTTCGCGGCGGCGCGTTCGAGCTGCGGCCGGTTGGCGGCGACCAGGGCGAACTCGGCCGCCACGAAGAACCCGTTGCCGAACAGCAGCAGGACGGTGATCAGCAGCATGGTCAGCGGGTCCATGACTTCTCCCCCGTCCCGTCACCGGAGGCGGCCTGGGCGGGCACCTGGCTGGGCGCCCGCTCCTCCGCCGGCGCCGTCCTGATCATGATCTTCTCGGCGACCCGGCGGGCCACGCTGACGACCTCCAGGTCGACGGGCCCGGCGTCCAGCTTGACGGTCAGCCGGTCACCCGGGCGCGGCAGCCGCCGCAGCCCCGCCATGACGAGCCCGCCGAGGGTGTCGTAGGCGTCGCCCTCCGGCAGGTCGAGGCCGGTGAGGCGGCCGACCTCGTCGATGCGCAGGCCCGCGTCGACGAGCCAGGACCCGTCGGGGCCGGACGTCGGGGTGTCCTCCCGGTCGGTCTCGTCGGCGATCTCCCCGACGAGTTCCTCGGCGACGTCCTCGAAGGTGAGGATCCCGGCGAGGCCGCCGTACTCGTCCACGACGCAGGCGAACTCCTCACCGGAGTCGCGCATGCGCTCGATCACCCCGTACAGCGGCTGGCTGCCGGGGACGAGCAGCGCGGGCCGGGCGACCTGACCGATCGGCGTCGTCTGGTCGAGCGCGTCATCGGCGACCTCGCGGACGCCCGCGACACCGACGACGTCGTCGGTGTCCTCCCCGTAGACGGGATACGCGCTGTGCCCCGTCTCCCTGATCAGCGCGACGAGGTCGGCGACGGGCGCGGTCGTGGGCAGGGTCCTGACCTGCGGCCGGGGCACCATGACCTCGTCGGCCGTCAGATCACCGAACGACACGGCCCGCTCCAGCAGGCCGGACAGGTCGGCGGGCAGATGCCCGGAGCTGTGCGACTTGCCGATGATGTCGCCGAGCTCTTCGAGCGTCGCGCCACCGTGCAGTTCCTCGACGGGCTCGACCCCCACCGCGCGGAGCAGCCGTTCCGCGGCGCGGTCGAACAGCCGGATCAGCGGCCCCGCCACCGTCAGGTACAGGAGGGTGGACGCGGACAGCGCACGCGCCAGCGACTCGGCGCGGGCGAGCGCGAGGTTCTTGGGGAACAGTTCCCCGAGCACCATCTGAACGAGCGTCGCCAGGACGAACCCGGTGGCGAGGGCGATCGCACCGGTCGCGCCGGTCGGCACGCCCACGACCTCAAGGACGGGCCGGATCAGCTCCGCGAGAGCGGGTTTGGCGATGAATCCGACGACCAGGGTCGTCATCGTGATGCCGAGCTGCGCCCCCGACAACATGAACGACAGCCTGCCGATGACCTTGACGGCCCGCCGGGCGGACGTGTCACCGCGGTCGGCTGCCTGTTGGAGCGTCGCGCGGTCTGCGGCGACGTAGGCGAATTCCTGGGCGACGAAGTAACCGGTGGCGGCGGTCAGAACGAATACCGCCAGAACACCCAGTACCGCGCTCACCATGAGGCACCGGGTCTATGACTGGGGTCCGACACCGCGGACTCACCACTCCTCTCGTATCGCTACTAACACTCGTAACGTCACCTGGGACAACGAGGTTCCCCAGGCACAGGGTACGGGCGCGGGACGACGGTGGCGCGGGGGGCGTTCCCCGAACGGCCCCGGGTACGCGAGATCAACTCGGTTTCCCCGGACGCTTGTCTTCGTTCAGTGTCACGGATCACACTTATAAGTGAGCGTACGTCCGAGACTGGGCTGGTCCGTGCTCCCAGACCGCCCGTTTCAGGACATGCTCGGGGGGATGGTCGGACAGCGATCGCGGGGCTGACGTTGGATCAAAGCGGGGCAGGGGCCGCCGCGCCCATGAGCCGGGAGGGCATCGACCATGCCCTGCGCAAGCTCCGCGAGGACCGCGACCGCATCTCGGCGTCGCTCCTCGACCTCGACGGGCACCAGGGCAGCCGCCTGCTGGAGGGCGCCAGGCTCACCGGCGAGACATGGCGTCGCTGGGAGGACGCGAAGTCCAGGATGACGACGCTGTGGGCGCTGTTCGACGTCTACCAGACCGTCCTGGACACCGCGACGGAGCTGCGGGAACGGTCGCCCCGCCCGGACGCCGCCACGCTGATCGAACTCTCCGGCCTGCTCGCGGGCCGGTCGGTCGAGCTTCCCGACGGGGAGATCCCCCTCCAGGACCGCACGCTCCTCGGCCCGAGCGAGCGACGGGTGACGCTGGACGAGGCGGTCGCGATGATGTCGGACGCCTACGAGTTCGTCGCGGGCGAGATCGCCGCCGCCGACTCGGCCTGGACGGCACTGCTGCTCCCCCTGGAGGAGGTCGAGGGGTGCTGGCGGGAGACGGCGCGACTGGCACACTCCCTGGACGGCACCCGCCACCCTGAACTGGACCGCGTCGGCCGCGAACTGACCTCGCTCGGCCGGGTCGTCCGTACCGACCCGCTGTCGCTCGTCCGGGACGGCCGTCCCGACACGACCCGGCTCGACCGGGTCCGCGCCGCGCTGACCTCGCTGGGCGACGAACTGGCGGGCGTCGCCCGGATGCGCGACGAGTACGACGAACTCGTCGCCCGCGTCCTGGCGTCCATCGAGGAGATCGAGAGCACCGAGCGGCGTGCCCGGGAAGCCCACGCGACGGCCCTGGCCAAGATCCACACGCCGAATCTGCCCGCGCCGTCCCGGGGCCTCGGCACCGCGCTCCGCGACCGCCTCGCCGCCCTGGAACGGCTCCGCGAGGCGGGCCGCTGGGTCGAGATGGCGGGCCGTTTCGCCGAGTTGGAACGCGCCGCCGACGAGGCCCTGGAACGGGTCCGCGGTGACCTGCGTCTCAGTGCCGGTCTGCTCGACCGGCGAGGCGAGTTGCGGGGACGCCTGGAGGCGTACCGGGCCAAGGCCGCACGGCTCGGCCTGATCGAGGACGAGCGGCTCACCGAGCTGTACGGGCAGGCCCACGACGTGCTGTGGACGGCGCCCTGCGACCTGCGAAGAGCCACCACGGTGCTCACGGAGTTCCAGCGGGCGCTCAGAGCGTGCGAAAACGAGACGAGGACCCGGCGATGAACCGATGCGCCCAACCGGGCTGCACGGGCGAGATCGAACCGGACGGCTTCTGCAACATCTGCGGCTTGGCACCACTCGCCCCGCCCCCTCCCACCCAAACCCCACACCCCCACTCCCCACAACCACCTCAAGCACCCCAAACCGAGCAGAAGACACAGAAGGCTCAACCCGAGCAGGCCGCACAGACCGGGCGCCCCGGGCAGGCCGAGCGAGGCGGGGTGGGTGGGCAGGGGGCGGGTGGACGGTCGGTGTCTGGTGGTGTGGGGAGTCGGGGGTCGCGGAGTGTCGGGTCGGGGCGGACGGCGTCGCGGGGCGGTTCCTCGGGGGCCAGTGGTTCGGCCAGGCGCGGGATGCTCGGGGCCGGGCTGGTCGAGGTGCCGCCGGTGCCGACCCGCGATCCCGCTTCGGCGATCATGGAGAAGCCGGAGGTGCCGGAGAACCGGCGGTTCTGTAGCCGGTGCGACGAGAAGGTCGGGCGTAGCCGGGGCGGGCGGCCCGGACGCACCGAGGGGTTCTGCCGGAACTGCGGGCATCCGTTCTCGTTCACGCCGAAGCTCCGGCCGGGGGAGATGCTCGGCGGCCAGTACGAGGTGCTCGGGTGCCTGGCGCACGGTGGCATGGGGTGGGTGTACCTGGCCCGTGACCACAATGTCAGCGAGCGGTGGGTCGTTCTCAAGGGGCTGCTCGACACGGGCGACGCCGACTCGCTGGCCGCGGCGACGGCCGAGCGGGCGTTCCTCGCCGAGGTCGAGCATCCGAACATCGTCAAGATCTATAACTTCGTCCGGCACGGCGACTCCGGGTACATCGTGATGGAGTACGTCGGTGGGAGGTCCCTCAAAGACATTCTGCTGAGTCATCGGAGTGAGCACGGTGACGACACGTCACTGCCTCTCGGCCAGGTGATCGCGTACGGGCTTGAGGTGTTGAGCGCGCTCGGGTACCTGCACGGTGTCGGGCTGCTGTACTGCGATTTCAAGCCCGACAACGCGATCCAGTCGGAGGAGCAGCTCAAGCTGATCGATCTCGGCGGGGTGCGGCGGGCGTTCGACGTCGACAGCCCGATCTTCGGCACGACCGGCTACCAGGCCCCCGAGATCGGCTCCCGGGGACCGTCGGTCATGTCCGACCTGTACACCGTGGGACGGACACTCGCGGTTCTGAGCCTCCCCTTCCGCGGGTACACGCGACGGCATCTGCGCAGCCTCCCGCCCAAGGAGGAGGTGCCGCTGTTCCAGCGGCACGAGTCGTATCACCGGCTGCTGCGTCGCGCGACGCACCCGGATCCGGCCCGCCGGTTCCAGAGCGCCGCCGAGATGGCCGAGCAGCTCACCGGCGTCCTTCGGGAGGTGCTGTCCACCGAGGACGGACGCCCGAGGCCCGCGCCGTCGCCGCTGTTCGGGCCGGAGCAGAACACGGCGGGCGCCGAGATCGTCGGACTGGACGGCGCCGCGACCGCGCCGATCCTGGTGCCGTTGGAGCCCTCGGCGGCGGCCGCGGCGCTGCCGGTTCCGTTGGTGTCCGGCGCGGATCCGGCGGCGGCGTTCCTCGCCGGGCTCACCGCCCGCGACCCGGGGGACCTGGCGGCGGCGCTCAGTGCCGCGCCGTTCGCGTCCCGGGAGGTCAGGCTGGCGCTGGCCCGCGCGAGGATCGAGTTGGACGATCTCGGCGGCGCGGACCGGCTCCTGGAGCAACTCGCCGTCGAGGACCCCGACGACTGGCGCGTCGACTGGTACCGGGGCGTCCGCGCGCTCGCGGACGGGCGCGGTGGGGACGCCGCGGCCGTCTTCAACGACCTGTACGACCTCGCGCCGGGTGAGCAGGCGCCCAAGCTGGCGCTCGCCTTCTGCCACGAATTGACGGGCGCCCTGGCGGAGGCCGACCGGTTCTACCAGATCGTGTGGCGCACCGACCCGACGCATGTGAGCGCCGCGTTCGGCCTCGCCCGCACCCGGCTCGCGGTCGACGACCGGCGCTCCGCCCTGCGTGTCCTCGACTCGGTGCCGCGGGTGTCCAGCCACTATCTCGCGGCGCAGCTCGCGGCCGTCGCCGTCGCCGTCCGCGGCCGTCGTCCCGGTGAGCTGGACGCGCCCGCGCTGGTGCAGGCGGGCAGGCGGCTGTCGTCCCTGCGACTCGACACCGAACGGAGGGCCGCGTTCACCGCCGAGGTGCTGGAGGCGGCGCTGACGTGGGTCCGCGCCGGGCGGACGCTGCCCGCCGGGATCCGGCACCAGGTCCTCGGCACCCGCCTTGACGAGCCGTCCCTGCGCGCGAAGCTGGAGGAGACCTACCGCGTCCTCGCCAAACTCGCCGACGGCTCCGGGCACCGGCACACGATGGTGAGGCGGGCCAACGCCGTGCGTCCGAGGACGTTGTTCTGACCATGCAGGGAGCCGGGCAGATGAGCGACGTCCCCGAGTTCACGATCCGCGTGGACCAGAACCCCTACCTTCCGGCCGGTGGGCGGGAGATGCACGCGATCGTGACCGTCGAGGCGCGCTCCCCCGGCGCCGCGGCTTCGAAGGACGCGAGGCGCGCGCCGGCCGCGCAGATCATCCTCATCGACACGTCGGGGTCGATGTCGTACGGGGGCAAGATGGCCGCGGCGAAGCGGGCGGCGCGGGCGGCGGTCAACGCGCTGCGTGACGGCGTGCACTTCGCCGTGGTCGCGGGCGCCAACCGGCCCCGGATGATCTACCCGCAGGGGGAGCGGCTCGTCGGGGCGAGCGAGACGTCCCGGCGCCGCGCGGTGACCGCGATCGGGCGGCTCGACGCGGCGGGCGGCACGGCGATCGGGTCATGGCTGCGGCTCGCCGAGCGGCTGTTCATCGGCTACGAGGACGTCGTCCGGCACGCGATCCTGCTGACGGACGGCAAGAACCAGCACGAGTCCGCGGACGAGTTGGACGCGGCGTTGCGGGCGTGCTCGGGCCGCTTCCTGTGCGACGCACGCGGCGTCGGCACCGACTGGGACGTCGCCGAACTCCGCACTATCACGTCCACGTTGCTGGGCGGGTTCCTCGACGTCCCCGACCCCGCCGATCTGGAGGCCGACTTCCTGGCGATGACCAGGGACGCGATGAACAAGCAGGTCGCGGACGTGACCCTGCGCGTGTGGACGCCCCGGCAGGCACGGCCCCGGTTCGTCAAGCAGATGATCCCGACCGTCGCGGAACTCACCGGCAGGCGGGTCGAGTCGGGAACGCAGACCGGCGACTATCCGCTGGGCGCGTGGGGCGCCGAGGAACGCGAGTACCACCTGTGCGTCGAGATCGACGAACCCGCCGCCGTGGGACGTCGGATGCGGGCGGCTCGGGTGGAGCTGCTCGCGGACGGCGAGGTCCGCGCGTCGGACAACGTCCTCGCCGAATGGACGGACGACGAGTCCAGATCGACGTCCGTCAACGGGCGGGTCGCGCACCACACCGGGCAGTCGGAGCTGGCCGACGCCGTCCAGGAGGGCCTTGAGGCGCGCCGCAACGGCGACGAGGGCACGGCGACGGCCCGGCTCGGGCGGGCGCTGGTGCTGGCACGGGAGGTCGGCAACGACCAGATCTCCGACCTGCTGGACCGGGTGGTGGACGTCGTCGACCCGGCGCGCGGCACGGTCCGGCTGAAACGCGAGGTGTCCAAGGCGGACGAGATGTCGCTCGACACCCGTTCCGTCCGGACGGTCCGGACGCGCCACGGCGGGCCGGGGGGAGGCTGAAGTCATGCCGGTCCGCCGGGACGGGCGCACGGCCGGGTCCGCCGCCGGTAGGTTCGCCGACAGGTTCCCCGACCACCCGCCGTCCTTGCTGGAAGGCCTTCGATGACGCGCACTCCGTCGCACCGTCCGACGGTCGGCACGAGCACGTCCGCGTCACGGTCGCCCGCGGGCACGGCGTCGCGGCGCGAAGGCCGTCCGGCGACGTTCGTCCGGGGGGAGTGGCTCCGGACGATCCCCGGCCGCATCGGCACGCACGTCGCGCTGTGCCTGGCCGCCATCGGCGCGTTGCTGGGCGTCCTGACCGTGACGGTCGGGAACGCGCGGGACTCCGTCGAGACGATCGGGCGGGACGCGGGGCCGCAGGTCGTCGCGACCGGCACGCTCTACTTCGCGCTCAGCGACATGGACGCGCAGGTGGCGAACATCCTGCTCATCGGCCGCGAGCACCGCCTCGGCCTCGGGTACGACGAGTCGCTGCGCCTGTACGAGCGGCGCCGCGCGGAGGCCGACGCGGCGGCGGTGATGGCCGCGCAGCTCGCCGGACGCGACCCGGCGCTCCGCCGGACCGTCCAGGACGTGCTGGACGGGCTCGGGAAGTACGAGCGGCTCGTCGGGCAGGCCATGAAGCTGGACGAGCAGGCCGCCCACGAACCGGGCCGACTGCCGCCGGACGTCGTCGAGGCCTACCGCGAGGCCACCGACCTGATGAGGCTCCAGATCCTGCCGAAGGCGTACAACATCACACTCGACACGGGGGCGCGGGTTCGGCAGTCGTACGAGACGGAACGCTCCGCCGTCCTCGCGGGACGCACCTGGGTCGCCGTGACCGGTGCGATCGCCCTGCTGTTCCTGGTCGCGACGCAGCTCTACCTGGCGCGGACGTTCCGCCGCGTCCTCAACCCCGCGCTGGTCCTCGCGACGCTCGGGACGCTCGCGCTCACCGCCGTCGCCGCGGGCCTCCTGACGGCCCACGTGGGCCACATCAGAACGGCGAAGGAGGACGGCTTCGACTCGGTGCTGCAACTGTCCCGGGCCCGCGCGATCAGCCACAGCGCGTTCGGCGACGAGAGCCGTTACCTCCTCGACCCGGGACGCGCCGACACCTACGAGCAGACCTACCTCGACAAGTCCCTGTCGGTGGTCTACCCGGACATGGGCGACAAGCCGGTGAACCTGGAGAACTACCACATCGGCCTCGAACAGAAGGTCCGCGCCTACGAGCCGGGGCGCGAGGACGTCCCGTTCCTCGGGTTCCTCGGGGACGAGGCCCGCAGGATGGAGAAGGGCCGCGCGGCGGACGCGCTCGCCAGGACGCTCGACGCGTACCGGGCCGTCCAGCGCAACGACGCCTTGATGCGGCGGTACGTGGCGGCGGGGAACCGGGCGGGCGCCATCGACGTGCGGTACCGAACGGCGATGGCGATCCACGACTTCGGCGCCTACGACCAGGCGCTCGGCACGCTGACGGACGTCCACCAGGACGCCTTCGACGAGGCGATCGACGACGCGAACGACGGGTTGCGGGGCTGGACGGCGGTCCCGGCCGCCGGAGCGGCCGCCATCGCGCTGCTGATCCTCGCCGGGGCCCGGCCCCGGCTGGCCGAGTTCCGCTGAAGGGAGACGAGAATGCGCGCCACCTCCCGTGCCACCTCCCGTGCCGGCGCAGGTGCCGGTGTCCGGGCCGCCGCGGCCGTCGTCGTCGCGGCGGCGGGGTTGACGGCCTGTGGCCTCGGCGGCTCGGAGGAGGAGAGCATGGCGGGCAAGGACTCCCTCGTCATCGGGGTCAAGGAGGACCAGCCCGCCCTCGGCGTCAAACGCCCGGACGGCACCTACGAGGGCTTCGACGTCGACGTCGCCGTCTATATCGCGGGCAAACTGGGGATTCCGCGCAGCCGCCTCACGTTCCGGACGACGAACTCGTCCGTCCGGGAGGACGCGCTGGCGAGCGGCACCGTCGACATGATCGTCGCAACGTACTCGATCACGGCCGGGCGCAAGACGAAGGTCACGTTCGCCGGGCCGTACTACGTCGCCCACCAGGACACCTTCGTCCGCGCCGACGCCACCGCGATCAACGACGTGCGGGACCTGAAGGGCAAGCGGATCTGCGAGGTGACCGGCTCCAACTCCTGGCGCCGCGTCATCGAGGAACGCAAGGTCGCCGCGACACCGGTCACCGTGAACACCTACGGCGCCTGCATGGACGCGCTGGCCGCCGGGCGCCTGGACGCCGTGTCCACCGACGACCTGATCCTCGCCGGGTTCGCCGCCGGACGCCCCGGACGGATGATCAACGCGCCGTTCACGGACGAGAAGTACGGCGTCGGCCTCAAGAAGGGCGACCTGAAGGGCTGCGAGGAGGTCAACCGCGCCATCACCGCCATGTACCAGGACGGCACGGCCGGGCGGCTCCTCCTCAAGTGGTTCGGCGGCTCGGGCCTCAAACTGACCACGAGCGTCCCCCAGTTCGAGGGCTGTAACTGAAGGTCAGGGGCGTGAGGTGGACGGAAGGGCGCCGAGGGCCTCGCGGAGGGTCTCGTAGACGGGGATGAACTTGTCGACGCCGGTGATGTGGAAGACCCGCTGGACGCGGGGCGGCAGGGCGACCAGCGCGATGGAGGTACCGTGCTCGGTGGCGCGGCGGTTGGCGGCGACGATCGCGTTCAGGCCCGTGGAGTCGCAGAACGTGACCTCGCGCATGTCGACGACCAAGGGTTCGCCGGACTCGACGACCTTGAACATCGCCTCCTCGAAGCGTTCACGGGACAACACGTCGATGTCGCCCTGCACGCGTACGAGGGTGCAGCGGTCGTCGCGCATCAGGTTGATGTCGAAGTCCATGTCACCTCGCCCCACTCCGGTGGTACCGGCCTCTCTCGGGTGACTCCACAGGATCGCGCACCGGTCCCCGCAATCCAAGGGGTTCCTCGGAGAACGACCAGGTCGCCCGTCGCCTCCCAGGCCGTGACACACCCGGACGGCCTGCCCGGTACTACCTGTGACCCTACCTGACGTGGCCATCCGGCAACGCCGGGAATCGCCGCCAATAACTTACTGTCGAGAAACTTACTATATAGTAAGGAATGGTCGATAAGGTGGTGCTGCACCCAGCTTGACCTGGAGTTGGGCAATTCCTGACTCGCTCCGCACGGGCAAAGACCGACGCTGACCCGGGGCCGGATCGGCGCAGACGTTACAGTGGCTGTGGCGAATTCGGGAGGCTGGGTGTTCTACACGTTCATGACGCGCGTGGTGCGTCCGATCCTCTGGCTGCTATTTCGACCCCGCGTCATCGGCGGTGAGCACGTGCCTCACTACGGTCCGCTCATCGTGGCGAGCAACCACCTGTCGTTCATCGACAGCTTCATCATCCCGCTCGCCGTCCCGCGGCCGGTCACCTACATCGCCAAGGCCGCCTACTTCGAGGGCAGCGGGTTCAAGAGGGGCTTCGTCCGCTGGTTCCTGACCAACCTCGGGCACGTGCCCGTGCGGCGCGGCGCCCGGCGGGCCGCGATGGGCGCGCTCGAACAGGGCGCGGAGGTCCTTCAGAACGCGGGTGCGTTCGCCATCTACCCCGAGGGCAGCCGCTCCCCCGACGGACGGCTCTACCGCGGCCGCACCGGCGTGGGATGGCTCGTCCTGGAGACCGGGGCCCGGGTCCTGCCCGTGGCGCTGGAGGGCACCGAGAAGATCCAGCCGATCGGCGCGTCCATGCCGCGCGTGTTCGGCCCCCGGCCCACCGTGCGGATCGGGCCCCCGATGGACTTCTCCCACTACCGCGACCTGCCGCCCGGCAAGGCGCGCCGCGCCATCGCCGACGAGATCCTCGAAACGATCCAGAAGATGTCCGGGCAGGAGTACGCCGCCGAGTACAACGACCGCGCTGAAGAGGGCTGATCCGGAAAGTTCGCTTTCGTCGGAAAGTGATTTCGTCCGGAAGGCGTGTCTTCCGCCGTCTCCCGCCCCCGGTCCGCCTAGGGTCGCGGCCATGGCGCACAGGCTCTTCGGAATCATCCTGCTGTCCTCGGCCGCCGCGATCACCGCGTGCGGCGGCGGCGCCGAACGCGCCCGTCCGGTCCACGGCACCGCCCCGGCCGACGTCGCCGGTGTCGGCTACACCTCCGCGCAGCTCGCCCAGGCGCTCCTCGACCACCTTCCCGGTCACCGCCGTGTCGGCGAGCCCGACTACGGGGAGTACGGCACCCTCACCGCGATCCAGAACGCCGCCAGGCTCCAGCGGGAGACCGAGACCGACAGGCGCGCCTGCGGGACGAGCCGTCCCGGCGCCGCCGTGCCCGTCGACGCCCCGGCCGCGCTCACCACGTTCACCAGGGAGGGCCTGACCGTCACCGAGACCCTGATGGGCATGTCCGCCGCCGACGCCGAGAAGCAGGTCAACGCCCGTGTCCCCGCCGACTGCCTGCGGTTCCGCACCAGGCTCGGCACCGGCCGCTGGGCCGAGCACCGCGTCGTCGAGGCCCCGAAGGGCGACATCGGCGAAGGCTCCCGCACCGTCGGCGTGTCCACGGTGACCGGCACGGTGAGCGGTGCTGTGAGCGGCACGGAAGCCGGCGCCGCGAGAGGCACGCGAAGCACCACGGCCAGGGGCGCCGTCCGCACCCGGACCTGGTACGTCGTCGTCCGGGGCCGCCACTACCTCGCCACGATCACCGTCCACGGCCCGTCCGCGACGCGCGCCGACGCCGAGGACCTGGCCCGAGCCGCCGTGGAGCAGGCGGGACGCGTCCTCTGACCGCTCAGTGGGCCAGGGCCTGCGCCACGTACACCGTGCGCGGCGGGTAGAACTCCACCACGACGACGATCGTCCCGACGCCGAGCTCCTCACGGGGATCGACGGGGTGCGCGTAGAACGCCTCGACCCCGCCCCGAATCGGGATCATCACCTCCCCGACCGTGCCCGGACCGACTCTGCCGGTCACCCGGCCCTCCCTACCGATCAAAGGGAAACCCCCGGTGGTGCGACACGCCCGGAGCCGTTCTCCGCGCAGACGTTAAGCGAACGCTATCCGTAAGACCCCGCCTCCCGCACCGTCCCCCGGCCCGGTCCCCGGCCCCGGCAAGCGTGGAAAACGACACGGAACGTTCCCGCACAATGAGGTACATCTAAGGCGAACCAATCAAGTGGCCGCTGCGTCTATGGGTGAACGCAATCAAGCCTGACCCGGGGGCAGGTCCGCCCACAACAGAAGAGGAGGGGCCCTATGCCCGTGCTCGTGGTGGCGATCGCAGCCGTCGTCGCCCTCATCGTGTTGATCGTTCTTTTCAAGATGGTCTGGCGCGTCGCGGAGCCGAACGAGGCGCTGATCATCTCTGGGCTGGGGGCCAGGTCCAAGTCCACCACCGGTGTGGACAGCCTCGGATTCAAGATCGTCACCGGTAAGGGCACCGCGGTCCTGCCCGGCTTTCAGACGTCCCGGCGGCTGCGGCTCGACAGCCGCGCCTCCAACCTCGAAGTGAACTGCGTGACGCAGCAGGGCATCCCGGTGAAGGTCCGCGGCGTGGTCATCTACAAGGTCGGCGACGACTTCGTCTCGATCGCCAACGCCGCGCGCCGCTTCCTGGAACAGCAGAAGTCGATGGACGGGGCGATCCACGAACTGTTCACCGGCCACCTTCGGTCGATCATCGGCAATCTCACCGTCGAGGACCTCATCCTCAACCGCGAGCGGCTCACGTCCGAGACCCGCGGATCCGCGGCCGACGAGATGAGCAAGCTCGGCCTGGTCGTGGACTCGTTGCAGATACAGGAGATCGACGACGAGACCGGCTACATCAGGAACCTCGGCCGTCCGCACGCGGCCCGGGTCGCCGCCGCGGCCCGGATCGCGGAGGCCGAGCGCAACCAGGAGGCGACCGTCCGCGAGCAGGAGACCGAGCGGGAGAACGCGGCCGTCATCCGCGACACCGAGATCAAGAAGGCCGAGTACGACGGCCAGGTGAAGCAGGCGGCGCAGCAGGCCCGCCAGGAGGTCATCCTCAAGGAGACCCGCAACGCCGAACTGGAGGCCGAGCGCACCGAGAAGCGGCTGGAGAGCGAGATCCGCAAGCCCGCGGACGCACGCGCGTACGAGCAGGTCAAGCTGGCCGAGGCGGAGCGCGAGGAGAAGATCGCGCAGGCCCAGGCCGCGGCGACCGAGATCCAGCTGCGGGCGGCGCGGGAGGCGGAGGCCACCCGGCTGCGCGGTGAGGCCGAGGCCCACGCGACCCGGCAGAAGGGTCTCGCCGAGGCCGAGGCGATCAAGGCCAGGGCGGAGGCGCTGGCCGAGAACACCGACGCCGTCATCGCGCAGCAGCTCGCCGAGCAGTGGCCGCAGATCGTCGAGGCGGGCGCGGGCGTGTTCGGCAACGTCGACAACATGGTCGTGCTCAACGGCGCCCAGGGCATCGAGGACATGCTCGCCAAGGCGCTTACGCTCGGCGGCACCGGCCTCGGCCTCGCCCGCCAGCTCCTCGGCAACCTCGAAGTCCAGAACGGCGCCCAGAAGGCCGTGCACGCCCACAACGGCGCCACCCCCGCCGTCCCCGCCACGGTCCCGACCGACCCCCCGAAGGACGACGACTGACGTCCCCTCTCCCGAAGGCCCGGGCCCGCGCCCGGGCCTTCTCCGTTCAGACCGGGTCCGTTCACACCGGTGGATCGGAGACGTCCTCCCCCTAGGATTTCGAGCATGCCCGTCCCGCGCCTTGCCGTGTCCGTCGATCTCGTCGTGCTCACCGTGCGGGAGCACCGGTTGTGCGCGCTGCGGTGGCGACGGGACCGTGAGCCCTATCTGGGGGCCTGGTCCCTGCCGGGCGGGTTCATCCAGCTCGACGAGGACCTTCCGGCCGCCGCGTCGCGGCTGATGGCCGAACGGGCCGGACTCGCGGACGTCCGGATCCACCTGGAGCAGCTCGCCACGTACGGGTATCCGGACCGTGACCCTCGGCAGCGGGTGGTCAGCGTCGCGTACCTGGGGCTGGCGCCGGATCTGCCCGCGTCCAGCCGCGCGCAGGTGCTGTGGACGGCCGTGGACGACCTGCTGCACCGCGACAGGGCCGCGTTCGACCACCGGCGCATCCTGTGCGACGGGATGGAACGGGCGCGGGCGAAGCTGGAGTACACGTCGCTGGCCGCCGCGTTCTGCCCACCGGAGTTCACCGTCGCGGAACTCCGCCGCGTCTACGAGATCGTCTGGGGCACGAGCCTCGACCCACGGAACTTCCATCGGAAGGTCACCGGAGCGGACAGATTTCTCATACCGACCGAGCGGACGACGACCCGGGACGGTGGCCGACCCGCCCGCCTGTACCGGCGCGGGGACGCCGAGCAGCTGCGTCCGCCGATGTTGCGGCCCCGGGGCCGTGACCTGGGGTGACGTCACGGTCATCCAGGGACGGTTGCTATTTTCGCTGCCTATGAACGGTGAGTCGCCCGAAATGCTCAGCCTGCTCGTCCGGGACATCGGGGAGGCCGGCGTCGCGGAGATGGCCGGGTCGCCGGGGCTGGCCGCGGCCGTCGACCAGCATGTCGCGGGCCTCACGGAGGAGCTCGGCCCGCCGGGTGAGCCGCCCGGCGAGGACGATCTGATGGGGTACCTGCGGGATTTCGCCGAGGACGCGTTCAACCGGGGCTGGTGGCCGGACAACACCCGCGACTGGGAGTTCGTCCGCATCGTGGCCCTTTGCTGGATGATGAGGGACGCTGCGTAGGCTGGGGACTCATCACCCCTGTGCTAACTGGAGGACATCGGTGTCCGAGGCAACGACTCCGCGCTTCCGCTCCGTCCTCGACCGGTTCGTGGCTTACAAGCCCGGCAAGGTCGCCATGTCACCCGAGGGCCGCTCGTTCAAGCTGTCGTCCAACGAGTCGCCGCACGGGCCGCTCCCGTCGGTCGTGGACGCGATCGGCGAGGCGGCGAAGAACGTCAACCGGTACCCCGACAACAACGCGACCGCGCTGACGGAGGCGATCGCCGCGCACTACGGCGTCCCCGCCGACCATGTCGCGGTCGGCTGCGGCTCGGTGGGCATGACACAGATGCTGCTGGAGGCCGTCGCGGAGCCGGGCGCGGAGGTCGTGTACGCGTGGCGGTCGTTCGAGGCGTACCCGCTGCTGGTGTCGCTGTCGGGCGCGACGCCCGTCCAGGTGCCGCTGCGGGACGAGACCCACGACCTGACCGCGATGGCCGACGCCATCACCGACCGGACCCGCCTGATCTTCCTCTGCAACCCGAACAACCCGACGGGAACGATCGTCCGGCGCGCGGAGATCGAGGCGTTCCTCGACCGTGTCCCGTCCGACTGCCTGGTCGTCCTGGACGAGGCGTACCGCGAGTACGTCCGCGACGACGAGGTCCCGGACGGCCTCACCCTCTACGGCGACCGCCCGAACCTGGCGGTCCTCCGCACGTTCTCCAAGGCCTACGGCCTCGCCGGCCTCCGCATCGGCTTCCTCGTCGCGCACCCGCTGGTCGCCGGGGCGATCCGCAAGACGTTCCTGCCGTTCAGCGTGAACTCGGTCGCGCAGGCGGCGGGCGTCGCGTCCCTGGCGGCGACCGACGAACTTCTGGAACGCGTCGAGGGAACGGTCAAGGAACGCGACCGCGTCCGCGACGCCCTCCTCGCGGACGGCTGGAAGGTCCCCCCGACCGAGGCCAACTTCGTCTGGCTACGCCTGGGCGACCGCACGATGGAGTTCTCCGACGCCTGCGACGCCCAGGGCATCAGCGTCCGCCCGTTCCCCGGAGAAGGCGCAAGAGTCTCCATCGGCTCCTCCGACGAAAACGACGCCTTCCTCGCCGTAGCCACTGCCTTCCCCCACCGCAACTAACCCCCGGCGACCGGACCGCCCCGCCTCCGCGTCAGCGCCCGCGAACGTCCTTGAGTGGGATGTCGAGGTCGAACGGCGAGGTGAAGGCGATCCGGTCGTGGTGGATGCCGGTGGAGACGTATCGTCCGGTGGCGTCGTCGAGCTCATAGGTGTAGATCGCGAACGCCGGTGCGGTCTGGTCCGTCTCCACCCGCCAGTAGTGCCGGATTTCCGCCTCCGCGTACAGTTCCGGGTGCGTCCGCCGGTCCTTGCGCTTGGTGGACGGCGACACCACCTCGGCGACGAGGGTGACGAGCTCCGCAGGGATGGGACGCTCGTAAGGGTCGTGGTCGGCGGAGTACACGACGATGTCGGGGGCGATCTCGACCGGCTCGTTCTCGTCGTCGTCCAGGAGAACGTCCACGTCGGTGTCGACCTGCCAGGCGGCGGGGGCCGTGTCCTCGATGCGGGTCGCCAGGCGCCGCGCGATGCGTTGGTGGATCGGGCGAGGCCGTGGGCTCACGACGAGTTCTCCGTGGATGAGGCTGACACGAGCCGGGAGGTCTTCGGGCAGCGCCTCGAACTCCGCTCGCGTCCAGGTGTCACCGGACGGCAGGGGCAGAGTCAGCGCTTGCATGGCTCGGGACGCCTCCGGGTCGGTACAGATTCTCGGTACTAAGTCAGCGTACCTTCGGGGCGTTGGGACGTGGGGGGAGCAGGGTGAAGCCCCGGGCTGGGCCCGGGGCTTCGGTGTGCGTCAGGGGGTCTTGGTGGGACCCAGTTTCTCGACGATGAGGCGGTAGAGCTGGCGGGGGCGGCCGGGCTGCGGGGTGCGGTTCGGGGGGAGCGGCCAGGCGAGCCCCTCTTCGACGAGGGTGCGCAGGAGGCGGCGGGCCGTGCGCGGGGTGACACCGAGCATCTTTCCGGCGTTCTCCGCGTCCACGATCAGCGGCTGTTCCTGGTCGCCGAGCTTGTCTGCGAGGCGGGCTAGGATTTCGAGGCCTTTGGGCTTGGCCT
This sequence comes from Actinomadura spongiicola, assembly GCF_003432485.1. Taxonomy (GTDB): domain Bacteria; phylum Actinomycetota; class Actinomycetes; order Streptosporangiales; family Streptosporangiaceae; genus Spirillospora; species Spirillospora spongiicola. The sequence goes on from NZ_QVNQ01000001.1 coordinate 134,642, forward strand.
GGGGTTGGGTGCGTGGCGGTGTTCGGGGCGCGGGGACGAGGGCGCGGCCGTCGCGGTCCAGGGCGAAGCCCTGGGCGCGCTGGGAGCTCTGGGAGCGGGCGAGGGCGGCGCGGGCGTGGTTCTCCGCCTCGTGGGCGGTGCGGCCCATGCCGATGCCGACCTCGATGGCGAGGCCGAGTTCCTCGCGGACGCGTTCGACGAACGGCGGCGTCCGGAAGCCTTCGGTGGACGCGGTGACCGAGCCGCGCGTCGCGATGACGAGGTAGCTGTGGTCGTCCAGCGGCCAGACGGAGGCGTTCATCCGGTGCGCCTCCTGGAGGAGGACGCGGTGCAGGGCGAGTTTCAGCTCGTCGCGCCAGTAGCGAGGGGTGACGCGGCGGGGTGTCTCGCGCAGGGTCGGGACGTCCACCAGGACGACGACCAGCTGGGACTCTTCCAGGCGGTGGTGGGCGCCGAGCAGCGCGGCGGTCTGCAGGGAGCTGCGGATGGCCGCGCCGGTGGGACGGACGCGGATGGTCGGCACCCCGGCCATCTCCATCCGTTCCGCGGTGGCGTGCACGCACGTCATCGCGACCGTCGTGGCGCCGCGGCGCCACAGCCGTTCGTGGAAGGCGGCGAGCGTGCCGGGGCCCGCGGACTCCTCACGCAGATGCACCTGCTCGGTGCCCAGACTGATCTCGGAGTACGCCTCCTCGACCTCGGCACGGCCGAGCACGTCGATGCTCACCCTGGCCGGGTCGAATCGGTCGTCGAGTGAGGCGCGTAGTAACGCGCCCTGGAGTGCCGCGCCGTTCAGCGGCACGTAGGTGGCGGGCATCGTGAGCACGCCCGCCTTGCGGGCGAAGTCGTACGGGACGGGGCTGGCGAACAGGCACACGTCCACGCCCGATCCCAGCCGTACTACTTTGTCGGCGGCCTCCTGCTCGTCTCTGTATGCGGCGGCCACCAGCCGGCTCGGTACCGGCGTGGGGCCGTGGCCCATCAGCATGACTCTTTCGACCAGGTCATGCGGGCCCACGACGCCGATCGTGAGGTCGGGGGTGACCGACCCCGTTCGTGCGGCCGTCATCGATGATCGCTCGCTTCCGGTCCATCCTCTCGGCGGGGGTCCGGCCCCGACCACGCGTTCGCGCACGATCCGCCCAACGGTTGTCTCATGGCTTTCGCCCCTGCCTTCTGACCCAGCACCGCGGTCCTCGTTCGGTATTCGCCTCCGTTCAGGCCCCCCAGCCGTGCGGCCTCGGCCGCCGACCGCCCCGGAAGGGATGGGAGCCCCTTAGCGGGCAGATCGGGTCGGGGCCACGGTGTGTGACGCTCAGACGCGAAATCGAATCAAGGGTGCGGCGAAAAAGTAACCTACGGGACCCCCTAGTCAGTAATTTGTCACCATTCGGCCAGTCTTGATCCTGCATCTTCGGTCGTCCGAAGTTGAAAAACAAGACCCGAAATCTACCGGGAAGGGTGCTTCTGGCGCAGTTGCGCTCCGAGGCGACTTCCATGATGCCCGTTCGAGGCGTGTGGGACCGAAACCCGTCCGTCCTGATGACGCCATGGACCGAAAGACGAGTGATCCGTTGGAACTGGGCCTTCAGGGAGACCGGTGATTTTCTACCGGGTTTCGGCCCGTCCGTACCGGACCGTTCCAGGGGTTTCTTCCCAGTTCAGCGCGGTATGCGTCGACAGGAGAGCACGTTGGACGCAAGCCATGAGTAGCCGGAGCATCACACAACGCTGAACATTTTCCGCGCCCGAGGTTACTCGGGTCGTCAGGAACGGCACCCGAGTTGGTCAGGACGGGGCCACATTCGGCCGATTGAGGCCGTCAGCGCGGCGTCGTACGGAACGACGCCGCGCCGGAGGACGGTCAGCCGACCTCGCGGACGATCTCCGCGCCGAGCTGGGAGAGGCGTTCGGCGGTGTGGGCGTGCCCGCGGTCCAGGTAGTAGGCGGAGGTGATCGTCGTCTCGCCCTCGGCGGCGAGCCCGGCGAGGACGAGGGCGCTGCCGCAGCGCAGGTCGTGGGCCTCGACCTCGGCGCCGCGCAGGCCGCGCGGGCCGTTCACCTTGGCGCGATTGCCGTCCACCTCGATGTCCGCGCCCATCTTGGTCAGCTCGTCGGCCAGCTTGAACCGGCCGTCGAAGATCCGCTCATAGATGTAGGAGGGGCCCTCGGCGAGGCAGGACAGCGCCATGATCGGCGACTGGAGGTCGGTGGCGAAGCCCGGGTACTCGTCGGTGATGACGTTGATGGGACGCAGCGTCCGGTTCCGCCGGACCTGGAGGACCGCGCCCTGCTGGTGGAAGTCGACGCCCATCTGCTCCAGCTTGTCGGCGGCGACGCCGAGGTGCTCCAGCGTGGCGCCGACGAGGTTCAGGTCACCGCCGGTGATCGCGGCGGCCATCACGAACACGCCGGTGTCGATCCGGTCGGGCATCACCGTGTGCTCGACGGCCGTCAGCTCGTCCACGCCCTCGACGGTGATGAACCCGGTCCCACCGCCGCTGATCTTGGCGCCCATCGCCTGGAGGATCGCGATGTTGTCCAGCACCTCGGGCTCCAGCGCCGCGTTCTTGATCAGCGTGGTGCCGCGGGCGAGGGCCGCCGCCATGATCAGGTTCTCGGTGCCGGTGTGGGAGGGGGTGTCGCAGTAGAGCGTCCCGCCGCGCAGGTCGCCGGCCTTGATGTGGATGATGCCGTCGCCGTTGTCGGCCACCTGCTCGGTGACCGTGGCGCCCATCCGTTTGAAGCCGTTGTAGTGGAAGTCCAGGTTGCGGCTGCCGAGGTTGCAGCCGCCGACGCCCTCGATGACCGCCTCGCCGAGCCGGTGCAGCAGGGCCGGGACGAACAGGAACGAGCCGCGGAACCGGGACGCGATGTCGGCGGGCAGCACCGGGCTGCTCAGCGACGAGGCGTCGATCACCAGCGTGCGTTCGGTCTCGTGCAGTTCGGCCTTGGCGCCGATGGCCCGCGCGAGTTCCACCGCGCGCCGGACGTCCTCGATGATCGGTACGTTGCGCAGAACGGTGCGTCCCGTGCTCGCCATCAGCGAGGCGCCGATCATCGGCAGGACCGCGTTCTTGGCTCCCTGGACGAAGACGGTGCCGTGCAGTTGACGACCGCCGCGCACGCGGTAGCGAACCTCGTGGCCCATACTGCCTTACTCCTTTTCGGTGCGGGAAACGTGCCTGCCAGTGGGAGCACGAGGGCCGAGCGCGCCGAACGGTCCCCCCTCTGCGCCAACGCGACCCCAGTAAACCATCGGGCCGGGAGTGTGAGATCCGGCCCGCCGTCCTGTGGGCATCAGTCTGTCCGTTGGGATGCCCGCCGAACAGAGAAAGTTCGCGGTCGCAAGCGAACTACCCGGATCATGTTCAGGAATGCCGTTCTGACGGGCGACGGTGTTCCAAGACTTCCACCGGATCGCCAAGGGCGAGACGACCGAGGGTGCGGGGCACGCAGTTCTGGCCGAACCGGATTCCACGGTCGCGGGTGCGGTACGTGGCGAGCGTCCGCAGTGGTTCGCAGCCTCGTTCACCGGTGTCCTGGTCGGTGGTCGTGACGACGCAACGGCCGCACGGTTTGATCATCTCGATGACGGTCTCGCCGATGCGCAGCAGGCGGACGTCGTCCTCGCCGAACGCGCCGAGCCCCTCGACGACGAGGCTGGGCCGGAACCGGTTCATCGGGAGCGGCTCGTCCAGCCGGGAGTTCAGGTCGGCGAGCGACTCGGCGGAGATGACCAGCAGCGGGTACCCGTCGGCGAACATCAGCTCACCCTGACCGCGTGAGGTGGAGCGGTTTCCCGTGAAACGCACCAGGCGGCAGTCCTGGTCGAGGAAGGACGTGAACCACGCCGCCGCCTCATCGCCCTGGTCGACGCCCTGGCACTCCGTCCGGTGGACGGTCACGTCCAGGACGTCGCCGTCGTCCACGGCCTTGTGGACGAGTGGTGCCGCCGCGCCCACACCGTTCACCGTGAGGACCTCGCCGTCGTACGACGGGCGCAGCAACGCCATCCGCGAGAGATCCCGCTGGGACATGAATCGCCCGGTCGGAGTGACGAGCATGAACTCGCGGTCGAACGGCACGCCCCTGGCGGTCAGCTCCGCGCTGTGCAGGGCGGTGCCACGGGCGCCTTTGAGCGGGTAGGCGTTGATTTCGGTGAGTGTCGCCGTCAATGTCGCCGTCAATGTCGCCGTCAATGTCGCCGTCAATGTCGCCGTCAATGTGCCTCCGGTCGCGTGTCGTTACTGAAGCGCGGTCAGCCGGGCGAAGACGGGGCCGAGCCGCTCGACGAACCGCTCGGGACGGCAGACCTCGTCCAGGCGCGCCTCGTCCAGCTTGAGGCCCTTCTCGGCGGCGTGCCTGCGGAGCGTCTCGCGGAACGGCGTGCCGGTCTCCCAGGTGTCCATCGCCGCCTGCTGGACGAGCGGGTACGCCTCGTCGTCGCGCGACATCCCCGCCTCCACCAGCTCAAGCAGCACGGTCGAGGTGTAGATGAGGCCGCCGGTCGATTCGAGATTGGCCCGCATCCGCGCCTCATCGACGACAAGTCCGGACATGAGGCGGTTCGTCAGGTTCAGCATGTAGTCGAGCGCGATGGACGCGTCCGGCAACGCGATCCGCTCCGTCGACGAGTGCGAGATGTCACGCTCGTGCCAGAGCGGAATCCCCTCCAGGACCGGGACGATCTGCGCCCGCACGATCCGCGCCATCCCCGCCAGCCTCTCGGAGATGATCGGGTTCTTCTTGTGCGGCATCGCCGACGAGCCCTTCTGGCCCTTCCCGAACGGCTCCCACAGCTCGCGGACCTCCGTGCGCTGGCCGTGCCGCACCTCCAGCGCGATCGCCTCGCACACCGTCGCCATGATCGCCAGCGTCGACACCCACTCGCTGATGCCGTCCCGCAGGACGACCTGCGTCGACACGTCCGCGGGCCGGAGGCCGAGCTTCCGCGCCACGTGCAGCTCGACGGCCGGGTCGATGTTGGAGTACGTCCCGACGGCACCGGAGATCGCCATCACGCCGACGGCCTCGCGGGCCCGCCGCAGCCGATCCCGGGACCGGGCCATGGCGAACGCGAAGTCGGCGACCCGGTGGCCCCAGACGTCCGGTTCGCCGTGGATGCCGTGCGTCCGCCCGACCCGCAGCGTCGCCTTGTGCGCCAGCGCGTGGTCGCGCAGCGTCGCGACGAGCGTGTCCGCCTTGGCCAACAGGATGTCGGTCGCCTCGACCAGCTGGATCGCCAGCGCCGTGTCGAGCAGATCGGACGACGTCATGCCGAAATGGACATACCGGGCCGCCTCGCGCGGCTCGGTGTTGTCCGCCCACGCCGACAGGAACGCGATCACGTCATGCTGTGTGACCGCCTCGATCGCGTGCACCGCCTCCGGCGTCGGCGGCGGCGCCGCGCGGACCGGTTCCACCACCTCCGGCGGGATCGTGCCGGCCTCGGCGTGGGCCTCGACCACCAGGGTCTCGACCTGGCACCACAGCTCGTACTTGTGCGCGTCGCTCCAGACGCGTCCCATCTCCGGAAGCGTGTACCGTTCGATCACCCGACGATTGTCCCAGGTCGCGCGGCCCGCCTGCCGGGCGGGTCGTCACGCGTCGTTCACCGCGCGCAACGCGATGTCGGTGCGGTGATGCGAACCCCGCAGACCGATCTTCGAAACGGCCGCGTAGGCGGCCTTCCGGGCCGCCGCCAGGTCGGAGCCGGTGCCCACGACGTTCAGGACGCGCCCACCCGAGGACACGAGACGTCCATCCTCGTTCAGGGCCGTACCCGCGTGCAGGACGTACGCGCCGTCCACCGCGGCCGCCTCGTCCAGTCCGGTGATCTCGTCGCCCTTCACCGGCGCGGACGGATACCCCTCGGCGGCCACGACCACCGTCACCGCCGCCCCGGGACGCCACTCCGGCCGGAACGCCGGGTCGAGGCCACCCAGCGCGCACGCCTGGAGGAGCTTCCCGATCGGAGTCGCCAGCCTGTCCAGGACGACCTGCGTCTCCGGGTCACCGAAACGCGCGTTGAACTCCACGACCCGCACGCCCCCGGACGTCAACGCCAACCCCGCGTACAGGACCCCCACGTACGGGGTCTCGCGGCGGCGCAACTCGTCCACGGCGGGCTGGACGACCGTGGACATGACCTCGTCCACCAGTTCGGGCGGCGCCCACGGCAGCGGCGTGTACGCGCCCATCCCGCCCGTGTTCGGGCCCTCGTCACCGTCGTAGGCGCGCTTGAAGTCCTGCGCGGGCAGCAGCGGGACGGCGTGCTGACCGTCGCACAACGCGAACAGGGAGACCTCGGGACCGTCCAGGAACTCCTCGATCACCACCCGCTCGCAGCCGGCGGCGTGCCGGGACGCGACCGCCCGGTCCTCGGTGACGACGACGCCCTTCCCCGCCGCGAGCCCGTCGTCCTTCACCACGTACGGCGGGCCGAACGCGTCCAGCGCCTCCTCCACCTGCGCGGACGTCTCGCACACCCGCGCGGTGGCGGTCGGGACCCCCGCCTCCGCCATGACCTCCTTCGCGAAGGCCTTCGACGCCTCGATCCGGGCGGCCTCCCGGTCGGGCCCGAAACACGGGATGCCGACCCTGCGCAGCGCGTCGCCGACACCGGCGACCAGCACCGCCTCCGGCCCGACCACCACGAGCTCCACCCGCAGCCGTCCCGCCAGCTCCGTCACCGCCACGGGATCCGTCGGGTCGAGCCAATGATTCTCCGCGATCTCCGCCGTGCCCGGGTTGCCCGGAGCACAGTGCAGAGCGGTGACGACGGGGTCGCGATGCAGGGCGCGGGCGAGCGCATGCTCGCGGCCACCCGATCCAAGGACGAGTACTCGCACGTGACGCGAGCTTACTGGGCCCGGCCCACCGGTAAGGGGCTGAGGCGACCGTCACACCCCGCCGTGTGAACCTCTCCGTTCCGGACGGCGTCCTAAATGTCGGCTGGTAAGCTTCCACGGGCTTGGCTGCCCGCTGTCGGGACGCGTGAAAGGAGGTGGTCGGGATGAGTCCTGGTGATCCTTGCGGTTCGCCGGAAAACCCTCACAGTCCGAGCAGGACTGTCCGACCGTCCGCCTCTCTCTGGCGTCCGGCCACGCCTCCAGCGCGCTCCCCTCTCTAACCCCCGGGTCGAGCGCGCGCTCCGCGCGTGGCCGGCGGGTTAGGAGCACCTCATGGCCATGACACGAGTTCGCCCCGGTCGCGTGCTGTTCAAGACGCGTGGCCGCCCGAACGGCGTCCCGGCGCCGCGACGCGACTCCGCCGTGATCGACTGGGCCGCCTACATCGACGGGCACCGGGCCTCGACCGAGACCGTCGCCGACGCCGTCCGCCTCATCCGCGACGGCCGCCTCACCGCCGACGGCGACAGCGCCGGGTTCGTCTGGGTCGGTCTCCATGAGCCGTCCGCCACCGAACTCACCGAACTCGCCGAGGTCTTCGGCCTTCACCCCCTCGCCGTCGAGGACGCCATCCACGCCCACCAGCGTCCCAAGCTGGAGCGCTACGACGACGTGCACTTCGTCGTCATGAAGACCGTCGGCTACGTCGCCACCGACCCCGGCGGCACCGAGGTCGTCGAGACCGGCGAGATCATGATCTTCTGCGGTCCCGACTTCGTCGTGACCGTCCGGCACGGCGCCCACGGCGCCCTCGGCCCCGTCCGCCGCGACCTCGAAAAGGACCCGGCCCGCCTCGCGCTCGGCCCCGCCGCCGTCCTGCACGCCGTCGCCGACCGCGTCGTCGACGGCTACGTCTGTGTCGCCGACGCCGTCATGGAGGACATCGACGAGGTAGAAGAGGCGGTCTTCTCCCCGGAACGCACCGACGAGTCCCGCCGCATCTACCGCCTCAAGCGCGAGGTCATCCAGCTCAAGCGCGCCGTCGGCCCCCTCGCCGGTCCGCTGCGCAACCTCTCCGGACGCCGCTTCGTCCCCGCCGAGATCAAGGAGTACCTCCGCGACGTCGAGGACCACCTCACCCGCGTCCGCGAACAGGTCGAGGCGTACGACGAACTCCTCAACCCCATCCTCCAGGCCCACATGACCCAGGTCACCGTCGCCGACAACCGCGACATGCGGAAGATCTCCGCCTGGGGCGCCATCTTCATGGTCCCGACCGCCATAGCGGGCGTCTACGGCATGAACTTCGACTTCATGCCGGAGACCCAATGGCGCTACGGCTACCCCATGATCCTCGGCGTCATCACCCTCGCCTGTCTCTCCTTGTACCGAGGCTTCCGCCGCAACGGCTGGTTGTAATCCCTCGAAGTGACGTCGAACTCGTGGACAGCCGTGAGCCGCCGAGGGCCTTGATGGTGCTTGGGGAACGCGTTAGGGGCGTGGGGGGTCGTCGCGGAGGAGGGGGCAGGACATGCAGCGGGGGCCGCCTCGGCCGCTGCCCAGTTCGCTGCCCGTTATTCGGATGACCTCTATGCCGGACGCCTCTAGCTGGGCGTTCGTTTCCATGTTGCGTTCGTAGGCCACGCAGACGCGGGGAGCGACGGCGAGGGTGTTGTTGCCGTCGTCCCACTGTTCGCGTTCGGCGGTGACGGGGTCGAGGCCGGTGTCGATCAGCTTGAGACGGTCCAGGCCCATCGCGTCGGCGGCTGCTTGGAGGAATGGGCGGGGCTCGGCGATGTGGAGGTCGCCGTTGGTGAGGGTGACCTTGTAGGCGGTCAGCGAGTGCGCCACGGGCGGGTACATGACGACGGTGTCGACGTCGACCATGGTGCAGACCGTGTCCAGGTGCATGGTGGCGCGTTCCTGGGCGATCGGGACGGCGAGGACGGTGTGCGCGAGGCCCGCGCCGATCACCTGGCGGGCCAGGCGTTCGACGCCCGCGGGGGTCGTGCGTTCGCCGGTGCCGACGGCGAGCACGCCGGGGGCGAGGAGCAGGACGTCCCCGCCTTCGAGGTGTTCGAGGGACGGCGTGTACACGGGGAGGACGCCGGCGAAACGCGGATGGTGGGCGTAGATCAGGCCCGTGAGCGCGGACTCGCGGCGGCGGGCCTCCATCGCCAGGCTCGTCACCGCCACCCGGTCGCCGATCCACGTGCTGTTGTCGCGGGTGAACAGCAGGCCGGGCAGGGGGTCGATGATGAAGTCCAGGCGGTCCATGAGGCGGTAGACGAGGCCGTGGCCCGCCTTCAGCTCCTCGTGCGCCAGGCCCGCGATGAGCGTGTGCGCGAGGTTCTCGGGATCGAGGTCCCGCAGGTAGGCCTCGACGACGCGGCGGAGCTGGTCGCCCAGGCGCAGGTCGACGACGGCGTCCGCGATGGCCTGCTCGCGCGCCGAGTCGTACTCCAGGGCGTCCTGGAGAAGCTCGGTGACGTAGAGGACCTCCACACCGCGTGACCGCAACGCCTCCGCGAAGGCGTCGTGCTCCTCCTGCGCCCGGCCCACCCACGGGATCGCGTCGAACAGCAGCTTGTCGCTGTTGCGCGGGGTCAGCCGCTTCAGTTCCGCGCCGGGACGGTGCAGGAGGACGGTACGGAGCCGTCCCACCTCGCTGGTGACCCGATACTCCCTCACCCTTCGCAGTCTAGGCCGTGGATCTTCACCGGATTCCCTGTGCCACCATGCCGAAATGATCAAAACGGCCGCGCTGCCGTCGCACCTCACGTCGGCGACGCTGCTGCGGGTGTCCGCCGAAGGGGTCGCGACGGCGCTGGTCCTGACCGTCGAGGCGCGCACCGGGAACGCCGCCACCGCCGGATACCTCCAGACCGCGATGACGCTTCCCTACGTGCTGAGCGGCCCACTGATCGGGAACGCGTTGGACCGGGTGGCACGGCCGCGCGGAATCGCCGTGGCGCTGGCCGCCGGATACGCCGTCGCGACCGCGCTGCTGCTGGCCACGGCCGGACGGTCGCCGCTGGTCCTCGCGCTGCTCGTCGCGGCGGTGATCGGCTGTACCGAGCCGATCGTGGTGGCGTTGACCAGCCTGCTGCCCCGGTTCGTCCCCGAGAAGGGGCTTGCTCGCGCGTACGGGTTGGAGGCGTCCAGCTACAACGTGGCCGCCATCGCGGGGCCCGGTCTCGCCGCGGGCCTCGCCGCCCTGGCGGGCGGTCAGTACGCCGGGGTCGCCGTCGTCGCGGTGGGGTTCGTCGGCCTGCTCACGCTTCCGCTGCTGCGCCTTCCCGGCCCGCAGGTGGACGTCGTTCCCGGGGCGGGGGTGAAGTCGGTGATCACGGGCGGGCTGGTGGTGCTCGTCGAAGGGCGGGTGCTGCGGGCGCTGACCGCGGCGACGACGCTCGCGTGGACGGGGTTCGGCGGGGTCGCGGTGATGGCGGTGCTGCTCGCCGAGCACATCGGCGCACCGCCGAGCGCGGGCGGGCGGCTTCTCGTCGCGCTGGCGGTCGGGTCGCTGATCGGGTCGCTCGCGTCCAGCAGGTGGCTGAAGGCCCGGCACGCCGAACCCGTCATGCTCGTCGGGCTCGTCGCGTTCGGCGTCTCGCTCGCCGCGCTGGCCGTCGCGCCGTCGCTGACATGGGCGACGGTCGCGTTCGTCGCCGCGGGTGTCTGCGAAGGGCCGGTGTTCGCGGCGACGCTGATGCTCCGGCAGCGGGAGGCCCCGCCCGACCGGCTCGGCCAGGTCAACACGACCGCGGGCAGCCTCAAGATCGGCGCTTCGGCGGTCGGGGCCGCGCTGACCGCCGCGTCCGCCGACGCGATCGGCGCGGTCGGGCTGGTGCTGGCGATCGCGGCGTTCCAGGTGGGCGGGGCGCTCGTCGGGCTGCTTCTCCTGCGCGCCCCCACTGCGGAGAAGCCGGTCGACGCGCTGGAAACGGGTTCGTAAGCGGGCTCTCGCGGGGTTCGGCGGGACGGAATCGGGAGAGGGAGCGCACTTCGGGGGCGAATCACTGGCGGGTGCGATCTTGATGTGGTGGGATTTCGACATCGTCCCCGGTTGACCCCCCTTTTGGAGAATGCGTGCGATCTCCCCGCGCCCTGATCCCCCTTCTCTCGATCTGTGCCGCCGCCGCGGTCGTCACCGCGGCCGCCACCGGCGCCAGCATCGAGGGCCTGCCGGGCGGCGGTGGATCCGCGCTCGCCGACGGCGCGGCGACCAGCCCCGACGCCGTCACGATCAAGGCGATGACGTGGAACGTGTGCGGGGACGCCAAGCCCGGCTGCCCGCTCGGCGCCGCTCCGACCCGGCTCACGAAGGAGATCGCCCAGCGGATGCGGGAGACCGAGGTCGGCGGACGCAAGGTCACGACGAACGCCGTCCTGTTGCAGGAGGTCTGCGAAGGGCACGTGCGCGCGTTCAAGAAGGTCGAGCGGCTGTCCACCTGGACGTGGGCGTTCGCCGCGCCGCCCAAGGGCTCGTCCTGCTCGAACGGGCAGGGCCGCCGGGGGGTCGCGATCGGGACCGAGGCGCCGCTCGTCGACGCGCAGCCGACCGGGCTGCCCGGACGGGAGCAGATCGCGTTGTGCGGGGAGGTGCCGTCCTGGGCGACCCGGGTGTGCGTGACCCGGTTCGAGGCGGGGGGCGCCGAGGGGCGCCGTAAGCAGGCCGCCGCGCTCGCCGAACTGGCGGGCGGTGGCCGGGTGCTGTTCGGCGGCGACCTCGGCGACACACCGGAGAGCCCGGCCCTCGACCCGCTGTACCAGTCGTACGCGGAGTGCGACCAGTCCGGGACGTCCCGGTCCGGGGCGAGCACCCGCCAGGACTGGACGGGCGCCGCGGTGGCGAAGACGGACTACCTGTTCATCACCAGGTCGGCGGCGGTGTCGTGCAGCGTCCCGGCGGAGCGCGTCAAGGCGTCCGACCACCGGCCGCTGTCGGCCGTGGTGCGTTATCGCTAGCTAGTGGCTCTTCGACATCTTGGACACGACCGTCACGGCGAGGACCACCAGGACGGCGATGAAGCCGACGAAGAAGAAGAGCTTCAGCATCGACAGGATCGCGCCGATGGCGGTCATCGCGAGCCACACCGCGAGAATGACACCGAGGACGGTCAGGATCGTCTTACCCATGGGCACCACCGTAGGCGCTCGTCGGGTCAAGGTCATCACTCTGGGGGACGACCCTGCCCGGCCCATCCCCCGACGTTCGGCGGAGGGCCACCCTGAGACCACCCCGGGGCCGCACCCTGACCTGGGGCGGGAGGCGGCTGGTAGGACGGAGGCGGCATCGGCGGCCCGGGAACGGGAGGCTGGTACGGCGGTTGCGCGCCGGGCGCGGCGAAGGGTTGGCCAGGCGGCGTGAAGGGCTGCGGGCCGGGTGTCGAGGCGCCCGCGACCATGAGGACGCGCAGGCCGCCGACCGCCGCGGCAGCGAGGGGCGCCAGCAGGTCCCAGCCGTAGAAGCGCGGCTTCAGCGCCTGGACGACGAAGTCGGTGGGCACCGCGCCGCGGCTGAACAGGTAGCTCAGCAGCCCGGTCCGGGTGGCGACGTACAGGGCGATGTACGCGCAGATCGCCGCGACGATCGGCGCGACCGGCCCGCGCGGACGGGTGAGCATGATGCCCGCCGCCGTGACGAGGCCGACGAAGACGCACTGGATCGCGTAGTAGGCGGTGGAGTGCCGGAAGGCCACCAGCAGGGTCGTCTCGTACAGGCCGACGAACGTCATGATCGCGCCGAGGGCGGTGGCGACCGCGCCGCCGAGGAGGATGAGCGCGAGGACACCGGCCAGAGGGGTGGTGGTACGGGAGCGAACCATCGGGCCATTAAATCGGCGATCATCCGGGATCGCTAAGGCCGCCGGGGTGTGTCGTGATCATGTCTTACGAGGTGATGACGGCCGAGGTGGACGGGTCGCCGATGGCCGTAACGTGAGGTCGTGAACTCGGTGAACCCTCCCGGCCGCGTCCTGGTGGTCGACGACGACCCGACGGTCGCGGACGTCGTCGCCCGCTACCTGACTCGCGACGGGCACGACGTGGCCTGTGTCGCGGACGGTCCGGCGGCGCTGCGCGCGGCCGTGGACGATCCGCCGGACCTTGTCGTCCTCGACCTGATGCTGCCCGGAATGGACGGCCTTGAGGTGTGCCGGCGGCTCCGCGAGACCTCCACCGTCCCGATCGTGATGCTGACGGCGCTCGGCACGGAGACCGACCGGCTCGTCGGCCTGGAGACCGGCGCCGACGACTATGTGACGAAACCGTTCAGTCCGCGTGAGCTGGCGTTGCGGGTCCGATCGGTGCTGCGGCGGGCGAGGGGCGCGCTCACCCCGACCGGGCCCGTGGGTCCGCTGCGCGACGGTGACCTCGCCGTGGACGTCAGCGCGCACGAGGTCGCTCTGCGCGGCGAACTGCTGTCGCTCACGTCCCGGGAGTTCGACCTGCTGGCGTTCCTGCTCCGTCACCCCCGGCAGGCGTTCACGCGGGAGCGGCTCCTCGAACGGGTGTGGGGCTGGACGTTCGGTGACTCGTCCACCGTCACCGTGCACGTCCGGCGGCTGCGCGAGAAGATCGAGGACGATCCGACCGCGCCGCGCCGCATCGTCACCGTCTGGGGCGTCGGCTACCGGTACGAGCCCACCGAACCCGACGGCACCGGGGCCGCCTCATGATCCCGTTCCCGGACCTTGTCCTGGTGGTGTCCTACGCGGCCCTCGCCGCGTCCGTCGTCGCCGCCGTCGCGCTCGGCGTCCTGTTCGCGCTGCGGAGCCGGTCGGTCGCCGTGCAGTTGGTCGTGGTGTGCGGGGCGACCGTGCTGGCGACGATCTCCGGCATTCTGGTGATCTCGTTCCTGATGCTGCTGAACGACCATGACCGTTCGGTCGTCCTCGCGGTGGTGGTGTCGGCGGGCCTGGTCGGAATGGCGGTGTCGGTCCTGCTCGGGCGTCGCCTCGTGGCCGCGAACCGGACGCTGGTGGAGGCGGTCCGCGCCGACCGGTTCCGGGCGCCGTCCGCGACGCTGCCCGCCGAGCTGGCGGAGCTGTCCGGCGAACTGGAGGCCGCCTACGACCGGCTCGCCGCGTCCCACGCACGCGAGCAGGCCCTGGAGGCGAGCCGCCGGGAGCTGGTCGCCTGGGTGAGCCACGACCTGCGCACGCCGCTGGCCGGGCTGCGGGCGATGGCGGAGGCGTTGGAGGACGAGGTGGTCGCCGACGAGGGCACCGTCCGGCGGTACCACGGCCGCATCCGCGTGGAGGTGGAGCGGCTCACCGAGATGGTGGACGACCTGTTCGAGCTGTCCCGCATCCACGCCGGGGCGCTGCGGCTGTCGCGGCAGTGCGTCGGCCTCGCGGACCTGGTCGCCGACGCGGTCGCGGGCACGGAGGCGCTGGCCCGCGCGAAGGGCGTCCGGCTGCACGGCGACGTCCGGGCGGGCCTGCCCGTCGAGGTCGACAGCGGCGAGCTCGGCCGCGCGCTCCGCAACCTGGTCGTCAACGCGATCAGGCACACGCCGAGCGACGGCGCCGTCGAGATCATCGGCGAGGTGCGGGGCGGGGAGGCGCGGGTGACGGTGGCGGACGCCTGCGGCGGCATCCCCGAGGAGGACCTGCCGCGCGTGTTCGACGTCGCGTTCCGCGGTGAGGCGGCCCGGACGCCGGGCGGCGGCGCGGGCCTCGGCCTCGCCATCGCCCGCGGCATCGTGGAGGCGCACGCGGGCGAGATCGGCGTCGCCAACGACGGCCCCGGCTGCCGGTTCGAGGTCCGCCTGCCGCTGACCGTCTGAGCCGGCGCCGCGGGAGCGTCAGGGGTCGAGGGTCTCGGCCATCGCGCGGAACGTGGGGCAGGGCCACCGGGACATGCAGGCGCGGCACCGGCGGATGGGGTTGCCGGGATCGCTGGAGATGCCCCCGGCCTCCTGCGGACGATGCAGGTCGAGCAGCCGGACGCCGAGATCGGCGAACGTCAGGACCTCCTCGCGGGCACCGGACAGGAACGCGAGGTCCTCACGGGACAGCTGCGTCTTGATGGGGACGAAGCCGTTCCGGTTCATCAGGCGGCTCAGGTAACGGGTGGACGTCCGCCACGAACTGGACTTCGCCGAACGCGTGCGAATCATCTCCAGACGTTCGCGCAGCCGGGTCTCTCTCGGGTCAGCCTCCATGTGCGGCACACCACCTCCGCTGTTGCACGTGCTCAGCCTCTCCTAATCCGAGCCTCCGCGAGAGGGGAACCGCTGAGATCGCCCGGGCGCCCGGGCGGCCGACCGAGGGCGAAATCATTACATTACGGAGCGTAGTTCTCAAAGCGTACGGGACTGCCCACGCGACGACACGCCCGCGTCACAGGGGACTTGGCGAACTGTCTGGCTCACGGGCCGTTCCCGAGATAGTGTGCCGGACGTGGAGCTAAACGTTTCGACCGCGTCTCAGGAGGGTCACGCCGTCGTCACGGCGACCGGTGAGCTCGACCTCTACACCGCGCCCAGGCTGCAGGCGGCCCTCGCGGGGCTGCTGCGCGAGCAGATCGACCGCATCACGGTCGATCTCAGCGGCGTCGAGTTCTGCGACTCGACCGGCATGAACGTGCTGCTCGCCGCCATGAAGCGACTCAAGGAACAGGGCGGCTCGCTCGACCTCGCCGCCCCGCGCCCGGCCGTGCGACGCATCCTGCAGGTCACCGGGCTCGACACCGTCTTCACCGTGAACGACGCCGTGCCCGCCCTGGACGCGGGCTGACCCTCCGCCAGAACCACCGACCCATCCCGCCGACCAGTGCCCCCGGAGTGAACGCCGGGGGACGTCGACCATTCGCGCGGGTGACGGGATCGATCGATCCAGACCGCACCGGCCCGCCGCACCGCCGTCCCGGACTACGATCGCCGATATGCAGGACGTAGCGGTGATCATCCCGGCCAAGGACGAAGCCGACCGCATCGCGGCCACGGTCAAGGCCGCCTCCGAGCTTCCCGGCGCCGACCTCGTCGTCGTCGTCGACGACGGCTCGTCCGACGGCACGGGACGCGTCGCCCGCGAGGCCGGCGCCCGGGTCGTCCGGCACAGCCGCAACCGGGGCAAGGGCGCCGCGATGGAGACCGGCGCCGAAGCCGTCCGGCTCCTCGACGACGGCCGCGACCGACCCCGCCACCTGCTGTTCCTGGACGCCGATCTCGCCGACACCGCCCGGGAGGCGGCGCCGCTCACCGAACCCGTCCGATCCGGCGACGCCGACATGACGATCGCCGTGTTCACCACCACCGTGAAACTCGGCGGGCACGGGTTCGTCGTCCGGCTGTCCCGCGACGGGATCCGCCGCGCCACCGGCTGGGAGGCGACCGCGCCGCTCAACGGGCAACGCTGCCTGACCCGCGCCGCGTTCGACGCCGCGCTGCCCCTCGCCGCCGGGTTCGGCGTCGAGACCGCGCTCACCATCGACCTGATCCGCCAGGGCTTCCGCGTGACGGAGGTCGAGGTGCCGCTCGCGCACCGCGCGACCGGCACCGACTGGCGCTCCCAACTGCATCGCGCCCGGCAGTTCCGGGACGTCGCGCGAGCGCTCGCCGTCCGCGAGCCCGCGGCGGCCCGGCTGACCCGGCGGGTGGCCCGCCGTCTCGACGGCCCGCGCGGCAGCCGCCCGTGACCCGACTCGGAAGGGTCGGGCTGTGCTGCATCGGGTTCAGCCTGGCGTGTTTCTTCGTCACCGCGTTTCTCGGCCCGTCGGTGTTCCAGCCCGTGCTGGAGGGACGTTCCGGCGAGCCGCCGTTCTCGCTGCGCGTCGACCCGTCGCCCTACCTGGTGATCGGGCTCGTCGTCGCGGGCGTCGTCGCGGGCTCGACCGGGCTCGGGCTGTGCTTCGTCGCCGTCCGGAGGGGCTGGCGCGTAGCGGCGCGGCCGCTGGTGATCGCCGGGCTGCTGGCGGCGGTCGCGTTCATGGCGATGCCGCCGGTCGGGTCCACCGACCATCTCAACTACGCGTCGTACGGGCGGATGGCGGCGACCGGCCACGACCCGTACGCCACCCGCGCCGTCGACCTGCCGCAGGACCCGGTCGCCGGGGCGCCCGAGGAATGGCGCACCACACCGTCCGTGTACGGACCGATCGCGACGGGCGAGCAGGCGTTCGCCGCGTGGATCGGCAGCGGATCGGTGCGGCTGACCGTGTTCGTCCTGTCCGTCATCAACACGCTCGCGTTCGTGGTCACGGCGCTGATCCTGTACCGGACGTCGAAGAACGAGGAACGGCGGCTCCGCACCGCGCTGCTGTGGACGTGCAACCCGCTGGTGCTGTTCCACCTGGTCGCGGGCGCGCACAATGACGTCATCGCCGTCGCGCCGATGGTCGCGGCGCTCGCCGTGTTCGGGGGACGCGTCCACCCCGGCTGGCTGCGGGCGCTCGGCGCGGGCGCCCTCGCCGGAGCCGGCGCGGCGATCAAGGCGCCCGCCGCGCTCGTCGGCGGTGGCCCCGCGTGGACGCTGCTCCGCGAAGCGTGGACCGAGCGCCGCTGGCGGTCGGTCGGCGGTCTCGCCGCGCTGTTCGGCGGCGCCGGGGCCGTCACGGTGATCGCCTACGCGCTCGCCGGGCCGCACGCCCTCGACCGGGTGCGGGAGGCGAGCGACATGGTCTCGTTCGCCACGCCCTGGCATCTCCTCGACGAGGCCCTCGGCCGCGGCTCGCAGCGCACCATCATCAAGACCGGCGCGCTGCTGCTCGGGCTGGTGCTGTTCGCGCTGCTCGTCCGCGTCCTGCCCGCGCACGGCGGGGACGGGACCGGCCCGCCGGGCGGGCCGGTGTCCCGGGACGAGGAGAACCGGCGGGTCGCCGCCGCGTTCATCCTCGCCTGGCTCCTCGCCGCGCCCTACGCGCTGCCCTGGTACGACGGGTTCGGCTGGGCGGTACTGGCCCTGCTGCCCTGGACGCGGGTCGACTGGATCCTGCTCGCCCACACCACGGCCCTCAGCCTCGCCTACCTCCCGGCCCGCGCGCCCGCCCGCATCAGACTGCCCGACGACCTGTCGTGGCTGTTCACCTTTGTTCGGCCGACCGTGGTTCCCTGGACCCTGCTGCTGATTCTCGTGGCGCTGGTGGTTCAGAGTCTTCGTTCCACAGGTCGATCTCAAGCGCCCGGACACCCGCGGCGAGCATCAGCGGAGTCGCCAGGCTGAACGACACCGACAGGATCACCGTGCCGGAGTCGTTCACCAGAGTCCCGATGACACCGACCGTCAGCGCGCACAGCAGCGCCGGGCGCATCGTCACGCTGTGCTCGTACGCCCGCTGCAACAGCGACACCCGCCACCGGGTCGGACGCGCCAGCACGAAGAACAGGAACGCGATCGCGGCGGCGAGCGGCAGCGTCAGATGCCAGTAGCCGACGCTGTTCAGCATGGCGTCGAACTTGCGGCCGATGACGCCCCACGCGTCGCCGTCCATGACGTCCAGCCAGAAGCGGCCGAGATGCGTCGGGTTGTCGCTCTTGGAGTTCAGGTACGAGATGAACAGCACCAGGACCGCCCCGGCCACGCAGAACAGCCCGAGCCGCAGCGGCGACACCCGCTGCCCCGTGACCATCAGGGCGAGCACCGCGAACGCGGGGACCATCGCCAGCACACCGCCGAAGTCGCTGCCCCACGCCGGGAGCCCGTCCACGGCGACCGCGAACGCGCCGATCGCCACGACGATCCCGAGCGCGAGCCTTCTGCGTCCCGCGCGCAGCGGATACTCCGTCAGCCACGCCGCCGTCAGGATCGCCGCGACGGCGAACAGCGAGAACGCCTGGTTGCCGAAGCCGTAGAACCGTCCCGCGACGAGGGCCGTGTACCCCATCAGCGTGTTCATCTGGAGGTGCGACCCGGTCATCACGTCCACCGCGAGGACCACCGCCGTCACCAGCGTGATCACCAGGCCGGGCGCGAACGCGGAACGCCGCCACGGCCCGGCCAGCGCCACCCCCGTCAGCAGCCCGGCGAACCCCAGCACCGTGCAGATCAGGATGGGCGTCGCGTTGCCCGCCCGCCACCACGGCAGCAGCCCGGCGAGGAACGACGCCCCGGGCGCCGCGCCGCCGAGCAGCGCTATCACCCGGGTGCCGCCGAGGATCCGCGCCCGGGAACTGCGGTCGTCGCCGAGCCGCCGCAACGCCAGCGCCGCGATCCCGTACAGGACGAGCTGCGCCGCGAACAGCACCCAGTAGAACGACGTCTGGACGCTGCGGATCGCCTGCGCCGCGACGTTCTCGTCCTCCAGCGCCTCGACCCGCTCCTGCGTCGACGCCTTCGACGGCTGCGGCCCCCACACCGACCCGACGGCCGCCTCCGGCTGCTTCAACCCCAGCAGGTTCAGCGTCGTCGCGGTGAGGTCGGTGAGCGTGACGAGACCGTCCTGGCGGGTGGCGCCGGACGTCATGTACCCGGGCCCGTACCGGCGCGCGCCGTCGCCGGTCTTGCTCAGCGCGAGCGCGACCCTCAGATGCGGGTCGGGGCCGACGTCGGACAGCCCGGCGAGCAGCACCGTCGTCCCGTCCGGGACACCGGCCATGGCCTGGGCGACCCGGCGGTCCGCGGCGGCAGCTGCGGCGGCCCGCTTGCGCGGCGACAGCAGGATCTGGTCGCCCTCCGCGTCGACGCCCGCGTCGATGTAGGCGCGGAACAGGTCGTCAACGTCCACGGCGGTGAGGGGGCAGCGCGCCCAGTCGGCGGCGGACACCTGGTCGGGCGCCGCGACGTAACGGTCGACGCGCCCGCCGCCGTCACCGGCGCCGAACACCGCGCCGGGCCCGACCGCCATCGTGCAGCCGCCCGCCGCCTTCACGGCGTCGCCGAGCAGCCCGATCCGGGCGTGGTAGTTCGTGTCGGCGTTGTCGCTCTTCATCGCGGGCCAGCCGGGCGCGACGGCGCCGTCCCGCGGCGGCGGGCCGGTGGGGGAGCGCTCGCCGGGCAGGATCGGCGCGGCGGGAAGCGCGCAGTTCGCGTGCTGGAGCCGGGACCGCTGCCCCGCCGACACCGTCAGCCAGCCGTCCGTCGGGCAGGTGTTGGTCCGCGTCGTCCGGACGCTGAGAGCCGCGGCGGAGCCGTCCTTCGTCAACCCCCACAGCGCGGGCGTCGTCGTCCGGTCGATGTCGCTCCACATCAACCCGGGAACCCCGACGATCACGACCCGGCCGCTGATCGGGGCCGCCGTCTCCGCCTCGGCCCGGCCCGACGGCACGAGCAGCAACGCCATGAGCGCGGTGCCCAAGATGGCGAGAAACGCACCGATCCCGGCCCCCCGCGAAGTCATGGCGCTCAGGGTACAAGAGGGCGATGACCGCGAAGGGGCCTTATCCTGCGGGCTGTGGACGAACCCAGGCAGCGGGCGGGCGGGCGGCGGTGGACGGTCGTCGATCTGCTGATCGTCCTCGCGGGCGTCACCGTCGCCGTGGTCGCGGTCTCCCCCATCGTCACCCGCTGGCTCGGCAACGAACCCGACCAGCGGCTCGTCGACCTGGAGGTCTACCGCGACGGCGGCGCCGCCATCCTGCGCGGGGCGCCGCTGTACGAGGTCCTCACCCAGCCGCCGCAGCTGCTGCCGTTCACGTACCCGCCGTTCGCCGCCGTCCTCGCCGTGCCGTTCACCGTCATCCCGTGGCGGGCCGCGCAACTGGTGTGGACGGGCCTCATCTGCGTCGCGCTCGTCGTCTGCGTCCTGTACGCCTTCCGCGACCTCCTCCACCGCGCCGGACGCTGGGCGCCGCTCGCCGCCGGGATCCTCGTCGCGGCGATGGCGTGGCTCGACCCCGTCCGCGACCAGTTCCGCTTCGGCCAGGTCGGGCTGTTCCTCCTCGCCCTGTGCCTCGCCGACTGCTGCACCCGCACCGCCCGGTGGCCGCGCGGCGCCCTCGTCGGCCTCGCCATCGCGATCAAGCTGGTGCCGGGCGTCTTCCTGATCTACTTCCTGATCACCGGACGCCGGGACGCCCTGGCGAACGCGCTGTTCACCGCCGGTGCCGCCACCCTCGGGGCGTTCGCGTTGCTGCCGTCCGACTCGTCCGACTACTGGTTCGGGGCGCTGTTGCAGGGCGGCGACCGGACGGGCGCGGTCGACGGCACCACCAACCAGGCCGTCCAGGGGATCGTGGCCCGCATCCTGGACGAGGGGCCCGCCCGAACGCTGGTGTGGCTCGGCCTGGCCGCGATCGTCGCGTACTACGGCTTCTCCTGGGCGCGACGCGCCTCCGACGCCGCCGAACACCAGACCGGAACCGACTCCTCCAGCCTCCTACTCGCGTCCGTCGCGATCGTGGGGCTCCTGTCGGTCGTGCTCTCACCGGTCGGCTGGATCCACCACCTGGTCTGGATGATCGCCGTGTTCGGCGCCCTCGTGGGCGACGGCCGCGACGTTCGACGGTGCCTGGCCGCCTTCGGCCTGTGGCTGCTGTTCCTCTTCCCGATCCCCTGGTGGGGGCGGGCGCTGATCGGCCCGGACCACTCCGCCGTCTCCGTCTTCGCAGGACACGTCGTCCGCGATCTGTTCGGTATCGCCGCGCTCGCGGCGATCGTCCTACTGGGAACGTGGCTGGTCAAACGCCTCGAATCACGGATCGCCGCCGAAGATCCTTCGCAACGCGAGGTCAGGATGGGTACGCTCACCCCGTGATGCTTGTCGCGGTGGCCGTCGCGGGCCTGGTCGCCGGGGTTGCGGGGCTGTCCATCGCCGTGGTCGCGCACAACCGGGTGAACCAGGTCGTCGACGAGTGCGGGGAAATGCTCAGGCGCCAACTCCAGGTCGCCAGTGGCTCGGCGGACGAGCGCGCCATGCGCGACCTCGCCATCGTCCACTACGACGCCCTGAAGGAGATGTCCGGGCACCGGTCCTTCTCCCTCGCACTGATCAACGCGGTCGGGGACGGGATCGTCATCAGCTCCATCAACGGGCGCACCGAGACCCGGACCTACGCCAAGGCCATCCGGGCCGGACAGTCCGTCGAGGTGCTCTCCCCCGAGGAGGACCAGGCCCTGCGCGCCGCCCGCCTCGGCAAGGGCCCCGTCGTCTCCATGGACGACCCCCTGCCCGACTTCGGCAACGGCCACCGCACCTCCGCCCGCAGCTGAGGCCCCTCCCGGGACAGTAGACTCGAAGTCACACCAGTGACCCATGCCCCGGGAGACCCCGTGACCGCAGACGACAGGCCGCATCGCTATGCCTACCTGGGTCCGCGGGGCACGTTCACCGAGGCCGCGCTGCTGACCCTGCCGGGCGCCGCGGAGGCCGAACACCTCCCGCTCGCGACCGTCCCCGCCGTCCTGGAGGCGCTCCGCCTCGGCGAGGCCGACACCGCCGTCGTCGCCCTGGAGAACTCCGTCGAAGGCTCCGTCCCCACCACCCTCGACGAACTCGCCACCGGCGAACCCCTCCACATCGTCGGCGAGATCCACCTGCCGGTCTCGTTCGCGCTGCTCGTCCGTCCCGGCACCACGCTCGCCGACATCAAGACCGTCGCGTCCCACCCCATCGCGCAGCCCCAGTGCCGCCACTGGCTCCTCGGCAACGTCCCCGACGCCGAATGGCGCGCCGCCACGTCCAACGCCGAGGCCGCCCAGCACGTCGCCGACGGCCACTACGACGCCGCCCTCGCGGGCTCGTTCGCCGCGGCCCGCTACGGCCTGACCGTCCTCGCCGACGACATCCACGACGTCGCCGACGCCGTCACCCGCTTCGTCGTCCTGCACCGCCCCTGCCCGCCGCCCACCCCCACCGGCATGGACCGGACGACCATCGTCGCCTTCATCGGCGAAGACCACCCGGGCGCCCTCCTGGAGATCCTCACCGAGTTCTCCGTCCGCGGCATCAACCTCACCCTCATCCAGTCCCGCCCCACCGGCGCCGGACTCGGCTCCTACCTCTTCTGGATGGACTTCGAGGGCCACGTCGCCGACGCCCGCGTCGCCGAGGCCCTGATGGCCCTGCGCCGCATCTGCGCCGACGTCCGCTTCGTCGGCTCCTACCCCCGCGCCGACCGCGTCCGCCCCGAAATCCGCCGCGGCACCCACGACAACGACTTCACCGAAGCCGCCGCCTGGCTCCACTCAATCCGAACCGGACTGCGTTAACGACCGCACCACCCCGCACAGCAACCCCAACCGTTGCGATCACGTTCGAATCCAGGTTCAAGCGAAGCGAGAACCTGATCGCGCAGCGAGCCGCAGCGATGCCAGCGATCGCACGCAGTTCACGACGATGGAGGCCCTCTAGGGCCGAAGGAGAAGTGCACTGCAATGAACACAGCGTAGGGTGCGGGCGTGGTCGAGGACTTTGATCTTTTTGAGCGGGAGTTGTGGGCGGGGCGGGCGCCTGCTTATGAGCGGGGGTTTGCGCGGCTTACGCGGTATATGGTCGGGCCGCTGTTGGATGCCGTGGGCGTTGGGGACGGCACGCGGTTTCTTGATGTGGGGGCGGGGCCCGGGTTCGTGTCGGCGGAGGCGGTGCGGCGGGGGGCCGTGGTGTCGGCGCTGGACGCTGAACCGGGGATGGTGGAGGCCGCGCGGCGGAACGTTGCCGGGTTGGACGTGCGGGTCGCCGTCCTGCCCGAGGTGCCGTTCGCGGACGGGACGTTCGACGCCGTCGCCGGGAACTTCGTCATCAACCATGTGGGCGCCCCGGACGTGGCCATCGCCGCATTGCGGCGGGTGTTGAGGCCCGGCGGGCGGCTTGCGTTGAGTTGTTGGGTGATGCCCGGTAGCGGGGCACTCGGCGTCGTCCGGGAGGCGATCGAGCGGGTGGGGGTGCCGTGGCCCGAGGACATCCCCGAGTCGCCGTTCGCGCGGTACGGCGAGGCGGGGGCGTTCCGGCGGCTGGTGGCGGAGGCCGGGCTCCGTGACGTGGCCGTCCAGGAGGTGACCTGGAGGCACGCCGTCGACCCCGAGGAGTGGTGGCGGCTCGGCGCGCTGTCCGAGGTCGGCAGCAACGGCGTCATCGTCGGACGGCAGGACGCCCCGACCGTCGCGCGGATCAAGGACGCCTACGACGAGATCGTCTCCGGGTACGCGACGGCGGACGGCGCGATCGAGCTTCCGGCGCACGCGCTCCTCGCGAGCGGCGTCCGCTGAACCGGCGATACTTGCGCGCGGTCCGGGGGGTTCGGCCGGTAGCCTCGGGTCTGTGATCGACCTGCGAGCTCTTCGAGAGGACCCCGACCGGCTGCGCGCCTCCCAGCGCGCCCGCGGGGAGGATGACGGCGTCGTCGACCGGCTGCTCGACCTGGACGAGAGGCGCCGCGCGGCGCTGACGTCGTTCGAGCGGCTGCGGGCGGAACAGAAGAGTTTCGGCAAGTCGGTATCCAAGGCGCAGGGCGAGGAGCGGCAGCGGCTGCTGAGCCGCGCCAAGGAACTGGCGCAGCAGGTCAAGGAGGCCGAGGCCGACGCCGACCGGCTCGGCGAGGAACTCGACGCGGTGCTGCGGGGCGTCCCGAACCTGATCGAGGACGGCGCCCCGCCCGGCGGCGAGCAGGACTTCGTCGTCCTGGAACACGTCGGCGAGCCGCCGAAGTTCGACTTCGAGCCGAAAGATCATCTGGAGCTGGGGGAGAGCCTCGGCGCCATCGACATGGAACGCGGCGCGAAGGTGTCGGGAGCCCGGTTCTACTACCTGACGGGCGTCGGCGCGCGGCTCCAGTACGCGCTGCTCAACCTCGCCATGGAACAGGCCGTCGCGGCCGGGTTCGTCCCGATGTACCCGCCGGTGCTGGTGAAGCCGGAGGCGATGGAGGGCACCGGGTTCCTCGGCGCGCACGCCGCGGAGGTGTACCACCTTCCGCAGGACGAGCTGTACCTGGTGGGGACGTCGGAAGTCCCGCTCGCCGCCTACCACATGAACGAGATCATCGACGGGCTGCCGCGGCGGTACGCGGCGTGGTCCTCGTGCTTCCGCCGCGAGGCCGGGTCGTACGGGAAGGACACGCGCGGCATCATCCGCGTCCACCAGTTCGACAAGGTGGAGATGTTCTCCTACTGCGATCCCGCCGACGCGCACGCCGAGCATCTGCGGCTGCTGGAGTGGGAGAAGGAGATGCTCGCCAAGGTCGAGATCCCGTACCGGGTGATCGACGTGGCGGCGGGCGACCTCGGGTCCAGCGCGGCGCGCAAGTACGACTGCGAGGCGTGGGTGCCGACGCAGAACACGTACCGGGAGGTCACGTCCACGTCGAACTGCACCGAGTTCCAGGCGCGGCGCCTCGCGGTGCGGTTCAAGGACGGCGACGGTAAGAGCCGCCCGGTCGCGACCCTGAACGGGACCCTCGCGACGACGCGGTGGATGGTCGCGATCCTGGAGAACCACCAGCGGGCGGACGGGACGGTCCACGTCCCGGAGGCCCTCCGGAAGTACCTGGGCCAGGACGTCCTGGAGCCGATCAAGCGCTGAAGCCCGCCGCGAGGTCCGTCGTACGCGTCACTTAGGGTTTGTCTAATCTGCCCTGGAAGGTGACATGAGCACATCCTCGCCGCGTGTGATCGCCACGGACCTCGACGGAACGGTCGTGCGCTCCGATGGAACGATCTCAGACCGGACGGTCGCCGCCCTGGCCCGCGTGGAACGGGCCGGGGCGATGCTCGTCATGGTGACCGGGCGGCCGCCGCGCTGGATGACGGAGGTCGCCGAGGCCGTCGGCCACCACGGGGTCGCGATCTGCGCCAACGGCGCCGTCGTGTACGACCTGCACACCGAGACCGTCCTCCAGACCCGGGAGATGCCCCCGGACGTGATCGCCGAGGCGGTCGGTCGGCTCCGCGGTGTCTCCCCCGAACTGCGGTTCGCCGTGGAGCACACGACCGGGTTCGTGTTCGAGGCCTCGTACGGCCTGGAACGCTGGGACCTCGAAGCCTTCGGTGGACGTCCCGTGGAGGGCGACGACCTCGTCAACCGCAGCGGTACGAAACTGCTCGCGTTCCAGCCCGACGCAGACCCCGACACGCTCGCGGAGAAGGCGGAACAGGCCGTCGGCGACCTCGTCACCGTCACCCACTCGTCCGGGCGGGGGCTGCTGGAGATGAGCGCGCTCGGCGTCACCAAGGCCACCGCCCTCGCCGCGCTGTGCGTCGAGCACGGCGTCACCTCCGCCGACGTCACCGCGTTCGGTGACATGCCCAACGACCTGGCGATGCTCACCTGGGCGGGAACCTCCTACGCCGTCGCCAACGCGCATCCGCTCGTGCTGGCGGCCACCACGCACACCACGTCCCGCAACGACGACGACGGTGTCGCGGAGGTCCTCGAACGCCTCTTCCCATAGCGACGGCCGCGCCCGCGTGGGGGGCGCGGCCGTGTCCGCCAGGGGGCTTACAGGTAGGGGCCGGACGAGCGGGAACCGGGGGTGTGGTCCTCTTCGGCGCCGGGCGGCATCATGCCCGCGGGCAGGGCGCGCCGCATCTGCTCCAGCTGGGCGCGCGCCGCCATCTGCTGGGCGAACAGCGTCGTCTGGATGCCGTGGAACAGGCCCTCCAGCCAGCCGACGAGCTGCGCCTGCGCGATCCGCAGCTCCGACTCGCTCGGCACCGTGCCGTCCGTGAACGGCAGCGACAGCCGCTCCAACTCCTCCACCAGCTCCGGCGCGAGACCGTCCTCCAGCTCCTTGATGGACGACTTGTGGATCTCCCGGAGCCGCGCCCGGCTCGCCTCGTCCAGCGGCGCGGACTTGACCTCCTCCAGCAGTTGCCGGATCATCCCGCCGATCCGCATCACCTTCGCGGGCTGCTCGACCATGTCGGTGACCGACTTGCCCTCGGAGTCACCGCCACCGCCGCCCTCGACGGCGATGCCGTTCGGGCCGACCACGAGCACCTGCGGATCCTGTTCAGAATGCTTGTTCGAAGGCTCGCTCATAATCCATTCATCCTCACACGGTCAGCAGGATCTTTCCGACATGACCGCTGTCTTCGAGCAGCCGGTGCGCCGTCGACGCGTCCCGCATCGGGATCCGGCGGTCCACGACCGTCCGGACGGCGCCCGACTCCAGCAGCGGCCACACATTCTCCAGGACGTCCGCCACGATCTCCGCCTTCTCCTCCAACGGACGGGCCCGCAGCGTCGTCCCGTGCACCAGCGCCCGCTTGCCGAGCAACTTTCCGATGTCCAGCTCCGCCCGCGCGCCACCCTGCAACCCGATCACCATCAACCGTCCACCGACGGCGAGGGCGTCCACGTTCCTCGCCAGGTACTTGGCGCCGATCAGGTCCAGGATCACGTCGTACGGCCCATGCCGGACGAAATCGTCCTCACGATAGTTGACGGTCACGTCCGCGCCGAGTTCCCGGCAGCGGGCCGCCTTCTCCGCGCTGCCCACCGTCGTCACCACCCGCGCGCCACGCGCCTTGGCGAGCTGGATCGCGAACGTCCCGATGCCGCTGCCGCCCCCGTGGACCAGCAGGGTCTCCCCGGCGCGGAGCCCACCGAGCATGAAGACGTTCGACCACACCGTGCACGCCACCTCGGGCAGCCCGGCCGCGTCGACGACGTCCACACCGCGCGGCACCGGAAGCACCTGCGACGCGGGCACCGCGACCCGTTCGGCGTACCCGCCGCCGTTCAGCAGCGCGCACACCTCGTCCCCGACCCGGAGGCCGGTCACCTCGGGGCCGAGCTCGGCGACCCGGCCCGACACCTCCAGGCCCGGGTACGGCGGGGCGCCGTCCGGCGGCGGGTAAAGGCCCCTGCGCTGCATGACGTCCGCGCGGTTGACCGCGCTCGCCACCACGTCGATCAGGACCTCGCCCGGCTTCGGCGCCGGATCCGGCACCGGCTCCCATTCCAGGACGTCCGCGTCCCCCGGTTCGCGGATCACGATCGCATGCATACCGGCCACGCTACCGGGCACGGACGCGTCTCACCCGGACCAGGTCGACACCGCGCCAACCTCGATCTCCACGGGGCGTACACGCCATTGACGCACGGGTATCCTGCGTGGGGGCCAGTTTGCCCACCTGCACCGTGTTGATCATCAGAGGCGTGCACGAGGGGGAAGAACGGTGGCGAGGAACGAGCACGACGGGCGTTCCCTGGAGGAGCGGCTGGCCTCTCTTGACGCGTTGAGCGGGGACTCCAACCAGCAGCCTCCCGCGGAGCAGGAGAACGCTCCACCGGAGACGACCGCCCAGCCCGAGAACGACCAGTTCGACCCCAACGCCAACCCCTGGCTCGCCGCGCCCCCGCCACCGCCGCCCCCCACGTTCCAGCAGCCCTTCGAGCAGTACCCGCCGGAGCCCTCCGGACCGCCGCAGCCGCCGCCCTACGACGGCGGCCCCATGCCACAGCCGTTCGACGGCGGCATGCTCCCGCCCCCGTACGCGACCCCCGACAACGACCCGTCCAAGGCTCCCCATCCGTCGCAGCCGTCGCCGTACGAGGCCAACGGCAACTCCGCGCCACCCTTCGAAGAACTGCCGCCTTACCCGTCCGACCAACTCCCGGCCCAGGACCCCAACGCGTCCGTCCAGCAATACCCCCCGCCGGACCCGAACACAGCCCAGCCCTACACACAGGACCCGAACGCCGCCGTACAGCCGTACCCGCCGGTCGACCCCAACACAGGCCAGCCCTACGCGCAAAGTCCGAATGCCACGGGCCAGCAGTACCCGCCAAGGGATGTCAACGGAGTCCAGCCCTACGCCCAGGACCCGAACGCCGCGGCTCAGCCGTACCCCCAGGTGGATCCGACCACGGGCCAGCCGTACGCGCAGGACGCGAACGCCGCCGCGCAGCAGTACCCGCCGGTCGATCCCAACACGGGCCAGCCCTACACGCAGAACCCGAACGCCGGCGCACAGCCGTACCCACCGGTGGACCCGACCACGGGTCAGCCATATGCACAGGATCCGAACGCTTCAGGACAGCCGTATACGCCGGTAGACCCGACCGCGGGGCAGCCGTACCCCCCAGTGGACCCGAACACAGGGCAGCCCTACGCGCAGGACCCCAACGCCGCCGCACAGCCGTACCCCCCAGCCGACCCGAACGTCGCGGGGCAGCAGTACCCGGTCGATCCGAACACCGGACAACCCGTGGCGGGATACGGATACCCCGGCGGATCGCCGCACGACCCGTCCGGATATCCGCAGGGGCCGGGCCAGCCGGTGCAACCGCCTCCAGGCCATCCCGCGCAGTACCCCCAGCACCACCAGCCACAGAACGCCGACAGTCTCAGTTCCGAGAACCTGCTCGGCGAGCGTCGTATCGCGCCGTCCTCCGGCTGGCGGCGCGCCGTCTACAAGGCGACCGCGGGCAGCATCCACCCGGGGGAGTCGCAGGGCGACCTGCGCCGCAAGGACCTGATCGCGCGGGCGCGGACCCCGGTGGCGGGCGGGCATCACCGGGTCGCCGTCATGTCGCTGAAGGGCGGCGTCGGCAAGACGACCACTACGACCGGGCTCGGCTCGATGCTGGGCCAACTGCGCGGCGACACCGTCATCGCGGTGGACGCCAACCCCGACCGCGGGACGCTGTCGGACAAGGTCAAGCTGGAGACGGCCGCGACCGTCCGGGACCTGCTGAACAACCGCGACAAGATCCATCGGTACGCCGACGTCCGGGCGTTCACGTCGCAGAACAACGCGCGGCTCGAAGTCCTGGCGTCCGACCGCGACCCGGCGGTGAGCGAGGCGTTCAGCGCCGAGGACTACGCCGCCGTGGCCGTCGTCCTGGAACAGTTCTACTCGATCTGTATCACCGACTGCGGGACCGGGCTGCTGCACTCGGCGATGGCGGGCGTGCTGAGCCTGGCCGACCAACTCGTCCTCGTGAGCTCCCCGTCGGTGGACGGTGCCCGCTCCGCGAGCGCGACGCTGGACTGGCTGGAGGCCCACAACCACGGCCATCTGGTGCGCAACGGTGTGGTCGTGCTGTCGATGGTCCGCACCCGCACCCGCAGCCAGGTCGACCTGGACAAGCTCCAAGCCCACTTCGAGAGCCGCTGCCGCGCCGTCGTCCGCATCCCGTACGACGACCACCTGGAGGAGGGCGCCGAGGTGGAGCTGGACCAACTCGCTCCCGGCACACGCGAGGCATACCTGATGCTCGCGGCCGTGGTCGGTGACGGCTTCGCGTACCAGCGTCCGCAGTAGCCGGGGAACCGTGAGGGCGCGGGCCGCGTCCCAGCGCCATGATCGGTGGAGCACGACCGGTGTTGGCCGCCGCGCTGCTGGCCCTGTGCGTGGGCTGCTCCTCATCGTCGTCCAACGGCCAGGCGATCTGCGGGCCCTGCCCGATGCCCGTGACGGTCACCGTCTCAGGGCTCGACCAGGTGACCGCCGAAGGTGTACGGATGCACCTTTGCGTCGGCGAGATGCCCTGCACGAGCTTCCGCCTCACGCGCCGCGACGAAACGGTGTCCTGTGGGTCGGTGGCCTGTTCCCTGGACGAGACGGGCAGTACACGCATGCTGCACCTCACGCTCGCCCAGAAGGACGCGCGGAAGGTCGCTGACCTACCAGTACGCGTCACGGCCTCAACGAGGAAAGAACAACGGCAAGGAGAGGCGACCATGACGTACGTCCACCAGGGAGAACCCTGCGGCTGCAACTACTCGCGCGCCGACATCGCGTTGATGTGACTGGCGATATGCGGTCGAAGACAGTGCCCCCTGGCCGCTATCGTTGACGTTGGCCACCTGGAGAGTTCGCATAGTGGACTAGTGCAGGCGCCTTGAAAGCGCCCAGGGCTGGGGACAGTCCTCGTGGGTTCGAATCCCACACTCTCCGCTGTGTTTAATTGCAGTTCACTCCTCCTTCGGCCCTGGCGGGCCTCCATCGTCGTGAACTGCGGTGCGATCGCTGCATCGCTTCGGCTCGCCTGGCGGCTCGCTGCGCGATCAGGTTCTCGCTTCGCTCGCACCTGCCTTCAGACGCGATCGCAACCCCTGAGGTCACTGCGGGGTTCCCGTGCGGGCTGAGGCCGTCGGTCAGAAGAGGGTCCTTTGGGCGGTCGGACCCGGCGCGCCTCCAACACCGTGAACCGCGATGCGATCGCTGCATCGCTTCGGCTCGCCTGGCGGCTCGCTGCGCGATCAGGTTCTCGCTTCGCTCGCACCTGCCTTCGGACGCGATCGCAAACCCTGAGGTCGCTACGGGGTTCCCGTGCGGGCTAAGGCCGTCGGTCAGAGGAGGCCCGTGCGGGTCGCCGGACCCGGCCTCCTACATGGGCTGTGGTGTGGGCGCTGCGGCTGGGGGTTTGGGTGGGGTCAGCGGCCTGACTTGGAGAAGTGTTGGTAGTCCTTGGCGCCGCTCCACTCGCCGCCCCAGCCCCAGCCGATCGAGTCGAAGGCCTGGACGACCTTGTCGCCGACGTGGATGACGCCCGGGTCGTCGTTCTTGCGGTTCCTGTACTTCGTGCAGTCCTTGTGGGCGATGCGGCCGTTCGCGTAGACGTACGGGTTCTGGCAGGGGTTGATGTCGATCGCCAGGCCGTAGGCGTGCTGGGAGAAGGAGCTCGATCCGGTCGCGGTGCGGCAGTTGAAGGCCGAGGTGTTGTTGGCCTCGATCGACTGGAAGTCGCTTCCCTTGTACTTGTCGACCGGTTCCATGCGGTCGATGGGGTAGCGCATGTCGTACAGCTTCTTGAAGACGCCGACCAGGTCCTTGGCCTCCCCGGCGTTGACGACGAGTCGTCCACCGGTGTGCGGGCGGTCGTCCATGCCCCAGTAGGTCATCTCGATCATCCGTAGGCCGGACGGCGGCACCGGGCAGCCTCTGCGCCATGAGTGCTTCAGGTCGGCGGCGGTGACCTTCTTGATCTGTGATTGGAAGGACGCGGGCGTGGCGGGTGGGGTCGTGGTGGTGCCGGGCGCGGTTGGCGGGGTCGCGGGTGGGGCGGTCTCGCCCGTGTCGTCGGAGCCGCCGCCGCAACCGGCCAGCGCCGTCATGATCACCGCGGCGAGGAGAGCCGCGCTGCGAAGGTGCCCTCTACCTGGCATTCTTCCAGCATGGCATGTCCGGTGGCCTGCACGTGCCACCGGGGATTCGCTACGGTGCGTTTGACGGCGCGTACGTGGGAAAGGGGCCGGAACGGACGGGTCGTGAACTCATTCGTCCGCCGGGCAGGTCGCCGGCGGTGTGCGGCCCAGGGGGGAGCCGGGATGGCGGATTCTCGGGAGCGGGACTTCCCCAGCCTCGAAGACGAGATCTTCGCCGTGGCGCACAGCGTGGAGGTCGAGGAGACGGTCAGTCCACGGCTGCGGACGGACCGGGCCCAGGTGTTCGTGGAGCGTGCGTGGGCCTTCCTCGGACGCGACGTCAAGGCGTTGGGGGCCGGCTTCGGCATCTTTGTTCTCGTTGACGCCGTGATGATGTACGCGCCGCTGATGACGAGCCGCAGGCCGAGTCTGCTGCCACAGTTCGTGACGTTGCTGGTCCTGGCGTTCGGGCTCGGGGGGCTGCTGGTGTGGAAGGTCGGGGGGCGGTGGCGGACGTTCGGGTTCGGGATGATGCTGGCCTGGGTGTTCCTGACGTTGATGTCCGTCGGTTTCCTCACCGGCATCACCGTCCCCCTGTAGGGGTCAGGACGACAGGTTCTTGAGGACGAGGGAGAAGGCGCGGCCGATGGCTTCGAGGTCGTGCGGGTCGATGATGTCGATGAAGTAGTTCCGGACGGTCTCGACGTGGTCGCGGGCGGCCCGGTCGAGCGCGGCGAAGCCCTCGTCGGTCAGGTGGGCGTACACGCCGCGTTTGTCGTTCGGGCAGTTGTCCCGTTTGACGAGGCCCTTCGACTCCAGGCGGGAGCAGGTGTGCGACAGTCGGCTGCGGGACTGGCTGGCGTTCTCGGCGAGTTCCGCCATGCGCAGCCGCCGATCGGGAGCCTCCGACAGCCGGACGAGGATTTCGTACTCCGAGACCGACAGCCCGTGCCGCGTCTTCAGATCACGATCCATGATCTCGGTGAGCCGGACGCTGCCGTCGACGTACGCTCGCCAATCGCGCTGCTGGGCGGCATCGAGCCAGCGAGGTTCACTCATGATGTCCAGTATACGTCATGATTGAAGATTCAACTAATACGCCTTACCTTCACGTTAGCAAGACCTTGGCCCGGAAGTTCTCGGGTCCGGGTGACGGGCGGGGGCCGCGTGCGCTAGTGTGTTCGAATAGTCGAACAAAGGTTCGACGGGTTCGTTGGTGGGCGCGCTCGCCGGGGAGGCGGCATGGTGGCGACGGTGGCCACGCGGGGGCCGGACGGCCCGGCGCGCTGCGGACGGCGGCGCGAGCACGCGACACGCCGCAGCGGTTTCTACGCAAATCTACGGCCTCAGCTATATCGCCTCATAGAGTCCGACAGCGTGGACCCCGTGCGCAATCCCTATGCCCCGGGCGCCGGGCAGCGCCCTCCGGAGCTGGCCGGTCGCGACCGTGAGCTCAAGCAGTTCGAGGTGGTCCTCGAACGGGTGGCCCGGGGGCGCCCCGAGCGCAGCATGATCGTCACCGGGCTGCGTGGGGTGGGCAAGACCGTGCTGCTCAACGCGTTCCGGTCGATGGCCATCCAAAGGCTGTGGGGCACCGGGAAGATCGAGGCCCGTCCCGACCAGTCGATCCGGCGGCCGGTCGCCTCGGCGCTGCACCGGGCCGTCCGGGAGCTCGCGCCCCGGCACCGGGCGCCCGACCGCATCGAAGACTTCCTGGGCGTGCTCAAGGCCTTCGCGCAGTCGGGTCCGGAACCGTCCGGCAAGGAGAAGGCGCGGGCGCACCGGTGGCAGCCCGGCATCGACGTGCCCGCCTCCCGGGGACGTGCCGACTCCGGAGATCTGGAGATCGACCTCACCGAGCTGTTCGTGGACGCCGCGTCCGTGGCCACCGACGTCGGCGTCGGGATCGCCCTGTTCGTCGACGAGATGCAGGACATCCCCGCCGACGACGTGTCCGCGCTGTGCGCCGCCTGCCATGAGCTGTCGCAGGTCGGCGGGCCGCTGATCGTGGTCGGTGCCGGGCTTCCGCATCTGCCGGCCGTACTGTCGGCGAGCAAGTCCTACTCCGAGCGGCTGTTCCGCTACGCCCGCATCGACCGCCTCGACCGCGAGTCCGCCGACCACGCCCTGCTGGCCCCCGCCGAGCGGGAGGAGGTCACGTTCACCAAGGACGCCCTCGACGCGCTGTACGGCGCGGCCGACGGCTATCCGTACTTCGTCCAGGCCTATGCCAAGGTCGTCTGGGACGTCGCGCCCGACACCCCGATCACCGCCGACGACATCAAGGTCGCCGCGCCGGAGGCGGAGAGCGAACTCGCGGTCGGCTTCTTCGGCAGCCGCTACGAACGCGCCACCCCCGCCGAGCGCGACTACATGCGCGCCATGGCCATGCTCGGCGACGATCCGGTGCCGACCGCGTCCGTCGCGGACGAGCTCGGCCGCAAACCGTCCAGCCTGTCGCCCGCCCGCGACGGCCTCATCAAGAAGGGACTCATCTACAGCGCCGAACGCGGCATGGTCGCGTTCACCGTCCCGCACTTCGGCAAGTTCCTCCGCTCCCAGCCCGCCTGAACCCTTCGGCTTCATAGCGATCTCTAGCACGAAGGCTAGAGATCGGTAGAGCGCCGCATGGATTCGTGTCGTCCGCTAAATCTTCGGCTCTCTAGCTTCAGTCGTAGAAAGCCGTAGATTCTTCTCGCCTTCCCTCTGGTTCTTTCTATGCTTCTCTACGATTTTCTCTAGAGGGATGTAGACAGGTGAAGGGGTGAGGCAGGAGAGGCACGGAGTCGCCTGGGTATGGCACCCCCCGTAGGAGCGCGCCCGTCCGCAGGGCGCGAAACCGAAATCGGGGGAACGGAAGACATGAACGACGATCGGTTCCGTCACCAGGATCCGGACCGCGACCACTCCCAAGACGACCTGTCCACCTCCATGGGCGGCTACGACGAAGCCGACATCCAGCAGGACCCGGGCGCACCGGAACAGGAGTATTACGGCCAGTACGACTACCCGTCCGACATGGGCGGGGGCGGCCGCCCGGAAGACGAGTTCGCAGGCCCCGAGAGCGACCTGCCGGAGGACGACACCGAACGCGGCCGGTGACGGCATCTCATCGTTCTCTAACCCTTTCTTGGACGTGTCCAAGAAAGGGTTAGAGAACGGCAGAGAGGTCCTTCGTGTCCGCCGTGAGGGCCGCCCGGACGGTCCGGTCGCGTTCGGCGGTCGACACGGCGAACACGACCTCCATGTCCCGCCCGTCCCTACGGGCCGGGAACACCACGAAACGCCAGCAGCCCTCCCGCCACACGTCCAGCGGAACCGCGCTCACGATCACGTTCTCGTGCTCCGCCCACGCGGCGCTGCCGCGCAGCGTCGCGTACGTCTCCTCGATCGGGCTGCGCCGCCGCTCGCACGGCGTCGACGCGCGCCCCGGGCAGCGCGGCAGCGAACTCCTTTCCAGCAGCGCGGGCAGTTCGGGGGACAGCGCCGCGAACAGTGCCAACTCCACCGCGAACACCAGCCACACCTGCGCCTGCACGTCCCGCAGCACGTCCAACCCCGCCAGCGGCGCGCCGAGCGCGGCGACCGCCGCCGCGGTGAACAGCATCGCCCGCAGGACGCTCCGCCGCTCGACCCTCCTGGCGGACAGGCCGCCGAAGCAGCCGCAGCCGGCGTCGGGACGGTGAACCCGCAGCTCACCGACCAGCCAGGTGGCGGCGGCGAACGCCACCGTCGTCGCCAGCCGCACTGACAGATGCGACGTCATCAGCAGCGCCAGCCCGAGGACCCCCTCGCCGAGCCCGAGCCCGACCGCCATCCGGCGGCTGCCGCGAAGCGCCGTCAGCCGGGCGAGCCCCGCCGGCACCGGCACACCGTGGACACGGTGGGACGTGTTCGCCACCGGCTCCCGCACCGCCAGTTTCGCCAGGCACGCGGCGAGCAGCACCGAAGCCAGCAGCAGCACCTGCGTGTTCTGGAACGCCGTCACCATGACGCCGCCCCCTTCGAGGCTCCGGAGAGAGCGCACTGCTCCCCCACGACGGGACGGTCCCCCGAGTTCTCCGGAAGGGGGCGGACGGCGGCGGTGAAGCACCCGGACACCAGGTCGCCGCCGAGCCGCGCGAACGCGGCGGGCGTCAACTCCACGATCCGCCCGCGCGGCGACGCGTCGCACTCCACGCACCGGTCGCAGTAGCGGGCCGCGACACAACCGCATTCGACGACCGGCACCCGCGCGCCGCGCCCGTCGCACTCGTTGTGGACGGTGATCTCGCTGCCCAGCGACAGGAACGGGAAGGCGACGCAGCCGGACGGGGCGTTCCCGCATCCCCCGGCGTCCCCCTCGGCATCGACCGCCGGGTAAGCCGCCCCGTCCGCCACGTCCCCCGCGTCCCCCCGGTCATCGAGCCCGCCGAACCAGGTCGCCGTCCCGCGCAGCACGGCGGGCACGGGGGCGCTGTGCTCCGGCGCGGCGAGATCGTCCGCCCGGTGACCCGGCTGGGACGTGCCCGGAAGCACCGCCCGCGGACCGTCCGGTGACCGCACGCAGATCACGTCGATCAGGTAACCGGGTTCCAGCCGCGGATGCCGGACCAGCACCCGTTCGAGTGACCGCGGCGGGATCTCCACCCGGGTCCGGCCCCGGTGCGGGCCCATGTCCACGTCCACGGCGCCCTTCCCGCACGCCAGGATCGTGCCGGTGACCCGGGCGATGTCGACCCATATCCGGTCGGCGGCGCGGGCACCGCCCGGGACGCGGGCGGCCGTCCACCCGTCATCGGCGGTGCCGGGCCCGGCGTCCCGCGGCCGGACGACCACTCGGCGGCCCGGCCGGAGCAGGGCGGTGCCTCCGCGACCGCCATGCCAGACCGTCGTGGCCTCGCTGATCGCGAGGCGCGCCTCCCCGCCGGCCGTGCCCACCACCAGCAGGTGCGGGCTCGCGTCCAGGACGAGGCCGGTCACCACGTCCAGCGGTCGCCGCGCCCGCTCCGGTCGGTCGTCGCCCGGGGGTGTGCCGAGGACGGCCGCCCGGCGTCGGCGACGGCTGGCACCACGGGGTGGGGGTGGGGGCATCACGGGGCTCCGGCGTCCATCATCACTCTGGCTCACTGCTGTGAGAACAGTGAGTCAAGAGTCACGCGCGGTGACTCTCGCTGTCGACGGATTTGTCGCGATTAGTCAGCGAGTGGAGGACGTTCGATCTACCTGGGAGAAAGATTATTCTCCGGTTGACCCGGATATGTATTTTTCGTATGCCCGAAATTACGATCTCCATGCGATCGTCGTCGTACGGGGAGTCGGCGGCGGCTCCGCAACCCCTGGTCCGGTGGTGAGGTGAACGGGACGCGGCACGAGGAGTTCCGCGCGTACGTGGCGGAACGCGGGACCGTGCTGCTCCGCGCCGCGACCCAGCTCACCAGCGACCGCGGCGAGGCCGAGGACCTCCTCCAGGCGGCCCTCGCCAAGACCTACCTCGCCTGGGACCGCATCGAGGACCCGTCCGCCGTCGACGGATACGTCCGCCGCGCCATGGTCAACACACAGATCTCCTGGTGGCGCCGCCGCAAACTCGACGTGTACCCGACCGACCGGCTGCCCGACCGTCCCGTGGACGACGACCACGCCGGCCGCAGCGAGATGCGCGACGTGCTGAGCCGCGCGCTCCGCCGCCTCCCGGAACGGCAACGCATCGCCGTCATGCTCCGCTACTACGAGGACATGTCGGAACGGGAGATCGCCGAGACCCTCGGCGTCAGCGTCGGAACGGTCAAGTCCACCGTGTCCCGCGGCATGACCAGACTTCGCGAGCTCATGACCGCGTCCTGACCAGTGCGTTGTGTGACGAAACCTGGGTAGGGTCGAGAGAATGGCACTACCCCGCACCTACGACTCACAGCACTGTTCGCTCGCGCGCTCGCTGGAGATCGTCGGCGACCGGTGGACGATGCTGGTGATCCGCAGCGCCTTCCAGGGCGTGCGGCGCTTCGACGACTTCCAGGACGCGCTCGGCGTGGCGCGGAACGTCCTGACCGACCGGCTCAACCGGCTCTGCGACGAGGGCGTCCTGCGCCGCGTCCCGTATCAGCGGCGGCCGGAGCGGCACGAGTACCGGCTGACCCGCAAGGGCGTCGAACTGTGGCCCGCGATGATGACGCTGATGATGTGGGGCGACCGGCACTACGCCCCCGACGGACCACCCCTGATCATCGGCCACCACGGCTGTGCCGGCGTCCTGACCCCGCGCTTCACCTGCGACGTCTGTGGCGCGTTCCTCGGACCGGGCGACGTGGAACCGCGCCCCGGCCCGAGCGCCTGACCGAAACCTCGTTGCTTCACGCAACCTCCTGCGGTCCAATGAGTTGTATGAAACAACTCACCGTGCCGCCGGACGTGCGGATCCGGCCGTACGGCATCGCCGACCGTCCCCGCGTCCTGCGGATGTCGGACCGGCTGTCCTCCGACAGCCTCTACACCCGCTTCTCCTCCGGCACCCCCCGTCTCCCCCGCCACTACCTCGCCCTTCTCGACGGCCTCGACCACTGGGACCGCGACGCCCTGGTGGCGCTGGACGCCGACGAGATCGTCGCGATCGCCGAGTACGTCCGCCACCGGAAGCGCCCCCGCCGCGCGGACATCGCCGTCCTCGTCACCGACCCGTGGCAGCGTCTCGGCATCGGCACCGTCCTCGTCGCCTACCTCGCCGAACTCGCCGCACGGCGCGGCATCGTCGAGTTCGACGCGGACGTCGTCCCCACCAACACCGGCGCCGTCCGGCTCATCCGGCGCGGCTGGCCCGCCGCGCGCTCCACCCGCGAAGGCGGTCTCACGCACTTCCACCTCCCCCTACCCGGGTGAACGCGCCGCCCGGCCCGGTTGAACCGATCACGCCGGGCCTGCTTACGATGACCCGCATGACCCAGAACCTGCTCGGCGGCCTGCCTCCGACCGAACTCCCGGACCACCCCGGGGCCCGCAAGGCCCTGGAGGGCGGCCTCGACCCGTTCGAGGTCGCCGCGCGCCACCCCGACTACCCGGCCGCCTGGGCCGAACTGGCCGACCGCGCCTTCGCGACCGGCAGCGTCATCGACTCGTACGCGTTCGCCCGCACCGGCTACCACCGCGGCCTCGACCAACTCCGCCGCGCCGGCTGGCGGGGGCAGGGACCCGTCCCGTGGGAGCACGAGCCCAACCGCGGCTTCCTCCGCGCCTTGCACGCCCTGGGCCGGGCCGCCGCCGCCATCGGCGAGGACGACGAGGCCGAACGCTGCAGAACCTTCCTCCGCGACAGCAGCCCGACCGCCGCCGACACCCTCAACGCGTCCTGAGACACGAGTCGCCAGGACGCCGGTGCCGATCACCGAAGAATCATTCTTCGCGCCGACAGCCCGACCGCGCCGAGGTCATAGCCGCGTCCCGAGGCGCGCCGTCCCGTGAGGAGGTCGGCGCGGATGGTGCAAGCGGCGAGACCGAGAGCTGCAGAGGCCTCCTCCGCGCTGCAATGCGACCGCCGACGTTGGCTGCGTCCTGAGGCGCATCGACGCGTGAGGGGCACGGCGCGGGTGGGTGCAGGCGGCGAGCTGAGCCCTGCAAGGGCTTGCGCCGCGATGCGGCGCGAGCGACCGAACGTCTTTAGGCGCGCCGTCCTGTAAGGAGAGGACCGGCGCGAATGGACGGGCGGCGAGACCGAGCGCTGTTCTCGCAGGCTCGAAACCTGTCCGGCAAGGTGACCGACCTCGGTTCGTTGTGGGGTCCCTGTGCGCACTGAGGTCGTCCAATGCCTTGGTGATGGGCTCCCTAGGCAAGGGGGCGCGGGTCTGGCGCCCACGACGTCGTGGACCGCGCTGCGGTGCCCGATCGCTGGCATCGCTTTGGCTTCCTGCGCGATCTGGTTGTCGCTTCGCTCGTGTAGACCCGGTCGGCAGGGGCTGCCCCGCGTCGCAACGCGACCGCCAACGTTCTGGCCGCGTCCTGAGGCACATCGTCCCGTAAGGAACGGCACGGCGCGGGTGGATGCAGGCGGCAAGGCTGGGCGCTGCAGGGGCTTGCTCCGCGATGCGGCGCGAGCGGCCGACGGTCTTGGGCGCGTCGGCCCGTAAGGGGTCTCGGTGCGAGGACGACGGGGCCGCTAATGGACGGACCACTTTCGTGGTGCTCGAACCCGGCGTGACCGGCGGGGGAGTCGGCGTCCGGTTTCTTTGCCGCCCAGGTCCGGGTACGCTTTGATCGCAAGAGGCCCCTTCGCGCTTGCGGCGACCGGGGCCTTCGTCGTGGGAAGGAAATGTGGCATGCCTGCCATCGTTCTTGTCGGGGCCCAGTGGGGAGATGAGGGCAAGGGCAAGGCCACAGACCTGCTCGGCGGGGACGTCGACTACGTCGTCCGCTACCAGGGTGGCAACAACGCCGGGCACACCGTGGTCATCGGCGACCAGAGCTACGCGCTGCACCTGCTGCCGTCCGGGGTGCTGTCCCCCGACGTCGTACCGGTGATCGGCAACGGCGTGGTGATCGACCCGGCCGTGCTGCTCCAGGAGATCGACGGCCTGCGCGACCGCGGCGTGAGCTGCGAACGCCTCCTGATCTCGGCGAACGCGCACCTGATCATGCCGCACCACCGGGCCCTCGACAAGGTCACCGAACGCTACCTCGGCAAGGCCAGGATCGGCACCACCGGACGCGGCATCGGCCCCACCTACGCCGACAAGATCAATCGCATGGGCATCCGGGTGCAGGACCTCTTCGACCCGAACATCCTCACCCAGAAGCTCGATCTGGCGCTGCGCGAGAAGAACCAGGTCCTGACGAAGGTCTACAACCGGCGCCGCATCGAGACGGGCCCGATCGTCCAGGAGTACGTGGCGTACGGGGAGCGGTTGAAGCCGTT
Source organism: Actinomadura spongiicola (assembly GCF_003432485.1). GTDB lineage: Bacteria > Actinomycetota > Actinomycetes > Streptosporangiales > Streptosporangiaceae > Spirillospora > Spirillospora spongiicola. Next base: position 175,296 of record NZ_QVNQ01000001.1, read on the forward strand.
CGTCGCCGACACCACGCTGATCCTCAACCAGGCCCTGGACGACGACAAGGTCGTCCTGCTGGAGGGCGCCCAGGGCACGCTCCTCGACCTCGACCACGGCACGTACCCGTTCGTGACGTCGTCCAGCCCCACGGCGGGCGGCGCGTGCGCGGGCTCCGGCATCGGTCCCACGAAGATCAGCCGCGTGATCGGCATCATCAAGGCGTACACGACCCGCGTGGGCTCGGGGCCCTTCCCCACGGAGCTGCTGGACGAGCAGGGCGAGTACCTGCGCAAGACCGGCGGCGAGTACGGCGTCACCACCGGACGCGACCGCCGCTGCGGCTGGTTCGACGCCGTCATCGCCCGCTACGCGACCCGCGTCAACGGCATCACCGACTACTTCCTCACCAAGCTGGACGTCCTGTCCGGTCTGGAACGGGTCCCGGTGTGCGTCGCCTACGAGGTGGACGGCGTCCGCGTCGACGAACTGCCCACGACCCAGACCGAGTTCCACCACGCCAAGCCGATCCTGGAGTACCTGGACGGCTGGCAGGAGGACATCAGCGGCGCCAAGAAGTTCGAGGACCTGCCCAAGAACGCGCAGGCGTACGTCCGCGCCGTGGAGGAGATGTCCGGCTGCCGCATCTCCGCGATCGGTGTCGGACCGGGCCGCGACCAGACCCTCTCCCTGCGCCCGCTCGTCTGAGAGTGGAGATCCACGGGCATCGAGGCGCCCGGGGCGTCCGGCCGGAGAACACCCTCCCCGGCTTCGCCCACGCGGTCGCCCTCGGCGTGGACGCCATCGAACTCGACGTCGGCCTGTCCGCGGACGACGTGGTCGTCCTCAACCACGACCAGGCCCTCTCACCGGCCAACCTCACCGACACCGCACCCGCGTGGCCCGGCGACCCCGCCTTCCCCTACGTGGGCAAGCGGATCCGGTCACTCACCCTCGCCCAGCTCCGCACCATCGACGCGGGCACCCGGCCCCATGAGGCGTTCACGCAGGTGCCCGTACCGGGCGCCCGCATCCCCACCCTCACCGAGGCGTGCGCCCTGCTGGACGCGACGGACGTGACCCTGTCCGTCGAACTGAAGACCGACCCGACCTGGCCGCTCGCCGAGATCGAACACTTCACCGCCGCCACGGCGGACATCCTGACGTCCCACGACCTCACGCACCGGACCCGCCTCCTCGCCTTCGACTGGCGCGTCCTGACCACGGCTCGAAAGCACCACCCCGACTTCGGCCGCGTGGCCCTGTTCGAACGCAAGACCCTCGCGGCGAACACCGCCTGGCTGGCGGACCACCCACCGAACGACCCGGTCGCCGCGGCCGCGTCCATCGGCGCGACCGCCATCTCCCCCGAAGCGGCGCTCACCACCCCCGCCCTGGTGGACCAGGCCCACGCCGCCGACCTCCCGGTCATCGTCTGGACGGTCAACACCCTCGAAGACCTGTCCCGCTTCACCGCCTACGGCGCGGACGCCGTCGTCACCGACTACCCCGACCGCATCACGAACTGAGGCGCTCACGCCACGGAGATGGCCAGGACGCCCAACAGCGAGGTCGCGATCCCGACATGCTGCGGACGCGCCAGCCGTTCCTTCAAGAACACCCGTGCCAGGACCATCGTGACGACGGTGTGGAGTGAGCCGAGAACCGCGACGACGCCCACCAGCCCGTAAGTCGAGGCGGTCGCGTAGAGGGTGTCGGCGGTGACGATGAGGACGCCGATCGCCACAACCGCGCGAAGATCCGTCCGCGAGACCGCGACGCGATGGCTGCTGAGGACGACGACCGCCGCGACGACCACGGTGGCGGTGAGGCGAGCGGTCAGCAGCGCCCAGCCCACGTCGCCCTTGCTCGCGCCGTCCATGGCGAAGAAGAACGTGCCGAACCCGAGGGCCGCCAACAGCCCGTACAGGACGCTGGGCAGAGCCCGCGTGGTCGTGTCCTGCTCACCCCCGGCTCGCCGCGAGGTGATGACGAGCCCGAGGAGCGCCAGCACCAGCCCGCCGAACTGGACCGTCCCGGGAACCTCCCCGGTCGCCAGGCCCGCCAGGAGCGGGACGACCGGCGCGGTCGCGGCGACGGGCGCGACGATGCTCATCCTGCCGACGGCGAGGCCACGGTAGAGCGCGGCGACCCCGACCGTCTCGGCGACCCCGGCCGCCGCGGCCTGGCCGAGCGACCCCATACCCGGCGGGCTCGCACCGCGCACGGTAACCAGTACCGTGACCAGCACCAGGGCCGTCGCTTGCGAAATCAGCAAGACCGTGAGCAGCGGCGCCGCGCGGCTCTTCAACCCACCGAGGAAGTCGGAGGCTCCCCAGCCGAGGGCGGCGCCCAACGCGAGGGCGATGGCGATCACTTCAGCGTCCCGCCGTGTGGTCGAGAATCGCCGGGACGACGACGTCCCACTGGTGCCGGGGAAAGACCTCGTGACCGGTGCCTTCCAGCGGGACGAAGCGGGCGCCCGGAATCTCCGCCGCGAGCGCGCGGCCGTGGCCGACCGGGAAGAACGGGTCCTCAGCCCCATGGAACACCAGCGTCTGAGCGCCGACCTGACCGAGCCGCCCACGCCATGGCTCACCCGCATCAATCATGAAGGGGTTGGTGAGCTGCGCGGCCACGTCGACGGTCCGGTCCACGACGCGTTCGGCCGCGGCCCGCATACCCTCCTCGTCGAAGGGACGCGAGCGCGCGGCGAAGGGCCGTTCGGCCTCGACCAGATAATCGATGACCGCGGCCCGATCGGACCAGTCGGGCTCAACGGGCTCGTCCGCGAACAGCTCCCGCGACATCTCCGGCAGATCGGGGTAGTGGTGGCCTGGTCCGCCGGGCGTGCCGGAGGCGAGGATGAGCGAGGCCACCCGGTCGGCATGGTCGAGGGCCAAGAGCTGGGCGACCGCCGCGCCCTGCGACATGCCGACCACATGGGCGGAGGTGACGCCGAGCGCGTCGAGCAGCGCGGCGGCGTCCGCGACCAGATCGCGGAGCCCATACCCGGGTGATCCCGCCGGGTAGGCGGTCGAACGCCCCGCGTCCCTGCCGTCGTACCGGATGACCCGCCTGCCCCCAGCCACCAGCCGTTTCACGAACTCCTCGTCCCACGCCGACAGCGAATGCCCCGCCCCATGAATCAGCAGGACGGCCGAGTCTTCCGGGTCGCCGAACACCTCCACGCACAGCTCCACGCCGTTGACCTTGATGATCCGCTCACCGGTCGACATCCCACGCTCCCTAATCTCGTTACATGTAACGAACAAGCTAGACCCGAAATCGGTTACATGTAAAGAAAATCTCGTAGACTCCCTGACATGTCCCAACGCTCCCGGCCGGAGATCGCCGCACAGGACGCCTGGCGCGCCTACCGCCGCCTCCAACTGCTCGTGGACGCCGAGGTCGCACGCGACCTGGAGCGCGAGGCAGGCCTGTCGCTGCCCGACTTCGAGGTGCTGTCCACCGTGGCGGCGATGTCGAGCGGCGAGCACTGCATCCGTGTCGGTCAGCTGACCGCCCGGATGGGCTGGGCCCACAGCCGCCTGTCCCGCCAGCTCGGCCGGATGGAACGCCGCGGCCTCATCGCCCGCGAACCCTGCGAACTCGACGGCCGCGGCGACGACGTCCTGCTCACCGACTCGGGCCGCCACGCCTACGAGAAGGCCGCTCCAACGCACCTGGCGTCCGTCCAGCGCCACCTCACCGGCCTGCTAACCCGAGACCAACTCAACACCCTCACCAGCATCGAACAGACCATCACCAACCACCGGTGATCCCGCTTCCACCCAGAAGCCATCCATTGCCCCAGCCCACCACCACACCCCCGGCCTCGGCCGACCTGCCCGAGGCAGGTTCGAGCCTGCGAAAACCAGTTCGCGAAGCCCACCCCCAGGCGAGCGGTTGCGGGTTGCGCTGGCCGGGGTCGTCTGGGCAAAGGTGCTCGCCGGCCTGAAAATATTCGATCGCTGCCGAAGCAGGCGCAAGCGAAGCGAGCCAGCGATCGCACCGCAGCCATTACGGACGAAGGCCCACAACAACCTCAGGGTCTGCGATCGCGTCCGAAGGCAGGTTCAAGCGGAGCGAGAACCTGATCGCGCAGCGAGCCGCCAGGCGAGTCGAAGCGACACAGGCGAGCGCGCCGCAGCCCACGGTGTAGGAGGCACGCCGGGCCTGAAAGCCCGCGCGGGACTTGCCTGACCAACAGCCTCAGCCCGCACAGCAACCCGCAACAACCTCAGGGTTTGCGATCGCGTCCGAAGGCAGGTTCGAGCCTGCGAGAACCTGATCGCGCAGCGAGCCGCAAGGCGAGCCGGAGCGATGCCAGCGATCGCACCGTGTTTTTCGACGATGGAGGCCCGCCAGGGCCGAAGGAGGAGAAAAATACAATAAATACAGCTCGGGCGGTGTCGACGGGGGCACGACATCGCCCGAGCTTGGTGAGGACTTTACAAGGTCCGTGCCGGTTCTTCCAGGCGGCGTCCCGTTTAGGCCGGGTATGCGCGGCTCCGCGCGGTTCCGTTTCTCGCCTCTTCGCGGCGTTCGTCGCCGGGTTCGTCCATGAGGTCGGGGAAGTCGGCCAGGTCAGGGACGACCGCGGGCGCTCCGGCCGGCGCGGTGGCGCCGTTTCCGGTCGCTGATCTTGGTGCGCGGAGGACGGCCCAAACCGTGGTCGCGCCGTCTTCGTGGCGGACGCCCCAGCCGTCGGCGAGGGCCTCGACGATGCCGAGTCCGCGTCCGCCGAGGGAGGAGAGGGTGCCGGGGCCGCGGCGGGGTTCGGTCATGGCCCCGCCGTCGCTGACTTCGAGTTCGAGGATGTCTCCGCGGCGCAGCCAGCAGACTCTGACCTGGCCGGACGGTAGTGGGCGCGCGTGGCGGAGGGCGTTGCTGAGGAGTTCGCTGACGATGACGCTGGCGTCGTCCACGATTGATTCGTAGACACCCGAGTCGACCAGCTCGGAGCTGAGGCGTTTACGGGCGACCGCGACGCTGGACGCGGCGTGTGGGAGCAGTACGACGCTCGACGTCCTCACCTCCCCGTGTTTCCTGTCGTTGGGCGAGTCCCGTCACCGCTGTTCCCGTACGTCCGAAATGCCCTGATGGGCACGACCGGAAACCAGAACGGGTCACTCCGCCGCCTGTACAACGAGTCACCGGCCATCCGGTCACGGTGATCACCTCTGGATCGGAATCCGGTCACCAACGGCAACCATCCATGGATCTATCCAGCCAACGGTGGATTTACTCCTCACGCGCACGTTTCGTCCGTCACACCCCGTAGACACCGTACTTTCCGGCAGAAGTCAAGCTTGACCTCCCTCGGAACCCCACCCTGCCACCCTCTGAACTCGCCGAACGGCCTGGTCATAGCGGTCTCACCGCACCGTAGCGGATGGTCTTTCCTTACGGTGAGTAATCGCCATGCGGCACCGCGGTGGGGGTGCCCAACGGCCTGTCAGGACGCCGCGCGGAGGACGAGCCGCATGCAGGTTCCGCGCCGCATGTCCGTACCACCTGCGCGTCCACGCTTCTCCGCCTCGCGCAGAAGGACGTCCGGGCGGCCTCCCGTCGACCCGATCCGGTGGGTCCCGTCCGGTCGCGACGACTTGATGTGAGATCCGTCACTCTTGCCCATCTCGGCCGGATGTGCGGAGATCGTTCCGCCCTGCTCCTCGGTGAGCCGTTTGACGATGTACAGCCCGAGCCCGATGCCGCCGAACCTGCGGCGATCGCCGGTCTCCCCCTGGACGAACCGCTCGAAGATCCGCTCATGGTCGCCCTCTGGGATGCCGATTCCCTCGTCCGTCACCGTCACCACGATCCCGGAGCCCTCACGGACGGCCCGGACGGACACCGTCCCGCCGTCCGGCGAGTACTTGAACGCGTTCTCCAGGAGCTGCCCGAGGATGATGTCGGTCGCCATCGCGTCCCCGCGGCAGGGCGGCAGGCCCGGCGCGATCTCCAGCTCCACCCGGTGCAGCGGCGACAGCGACCGGAAACCGGCCACCACGCCCTCCAGCACCCGCGTCAGGTCGAACGGCTCGATCGTCACGGTCAGCTCGTCCGCGCCCGCGCGTGAGCCGAGCAGCAGGTGCTCGACGAGCCGTCCGAGTGACTGGGCGCGTTCGGCGATCGTGGCGACGGCGGCGCGGCGGTCGCCGTCCGCCATCTCGTCCCACCGGTTGACCAGCGTGGACGCGAACCCCTGCACGACCGTGATCGGCGTGCGGAGCTCATGGCTGGTGGTGGCGAGGAACAGGTCCTTGGCCTCCTCCAGCGCCTTGGCCTCCGACACGTCGCGGAAGTCGACGACCAGCTCGCCGGTCTCCTCGATCTCGGCGGCCAGGACGTTCAGCCACCTGCCCGACTCCAACCGGAATGTCAGCATCTCGCCGAGCGCGGGCATGTCGAACGGCAGCGGCCGCCCGAGGGCGTGCTCCGGCGCGATGCCGGTGAGGGCGTGCGCGGCGGGATTCCACTGCCGGACGACGAGATCGTGGTCGAGCACGGCGATCCCGTCCGCGCTGGAGTCGATCACGGCGCGTTCGTGCGCCCGCTGCCGGACGACCTCCGCGTACGCGACCGCGTTGCCGACCGCGACCCCGGCGTGTCCGGCGAGCAGTTCCAGCAGTTCGAGTTCGGTGTGGCCGATCTTGCGGCCGGAGAACAGGGCGTACAGCGCGCCGTACGGACGGTTCTGGAGGTACGACAGGCCGAGCGCGATCGTGTGCAGCCCGGGAAGCTCCGACCAGATCAGGTCGCCGAGACGCCGCTCGCCCGTCGCGAGCTTCACGGTCTTCCCCGACCGCAGCAGCTCCCCGACGAGGCTGGAGCGCAGGTCGGCGGACGTGCCGCGCATCCGCTCCGGCAGCCCGGACATGCTCACCAGCCGCAGCCGGTCACCCTCGATGCGGACGAAACCGCCGGCGTCCGCGCCGGTCAGCTCGATCAGCGCCTCGGTGATCCGGTCGAGGACGACGGCGAGGTCCAGTTCGGCGTTCAGGTCGGCGACGATGTCGTTCAGCCGCCGGACGAGCCGGGCCCGCTCCGTCATGTGATGCTGGACGATCTCGTTCTCGTCGACCGGGTGGTACACGCCGACCCAGCCGAGCGGCGTCCCGGACGGGTCCTTCAGCAGGCTCGTGTCGATCCGGACGTCGATGAGGCGGCCGTCGCGGTGGAACCGGCGGGTCGCGAAGGAGATCTGCCCGCCCTCGGCCTCGCCGTCGCCGTCGTCGCCGCGCCGGGTGAGGAGCCGTTCCTGGACGGCGTTGTGCTCGGCCTTCAGCTCGTCCGGGACGATCGGGGGCACGCGTCCGACCATCTCTTCGGCCGTCCAGCCGAACATCCGCTCGGCGGCCGGGTTCCACACGGTGACCTGGTGCGTCTGGTCCACGGCCACGATGGCGTCGGCGGCGCTCTCGATGACGGCCCGCGCTATCGGATCATGGACGTGGTGGTGCACGTCTGTCATCGTGCCATCGGACCTCGCCACGGCGCCGGGCAACTTACGCCGAAACTTTCTCTCTCTGGGCTCCCGATAGAGAAACCTTACTTACTAGTAAGTCTGCCGAGAAGGAGCGCGGCGGCTCCCGCGACGAGGAACGACAGCAGCGACGCGCTCATCCAGCTCTGCGGGACGAAGTGCAGAACATCCCGGACGTCCTGCCAGAAACCGGCCCACCGGCTGACCGTTCCGGGGTTGATGAGCTGGTATACGACGAACCCCACCGCCCAGGCGACGATCATGCCCCAGCGGGACGGCGCCGTCCGCGACACGTCCCAGCCGCGGCGCCGACCAAGGAAGAAGTCGGCGGCCAGCACGCCCAGCATGGGCACGAACACCGAACCGATCAGTGACAGGAAGCTCGCGTAGTCGCCGATGTCCAGCGCAAGTGCCAGCACCGTGACGATCACGCCGAGCCCCACGCTCAGCACCCGCCGGTCGGCGCGCGGCACGAGGTTCTGGATCGACACGGCCGTGGAGTAGGTGTCGGCGAACGACTGGTCCGCCTCACGCAGCACGAACACCGCGAAGAACACCACGCCGAGCGTGACGTTCAGGAACGGGTCGAACACCTTCGTCGTGTCGCCCGCGACGAGCGCCAGCGCCAGGAGGCCGAGGACGTAGGCGACGATCTGCGTGACCGAGTAACCGACGGCCGCCGCACCGAACGCGGCCCGTTCCGTCCGGGAATGCCGGGTGTAGTCGGCGGCGACCGGGACCCACGAGATCGACACCGCCAGCGCCGCGTCCGCCCCGAGCCAGAACCCGCCCCACGACCCCTCCGTCAGGTCGGGCAGCGGCTCCCGCAGAAGCTGGACGTAGAAGTACACCAGCGCGATCGCCACGGCGACCGTGACGTAACGGCGCAGCAACCGCACCGACCCCAGCGGCCAGACGGTCAGCACCGTCGTGATGGCCCCGGCGGCGACCACGTACGTCCAGCGCGGCACGCCGTCCCACAGCTCCCGGGCCGCGTCCGCGATGACGATCAGCTCGAACGTGCCCCAGCCGACGAGCTGCGCGATGTTCAGCACGGTCGGCGCGTACGACAGCCGCGCGCCGAACAGCCCGCGCAGCAGCACCATCGCCGGTTGCCCGGTGCGCGCCCCCGGAACCGCCGCGAGCCCGAGCATCAACCCGCCCAGGATCGTTCCAACGGCCATCGCGACGATGCCCGCGATGATCGACAGGGTCGGCGAGCCGTCGGCGTCAGGCGCGAGGACGGTGTAGGCGCCCGAGAACGCCAGCAGACTGACCCCGAGATTGGCCCAGAACGCGCTCTGATCCCAGAACCCGAGCACCTTGGGCGCGGGCTCATCAAGCGTGAGAGGGGCTTCCGCGCGCTCTTCGGAGCGCCGCTCGACCTCGGACGACACCGGACACACTCCCTACGCCGGCATTACCCGGACAGGTTCATGCGGTCGGCGACGCCTACGAAAGGCCGCCCTCTCAGCCCGGCTTGCGCGATGCGGCCCGAGCTCCCGCGGACAACGGTCGCGAGCGATAGTACAACCGCCAGACCGTCCTAAAAATGGCGCAGATCACCCAAACCGCAACTAATCACAGTCACCGCTTCCCCCGGGCCGCCCCACCCCACGCCGATCACTCGCCTCAGACCAGGTCGCCGCTCACGTCAGGTCGTTGCGCACGTCGATGCTCGCCGGCGTGAGGTCCTCGTTCAGGTCACGTCGTTGCTCGAGCCAGGTCCTAGTCCTGGCCAGGTCGCCGCTCGGGCCGCGTCCTTGCTCATGTCAGGTCGTTGCCCACATCGATATTTGCTGGCGTGAGGTCCTCGTTCAGGTCACGTCCTAGCTCAGGCCGGGTCCTTGTTCAGGTCAGGTCCTTGCTCACGTCAGGTCCTTGTTCAGGTCGCGTCTGGTTCAGGCTACGTAGGGGGGACCGTCGCCGTCCCTCTCCATCGGACGTCCTACCTCGGCCCAGTCCTTCATTCCACCGTCGACGTTCCTGGCCAGCCAGCCCGCCTGGTTCAGCGCCACCGTCACCTGCGCGGACCGCGCCCCCGACCGGCAGATCACGAAGACCTCCCGGTCGCGCGGGACCTCCCCGGCACGGTCGCCGAGCTGGCCCATCGGGATGTGGACCGCCGAGGGCGCGTGACCCGCGTCCCACTCGGCCTGCTCCCGGATGTCCAGCAGGTAACCGTCCTGCGGAACGTCAGCGGCTCTCACGGCCGGCACGTCGTCCCAGAAAATCATCACACCCCCATGGAACCGCGCGAAGTACCCCCGCGTCGAATCATGCATGCGGTATCGGACGCTCCTGTACGCCGCACCCGGGCTGGCCATGCTCCTATCCCTGGCCGCCTGCGGCGACGAACAGGCAAACGGAAACCCCGCCGGCGCGCCTTCGGGCACGACCTCCGTGAAGCCCTCCGGATCACCGGCGAACACACTGACCGTCAACGTCAAGGCCTCCAAGGAGGCACCCGCGAAGACCTGGACCCTGACCTGCGAGCCGCCGGGCGGCAACCATCCCGAGGCTGCCAACGCCTGCGCGGCGCTCACCAAGGTCAAGGACCCGTTCGCACCCGTTCCCAAGGACCAACCATGCACCATGATCTACGGCGGTCCGGAGATCGCCACGGTCAAGGGCACCTGGCAGGGCAAGGAGATCGACACCGAGTTCTACCGTGACGACGGTTGCCAACTGGACCGCTGGTCGAAGATCGGCCCGCTTTTCGGCAACGTGCCGAAGGTCCGCTGAAACGAGCCATCCCCGTTCCGGCTCGCTTTCACCCTCGGCCCCGCCCGGCCTACCGGGCGGGGCTCCTGTTTGCGCTCATGGTTTCGCTCGTCGTCGACACGGAGAGCGAGCCCCTCTCGATCGATCCGGTCGACCCCGCCGACCTGCCCGAGTCAAACCCGCATTGGTCCGCGGCGCGACGCGGACGCTGTACATCAGTGGTCAGCCGCCGTGGACCTGCGCGGGCGTCTGGTTGGCCCGTTCCTGCGACTCAAGGGGCGCTCTATGAAGCGATGTCGAGCTTGCTGCGGGCTAGCGGCGGCGTGGGCCGTCTCGGGAGTGCTCTGGCGGCGCTTCGAGACATGCCTTCGCCGTTCACTTCAGCAGGCGTGACATGCGGCGGTCGGCGAGCGGTTTGCCGCCTGTCTGGCAGGTCGGGCAGTACTGGAGGGACGAGTCGGCGAACGACACCTCGCGGACCGTGTCGCCGCATATCGGGCATTTCTGTCCGGTCCTGCCGTGGACGCGCAGCCCGGTCTTCTTCTCACCCTTGAGGTCCTGCGCCTCCAGCCCACGGGATCGCTCCACCGCGTCCCGCAGGGTGGTGACGATGGCGTCGTGCAGTATCTCGACGTCCTCGCCGGTCAACGATGCGGCGATCTTGAACGGGGACATCTTCGCCACGTGCAGGACCTCGTCGGAGTAGGCGTTGCCGATCCCGGCGATCACCTTTTGGTCGCGTAGCAGCCCCTTGATCTGGGTGCGTTTCCCTTCGACGATCGCGCCCAGCGCCCCGGGGGTGAACGTGTCGTCCAGCGGGTCGGGCCCCAGCGAGGCCACGCCGGGGACGTCGGCGGGGTCGCGTACGACGTACACGGCGAGGCCCTTCTTGGTCCCGGGCTCCGTCAGGTCGAATCCGGAACCGTCGTCCAGGTGGACGCGCATCGCCAGCGGGTTCTTCCCTCCGGGCCGGACGGGCCTGGACGGGATCTCGTCCCGCCACCGCAGCCACCCGGCCCGCGCCAGATGGATCACCAGGTGCGGCCCGTCGACGTCCAGATCGAGGAATTTCCCGTGCCGCGTGGCCCCGGTGACGGTCAGTCCGCCCAGCGAGGTCACCGGCGGGTCGTACGTCTTCAACGCGGAGATGGCGAGGACGTCGACACGAGCGACGACGTGCCCGACGACACGCTCCCGTAGAAACCCGGCCAACGCCTCCACCTCGGGCAACTCAGGCATGGTCCCTCGATCCTTCCGCGCGGTAGACCACCGAGAACGCAGGTCACCCCCTGCTTCGCGTCCGTTTGCAAGGTACCCGCTCCGGCATCCGGCGGCGGTCCGCGCAGGGGCGTCCGCCGGGCCGAAGTCCATGTCGCCCACGCGGGCCGGAGTCCGTGCGGAACAATCGGGTCGGAGCACCTTCGGCGTCGTCTGCACGGCAGTGAGCGCGATGTCCACAGGGGCGTGGAAGCCTGTGGATAAGGTTGTGCATAACTCTGGGCGCGGCGTGGAATGCGGGGTTTCCAGGGGCGATACCTCAGCGTATCCGGGCAAAGCGACGGGTGCCGATGGGGACGGCCGGTCACACAGGGTGTGGATAACTTCCGGATAACGACCTGTCAGTAATCGCCACGGGGGGCGCACGACGGATTTCAGGGGATGTGACCCGGATCTCGAAATAACCCCTAGGGGGTACGGGTTGTCGGGTGCGTGCCGTTATGGCACCATGAGGAGCGAGAGATACCCCCCAGGGGTAATGAAGCGAAGGAGCAGACCGATGAGCACCGCCACCTACACCGTCGCCGGAATGACCTGCGGCCACTGCGTCAGCTCCGTCACGGAGGAGGTCGAGCAGATCGCGGGCGTGACCGGCGTCGACGTCGACCTCCAGACCGGCCGGGTCACCGTGACGAGCGACGCGCCCCTCGACGTCGCCCAGGTCAAGGACGCCGTCGAAGAAGCCGGTTACGAACTCAAGGCATGACCGGAGCGAACCCCGCGGCGACGCGGGGCGCGCTCCCCGAACACACGTGAGTGGAGTGGATCGGAATGAACAACGCGACCAGGCTCGGAGCCTACGCTGTGGGACTGGCGGTCGTCTTCGGCGGCGCGGCGGGCGTCGGCAAGGTCGTCGGTCCCGTCGGCGCGTCCGCCGAGACGGCCTCCCATGACGGAGGTGGCCACGGTGGCGGCGGAGGCAACGGCGGCGGGGGGCACGGCGGCGGGGGCGGCCACGGCGAGGGCGGTACCGCCGCGGCGGCACACGCGCCGGGCGGCCTTCAGGTCTCCGAGGACGGCTACACGCTCGTCCCGCGCAGCACGACGCTGACGCCGGGCAAGCGGACCGACTTCCGGTTCACCATCAACGGACCCGACGGCAAGCCCGTCACCGGGTTCAAGCCCCTGCACGGCAAGCGGCTGCACCTCATCATCGCGCGCCGCGACCTGTCGGGCTTCCAGCACCTGCACCCGACGGAGGCGGGCGGCGGCCTCTGGACGGTGCCGATCACGCTGCCGAAGGCCGGCGTGTACCGGTTCTTCACCGACGTTCAGCCGGACGGCGCGAAGCGGCAGCTCACGCTGGGGACCGACGTGTTCGCCGAGGGCGACCTGCGGACGGCTCCGCTGCCGAAGCCCGAGCGGGTCGCGAAGGTCGACGGGTACGAGGTCACGCTGACGGGCGGCCTCACGCCCGGCAAGTCCACCGAACTCACGCTCTCGGTGAGCAAGGACGGCAAGCCGGTCACGGACCTGGAACCGTACCTGGAGGCGTACGGCCACCTGGTGGCGCTGCGCCAGGGCGACCTCGCCTACCTGCACGTCCACCCGGACGGTGAGCCGGGCGACGGGAAGACCCCGGCGGGCCCCGGCATCACGTTCTTCGCCGAGGCGCCCAGCACCGGCGCCTACCGCCTCTACCTGGACTTCAAGCACGGCGGCAAGGTCCGCACGGCCGAGTTCACCGTGCACGCCGGGGACGCGCGGGTGCCCGTCCGGACCGGCGGCCACGACGACCGGCCCCACACCCACTGACGAGCAGGCGAAGGAGGAGAGCGATGAGCACGGACGCGGCGTCCGAGCGTATCGAGCTGGCGATCGGCGGCATGACGTGCGCGTCCTGCGCCAATCGCATCGAACGCAAGCTCAACAAGCTGGACGGTGTGACCGCCACGGTCAACTACGCCACCGAGAAGGCGAAGGTCGAGTTCACCGCCGGGGTGTCCCCGGACGAGTTGATCGCCACGGTCGAGAAGGCCGGGTACAGCGCCGAGCTGCCCGCGCCGCCGAAGCCGTCCGGGGAGGTCGAGGAGCCCGAACCGGACGACGGGCTGCGCCCGCTGCGGCAGCGGCTGATCACCGCGGTCGTGCTGTCGGTCCCGGTCATCGCGATGGCGATGGTCCCGGCGTTGCAGTTCGACGCGTGGCAGTGGATGTCGTTGACCCTGGCCGCCCCGGTCGTGGTGTACGCGGGCTGGCCGTTCCACAAGGCCGCGGCGATCAACCTGCGGCACGGCGCGGCGACCATGGACACGCTGATCTCGCTGGGGACCCTGGCGGCGTTCGCCTGGTCGCTGTGGGCGCTGTTCTTCGGCACGGCCGGGGAGATCGGGATCAAGCACGGTTTCGAGTTCTCGATGACCCGCGCGGACGGGTCCATGAACATCTACCTTGAGGCCGCGGCGGGCGTGACCATGTTCATTCTCGCGGGCCGGTACTTCGAGACGCGGTCCAAGCGCCGCGCGGGCGCCGCGCTCCGGGCACTGCTCGAACTGGGCGCGAAGGAGGTCTCGGTCATCCGGGACGGCCGTGAGGAGCGGGTTCCGGTGGACCGGCTCGCGGTCGGGGACCTGTTCGTCGTCCGTCCCGGCGAGAAGATCGCCACGGACGGCACGGTCGAGGAGGGCTCGTCCGCCGTGGACGCGTCCATGCTGACCGGCGAGTCGGTTCCGGTGGAGGTCGGGCCCGGCGACACCGTGGTCGGCGCGACCGTGAACGCGGGCGGGCGGCTGCTGGTGCGGGCCACCCGCATCGGCTCCGACACGCAGCTCGCCCAGATGGCGCGGCTCGTGGAGGACGCCCAGACGGGAAAGGCGCAGGTCCAGCGGCTCGCCGACCGGATCTCCGGCATCTTCGTCCCGATCGTGATCGCGCTGGCGCTGGGCACGCTGGGGTTCTGGATCGGCACCGGCGAGCCCCTCGCGGGCGCCTTCACCGCCGCGGTCGCCGTCCTGATCATCGCGTGCCCGTGCGCGCTCGGCCTCGCCACCCCCACCGCCCTCATGGTCGGGACGGGACGCGGCGCGCAGCTCGGCATCCTGATCAAGGGTCCGGAGGTGTTGGAGTCCACCCGCCGGATCGACACGGTCGTCCTGGACAAGACGGGCACCGTCACCACGGGACGGATGGCCCTGGTCGACGTCATCACCGCCGACGGGGTCGACGAGGCCGACGTCCTGCGGCTGGCGGGCGCGCTGGAGAACGCGTCCGAGCACCCCATCGCGCAGGCCATCGCGAAGGGGGCCACGGAACGCGTCGGTGACCTCGGCACGGTCGAGGACTTCGCCAACGTCGAGGGCCTCGGCGTCCAGGGGATCGTGGACGGTCACGGTGTCCTGGCGGGCCGCCCCCAGTTGCTCGCCGAGTGGGCGCAGCACCTCACGCCCGACCTCGAACGCGCGATGGAGCAGGCCCAGGCGGCCGGTCACACCGCCGTCGCGGTCGGCTGGGACGGCCAGGCCCGCGCCGTGCTCACCGTCGCCGACCAGGTGAAGCCTACGTCGCGGGAGGCGATCGACCAGTTCAGGGCCCTCGGGCTCCGCCCGGTCCTGCTGACCGGCGACCACGAGACCGTGGCCCGGACGGTCGCCGACACGGTCGGGATCGAGGAGGTCATCGCCGAGGTCCTGCCACAGGACAAGGTCGACGTCGTCAAGCGGCTCCAGTCCGAGGGCCGGACGGTCGCGATGGTCGGCGACGGGGTCAACGACGCCGCCGCGCTCGCGCAGGCCGATCTGGGGCTCGCGATGGGCACCGGCACGGACGTGGCGATCGAGGCGTCCGACCTGACCCTCGTCCGCGGGGACCTGCGGGCCGCGGCCGACGCGATCCGGCTGTCGCGCCGCACGCTCCGCACCATCAAGGGCAACCTGTTCTGGGCGTTCGCCTACAACGTGCTGGCCCTCCCGCTGGCCGCGTCGGGCCTGCTGGTCCCGATGATCGCGGGCGGTGCGATGGCGTTCTCGTCGGTCTTCGTCGTCGGCAACAGCCTCCGCCTCCGCCGCTTCGAAAGCCTGAACACGATCCCCGGCCCAGCGACCACGAAGCCCAGTCGACACAAGACACCCGCAACCCGCTGAGCGACGTCAACGCGCGGCCCCGATCGGGGCCGCGCGTGCTCAGGTGTCGCCCGGGACGGACGGCGGCGAGTGCGGTCGCGGCAACCGCCGGGCCCACCCGGCAGGGGGTCCGGTGATCCGCTGAGCGCGTCGAGGCGCGGCCCCCGAGAGAGGGCCGCGGCGTGTGCGTTGGGTGGGGGTTATGGCCGGAGGGTGGCGATCAGGGGGGCGAGGGACGGGTCGGTGGCGGCGGCGTCGAGGGCCTCGGTGAGGGTCTCGGAGTAGGTCGGGGCGGCCTTCTCCTGGACGATCCGTCCCTCGTCCGTGATGACGGTGTAGACGCCGCGACGGTCCTTCGGACACATGGCGCGGCGAGTGAAACCGGCGCTCTCCAGGCGGGCCACGAGGCGGCTGACGGAGCTCTGGTTGAGGCCGATCAGGTCGGCCAGCTCCTGCATCCGCAGTTCACCGTCGTCGGCGCGGGCGAGGCGGCACAGCGCCCGATACTCCGACAGGCCGATGCCATGGCGGCGTTGCAGGGCCTTGGCCAGCTGATTCTCGACCCGTCCGTGCAGGGTCACGACACCGTCCCAAAGCATTGCGTCCGCGGTGATCGTGCCCGCCGTCGTCGCGCCAGCGCCCATCTCGCGCCTCCCTCTCTTGACATCAGCTTACATGCGATGCGAACATCTGCATGTACAAGAGATGCATGTACATACATAGAGAAGGGTTAGAGATGACCAGTCCGCTGCTGCTGCCGTACGACGGGCCGCACCTGAGGCTTCCCAACCGGATCGCGATGGCGCCGCTGACCCGGGCCCGCGCGGACGACGCGACCGGCGTCCCGCACCCGTTGGCGAAGGTGTACTACGCGCAGCGCGCCACCGCCGGACTGATCATCACCGAGGGGATCTGGCCGAACATCCTCGGCAAGGCCGGGCCCGGCATTCCCGGCCTCGTCACGGACGCGCAGGTCGCCGGGTGGTCCGAGGTGACCGAGGCCGTCCACGCCGCCGGTGGGACGATCTTCGCCCAGCTCTGGCATGTGGGACGGATGACGCATCCCCTCAACCTGCCGGGCGGCGCGACGCCCCTCGCGCCGTCCGCCGTCCGCATCGAGTCCGAACGCATCTACACCGCCGAGGGCCGCGTCGAGCACGTCACCCCACGCGCCATGACGACCGCCGAGGTCGAGGCGACGATCGCCGACTTCGCCGCCGAGGCCCGTAACGCGATCCGGGCCGGGTTCGACGGGGTCGAGGTGCACGGCGCGAACGGCTATCTCATCCAGCAGTTCCTCGCCGAGAACACCAACCGGCGCACCGACCGGTTCGGCGGCTCGCGGGAGGGCCGGATCCGTCTCGCCGTCGAGGTGGTCGAGGCCGTCGCCGCCGAGGTCGGGCCCGAACGGGTCGGCCTGCGCATCTCCCCGGACAACCCGGAGAACGAGATCGCCGAGCAGGACCCGCAGGGCACCTACAGGGCGCTCGTGGACGCCCTCGACCCGCTCGGCCTGGCCTACCTGCACATCATCGAGCGCGGCGCGTACGAGGCGCTCGCCGACCTGCGTCCCCGCTGGTCGAGCACCCTGATCGGGAACTTCAACGGTCCCGAACCGACCTCGCGGCGGGCCGCGGAGGAGGCCATCGCGGCGGGCCTGGCCGACGTCTTCTCCTTCGGCCGCCTGTTCATCGCGAACCCCGACCTGCCGCACCGGTTCGCGACGGGCGCGCCGCTCGCCTCCTACGTCCCCGGACTCGTCCATGGCGGCGACGCGGCAGGCTACGTCGACTATCCGGCCGCCTCCGCTGAAGTTCCCTCCTTGGGAAGTCGCTTCTCTGGATCGACGATTACCAGCCGAACGGCTGACCTGCGCCCTCAGCCCCGCTGACGACCCGTTCACGCCCGTGATCGTCCGCTCCAACGGGCACGGCGGCTGATGAACGAACAAGGCCCAGAGTCACTGACATGTCAGTGACCTGGGCCTTCATCGTGGGAACGGGTGGCGGGAATCCAACCCGCGCTGTGAGCCAGGCTGAGAGCCTCAAGAGTCAGGGGACGTCCCAGAAGGCGATTTCGTGGCGCATGCCTTCCAGGAACAGGCGTTCCGCGGTTTCACGGTCGGCTCCGGACTCGTCGATCATCTCGGCGACGCGGCCGGTCAACTCCGCGAAACCGGGGTCGGCGTAGGTGTCGACCCAGCGGCGGTAGCGCGGCTCCGAGGGCGGGTTCTCGGCGAGGCGCCGTCCGAGCGTCGAATAGCCCCACATGCAGGGGTAGAGGGCGGCGAGACCATCGGCGTAGTCTGCGGCGCTGTCCAGCAGGAAGGACGTGTACGCGGCGCACGCCGGCCCCTTCTTCGCGCCCTCCAGGTCGGCCGCGAAGCTCGCGGAGAGCGAACGGTGCAAATCGAGTTCCTCGTGGAACGTCGCGTAGGCGAGGTCGACGAGGTCACCGAGATGGGCGGACGGGGCCTGCCAGGCGAGCCGGGAGAACACGCGGACGTAGTCGTGCAGGAAGAGGTAGTCCTGTTCCAACCAGGAGCGGAAGACCGTGTCGTCCAGGTTCCCTTGGGCGATGCCCCGCACGGTGGGGTGCTTGAGCTGTTCGTCGACCAGCGGACGGCCGAGTTCCTCCAGATGCGCCGCGAGACTCATGCCCGCAAGTCTGGCATCCACCCCGAAACGACCAGACCCCGCCGGGTCATACGACCCGGCGGGGGCCCGATCTTGCACCGGTGTGTGGGTCGCCTCTCGGCGAAAGGCACGACACGGCTCCAGCCGGACGGTATTCCGTGAAGGCGAAAGGTGAGGCCCGGGGACACCAGGCACACCGGCTGTCAGGTGTAACCGACCGGTCCCTCGGATTGTTCCCGGCCCCTGAAGTCCGCCAGCGTGCCCGTCCGCCGGATGGTGTGCCAGCCCAACCGCGCACCCAGCAGCGCGGTGACGACGGACTGGACGACCACCAGATACATCAACTGCCGGTACACGAACTGTTGGAGCGGCAACGTCCACAGCGGGCGGATCGGTTCGCCGTCCAACCACAACGCGTAGGCACCGGCGGCGGCCTGGGCGGCGACGAACGCCGTCCACATGAGAACGGGCACGGTCGGATCGAGGAACAGCAGTCCGTACAGTGCGAACAGGTCGATGGCGGGTGCGAACAGGGGCAGTAGTACCTGGAAGACCATCATGTAGGGGAGGCATCGGCGTCCGAAGCGTCCCGAGCCGCCGTGTTCGATCACGGAACGGCGGTGCTTCCACATCGCCTGCATCGTGCCGTAGCACCAGCGGTAGCGCTGCCTCCACAGTTGCCGCAGCGACGACGGCGTCTCCGTCCACGCCAGGGCCTTCTCCTCGTAGACGACGCGCAGCCCGGTGCGGCAGACCGCCATGGTGAGGTCGGTGTCCTCGGCGAGGGTGTCGTCCGGGACGCCGCCCACCTGAGCCAGCACCGACCGGCGGAACGCGCCGATCGCGCCCGGGACGGTCGGCATGCACCGCAGGATGTCGAACATGCGCCGGTCGAGGTTGAAACCGATCACGTACTCGATGTGCTGCCAGCGGCCGAGGATGCCGCCCCGGTTGGCGACCTTGGTGTTCCCGCTGACCGCCGCGACCCGCGGGTCGGCGAACGGCGCGACGAGGTGCCGGACGGTGTCGCGCTGGAAGACGGTGTCGCCGTCCACGAGCACGAGGATCTCGGCGCGGGCGACGCCGATGCCCGTGTTCAGCGCGCTGGGCTTGCCGCCGTTGCGCCTGCGGATCAGGTGGACGGTCGGCAGCGCGATCGACTCGACGATCAACGCGGTGCGGTCGGTGGACCCGTCGTCCACCACGATCACCTCGACGGTGCCCGGATAGTCGGTGTCCAGGAGCGAGGCGACCGTCGCCGCGATGTTCGCCTCCTCGTTGTACGCGGGGACGATCACGGACACGGGCGGGAACGGATCGGGCGGCATCTCCCCGGGTTCGTGGCCGCCGACGAACGGATCACCGTCCGGCCAAGGCCGGTGGGCGCCGCCCCGCCGTCTCTGTCTTCGACCCCGCCGCCTCTCCCGGCCCCTGACCCGGCGTACGTGGACGTGCGCGAGCAGCACCAGCGCCAGGAGCCGCAGCACGTACGCGATCCCGGCCAGCGCCAGAAGCAGCCCCATGGTCCCGGTGAGGGTGGACGCGGCGCGCTGTGCCGTGATGAGCGTCCAGCCGAAGGCCCTCTCCGGCGCGGACACCCGAACCTGCGCCGCAGGCAGGTCCAGCGCCTCGGTGAGCGTCGTGAAGCGGTACCCCTGCGGCCGGAGCCGCCGGATGATCTGTTCGACGGCCGCTACCGTCCCGGCCCGGTCACCGCCGGAGTCGTGCAGCATCACCACCGCGCCCTCGTCCCGCCGCTCCCCGGCGAGCGCGGCACGGACGATCCCGGTGGTGCCGGGACGTGCCCAGTCCTCGGTGTCGCGGTCGGTGAGGACGACGACGTAGCCGTCCTCGCCCGCCCGCCGCGCCGCCCCCCACTCCGGACCGGTCAGGCCGTCCGGGCGGGACGAGTACGGCATCCGCATCAACCTCGTGTGGACGCCCGCCGCCCCCGCCAACGCCCGCTGCGTGAGATCGAGCTCCAGCCGCGCCCGCCAACGGGGCACCGCGGCGAGATCCACGTGCGTGTACGTGTGGGAGCCGATCTCGTGGCCCTCCCGCAGCACCCGCCGGGTCAGCTCCGGATGCTCGGCCACGCGTGCGCCGACGGTGAAGAAGGTCGCGCGGGCGCCGTGGCGGCGCAGGACGTCCAGGAGCCGCGGGGTCCATTCCGGGTCGGGGCCGTCGTCGAACGTCAACGCGATCGTCTTCGGCGGCATGCGGCGGCTGCGCGGGGCACCGTCCGCGAGGCTGACGACCGGCCCGCCGGACGCGACCGCGGCCGGAACGGTCCCCGGAGACCCGACCGGACGTGCGTCCCGGGGCGCCTCACCGACGATGTTGTTCGCGAACCCGTCGAGCAGCAGAAGCACCGCCAGTACGAGTCCGCCGAGCATCAGCAGAACCCAGTGCCCCCTGGGCTCGGCGCGTCGTGGGGTCAACGGTTCTTCTTCTTACGTCCCCACGCGGGCGGGGTCACGTTGGACTTGCCCGGACGGCTCGTCGACGTCGACACGGCCGGTGCCCGCCGCGTCGGGGGGACGGAACCCGCCGCGGACGATCCGGGCGCCACGGGGGTCACCCGTCCGGGACGTCCGACCGGGCCGGGCCCCTCGGCGGCCCACCGCTCGTCCGCCCCGACCGTCGGGACGTCCGGACGGCTCGGCTTCACACTCGGCCGCGGGGACGGATCGCTCCACGGCGTCAGCGGCACGTTCGGTTGGGTCGCCATGCCGATGCCGAGCGCGCCCGTGAACACCAGGAGAACCGCCCCGGCGGCGAGGCCGAGGCGCCGTCCGAGCCGGGCGCGCCCGCCGGTCGCGTCGACGAAGACCGGTTCGGCCTCCGCGACCGGAGACAGCGGTCTCGTGCCCGACGAACCATCGCCGACGTACAGGTCATCCCGGTCGCGTGCGGTGCCGCCGACCAACGGATCGCGGGTCATGTCCGTCCACATCTCGTCATGCTTCACAGGGGAGGGGGGAACGCTCGGGCACCGGATGCCGTGGGCGCTCACTGCTTCAGCGCCGAACCACCGCGTACATGTCACACGATCACCTGAATCCCTGCACAATGGTGGAGGTGGATCGGGCCGACGAGGAGATACTCGGTCGTGCCCTGCGGGCGGCGCAGGACGGCGACGAGGAGTCCTTCCGCATGCTCTATCGCGACGTCCAGCCCCGGCTCATCCGCTTCGCCGGGACGATCGTCGGCGGGGACGCCGAGGACGTCACCTCCGAGGCCTGGCTCCAGATCGCGCGTGACCTCCCCTCGTTCCGCGGCGACCTCGACGGCTTCCGCGGCTGGACGGCGACGATCACCCGGCACCGGGCCCTGGACCATCTGCGTCGCAGGTCGCGGCGTCCCGGCTCCGACCTGCCCGTCGAGGAACTGGTCACGATGGCCGCCGACGGCGACACCGAACTGGACGCGCTGGACGGCATCGCCACCCGGGACGCGCTGCGGCTGATCGCCGAACTCCCCCGCGACCAGGCCGAGGCGGTGCTGCTGCGCGTCGTCGTCGGCCTGGACGCCAAGTCGGCCGGCAAAGTCCTCGGCAAGCGGCCGGGCGCCGTCCGGACCGCTTCCTACCGTGGGCTCAAGCGCCTCGCCGAGCGGCTGACGCCCCCCTGCGCGCCCGGCGAGGACGCGACACCAGGGGTCCCGCCCTTCGCCCAGAGTGACAAAAGCGGTGGTACCGGCGCTGAAGAGGTGACATGAGCGACCAGCACCAGGCCGGAGGCTTCGACGAACGCGCCGCCGAGCGTCTCCTCGACGGCGCGGGCGGCGACGTCCGGCTGCGCGCTCTTCTCACGGCGGCCGCCGCGCCCGCGCGTCCGGGGGAACTCGCGGGTGAGGACGCCGCGGTCGCCGCTTTCCTGGCCGCGCCGCGTCCGGCGCGCCGCTCCCGCGCGGCCGCCCTGCGCCGCTTCCTGACGATCAAGGCCCTGGCGGTCGTGGGCGGCTCGCTCATCCTGACCGGGGGCGCCGCCTTCGCCACGATCACCGGCCAGCTTCCCGGCGGCGGCCGGGACACGGCGCCGTCCCCCAGCCCGACGATCAACAAGCGGGAGGGGACCCGCGGCGACGCGACCCCGGCCACCCGCCTGGAGCCGCCCGCGCCGGTGCCCACGGAGTCACGGAAGCCGTCACCGACGCATTCGACGAAGCGGAACGGCCGGGACGGCGCGCCCGGCCAGCAGAAGAAGACCAAGGGCCCGAAGTTGCGGCCTACGCGGCTGCCCCAGTCACCTCCACGCGGCCCCGGCGACAACGGCAAGCCACCCGACGCCGGTACAGGCCACACCACGACCAGCGGCGGAGGCCTGGGCGGCGCACCGGGCGGCGGCATGGGCGGCGGCGCCGTCGGCGGCGGCACGGGCGGCGGCGAGGGCACCGACCCCCCGACCACATCCGGCAGCGGCAACCAGGACTAAGCGACCACAGACCAGGCGGACCGACCACCAGCCGAGGCGAAGCGGCCACGACAGAGCGGCCCTCGCCGCGGCCGGGCGGTGAGGGCGCTGGCTGGCCGGGCACGCCGGTCTCCCCCCTGGAACCCGGACACGCCCGCTCGCTGGTCGGCATGGCCGGCACGTCGGTGACGCAGGACCTCATCTCCAGCGCACCACGTCCAACATCGAGCCCAACGACACATCGGCCGGTGAGGCCGAAGCGTTCGAGCAGTTCGTGGACACACGGCCAAGCAAGCCACAGCAGAGCAAGCCACACGGCCGGAACGGCCAAGGCTCGGGACGGCCAGAGGCCGGGGCGAAGCGGCCAAGGGTCGGGGCGGGGTTACAGGCAGCCCTCGAACTGGGGGACGTCGACGTCCGACAGCTTCAGGCCCGACGAGCCGAACCATTTGCTCATGAATTTGGCCATGGTTCCGTCCTGGTACATCTGGGTGATGGCCTTGTTGAGGGCCTCGCATCCGTCGGGGTCGCCCTTGCGGATCGCGATGCCCGTGCGCCGCTCCCCGAACCGGGAGTTCAGCAGGCGGAAACCGGTGCCCTGCCGGGTCTTCAGCCCGGCGAGGATCGTGTCGTTGGTCGTGATGGCGTCGATTCGCCGGTCGGCGAGCATCGTCATGCACTCGGCGTAGGACCTCGCCGCCACGGGCAACGCCGCCACCTGCCGTTCCCGCGTCACCGCCTCCGCTGCACCCGACCCCGTGACGGCGCAGATCCGGCGCCCTTCCAGATCGCGCACTCCCCGTACCTCGCGCTCACCGTCCCGGACGAGGATGTCCTGGTACGACAGCAGGTACGGGCCCGCGAACGCCAGCCGCTGTTTCCATTCGGGCTCCAGCCAGAAGGTCAGGACCATGTCGACCTTCCCGTCCCGCAGCAGCCGCTCCCGGTCCGCCGCCAGCGCCGGGGCGAACCGGACCTTCTTCCCAATCCGCGCGGCCAGGTACCGCGACACGTCCACGTCCAGGCCTTCGAAGCTCCCGTCCGGCCGCTGGAACCCGATCCCGGGCAGGTCCGGCCGCACGCCCGCGACCAGTGTCTGCTTCCCGACGATGGACGGCTCCTCGGCGCCGCCGCACCCGCTCACCGCACAGCACCCTGCCAACCCCAGCGCGAGCAGCCGTCGCCGCATCCGCGGACTCCCAACCCGTGACACAACACGCTCCCTGGTATCGGGCTCCGTGACCAAGGTCTCAAATACTGATCAACACAGCCATACCATGACCACGTCGGAAACCGCTCCCCGCGCTGAGCACACCGCCGATCGGGGTCCCGAGTCCGAGAACCGGATCTTGGGTGTGGTCGAGGTCCTAGGTTCCTCCGGGTCGAATCGATTTCGGAGGAACGCGTGGATTTGGATGCCATCACGGCGAATGTCCTGTCCGAGACTCGTGTCCTGGAGTTCACCACCCTCACCGGGTCCGGGGGGCTGAACACCAGACCGATGTCGGGGACGTGGCTTCGCGATCGGGGGAAGATCGTCCTCACGACACCGGTGGCCTATCCGCAGAGGGCGCGCAACGTCCGCCGCGACGGCCGCGTCGCCCTCCTGTACTCGGACCCCGCCGGAAGCGGCTTGCCGGACATGCCCACGGTGCTGATCCAGGGCATGGCCACCGCCCCTGAGATCGTGGCGCCACCGCAGGACCTGGAGGAATACTGGCGCACCCTCTTCCGCAGGCGTTTCCCGCTGGCCGACGGGATCGCCGCTCCCGCCTACCGGCGCGCGATGGGCTGGTTCTTCTGGCGACTGCCGATCTTCGTGACGCCGCTGCGCGTGGACGTCGGGGAACCCGTCACCACCGGCGGCGCGGGAAAGCCGCCGCCACCGGACGGCGCCCCCATGAACGAGCAGATCAAAGACGCTCTGACCCGATACCCCACGGCTGTACTGGCGGCACGCGACGAACAGGGGTTTCCCTACTCAACACGGGCGCGAGTCTCATGGTCGGCCTCGGCGCCCGGAACGCTTCGGCTGCGCCCGTCCCGGCCGTTCCATGGGATACCGGGACCGGCCAACCTGCTGTGGCACCGGCACAACGGGCTCGTCGACGACAGGACGGCGCTGCTCGTCACCGGTGAGGCTTCCGATACTGAAGGCGAGTGGACGATGACCCCGGCGCGCATACCGGGCCTGCTGCCTTCAGGCCGCCGCGAGCCGTCGTCCTTCGACGAATGGATCGAGGACGGATGGAGACGCACCCACACCTACTTCGCCGCGCACGGCATCACACCCCCGGACATCGACTGGAACACCCTGACCAGCTACACAAACCCCTGAGACACAAGCTCCTCCGGAGCGAGCCGGAAGCACGCCGACGCTCGAACGTGTGCCGCCAATGGGCTCGTCATCGCTTCACAGCGCGCCCCTCATGCCCGCGTCCCGTCGCCGGAACGGGTCAGCCGGACGCCCCGGCGGGCCGCTACGGGGTGGCGGCGACCTCGGGAGCGACGTCCAAGCGGGCGTTGGCGACGAGGGCGTGCAGGGCGCGCAGCGCCGCACCGGCGTGGTTGCCCCAGTGGTTGAAGTACGAGTACTGCCACCACCACAGCGCCTCCAGGGGCCGGTCCTGGTTGTAGTGGCGCAGCCCGTGGACGAGGTCGCTCGCGACGTCCACCAGGTCGTCCGAGAGCCGGTACGCCGTCGCCTCCGTGTCCTTGTACGGGTCGAAGACCTCGATGTACTCGTCCATCACGCTCAGCCGCTCGGCCAGGCCCTGCCGGACGGCGTCGAGGTCGGGATCGTCGCCGACCTCGGGCTCCCAGTTGTCCGGAAGGATCACGTCGGCGCTGGCGCCGAGCTGCGCCCCCGCCAGGATCACCTGCGACACCTCGAGGAGGAGCAACGGGATGGTGTGCGGACCACCGTCCCCCCGCGCGACCGCCTCCAGACCGTTCAGGTAGTTGTCGACATGGCGTGCCACGCGCTCTGCCAGCGTGTTCCACTCCTGCGGGCTGTTGGCTTCAGACATCGAGCAGCCTCCGTCCTTCGAATGCGCGGCCCAGCGTCACCTCGTCGGCGTACTCCAGGTCGCCACCCACCGGCAGGCCGCTGGCCAGTCGGGTGACGGTGAGCCCCATGGGCTTGACGAGCCGGGCGAGATACGTCGCCGTCGCCTCGCCTTCCAGATTGGGATCGGTGGCGAGGATCAACTCGGTCACCGTCCCGTCGGCGAGGCGCTGCATCAGCTCGCGGATGCGCAGATCGTCCGGGCCGACGCCCTCGATCGGGCTGATCGCGCCGCCGAGGACGTGGTAGCGGCCACGGAACTCGCGGGTCTTCTCGATCGCGACGACGTCCTTGGACTCCTCCACGACGCAGATCACCTGGGGATCGCGGCGCGCGTCACGACAGATCCGGCATTCCTCTTCTTCCGCGACGTTCCCGCACGTCTTGCAGAAGCGGACCTTGTCCTTGACCTCCTTGAGCGCCTTGCCGAGACGCTCCACGTCGGCCGGGTCGGCGGCGAGAAGGTGGAAGGCGATCCGCTGCGCGCTCTTGGGGCCGACGCCCGGCAACCTGCCCAGCTCGTCGATGAGGTTCTGAACCACCCCTTCGTACAACGGACCCCTCCCTTCTGTCTGTTCGTCCGCTCAGGCCCCGGAACCGCCGCCGAGCCCCGGAAAACCACCGGGCAACCCGCCGCCGGGCCCACCGAGGCCGGGAATCCCGCCGCCCAGCCCCTGGGCGAGCGGCCCCATCTTCTCCTGCTGCAACTCCTGTACCGCGCGTCCCGCGTCGCGGACGGCGGCCAGGACGAGGTCGGCGATGGTCTCCGCCGTGTCCGCCGGATCATCGACGTCGATGGCCTTCGGGTCGATCGACAGGCCGGTGATCTCGCCCTGCCCGTTGACCGTGGCGGTGACGAGCCCGCCGCCCGCGGTGCCCGTCACCTCCGCCTCCGCGAGTTCGCGCTGCGCGCTGAAGAGCTGCTCCTGCATGGCCTGCGCCTGCTGGAGCAGTTCCTGCATGTTCAACTGACCACCGGGTTCCACGGTGCACCTCCCTCTTCCGGCCGCCCGCACGGACCTTTCTCTGGCGCTCCGCCAGCCACCGGATGTCCGTCCCCCGAGACTACGGGTTCGCACTAGCCTGGGGTAAGGGCGCCCACCGGTGAGCCGACTCACCGGAACATCCCTCCGCTCCATCACGACGGCCCGGCGCAGTGGCCCCCCGGCCGCGAATCGGTGCCACCGAACCCCACCCCAAGGACCCGATTCCAGATCCCGGACACGCAAAGACGATCTTCTCGGGAAATCGAAATTCTAGTGTTCCGTACTAAGTAGGGCAGGGCCTGAGCTGCGGTTTCGGGACCATTCAACTGTTATTCATGGCGGACGACGGAGGCGGCAAAGGTAGAAGCCAAATAGCATCCCCGAACCAGACACAGATAGCGCCATGTCGGGTCGCGACCGGCACGGCCGCCGCCGAAGCGAGGTCCCCGTGAAACGTACCGGCCGTCTGACTCTGTTGACCGCCACCGTCGCCCTGTCCCTGATCCCCGTCCACGCGGCCGCCGCCGCACCCGCGCCGCACGCCCCCTTCTGCTACGGAGAACCCTCGACCCCGGCCGCCGACATCAGCGACCTCAAAGCACGCTTCAGTGCCACGAACTGGATGCCGACCCTGCAGGAGATGTACCGGCGCCGCTGGCCCAGCGGGGAGAAACTCGCCATCGCCCAGGAGAAGGACAAGTACTGGGACCAATTCGTCAACAAGCGGAACTTCGAGGGCTTCGCCGAGTCGATGATGGTCGCGATCCACGAGGAGACCCACATGTGGGACCTGGACCCGGCCCGGACGAGGTGGGACGTGCACACCGCGTCCTGGATCAACGCCTCCCAACAGGCGACCACCGTGCCGTTGCACGGCGGCTTCGCCCGCCGGGAGATCCTGCCGCTGATCACCGACAAGCTGAGCGACAGCATGGACGGCATCTACCTGCGGGACTCCCAGCAGGGCACCTACAAGTTGCAGGGCGTCCTGGCGGAGCTGAACGCCGGACTGATGGGGCTGCCCGCCGCCACCGTGGTGCAGGAGCACATCAAGGGGGTCGGCGCGAGCAACGCCCGCGACATCGCGGCCACCAACCTCCGCTACCTGCTGCTCTACCTGCGGATCGCCAAGGACAAGCACCCCGACTACTGGGCCAAGATCAAGAACGAGCCGAAGCTGCGCGAACTCGTCCTGACCCAGTTCCTGCGGACGGCGTACTGGCTGGACAAGTCCGCCCCCTACGCCGACAAACTCGGCAGCCCCGACGCCGACAAGATCACCGCGTCGAACTACTCCGCCGCGAACATCGCCATCGTCGAGGAGTTCACCGGCGCCACCGTCCGCCGCGACACCGACAAACACTGCACAACCTGAACCAACTCCCGCCCGCCCATAGCCACGCTCAACCACCACCAACACTGCGGAGACCTCGAAGCGCCGAGAGAAGCCCGAGAATGTTCCGGCGGTTCTGGCGCAATGACGGTGCGGTCGGATGGTTCGCGGCCACCGGTTGATCGGGGCAGTGGGGGGACGGAGCCGTGGACGGGAACCGAGGCATGTCGCGCGGGTTCAACGGTTCGCCGCGAAGCGGTGAAAGCGCTCTTGCCCTGCCGATACCGGCGCATGATCGGAGAAGCACTAGAGACGGGCCATGGACGCGGCGCTCACGTGGGCACACACCAGTCGCTCAAGCCGCAGACTGCCTGCGAACTCTTGCTTCGCAGGCAGTCTCCGTCTTGGTGTGCACACCATCGTCAAAAGAACCCTATGCGTTGCCGCGAACGCTGAGGTCAAGCCCGGGAAGACGAGCCACGGTGGAAGAAGTTCCACCACTGGTCCTTGTAATTGAGCACGCAGTCGTACTGCGTCGCCCGCCCGTTCTTTTCTCGGGCCACAAGGCACTTGCCGGTCTTGTGATTGCGGAGCTGGTAGGCGTTGCTCGCGAGTGTCGGCTCGGGCTTCCACCACTGGTCGTTGTAACTGTCGATGCATTCATAACCAGAAGCCCGGTCACCGTTGCCCCAGCCGGACATAGCCAGGCACTTGCCGGTGTGCACGTTGCGGAACCGGAAATATCCGGCGAGCGGAAGCGGCTCCAGCCTCCAGTACTGGTCGGTGTAGGAGTCGATGCAGTTGAAGATGGTCACCGTGTTGTTGGAACGTCCGGCCAGGCACTGAAGCCCGCGCTCCTCGTTCAGCAGGTTGTACACGCCCGGCTCGGGCGCCGCCTGCGGCGCCGCTGAGGCTGGCGCCGCGTTGAGGGCGACCAGACCGGCTCCGAGCGCACAGGTCAAGAACAGGGACGTGCGGCGCGTACGCGACTTCATGCTGAACCTCTTTCCGGCCACGGCGTCCAGCCCGTGACATTGGCGCACTCTTCGACCATTCCCCACCGCCCATGAAGACGGGACGGAGATTCTCCATAAGAAGGTTCGAAGATCAGTCAGGATGTTTTGATAATGCTCGCTTGTCGGTCACCCGTCATCCTGTTGACCTGACCTGGCCAAGCCGCGCATTCCCATCACGACCATAAATCCATATTGCGACCCGCCAAGGCCACAGCGACACCCAATCCGGAAATCCTTATCACCCAAAACGGCGAGAGGCTGTTTATTAAACAAGCGCGCCAACCGCTTCGGACAGGCACACCCGCCCGGCGACACAAGAAGTCGTCCGCGAGTTTCCAGCGCTTTCCGCGACGAATCCTCGCCTTGGAGCGGAACACAACGAATTGCGCTGACATGGAACCCACCAACGCCGCCGGACCTCCGGCCCCAACCGCCAGGACCGAAACTCCGTAGCACCGCGACGCCGAATCCCTGACCGTCCCGCCGGATCGTCGAGGTCCACCCGGGCACCGCCACCGAAACCTCGGAGGCACCGCACTTCGTGTACGGATTGCAGGCGCGCTACCAACATCACCGCGCCACCAGCAGCGGGAACCACACCCGCGCCGCCCTACGGCACCTGCCCCGCCTCTGCCCAAGACCCGAACGACCGCAAGCGGGCCAACATCGTCGAAGGAGGTTTCACCTCTGAGACGGCGCCCATGCACTGCACCTCTGCAAGACGATCACCTACCGCACCGCCTTCCCCGGACGAGCGGCTCTCCAGTCCCGCGAGTAGTAGGGGTCGGGGCTAGGGCTGGGTGGTTGAGGTGTCGAACTCTCGGATGATCTGGCCGCCGAGTTCGCGTTGGAGCAGGGCCATGCCGCTGGTCTCGGCCTCGGCGCCGTCGGCGTCCGCGTCGCCCTCCGGGTCGACCTCGTCGCTCTCGTCCACCGGTTCGGGTGGCGGCGGAGGCTCGTCCGGCGGCGGAGGCGGCGGTTCCTGAGCCCGCTCGGGCCTGGACGGGCCCGACTGGACGGGCGACCGCGGTTGCGGCGCCGGGTTCGATGCCGCCGCCGCACCGAACCCGGCGTCGACGAACATGGCGAACCACCTTTCTCGTGGACGCGGACTGATACGGGCGAAACACTCGACGCCAGCGGGCCGAGTGGAAGCCGCCCGGCCGACGCACCCCTTCTCCGCCCGAGGTGCCAGCAGTGATCTGTCATCTACATGAAGTGCCTTGCCCTGCGATGAGGACGCTGTCACCGGCGCCAGGTATGTCGAGGACGTACTGCGCCCGTGGGCGTAGCGCGAGGAGAAGACACTGCAAGCAGGTTCAGTGACGGACCTCCCGGCCAACGTGGCGTACCTTCCCTGGAACGATCCGTAGCGAAGCGGTGGCCGATAGCATTGGATGGCATTGGTCCCCGGGTCCGTTGAGCGCTCGGCTGTGGACGGTTCCCAGCACTTGTCTTGTCGCGTTAGTCGGTCATCTTTCAGGAGTTGCCTTGGCGCCACGACAGTTCGAGCCCCCGTCGGGTACCCGCGACTTCCTCGCCGGTGCGCTGCGCACCCGCGAGCGAGTGTTCGCACAAATCCGCGAGGTCTTCGAGCGGTATGGGTTCGAGCCGTTGCAGACACCCGCCTTCGAACGACTGGAAACCTTGACCGGCAAGTACGGCGACGAAGGCGACAAGTTGATCTTCAAGATCCTGCGCCGTGGGGAGCATGAGGCCACGGGGGAGACCGACCTGGCGTTGCGCTACGACATGACCGTTCCGCTTGCGCGGGTCGTCGCCGGTTACGGGTCACAGCTCCCGACACCGTACAAGCGATACGCGATGGGGCCGGTGTGGCGGGCCGACCGTCCGGGCAAGGGCCGGTTCCGGGAGTTCACGCAGTGCGATGTGGACGTGGTCGGGTCGGGGTCGCCGCTCGCCGATGCTGAGGTGGTGTGCGCGCTCACCGATGCGCTGGACGCGGTGGGCGTGCGCGAGTATCGAGTCTTGGTGAACTCGCGGCAGGCGTTGTCGGGGCTGCTGGAGGCCTATGGCATACCAGCGGATCTCGGCGGTGGCGTCCTCATCACCTTGGACAAGCTCGACAAGCTGACGCCGGAGAAGGTGTCGGCTGAGTTGGTGGAGGCGCGGTCGCTGGACCCGGACATCGCAACTGCGCTGGTGGGCGACCTGACAGCCGCTGATGCCGTGGAACGAATGCAGACCGTGTTGAAGGACAGCGAGGTCGGACGCGCGGGACTGGACGAGATCGGTCAGTTGCTGGAGTTGGCTACGCCGAGGATCGGAGCCGAGCGGATCGCGTTCGTCCCGAGTCTCGTCCGGGGCCTTGACTACTACACTGGCGTGATCTTTGAGGTGGTCGCCGAGGGCATGCCGGGATCGATCGCCAGCGGCGGTCGCTATGACGGGCTGATCTCCGCGCTTGGGGGCCCGGACGTTCCGGCCTGCGGCGGCTCACTCGGAGTGGAGCGCATCATAGGTCTGCTCAGCGCCGACGACGGCGACGAGCACCTAATCGATGTCGCCGCCACGTTGATCGCCGAGGACACCGCGTCCGAAGTCATGGGCTTCGTCGCACGCCTGCGGGACGTCGGGCTGCGGACCGAGGTGTATCTGGCCGCCAGTCGCAAGCTGGCCAAGCAACTCAAGTGGGCGGCTGAGCGCAAGGCGCGCTTCACGTTGATCTACGGAGCAGCCGACAAAAACGCGGGCCTCATCACGGTGCGGGACATGGACACCGGTGAACAGGGCCAGGTTCCGACCAACGAGCTTGCCGCATACCTCACCGAGAAGTGCGCGCCGTCGAGATAGCTCCAGGATGGGTGTGCAAGGCGATCGCATTTTCGCGGCGATCCAGCAAAGAAATTCCCCGACCCCTGGTCGGCCTTCGAGGAATGCCTGTCGTGGGAAGCGGCCTACGCCGTCCAACTCAAGCAGGCCATCGACCAGGCGCGTACGGACCCCGACGAGCAGATCAGCCGGACTGTCTCCGGGCTGTTCGACGACAAGACCACAACCTCAGTAACACCCGCAAGCGCCTCGACGACGTGCTCATCGAGTACGACAAGAACGGCATGTGGCAGATCCTGGACCAGCACGCCGCGCGCCTGGACATCGACGACGTCTCCGAACGCTGGGCCCGGGGCCTGGTCGAGCACCCCTTCCCCATCGCGCTGCTGTCGCTCCAGTTCAACTGGCGCTACATGAAGGAACACGGCGTCCGAGCCTTCTGCGAGATGACCGCACGTTACGTGGATGACCTCGCCGCCAACTCCCGCCGCTGGGCTGAGGCCTGGGCCACCGAGTCGGCATCCGGAGTCATCGACCGGGTCACCACCGTCGAATGCGACCTCGCCTCTGAGGAGGCTCCCATGCATGCGACATCTGCAAGAAGACCATCACCACACTGCTCTACTTGGACGAGTAACTCGCCAGCTCCGAGCCTTTCGCTGTCTCAGCGAAGGGCTCGAAACCTACTGCGGCTGAGGTCAGGGCGACCCTACCGGGCCGCAGGCACGGGCCGGGTCGGGTGCCGCTGGCCAATTCCTGGCTTGCGCGGGAACCCCTCGCGGGCCGCCCTCGGGCCATTGCGAGTAGGCAAGAAGCCAGCTCGCGCGCCAGCAGGCAAGCGGCCCCGCACTGGCGCAAGTCCGGAACCGTCCAGCTCAACGTGCAGGCCATTGATGCTTGAGTACCCCGTCTTCAGCAGTGGGACGCGGAGTCGGGCGCGTAGCTGTGCCCGCCCATCGCAGGCCGGAGCCCATGGACGGCCATCACGCTTTACGCGTGCGGCCTTGGGACCGTCCGCAGCGCGGCCTCGGCCCAGCCCCGTCCGTAGGAGACGGTCCGCACGTACAGCACCGCGCGAGCTGAGGTCAGGGCCCGCGCAAAGATCAGTCGTGATGGGGCCAGGCAGAGGCCTCCAGCCCGAGCAACGCTTGAGACGGAACTGCCGAAACGCGCGCCAGCTACCTCCCTATGGAGGGCCTCGACATCGACCGGCGCGCCGGGCCAGCGCAGAAAGTAAGCCGCTGCCTTAGGCCATCACGACAGAGAACATTTGCGACCCGACAGACTAGGCGAGGCCCCGCCCCAGAACAGGGTCAGGACGGGGCCATGAGCTGCGGATTAGACCTTGTCCAGGTCCCCGCACTTGATCCAGGTCAGGAACGCACGCGCGTCAGGCACCGAGAAAGCCAACTTCGGCCCATCCGGCTTCTTGCTGTCACGAATACCGATCACGCCGTCCAGCAAGGCCAGTTCCACGCAGTCGCCGGACGTCCCGCCGGTGGTGCCTGACTCGCTGCTCTTGCGCCACTCGACGTTCACTGAGGACGCTCCATCCTTACTAGGAGGGCTACAGGTCCAGGTCGCCGGCCTTGATTTCGTTGACAAGATCACGCAGGGCGACGCGGCCAACCATCAGGTGGCCCTCGTGAGGATTCTTGCTGTCGCGGATACCGATCTTGTCGTTCAAGGAAGCCAGTTCGACACAGTCGCCAGCCGTCCCGCCACCTGTGCCCGACTTGCTGCTCTTACGCCACTCGCTGCTCACTGAAGACGCTCCAATCTCTGGCGTATCAGCTCTCGTGAGCTGTCTTCGGTCAGGGCTTTAGCCCCTATTCGGTCGAACCGTAGCGCCATTTCTCTGACCTCCACGGCGTCATGGACCAGTCTGCCTCCAAGTTGGGCCCACATGTAAGCCAGGTTTGCCCCGAATGATGTGGTGATCAGCTCGAAGTCGCCGTCCGACCCGATGTGCCAGGTTCTTTCTGGGACGACCCTCACACTGGTTCGTTCCGTTAGGTCCAGGAGGACCTGAAGCTGCTCCCGCTTGTCTTCCACAGGGATCGGTGGGTCCAGAGCTTCCTCATCGATCAGGACCCAAATCTCTAGCTTGGGGAGCTGGCCCAGCAGAAGCTTCGTCCTTTCCATCCGTCCCTGGACAGCGGCGTCGATGTCACGAATGACCCGACCAGCGATGAGCTGATGCCTCGCATACGCCTCCGTCTGAAACGGGATCGGAATGAACTGCGAGACGTAGACCTTGACAATCAAGGCGCCGGTCTCGAAGTCGATGAGTTGCTTCCACCACTCCTGGTCGCGGCCGAGGGCGACGGCGTACTTGCGGAGGACTCGGAATAAAGTACCCCAAGCCTCGTCAAGCTGCTCGGCTTGGACGGAGGTCATGTGGAGGCGTCCGGCCTCCGTGTTTGCTACTCGCTGCTTGTCGGCCTGAATGATCTCGGCGACCTGGGACTGCGACAGCCCACGTCGCAGACGCTCTGTTCGCAGGTAGATGGCGATCAGATTCCAGAACGAGTCCTCTGGGCGAAGATCGTCGGCGGCACTCATGCGGCACTCCGGGGGGTAGTAAAAATGCCCGTACAACTAGCGCGCGTCCTCTTCTGGTGAGCATCCTATCCCTCGGATCGCGCAGGCGGGAGCCAATTCAGGCAAGTGTTCTCTTCCCCCGCTATCGAAAGCCCGAAGAATGGTAGATGGAACCCTTTATGTGGAACGAAAGCGTATGGTCAGTTATTGTCCGCTTTCTACCGGCCCCGTCGCTGATCCGAGCTCGATGGCAGAACGCGTCCCGGGACGTGGGGTGAACGAGATGCTCATCCAGGTCATGTCGCAGTCGGCACTCCTCGTCGGGGCCGGTCTGATCGGGTTCCTGCTGTACCCCTGCTTGGTCCTGCGTCCGACCGGCGTCCACAGGAAGGGGGCCACGAGCGCCTCACGGGGTTCGGCGCCGGTCCGGGCTCATTCTGCCGCGGGCTCAACGGAGAAGCGTCCACGCCAGGTGCAGGAGACGCGGGGAGCTGTCGCACGCCGGTGACGACCACCGGCGCGGGGGCGCGGTTTCGCATCGCCCACCGACAGGCGCTGCGCTGCGCAGCCGACACAAGAGAAGAAGCCGGTCCTCAGGAAGGTGTTACCAGCACTACGTCCTGAGGACCGACCCCAAGCAGCCCGACTGGAAGGAGCCGGACTGATGGACGATGTTACGGGCAGGCCGCTAGAGAGGTTGGCGGTCCAGTTCCAACGGCGGGGATACCCCGCCGCGGTGGACGGAGAGACGCTGGTTACCCGGCGTGGGCGGGTCATCGTGTGCGACGCGCGGCGGTTCCGGTGGGGCGGTGCGCGCGGCCACGTCATCGGTGACGTCGGGGCCGAGTCGGCGGTGGCGGAACGGGCGGTCCTGGTCCTCCGGCAGATCGCGCGGGGGACGTGATGGCGGGCACCGGCGTGGACGCCTTGGACGTCCACGTGCTGGACGTGATGTTCCGACCCGCTCTGACAGTTCCGGGGCAGGTTCGAGTGTTGGTGGAGCTGCGGCTCATCGAGTGGGGTCTCACCCAACTCGTCGATGATGTGACGCTGATCGCCAGCGAACTCGTCACGAACGCTGTGCAGCACACGTTCGGCCCCCAGGTTCGGGTGAGGTTCACGCGCGAGCCGCACGGCGTCCTGCTCGGGGTGTGGGACGGCTCGGACGTGTTGCCCGTGCGCGGACGAGCCGCGGAGACGGCGTCCAATACGGCGGGTCCAGACGCTGTGCCGCTGGAGGCAGGACAAGAAGACGAGACGAGCGGCCGTGGGCTGCCGATCGTGGAAGCGCTGGCGACCCGGTTCGGTGTGTCCCTGACACAGCCACACGGGAAATGGACGTGGGCACGTGTGTCGGCGTGACGCGTCGGAGGTGATGCGAAATCTGCGGCAGGTGATCGGTCGTTCGCGGGTCGTGCTGGAGTGGCGGACGTTCGCGGGCCACGACGCGGCAGTACAGCGACTGGAACTGCTCCGGGTGGCGCTGTTGCCTCTGGGGTGGCGTTGCGTCGGCTTGTACGACAAGCGGGAGTTCCGGTTCCCTGTGCCGCTGCTGTGGGTGTACGCGGGCGGAGCGGCAGATACTGCGGGGTCCGCAGTGACCGTCCGGGCGATGCCTGGTCAGGAGTGGGGCTACTTCGAGGCTGGGGACGGACGTGACGGGTTCGTATCCCCCTGCGGGGACGTGAAACTGGCAGCCGAGGCGCTCGATCTCCTTTTACGGCACCGCATGACCCCGTGGAGGAGATGGGCCTGATCGCGGTCGCTGTCGGCATTCGAGGGGCCTGGCCGTCCAGGGAGCGGCCGGGCCGGCGCACTGTGGAGGACGTCCCCGCGATGTGGCCCGCTCGGGGGGCGATGCTTGATTGGCTTGTTCGGTGAGCAACGCCCAGCGCCGCGAGTCCGCGCGTCGTTTCAACAGCACCTGCACGCGCTCGTCGGTGACCACGGCCCTAGGCCACCATGGCTACGGCGTTCGGAGGGCGGTGCGTCTGGATCGTCGAAGTAGGCGGGCCACGACCGTTTTTACCCAGCGACGCGGGCGGTTGTGGTTGTCGCCGCCGGGCTAGGGCTGGGTGGTTGAGGTGTCGAACTCTCGGATGATCTGGCCGCCGAGTTCGCGTTGGAGCAGGGCCATGCCGCTGGTCTCGGCCTCGGCGCCGTCGGCGTCCGCGTCGCCCTCCGGGTCGACCTCGTCGCTCTCGTCCACCGGTTCGGGTGGCGGCGGAGGCTCGTCCGGCGGCGGAGGCGGCGGTTCCTGAGCCCGCTCGAGCCTGGACGGGCCCGACTGGACGGACGGCCGCGGCTGCGGTGCCGGGTTCGGTGCCGCCGCCGCACCGAACCCGGCGCTAGGGCTTGAGCGGCCAGGTGGAGGTGCCGCGCCGACCACGGTCTCGATCCGCCAGTCGACCCCCATCCGTTCCTTGAAAACCTCGCGCAGGACGGCGTCACGGCCACCGTTGACGAAGCCCAGGCGGCGTCCTTCCGCGTCGAACCCGAGCGTCAGGACCCTGCCGTCCAGAGACACCGGCTGCACGCCGGACATGATGACCATCCAGGTCGCGCGGCTCTTCTGCTTCACGGCCTCGACAACGTCCGGCCAAAGCCGCTGGACGGCGGTGATGTCCACCCCACCGGACGGTGCACCTGCGCTGGTGGGGGAGCCGCCGCTGTGTGTCGCGCGGCGGTTATCCACAGATTCGTGTCTTGGTGGTGCCGCTGCGGGGCGGGGGTTGACACTGGAAGTGGGGTGGCCCCCCTGGGTGGGTGGGGGCTGCTCTCCGCCGTTGTGGATACCAGTGGAGCCTTCGGGTGGATTGCCCTGGGGTGGATTACCTCGGGGTGGGTTGCCCTGGGGTGATCCTCCATGGGGTGAGGTTCCAGGGGGCGGGCTGCTTTGGGATTGGCCGCTCCGGGGGGAAGCGCCCCCTTGGGGCGGGCCGCCTTGAGATGCGCCGCTACGGGGCACGTCCCCTTGGGACGCACTGCCGTGAGGCCCGCCACCTTGGGGTCCGCCACCTTGAGATGCGCCTTCTTGGGAGGGGCCGCTATGGGACACGCCTCCTTGGGACGCGCCGCCTTGAGGCCCGCTCCCATGGGACGCGTCCCCCTGGGACGCGTCCCCATGAGGTGCGCTGTCTTGGGAAGGGGCACCATGCGACGGGATGCCTTGGGGTGCTGGCGGTGGGGTGGGCTGGAACGTCTGCGGGGGGAGGCCCTGGGCGCCTGCGGCGGCGGCGAAGCCACCCTGGCTGGCCTGGCGTTCCAAGTGGTCCAGGCGGGCGAAGACGGACGACTCGTCCTCGTAGGCGGCCGGGAGGAGGATGCGGGCGCAGATCAGTTCGAGCAACAGTCTCGGGGACGTGGCGCCGCGCATCTCGGTGAGGCCGGTGTGCAGCAGGTCGGCCGCGCGGGTCAGTTCGCCCGGGCCGAGCGAGGACGCCTGGCGGCGCATCTGGTCCATTTGGTCCGGCGGGACGTTCAGCAGCCCCGATTCGGCCGCCTCCGGGACGTTCGCCAGAATCACCAGGTCGCGGAAGCGTTCCAGCAGGTCGGCGGCGAACCGGCGTGGGTCCTGGCCGCTTTCGATGACCCGGTCGATCGCGGCGAAGACGGCGGCGCCGTCCCGTCCCGCGAAGGCGGCGATGACCTCGTCCAGCAGCGCAGAGTCGGTGTATCCGAGCAGCGAGACGGCGCGGGCGTAGGTGATGCCGTTCTCGTCCGAACCGGCGAGGAGCTGGTCGAGGATCGAGAGCGTGTCGCGGGCGGAACCCGCGCCCGCCCGGACGGCCAGCGGCAGCGCGGACGGCTCGTAGGGCACGTCCTCGGCCTGGAGGATCTCCTCGACGAGTTCCTGCAGGACGCCCGGCGGGATCAACCGGAACGGGTAGTGGTGGGTGCGCGACCTGATGGTGCCGATGACCTTCTCGGGCTCGGTGGTCGCGAACACGAACTTCAGGTGCGGCGGAGGCTCCTCGACAAGCTTCAGCAGCGCGTTGAAGCCGCCGCTGGTGACCATGTGCGCCTCGTCGATGATGTACACCTTGAAGCGCGCCGAGACCGGGGTGAAGAAGGCTCGTTCTCGCAGGTCACGGGCGTCGTCGACACCGCCGTGGGACGCGGCGTCGATCTCGATCACGTCGATGTGGCCGAGCCCGCCCGGGCCGAGAGCCACACATGACTCACACTTGCCGCACGGGTCGGGGGTCGGCCCCTGTTCGCAGTTCAGCGAACGGGCGAGGATACGGGCGCTGGACGTCTTGCCGCAGCCACGCGGACCGCTGAACAGGTACGCGTGGTTGATCCGACCGTTGCGCAGCGCCTGCTGGAGGGGCTCGGCGACGTGCTCCTGCCCTTTCAGCTCGGCGAACGTCGCTGGCCGGTACTTGCGGTACAGAGCCAGACTCATCGGGGGCCGCCCTCCTCGGGAAGCAGAGCGTCGAAGTGCGGTGCGCCGTCAAACCAAGGGACCCCCCGCACACCCGCCAGAGCCTGCTTATCCTTGCTGCCTTCCGGCCCTGGGGAGGTTCACAGGGTGACGCCGTGCGAGGGGTCCACCTCAGTCTATGGCATCCCCCGCCCAGGATTGCCACGCTTCACGCGCGTAGTCTCCGCCGCATGCCTCCCTCGACACGCGACACGCTCCTGCACATCGCCGAACGGTCCTACTGGGAGGCCGCTCAGGACACGGGACGGCCATACAGGATGTCCACCCTGGGTAGAACGCTCGACGACGAGGGCTTCATTCACTGCTCGTCCGATATGACCCAGGTGGACGGCGTCCTGGACCGGTTCTACAGCGCCGTCCCCCGCTCAGACCTGGTCCTGTTGGTCATCGACGTGTCCCGGCTGGACGCCCCCGTCCGCTATGAGCCGGTCGGGGACGAGGTCTTCCCCCACGTCTACGGACCGATCCCCGTGGCCTCCGTAATTGATGTCAGGTCACTGCCCCAGAACCGGTAAGCTGCCCCGTGGAGGATTCGCCTAGTGGCCTAGGGCGCACGCTTGGAAAGCGTGTTGGGGGCAACCCCTCAGGAGTTCGAATCTCCTATCCTCCGCCCTTGAACAACCGCCTGACCAGGTAAGACGCCCGGCCGGTACTCGAACGAGCACCGGCCGGCGGACTGTCGGGTGTCCGCGCCCGCACCCAGAACTGTGCCCCACCACCGCAGCCGGCATGACTCCCCGTGCGAGCAGCAGGGCGGCAAGCCCCGCCTGCACCGCGAACAAGGCGGGCTGAGCCTGCACTGTGTCCTCCAGGGCGGCACCCGACGCCGGGATCGTCCGGGACGGTCTCCTGCCTCTCCTAGTTGAGGAGGACTTCGGCGTCGTGGTTGACACCAACCTGACCGGTGTCTTCCGCGCCACGCAGCGCGCCATGCGCGGAATGGTGCGAAAGCGCCGGGGCCGCATCGTCATCGTCTCGTCGACAGCTGGGCTCAGCGGCGGTTGGCGACCAGGACCTCGACCGGCCCCAGCTCAGCCTCGATGTCCCGGTACGCGGCGTCCACCTGGCGTGTGTCGGTCACATCGCACTTCACGGAAAAGAACGGCCCGCCCGGCGCAGTGCCCCTGAACGTCACCGCGACCCTGTCGCCCTACGCAGCGAACCGACACGCGACGGCGAGGCCGATTCCACGGTTGCCGCCGGTCACCAGCACCACTCGCGACATGACGTGGAAACACTTCCTCTCACTGTTGCCCGCCGGTGTTCGCCAATTCGATCAGTCCGAAGAACTCGAAGTGGTTGAGGAAGTTTGCCAGGAGGATGAACCCCACGATCCCGGTGATCCAGAGCGTGGTCTCCCGGCCACCTTCCAGGATCTTGTGCCGTGCGCGCTCCAGCCGCGGCTGGATCCGCTCGCCGAACAACCGGTGGGCGGCCAGCATGAGGACGGGCGGGACGATCATGATCAGGTTGTAGGCCACCAGCACCGGCAGCCACTGGCTCATGGGCAGACTCGAGGAGCCGATCATGCCGATGGCCCCGATGTAGGGAAACGCCGTGCTGAATTCCACCAGCGAAATCCCCAGACCGAGGCCGAAGATGGTCGTGTGGTTCAGCGACCTCGGCGTACGGTCCCTCACCTTTCTGCCGCCAGGTGGAAAGAAGCTGATGTAGAGCAGTACCCCTC
The DNA here is from genome assembly GCF_003432485.1 of Actinomadura spongiicola. GTDB lineage: Bacteria > Actinomycetota > Actinomycetes > Streptosporangiales > Streptosporangiaceae > Spirillospora > Spirillospora spongiicola. The sequence continues at coordinate 215,752 of NZ_QVNQ01000001.1, forward strand.
CCACGATCCCTGACAGCACATAGGCGGACGATCCGCTGAACAATGAGTCGAACCGCGTCGTCAGGGCATCCAACCCAAGGATGAGCGCCAGACCGACCGAGAAGTAGGCAGCGAATATCCCCGAAATATAGGTAAGAACCGACGACGTCGGTCTCCGCACGGACAACAGCAGATAGATGGTGACAGCGAATGCGGAAGGGTTAATGCTGTCAACCAACGCGAGTCCAAAGACACTTGCGAACAACCCGAGCACACATACTCCGTTCGTAGGCTCACGATCAGGAAGGAGCGTCGCGGCCTTGAGGCGGGTCCTCCCCCTTTCGCCGAGCAGCGCAGCGAGACGACGGCCGGCGAGGTCCTCGGCCGCCCGGCGTGGGCTGACCTCCCTATTCGCCGCGTCTGATGGCATGCGCCGCCAGTTCGCAGAGCCTCGTCCGGATACGCCCGAAGGCGGCGTCGGCAGTGGGCTCGATGTCCCCGAAGAGGGTCCACCACCACCAGCGGTTGGCCCCGCTGTTGGCCACGAAGTCTGGGATGACGACCACGCCCCGGGACAGCAGCCTGCGTTCTGCTTCGGGCGTGACCGAGGCGTTGGCCCCCTCGACAAGTAAGCGGGCCGTCACGCGCGTTGTTGTCCTCGTTAACGGCGTAGGAGGTCGCCGCAGTGACCAGGACATCCACCGGGACGTCCAGCCACGCCTCCCGGGACAACTCCACGTCTCCCGGGCCCAGCGCGAAGCGAGCCATGACTCCGGACGCGGACCTGTCGCGGAGAAGCCGCCGCACGTTGAGCCCGGCGGAGTTGAAGACCAGGCCCCGCTCATCTGCGACGCCCACCACCTGGACGCCCTCGGCGGACAGGTGTTGCATTTCTGCGATGGCCGACGTCAGGACTACTTCACGGCGCAGCAGACCGCCCCGGGCCCACCTGAGGTCGCCGTCCTCCAACATCTTCTTGGACGTTCGCCGGGACGACCATCTCTTGGAGTCGACGACGACCACGTGGCCGTTCGGCGTGATGACCAGGTGGGGAAGGTCGGCGTGGAACCCGGGTATCGCGCGGTCGTGCAGGGCGACGAACCCGCGCGTTTCCAACTGTCGGAGCATCCGCGCGGACTCACGTTCGGGGGCGCCCCTATGGCCGCCACCTGCGCGGTTGGTCGCCGCGCGCATGGATCTCCGGTCAGTCCACGGGGAAGTCGTCTGGTTTGCCACGGGTGGTGACGCTGTTGCCGCCGCTGCCCGGACTGATGATGTACCTCCAGTTCTGCCAGCGGATATAGCCGCCGCTGATCGTGGTGGAGAAGGTGGTGTCGTCCACGCTCTGCTGGACGTCGCAGTCTCGGGAGAAGCGTTTGGCCTTGGTGTCCCAGTCGCTGCCCGTGGTGTACATGATCCGGTAGGTCCCGTCGGCGATGTCCTTGATCGTCGTCTTTCCCTTCCTGCGCACGTAGACCGTGAACACGGCCTTGCCGCTGCGGGTCAGGCTGACGACGGCGTCGCGCTCGCCGTTGTTCTCGACGATCAGGTCGCCTCTGCCGCCGCGGGCTCCCTTCTTCAGGAGGCGGCCGTTCGGTTCGCGATGCTCGGTCCGCGGGCCCGGGTCGGCGATGGTGGCAGGGAAGGCGTGGCCGCCCGGGGCCGCTTGCAGTCGGGCGGCGGCCTCACGCAGCAACCGGGCTCCGGTCGCCGAACCCACGCGATGCTGGACGGCGGGAACAGTGCACAGTCGTTGCCCCTGAACGTCCTGGTCGATGCCGTCCATGTCCCGGCTGAACTGGAACAGGGCGACGACGAGTTGGGAATGCGCGGTGCGGGCGTCCTTCGGCGGGGTGAGGTCGTTCAGGGCTTGTTTGGTCCGGTCGGCGGCGTTGCGTGCTTCGCTGAGGCGTGCGGAGACATCGGAGTACTTCACCGCTCCCCCGATCACCTGGAGCGCGTTGCTGAGCGACTGCGCCGACTCGGTGAGTTTGCGCGTGTAGGCGTCGGTCGAGAGCGGGTCGCTGGCGTCCACCAGTTTCAGCCCGCCGGGGCCTGAATCGACGGCGCAGGACGTCACCGTCAGCACCGCGCCCGCGGCCACCGTTAACCGCCGGAGCAGTGCGCGACGATCCGCGCGGCATTGTTTCTGAGGGGTCATGAAAGATCCTGCCCTGGTGTCATGAGGGGAGACTGGAGACGTCCGACAGCCATGCGTGGGCGGTCGTGCCCCCGGCGATCACGGTCCGGCCGTCGGGACTGTAGGCGACCGAGGTGACACCCTGGTCGTGGCCGTCGAGGCGTGCCGAGGCGGTGCGGCGGCCGACGTCCCACAGCCGTACCGGGGACTTCGACCCGCCGGTGACGAGGGCCTTGCCGTTCGGGCTGAACGCCAGCGACCGGACCTCCTGGTTGTGCCCGGTCAGCATCGCCGTCTCCGTTCCGGCGGGCAGTTTCCACAGCCGGGTCGTCCCGTCCGCGGATCCGCTCGCGAGGAGTTCGTCGTCCGGGTGGAAGGCGACTGCGCCGACGTCGTCCAGGTGCCCCTTGAGCGTGACGGTCGCGCGGCCCGACGCCAGGTCCCACACCTGGATGCTTCCGTCGGCGCGTCCCGCCGCCAGGAGCTTCCCGTCGTCGGCGACGCTGACCGACCGCACCTGCGTCCCCGAACTGTCGAGAGACTGCCGGGGCTTGCCGCTGGCGACCTCGTAGACCTCGACTTTCTCTCCGGCCGCCACGGCGAGTTGTTCGCCGTCGCCGACGAACGCCACGAACGCGGACCCCTCCGGTGCCTTGGGCGGAAGCGGCGCCGGTGCTCCCGCCTTGGACGGACGGTCGGCGCTGCGCTCGAAGTCGGGCTCCAGGTCAGTCGGCACGAGACCGCTCGGGAAGGGGAGCGGAATGCTCGGGGTGGGAAGCGGAATGCTCGGATAGGGCAGAGGGTACGAAGGGTACGGATCGACCGGAGACGTGGGGGTGGCGGGCGAGGACGGTGTTCCGATCACCTGGCTCCGGCCCTCTTCCAGGGACCACACGTGCGCGCTCCCGTTCGCCAGGCCCGCCGCGAGGGTGTCGCCGTCAGAACTGAACGCCAACGACATCACCTGGGCAGGGACGTCGATACGGCCTTGAGAGTCGGAATTCTTGCGGGGCTTCGGACGCCCGTTCTCCGCGTCCCATAGCTTCACCTGTCCCGTGTCCGTTCCCACAGCCGAGGCCGTGGCCACGAGTTTCCCGTCCGGACTGAACGCCACCGCCGACACCGCACCGTCGAGCGGCTTCAGCGGCCCGAGGTAGCGGTGCGGGCCTAACGCCCTGGCCACCACCACCGTGAGCACGATCACGATCACCAGGGCCGCCGCGCCCCCGGCGATGAGCACCGTGCGGCGTCCTCCCGGGATCGTGGGACCGGACGCGACCGGTGGACCCGGAACCGGGACGAACCCCGGAGGTACGCTCCCCGCGAAGGCCTGCCCGCCGGGGACACCCCCAGGCGGAACACCCACCGGCGGGCCCTGAGGAACACCCCCGGGCGGACCACCGGCAACGCCCCCGGGCGGGCCCTGGGGAACGCCTACCGGTGGGCCGGGAACTTCAACCGGCGGACCTCCAGAGACACCCGCAGACGGACCGTCGGGAAGACCCACGGACGGATCATCAGGGACGCCCGCAGGCGGGCCACCAAGAGCTTCTACGGGCGGATCGTCGGAAACGCCAGGCGATCCCTGGGGAACACCGACGGGCGGCCTCTCCGCGACGCCCACCGGCGGGCTCTCAGGAACCTCAACCGGCGGACCGCCAGCAACACCCGCAGACGGGCCGTCGGGAACACTCGCGGGCGCTCCCTCAGAAACACCCCCGGACGGGCCGTCGGCGATGCCCGCCGACGGGCCCTCGGAACCGCCCACCGGCGGAGCCTCCGGGACGGTCGCGGGCGGGTCCACGGGAACGGCCGTGGGCGCGGCGTCATCGGCGGGTGGGTCTGTGGGTCCCTCGCCCGTTCCGTCAGGCGGTGGGGATGGCGGGGGGAGGTTCGAGGTCATGTGACCATCCCTGTCTTCGGGGGTCCTGAACGGCTCGGCCGGACCAGACGATCTCGATACCGCCGACCGTAGGGTATTGTTCAACAATCTTCCAGACTTGAGACCTGACCCAAGTCGGTCACCAGGTTTACGAACGCAGTGTGTCCTCTGACATGGACAAGGCAGAAGCCATGCCCGCCGACCCGGTCATCACATGGTTCCGCGACCACCCCCCACGGCCCGCCGACGAGAGCGACGGTGACAGTGCGGTGATTCGCACTGTCAGACGGTTCCGGGAGATGGTCGCCGGGGGCGGCGCCCGTCCTGGTCACCACCTCCGCGAAAGGGAATTGGCCGAGGCCCTGGGTGTTTCCCGCAACACGTTGCGGGAGGCGTTTCGACTTCTGGCCCACGAGGAACTGGTGGTCCATCGGCTCAACCGCGGTGTCTTCATTCGCCGGATCACCGCGGGCGACATCGCCGACATCTTCCGGGTGCGCAGGCTCGTCGAACTCGACGCGGTACGCCGCGCCAACGGCGCGCCCCGGGTGTTGATCACGCCGCTCACCGACATTCTCGATGACGCGGACCGTGCCGTCGCCGACCGGCGCTGGACGGACGTCGCGACCGCCGACATCCGGTGGCACCAGGCGATCACCCAGCTCACCGGTAGTCGCCGCCTCCAGGAGACGATGACGCGGGTGCTGGCGGAACTGCGTCTGGCGTTCGCCGCGTACGGCTCGTCCACCGAGCAGGAGCGGTTCCACCGGCCCTACCTGGCCTGGAACCGTCAGATCACCGAACTGATCCTGGTGGGCGACACCGAGGCGGCCGAGACGGCGCTCGCCGCCTATCTCGCCCGCGCCGAGCGGCAACTCCTCGCCGCCTACCGCACCGCAGCCCCCGGCACCCTCTCCGCGGAGCCGTCACCGGGCGCTCCCAGTGTTGAACAATTCCTTTCACCGGCACCGGAATGGTGATCATCGCATTCCGTGGGCACCGGTCCGATTCGCACGGGGACTGGCCGCACCTGGACCGGCCCCCCACGGCACCGTAGGTAAACCGGGCGAGTTCCGGACGTTACTTACTAACGAAGCCATTGAGCTGGCAGGTAACGGTTTACCGTATGCGGTAAGTCATGTGACTCATGTTGTTGAGTCGCCTTCTCGGGGTCAGGTCGACACCGTAGACTCGGAGGGTGATCTTCAAGGCGGTGGGCGATGGAAGGCCCTATCCGGAGCACGGTCTCTCCTCCCGGGACTGGGCCAAGATTCCGCCTCGCCAGGTTCGCCTCGACCAGCTCGTGAGCACCAAGCGGGAGATGGACCTGCAATCCCTGCTCGCCAAGGACTCCACGTTCTACGGCGACCTGTTCCCCCACGTGGTCCAGTGGCAGGGCGAGCTTTACCTGGAGGACGGGCTCCACCGGGCGCTGCGGGCCGCGCTCCACCAGCGGCTCGTCCTGCACGCCCGCGTCCTGGACCTCGACTCCGTCGACATGTCCTGACCCTCAGCGGACCCCGGCCGGTTCCGGCGCGCGCTCGCGCGTCTTGGCCGCCGAGGGCGTGCGCACGCTTCGCGGATCGGCGGGACGGACCAGCCCCGGCCGCGCCGCCAGCAGCCCGAACAGCACCTCCGGCACCACCAGCACGAGCAGCAACACAAGAGGAACGGTCCAACCGTCGGTGACGTCGTGCAGGACGCCCATCGCGAGCGGACCGAACCCGGCGAGGAGGTATCCGCCGGTCTGCGCCATCCCGGACAGGCCCGCGGCGATCACCGGGCTGGAGGAGCGCAGGCTGAGCAGCGTGTAGGCGAGCGGGAACGCGCTGCCGGTGGCGAGGCCGAGAACCAGGACCCAGGCCCACCCGGCGGACGGGGCGAGCAGCAGCCCACCGAGGCCCGTGACCATGGCGACGGCGACGGCGACGACGAGCGGACGCTGATCGCGGAGGCGGGCGGCGAACACGGGGACGAGGAAGCCCAGCGGAACACCGACGATCAACATGGCGGACATCATCATCCCGGCGGTGGCGGGCGTGAACCCGGCGTCCCGCATGATCTCCGGAAGCCATGACATCAGCACGTAGAACATCAGTGACGCCAGGCCCATGAAGACCGCGACGTACCAGGCGGTCGGTGAGCGCAGCAGTGACCCCGCCGAGGCGGCGACCGGGGATCGCGGCGCGTCGGACGGCTCCGGAGCACGGCGGCGACGGACGGCGAGCGGCCCCCACACCAGCAACGCGATCATGGACGGGACGGCCCAGACGGCGAGGGCGAGCCGCCAGCCCCCGGCCTCGTTCAGCGGCACCGCGAGCCCGGCGGCGACGGCTCCGCTGGTCGCCATGAGCATCATGGTGAGGCCGGTGAGCGAGCCGACACTGGACGGGAACGCGCGCTTGATGACGGCGGGCGCGAGCACGTTGCCCATCGCGATTCCCGCCCCGACCAGGACCGTTCCGGCGAAGAGCGAGATCGGCGACTGCACGACCCGCAGCAGGATCCCCATCGTGATCATGACGAGTGAGCCGGCGATGGCGGTCTCGGCGCCGAACCGCCGCGCGACGACCGGGGCGACGGAGGCGAAGACGCCCAGGCTGAGCACCGGAAGGGTGGTGAGGACGCCGATCTCGGCGCCGGACAGGCCGAACACGTCCCGCAGGTCGCCGAGCACCGGCGCGATGCCGGTGATGGCGGCCCGCAGGTTGATCGTCAACAGCACCAGGCCGATGAGCGACCAGAGGGCCGTGGCGCGGGAAAGGGGGGTTCTCATCTCTTCCTTCGTCATCTGCGGGGAAGGCGCGCGCATCAATCGGCGCACGACAAACCGGATACGTGACCCGCTGGGAGGCGATGGTCGGCACGTCATGGAATGCGGCCGTGTCCCGTGGCCGGTGCGGCGACGCGTGGTCGTCCCAGCGGGCGGTGTGGCGTGTGGCTCGTTGTTCGGGGTTGGTTACGCGGTCGGTTCGGGATGCCCGGTCGAGGCGAGGATCTGGTCCAGACACGCGTGAGTGGCCAGCGTGGCGGCTTCGGCGTCGCCCGCCTCGATCGCGGCGGCGATGGGGCCGTGCGGGACGTCCGCGTGCCGGAGGAGGGTTTGGGCCGCGCCGATGCTGGCCCGGAGCGCGGCGCTGAAGTCGTGGTAGAGGTCCGTCAGTACCCGGTTGTGGGTGGCCTCGACCACGGCGGTGTGGAAGGACAGGTCGGCCTCGACGAACGTGGCGTGGTCGCCGTCGGCCAAGGCCGCGTCCCGGCGCGCGAGGGCCACCGCGATGGCGGCGACGTCGGCGTCGGTGCGGCGGGCGGCGGCGAGGCGGGCCGCCTCGACCTCCAGGCCGCGCCGGACCTCAAGGATGTCGATGAGCTCCGCGGTCGCCAGCCGGCGCCGCACGGCCCCGGACAGCTCGCTCGTGGCCCGCACGTAGGTGCCGTCGCCCTGCCGGCTTTCGAGGAGGCCCGCGTGTGTGAGCGCGCGAACCGCTTCGCGGACGGTGTTGCGGCCCACCCCGAGGGTCTCCGACAGCACCGGCTCCGGTGGGATCTTCGCGCCGACCGGCCATCCGCCGCCGGCGATCTCGCTCCTCAGCTGGTCGATCACCTGATCGACCAGCGACGAACGCTGTGCCGTGCGCAGGGTCACCTTTACCTCCGGTCAACCAGTCATCCCATGTTTCGATGATAGGACACTCGTCTATCCGGTTTTATTCCGCCCCTGCCGTTTCGTCCCGTCGCCCCGGGGCGGTGGGTCAGACGGGAGCCCTGTCGTTGGACGGCGAGGACGACGCCGACAGGCCCGCGGCCTCCAGCGCCTGACGGTACGCGGTCGCCGCCGCGTCCGAATCCTGGACGAGTTCGAACAGCTCACCCAGCTCACGGAACAGATGCGCCGCCGGACGTCCGGACGGCATGGTCGACAGTTGCTCGGACGCGGCCCGCAGAACGACGTGAGCGGCGCGCGGGTCCCCCTGGGCGACGCGGGCGCGAGCCAGGACGAGACGGGCCAGGACGGTCTTCTGGGTACGTGCCGCGAGGTCGGTGCCCGGCGGCGGGGTCACGGAACGCGGAGCCTCCGGCGGCGCCAGCGCGGAGCCGGTGTCGAGGAACTGCTCCAGGGTGGCGATGGCCTCGTCCAGTTCACCGATCAGGACGAGCGCGCGTGCACGAGCGATGGTGCTCTCGGTGGACTCCGCGCCGTCGAGGCACGTCGCGCCCTGGAGAAGCTCCAGCGCCTCCTGCGCGGCCTCCGGGGAACCCTCGGGACGCGGGCGCTCGAACCCGTACCCGCCGGCTGGCGCGGCGCCGGGCTGCACGGCGGTCGAGAACGGCATGACGCCCCTGAGCAGCGCCTTGGCGGCCGCGAGGGAGAGCCGTGCGCGCGACTGGGTCGGGCCCGCGTCGCTCCGGGCCGCGAGGGCCTGATCGGCGAAGTACAGCGAGTCGCCGATCGTGCCTTCGTCGAGTGCGCGGACGCTGGCGCGCTGGTAGTGGACGCTCACCGGTTCGTCGCCGGCGCCCTCCGGGTTGAGAAGGCGCTGTCCGAGCTGGTGGGCCCGGAGGGGATCGGAGCGATCCACGTAGGCCAGGAGCAGAATCCGTCCGACCTCCGTGTACTCCTCGCCGATGGCGATGCCGAGCTGGGTGAGCCGGTCGATGGCGCGTTCGCCGAGCGCGATGGCCTGACCCAGGTCGCCGACGGCGTGGTAGCAGCGCGCCAGCGCGATGACCGGCGGTAGCCAGCTGGCCCGTCCCGGGTCGCGTTCGGCCTGTTCGCGCAGCTCCTCGAACAGCGCGATCGCCTCGTCGACGCGTCCGAGCTCTTCCAGGGCGCGGGCGCGTCCCCACCGTGCGCGGGAGGTGAGGTCGGGGTCGTCGCTGCGGGCGATGACCTCGTCGAAGCCCGCCTCGGCGGTGACGGGGTCGCCGCGGAGCAGCGCCAGATGCGCGTGGCGTTCCCGTACCTCAAGGTGGGCGCGCTGCTCCGGCTCGACGCCCTCGGCGAGGTATTCGGGCGTGCAGCCGAGGCGCTCGGCCAGCATGCGCAGGACGGTCGGAGTCGGGGTGCGCTTACCCGACTCGATCAACGAGATATAGCTGTCGGAGAGGTCGTGACCGGCGAGCTGTGCCTGCGACAAGCGTCTGGTCAGCCGCAGGTTGCGGACACGTTCGCCGACGTTGCCTGGACCCGGCATGTGGACTCACTTAGCGGAAGTAAACAGGCGGCTGGGGTGCCGACATGATTGCACATTGCGGGTTATCGCACATCGAGAGTAATGAAGCGGCGCGAGAAGTGGCCATCCGACAGGGGCCCGACGGGCCTCCGCTCGCACACCGCCACGCCGCCACGACGGCCCGGTGGGGGCCGGTGGACACTCCGGCGGGCGCGGCGCCTTCACACTCGGACGGTATCCGACCACCCACAAAAGATTGCGAAAACCGCCGATATTGACCAGCATGCCACGCTTCCGGGCTGTGTTTACTCCAGGCCCGGCCCACTCCGCTCGCCTGACGGCTCGCTACGTGACGTCCCTGGGGCGAACGCGACATCGCTACGCGATCCGCCCGCCTCCGCTCGCCTCCGGCGTCGCTGCACCGGGCGGGTCACGCGTTCGCGCGGGGCTGAGTCCACGTCGGGAGAAGCTCTAGGCCGGGTCGTCCGGGCCGGTGGCGGTGGGGACGTCCTCCGCCTCGACCGGCTCCCTCGGCGGCCTGCGCGGCGGTGGAGGCGGGGGCAGCGGCTCCTCGGGGGCCGGGTTCTTGTTCGGGAAGATCATCTCGCAGACTTCGAGGTAGAGCTGCTCGGGGTAGGGCAGGAAGTCCACGTTGGTGAGCGCCTGGTCCTGACCGGCGGACTCCAGGATGAACTCTCCGTAGCCGAGCATGCGGCCCGCGATCGTCCGCTTGAAGCTCATGTCGGTGACCTTGGCCAGCGGCATCATCGCGACCTTACGGGTGATCAGGCCCGTGGTCAGCAGCATGCGCTGGTTGGTGATGACGAAGTAGTCGACGGACCACTCCGCGACACGCCACACGAACCAGCCGAGCAGAGCCAGCCAGCCCCACCACACCCAGGTGATGGCCGCGGTGACGGTGTTGCTGAGCACGCCCGCGAGGATGAGCCCGCCGAGGACGAGCGCGACGGGGACCATCAGCACGGCGGGATGCCGCCGTACCGTGATCACCTGGGTTTCGTGCGGGAGGAGGTACTTGTTCACCGACGCCGGTGCGGAGTCTCCGGGGGTCACTAGCCTCATGGCGGCCTCAGGCGAGCGCGTTGACGAAGGTGGCGAGGGATCCGGCGGCGGAGGCGAGGCCGTTGGCCGCGTTCTCCACCGACTGTGCCGCGCCGTCCGGCTGTCTGATCACGTAGAACGCCACGAAGGCGACGGCGACCCATGTCATGTACTTCTTGGCGGGCACTGCTGCCTCCCGGAGCATCGACACAGACCCCGGTTCAGTTTCGCACAGCCCGTACGACCCGCAAAGCACGCGCTATGGCGCGTTGTCGAGTGACGAACGGCGTGTCTTGCGGCGTTTCTCCGCGGCGACGGCGGCGAGCACCTCCAGGTGCCTGCGCGCGATCCGTTCCACCAGGTCGGGCGGCGCCGATCCGGTGACCTCCTCGGCACCGTAGCGCGCGGCGGACACGCACCGGTCCACTGTCTCGGCGGCGTGCACGCCCTCGAACTCCTCGGTGAGCCGCTCCCCGATCACGGCGTAACGCGGCAGGTCGCCTTCCCCTGGGTGAGCCATCACGTGTCCCTGCGGTCGCTCGCGCCGCCCGGTCCGTTACGGTCCCCCTGTGCCGGGACGGCGGAGGGGAACGCACACTGGCGTTCCGTAGGACACCCGTACCCTCTGCCGCCGGGAACGAACATCACCGGCTGCACACCCACCCGAATCGGGACGGAGCCGCCTGAAAAGCACGAGAGCGGACGAAAAGGACCTTCCGGCGTGGGCCACGGGACGGGGTCAGACGACGCCGTAGAGGCGGTCTCCGGCGTCTCCGAGGCCGGGCTCGATGAAGCCCTGCTCGTTGAGGTGGGAGTCGATCGCGGCCGTCACGACCCGGACGGGCGCCGCGTCGTCCGCGAACGTCTGCTCCACCTGCTTCAGCCCCTCGGGTGCGGCGAGCAGGCAGATCGCGGTGACGTCGTCGGCGCCGCGGTCGAACAGCAGCCGGATCGCGGCGGCGAGCGTCCCGCCGGTCGCGAGCATCGGATCCAGGACGTAGCACTGCCGCCCGGACAGGTCGTCGGGCAGCCGGGTCGCGTACGTCTCAGCCTGGAGCGTCCCCTCGTCCCGGACCATCCCGAGGAAGCCGACCTCGGCGGTCGGCAGCAGCCGCGTCATCCCGTCCAACATCCCGAGCCCGGCGCGCAGGATCGGCACGACGAGCGGTTTCGGGCTCGCCAGCTGGACGCCCTGGGCGGGCACGAGAGGGGTCTGGACGGTGGCCTCCGCCACCCGGACATCGCGGGTGGCCTCGTAGGCGAGCAGGGTGACCAGCTCGTCGGTCAGACGGCGAAACGTCGGGGAATCAGTGCGGATATCCCGCAATGTAGTGAGCTTGTGCGCGACGAGCGGATGATCGACGGCCAGGGTCTGCATTCGCTCACGGTAGCCCACCCCGGCCGATCCGCCCGTCGTCGCGGAGTTTGGATAGGACGCCGTTGAGCTGGGCAGTATGGCGATATGAGCAGCGAAAGCGATCAACGACCGGGAGGTCCGACGCGGGCGCGCGAGTCCGCGCCCGACCCACCCGCCCAGGTGACGCCCCCCGCCAAGGCGATGATCCCTCCACCAGAGACCGCCGTGCCGCCCCCCGAGGCCGAGGCTCCTGCCAACACCGCGGCGACCGCTCCCGAAAACTCCGTCGCCGAGCGGACGGCCGACGCCGGCCCCGCCACCGCCGCCGAGGCGGAGGTGACCGAAGTCACAGGACGGGACGCCGCGCCGCGCCCGGGCCCGGGCCCGCAGGGCGAACTCTCCCCCGAGGAGGTGCGCGAGCATCTCCGCCGCCGGGCGATCTTCCTGCGGGAACTGGCAGAGGCCCGCGAACTGCGCCGCCGGGTCACGCCGCATCGCTCCCGCCGTGCGCGGATCCACGCGGCGCTGCGCCGCCGCACGTTCCGCATCAACTGAGCACCGGTTCGGTCGGTGGAATTGCTCCGCGTGGCCCTGAATCGCGTAGTGCGGCCCGGGATTTCGTGGCGCTGACTCCGAGCCTCACGGGCGGGTGCGGCACCCAGTTTGGCGGTCGGGCGCACGCACGCGGGCCGCATCTGGGACCATGCCCTGGCAGGAGACGGGCCGGTGGGGTGGAAATGACAGATGTGGACGCGACGGACTTCGCCGTCGTGGTGTACCGGGAAGATGAGGGCTGGGAGGCCGAGATCCTCCCGGTGGCGTTGACCGAGGACCTCGCGGGACTCGTCCACGCCCTGCGCCAGCAGCCGAGCCTCGGCGGCACGGTTGGTCTGGTCTCGGTCGGCGACGACTTCTTCGTCGCGATCCGGCTGCTCGGCGACGAGGTCATGGTCTTCCTGTCGGACGTCACGGCCTCCGTCGACTGGCCGCTCGCGGGACAGGTCCTCGACTATCTGGACATCCCGATCCCCGAGGACGAGGAGCTCGACCAGGTCCTCCCGGTCGGCGACATGTCGATCTTCGCCGATCTCGGGTTGGACGAGATGGATCTCGGCGCCATCTCGGGCGACCTGGAGCTGTATCCGGACGAGATGCTCCTCAGCATCGCCGGTCGCATCGGTTTCGCGGCCGCCTTCGAACGCGCCCTGGACACCATCTCCTGAGCCGTCCCGCCGGTGCGCGAGACCCGGCGTCAGCACCGCGAACAGCGCGACGGCCGGTCGGCCGCGGACGGATCCACGGCGTCGGGAGCCTCCCGCCCAGGTAAGCGGAGGTAAGGGGTGTGACCGCGGCGACCTCCTGGGTCACAATGAGCAGGTGTCCTATTTCGCCGCCGTGTTCGCGCGGACCCCGCAGGGCTGGGTCGGAACCGAGGCCCTCCTCGCCGAGGCCGAACACGTCGACGACGTCGCCGACCTGATGCGGGAGGCGGCCGTCGAGTCCTACGGCGACCCGGTGGTGCTCCTCGTCGAGCAGGACGACGACTGGTTCGCGGTCGTCCGGCTGGACGACGAGCAGGAGCCGCGCGCCTACGTCTCCACCGTCCGCGAGGACGGGCTCGGCTCCCTGTTCCAGCAGCTCGTCGGGGACGTCCCGGACGGCGACCCGGGCGGCGACCCGGCGCTGCTCGACGATCTCGGCCTCGACTCCAAGCAGCTCAGCGACCTAGGCGAACGCGCCCTGCCCGGCGACGCGCTCCTCACCGTCGCCGAACACGCCGGTTTCGGCGAGGAGTTCGACCGCCTCCGTGACTGACCCACACGCACCGCACCGTCCCGAGCCGGGGGCCGACACCGTCCTGGACGGGTTCCAACCGGCCATGCGGCACGCTTTGCGCGAAGCACGCACGGCCTTCGAGAACGGTGAGATTCCGGTCGGCGCGGTCGTCCTGGACGAGTCGGGCGACGTCCTCGGAACGGGTCACAACGACCGCGAACGGAGCGCCGACCCCACCGGCCACGCGGAGATCGTCGCGATGCGGGCCGCGGCGGCGTCCCTCGGAACCTGGCGGCTGTCCGGGTGCACGCTGGTCGTCACGCTGGAGCCGTGCACGATGTGCGCGGGGGCGTCCGTCCAGGCGCGGCTCGCACGGGTCGTGTACGGCGCCGTCGACCCGAAGGCGGGCGCGGTCGGATCTCTGTGGGACGTCGTCCGCGACCGCCGCCTCAACCACCGCCCGGAGGTGGTCGCCGGAGTCATGGCGGACGAGTGCGGCGCCCTGCTCACCGAGTTCTTCGCCCGCCGCAGAGTCGGGTAGGCTCTCCCGCGGTGGTGTCGCCTAGTGGACGAGGGCGCACGCCTCGAAAGCGTGTGAAGTGCAAGCTTCCGTGGGTTCGAATCCCACCACCACCGCAGCGCGAAGGCCGCCGCCCCATTACCGGGACGACGGCCTTCAGACGTTTCAGCCCGCTGTCACGAGTGCTACGCCGGCCACGGCGACTGCCAGGCCGACGCGTTGGACGGTGCGGAGTCGCTCGCTGTAGGCGATTCTGGCCAGCAGGACGGTGATCGCCGGGTAGAGGGACGTCAGGACCGCGGCGAGGCTGAGCATCCCTTCGTGCGCGGCCAGGAAGTAGAGCACGTTCGCGCCCGTGTCCAGAATGCCGGACAGCAGCGCCAGGCCCAGCAGCGTCCGGCCCGGCACCGGCGGGCCGAGGTCGCGGCCGCGGAGCGCCATGACCAGCAGCGCCGCCGCCACCACGGTGAGGGTGCCGGCACGTGCGCCGACGATCGGCCAGAGCCCACTGTCGTCCCCGGCCTCCTTCAGCACCACGAAGAAGACTCCGAAGCAGGTTCCGGACGCCGCCGCCATCAACGGACCCGAGTCCAGCAGGCGCCGCCGGCCGCCCACGGCCGCGTCGCCGGACTCCCCGCCGGTTCCGGCCTCCATGCTGACCAGCCCGATCGCGACGAGGCACAGCAGCACGCCGACCACCACGGAACGTTCGAGCCGCTCGCCGCCCACCACGCCCACCGCGACCGGGAGCACGGCCCCGGCCAGGGCGGACACGGGCGCCACGACGCTCATCGGGCCCCGGGCGAGCGCCCGATAGAAGGCGATCAGACCCGTTCCGCCGCTGAGACCGCCCAGGAACCCCAAGGCCATCGGCGCGGCCCCGATACGGCCGCCGGTGAACAGCGCGGACACCAGGACGACCACGAGTCCGGCCGGAACACAACAGATCAATGCCCTGAGCACCGTCGACTTCCGGGCGACCGCGCCGCCGAGAAAGTCCGCCACTCCGTAGGCGAGCGCCGCGCCCAGCGCGAGGACCATGACCATCATGGCCCGCCGACGAGCCGGCTCGTGACCCGGACGTCGGGTGCGATCTCGCGGAGCCGTTCCGTCAGGCGCTCCCCGGCCTCCGCCAGCCGCTCCATCGGGTACGGCTCAAGGCGTTCGAGCAGGAAGAAGCCGTTCTTCGTGGTCTCGGTCAGCCGGGTGCGGACGCACTGGCGCCAGTTCCATCGGCGGCAGGTCACGCCCGCGTCGTCCCGCCAGACGACCTCGCCCGGGTCGGGGTGGTCCACGGCCGGTTCCCCTTCGACGACCACGTCGAACGGCTCGTCCCCGGTGGCGCGCACCAGCCGCGCCGCGCCCTGGTAGGCGTCGAGGTCCTCACCGCCGATCGGCAGGGCGTACTCCACGCTCACCGCGTTGTAGGCGTCCACGACCCGGTTGATGGACGGGAGCGAACCGGCCCGCCGGAGCAGCGCGTCCACCGACGGCCGGGTTCGCTTCGGTTTGGCGCCGAACGCCCGGTAGGCGTCGTGCCAGGCGCCCACATGCGGATCGTCCGCGTCGGCCTTCGCCGCCGCGTCGGCCAGCCAGCCCTCCGAAACGTGATCGCCGGGCCCGTTCGCCAGCCCCTCGGCGACCACGACGAGCACGGCGAAATCAGGCCGCAGTTCCCGTACGGCCTCGTCCACCGAAACCCGGTCCAGCATCGCTCACTCCCGGTCATTTTAACGAACTCGACATGTCATTATACCGACCATGACCGGTGACCCGGCATCGTGAGATCGTGAGGGCGGTGATCGGGGAGGTCATGTGAGCGAGCAGGAGGCCATCGGCGAGGCCGTGGCGCGGACCGTCCGGGCGCTCCGCGCGAGCCACGGCTGGAGCCTGGACGAACTGGCCGGACGCGCCGGAGTGAGCAAGGGCGTCCTGGTCGGCCTCGAACAGGGACGCGGCAACCCGAACCTGGGCACGCTCATCCGCATCTCCGACGCGCTCGGAGTTCCGCTGACACGACTCGTCCAGGTGGAGGAGGAACCACCGGTGAGACTCTTCCGCCCGGAACGACACGTGGTCCTCTGGCAGGGCGAGCACGGCGGCACGGGGACGCTCCTCGCCGGAAGCGACCCACGCCCCTCACTGGAGCTGTGGCGCTGGGAACTCCAACCCGGCGAGGCCCGCGACAGCGACGCCCACGTACCCGGCACCAAGGAGATCGTCTACGTCGACCAGGGCACGCTCACCCTGGGCGTGGACGGCCGAACAGACCTCGTCGGAGAAGGAACCGCGGCCGTCTTCGTCGGCGACCGCCCCCACTCCTACGCCAACACCACGGACAACGAAGTCCATTTCATCCTGGCCGTCCTCGACCTCTGACCAACACTTACCGAGCCCGAACCACCGGGCGGTGGCCGATGAGGGCCGTTTCCGACCACCGATCGACCTGCCGAGCGACCCCCTGCCCTCGCTGTGCGCGCTGGCCTGCGGCGCGATCACCGCCCAGGAGTGGGGCAGTGCCTACCACCCGGCGTACCCGCCCGGGATCCCTGCGTCGAGGCCCGCAGGCCGTACCGGGCACCGCCGGACGCCTCGCACCGGCACAGGCCATGATCTGAGGCCACCGCCCTGGGCCTCGTCGTCCGCCGAAGCGACGGAGCCGTTCGACACGGACGCGCGGAAAGGAATCGAAGGGTCCGGTTTCGCGGGGACGCTCGGACGGGCGTGGCCCAACGGCGGGCACGGTCGCGCGGTCCCGTAAGTCCTTGATGACGTGGGTCAGGGGGTGAGGCGGACGGGCATGGCGAGGTAGCGGAAGCCGGTGTCGGTGGCGTCGTCCTTGGTGTCGTCGGAGTCTTTCTTGTCGGGGATGCCGGTGAGGAGGGCGGCCTTGGTGGGGCCCGCGCATTCGAGGCGGGCGTACTCGGTGTCGATGCCCGCCAGGCCGTCCAGGAGGTATTGGGGGGCGAAGGCGATGTCGATGTCGTCGCCGGTGAGTTCGACGGCGAGGCTCTCGTTGGCGCGGGCGGAGTCGCCGGTGGCGGCGCGGATGCGGACCTCGCCGGACGTGAAGGCCAGTTGGACGGGGGTGCCGCGTTCGGTGACGAGGGCGGCGCGCTTGATCGCCTCGACGAACGGGGCGACGGGGATCTCGGCGACGGACGACCAGGTGCCGGTGAGGCGGGATCGGTAGTTGATGTACTGGTCGTCCAGGAGGCGGCTGGTCATGCTGCGTCCGCCGCCGGAGACGCCGATGAGGGTGTCGGCGCCGCCGCCGAGGTCGATGGCGACCTCGGCGCCGCGTTTGATGGCCTTGGCCGTGTCGGCGAGCGTGCGGGCGGGGACGACGACACCGGCGGTGAAGTCGGGGTCGGCGGGGGACCAGGTCAGCTCGCGGGCGGCGATGCGGTAGCGGTCGGTGCAGGCGAGCCACATCGTGTCGCCGTCGAGGTCGACGCGGACGCCGGTGAGCATCGGGAGGGTGTCGTCGCGTCCGGCGGCCGGGGTGACCTGGGCGACGGCGGCGGCGAAGAGGTCGGCGGGGACGGTGCCCGCGCGGGCGGGCGGTTCGGGGAGGGTCGGGTAGTCCTCGACGGGCAGCGTCAGCAGGCCGAACTCGGCCGGGCCGCAGCGGACGACCACCTCCGAGCCCTTCGTGAAGATCTCCACGGGGTGCGGGGGGAGGTTGCGGACGATGTCCGCGAGGAGCCGCCCGGGGACGAGCGCGCGGCCCGGCTCGGTGACGTCCGCGTCCTCCCTGGCGCGGGCGGACACCTCGTAGTCGAAGCCCGCGAGGGTGAGTTCTCCCTGCTCGTTGACGTCGATGAGCATGCCCGCGAGGACGGGGAGCGCGGGGCGCGCCGGTAGCGTCCGCGCCGCCCAGGCCACGGCGTCGGCGAGCGTCTGCCGGTCGACTCGGAACTCCACCTTGATCTGCCTTTCCGCGAACCGCCTGACCGGCCGGGGACACCGGCCATGACATGCACGGTATCCCCCGGCGCCGACAAACTCAGAACAGCGCGTCCTGGGTGATCTTGGTCTTGCGTTCGAAGTCGAGGAGGTAGCGCTTGCGGTCGAGGCCGCCGCCGTAGCCGGTGAGGTCGCCGGTGGAGCCGACGACGCGGTGGCAGGGGACGATGACGCTGATGGGGTTGCGACCGTTGGCGAGGCCGACGGCGCGGGACGCGGAAGGCCTGCCGAGTTCGACGGCGATCTGACCGTAGGTGATGGTCTCGCCGTAGGGGATTTCCTGGAGCGCCGACCAGACGCGTTTCTGGAACTCGGTCCCGCGAAGGGTGAGGGGGAGGTCGAACTCGGTCAGCTCACCCGCGAAGTAGGCGGAGAGTTGTTCGACGACGCCCGCGAACGGTTCGGCGGTGACGTCGTCCGGGGCGCCGAAGGTTTCCTGGAGCGGACGGTGCCGTTGCTCCTCCATGTAGAGGGCTGACAGGGCGCCGTCCCGAGCCACCAGTGTGAGTGGTCCTACGGGGCTGTCCACGACGACATGCGTCGGTTCCATGTCGTTCCTTTCCGGAGTGTCAGGACGCGGGAAGCAGGTTGATGGCGTGGTCGCCGGTGGCCCACAGGTACTGGACGGCGTAGGCGCGCCATGGACGCCACTGTGCGGCACGGCGCGTCAGAGCCGCAGGCGTAGAGGGAAGGTCGAGTGACTTGGCGGCGGCGCGGATCCCAAGGTCGCTCGGAATGAACGCGTCGGGGTCGCCGAGGGCGCGCATCGCGATCGTCTCAATGGTCCACGGACCGATGCCGGGGAGGGCGGACAAGCGGGAGCGGGCCTCGTCCCAGTCGCTCCCCACCCCGAGGTCTATCTCACCACTCGCGAGCACGTCGACGAGGGTCGTGATGGTGGTGCGGCGGGTTCTCGGGAACGCGAGGAGTTTCGGGTCGAGTTCCGCCAGGGCGGACGGGGTCGGGAAGAGGTTGGTCAGACCGCCGCCCGGGTCGTCCACGGGGTCGCCGTAGGCAGTGACGAGTCGTCCGGCATGGGTGCGGGCCGCCGCCGTAGACACCTGCTGTCCCAGGACGGCGCGTACCGCGAACTCGGGGGCGTCCACAGTACGCGGGACGCGCCGTCCTGGGGCCTTGTCGACCAGCGGGGCGAGGACGGGGTCTGCGCGCAGGAGGTCGTCCACGGCGACGGGGTCGGCGTCGAGGTCGAGCATCCAACGGCACCGGCTGATCGCGATGGTGAGGTCCCGCAGGTCGCTGAGGCTGAGCGTGCAGGCGACATGATCGGGCCGGGGTCGCAGTGCGACGATGCCGTGCCCGTGGGGCAAACGCATGGTGCGGCGGTACGCGCCGTCCCGCCATTCCTCGACACCGGGGACGGCGGTGGCGGCGAGATGCCCGAACAGGTTGTCGGGGCAGAGTGGCGCCCGGAACGGCAGCCGAAGTGACAGTGCCCCGGAACCTGCGGGCGGATGTCCCTTGGCGACACGGTCGCGGAGGGCGGTCGGCGTCAACGCGAACACGCTCCGGACGGTCTCGTTGAAGGCCCGGATACTGGCGAAGCCCGCCGCGAACGCGACATCACCCATGGGAAGGGACGTCGTTTCGATGAGGAGCCTCGCCGTCTGAGCACGCTGTGCCCGCGCCAGAGCAAGCGGACCCGCACCCAGTTCGGCGTTGAGTTGGCGTTCGATCTGGCGTGTGCTGTAACCGAGCCGCCGTGCCAGGCCTGGAACTCCTTCCCGGTCGACCACGCCGTCCGCGATGAGGCGCATCGCGCGGGCGACGACGTCCGCCCGGTGGTTCCATTCGGGTGAGCCGGGGGAGGTGTCGGGGCGGCAGCGTTTGCACGCCCGGAAACCGGCCTGCTGCGCTGACGCGGCGCTCGGATGGAACCGCATGTTCTCGGGCTTGGGCGCCACCACCGGGCAGCTCGGACGGCAGTAGATTCCGGTGGTGACGACCGCGACGAAGAACCAGCCGTCGAAGCGAGCGTCCTTCGCCTGAACAGCCCGTACGCATCTTTCCGCGTCCTCGTGCATGTCCTCCAGGATCACCGATGGTCAGACGGTTCCACTAGCGGAAATCCGACATTATCGTCAGACCGCCTACGGGAGGGCGCTCAGAGTTGGCGGAGGGCGCCGCCGTCCACGGTCCATTCGGCGCCGGTGACCTGGGCCGCCAGTGGGGACAGCAGGTAGACGATGACGCGTGCGACGTCCAGCGGTGTGCCCAGACGTCCGACCGGTAGGCGTCGTTCCTCGCGGACAAACCGTTCTATGGCCTCCTCGACAGGGAGTCCGAACTGGGCGGCGAGTTGGTCGGCGAATCCACCGGGCTCGTCCCACAGCCGGGTCCGCGTGGGTCCGGGCGTGACGACGTTGGAGCGGACGCCGCAGCGGCCGAACTCCCCCGCCAGCGTCTTGGACACCGACAACAACGCCGTCTTGGACGCCGCGTAGTCGACCAGTGGCGTGTCGGGGAACCGTCCGGCCTCGCTGGACACGTGCACGATGCTTCCCGCGCCCTGGTCGATCAGCGCGGGCAGCGCGGCCCGCGCCATCCGGACGGCCGCGTGGAAGTTCAGTTCGAAGGTGGCGTGCCACTGGTTATCGGTCACGTCGAGGAACCCGATCCGGGATTCGAGGGCGCCCGCGTTGTTGACCAGGCCGTCGAGGCGTCCGTGCCGTTCCAGGGCGGTGTCCACGATGTGCTGCGCGGCGGCGGGGTCGGTCAGGTCCGCGGCGACGCCACCTTTCGGTGGCTTGCGGGCGACACCGATGACGTGGGCGCCCTCGTCGGTGAGGAGCGTCGCGGTAGCCTCGCCGATACCGGCGGACGCGCCGGTGACGATGAACACCTTGCCGTCGAGTTCGAGATCCATGGCTGAGCCTCTCAAGAGCGACGCAGGAACGAACCCACGAGGGCCGCTCCCGCCAGAACGATCGCGACGTTCACGGCCGTGGCCGTGTGGACGCCACCGAGGACGGACCCGCCGGTGTTCGCGGTCGCCACCGCGCTCATCACGGGGATGCCGAGCGTGATGGCGATCTGCTGCGTCATGGTGGCGAGCCCGGTCGCGAGGCCCTGCTCCGCGTTGGGCAGCCCGGACGTCGCCGTCCCCATGAACGCCACGATCGCGACGAGGTTCCCGAAGCCGCCGATCGCGGTCGCGGCGAGCATCAGCGCGAGCGAGTCCCGCGACTCGCCGATGCCCAGCAGCGCCGCCGTCGCCGCCGCCTGGAGGACGAGCCCGGCGACGAGGGTCGTACGGCCGCCGAAACGTCCCATGATCCGGGGCGCGGCGACACCGCCCGCGAACGTCCCGGCGCCGAGGACGCCGAGCGCGAGGCCCGTGGCCAGCGGCGAGAAACCCAGAACCTTCTGGAGGTAGAGGGTCATCAGGAACACCAGCGACGTCTCCGTGGCGAACGCGACGAACCCGCCGACGTTGCCCCAGGTGACGGTTCGCCGGGTGAGGACGCTCAGCGGCGCGAGCGGGGCCGGTGAACGCCGCTCCACCAGCACGAACGCGCTGAGCAGCACGGCCGCGGCGGCCAGCGGGACGAGCGCCCCTGCGGATCCCAGGCCGTGCTCACCGGCGAAGGTGATGCCGTACACGAGGGCGAGGAGCCCGCCGGTCACGGTCACCGCGCCGGGAACGTCCAGCCTCGCCCGGTCGCGGGTGCGGCTTTCGGCGACCACCACCGGAACCACGGCGACGATGACCACCGCGACCGGCACGTTGATCAGGAAGGCCCAGCGCCAGCTCAGCAGGTCCGTGAGCACGCCGCCGAGGATCGCGCCCACCGTGAAACCGGCCGACATCAGCGCGCCGCTGAGCCCGAGCGCCCGCGTCCGCAGCGGCCCCTCCGGGAAGGACGTGGTGAGCAACGACAGCGCGGCCGGGGTCGCGACCGCCGTGGCCAGCCCCTGGAGGACACGCCCGGTCAGCAGCATCGTCGGGGACGTGGCCAGCCCGCCGATCAGGGAGCCTCCGGCCAGGAGGACCATGCCCGCGAGCAGCATCCGGCGCCGTCCGAACAGATCGGCGACGCGGCCGAACAGGAGCGTGAACCCGGCGGCGGGAAGCGCGAACGCGGTCGCGATCCACTGCAACTCGTCCAGGCCGAAGCCCAGTCCCCGGCCGACGACCGGCAACGCCACGTTGAGGATGGAGAAGTCGATGGCGAGCATGAACTGCGCGCCGAGCAGAAGGGTCAATACCAGCTTGTGCCGTGACGTCATCGCTCCGGAAGGAGCCGACACGTCCGTAGTCAGTGCGGTCATGGAGATGACTGTCGTTCCGTAGGGCGCGCCTACCCAGCCACCGCTCGTTCGTACTACTGGCAGTGGCAGGCAGTGAAATCGGCACCTGGGAGCCAGGGAGAACCTCGCTCCCTAGCGTGACGGCCGTTCGTACCGCTTCTTCCTACGCTCGACAGCGTCAGGCAAAGAGCCAAGGTCAGCGGGAGGAACTCGTGCGTCGCCAACTGTCTGCAATCGTCGCCATCGTGGTCGGCGCGAGTGCGCTGAGTGCCTGCGGCATGGCCTTCGCCTCGACGTTCGAGGACGATGCCGCGCTCAAGGGCGACATCACCGCCGTGCACCTGGACGCCATCGACTCCGGTCGTGTGACGCTGCGCGGTGGGGCGTCCAAGGCGTCGCTTCACCGCACGGTCGAGTATCGGGGCGACCGGCCGGAGGGGGCCACGCACCGGATCGAGAACGGTGTCCTGAAGCTCAGCGACTGCGGGTCGAACTGCTCGGTGAACTACACGCTCGAACTTCCGGCGGGCCTGCCCGTGACCGGCAGGACGGACAACGGCGCGATCACCCTTTCCAAGGTGGGCGCCGTGAACGTGTCGACCGACAACGGCGCCGTCCGCCTGGACGACGTCACCGGCCCGGTCAGGGCAAGGACCGACAACGGAAAGATCGAGGGCCGCGGCCTCAAGGGCGACCGCGTCGACGTGCGCACCGACAACGGCAAGATCATTCTTACTCCGGCGAAATCGCAGAGTATCCGCGCGGAGACGTCCAACGGTTCGATCACGGTCACCGTGCCGTCGGGGCGGTACCGGGTGTCCGCCCGCGCCGACAGCGGCGACCGGAAGATCGGGATCCGGCACGACGCGTCCGCCCCGTACCACCTCGATCTGATCACCGACAACGGCGACATCACCGTGAATTCCGGGCGATAACCTCGGCGTCATGGCGCGCAACGGCGAACTCGGCGAGTTCCTCAGGTCGAGGCGGGCACGGCTACGGCCCGAGGACGTCGGCGTCCCCTCGTACGGGACGCGGCGCCGTGTGCCCGGCCTCCGGCGGGAGGAGTTGGCGCAGCTCGCGGGCGTCAGCGTGGCCTACTACATCCGGCTCGAACAGGGCACGGCCGACGGCGTGTCCACCGAGGTCCTCGACGCGATCGCACGGGCGTTGCGCCTGGACGGCGACGAACACGCCCACCTGCACCGGCTCGCCCACCCGCCGCGCCGGACGCCCGCCACGGACCCGCCCCGCCTGCGCGCCCCGCTCCAGCACCTGCTCGACGCGATCACCCACGCGCCCGCCTACATCGTCGGGCCGTACACGAACGTCGTCGCGTGGAACCGTCTCACCGCCGCCGTGTTCGTCGACCTCGCCGCCGTTCCACCGGACGAACGGACCTGGTCGCACCAGATCCATTTGAACGACGACTACAAGACCCGCCTCGGCGACAACTGGACGTCCGTCGCCCGGCGGAACGTCGCCCATCTACGGTTCCGATCGGGGCAGGCCCCGGACGATCCACGCCTCCAGGCACTGATCGACACGTTGCGGGCCCGGAGCCCCGACTTCCGGGAGATGTGGTCCGCGCACCATGTGACCGACCTGACGCACGGCGAGGCCCGCATCGACCATCCGCGGGTGGGGAGGCTCGTCCTGCCGTTCGAGACCCTGCACCTGCCCGGCGACCCCGACCTCAGCCGACTCATGCTGTACGCGGCGGAACCGGGATCGCCGTCGGAGAAGGCGCTGCGGGAACTGTCGGAAACGTCCACCTGCCTTTCCTCCGCCGACCTGACCGCCGGGGCGTCCGCTCCACGGCCGTAGCTCGGTACGGTGTCGGTGTGGACGAGATCTCCTGGCGGGACGGCCGGGACCATCGCGTCCGATGGCGGTCGCAGAGCGGCGCCCCGGCGCCCCGGCGCGTCGTGGTCGCCGACGACGCGACACGCGCGGACGACGCCTACCGGTTGGCCTGCGAAGGCACCGCGCTGCTGTGGCGCGGCGACTTCCAGAACGCGCGCCAGCTCCTCCGGGCGATGGCGCGCCGGATCGACCGTCCACCACGACGGCGCAGGCGACGGCCTTCACCGGAAGTACCGGCGTTCCACCTGTACCGGCAGGCTCGTGCCCAGCGCGCACGGACACTCGGCATGCTCCTCATACCGTTCGAGCCGGGGCACGTGATTCCGCTACGCCGCGCCCCTGACGTCCGGGACGCCTGTACCGAGGTGTACGGAGCCGACGACGCGCCCTATGTGACGTCCTTGCGCGAACTCCTCGGACTCATCGGCGCGCACGAATGGCGGGAGAAGGGCGTACCGATCCCCGCACTGGACGGCGACCACGTGTACCCGCATTACGGGGTCTTCTCGCCGATCCGCGGCGAATACGTGGATCTCGTCGGCGAAGCGCCGTTGCCACCGACGAAGACGGCGTTCGACATAGGAACCGGCACCGGCGTCCTGGCCGCCGTCCTTGCCCGACGCGGCGTGGAACGGGTCGTCGCCACCGACAACGATCCACGCGCCCTCGCCTGTGCCGAGGAGAACGTCAACCGGTTGAATTTGTCGTCCCGGGTCGATGTCGTCC
Organism: Actinomadura spongiicola; assembly: GCF_003432485.1. Classification (GTDB taxonomy): domain Bacteria; phylum Actinomycetota; class Actinomycetes; order Streptosporangiales; family Streptosporangiaceae; genus Spirillospora; species Spirillospora spongiicola. The sequence goes on from NZ_QVNQ01000001.1 coordinate 240,472, forward strand.
AGGCAGACCTGTTTCCTGAGGGACGAGCCGGGCTGGTCGTCTGCAACCCGCCCTGGCTGCCCGCGAAACCGTCGTCCCCGCTCGACCACGCCGTCTACGACCCGGGCGGCCGGATGCTTCGCGGCTTCCTGACCGGCCTCGCCGAGCACCTCGAACCGGGCGGCGAGGGCTGGCTGATCCTGTCCGATCTCGCCGAACACCTCGGTCTGCGCACACACGACGAACTGCCCACGCTGATCACGTCGTCCGGTCTACGGGTCGCGGGACGGCTCGACACCAAGCCGCGTCACCCGCGCGTCGACGACGCCGACGACCCGCTGCACGCCGCCCGCGCCGCCGAGACCACCACCCTCTGGCGCCTCACGACCTGACCGGTCACACGTGGCTGCGGTGGGCGGTCTCGGGGCCCACCGCGCGAAGAAGCTCCAGGGCCTCCATGGTCGGGCTGCCGGGCGGCGGCGTGAAGACGAACAGCCGCTGGTCCTCCGCCGGGGTGAGCAGGGTCTCCGCGTCGAACTCGATCAACCCGATCTCCGGATGCAGGACCCGCAGGCGGGCGGTGCGGCGCACGGCCACCTCGTGCCGCGCCCAGAGCCCGCTGAACTCCTCACTCGCCTGGCGGAGCCGCTCGACCAGGGCGGACGCTGCGGCGTCGTTGCCCCGGCGGGCCACCGCGGCGCGCAGATCGGCGACATGGACGCGGCTGTGGTACTCGTGCTCCTCGACCGGATAGGCCGCCCGGATGGTCGGGTCGGTGAACCACCGCCAGATGATGTTCCGTTCCCCCGGCTCGGTCGAGCAGATGCAGCCGAAAAGAGAATTGGACATGGCGTTCTGCGCCAGCACGTCACCGAGGTCACCGATGATCTGGGCCGGTGTCTCGTCCAGCCGGTCGAGCAGGTACAGCAGACTCGGCCGGACGTGTTCCCCCGCGAACGGCCCGGCGGGCGGACGATGCCCGGCGAGCACGTACAGATGATCGCGCTCGTCCGAGGTCAACCGGAGCGCGCGGGCCAGGGCACCGAGCATCTGGACGGACGGCTGCGGGCTCCGCGCCTGCTCAAGGCGCATGTAGTAGTCGGCGGACATGCCCGCGAGCTGCGACACCTCCTCGCGGCGCAACCCGGGCGTACGGCGCCGCGGCCCCGCCGCCAACCCGACCTCGTGCGGCCGTAGCCGCTCCCGGGAGCGGCGGAGGAAATCGGCGAGTTCGCGGCGGTCCATCTCCATGCCTCCCATGGTCGGCGATACGCGGCGGCTCAGCCTGGGATCGTTTGTCCTAGCCAAAACGGTCCGCTCCTCATCACCGACCCGGCCCGGCACCGTTGGGGACATGACGCAACTTACCGTTGGAAACGCCCAGATCACCTACCGTGCGGAGGGTTCGGGACCCGCCCTCGTCCTGGTCCACGGCGTGGGCTCCGGCGCGGCCATGTGGGACGAGCTCCTTCCCCAGCTCACCGACCGCAACACGGTGCTCCTGCCCGACCTGTCCGGCAGCGACGCGGCCGAGGACGACGGCGCGCCGCTCACCATCGAGACTCTCGCCGAGCAGGTCATCGCCGTGATCGAACACGCCGGGGCCGGTCCCGCCGACGTGGTCGGCTTCTCGCTCGGCGCCCCCACGGCCGCCGCCGTCGCGGCCCTGCGGCCGGACCTCGTCCGGCGGCTGCTCCCCGTCGCCGGGTTCGTCCATGCCGAGGACGAGTACCTCCAGCAGTTGATCACCGCCTGGTTGGCCCTCACCGACAACCCTGAGGGTTTCGGACGTCTCGGAACCCTCACCTCGTTCACCCCCCGGTACCTCAACGAGATCGGGCACGACCTGGCCGAGCAGACGCGCTGGTTCATGAGTCCCGTCCACGGCCGGTTGCGGCAGCTCGACCTCGTCCGGCGGGTGGACGTCCGGTCACTGCTCCCGCGGATCGAGGCGCCCACGCTGGTCATCGGCTGCACCCGCGACCAGTTGATCCCCGTGGAGAACCACCGCGAATTCGCCGGCGCCATCACGGGCAGCGAATACACCGAACTCGACACCGGCCACGTCACGATGGCGGAACGCCCCGCCGACTTCCTGAAACTCGTCCACGACTTCCTCGCCCGTCCGTAACACGGATTTCCGGCGGCTTCATCTAACGTGTCGGGCGGGTTTCGTAGCGGTGTTGAGCAGAAACTCCAGGGGGCCGCGGCGGAAGCGACGGGTCCACATCACGGCCAGTGCCAGGGCCGCGACGACGAAGACGACCAGGTCGGACAGTCGGGACGGAGTCGCCTCGGTGTCCAGGGCCGCGAGCGCGAGGATGTGGCCGACGTAGCACGACAGCGACATGGTCCCCACGGCGATCACCGGACGCAGCGGCCGGGGCGCCCGCGGACGGAGGTCGGCGACCGTCACGGCGCACACCACGACGGTGATCGCCACGCCGATGTTGGCGACGACCTCGAAGGGAGTCCCGCTGTGCGGCGCGGCGACCAGCAGCAACGCGGGCGTGTGCGGGTCGACGGTGCCGGTCTCCGGCCCCGCCCACCAGGCCGATGGGTCCGCGTCGTACCAACCGGAGCCCTCGATGTCCGCGCGGATCCCCGCGAACACGCGCAGAACCAGCCAGGACGACCCGTACCCGACCAGGGCGAGGGCCGGGCCGAGGACGGCCAACCGGCGGCGGACCCGGGCGGCCTTCAGGTCCAGCCGTCCCAGGGCCATCCCGGCGAGCACGTACGGCATCCAGGTCATCGCCGGGTAGGCCCCGGTGAGGAGGAGATCGATCACTCCCTCGTGGCTCAACCATTCGATGGGGTCGTGAGCGTTGACGGCTCGTCCCCTGGAGACGACCCAGGAGCCGTCGTCCAAGAGACCTCGCACACCGAACGAAACCAGCGGGCCCACCACGGCCAGCCCGGCGGCCAGGACCGCCAGCATCGTGGCGGACAACCGCAGCAAGGGCAGCGCCAGCAGAAAGTAGAGCCCGTAGTAGGCGAGAATCACGTCCACCGGTGACGGGATCATCGCCACCGCCGTCCCCAGGACGAGCAGCACCACCGCGCGGATCGCCACCTTCACCGCCGCCTGCCGACCTTCGCGCCCGGTCCTGGGTCGCCGCCGACCACTGATGATCACCAGTGCCACCCCGGCCAGCAGCGCGAACAGCGCGGCGGACCGGCCGTGCGCGACCTGGAGCACCGCGCCGCCGTCCTCCGGTTCCGGGCCGATGTGGGCGGTGAACATCCCGAGCACTGCGACCCCTCGGGCCAGATCCAGCCCGATCAGCCTTTCGCGGTGCGCCGTGGCCTGAGACACGCCCGCGGACGGCTTCGTCCGAACGGGCGCCCCACTCCCACCACTCCGCTCCGCCTCGGGCCCGACGGCTTCCATGTCAGGCGTCCGCCCGCAGCGTCGAGGACGCGCCCAAACCAGCGCCGCGCCGTTGAGCCGCAGTCGCAAGGTGCGATAACCGTCCTGGGCGACTCGGTTTCATTTCCCCTCCATGGCTCGACGAGCGGGGAACTGCCCACCCGCGATCGTATCCGGACGTCCGGCCGACCGTTTCCCAAACAGAGGACCGCCCGAATAACGCTCCCTCGGGGCACGTGAACCAGGAGGGGCCAAGGTCTTCCTGAACCTATTCCGTGATCAGTTCGCCGCAGCAGCCCATCCGATCGGACGGGCAACGCCACACCTTTCATTTCGGGAGTGCGGACGAATGGAAGTGACCGTATCAATCGCAGAGGCCGGAAACGGCGCTGACGAACTCCGTTCATTGCGGGCGTGGCTGGTGGCGGAGGACGAGCTGCGCGGCCATGTCGCACTCGACTCCCCGGGTTCGCGGGCGCTGGTCGTCGGCACCTGCCGGCCCAGCACTACCGCTTGGGAGGTACCTGACCGGACGCGGGCACCTGGTCAGCGGCGGGGTGGCCGAACCATCTGGGCAGGTGGTCGAGGAGGTCCTGCTGGTCGTCGCCGACCCACGCCACGTGGCCGTCCGGGCGGAGGAGCACGGCGGGGACGTCCAGTTCCTCGCTCACGTCGTGGACGTGGTCGACGCGGTCCGTCCAACCGGCGACGGAGAGGCGGCCGGTCTGGTCGAGGAGCAGGCCCCGGCCTTCGCGCGTCAGGTCGTAGAGGCGGGCGCGTTTCAGTTCCACGTCCCGCAGGCGTCGTCCGAGCAGTTCGTGGCCGTCGCCGAAGTCGTAGCGGACACCGATCGCGGTGATCTTCTCGATGAGGTACCGGTTCACGTCCTCGAAGTCCATCAGCTCGGCGATCAGCCCGCGCACGGCCTGGGCGCCCGGCCTCAGAGACAGCAGCTCCGACTGCGCGCGGGTGTTGTTCAGCACGTCGGCGGCCACCGGGTGCCGTTCGATGTGGTAGCTGTCCAGCAGCCCTTCGGGAGCCCACCCGGCGACCTCGGCGGCCAGTTTCCAGCCGAGGTTGAACGCGTCCTGGACGCCGAGGTTGAGCCCCTGCCCGCCGAGCGGCGGGTGGACGTGCGCCGCGTCACCGGCCAGCAGCACCCGGCCGACCCGGTAACGCTCGGCCAGCCGGGTCGCGTCACCGAAGCGGGACAGCCAGCGCGGGGAGTGCGCACCGAAGTCGGTGTCGGCGAACACCCGGAGCTGCCGTTTCAGCTCCTCAAGAGTCGGCGGGACGGCGGGATCGTCGGTCACCCCGGCGGCGGGCACGACGACGCGGAAGGCCCCGTCGCCGAGCGGTCCGGCGCCGAACCCACGGTGGGTCTTACGGACGTCCGCGACGACGGCGGCGATCGTCGCCGGATCCTCGGTCACCTCCATCTCGCCGACCAGCCACTCGGTGCCGGCGGACTCGCCCGGAAACGCGACGCCGAGAAGTCTGCGCACCGTGCTGCGGCCACCGTCGCAGCCGACGAGGTGGCGGGCGCGCAGCCGCGTGCCGTCCGCCAGTTCGGCGGTCACCCCGTCGTCCTCCTGGCTCAGCCCGACCAGTTCGCGACCGCGCCGGACATCGGCGCCCAGCTCGGACGCGCGCTCGGCCAGCAACCGGTCGGTGACGGGCTGCGGGATGCCGAGGATGTAGGAATGCGCGGTGTCCATCCGGTCGGGCCGCGGCTTGTCGATACCGGCGAAGTGACCGTGAAGCGGATACTTCTGGCCGTGCGCGAGGAAGCGGTCCAGGAGACCACGCTGGTCCATGACCTCGATGCTGCGCACGTGCAGGCCGAGTGAGCGAGCTATTCCGGTCGGCTCGGCGTCCTTCTCCAGGACGACCACGTGCACGCCGTGCAGCCGCAGTTCGGCCGCCAGCATCATGCCGGTCGGTCCGCCCCCGATGACGATGACGTCGATCATGAAACCCCCCAAACGAGCCCTCCGCGGACCCTGATTTCCGCGGGCCTTTCGGGCGTCGGCCGACGATTCTGCATCACCACCAGGGTCTTGCCACAAGTCCCCCGGTGCGCTATATATTGAAAATGGCAAGGAGCGTGAATCGCGTCCTTGCCATCGTCGTCTCTGGGGGGTCGGTGACTTGTGAGAGAGCGGCCCACCGCCCTACTCCGTGCCTGCGCCCCACCACCAAGCGGACTTCGACCGGACATTTGAGGGACATGAGACGACGCAGAGACTCGCAGCGATTAGTCTGCGCCTATCGTCCCCAAGCAACCCTCAAAGATTTCGGTGCGAGCCCACCAGCGGCCCGATTGTGCTTTCGTGTCACTCCGGCCGCCGCCCACCGACAAGCGCACAAGACCATGGCCGCTGATCACCCGCGCCGAATCACCGCGCGTCCTGGCACCTGTCCCGGGCAAGCCACGATCGCCGCGGCGCCTCTGCCGACCCTGGCCGCTCGGCATCCGACCAGCGCCGACGCCGGTCCAGGCTTCTCCTGCGGGCGTGCCCGCGGTTCACCGGCGACCAGACCGGGAAACGCCGCGTCGGACGGCTCGTCCCCTGGATCGGCCCACCTGAACCACTTGAAGACCTTCAACAGAATCGAGCAAGGAAACAATGAAAATAGCGTTCGTCGGCGATGTCCATGGGTGCGTGCTGCACGCATTGGGCGCCGCCGTTGCACTGTCCCGCCATCGGGGAATCCGGCTTGACGCCGTCATTCAGGTCGGAGATCTCGGCGCGTTTCCCAGCCCCGACCGGTGGGACGACGCGAGCCGCCGATTCCGAGTCGACCATCCGGCTCAGGGCGCCTTCTTCGACCTCCTCGACCCCTCACCCGGCCTGGCCGAGGGCGTCCAGCTGGCGCTCGCGAACATCCCCCCGATCCTGTTCCTCAGCGGCAACCACGAGGATCACGAATGGCTCGCCGACCTCCACCAGACCCGTGCCGTCCCAGTGACACCGGTCGACCCGTTGGGCGCCTACCACCATGTCGCCTGCGGACACGTCACCGAGGTCGCGGGGCAGCGCACGGCGTTCCTCGGAAAGATCGAACTCCCGGGCCCCACGGACTACGAAGACTCCGCCTACAACCGCCTCCTCCACACCGAACCCGGCAGCGTGGACATTTTGGTCACCCATGACGGCCCCTACGGCATGTCGACCTACCGCGACACCGTCCAGGGATCAGCGAGGTTGACCCGCCTCATCGAACACCTGCGACCCCGCCTGCACGTCGGTGGCCACTACCACCATGAGAACGGGCCACGCCGGTACGGAACGACGACCTCCTACGCCCTCGCCCAACTCGTCCCGCCCAAGGCCCACCGGAGGCACCCCGAGCCGATCAACCCCCGGCAACAGGTCGCGGCGGGCAGCATCGGCCTCCTCGACACCGGAACCTACGACTTCGAGTACATCCACGACCCCTGGCTCACCGACGTCCAGGGCGACCACCCCGACCTGACCGCGCTGATCGACGCGATACCCGACGCACCATCCTGAGCGGGCACGCGCCAGGCCCGTCGTGGATCGCGGCCGGCGCCCCCGGAAGGGTCACCGGCCGCGATCGACGCAGCCCTACCTTCCTTACTCCGTCACACCGGACTTCGTCGGCTTGGACGGACCCTGATAGATCGAGTTGACGACGATCGGCCAGGTCTGCCGCGGCCAACTCCGGAACGTGATCTCGCTGCCCGCGATGGTCGCGTGCCCCTTCCCGACCTCGAACGACACCACATTGGCCAGCCCGTGCAGCGTCGCCGTCCCCTGCGCGTAGCCGCTGACCAGCAGGTCACCGTCACCGGGGTACCGGGACGCGACCCGCGCGTCGCCGGTGACCTTGTAAGCCGCGTCCCGGTTGAACCAGACCGCGCCCGACTTCGGCATCCCCCAGGCCGCCGGGACCTCCGGGTCGTACGACGCGCGCAGCAGCGAACCCGGCGCGCTGAGCTGGGACGAAGCCGCGTTCTCGACCGGCAGATCGAGAAGTTGCCGCGCGGTCTCCGACGCGCTGCCGATCGCGACGAGGTTGCCGCCCGCGGAGACGTAGTCAGCAAGCCTGCCCCAGCCCTCCTCGCCGACCCCGCGCGCCCACCGGAACTCCGGCGGGTTCTTCGCCGGGTCCAGGCCGGTCACGATGGTGTTCTTGGACACCCCGTCGGCCAGAACGATCGTGTCGTACTTCCCGGCCAGATCGGCGTAGTCATCGGCGGAGACCACCTTGTAGTCGATGCCGTAGTGGTCCAACATCCACGTCATCCAGCCTCCGGGCATGTTGTTCGCCCCGCGGATCAACCCGACCTTGGTGCCGGGCTTGAGGGTGAAGCCGTCGACCTCGGGTGCCTTGTCCGTCCCGTAGACCTGCAGGCCGGTGTCCGCCGAGACGCGCTGGAGCACCTGCCGGGCCTGCGAGGTCGCCGGGACCACGACCGTCCCCGGCGCGAACGTCCGGTCGGCGGCCTTGAACTCCTCGGACGACCGGAACGTCGGCACGTTCGCCCTCTGGAGCCGGGACAGCACGTGCGCGACGCCGTACGACTCCGGCCCGACCAGGTAGGCGCCGCGCGGCGACTCCGGCATCCGCACCTGCTCCGGCCGCACCTGCTGGACGCGCCGCACCGACGCCTTGACCTGCTCCTTGATCGGGTCGACGTCCACGCCGAGCAGCAACGCGACGTTGTCGGTCGTCTCGCTGTACGGCATGATCAGCGGACATTGCCCGCACTTACGTGCCGCAGTTTCCGGATATTTGTCGATTTCGAGGAGCTGGTTGATCCAGCGACCGAGCGGCTGCCGGGTGCGCAGCACGTACGAACCCGCCGCATAGGTCTTGCCGCCCGCCGTGAACGGGGCCGTGGCCTGATCGATCTCCACACGCCCGAACTCGAAGATCCGCATCATCTCCAGCACCGCGAACGGGTCGCGCTGCCCGGCCGGAACCACATACGCCTGCGGGGTGCCCGGCTCGACGTCCGGGAGAGCCACCCCATTACGGGCGGTCTGGTAGAGATTGTTGAACAACCAAGACTCAGGGTTCTTCGCGACATTCTCGATCCCCGCGTAGGCGGCCGTCTTGCCATACGCGACGATCTGCTCCAGCGTCCAGGTGTCCTTGTCGTACGGCTGGAGCATCCGCATCGTCCGGTTCTGCGAACCGAGCGGCTTGCCGTCGGACGAGGTGAACGGGTACGCGAGGTCCCTGGCGCTGGCGATCTCGGTCAGGAACAGCGACGTGCCGAGGAACGTGGAGAACCCCATCACGTCGGCGTTCCAGAAGATGCCGTACGCGTCGTCGGTGCCGACACCCTTCTTACCCTCGGCGGTCAACGCACGCGCCGCATGCTGACCCTGCAAGGTCGCCGACTGGAGGGTGATCGGGTCGACGCCACTGCCGAGCGGCTCATCGTACGGAGGCGTCCACAACCGTGGCCCCGTAGTACCGGCCTGGTGCATGTAATGCGCGACGACCGGACGGTACGTCTGCTCCAACAACACACGAGTGCGGGACTCCCGCTGCGTGAACATGAACCAGTCACGGTTGTTGTCGTGCCCGACATACCGGTGGTACAGGTCCGGGTAGACGCGGTTGTAAGCGGTGCCCGCGGTCTTGTTGAAGTGGTCGACAACGAGATGCTGACCGTCCGGGTTAGCGGATGGGATTACCAGCAGAACCGCGTTGTCGAGCACGGTCTCGGTGTAGTCGGAGTCCTCGGTGGCGAACCGGTGGACGATGTCCATCAGCGCCTGCGTGTTACCCACCTCCGTGGAGTGCAGCGTGCCCTCGATGAGGTAGACGGGCTTGCTCCGCTCGGACAGTCGGCGGGCCTCCTGCTCGGAGATCCCGCGCGGGTCCGCGAGCCGCTGGTTGTCCCGGACGATCTGCTTGAGGTTGCGCAGGTTCCGAGGCGAGCTCACGAACAACACCGGGTAGTCGTTGCCCATCGTTGTTCTGTCGACGACCTGGTAGTTCACCCGGTCGGACTTGTCTGCGATCAATCGGAGATACTGCTTGATCTTGTCGAATCCGGCGAGTTTTCCGGTCGTGCCCATGGCGAACCCGAAGAAGTTCTCGGGCGCTGGGATGTTCTTGGCCTGCGCGGTACGTCTCACCGAGGCGCCCGCGCCGAACGCGTCGGCGTGCACAGGCACGCCGACGAGCACGACGAGGGCCACCAGGGCGGCCGCCGCGCGGGATGAAACCCGCGACAGCATCCGGTCTCCTGATGAACGTGGGGGAGGGGACACTGACCGGTCAGTTGCGCCAAGCGTGAATCGGCTTTGTCGATCAGTCAAGACCTTGATCACTCCTGACCGCGACCATTCCGCACTTCGACCACCAATGTCCGGACCCCGCCCCCCACCTGTCGGCCCCACCCAAGCCCTCCACACCATGCTCAACCGCCCGAACGACCCTCCCCGCCGAGGCCCCGGCCGCCAACCGCTCAGCGAAAGCAGGGCGTCCACCCCGCGGCAGCGGCGAGGCATGGGCAACCCTCGCCGCCCACAAGAGGCTCTAGCCGCGCAGATGAAGGCGTGTTGTAGCCATCGGCGCCTTGGTCGCCACTCCAACTACTCAAGACCAGGCCGCCCGTAACCGGCACGCCCTGCCATCCGCCACGCCCGACGAAGGAAACAGGATTCCAGACCGTGTCTGAACTGGTCCTCAGCCACGCGCAGGCGTCCGACTCCCCCGATCCGACAACGGCACGCGGACGATTGCGAAGCGACATCGAGCTCGCTAACCGCCTAGCTACGGCAAGCGGTCCATGCGAGCGCTCCGACCGCGCCTGAGGCACACCCAAACCAGCAGCGGACGAAGGCGGATGAACCCCAGGCCGCGAACGGAGTAGGGGCGTGGTCACCACATCGCGCAGCTGCTCAAGAACCAGGTCGCAGGTAACCGGCACACCCTGCCATCCGGTGCGCTCGGCGAACACACCAGGATCCCCAAGCCGTGTCACAGGTGGCCCTGAACCCCGCGCGGACATCCAGGTACATCAAGTCCAAAGACAGGGCGCGGGCGGTTTGCAACATGAGCCGTCCGGCGACGAGCGCTCTGACGGCACATGAGACATGCCCCCGGCAAGCGGCAGAAGATGGGTGAACCCCAGGCCGCGAACGGGGTGGGGGTCGTGGTCACCACATCGCGCAGCTGCTCAAAGACCGGGTGGCGCGTAGCCGGCACGCCATAGCCGTCAATCACGTCAGGCGAACCCAGCGGGATCCTAGGCCGTTTCAAGTGGCTTCAGCGACGTGCCGGCGCCCGACTACCTCCGATCCGACGATGGGATGCGGACGTTGGGAGGGCAACGCGTCGAGCTCGCTGGCGGCATTATGAGGCACGTCCTAAGCAAGCAGTGGACGTAGGTGGGTGTAGGCCCAGGCCGCGAGCGGAGTGGGGGTCGTGGTGACCACGTCGCGCGGCTGCTCGGGGACCAGGTCGCGCGTACCGGCGGCCATCCCGGCGATGCCCTCCACGGCGCCCGGCGGCAGCCCGGCCGAACGCAGCGCGGTACGAACATCGTCGTCGCTGACGACGTTCAGCCGGATCGGCTTGCCCAGTACCTCGGTCAGCGTTTCCGCCACCTGCTCGAACGTGAGGTCCTCGGGCCCGTGGACGCCCTGCACGACACGGCCCGTCCACGAGTCGTTGAGCAGCCGCGCGGCGACGACGTCACCGACGTCACGTGGATCGACCCACGCCATCGGTCTGTCGGGCCGGAAGGACGTGGTCAACATGCCCGCGGCCAGGCCGTCCAAGTCCATGAGGAGGTTGGTGAAGAAATAGCCGCAACGCAAGTGAAGCGTGTCGGCGCCGGTAGCGTCGAGCCGCTCCTCGATCCGCGCCAGCCCGTCGATGTGGCCGACGCCGTGACGCTTCTCGGCCCCTACGCTGCTCAAGAGGACCACGCGGGGGACGTCCCCTGCTCGGGCGGCGTCGACCAGGGCGGAGGCCGTCCGCTCCGAGGTTCCGATCGGGTCCTCGGACGTGTGCGGGGTCGGGTCGACCCAGAAGACCGTCCGCGCGCCGGACGTCGCCTTCCGAACGAACGCGGCATCGGTCATGTCGCCGCGCCAAACGTCCACGCGCTCACGGGTGGCCGCGTCCAGCCGCGCCGGGTCGCGGACCAGTACCCGCGGACGAACACCCGCCTGCAACAACAACCGAACCACCCGCGACCCCACGTGTCCGGTCGGTGTGGTGACCACAATGGTCATCTCAGTGCCCCCTGTCTCAGTGCCAGTCACCTCGCACCCTAGAAACCGGCACCGACACTTTTCGTCCGCGCTCCGCACCACGGCTCCGCCACGCCCACCCCGGAGCATCCCCGTCCCACAACGACGCCACCGTCGGGCCCGCGAAACCACGCCTCAACTCGCCTGCGGCCACCAGGCGTTCTGGACGATCTCCGGCAGCTCTCCCAGGTCGGCGCCTCGCACCCTGGATCGGCATTGACAAGTGCCCACCTTCACTCCACAGCACGGCTCCGGCGCAGCCAGGAGAGAAGGCTTCGCATGCTGCGGAGGATCCGTATGGAACTTGAAACCGGATGCTTTCGAAGCGTCTGCTCGCGTTCTGGACGGCCGCCGTCAGTGTCTTCAGGTTGGGTGCCTCGCGCCCTAAGGATCGGCGTTGACAGTTGCCGCCCTCGCTTCGCATCACGCCTTGGGCAGCCACCGTTGGAGCTTCCCCGCGCATGATGACGCCTGTCAGGGCGTTGAGATCGGGTGCTCTTGGAGCCAGGCGTCTGTTCGTCTCCGCGACGCCTGGGATAGCCATGCGTCCTGGACGACCTCGGTCAGCTCTTCCAGTGTGAGTTCGCCGATGCGGCTTGCCCGGAGGAGTACCGAGCGGTGGCCGTCGAAGTGGGGTGTCGTGAAGAACGGTGATTTCTCGTCTTGGACGAGCGCCAGTTTGTCCGACTCGGAGGGCACCCAGAACACGATCACGTCGGGGTAGCGCTCACCGGTGTCGGGATCCACCGCGTCGGGACGAGGAGTGCGGAAGAACACGAAAGACTTCCCGCCGACCTGGTAGACGGGGTTGCCGCTCTTGCCGTGCTCGACGGTGACATGAGGCATCCCCATGGCCAGGGCGTGTACGTCCTCGACTTTGGCGCGGCGCTTCCCTGCCACCATTCCCCCAGCGTAACGTCCTGTCGTCGGGGCGATTCGGCTACTGGGCCATGTCGACGAAGCGGCTGTAGTGACCCTGGAAGGCGACGGTGACGGTCGCGGTGGGGCCGTTACGGTGCTTGGCCACGATCAGGTCGGCCTCCCCGGCGCGTGGCGACTCCTTCTCGTAGGCGTCCTCGCGATGCAGGAGGATCACCATGTCCGCGTCCTGCTCGATCGATCCCGACTCGCGGAGGTCGGAGACCATGGGTTTCTTGTCCGTCCGCTGCTCGGGACCTCGGTTGAGCTGCGACAAAGCGATGACCGGAACGCCCAGCTCCTTCGCGAGAAGTTTCAGCGAGCGGGAGAACTCCGACACCTCGACCTGACGGCTTTCGACCCGCTTGCCCGAGGTCATCAGTTGCAGATAGTCGACGATGACGAGGCGCAGGTCGTGCTGTTGTTTGAGCCTTCGGCACTTGGCGCGGATCTCCATCATCGACATGTTCGGCGAATCGTCGATGAACAGCGGGGCCTCGGCGACCTCGCTCATCCGCCGGGCGAGGCGCGTCCAGTCCTCGTCCTGCATGGTGCCGGACCTCATCGCGTGCAGTGCCACCCGCGCCTCCGCGGACAGCAGCCGCATGGTGATCTCGTTGCGCCCCATCTCCAGGCTGAAGAACGCCGAGGTCAGACCGTGTTTGATGGACGCGGCGCGGGCGAAGTCGAGCGCGAGGGTGGAGTTGTGCGTCGGGATGCAGGAACGTCCGGCCAGATACATGTGGTCGGCGTTGTCGACCTGGACGCACCGGACCGGCACGCTCTCGACCGGCCGGACGCCAACGATGTACCGCACCCGCGTCGTGGGGTGGACGCTCTTGCGCTGCCGCGCCGCCTTGCGCGGCAACCGGAACACCGTCTCGGCGGGTGTGAAATCGATCCGGTGGAGGGTCGAGGTCTCGGGCGTCTGTCCGTCGACCTTCTCGATCGTCGCGCGGTGGCCGAGGCTCAGAATCAGCTCGTGGGCGCCCTCGGCCAGCCGCTTGTCGACCAACGCGAGCTGCACCTGCCCGGTCTCTGACACGTGTCCGGCGGTGTCGAGCATTCCCGCCAGCAACGCCCGCCGCTGCTCTTCGGACGCCCGCAGATACGGAACCGGGATGTGCTTGTTCTGCCACAGGCCCGCTTTTTGGATCTTGTGCGGGAGCCCTGGGAGGTCGAACCGGCCTGAAGTGGGGTGCCGCCTGACGGGTTGTCCGGCCGCCTTGATCTCTTGCAGGATCTCCTCGTCGAAGCATGTGACGCCGTCTTCGCAGCTGCGGCCGTTCCCGAGCCATGCTCCGAGCACGTAGGGCTCGATGGGAAGGTCTGCTTTCGGAAGCTGGAAGGGGGCGGCCACCTCAACGGCATGGTTCGGGCGATCGTCGCAACGTACGGTCGCGGCGATCTCTTCGGTGGTCTTGATCGGCCGGTGCCGCGCCGGGGTCGCGGAGTTCTTCGGACGCGCCGCTCGGTAGGGACTCGTGCGTTCGTGGCGAACCTGGCGCGGCGCGATGCTCGCCAGACCGCGAGCGCCCGATCGCCAGGTGACCGCGTGCGATGCGCTTCCGAGCTCCGAACCGGCCCCGGACGCCGCCTGGCGATACAAGACGACCTCTGGAGCCGCCCACAGGCCACGGTCGATCGCGGTGACGGACCGGCCATGGCTCGCCCCGGTCTTGGTACTCGCGTCGATCTCGATGCCATCGCCGAGGTGCTGGGTGACCGCGGGCGAAGCGTGTCTCAACTCCGAGCCGACCTCGGCCCCCGCCTGGCGATACGAGACGACCCCTTGAGACTGCCCGTCAGTATCGTTCGCCCATTGGCCGCGGTCGATCGCGGCTACGAACCGGCCATGGGTCGCTCTTGTTTTGGTGACCGCGTCGACCTTGGCGCCATTGCCGAGGTGCCGGTTGACCGCGTGTGAAGCGTCTCCCAACTCCGAGCCGGCCTCGGCCATCGCCTGGCGAGGCGAATGAGGGGGGTCGTCGGCGCCCATGGCCGATCGGACACGGTTGATCGTGGTGGGGGTCGCCCGGGTTTCGGCGTGTTGGCGACGGTCGGCGCGGGTCGTGGTGCGCCACTGGTGCTGGGCGTCGGCGACGATCACCTCGCCGTCCGAGAATTCGATCTCGTAGCAGGGACGGCCGTGCATGACCTCGGTCGCGGCGACGACACGGGTCGGTCTGCCGTCGGCTCCGATCAGGTAGTCGCCGACGGAGACCTCGCCCATGGTGGTCCACCCGGACGGGGTGGGAAGGGGCGTGTCCAGACTTGTCGCCTTTCCCATGGCGGGTCGGGCGGCGACCACGATCATCTGGCCGGGGTGGAGGCCGTTGGTGAGGGCGTCGAGGTCGGCGAAGCCGGTGGGGCAGCCGACCATCTGGCCGCCGCGGCTGCCGATGGCCTCGATCTCGTCCAGGGCGCCGGGCATGATCTCGCTGAGGGCGACGTAGTCCTCTCCGGCGCGCTTCTCGGCGATCGCGAAGACCTCGGCCTGGGCGCGGTCGAGGACCTCGTCGGCGTCCGCCCCGTCGGCGGCGTAGCCCATCTGGACGATGCGGGTGCCGGTCTCCACCAGCCGCCGCAGGATCGCCCGCTCATGGACGATCTTGGCGTAGTACCCGGCGTTGGCCGCGGTGGGCACCAGGGAGATCAGGGTGTGCAGGTAGGGGGCGCCGCCGATGCGGCCGATCTCGCCGTTCTTGGTCAGTTCGCCGGCGACGGTGACGGCGTCCGCCGGGTCGCCGCGGCCGTACAGGTCGAGGATCGTGTCGTAGACGATCTGGTGCGCCGGACGGTAGAAGTCGGGGGTGCGCAGCATCTCGACGACTTCGGCGATGGCGTCCTGGGAGAGCAGCATGCCGCCGAGGACGCCCTGTTCCGCGGAGATGTCGTGCGGTGGGGTGCGCTCGAACTCGGCATCGGGAGGTCCAATCTCGGCCACGCTCACCGTCCGCACCCCCTTCGTCTCGGTCGCCGGCGGCCCCGTCCGCCCCTCGCCGACCGTCCATCACACGTCTACCGGAAGCGTCCGACATTCTCCCGAGCCGACGCGGCCCCGAGCAAAGCAGCCTGTGGACAACGCTGTGGACAGCCTGTGCAGACACGCCGGTCGGGTTGTGCACGACCTGTGGACAACTCTGTGGACGTTCTGCGGAAAGTCCTTGCGCCACCCTGGATGACCTGCGGGAACTTCGTCCACCGGGTGTGTGTGAAGAAAAGTCGGCGATCCGGCGCCATGTAAGGCCTGAAATTATTAGGAAAATTACAGGCTGGTAGCCTCGGCGCGGTGACGACGACCCCCCGGCGGCGGCTCGCGACCGCACATGACCGCGAGATCCTGCGTCTCGCCGTGCCCGCCTTCGGCGCGCTCGTCGCCGAGCCCCTGTTCCTGCTGTCGGACGCGGCGATCGTCGGGCGGCTCGGCACCGCGCCGCTCGGCGGGCTCGGCGTCGCGGGCCAGGCCCTCAGCACGCTCGTCTACCTGTGCGTCTTCCTCGCGTACGGAACGACGGCCGGGGTCGCCCGGCAGGTCGGCGCCGGGGACATGCGGGCGGCAGTCCGGCAGGGCATCGACGGCATGTGGCTCGCGCTCGCCCTCGGGACCGCGCTGATCGTGGTCGGCTGGCCGCTCGTTCCCACGATCGTCGACGCGTTCGGCGCGTCCGCCGCCGTCGCCCCGTACGCCGAGACCTACCTGCGGGTGAGTCTCTTCGGGATCCCGTCCATGCTCGTGGTCCTCGCCGGGACGGGTGTGCTGCGCGGACTCCAGGACACCCGCACTCCCCTCGCCGTCTCTATCGGGGGCTTCTCCCTGAACCTGCTGCTCAACGTGGTGTTCGTGCTCGTCCTGGACTGGGGGATCGCGGGCTCTGCGTGGGGCACGGTGCTCGCCCAGACCGGCAGCGCCGCCGTCTACGTCGCCGTGGTGCTGCGGGCGGCGCGGCGGCACGGCTCCCTGGTTCGTCCCGATCTGGCGGGGATACGGACGTCGGCCACGGCGGGCTTGGCGCTGGTGGTCCGGACGGCGGCGCTCCGCGTCGTCCTTCTCGTCGGGACGTCGATCGCGGCCCGCATGGGGGACGAGGAGATCGCCGCCTACCAGGTCGGGTTCCAGGTGTGGACGCTGCTGGCGTTCGCCCTCGACGCCATCGCCATCGCCGGGCAGGCGATCACCGGACGCTATCTGGGCGCGTCCGACGTTCCGGGCACCCGCGCCGTCACGCGCCGGATGGTGTGGTGGGGCGTCGGCTGCGGCGTGGTGTTCGGCCTGGCGATCCTCGCCGTGCGGCCGTGGCTGCCCGGCCTGTTCACCACGGACGGCGGCGTCCGCGACCTGCTCCTGGCCTCGCTGCTCCTGGTGGCGTTGCAGCAACCGGTCGCCGGAGTGGTCTTCGTCCTGGACGGGATCCTGATCGGCGCGGGCGACGGCGCGTACCTCGCGGTGACGTCGTTGCTCGCGACGATCGTGTTCCTGCCCGCGGCCATCGTCCTCCACCGGGCGGACACGGGCCTGATCGGGCTGTGGGCGGCGATCGGGCTCTGGATGCTCACCCGGATGCTCACACTGGGACTCCGCGCACGTGGCGACCGCTGGTTGGTCACGGGCGCCGTCCGCTGACCGACACCCGCGCCGATCTGCGTCGATTTCCGCGATGCGCACCCGCACCGGCCGTCACACTCGCTACTATTCGAACATGTGTTCCACACACGGCGAGCGGATGGCCCGGCTGACCCAGGCGATCGACGACCTGGCGGCGGAGGGCCTGACCGGTCTGCCCCCGGAAACGCTGGTGGAGCGGGTCGCGGGCATCTGGTCGCTCGTCGAGGGCATCGACCCGGAGATCGCCCGCCGCCGCACCCGCTACACGACCCCCGAGACCTGATCGGCCACACGCGCGCCCGACCCCACCGGCGCGCTCAGGGAAAGCCGTCCAGTCGCGGAAGGATGGGCAGGACGGGGCCGGGAGCCGCGAGGGCGTTACCGGCTGCCGGGGACGAGTTCAGGCGCTCCGCCACCGTCCGTCGGAGTTCGGGCAGGCGGGCGTACAGGACGTCACCCGGGCAGCTGGTGTTGTTGTAGTCGCGGTGCCCGACGATGGCACCGGCCGGTTCCAACGAGTACGCCTGGCACAGCCAGACGCACACCTCCACCAGGGACGTCCACAGGCCCCGCGGCACCCCGTTCTTCATGTAGGTGCCCTCGTTCTCGATCCCGATGGTGTGCTCGTTGTGGTGCAGCACCTGCGCGCCGACGGCGAGGTCACCGGCCTCGACGGCCTGGAGGCTCTTGTTGCGGCCCTCCATCACGATGCCGCCGCGGCTGATGGTGAGCTGCTGACCGGTGTCGTCCCAGCCGTTCTTGTTCATGTGGAAGTCCTGGATGTACCGGGACAGCGCGAAGGCGTGGGTGAGCGAACGGTCTTTGGCGTTCGGCGTGGCCGTGTGGTGGACGATGATGCGGTCGGGACGACGGTTGATCACCCGGGCGGGACGGCGCGGTGGGCGCGCCTGCCATTGCGCGCGGGTGTACACGCGCGGGGCGTCCGCCGTGAACGGGGCGATGTCGCCCGCTCCGGAATGCTCGTTCGGGCCGCCCCCCGGAAGATCATCCGCCATGGCCCCATTGTGGCCGGGGGCCGCTATGGACAGCATCTCCAGCAGCCCCGCCCCTACCACACCGCCGATCATCGCTCGGCGCGTCACCGATGAGCCGTTGCGTCCCCGGCCGTCCGTGTCCTCCTCCGAATGCGCGTTCAACACCGTCCCCCTTCATCCCGCGATGAACTAGTTACGGAACGTAGTTAGACAGTTACCGACACTTCAAACACCGGGCGGTTCAGGGACGTTTCACATGAAACACCGAGAAAGCACAACGGCCCCCCGCGCCGCCATGAAAGGCGTGGGACCCCTGGACGAATTCGGACGAACCGTGATCACGAACGCCTGTCGCACCTCGTCGGGACGATGGCGTTGCGACGATCCCGGAAGGGCCGATCGCCGAAAAGGAACCCCGGGCGCGGGGGCCGTTCTTCGTGCTATGCCGGTCAGGCCTCGCTGACGTTGATGTCGATCGTGGCGGTGACCTCGGTGTGCAGGCGCACACTGACCCGGTGGTCGCCGACGGTCTTGATCGGGTTGCCGATCTCGATGCGGCGACGGTCCAGGTCGGGGCCGCCCGCCGCGCGGACCGCCTCGGCGATGTCGGCGGCCGTCACGGCACCGAACAGGCGGCCTCCGCTGCCGGTCCGGGTGCGCAGCCGCACCCGCACGGCCTTGAGCTGCTCGGCGACCTCCTTGGCGTGCTCGACCGTCGCGATCTCGCGGGCCGAACGCGCCTTCTTGATCGACTCGATCTCCTTCTCGGCGCCCCTGGTCCACCGGATGGCGAACCCGCGGGGGACGAGGTAGTTGCGGCCGTAGCCGTTGCGGACGTCGATGACGTCACCGGGCTCGCCGAGCCCGGAGACCTGCTGGGTCAGGATGAGCTTCATGATCTTCCCTCCCGCCTCAGCGCGCGGTGCTGGTGTACGGCAGCAGCGCCATCTCGCGGGCGTTCTTGATCGCCGTGGCGACGTCCCGCTGGTGCTGGGTGCAGTTACCGGTCACCCGCCGGGCGCGGATCTTGCCGCGGTCGGAGATGAACTTCCGCAGCAGCCCGGTGTCCTTGTAGTCGACGTAGGAGATCTTCTCCTGGCAGAAAACGCAAACCTTCTTCTTCGGTTTGCGGGGAGGTGGCTTCGCCATCGTGGTGCTCCTTTGGGAGAGCCCCGCTCACGCGGGAATGGACGTGTACATGGTCTTGCTGGTCACGCCGGAACGACGAGATTCGACGATCCGGGCGGTCGATCGGCCGAAGGCCGGACGCGGCTAGAACGGCGGGTCGTCGGAGAAGCCTCCGCCGCCGCTGCCGCTGGTGGCCCAGGGGTCGTCGGCGGGGGCACCGCCCCCGCCCTGCTGACCGAAGCCGCCGCCTTGCTGGCCGCCGCCTCCGCCGCCGAAACCGCCGCCCTGCTGGCCGCCGCCGCCGAAGCCGCCGCCACCGCCCTGGCCTCCGCCGCCACCGCCGCCGAAGCCGCCACCGCCGCCGCCCTGCCGCTGGGTCTTGTTGACCTTGGCGGTGGCGCTGCGCAGCGAGGGGCCGACCTCGTCGACCTCCACCTCGAAGACGGTGCGCTTCTCACCTTCGCGGGTCTCGTACGACCGCTGCTTGAGTCGGCCCTGCACGATCACCCGCATGCCGCGCTGCAGGCTCTCCGCCACGTTCTCGGCGGCCTGCCGCCAGACGTTGCAGGTCAGGAACAGGGCCTCGCCGTCCTTCCAGTCACCCGACTGGCGGTCGAAGAACCGCGGGGTCGAGGCGATGCGGAAGGACGCGACCGCCTGGCCGCTCGAGGTGAAACGCAGATTCGGGTCCTCGACGAGGTTCCCGACGATCGTGATTACGGTGTCGCCTGCCATGGGGCTCGCT
This sequence comes from Actinomadura spongiicola, assembly GCF_003432485.1. Classification (GTDB taxonomy): domain Bacteria; phylum Actinomycetota; class Actinomycetes; order Streptosporangiales; family Streptosporangiaceae; genus Spirillospora; species Spirillospora spongiicola. Next base: position 260,468 of record NZ_QVNQ01000001.1, read on the forward strand.
CCGGCTGCTGTGAGGGCTGAGCCTGGCTCAGTGGACCTCGGGGCGGATGACCTTCGTGCGGAGGATCGACTCGCTCAGGTTGAGCTGCCGGTCGAGCTCCTTGACCGTGGCAGGCTCGGCCGACAGGTCGATCACCGCGTAGATGCCTTCGGACTTCTTCTGGATGTCGTACGCCAGGCGCCTGCGGCCCCAGACGTCGACCTTCTCGACGCTGCCGCCGCCGTCCTTGACGACCTTAAGGAACGGGTCGAGCGCGGTGGTGGCCGTGCGCTCGTCGATGGCGGGGTCGAGAATGGTCATGAGTTCGTAACGACGCATGCTGTCCCTACCTCCTCTGGACTGATGCGGTCACGGTCTCTCCGTGACAGGAGGGCTGTTGCGTCCCTCGCGGCGGCACCGGACTCCGGATCGCCGGACGCACCGGCCACGAGACCGATACAGGCTACCAACTGTCGGCACCATACGAGCCGGTTCCCAAAGCTCAGCGGCCAAACGAACCGAAACCCGACCCCCCGCACCCTCCCCGGCACCCCCACGACGCCGAACGCCCCAACCGACTTCCCCACCTCCGGCACCCCCTGTGCCCGCACACAGGGGACGGTCACGCCGACCGGCCGCGGTCGTCCCATCGCCGCCGACCGGTCGGCCGCTCGAGCCGGTCCTCCGCGGCCTGCGAGCGGTCGCGGCGTTCGCCGAGATCCGGGCCGCCGCGATCGACGACTCGCACCTCCCGTTCGCGCTCGCCCGCACAAGGCGACAGTCTCCCTTCCTCAGTCTCCCTTCCTCGCCTGCCTCGACTATTGCGGTTGCCGCCCGCACCCTCACGCAGGGACCGTCCTCCGGCTCGACGGCCACCGTCTACTACGGCACCGTCCACGCCCGCACATGGAGGACGCCGCTTACCGACGCCGGTTGCGGGCGCAGGGTGCCGCCCGATCGCGCGGTGTCGTCAGGTGCGGCCATGCCGGGCGGCGGCTTCCCAGGCCGCGTCGCACGGGGCCCGCGACCGCGGCGCGACCAGCCTGGACCGGGCGCCGCGCCGACCTCCGGCGACGCTTCCGCCCACGGGCGCGATCGGTAAGGGCGGAGCGTCGGCCGGTGGCGCCTCATCGGGGTGGGCGGGTGCCGTCATCGACGTGGCCGTGTCGGGCGGGGGGCGCCGTCACCGCCTCGCCTTGGGCTGGACGGGACGCGCGCAGCGTCGCCGTTCCAGCTCCGCCATGATGTCGGCCATGCGGGCGCGCATACGGGCGGTCTGGGTCGTCAGCAGCGACAACTCCTCCACGAGCTCCGCGTCACCGATCAGCCCCAACTGCGCGTTCGTCACGATGGTGCACCTCCTGCTCCCCTCCCGCTTCCCCTCGGGAGGTCCGAACCGAGCCGGCGTTTTTCGAATCCATGTTCGACAGTACCGCCTGCCGCCGACATTTTCCGCCCGCCCCCGCCGGTTGATCCCCGGCCCGGTTGGGAACCCCTTAACTGGCATGGTCCGTCCGGTCCCCGCGTGCGCTGTGCGCCCCCTCGCGCGGGAGACCTGACCTGGAGGAGGATCCCGATGCCACAGGAGGCAACACGCACGGAGCGGCAGGCGGCCGTCCCCGAGGCCGAGCCCCACCGTTACCAGGACGTCCTCGCCGTCGCCGCGGTCACGATCGGGCTCGCCGCACTGATCATGGGCTGGATCCCGGCGACCCACCTCCCCGGTGCGGTGGCGGGGGTGATCGGGCTTCCGCTCGCCCTGTACTCGCAGATGATCTCCGCGACGACGAACGAGCGCTGGCTGAACGTCATCGGCATGGTGGCCTCGTTCATGGGGACCGCCTTCGCGCTGAGCAACGGCGGCTTCTCGATCTGATTCACGTGCCCGCGTCCCGTCGACGCTTCACCGGTGCGGTGAGAGGGCCCGGTGTTGTCGGAGGACGGGGTTAGGCTCGGGTCATGCGCATCGGAGCCCACGTCGATCAGACCAACCCGCTGGACAACGGCCGCGCGGTCGGCGCCGACGTCGTCCAGTTCTTCCTCGGCGACCCGCAGGGCTGGAAGAAGCCCGTCCTGCCGGAGGGTGTCGAGGCACTGGCGGGTTCCGGCGTGGACGTCTACATCCACGCCCCGTACACGATCAACGTGGCGACGTCCAACAACAGGATTCGCATTCCGAGTCGCAAGAACCTCACCCAGCAGTTGGAGGCGGCCGCGTCGATCGGCGCGAAGGCGCTGATCGTCCATGGTGGGCACGTGCTGAAGGACGACGATCCCGAGTTGGGGTTCGAGAACTGGCGCAAAGTGTTCGAGCGGGTCGAATGCCCGGTGCCGGTCTATATCGAGAACACGGCGGGCGGCGGGAACGCGATGGCGCGCAAGTTCGACCGGATCGCTCGGCTGTGGGAGGTGCTGTCCGGGGTCGCGGGGCTGGAGTCCAAGCTCGGATTCTGTCTGGACACCTGTCACGCGCACGCGGCGGGGGAGGAACTCGTGGACGCCGTCGACCGGATCAAGGCGATCACCGGCCGTATCGATCTGGTGCACTGCAACGACAGTCGGGACTCGTTCGGGTCGGGCGCCGACCGGCACGCCAATCTGGGCAGTGGCACCATCGACCCGGAGGCGATCCTGGCCGTGGTCAGGGCCGCCGACGCTCCGGTCGTGGTGGAGACGCCCGCCGACGGCCAGGCCGACGACATCGCGTGGCTGCGTTCGCGGCTCTAATGGCGGTGCGACGGGAACCCGCGCGTGCGACAGAACATCTAATGCCACGTAACACCATGAAGACGACACAAGCCGAAGGTCGCCTCACACTGACATAATTCGGAACCCAGTCTCTCAGCGCACGCGCGTTCTCTTCGGCGGCGGGCGCGCGAACCGATCGGGAACTTTATGGCACAGCCTCCGTACGACCCCTACGGTTACGGGTCGCAGGATCCGTACGCCCAGCAGTACTCCCAGCCCCAGTCCGTCCAGCACCACTACTACGGTTCGGGCCCGCCGGTCCCCCCGCGCAACAACGGCATGGCCATCGCCTCGATGGTGCTGGGCATCGTGGGTGTGCTGTCCTGCGGTGTGCTGGTCTTCTCGATCGGCGCCGTCATCTTCGGGCACGTCGCGCAGAGCCAGATCAAGCGGACGGGCGAGGGCGGCAACGGCATGGCCGTGACCGGACTGATCCTCGGTTACCTCTTCTTCGTGATCGGACTGCTCTACTGGATCGTCATCGTGGGGATCTACGGGGCGGCGTGGTGGAGCCTCTCTCAGGACCCCACCTACTAGACCGCCCTCGTCGGGCGGGCTCTTCTTCTTCTGGACATTTCCGCCGCCGTTTCATGATGGTGCCGTGGGTTGAGCCTCTGAGCAGTTGAGTCTCTAGTCACTGGAGCCCTCATGGTGGACGGCATGGACGGCGACACCCTTTACACGATCGGGGATCTGGCACGCCGCACCGGCCTCTCGGTGCGGACGATCCGGTTCTACTCCGACGAGGGCGTGGTGCCGCCGGCCTGCCGTACCGCGGCCGGTTACCGGCTGTACGACGCGGCTGCCGTCGCGCGCCTCGACCTGGTGCGGACGCTGCGCGACCTCGGCATCGATCTCGGAACGGTCCGGCGTGTGCTGGACCGCGAGATCGGCGTCGGGGAGGTCGCGGCGACGCACGCGGAGGCCATGGACGTGCAGATCCGGACGCTCAGGCTGCGCCGGGCCGTGCTGCGGGCGATCGCCAAACGCGGATCCAGTCCAGAGGAGATCGAACTGATGAACAAGCTGGCCCGGCTGTCCGACGAGGAGCGCCGGCGCATCATCACCGACTTCATCGACGAGTCGTTCGCCGGGCTCGACGTCGACCCCGAGTTCGTGGCGAGGATGCGGTCCGGGCTGCCGGAGCTGCCCGACGATCCCGAGCCGGAGCAGGTCGACGCGTGGGTGGAGCTCGCCGAACTGGTCGGCGACCCCGATTTCCGCGCGTCGGTGCGGCGGATGGCCGAGTTCCAGGCGGCGGACCGCGCCCGGGGCACCGGCCCGAACGACGCGCACGTCCTCGCGGAGTTGACGGCGGAGAAGGTGGGCGCCGCCATCGCGGACGGCATCGCGCCCGACTCGGAGGCGGCGCGGCCCATCGTCGACGAGCTGGTCGCGGCCTACGCGGCCTCGTCCGGGAGCAGCGACACCGCCGAGTTCAGGCGGGAGCTGCTGGAACGTCTGGACGTCGGCACCGACGTGCGGGCGGAACGCTACTGGCACCTTCTCGCCACCATCAACGGCTGGCCCGCGCAGCCGCCGGTCACACCGATGTTCGAGTGGTTCATCGACGCGTTGCGCCGCTAGGTCGCCAACGGGACGTCGGCGTGGTGGAAGCCGCGCCGACGTCTCCACCGGCTCAGCGCGATCACGTCGTCCGCCCCGTCGAGGACGCCGCCGGACGGGTCGTCCGCTCCGTCCGCCCGAACGAGGTCGCCGGACGGACGCAGCACGTCCCACACCACCAGCGCGGCCAGCGCCAGGACGGTCACGAACCGCGCGAACAGCGCCAGATGGTAGACGTCCTCGCTGATCCCACCGTCCGGGGCGTCCAGGCTCAGCACCGCCGACATCGTGCCCGAGAGGTCCTGGCCCGGTGTCTGCGCGGACACCGACAGCAGGAACCACCAGATTCCGAAGAAGTAGGCGATCTCGCCGACCTGCCACACCACGAACGCGGGAAGCTTCGGACGGGCCAGGACCGCGAGCGGCAGCAGCCACAACACGTACTGCGGCGACCAGACCTTGTTCGGCAGCATGAACGCGACCAGCACAAGGAACATCAGTTGTGGCAGCCGAGGCCGAGTCGGTGCCACGAACGCGAGAACCGCGATACCGGCCGCCAGGACGAGGAAAGTCCCCGTGCCGAGCAGATTGAGCGTTTCGGTGTCGGACGTGGCCTTCTCCAGCCCATGGTCTTGCAGGTAGAAGAAGATGGAGCCCCAGTCGACGCCGCGTTTCTGGCTGAAGGAGTAGAACTCCCTCCAACCGTCCCACGCGAAAATCATCACGGGCAGGTTGACGAGCAGCCACGCGGCAGCGGTACCGCCGAGCATCCGTCCCATGGCACGCCATTGCCCGGCGCGCACGCACAGCAGAACCAGTGGTCCGAGGAACAGCAGTGGATAGAACTTCGCCGCGATCGCGAACCCCAGCAGCGCACCCGCGAGCGTCGGACGGCGCGCCGACCACGCCGCCAGGGCGAGCGCGGTCAACGCCACCGCCAGCAAGTCCCAGTTGATGTACGCGGTGAGGAGCAAGGCCGGTGACAGCGCCACCATCAGACCGGTCCGCAGCGAACGCCGTCCCGCCGCGTACGCGGTGGCGAGGACGGCCCCGATCGCGAGGACGATCAGGAACAGCACGGTCACGTTGAAGAACGCCATGCCGCGCCCGTCCACACCGAACGGTTTCACCAGCCACGCCACCAGCTGCATGAAGCCACCGCTGAGGACCGGGTATTCGACGTAGTGGATGGTGTCGGAACCGCTGAACGAGTCGAAGTACGGGACTTTGCCGTCGTTCAACCCGCGCACGTAGTACAGCGGATAGATGTCGGTGTAGCAGCCGTTCGTCGTCGTCTTGATGAAGTCGAAGTTCGATGACGCGCACGGCTGCTTCTGCAGCCAGCCCAGCAAACCCACCAGGGCCGTGAGACCGGTCAGCACCGGAATCAGCCGAGCGAACCTGCCCGGACGATCGTTCCCGTCGTCACTGTCGTTTCCGGCAACGGACTTCCTGAGCCTCTTAGAAGGCGACGCCATGGACAGCAAGACTATTGGTCCATCACACCCACCCCCGCCCGCACGCCCACGAACCGTACCGGGCACGTAGGCCTCCTCGGACGGACCACACGGAACGGCCCGGAGCCTGCCACAGGCTCCGGGCCGTTCCGCACTGGCACGTCGGGACGAGATGTCCCGGCCGTGCTAGTTGCCGTTCGGGTCGTTCGGGTCCGGCGGTTCCGTGTCGCGGCACTCGGGATGGTTCTGGTGGGCCGGTTGCGCGCACCACCAGCTCTTGTCGCCCTTCGGGGGAAGGTCCGGATTGCAGCCGAGCGGCATGCCGAACCGGTCGCACGGCACCTCACCCGGCGACGGCGGCGTCGGCGAGGTCGGCGGAGTCGGCGTCTGCGACTGACATCCCGGCCCCGGCCTGTCCCGCTCACACCTCGGCGTCTCCGTCGGCTTCGGCGACGCGGTCGTGGTCGGCTTCGGCTCCGCCTTCGACCATGGGGCGAGCTGGCCGACATTGGCGGGCGGACCGAACTGCGTGATCTGCTTGCCCTCCAGGGCCTTCAGCATGAACCGCTTGAACAGGTCGGCCGGGACGGTACCACCGTAAACCTGGTCGTAGTTACCGACTCCGATCAGCGACTTGCGGTTTCCGGCCTTGTCCTGCCGCCACATCGCCGACGCCGTCACGAGCTCCGGGGTGTAGCCGACGAACCAGGCGGACTTGTTCTCGTCCGTCGTACCGGTCTTGCCCGCCACCGGGCGGGCGCCGAGGCTCGCGCGCTGGCCGGTACCGGAGGTGACGACCGCCCGCATCGCGGACGTGGCGTCCCGGGCGACACCCGCCGAGAAGACCGCCCGGGGCTTCTCCCAGGGCAGCTTCTCCAGAAGCTTGCCCTCCTTGTTCGTGACCGGGCCGCCCTTGTTGGTGCTGATCTCGGCGATGACGTGCGCGTCCCGGTGCTTGCCCTCCGCGGCGAACGTCGAGTAGACGGACGCCATGGTGACGGGGCTCGCGTCGATGACACCGAGCGGCAGCGAGGTGTACGAGGGGTCGAGGTTCTCCGTCTTCTCCGGGATGCCCATCTTCTTGGCCATCTCGATGACCTTGGTGAGCTGGACCCGCTGCCCCAACTCGACGTACGACGTGTTGATGGACATCGCCGTCATCTGCTTGAGCGAGTAGACGCCGTTCTCCGACCGGTTGTCGTTGGTGAACGTCGCGCCGTTGATCGTCCGCTTGTAGGAGCCGTCCATCATCGTCTGGAGGCTGATGCCCTGGTCGAGCGCGGTGGCCAGCACGATCGGCTTGAACGACGAACCGGGCTGCACCTCTCCCTGGAAGGAGTTGTCGAACTGCTGCCTGCGGTAGTCGGGGCCGCCGTACGCCGCGATGACCCCGCCCGTCTTCGGGTCGATCGCGGCGAGCCCGAACTTGATCTCCGAGTTGAGCCCGTTCTCCTTGTGGATCTGCTTGACGGCCTTGTTCATGTAGTTCTGCAGATCCTTGTTGAACGTCGTCTTGATCCGCAGCCCGCCGGTTTCCAGCATCTGGTCGTCGATGCCGAGCCTGTTCAGCTCGGCGATCACGCGGTCCTGCAGGTAGCCGGTGTTCGGGTCCTCGGGGACGTCGCTCCAGTTCTCCTGGGTCTGCGGGAACTGCGCCGCGGCGCGCTTGCCCGAGTCGAGCCAGCCCTCCTCGACCATGCCGTCGAGGACGTAGTTCCAGCGGTTGATCAGCGCCTGCTTGGCCGGGTGGGACGCCGGGCCGAAGGTCTTGAAGTACGACGGCCGCTGGATCAGCGCGGCGAGCATCGCCGCCTCGGACACGTTGACCTCGGTGATGGGCTTGTGGAAGTAGGCGCGGGACGCCGCCTGGATGCCGTACGACCGGCGCCCGAACGGGACCGTGTTCAGGTACAGCTCAAGGATCTTCGCCTTGTCCATCTCCCGGCCGAGGCGGATGGAGATCAGGATCTCCTTGATCTTACGGCTGGCCGTCCGGTCACGGCTGAGGCCCGCGTAGTAGTTCCGCGCCATCTGCTGGGTGATCGTCGAGGCGCCCGCGACCTCACCGCCGACGACCGCCCGGTAGAACGCGCCCGCGATACCGGTCGGGGAGATGCCCGGCTCATGCCAGAAGCCGCGGTGCTCCGCGGCCAGGACCGCGTCCTGCACGTGCTTCGGGACCTTGCTGAGCGGAATGTCCTCGCGGTGGGTGCCGATGCGGGCGAGCGGCGACCCGTCCGAGAACGTGATCACCGACTCCTGCCGGAGGGCGTCCTGCTGCTTCTCCGTCGGGATCGGGGTGTTCGCGTACGCGACGATGACCAGCGCCGCCATGCCGAGGATCAGCACGCTGATGACGGCGACGACGACCTTCCAGGACGGCACGTACCGCCGCCAGCCGGTCTTCTTCTCCTTGCCGCCGTCCGGGCGCCGGTCGCTCTCGCCCCAGAAGCCGGGGTCTCCGCCCTCCCCGGGACCGCCGCGTCGCCCCGGACCGCCGGGACCATGCGGCCCACCCGGCCCACCCGGACCACCCGGACCACCAGGTCCACCCGGACCGCCGGGACCCCTGGGGCCACCGGGCCCGCCGGGTCCACCGGGTCCACCGGGTCCACCGGGTCCACCGGGTCCACCGGGTCCACCGGGGCCCATGGGCGGGCCGGGAGGTCCGCCGGGTGCGCCTTGCGGGCGGCCCGGACGTCCCGGACGGGCCGGCGGAGCGCTCGGCCCCTGACGCATCGCCGCGGGCGTGCCGCGACGCCGGCCGCCGCCGCCCATCCGTGCGGGCCCGCCACGTCCGCCCGACCTACCGCCGCCGGGGCGCGGGGTCCGGCCGGGGTCGCCGGACGCTCCGCCCCGCGGCGCACCGGACGGTGATCCCCCACCGCCGGAGCGGCGGGCCCCCCTCCGGTCGGGGCCATCTCCGAATTCCGGTCCGTATGGGCTTCGGTTACTCACGCGTCCTCATCAACTGGGGTACGGCTGTGCGTCGTCAGAGAGTACTGCGCGCCCGGCGGCGCGGGGGCCGGGGATGCAAGCCTGGTAGGGCTTCCGGCCACCTCGCGGGCATGGTCTCGCCCGCTGACGTGCGGCCACGCATTAAGTCGTACGGGTGTTCGGACATGTGTTGTATTCGTCTCGCCTCGTCGGCACGAGGCGAGTCGGTGGAATTGTTCGGACGGGACGGCCCCCCGGTTCATTCCGGGGGCCTTCCCGGCGGCATCAATGGAATGACGTTCGCGGCGTTCGGCCGGTTGAGACCGCGGCCGTCTCCGTCCCGCCGGAACCGGCAGGCGGGGTGGCCCTGGTGCATGTTGCACCACCACCGCGGCGGCGGGTTGCTCGGCGGCCGGTTCGGGTCGCAGGTGGGGTCGGGGAACGGCGACTGGCACGGCGGCCTGCCGCCCCCGCCGGGACCGCCGGGGCCGGGTCCGTCGCCGTCGTCCCGGCAGCGCGGGTCGTACTGACCCAGCGGCCCGTCGCACCACGGCGGCTTCTTCGGCTTCTTCTCCTCCGGGGGCTTCGCCCACGTCTGGGTGATTCCGCCCCACACGGGCGGCGGGAACTGCTTGGCGTCGATGCCGCGCAACGCGTCGGACATGTAGGACCGCCAGATGCGGGCGGGAATCGTGCCGCCCTCGACCTGTCCGATCCCCGGCAGGATCACCGACTTCTTCTTCTTGTCCGGCCCCACCGCGTCGTTGTACAGCGTCACCGCGGTGGAGACCTGCGGCACGTACCCGACGAACCATGTCGCGACGTTGCGGTCGGTCGTCCCGGTCTTGCCGGCGGCCTGGCGTCCGTCCGGTAGCCGCGCCGCCGTCGCGGTGCCGCCCAGGACGACCTGGCGCATCGCGTAGGTGGCGTCCGCCGCGACCCGCGGGCTGAACACCTTGCGCTTGACGTACTTCGGCTTGAGCCGCACCGTCTTGTTGTCGGTCTGCTTGACCAGCCGGATCACGTGCGGCTGGTGGTACATGCCGCCGTTCGCGAACACGGCGTAGCCCGCCGCCTGCTCGATCGGACGGATGTCGTTGACGCCCAGCGCCAGGTTCAGGCAGCAGGCGTGCGGCTTCAGGAGATCGGCCGCGATGCCGGCGTCGGTCTCGGTCTTGATGACCTCCTCGATGCCCACCTTGCCCATCAGCTGGATGAACGCGGTGTTCACCGACTCCTCCGTCGCCGTGATGAGGTTGACCGCCGGGGCCACCTCATGGCTGTTCGGCACCCTCACCCCCGACGCGTCGCCCTCCGGGACGACGTTGCCCTCGGAGTTGATCGGGATCCTCGACCGGCCCTCCACCATGCTCTTGAGGCTGTAGTTCTGCTTCAGAGCCGTCGCCAGCACGTACGGCTTCATCGCCGACCCGGCCTGCGCCCTCCCCTGCCACACGTTGTCGAACGCCTGGTCCAGGTAGTCGGGGCCGCCGTAGAACGCGATGACCTCACCGTTCGCGCTGTTCACCGAGACCAGCCCGACGCGGATCTTCTTCTGCGCCAGCTTCTTCGGATTGACCTGCGGGACGGTCTTCTCCGCCGCCCGCTTGGCCATCGCCATCCGCTTGCGGTCGAACGTCGTGTAGACGCGCAGGCCCTTGGTCGTCAGCTCCTTGTTGTCGATGCCCTGCCTGCGAAGCTCCTCCTTGGCCCGCATCAACATGTAGCCGCGCTGCCCGCCGTAAAGCTGGTTACCGGTGCCCGCCTCCTTGATCGCGGGCAGCTTGTTCATGTACTTGTCGGCCTCGGCCTGGCTTAGCTTGCCCATCGAGACCATGCCCTTGAGCGTGTACTGGTACCTCCCGGTCACCCACGCCTGGTTTTCCTTGTCACCCGGGTCACGGTTGGGATTCTGGATGATGCCGCCGAGGAACGCGGCCTGGTCGGGCTTGAGCTTCCACACGTCCGTCCCGAAGTACTCGCGGGACGCCGCCTGGATGCCGTACGTGTCGCGACCGAAGTAGATGGTGTTCAGGTACAGCTTGAGGATCTCGTCCTTGGTGTAACGCTCTTCCAGCTTCAGCGAGATGAACAGTTCCTTGAACTTCCGGTTGACGGTCCGGTTGTTCGGGTCGGAGTAGTAGTTCTTCGCGAGCTGCTGCGTGATCGTGGACCCACCGCCCGACCCGCCGGTCAGGTTCTTCCACACGGCCCGTGTCGTTCCCTTGACCGAGAAGCCGGGGTCGGTGCGGAAGCTGCGGTTCTCCGCGGCCAGCACGGCGTCCTGGACGATCGGCGGCACCTTGTTCAGCTCGACGCTCTGCCGTTTCTTGCCGATCCGTCCGATCTCGCTGCCGTCGGTGTAGTAGAAGATCGAGGCCTGGTCCTCGACGCCGGCCACCGTGGGTTCGGCGGGTGTCGGCGTGTTGGCGTAGGCGACCCAGATCAGCGTGACGAACGCCGCGATCCCGAGGCCGCAGACACCGGCCACGACCTTCCAGGACGGCAGGTACTTGCGCCATCCCGTCCCCCGGGAACGCAGGTGATCGATGAACGTCTTCGGCGGGCGCTTACCCGTCCCGGGCGGCGTCCCTCCAGGCCCTCCGGGACCTCCAGGCCCGCCGGGGCCTCCGGGGCCTCCGGGCACTCCGGGACCGCCGGAGCGATTGGCGGCGCGGGTGCCACGGCCACGGAATCTGGCGGTGACCTTCGATCCGAGATCCTGCCCGACCTTCCCGAGCCCGCCGAGCTTCTCGCGGACGCCGTTCCCGGCCGTCCCGAATGCCGCGCCACCGGCGGCGTGCCGCCCCGTCCCGCCGACCGCTCGACCCATACCGAACGCACCCGGCGTCCCACCGGGCACTGGCGCCCCCGGCCCACCCGGGACCCCAGGACCAGGACCGACACCCTGGGGAGGCGCCCCGGGCCCGGCGGGTCCGGAGGCGTTGCCCAACGCGGAGCCAAAGGGCGCGCCGGGGCCAGGCGTACCGCCGTTCGGCAGGCCAGGGCCGCCGAGCGGAGGCGAGCCCATCGGCCCGCCCGGCGGATAAGCCCCACCGGACTCAAAACCACCTGGTCCCATGGGCCCCTGCGGCGTGCCGCCTCCACCGGACACACTGGGAGACAGTGGCGGTTGGGGCGCATCGAAGGCACCGGGTCCACCCGGCCCGGCAGGCACACTCGGCGTACCGAAAGCCGGTGTACCGAAAGTCGGCGTGTTACCACTCCCCGGTGGAACCGAGCCCATCGGCGCTTCGGCGGGGCCGCTCGGTGCGCTGGGAGGCACACCCGGCGTTCCGAAACCCGGCGTGCTGCCGCCGCTCGGCGGCGCTTCGGCGGCGCCCGGCCCGTTGGGAGAAACGTTCGGCATACCGAAACCCGGCGTACTGCTACTGCCCGGCGGGACCGAGCCCATCGGCGCTTCGCCAGCACCCGGCCCAGTGGGAGGCACACCCGGCGTACCAAAAGACGGCGTGCTGCCGCCGCTCGGCGGCATCGCGCCCATCGGCGCGTCGGCGGCGCCCGGTTCGGCGGGGCCAAGGCTGGGACCACTCGGTCCGCTGGGAGACACACCCGGCGTTCCGAAACCCGGCGTGCTGCTACTGCCCGCCGGGACCGAGCCCATCGGCGCTTCGCCAGCACCCGGCCCAGTGGGAGGCACACCCGGCGTACCAAAAGACGGCGTGCTGCCGCTCGGCGGAACAGAACCCATCGGCGCTTCGGTGGCGCCCGGCCCGTTGGGAGAAACGTTCGGCGTACCGAAAGACGGTGTGCTGCCGGTGCTCGGCGGGGTCGCGCTCATTGGCGCTTCGGCGCCAGGTTCGGTGGGGCCGGTCGGTGTGTTCGTGCCGCTCGGCTGGTTCGAGAATCTGGGCATGCCCAGTACGTCGGCCGGGTCCGGCTCGTCCGGGGAGTTTGGTGCTCCGCCCGGCGAGGAGGAGTTCAGCGCGCTCGGGATGCCGTGGCCGCTCGGCGGTCCGGGGGGAAGGGGCGTCCCCGGCGGCGGGGTCGCGCCCATCGGAGAGTTCGGTGGCGCGGGCGGGACGGCGGGGGTGGGGGCCGTCGGAGGGGAGCCGGGGTCGCCCATGAAGTTCGGTGGCTGGTCCTGCTGCCCGGGCGCACTGTGCTCGCGGGGGGCATCCGGCTGTCCGGGCTCGCCAGAATCGCCGGGACGGGGGTTGTGCTGCCCGCCCGGCCTCTGCGACCCGGGTTCCGGTCGGGGCTGGCTTGGATTACTCACGCGACCTCATCAACAGGGGACAACGGTTGCTGCCGAGGGCCGGGGTCACCCACCGGCTCAGGGCGGCTCGTGCGCCGTCCGAAGAGCGTACTGTGCGGGCTGGTGAGCGGGGGGAGCATGTGCACGGCGAAGGTGTGTACCGGCTGGTCAACGCCCCGGCCGGACGCTACGGCCGGTGGTTCCTCCTCACTGGTCTACCGCTCGGGGTCCTGCACCCCGCAGCCGAGGACATACGACTTGGCCAGATGCTTCCATGCGCAACTTTGGCATACTTCCGTCACATACACCCTGAATTCTCCGTTTTTGCGGTCCGACCAGGCGAGTTCGGCGGTGGCCTCCCCGCGTCCGGCGCGGCGGTCCGGCTCGTCCCCGTAGACCCCGGCGACTCGACACGCGTCCGCGCTTCGCGAGCGCGTACTCGGCGACCAGCTTCGATCCGAAGGTCGCCCGACGCCCGCATACCCGCAGGGTGAGCCCCCGGACGGCCGGACGAACAGATCGCCACTTGCCAGGGCGGGCCGGACTACGTATCTTGGCGATGTATCGAGTCGATACATTCACTCGATACATCGGATCGAGACATCCGGCTCTACGGGGGTGGGACGATGGCGGCCAGGAAGGGCGCGGGCGTGCTGGAGCTCGCCGTGCTCGGCCTGCTGCACGAGTCCCCGATGCACGGGTACGAGCTGCGCAAGCGACTCAACACCCTGCTGGGCATGTTCCGCGCCTTCTCGTACGGATCCCTCTACCCGTGCCTCAAGCAGCTCCTCGCCAACGGGCTGATCATCGAGGACCGGCCGGAGGAGCCGAACACGGCGCTGGCACTGCAGAGCCGCCGGTCGAAGATCGTTTACAAGCTCACCGCGGACGGCAAGGAGCGCCTCCAGCAGCTCCTCACCGAGGCCGGTCCGGCGGCGTGGGAGGACGAGGGGTTCGGCGTGCACTTCGCCTTCTTCTCCTACACCCGCGCCGACGTCCGGCTGCGAATCCTCGAAGGTCGGCGCAGCCGGCTGGAGGAACGCCTGGAGAGCGTCCGCGCCGCCCTGGCGCGGACCCGCGAGCGAGTCGACTCCTACACGCTGGAACTGCAGAACCACGGGCTGGAGTCGGTCGAACGCGAGGTCAGATGGCTCAACGAGCTCATCGGGCGTGAGCGGGCCGAGCAGGAACAGCAAGCCAGAAACGACCAAAGCAAACAGGACAAGCCTCGGGACAGAGGCCGCTGAGGGCGGCCCACCCCGGACAGGCGAACCCCACCGCGAAGGTGGCGGTCGCCCTCCGGGCGGGCGAGGATCGCAATCGCAAAGAGAAGGAGCAACCGGATGGGTTCGGTGCGCGTGGCCATCGTGGGTGTGGGCAACTGCGCCTCTTCGCTCGTCCAGGGTGTCGAGTTCTACAAGGACGCGGCCCCCGATACGCGAGTCCCCGGCCTGATGCACGTGCAGTTCGGCGACTACCACGTGGGCGACGTCGAGTTCGTCGCGGCGTTCGACGTGGACGCCAAGAAGGTCGGGATGGACCTGTCCGAGGCCATCCACGCCAGCGAGAACAACACGATCAAGTTCGCCGACGTCCCGCCGACCGGCGTGACCGTCCAGCGCGGCCACACGTTCGACGGCCTCGGCGAGTACTACCTGAACATGGTCGACGAGTCCGACGCCGAGCCGGTCGACGTGGTGCAGGCGCTGAAGGACGCCGAGGTGGACGTCCTCGTGTCGTACCTGCCGGTGGGCTCGGAGGAGGCCGACCGCTTCTACGCCCAGTGCGCCCTCGACGCCAAGGTCGCGTTCGTGAACGCGCTGCCGGTGTTCATCGCCAGCGACCCCGAGTGGGCCCGGAAGTTCACCGACGCGGGCGTCCCGATCGTCGGCGACGACATCAAGTCGCAGGTCGGCGCGACCATCACGCACCGGGTGATGGCCCGGCTGTTCGAGGACCGCGGCGTTGAGCTGCTGCGCACGTACCAGCTCAACTTCGGCGGCAACATGGACTTCATGAACATGCTGGAGCGCAAGCGCCTCCAGTCGAAGAAGATCTCCAAGACGCAGTCGGTGACGTCGCAGATCCCGCACGAGATGGCGAAGGCGGACGTGCACATCGGCCCGTCCGACCACGTGCCGTGGCTGGACGACCGCAAGTGGGCCTACGTCCGGCTGGAGGGCAAGTCGTTCGGCGACACGCCCCTCAACCTGGAGTACAAGCTGGAGGTCTGGGACTCCCCGAACTCCGCCGGTGTGATCATCGACGCGGTGCGCGCCGCGAAGATCGCCAAGGACCGGGGTATCGGCGGACCGATCCTGTCGGCGTCCTCCTACTTCATGAAGTCGCCGCCGGAGCAGTACAACGACGACCAGGCGCAGGAGGCCGTGGAGAAGTTCATCCGCGGCGAGATCGACCGCTAGACCGGACGCCGAGCGGGAGGTCGGCGCGCGCAACCGAGGCGCGCCGTAAGCCTCGTCACGGAGTTCTCAAGGGACGCCCTGGCAGTGGACAACCACTGTCAGGGCGTCCTTACTTGCGCAGAGAAACGGTGATGTACCAGTCCTTTGTCACGCTCTGGCCCTACTGTGACACCACGGGTTACTGCTCGCCACGTCCCGAAGTCGTGAGGTGAGAGCGTGATGGCACGCGAGATGATCAAGGTGATGCTGGGGCTGACCGGTCTCGCGTTCGGGCTGGCCGCGTGCGCCGGGGGAGGCGACGACGCGTCCGCCGCCGGACGGCCCCGCGACGGCGGCATGCTGCGGATCGTCGGCTCGTCCGACGTCGAACACCTCGACCCCACGTCGGCCGCCAGCGTCGGCGCGTACGGGCTCGTCCGCACGTTCGCGCGGACACTGTTCGGGACGCGTGCCGCCAACGACCTCCAGGAGACGATCCCCGTACGGCCCGACGTGGCCGCCCGGATCCCGACGCGGGAGAACGGCGACGTCAGCAAGGACCACCGCGTCTACACGGTGACGTTGCGCGATGGCGTCCGGTGGAACACGAAGCCGCCCCGGCCGGTGACCGCGCACGACTTCGTCCGCGGCTTCGAACGGCTGTGCAACCCGGCGTCGCCGTCCGCCGGCAAGGGGTACTTCATCTCCACACTCAGGGGCATGGACGAGTTCTGCCGCGGCTTCGGCACGGTCAACCCCCGCGACGCCGCGGCGATGGCCGCCTACCAGCGCGACCACGACATCGAAGGGGTCCGCGCCGAGAACGACACGACGCTCGTGTTCGCGTTGAAGCGTCCCGCCAGCGACTTCCTCCATCTGCTCTCGCTGCCGTCCACCGCCGCCGCGCCCCAGGAGTACGACCGGTACATACCGGACGGGCCGGAGTTCCGGCGGCACACGATCTCCAACGGCCCGTACCAGATCACCGACTACCGGCCGGGCCTGTCGTACCTGCTCACCCGCAACCCCGCCTGGCGGCCCGACGGCGACCCGCTCCGCGAACGGCATGTCGAGAAGATCCGGATCACCCTCGGGCAGGACTCGCCGGAGACCGTCCAGCAACAGATCGAGCAGGGCGTCGCCGACCTCGCCTGGGACCAGCCCGTTCCGACGTCCGCGATCCCGGGCCTGCGCGACGACCCCCGCTTCGCGATCATGGAGACGCCGAACAACAGCCCCTACCTGGTGTTCAACACGCGCAGCCCCAACAACGGCGGCGCCCTCGGCAGACGCGAGGTCAGACAGGCGCTGGAGTACGCCATCGACCGCAGCGCCCTCGTCAAGATCGTCGGCGGCCCGTCGGTGGCGAGGCCCCTGCACACGGTCATCCCACCGGGCAACTCCGGATACGCGCCCGCCGACCACTACCCGACGCCCGCCGAATCCGGCAATTCCACGAAGTGTCGCCAGCTACTGGGCCGGACGGGGCATCCGAGTCTCACGCTGAAGTTCCCGTACCGCACCAACAGCGTCCACAAGCTGATCGCCCAGTCCATCGCGGAGAATCTGGACTCCTGCGGTGTGAAGACCGTGCTCACGGCCGACTCCAGCGGCTCCTTCTACGCCGACACCATCGCCACCCCCGCGAAGGCCCGCGCGGGCGAATGGGACATCGCCGCCCCCGGCTGGACGCCCGACTGGTACGGCAACAACGGCCGCTCCATCATCCAGCCGCTCTTTGACGGACGCGGCTACGGCCAGAACTCCACCAACTACGGCGGCTACAACAACCCCCAGGTCAACGCCCTGATCGACGCGGCCCTGACCGCGCCCGACCCGTCCCGCGCCGCCGTCCACTGGCAGCGGGCCGACCAGAAGATCATGCAGGACGCCGCGATCGTGCCGCTGCTCAACCGATCCCACACGCTGTACCGCTCGGCCCGCGTCCACGGCACCCACTTCCTCCCCACCACCGCCGGCTACGACTACACCCGCCTCTGGCTGGACTGATCGGAGCGCCCGTCGCCGGAGCGCATAAAGTGATCAGGTGAAGGCAGCTGAACTGCCGGCGATCCTGCGCGGTCGGGACTTCCGGCGGCTTTACGGGACACGGCTGGCCTCGCAGCTGACCGACGGCGTCTTCCAGGTGGCGCTGGCGGGGTACGTCTTCTTCTCGCCCGAACGGCAGACGACGGCTGCGAAGGCCGCGGCCGCGTTCGCCGTGACGTTGCTGCCGTACTCGGCGCTCGGCCCGTTCGCCGGGGTGTTCATCGACCGGTGGCGGCGGCGGCAGATCCTGGTGTGGACACCCGTGCTGCGGGCCGTCCTCGTCCTGCTCGTCGCGGGGGTGGCGGCGGCCGGGCGGGACGGACCGGCCCTCTTCGTCGGCGTACTCGTCGTCCTCGGCGTGAACCGCTTCTTCCTCGCCGCGCTCTCCGCGGCGCTCCCGCATGTGGTGCGGCGCGACCATCTGGTGACGGCGAACGCGTTCTCGGTGACGTCCGGGACGGTCATCGCGTTCGTCGGCGGCGGCATCGGTTACCTCCTGCGCCGCGTCTTCGGCGCCGGCGACGGCGGCACGGCGCTGATCCTCGTGTCGGCGGCCGGGATGTTCCTCGTCGCCGGAATCATCGCGACGAGACTGCCCCGGCAACTGTTGGGCCCGCACCCGTCCGAGGACGCCGTCGTCCCCGACACCCGCCCGAACGCGCCGCGGATCACGGAGGCCCTGGGCGGCGTCGTGGACGGCCTGGTCGACGGAGCCCGGCACCTCGCGCAGCGACCGCAGGCCGCCCTGGCACTCGGCGCGATCGCGTTCCACCGGTTCCTGTACGGCGTCATCCTGATCATGACGTTGCTGCTGTGCCGCAACCACTTCGCGGACGACCCCGACGCGGGCCTGGAAACGTTCGCGGTCATGCTCGGCCTGACCGGCGCCGGCTACTTCACCGCCGCGCTCATCACTCCGCCGGTGGTGCGGCGGATCAGCAAGCAGGCGTGGGTCTCGTGGCTGCTCACCGCGGCGGCGTTGAGCCTGCTCGGCCTCGGACTGCCGTTCACCGAACGCTCCTGGGCCGCCGCCGGATTCGTCCTGGGTGTCGCGTCGCAGGGCGTGAAACTGTGCGTCGACACGACATTGCAGGAAACCATCGACGACGCCTACCGGGGCCGGGTCTTCGCCGTCTACGACATGCTGTTCAACGCCATGTTCGCCGCCGCGGCGGCAGCCGCCGCGACCTGGCTCCCCTCAGACGGCCGCGCCGAGATCACCCTCCTCGCCGTAACCGCCGCCTACGCCGCAGGCGCCGTCGCCTACCGAACCGCGACCTCCCGCGCCCGGCTGTACTCCTTCAATCCCGCTCAGGGCCACTCGCCTGACGGCTCGCAACCCTGACCGTGATCGGGCGAGCGCGGCTGTGCTGACGAAATCCCGCTCAGGGCCACTCGCCTGACGGCTCGCAACCCTGACCGTGATCGGCGAGCGCGGCTGTGCTGACGAAATCCCGCTCAGGGCCACTCGCCTGACGGCTCGCAACCCTGACCGTGATCGGCGAGCGCGGCATCGCTTCGCGATCTGGTTGAGGAGGCTCGCCTTCGGCGTCGCCTCCTCAACCAGGTAACGCGCTCGCACTGTGGCGGGCGCTCTGGGTCAGAGGGATTCGGCTATGGCGGTGACGGCGGTGGCGATGTGGTGGACTTCGTCGTCCGTGCAGATGTACGGGGGCATGGTGTAGATCAGCTTGCCGAAGGGGCGGAGCCATACCCCGTGCGCCATGGCGATCTCCTGGACGGACGGGACGTCCACCGGTTCGCGCGCCTCGACCACGCCGATCGCGCCCAGTACGCGGACGTCCGCCACCCCGGGCAGGTCCGCGGCGCCGAGCAGCTCGGTGGTCAGGATCGCCTCGATGGTGTCCACCTCGTCCCGCCAGTCGCGGGACATCAGCAGGTCGATGGACGCCGACGCGACCGCCGCCGCCAGCGGGTTGGCCATGTACGTGGGGCCGTGCATGAGGACACCGGCCTCGCCGGAGGTGATGCCGTGGGCGACGCGGTCCGTGCACAGCGTGGCGGCCATGGTCATGTAGCCGCCGGTCATGGCCTTGCCGAGGCACATGATGTCGGGGACGACCTCGGCGTGGTCGCAGCCCCACAGCTCACCCGTCCGGCCGAAGCCGGTGGCGATCTCGTCCAGCACCAGGAGAAGCCCGTGCTCGTCGGCGATGTCGCGAAGCGCGCTCAGGTACTCCGGGGCGTAGAACCGCATGCCGCCGGCGCCCTGCACGATCGGCTCGACGATGATTCCGGCGAGTTCGTCCGCGTGCTCGGCGGCGAGGCGCGACAGCTCGTCCAGGTACCCGGTGTCGGGTTCGGCGGAGTATCCGAGCGGCGGCTGGGGCGCGAACACGTGCTGGCTGAGGACGTCGGTGAACAGGTGATGCATGCCGTTCACCGGGTCGCACACGGCCATGTCACCGAACGTGTCACCGTGGTAGCCGCCGCGGACGGTCAGCAGCCGCCGCCGCTCGGGCCTCCCCTGCGACCGCCAGTACTGCAACGTCATCTTGATCGCGACCTCGACCGCGACGGATCCGGAGTCGGCGAAGAACACCTTCGTCAGGGGCTCCGGCGTGATCTCGACCAGCCGCTCCGCGAGCCGGACGGCGGGCGGGTGGGTGAGCCCGCCGAACATGACGTGCGCCATCTTTCCGAGCTGCCCGGTCACGGCCGCGTTCAGCTTCGGGTGGTTGTAGCCGTGCACGGCCGCCCACCACGACGACATCCCGTCGATCAGCTCGGTGCCGTCGGCGAGCGTCAACCTGACCCCGTCCGCCGACACCACCGGCTGGACGGGAGCGGACGCGGGCATCGGCGAGTACGGATGCCAGACATGCTCACGGTCGAACTCCAGCAGCCGCTCGGTCTCCCGGGGGCTCATCCGACCGAGCTGCAACGGGATCATTCGGCCGCCTCGCCGGGGAGGATGCCCTCCTTGGCGGCCCAGCGGCGTAGTTCGTCCGCGGCCGCGTCCTTGCCGATGACGCCGCGGTCGAGGCGCAGGTCGAGGAGGAAGCGGTACGCCTTCCCGACGAGCGGGCCCGGGGTGATGCCGAGGATCTCCTGGATCTCGTTCCCGTCGATCTCCGGGCGGATGGACGCCAGTTCCTCTTCCTGCGCGAGCCGCTCGATCCGGCGTTCGAGGTCGTCGTAGGTGCGGCGAAGGCGGTCGGCCTTCCGCTTGTTGCGGGTCGTGCAGTCGGCGCGGGTGAGCTTGTGCAGCCGCGACAGCAGCGGGCCCGCGTCCCGGACGTAGCGGCGGACGGCCGAGTCCGTCCATTCGCCGGTGCCGTAACCGTGGAAGCGCAGGTGCAGCTCGACCAGCCGGGACACGTCGGCGATGACGTCCTTCGAGTAGCGCAGCGCCGACAGCCGCTTGTTGGCCATCTTCGCGCCGACGACCTCGTGGTGGTGGAACGACACCCGTCCGCCCGGTTCGAACCGGCGGGTGCGCGGCTTGCCGATGTCGTGCAGGAGCGCCGCGAGCCGCAGGACGAGGTCGGGCCCCTCCTTCTCCTGGGCGATCGCCTGTTCCAGGACGATCAGCGAGTGCTCGTACACGTCCTTGTGCCGGTGGTGCTCGTCGATCTCCAGCCGCAGCTTCGGCAGTTCGGGCAGGACGTACGCGGCGAGGCCCGTGTCGACGAGCAGCGCGAGGCCCTCCCGTGGGTACCGGCCGCAGATCAGTTTTGACAGCTCGTCCCGGACCCGTTCCGCGGAGACGATCTCGATGCGTTCGGCCATGTCCGTCATCGCCTGGACGACGTCCGGCGCGACCGTGAAGCCGAGCTGGGACGCGAACCGGGCGGCGCGCAGCATCCGCAGCGGGTCGTCGTTGAACGAGTCCTCGGGGCGGCCGGGGGTCCGGAGCACCTTGCGTTGCAGGTCGACGAGACCGCCGAACGGGTCGACGAACTCGTGGCCGGGCAGCCGCGCCGCCATCGCGTTCACCGCGAAGTCGCGGCGGCGCAGGTCCTCCACCAGGGACGTCCCGTACGACACGCTGGGCTTGCGGGACTTCGGGTCGTAGGACTCGCTGCGATACGTCGTGATCTCCAGCTCGACGCCGTCCTTGCGGAGGCCGACCGTGCCGAACTCGATGCCGATCGTCCAGTGCGCGTCCGCCCAGCCCCGAATGAGCTCCAGGGTGCGTTCGGGGGGCGCGTCGGTGGTCAGGTCGACGTCCTTGGTCGGACGGCGCAGCAACGCGTCCCGGACGGGGCCGCCGACCAGCGACAGTTCGTGACCGGCCGCCGCGAACCTGACGCCGAGGTCGTCGGCGACGGGCGCGATACGGCGTAGCAGCTCGGCGATCGCGGTGCGCCGCGAGGCCTCCGGGGTCACGTTCTGGTTGGGCACGGCCATCGAGCGTATTTCCTTGGTAGACGGGCTGACAAAAGACTTTCCGGTGATCAGCGGATGCCGCACGGGAGTCCTTGCGGGGCCGAGGCCCGAGGCTCTTCACATGTGACGATCCCCGAGTTACGTTCTGGGCACTGCGGTGAACGCCGGGGCGACCTCCGATGAGCCCCCCGCACGCACAACGGTAGCGGGATCTCGAAGGGCCACGGTCCGCCGCACCTGCGGCGCAGGCGCATCGGGAGGGCTTCACGCACTACACGCGCTGGGTTAAGCCAGACGTCTCGGGCATATGGGGATATTCCACGACTTGTGGAGCACGGGGTGTCGGGACAACTCAGGTCCGGGGGTGAGCGGGAGGAACCCCCGCGGGATGGAGCCAACATGAAGGACGCCCTCGCCATCCACCGCGCGCTGCTCGAACTGGAGGCGCTGCACGAGATCGTGCGACTTCCCGTCGCGCTGGTTCACGCCGACGAGCTCCCCAAGGCGCTCGGCCTACCCGCCGACCGTTGCCTGGTGACACGCGTCTACGCCTGCGACGGTCGGGACAGGGCGTTCCTGACCGGAGTGATCGTCCCGGCGGGCGAACGACCGTCCACGGACGCGGTGCGACGGGTTGTCGGCGCCGACGCCGTCCACCCGGCCCGCGCCGACGTCGTCAACGCCGTCACCGAATACGCGGCCGGACTCGTCTGCCCTCTCCTCCTGCCGGACGACATGCCGCTCCTCATCGACCAGCGCTTGGTGGACGGTCACCCAGCGGACAAGGTCGTCTACACGGCCACCGGCGAGGCGTCGACGGCACTCGGCATTCGAGGGCGCACCCTGTACGGGCTCTGTCACGCGGAACCGTCCGTTCTCTTCCGTGGCTCGTCCCTCGCCACACGAACCGAACCACGACACACGGTCGTCTGAACTCACCGGGATCACAGTGGGGCGGCGGTCGAGCGATACCGATCCATGCCACAGGTGGACCGGACGGTCTGACAGAGCCCCGCGGCGGACTACCATCGGGGCCGTGGTGGGGGACATCGACGCCCGCCGTTCCGGGGCGGGCACGGCCTCGGGCGGCTGCCGGTCGGATACGGCGTGAGGAGGGTCAGGCGCGCGGTCGCGCTGGCCGCCCTGCTGTCCTGCCTCGCCATGGCGGCACCCGCGACTCTGGCCGCCCCCGCCGCCGCGAAGACCGCGCAGGCTCCGGCGCAGGCGCGGGAGCGCACGCCCGTGGGGCTCGCGCTCACCAGGCTCACTCCGAAACCCGTCCGCGAGAACTCCCGGATCGAGATCGCCGGGCTGGCCAGGAACCGGACGGACGAACAGCTCCCCGGCCTCACCCTCCGGCTGCGCTACAGCGCGCAACCCGTCACCAGCCGCAGCCAGCTCGACCAGCTCGCGTCCGGCCAACCAGGCCAGCTGCCCAACATCGGTCCGCAACAGCAACTCCCCGGCGCGAAGGACCCCGGCGCGGAGCAGCGTTGGACGTTCAGGACCAGCACCCAGGCCCTGCGGCTGCGACCTCCGGGAGGCGCGCCCGGCGTCTACCCGGTCGGCGTGGAGGTACTCAACTCCGCGCAACAGGTCGTCGGCGGCATGACGACCTTCCTGACGTTCATGCCGAAGAACAACCTCTCCAAACCGGTGACGGTCGGTTGGGTCTGGCCGCTGATCGACCGCATGCACCGCACCAGCGACCAGACCTTCTTCGACGACCAGCTCACCAAGGACATGTCGCCGGGCGGGCGACTCTCGAAGCTCGTCCGCGCGGCCGGCGCGAGCGACACGCCGATCACGTGGGCGATCGACCCGGCGCTCCTGGACGACGTTCGGACGATGGCGTCCGGCGACTACAGCGTGAAGCCGTTCAACGGAAAACGCACCGGTAGGGAGAAGAGCACGGTCGCGTCGTCCTGGCTGGCGGCGCTGAACACCGCGTCCAAGGACGACCCCTACTTCACCGTCCCGTACGGCGACCCCGACGTCGTCGCCCTCGTCCGGCACAAGATGTGGGGCGACATCTCCGACGCGTTCGCCGAGAAGAACACCGACGTCGCGACGAAGGCGCTCGGACGGGCACCGGACGTGCGTGTCGCGTGGCCGCCCTACGGCATGGCGGGCGGCGGAACGCTCGGACAACTCGCCCAGCACGCCCTCAAGGACGGCGGGACGTTCCTGATGAGCAGCTCGCAGTTCCAGAACCCGCAGACGGGGGAGATGCCGAACGCCACCACGACCGTCCAGACGAACGCGGGCCGGAAGACGGCGCTCGTCTACGACGAGAAGCTCAGCCGGATCGTCAGCAAGGGAACGAAGTCCGCCGCCGGGGCGGCACTGGCCGAGCAGCGGTTCCTCGCCGAGACGGCGATGATCGCGGCGGAGACGCCGAGCCTGTCGCGGACCGTCGTCGTCGCGCCCGACCGGCAGTGGGACCCGGCACCGGGCTTCGCCGAACGGCTGCTGTCCTACACCAAGGACGCGCCCTGGCTGCGGGAACAGCCGCTGAGCAGGATCGCGTCCGTGAAACCGCAGGACAGGGTCCTCCAGATCTACGACGACGACAACGAGGCCCTGGAGCTCAGCGACGCGCACCTGGAACAGACGCGCGACATCGCCCGGGACGCCGCCGCTTTCCGGGCGGTCATGGTCGGCGACATCGTGATCTCGTACGAGCGGGCCGTCCTGCGCATGGAGTCGGTGTCGTGGCGGACGGGCCCCGGCCGCGCCAAGGTCGCCCGCAGGGCCCTCGCGGCGGAACTCGACGAGCACATGGAAGGCGTCCGCATCGTCACCACCAAGAACAAACGGGTGTTGATGGGCGGCAGCACGGGCAAACTGCCGGTGCTCGTGGAGAACACGCTGAAGAACCAGTCCGTGAAGGTCCGCCTCGTCGCGAAGTCGGAGAACAAGGCGAAGCTGCGGCTCGGGCAACTCGACCCCGAGGACGCGGTGATCGAACTGCGCCCCGGGGAACGGGCCCAGCGTTGGATTCCGGCGAAGGCCGCCGGGAACGGCAACTTCGAGGTGGACCTCACGCTGGTGATCCCGAACTCGGGCGGCCGGACGTTCGGAAGCGGTGAGACCATCATCGTCCGGACCACCGGATACGGACGTATCGCCCTGCTCATCACCGGTGGCGGACTTGCCGTACTCTTCGTGGGCGTCGGAGTGCGGGCCATCAGAGCAAGGCGCCGCCGGAAATCGGAGGCAGCCGGTGACGGGTCGA
Organism: Actinomadura spongiicola; assembly: GCF_003432485.1. GTDB lineage: Bacteria > Actinomycetota > Actinomycetes > Streptosporangiales > Streptosporangiaceae > Spirillospora > Spirillospora spongiicola. The sequence continues at coordinate 285,416 of NZ_QVNQ01000001.1, forward strand.
TCGGATCGGGATCGGCAGGGACGACGGGACAAGGAAACGGGTACCCCGGACCCGGATTCCCAGGGTCCGGGCTATCCGCCGCCGAATTCCCCGGAACACCCGGGACAGGGCTCCCCGACGCAGGGCCCGCCCCCGCCTCCGGACCAGAGCGCTTCCCCGGGACCGGGCTACCCCACGCAGAGCGACCCTCGGGGCCCGGGGTATCCGGCGCAGGGCAGCCCGACGGGCCCGGCTGACCCGCCCGGACGCCGCCCGTCCCACGCACGTCCGCCGCAGGGCCAGGGCTACCCGACACCAGGCCACCCCCCGGCACAGGGCCCACGGCACCAGGGCTCCCCATACCAGGGACCACCTCAAGGCCCGCGCCAAGGCCCACCACCTCAGGGCCCGGCACCCCAAAGGCCGCCCCAACACGGACGACCTCCCTACGGCCGACCGCCCCAAGGTCCCGGACCCCAAGGGCAAGCCCCCCAAGGACCAGCACCTCAAGGGCAGGCCCCCCGCGGGCAAACCCCTCAGGGACCGGCACCCCAAGGACCTACACCTCAGGGACCGGCCCCTCAAGGGCAAACCCCTCAAGGACCAGCGCCCCAGGGGCCAGCCCCCCACGGACCGCCGCCTCAGGGATCGGCACCTCAGAGACCGGCGCCCTATGGACCGGCGTCTCAAGGGAACGTCCCTCACGGCTGGGCGCCCCAGGGACCGGCACCTCGCGGACCAGCGCCCCAGGGGCCGGCGCCTCAAGGGCACGTGCCTCAAGGTCCTGCACCCCACGGACCGGCACCCCAAGGGCAGGCCCCCCGAGGGCAAGCGCCTCAAGGACCGGCACCCCAAGGACCAACACCTCAGGGACCGGCGTCCCAAGGAGCGGCACGTCAGGGGCACCACCCGCACCTCCCTCAAGGACAGGCGCCTCAGGGGCAGTCGTCGCCCGGGGAGCCGTTCTCCGGATATCCAGAGCGGGGGCCGCGACACCGGAGGCAGGCGCCGCCGAACCCGGCGACGCGCCCGGGGCCCCCGCCGATTCCGGGCGCGGGAAACCTCGCGGCCGAGACGGCGATCGACATCCCCACCGCGGGTGGTAGGGCCCCCATCGGGGAGACCGTCGTCGACGCCGCCCCCGGCGATGGTGAGAAGGGCGGCGGGTCCGGTGGGGTCCTGCGCTCCGGCGCGATCATGGCGATCGGCACGCTCGCGTCCCGTGTCACCGGCTTCCTGCGTACCGCGGTCATCGTCGCCGCGCTCGGTACCGGGCTGCTCGCCAACGCCTACAACACCGCCAACACGATCCCGAACCAGATCTACGACCTGCTGCTCGGCGGCATCCTGACGAGCGTCGTCGTGCCGATCCTGGTCCGGGCCAAGGAACGCGACCGCGCCTATGGCGAACGGTACGAGCAGCGCGTCTTCACGCTCGCGGTGCTCGGCCTCGGGGTGCTCACGGTCGTCTCGGTCCTGTGCGCGCCGCTGTTCATCGACGTCCTCGCGGGCAGCTACACCGGTGACCAGCGCAGGGTCGCCGTCCTGTTCGCGCAGTTCTTCCTGCCGCAGATCTTCTTCTACGGCGTCGGCGCGTTCGCGGGGGCCATCCTCAACACGCGCGGGAGTTTCGGTGCGCCGATGTGGGCGCCGGTGCTCAACAACATCGTGGTGATCGCGGTCGGCGGCGCGTTCCTGGCGGTCACGACGGGACGGGTCGATCCGTCCTCGATCTCCGACGGTCAGATGATGCTGCTGTCCCTCGGCACCACCGGCGGGATCGTCCTGCAGACGATCGCGTTGTGGCCGTCGCTGCGCCGGGTCGGGTTCCGGTGGCGGCCCCGGCTGGACTTCCAGCGCGGCGAGATCGGCGAGGTCGCGCGGATGGCCGGGTGGACGCTGGTGTACGTCCTCGCGACCCAGGCCGGGCTCGCCGTCGTCACCGCCCTCACGAACCGGGCCGGGAAACTCGCCACCGTCCAGGGGTTCGGCGAAGGGTACGGGTACACGCCGTACTTCAACGCCTACCAGCTGTTCCAGCTCCCCTACGCGATCGTCGGCGTCTCGGTGATCACCGCGCTGCTGCCGCGGATGAGCCGGTTCGCGGCCGAGGGGAAGACCGCGGACGTGCGCGCCGCGTTCTCCAGCGGGCTCCGGCTCTCCTCAGTGATCATCATGCCCGCGGCGGCGCTGATGCTGGTGCTCGGGCCCGAGATCACCACGGTGCTGTTCGCGCACGGCAACACGACGTCCGACGACGCCCTGGTCATCGCCCGCGTCATGCAGATGTTCGCGATCGCGCTCGTGCCGTTCTCCACGTACCAGCTGATGCTGCGGGTCTTCTACGCGCACGGCGACACCCGGACGCCCGCGCTGATCGGCCTCGTCGCCGTCTCGTGCAACATCGTCATGGCGTTCGCCGCGTACAACGTCCTGGACGTCAAGTGGATCGTGGTCGGCATCGCGGGCGGATTCGCGGTCACCAACACGGTCGGCGCCCTCACCTGCTGGCTGGTGCTGCGCCGCAAACTCGGCGGCATCGACGGGCGCCGCATCGTCGGCGGACATCTGAAGCTGCTGGTCGCGCTCTGGCCGCTGATCGGTCTCGCGTACGCCGCCCGCACCGTCGCGGACGCCCTCGGCGACACCGGGTCGCTCCTCACGGCGCTCGTCACCCTGGTCGTCGGCTCCGCGGGCGGCGGCCTGCTGTACGTGGTCTTCGCCAAGCTGCTGCGGGTGGAGGAGATCCAGTCGACGATCGCCATGTTCGCCCGCCGCCTCCCGGGACGCTGACCGGCGGCTCCGCGGGCCGACCCACCGACCCTCTAGGTGTTTTGTCCCGCTTGCCCGAAATCGCACGGTGACCCGGCCGGACGTCGGAAAGCCGGGCAAAGGAAAGACGCAAAGTAAAAAGGACGCGCGGCGATAAGGCGGCCACTCGGACGAGTAGCCACTACCATGTGGGGGACTACGGCTTGCGGGGCGACACCCTGGGGAACGCAAAGAGGAGGGTCGGAGGCGTAAGCTGCCACGCCACGAACATGGGATCTGACCACCTGTGCAGGACGTTGCCGTGAGCACGTCAGTCATCGAGCCCGGTACCCGTCTCGCCGGCCGCTACCGTCTCGAGGAACGCATCCGCGACTCCGGCGGATCATCCCTCTGGAAGGCCATCGACGAGATCCTCGCGCGGGCCGTCGCCGTCCGCACCTTCGATCCCGAAAATCCCAGGATCGCCGACGTCGTCACGTCCGCCCGCGCGGCGAGCCGGCTGACCGACCCGCGCCTCACCCAGGTGTTCGACGCCGACGACAGCGGCGAGAGCGCCTATGTCGTCAGCGAATGGGTCGTCGGCGAGACCCTGGAGGTCATGCTCGGCAAGGCGCCGCTCGAACCCGGACGCGCCGCGACGCTGCTGTACGAGGCGGCCGAGGCGATCGCCGCCGCGCACGCCGCGGGCCTGTCGCATCTGTGTCTCACGCCCCGCGACCTGGTCTGGACGACGGGCGGCACCGTCAAGATCCTCGGTATCGCGACCGACGCCGTCCTCGGCGACCGGCACTCCGACGACCCCGCGGGCGACGACGTCCGCGGCCTCGGCCGGATGCTGTACGCCGCGCTCACCGCGCACTGGCCCGGCGACGACGACCGGTCCGACCTGCCCGCCGCGCCCGCCACCGACGGCGTTCCGCACGCGCCCCGCCAGGTCCAGGCCGGAATCTCACACGCGATCGACGCGATCGTCTGCCGCTGCCTCGGCATCGGACCGGGCGAACCGCTCGCCACCCCCGCCGACCTGGCCAAGGCCCTGCGCGGCGTGCCCCGCACCCCGCTGCCACTGTTCGCGGGGCTCGGCCACCCCCAGCCGCCGACCCCGCGTCCCGCGCCACCGGCCGGACGGCCCAACGCGCCGCACCCGCCGTCCCACCGCCGCGGTGCCGCGCCCGCCCCCAGAACCTCGCACCATCATCAGCCCGCCCCGCCCCCCGAGACGACGGTCTCGTCGCACGTCCCGCCGCCACGGACCCGCAACCGGCCCGAACCTCCGCCCCCGGCGTCGGCGGCCACCCGCCCCGCTCGCGCCGCGCACGGCGCCCCGCGCCGCTTCGGCAACCGCGCCCTCCTCGGCGTCGCGGCGGCCGCGCTCACCGTCATCGTCGGCCTCGGCGCCTGGGCCCTCATGGGCGGCGACTCCGAGAACGACCCCGGCACCACCGGCGTCGCCGACCCGAAGAGATCCAGCGCGCCTCCCACCCCCTCCGCCACCGAACTCGACATCCAGAGCGCGGCGGGCATCGACCCCGTCGGCCAGGACGGCGGGAAGGGCCCGGAGAAGGGGCGGCTCGCCATCGACGGCAAGGACGGCACCGTCTGGCGAAGCTCCTACTACACGTCACCGGAGTTCGGAAACCTCAAGGAGGGTGTCGGGCTGCTGCTCGACATGGGCCGGCCGGTCACGATCAAGGAGGTCAAGGCCCGGCTCCCCGAATCCGCCGGAGCCACGATCCAGCTGAAGGTCGGCAACTCGTCCGATCCGAGCGCGATGCAGAAGGTCCAGACGATCACCACGTCCCGGTCCGGTTCCACGTCGGTCAAGTTCCCCAGCCCGCGAACCGCGCAGTACGTGCTGCTGTGGTTCACCAAGCTTTCCAACGGTTCGGACGGGCAACTGCGCGCCGAGGTCAGCGAGGTCACCGTCCTCGGTTCGCGTAACTGATCCGCCTCCACTCACCGGAACTCACGGCTGTGACGTGGGGCGGCGCTTGTCTGTATCGTGCCTGTGAGCAGATTGTCCCTTCGCCCCCCCAGGAACCTGTGGTGCCAACCCCAGCAGCCGGTCGTGGACGTCCGGCGCCTTCCGGGCGTCCCGAACGAGAAAGCGGTCGCTCATGACGTCGGTGAGCATGCGTCGCGTCGACGAGGTGCCCGACAAGGAGCTCCTCGCCCGTCACGCCCAGGGGGACCCGCACGCCTTCGCCGAACTCGTCCACCGGCACCGCGACCGCATGTGGGCCGTCGCGCTGCGCACCCTGGGCGACCCCGAGGAGGCCGCGGACGCGCTCCAGGACGCCTGCCTTTCCGCGTTCCGCGCCGCCGGCCGGTTCCGTGGCGACGCCGCCGTCACCACATGGTTGCACCGCATCGTGGTGAACGCCTGTCTGGACCGCATCAGGCGCAAGTCCGTCCGCCCGGCGACACCGATGGGCGACGACGCCGCCTTCGACTCCGTCGCGCCGAAGATGCCCGACCCGACCGACGCGCACGGCGTCTCCCTCGACGTCCACACCGCGCTCGGGCAGCTCCCCTTCGAGCAGCGCGCCGCCCTCGTCCTCGTCGACATGATGGGCTATTCCGTCGACGACGCCGCGCAGGTCATGGAAGTCCCACCCGGAACGATCAAGAGCCGTTGCGCGCGGGGACGCGCCAGGCTGGCCCCCCTTCTCCACCACCACCGGAACCGACGGGAACGCAAAAACGTCGGAGGTGTGGAAGGAGGTGGCATGCCCAAGTGAACCCCGCACATCTCGACTACGACGTCTTGGCCGACCTGGCCGAGGGACTACTCGAAGACGACGAAGCCGCCTCCGTCAACGCGCACCTCGACACCTGCGCCGAATGCCGTGACCTGTCCGCCGACCTTGCGGACGTGTCCCGGCTCCTGGCGGAGGCACCCGCGCCGTCCATGCCCGCCGAACTGGCCGAACGCATCGACACCGCCATCGCGGCGGAGTCGCTGAACTCTGCCACCGTGGTGAGCCTGGAGCAGCGGCGCGGAAGGCGGCATTGGCGGATACTGTCGGCCGCCGCCGCGGCCGTGGTCGTGCTAGGCGGCGGAGCGGCGGTCGGAAAGATCGCCATGGACGACACCGGCGGCGACAGCACCCGGGCGGCGACCCCGCCGCAGGACAAGGCGCACCCCAGCATCGCCGGGGAGCGCGGCACGGCCCCGAAGGCGGAGCCGGCGACCGCGTTCGCGGTCACCCACAGCCGCACCCACTACCGGGCCGGGACGCTCGCCGAGCAGGCCGCCCAGGTCATGTCCGGCAACCGGGAACTGCGCGCCGCCGACGCGCCGGACACCCGTCTCCGCGGCTGCGTCCTCGGCATCGTCCGGGACCAGAAGCCCGTTCTCGTCGACCGGGCCGAGTACGAGGGCAACCCGGCGACCGTGATCGCCGTGCCCGGTGACCGGCCCGGAAAACTGCACCTGTGGGTCGTCGGCCCCGACTGCTCGGCCCAGAACCAGCACGTTCTCCACACGGTGAAGAACGGCTGACCACCCGCCTCGAAGGCCCCTGGACGGCGGCGAGCGACATGCCCACCACCGTCCAGGGGTTTTGCGTTACAGAGACGCCAGGAAGTCCTGCGCGATCGCCCAGGCCCGTTCGGCGGACTCGGCGTCGTAGTCGGGCAGGTCCGGGTCGGTGAACAGGTGCCCGGCGCCCCGGTACTGGAAGACCTCCACGTCCGCGCCCGCCTTCCGCATCCGCAGATACCAGGCGTTCAGCCAGTCGACGGGCTCCCACGTGTCCGGGTCGGCGACGTGCAGTTGCACCGGTATGTCGGTGGACGCGTCGTCCGCCATGTCGGACGTCCCGTGCATCAGCAGCAGCCCGCCCGCCTTCGCATCGGCGAACGCGAGGTTCTGGGCGAGCGCGCCACCGAGGGAGAACCCCGCGTAGACGAGGCCGCCGTCGTCCACCAGCGGCGCGGCCGCGGCGATCGCGCGGCGCAGCAGCTCGTCCCGTCCGATCTCCTCCTTGATCTCGATGCCCTCCTCGGCCGTGTCGACGACCCGACCGTCGTACAGGTCGGGGACGTGCACCTCATGCCCCGCCGCGCGCAGCCTGTCCGCCGCCTGCCGCACCGCGGGACGCAGCCCGTACATCGAGTGAAGAAGCAGAACCCGTGCCATACCCCCACCCTAGAAGCCCCCCACGAACGCGCCCCAAGACGCCCCGCCTCCAACCGACCGGGGAACGGTCGCAGCGACCCACCGGACCGGTGCGCCCCCGAGAAACGTGCGGCGTGCAGCGCGGGCGTCCCGTCCACCACACGGTGAGCTTTGGATGTCCGCGTTCCCGGTCCGCCACTTGCAGTGTTCGAGGTCGTCGACATCACCGGGCTGATCGAGCCGGCGACGCCGTAGGCAGCCTCTCGAACAGGTCGCGAAGCGGCGCAGCGCTCGCACATTACGCGCAGGGCTGCGAGCGGCCTTGTACAGGTTTCAGTGAACACGGTCGCCGGGCGGGCGTGCCTGAGCGGGAGCGAATAAATACAGCCTAGGATCTGTTGACGCGACTGGCAGGCCGGGTCGCGCGGCACCGGCGGCCATGGAGGAGAGGCAGAACTGTGAGCGACGTCCGCAACGTCATCATCATCGGCTCGGGCCCCGCCGGCTACACGGCCGCCGTCTACGCGGCCCGCGGCGACCTGAAACCGCTGGTGTTCGAAGGCTCGGTCACGGCCGGCGGTGCGCTGATGAACACCACCGACGTGGAGAACTTTCCCGGCTTCCCGGACGGGATCATGGGCCCCGATCTGATGGACAACCTGCGCAAGCAGGCCGAACGGTTCGGCGCCGAGCTCGTCACCGACGACGTCACCGAGGTGGACCTCACCGTCGACCCGAAGGTCGTCAAGGTCGGCGACGAGACCCACCTCGCCAAGACCGTGATCGTCGCGACCGGGTCCGGGTACCGCGAGCTGGGCCTGCCGGACGAGAAGCGCCTCTCGGGACGTGGCGTGTCGTGGTGCGCGACCTGCGACGGCTTCTTCTTCCGCGAGCAGGACATCGCGGTCGTCGGCGGCGGCGACACCGCGATGGAGGAGGCGATCTTCCTCACCAAGTTCGCCCGCTCCGTCACCGTGATCCACCGCCGCGACCAGCTCCGCGCCTCGAAGATCATGCAGGACCGGGCGTTCGCCAACGAGAAGATCAAGTTCCTGTGGGACAGCGAGGTCACCGCCATCCACGGCGAGGACCGCGTCACCGGTGTCACCGTCCGCAACACCAAGAGCGGCGAGCAGTCCGCGCTGGAGATCACCGGACTGTTCATCGCGATCGGCCACGATCCGCGCAGCGAGCTGTTCGCGGGCCAGTTGGAGACCGACACCGACGGTTACCTGCTCGTGGACGCGCCGTCGACGAGGACGAAGCTGCCCGGCGTGTTCGCCTGCGGGGACGTGGTGGACCACATCTACCGTCAGGCCATCACCGCCGCCGGCACCGGCTGCGCGGCCGCCATCGACGCCGAACGGTGGCTGCAGGACCGGGACGCCGCGGAGACCGTGCCCCAGGCATAAGGAGAACGATGAAAGCGGTGACCGACGCGGACTTCGCGTCCAAGGTGTTGGCCAGCGACAAGCCCGTCCTGGTCGACTTCTGGGCCGAGTGGTGCCCCCCGTGCCGGATGGTGGCGCCGATCCTGGAGGAGATCTCCAAGGAGCACGGCGACAAGATCGAGATCGTCAAGCTCGACATCGATCACAACCCGAAGGTGCCGCAGGAGTACGGCGTCATCCAGATCCCGACGATGAACATCTACCGGAACGGTGAGGTCGTCAAGCAGATCATGGGCGCGAAGCCGAAGGCGGCCCTGCTCCGCGAACTGGCCGAGTTCATCTGACCGTCCACAGCCGTGTGGCCCGCACTCCGTTCGAGAGTGCGGGCCACACGTGCAAAGCGCCTCAGAACATCTCAGACGGGCCGTAGCGCCCCTTCCGGAGTCATGGACCCCAGAAGTCGTTCCAGGGCCACCTCGACATCCTCACGCCACGACAGCGCCGACTTCAGCTCCAGCCGCAGCCGCGGATACCGGTGATGCGGGCGGACGGTCTTGAACCCGACCGACAGCAGATAGTCGGCGGGCACCATGCACCCGCCCTCCTCGCCCTTCAGATCACCGAACGCCTCGATCGCCTTCACCGCGCGCCGGGTCAGGTCCTTCGCGACGCCCTGGACGAGCATGCGCCCGAGCCCGCCGCCCGCGAACTCCGGCAGGATGTGCGCGGTCATCAGCAGCACCGCGTCCGCGCTCACCGGACTCGTCGGAAACGCCACCGACCGCGGCACGTACAGGGGCGGCGCGTACATCACGAAACCCGCCGGAACGTTGTCAACGTAGACGATCTTGCCGCAGCTGCCCCACTCCAGCAGGGTCGAGGAGATCCACGCCTCCTTCTCCAGGCCCGAGTCACCGCTGTCCAGCGCGCGGTCCCGGCTCACCGGATCCAGTTCCCAGAACACGCAACCGCGGCAGCGATGCGGCAGATCACTCAGATTGTCCAGCGTGATGTTGACGAGACGACGCGACACCGGGACGGCACCCCCTGTTGCGATCCTCGTCCGCCGGCCTGACGGAACGCCTCTTCGCTGAAGCTCCCGGACTTTTCCGGGATCCTCGGGCATCGTATCGGACGGCGCCCCACACCCCCGTCACCAGCGGCACCACCTCCCCGCAAAGAACGCGTTTCCCAACGAGATGGACGCCCCATGATGGGCGCGAAGTCAGCCGGTACTGGCCGGAAATGGGTGAAGTGCCCGCATGCGAGCTCGTCCGGAAGACACTTCTGCCGCCGGCCGTCCGGGGGGTCACCGAGGTGCAGGACGTTCGATGCCGTAGTTTGCAGGAAGGCCAGTTCATTTCGGAGGTGCCTCGTGGAACAGCACTCGCGTACGGATGCCTACACCGATCGCTATGCCGCCCGTGCCGCCGGCATGGTGCCTTCGGAGATCCGGGCTCTGTTCGCGATGGTGGCCCGTCCCGAGATCGTCTCCCTCGCGGGCGGCGCGCCGTACGTCTCCGCGCTGCCCCTCGACGCCGTCGGTCAGATGATCGGCGACCTCGTCGCGGGCAAGGGCGCCGAGGTGCTGCAGTACGGCTCCGCGCAGGGCGACGAACGACTCCGCGAGCACATCTGCGACGTGATGGCGCTCGAAGGCGTCCAGGCGTCCGCGGACGACATCGTCGTCACGGTCGGCGCCCAGCAGGCGCTCGACCTCATCACCAAGATCTTCGTGGATCCGGGCGATGTCGTCCTCGCCGAGGCCCCCTCCTACGTCGGCGCGCTGGGGACGTTCGCCGCGTATCAGGCCGATGTCGTCCATGTCCCGCTCGACGAGGCGGGCCTCATTCCCACCGCCCTCCGCGAAACCCTGGCTCGGCTCCGGGCGGCCGGCCGCCGGGTGAAGTTCCTCTACACCGTCCCGACGTTCCAGAACCCCGCGGGCGTCACCCTCACCACCGCCCGCCGCGCCCAGATTCTGGAGATCTGCGCCGAATACGACGTGCTCGTCGTCGAGGACAACCCCTACGGGCTCCTCGGCTTCGAGGACGATCCCATCCGCGCCCTCCGCGCCGACGACTCCGAACGCGTCATCTACCTCGGTTCCTTCTCCAAGACGATCGCGTCCGGGCTCCGGGTGGGATGGGTGCTCGCCCCGCACGCGGTCCGGGCGAAGCTCGTCCTGGCCGCCGAGTCCGCGATCCTCTGCCCGTCGAACTTCTCTCAGCTGGCCGTCCGCGAGTATCTCGCCACCCAGCCATGGCGCGAGCAGATCAAGGATTTCCGGGAGCTCTACCGGACCCGCCGCGACGCGATGCTCGAATCCCTGGAGCAGCTCATGCCGGACGGCTGCACCTGGACACGTCCCGCGGGCGGGTTCTTCGTCTGGCTGACCCTCCCCGAGGGCCTCGACGCCAAGGCGATGGCCCCACGCGCCATCGCCGAGCGCGTGGCGTACGTCCCGGGCACCGGTTTCTACGCCGACGGGTCCGGCCATCGGCATATGCGCCTGTCCTACTGCTTCCCGGAACCCCACCGGATCCGGGAGGGCGTCCGCCGCCTCGCCGCGGTGGTGGAACAGGAGATCCGCCTCCGGGACATGTTCGGTGGAACCGCCGCGGACGCCTCCACCGGCTTCCAGGCTCCCGGACCGGACATCATCTGAATGTTTCACGTGAAACGCGTCGCCTCGGCGCGATCGCGTCGCCGTCTCTGATCACCGCACCAGCTAAGGGGCAGCCTCAGTGGAACTCGGTCATGTCGTCGTCCTGGCCGGAGGACTCTCCTATGAGCGAGAGGTCTCGCTCCGCTCCGGCCGCCGGATCACCGACGCGCTCCGCGCCCTCGACATTCCCGTCGAACTACGCGACGCGGACGCGACACTCCTGGACTCGCTGTCCGACGACCCGCCGGACGTCGTGTTCCCCGTCCTGCACGGCGCCGCCGGAGAGGACGGCTCGATTCGCGACGTCCTCGAACTCCTCGATGTCCGCTATGTCGGCGCCCAACCGGACGCGTGTCGTGTCGCCTGGGACAAGCCGACCGCCAAGTCCGTCGTCCGACGGGCGGGCCTGCGAACCCCAGACTCGGTCGCGCTGCCGAAAGAGGTCTTCCACGACCTTGGCGCCTCGTCCGTGCTCGACCAGATCATCCGCAGCCTCGGCCTTCCGCTGTTCGTCAAACCCACCCGTGGCGGCTCCGCGCTGGGCGCGTCCGTCGTCCACGAGGCCGCGGACCTGTCCGCCGCCATGGTCGGCTGCTTCGCCTACGGCGACGCCGCCCTCGTGGAGCAGTACGTCTCCGGCACCGAAGTCTCCGTAAGCGTCATCGACCGCCAGGGCGACCCCACCGCCCTACCCGCCGTCGAGATCGTCGCCCCCGGCGGCCTCTACGACTACACCGCCCGCTACGACGCCGGCGACACCGAGTTCATCACCCCCGCCCGCCTAACCCCCGACGCCACCGCCCGCGCCACCGCCGCGGCCGTCACCGCCCACCGCGCCCTGGGCCTCCGCGACCTGTCCCGGACCGACCTCATCATCTCCCCCGACGGCGAAGTCCACTTCCTGGAAGTCAACGTCGCCCCCGGCATGACGGAAACAAGCCTCTTCCCCCGCGCCATCAGCGTCGCCGGCCTCGACCTGGGCGAGGTCTGCCGCGACCTCCTCCTAACCCGCCTCACCTAACGCCTACGGACTACTTCGCCACTGGCAGCACAGCGGCGCCTGGGCGCAGCCCCCTGGCCGCCCTGCAGACCCGCGCCGACGCGGCAATCCTGATCGGCCGGGATGTGAACGTCGGCTCCACGACCATGCGGGCCCAACCAGCACGCCGCCGGTGCGCGACGACGCGGCGACCTGAAGCGCGAGCCACCCGGCGGGACGGTCGCCGAGCCAGCCGATCACGCGCTGGTCCCGCCCGGCAAGTTGTCGACCACGGCGCACCTGCGCAGGGACGAGATCTCCAAGGGTCGACATATCGATACCTGACCCTCACTTCTCACACCCATGAGGCACACGCCGTAGGTGGACCCCCTTCCGACCACTCCTGAACACACCGCACACGCCCCCGACGATCGCCATCCGTCCCCATGTTTCCCATGAAACATCGGACCGCCACCCGGAGGCCATCGGACGCCTCACCACGCCACTCCAGCCGAAGCCCGACGAACCCACCGCAAACAAGCGAACGAACGCTCGATCAATCCGCGATGTTTCACGGGAAACATCGCGGTGCTAGCGGGGCTGGTTGCCTGCGGGGCGGGTTCCACGTTGAACGAAGACCTCTCGAAGCAAACAGCTCTGTCGTTCGTAGCGCGTTTCCGGGTGTGGCATCGTCCGGCGCTGGGGCGTGTGCATGCCCTTACGAGCCACTTGTCGAACGCCCCCGGCGGTGGGCCGCTCCAGGAGGATCTGGCTAACCCGTGCGTGACCCTCGTTGTCGATTCGCTGGTTGTCCGACGGCCTCTCTCGGGTCGAGCGGCCGATCACCGTCGCCTCCAGCACCTCGCTACGGACGTCAGCGAGGGGCCCGGTCCTACTCGCTTTCCCGCCGCCGGGCCGCGTCCGACCGGGATTTTCGCTGGGAGGACCGCTACGGTGCCGCGTGCTCCGGCAGTCGAACGAGTGGGCCATCGTTCGCCGCTCGGTCAGCGGTGTATCGGGGGACATGATGCGGTTCGTGCATCAAGGACGCGTCACGGCTGCACCTTGTTTGGCTCATGGGCCGAAGGGGTGGGCAAGGTGCGGGACCGGAAGGGCAGCTGGAAGGTGCGAGCGCGCGCCGGGCGGCGTCGTGCTGGTGGCGCGGCGGGGATGGTGTGGTCGGTGCGTTTCGGGTGGGGCGTGGTGACGTGCCCCGGCGGCTCGTTTGGGCTGCCGGGGCGTTGGAGGAAGGTCAGGTTTCGATGCCGTCGTCGGGGGCCATGGACTTGATGATGCGGTCCAGGTCCTCCAGCGTGGCGAACTCGACCACGATCTTGCCCTTGTTGCGGCCCATGTCGACGCGGACCTTGGTCTCGTAGCGGTCGGAGAGACGGTCGGCGAGTTCCTGGAGCCCGGGGGCGACGGGCTTCTTGCGGCGGCCCGCGCGGGGGGCCTTCGGCTCGTCGTCGACTTCGCGGAGGGCGATGATCTCCTCGACCGCGCGGACGGAGAGGCCCTCCTGGACGATCCGCAGCGCCAGGTGCTCCTGTGCCTCGAAGCTGTCGAGCGACAGGAGGGCGCGGGCGTGTCCAGCGGACAGCACACCGGCGGCGACACGGCGTTGCACGGTCGGCGGCAGGTTCAGAAGCCGGAGCGTGTTGGTGATGTGCGGGCGCGACCGACCGATGCGTCCGGCGAGTTGCTCGTGGGTGGCGCCGAAGTCCTGCAGCAGTTGCTGGTAGGCCGCCGCCTCCTCCAGCGGGTTGAGCTGCTGCCGGTGGAGGTTCTCCATGAGGGCGTCACGGAGCAGATCATCGTCGTTGGTGTCGCGGACGATGGCCGGGATGACGGCCAGTCCGGCCTGGGTGGCCGCCCGCAGGCGGCGCTCACCCATGATCAGCTCGTAGTCGCTCTCACCCGAGGTGACCCTGCGGACCACGACCGGCTGGAGGAGTCCGACGATGCGGATGGACTCGGCGAGTTCCTCCAGGGCCGCGTCGTCGAAGTGGCTGCGGGGCTGACGCGGGTTGGGGGTGATGGACCGGACGGGAAGCTCCGCGAAATGGGCGCCCGCGACCGGCTCCAGAGCCGGGGCGGACACGCCGATGCCGTTCGTCCCGCCCGGCAGGCCCGGCTCGCGTGCGCCGTCCGGGTCGCCGGACGGTGGTGGGACCGGGGCGGTGGGAATGAGGGCGCCGAGTCCCCTGCCGAGACCGCGTCGCTGCTGGCTCACTGGACGGCTCCTCCATGGGCCATTTCGTAGGCGGCTTCGCTGTAGGCGAGCGCGCCGCTCGAACCGGGATCGTACGTCATCACGGACTGCCCGTAGCTCGGAGCCTCGGACACCCGGACGCTGCGGGGAATGACCGTGTTGAGGACGACGTCACCGAAATGGCTCCGGACGTCCTCGGCCACCTGCGCGGCGAGGCGCGTCCGGGCGTCGTACATCGTGAGCAGGATCGTGGACACCCTCAGTTTCTGGTTGAGGTGCGCCTTGACGAGGTCGACGGTTCGGATCAGCTGCCCGAGGCCCTCCAACGCGTAGTACTCGCATTGGATGGGGATGAGTAGTTCGTCCCCGCCGACGAGAGCGTTCACGGTGAGCAGCCCGAGGGACGGCGGGCAGTCGATCAGGACGTAGTCGAACTTGTTGGTGTCGTAGGCGTCCAGCGCCCGCCGGAGCCGCGACTCGCGCGCCACCTTGGAGACGAGTTCGATCTCGGCTCCGGCGAGGTTGAGCGTCGCGGGCGCGCAGTACAGGTTGGGGATCTCCGGGGCCGGGACGACGATGTCGTCCAGGGGCATGTCCTCGATCAGCACCTCGTAGATCGACGGGACCTCAGCGTGGTGCTCGACACCGAGCGCGGTGGACGCGTTGCCCTGGGGGTCGAGGTCGACCACGAGGACCTGGGCGCCGTGCATGGCGAGTGATGCGGCCAGGTTCACCGAACTGGTGGTCTTCCCCACGCCGCCTTTCTGGTTGGCGATGGTGACCACACGGCAGTGGTCGGGCCGCGGCCATTCCCTGTCCCTGCGGCTCGATGCCGTTTTCACCGCCGTGGCCGTTGTTTCACGTGAAACCTTGGCGTCCTTGAGCGCCTCGCGCACGAGTTCTGACTCCCCCTGATTTGGTCCCTTGCGCGGAGCCGGCGGCCGTGCGCCACCGGCGTTCGTCGGCACAAGGCCGACGTTCTCCGCGGTTCCGGACGTCGTGGTGCTCCACATCGCGTGTCCGGAGGGCGCGGGCCCCGGTGAAGTGCCCGGAGCCGCCTCCCCCCGCGTCCCGGCGGGCACGGCCGTCCGAGCGGCGTCCTCATCCGGCCCGGCCGGGCCGGACGGCTGTTCGTCGGGGGATTCGTCGGCGCGGTCAGGCCTACCAAGTCCTGGTCCCGTGCTCATGAAGACCTCTTCCTCGACCCTTTAGCACGCCGGGGCGCGCGCTGTCGTCGCCCGACGACCTCGCCCCGGCCGGCGACGACACGGACGAGCGTTGTCGGCGAATCGACCATACCGCGCCCGACTTGCAGCAGTTCCGTGCTCTGCACACCGAACCGTTTCAGGACGGTCTCCGCCTCGTCCAGTTCGACCGCGGCCCGTTCTCCCTTGAGCGCGAGCAGTTCTCCGCCCGGACGCAGCAACGGAAGCGCCCATGTCACCAAGCGTTTGAGGGGTGCGACGGCGCGTGCCGTGGCGACGTCCACCGTGATCTCCCCGACCATGTCCTCGGCCCGTCCCCGCCGCACGTCGACATTGCGCAGATCGAGCATTTCTATGCATTCGGTCAGAAAGGTGGTGCGCCTCAGCAGCGGCTCCAGCAGGGTGATCCGCAGATCGGGCCGGACGATCGCGAGGACGATACCCGGAAGGCCCGCCCCGGACCCGACGTCCACGACCCGCGCGTCCGGTGGGATCACGTCCGCCACCACCGCACAGTTGATCAGGTGACGTTCCCAGAGGCGATCGGTCTCCCGCGGCCCGATGAGCCCGCGCTCGACCCCGGCCGTCTCAAGGAACGCCGCGTAGCGTTCCGCGACCGGGAGCGCATCACCGAAGACCACCTCACGTCCAATCCCCACCCGACGAATCGTTCCACAAAAGCACCGGGGAGCGTGCACGCGAAACGTGCCGGTGAAAGCGGAGCCCACGCGCCGGGACCCTCACGCCATGGCAAGAACCACATCACCCTGTGGCATATCCCGCACCGGTCGGGTATAGGGCCCGCTGTGTCGCCCCCCTAGCCCCCGGAAGGAGCTCCGACAGATGGGAATCGGAGTCAGTCTCGCATTCATCGCCCTTGGTGCGATCCTCGCGTTCGCCCTTCGCGTCGATCTCAGCGGCATTGACATTCACCTGGTCGGCTGGATCCTCATCCTGGTTGGGCTGATCAGCATGGGCTTCACCCTGAAGTACACGCGGCCCCGGCGCCGCGTCGGTCGTGTCGTCGGCGCGGACCCCGCCTACGGGGACGAGCCCGGAACGATAGTCCGCGAGGAGCACATCATCGAGGACCCGGCGCCGGTCGGCCGTCCCGCCGAGCGAGTCGAACGTGTGATCGAGCACCCGGCGGACGCGGGACAGCCGACCGGCCATCTCGCGCAGGACCCGGCCTACGCCCAGGACCCGGCGCACGCCCAGGACCCTGCCACGGAGAACACCACGTCCATCGTCGACTCACCGGCGCGACCCGTCACCCAGCGACGCAGGTGGCGCCGAACGACCCGCTGACACGGAACAGACCGTCCGATCCCGCTCGGTGTGTCTTGGGCGGCGGTCACACCGAGCACCCGGGCCCCGCGCTCCCGCGGCGCGGGGCCCTCCCCTGCTTTCACGTTCCCAGGCCGCCGCCTGCGTCCACGAACCGACGTCGTCCCGCTGCACGGCCCGTTCGGCGAGCCTGTGCGCCACCGCCCTTGTAGTTCGGCTGACCGGGGCGTCCGGAGAGGTGCCGGTGATGCGGCGGAGCGGATCGGCGTAGCGTTCCCGGAACTCGAGTGTCGTGGCGGGCATCTGGTCAGCGGTCTTGCGCGGCGTAGCACGCCAACTCGGTGGCGAGATGGACGCTCGTCGGTGAGAGGACTGAGAGGTCAAGAGGCGTCGTCCGGGCATGTGGTCATCTGCTGGATGGTTAGGTGGTAAGGCGATAACTACCGGAAGGGGCGTTGCGCCACGCACGGCTTGGTGGCCCGGTGCTCTGTCGACCGCCCTGCGGGCGGGGTGTGGTTCCAGACGACAGAGGACCTTGCGTTGCGGCGCGGGCTCCCCACCTGTCGTGTTGATCAGAGGCTCGCCCACGACAGGAGAGTTCATGCCCAGCGAGACGTTGCAGATCCTCACCGCGGACGGCCGAGCCGACGCTTTCGTCGCCTTCCCCGACGATGGCAGGCCGCACCCGGGAGTGCTGCTGTACACCGACGCCTTCGGTGTCCGGCCCGAACTGGAGGGCAAAGCTCGCGAACTGGCCGAGCACGGGTACTACGTACTCGTCCCCAATTTCTACTATCGGCACGGCCCGGCACCGGTGTTCGAGCTTCCCGAGCACATCGGCGAGGAGACCCGGCCCGTGCTCATCGCCCGGGCGTTGTCCTGGATCAAGGAGCACACCCCCGAACGGATCCTGCGCGACGCTGACGCCTACCTCAGCTTTCTCACCACCCGACCCGAGGTCGGGGCCGGACCGGTCGCCGTGGTCGGCTACTGCTTCGGCGCGGTCCTGGCGATGCGCACCGCGGCGGCCCACCCCGAACAGGTGGCCGCCGTCGCCGGTTTCCACCCCGGCGCCCTGGTCACCGACGCGCCCGACAGCCCGCACCGCCACGCCGCCACGCTCACCGCCCAGGTTCATCTCGGCCTCGCCGAAGGGGACCTGTCGTCCGATGCCATCAGCGAACTCAACCGATCATTGGACGCCGCAGGCGTCGACTACACCATCGAGGTCTACCCCGGCACCCGCCATGGGTTCACCATGTCCGACACCGACGCCTTCGACCCCTCCGGACTTCGGCGCCACTGGGAAGAGCTGCTCAAACTCCTCAACCGCACCCTGCCCAACAGCTCGATGCGCTGGCGTAACCAGCCCGGGAACACCTTCACCGCGGGCTGAGGCTCGTCGTGGCGGACGGGGGCAGATCAGGACATGGCCCAGGTCGGCGGCGGCCTTTTCCACCCCGGCGCCGGCGCATCCCTTGTCGCACACGATCGGGCACGGGCCGGGTGCGGCCTGCCTGACGTGCAGCAGGTGCACGGCGTGGGGTGGTGGGGGGGCGGGTTCTTGGTTGGCGGGGTGGAGATACGGGACGGCCCCGGGCTTGGTGGGCGCCGGGGCCGGTGGAGCAGTGAGTCGTGTCGGGTGAGGCTTAGGCGGGGTAGACGATGACGTAGCGGTCGGGTTCTTCGCCTTCGGACTCGCTGCGCAGGCCCGCGGCGGCCACCGCGTCGTGGACGATCTTGCGCTCGAAGGGGGTCATCGGCGCGAGCGGCTTCGGCTCGCCCGCCTGCTTGACCTCGTCGGCGACGTCCGTCCCGAGTTTGGTGAGTTCGGCGCGGCGGCGCTCGCGGTAGCCGCCGATGTCGAGCATGAGCCGGGTGCGGTTGCCCGTCTGGCGGTGGACGGCCAGGCGGGTCAGTTCCTGCAGCGCCTCCAGGACCTCGCCGCGCTTGCCGACCAGTTCGTCCAGGGAACCGCCGACGACGGCGACGATCGCGCGTTCGCCCTCGACGTCCATGTCGATGTCGCCGTCGTAGTCACCGATGTCCAGGAGGCCCTCGATGTAGTCGGCGGCGATCTCGCCTTCCTGCTCAAGCGCCTGGACGTCGACCTCGGTGGTGTCGGTCTGACTCAACGGGGTTCTCCTTCTCCGGCACGTACTCGGGGTTCAAACTAGCGCTTCTGGGTGCCGCTGCGCTTGCTGCGCGGCTTGCGGGTCGGCTGGTTGCGGACGACCTTCGGCTTGTCGTCCGGCTCGGGAGCGGGCTCGGCCGCCTTCTTCAGCTTGGTCTTGGTGCCGGACGGAGGCTGCCCGTTCTTGGACCCGGCGCTCTTCGGACCCGTCTTGGCGGTGGGCGCGGGTTCGCCGTCCTTACCGAGCGGCGGGTACTTCTTGTAGATGTAGTGCTGCTGCGCCAGCGTCCAGGTGTTGGACGTGACCCAGTACATCAGGACGCCCAGCGGGAAGCCGAGCCCGAAGAGGCCGAACAGCGGCGCGAGGAAGACCATCATCTTCTGCGCCTGCATCATCGGGTTGGCGTCGTCGGTGACGGGCTGCCGCTTGATGCTCGCCCGGACGGTGAAGAACGTGGTGCAGGAGCTGATGATCACGGCGAGGCCGGTGACGACGATGGCCGTCCAGCTCTTGGGGTCGTCGCCCCAGGCGTTCAGGAAGGTGTCGGGGATGTGGGCGCCGAAGATGCTGGCCTTCTGGGCACTCGACACCACCTCGGCGGAGAGGGCGAAGACGGACTCGCCCTCCTTGGCGTCCGAGATCTTCTGCAGCGTCTGGAAGAGGCCGATGAAGACGGGCATCTGCACCAAGAGCGGCAGGCAGCCCGAGAGCGGGTTGGCGCCGTTCTCCTGGTAGAGCTTCATGACCTCCTGGTTGAGGCGCTGCTTGTCGTTCTTGTACTTCTTACGCAGCGCCTGGACCTTGGGGTTCAGCTCCTGCATCTTCCGCGAAGCGTGAATCTGCTTCACGAACAGCGGAACCATGACGAGCCGCAGCAGGACGGTGAGCAGAATGATCGTGCCGCCCCAGGCCCATCCACTGTCCTCGGGGAGAACGGTGCTCAGCCCCGTGTGGATCCACGCGATGAGCTGAGCGACGATCTCGTACAACCAGTCAAGCACCGGGCAGCTCCTTGGGCTCTGCTAGGGCGGGGCCGCTCTCTTGGCGGCCGGAGTTCGAGGAAGCCGCCGCGGATCGCGCCTGGGGGGTCGTCCCCTCAGGCCCCTCGGAGAAGCGCGTCCTGGACGACTTCTTCGGCGGCACCGGGTCGTGACCCCCGGGGTGGAAGGGGTGGCACCGCGCGATTCGGCGGGCCGTCAGCCATGTGCCGTGCAACGCGCCGTGCACCTGGAGGGCCTCCAGGCCGTAGGCGCTGCAACTGGGCTGGAATCGGCACTGCTGCCCGAGCAGGGGACTCAAGAAGCGGCGGTAGGCGCGGACGAGAAGGATCAGCAGGCCCGCGACGGGGCCCGGGGGACCCGCCGGGTGATCCGAGGGGAACGTCATCCCCTGACTCCTCATCTCCGCCCCTTGGACGTGGGCCGCAGCAGCCGGTCGAGCGCCGACTCCAGATCCGCGGCCAGTTCGTCAGGACGCGCCGTCCCCGCGGTGGGGGTGGCGCGTACTACGAGCAGGCTACCCGCTGGGAGCCGGTCCAGGTGCGGGCGCATCAGATGGCGCAGCCGCCGCCGCGTGGTGTTGCGGACGACCGCGTTTCCCACGGTGCGCGCCACGATGAACCCGACCAGCGGCGCGGGGGCCGCGTCGGGAGCCTGGTCCGGGTGAAGCAGGTGAACCACGACGTTCGGCCGTCCGGCGCGGCGACCGCGCCGGACGGCCAACGTGAAGTCGTCCCGCCGCCGCATCCGGTTTCCGGACGGCAGCACGCTGAGCGGTGGATCAGACCGCGATGCGAGCACGGCCCTTGCCGCGCCGGTTGGACAGGATCGCGCGTCCGGCGCGTGTGCGCATGCGCAGCCGGAAGCCGTGCTTCTTGTGGCGACGACGGTTGTTCGGCTGGAAAGTACGCTTGCTCACTTGAGGCTCCAGTGCTGCGGTCGGTTGGTCGGCGAAAAAAGCTCGATAGTTCGCATCGAGGGCCGCGTCCGGTCCCCCGCAGCGGGGGCCCACCCGAGCCTGTCTGGAGGGGCTGTCGGCGGGCACGCGTCATCCCCGTCGATGCGACTCGACCTCAGAACGTTACGGGCTCCGGCGCAGACGGTCAAACGAGGCGACCGCCGCCGACCCCCGGACGGACCATGATCGGTAAGGTCGGAGGGGTCGTGGCCGTGTTGCGGGCGGGGGCGGCAGCGGTTAGGGTCGTCCGGGCGAACCGACGTCCGTCGAACCCCCCTCGGGCACTCTGCCCACTCAAGCCCCCGTTCAGAACCACACCCCGTATCGGCCACGTGAAGGCCGGAGACTCCCGACCCTGTTCACAGGAACCCGCGTGCCGGGTTTTACACAGGGCGCCTCATGCTTATGCACAGCATGTGGACAACTCTGTGGACAACTCGTGAGAGAGTAAGTCTTCCGCGTCGCGGCCGTGCTCTGTGAGGCCGGACGTGTCCTGTGGGAGAACCAGGCAGTGAGGTACTCCGTCGGACGGAGGGGGAGGGGAGCTTGCGCATGGACGGTCAGGATCTCGGATCAGTCTGGGCCCGCACCCTCACCGCCCTGGCCGAGAGCGACCTGTCTCCGAGTTACCGCGCATGGCTGCCGATGGTCCGACCGCTGGCACTGGTTGAGGGGACGGCCCTCCTCGCGGCGCCGAACGACTTCGCCAAGGACGCGCTGGAAACACGCCTGCGCAACCTCATCACGCAGGCCCTTTCCCGCGAGCTTGGCAGGGAGATCCGCGTCGCGGTGACCGTCCAGCCGGAGCCGCCCGGTGGGGCGTCGCGGGCGGGGGCGGGCGAGCCGCTGACGGCGCCGCTTCCCGGTCCAGGTCCTGGAGGCGGGCTCGGAATGCACGAGCCCGCACCTTCTTCTTATGGCGATCCCTACCCGGACCCGTCGCGCGACGACCGCGACCGGGAACGTGACCGCGAGCGTCCTTACACCGAGCAGCCCTACGGCGAACGGTCGGACCGTCCGTACATGGAGCAGCCGTACGGCGACCCTGGGTATCGACCGCAGTCGGGAGTTACCCACAGCCCCGGTGGCGGCCCCGGAGGTTATCCACAGGCTCAGGATGACGAGCGCGAGTCGTATCCGTCCCCTTACGGACCCGGTCCGGGTGGACGGGGCCCGGGCCCGTCGTACGAAGGTCGGGGTCCGCAGGGTTATCCGGGCTACGGCGCGCAGGAAGGCTTCGGTGGGGAGCCCCCGGGGCGTCCCCCGCACTCGCATCTGAACGACCGCACACTCGGCCCGATGCGTCCGGGCGGGCGCGTGGAGCAACCAGGCCGCGAACCCCAGCACGGCGGCTCTGATCCGTCGCTCGGCCACGCGGAGGACACCCTCCAGGGTGAGCACCCGTCGTTCCCTGGAGGAGAGCAGCCCTTCCTGGGGTCCGACCAGTACGGCAGCGGCTCCGAGCAGTACGGCGCTGGCGGCGATCCGTTTCGCGGTGAGGAGCCGTACCGCGGCGAGGGCGGGTTTCGGGACGAGGAGGCCTCCGACGCCCGCGCCCCGGGCGGCGCCCCCGCAGGTGGCCCGGGCGTTCCGGCGCCCGGGTCCGGAGGGAACGCGGGCGCCGTGGCGTCCGAGCACGCCCGTCTCAATCCGAAGTACACGTTCGAGACGTTCGTCATCGGCTCGTCGAACAGGTTCGCGCACGCGGCCGCCGTCGCGGTCGCCGAGCAACCGGCCAAGGCGTACAACCCGCTGTTCGTCTACGGCGACTCGGGTCTCGGCAAGACACACCTTCTCCACGCGATCGGGCATTACGCGCAAAGCCTCTTTAATGGCGCGCGTGTCCGTTATGTGAGTTCCGAAGAGTTCACGAACGACTTCATCAACTCGATCCGCGACGGAAAGGCCGACGGGTTCCGCCGCCGCTACCGGGACGTCGACATCCTCCTCGTCGACGACATCCAGTTCCTTGAGGGCAAGGAACAGACGCAGGAGGAGTTCTTCCACACCTTCAACACCCTCCACAACGCCAGCAAGCAGATCGTGATCTCCAGCGACCGTCCGCCCAAGGAGCTGGTGACGCTGGAGGACCGGCTGCGCAACCGGTTCGAGTGGGGGCTGACGACCGACGTCCAGCCGCCCGAGCTGGAGACGCGCATCGCGATCCTGCAGAAGAAGGCGCGGCAGGAGGGCCTCGCCGCGCCGCCGGACGTGCTGGAGTTCATCGCCTCGCAGATCGCGACGAACATCCGCGAGCTGGAGGGCGCGCTGATCCGGGTTACGGCGTTCGCGAGCCTGAACCGGCAGTCGGTCGACATGAAGCTCGCCGAGATCGTCTTGAAGGACCTCATCCCGAACGACTCCGGGCCCGAGATCACCGCCGCGATGATCATGGCGCAGACCGTGGAGTACTTCGGCACGACGATCGACGACCTGTGCGGGCCGTCCCGCTCCCGGATGCTGGTCACCGCGCGGCAGATCGCGATGTACCTGTGCCGCGAGCTGACGGACCTGTCGCTTCCCAAGATCGGGCAGCAGTTCGGCGGCCGTGACCACACCACGGTCATGCACGCCGAACGCAAGATCCGGTCGCTGATGGCCGAGCGTCGCGCCATCTACAACCAGGTCACGGAGCTGACCGGACGCATCAAGCACCAGGCCCGCAAACGCTGATCGTCGCCGTTGTGCACAGTGTGGACAGACCGGCGACACCCCTGTGGACGGCCGCCGATCGCCTTGTCCACACCCCGTCCGCCGGACGGATCCGACAAAAGACGTGCTTCGCCCAAGAAGCCGAGTCGCTACTCACAAGTTGTGGAAAACTCTGGGGATTTTCGTGGATAACCCGGTGGGCAACCCCTGGAGAACCTGAGGATGAACAGTGGACGGATGTGGATTACCGTGCACGGACACCCGGCGCCCTGGGGAAAACCCGTGGATGACCGGTGGACAACCTGGGGAAGGCCTGGGGACGGCCCGGTGGGCCGACCACGTGGTCATCCGCCCAGTGTCCACAAGCCGCCGAAACAGACGGCATACCCGTGGAGAACTCGTGGATAACCGGGGGATAGCTTGAGGATGACGTGTGGGGACGATTTCGTCGTCCCCAGGCGCCGCTGCGCCGTCCACCGTCCATGCACAGCCCCGGTGGACAGAGAAACGGGGTCTCACCTGGGCAGACGCGGTCTGTCCACAGTATGCACAGCCCCTATTACTAGTACTGCACTACTTCTCTACCCAAGAAAAGATCCATCTCAAGTCAGGGCCTGGGGACAACCCGACCCGAGTGCCCCGGCCATGCCAGGATCACCTCAGCCTTGTTCGACACCTGCAGGAGGCGGGTCCCCTTGAAGTTCCGCATCGACAGAGACGCCCTCGCCGACGCCGTGGCCTGGACCGCGCGCACGCTCCCCGTACGTCCCCCGGTGCCGGTCCTCGCGGGCATGCACATCGTCGCCGGAGGGGAGGAGAACAGCGACCGGCTGAAGCTGTCCGCGTTCGACTACGAGGTCTCCGCGCAGGTGTCCACGGACATCGACGTGGAGGAGGCGGGCACGGCCCTGGTCTCCGGCCGCCTCCTCGCCGAGATCTCGCGCAGCCTTCCTCCACACCCTGTGGAGGTGACGACGGACGGCGCGAAGGTGATGCTCCGCTGCGGCAGCGCGAAGTTCACACTCCTCACCATGCCTGTGGAGGACTACCCGACCCTGCCGGAGATGCCCCCGGCCGCCGGGTCCGTGGGCAGCGACGAGTTCGCCGCGGCCGTCGGGCAGGTCGCGATCGCCGCGGGCAAGGACGACACGATCCCGATGCTCACCGGCGTCCGGGTGGAGATCGAGGGCGAGACCGTCACGCTGGCGTCCACGGACCGCTACCGTCTCGCCGTCCGTGAGCTGCACTGGAAGCCGGAGCGCCCCGACTTCTCCGCCGTCGCGCTCGTCCCGGCCAAGACGCTCGCCGACACCGCCAAGTCGCTGACGGCGGGCGCCGAGGTGTCGATCGCGCTCGGCGGGACGGGCGGCACCGGCGAAGGCATGATCGGTTTCGAGGGCGGCGGCCGCCGGACCACGTCCCGCCTCCTGGACGGCGACTTCGTCAAGTACAGGTCGCTGCTGCCGAGCGAGTACGCGGGCCTCGCCGACATCCAGACGGCGCCGTTCATCGAGGCCGTGAAACGCGTCTCCCTCGTCGCCGAGCGCAACACCCCCGTACGGCTGTCGTTCAGCCAGGGCGAGGTCGTCCTGGAGGCCGGCACCGGGGACGAGGCCCAGGCCGTGGAGGCGCTGGAGGCGACGCTGGAGGGCGAGGACATCGACATCGCCTTCAACCCCGCGTTCCTCCTCGACGGGCTCTCCGCGATCGGCTCGGACGTCGCCCGGCTGTCGTTCACCACGCCGACGAAGCCGGCCGTCCTCACCGGCAAACCCCCGCAGGACGGCGAGAACCCGAACTACCGTTACCTGATCATGCCGGTC
This sequence comes from Actinomadura spongiicola, assembly GCF_003432485.1. Taxonomy (GTDB): domain Bacteria; phylum Actinomycetota; class Actinomycetes; order Streptosporangiales; family Streptosporangiaceae; genus Spirillospora; species Spirillospora spongiicola. The sequence goes on from NZ_QVNQ01000001.1 coordinate 310,598, forward strand.
CGGCTTTCCGGGTAGTGCGGTGAGCCTTTCGTCTCGGTGACGCGGTGGGACACGCCGGATGAAAGGCTCACTCCAGGGCATGCACCCCCACAGGACGGCGACCCGCGCGGGGCCCCGGGCTCGCGCGGCCCCACCGGCGACCGCGCCCTGGAGCCCGCATCCGCGAGCGCACCCGGGGCCGCCCCTCGGACGACGTACCGCGGGGGAGCCGCCCGCACGGCCGCGCACGCGCGGATACCTGGCGACGTGCAGTTACGCAGAGGGAGAGTGTCATGGAGCTTGGGATCATCGGTCTGGGCAAGATGGGCGGCAACATGGCCGAGCGGCTGCGCCGCGGCGGCCACACGATCATCGGCTACGACCGTGATCCGGACGTCAGTGACGTCGGTTCGGTGGAGGAACTGGTCGAACGGCTGTCCCCGCCGCGCGCCGTGTGGGTGATGGTGCCCGCGGGCAAGCCCACCGAGGACACCATCCACAGCCTGGGGGAAGTCCTCCAGCCTGGTGACCTCGTCGTGGACGGCGGCAATTCACACTATGTGGACGACCAGAAGCACGGTGAGCAGCTCGCCGCGAAGGGCATCGGGTTCGTCGACTGCGGTGTGAGCGGCGGCGTCTGGGGTTTGGAGAACGGCTACGCGCTGATGGTCGGCGGCGACGACGACAACGTGAAACGGCTGATGCCGATCTTCGAGACGCTGAAGCCCGAGGGGGAGTACGGCTTCGTCCACTCCGGCAAGATCGGCGCCGGGCACTTCGTGAAGATGGTCCACAACGGCATCGAGTACGCGATGATGCAGGCGTTCGGCGAGGGCTACGAGCTCATCGAGGCCAGCGACCTCGTGACCAGGGTGCCGGAGACGTTCCTGAGCTGGCAGGAGGGCACGGTCATCCGCTCCTGGCTGCTGGACCTGCTGAACCGCGCCCTCGCCGCCGACCCCGAGCTGGACGATCTGCGCGGCTACGCCGCCGACTCCGGAGAGGGCCGCTGGACGGTCCAGGCCGCGGTCGAGCACGCCGTTCCGCTGCCCGCGATCAGCGCGTCGTTGTTCGCCCGGTTCGCGTCCCGCCAGGACGACTCCCCCGCCATGCGCGTCGTCGCCGCCCTCCGCAACCAGTTCGGCGGCCACGCCGTCCAGGGCGTCGGTGACGATGGCGACTCCCCCGGCGCCGACGTGACTCCCCCGTCCGTCTGACCGGAGACTCCGTCCACAGGCCGCGTCCCCAGGCTCGTCGACAGGGCTTGTCGACAAGGCTTGTCCACAGGCTCACGTCCGTGCCCCACGAGGCTGTAGGGGCGGCGGAGGCTCTACGCTCGTGTCTCGTGCACGTCGCCCACCTCTCCCTGCAGGACTTCCGCTCCTACCCGACCGCCGAGGTCGCGCTGGAGTCGGGAGTCACGGCGTTCGTGGGGCCGAACGGGCAGGGAAAGACGAACCTGGTCGAGGCCATCGGATATGTCGCCTCGCACGGCAGTCACCGGGCCTCGACGGACGCGCCGCTCGTCCGGCACGGCACGCCACGCGCGATCGTGCGGGCCGGGGTGGTGAAGGACGACCGCAGGGCACTGATCGAGCTTGAGATCAACCCGGGGAAGGCGAACCGGGCGCGGCTCAACCGGTCCCCGGTCCCCCGGCCGCGCGACATCTTGGGGATGCTCCGGACGGTCCTGTTCGCCCCTGAAGACCTGGCGCTCGTCAAAGGCGACCCAGGGGAGCGGCGGCGTTTCATGGACGAACTGCTGACCGCGCGGGCTCCCCGGTTCGCGGGCGTACGTTCCGACTTCGACCGCGTCCTCAAACAGCGCAACGCCCTGTTGAAATCGGCGGCCGCGCACAGGCGCTCGCCCGGCCCTGAGGTGCTCGCGACGCTGGACGTGTGGGACTCGCATCTCGCGCGAACCGGTTCGGAGTTGCTGGCGGCGCGTTTGAGTCTCGTCGAGGCGATCCGTCCGCTCGTCGTCCGCGCCTATGCGGCACTCGCCCCAGGCGGTGACGAGGCCGACCTGCTCTACAAGAGCTCGTTGGGGGACGTGGAGTTGTCCACAGACCGTGGAAAACTGGCCGAACAGTTGCTGACGGCGGTAGGCGAGTCGCGCAAACAGGAACTGGAACGGGGAGTGAGTCTCGTCGGCCCGCATCGGGACGAGCTCGTCCTGCGGCTGGGGGAGCTGCCCGCGCGGGGCTACGCCAGCCACGGCGAGTCGTGGTCGTTCGCGCTGGGGCTGCGTCTCGCCGCGTTCGACCTGCTCAGGGCCGACGGCGACGACCCGGTGCTGATCCTGGACGACGTGTTCGCCGAGTTGGACACCGGGCGCCGCAGCAGGCTGGCGGAGATGGTCGCCCCGGCCGAGCAGGTGCTCATCACGGCGGCCGTCCCCGCCGACGTCCCCGCCGAACTGACGGGGTGCTCGTATACCGTCTCCGACGGCCAGATCGTGCGCGATTGACCGGGAGGGCGAGCGCGTGAACGACGACCCACAGGATGTGCACAACTCCCCCGAGCCGTCCCCGGACACGAACGCGGACACGGACACCCCTTCGACGAAGCCGGAAAGCGGGGTGTCGGGAAAGTCCGGGATCGAGCTGGCCCGCGAGGCCCTCGCCCAGGCGAAGGCGGACGCGGTGAAACGCGGCTCCGTCCCCGGACAGAAAGGCAGGCGCAGAAGCGGGGGACGCGTCGTCCGGGTGAGGGAACCGGGACGCGGCGGTGACCCTAAACTGTTCGGCGCGGCGATCCGTGACCTGCTGGCCTCCCGCGGGTGGGAACAGCGGGCCGCGGTCGGCGGGGTGTTCGGGAACTGGCCCGGCATCGTCGGCGCGGAACTGGCCGAGCACACCCGCCCGGACCACTTCGAGGACGGCGAACTCACCGTCGTCGCCGATTCGGCCACGTGGGCGACACAGCTTCGACTGCTGTCGTCCACGCTCGTCCGTCGCCTGAACGAGGAACTCGGCCACGGCACCGTCCGCCGGGTCAAGGTGGTGGGCCCGTCCGGGCCGCGCCGCACCGGAGCCTGGCGCGCCCGATAGATCGGTGGACCGCGTCCATGTCGAGCCGAGCCCCGAAATCCCTTGTGGCCAAGGGGCGACGCGCGGCTCGACGTGCCCGGGATCGGCGCGTCCACAGCGGGGATGAACGTCGGTGGCGGATGAGAACATCTGTTCGGGGTGCCAGACGGTGATTCAACGGCGAGCGGCGCGTAGGCCAATGAACACCCCCAACCCTGTAGGGGGATGTGTCTCCAGGGACGCTGGGCCGCCACACGCGCACACAGCGCTCGACAGTGCCACTTTTCGTCGTGTCACCCGGTAGAATGGAATCGGTTCAGGATGCTGCGCCGCCAACGGGTGCCCAGGGCTCTGACCGAGCACGACGCAGAGCACGCGGGCGCCCTCTCATGTGTGTTCGGGGCACACCGTGCCTCCCTCGGGCGCGGAGCGGCAGACATCCCCGGCAGGAGGATCTCCTTTGGCGTACGACGCTAGTTCGATCACTGTGCTTGAAGGGCTTGAGGCGGTTCGCAAGCGCCCTGGCATGTACATCGGCTCGACCGGTGAGCGCGGCCTGCACCATCTGGTCTACGAGATCGTGGACAACGCGGTCGACGAGGCCTTGGCGGGATATGCCGACGACATCGTGGTGACCTTGCTGGCCGACGGCGGGGTGAGCGTGCTCGACAACGGGCGCGGCATCCCCGTGGGCGAGCATCCCGTGGAGAAGCGACCGGCGATCGAGTTGGTGCTGACCACGTTGCACGCGGGCGGCAAGTTCGACGGCAAGTCCTATGCCGTTTCGGGCGGTCTGCACGGGGTGGGCTCCGCGGTGGTGAACGCGCTGTCCACCCGGATGGAGGCCGAGGTCCGCTGTGACGGCCACATATGGCGGCAGTCGTACACGTGGCAGGGGCCCGAGACCGAACTTCGCAAGGGGGAGGAGACCGACGAGACCGGCACCCTCATCAGGTTCTGGCCGGACCCGGAGATCTTCGAGACCACCGAGTGGAACTTCGAGACGCTGTCGCGGCGCATGCAGGAGATGGCGTTCCTGAACCGCGGCCTCGCCATCACCCTGCGCGACGAACGTCCCGACCATGTGAACGGCGAGCCGAACGTCATCCGCTACCACTATGACGGCGGTATCGAAGACTTCGTCCGCTATATCAACGCGCGCAAGGACGCCGTCCACGAGTCGGTGGTGTACTTCGGCGACGACACCACGGGCATGTCGATCGAGATCGCCATGCAGTGGAACTCGTCCTACGCCGAGTCCGTCCACACGTTCGCGAACACGATCAACACGGCGGAGGGCGGCACCCACGAGGAGGGGTTCCGCGCGGCGCTGACCACGATCGTCAACCGGTACGCCCGCGACAAGGGCCTGCTGCGCGACAAGGACGACAACCTCACCGGTGAGGACGTCCGCGAGGGCCTCACCGCGATCATCTCCATCAAGCTCGCCGACCCGCAGTTCGAGGGGCAGACGAAGACCAAGCTCGGCAACACCGAGGCCAAGTCGTTCGTCCAGAAGGCCTGCAACGAGCACCTGCGCGACTGGTTCGAGGAGAACCCCGGCGAGGCCAAGGAGATCATCAACAAGGCGTCGCAGGCGGCGCGGGCGCGGGTGGCGGCGCGGCAGGCCCGTGACCTGACCCGCCGCAAGAGCCTGCTGGAGTCGACGTCGCTGCCCGGCAAGCTGTCGGACTGCCAGTCCACCGACCCCGGTAAGTCGGAGCTGTACATCGTCGAGGGCGACTCGGCGGGCGGTTCCGCCAAGGGTGGCCGCGACCCGCACTTCCAGGCGATCCTGCCGATCCGCGGCAAGATCCTCAACGTGGAGAAGGCCAGGATCGACAAGATCCTGAAGAACAACGAGGTGCAGGCGATCATCACGGCGCTGGGCACCGGCGTGCACGACGAGTTCGACATCGCCAAGCTCCGCTATCACAAGATCATCCTGATGTCGGACGCGGACGTCGACGGCCACCACATCAACACGCTGCTGCTGACGCTGCTGTTCCGGTTCATGAAGCCGCTGATCGAGGCCGGGCATGTGTACCTGTCCCAGCCCCCGCTCTACAAGATCAAGTGGGATGCGCGGGGCACGGAGGCCGACTACGCCTACTCCGACGCCGAACGGGACGCGATCATCGAGGCCGGTGTCGCCGCCGGTAAGCGCGACCCCCGTCCCCGCGACCTCGTCCAGCGCTTCAAGGGCCTCGGCGAGATGAACGCCAACGAGCTGTGGGACACCACGATGGACCCCGACAACCGGGTCCTGCTCCAGGTCCAGCTCGACGACGCCGCCCAGGCGGACGAACTGTTCAGCGTGCTCATGGGCGAGGAGGTCGAGCCCCGCCGGGAATTCATCCAGCGCAACGCCAAGGACGTGCGCTTCCTTGACATCTGAGGACGGCCCACGCCGAGCTCCCAGCGGCCGGACGGCCAAGCTCCCGATGACCCGCCCCTTAGCGGCCAGGCGTCCCGAGCCAGTGCCCCCGGCCGCCGGAGACGGAGTCCCCCGGCGGACGCGCCCGCAGCCCACGGTCAAGGCCGGTCGGGCAGCGCGAAGCGTCCGGCCCGGACACCGGCGGACGACCGGACCGCGATGGGAACCCGCGACGAAGGGCCCCGCGGACGGTTGAGTTCCCGGCCTGACTCCCACAGGCGACCGTACTTGCATCCCAACGAGCAGAAGAGGTCTTCAGAGTGACGGACGTGACCACAGAGGGCGACGGCCCCGGCGAACGGATCGAACCCGTCGACATCCAGGTCGAGATGCAGAAGAGCTATCTCGACTACGCGATGTCGGTCATCGTCGCACGTGCGCTGCCCGAGGTCCGCGACGGCTTGAAGCCCGTGCACCGCCGCGTCCTGTACGCGATGTACGACGGCGGGTACCGGCCCGACCGCGGATACTTCAAATGCGCCCGCGTCGTCGGCGACGTCATGGGGAACTACCACCCGCACGGCGACTCCGCCATCTACGACGCGCTGGTCAGGCTGGCACAGCCCTGGTCGATGCGGTACCCGCTGGTCGACGGGAACGGCAACTTCGGCTCGCGCGGCAACGACCCCGCCGCGGCCATGCGCTACACCGAGTGCCGCATGGCGTCCCTCGCGATGGAGCTGCTGCGCGACATCGACAAGGAGACCGTCGACTTCTCCCCCAACTACGACGGCCGCTCGCAGGAACCGGACGTCCTGCCGTCCCGGTACCCGAACCTGCTGGTCAACGGGTCCGCGGGCATCGCGGTGGGAATGGCGACCAACATCCCGCCGCACAACCTGCGGGAGGTCGCCGAGGGCGTCCGCTGGTACCTGGACAACTACGGCGCGTCCGACGAGGAACTCCTCGAGGCGCTGATCGAACGGGTGAAGGGCCCCGACTTCCCGACCGCCGGGCTGATCGTCGGCCGTAAGGGCATCGAGGAGGCGTACCGCACCGGCCGCGGCTCCATCACGATGCGCGCCGTCGTCGAGGTCGAGGAGATCCAGGGCCGCACCTGCCTCGTCGTCACCGAACTGCCCTACCAGGTCAACCCCGACAACCTCGCCCTGAAGATTGCGGACGGGGTGAAGGAGGGCAAGCTCGACGGGATCGCGGACGTCCGCGACGAGACGTCCGGCCGGACGGGTCAGCGCCTCGTCATCGTCCTCAAGCGCGACGCGGTCGCCAAGGTCGTCCTGAACAACCTGTACAAGCACACGCAGCTCCAGGAGACGTTCGGCGCGAACATGCTCGCGCTGGTCGACGGCGTGCCCCGCACGCTGCGGATCGACCAGTTCGTCCGGCACTGGGTCGCGCACCAGGTGGAAGTCATCGTCCGCCGCACCCGGTTCCTGCTCCGCAAGGCGGAGGAGCGCGCCCACATCCTGCGCGCCCTGCTGAAGGCCCTCGACCGCATCGACGAGGTCATCGCCCTGATCCGCCGGTCGCCGTCCGCGCAGGAGGCGCAGCAGGGCCTGATGGGGCTGCTGGAGATCGACGAGATCCAGGCGCAGGCCATCCTCGACATGCAGCTGCGCAAGCTCGCCGCCCTGGAACGCCAGCAGATCACCGACGAGTACGACAAGCTCATGGCGGAGATCGCCGACTACAACGACATCCTGGCCTCGCCGGAGCGGCAGCGCCGGATCGTCGGCGACGAGCTGGCCCCCATCGTCGAGAAGTTCGGCGACGAGCGGCGCACGCAGATCATCCCGTTCGACGGCGACGTGTCGTACGAGGACCTCATCGCCGAAGAGGACGTCGTCGTCACGATCACCCGCGGCGGCTACGCCAAGCGCACCCGCACCGACCTGTACCGGGCGCAGCGGCGCGGCGGCAAGGGCGTCCGTGGCGCGCAGCTCAAGCAGGACGACATCGTCGACCAGTTCTTCGTCACCACGACGCACCACTGGATCCTGTTCTTCACGAACAAGGGCCGTGTCTACCGGGCGAAGGCGTACGAACTGCCCGACGCCGGACGTGACTCCCGCGGCCAGCACGTCGCGAACCTCCTGGCCTTCCAGCCGGACGAGCACATCGCCCAGGTCATGGACCTGCGCGACTACGAGGTGGCGCCCTACCTCGTCCTCGGCACGAAGAAGGGCCGCGTCAAGAAGACCGCGCTCCAGGACTTCGACTCCCCCCGCACCGGCGGCATCATCGCGATCAACCTGGTCGAGGACGACGAGGTCATCGCCGCGCGGCTCGTCTCCGCCGACGACGACCTGCTGATGGTCTCCACCGGCGCCCAGGCGATCCGCTTCCGCGCCGACGACGAGTCGCTGCGACCGATGGGACGCGCCACGTCCGGCGTCATCGGCATGCGGTTCGACGAGGACCAGGAGGTCCTCAACATGCTGGTCGTGCAGGACTCGTCCCAGGACGTCCTGGTCGCCACCGAGGGCGGCTACGCCAAGCGGACCCCCATCGACCAGTACCCCTTGCAGGGACGTGGGGGTAAGGGCGTTCTCACCGCTAAGATCGTGCAATCTCGCGGAATGTTGGTCGGCGCTCTGATGGTGGGCCCGGACGACGGTGTGTTCGCGATGACGTCCAACGGCGGCGTCATCCGTACCACGGCCGCGGAGATCAAGCAGTCCGGCAGGCAGACCATGGGCGTCCGCCTGATGAACCTCGCGGACGGGGACAGCGTGGTGGCCATCGCGAGGAACGTAGAGTCCATGGAGGACTCAGACGAGGCAGAGGGGAGCGACGGTGAATGACGCACACCACTCCGGTCGCGTCATTTCCTTCGCCTTCGTCACCGAACCGCTAGGCCAGGAGGACACGTGAGCACCGAGCCCGGCAAGAGCAAGGACGGGCCCGGCACGGATGAGCCGGACGGTCCCGCCGAGAAGCCCGGGGCCGAACCCGGCGCCAAACGCCCCCGTAAGTCGTCCAAATCGGGCAAGGTGGTGTCCGCGGCGTCCGCCAAGCCGGGCCGGGACGAGGCGACCGTGGAGATCACGCCCGGCGCGGACGAGACCAGGACCGACCTGACCAAGGTCGACGAGCCGGTGAAGAAGACCGACTCGCCGGAGATCGCTCCCGTCGAGGACACCACCGAACCGCCCAAGGACGACAAGCCCGTCGACTCGACACCGTCGACGGGCACCCCGGCCGAACCCGCTTCGCGTCCCACCGACCCGGCGCCCTCCGACAAGTCGTCCACCGGACGGCCCGCCGGTTCGACCTCGGGAAGCGCCACACCCGCCCGCTCCACCTCGACCGCCACGTCGACGTCGACCACGCCCAGCCGCTCCTCCGGCCCGGCCGGAAAGCCGTCCGACCCGCCCCCCGCGGGACGGAAGGAGAAGCTGAAGAGGCCGTTCAGCACGTCGCGACCGAGCGGCTCGCCCAGCATGAACTCCGGCTCCGGCACGTCGTCGTCGGGCGGCTCGAACCGCCCGGGTTTCGCCGGGACCGTCCTCGAAGACCGTCCCCCGTCGACGAGCCCGGTGAAACGCCCGTCCACCACCACGACCGGCGGCAAGTCGGCCCGCAAGGCCCAACTGCAACTCGCCCGGCTCGAACCGTGGTCGGTGATGAAGTTCAGCTTCGTCATGTCGCTGGTCTGCTTCGTCGTCCTCCTCGTCGCGGTGATCGTCCTGTACGCGATCCTGTCCGGCCTGGGGGTGTTCGACGCCATCAGCGACACGATCAACAGCCTCACGAAGGAACAGGGCGAGTCGACCGGCAGCGTCGACGCGGGCAACTGGTTCTCCTTCTTCCGCGTCTTCGGCTACACGGTCCTCGTGGGCGCCCTGAACGTCCTCCTCATCACCGCCCTGTCCACGGTCGGCTCCGTCATCTACAACCTCGCGGCGGACCTCGTCGGCGGCGTCGAAGTGACCCTCAAGGAGGCCGAGTAACCGATTTCCGGTTGCCCTGCCAGATGGGGTAACCTCACGTTGCGCCGCCAGCACAGCGGCACAACCCGGGCCTATAGCTCAGTCGGTTAGAGCGCATCCCTGATAAGGATGAGGTCGATGGTTCAAGTCCATCTAGGCCCACCAGCTCAAGCCCCCACCAAGTCACCGGCGGAGGCTCTTGACAGCGGTAGTGACAGCAACGGCTCAGCTCTCCGCCGTCCCGAACGGCTCCCCCGGTAAGAGCACCTGTCTTATATATACAGGCGGTCGTGGGTTCAATCCCCACCGATCCCAGGCACCTCGGTAAGGCCTGCCGTTTCCGCGCCTTGAAGCTCGTTCAGAACCAGCCGTCCAGCGGCCTCCCTCGCCGTCGCCGGGCTTGCAGGCGGTCGTACCGATCCTTGATCGCAGGGCTACCCGCCATCAACACGGCAGCGTAAAGGTGCCCCTGCCTTGGCATCATCGCCCTGTGCGCGTTCTCGCTGCTCGCCGGGTGTGTCGGTAGTGCGGCCACTGTGGCCGGACCGTGTCAGCCGCGACTGCGGTCTCGCGCACCCCAGACACGCCGCGCGGCATCGTCGACGACGGAATATGGGTGGACGGCGGAGAGCCCCGCCGGTCATCGACCAACGGGACTTGTCCGCGTGATCTCTCGCAGCCGCGGCCTACCGCACGACCTTCAGCGCGGGCCGCCCGATGCCGTGGTTGTGGACAGAACCTTGCCGGGCATTAGCGCACGTCTGTCGGAGTGGGGTCTCGGCCGCCGCGCAGGCCTGGCAGCATCCGGCTGTGCGGGAGCCGCGTCAGCGACCCTTGTTGGCGTACAGGCAGTAAGCGGTGCCCTGCCCGACCAGGAGGTTCGACCAGACGTCCCGGACCTTGAACGTGACCGTCTGGTCGTAGTAGTACGGGTCTTCGCTGATGTTATGGACGTATCCGGTGTCGGACCAGGATCCGGATTCGGACACCGTGACCCTGCGGGTCACGAACGGCCGGTCGTCCCCGTACGGGCCGGAGAACCGCGGGCTGTTCTTCTCCGCCTGATGCGTCGTGAGCCAGCGATACTCCGTCTGAGTTGGACGGTTCTGGGCGAAGTTCACGCCCGTCGTGGTCGCGGTGATGGTACGCGCCTCGGGGTCACAGCGAAGCTGGACCGTGGTGCGCTCGTCACGGCTGCAGGACGCATCACGGTATGTGTACTGGACCCCCTCCGGGGTGAGGAGCGACACCCGGACGGTCTCGCTGTAGAAGGCATAGTCGGAGGCGTTCCAACTTCTTGTGTAGCCCGCGACGTCCACATTCGGGTCGGACCCGGTGGTCATCGGCACCGAGACGCTGCTACCCGACTCCGGAAGCGGGCCGATCGCGCCGCCGGTCGTGACCCGGCTGCCGGTCAGGACCGTGAACCTCACGACGAAGGATCGGTTCGAGATGAACGGCCCGGTCAGCCGGGTCGAGATCCGGTTGGTCGCGCTGTCGCAGGTGATGGACGCCGTCAGAGAGGCGGCGTTCGCCGTGCCGGTGCTCAGGACCCCGACGCCGAAGGTCGCCATGGTCAACGCCAGCAGAGCCGAGCGCATGCGCATGCGGCTTCCTTTCTCGTACTTCGTGCTCGAAATGGCCGTCGGTAGCCTCCCCGACCACGCTGCGACGGCTCTGCGGGAGCGCCGCCGCCCACTGCGCACCGGCTGCCTCTCCCCCGGCAGTACGGCCGCCGGTCTACGGCAGCGGTCCCGAGCGGCTTAGTCGAGGAGCTCCACGAGAACTCGCCCCACCCGTTCCGCCAGTAGGCGCCGCACCCGACGCTCGCCCCCTTCGAGCGTCCCGGGCGGACGCGGCAGGGGCCGGATGCACGCCCGTCCGGTCCGCCTCGTTCGTCTCCGTACTCGTCGACGCGCCGGCGGTGCGCCAACACGAACTGCCGGAGCCCGAACGACCAGCGAAAAGGCCGACTTTCACCACGACCGACTTCTCCCGCAGCACGCCCCCGGCGCCCGCCCCCGCGGCGGTCTAAGGGCGCGGGGGACTTTCTGGCACAGCTGGATGTTCACACCAGAGTCGCGCTGTCATCACGGTCAGGCGGCTGGTCGGCGCAGGTCAAGGGTGAAGTGGGGCGATCTTCCACAGGTTGTGGATAACTCGATGCGCAGTCTCGGAGTTGCCCCTTGAGTTGGGTGTGGAGGTCGCGGACGAGCCCGATGTCGATCTCGGATCTCAGGTAACCCGAACCGGGCGCGCACTTCCAGTCTGATCACCCGCGGTTGGGGACATGGCTGGGGATTGTCGGTGGGCAGCGTTGTCCACCTGTCGACCGGGGTTGTGGAGGCCGGTCGTCCACAGTCTGTGAAAGGGGTGTGGGGGAAGGTGTCGCGCAGGGGGCTTATCCGCTGGTCAACGCGTTATCCACGGTGTGGACGAGTGGTCCCACCGGTTGGGGACGACCTGGGGAAGAATGGTGGACAGTGTGATCGCCGGTTGTGCCCAGGCTGTGCACAAAAGTTATCCACAGGTTGTGGATTCCGTGCATGGCCCTCCGCTCTGACCGATGCTGGAGGGGACGACGAGTCAAACGTCGCGAATCCCGTGGAAGAGCGGGCTGTTCTGGGGATCCGTCTGTGGACGCGACCCCCTCGAACGCCTGCCGACGTGGCGAAGGAGGTGTGTACGGAGGTTGTCCCCAGCCTGTGGATAAATAGGCCTAGAGGTCCTTCGCCACCGGATGGCGCGGCTCGTAGATCGGCAACTCCCCGCCGCCGGGCAGTCTGATCGCGGCGAGCAGACCCCAACTCTGCTCGGTGACGGGCACGTCCACCTGGACGCCACGGGCGCCCAGCCCTTCGAGCGTGCTCTGGATGTCGTCGCACATCAGATAGAACTCGTGCCGCGGCTCACCTTCGGTGGGGTGGGCGGCGAGTTCGGCCGGTGGCAGTTTGAAGATCAGCCAGCCGTGGTCCGCGTCGACGTTGGCGAACCCCAGGACGTCCCGGATGAACGCTCGGTCGGCCTCGGCGTCGCGGCTGTAGATGATGACATGCGCCCCGTTGATCATTAGTCCCCCTCGATCCCCTGTTCCGATCCTTTCCCGGCGGTACGTGCCGAACCGCCGGAACGAGGGAGGTGGTCCCCGGCACCCTGTACACGGCCGTCCCGTTCCGGCTAAATGGCCTCATGACGTCAGCCACCGCGCCACGCCCGGCCCCGCAGGAACCTGCGGGTTCGCGATGGCCCGGCGCCGGTGCGGGAAGGCCCCGAAAACCCCTCCTCACCTGCGAACACCAGTTCGAATGCGTGCTAGTCTCCCGGCATGGGGAAGCTGCTGAACGAGCCGATCCGGGCCGAACACGACACGGTGGGCCGGCTCACGGCCTACGAGTGGCGGGGGACGCGCTACGCCGTGAACGAGGTCCTGAAGACCTACGGGACGGCTCCGGAGGGCCGGGTCTACCGCGTCCGCGTCACGGGCGCCGAAGGCGTGGCCGTCGCGGAGTTGGGCCGTGACGAAGACCGATGGCGGATCCGGCACGTCTTCTCGGCCTGACGAGCCTCCCCTCGGCCCGCCGGCTCGCAGCCTGACACCAGTTCCATCGCCAAGCGACGTGACACCGGTGGCCGCCCACGGCGTTTCGCACCGGCTGGAGACCCCGGTGGCCCTGCCTCCGCCACAGTTCGTCATGAGCCGGTGGGCACAGCGCGACCACATCATCTCGTCACGGCTCGGCGTGCTCTTTAGGGAGCGCTGCCGAGGACGTCGTGTCCTGGGTGCGGGTCGCCGGTCAGGAGTTCCGGCAGCCGGTCGGAGCGGCGTGCTCTTCCAGTCGCGTTGCCGAGGACGTCGTGTCCTGGGTGCGGGTCGCCGGTCAGGAGTTTCGGGGGTTGGTCGGAGCGGCGTGCTCTTTCAGAGGCGTTGCCGAGTACGTCGCGTTCCGGGTGTGGGGCGCCGGCGAAGAACCCCGGAAAGGCGGGGCGTTGATGGGCTGGCGGCCTTCGGCGGGGGCTCGGTTCGTCCAGGGGCAGGGGAGAAGTGTGTATCGAGCTGACGAACTCCAGGATGAGCGGCCCGCCGGGGGGAGAGTGGCGGGCGGGCGAACCGATGATCGGACGCTGTGGACGCGGGTCGACGGGATTCAAGGGGCGCCGCTCGACCTGCTGTTGGCGCGGATCGGCCGTCGACACTACGCGCCGCACATCCACGAGGAGTACGCCATCGGCGTGACCCTCTCCGGCTTGGAGACGATGCACTACCGAGGCGAGCGCATCTACTCCGATGCCGGAACCGTCGTCATCGTCGAGCCGGGAGAGACGCACACGGGTGGTCCGGCCTGTGCCGAAGGGTTCTCCTACCTGTGCCTCTACCCCGGGGCCGGGTTGCTGGGCGCCGCGACGACCTCCGACGAGGAGCCGGTGTGGCCGCATTTCCGGGAACCGATCATCGACGATCGGCAACTCGGTGAGGCGCTGCGGTTCGCGCACCGGGCCCTGCGGCTCGGCCAGGACGCCTTGGAGGGCGAATCCCGACTGCTCGGGGTGCTCGGCACACTCGTCCGGCGCCACGGGGGCTCGGGTCCGGTAGAGGTTCCGCGGCACCGGCGGGCCGACTCCACCCGGATCGCCCGATTGGTCGCGGCACGCCTGTCCGACGAAATGCTCGACCCGCCGACCCTCGCCGAGGTCGCCGCAGACCTGGACCTCTCGCGCTACCAGTTGCTGCGCGCGTTCCGTGACGCTGTGGGCATGCCGCCGTACGCGTGGCTCGCCCAGCATCGGGTGACGCGGGCCCGAGCGCTGCTGGACGCCGGACACCGGCCCGCGGAGGCGGCGACGCTCGTCGGGTTCGCCGACCAGGCGCACCTCACAAGATGGTTCCGGCGTGTCGTGGGCGTCACACCCGGCGCGTACCGCAACAGCGTTCAAGACGGCATCGTCCGGTTGCGCGCATCCTGATTTCCGTTACCCCGGTCGTGCAGCGACGGGTGGACGGAGAACGGAGGTCGTGGTGAGTCGTCGTGGCTGGGTGCTGTTCGCGCTGATGAGCGTCATCTGGGGCACGCCCTACTTGATGATCAAGGTGGCGGTCGAGGAAGTCTCGGTGCCCATGGTGGTGTTCGCCCGGACCGCGCTCGGCGCCGCCGTCCTGTTGCCGCTGGCGATCCGGGCCGGGCAGTTGGACGTCGTCCGCCGACACTGGCGCCCGCTCCTGGTGTTCACCGCCGTGGAGATCCTCGGCCCGTGGGCGCTGCTGTCGGACGCCGAGAACCGGCTGACCAGCTCCATGACCGGGCTGCTGATCGCCGCCGTGCCGATCGTCGCGGTGCTGGTGGGCATGCTCGCCGGCGACGGGGAGCGGCTCGGCCCGGTGCGGTGGGCGGGGCTGCTGGTCGGGCTGGCCGGTGTCGGTGTGCTGGCCGGGCCGCATCTCGGCGGTGGCAGCGCGTGGGCGATCGGCGAGGTCCTGCTCGTCGTGCTCGGCTACGCCATCGCCCCGGTGATCGCCGTCCGGCACATGCGGGACCTCCCCAGCCTGCAACTGGCCGCGTTCGCGCTGACCATCGCCGCACTCATCTACACCGTCCCGGCGGCCGCGACATGGCCCGGGTCGATGCCGAGCGGCCGTGTCCTCGTCGCCCTCGCCGGGCTCGGCCTGGTGTGCACGGCACTCGCCTTCATTCTGTTCTTCGAGTTGCTCCGCGAGGTCGGCACGTCCAGGGGCATGGTCTTCACCTACGTGAACCCGGCGGTCGCGGTCGTCGCCGGAATCGCCTTCCTCGGCGAGCCCCTCACCGGGACGATCGTCGCCTCATTCGCGTTGATCCTCGGCGGCTCCGTCCTCGCCACCGCGAATCGCAGCGCGGACCGCCCCTCAGCGGCCCCATCCACGAAGACCACAGAGGATCAGGCGCAACACCGGCGCGACGTCCACAGCGAACAAAACGAAACCACCCAGCCAAGGTGACGGTTCGGGGCTGTACGGCCGGTAGCGAACATTCCGGCACCGGCCCGAACGCCTCGGCCGATCCAAGTGCCTGCCTCCTGGGCGTCACTCAGTCGAGGCCCACTCGGCGGTGCTGTTCCCGGGGGGGGTCTGTGTTGGGGAGGGAGCGGCATCGGCAAGGTGCTTGTTTGTGGTGCGGTCGGGCTGTGGTGTGCCCGTCCAGCACTGGCGAGGGAGATGTCCGCGCCGGGGGCAGAACTTGACTGGGCTGTCGGTGGAGTGGGGTTACGCCAGCCTGTGGCGAGCCTGTTGGGCATCAAGTCCATCAGATTCTGGGCTGGGTACCACGACGCCAAGAGGGGCCCAGAGGGTGCTTGAGGTGCGGGGCTTAAGTTCCGGCTTGTCGTGTGGTGGGTCGGTGTTTTGGCTGATGGCATGTCTTATCGGGTGAGAGTCGTAGTCGAAGGGGGAGAGGTGGCTAGCGGAGGGTGACGATGAACTTGCCGGGGGCTCCGATGTTGCCTGCGGGGTCGATGGCGCGGTACTCGATGGTGTGACGGCCTTTGCCGAGCTTGCCGTGGGTGAGGCCGTCGATGACGGTGCCGTTCTCGGTGAACAGCCAGGGGGCGGACGAGTCGGTCGGCCAACCGAAGTAGTTGAACCAGCCGTCCCCGTCGATGCGGAACTCGGAGACCACCACACCTGGACGGTCGTCCGAGCCGGTCAGGCGCATGGTGAACGGACCGTCGAAGACGTACTCGGGTGTACGGCCGGGACGTGTCCGGGTCTTTGCGGCCTTGGACAGTTCGTACTTCACCGTGGGGGCTTGGGCGTCGATCGTCCAGGTTCGGCTCTTGGAATCGACGCGTGCCACCAGCTGGTGGGTGCCCTTCGACAAGCGGAGCCGTCCTAGATCGATGTTCCTGTCGCCGCCGCTCACGCGTTTTCCGTCGACTTCCCATCGGACGACGGGCACGTTCTTCACGGGGTGAGTTGTTTCCGCGTATACGACCGAGTCGCTTCCGACGGGCTTGTCAGTCGGTGTGGACGAGCTGAAATCGACCGGTGCGTTGTCTGGCGGGGTGGTCACACGTGTGTCGACCGTCCATGTGCGTACCTGACGGAGCGCGGCCGACGAACGTATGGCCGGGTCCCGGACGAAGGCCGTTGGGTCGGTGACTGTGGCCTGGACGGTGTGCGTCCCCTCTTTCAGGTTCAGCTTCGACAGGTCGAGGTTCGTTTTGTTGTGCACGGTCTTTCCGTCCACCGTCCAGGTGACGGTCAACTGGTGACCGGTCGGATGCATCGTCTCCACCCACAGGACGCGGTCGTCGCCGACGGGCGCGGTCGTCGGGGTGTGGTCCTGGACGAGGTTGACCTTGGACGCGATACGTTCCGTCATCCGCTCACGCGAGACCTGGTCGAAGTAGTAGCCGAGTGACTTCATCATCGAGTGTTGGCTCGGCCGCCACACGCCCTTACTGAAGTAGAGCCCACCTTCGTAGCGTCCGATGGTTCCTCCGGATTCGCTCCGTTCACCGAGCCACCGCCACCACTTCTTCTTCTGTGACTTCATCTCCTGCTCGGTCAGCAGCGTGTGGTGGATGGATTCCGGCTCAGTACCGGTGTACGTCCCACCGGGCACCCCACGCTGGTAGTAGTCGTACTCGTCGTCCAGAGCACCCAGTGAGTGGCCGAGTTCGTGGGGTGCGATGAGAGCGGACATCGCGTTCCCGCCCGACGCCGTCGCGTAGGTGCCGCCCGCGCCGCCGTAGGTGTCGCTGTTGGCGAGGGCGAGGATCTGCCGGTTCGCCGTGGTCGTCCCCTGGACGAGGTCCGCGTACGTCTTGGCCGCCGCGGAGTCCATGAGGAGAAGTCGCTGGACGCCGTCCGTCCGGCAGTCGCTCCAGAACGCCATGCTCAGCGGCGTCTTGCGGCGTGGGGACGACAGCGACGGGTCGCAGCTCACCCCCGATTCCCCGGACGGTATCTCGACCGCGTACACGTTGATGTAGCTGCGGTACGACTTGAACGGCTCGATCGTCCACAGGTCATTGAGGTGTTCGGCGTAGTGGGTGCGGAATTTCGGCATGTCCGCCGGTGTGTACCCGTCGCCGAGGATCACCAGGTTGAAGCGTTTGGCGGGGTCGCCGGTGACCTGGACCGGCACGACCGTCGCGTCCTTGGGGTCCGCCGCTCGCGCGGGCAGCGCCGTCAGGGACAGGACGGTCACGGCCGCCGCCCCGATCGCCGTCGTCCGTCCCGTCCACATGGCAGACCTCCTCGCGGCGGCGCAGACGGCAGGCGGGGGGTGCCGCCCAGGGGGACGTTGCGCCCGACTCGTCCCGTTGATCAAGCGGGACTGTCCGGATTATCACCTGGGGATCCGGATTTGTCCCTACCGTTCCTCGCCCAATTGCCGCAAGGATTCGCATGGCCTGCCCACCGCCACAGGACGAGCGGCGCCGCGTCCCCGGTGACCTCGACGCCCCGGTAGGAACCAGGCCGTCCGATCGGTGCGCTCGTCCAACCGCAGAGGCTCGCCGATCAAGGGGGCCGCGACGGTCGTCCCGGCCAGGTGGCTTGGAGGTGACGGCACCCGCACCAAGTGTGGACGTTGGGTCCGATAACGGTGACGGGGTGCGGATCGCCCGGGAACGGTTGCTAGGCTGCGGAGAGCCCGGGGGGAAGCAGGCACTGAGGTAATCCTTTCCCCGGGGCTGAATGAATAGCCGAGGTGAAGGGGTCCCACCGTGAAGAAGTTGCTCATCCTCGCCGTCGTCGCACTCGGTGGTTTCGCTGTCTGGCGCCGGCTGCAGCAGGACCGCGCTGAGCTGGACCTGTGGACCGAGGCCACGTCGTCCGAAAACTGAACAACTTTCATCCGGCCTGTTCGCACGGGCACGGAGGATGACAAGCGTTCACCCAGAGACCGGCGATCAAGGCCCCGGCGTGAGCGAAGCAGCCCCGATCACCGTCGCCTGCCTCGATCTCGCCGGGACCACTGTCGTCGACGGCGACGCCGTCCGCACCGCCTTCGCCGAGGCGATCGCCGCGCTCGGGATCGTCTCCGGCACGGCGGCGTACGACCGTGCCCTGGCGCGCTTCGTCGACTCCCGCGGCACATCGAAGCTCGGTGTCTTCCGCTCGCTCTTCGACGAGGCCCGCGCCCAGGCGGCGAACCTGGCGTTCCAGCGTTCCTACGACGATCTCATCGACCGCCGCGGCCTGGAACCCGTTCCGGGCGCCGCCGACGCCCTCCTGCGGATCCGCGCCGCCGGTGTCCGCGTCTGCCTGTTCACCGGTTTCGGACGCAACACGCAGGCCCGCATCGTCGACACTCTCAATTGGTGGGACCGCGTCGACCTGACCCTCTGTCCCGAGGACGTGCCGCGCGACCGTCCGTGGCCCGACCTCCTTCTCACCGCCGCCCTCCGGCTCGGCGTGGATGACGTCCGCCACATCGCCGTCTGCGGTGACACCGCGAACGCCATGCTGTCCGGTCGCCGCTCCGGCGCGTCCATCGTGGCGGGCGTCCTCACCGGCGCCCATGACCGCGCCCGCCTCGTCGCCGCCGGCGCCACCCACGTCCTCCCCAGCGTCGCCGCCCTTCCCGCTCTGATCCTCCCCGCCCCCGTCGCCGACACGGTGACCGCCGACCACGGGTAGGCTTGCCCCGCCGCAGACCCGCGGGAAGCAAGGGGCTTT
This sequence comes from Actinomadura spongiicola, assembly GCF_003432485.1. Classification (GTDB taxonomy): domain Bacteria; phylum Actinomycetota; class Actinomycetes; order Streptosporangiales; family Streptosporangiaceae; genus Spirillospora; species Spirillospora spongiicola. Next base: position 329,597 of record NZ_QVNQ01000001.1, read on the forward strand.
AGCTCGCTTGGCAGAGCACTAGCTCCCAGGTCAATCGGTGCACGACCAGGGATTAGCGCAGGTGGCCAGTGGTGCTGTAACCAGGTCTCTCGTCTCCGGTCAGGAGACGAGATGCTCACCAGCGACGCCCGCCGGACCCACTACTACGCCCGCATCACCGCGAGGCGCCGCGTCCGCAAAGCCACATGGAAGGCGTCCGGCGGCGACACCGCCCGGTTCGCCGAGATCACGCACGGCCACCTCGCCACCGGCTACCTCTACTACTACGACGAGCCCGCCCCCGCCTCGCGCAACGTGCCGTCGCCATCGATCTGGCGTCGGACGGCTGTCACCGCCCTGTGCGTGACGGCCTTCTACTGGCTCCTCGCCGCCCTAGTCTTCCTACTGGGATGGATCGGCTACCTATAGCCGGCCGCTTCAGTCCACCGGAATCACGTACGCCAGCTCGTACCGGTCGACCGGCACGATGATGTCCGCGGTCTCCACCGGTCGGTCGCCCGAGTAGGTTCGCTGGATCACCATGACGATCGACCCCATCGGTTCGCCGAGCCGATCGGCCTCCTCGGCGAGGATCGCCCGCGCGGTCACGATCTCGGCGGCGAGCGTCACCGTCTGCCCGATCGCCCGCATCCTCGCGACGACACCGGCGCCGGCGTGCGGCCCGGCCTCGGGCAGCATCACCGGCGTGCCGCGCGTCAGCTCCAGGGGCTCCCAGCTCGTGGAGAGCATGACGGGCTCCCCATCGGCGAGGAAGGTGTAGGCGGTCCGCATGACGTCGGCGCCCTCGGCGACACTGAGCCGGTCGGCGATGGCCGGTGGTGCGGTCGTCGTCTCCGACGATGAGCGCCACGTCCCGGCTCGACCCTGGGTCTGCATGTCCGCGGCGAAGGGCGAGCCCCGCCGCTCCCGGTACCACGACCGGGTGAGGCGCCGGACCTGCGGGCGGTGGCGGACGTAGGTGCCCGATCCGGAGCGGGTCTCGACGTAGCCCTCGGATACCAGCAGGCGCACCGCCTCGACTGCGACGCGGTCGGACACGTCGTGCTGCTCGGCGAGCTGGTGGCGGGAGGGCACGCGGTCGCCCGGCGTGAGGCGGCCCTCGACGATCTGGCGTCGCAGGTCATCGGCGATGCGCAGGTATGCGGGCTGGGCCACGTGCGGCTCCCGGGTGACTGGCGGCGACAGTTTCCAGACCAAGCTTGACAACCTGAGTACTCCGCTTGCAAGCTGAGTACTCAGCTTCACCCAGCGTTAAGACACGATCGCTTGGGGGTGTCTCTGTCATGGCGTGGTCTCAGACCTACCCAGGTCGCGCGTCCATGGTGCCAGCCATCAGGGCATACGTGCGAGGCCTTCTAACCGACTCCCCTCGCGTGGACGACGCCGAACTCGTCGTCGCCGAGTTGGCCGCGAACTCCTTACAGCACACACCGAGCGGGGAGGGCGGCCACCTGTCGGTAACCGTCGAGGTCGGCCCGGGGCGGACGCGCATCGCCGTCTCCGACTCCGGGGCCGGTGACTGGTCCCGCCCGGACGCCACTGAGACCCTCGGCGACTACGGTCGCGGACTGATCCTCGTGGACGCCCTCGCCGACAAGGTCGGCCACGACATCACCGCCACCGGCCAGACCATGTGGGCTGAATTGACCTGGACCGAGGCGTGACCCCCCAAGACCGGCGCGACCACGCCCGGGACCTGGGCATGGCGGTCCTCGGATACATGCGCTGGCTGGATGAGATCGTGCCGGAGTCGCGGTATTGGCAAGGTGAGCGCGAGAATTCGGAGCGCATCGCCCACCTCGAAGGCATCGTCGACGACGCTCTTGCCCGGAGCGACTCCCCATCGCTCCCCTTCTTCTCCCCAACTCTCCGCTGGATGTGTGGCACTCGCCACAGAGTCACTAAGAGTGACCGCAACGCAGAACGGCCCCGGCCGGCGCGCGAACGCCGGGGGTTCCGGGGCCTGACCGGAAACGGAGTCCGGCTATGAGCAAGGTCCCGGAGGCGCTCGACGGGATTCCCGCGGACGCTCCCGCCACTCACCCCGACGCCGCCGTACGGCTGCGCGCGCTGGCAGAACACCTTAAGGTGCGCGGCTTCGAGGCCGAAACCGTCGGAAATGACTTGCTGGTGATCGCGCCGGTGAACGATATGGGGCGCCGTCTGTGCGTCCTGGTGATGTGTTATCCCCGGCCGGGAGACGGCGAGAGGCTGTGGTTCTGGTTGCACGGCCCCAAGCCACACCCGATCGCCGAAGCCGATCGCGTCATCGACGCGGCGGTCGCCATCGTCGGGGCGCTGAGGTCGGCGCTGTGACCCAGCCGCCGGAGCCGCCGCCCGGGTGGACCGACCTTCAGTTCTCGCTCGCGGCCTACATGAAGCTCATGGACGAGGTCATCGTCCCCGCGTCGCGGTACGTCAGGGGCGCTGAAGACGTCGACCGGGAGCGGTATCTGGGTTCCATCATCGAGCGGGGCGCCGCCCGCGCCCGCGAGCGCCGGGCGGGCTCGCCGTAGACCGGGGCGGCGCCGTTGGTGCTCGCCGTCCCGGCCGCGCCGCCCCTCCCAACGCCACATCCCCCGGAGCCTGCGCGGGTGCCCGGGGGTGGCCCACCCTGAGAGGACGACCATGGAGACACCTGAGGACTTCGGCCGGGCCGAGCGTTTGCTGGCCGCGATCCGCGGGCGCGGCCGGGCAAAGGGCGTGGACATCGTCCGCGACGAGGAGACCGGCCTGTCGCAGGTCCGGATCGCCTACCGGGACGGGGCGATGCTGGCCGAGTGGACCGGCGCCACGTACCGGTGGCGGTCTGAGGACGGCCCGTGGGAGACGCTGGGCGCCGACCCGGAGGACGCCGCGAAGGTGATCGTGCCAACCATGGACGTGCGGACGACCCTCGACGGCGACGGCGGGCCTTGAACCTGGGGCGGCGCGGGCGGTTCCTCAGTCCAGACTCCCGCGGCCCCGGTGGATAGGCGGGTGGATGGCGTGCCCGGCGAGCGTTCCGCTACGCGCCACCCGTTTCAGCGTGCCGGTGGCGGGCCTGCCGTCCCCCACAGGTCACGCGACCGGCACGCTCCCAGGGCCGGGGCTGTGCCGTCGGTTCCTGTCAGTGGGTGACGTGCCCGGCGAATGTGCCGAGAAGGGGCGCGCCGCCTCGTTCCAACGCGTCCCGGGCGGGGGCGTGTCGTGCTACCCGCAGATCGTGTCGCGACCTGCATACTTCGGCGCACAACCTTGGAGGTCGGGCCGGATGTGTGGGCGCGAACCCGGCCTAGAGCCGCGGCCTCGACCGTGACCGGACAGCCGTGAACCGGACGCGGCCTCCAGACGTCTCACGATCACCCCCCGCTTTGGAGCCCTCACAGACAGGAATCCCATGCGGACCCCGATCCACCTCCTTGCCGCCACAACCGTCGCCGTTCTCGCCGCGGGTTGTGCGGCCCCTGAGGAGCCACCGGCTTCGCGGGGGACGCGTACCGTCACGGCCACGCCCACGCCGAAGTCCACTGAAACGACTGCCCCGGCGACGGGTACAGCCAGGACAACACCCTCCGCCACGCCGTCAAAGACGGGTCCGAAGCGGATCCGCGTCCCGCAGGTGGTGGGGATGAACCACCAGAAAGCCCAGAACGCCATGCAGGCGGTCGGGTTGTTCCGACTCATGGAGGAGGACGCCACCGGGCAAGGGCGTCTCCTGCTGTGGGACCGGAACTGGGTCGTCGTCAAGCAGCGTCCCCGCGCAGGGACGCGGGTCACCGAGAACACTACGATCACGCTCTACAGCAAAAAGGTCGATGAATAGATCTACCGAACGTGCGGGCGAGCGGTGCCATGGGGGTGAGGGTCCACGGCGGGGACGATGTCCTGGGTCTCCGAGGCGTTCGCGGGTGTGCCGGAGGTGGGCCGAACCTTCGGCGCGATCGCCGTTTCCCGCCGTGACGCCCTTGTACATGCCCAGGAGCGTGCAGTTCGTCATCGGCGAGTAAGGGTCGAGCCGACTCACCCTGGCCTCGGCCTTCGGAGGGACGGCTGAACGCCGGCGCCCCACTGGCTGGCCCCGTCCGGAAAGCCTGTGCTGTCTCCACGGTGTACGATCGACGTCGGTTGCGCCGATTCGGTGTTTCCGCAGGTAGACAACAGGAGATCGAGGGGCCTTAGCTCAGTTGGTAGAGCACTGGCTTTGCAAGCCAGGTGTCAGGGGTTCGAATCCCCTAGGCTCCACCCGGCAGAAGCCCAGGTCAGACCCGAAGCCCGACCTGGGCTCTCGTTTCCCACGATCGCCTCTCTCGCTTGCGTGCCCGATCGCTTCTTGAGTTCCGCGCCGGTCATCGTGTGCAGGGATCCCGGGGAACGTGCGGGGCGTATTCGGTCGCTTTCGTCGAGGCCCGTTCGTAGGCTCGGTGGCGTGGTTGAGCGGCTGTCTGGGGTGGTGTCCTGGGGCGAAGAGGCGCTACGTGGCCCGTGGGGTGCCCGGCGGCTACCGCGTCTGGGACACCAAGGGGCGTAGGTGGTGGGGGGGACCATTACGAGCTGTGCCCCGACGATCTTCTGGCCGAGCTCAACGGAGGCCGGGACCCCGCGAGAATCGCGGTACTGCTCAGGCGGTATCGGGCCCTGAAGCGGTAGAGCACAGGGCGTCTGGGGCGTTTCCGTACGACCACTCGGCGTTGGCCGTGGCGGCCCATTCGTTCATGGTCGAGTTGATGTGAGGGATGCCCGCCGACATGGGGACGGTCACAACGATGAATCGGAGGTTGGCGGGGGCTTCGACCAGGCCACTCAACGGAGTCATCGCTTCGCGCAATCGCTCGACATCCGAGTGGGCGAATTCCTTGATTGGGAACGCTTGGATCGCCAGGTTTCCGCCATGGTGGAGCACTCGAACTCGCATCGCCTCGTCGAGGGTGACGGTGTCGCCGGCGGCGCATCCGAGCACGAGCGCGGGTGTTCCGACGATCTTGTATTGCCCGTCTGGTAAGCGCTCTACGGGCACCATCTCATAGGCCGGTTGACCGTCGGACTTGTCGCCGGCCCAGATTTGGGCGTGCTCATGAGTGGTCATCCGTCATGCTCCCACGATGCCGGTCCGTGCACGATGGGATGCAGGGTGGGCGGCGTCAGGTTGATGGGGGCTGTTGCTCGCGGACGAAGACTGCTCCTGCGTGTCGGCCGCACTCTGCTACGGCGAGAAGTAGGTGCCGCAGGACTTCTGTGGGGATGCGTGACGGGTCCAGTGCCAGCACTTCGCATGGGCGGTCCATGTCCTCGTCCGGAACGAGGACATGCGCCAGCGGAGCGCCGTCCCCGTTGCCGTCGGTCAGTTCGACGCTCCAGGCGTCATCGGGCAGGGCGTAGAAGCTGAGCAGTTGATAGACCGTCCCGCCATGGTTCAGGAACTCCGTGGGCATGGCTCGATCATCGCAGGGTGGGGCGTACCCGGCATGCCCGGAGATCGGTACTTGATCATTATCGTGGCGAAATTGGGGGCTGAGTAAGGCATTGTGACCGTGGTTCGAGGCGGCGTCGGCGGGTTCGGGCGCGCCGGTTGATCGTTTGGGTGGAGGTGGGTCTGCCTGCGGGGATGGCCGTGGTTGGCCATATTCCCAATGTGCCACGGGGATCATGGAAAGGATGTGGTCGGGGGGTGGTGGGTTTGAGAGCATGAGAGGCCCCGCAGCAAGGAAAGAACGGCCGTTCCTGAAACGTCTGGAGCGCTCTTTTTGCTGTTCGACAACGGTGTTTTCGATCCTCGGGCCGTCGACGATCCGCGTACGGTCGACGTCCTGCACGCCGCCGTCGAGCGTGCCGCCGGTTCGGTGCGGACCAGTGATCTGCTGCGGGCCGCTCTCGCCTCGAAGGACGCGCCGCTGCTGACCGCGCTCGGCCGGGCCCTGCCCGATGGGGTGCAGGTGCGTCACCTTCTGGAGGGCATCGAGATCTACAGCCCCGCGCGGGCGCCCGGCTCCGGGGCCGACGAGTTCGGCGGTGGCCGGGACGAGTTCAGCGCGGAAAGCCTCGCGGCACTTGACGCGTTCGGTGAGGAGTACGGGAAGTCATCGCCGGACGAACGGCGCGCCACGGCACTGGAACTGCTGGTGGCCTGCGTGCTGGAGCACCTGGAGGCGCGCGACCGGCAGAACCTGGTGACCCTGGACGCCCCCGCGGCCGCCGCGGTGCTGCGTACCCAGGTGCGGGCCGCGCGGGAGCCGCTGCCTTCTCTGCTGGACGAGGAGTCCGGAAGGCTCCGCTCGGAGGAGTTCACCCAGGACGCGTGGTCCGCGCTTGAACAGGCGGCCGAGCAGGCGGCGCTGCTCGGCTACGACCGGGTGCTCCCACCGCACTGCCTGCTGGCGTTGCTGGGTGAGACGGAGGGGCTGGCCGAACATCTCGTCCGGCTTCAGGTCGCGCCGCAGGTCGGGCCCGCGAAGGTCGCCGCGACGGTCGCCGACGCGTTCCGGCTGATCGAACGCCCGCGGACCACCGAACCGTTGCCTCTCGACCGGGCCGGGCTCGGCGAACCGTTCCTGGCGATGCTCGGACGGGCCCGGCGCGCCGCCGCCTCGTGGAACGCCGAGCGGATCGACGCGCCGCATCTGCTCGGCGCGGTCCTGGCGGAGATGCCGCCCCGGCTGGACAACGTCCTGCGGGCGCCGCCGCTGCGCCTCGACCCGAGCCTGCTGCGCGACCATCTCGACGAGGCGCTGCGGCAGCGCGCCACGACGCAGCCGCGCGAGGTCGCGTTCCGGCTCCCCGCGACCCTGCCGCCCGCGCAGGACCTCACCTGGCTCGCCCGCACCGACGAGCCCGCACCGGCGCTTCATGTCGACCGCTACTTCGACCCGTTGCTGCGGGCGCTGCACCGCGCGAGCGCCCCGCACGTCCTGATCACCGGGATGCCGGGGGTGGGCACCACCACGCTGGTGCGGGAACTGGCGCGCCGGGCCGCCATCGGACAGATCCCGTTCCTGCGGCGCAAGCGGTTCCTCTACGTGGACTGCCGGGACGTGACGCCCACGGAGAGCGGCACGAAGCTGAGCGGGCTCATCGAGCACGTGACCGGACGCACCGACCTGGTCGTGTGCGTGGACGGGCTGGGCTCCCTGCTGCGCGGGCCGTCCGGCGCCGACCACCGGTTGCCGTTGCGCGCCGCGATGAAGGAGCGGCGAATCCACCTCATCGGCGTGCTGTCCGTCCACGACCATGACGACCTGATCGCGTCCGACCGGGCGCTGTCGGAGTTGTGCGCCCGGATCGAGGTGGACGAGCCGGGCCGCGCCGAGGCGTTGGAGATGGCGGCGCAGGCGGCCGAGGAGTTCGCCTCCCGGTTCAAGCTGCGGGTGGACGAACGCGCCGTGGAACGCGCAGTGCTGCTGTCGGTCGACTTCATGCTGAACGAACGGCTGCCCGCGAAGGCGGTGCGGGTGCTGCGCCGCGCCTGCGAAGACCTGCACTACCGCCGGACCCAGGCGGGCAGTGACCAGGAGGCGGTGCGTCCGGACGACGTCGCCGCGGTGGTCGCCGAGTTCTCCGGGGTGCCGGTCGCGCAGATCGCAGGTACCGGCGGTGAGCGGATCGATCTGGAGCGGGCCCTCGGCGAGTCGGTGGTCGGGCAGCCCGAGGCGGTGCGGGTCGTCGCCGGTGAGCTGCGCAGGATCAAGGCGGGGCTCGCCTCTCCGGGACGTCCCGCCTCGGTGATGCTGTTCGCGGGGCTCACCGGGGTCGGCAAAACCGAACTGGCCAAGACCATCGCCAGGTTCTACTCGGCCTCGAAACGCATCCAGACGTATCCGATGGAGAACTTCACCGAGCCGCACAGCGTCGCGGGGATCCTCGGGTCGCCGCCCGGATACGTCGGTCATGACCAGGGCGGACGGCTGATCAACGACCTGAACGCCGACCCGTACTGCGTCTTCCTGCTGGACGAGGCCGAAAAGGCGCACCCGGAGGTGTGGCGGCCCTTCCTCAACCTGTTCGACGAGGGCTGGATCGTCGACCAGCGCGGGACGAAGGCGTTCGGCGACCGGGCCATCTTCGTCCTTACCACGAACGCCGGTCACGACATCATCGCCCGGATGGCGGCGGAGGGCCGTCCCATGCAGGAGACCGCCGACGCGGTCGAGCGGCATCTGCGCCAGGTGCGCCATCCGCGGTCCGGCGAGGTGGTGTTCCCACCGGAGTTCCTGGCCCGGTTACGCCAGATCGTCATCTTCCGTCCACTGGACCGGGCGGCGATGGAGGGCATCTGCCGCCAGGAGATCGCCAGGCAGCGCCGGTTCTGGCGGGACCGGAGGGAGAAGCGCCTCGTCGTCCCCGAGGCGCTGATCGGACATATCGCCGACCGGGGCCACGCCGCCAACGAGGCCGCCGGAGGAGCCAGGGGCGGGCGGATCATCTCCCGGCTGGTGTCCCAACTCGTCGAAGATCCGATCACGATCGCCGCCGAGCGGGCGCCGGACGCGTTCCACCGGTGCGGACGGGTCGAACTGCGCTTCAGACCCGGCGGGGAACCGCAGGTGGAGGCCGTCTTCCTGACGCCCGAGGAACAGGACCCCGCCGTCGACGGGGCCGCCGCCCCTGGTGACCGGAGGGTCCGGCTGCGGAAGGCGGGGGCGTGAGAGGCGAACTGAAGGGGCTCGAGGGACGCGTCGTCGACGGCCGGTACCGGCTCCGTGAATGGCTCGGCGAGGGCGCGTTCGGCGCGGTGTTCCGCAGCGAGCAGCAGGTGATGGGCGTACCGATCCGGCGGGTCGCCGTGAAACTGTCCCGGCGCCAAGGGATGACGGAGGAGACGGCGCGGAAGCTGTTCTCCGACGCGCTGATCCTGGCCGAAACCATGGACGGGATGACCGACACCGAGGCCCGCGCCCATCTCGTCCACCTGTACGACGGTGGGGTCGCGGCCGACGTCGGTGGGCGCGCGTATCTGGCGATGGAGTACGTCCAGGGTTCGACGCTGGCCGCGCAGTTCGACTCGTACCCGAGAGGTGTGCCGGCGCCGTTGCTGATGAAATGGGCCCGGCAGATCTGTGTCGCGCTGCGCGGTCTGCACGCGATGGTGCCGCCGTTGCTGCACCGCGACCTGAAGTCCGACAACGTGCTGCTCGGGCTGGACCGCACGGTTCGACTGGTCGACTTCGGTCTGGCGGCCCGGCTGCTGGAGACCGGCTACGCCGAAGGGGTCGCCGGGACGCTCTCCAACATGGCGCCGGAGACATGGCGGGGGGAGAGCTTCCCCGCCTCCGACCTCTACTCGCTGGGGCTCCTGATCTACGAGGGGCTGACCGGTCGCCTCCCGTTCAGCCACCTGCACCCGCCGGACGATCTGCCCACGCGGCTGCACGGCGACTGGCTGTTCGACGCGCGGGCGAAATGCCGGATCGAGCCGCCGTCGCTGCTGAACAACACCGTGCCCCGGGAGTTGGACGCCCTGGTCCTGCGCTGCCTGGAGCACTCCCCGGCCCGCCGGTTCGCCACCGCGGAGGAGGTCCTCGCGGAGATTGACGCGCCGCGCTCGTCCAGGCGTCACGCCCGCCCGGACGTGGGCGAGGAGATCCGGCAGGCGCGGAACCTGCGAGAACAGGGCGACCCGCACGGCGCCCGCGCGACCCTGCAACACCTGTTGGACGGACGTACCTGGCCACCGTCCGACGAGTTCGCGCTGTTGCACGAGTCGGCGGAGACCCTCGGCGTGCTGGGCGACCACGCGGAGGCCGCGCTCCGGTACAAGACGGCCTGGCAACTGCTCGAACGCTCTCCGAGCCTGCTGCGCACCAGAGAAGAACGCGTCTCACTGCTCAGGAGGATCGCGGAGGCGTACACGAACGCGGGCAACCGTTACCAGGCGAACCGGTTCGACGAACTCCGCCGCCGTGAAGAGAGCCACGGTGGCCCATGAGTTCGGAACGTGCGTTCGGGAGCCGGTTCAGCCGAGGTGGACGGCTGCGCAGGCTCTGGGCCGCCGCGGTCGACGAACCCGATCCGGTGCGGGCGGTGGAACGGATGCGCGAGGCCGCCGCTGGTTTCGCGCGCAACCCGTCCATCGCCGTCGAGGTCTGGCCGGACTTCCTGGAGTCGATGCTGGACGCCCGGCTTCTGCCGGTGCTGACCGAAGCTGACTTCGACACCCTGGCGACCTACGGCGAGCAGAACGCCCAGGCAGCCGCCGACGATGGCGCGGCCGGGCCACCGGGCACCGTGCTCCTGGCGGCCTGGCGTCCACTCGTCCGGGCCCGTCACGCACGCGGCGAATTGGACGCGGCCGTCGCGTTGCTCACCCGACTCTGCCGCTCGCCACACGCCGATGATCATGCTCGGGCGGAGGCCGCGGACGACCTCGCGGCCCTCGGGGCCGTGGGGCCCGAGCAGCTGAGCATCTACGCCGACGTGCTGGGCAGGCCCGCTCGTCCTCCAGATGGGGTGGCGGCGCTCGTGACGGACCTGCTCGCGGTCGAACACGACGCGGGCACTATCCGGATCGCCCAGGCGGCCAAGGTCGCCGACCTGCTGGCGCGCTCCGGGGCCACCCACCCTGACCTGGACCGCGTCCTCGGCCTGCACCGCCTCCTCGTCGACGGCGTTGCACATGAGGCGGTCGCGACGCTGACGCGGGCGTGGCGGGCCCGACCGGGGGACGGCGGCGCGTTCGCGGGTCTGCTCGCCGCCCTGCTGCGGTCGGGCGACCACGCGCAGCTCGCGCGGATGGCCGCAGACCCCGCACGCCCACCCCTACGAGCCGCCGACGAGCTGATCCAGCTCAGCCAGGTACTCGCATGGCTGGACGACCCGGCCGAGCCAGGTCCCGCACCGGCTGATGCGGACCGCCTCACCAGGTACACCGTCACGGCGCTGGCGGGGGAATGGCTCGACTACGCGATCGGCCGCCTGTACCTGCTGGAAGGCGACTCGCTCCGGGCGGCGGAACTGCTGCCACCCCTGGCCGAGGCGTATCCGGGACGGCCCGGCTGGGACTACCACGCCGCCTGGGCCCTAATCCTGCGCGATGACCGGGTGGGCGTCGCGCACCGGTTCGATCGTGTGCGCGGACGGCCCGGCGCGTGGGCCGTGGGCTGCCTTCTGCGCGACGTCGACCCGGCGGCCGCCCCGGACACGGCGGCGCCCGACACCTACGCCGAGCTGGCCGAGGCGCGCACGGAGTTGATCAAGGGTGGACGCCCGCGCGCCGAACCGCCCTCCTGGCTGGCGGACGGCGGCGCCCTCGCGGACCATCTTGAGGCGCTGCGGACCGTCCTCGCCCTGCGGTTCGCCCGACACAACCGGTATGCGCTCGACCAGGCCATGGCCCTGCCGCTGTTCCAACGGCTGCCCGCGCCCGAACGGTTGCTGTGGTCGGGCGTGACCGCACTGCTGGACCGGCCCGACCAGGCTCGTGAGCTGCTCACCGAGGCCGCACGCACCCATGGATACGGCCGGGCCGCGCTCGTCCTCGCGACCCATGACGCCCAGGACGGCCAGACCGCGTCGGCGCTGCGCCTGCTGGACGAGCACGGCGTCCCGTCCGGGCCCAAGGCCGACCTGCTGCGCACCTGGCTCACGGTGAGCCTCGACAACAGCGCCACGGTCGACGAGCTCGAACGCCTGACCGTGCACCCGCTGCCGAAGGCCCGCTACTCCGTCGGACATCTGCGTCTGCACCAGGCGGTCAGGGAGCAGGACCGGGGCCGTCCGGACGAGGCCACCCGGCTCGCGCTCAAGGCGAAGGAGGACTTCGACGCCGCGGCCGAGGCGGGACACCGGTTGATCCCGCCCGACACCCGCGCCCTCGCCACGGCCGCCGACCTGTTCGCCACCGGACACGCCGAAACCGCCGATCTGAGCAAACTGCGCAGAAAGGCCACCGCAAACTCGTGGGCCACCTGGATCCTCGGCCTCGCAGAACTAACCACCCACCAACCCGCCACCCACCAGCCGGACAGTCACCAGCCCGGCGCCCACGAGCTCCGCGACAATCAGTCCGCGGCTCATCAGCCCGGCTCCCACCAATTCGGCGTCCACCAGCCCGACGCCCAACAGTCGGGCGTCCCTCAGCCCGGCGCCCATCAATCCGGCAGTCACCAGCCCGGCGCCCAACAGTCCGGTAACAACCAGCCCGGCGCCGACCGGCCTGGCAGCGACCGGTCCGACAGCCAGCTGCCCGGCAGTCACCAACCCGCCGCACACCAGGCCAGCAGTCTTCAGCCGGGCAGTCATCAGGCAGGCTTCCACCAGTCCGGTAGGGACCAGCCCGGCGCCCACCAGGCCAGCAGTCCTCAGCCAGGCGGTCTTCAGCCGAGCAGTCATCAGCCAAGCGCCCATCGATCCGGCAGTCGCCAGTCTGGCGCCCAACAGTTTGGTAGCAACCAGCCCGGCGCAGCCCAGTCCGGCAGCGACCCGTCCGGTAACCAGCTGCCCGGCGGTCACCAGCCTGCTGCCCACCAGGCCAGCAGTCTCCAGCCGAGCAGCGGCCGGTCCGGCGTTCAGCAGCGCCGGAGCGGGCAGCGCAACGTTGACCAGCTTGGTGGCGACCGGCTCGGCGCCGATCTGGACCTGGCTTTGTGCGGGCAATTGGTGACCCAGCTTCACAGCGTGCGGCCGCTGCCCGCCGCTTCGGCCGTGGCGGCTCTGGTGGGGGTTCTGACCAGGGCCGTTGTCCTGGCGGGGGACGGTGAACTAGCGGTCACGCTGTCCGGCATGGTCAGCGGTCTGGCCTCCCTTGCCGTTTCGCCGGATGCGGGGGACCTTCCTCCCGCCGGAGACCCCGTTCTCGATGCGGGGCCGCATGATCTGGGGCGGCTGCTTCGGCTTTCGCGCGCTGCCGCGTTGCGCGGCGCGCCTACGCCAGGTGGCTCGGGGCAGGTGCTGACCGACGTGCCTGGGGCCCTGGTCGTGGCACGGCATGCGCTTGCCCGTGGTGACCGGGCCGAGGGCCTGCGGCTGCTTGGCGAGGCGGTTCCGGCCGATGCGGGCGAGGCGAGGATTCACGGCATCCTCGTCGCCGGGCTCGGTGGCGCGCCCGTCGAGGACCCAGCCCCGCCGGACGGCGCACCCACCCCGGTCGCCGCCGCGCTCCGCCTCGTCCAGGCGGCCGGTCTCGCCGGTACCGATCCTGACCGCGGCCGGGCCCTGCTCCTGGAGGCGGCGGCCGCGCACGACATCACCGGTCTGGTGAATCTGAGCCGGGTCATGCCCGCGCTGTGCGCGGCTCCGGGACGCGGCGGCGGCGCCCGGCCCCGGGAGTTGGCGGCGGTCCTGCGGACCGTGTCCGCCACCGTTCCGTTCGATCCGCTGACGTTGGCCCGCTGCGCCACCGCGGTCGGCGATCACGAGACGGCCGATCGTGCGTGGCGGGACGCGCTCCGCGCGGCCGGGCCCGGCGAGAACGATGTCGTCCGGCAAGAGTACGGGCGTTTCCTGTGCCATCGCGCCACGGCCGCGTGGCGTCGCGGCGACCCGTTGAACGCGGTCCGGCTGCTGCGCAAGGGCGCCGGGATCCTGGACGGTCACGAGCCGGAGCAGTTCCTGCCGGACGAGGACGAGGTCGACGCGGTGCGGCGGCTCTACGAGGAGCGGCTGGCGAACCTCACCGGCACCCGTGCCCGGGTGCTGACCGCCGAGTGGGGCCGTGCCCTCCAACGCTTCAGGAGCCTCGCGACCAGCGGGAACGTCGCGAAGGCGCTTCAGCACTTCGAGGAGATGCAGGCGTTGGCCCATACCGGGTCCCTGCGCGGACGTTGGGAGTCCTGATGGCGCCCACCGTGCAGTCGTTGAGCGCGCTCGCCGCCGCCGTCGAACTTCAGGTGTGCACCGACAGGCTGCTCGCCCACATCTTCCCCGAAATCGGCGAGGACGAGCCGGTGCCGCCCGACCGGGCCGGGCGGCACCGCGTCCTCGAAACGGTGATCGAGGGCGACGCCGAGCTACGCGCCGCGCTGCTCGCGCGGGACGACACACGGATCGGCGAGCGGTGGCGGCAATGCCTGCACGCCCGGACGAGCGACCTCGACCTGCACCACGACCTGGCCGTCCTCTACCGGGAACGGGCGCTGCGGCAGAACGCCCGCACCGGTTCGGCGGGCGAGCGCCTGGCGGTCGCGACGACCCTGTGGGCGCTGCTCCTGGCGGACGAGGCGTTCTGGCGGCGGGCCGGGGTCGCCCGGGACGACGAGGACGCCCCACGCGAGAAGATCATCGGAGGTCTGCTCGATCTGCACGCCGCGCACGGCGCCCGGGCGCTCGCCGCCGACCGGGCCGTGTCCGCCCGGTTGCACCTGCGTTGTTTGGACGCCTGCCGTTCCGGTGACCCCGAAGCGGTCCGGGAGTTGCTTGAGGAGTTCGGCGTCCGCAACGACCGCCGGGTGGACCCACGACGCCTGACCGGAACGGCGCGCCTGGCCGCCGCCGCCGTCGACCGGTGGTGCGACGACCTCGTCGAGGACGCCCAGAGCCGCGTCGCGGACCCGGTGGCGGTCGGCGCCCTACCCGACGGAATCGACCAGGACTACGAGGCCGGGATCGGCAGGCTGGCACCGTTCATCCGCCTGGGAGTCGCCGTCCGGCGCGTCCTCGTCACCGGCATGGAATGGCACAACGACTGGGCCATGTGCCACTACAACAACAGGGCGTTCGACCAGATGAAGGACGTGTTGGCGTCCGGGCGGGAGTTCTGCGACCGGCTCGTCCGGCTCTGCGCGCCCGGGGAGGCGCATCGGCCCGAGAACCAGGCGGTGTCGAGGTACCTGCTGCTGCGCGGGGTGGTGACGGACACCGACGAGAAGGCCATCGCCGAGATGAAGGAGGCGTTGCGCTGGAACCCCGCCAACGACAACGCCACCCGCGTGCTCTTCCAGTCCTACCTGGGGCGCGGCACACGGATCGCGAACGACGAGCACGCCGTCCGCGGGCTGGCGGGCCCTCTGCCCCCGGACCAGCGGTTCGAGAAGGCCGCGGACGAGCTGCGGCGGGCCCTCGAACTCGCCGAGCGGCCCGATGACGTCCAGCTCGTCCGGGAGCGGCTGGCGTCCGTCCTCACCCTGTGGGCGATCAACCTGCGCGATGTCACCACCGGTTCCGCCGCCCGGACCCTGGCCCGGGGCGAGCGGGCGCGTCGGCTGGTGGTGGAGGCGCTCGAACTGGACCCGGAGAACGAACTGGCCCGCCGCTATCTCGACCAATACGACAGGTGAGGCTGATGAGGGACGAGACCTGGACCAACCCGTTCCACGTCCTCGGGCTGCCGACCGACGCCGACCGCGAGACGATCGCCCGGCGCGGTCGGGAGCTGTCGGATCTCGCGGCGACCGAGGAGGAGCGGACGCTGTGCGGGTGGGCGATGCGGGAGCTGATCGGCGCGCCCGGCGTCCGGCTGGTGCACGCGCTGACGGAGGCGCCCGGCGCGGCGTACCGCGACGAGGAGTGGCGGGACTTCGCGCGCCGACACCGGCGCAACCCCGCGAACGTGAAGGCGCTCAAGGAGTCGGCCGGGACGCTGCGGGACACCGACATCGACCTGCCCGCGGTCCTCGACCTGATCCTGGACTGGCTGCTGACACCACCGACGGTCGACGTCGCCGAGGCCCTGCGCCACGCGCCGCTGCCGCCCGGACCTGGCGCCCCGCCGCTGGAGGTGACCGATGTCCTCTTCGGCTGAGCCACTGCCGTCGACCGAGGAACCGCCGTACGGCTGGGACGCCTTCGACGAACGTCCGGCGCCAGAAGAGATGGAGTTCGACTCCCCCGCGAAGGAGATGCGCGCGGTCCTGCGGCGGTACATGTCCGCGCTGAGGGAGGAGCGGGCACGCCGCCGCGACGCGGTGGAGGAGGTGCTGGCCGTCGCCGTCGACCAGGCGGTCCTGGTGGCGCAGCTGGAGGACGTCCTGGAACGCCACCGCGGCGCGCTCGCCGACGCCGGGCTCGACCGGGTGCACCGGGAGCTGCGGCTGGTCAGGGAGCAGATGCTGGACGCGCTGCGCGGCGGCGGCGTGACCGTCGAGGAGCTGCGCGGACGGCCGCTCGCGGAGGTGTCCGACCGGGTCGAGGTGCTCGGCTGGCTGCACTCCGACGAGTACGCCGCCGAGGTGGTGGCGCAGGTGCACGACGCCGTCGTCCGCCACCGGGGAACGGTGGTGCGGCTCGGCCGGATCACCGTCGGCGCGCCGCCGCGGGACGCCGGGAAGCACGACGAATCCGACGAGGAGGAACCGCAGGGATGACACAGGTCGTGAGCAAGGCGGTCGGGATCGATCTCGGCACCACCAACAGCGCGGTCGGGGTGATGGACCCGGGCGACACCGAGATCATCATCCACCGGGACGAGGTGTCACGGGCCCGGACGACGCCGAGCTGCGTATGGCGCGATCCGGCGACCGGCGAGCTGGTCGTCGGCCGCAAGGCGCTCAACCGGATCGGCGGCCGACCCGAGCCGATCCGGTCGATCAAAAGGCTCATGGGCAGCGCGACGACCGTGGACGTGAGCGGTCAGCCGATGACGCCCGAGGAGGTCTCCGCCGCGATCCTCGCCGAATTGAAACGGCAGATCGAGCAGAACGTGGCGGAGTTGGCGACCGCGGACACGTCCTGGCTGGTCGACCGCGCCATCGTCACCGTCCCCGCCTACTTCGACCTGCCGATGATCGACGCCACCCGCAAGGCGGGGGAGATGGCGGGGCTGGAGGTCCTCGACCTGCTGCACGAGCCGACCGCGGCGGCCTGCTACCACTGCTGGCGCACCAAGACCCGCGACGGCACGTTCCTCGTGTACGACCTGGGCGGCGGCACCTTCGACGTCAGCGTGGTGCGCGCCACCGCGGGCGTGTACGAGGTGCTCGGCATCAGCGGGAACAACCGGCTCGGCGGGGACGACATCGACACCGCGTTTGCCCGGCGGCTCCAGGACATGCTCGTAGAGATGGGCTGGGCGCTCGACCTGAACCCGGCCGACGACCCCGGCGACCGGCTGCGCTTCAACCAGCTCATGCTCCTGGCTGAGGGCGTGAAGAAGGGGCTCAGCGCGAGCAGCGACTTCCCCCTGCGCGACAACGGCCGCATCATCGACAAGCTGGGCAACCACGTCACCATCGACGCCGGGTTCGACCGCACGGACCTGGAGGCCGTAGCCCGCCCGCTCATCGAACGGACGATCCCCTACTGCCACGAGGCGCTGGAACGCACGAAGCTGAAGGAGAAGGTCGACCTCGCCGACATCGACCAGGTGATCCTGGCGGGTGGTTCCACCCATATGCCGCTGGTCCGGGAGATCGTGACCGCCGAGCTGTGCGCCGGGGCCCGCTGCGACGAACCGGTCTACGAGCAGGTCGACACGGTGGTGGCGTTGGGCGCGGCGGTCCGCGCGGCCGTCACGGGTGGGCTGGATGTCTACGACTCCGACCGCCGTGTCCGGGTGTCGTTCCGCGGCGCTTCCGCCACCGGCGCGACGAGGACGCACATCGGCGGGACCGTCCACGCGCTCGCGCCCGGCGTGGACCTGCGCGACGGCCGCGTCCGGCTCATCACCCCCGACGGCGACGAGGACGAGGCGGACCTGCACCCGTCCGGCGCGTTCGCGTTCACCGGGGTGCCGTTGGAGCCCGGGGTCGAGTCGCAGTTCGGCTTCGAGGTCCTCGACGCCGACGACGACGTGATCGCCACCGTGGGCCGTCCCGTGACCCACAGCGACGACGCCGAGATCCGCCTGCCCCGGCCGAGTTCGCTGGCCATCTCCACGAAGCCGGTGCTGCTGGAGGTGTCCAGGGGCGGCAAGACCTACCGCAAGGTGCTCGTCCCGGAACTGGAGGAGCTGCCGACGAGCGTGGAGTACGCCTTCAGCCACCCCGGCGACACCGAAGCGGTGATCTTCCCGCTGTACCAGCGCAGCAAGAAGATCCAGGTCATCACCGTGCCGGTGCCGCCGACGACCCCGCGGGGCACGCCGATCCGGTTCGACCTGCACGTCGACAAGCACTCGTTCATCACCGTCCGCGGCAGCGTGGGCGAGCACGAGTTCGAGGCCGCGGTGGAACTGCCGCCCGAGCGGGAGATGCCCACCCGCGACGAGGTGACGCGGCTGGACCGCAGGCTGGACGATGTCGCCGCCTTCCTCCCCGCCGGGGACCGCCAGAACTTCGAGATCAAACGGCGGATGGCCCGGCAGGCGTTGGAGGAGGCGTTGCGGGCCAGGGACCGGGCGGGTGCCGTCCACGAGTTCGAGCAGTTGGAGGAGCTGGAGGTCGAGGCGGCCAAGTTCCGTACCGTCCTCGAACCGCCGAAGGAGGAGTTCGACCAGCTCGTCGGCGACTGCGTCGACCTCAACTCCCACCTCCAGCGCAACGCCGGGGAGTTGAAGCAGCCCTACGACGCGCAGGAGATGTCCCGGTCGATCGAGGCGCAACGGGACCAGGGCGAGAACGCCCACCGGGCGGGCGACCAGCGGGCGTACGGGGAGGCGATCCGCCAGTTGCTGGGATACCAGGACCACATGGTCGCGGTGTACCGGCGGGCGCATCCGCAACCGCAGAAGACCGACACCGAACGCGCCGTGGACGCGCTGGAGCTGTGCCGCCGGTCGGCGGCGAAGGTCCGGCAGTTGGCGGAGGCGGCCGGTCGCGCCGACCTGTGCGCCCAGGTCGATGAGATCACCCAGAAGATCAACGAGTTGTCGCAGCGGGTCGGTCACGATGCGCGCGGCGTCCTGGAACGGACGCCCGGGCTTCTGCAACGGCTGTCCCAGCTGAACAACGTCCTCCGCCAGAAGCCCGGCGGCGGATCCGGCGGCACGACCGGCGACCCGGTCGGCGGCGACGGCCCCGGCCGCCCGCCCGCAGGGGGGAAGGTGGCCGAGGAATGGTAGGAGCGGCATGAGCGGTCCCGTGATCCCGTGCCCGATGGCCCGGTGCCGCGCCGACAACCCGTTCGACGCCGACGAGTGCGAGCGGTGCGGCACACCGGTGCGCGGCCACGCCCGGCTGACGGCGTACACCGCGTACCTGTTCAACCGCGGGTTGGCGGCGGCGCGTGCGGGCCGGTTGACGGTGGCGCGCGACCACTTCGCGGCGGTGGTGCACTGGTGTCCGACCGACACTGAGGCGCGCAACGCCCTCGCGTTGGCCGGGTACCGTCTCGGCGACGTCACGGAGGCGCGCCGACACTGGGAACTGGTGTGCGAGCGACGCCCGGACGATCCCCTCGCCCGCCGCGGCCTCAGCCTGGTGGTGGAAGGCTCTTCCTGACCGCTTCCGGGTCGACGCCGAGGGACTTCAGCAGCCCCCCGGCGGTCGACCCGGGCTTGAGGAGGGTCCGCAGGACGGCCGCCTCGCCGAGCGGCCGGTCCGGCTCGGCGGCGTGGGCGGCTTCGAGCGCGGCGAGCGTCCGCCTGGAGAAGGCGGCACCGCCCGGGTCCTCTTCGCCGAACAGCAGGCGCAGCGCCCGCCGCCCCCGCTCGCCCTGCGCCGTCAACGCCTCGCGAAGCACGGAACTTCCCGACAGGCCGAAGCCGAGCAGCAAAGCGTAGGTGCCGATGACCTCGCCGCGCGGCACGGACAACGCCAGGGCGGTCCGTACGGCGTGTGCGACGGCGGGGTCGAGCTGCTCCGGCTGGATCCGGCCGCGACCGGTGAGCGGCGTGCCGACCGTCGGGGTGGGCCCGGATTCACCGCCCATCGCTCCGACCGACAGCAACTGTTCGACAGTCACCCCGCACGACTCGACCTCGCGGGAGGACGTGCCCGCGCCCGACTCCAGGAACGCGACCGTGAGGTCGTGGACGGACACCCGCGTGCGACCCACCGCGGAGGCCAACTCGTCCGCCCGGATGATCACATGGGTGACGGTGTCGGACGGTACCGTGCCGCCGCCCTCGTCGGGTTCCTGCGAGACCTCCGGTTCCTCCCGTGGGTCCACCACCCCGACGGACGTCAGCCGCTCGGTGACCTGCGTGAGCCGGTCGGCGCCGATCGACGCCGTGATCCGCGGACGCAGTTCGGCGCTGCCGATCAGACCGAGCAGCAGATGCACGGACGTGAGCAGGCGCTGCCCCTTCGCGGCGTCGAAGGCGCGGCTCAGCACGTCCTGCGCCCCGTCCTCGAAGTCGAGCTTCTCGTCCTGCCGCCCGCCCTGCTGATCGCTCCCGCCGCCACCGGTGATCCGCACGGTCGGGTCGCCGTACAGCATGAAGGACGCCCAGGTGAGGTCATCGTCGTCGGCCGACAGCGCCAGCCGCGCCGCCCGCACGGCCGCCCCGGTGGTCATGTCGGTCAGCAGCCGGTAGAACTCCTCGGCGAAGCGCCGCGCCTTCTCCTCGGGGACCTCCGTCCTCGTGCCGACGACGGCCTGGGCTCCCATGACCATGAACGAGACGCAGATGTTCTCCACACGTCCGGCCGACTTGCACCCGTTGATGAACACCACGGGAGGCACCTCCGACGGGAGGGCCCGCTCGTCCAGCAACATCCGGTCATGCAGCACCAGCCCGGTGGTCCCCGCACCGGACGCGGTCGCGACGTGCCCGCAGTAGTGGAACAGGTCGTAGCGCCGCTCCGACAGCTCCATGACCACGTCGGCGAGATTTGCCTGGTCACGCAGGAGCACCGTGCACTCGGTCCCCTTCGCCCGCATCCACTCGGCGACGTTCTCCGCCTCCCGGGCGGCGTCGGGGAGGTCACCCAGGGGATCGCCGACGATGAGAGCCCGGTTGATGCCGCGAATCCTGCGTCCGTGCACCACCCGCCGCTGCACGACCGAGCGCCGCCCGATCTCACGGTTGAGCCCCAGAAACTCGTCCTCGAAGAAGAGCAGCTCCCAGGGAACGACCATCTCATCGGTGCGGACCAGCAGCGGCCCGGACGACTCCCGCAGCCGCGTGACCAGGTCGGGCACATTTCCGTACCGCAACGGGAACAGCGCCTCGCAGAGGGCGTGGCCCACCCTGCTCAGGTCCACCACGCGCGACTGGCCGGACGTGGTCGGTTTCGCGCGCAGCACCTTGTTCATCTTGGTGCAGAGCATCCGGACCAGCGACTGGTGGACGTCCACGGAGTACTCCTGCTCCAGCGGACCTATCGCGGAGCCCTCGGCGGACCGTAACTGGTAGAGGTACTGCGCGGTGCCGTCACCCTTGTCCCTGGCACGCACGTCCAGGGTCGTCAGCGAGTCGGAATCCGGCGCCTCGAAGGTCGTCATGGCCGCTCCGTCCAGGACACCCGCCCGCCGTGCCTGCGCACGAACAACTCCACCAGCGCCCGCTCGTGTTCGAGCAGCGGATTGGTGATCTCGATGACGTCCCCGTCGATCTCCAAGCGGATCGAGGTGACCTGCCTTTCCTCGTCATCGTCCGTCCCGGCGTTGCGCCGGTATCCCAGCCAGGAGCCCAGCACGTCGATCGCCTGCATCAGATCACCCGCGAAGCTCACCGCGAGCCCGGCGATCTCGACGAGCTCGGCGGGCCGCTCGGCCTCCCCGGGCCGCCCCCGCGACGGCGTGTGCCGGACACGGACGGGCTCGACCGCCTCGGCCCCCGACTTCAACAGATGACTACGCAAATCGCTCGCGACGCGCACATCGGCGCCCGCGGGCAGCGTGACGTCGAACCTCACAACGGCATGGCTCATGAACTCGGCTCCGGACGGGTGAGACGCTCCCTCAACTCTCCCACCGCACCACCCCACCAAGTAGGCCTTTCTCCACTCCCAGCCACCAAAGGCCAACGAACAAACCCGGCCGCCTGAGCAGGCCACCAACCGCTTCACCGCCGCACAGAAACGCGCCTTGCCACCCCACGGCCCCCGGTGGCCTGGCCCACCACCCGGGCGTCGATGACCTCACCACGATCGCCGAGCGTCCACGCCACTTGGGTGTTCATGACGTGGAGGCACGACCACCACGCCAAGTGCATGGACGCCCTCGAAGCGCTGAAGGGTCTGCGGTTGTCCGCAACCGCCGGGGACCCCGCCGAGCCTCCGCGCGCCTAACGGACCTGGCACGATGTGGCCACCAGGAGTTACCAGCGCCAACCACCGGACCGTCACTGTACGTCGTAGCGTTGTCACAGAATCGCTATAACCCGAGGCCACTCGGGTACGTACACTCAAAGGCGACAGGCAGTTGGCCAACTGGAAGAAGCACGCTAAGAAAGAAGGCGAGGACGCGCTGCAGCAGATCTCGGCCATGGGCTGGCGGGTTGAAGATCCACCCACGTACTACACCGTCAAGTGCCCGTGCGGCGTGCATCAGCGTCAGATCCACCTCAGCCCGTCGAACCCGAACTACTTCAGGCAAGCCGTGAGGTGGTGCAGGAGCGTATGCCCGCCAGGAGAACCCGAGGGGAAGGAGGGGCCGTGAGTCAGACGGAGGCGTCTCAGCTCGGTATTGAGTTTCCGCTACTCCTGGCGCCGGGAGCCAGCCGTGAGGACGTGCACGCCCACGGTGAGCGGGTGATGCAGGAGCTTCTCCACCTTGAGGGCTGCAGCGGCGACTTCACCGACTCGGCGGTCAGCACCAACGCCGAAGCGAACACCATCAGGATCGAGCTGTTGATCCTCGACACCGCAGACCCCAGGGCTGCCTTGACACGTGCTCTGGACATCATTCGCACGGCAGCACACGCTGCTGGTGGGGCCACACCGAACTGGCCCACCGTGAGCGACCTGCCGGTACAGGTCCAGTTCGAAAAGGCCCGGAAGTTCGTGCCCGCCTGACCTGCCCCCGACGTAGTGGCCCGGCGGTCGGAAGGCCGAAGGCGTGTAAGTATTTGGGCGGGGACGTGTAGGGCAGCGGTCATCACGACCAGCGCGTCGATGGCGTCTGGACGCTTCTTGGCCGGTAGGTCGGCCTTGGCGAGCATCGATCCGGCCCGTTTGCAGACGTCCAGGGTGGCGGTCTTCGCGCACGCCACGCATCCTGAGGTCGAGATTGCTCCGCGGATCGGTGTGCTGCCGCGTGTCTGGGGGACCGTGCAGTCTTTCAGGTAGCCGCTGAAGGTGTAAATGCTCTTCGGGTCAGGGCGCCAGGCCTGTGCCAGGACGGGGCCTATGACGATGGGCCGGTGTGGTGCGGCGCGCAGGCCATGGTGCAGTGTCAGGGCTCGTAGGTCGCGTGCCAGCATCGCCAGGAGCATGCCGGTGTCGTAGACGACCGTTCGGGTGGTCACGCGACGTCGGTTTGGTCTGTGCCGAGGGCCGAGGAGATTATTCTGCGGACCATTGCCTGATCTTCGGCGCTCAGGTCTTCGAGCGTCGGCTGCGGGGGCGGCTGGAGTGTCGCGCCCTCGTTCAGTGCTTCGGTGTTGTCGGCGTCCAGGGGGCGAAGACGGCCTCGGCCGCGGCGTCCGCCGCCATCTGGGCCACGGCCGCGGCGACCATGTAACCGGAGATGTCGAGGCCCGTGGCGTCCGCGTGCTCCTTGATCGCCGTGTGTACCTGCGGGTCCATCGAGATGCTGAACCGCTTGTTGGTCATACGGCCCGCGTAACACTCCGTGTTACGCGGACTGGATGAGTGTGGGTTCGGGGGGTTGTTCGTGGTGCCAGAGGGTGCGGTAGAGGCCGGGGCGGGAGAGTAGGTCGGTGTGGGTTCCGCGGTCGATGACCTGGCCTTCGTCTAGGACGATAATTTCGTCGACGGCGTCCAGGCCGGTCAGGCGGTGGGTGACGAGGAGGGTCGTGCGGCCTTCGGTGGCGGTGAGGAGGTCGGCGGTGAGGGCGTCGGCGGTCGCGACGTCGAGGTGTTCGGCGGGCTCGTCCAGGAGGAGGATCGGGAAGTCGGCGAGGAGGGCGCGGGCCAGGGCGATGCGCTGGCGCTGACCGCCGGAGACTTGCGCGCCGTGCTCGCCGACGTGGGTGTCGAGTCCCTGGGGGAGGGTGTCGATCCAGTCGAGGAGGCGGGCGCGGTTCAAGGCGTCGCGGATCTCTTCGTCGGTGGCGGTGGGGCGGGCGAGGCGGATGTTGGCGCCGATCGTCGAGTCGAACAGGTGGGCGTCCTGGGCGCAGAGGCCGATGACGCGGCGGACGTCGTCGCCGGTGAGGTCGCGAATGTCTGTGTTGTTGAGGGTTGCCTGGCCGCTCGATGGTTCCAGGAAGCGGAGGAGGACGGCGGTGAGGGTCGTCTTGCCTGAGCCGCTTGGGCCGACGATCGCGCAGCGGCGGCCTGGGGTCAGGGTGAGGGATATGTCGTTGAGGGCCAGGGGCGCTGTGGGCGTCCATCTGGCTTGGAGGTTTGTGATTTCGAGGGTGTAGGGCGCTTCGGGGAGGGGAGTGGGGGTTTCCGGGTCGGGGACGGGTTCGGGGGCGTCCAGGACGGCGAAGACGCGGGTGCCGGAGCGGCGGACGCGTTCCCTGTACTGGGCGGCGAGTGGGAGGCCGTTGACGACCTCGAAGGCCGCCAGGGGCAGGAGGACGATGACCGCGAGGAGCACGCCGTCCAACGCGCCGGAGCGGACGGCCGGGACGCCGACCGCCAGGCTGCCCCAGACGGCCAGGCCACCGGCGAGGGCGGAGACGGCCGCACCGGCACCGGCGGTGGTCGCGGAACGGGCCGAGGCGCGGGTGAAGTCGCGGTCGAGCCGGGCCGCTTCGGCGAGTCGGGCGGGCGCGGCGCCGTAGGCGATGAGTTCGGGGGCGCCGTGGAGGGTGTCGACGACGTGGGACGTCAGGTCGGCGCGCAGGTCGGTGGTGCGATGTTCGGCGCGTCGGGCCGTTGTGGCGGTGAGCCAAGGCGCGACGACGCCCGCGAGTAGCAGGGCGCACAGGAGTACCGCTCCCGCCGAGGGGAGCAGTGCCCAGGCGAGGCCCACGGACAGGCCACCGACGACGGCGGCGACCGTGCAGGGCAGCAGGACGCGCAGGAAGAGGTCCTGGACGGCGTCGACGTCGGCGACGAGCCGGTTCAGCAGGTCGCCGCTGTGGAATCCGGGTCCGAGTCGTTCCAGCCGTTCGTAGACGCGGGCGCGGAGGTCGGCGAGGATCCGGAACGTCGCGTCGTGTCCGGTGAGGCGTTCGAGGTAGCGGAAGACGCCGCGTCCGAGGCCGAAGGCGCGGACGGCGACGATCGCGACCATGAGCATGAGGACCGGTGGGTGTTGCGCGGCCCGCGAGATCAGCCAGGCGGACGTGGCCATCAGCGCGACGCCGCTGCCGAGTGCCAGCACCCCGAACAGGACGGCGAGGGCGAGCCGTCCCCGGGCGGGACGCGCGAAGGAGAGGAGCCGGAGGATCATGCCGTCACCGCCGCGGGTTCGAGGGAGACGACGCGGTCGGCGAGGGCCGCCAGGGCGGGGCGGTGGGCGGCCAGGACGACGGTGCGGTTCGCGGCGAGCCTGCGGACGGCCTGGATGACGGCGGCCTCGCTCTCCGCGTCGAGGTTCGAGGTCGGTTCGTCCAGGAGCAGGAGCGGCGCGTCGCGGAGGAACGCGCGGGCCAGCGCGACCCGCTGCCGCTGCCCGGCGGACAGGCCGAGGCCGCGTTCACCGAGCGGGGTGTCGAGAAAGTCCAGCGCGTTGGCGGCTCGTGCGGCCTCCCGGACGTCCGCGTCGCTGGCGTCGGGGCGGCCCAGGCGGATGTTCGCCGCGACCGTCCCGGCGAACAGGTGGGGTCGTTGCGGGACCCAGGCGATCCGGGCGCGCCAGGCGTCGGGGTCGAGGTCGGCGAGGTCGTCCCAGTCGACGAGGACACGACCGGAGTCCGGCCGGACGAACCCCAGCAGCGCGGCGAGCACGGTCGACTTTCCCGCGCCGCTCGGGCCGGTGAGCGCGACCGTCTCGCCGGGGTGGACGGTGAGGGAGAACCCGTCGAGCGCGGGCGTGTCGCGGCCCTCGTAGGCGACGGTGACCGCGTCGAGGCGGAGGACGGGGTCGACCGGGAGGTCGGTGCGCGTTCCGGTGGACGGGGCGGGTGTCTCGATCACCTCGAAGATCCGTCCGGCGGCGGTGAGGCCCTGGACGCTGGCGTGGTACTGCGCGCCGACCTGCCGCAGCGGAAGGTACGCCTCCGGCGCCAGGATCAGGACGAGCAGCGCGGTCTCCAGCCCGAGCCCGCCCTCGACGAGACGCAGGCCGATGGACACGGCGACCAGCGCCACGGAGAGCGTCGACAGCAGTTCCAGGACGAGCGCCGACAGGAACGCGATGCGCAGGGTCGACATCGTCGCCCGGCGGTACCGGTCGGTGACCTCGCGGATCTTGTCCGCCTGGGCGCGGGCGCGGCCGAAGATCTTCAGCGTGGGGAGCCCGGCGACGACGTCCAGGAAGTGCGCGGACAGGACGGACAGCGTGCGCCACTGTCGGTCCATCTTCCGCTGGGTGGTGAGCCCGACGAGGATCGCGAAGACGGGGATGAGCGGCAGCGTCGTGGCGATGGTCACGGCGGACAGCCAGTCGCCGAGCAGGATCCGCGCCCCGACCGCCACCGGAACGATCACCGCGAGGACGAGTTGCGGCAGGTAACGGGAGAAGTAGTCGTCCAGCGCGTCGATCCCGCGCGTGGCGAGGGTGGCGAGTTCGCCGCTGCGCTCGCCGGACAGCCAGCGGGGGCCGAGCCGCAGCGCGTGCGCGAGCAGCCTGCCGCGCAGCTGGGACTTCACTGCGGCGGACGAGCGGTGCGCCGCGACCTCCTGGAGCCAGGCGACGAGCGTCCGGCCGAGGACGACGGCGAGCAGCAGGAGCAGCGGCGTGCGCAGGTCGCCGAGCGTGGCGCCGCCGAGGAACACCCGGGTGATCATGTCGGCGAGCAGGGTGGCCTGCGCGATGATCAGCCCGGCGGTGGCGGTGCCGAGCGCGACGGACGCGACCAGGAAGATCCGGGTCGTCCTGGCGTGCTTCAGCAGCCTGGGGTCGAGGGGCTTCATCGCACCGGCTCGTTCTTCGGCCGGGGAATCTGGTCGGTGCCGATCCGCTTCCGGAACACCCAGTACGTCCAGCCCTGGTAGACCAGCACGATTGGGGTGAACACCGCGGCCGTCCACGTCATGATCTTGAGCGTGTAGGGGGACGAGGACGCGTTGTCGGTGGTCAGGCTGTGCGCCTCGACGAGGGTGGACGGCAGGACGTCCGGGAACAGCGCGACGAAAAGGGTCGCGACGGCGAGGACGATCGCGGCGCCCGTCCCGATGAACGCCCATCCCTCACGCCCGCGCCGGATCGCCACGGCGGCGAGGACCAGCCCGGCGGCGGCCCCCGCGGCCGTCAGCCAGGTCACGGGCTCACCGTGCTCCACCTGGGTGATCAGCAGGAAGCTCCCACCGGCGGCGACGGCCCCGATCGCGGCGATACCCGCGACGAGCCGGGCCCGCTCCCGGATGTCCCCGGACGTCTTGAGCGCGAGGAACACCGCCCCGTGCAGCACGAACAGGATCATCGTGGTGAGCCCGCCGAGCAGCGCGTACGGGCTGAACAGGTCGCCGAGCGTCCCGGCGAACTCGTGGTCGGCGTCCAGCGGCACGCCCCGCACGATGTTCGCGAACACGACGCCCCACAGGAACGCGGGCACGAGGCTGCCCCAGAAGATCGCCTTGTCCCAGCGGGACCGCCACCGCGCGTCGTCCCGCTTGCCCCGGTACTCGAACGCGACACCACGGACGATCAACGCGAGCAGGATCGCGAGCAGCGGCAGGTAGAAGCCGCTGAACAGGGTGGCGTACCACTCGGGGAACGCCGCGAAGATCGCGGCCCCGGCGACGATGAACCACACCTCGTTGGCGTCCCAGACGGGCCCGATCGTATTGATGACGACGCGGCGTTCGACGTTGCCGCGACCGAGGACGGGCAGCAGCATCCCGACGCCGAAGTCGAATCCCTCCAGGAAGAAGTAGCTCGTCCACAGGAACGCGATGGCGATGAACCAGACGGTGGTGAGTTCCATGACCGGGCGCCCTCTCAGTAGGCGAACGCGAGCGAGCGCTCGGAGTCGCGGTCGGGATCGTCGTCGTCGGGCGGGGGCGGCAGCACCTCGTCCTCCGACGGCGGTCCGGCCTTGGCGTACTTGAGCATCAGGCCCGCCTCGATGACGGCGAGGACGGCGTACAGCGCGGTCAGCGAGATGACGGAGATGAGCATCGACGTGGCCGTCACGCTGGGCGACACGCTCGCCGACGTCTTCATCACGCCGTACACCGACCAGGGCTGGCGTCCCATCTCGGTGAAGATCCAACCGGCGGAGTTGCCGATGAACGGCAGCGTCAGCGACGCCATCCCGATCCGGTACACCCAGGGATTGGACGGCAGGCGCCCGCGCCGCAGCAGCCACAGCCCGGCGAGCGAGACGAACGCGGTGATCATCCCGACACCGACCATGAGCCGGAAGTTCCAGTAGATGGCGGGGACGAACGGCCGGTAGTCCCCCGGCCCGTACCGGGCCTCCTCGGCGGCCTGGACGTCGTTGATGCCCTCGACCTCCCCGTCGAGGCTGCCGGTGGAGAGGAACGACAGGACGCGCGGCAGCTTGATCCCGAACAGTTCCTCGTCGCCGTCGAGCGTGCCGATCGTGAGGAGCGAGAGCCCGGCGGGCCGCTCGGTCTCGTAGATCGCCTCGGCGGCGGCCATCTTCATCGGCTGCTGCTCCGCCATGACCTTGCCCTGGAGGTCGCCGGTGACGGCGACGCCGATGGACGCGACGGCCGTGACGGCGAGGGCCAGCCGCAGCGACGGCCGGAACACCTCGACGTTCTTGCGGCGGGCGAGATGCCAGGCGCTGACGCCCGCCATGAACATGCCGCCGGTGACGAACGCCGCCGTGATCGTGTGCGGGAACGCGACGAGATGGGTGGAGTTGGTCAGGACGGCCCAGAAGTCGGTGAGGACGGCTCGTCCGGTCTCCTCGTCGACGCGGTAGCCGACGGGGTGCTGCATCCACGAGTTCGCGGAGAGGATGAAGAACGCCGACAGTTGCGTGCCGATGGCGACGAGCCAGATGCAGGCCAGGTGGATCTTCTTCGGCAGCCTGTCCCAACCGAAGATCCACAGCCCGAGGAACGTCGACTCGACGAAGAACGCGAGCAGGCCCTCGATGGCCAGCGGCGCACCGAACACGTCGCCGACGAACCGGGAGTAGTCACTCCAGTTCATGCCGAACTGGAACTCCTGCACGATGCCGGTGACGATCCCCATCGCGAAGTTGATCAGGAAGAGCTTGCCCCAGAACTTGGTGGCGCGCAGGTAGGCCGTCCTGCCCGTCCGCAGCCAGGCCGTCTCCAGCCCCGCGACCAGCGCGGACAGCCCGATCGTCAGCGGGACGAACAGGAAGTGGTACACGGTGGTGATCCCGAACTGCCACCGTGCGATGTCGACCGTGTCCATGGCGCGGGCCTCTCCGGCTATCTACTACAAGCTGTAGTACTACGACCTGTGGAACATACTACGAGCTGTAGTACTACCTCGCGTCGTTATATCGATCACAGCAGAGCCCGCGGCCGGTGCGGGCCGCGGGCTCTGGTCCTCGAAGACGTTCGCGAAGGGTTACCGGGGGGCGGTGCAGCCCGGGCGGTTCATGTCGAGACGGGTGCCGGGCGCGATGCAGTTGGCCAGCGTGTAGGTCTGCTGGGCGTACCCGATCTGGCGACGCACCGTGACCTGACCCTGCTCGTCCACCTCACAGGGGTTGTTCATGGTGCAGCGACCGCCGCTCTCGTTGATGGTGTTGTTGACACCGATGACCTTCCCGGACGCGTCGTCGATGGCCGGGGAACCGGACGTCCCGCCGATGACGTTGCACTCGCGCGTGTAACGCAGGGAGTCCTTCCACGTCCAGTTGGCCTCACGAATGCGGTAGGCGAAGCCGTCGAGCCTGCACGTGTAGATGCGCTTCCAGTAACCGGAGACCACGTGCAGGGTGCCACCGGACGACGGACGCGAGAGCACCATCTCCAGCGCGGGGGTGCTGTACTGCCGCTGGATGTCGGCGTAGGTGCTGCTGAGCTTGTACAGGGCCGCGTCCGTGTCGGTCATCGTCGCGTACAGCAGCGACGTCGCGCGCAGGGTGCCGAGGGTCCCCCCGCTGGAGTTCAGCAGTGTGAACGACCGGCTGGACGACTGGTTCTTGATGACCTGACCGGCGGAGGGCATTCCGCCGTCGATGCAGTGCCCGTTGGTGAGCACGAGCGCGGGATCGGTGTCGGCCGCACCGGGAACGCGCACCAGCGAGCCGGAGCAGTTGCTGAGCGCGATGATCGAGGTGAAGTTGGGAGCCTTGACGGGCCGGGGTGCGGTCACGGACGCGGGTGCGGGCGCCGGGGCGGCGAGCGCGGCGGACGACGTACCGGCGGTCAGGGTCGCGGCACCGAGGAACGCTGCGGCGAGTGCGCCGATAATGCGTCGTTGCATGGCGGGGGGTCCTCTCAGTGAACTCGGGTGGCGGGTGGGAGCGAAGCGGATCGGCAATGGCGGTGTTTCGGGCCCCCCGGGTACCGACATCGCTCGTACCGGCGTCGAGCGTGCTGGCAGCGCGATGGTAGCCGGGCTTTCGGCACGCAGGAAGAATCAGATTCGGCCGACCTGGACAGACCCGACAAAATGGGCAGAAATTGCAAAGTCGACGCGCCGCCGAATCTGCCTGTCACCCAGTGCATGGCACAGAGTGTAACTGTTCGTAAGCTCTACGTGTTGTCATGACACCGTGCCACATCCGCCCGCCCGATCGAACCTGTTGATCTACACTCCCGGAATGGACCTCGGGGACGCGACGCGCATGATCCTCACCGAGTCCGCGGCGCACCCGGAACTGCTCCGGGTGACCCGGCAGACCCATGACCGGCTGGCTCAGGGACGACGCGTCCCGCATCAGGACCTGAGCTGGATGCTCAAGGAAGCCGCGCGTAAGAACGTCTTCCCCGCCCTCCGCTCCCGCTACGGCGCCGCGTCCTTCGACGCGATGGTCACCGCCCTCTGCCGCGAGATCGACCGGCAGGCCACGGCCTCCGCGTCCGCCGCCGGCCGGGTCGCCATCTAGGGCGGCTGACCCGGCCGATGCGGACCAAGGGCAGAGGGGCGCCGGACGCGGAACATCCGTGGAACGAGATCGTCCCGAACCTGTGGATGGGCGGGCACCACCACACCGCCGCGTCCGGGGAACGCGTCCCCGCGATCGTGCGGGACGAGTTCGACACCGTCATCAGCCTGTACCAGCGGGACGGGCACGGCCCGCCATTACACGTCGACCACCACTACGAAGGAATGCCCGACGGCCCACTGACCGCCGCTCAACTGGAGGCGGTGTGTCGCCTGGCGGACATCGCCGGGGACGACGCGGTGTTCCTCATCCGGTATCGACGGTCGAAATGGGCCCTGAACAACCATCTGTTCGTCGACTACCTGACCTCCGGCCTGGACGTCGCACGCCTTCTGACCGGCCTCGAAAGCCTCCCGTAACCGGGGTCAGCTCGGAGTCGTCGCGTGGAAGGCGCGCCGGTAGGCGGACGGTGAGATCTTCATCGCCCGGACGAAATGGTGCCGGAACGTCACCGGACTCTCGAAGCCGACCGCCGCGCCGACCCGCTCGATCGGCATGCCGCCCTCCTCCAGCAACGGCAACGCCGCCATGATCCGCTGTGCGATGACCCAGCGGAGCGGGCTCGTCCCCGTCTGCCGGTGGAAGTGCCGGATGTAGGTGCGCGGCGCGAGGCACGCCTCCCGTGCCAGCCGCGCGACCGTGATCGGCTCGGTGAGATGCGCGAGCGCCCACGCCATGCTGCGCGCGACCGCGTCGCCGTCGCCGTCGCCGTCCGGACGGTTCACGGCGGCCTCCACGAACTGCGCCTGCCCGCCCTCCCGGTGCGGCGGGACGACCAGCCGCCGCGCCACCGCGTTCGCGACCCGGGCGCCGTGGTCCTTGCGGACCAGGTGCAGGCACAGGTCGAGCCCCGCGGCGCTCCCGGCCCCGGTGAGCACGTCGTCGCCGTCCACGTAGAGGACGTCCGGGTTGACTCGCACCTTCGGGAACCGGCGCCGCAGCAGGTCGGCGTACCGCCAGTGGGTGGTGGCCTCGCGCCCGTCCAGCAGACCCGCCGCCGCGAGCGCGAACGCGCCCGAGCAGATCGACACGACGCGGGCGCCGCGTGCGCGGGCCCGCCGAAGCGCGGCGACGACCTCGGGCGCGGGATCGTCCCGGACGTCGGGCACGGCGACGACCATGACCGTGTCCGCGGACGCGAACGCCTCCAACCCATGCTCAGCGGTCATCGTCAGGCCGCCGACCGTGCGCATCGGGCCGCGCTCCAGCGAGCAGATCCGGAGGTCGTACCAGGGGACGTCCAGTTCAGGCCGCGGCAGCCCGAAGATCTCCACGACCACGCCGAGCTCGAACGGCGTCATGCCGTCGAAGGCCAGCACCGACACCGTGTGCCGCCGCCCCGGCGAAGCGACCCGCATGGCGAGATCTTATCGACACCAGGCGATCGCGCCACTGTCGAGCCGGACCGACCACCCCCCAGCATGAAGGCGTACAGACCCCCGACTCTCGGAGCCGTCATGAACGCCTTCCCGCCCGCCGCCTCCACCGAGGAGGCCATCCGACACTTCGCGGCACGCCTGTCCTTCGAGACGGACGTGTCTGACGTGGCCGCCCAAATGACTAGCCACGACATCGTGGTCATCGACACACGCAACACCCAAAGCTGGGACCAAGGACACATCCCCGGCGCCCTCCACCTTCCGACCGCCGAGATCGCGGAACGCGCCGCGTCCCTCGTCCCCACCGGCGCGACCGTGGTCGTCTACTGCTGGGGACCCGGCTGCAACGGCGCCACTAAGGCCGCGCTGGAGTTCGCGAAGCTCGGCCATCCGGTCAAGGAGATGATCGGCGGATTCGAGTACTGGGCCCGCGAAGGGCTCCCCGTGGAGACCGCTCCGGGGACCGTCACGCGCCGCTCTCCCGACCCGCTGACCGTGCCTGTCGACGCCGGTTCCTGTGCCTGTTGAGGCCCGATGGGGTGAACGAGCCGGAATGTTCCCTTAGGGACGGGGCATAACGGGGTACCCCACCGCCGTTAGACTTGAGGAATCATTCTTCGACGCCTCCAGGGCGTCCGGCTCGTCCTTGCAGCCCACACACTCCGTGGTGCCTCCCGAGACGTGCCCCCTCTCGGAAGGTAATGCGTGACCACAGCTGCCCCTGCACCGAACCCGACCCTGCCCGCCGACACGGGCGACGAGCGGGTTCCCACGTTCGCCGACCTCGGTATACCGCCGGCGCTGGTGAACACCCTCAGCCGTCAGGGCATCGACAATCCGTTCCCCATCCAGGCCGCCGCGATCCCCGACATCATGGCGGGACGTGACGTCCTCGGCCGCGGCAAGACCGGCTCCGGCAAGACCCTCGCTTTCGGGCTGCCGCTGCTCGTCCGTCTCTCCGGCCGCAAGGCCGCCCCCAAGCGCCCGCTGGCGCTGATCCTCGTCCCCACCCGCGAGCTGGCCCAGCAGGTCCAGAAGAACCTGGAGCCGCTCGGCCGCGGCCTCGGACTGCACTTCAAGACCGTCATCGGCCAGACCTCCATGTTCAAGCAGATCGACGCGCTGCGCCGCGGCGTCGAGGTCCTGGTCGCCACGCCCGGACGGCTCAAGGACCTGATGCGGCAGGGCGCCTGCGACCTGTCCGACATCGAGATCGCGGTGCTGGACGAGGCCGACCACATGGCCGACATGGGCTTCCTGCCCGACGTCACCGACATCCTCGACGCCGCCAAGCCCGGTGGGCAGCGACTCCTGTTCTCCGCGACCCTCGACAAGGACGTGGACGTCCTCGTCCGGCGGTACCTCCACGACCCGGTCACGCACGCGATCGGCCCGGTGGACGAGTCCGTCGACACGATGGAGCACCACCTCCTCCTCGTCGCGCCGAAGGAGAAGGCCGCCATCACCGCCGAGATCGCCAACCGTGAGGGCCGGACGATCCTGTTCGCCCGCACCAAGCACGGCGTCGACCGGCTCGCGAAGCAGCTCGTCCAGGCCGGTGTCCGCGCGGCGGGCCTGCACGGCGGCAAGAGCCAGGGGCTGCGCACCCGCACCCTCGCCGAGTTCCGCGAGGGCTCCATCAGCGTGCTCGTCGCCACCGACGTCGCGGCCCGCGGCATCCACGTCGACGACGTGTCGCTCGTCATGCACGTCGACCCGCCCGCCGACCACAAGGACTACATGCACCGCGCGGGCCGCACCGCGCGGGCCGGCGAGCACGGCACCGTCGTCACGCTCGTCCTGCCGCACCAGGTGCGCTCCACGTCCGCGATGACGCGCCGCGCCGGGATCGAAGCGCCCCGCGTCCGGGTCACCACCGGGGACGAGGAACTGGTCAGGCTGACCGGTGCCAGGCCGCCGTCCGGCATCCCGATCGAGGGCCCGATCATCCCGGAACGTCCGCGCCGCGAGGGCGGACGAGGCCGCCCGGGTGGACGTCGCGGCGGCCGCGGCCCCCGCTCGTTCGACCGCAAGGACGGCCGTCGCGGCTCCCACGAGCGCCGCGAGGGCGACCACCGAGGCTCTTACTCCGGCAACGGCGAACGCCGCGGCGGCCCCCGCACCACCAGCGGCTCCCACGGCAACCGCCGAGGCAACGGCCCCTACAACTCCGACCGCCGCGACAAAACCGCCCGCCACAACTGACCCACGACGCCCTGCCCGCCCACCATCCCGGGCAGGGCGCCGGGGCTCTACTCCGACGCCGACGAGCGGCGCGGTGGAGGCGCCTCGGCTCGGGCGGCGGTTCTCGCGGCGACCGCCGAGGCAACGGCCCCTTACAACTCTGACCGCCGCGGCCAAACGGCCCACCACAACGGACCCATCGGCCCTCTGCCCGACCGCTTCTGGGCATGGCGCTGGGGCTCTACTCCGGCCGTGGTGAGCGGAGTGCTGGCGACCCGGCACGGGCGGCAGTTCTCACGACATTCGGCGGGCGGAGGCCCGTGTAACTCTGCCCGCCGCGGCCTAACGGCCCGCCACAACGGACCCATCGGCGCTCTGCCCGACCATCTCTCGGGCAGGGCGTTGGGCCTATCCGGCCTCTTCGCTGAGTACGCCGCCGTCACGGGAATCGGCAGGGCCTTCCCCGTCCCGGACGATTTGAAGACCGTCGACGCCGGGCATCGGTAGCGACGTGAGGTCGTCCAGGGATGCCATCGGGGCGCCTCGCAACGGTGGCTGCCAGCTCTCTCCGTCATGTCTGCGCAGGATCTTGGCGGGCACGCCGCCGATGACCGCGTGGTCGGGGAACTCGCCGCGGACGACGGCGCCGCCCGCGACCGCGACGTTCCGGCCGAGGCGGGTGCCCGGCAGGATGATCGCGGCGGTGCCGATCCAGCAGCCGTCGCCGATCACGACCGGGTTGTTCTCCGGCCACTGCCGTCCGATGGGCGTGTCCAGATCGCCGTACGTATGGTTCTGATCAGTGATGTACACGTTCGGGCCGGTGAACACGTCATCGCCGATCTCGATCGACTGGTGGCCGACGATGTGCGTCCCGCGTCCGATCGAGCAGCTCCGGCCGATGCGGACGATGACGTCCGGGCCGAGGTCGAGGCCCGGCACGAATCCCGCCGAGATCGTCACATGCGTTCCGACGAGCGTGTGGTCGCCGATCGAGATCCACGGCTCGCCGTAGATGGCGCCGACGGGAAACCCGATGCACGCGCCCTCCCCCAGGTACGCGAACTTCCGGCCACCGGGTGTCTGCGGGGTGATCTCACCGTGCCGTCGGACCCACTCCCAGACATGATGCACGGCCCGGTGGACACCCTGGCGTGCCTGCGCCGCCACCTCACGCCGGAACGAGTGTCTCCGCGACATGGCGTTCACCGTACCGGTAGGTAGTTACCGGAGGCGGCGCGGCGGAGGGCCCGGCCTTCCGTGGCCGGGCCCTCCGCCGAAACCTACTCAGGACGGCTCAGTGCGGCGACTGAACCTGACCGTCGACGTCGGAACCGCTGACGGTCATGGAGTCGGCCGAGGTGGCGTCCGCCGCGTGCTCATCGGAACCCTTGGTCAGGTCGCGGAGGGCACCGCGCCGGGTCGCCACCGCACCGGCCACGCCGACGGCCGCGACCACCCCCATCATCGTCATGAGGCCGCCACGCCCGGGCTTCGCCGGTTTCGGCGGCTCCACCCGATGGGCGACATCGCTCAGGAACGAGCTCACCCGCGGAGCCAGCCCGGTCTCCACATACCGGGCGGCGCGCTGGAGCCTCGGTGCGCTCCAACCACGGACGATCATGACCCGCTCACCCGCGACGGGCATGATCCGCTCCGCCGCCGAAGACGCCCCCTGTCGGCACAGTTCGGCGCCTTGCCGGGCCGCGTCCTGGGCGCGCCCGATCGGCGACCGCACGTCCTCCGGCGGCTTCCGACGGATATTGATCATTAGGGACACGCTAACCTCCCTGTTTGCGAGGTCCTGTCATGCAGCCTTCCCAGAGACCGGGGGGTAAACCCTGAACACGCGACCGTTCGATTACTCTGCGTGACATATTCGGGCATGACGGAGCCCGCCGCATCACCATCACCGAAATACGAGGAGAGAGCGTGGCCAACGAGATCTTCGCGAGGCTGAACACGTCCCTGGGCGCGATCGTCGTCCAGCTGTACCCGGAGCAGGCGCCGGAGAC
Organism: Actinomadura spongiicola; assembly: GCF_003432485.1. Lineage (GTDB taxonomy): Bacteria > Actinomycetota > Actinomycetes > Streptosporangiales > Streptosporangiaceae > Spirillospora > Spirillospora spongiicola. The sequence goes on from NZ_QVNQ01000001.1 coordinate 366,151, forward strand.
GGTGGCGAACTTCGTCGAGCTGGCCGAGGGCACCAGGACCTGGCATGATCCACGGACCGGCCAGAAGTCGAACGCGCCGCTCTACAACGGCACGATCTTCCACCGCGTCATCAGCCAGTTCATGATCCAGGGCGGTGACCCGCTGGGCACCGGCACCGGCGGCCCCGGCTACGAGTTCAAGGACGAGTTCCACCCCGACCTGACGTTCAACAGGCCGTACCTGCTGGCGATGGCCAACGCCGGGCCCGGAACCAACGGCTCCCAGTTCTTCATCACGCTCAGTGTCGGCCACACCCAGCACCTGACCGGGCGGCACACCATCTTCGGCAAGGTCATCGAAGGCACCGACGTCGTCGACCGGATCGGGAAGGTCGAGACCGGCCGCCAGGACCGTCCGAAGACGGACGTCGTTCTGGAGTCGGTGACGATCGAACGGCGTTAGTCGTTCACAGGGTGAGAACCCGCGACGGCCGGAGTCCCAGATGAGCACAGAACAGAGTCATCCGTCCGAAACCTCGGTGCCGACCTGTTACCGGCATCCGGGGCGGGAGACGTACGTGCGCTGTACCCGGTGCGACCGCTACATCTGCCCGGAGTGCATGCGGGACGCGGCCGTCGGGCACCAGTGCGTCGAGTGCGTCCGCGAGGGCAACCGTGGCGTCCGCACGGCCGTTCCGCGGACTCCGGTCGGGGCGCGGGCCGCCGCGTCGACCACGCCGGTCGTCACGTACACGCTCATCGGCGCCTGCGTGGCCGCCTACCTCGCCGAGCTGGCGTCGTGGAACGTCGTGTGGGAGTTCATGATGCTCGGCCGCGCCATCATGCCCGACGGGGAGGTCGGCGGCGTCGCCGAGGGCGAGTGGTACCGGCTGTTCACCGCGATGTTCCTGCACCAGCGCGGTGGGACGTTCGGCGTCACGCACATCCTGTTCAACATGTGGTTGCTCTGGGCGGTCGGCCCGGCGTTGGAACAGGTGCTCGGACGGTGGCGTTTCCTCGCCCTCTACGTGCTGTCGGGCCTGGGCGGCTCGGTGCTGCTGTACATGGTCGGCGCCCCGCAGTCCTCGGCCGTCGGAGCGTCCGGTGCCATCTTCGGCCTCCTCGGCGCGTACTTCGTCCTCGGCCGCGCGCTGGGCCGCCCGGTCGGGTCCATCGTGTTCCTGCTGGTGATCAACCTGGTGATCACGTTCTCGGTGCCGAACATCTCCTGGGAGGGACACGTCGGCGGGCTCGTCGTCGGCGCGGCCCTGGCCGCCGCGTACGGCTACGCGCCGTCCGCCCGGCGGAACCTGTTCCACATCGGGGCGCCCGTCCTCGTCTTCGTGTTGCTGACGGCCCTCGTCCTGCTCAGAACGGCGGAACTGAACCCGACGCTCTAGCCACGGACGCCGCTGCCCGCATTACACGGCAGCGGCGTTCCTGTGGAAAACCTGGGGAAAGCCGGGGTGGGAGGTCCCCAGCCTGTGGATAACTGGCGGTCAGCGCCAACGGGTCGACAGGATCACGCCGAAAATGATCGCCGTGAAACCGATGCCGAGGTTCCAGTTGTGCAGGTCGGTCATGTACGGCACGTCGGTGCCGGTGCTGGCGGTAACGTAGAAGACTGCGATCCAGATCAGGCCGATGAGCCACAGCGCGACCATCGTGGGCACCAGCCAGCGCGGGCTGACCTCGGGAGCCTTGGACTTCTGCGGTGGCGTGTAAACGGCCTTCTTGCGCACTTTCGACTTGGCCACGGTGGATTCGATCTCCTCGGGCGTCCGGCGGCCGGAGCGCCGGACCGCGCATGGGTGTTTTGTCGGTTAGCGTAGTCGCTGGTGTGCAGAGTACGGCTTCCAGCGTGGGGAAGCATCATCCCAGTTCTCACGCTCCTTGCGGGGACCCTGTTCGCGGCGAGCGCGAGCACGGCCCGCGGTACGAGCCTGCGCGAGCAGGGCCGCACCCGGATCACCGAGCTCATCGCCGCGGAACAACGTGCCATCCGCCAGGAGCGCGCCGAGTACCGGCGGCTCCGCCACGAAGTCGACGGTATCTCTCGCGAGGCCGGACGTCACGATGCCCGGGTGAAACAAGCCCAGTCCGAGGCGGACCGGTTGGCGACCAACGCCGGATTCACCCCACTCTCCGGCCGGGCGGTGCAGGTCTCCCTCGACGACGCACCAGCACGTGGTGATCTTCCTAGCGGGGTCCGCCCCGACGACCTCGTCGTCCACCAGGCGGACGTCCAGGCCGTCGTCAACGCGCTGTGGGCGGGCGGCGCCACCGGGATGCAGATCATGGACCAGCGCGTGATCTCGACGAGCGCCGTCCGTTGCGTGGGCAATACCCTGATCCTCCAGGGCGTCGTGTACTCGCCGCCGTTCCGGATCACCGCCGTCGGCGACCCGGCCCGGCTCCACGCGGCGCTCGGCGCGTCCCGCGAGATCGCGATCTACCGCAGGTACGTCCGCGCCCACGGGCTCGGCTACACGGTACGGACCGTGGAGCGCGCCACATTGCCCCCCTACACCGGCAACGTGACGATGAAGTACGCGACGCCGACCGGCTGACCGAGAGGACACGAGTTGCGGACGATCATCCGTGGCCTGGGCGAACTGTGCATCACCGCCGGACTGATCGTCATGCTCTTCGTCACCTACGAACTGTGGGGCACCGGCCGCTACACCCAGGCCCAACAAACCCGCCTGGGCGACGAACTCCAGAAGGACTGGCGCAAGGTCACCACGGAACGGGTGAAGCTCGGCAAGGGCCTCGCGACGATCCGCATTCCCCGCTTCGGCAAGGACTACAACTACGTGATCATCGAAGGCGTCGACCGCGAGGACCTGCGCAAGGGCCCCGGCCACTACCCCGGCACCGCCCTGCCCGGCCAGGTCGGCAACTTCGTGGTCTCCGGCCACCGCACGACCTACTCCGCCCCGTTCAACCGCCTGGGCGAACTCGACCGCGGCGACAAAATCCTCATCGACACCCGCGACACGCAGTACGTCTACCAGGTGACCGACCGCGCTATCGTGAAACCGTCGGCGACCGAGGTGACCGCACCCGTCCCGCGCCATCCGAAGCGGAAGCCCACCAAGCGGATGATCACACTCACCACCTGCCACCCCAAGTACTCCGCCGCCAAACGAATGATCATCTTTGGCGAGCTGGCCTCGACCCTGCCCCGCGTGGCCAAGACCTAGGAGGCCCTCGTGTACGCCTGGATCTGGCGCCGCCTACCGGGCGAGTGGCCGACCAAGACCGCCACCGCCCTGGGCCTCGTCATCGCCGTCGCGGCCGTCTTCTGGTACATGATCTTCCCCTGGCTGGAGCCCAAACTCCAGTTCGACCACGGCGTCGTCGACCGCCCAACGCCCACCAGCTCCACAATCCCCGGATGACGCCCATGCGCATCCTGATCGTCGACAACCACGACAGCTTCGTCTACAACATCGTCCAGTACCTGCTCGAACTGGGCGCCGACTGCCAGGTGAAGGACCGCTCGGACGTCACCGTCCAGGACGCCGCGTCCGTAGACGGCGTCCTCCTCAGCCCCGGCCCCGGCCACCCCGCCGACGCCGGAGTCTGCCTGGACCTCGTCCACGAAGCCGACCGCCGCAGAACCCCTCTCCTGGGCGTCTGCCTAGGCCACCAGGTAATCGCCCACGCCTACGGCGCCACGGTCTCCCGCGCCCCCGAACTCCTCCACGGCTACACCAGCGACATAATCCACAACAACCAGGGCGTCTTCCACAACCTCCCCTCCCCCTTCCCCGCCACCCGCTACCACTCCCTGACCGTCGACCCAAAGACCATCCCCGCCACCCTGCACACAACGGCCCAAACCCCCGAGGGCGTAATCATGGGCCTCCGCCACCGCACCCGCCCAATCGAAGGCGTCCAGTTCCACCCAGAATCCATCCTCTCCACAGGCGGCCACCACCTCCTGCACAACTGGCTAACCACCTGCACCCCAACCCCCACCCCCTAACCCAAGGCGGACCCACCCCCACCAGGAGCACCACACCCCACCTTCACCGCCCCAACAACCCCCACAACGCAAAACGAAGAAGGCTCACCCCCAGCCGTCACGCGCATGCCGCACCGCCCGGACACGCCACGCCGCTGAGACGCCACTACCTCAGAGCGCCACGGCAACCACGCGACAACCCCACTGCCGTAGACACAGCACTGGGACGTGGTCAGCCTTCGAGACGCAACTGCCTCAGCCCGCTACAGCAACCACGCGACGACCCCGGCCGTTGCGATCGCGTCCGAAGGCAGGTGCGAGCGAAGCGAGAACCTGATCGCGCAGCGAGCCGCAAGGCGAGCCGGAGCGATGCAGCGATCGCACGCAGTGCACGACGATGGAGGGCGCCCAGCGCCCGAAGGAGGAGTGCACTGCAATAAGCACGAGGGCTTCCGCCACTCGGGGGCAATGGCGGAAGCCCTCGTTATGGTCTTCGTCACGGCGCCCTAGGACGTTACGGATTTGAACAGAAATTTTCAGATCTTCCGTAGCGCCGGACGAACGCCCAGGTCAGCCTCCTCCTCCGCCCCCGGGTGGCCAGGGGAGGTTGGAGTTCGGGGGGCCGGTCGGGCCGTCGGTCGGGGGCGGTTGTTGTTCCTGCGCCACGAAGATGGTGACGGTCTCGCCGGGGGCGACGGTCGCGTCCGGGGTCGGCTGCTGGTCGAAGACGAAGCCGGGGGCGACGGACTTCTCCGGCGGGGGCGGGCCCTTCTGGACCTTGCACTTCAGGCCGAGGCGGGCGAGTTTGCCGCAGGCCGCGCGTTCGCTGTTGTTGAAGAGGTCCGGCACCTTGAGGTTGGTGGGGCCGTTGGAGACGACCACGGTGATGGTCGCGCCCTTGGGTTCCTTGGAGCCGCCGGCCGGATTGGTGCTGACGACGGTGCCGCGTGGGACGTTGTCGTTCGACTCGACCTTCTTTTCGACGTCGAAGCCGCTCTTCAGCAGTAGGGCCTTGGCGGCCGCGTACGGTTTGCCGGTCACGTCGGGGACTTCGACGTCGTCGGGGGGCTTGGGGCCGTTGGAGACGATCAGCGTCACCGCTGCGCCCTTGGCCGCGTTGGTTCCGGGCTCGGGGGTGGAACTGATGACGTAGCCGCGCTTGATGTCGTCGTCGTATTTCTTCTCCGGGTCGCCGACCGTGAAGCCGAGCTTGGTGAGTTCGGCGGTGGCGTCCTGCGCGGAAACGTTGACGATGCTCTGCGGGATGGCGACCTGTTCGGTCTTGCTGCCTTCGCCGCCGCTCAACATCCAGCCGATGAGGGCGGCCCCGCCGATGAACAGGACGGCGAGGCCGACCCACAGTGCGGCCTTCTTGCCTCCGCCGCCGCGTTCGGGCTGGTCGTCGTCGTACCGGACGGGCGGCAGGCCGTAGTCGTCGGGTGGGCGCCGCACCTGGGTGTGCGCGGGGCCGGGGTATCCGCCCATGACCTGGGTGCCGTGGGGCTGGGCGCCCATCAGCATCGTGGACGCGGCCGTGGACGCCACCGGCTGGCCCTGGAGGACGCGCTGGAGCTCCTGCCGGAACTCCGTCGCGTTCTGGTAGCGGTGGTCGGCCTCCTTCGCCATGGCCTTCAGCACGATCGCGTCGGCCCACTGCGGAATCTGCGGGTCGACCTGCGACGGCGGGACGGGTTCCTCCCGGACGTGCTGGTAGGCGATGGCGACGGGGGAGTCACCGGTGAACGGCGGTTTGCCGGTGAGCAGTTCGTACAGGACGCAGCCCGTCGAGTAGATGTCGCTGCGGGCGTCGACGCGTTCGCCGCGCGCCTGCTCTGGTGACAGGTACTGCGCCGTACCGATCACCTGCGCGGTCTGGGTCATCGTGGCGGCGGAGTCCGCCATGGCGCGGGCGATGCCGAAGTCCATGACCTTGACTTCGTGCTGCCGGGTCAGCATCACGTTCGCCGGTTTGATGTCGCGGTGGACGATCCCGCCGCGGTGGCTGTAGTCGAGGGCCCTGAGGATGCCGTCGGTGACCTCCAGGGCCTTCTCCGGAAGCAGCGCGCGGTTCTCTCTGAGCAGGTCGCGCAGCGTGCTTCCGTCCACGTACTCCATGACGATGTACGGGATGGAGGTTTCGCCGATCATGTCTTCGCCGGTGTCGTACACGGCGATGACGGAGGGGTGGTTCAAGGACGCCGCCGACTGGGCCTCACGGCGGAACCGGGCCTGGAACGTGTGGTCGCGGGCCAGGTCGGATCGCAGCGTCTTGACCGCGACGACGCGATCGAGGCGCAGGTCACGGGCACGGTAGACCTCGGCCATGCCGCCTCGCCCGATCACCGTATCGAGCTCGTAGCGGCCGCCGAGCAGCCGAGGTTGACTCATATGCGCACTTTCCCTCGTACGTCTACACCTTGTCTCCTGAACCTAGCTTCCCGCTCTCGGTGGGAGAGGGATCCGGGCTCGGAGTTGACGGAGTCCTGGGGTTCTCCGGCAGGGTGGGTGTCGGCTCGGGGGCGGTGGGGGTCGCCCCGGGTGGTTTCGTGGGTGTCCTCTGTGTAGGGGACGCTTCGGTCGTCTCCGGCGTTGACGGACGGATCCTACGCGTCGGTTGCCGTGGCATGACAGTCGGCCTGGGTGTGGTACGTGACCAGTGTCGCGCCGCGCCGCCCGGGGAGGCGGCCGGGTTGTCGAAGGTTCCGTCGCCGACCGGTCGTGTGGCGGGTGCGCCGGGCGGCTCGTGCTTGTTCTCGCTGAAACCGGTGTATCCGCGCCACAGCGATCCGGCCATGACGACGCACACAACCAGCAGGACCGCCGCCACCGACGTGTACGTCATCACCGGTCGCCCGCTGAGTCGGTGCTGTCCGCGCCACGGCCTCGAAGCGAGGTTATCCCTCGCGTCGGACGCGTCAAATCCAGACAAAGGGGTTGATTGGGCAACAAGGGTGGGTCGTGAGCGCCGGCCGCCCACATCGACCCGGGGTATCCGGCCCGTGGCGAGGCTCGCCCGGATCTCCAGCGCCCGTTCGGCGACGGTCGCCGCGTCGGCCGGACGATCCGTGGGCCGCTTCGCCAGCATCTCCATGATCAGGTCACGGGCCGCCACGGGGATCCGCCCCGGCAGCTCCGCGGGCGCCTCCCTGACATGCCGCAGCGCGACCTCCACCGGGGTGGAACCGTCGAACGGAGGCGCTCCCGTCAGGCACTCGTACGCGACCACGCCCAGCGAGTACAGGTCGGCGGCCGGGGACAGCTCCAGGCCCTGCGCCTGCTCCGGCGAGATGTAGTGCGCCGTCCCCATGACCATCCCGGTCGCGGTCTGCGACGCCGCGGCCAGTTGCCGCGCGATTCCGAAGTCGGTGATCTTCAGGATGCCGTCGGGGGACACCATCAGGTTCGCGGGCTTCACGTCGCGGTGCACGACGCCCGCCCGGTGCGCGACGGTCAACGCCCGGCCCGCCTGGGCCAGCAGGTCCAGGACGGCCTCCAGTGGCAGCCCGCCGTCCCGCGCGAGGATCCTGTCCAGCGGCTCGCCCGCCACCAGTTCCATCACCAGGAACGCCCGGTCGTCCTGCTCGCCGAAGTCGAAGGCACGTGCGATCCCGGGGTGCCGCAGCTCCGCCGCGAACCGTGCCTCCGCGGCGAACCGTCCACGCGCCGTCGCGTCCGACCCGAACTCGCGCCGCAGCAGCTTCACCGCCACCAGACGTCCCGTCGCGTCATCGGACGCACGCCAGACCTCGCCCATCCCGCCGACCGCCAGCCGCTCGAGCAGCCGGTAGCGACCGTGTAGGACGAGGCCCCCGTTCACTTCTTCAACACCTTGGCCATGATCGCCGCGGCGATCGGTCCGGCGTTGGCCGCGCCGTCGCCGGGGCCCTCGGTCGCCACGGCGAAGGCGTAACGCGGGTTCTCGACCGGGCTGAACCCGACGAACCACCGGGAGTTCGGCAGACCGGACGCCGGGTCCTGCTCGGCGGTGCCGGTCTTACCGGCGACCCGCTGACCTCGCAGGTTCGTGGCGGTGCCGCTGGCGACCACGGCCCGCATCATGTCCGCGAGCTGTTCCGCGTGGTCCTCACTCATCGCCGTGCCGAGCTCCTTGGGGGAGGCGTTCTGCAGCTCGCTCTGGTCCTTGGCGCGCACCTTCTGCACCACGTACGGGTTCATGATCTTGCCTTTGTTCGCGATCGCGGCCGCGACCAGCGCCATCTGGAGCGGGGTGGCGCGCACGTTCTCCTGGCCGATGCCGGATCGGGCGGTCCCGTCCTTGCCCGTCGGGACCGTCTTTCCCTCCGCGTCGGTGTACGACACCGGCACCTCGCTCTTGGCCGCGAACATGTCGGGCTCCAGTTTGACGCGTTCGCCGAACCCGAACTTGGTGGATCCGTCGTGCAGCTGCTGGATGCCCATGTCGAGAGCCATCTTGCCGAATGTCGTGTTGCACGACTCGGCGAACGCGTTCTTCAACGTGGCCGTGCCGGCACAGCTGCCGCTGTCGTGGGAGTTGGGCAGCGCTTTGCCCGACTCCGGCAGGATCAGCTGTCCGGTGTTGACGGTGGTGGAGCTGTTGAGTCCGTCGCGCTCCATCGCGATCGCCGACGTGACCGCCTTGAACGACGAGCCGGGCGGGAACGTCTGGCTCAGCGCGTTGTCGACCAGCGGCCGCAGGACTCCGCTGCCCTTGTTCAGCTCCTCCAGCCGCTTGGCGCCCTTCTCACCCGTCTGCGGCGCCACCTCGTTCGGATCGAACGACGGCCACGACGCCGCGACCTTGATCGCGCCGGTCTTCACGTCGATCACCACGGCGCCGCCGCGGCGGCCCTGCTGCGTCTTCGCCTTCAGCTGCTCGTACGCCGTCCGCTGCGCGTCCGGGTCGATCGTCAGCTCCAGGTTCGCGCCGTCCGCCTTCTTGCCGATGAACGTGTCGAACCAGTGCTGCTGCGTGATCCGCTTGTCCTTGCCGCCCAGCAGCGAGTTGTAGGCCCGTTCGAGCTGGGTGGCGTTACCGTTGAAGTACCCGGTGATCGGCGCGAAGACCGGGCCGTCCTTGTAGGTCCGGCCGTACTTCGGGTTGTCCTTGCCGGTCTCCGTCGACGTCACCAGAACCTCGCCGCCCGCGGAGATCTGCCCGCGCGGCGAGTTGAACACGTCGGCGTACTGCCGGGCGTTGTTGGAGTCGGTCCGCAGGTCCTCCGCCTGGCTGCCCTGGACGTAGTTGACCTGCGCCATCAGGCCGAAGAACAGCAGCAATGCGAAGATCGCCACCCGTCGAACCGGCTTGTCCATGCTCATGGGACGCCAATCACCTCGTGCTCACGATCTGGGTCATGCCTTCGTCCTGGATCGCCTGCGGGGCCGGCTTGCGCGCGTCATGGCTCATCCGCACCAGGATCGCGATCAGAATCCAGTTGGCCATCAGCGACGAACCGCCCTGCGACAGGAACGGTGTCGTGAGACCGGTGAGCGGGATGAGTTTCGTGACGCCGCCGACGATCACGAAGACCTGGAGGGCCAGGACGAACGAGACACCCCCCGCGAACAGCTTCAGGAACGGGTCACGCGCGGCCACGGCCGTCTTCATCCCGCGTTGCACGATCAACGCGTAGATCAACAACAACGCCATCAGCCCGGTCAGCCCGAGCTCCTCGCCCATCGAGTCGAAGATGAAGTCGCTGAAGGACAGGGGCGTCCGCCACGGCTCGCCCTGTCCGAGCCCGGTGCCGAGCACCCCGCCCTGCCCGAGCGCGTACAGGCCCTTCATCAGCTGCGCGCTGTCGGCGTACGTCCCGCCGAGCTCGGCGCAGGCGGAGGCGCCGGGCGAGATCGCGTCCTGGGCGTCGAACTTCTTGTAGATCTCGGTGTTCGGGTTGACGGGGACGACCTTGCCGCTCTCCAGCAGGCAGCCGCCGTCGAAGTACGGCTTCGGGTTCTGCCAGATGTCGATGCGCTGGTTGACGTGGCCCATGAACGGCAGCAACGTCGCGACGAACACGCCCATCGCCAGCAGACCGATGCCGATGAACACCCACGACACCCGCTGTGTCGCGATGTACAGCATCGACACGAACAGGCCGAAGAACAGCAGCGCGGTACCGAGGTCCTTCTGCATGAACAGGACGCCGAGGCAGAAGAACCAGATCACCATGATCGGGCCGAGGTCACGGGCCCGGGGCAGGCTGAGCGGCCCGACCTTCTTGCCGATCAACGACATGGCCTGCCGCTTGTTCACCAGATAACCGGCGAAGAACACGACGAGCAGCAGCTTGGCGAACTCGCCCGGCTGGACCGAGAACCCGCCCACCCGGATCCACACCCGGGCGCCGTTGATCTCCGCGCCGATACCGGGGACGATCGGCAGCATCAGCAGCATGAGGGCGCTGAGGCCGATCAGGTACGTGTAGCGCTGCGCGGTCTTCGGCGTGAACGACAGCGGCGCGTCGGTCTTGTCGGTGTCCCGCATGATCAGCACCGCGGCGACGAACAGGCCGATGCCGACGAACGTCCACATCAGCTGGTTGGGCGCGTCGGCGGCGTCCTTCAGGATCTCCTTGCCCGCGGCGAGGGCGATCTTGCGGTCGGCGCTGGTGTCGAGGTCCAGCCGGTAGATCATCGCGAGCCCGAGGCCGTTCAGCGCCACCGCCAGCGGCAGCAGCAGCGGATCGGCGTACGGGGTGAAGCGCAACTGCACGAAGTAGGCGATGAAGGCCAGTACCGCGAGACCGCCGCCGTACACGACCAACCCGCCGGGGATCATGCCGTCACGGGCCAGCCCGACCTCCGCGAACGCCGACAGCGTCAGCACCATCGCGAAGATCAGCAGGGCGAACGAGGCCGCGTTGCGCCGCTGGTACGGCAGACGTGCCCGGATCTGGTCGCCGATCGACTGCATCTAGGACTTCCCTCCGCCGGAGGGACAGTCCGCGATGCGCGGGTCACGCTGCTTGCACTCGTCGCGGCGGGCGGTCAGGTCCCGCACCTTCGCCTGTGCCACGTCGGCCCCGATGATGTTCTTGACATCGCCCTTGGTGATCGCCGTGGCGTCCGAGACGGGCAGCTCGGCGATCGCGAGGGCGGCGGTCTTGACGCTCTTCTCCTTGCAGTCCTGCTGGCCGCGCCCGCGCACGACGCCGACGTTGCCGGACTGGTCGACGAGGCTGTACTTGCAGACGCGGTCGACCAGCATCCGCCACTCGCCCGGACCGTCGACCGTGTAGGTGGCCTTCACCTGCTGCTGGAGGTCCTGCGGGAGGTCGTCCACCATGATCTTCTGGAGGTTCTTGGCGTTGGCGCGACGGGACATGTCGAAGCCCAGTACCGTTTGCGGCGTGCCCCGGAACAGGAGGGCCTGGCCGTTCTCCTGCCCGATGTAGTAGCCGTTGCGGACGTTCTGCACCAGCACGAACCCGCCCACCGCCACGGCGATGACGACCACGCCCGCCACCACGACCAGCCACGTCCATCTGCGCAGACCGCCCCGCCGCAGCTGCTGCGTCGGCGCCTGCTGCATCCCGCCCGGCATCGGCGGGCCGCCTCGCGGATCGTGCAGCGGCGCGGGGGCGGGTGGCGGTGGCATCTCGTCCACCGCGACCGGCGGCTGTGGCCTGGTGTCGCGGAGTTGCGCGGCCCGCCCGGCGGGTGTGTCCGCCGCGGTGGTGTTTGCGCCGGGACCCCCGCCCGGCGGCTCCGGCGGCGTGGTGTTCGCCGCCGCGCCCACCGCGTGTCCGGGCCCGCCCGTCGGCGGCTGCCGCTCCAGGTCGATGACGTCGGCCACCACGCAGGTGATGTTGTCGGGACCGCCGCCGCGGTTCGCCAGGTCGATCAGTTGCCGGACGGCCTGTTCCGGCTCGTCCACGTCCGTCAGCACCTGGAAGATCGTCTCTGCCGTGACGACGCCGGACAGGCCGTCCGAGCACAGCAGGTACCGGTCGCCGACCTGCGCCTCCCGCAGCGACAGGTCGGGGTCGACCTCGCCGCGGCCGTCCAGGGCCCGCAGCAGCAGCGAGCGCTGCGGATGCGACGCGGCCTCGTCGGGGCTGATCCGGCCCTCGTCCACCAGCGACTGGACGAGCGTGTGGTCATGGGTGATCTGGAACAGGCTGCCGTCCCGCAGCAGATACGCCCGCGAGTCTCCTATGTGGACCAGCGCGACCTGGTTGCCCGCCCAAAGCATCGCCGTCAGGGTCGTGCCCATGCCCTGGAGCGCGGGATCGGATTCCACGATCCGATGAAGGTTGTCGTTGGCGGCCTTGACCGTGCGTTCCAGCGCGGCCAGCAGTTCCGTCGCGGGCAGGTCCTTGTCGAGCGCCCGCAGCGCCTCGATCGCCGCCGCGCTGGCGATCTCGCCGCCGACGTGCCCGCCCATGCCGTCGGCGACCGCGAGCAGGTGCGCACCCGCGTACGCCGAGTCCTCGTTGCCCTCGCGCAGCATGCCGACGTCGGAGCGCGCGGCGTAGCGGATTCCCAGTGTCATTTGCGCAGCTCGATCACGGTCTTGCCGATACGGACCGGTACGCCGGGCGGAACCGGCATCGGCCGGCTCACCTTCGTGCGTCCGAGATACGTGCCATTGGTCGAGCCGAGATCTTCCACGATCCACTGACCGTCCTGCGCATAAAGTCGGGCATGCCGGCTCGAAGCGTAGTCGTCGGTCACTACGAGTGTGGCGTCATTCGCCCGACCGATGGTGATGGGCACCCCGGTGAGATCGATGACCGTACCGGCCCGTTCGCCCTGCACGACCACCAGCTTCGTCGGGGCGCCCTGCTGGGCGTTGCGCGGCTCGCTCGACTGCCTGGACTGCCTGGACTGCCGGGACTGCCTGGGCTGTCGCGCTCGGCTCGGCTCCGGCTGCGCCGCGCGCTGCGCCGCCCTCGTCGCGGCCTTGGAGCCGAACAGGTCGGCCCTGATCACGCCGACGGCCGCGATGACGAACAGCCAGAGGACCGCGAGGAACGCCAGCTTGATCAGGGTGAGGGTGAAAGGGGACATCGGAGTCGGGGTTACTCCCTATCGCGGCGGAACACAAGGGTGGTCCGGCCCATCGTGACGCGGGAGCCGTCCACCAGCGTGACCCGCCGGATCGGCTGCCCGTTCACAAACGAGCCGTTGGTCGACCCTAGATCCACAAGAGCTATTTCGGGACCTTCTACGCGTATCTCAGCATGGTGCCGGGATACGCCCGGATCGACAAGGCGCAGGTCGCAGTCAGTGCCGCGACCCAGCAGGGTCACAGGCGTATTGATCTCGTAGGTGCGTTGGGTCGTGTCCGACCCCTCGACGGCCGTGGTCACCAGCAGCCGCGGGTTTCCCCCGAAAACCCCACCACGCGCTCCACGCGGAACATCGCTCACCGGCTGGCGGATCTCCCCGCCCTCCACGGTCGACCCCCGGATCACCCCCGACCGGATGCGGAACATGCCTGTCGCGAGGTCACCGGCGTTCTCGAACCGCACGCGCACCGGACCCACGAAGGAGTACCCCTGTTCCTTCGCGTACTCACGCGCGAGGTTCGCCAGTTCCTGGCTCAGGCTGTCCGCGTACACTTGGAGCCGCTGGCCGTCCTGCTGAGAGATCTCCACGACGAAGTCGTTCGGAACGAGCGTGCGACCCTGCGCCACGATCGCCGCCCGATCGTCCATCTCGCGCTGCACAGCACTGGCCACCTCGACAGGCTGCAGCTCAGACTTGAAGGCACGGGCGAAGGCCCCTTCGACCATGCCCTCGAGCCGTCGCTCGAAGCGCTGAATGACGCCCACGGGCACCTCCCTTCCCCACTGGTAGACGATCGTATCGGTGCGAAGGTTCGCGCGGCGTATCTGGTACCTAACCACTGTCATACCCGTGCTAGCCTTTTCAGCGACCCGAAATCGGGTCGACGCCCAGGGCGGGTGGCGGAACGGCAGACGCGCACGGTTCAGGTCCGTGTGTCCGAAAGGATGTGAGGGTTCAAATCCCTCCTCGCCCACTCGTCGGGTGGCGACGGAAGTCGGTACCCCACGGTGACGGAACAAACCCCGGAGCGGCAGGCTCCGGGGTTCTTTGCGTTCGGAGGTCGGCCCTCCGGTGTCCGGCGAGGGCCGAAGGGCCAGGTACGGATACCCGGCCCTTCGGGCGGTTGGTTTCGGCGTGAGGTCGCCGTGTCCCTGTGGGTTCAGGGGCGGATCAGTTCAGGGGTGGGGTGCTGGACGGGGGTCGGCGGTGCTGGGTCGCGCTCTCGTAGTCGAACCCGAGCCCGAGCAGTGTCGGCTCGCTGAACGGACGTCCGAGGAGTTCAACGCCCACCGGCATGCCGTCGGGTGTGAAACCGGCGGGGACCGTCAGGGCGGGAAACCCGGTGTTGGCGGCGAGGGCGCAGATCCTGAGCCCTCCTTGCGGCTGCCCGATCGGCGCGGCCTGCTGGGAGACCGCCGGGTAGACCAGGGCGTCCAGGTCGCGGCTCTTCAACAGCTTGTGGAGCAACCGTTGCGCCTCCACGCGCCGGGCCAGCCGCTGATGGTAGGCGTCCTGCGGGCCCGTCGAAGTGCCCAGCCGGTCCTTGAGCCGTTGCAGGACCGTGGGCGTGACCTGGCCGGAGGTGACGATGTCGTGCAGGGTCACGATGTCGGCCGGTGGCTCCAGGCGGGCCAGCGAGCGTGGGAAGCGCGAGCCCGGCGCCGCCAGGTAGCGGTTGAGGTCGCGCTCGGTCTCGTCGGGGAACACGGTGGAACCGTCCACCGCCGCCGTCAGCGCGGGCTGGGACGGCAGTTCGACGATGGTCGCGCCCTGCGAGGCCATGTCCCGGGCGGCCGCCCGGACGAGTGCCGTCGCCGCCTGCGCGGGCTCCGACGTGCTCAGGTAGTCGGTGAACACGCCGATGCGGGCGTTGCCGAGAGCGGCGTCGTCCAGTGCGGCGGTGTAGGTGCGGGGGATCCGTCCGATGGACGCCTTGGTGGACGGGTCGTCGGGGTCGTACCCGGCGGTGGCGTCCAGGATCAGTGCGATGTCGCTGACCGACTTGGCCATGGGGCCGCCGACGTCCTGGGTGTCGGAGAGAGGTGCGATGCCGTCACGGCTGGACAGGCCCTGGCTCGGCCGCAACCCGACCAGGCTGTTGTGCGCCGCCGGGTTCCGGATGGAGCCGCAGGTGTCCGAGCCGAGACCGGCCGCGCCGAAGCCGGCCGCGATACCGGCACCCGTGCCGCCACTGGAGCCGCCCGGGTTGCGGGTCTGGTCGTAGGGGTTGCGGGTCTGCCCGCCAAGCGAGCTGATGGTCTCGATGCCGGAGGCGAACTCGTGCATGTTGGTCTTGGCGACGATGATCGCGCCGGCCGCGCGCAGCCGCGCGACCTGCTCGGCGTCATCGGCGGTGCGCCAGCGCCTCAGCGCCACGGAGCCGCTGGTCGTGGGCAGGTCTCCGGTGTCGAAGTTGTCCTTGATCAGGATTGGGATCCCGTGCAGCGGGCCGCGGACGCGCCCCCGCCGTCGCTCGGCGTCGAGACGGGCGGCATCGGCGATCGCCGTGGGGTCCCGGCGAATGACCGCGTTGACACCGGGCTGGTCGGCGTAAGCCTCCTCGTAGGCGTCGATGCGTGCCTGATACGCCTTGATCAGGCGGACCGAGGTGACCTTGCCGCTCGCGAGCAGATCGCGCAACTTGGTGGCGTCCATCTCCACCACCCATTTGGCGATATCGGTCGATGTCGCCTGGTCGCCCGGGGCGCCGGTCGCGGCATCGTTACCGGTTGCCGCCCCGGCCGTGGCCACGGGCGCGGTCAGGACGATGGATCCGGCCATCACGGCCGCTGCTCGGGTGCGTAACTTCCGCCTTCGTCTTGCCACATCGGCCTCCTCGTCACCGATCGGCGCCTCGACGTTCGGCACGGGGAAATGTGCGTCCAGCATGCCGACCGTGGATGGCCGCTGACTGTGCCGCCTAAAGTATGGCTGGGACGTCACGCAGCGACTAGCCACCAGACGGCACGGTCACCTATGGCCCGCCTGTGGCGAACCCGATGGGGCCGGACGGCTGGGCCCCGCATCGGGACCGAGGAGAATCGCGTTCCTACGTCCGTGGTTGCTGTGCCGTCACCGGTCGTAGGACGTGAGGTGCGAGCCGATCAGGTCGCCGTTCCAGGGCTGTGGTGGCCACCGCGTCGCTTGCTCCAAGGCCACGGTGATGTGGCGGAGCGGGGTCGGCTCGCGCGTCTGGTCAGCCGGCGATGCGGCGGCGCAGGTGCTCCTTGCCCTGTTCGGCGCCCTTGCGGCTTTCGGCCTGGGCGCGGCGGAAGAGATCGGCCAGTTCGCGGTCGCCCGCGCGTTCGGCGTCGTCGATGTAGGTCTCCAGCCGCAGGGCATTGCTCAGGCACTGTTCGACGAACCAGATCAGGTTGTAGTCCTTGTCCTTGGTGCCCGTGATGTCGCCGGTCTCGTGTGTCACGGCCATGGTTCTGCCTCCTTCGTTTCGGGTTTGGCGTCCCCTACCCGGTGGGCCGTACCCCATGCCCGGCGGCGCGGCGGAGTCCGTAGAGGGCGGCGCCCGCGGCGAGGACGGCGGCACCGGACGTCACGGACGAGAACGGCAGCGCGAAGGCCAGGACGAGGCAGCCGACCAGGCCGAGAGCGGGGATGACGCGGGGTGGACGACCTTCGTCCGGGGCGAGCGTCCAGGCGGACGCGTTGGCGATGGCGTAGTACACCAGCACGCCGAACGAGGAGAAGCCGATGGCGCCGCGCACGTCCGTGGTGGCCGCCAGGACGGCGACGACGGCGCCGATCGCGAGTTCGGCGCGGTGCGGCACCTTGCGGCGAGGGTGGACGGCGGCCAGGGCGTGCGGCAGGTGGCGGTCACGGGCCATGGCCAGGGTGGTGCGCGAGACGCCGAGGATCAACGCGAGCAGCGACCCGAGCGCGGCGATGGCGGCGGCCGTGCGGACGACGGGGGTGAGGGCGGGGACCCCGGCCCGCTCGACGGCGTCGGCCAGCGGCGCGGTCGCGGCACCGAGGTCGGCGGCGCCGAGGGTCGCCAGGGCCGCGACGGCGACCGCCGCGTACACGGCCAGCGCGATGCCGAGCGCGAGGGGGATGGCTCGGGGGATGGTCCGCGCCGGGTCGCGGACCTCCTCGCCGAGGGTGGCGATGCGGGCGTATCCGGCGAAGGCGAAGAACAGCAGGCCGGCCGCTTCCAGGACGCCGCCGGGCGAGGTGCCGGAGCCGATGTCCAGGCGTCCGACGTCCGGCGCGCCGGAGGTCAGGCACGCGACGG
This sequence comes from Actinomadura spongiicola, assembly GCF_003432485.1. Taxonomy (GTDB): domain Bacteria; phylum Actinomycetota; class Actinomycetes; order Streptosporangiales; family Streptosporangiaceae; genus Spirillospora; species Spirillospora spongiicola. Next base: position 383,352 of record NZ_QVNQ01000001.1, read on the forward strand.
CCACCGCGGCGAGCACTGCCAGGACCACGGCGACGATGACGCGGGTGAGCCACGCGGCCTTCTCGACGCCCGCGTAGTTGACGGCGGTGAGCAGCACCACGGCGGCCACCGCGACGGCGTGCGGGTGGGCTTCCCAGACGTAGGAGCCGACGGTCAGTGCCATGGCCGCGCAGGAGGCCGTCTTGCCGACCACGAACGCCCAGCCCGCCAGGTAGCCCCAGAAGTCGCCGAGGCGTTCCCGGCCGTAGACGTAGGTACCGCCGGACGTGGGGTGGCGGGCGGCGAGCCGGGCCGAGGACGTCGCGTTGCAGTAGGCGACGACGGCGGCGACGCCCAGCCCGATGAGCAGACCGGCCCCGGCGGCGCGGGCGGCGGGGGCGAGGGCGGCGAAGACGCCCGCACCGATCATCGACCCGAGACCGATCACCACGGCGTCGGGCACGCCGAGGCGGCGCCGCAGCTCGCCCTCGGCCGGTGACTCGCTCATGGGGTTCTCCTCGCCGTCACATCAGCGGATCTCCCTCGAACATGTCACGTCCGGGCGTGGTGGGGGCCTTTCTGTGCAACCGGACGGCGCGGGCCGGGGTTCATGGGGCGAGGCACGTCCGGGAGGGGCGTGCCCGAACTATGAGAGGCGAACTCCATGGACTTGCAGCTTGCTGGGCGCGTCGCGCTCGTCACCGGCGCGTCGAAGGGGATCGGGCTGGCCGTGACGCGGACCTTGCTGGACGAAGGCGCCCGTGTCGCGGCGGTGTCCCGCAAATCGGGCGGGGACCTGGACGCGCTCGCCGGTCCGAACCTGCTGCACATCGCGGCGGACCTCATGGACCCGGACGCCCCGGCGCGGGCGGTGGAGCAGACCGTGGAGGCGTTCGGCGGCCTCGACATGCTGGTCAACAACGCGGGCGGCCCCCCGCCCGGGGCGAACCTCCCCCGGTTCGGTTTCCTGACCCTGGACGACGCCGACTGGCGCGACATGGTCGAGTTCAACGTCCTCGCCGTCGTCCGGACGTTGCGGGCGGCGCTCCCCCACCTGCTGAAGAGCGACGCGGCGTCGATCGTGAACGTCTCGTCGGGGAACGCGCGCCGTCCCGGGCCGATGAACTACGACTACAACGCGGCGAAGGCGGCGGTGACGAACCTGACGAAGGGGCTGTCGGAGGAGTACGGCCCGCAGGGCGTCCGGGTGAACACGGTGTCGCCGGGTCCGGTCCGGACGAACTGGTGGACGGACGAGGGCGGCGCCGCCGACATCATCGCCGGGGCCACCGGTGCCGACCGGGACGCGGTCCTGGACGGCGGCGCCGCCGAGATGATGAGCCTCACGACCGGCCGCCTGGCCACCCCGCAGGAGGTCGCGGACGTCGTCGCGCTGCTGGCGTCGCCGCGTTCGGGCAGCACGACCGGCGCGGACTTCGCCGTCGACTCGGGTTTCCTCAAGGAGATCTGACCCCGCCGACGAACTCCGGGGCCGGGCGCCCCGGAGTTCGTCGCCACTCCTTCCGCGCCCCGGCCCGATGTGCGAGGGTTTGATCATCGGTGTTCGAATCCTCCCCGGTACAAGGTCGGGGGCGTCCTGCGGAGGATCAAATGAAACGGAAGACGTGGGCGGCTCTCCTCACCGGCGTGGCGCTCGTCGGCGGGGGGACGGTGTGGGAGTTCTCGTGGCGCGTGTGGCCGCCCTTACCGGAGGTCGACCAACGGGTCGCCGACGCGGCACTGCCGGTGATCGACCAGCATCTGGAGGCCGGTCGCGCGGTCGTATGGCCGACCTCCATGCCCGCGCGGCTGCGACCGCGCTGGTTCTGCGCGGAAGTCCCGATCGAGACGGAGCGGCGCGGTTCCCAGGTACGTGTGTCGCTCGCAGTTCATTGCGGCGACTACGCCCGTGTGGGCGCGAGCCTGGTGACTCATGCGGGGGTAAGCACTCACGTGCTGGCGACGTTGGATCACAGCGGTGCCGTGCCCGTCGTCCGGGACGTGGCGGAGCCGGGCGACGGCAGCGAGTGGCGTCCCGCCATGGAACGCCTGTTCTCCAGGCGTGCCCTCGCCGAATTCGACCGGCGCGATCGTTTGGGCAGATACGTAGAAGTCCCGGATACCGAAGCGGCCCAAGCCTTCGGGCTACCTCCCAGTACTAGGGCGCGTCTGTACGAACTGTAGGCCGGGGCTTCAGTTCCGGTCGTTGCTCAGGTCGCGTTGATGAACTGGTGGTCGCTGCGGATGCGGCCCTCGTCGTCCAAGGCGAGGACGTCGAGGCCGCCCCCGACGACCTTCCGCGTGCCGGTGGTGAGCATCGACCAGCGGAACGCGATCACGTTGGGCAGCAGGACGGACGGCTCACTCGCGGCCTCGAAGACGTGCTCGCCCGACGCGAGGAACATCGCGTAGGCACGCGCCACCCTGCCGTCCAACGCGTCGTGGCCGCGGACCTCCAACGGCGGCACGGGGAACGCGAGCGCCGCGGCGGCCTCGCGCATCTCCTGCGGCGGGTCGACGAGCACATGCACCCCGTCCGGCGCCCAGAGCTCGCGGACGATCTTGCTCCGAAGCGCCGGATCGGGCTCGTTCCATTGCGCGACATAACGTTCGACCAACTGCTTCGCTTCAACTGAAGGGCTCATGCGCAGCAGTGTCGGACCCGCCCCTGCGGTGGCGCGATTCCCTCCAGGGAATCGGCGGCGCCGCGGACGTCCAGATATGAATGGAGCCATGACGGTGCTGGCGGAACCGGGCCGGTTCGGCAGCGAGCTGCGGCGTTGGCGGACCCGGCGCCGCGTCAGCCAGCTCGACCTGGCGATCAGAGCGGACACGACCCAGCGTCATCTCAGCTTCCTCGAACGGGGACGCTCACGTCCCGGACGCGCCATGGTGGTGCGGCTCGCCGAGGCCCTGGGCCTGTCGTTGCGGGAACGGAACGAGCTGCTGTTCGCCGGTGGTTACGCACCGATCTACGCCGAGTCGGGTCTCGACGCCCCCGAACTCGGTCCGGTGCGGGAGGCGCTGGAACGCATTCTCGACGGGCACCTGCCGTATCCGGCGGTCGTCGTCCGCCCGTACGGGGAGTTGGTCGCCGCGAACGCGGCATTCGACGTCCTCACCGAGGGCGCGGCGCCCGAACTGTTGGAACCGCCGGTCAACGTGCTGCGCCTCGCCCTGCATCCGGACGGCATGGCCCGCAGGGTCGAGAACCTCACCGAGTGGGGGCGCCACATCACCGGCAGCCTCCGCGACCGGGCCCGGCGCAGCCCCGACCCGCGCCTGGACGAGTTCATCGCCGAACTGGACGCCTACGTGCCCGATGTGGAGCCGTCCGCCGACCATCTCGGGTTCGCCGTGCCGCTGCGGCTACGGGCCGGGGAAGGCGAACTGCGGCTCATCACGACGTTGACGTCGTTCGCGACCGCCGTGGACGTGACGTTGTCGGAGTTGCGTCTGGAGGCGTTCCTGCCCGCCGACGAGAAGACGGCGGCGTTCCTCACGCGGCGAGCGGACCCGGGCCCGGTATGAACGGGGTATCGCCTCGCGGTATGCACGCGTGAGGTTCGCCGCCCACTCCGCCATTGCCGCACTGGGCAAGGCCGTCCGCTCAGGTGACGGTTGAGGCCGCGGCTAAACGCGTGGAAGGCGTTCGGAAACGCCGATTTGCAATACCGAAAGCGGCCGATCGTGAGGTGAAACGGCTGCGTACCGACCGGGTCGGTGTTTTCCGTACCCGCCAATGAAGATCATCTAAATTAACGGCAGGATGAAATTTCATTACCTGCTGATAACTGGTTGTTTTCGCGTTGTCGGCGTACGTTGCTCCCATCACGACGCCTTATACCACCAGGCTCGTAACCTCCCGCCAACCCCCGAGATGCCGCCGACAAGGTGGTCGGCGGTGAAAGGTGGACCAGAGTGAATCGTGCGTCGCACCTCATCAAGGTGCTCCCGCTGATCAGTGCCGCGGCGCTGATCACGCTCCCCCTGTTCGGATCCGTTCCCGTGTCGGCCGAGACTCGGCCGCCTGCCGCGACCGTCCGGCTCGCGCATCTCCCGCTCGCACGGCTGGCCGACCAGTTGAGCGGTCGACTCGGCCCACAGCACGCCGGTTCGTTCGTCGACGGCAACGGCGACCTGGTCGTCAACGTGACGAACGCTGCCGCCGCCCACAAGGTCAGGGCCGCCGGGGCGAAACCCCGGGTCGTCGAACACGGCATCACGCCCTTGACGGACGCCAAGAAGGAACTCGACCGCCTCGCGGGAAGCCCCGGCACGATCGGGCTGTCCTGGGGCATCGACGTCATGTCCAACACCGTCGTCGTGAGCGTGCCGGAAAACGACACCAACGACGCCACCGACGCGTTCGTCAAGCGGGCCCGCGCCATCGGACCCGTCGTCCGGTTCAAGCGCGTTCCCGCTGCGCCGCGACTGCAACTCGGCCCCGGCGACGCGATCCTCACCGGTTCGTCGCGTTGCTCGGTGGCGGCGATCGGTGTGGGCGGCGGGACGGAGTACGTCGTCACCGCCGGGCACTGCACCAACAACGGCGCCGAGTGGCGCACCAGGGACGGGCAACTCGTCGGTACCAGGCAGGCCAGCAGCTTCCCCGGAAACGACTACGGCACGATCCGCAGTGCCGGCCAGGTGCCGCTGGACAACGCCCAGCTCACTCAGGTGGGACGTCCACCGGCCGGCACCCAGATCCAGAAGAAGGGCTCCACGACCGGCACCACCTCGGGAAGGCTCGTCGGCTACGGCCGGACGGTGAACTACCGGGAGGGCGCGGTCACCGACATGATCGAGACCACCGCCTGTACCCAGCCCGGTGACAGCGGGGGTTCGTTGCAGAGCGGCACCACCGCCGTCGGCATCGTGTCCGGAGGAACCACGGGATCCTGCCGGGCCAACTACCAGTCGTTCTTCCAGCCGCTGGACGAGGCGTTGCAGTCCCAGGGGCTCACCCTGAAGTGACCGGGGCCCGTTCCGCTCGCGCGGGGCACCCGGCCACGCCGGGTGCCCCACCACGCCGGGTGCCCCACCACGCCGGGTGCCCCACCACGCCGGGTGCCCCACCACACCGTCGGACACGGGCTCAGCGGCGGGCCATGAGGATTTCGTGGTCCAGGGCGGCGCGCTCGGCGGCCTCCTCTTCGGCCGCCTTGCGCTCCGCCTCGACGCGAGCGTCGTAGGCGGCGCGCGCTGCGGCGATCTCGTTCTGGTGCTCCTCGGTCCAGGTGACCAGCGAACGGATCGTCTCGTGAAGGGTGCAACCCATGGACGTGAGGGCGTAGTCGACGCGCGGCGGGACGGTCGGATGCACGGTACGGCTGACCAGGCCGTCCCGCTCCAGATGCCGGAGCGTCCTGGCGAGCATCCGCTGGCTGATGCCATCGATCAGGCGGCGCAGCTCGGTGAACCGGAGCGTCTGCTTGTCCAGCAGTGAGATGACGAGCAGCGACCATTTGTCCGCTATCCGGTCGAGGATCTGCCGGACCTCGCAGTCGTTACGGGTGTCCCACTGGAGGACGTCGTCGTCGACGGCGGTATACACGCAGTCACCAGGGGACGCGAAAGTTCCGTCTTCCATGACATCTGATGATGTCCCAGGATGTGGCCGGTAACAAGAGGGAACCGGCCTCCCCATCGGGAACCGGGCCCTCCGGAGAGAGGAGCCTGTCATGTCCACATCCCCGGCCCGGACGAGCGCACGCGCATGGGCGTCGTTGTTCGTGCTGTGCGGCGCGGTCTTCCTGGAGGGGATCGACGTGGCGATGCTCAACATCGCACTCCCGTCGATCCGGGAAGATCTGGGGCTGTCGACCGGGATGCTCAGCGGCGTCATCAGTGCCTACGTGCTCGGCTACGGCGGGTTCATGCTGCTCGGCGGGCGCGCCGCCGACCTGCTGGGCCGTCGCCGCGTCTTCCTCTTCTGGCTGGTGGTTTTCCTCGCGTTCTCCGGGCTCGGCGGATTCGCCACGGAAGGCTGGATGCTGCTGCTCGCCCGTTTCGTCACCGGTGTCGCGTCGGCGTTCATGATGCCCGCCGGGCTCGCGCTGATCACCGCCACGTTCCCGGCCGGTCCGGCGCGCACCCGGGCGCTCGGCTTCTACGCGGGGACGGGCGCGGGCGGTTTCACGCTCGGTCTCGTCGCCGGTGGGCTGCTCACCTCGATCGGCTGGCGCTGGGTGTTCTTCGCCCCCGTGATCCTCGCGGCGCTGCTCCTGGCCGCCGCCATTCCGCTCGTCAAGGAACCGGAGGCCACGTGGAAGCCCGGCCCCGAGGCGAGCGGCGGGTTCGACCTCGTGGGCGCGTTCACCGTCACCGGTGCGATGCTGCTGCTCGCGTACGGGGTCGTCCGGCTGGAGCGGCCCGACCACGGGGTGGCGCTCACCGCGTCCACCCTCCTCGGCGGGCTGGCCCTGCTCGCCGTGTTCGTCGCCGTCGAACGCCGGGCCGCGAACCCGCTGCTGCGCCTCGGCATCCTCCGGTCGGCGCCGCTCGTGCGGACGAACCTGAGCGCGGCGCTGTTCCTCGGCGCGTTCGCGGGCTTCCAGTTCCTCATGACGATCTACCTTCAGGAACTACGCGACTGGACGACCTGGCAGACGGGCCTCGCCATGCTCGTCCTCGGCATCGACACCGTCCTCGCGCCCACCCTCACCCCGCGCCTGGTGGAACGCTTCGGCAACCTCCGCGTCCTGTTCGGCGGTCTCGCCCTCGCGGCCGTGGCGTACGGGCTGTTCCTGCCGCTCGGGCTCGACTGGGCGTACACCACCATGCTTCCGATCATGGTGTTGCTGGGGATGGGGTTCACCTTCGCCTACGGGCCGTTGACGATGGCCGCCACGGACGGCGTCGACGAGCGCGAGCACGGCCTGGCCGGGGGCCTGTTCTATACCGCGATCCAGTTCGGCACCGCGCTCGGCCTCTCCACGGCCACCGCCGTCCAGGTCGCCGCGCTCGGCGGTGACGGCTCCGCCGCCGCGGGCCTCGACGCCGTCCGGACCGCGCTGATCGTCCCGTTCGCGGCGGCCGCGCTGGCGGCTCTGATCACCGCGTTCGGGCTGCGTGCCCGTGCGGCGCGTCCGGTCGAAGCCGTCCACGAACCCGTCCGCGAACCCGGCGAGATCGTCGATGTCGGCTGAGCACGGCGGTTACCTGCCCGTAACGCACGGGAGGCGGCTCGGTAGACTCGACGTCCGGAACGCCTGACCCCGATCCGAGGAGCGCCACTCGTGGCTCTAGTCGTGCAGAAGTACGGTGGCTCCTCCGTCGCCGACGCCGACGGCGTCAAGCGGGTCGCCCAGCGCATCGTCGCGACGAAGAAGGCGGGCAACGACGTCGTCGTCGTGGTGTCCGCCATGGGCGACACGACGGATGATCTCATCGATATGGCCAAGCAGGTCAGCCCGCTCCCGCCGGCCCGTGAGCTGGACATGCTGCTCACGGCCGGCGAGCGGATCTCGATGGCCCTGCTCGCCATGGCCATCGCGAATCTGGGCCATGAGGCCCGCTCGTTCACCGGCTCCCAGGCCGGTGTGATCACCGACGGCTCGCATGGCAAAGCCAAGATCATCGATGTGACGCCGGGACGGATCCGCACCGCGCTGGACGAGGGCTCGATCTGCATCGTGGCCGGGTTCCAGGGCGTCTCGCAGGGCACCAAGGACATCACCACCCTCGGCCGCGGCGGCTCCGACACCACGGCGGTCGCGCTGGCCGCCGCGCTGGACGCCGACGTCTGCGAGATCTACTCCGATGTCGACGGGGTCTTCACCGCCGACCCGCGCATCGTCGGCGCCGCCCGCAAGATCCCCAAGATCTCCTATGAGGAGATGCTGGAGATGGCGGCGAGCGGCGCGAAGATCCTGCATCTGCGCTGCGTGGAGTACGCGCGCCGGTACAACATCCCGATTCATGTGCGGTCCTCGTTCAGCCAGAAGGAGGGCACATGGGTGGTCGACAGCAGCGAGATCGAAGGACAGGACATGGAGCAGGCGATCATCTCCGGTGTGGCGCACGACCGGAGCGAAGCCAAGATCACCGTGGTGGGGGTGCCGGACAAGCCCGGTGAGGCCGCCGCGATCTTCGGGGTGCTGTCCGACGCCGAGATCAATATCGACATGATCGTGCAGAACGTGTCGGCGGCGTCCACCGGACGCACCGACATCTCGTTCACGCTGCCGTCCACCGACGGGCAGAGCGCGCTGACCGCCCTGAACAAGCTGAAGGAGCGGATCGGCTTCGAGTCGCTGCGCTACGACGACCGGATCGGCAAGGTGTCGCTGATCGGCGCCGGGATGCGCTCGCACCCCGGCGTCACCGCCACCCTGTTCGGCGCGATCGCCGACGCCGGTGTCAACATCGAGATGATCTCCACATCGGAGATCCGGATCTCGGTCGTGGTCGCGCAGGACGACATCGACACCGCCGTCGCCGCCGCGCACCGCGCGTTCGACCTCGACGCCGAACAGGTCGAGGCCGTCGTCTACGGAGGCACCGGCCGCTGATTTTTCGCAGGCCAGGCCCACTGCGCTCGCCTGGCGGCTCGCTACGTGCCCTGTCCTGGTGCGAACGCGACATCGCTTCGCGATCCGCCCGGCTCCGCTCGCCTTCGGCTTCGCTCCACCGGGCGGGTAACGCGTTCGCGTGCGGGCTGAGGGCACCCCGGAACAGACCTGGGCCATGTCTCAAGATGGTCCTCAGCCACGTGCTGGCGTCCGAAGGGCGACGGGAAGCGGGTATGGGGGATACCTGTGAAGTGATGGTGACCTTGCTGACGGCCTGGCTGCGGCGAGTGCCTTCAGGCAGGCTCTTTGAGACAGGCTCTAGGTGAGCGTCGAGCCCCGGATCTGCGGCTCTGGTGTTCGTGCGCGTGGGGGCGGGTCACGTGACGCAGTTGGACGTCCTGGACGGTGGCAGCATCCCGTCCGGGAACCGGCCGTGGACGACGGTAGTTCTGAGGATGTGAGTGCGACGATGGACTCGGCTTCCGGGCTGCCCACCCTCGCGGTCATCGGCGCGACGGGCGCGGTCGGGGCGGTGATGCTCGACCTGCTGTCGACCCGCCGCGACATGTACGGGGAGATCAGACTCGTCGGCTCCGATCGATCCGCCGGACGGATCCTCCGCGTGCGCGGCAGGTCGGTGGAGGCCGTACCGCTCACCCGGGAGGTCTTCGACGGCGTCGACATCGCGGCCTTCGCCGTCCCCACGCCCGTGGCCGCCGAGTGGGCACCGGTCGCGGCGGCCCGCGGCGCCGTGGTGGTCGACGGCTCGCCCGCGTTCCGGTCCGGCCCGGGTGTGCCGCTCGTCGTCCCGGAGGTGAACCCCGAGCGGGTGCGGGAACGTCCGCGCGGCATCGTCGCGGGCCCCGGCTGCACGACCCTGTCGATGATCGTCGCGCTGGGCGCGCTGCACCGCCGGTACGGGCTGCGGGAACTGGTCGCCGCGTCCTACCAGGCGGCGTCGTCGGCGGGCCGCAGCGGCACCGACACGCTGTACGCGCAGCTGGAGAAGGTCGGCGGCGACCGCGCCCTCGGCAACCGCGCGGGCGACATCCGCGGCGTGGTCGGCGAACTCGGACCGTTCCCGGCGCCTCTCGCCATGAACGTCGTCCCCTGGACGGGAACGCCCGCGCCCGGCGGCTGGACGTCGGACGAGATCGCCGTCCGGAACGAGACCCGCAAGGTCCTCGGGCTACCGAACCTGAAGGTGTCGGCGACGTGCGTCCGCGTCCCGGTGGTGACCGCGCATTCGGTGGCCGTCCACGCGGTGTTCGAGGAGCGCACCAACCAGCGGGAGGCCCAGGAGATCCTCGCCCGGTCACCGGGCGTCGTGCTGTGCGACAACCCGGAGACCCACGAGTTCCCGACGCCGTCCGACGTCGTCGGCACCGACCCGACATGGGCGGGCCGCGTCCGCCGCTCCCTCGACGACCCGCGCGCCCTCGACCTGTTCCTCTGCGGCGACAACCTGCGCAAGGGCGCCGCCCTCAACACCGCCCAGATCGCCGAACTCGTCGCCGCCGAACAGACGGGGTGACGGCGGGAGGGGGGCGGCGCGGCCCGGATCCGCCGCGTGAGCAGGACGGCGACGTGGGTCGTAGGGTGGCAGGCGTGACCGAGACGAAGGCCGTGAAGTCGGAGCAGACACGGTCCCTGATCGTCGAGACGGCGCTGCGGCTGTTCAGGGAACGCGGATACGAGGCGACGACGATGCGCGCGATCGCCAAGGAGGCGGGCGTCTCGGTCGGCAACGCCTACTACTACTTCGGTTCCAAGGAAGAACTGATCCAGGCGTACTACGACGAGTTGCAGGACGAGCACGTCGCCGCCTGCCGCGCCGTCCTGGACGCGGAGACGGCGTTCGCGCCCCGGCTGCTCGGAGTCCTGAAGGCCCGGGTCGACACTATGATCCCGTACCACGAGTTCGCGGGAAAGTTCTTCAAGTTCGCCGCCGAGCCGACCAGCCCGCTCAACCCGTTCAGCGCCGAGTCCGGTCCCGCCCGCGAGTCCGCGGTCGCGATCTACCGCGAGGTCGTGAACGGCTCCGACCTGAAGATCGACAAAGAGTTCCGTGAGGAACTGCCGGAACTGCTGTGGATCTATTCGATGGGCATCGTCCTGTACTGGGTGCACGACAGCTCACCGGGCTGCCGCAAGACCTACCTGCTCGTGGAACGGACGGTCCCGCTGGTCAACCGCATGGTGTCGATGTCACGCCTGCCGGGCTTCAAGTCGGTGACCCGGGAACTGGTAGGCATCGTCCGCGAGGTCCGCGCCTGAGTCGGGCTTCAGGGGAAGGCGATGTCCCAGTGGTTCTTTTCGCGGGCGAAGAGGGCGCCGTCGGGTGAACGGTGGAGCCGTGCGCCGTCGCGCCGGACTCCGACGGACGGGTAGCGGGTGACCGCTCGGTCGACGCAGGCGCTCGGTGCGATGTCGAGTTTGTAGCCGTTCCAGTGGCTGCGGGGGCCGTGTGCATGCCCCCGCTCAGTACCGCCGGTCACGGTGATCTCGCAGCCGCTCGACGCCGCGAAGCGGATCAGCCCCTGGACCGTCCCCCACCGGATCGTCTCGAACGACGTGCACTTCGCGATCAACCGGTCGGAGCAGCGTCCGCTCGACCGCCAGCCGATGCCGTTGGCGCGCAGCACCTCTTCCACCAGCCGATGTTCCAGCCGCGCCGACGCGGGCCGGTCGGCGAGGTCCTCCAACGCCTTGCCGATGCCCGCCTCCGTCCCCGCCGGTGGACTCGCGGCCTGGCCGGGCACCTCGCCCTCGGATCGCGGCGGAGCGACGACCGGTTCGCGCTCCGGGACGGGTGGGGCAGGCGAGGGTGGCGGGGGCGCGAGCGTTGGTTCGCCGGGGACGGGCAATCGCATGGGGTGGTCGGCGGCCGCGGGAGGCGGTGCGACGACGAGCGCGGCGGTGACCATGGAAAGGGTCGTCAGCACGGCCGTCAGGCGAAAGAACGGGCTGTGCGTTGTGACGGTCTCGGGCGTCCGGAAGCGCGACAGCCGGGTCGTCCGCCGGGCGCGGGTCATGTACGGCCGTGTCATGTGATCCCCCCGATCGGTGATGTCCGGTGACCGGGGGGTGGCCGGTGGAGCGATGCCCGAGGTTCGATCTTGTAAACGCGGGGGACGGACGGGCCTCCGTCCGCCCCCCGGAAGATCAGGACATGCCCAGATGTTTGCGGGCGAAGTCCATTTCAGCGGCCATTTGCGTGATGCGTTCCTCCACGACGAGGGAGCCGTGCCCGGCGTCGTACCGGTACACCTCGTGCGGACGGTTCAACTCGGCGAGGCGGCCCAGGTAGTTGTCGATCTGCCGGATGGGGCAGCGCGGGTCGTTCTCCCCGGCCAGGATCAGCACCGGCGCCTTCACCTGGGACACATAGGTGATCGGGGACGATTCGCGGTACTTGTCCGGAACATCGTCGGGGGAGCCGCCGAACAGCGAGCGGTCGAACGCCTGCAACCCCTCCATCTCGTCCTCATACGCGGCGACATAGTCGGCGACCGGGACGGCGGCGACCGCGACGCTCCAGTCGTCCGGCTGCGTCCCGACGCCGAGGAGGGTGAGGTACCCGCCCCACGAGCCGCCGGTCAGGACGAGCCGCGCCGGGTCCGCGAGGCCGCTGGACACCGCCCAGTCGCGGACGGCCTTGATGTCCTCCAGTTCGGTGAGCCCGACCCGTCCCTCGATGGCGTCGCGCCACGCCGACCCGTATCCCGTCGAGCCCCGGTAGTTGACGCGGACGACCGCGAACCCGTGGTCCACCCACGCGGCGGCGGACGGGACGAACGAGTCGTCGTCCTGCGCGGTCGGCCCGCCGTGGACGTCGAACACGGTCGGGTAGGGCCGGTCGCCGTCCGGCCTGCTGACCAGCGCGTGGATGCGTCCGGCGGGGCCGTCCACCCACACGTCCTCGACCGGGACGGACGGCGGCGCGACCGGGCCGGGTGGCGTGAGCACCACCGAACCGGACGTCGAACGGATCACCGGCGGCTCGGCGGCCGACGACCAGGAGAACTCGACCGTCCCGTCCGGCCGGACAGCGGCTCCGCCGATCACCCCGCGCGGTGTTTCGACCCTGGTCAGGGTCTCCTCGGCGAGGTCGTACCGGTACAGCTCGTCGCGGGCCTCGTGCGAATGGGAGATGAGCAGCGCCGTCCCGTCCGGATACCAGCCCGCGCCGATCTCCCCGGGCAGATCGAGGACGATCTCCCGCTCGGTGCCGGAGACCGGGTCCCAGATCAGCATCTCGTCCCGGCCGCGCCGTTCATGGTTGACGAGTAGCCGTGAATCACCGTCGACCGGGGCGAACCCGGCTCCGTACACGCCCTTGCCGGGGCCGTCCCACAGGTCCGCGACCGTGGATCCATCGGGACGCAGCACGCGCAACGCCATGTGTCGGCTGTCGCCGTGCTCGCTGTGCCCGACCGCTATCAGGGACTCGTCCTGCGACAGCGCCGCGACGTGCGCGTCTTCCGCGTGGTGATAGAGCACCTCCGGCGGCGCACCGGCACGGCACAGATGGATCGTGTTCCCGGTGTCAGTGGTCCGCCCGATGACGGCGAAACCCTCACGACCCAGACAAAGCCCAGACGGGTACGACGGCTCCAACTCTGGAACGGCCGGAGCGCTCTCCGCGCCCTCTGCCGCGTCGAACGGCACCCGGTTCCACACACCGAACTCGTTGCCGTCCGTGTCGGCGAACCACCACACCCACTCACCGGGCGGGTCGATCTTTCCCATCCACGTCCCGTTGGGCCGATCCGTCACCTGACGCTGCGCGCCGGTGTCACGGTCCCACGTGTAGATCTCCCACGTCCCCGTGATGTTCGACTGGTAGATGCTGCGGCTAGGGGCGTCACGCGCCCATCGGGGCAGGCTCATCCGGGCGGCCCGGAAACGCGCCTTCCAACGCTCGTCGTCGACCATGCCGTCCAGTATCGCGCCTGGACGCCGCCACGTTTTCCGCCCGCCAGAAGACGACCCACGGCCCGCACGAGCCCCGAGGGTCCGGCAAGGGATTCACGCTGGGGTGCGTGCTAGGTGGTGCCTCGGGTGGTGTTCGTTCTTCGTTGTCGGCGCGGGCGCTTTTTGTTCGTGGGCGGGGACGGGTCGGTGGCGAGCAGGTCGCGGAGTGTGCGCGGGACGATGTCCTCGGGCCGGTCGGTGAACGGTGAACGCATCAGATGGGCTCCCAGTGGTGGTCAGGCGGCGGAGGTGAGGTCGCGGTAGGCCTCGGAGACGGTGGACAGGGCCCAGCGCATCCGAAGGGTGTAGGTCTCGGGGTGGTCGCCGGCCTCCTGGGCGACGAGGGCGACGCAGGCGGCGCTGTCGCCGCCACAGGCGCCGATGCGGTCGTCGATGGCCTTGCGGACCTGCTCGGCGGAGGGGTGGTCGGACTCCTGGAGGCCGCAGCAGAACAGGACCTCGGCCAGGTCGGAGGTGTTCAGCGAGGTGGGGGGTGGCGTGTGTGACATCGTCTGCCTTCTTCCTGCGGAGGGGGCCTCGTCCCCCTGCTGCTGAATATGACTCTGCCGGTTCGGCAAACTCATCGCCATAGGGGAAAACCCTCATCCGTGGTGGAGTAATCCCCCGGGAGACCCGTAGTCGGAGTGTTCGTACGTGTCTGAGTGTATCAGAACGGAATGCTTCGTTCCAGTAAGGTTGAAGGCTCTGACCTGCGGGTTGTTGGTCGGATGTGGGGTTGCGTGACCCTGAGTCGACCCTGAGCGCACCGACCGGCCGTGCGGTCGACCAGTGCGCTCACCGTCGTCGTCTACCGGTGGTGGACGGCCCGTTCGTTCGGGACGCAGTGCGTCATCTTCAGGCCGTCGACGTCACGTGGACCGTTCTTGCCGAGGTTCCGCAGCCGTTCCCTGTCCTCGTCGTTGAGGTCCTGGCCGGGCAGCGGTTCGAGGTGTTCGACGTCCTCAGGGGCGATGCCGAGCCCCTTGCCGACGCGGAGGCCGAGATCGTCCTCGACGAGGAGGAAGTGCCAGACCATCCGTTCCTGGACGGGACGGGCGCACTGGGAGATCAGCTCGACGAAGTTGTGGACGAGGTCGTCGCGTTCCCAGTCCTCCATCAGCAGGTAGCGCTGACCGGCCTGCTTGTAGTCCTGCGTCCGTTCGATGCGCATGCGCGTCAGGCGTCCCCGGATCTCCGGGCCCTGCTCGTCGTGCGTTGGATACTGGCCTTCCCGGAGGCCGCCGGTGATGGACGGCTCGTAGTTCACGTGCGGGTTGTCACCGGCGTTGTCGACGTAGTAGGTCATCTGCCCGTCGCGCTGGTTCGTGCGTACCTGCGTGCTCTTGGCTTGGTTGACGGGCAGTTGCAGGTAGTTCGGACCCACCCGGTGCCGCTGCGTGTCGCTGTAGGAGAACGTCCGTCCGACGAGCATCTTGTCGTCGGAGAAGTCGAGACCGTCCACGAGGACGCCGGTGCCGAACGAGATCTGCTCGTTCTCGGCGAAGTTGTCCTCGACGTTGCGGTCGAGGACGATACGGCCCACCGGTTTCGCGGGGAACTCGTTCTCCGGCCAGACCTTGGTGTCGTCGAGCGGGTCGAAGTCCAGTTCCGGGTGTTCGTGGTCGTCCATCATCTGGACGAGCAGTTCCCATTCCGGGAAGTCGCCGCGGTTGATGGCCTCGTGCAGGTCCCGGGTGGCGTGCCCGAGGTCGTGGGCCTGTATCGCCGCCGCGTCCTCCTCCGTCATGCTCCGCACGCCCTGCTTGGGCATCCAGTGGTACTTGACGAGCTTCGTGTCACCGGCCTCGTTCACCCACTTGTAGGTGTTCACGCCGAACCCCTGCATATGCCGGTAGTCGGCCGGAATGCCGCGCGGGCTGAAGAGGTTCACGAGCATGTGCATCGACTCCGGTGTCTGCGACATGAAGTCGAAGATGCGCGCCGGCTCCTGGCGGAACGTCACCGGGTCCGGTTTGAGGGCGTGGATGACGTCGGGGAACTTGATGGCGTCGCGGATGAAGAAGACCGCCAGGTTGTTACCGACGAGGTCCCAGTTGCCGTCCTCGGTGTAGAACTTGATGGCGAACCCGCGTGGGTCGCGTGCGGTCTCGGCCGAGTCGCGTCCACCGATGACCGTGGAGAACCGCAGCGCTATCGGTGTGCGCTTCCCGTGCTCCTGAAACAGCTTCGCCCGTGTGTACGTGCTGACGGGTTCGTCGCCCCATTTTCCGTACGCCTCGAAGAATCCGTACGCGGTCACGCCTCTCGCGTGGACGACCCGCTCCGGAATCCGCTCCCGGTCGAAGTGGCTGATCTTCTCCAGGAATTGGTAGTTCTCGAGTGTCGCGGGGCCACGGGAGCCCACCGTCCGCTGGTTCTGGTTGTCATAGACGGGATGGCCCTGTCGGTTGGTCAGTACCGGACGGTCGTCCCCCGGTTCCGGTCCCCTGCTCGAAACGTCCGTCACGACGCTCTCCTCTCGCTGCTTCTGTGCCGCCCTACCCGAGAGGGGAGCGCCCCAACGTCCGAAGTTGGTAAACCCACCCAAATCCGACACGCCGGGACGTGGAAGCCGATTACTCCCTGGTGAGGTCGTGTACGTAGCGGGAAACGGGGCCCAGCGTGAGGAGCCCGCTGCCCGCACCGGCCAGTTCAGCCATCGCGGGTGCCAGCTCGTCGTGGGCGCGTGCCATCGTCTCGCGGTCGCCCACGGCCATGGCGGCCCGCGCGGTGAAGCACCACATGGCTTCGTAGAGCAGGTCACGCGGCGGTTCCGGGGCGGCCCGCAGCGCCGCCGCCGCTTCGTTCGTGCGGTCCTCCGCCAGCAGGACCAACGGCCGGGCCCACGGCTCGTAAGGCCCCCACCGGGTCTCGTCGCCGACCTGCGCGGGCCGTCCCTCCCGGACGCGCAGGGCCAGCGTCGCGAGCGCGGGCAGCCCGTCGGCGAGGCCGGGCATCCCGGAGCCGTCCAACCGCGCGATCGCCCGGCGGTAGGCGGCTTCGACCTCGCCGGCCGCCGTTTCGTCGGACGCGGCGAGCCGCAACGCCCGATACCACTCCGTGAAGACCCCCGCCAACGGCCGCTGATGCCGTTCGGCCAGCCGGTCGACCGCGGCGGCATGGTGGTCGGCCGCCGCGAAGTCCCCGAGCGCGCTGAGCGCCTGGAGGCGGACGAGGTGACCGAGGACCTCGAACGGGACCAGGCCATGCCGGACGGACAACGCGACCAACTCGGCCCCGATCTCGTCCCGCCGCGGCGCCAGCCCCGCCCGGTGGAACGTCTGCATGAACACGCCGTTGAGGGCGAACGCCAGCAAAGCGGGTTCGTCCAGGCGGCGCGCGATCCGCTCCGCCTCCAATGCCGCCGCACGCGCCCGTTCGGTGCCGGACCCGCGAGACTCCAGCGCGATCGTCGCCAGCAGTCGTGCCCTGACCCCGTCGTGCTCGCCGTGGAGGGCCGCCAGGGTGCGTTCGGCCGCCGCCACGATCTCGGCGGCCTGGCGCGGGTCGTCCGACCGGGTCCAGATCGCCGGGACGTCGTACGCGCCGATCACCCGCGCGGTCAGTTCCGCGTCGCCGAGTTCCTCGGCCGCCGCGATCGTCGCCATGCGCTGTTCGCGGGCCGCCTCCAGGCCGCCGCCCCCGGTCACCGCGAGGTTGCGCAGCAAGCCCACCGTCGACTCCAGCCGGTCCCGCGCCCCGGACGCGACCGTCCGGTCGTAGGCGGCGGCCGCCCGTGCCCACACCCGCGCCGCCGCGTCGCCGCCCGGGTCCAAATGGTCGGCCTGGCGAAGGATGTCCTGCTCCAGGCGTCGGAGCGCCGGCCCGGGGTCGATGCCGAGCCGATCCACGAGCAGCGTCCGCGCCCGGCGCAGCACGGCGAGCGCGTCCGCTTGGCGTCCCGTGCGGTACAGGGCGAGCGCCAGGAGGCCCCAGGCGTCCTCCCGCCAGGGATGCTCGGCGAGGTGCGCGTCCAGGTCGGGTGCCGCGTCGGCGGCGAGGCCCGCCTCCAGCATCGCCTCGGCGCGCCGCTCGACGGCCCGCAGCCGCAGCTCCGTCAGGCGGGAACGTTCCGCCCGCGCCCAGCCGTCCTCGGCGAACTCCGCGAACGCGGGCCCGCGCCACCAGCCGAGCGCCTCGTCCAGGCTCGTGACCAGCTCCCTCGCCGGACGGTTCGCGCCGACCGCCCGTGCGAAGCGCCACGCGTCCACCTCGTCCGGGCCGGCCCGCAGCGCGTACCCCGGGCCCTCGGTGACCAGCGTCCGGGACGGCGACCTCGGTGGACGATCAGGCTCCAGCGCCCGGCGCAGCGCCGCCACGAACGTGCGAACCGTCCCGACGGCGTCCGCAGGGGGATCGATCCACAGGTCGTCGACCAGCCGCGTCACCGGGACGACCCGCCCACGGGCAACGATCAGCCGCGCCAGCACAGCCCGATGCTTCGGCCCCTTCAACGCGATCACGTCGCCGGAGCCGTCCCAGGCCGTCACCGGCCCCAACACCCCGAACACGACCCCCACACCGGCCACGCTATAGCGCGCTCATCGGATGCTCATCCACACCCGGCAGCCTGGAGACATCCCACGAGAAAGGACAGAACCGTGCCGACCATCCCAGGCATCGACCAGCACCGCGTCCCCGTCGCCGACGGGGTCTCCCTCCACACCGCCGTGGGCGGCTCCGGCCCCCCGATCGTCCTCCTGCACGGCTTCCCGCAGACGCATCTGATGTGGCGCCACGTCGCCGCCGACCTCGCGTCCGACCACACCGTCATCTGCCCCGACCTG
Organism: Actinomadura spongiicola; assembly: GCF_003432485.1. Lineage (GTDB taxonomy): Bacteria > Actinomycetota > Actinomycetes > Streptosporangiales > Streptosporangiaceae > Spirillospora > Spirillospora spongiicola. Next base: position 401,611 of record NZ_QVNQ01000001.1, read on the forward strand.
CGGGGCTACGGCGCCAGCGACAAGCCCGCCGACGGCTATTCCAAGCGCACCATGGCCGCCGACATCGTCGCCCTGGCCCGCGCCCTCGACCACGAGCGGTTCGCCCTGGCCGGTCACGACCGCGGCGCCCTCGTCGCCTTCCGCGCCGGGCTCGACCACCCGTCCACGATCACGCATCTCGCGTGCCTCGACGTCCTGCCGACCCTCGACATGTGGGACGCGATGCACGGTGTCACCGCCGCGGTCGGTTTCCACCTCTACCTGATGGCCCAGCCGTCCGGCCTGCCCGAACGGATGATCGGCGCGGCGCCCGACGCGTTCTTCGGGCACTTCCTCGACCTGTGGGCGAACGACCCGTCCGCGATCCCGCCCGACGTCCGCGCCGCCTACCTGGACGCCTGCCGCGACGCGATCCCGTCGATCGTCGCCGACTACCGCGCGTCCGCCGGGATCGACATCGAGCACGACCAGGCCGACCGGAACGCGGGCAACCGGCTCGCCATGCCGGTCACCGTCCTCCAACAGGACTGGGGCGCCGCCCTGGGCTTCGACGCGGTCGCCCTCTGGCGGGCATGGGCCGCTGACCTGCACCACAGCACCGTCACCTGCGGTCACTACATGGCCGAGGAGGCCCCCGACGAGATCACCAAGGAGTTGAGGACGCTGCTGACCCGCTGAGTCCTCTACCAGGGCGGTCCGCCCTGTGTGGCCGCCCAGACCCACAGGTAGATGAGGAACCCGATCGTCACCAGTCCCAGGAGCAGTTCCCAGCTGAGCGAGACACCGCTTCTTCGGGCCATGCCACTCCGCCTCCATCCGGCCTTCGCGGTCCTTCCCCCCTTAGCCGGACGATCTCCGCATAACCCCACCGGTCGGTCATGTTTCGGTCAGCCACCCGGCCCACGGTGTGCGCTCGGGGCCGAGGCTTGGACGACAACACTCCCGAATGTCGACTCATGCCCCGTAAAGCGGCGATGTAAATGAAGGTCGACTAACCCTCTTCAAGCGGGCTAGTCGCGCAATCCCCATCAATTTCGGGAACGTCCCCGTGTCTGGGCGCATCACAAAACCGCAATCCGAGCCATCCGCTTTCCGTATTTTTGCGGCTGCCCTTGGCAGGGCCGTCTGCGCTGCTACGTTCGGGAGAGCAGCGCAGGCGAGCGGAGGAGCGACGCCCCGTGACCGGCATCCCACCCGAGCTCGGCCGCACACCCGAAATCGACACATCGGTGGCCCACACCGCGCGCATCTGGAACTACTGGCTCGGCGGCAAGGATTACTACGAAATCGACCGGCTGATCGGTGATCAGATCAAGCGCCTGCACCCCGGCATCATCGACTACGGTCGCGCCGATCGCGTATTTCTCGGACGCGCCGTCCGTCATCTCGCCGAAAAAGTGGGCATTCGTCAATTTCTGGACATCGGCACCGGTCTCCCCACCCACGACAACACCCACGAGGTCGCCCAACGCGTGGACCCGACGTGCCGCGTCGTCTATGTGGACAACGACCCGCTCGTCCTCGTCCACGCCAACGCACTGCTGACCAGCACCCCCGGAGGCGCCACCGCCTACCTGGACGCCGACCTGCGCGACCCCGACACCATCCTCGAACGGGCCGCCGACACACTCGACCTCGCTGAACCGACCGCGCTCACCCTCCTCGGCGTGGTCATCTTCATCGAGGACGACGATGAGGCCCGCCGCATCGTCCGTCACCTGATGGACGCGCTCCCCTCAGGCAGCCACCTCGTCCTGTCCCACACCATCAGCAGCCCCTCCATGCCGGACGTGGACGAAGCGGTCGCGTACTGGAACAAGTACGGCACCCCCAGGCTGACCCAACGCACCCCACAGCAGATCGCCCGCTTCTTCGACGGCCTCGAACTCCTCGACCCAGGCCTGGTCTCCTGCTCACGTTGGCGTCCCGAGGCCACCCCCTGGGGCGACCCGAAGGAAGTGGCCATGTACGGCGCCGTCGCCCGCAAACCCTGACCGTCTCTCATCCAGATGGCGTCGCCGCGCGAATTCCGGGTGAGACAGGCGCTCACCGACAGTCGCCGTGGGCGGCGATGTCTCCGTCACCTGATGACCCGTCAGGGTGGCACGAACCCCGTGAGATCCGGGACGAGCCCGGTCGACCAGTGGAAAGGAGGCGAATCCGGCCCCTCATCGTTCAGTACGCGGCCCACACCGCCCGTTCGAGGACCCGTTACCAGCGGGGTCATGTACCGCCTTCGGCTGGTGGCGGGTCCTCGCCCCCCTCCGCACATGACCCCGCAGCGCCCGAAGTGCCGGGTTCCTGGACGACCCGGCACCGCCCCTGACGCCGGCGCCCCCGCCCTACGGGCCGGAGAAGGCCGGTACCGACGCCAGGACGTCGCGCGTGACGGCCGGGTCCCCGCTGGTCTCGGCGCGCACGCTCTCGGGATCGCGGCGCCCTCCGGCCAGGAAGCAGAACTCGATGACGTCCATCCTCACCCGCACGGACGGTTCGACGTCTGCGGTGCCACTCCCCAACGGAACCGTCCACTCCCCACCGCCGGGACCGTCCAGAATCAGCCGCAGCGTCTGGTCCGGGTGTTCGCGGCCCGTCAGGACGAGCGCCGAGGGCAGGATCCGCGCGCCGAAGTCCGCGAGCGGGTGCACGTGTTCGGCGAGAGGCGGCGGCAGGGCACGGCCCGTCGCCTGGCCGATGTCGGTGGCATGGATCCACGTTTCGAAGGCGCGTGCGAAGAGATGGTCGCTGAGACACATCCTGAAACCGCCCATCTCGACCTGGCGGTCGGCGTCCGAGTCGCCCAGCCGGTCGCACAGTTCGTCCGCCTGGCGGCGCCATGTCCGGCGTGTGTCACGGAGCGGGAGACGGCGCCCGGTCAGCTCCGCCGTGCGGGCCGGGACGTCGTCGGCCGACGACTCGACACCCGCGATGGCCTCCACCAGGAGCCCGTCGGTGGCGGTCAGGTGCGCGACCAGGTCCCGCGTGTCCCACCCGTTGACGGCGATCGTCGTCCAGTCGGCCTCCGGCAGGTCGGTGAGCAGCGCGTCCAGCATGGAGACGATCGCGGCGTACGGGCGGGCGAAGCCGGGCGCAGGACGGGCCGGGGCGCGCCTCGACAGCGCGGCGCGGAGCGTACGCGCACGCAGGTCCAGAGGGGGTTCGGTCATGATGCACTGCCTTCCTCGGCCAGAGAGTCGGCGATGCGACGTAACCCGGATCGGATGCGCGATTTCACGGTGCCCTCCGGTAAGCCCAGCTCGACCGCCGCCTGCCGGTAGGTCCGTCCGTGGTAGTAGGCGAGTTCGACCGCCTCCCGTAGCCGCTGTGGAAGCGCCGCCACCGCCCGCCGCACCCGCGCCCCCGTCTCCTCGGCGATGATCATGTCGAGTATGAGGGTGGACGGCTCGGAGTCACCGACCGTGTCCAGCAGGTTCCGCTGCCGCTCCTCCCTGCGGACCCAGTCGACGGAGCGCCGGTGCGCGAGCAACGCCAGCCACGTGCGCAGGCTCCCGCGGTTCGGGTCGAAGTCGTAGGGGCGTTCCCACAGGGACACGAACACGTCCTGCGTTATCTCCTCCGCGGCCTCCCGGCTCCGGGTCACCCGTAACGCCAACCCGTACACGAGCGGCGAACATCGGTCATAGGCGAGCCGCAGCGCGCCGTCGTCACCCGCCGCGAGCCGCTGCCTCAGTCGGATGTCCCCGTCCATCGGAACCCTCTTCCCTGACCGGGCGACACAATCGCTCCCAGGATGAAGTTCGCCTCCTCCTGACAACAGGATGAAAAATGGCCGACACCGGACGCGCGGTGATTCAAGCCGGTTCACCGAGCAGTCGGTCGCCAAGAGAACTTCGGTGGTACAGGACGCGTCGTCCATCCCGGGTTCGGGTCACCAGACCGGAGTCGAACAGGACGCGCAGATGCTGGGAGACGGCGCTCGGAGTCACTCTCAACCGGTGCGCCAGTTCCACCGTCGCCAACGGCTCCTCAAGCAGACGGAGCAACCTGGCCTTGGGTTCGCCGACGAGCGCGGCGAGCACAGTCGGGTCGGGTGCGGGCGCCGGGGCCCACAACGTTGCCACCGCCCGGCTGGGATAGGCCAGGATCGGCGGCTCGTCCGGACTGACCGGTGGCGCCGGTTGATGCGCGAACACCGAAGGGATCAGCAGGAGTCCCCGCCCCGACGACGCGACGCGGAACTCACCGATCGTCCTGTCGATCGTGAGAACGCCGTCCCGCCACCGCAGGTTCGGGTGCATGTCGGCGAAGAGAAGGCGCGCGCCGCCCATGGCCAGACGGCGTGCGCGGTAGGTCATGTCCGCCTCCAGCACCAGCCGCATCTGCGGCCAGACCGGTTCGACGGCCGCGCGCCAGTACTGGCACAGGAGATCGCACAGCCCGGCCACGGACGCGTCGTCGGCGGTCGCCGCACGCAGCGCCTCGGGAAGCGGGCGCGGCGCATGCACGGCGCTCAGGTCACGTCGCACCAGATCAAGGGGGCTGCGGCGTACCACGTCCAGTTCGTCCTCGAAGGCGGGAGCGAACACGGTCGGCGGCGGCGTCAGGAGATCGGGAAGCGCCAGACGCCACCCCACCAGGGAGAACAACAGTTTCGTGTCGAGGGCGCCGAGGCGCCCGAGCACCGACCTGCGCCACGGCAGATGCGACGCGGACAGCCCGGGATCGCGCAGCACCCGCAGGCTGAGGACGGTCTCCTGCAGAGGCGAGACGGCGAACCGGGCGTCGGCGAGGTCCTCGACACCGAGCACAAAGCTGATCATTAAGGCGCACGCTACATTCGTTGGCCGCGGGCCACGAGGGCCGTGAACTGTCCGTATGACACGCGAACCCGGTGAGCCGCCGCCCGGCATGCGGGCCCAGCTCGACTCGTCCTCGTACATGGGCGTGCCGACGTTCGGGCTGCGCCCCCACCTGACCGAACCGGAGCAACTGGACGAATGGCGCCCCGACGTCGCGGTGATCGGCGCGCCGTGGGACGACAACACCACGAACCGTCCCGGCGCCCGCTTCGGGCCCCGGGCGCTGCGCGCGAACGCCTACGACGCGGGCAGCTACCACCTCGACCTGGAAGTCGAGATCTTCGACCATCTGACCGTGGTCGACTACGGCGACGCGATCGTCCAGCCCGGCATGTGGGAGCCGTCCCGCGGGGCGATCGAGCAGCGGGTCCTGGACGTCGTGAGCCGCGGAATCATTCCCGTCGTGATCGGCGGCGACCACTCCGTGACCTGGCCGAGCGGAACGGCGGTCGCCGCCCATCACGGCCGGATCGGCATGGTCCACTTCGACGCGCACGCCGACACCGCGGACATCCTGCGCGGCAACCTCGCCAGCCACGGAACACCGATGCGGCGGCTGATCGAGTCGGGGGCGATCGCGGGCAGGGACTTCGTGCAGGTGGGCCTGCGCGGCTACTGGCCACCGGCCGACGTGCAGGAGTGGATGCGCGAGCAGGGCATGCGGCACCACACCATGCAGGAGATCTGGGAACGCGGGATCGGCAGCGTGATGGACGACGTCATCGCCGAGGCGAACGACGGCACCGACGGCATCTACCTGTCGATCGACATCGACGTCCTCGACCCCGGCTTCGCTCCGGGCACCGGCACCCCCGAGCCCGGCGGCCTCGCCCCGGTCGACCTCCTCCGCGCCGTCCGCCAGGTCGCCTTGCAGACCAACGTGGTGGCGCTGGACGTCACCGAGGTCTGCCCTCCGTACGACCACGCGGACCTCACAGTCAACAACGCCCATCGCCTGATCTGGGAAACCCTGGCGGCTCTGGCGCACAAATCCCGCGCCGAAAACGCCTCGTCCGGATAAATTAGGGCGGAATTCCCCGTCCCTGTACACGCTCATCGTTCCGAACGTCGAGAAATCAGAAGGACGACCATGCGCCTCGGCGCGGGGCCCCAAACTCTTGATTAACGACCGCAACGCGCCAAGCGGCAGAACGGCCCAGCGCATCGCAGTCGGACGGCGCCGACCTCCGGTTCGAGCCCCCGCGGCCGGACCGGAGATCGGCGGGTATTTCGCTGCTACATCGCGCTCTCATGAGCCCGGAGGGTGCTGAGTACGCGTCCCTTGGCGTCGACGGCCGCGAGGTCAGCGTGTTCGAAACCCTCGTGCGGGTCTTCGGGAGGTTCGGTCCACCTCGGACCGGGTCCCCGCTTGTGGTCGAGGAACGCCATGAAGAAGCCGCCCGTCCTGACCGGCACGAGGTGCTGCCGCCCATCTTGCAGAGTCACCCGAATGGCGGTGGCCGGTTCCGCCGCCCAACCCAGGACGCCCATGTCGTCCTTGACCAGCGGACCGTAGCGCGCGCTGAGTCGCGAGTTCCCCGGCCAGGTCCCCTGCCGTGCGGAGCCCGCGGGCGTGACGGCGTCGCTGCACTCGATGGAGCCGTCCTCCGTCCGGCCGCCGTCCTCGATCCGGCGCAGGTAGGCGCACTCCGCGCCCTTGGTGCTGGGCGCCGTCCACAGTTCGACGAGGTCGCCCCGCGGGCTCCGCGCGTCGATGAGTTTTCTGGCTCGGGCGGTGTCCAACTTCCCCCAATCGCTGTTCTCGTCCTGCGCGCCCTGAAAGGCCTTGATCACTCCGGTGGGGATGAATCCGCCCGCATCGGCCATGGCTCCGACCGTCCCCACGGTCAGCATGGTGGCGAGCACGATCACGCCGCGACGCCCCCACCTGGGTGACCGCCGCTCGTCCGTCTCCCGCTCCGCCCTCAGGATCTGTGCCAGCACGCGGCGCCCCTCGGCGTCCTGTGCCGCATCGGTGTGCTCGTCCGGGCCCACGGGATCGCCGCGGCCCAACACCTGCCGGACGTGCGCCACCGTCTCGTCCGTCGAGGTCCCCGTCCGCCTCATGATCGCGCCTCCTTCATCGCTGGTTGACGATGAGCACCGGCTTCCTGACCGCCGCGCTCGGCGAGGGCACGGTCCAGACGCCGCCGGGCGCGGTGCAACCGCACGGCGAACGTGCTGGGCGAGCAGCCGACGACGGTGGCGGCGGACGTCACGTCCAACTCCTCCCAGCCCACCAGCTGCAACGCCTCCCGGTCCTTGGCCGAGAGCGTCGCCATCGCCTCACGTAGCCACAGCGACTCCACCACCGGCCCGGCGTGGTCTGCCCCGGTCATTCGCTGTGGCGCCGCTTTCAGTCGAGCGCCCAGTCGCGTTCTGCGGCGATCGCCACGTTGCTGGTTCGCCAAGGTGTTGCGGGCGACCGAATACAGCCAGGGCAGCACCTCGTCCGCCTCACTGGGCACTTCCTCGAAACGCCGCCAGGCGACCAGGAAAGTCTCGGCGGCCACATCCCGGGCCTGGTCAGGATCGATCCTTCGCGATGCGTAACGCAGGACGTCGGGATAGTGACGTTCGAACAGGACCGTAAATCTCTCCCGGTCATCGTCCACCCCCGCCTCCTTCAGCTGTGTCGTGATCTGCGCTGGTCGTCTCCCTATGTCCGGCAGCGGGAGAGGCATTACCGTCACGTTCTACGGCGAACCCGCCGGACGGCGCGCTTCAGCTTCGACATCACATCCCTGCGACCGATCCCCGGAGGGGCCAATGTGCGCCCTACCTCCGACAAAACAGCGGAGAACTCCACAACCGAAAGAGGCGCGCTTGAAACGGCACATCGCACAAAAGTCGACAGCCGAGGTCGTCCGGCCATCCTCACTCACCGACGCGAACACGACCAGCGACCCGAACGTGACCGAGGCGTTGTGAGCCGCCCGGGTTCGGCGTGCCGCCTTTGCCCCTGTTCCTCCTCGTGGCGACCAGGCCGGAGGCTCCGCCTCGGACGATGACGGGATGCTGGTCAGGACGCGCCGGATTCAACGCGTATGTCCACTATCTTGAGCAAAGGATCCTTTAAGCTCGCCGTATGCAGCTTGTGGCAGTTGGGGATGGCATTCCGGCGGTCTTCGCGATCGGGCCTCAGGCCGTCGGCGTGTTCGCGGCCGGGCAAGAAGCCACGGGGATCATCGCTCTCGGTCAGGTCGCCAACGGCGTCGTCGCCATCGGCCAGTTGGCGCGCGGTGTCGTCGCCATCGGCCAGCTCGCCACGGGTGTCTTCGCCCTCGGCCAGGCGGCCTTCGGCTTCTTCGCGGCCGGGATGGCCGCCATCGGCGTGGTCGTCCAGGCCGGAGTCGGTTTCGGGGGCACCAGCGCGGTGTCGTCCAAGCTCGGATTCTGGGGCAGGCTCCACATCCAGCGGATGTTCGACCCGCACGCCCGCGGCCCGATCCTCCAGCACGGCGGTCTGCCCGGCTGGCGGATCGTGCTCGCGACGGTCGGCACCCTGGCCCTGACCGCGGCCTGGTGGAAGATCACCGGTGAGCCGCTCCGCGAAATGATCCTCGACCTCTGATCAGAGGAAGAGCGGCACGCAGAGCAGGGCGGCGAGGACGATCCCGCCGAGGACGTTCGCCCAGACCGGCAACCGTCCGAACAGCTCCTCACCGCCCGGCGACAGCGTCGGGTACGTCTCGACCTCGGCGCTTCTGAGCTTGCCGTGCCTGTCCTTGACCTTGGGGCCCCTGTCCCTGGACGCCATCAGCCCGCCTCCGCCAGCCCGCCGGGCAGCAGGGTGAGCCCGGTCCTGCGCGCCTTCTCGACACTCCGGCGCAGCGCCTCCTCGACCTGCCTCGCCTCGTCGGTGAGCCCGTCGATCTCCGCGATCGCCAACTCGTCCCGGACGGTCCGCGCGAGCAGTTCGCCGTAGGCGTCGTTGTTGTCGGCCAAACGCTGCAGGGTCTTCCACTGCAGAAGCGCCCGGTCGGCGGCCTTCACCTGCTCGGCGTACCGCTCGATCGCCTCGATCCGCTCGGTGACCGACGCCGTGGCCAGCTTCAGCGCCTTGGCCTGCGGGCCCATCACCTGCGCGAGATCGGCGTTGTGCCCGGCCTGGCGGGCCGTCCGCTGCTCTTCCGACAAGCGGCTGATCTCCCGCAGGGTCTGGGCGATGTCCCATTCCTGCGCGGGCAGCATCACGGCGTTGCGCAGGTCGTCGAGCAGGCCGTCCCTGGTGACCTCGGCGGTCAGCACCGCCTTGATCGCCCGCTGGGCCCGTCCGAGCAGGGCGGACGTGGCGGCGTCGAGATCGCCCGGCACCACATAGGACGCGTGGAGCCGCCGCGCGAGGGTGCCGACCCGACCCTGTCCGCAGCGGGCCAGCAGCACACCGAACGCGACGACGGTCGCTCCCATCAGCACGAACACGCCGCCGGGCGCGAGAACCAGCACCGCGCCCGCCGCGACCTGCCCGACCGCTCCGGCGACAGTCGCCTTCCGCCCGTAGAACGGCGCGATGACGAGCGGCAGAACGGCCCACAACGGAGCGTTCCAGAGACTGAAAAGGACATCTCTGGGCGTTCGCCCACCGAGACGCCCCAGCGGCCGCACCCCGGCGGCCGGGTGAAGCAGGTCCGGCCGCGCCTCCAGCAGGACGCGGTCCTCCGCCGTGACGGCAGGATCGAACGAAGGTCTGACGCTCACGCACGTATCTAAGCATCTACCTGCCGAAAAGCTAAGAGAACCAGGCCCTCTGGGACGAATCCGGTCGTTCCATCAGGTGCCGGGAGCGTGGGCGCGGAGCCTCCGAATGGCCGCGTTGATCGCCTTCTTGTCGTAACCGCTGGTCGGCATCGTGGCGCCGTGAACGTGGCGCACGATGCCCTGGGAATCGATGAGCACGCTGCCGCTCTGTCGCATCGTCCCGAAGACCTTTCTGTGCAGACCGAACGTCTCGTGCGGGCTGCCCTCCCGGCCCACCAGCACGGGGAACGGGACCAGGCGCCTGGCCTTCCACGCGTCCGCCTTCGCACGCCCGTCAGGCGCCGCGATCAGCACCTGCACGCCGTTGGCCGCGAACTCGTCGCGGCTCCTGATGAGGTCTTGGACATGCCGGTTACAAACCGGGCACGACGTCGCCCGAAGGAAATAGATGAGTACGGCCCGCTCACCCTGAAAGTCGGAAAGGCGCACAACCCGTCCCTCAGTATCTTGCAGCGCTATCTCGGGCACGGGCGAACCGGCTTGAAGCATGGTGGAACTACCTTTCAGATTTGGGTGAGGCCGTTCGCGGCGGCCAGGCGAAGGCGGAGCCGCGTGCGGGCCCTGTGGAGGTGCGATTTCATCGCCGCGTTGCTCAGGTTGAGCGTCTGCGCGACCGTCCGTCCCGGATAGCCCAGCACGTCCCGCATGATCAGGACCCTGCGCTGCACGTCCGGCAACTCCTGGATCACCTGCGCGACGCGTTCGGCCTCCAGCCGCCGGACGACCTCGTCCTCGGCCGACGCCGTGACCCCGGCTTCGACGCCGTCGTGCCGTTCGACCAGGACCCGAGCGCGGCGGAGGCACTCGTTCCGGATGATGCGGAACATCCACGAGGCCAGCGCCCCCGTCGCGCGCAGCGAGCCGATCTTCCGGTAGAGGATGATCAGCGCCTCCTGCGCGGCGTCCTCGGCGTCCTGCGGCGACGCGCACAGATGCTCCGCGAACCGCCGCACATGCGGATGAGCGCCCTGGACGACCGCGGTGATCGACTCGTGATCACCCGCCTGCGCCGCCTCGATGAGCTGCGTGCTCACCCACGAACGGTCAGCCACGTCGTCTCCCTCCGGTGAGGCCGTCACCCATAAGAGGCCACCACGCCCCGAAAGGATTCACCGAAAGGGTCAACGCCTGGACGGCCCCGTCGCGGCGCGGATGGTGGCGGTGATCCGGTCGACGTCACCGCGTTCCGCCGGAGGCAGCGGTGCGCCCACCGACCGCCTGAGCGCGGCGGCCTCGTCGAGCAGGGACGCCGCTTCCCGGTGATCGCCCTCGGCGGCCGCGACCCCGGCCAGCCCTTCCCGGGCCAGGGCGATGGCGCGCGGATCGGCCGCCTGGCGGGCCGCGGCGAGTCCCTCCGCATGCAGTGACCTGGCCGTGTCGAGGTCGCCGCGCTGCTCGGCGACGAAGCCGAGTTCGGCCAGCAGCAGCGCCATCCCGTAGAAGGGCACGCCGTAGTCGGCCTCCAGGCGACGATTCCAGGCCAGCGACTGCCGGAAGAGCCGCTCGGCCGTGTCGAGATCACCGGCGCGGCGGGCCACGAGGCCGAGGCCGACCCGGGCGAACTCCTCCGCGAAGCCGTTGGACTGCTCGGCCGCGAGGCGCATCCCGCGACGGTGAAGTTCCCGGGAGCAATCCAGGTCGCCGGTCAGCAGAGCGATCCGGCCAAGGCTGGACAGCCGGTAGGACGCGTCCGTCCACAACCTCAGATCCTCGGCGACGGCCAGGCCCTCATTGTGCAGGAAGGCCGCCCGTTCGTAGTCACCGGTGATCTCGGCGAGGTAGCCGAGCATGTCGGACGCCTGGAGCCGTCCCCAGCCGTCGCCCAGGTCATCGAAAAGCGCCAGACTCTCCGTGCCGGACCGTTCGGCGAGCGCATGGTCGCCCTGGAGCATCGCCTGCCTGGCACGACTCGCCAGCGCCGCCGCCTCGCCCCAACGGTCGCCGGTCGCGCGGAACCCGGCCAGCGCGTCCGCCAGCAGGCCCCGCGCGGTGGGGGCGTCCCCGAAACTCAGATGGGCGAGCGCCAGGAACCACCTCGATCGGGCGTCACCGGGGTCCAGCGCTCGCGCCGCCGCGCGGCTCCGCTCCAGCAGGTCGGTGCCGTCGCCGGTCAACATCGCGAACCCGGCCTCCCACGCCGCCGTCCGCGGGCAGTCGGCCTCGGACGACGCCAGGGCCGCGGCGAAGGCGGCGCGACCCTCCCGATGACGACCGCGCAAATACCAGTACCAGGCCAGGGCATCGACCAGACGCAGCGCGGACGTGGCATCGGCCGGACGCTGCACGGGCGTAGCACCTGTGGTGTGCGCGAGGACGGCCCGCAGATTGGCCGCCTCGGCGTCCAGGCGTTCCAGCCACCGCCGCTGTTCCGGCCCGTGCAGATGGGGTTTGGCGCGTTCGGCCAACTCGACGTAGTAGCGATCACGCCGCCGGAACACGGGATCGTCGCCGGGAAGGCGTTCGAGGCAGTAGGCCGCGATCGTTTCCAGCAGCCGGTAACGCGGCCCCCTGGACGGTTCCACCAGCGACCTCGCCACCAGCTGATCCAGCAGGTCGGGCACGTCCAGTCCCGGACCGGCGCACACCGCTTCGGCGGCCTCCAACATGCAACCACCCGGGTGGACGGCCAGTCGCAGCAGAACCAGCCGCTGCTGCTCGGTGAGCTGGTCCCAGCTCCAGTCGATGACCGCGCGCAGGGTCTGTTGGCGGGCCGGACGTCCCCGACCAGAAACCGTGAGCAGATGGAAACGGTCGTCCAGCCGTTCTGCGACCCCACGAACGCCCAAGGTACGTACCCGGGCCGCGGCCAATTCCAGCGCCAGCGGCAACCCGTCGAGCCTCCGGCAGATCGCCGCTACCGAGGGCGCGCTCTCCTCGTCCAACACGAACCCGGGCGCGGCGGCAGCGGCACGCGCCACGAACAACCGCACAGAACCCGCTCCCCCTGGATCGCCGCCGGGCTCCGGTATTTCGAGCGGCGGTACGACGTACAGCGTCTCCCCGGGAATCGCCAAAGACTCGTGACTGGTCGCCAGTACCCGAAGGCCCGGGGCGGTGCGCAGCAGCAGACCCACCAGTTCGGCGACCGGTTCGATCAGATGCTCGCAGTTGTCGAGAACGAGCAGCATGCGTCGTCCGCGTAGCGCATCGGCGAGCCGGTGCGCCAGACCAGCCGGACGCGGACCGGTCGCCGTGTCATCGCGGACATCCAACTCCGCGGCCACCACCTCCGCCACCGTCCCACCCGACGTGCCCGCCAGTTCAACCAGCCACACACCGTCGGGAAAAGCGTCGCCGGGACGCTCCGCGACCGCCAGCGCGAGCCTGGTCTTGCCGACGCCACCGGGCCCGGTCAACGTGACAAGACGCCCCGCCTCAAGAAGCGCGCCGACCTCGGCCACGGCCTGGTCGCGGCCGATCAACCCGGTGAGGGGAGCGGGAAGGTTCGTGCGTGGCCGGTCAGGCGCAAGCGAGGCGTCCTGCCGCAGCATCGCCCGATGGAGGGCGACCAACTCCGGACTCGGGTCGAGACCGAGCTCGTCGGCCAGCCGGTGCCGCAGGTCGTCATAGGAGGCCAGCGCCTGCGCCTGCCGTCCCGACCGGTACAGCGCGCGCAGTTGAACGGCGCGCAGCCGCTCGCGCAGCGGGTGCTCGGCCACCGCCTCACCCAACTCGTCGGCCAGAACACGATGCTCACCCAGCTCCAGCCTGACCTCCGCCCACTCCTCCAGCGCGGTCAGACGCTGCTCCTCCAGACGCGTGACGGCGGCGCGGACGAACTCCTCGTCGCGAAATTCAACGCAGGCTGGACCGCGCCATAGTCTCAGCGCGTCCGACAACAGCCCGGCCTTCACCTGAAGATCCGTAGCGGCGCGGGACCGCTCGATCAGCGCCGCGAAACGGGCGGCATCAACATCAGGGGCGCGCAGGATGTAGCCCGGCGCCTCGAAGACCACCAACCCGCGGCCACCCGGCTCCGCCTGCTCCAGAACCCGGCGCAACTGCGACACCTTCGTCTGCAACGTGTTGACAGGGTTGCCCGGCGGGTCGTTCCCCCACAAATCCTCGGCAAGCCGATCGGCCGACACCGGCCGCCCGTCGTTGACCAGCAGATCGGTCAACAGCGCTCGGACCTTCACCTCGGGAATCCGGACGGGCCGACCGTCGTCCGTCCACACCGAAAGCGGGCCAAGCACACCGAATCGCACCAGGTCACGGTACCCGCAGCGAACCCCCAGCCGACCGTGCGCGGCCCCGACCAAGGTGGAGCCCATAAGAACCACCACCAAGGAGCAACACAATGACCGTGAACCGCGAGATCCACCTCCTCGCCCACCCGAAGGGCGAACCGCATCCCGCGATCTTCGAACTGGTCACCACCGCACTGCCCGAACCGGCCGAAGGCCAGATCCTGGTCCGCAACACCTGGATGTCGGTCGACCCCTACATGCGCGAACGGATGCACGTCGTCGACACCTACCTCCCACCACTCCAACTCGGTGAGGCACTGGACGGCCCGGCGATCGGCGAGGTCGTGGCGTCCCGCTCAGCGGACATCCCCGTGGGCGCGACCGTCGTGCACTGGCTGGGCTGGCGCGACTACGCCGTGGTCGACCCCACGGAGGCGACCGTCGTCGACCTAGACGTCGCCCCCGCCGAGCACTGGCTCGGCGTGCTCGGCACCACCGGGTTGACCGCCTACGCGGCCCTGACCCAGGTGGCCCCCGTCCGCGAAGGCGACATCGTCTTCGTCTCCACCGCCGCCGGAGCAGTAGGCACCATCGCCGGACAACTCGCCCGCAAGCTCGGCGCCTCCCGCGTCATCGGCTCGACGGGCGACGCCCGAAAGGCCAAGAAGCTCGTCGAGGACTTCGGCTACGACGCCGCGATCGACTACCGCGCCGCCCCCATCGCCGCCCAACTGGCCGAGGCTGCCCCCGACGGCATCGACGTCTACCTCGACAACGTCGGCGGCGACCACCTCACCGCGGCCATCGACGCCCTCCGCGACGGCGGCCGGATCGCGATGGTCGGCGCGATCAGCACCTACAACGCGACCGAACCCGTCCCCGGCCCGAGCAACCTGTTCCACCTGGCCCCCAAGGACGCCACCCTGCGCGGCATGTTGATCAACACCTACTTCCCGCTTTTCCCCGAATGGATCGACAAGGCGACCAACTGGCTGGCCGACGGCTCCCTGCACACCGAGGTGACCGTCGCCGAGGGCCTCGAAGCAGCACCCACCGCCTTCCTGGACCTGATGCGCGGCGGCAACATCGGCAAGATGCTGGTAAGGCTCTAACCCGCCGGTCGGTCGAGCCCTCGGTGTTCAACGCCGGGCCGGACGCGCACAGCGCACCCGACCGGACATGATCGCGTCTTGCGGCAGCGACAGGCCGAAGGCCCGTTCCAGCCCGGCGAAGAACAGCGCAATTCCGTCCACCCATTCCGTGCCTTCCTCCGCACCGCGAATATAGGTGTTGAGGAAGGCCAGCGGTGCATCCGGCTCGAACGGCTCTTCACCCGGGGTGTACCAGATGAGCTCGTACATCTCATGCTGCTTTTCAGTGCCGTCCTCGACCGGGGACCGGTTCTGGTACTCGCCGTCCTTGTAGTAGCTGAAGGAATAAATGGTCCTGGCCATGATGGCCATCAACGTGATCTCCTGCGCGGGAGGCGGATCAAGGACGCGCGAGAAGACGTAATCGGTGTTGTGGTGCCCCAGCCATGTCCATCCACCCTCTTCCCCGAAAGCCAGCACCTCGTAGACACCATCAGTGCCTTCGCGCTTATCGCACGCCCACACATGCTCCAGCGTCAGCCCGTCCCTAACGTCCTGAGCATCGGCCCCATAGGCCAGAACAACATCTTCGGCGGCCACACCCTTGATGAACTCGATCACCGTAAACGGCTCTTGATTTTTCCAACCGTCGGCGATCCACGCTATGCCATCACCGATCGGCGGCTGTCGGCCAAGAAACTCCTCAAACGCCGCCGCCTGCTCCGGACCCATGTTGTGATGGCCAATGCGCGCGTGCTCATCCTGATCCGGAGGCACGAGACTCCGGCGACCGATACGCGCACGTTCCTCCAGCCAGTCGACCTCATCCACGGACCGAAATTCGGCCACAACAACACGCCCCCGCGTAAACGTCCTCCGCACCCCATCGCTATGCACGTACCGAACATACGGACCTTGCCGCTCCGGACCGAGAGGATAGTCCCGCACCGCCTTCACCCGAGGCCGCCGATACCCCCCACGTTGCGCGTAATGCTCCAGCTCAGCCAACTCCGCCGCCGAAAGCAGCACCCCCACCGCCTCACCACCGTCGCTAACCCGCACCCGCTCCCCGGTCTCCTCAACCCGCCGGACGAGCCACCCAAACCCAACCGATAACTCACTAACCTCAACACTGATCACACCCCAAAACTACCGCCACCTACCCTCCACAGCAGCACCCGCGCTACGGCCTTCAAACCACAACCCCCGAAAAGTACCTCACGGCTTACTCGCTGCCATGGCACCGCAAGCCGAATCCCAACGCACCGACATTTGGTTTGCCGTCTCCCAGTTCGAGCGGCAACTCGAAGCTGACGGCGAGCGCACACACCCCTCGTCCGGCACCAAGACCGACGAATCTGGCCAGCGTTGGGACGTCGCCACGCCGCTTAAAGTGCCGTCTGAGCACGGAGCCTGCGCGGCTGCCAGGGGGCGAACTGCGCTGCCATCAGTCCGAGCCCGCCAACCCGGCGTTCTCTTGGGGGACAAGTGGCATCGTCCTGTCGGCCGCATTCCCTCCGGCGCTGGACAACTGGCTGGTACGCAACAAAGGCGGGGAGAGGGCTGCAGCGTTCCCGCGACGGTACAGCAGAGCAGGGCGGCCGATTTGGGGAACGTAGCGCTCCCCGGTGGGTTCGAGGAAACCTTCGGTTCGGGTGACCTTACGACGGAAATTACTGGGGTCGAGTTTGAAGCCCCACACGGCCTCGTAGATGTGGCGTAGGTCGCTAATGGTGAAGGGCTCGACACAGAAGGCGGCGGCGACAGTAGTGTGCTCCAGTTGGGATCGGGCACGCTCTAGCCCGTCACGGAGTATGCCTGCATGGTCGAATGCCAGTCGGCCGGCGAGTGCGTCCGACACCGGCGCCCAGGAGGCCGCTGCGGCGTCCGTGCCGCTGACCGGGACGGGCAGGTCAGGGCCGAGGGCGAGATAGGCAACGGTGATGACCCTGCCGCGTGGATCACGTCGCGGGTCACTATAGGCATGTAGCTGCTCCAGATGGAGCGTGCGCGCGTCCAGGCCTGTCTCCTCGTGGAGTTCTCGGAGCGCCGCCTCTTCCAAGGTCTCACCCTTGTCGATGTAGCCGCCGGGGAGGGCGGGGTAGCCGAGGTAGGGCTCGATCCCGCGATCGATCAACAGCACCTGAAGGTCGCCGTCGCGGACGGTGAAGATCACCAGGTCCACGGTCACGGTGACGATCGGCGGCTTCCACTCGGCGTCCTCGATGGTCATGGCTCCATAAAAGTCACCTTGACCCAAAGACGCAACTCACTTATGGTCAGTATGACTTTTACGTGGTCCGACCAGCTGGGGAGGCGCACATGGCCCAGACCCGAACCGAACCGGTGGAGCGACGGGACGACGACGCACTCCCGGAGGACGCCGCCACCCGCCACTTATGCATCGGCGTGTACCTGGACAGGGCCTTCCAACGGATGGTGCTCCGGCGCATCCACAACGAGCCGCTCCGGGTGGTCCCTCCGTCGTACGGCTTCGACCTGGTTCCTGTCATCACGCACGCATGGCGGGCGTGGATCATCGAAACCGCCCAGCGTATGGCTCTCTTGACGGCCCTCGCGGTGGTGCTCGCGGTACACCGGGCCGCCTTCGTGGCCGTCTTGGCCATCCTGGTGCTCTGGTTTATGACCAGGATGGTCCTCAAGCACGCTCCGGCGGCGATCGCCTTGCACGCCAAAGAGAAGGTGGACGCGTGGCTGCGCCGGTCCAGGTGGAAGAGCGAAGGGCTCAACCTCGAACATCAGAAGCGACTGACGTTGCTCTCCCTGGCGGGTTGCGTTGCCGCAGCGATGACACCGTCGTTGGTGGCCGGAGCCGCCGGCATGTCACCGGCGGAACTGTGGCGGCTGGCCGTAGTCCTTGTCTTAGGGCTCGCGGCGATCGTCGTGACGGGCGAGTTGTTCTTCCGAGCCGCGATCAACGATGCCCATCACGGTGACTTGGCGGAGCCGCGAAAATCGAGCCACAGGCAAGTGGTCATAGCCCGGCAGCAGCGCCACCCCTACGTGATCTATCGCAGACCCCCTTCGGTGCCCAAGGAGCAATCTGACGCCTTGAAGCAGGCTGGCCGGAGTCTCGACGACGAGGCCGTAAGCCAGTTCGTCGGCGCGGGCAAGCTAGTTCATCGATGGCTTCCCCCGGTCACCGTTCAACTCCTGCACACGGACGAGGACAAGAACAAACCGCTGGAGATGCGCGAGTGGGCCACGCCACCGTTCGCGACGCGAACTTTGATCCAGCGCCTGGCCAGGACGATGGAGATGCTCGCGGAAGCGGACGAGGCCACTCGGGTCCCGGGGCTCACCGTGAGAGATCGGCTCTACGTGGCCGAGGCGGATGTGCACCGCTGTCCCGCCTGGCTGTGGAGTTCTCCGAGCCAGGACGAGATAAATCGGATCATCGGCGACCCTCATGGCCTCGTGCATCATTTCCTGGAAGCCAGTGTCTCCATGCGTGGGGGCGAACTGGTGACGACGGTCTTCCTCCGGGTGACGGTCAAGGGCAGAACGCTGAGCCTTGACTTCGCCGCATGCGCGCTGACTCGGACACCGGATGCCTACCACTCACTCGGTGTTCACGGGCGGAGCGGCCCGGGTGCCGTCCTGCGAATTATCCTGCGCAAGCTACGTGACCTTCCCGTAGAAGTCGCCGACCTATGGCACCTCGTCGAGGTTCCTCCGCTCCTGTACGGAGCCCTACGCGCCCGTGCGGCCAGGGCGCCGCTACCGATATGCGGGGAGGTCAGCGTCCGGGAGGACAAGGCCATGCCGTGGGACAAGGCCGAACTGGACCGGCCCATGATCCATGACTACATCAAAATCATCCAAGAGCGACTGCTGGCGGCCACCGAGGACTTCTTGTCCGCACACAAGGTCGACACCTCGAACTTGCGCAGGCAGGCACAGCAGATTATCAACCAGGGCGTGCTGAACATGGGCCGCGGCTCGGTCGAGGTCAACCAATCGGCAATAGGCCCGGGCGCCCGATGGCACGACGAGCGCGAAATCCCAGGCGATTCGTAACCGCCTCGAAACCGAGGAGTTTGCAATGAACCAGAACATCACCAACAGCGGCATCCTCACCACAGGTGGACAGACCAACGTCGACCAGTCCGCCGTCGGTCCCGGTGCGCAGGTCACCTTCGGCCGCGCTGCTGAGTCCGCTGCCGACCGTCCCTCAGGTGTCGGTGTCATCACCGTGCTCAGCGAGGAGGCCAACGCCGTCCGAGAAGTACTCGGCCTGCGCCGCGTTCATAAGGGCGAACTCCCCTTCATGGAAGGAAACGTATTAGCAGCAGGCCGGAACATCGACATTGCCGCGATCCGCACGCTGAAAATGGGACCACGGTCGACCATGGCCACCTTCCAGCAACTTCGTGACCACTACTCACCCACGGTGATCGCCCTGACCGGCATCGGTGGCGGCATCCACCCCGACGCGGCGATCGGCGACGTCGTCATCACCAACCGCGTCATCTACTACGACCAGCGGCGAGAGACACCTCAAGGCCCGCGATACCGAGGCGAAGCACTGGAAGCACCCGCCGCCATCGGACGCGCCCTGAACTCCTACTTCGACGACCACGGTGAGCCCGCCGTCCTCGACGACGATGAGACGCGAAGCCAATACCGCGTCCACACAGGCCCGATTGGCTCAGGCGACGCGGTGATCACCGATTCCGATTCCCACATCATCCGCTATCTGACCGGCTTCAACGAACACACCCGCGCGATCGACATGGAAGGCGCCGGCCTGTCCGAGGCCTTCCACGAACAAACCGGCAGGACGGCAGTGCGAGGGTGGGTAATTGTCCGCGGAATCTCCGACGACGCCAGCGCGCACAGAAACTACGACCACCACCAACTCGCCGCACGACGAGCCGCGCAAGTGCTGAAGACACTCCTCCCTTACCTGCCGATCGACGATGACACTCACACCTGAACCACCAGCCATGGAATCCTTCGTGCTGGCCGTGGCGAGTTCCCTGTTCGTCGCAGGCCTCACCGTTCTCTGTGGCCGAGCGTCATCCATGTGCTTGCGTGCTTGGATGATCCTGCTGTCCCGATTCACCGGACTCGGTGTATGGCGGGTCGCACCCCGCCAACAACTCGCCGCCAGACAGATCAAAGCCGAACTGAGCCGCGCCAGGTGGGTGTGCGTGCTGACCGGCCGCGGTAACGAACTGACCCGCGACACCTTCGCCCCCCTCTGGGAGGACGCGGGCCAGCGGATCGAATCCGTCCAAGTCCTCCTACCGGACAGCGAGCTGGGGCCTTCCTCCTGGCTGAGCCGACGCGAGGAGGACGTGCGACGCATCGACCCCGGCTTCTCCCGCGGCCTGCTCGCAGAGCAAGTCCGCCTCAACGCCGCCTACATCCGCGAAATCGCCCACCACCGCCGCGCTATCGAGCTGAGGTTCTATGACCTGCCCCACCTCCACCGCCTCGTCATCACCGACCGGGCCGCCTACCTGACCATCTACTCACCCACCGAACACGGACGCAACTGCCCCACCCTCCTCGTACGCCGACCAGGATTGATGTACGACTACGCGCTCCAGCTTTTCCAAACCGCCTGGGCCTCCAGCCACCCCACCAACACCTGAGAGCCAGCGGTTATGGAACTCGCGCAGACATGACACTCTCCCATATCGACACATGCGCCAAAATGTAGGCCGATTGTCCATAACAAAGTTAACGTTAGAAGATCGTTGATCGGCGATAACTGGATCGCCCTCCAGTGTGTCAAAATGCATACACAGACGAAGCGCTCGGGCCTACACTGCTTTCACCGAGTAACACAGCGCGGAAAGGGGAATGATGGCGCGGCGACTGACCAAAGCAGAGAAGCGCAGTAACGCAATCTTGATCTGGTGGGCCGCGGTCATCGTCCTAGCGGTTTCGGCCTGGAAGTCCGACCGCCCTGAGCTGTGGATCCTGCCGCTGCTGACATGGGCTTACTATGAGTTGTGCGCGGTGCCCACACTCTGCGGCGTCGAGACGAGCAGGGGCTTTCCCTGATGTGCAGGGCGGATGACGTCAATCCTTGCGGAGGCGACGGGTAATCACCACGAGCGCGATAATGGCCACCAGGGCGACACCCACGCCGATGAGCCACGGTTTCCGACTAGGCGGGGTGTGCCCGGAGACGACCACGATCTCACTCCTTCCCGTCAGGGCGGTGATGTCGCGGGTCACGAGCATGAAGTCGTCGGACGCGAGCACGTCGTTCGTTTCTCGGAAGCCGTCCAGTCCACCGGTGTGCGCTTCCTTGTTGGAATCGACCAGCACCTTAGTTCCATCGGCCTTGTGCACCAGATAGAGCGAGATCAGTTCGAGCTTTTTATCGTCCCGCTTGACCAGAATCTTGCGTTCGTAGACCCTGCCGCTCGACCCCGCGATGGCGTGGGCTGCGTCCAAGCCCGGCAGCGGCTTATTGGTACCACCCTCCTTCCACGGCCGGGCACATCCGGACTTACTGCAAGGGCGCGGCGCCATCAGCCGTCCGATGACCTCTTCCGGCGACCCGATGCTGGCGAAAACGGCCACCCGAGTCTCGGAACTACCACTCTCGAACTCGTCGCCGACGACATCCGTCGACCGCAGGTACTCGGCGAACATGTCCCTAGTGGTAGGCGGCGTCGCACACGCGGCCAGCGGCAGCATAAGCGCACACACGGCGACCACACGCACCAAAGAGGCCCGCGCAACCCTGCTCAACACACCTGCGAAGCCCGGGCCACGCCCCGCCCCACCATCCGAACCGATCATGACTACGCCACCTCTCCCTCGCCCGGCGTCCACCGACGCGCGGACGAGGCCGCCACGTCCACGGCCGGCCCCGAACCTTGGGGATATCCGCCCTGCTCATGACCACTTCACGTGTATTATGGAACGATCGAAAGACCCTAAGCGAGAAGAATTTTGCCTGGCAAACGATCAAAACTCGGACAGTATCCCAGCCGATCCACACCGATTCAATCGGCACTCCACCGCGAGATGGCGAGTTTCGACCTGGCGAAAAAGCGCCACGGCCAGAGGCATCCAGCCATCGACTCGACTCCGCCGAACAACCGATCGATTAACGTCACGGTGCTCGACCCGTCGACGCCCCCTACGCCCATGGCGCTTCCGGCCGAGCCCCGAACGTGCCAAGGACGGCAGCTCCGAAATGGCTCTCCGGAACCCTTGAGCACGTTCAGGGTGATGGCGGTGACAGCGAAGAGCAGTGCAACGCCTCACGGTGGAGAAGGTCGCCCCCGCTCCGGCGTATGCGGTCCTGGATGTCGTCGGGTTGGCGTCTCGCCGAGACCGTTCGACTAGTCGCTGGTCCGCTCTGGGGAGGCGGTTAGTACGACCGTGGCCACGGCCGTACACAGCACTTCAATAAGCCGATTGCGATCCGAGTCGGAGACCCGCAGCGCAGGCGCACTGGTCGGCTCTCGCCAGGCGACGACGTCAGAATTGCAGTTGCTTCGTCCGGCACGGGGCCACTCGGGCTGGCCGAGGTGGCGGTCGACGCTGATGCGGATCAGGTAGCGGGTGACCGGTTCGGCGCCGCCGTTGAACAGCCGGCGCCGCTGCATCGGCCGGTACGTCATCTCGTCGTATTCCAGGCGGGCATGGTCCTCCTCCACGACCAAGCCCTCGACGTTGCCCGCACCGGCGCTGACGCCGATCGTTCTGGACGGTCCGTCGGCTCGCCACGCCTGCCACAGCGAGCCATCCGCGCTGAGCACGACGTCGGCCTTGCGGGCGAAGTCCTCACTGGCAGGGTGGCGTCCAGCCTCCACGTGACTGACGTAGGACGGGTCGAAACCCATCGCAGCCGCCAGCTTCTTCTTCGACATCGCCCGGTGTTCGCGCCACCGGGTCAGGACCGCCCCGAACGAGGGCGTCCCCTCTGCGGAGGCGGACTCTGGATCCTCGGCGGGTTGCTGGGCGCCCATGGCCCAATCATCCCTTCAATCCGGGCTGAGGAAATGAATGAACAGTGAATGAGGTCACGTCAGCGTAGCCTCACAGAACGTATCGAGAGTCTCCTTGCCCGTGACGACAATCTGAGGAGGCTCTCGATGACTCACTCGGCTCCCTCCGAATCGCCGACCGCGGACCGGAATCTGCGGTTCCTGCTCGTCGGTGCCGGACAGCGCACCGTCGAGGTGCTGCTGCCGGCGTTGCACCGGGCCATGCCGACCGCTCAGGTCGCAGCGATCTGCGACCCCGACCCCACCGTCGCAGCTCGAATCACTGCGCAGGAAGAAGCCGACCGATCGACCGAAGGCATACCGGTGTTCGTCGAGCTGGAACGAGCCCTTGCCGCAGGCCCGTACCAGGTAGCGATCCTGGCTTGTCCGCACGACCTGCACCAAGAGGCGGCGCTGCGGCTGACTGACGCGCACATCGCGGTATGGAAGGAGAAGCCCTACGCCCTCACCGTCCAGCACGCCGTCCAACTGGCGACCCGCAACGTGCGGGTGCTGGCGCACCGTCCACACGGACAACTGCTGCAGATCGCTACCGACCGGATGGCGGCATGAGGGCGGACGCGCGGTGTCCCCGACGGCCAGAGGCGAGACACGCCAGGACGACGCTGGCCTAGCAGCAGCGGAAGACTTCTCTAGGCTAATCACCGACCCACCACTCCTCGCACCGCCTCCGGCCAGCGAACGACACAACCCCATCCACTTCCCCCGCCGCACGAACCTCCCGGAGGCACGAGCGTGGAACCCATGACCCATCCGGGGTCGGTGGCCCGGGCGAACCGGCGGACAGTGTTGCGGCTCACCTGCAACTCAGCGGTGATCTGTTTGATGGTGCGTCCCTGGTCCAGTAGGGCTTGGATGGCGGTGTGTCGCTGCCGGGTGCGGACAGCGACCCGGTCGATTCTGCCCTCGGGGGACTGGGACGTCCGCTGGCCGGGCGGCGCGTCGCATCACCGACGAAGCGTGTCCCTAACCGCGCCGCGTAGGCGGCTGGCGAGGAGCGCTGCCGACCGACTGCCGCGGCGCATCCTGGGCGCCTGAATGCCGGCGCCCTGGTTGCCCGCGACAGCCTCACTCGCCGGACCGCAGCCTGCGACACCGTTCAAGGGTGTGCCTCGTTCGCCGACGTCCTCCACCCACCACCAGGTGCCGGGCGTCGATCTATACACCGTCCAGCGAAGATCAAGTCACCCTGGTCTCGCGACAGTTGGCGAGACCCGGGTGTCAACTATTGTCAGTCATCCGCCTCTAAATTATCGTGCTCGGTGTAGGGAAGCCCGCAGAACTGGCACTGCACGGTCTCTGGACACCAGGCATGTTCATCGATCCGACAACGCTTCACCGGCTCTGAACTTGACTCTGGGTCCTCAGGTGGGTGAAATGTCAACGCGACACTCCTTGGCGTGACTTAGACGAGGTCAGGGCCTGGGGGCGTTTCGCATGGTCGGCGAGAGGGGGCAACCTCTCGCCGACCGTCAATCTAGCGAAAGCAGTGTGAGGTGACTCGGCAGGCTCTGTTCGCCTCGTAGAGAAATAGAGCCGATGCCGGGTAAGCCGTTCTAGTGGCAATCTGCGAACGGTGATCGTGGCAACTACGAATGCTCTCCAGTGACACGCTCCTGAACTTGGAATTTGTTTCAAATTTAGTGGGCTCCCCGGACCGTCGGCAAGGTTGCCGAACCGCTGTCAGATGTGCCGGGTCGGCGATTTGGTCACTGCGGGTAAGTTTGGTTGAAAGCTCGCGAGTTGGTTGACACGGCCTAGAAATGTCGATAGCTTAGCTCGCAATATCATTGGGCTTCTTGTTGCCCAAAATTCGGCGCCGCATCCGTATTGCAACCCCTCGACTACTCCCGGATAGGCTGCGCAATTGCTTCCTTAGGTGTGGCATCGAAATGGAGGGCTTCTGCGTCACGGTCCGTGACCTAGCAACGATCTGGTAACGGTCCCCCCTCTAGGGAGGAAGTCTGACTTTGCTGGCGACCGGGACGAATGGTGGCATACAGTAAGGGGATGCCTCCGAGGAACGTGAGGGTGTGGGCTTGCTGAACCGACACTCCTCGCCTGACGCCTACGTCGGTCGTTGGGTGCAGGTGCGATCCAGTCGTCTGGGATTCGCCTTCTGCCGCGAGAAGCGGCCAGAAGGCGCGGTCGTCGTGTACACCGATATCCCAGGCAGTGCCGAGGTTCGCGAGATAGCAGCAGTGGAGGATTTGATCTTCCCTCGTGTCTCGCCTGGGTCTCGCGTCTGGGTGAAGGGTGAGCCCTACGGTTGGCATGCCGCAGAGGTAACGGGACTCACCGCGTTCGGTGACTACCGGGTTCGGGTCAGCGGAATCCATACAGACCTGAAGTTGTCGGGTGATCAATTCAAGATCCGCTGGGATCGGCCCTTGACGGATCCGGTCAGTGCCGTTGTCCAAGGATTCTGTGACTCCCCTGAGTACTACGAAGCGCGCCGGGATTTCCTGGATCAACTAGTGCTTCAGCGGAGAGTTTCGAGGGGTTACACAGCTTTTCTGTCCGCACCTGTGGAGCTTTACCAGCACCAACTCGATACGGCGGCCAGAGTATTGTCCGATCCTGTGCTTCGCTATCTACTGGCCGACGAGGTCGGATTGGGTAAGACGGTCGAAGCATGTATTGTCGTCCGACAGTTGCTCCTTGACGACAGCCGGGCGACAGCGCTCATAGCAGTCCCCTCCACTCTGCTCCAGCAATGGGGGGTCGAACTCCGAGAAAGGTTTCTTCTTGGAGAGGAGATGGGGGAGCAGCGTGTTCGCCTTGTTTCCCATCAAGATCTTGCGGGTGAAGTCAGACTGAGTGAGCACGCCATCGTTGTGGTAGATGAAGCCCACCGGCTCGTCTCCCAGTTCTCTCTCCACCCCCATCTTCGAACCGACCTGCACCAGGCCAAGAGCCTGTTGTTGCTTTCGGCTACGCCCATGAGCGGGAACCTTTCAGTCTTGCTCAATCTGCTCAATCTCGTAGACCCGGTCGCGTATCCGACGAACGACCCTAAGTCTTTCCGTGAGCGGGTGAAAGGACGTGAGAGAGAGGCGACGAATCTGCAGGTGCTTACCTCTCGGCGTGCGAGTCCACGCCTGCGGAGCGCCGCGCTAGACGAACTGCTCAGGACGCATGGTAAGGACCCCACGGTCGCTCGACTAGTAGAGCAATGCTACTCTGCCGAACCAATGTCCTCCGCATGGGTGGATCTTAGCGACTATGTACGGGAAACCTACCGCATCAGCCGGAGAATGATTCGCCATCGGAGGAACAGCGGCGTCGCCGAAGACTATCCAGTGGTAGGGCGTCGGCCTGTTTTCGTAGCGCTTGAAGATTCGACACGGCGTATGGTCGACGAATTCCTTGAACAATACCGTGATCATCTTGCGAACAACCCTGCACTCGTGGGAAGTCCTAAGCGTTTTGCGCAAATGGTTCTTCATGCTCTGGGTGGACCTCGTGCCTTCCTTCATTACCTCCGGCGAAGTCTCACCGTAGAACAGGACGACCGGGCTCTGAATGAGGCGATGGTCGCGCGACTTCAGATGGTCGACACGGGCACTCGGTCGCGCGTCGCGCTTGATATCGTTGCTGACCGGCTGGCCAAAGATCTCAAAATAGTGGTGGTCGGGACCTCGTCCGACATAGCACGGGAGTTCTATGAGGCAGCACAGGAACGGTGGGGAAACAATGTGACCGGGCATCTGATCTCTATGGAGCAGGCAGTTCGCGAGAGAGAGACCCTAGCCTTCTTGAATAATTCTGGCGGGCATGTTCTCGTCGGTGATTTCACCCTTGAGGAAGGGAGGAACCTGCAAGCGGCACATGTGCTCATCAACCTTGACCTGCCCTTGGATCCTAATCGGCTGGAACAGCGGATAGGGCGTCTCGACCGGTTTGCACTCCGGGCGGAGCCTGCAGAGATCGTGACATTCGTGGAACCCGATAGTGAGTGGGTCAGCGGACATGTTCGCCTACTGCATGAAGGTATAGGTATCTTCACTGCTTCTGTCGCCACATTGCAGCGAAAACTAACTGAAATCCTTAACGAAATCATTGCACAGGTCGAGTGCGAGGGTAGCGGTGTTTTCTCATTCGACTTGACGGAGTTGCGGAGAGGTATCGAAGATGAGCGTACTGAGGTGGATCTCCTAGAGGAGCTCGAATCTGTCACGGCGGCATCCGATTTCGATGAGGCGACCATGGCCGACCTGCGGCGGACAGAGGAGGATATCGAGGATCTGCAGAACGCGTTTCTCAGGTTTACCTCGGCACGAGGCGGCGTAGGCCTGCGACCGCAGGTGGCTCCAGACGGGGAGCTGCTGCGTCTTCGTACCGACTCTCGGTACGTTCCCGGGCTCCCGGATGATTTGGCCGCTGAGGTCCTTCCCCTGTTGAGGCGCCCGCGAGTGTACGCACGCTCCGCCGCGACGTGCCGGAGGGGGGTAGCTCCACTTCGGCTCGGAGACCCGCTCGTCGACTGGCTCGAGCGGTATCTTCGTACGGACGAGCGTGGCCGAGCCCGCGCGATCATTCGTCCTTGTGACGATGTGCACGAACCGTCGCTCTGGATGTCATGCGACTTTCTGGTGGAATTCGACGCTTCCCACTTGGTGGCTGAGGATGAGGGCGTTAGACGTCGGCTTCGCCGACGAGGCGACGCTCTGCTCCCACCAAGCGTCCTCCGTACGTGGACAAACCCCACCGGTCCGGCGTCCGCACCTGCGCTGGAGATTCTGGATGCCCCCTTTGATCCCGATTCGGACCAGGTGCTGCGGGGGAGGGCGTGGGGGGACGTGCTGACCGCGCTGCCGGACTGGCAGCAACTCTGCCGCTTGAGTGCCGACGCGGCAATCGACCACATTCGTTCCCTCCCGGCCCTCAGCACAGAACCTCCGGCGGCGGCGCGACGGGCTCAAGAGGAGGCCTCGGCCCGAACCGCAGTTTTGCGAGCCAGATCGCAGCGGCTGCCGACAGAAGCCGAACGCAGAGCAGCCCATCTGGAGATGGAGCGGGAGGAGTCCCTCGGGGCTGCATTGGTGAGAGGTACTGCACAACCGGCCGTATCGACCATCGCCTGCGGCGCGATCGTGCTTTGGCCAACGCCATGACAGACGAACTCTATTCCGACCAGGATGAACTTCTCCGTCACTGGCTGCGGGCAGCGGATGGAGGAAGACCGCCCGACTTTGCGGACGACCTCTACACGCGCCTGGCTTATGCCACCGTGGATCCCCAGAGCAGCGAACTCGATACGGCGGTGCTGATCCGCCACCTCCTCCGGAGATGGTCACTGCGGGATGGCCGTCGAAACACCGTGGTCACCACTCCGGAGATCTCGGCGCGGCTGCGCAAGGTAGCGACGCTTACGCAGTTGCGGGAACGCCCGACAGATACTTGGTCCGCGATACCCTGGAATCCAACCTGGCTCAACTTTCAAGGAGATCCGGACGGCGCGGCGGCTGCGGGAACGATGCGCGGAGCGAGATTCTCTGACGTTCAACTGATCGCAGACCCGTTTTTCACGAAGTGCACTGGCCATGGCTACTACAGCACGCCGGGGCAGAGGGCCGCCTGCCGCGCTGTAGTTTCCGTTCCGGCAGGCAGCACCGTGATTGCAATGCTTCCCACAGGGTCAGGCAAGACCGAGGTGGCGCTCTGCCTGGCAGACCAACGGAATGATGCGGTCACCCTGATCGTGGTCCCGACGGTTGCTCTAGCCTACGACTTCGAACGCAGATTCCGAGATCACTATGCGCGTCGGAGCACCCGGATAGACCGGAACTCCCTTCATTTCGCCTGGACTGCGAGCACTCCGGAGTATCTACGGGAGCGCATGCGGTCGCGCGTACGGGAGGGCATACAGCCGATTCTGGTCACATCGCCGGAATCGATGACCCGTGCGCTCCGACTGCTGCTGCTGGAAGCAGCCGGTACGGGGCGCATAGGGGGCTTTGTCTTCGATGAGGCACATTTGGTCACACAGTGGGGCAGAGACTTTCGGCCTGAGTTTCGCACGTTGGCGAACCTGAGGCGCGACCTAATACGCAAGGCAGCCGACACGGGTCATCCTAGCCCGATAACACTGTTGCTCAGCGCGACGCTAGGAGCGTTCGAACTTCGTGACCTGCACCGTATGTTCGCGGAGCCTGGCCCGTGCACGCTCGTTGCGGCCAACGCCCTGCGTGCCGAACCGGAGTTGTGGACGGCGGCAGCGGACGATCCGGGGCAGAGAGAAGCATGGGTCTTGGAGGCACTTGCACATCTGCCACGGCCGGCAATCCTTTACGTGACGGCGCCGGAGGCTGCCGAAGACTGGCTGTCCCGCCTGCGGGGGGTCGGTTATCGGCGGCTCGCTCTCGTGACTGGTAAGACGAGCACAGAGGAAAGGGCGCGTGTCCTCGCCGAGTTGCGGTGGAGCGCCGAAAAGGCCGCGACGGTGGACCTCGTCGTCGCCACCTCGGCCTTCGGTCTCGGCATCGACTACCCCCATGTGCGCACTGTGGTGCACGCCTGCATGCCGGAAACCGTGGATCGCTGGTATCAAGAACTGGGGCGGGGAGGGCGTGACGGTGCCGCGTCCGCCGCGTTCCTGCTGACTGCGCCAACGGACCGACGCGAGGCGGAGAAGCTTACTACCAAGGTACTCACGGCCGACACCGCGAAGCAGCGATGGTCGGACCTCTGGAGTCACCGTCAGCAACTCGCAGACCGATCTTTTGTCGACCTGGAAGGTAGCCGTGGTACGGCGGCTCGCGGCTCTTACAACCGTCGCTGGAATGCTCAGCTCGTCCAGGGACTGGTCGAGTTGGACGCGCTTCGGCGGTTTCAAATGGATGTCGAGGACTTGGTAGACTTGGCTGACGAGACCGGAGAACAGCGCGAGTGGGCCTGTGTCGAGGTGTGTCGTGGCGACCTAAGAGACTCGTCCTTCTGGTCCAATTTTTGGACGCCATGGCAGAAGCAGGAATGGCTGAGATCACGAAGGGCCTTGGACTCCGTTGTCAATCTGGTACGCGGATCCGTGCGCGCGTGCGAGGCGATCGCAGGGTCCTACCGGCCCGACGAGGAGACCCGCCGTATCTTCGGTCCCTCCACTGCTTGGGCTGAACCGCTGACTCCTTGCGGCAGGTGCCCAGGATGTCGGCAAGACGGCGTTGCCCCGCCCGAAGACCCGTCCCCCAGTCCTATCCAGCAATGGCCCGTCTCGAATTACCTCACCCCCCGGCTTGAGGATCTCGCGAATGCCGCCGCTGCCCAAGACCGGCTCGTGTTACTTACGACCGACAACCACGACACCGTGGCCTTGCCCTTGGCACGGGCTATGGTCCGTCGCGGAGTGAGGCATCTCGCTGGTCCGATAGGTGAGCCGATACACCATGGAGACTGGCTGTTTGTCGACTCGTTGCCTATAGGACCCGGCGACCTGACCCCCTGTTCGTCCTTCGTCGTGTACCCGCCGGCGAGTCGAGTCCCGGGCACCTGGTTGAGGTCGAGGAGACGACTGACCCAGCACGGTGGCGCTCTACCCGCGTTCGATGTCCTCCTGCTTCCGCGCGGCGCTACCGTCGGGGATCGGAAGGTAGGACCCGACCTGCCCGCGCTCGACGCCGTGACCGCGCTCCAAGTTCTCGGAGGTTAACCGTGGACTATCTGAAAGGCCATGTCACAGCCAGCGCTCCTGCGCTCGTCGTCATCTGCAGGTATCTGGCCGCACACCCCCAGGGCGTAGAAGAAGCCGAACTCCGAAGTGCCCTACAACCGCACGTTCCGGCTAAGAGTCAGGGAACCAGGTCGGATGGCGGCGTTTTCGTCGCCTCGCTGAGAGTCGGTCAGGATCTGAGGATCATCGAGCCCCAGGAGGTCTCGCGTAACCGGCGCCGTTGGGCTGTGAGTGAATCCCTGCAGGAGGCGATCGAAAGGGACACGTCACCCGGCGCTCAGATCGTCAGGAGCCTCGTGTTGCGCCGCTTGGGCGCTCGTGCGGCGACTGCCATCGAGGCAGGGGACCCGCCGCCGGACCTCGGGCTTGCGCTCACTTGGTTTCTCATGCAGAACCCGCTCGCGCCTTTTTCCGTCACTTGGGGGGACGGTCCAGAGGCTGCCTTCAAAGATGGGTGGAAAGAAGATCACCCCCCGGTTGGCAACGCGGAGCAGTGGCGCTCTTTCATGAGGTGGGCAAGATCTTTGGGGCTTGCTGTCCGCGCTGATTTTGGAGGGCAGAAATCGGCTCTGATCGCTGATCCGACGCGAGCCATAGAGATCGTCCTGGGCGAGATGCCTAGTCGACTGCTCGCCGATGAGTGGTTCCGGCACCTGCACTCACTTCTGCCGGTTCTGGGCGACTCGAGGCTGGCATCTGTTCTACCGCAGGTCAGTGGCTCCGTCGATGAGGTTCCAATGCCAGTCGTGCTCGCGATGAGGAAACTGGAACGCATGGGGAAGTTAAAGCTCGTCGCTTCGGATGACTCGAGCAACGCCGTCGCCCTGCGACTCGCTAGAGGCGACCGCCGCATCGGTGAGGTGCACATCCTGGAGGCCCTGGCGTGAGCAATTCGATGAAGGGATTTCGCTGCTGGAGCGCCAGGTCAGTCCGAGAAACGGTGTACTCCGATATCGGAGCGCTACCCAGCGGTGCTGACGCTGTGTTTCTCGCCGCGCACTCCCCCATGACGCTGGCCCACCCTAAGGGGGAACAACAGCCGGATTCTGACTCAGATGAGCGACAGGTGCTTGACGCCCTGCTCTCCGGTATTGGAGACGAAGACAGGAACACCCTCATCGCCGTGACCGGAGGGTCCGGCGCCGGCAAAAGCCATGTCGTGCGCTGGGTACACGCTCACCTGGATCGGGCTGACGAGCGGTATCACGTCCTCTATGTGCCGCGGGCGGTCCAGACCATCAGGGAACTGTTGCGCAGGATCGTGGTCGGGCTGCCCGGTGACGGCGGCGATGAGTTCATGGAACGGATCGATGCGGCGGTGGGTAACACAGGCCCCGCGGAACTCCAGGACCGACTCTTGGAGGAGATGCGTTTCGCGTTGAACTGGGCGCTCGAACCCCAACTTCCCCGGGACGGTGAGAGCGAGAAGGAACGAGAGGCCCGGGAGGAACGCAACAGCCTGCTCGGTGACACCGATGATTTGGGTAAACGACGAAACGGCCTGGCGGATCTACTGGCCTTGCCCCCGGTGAACCGCGTCCTGCTCCGCAAGGAAGGCCGACTTCATCGGTTCGTGGCGTCCGTGTACGAGGAGACCTCACGGCGTGACGGGGAGCAGGAGGAGTTCGAGCCAGAGGATCTCCCGTTGCGTGAGACCGGAGTACTGAGGGCACTGGCAGGAAACGTAGACCTCAAAGGGCTGTGGGAGGTCGTCCGCTACGATCCCGAACCGGCCCTTGACTTGCTCGACGAAGCCCTGCGCAAGGCAGTACCTAGGGCGCTTGGCATGCGGACTTCCGGCAGTGGGGTAACGCTTGACGAGCTCTTTCGCCGTTCCCGACAGTTGATGCGAAGGCAGGAAAAGGAACTGGTCCTTATCTTTGAAGACTTGGCTCAGTTCGGTCTTATCGATGGTGAACTATATGATCAGTTCGCCACTCAGCCGGGGGCCGATCTCGCGCCTTTGCGGGTTGTGTTCGCGGTGACCGACGCTCCATACAATAAGCTTCCGGAGACCGTCCAGACGCGAATCACACACCAGTTCAAGATCGAATCATCTGCTCTTGCTGACCGTGAGGCATTTGTCGCCCGCTATCTCAACCTCGTCAGGGTTGGACGTAAGGACGTCGAGTCCGCCTGGTCGCGGGTCCAGGACGACAGTACGGAGGGCTGGGTCCGCAACGCCTGTGATACCCGGGAAGACGGGCTGCCATGCCGGGTTAGGGAGGAGTGCCACGCAGGCTTCGGAACAGTTGAAGTTTCCGGCCTCGGTCGTGTGGGTCTCTATCCCTACAACGACGTAGCAGTACGTCGTTCGTTGAACAACAGAGGCAAGGGCGCCACCCCGCGAGACATCCTCGATGTCTGCGTCTCAGAGACGTTGATCGAGGCCGATGCGCACATTGGACGGGGCACTTACCCGCATGATCGGGTACGTGACCGTTTCGATTTCACGATCAGGCGTTCCAAAGACACCATCCTGGCAGGACACGTCGGCGAGCAGGCCGACCGACTATTTCGCGCCTTGGTGGTCTGGGGTGATGAGTCGAGCCTCAACTCGATAGTGGCCGACGCTTTCGCTCTGGAAGTGCCGGCCGGGCGGGAGTCCGTAAGTCCGACGCCTCCGAAGGATTCCCCGCCGAAACCTGATCCGGGGGAGAAGCCCCTCCCTCTTAGGTCGAGTCCGCTCCCTCAACTTTTCCAATGGCAGGTTGGAGACCGTCTTCCCGACAGTGAGACAGATCTCTACCGAGATCTTCTCTATCGCCTGGTCCGCTCCCGACTGGATCTCGAGCACGCCTTGTTCCACACTGCGAGTGGCGAGGGAGCAAGGATCCTGAACGAACTTTTCAACCGGACCTCTTTTGACTTCGGGAAGGACGCGAGAGGCCGTCGCGCGGGTACCGGGAAAGTGCTTTTCAGCATCGGACGTGATGATGAAACCATCAGAGTGCTGGCGGCTGCGCGATGGTTCTACGACAACGGTCATTGGATCCCGGAGAACGGGGTCTGGCCCTGGCCTGAGGGTTACGATCCATTCGATCTGATGCTAGCCCTCGAATGCCGCCTAGATGACTGGGCTGACCAGGTCCGCACAGCCTTTATAGAGCGGGTTCGAGGCCGCGGTTTGGCCCGTGCGGCCGTCGGGACGCGTGCCGTCGCGCTAATCGCGGCAGGGCTGTCGCCTGCGTCGGTTCAGCGGGTCGACGACATCATGACCGCCGGGGCGCCTGCCTCCACTCCAGCCACGCCGTCTTGGGCGGCTGCGGATCGGGCTGCCCGGGACATCCTGTTGAACTCCTCAATTCACGACCTGGTCGGTGAGGTCGCTGGGGTACGGCAAGGCGACACTGGTGCTGCTGAACTCGTCGATGCGGTCGAGCTAGAAGAGGGACTTAAGCAGACCCTGCGAGCACCTGTTGTCTTCCTCCGAAACGTGGTCGAGGAGTTCCGTGAGGCAGCTCCAGTCTTGGCCGGATCAGCGGACACTCTGGTAACCGCAGTGGAACAGGCGGCCCCTGCCCAATTGCATGAGATCGGCACAGCGGTTGAGACACTCGTGCTGGGTCTCGAAGGGCAGGAGCCGGCGTCAGTGGCCAGGGCAGCCCGTGAAGTTGGGCGACGGGCGTTGGAGAGTGGGTTTTTCAGGCCCGCTGACGGCTGGAACGCTTTCAGTGACGCGCTGGACACGCTGAAGTCTGTACCCGCTGGACTCCCCCTCGAGCAATACGTCGGCGACAGACGACATGAGGCGTCGGACGCCCTTACCACACAACATTGGACCCGTGTGGCTGTGAGAGGTGCGAGAGCACTTGAAGTGATCCGGCGGAGCATGATGGCGACCCGGCTGGAGTGCGAGCGGAGCGACGGCGTCAGCGGGAACCTGGATCAACAGGCGCAGGACGTGCGTCAAAAACTAGGCCAGGCCAAGAAACACCTTCACGCACTGGGCAGTGCCGAGAAGGAGAACGATGGCTGCTGACATCCCTCAATGGATCGAGGAGACACGCGTAGCGGTCGACCGGGCTGGTCAGGCGGACCGCGCTCAGATGGATTTCGAGGCCCTAATCACGGCGTCGGAAGAACTGGGCCAGGTTCTGCCCAGCCTTGCTGAACTCCACAACGCTGCGGAACTGGGCCGGGGCGTCTGGTGGACCGGCTTGGACGTCAATCCTGGCCTGCTGGCTGATTTGGACAAGGCTCAGACAGGCCTGGGTACGCGGCAACAAGCCCTGGAGAGGCGAAAGCTGACGAACGTCGCACGACAGCTCACTCGCCTGGAACCACGGTTGCGTGAGTCAGCTATGGCCGCCTGGAAGGAGTACGTTGCGTCGCAAGCCGGCGACGCCGCCGAGTTGCGTGACCTGATGCAAGTGCTATCCGGCGCCGAAGGTATCGCCGATGTAGCCCGACAGCTCAACGAAGCCCTCGGCAGGCTGGCCAGGCTCGAGAGGCGACTGCCCGACACACGTTCGCTCGAGGTCCTCGATGAGGTTAGTGCGCTCTTCGGGCTTTTGGAGGGAAGACTGCCCGCAGCGGTGAAGACCTTCGTGTCCGCCGCGGCGCGCGGCGGTGCCTCACTCGAACTGGTTGATGCCGAAGTACGGGAATGGCTTATCGACAACGGCGCTCTGCAAAACTTCAGGGCGGTCCCGGGACGCCCCCAGGAGGTGCGACATGGATGAATACTTGCTTGAGGCTTTGACCATGATCGAACTCCGGGAGGCGGAACTTCTCTCCTGGGGGGCAGTGGGGGCTGAGTGGACTGAAGGCGAACTCCTCACGGTCCTATCGGCGTACGGGAGCGCCTCGGAACTTTTGTCCCAGCTAGTTGAAGCAGCTCTGGTCGTCCGCACGCCTCACGGCGGCTACCGCTCCCGCAGTGCGGAGACAATCCGGCTGCTCGCCACGCTCAGACAGGCATTTCCCCAACAGCGGGTTACCGATGGCAGGCCCCTGGTGCTGGACTACAGGTTCCTGCACCGTCCGCGGCGTCGGCCCAAGCGCAGTATCCCTGCTCAGGAGGTGCTGGATGAGATCCGAGAGTTGCTAGGTCCGGGTGGTTCTGCTGTCGCGCAACGGCTTCTGCCGGTTGAACTCTCGGGATTCCAACGGCGCAGCGCTAACGCTATCATCGACGCGCTCGGGAGCACTCAATCCTCGGGCGTCGTGGTAACCGCTGGTACGGGCAGTGGAAAAACTCTGGCGTTCTACCTGCCGCTTCTCTCATGGCTCGCAGATCAGCCAGAAAGACGACGGAGTGCCGGAACTTTGGCACTGGCGTTGTACCCGCGAAATGAACTCCTCAAGGATCAGCTCCGAGCACTTCTAGGTTACGTCCAGGGTCTTCAGGTCGCCGGTGACCTCCAGACCGCCCCCCCGAGCCTGGCCACCTGGTTCGGCCTGACTCCGGCGTCCGTCTACACGGTCAAGCAGGGATGGGCGGAGGGCTGGAGTAAGCGTGGCGACGATTACGTCTGCCCATACCTTCGCTGCCTGGACTGCGACTCGGAACTGCTCTGGCGCAGAGTCGATCTGGATATGAACCGGGAACGGCTGGTCTGCGGTGCGGGCACCTGCCGGTCCGAAGTAGACGGGCAACTCCTACGACTGACTCGCGAGAGCGCGCGCCAGAACCCCGCCGATCTCATGCTCAGCACCACAGAGTCGCTCAACCGTCAACTCTCCGCTCCCGGCAATCTCGGAGCATTCGGGGTACGTCCGGCGACCCTCGCCGCTGTTCTTCTAGACGAGGTACACACCTATGAGGGCACGACCGGAGCGCAAAATGCAATCCTCCTGCGCCGCCTTTCGCAGACGCTACGCCGCTCACCTGTCTGGGTCGGGCTCTCCGCCACGTTGCGCAATGCGGGGGATTTCTTCGCCCAACTGGTCGGCCTATCGCCGGGCGCGGTGACCGTCGTCCAGCCCAGGACCGAGGAACTGGAGGAGTCCGGAGCCGAATACCTGTTGGCACTCCGGCACGATCCGCACTCCAAGACTGGGACAATTTCCACCAGCATCCAGACGTGCATGGCGCTGGCCCGCTGCCTCGACTCGAAGGCGGACAACCCCTTCAACCCGCCGCCTAACTCTGATGGAGTCTTCGGAAGCAGACTCTTTGCTTTTACCGACAAGCTCGACAGCACCAATCGGCTCTTCTGGGACCTCCTGGATGCTGAAGGCTGGCGCTGGCCGGGCCGACCCCATGAGAGACGAGTCCTGACTCTTGCTCACCTACGGGCAGAGAGACAGGGACGTCTGGATGCAAAACGCCAAGAGCCGGCCGGGAAGCGTGATCTTGACGGGCAGTGGTGGTGGCTGCCGGAGCACTTGGGAC
Organism: Actinomadura spongiicola; assembly: GCF_003432485.1. Taxonomy (GTDB): domain Bacteria; phylum Actinomycetota; class Actinomycetes; order Streptosporangiales; family Streptosporangiaceae; genus Spirillospora; species Spirillospora spongiicola. Next base: position 438,488 of record NZ_QVNQ01000001.1, read on the forward strand.
ATGGAGTCGAAGCCGACCGCCCACAGCGGCTAGGCCGCACCAGTTCGCAGGATCGCGGTGTATCAGCCGATGCTCAAGTGGTCATCGCGACGGCGACGCTCGAAGTGGGATTCGACGACGACCGTGTCGGTGCGGTTGTGCAGCACAAGGCCCCACATGATCCTGCGCAGTTTCTACAGCGTAAAGGACGCGCTGGACGAAACCCGGCGACCCGTCCCTGGACAGTGGTGGTGCTCAGTGACTGGGGCAGGGACCGCCGGGCATGGGAGGCATACGATGCCCTCTTCGACCCTGAACTCCCACCGCGTAACCTCCCTCTCGAGAATCTATATGTGCTAAGGATCCAGGCGGTTTACGCACTCCTTGACTGGCTAGCCATCGAGTTGCGCTACTCCGGTCGCGAATCGACCTGGGAGGATCTCGCCGGCCCTGCGAGAGCACTCTATCCGAATAGCACATCTAGGCAGGATCAGGCTCTGATCCGTCAAACGCGGATCGCGGACCTGCTGACTCGGCTACTTCGGCCCGGACCCGAACGCGAACGGCTTCGGCGCCATCTTCGGACTGCGCTTGGACTGGGCGCCGGGGAACGGGCGGAGTCTGTGGTTGACAGCCTGCTATGGGACTCCCCCCGGCCGTTGCTGCTGGCTGTCGTCCCGACGATACGACGTCGACTGCAAAATCAGTGGAGGGGGGAGGAGCCTTTGCCGCGGGACACCGGATTGCGGACGCGCACACCCCTGCGCCAGTTCGTACCAGGCAATCTCTTCGACGATCTTCTGGTTCCCGATGTGGAACTGCTCGTGCCTGGTCTACAGCAAGACGTCCAAGTCGAAAATCTCCCCGCATTTCGGACGCTTCGTGAGTTCTGCCCCGGCAATGTGAGCAGGCACTTCGGAGTGTGGGCTACCAACAAGCGGCACTGGGTTCCCCTCCCCGCCATGGCTCCCGGAACGGACGAGCACAGGATCGACGTCGTGAAGCTGTATCGTGGCGTCCCTGTTGATGTTGTCGAGACTGGGAACGAGCGTGTGACGGTCTACGCACCGACGGTCGCCGCGTTGGAGGCTGTTCCCAAGCTGGTGAAGGATGCCTCCGCAGTTCGACCGGACTGGGAGTTCCAGGTGTCACCTCTCGGCCAGGGGTGCGAACTACGTGTTGCCCCGGGGGCGGACAAACTCATCACAGGAATCACCGCGCATCTGCATGTTCAAGGGGGCGGTGCACGCACCTTGCGTTACGCCAAGACGGCGTCCGGGACGGTCTGGGACCCGCGGTCGAGACCAGTTCGGCTCCGCTTTGGCCACGGCGTCAAAGACGACTGGAGGTCGGAAGCGCTCGGGGTCGAACATCACTGTGACGCACTCGAGGGCGTTGTCCGATTGCCCGACCACGTGGAGCCACCCGGCTCGGAGGAACGTAGCCAGCGTCTGCGGCATGTCCTCGAGGTCGAGGCGACTCTCCCCGCCACGATGTCATCCTTCGACCGGGAGACACTCGTCGAGGTCGTCCTGCTGGCGGTGACCACCACGAAGTTGGAGGAGGAATCACCGCGCTGGGAGACCGAGTTGGCGGGAGCAATGAGGGAGGCCGCGACCACCCTTGGACTGCTCACTGAGGATGCACAACATGAAGGCCGAGCCAGTAGATCGTGGACCGACTGGTTCGAGGACCCGGATGTGTTGTCCGCAGTCCGCGAAGCACTCGCGGAAGCCGAGCACAAGGTACGTTCGGACGCTTGGACGTCCTGGTGGCGTGGGCGCCATACACTATCCGCCGCACACCTGGTGCTGGCTGCGCTCTCGGCACTCTGCCCTGGAGTGGATGCGGAAGAACTTTTGGTCGATCTTGCCCCGGGTGACGAAGGCCGATTCTGGATCTCGGAACCGACCCCTGGAGGCACTGGCCAGATCGAGGCATTTGTCCGCGTACTCGTACAGGAGCCCGAGGCATGTACACGAGCACTTGAGGATGCGCTATATCCCTCCTCGATTGAGACCGTGGACCACGAACTCACGACCCTTCTACGCAATGACGCAGACGAGGTACAGTCCGCGCTGGCCGGGCTTCGGGACGCTTGGCGGGGAGGTCATGCGGTCGTGGCGTTCGCGGCGCAGCGGCTGGACGATGTCGCCCGGAACCACGGTCTCGCCCTGGGCGGCCCGGCCCGTTCCATTTTGAGCACTCGCATTGCCGGACCCGGCGCCCATTCTGGCCTGCAGGCCGCAGTCAGATCCTGGCTCGATCTGCGCGACACGGTCGTTGTCAAGGCAGGGTTTGCAGTAGGTGCCAGGACATTGGCTGCCCTTGTCGCCGAAGACGAAGGTCTGGACGAGATCCTGCATCTCAGCGAGAGAACGACTAGGCAACGGCGTGCTCGCGCCGTGGCCAATGTTTTGTGGCCGTGGGGCGAGACTGCGCAAGCGGACCTCTCGCACAACCCGTACGCTTCGGGACTCCGGGCTTCGATTCCGGCGCTGCGCGCTTTTGTCAACTTCAGCCCGCCCTCACTTAGCGCCGTTCCCTGGGACGATGAACGCCGAGATGCAGTGCACGACATCCTCCGGGAGTGCGGCGAGACAATTCTGCTCGCACCTCACACGAACAGCGCCGTTCTCCGATCAGCCATCCTGGACCTGCAGACTCGCCCGGTCGAGGTCGGAACGCTTCTATGTCATCCAGTCGTGGTCGGGACTCGCATTACGACTCAGTACGTTGAGGCCCGCGTACTGCTAAGGGAGGCGCTATGAACAGAGTCATCCGCAAGTCCAGTGCTCAGAGTTCCAACGAGGTCCTGGACCTTCTCGGTGCACTATTTGCTGCGGAACTCGTTCATCAGAGCACCCACCTTTGGCTCGTCTCTCCCTGGATCTCAGATGTCGGTGTCATCGACAACACCCTCGGTACCTTTCCCGCGCTCACCCGTTTCGGACGGCGCCACATCCGCCTTGCCGAAGTCCTGGCCACGTTGGCGGCGGAACGCACATATGTGATCGTTGCCACGACAATCGACAGTCATAACAACACCTTCAAGCGCCGACTCCAATTTCTCGCCCGTGACCTGGACGTTGAAACAAATATCAAGGTGGTGACAGATCCAACCGGCCTGCTGCATACGAAGTCGCTCACCGGGGATGGGTATGCGTTGGCGGGCAGTATGAACATTACCTACAATGGTATCCACCTGCGCGAGGAGCAGGTGGAACTGAACACGGACCCAGCTTACGTGGCCCAGGCTCGTATGGACGCCCGCGACCGGTTCGGGGATGACTTGTGAGTGCTTTCGAAGCGTTGCGTCGGGTTCTCGGTGACACGGCGCGCTTTAATTCGCTGCGAGATCGAATAGAAGTTCTTTTCGAAGGCCAAGTGCGCACTTGGTCCAGGGGGACGAGTGGCTGGCTGGTGATGCCAGTGGACCGCGAACCCGCCGGTTTCTACTTAATATCCGAAGACCGTGAAGGACAGCGGTGCGGACAGGAGGTGCTCGCTGCCTTCCTCGGCCCAACGGTCGCTACTATCGAACCAGCGCCGATATCTCCAGGAAACGAAGGGGCCGACGGGATACTGCGGGCTGTTGGGATCAACCATCTGTCCCATTTGCAACGTACGGACGCATCGGCGCTGGTCATGCTTGAGCGGTTGGAGGATGCGGTCGCGACCGTGACCGGGACGGACGTACGGCGGCGTTCTGTTCGGCCATCGCACGTGGACCTGCTCCGTGACTTCCGGCTGGCGCTGTTGCGGGGGAACGGTCGCGTCGCCGAGCACGCCCTGGACGAACTGCGGCTGACCGGGCGGCTAAGCGCCGAGAACCTCAGGTTCCTGAAGGTGGAGTTGCTCGGTCGTCTCGAGCGCTGGAGCGAACTGCAAGATCTTCCCTACCTTCAGGAGATGCTCCGCGCCCGGCGACCCCGTGCGGTAAACGAGATCCTCCTGGAGATGCTGTGGTGGAAGGAGGTAGCCCCTCTTTCTACCTCAGAATTGTCCGCTGAGGACGTCTACACACGCGCGGACCTCAACTCTCGTTACGGAGTGATCCTCAACGCCGTTGATGTGCCCATCACGGAGAACGGCCGGAAGGTTACGGCCGTAGCCGCTCAGGTACAAGGGGACCGAGGCCGACTGGAGAGGCTGCTGCGCGCCGCCGCCACCGACGCCGAACGTGGGTGGTTGCGGTCTCTGGTCACACATGGTGATACTGCTGCGCGCCCGCGACCAGTCATCCTCCCGACCATTCAGGAACTGTTTCAACAGGCACAGTACGGCGCAGTAACCCGTGCCTTCCTCGAATCACCTGAGCCGTCCGAAGCCGATATGGCAGTGCAGGCCGTTCTCGAAGGCGAAGAGACCAACCAAGCACCCGCCGTCCGCTCACTGGTGTCTGGGTTTGTCGAAGAGGGACGGCTGCGTCCGGACCGCCGGTTGCTCAGAGACCTGGAGGAGTTGGACCGGCTGGTCGGGGGATCTTGCCACAGTTGGACGGAGTGGTGTGCCCGTCTGGGACGAAACGAGCACTGGCCTGATGCAGCGCAGGTCCTGCGGGCGCAGCACCATCAATGGGCGGGGTTGGGGTCACTGTCGTATGCCGAGGCCCGTGCGGCGGCCGACAACGTTCTCAGCGCTTGGGCAGGCGCAAACCAAGAACAGATTGTGGCTGCGCTGGACCTGCTATGCAGCGCAGCGGCCAAAGCGGCCGCGACGATACAAGCAGGAGAGTTCTTCGACGTCGTCCTGATGCTGCTGGTGGATCAGCCGAGTCTGAGCGCTCCAGTACGTGATGCCTACTTGCTCCTCATCGTAAGGCTTCTGGAAGGCGGACCTACCGAGTCCCGTTACCAAGAGACCCTGAACCATGCGCTGCTCCTGTGGAGACGGATCTCCTCGCCTGCTGCGGTTGACTGGGGGCTCAGCCTCGTGGACGTCCTGCTCTATGCTCCCTCGCCTGTGCCGGAAGCGAGACTGGCCACCGTCTCCGAGGTGATCAACAAAATCCGGAGCTTCCAGCAAAGGCTCAGCTCGCGCCAGGACTCAGAGTTGGAGACCCTGGCAGGCGAGGCCGGCCTCCCGGTCCGGCAGCCGCACGAGCAGACATCCGACGTGGACACCGTCTGGAAGCGGCTAGACGGTTCGGTAGTCGGTGTCTACTCACTTCTGCCTCGAGCGGCTGCGTCACTTGAAAAGCGCCTGTCCAGACTCTGCTCTCCCAGGGCAGTCGAGGGCAACACCGACAAGGTGGGAACAGCAACTTTGCGCTCGCTCGCCGCCCGGGCCGACTACTTGATCGTTGACACATGGCACGCTACCCATCCCGCGACATCCGCGATCGATCAAGCGAGGGATAGAGACAAACAGATCATGCCGCAGGGCCAAGGAGTCACGGGCTTCATGCAGGCTCTTGAACAGCATCTCTCGTCCGCATAATGGCTGGTCGATTATGGACGGCCACTGGATTCCGCACTTCGAAACTTATGGCTGTCCACACCGCAACACGCACCTGTGAGGACCCGGGGCCCAGGCTCAGTGAAGGATCAGAACAGCGGGTCCTGGTCGACCATGACGAGGAGGCCCTTGGTCAGCCACTTCACGTCGTTGGGGGTGTTCTGGAGGCCGTTCCACTTGCGCTCATCGTCCCTGCCGAAGTGCCAGCTTCCTTCGGTCCAGGCCGCTACGACCTTGATGTTCCTCAGCTTCTCGAGGATGTGGTGGCGGTCGAGCTTTTCGGCCGGCTCGTCTTCGGTGAGCTTGTCCATCACGTAACCCATGGCCTGGATGCCGACGCCGTGAGTTAGCCGCGACGTGCGGGGCGGCTTGCTCCAAGCGTCCGGGAAGACGTCCCTGACCAAGCCCCAGAACGTGTTGAGGTGGAGCAGCATGCGTTCGACGTCTCCGCCGCCTTGCTCGTCGCGGTACTGGTAGAGCGCCCCCTCGTACATGCTGTTCTCGATCATCTTCAGGACGCTGTTGTCCTTGATGTAGCCGTCCGGCGAGGTGGGGGTTGCGATCGCCTTGTAGAACGGGCCGGCGCCGGTACCGTTCAGCCGGGTCATGAGCACCGCCGGCAACTGCCGGCGGGCATAAGCCGGCGGCAGGTGACCTCTGGTGTTGGGGAGTAGCTCGTGGATCAGGCCCTTGGGCAGCGGCTTGGTGTTGTTGACCAGGATGAACTGGGCTCGCTGTTCAGCCTCGTTGTCGGCGATAAAGCCTACGGCTGCGACGGGAAACGTGTCGATCTCTGCTTCCCTGATGGCAGCACTGCGCTGCTGGCCGTCCACCAGCCAAGCGGGTTTCTGGTACTCGGGAAGGTCCTCGTCCACGGGTATGACGAGTACTCCGGGCACCGAGTAGCCTTCCCCTGTCTCAGGGGTTGTCCCGGCTTCGAACTTCACCCTGCTGTCGAATGCCAGCACGATCGCGTTCGGCAACATCGCCGAGGGTGACTCAAGATAGCGCTTGATCGCTTTGATGTGGTTGGCTACCTCCGGACGCTGGTAGCCGTGCAACTCTTCCTGGTCATCCCGTCGGATTCGGGACACGGCCGCGAACTCATGCAGGCGCTTGCCGTCAACCGCGAAGCAGTAGATGCGGCGATCACCCTGCCGGACCTCCAGCGCCGGAAGACGAAGCGTGTGCTGGTCGGTCATTGGTTCTCCTGACTAGGCGCACGGCCGATGTGCTGAATCTTAGCGGCGAAGACCGCAAGGTTGTGGAAGCCGCGGCTCTTGTTCCGTTCCGTGCCTCGGAATACGGCTATCTCAATGCCAAGCTTGCTGCACAGTCCACAGTTGCATGTCTTCCATGGTTTCTCTTGAAGAAGTATCTCATACTTGGGGATACGAGACTTCTTGGCGCCCTTCTTAGGATCCAACTTGTCGCCTTCAACCAGCTGCTCATAGTCGCGAAGGGTGTTCAGTACCTTCTCCAGAGAGGCTCTAGTGTCACCTTCGTCGTAGCCTCGCAGTAGGCGAAGTGTCTCGCGCTCGAGGCGCTTGGCTTCGGCTTGTGACACCTCGCCAGCTAGCACCTTTCGCTTCAGGGACGGGTTTCCGTCGACCTGAGGCACCCGGATTGCCATGTAAGCGCCATCAGCGGTGTGGTAGTTATTCTTGTCGTCCATGAACGACTGGCGAAAGGGCGATGTGCTGTCGAAACTGGTGACTCCGAGAGTGGCGAACTCTTCGATGGTGCCGACCCGAGTGATCCCCAACAGATGCAACTCTGCGTTCTGCCGCACCTTTTCGATCTCGTAGAGACAGTCCAAGATGTCCTCAGTCCGCAAGGGCACCATTCCTCCGAGCGCTATGCGGCGGTAGCCCATCTCTTCGAGTTGGTGGACGCTGTCGGCGTAACTGGCGGGACTCCACCCCTGGGCAGCGCCCACCGGGACGATGGAATGCTTTCGCTTCTCCACCTCATCGAGAAAATCGCGCGCGTACTTGAGTGTGATCCTGCGGCGTTCAGCCCACTTTGGTTCGATGGTGGATTCTGTGGCGTCCCGGTCGTAGTGAAAGATCACGTGGTCAACGCTAACGCCTTCATCAAATCCGCAGCGTTCATAGAAATCCACGACATCGGGCACGCTGTACGGCGGCTCGATTTCGTCAATATAGTTGAAGGCGCCACAATCGCCCAGCGTGGTGACGCCATCCGGCAGCCTGAAGTATTTCTGTACGCCCAACCTATGAAGCCGTTCCCGCTGCGGCATCGTGTACTTCCCGGATCCCCTAACCGAGCCGTCCACGATAGCTTTGCTGACCAGGATCCCGTGGTAAGGGCGCTTCGCCAGGACCTCATGCGCATAGCGGTCGTCGCGCTGCCGTACACGGTACGGAGAATATTCCTCATTGCGGAAGTCAAAGGTCGGGCTGACCTGGTCTTGGCTATCTGGGAAGAAAAACTTCAAAGGAGTTCCCTGCGTGCGCTCTGGTACAGACGGATCAGGTAGTTGGAAAGCTCTTGGACATGCTTCCCCACATTCTCAATCTCGTTCCAGCGATGCCCAAGGCCCTCCCAGGTCCCAGTGGTCCAGTGACAGTGTGGAGCGATGAGTTCGAGGTGTTGGCGAATCTGCTCGTATGCATCATCGCGCTGAGGATCAATAGTACCGAGGATGCGATCCATGAGGCGACCCATTGCCTTAATTCCAGCACCATGCATCAACCGGCTTTTTTCCGGTGGTTTGCCCCAAGCTTCAGGGAAAGTGTCCCGGACTGCCGTCCAGTAGATGGTCAAGGCCTGAATGATTCCGTCGTAATCCGTTTCGCCGCGACCGATGTCGCGATATGGAAACAGGCAGCCGGAAGGGGAGGTGAGGCTTTCTTGGATCATGTCGACGACGCAAGTGTCGGTAACTACCGGGCCTGGCTGGCGGCTCCCGGCACTGGAAGCTCGTTTGATCATCCCATGAAAGGGGGATTTTCCGTCGGTGTTCAGCACGTCGCATAGGCTCGATGGAGCCTTGCGTACCGCTAGGCGAGCCGGTAGGGGGCTGTCCACCTCGGGTAGCAATTCGGTGACCAAGCCGCGAGGAAGTGGGCGTGTATTATTGATGCGCACAAACTGATCGCGCTGCAAACTCACTGTATCGGCGACAAATGCCGTGACTGGGACGGGCAAGTCTCTGCGTTTAGCTTGCGCCAAGGCCAACGCGCGTTGCTGTCCATCGACGATCCAGGCGGGCTTCGGCTTGCCTTCCCTCGGCAGGGGAAGGAACAACCGGCCAGTGTCGGAGGCGCCATCATCTGGGAGCCGGTTGCCGCCGCGGGTGGCTTTGAAACGGACGTCAGGCGAGAGCGCCATGATGATCGGGTTAGGGAAGATCGGTAGCGGGCTGTCCAGATACTCGACGATTTCCTGGATGTGCTTGCGTACCTGGGGGCGCTGATAGCCGATCAGCTTGCCTGCCTCATCGCGGCTCACGCGGGAGATGTCGGCGAACTCTAGGACCTGCTCGGCCTTCAACATGAAGATGTAGAGCGGGTAGTCCTTGACCTGGATGATCCGAAGTGCTCGCACCTCGATGGACGGCTCGCTTCTGGACATGGACATCAGGACCAGTCCTTGAGCGCGTCTTCCTGCATGATCTTCTGAAACAGCCCCTTGAAGCGGGCCTGTTCGCAAGACCGCCCAGAACTGCGTAGCCGGCGCAGCAGCTTGGTCGCAGAGACGGGTCCTGCTTCCTCTGCCATGGCTGTGCGAATGAAGGCGAACACCTCATCGTCGCTAAGCCTGGCACCCGGAGTCCGGGAGATTGCTGGGGGAGCCGACTCCCTCAGCTCCTTCATAAGGGCGGCAAGCGTCGGCCGCGTGAACGGTTTTTGCTGCTTTCTGGCCATCTCCAGCACGTGGCGGGCGGCCCGTGCATGCAAGGAGAGCAGGCTCCCGCCTACTGCAGGCTGGACCGCCGCGGAGACAGGGACGATGAAGTTCTCCAGGTCCGGGTACCGGTGGCCAGGCCCGATGATGACAAAGTTGTCCGGATCGACTAGCTTCTCGGCCGCTTGCTGAAGATCGTGAGCGCATGGCCTCAGATAGGCGTCCGACATGACGGCAATGACGGCAGCGTCCGGGTTGCTGGCGGCGAGGTCGGTGAACGTCCGAGGAGCACCGGGGGCGGGGCCGGGCCACTCGGCCAAGGCTCCCCACCACCTGCGGGCATCGTCGGTTGTGGAGGCGACAGAGTCCTTCTGCCCGAAGGCGAAGGTGGCCGCATAGGCGGCGATGGATGCGTCCTCCGGCATCAGCCCGTATCCGGCGGAGCAAACCCACATCGAAGCAGAGGGGCCAACCACTGCTCCAAGTTGTTTCGCTACCTGCCAATACTCGCCGGCGTACAGGTCGGCTGCGCGGGTGGTCGCTGCGCTGACGGCGAGGCGGCGGATCCAGTCGTGGCAACGCGCTTGTGTGTCCTGGTTCTGGGGAAGTTCGCGTGCCCGGAGCGTGGAGGAAAGCGAGCCTCGCTTGCGGTTAGCGCAGGTGACGACCAGGTGGACAGACCGTTCGCCTGGAGTGCTCGTTTTGTCGCCCATCGCCTATGCTTCGCCGGCTCGGCGAGTCCAGGACACCGTTGCGTATGCGGCATGATTGTGGATGCTCTCGTCGTTGAATGCCCGAATCCGGTACGCGGCGATGGTGTCCAGCGTCCTCAAAACCTGGGCGACGTTGCGGACCATGTCCTCGACGAAGACAGGATGGTCATAGGCCGCCATGGTCACGTGGCGCTCGTCCGGCCGCTTGAGGACGGCGTAGACGGGCGAGGACGCCGCCTGCTCCGCGATGTCGATCAGGTCGTCAAACCAGAGACCGCCTTGTGGCTCGGTCGGCTCAACCACGATCGTGATGTGGCCACGCTGGTTGTGGGCGCCCCGATCACTGATGGCCTTGCTGCATGGGCAGACACTGGTCACAGGTACCGTGACGGCCATCGTGACCCGGCTTTCCTCGGGGGCGCTGACGGCGGCCAGTGAGCACGCATAGTCAACAAAGCCGCGCGCCCCGGTCACCGGGGCAGACCGCTCAAGGAAGTAGGGGAAGTCGAGGCTGACACGCGCTGTGGGACCGGACATACGTTGCCGCAGGTCCTCGGCGAGGGTGGCGATGCTGCTGAGGCTGAGTTGCTCACGAGCTTCGTGTAGCACCTCAATGAAGCGGCTGAGATGCGCTCCTTTGACTTCTGGGCCGAGGCTGACCGACATGGCGGCGGTGCCGACGGTCTCACGCTTGGCGCCCTGGCCGTCGGCGACCAGGACGGGATAACGAAGCCCTTCCACGCCGACCTCGTCAAGGGGGACACCACGCGAGTCCGGCGTGGCCTGAACGTCCTGGAGAATCACTCTTCCCCCCGGTAGACGCAGCCGGAAGTGCAGGTTTCACGCACCATGACGGCCGAGAGCAGCAACTTATCGACCAGCCTGTCCCATATCCACTTAGCAAGCACCTCACTGGTCGGGTTCTCCAGCCCTGGCACCTCGTTAAGGTAGTAGTGGTCGAGTCGTGCGACCAGTGGCTTGACAGCGGCCTTGATCTCCGCGAAGTCCATCAGCCACCCCATGGCCGGGTCGACTTCGCCGCTTACGTGCACCTCGAAGCGGTAGCTGTGGCCATGCAGTCGAGCGCACTTATGGCCGTCGGGCACGTTCGGCAGCCGGTGGGCAGCCTCGAACGTGAACTCGCGGAAGATCTCCATCAACGGATTCCCAGGGTCTTGTGGGTCTGGACGCTCAACTGCCACTGCGGGTTGGCGAGGCAGTAGTCGATCGCCGCCCGTGTGTTGGCGACGAGGTCAGGACCGTCCATCGGTTGCAGGAGCAGCCGGTCGAAAGCCAGGTGTTCAAAGCGTTCGGGCTCGGCCCCGATCTGGGGATAGACCAACTTCAGGTCATTTCCCGAGGTCAGCACGATCTCTGTGCCGGCTTTGGGGCTGACACAGATCCAGTCGAGACCCTCTGGGGCGGGGCGTGTTCCGTTGGTCTCGATTGCGACCTCGAACCCTTCGGTGTGCAGAGCATCTACAGCCTCGCGGTCCAGTTGCAGGAGTGGTTCGCCGCCTGTGCAGACCACGTATGGGCGGCTGCGCGGGTGTGCGCGTCCCTGCCAGGTCTTGGCGACGGCCGCTGTGAGATCGGCGGCTGTCTGGAACCGGCCGCCGCCTGGGCCGTCGGTTCCGACGAAGTCAGTGTCACAGAACTGGCATATCGCCCGATGGCGGTCCTTCTCGCGGCCGGTCCACAGATTGCAGCTGGTAAAACGGCAGAACACGGAAGGACGCCCCGCGTGGCTCCCTTCGCCCTGAAGCGTGTAGAAGATCTCTTTGACTCGATACATAAGGCCCGTCAAGCCTTCGCTGACGTGAAGGAGGGGTCCGCAAGGCCGAGTTCGGCGAAGCCCCGGCTGCGAAGCAGGCACGAGTCGCACGTCTCGCAGGCGCGGCCGTCGACGGGGTCGTAGCAGCTGTGCGTCCAGCCATAGTCCACGCCGAGGGACAGACCTCGCTCGATGGTCTGAGCTTTGGTCAGATCGATCAGCGGGGTGTGGATCTTGAGCTTCTGAGTGCCTTCGACGCCGGCCTTGGTGGCGAGGTTCGCCATGCGTTCGTACGCCTGGATATACTCCGGTCGGCAGTCGGGGTAGCCGCTGTAGTCCATGGCGTTGACACCGATGAACACATCCGATGAGCCCAGGGTCTCGGCCCAGGCGAGCGCGAACGACAGGAAGACGGTGTTACGCGCAGGCACGTAGGTGACCGGGATCTCCTCGCCCAACTCGTCCGCATTGGCGTGGTGAGGGACAGCCAGGGATTCATCAGTGAGTGCCGAGCCACCGAAGACGGCAAGATTGATGTCAGCGATCACGTGGTCGGTCGCCCCCAGCTCGCGAGCCACCTTCTGCGCTGCGTCGAGCTCCTCGGTGTGCCGCTGTCCATACCGGAAGCTGAGGGCGTATGTCTCGTATTCCTCATCCCGGGCGATCGCCAGCACGGTGGTCGAATCGAGGCCACCACTCAGCAGGACCACTGCCCTGCGCTTGTCCGTCCTCACCTGTTGCTCCCCATCCTGCCTACTGCGCGGAAACTGCAGCCTCATAGCTAACCGGTCGAGTGTAGTTACGAGCGCGGGACGGCCGCAATTCGCCATGCGCTTGAGGTCTGGCATGTCTCCTACGTACGAAGTCCTGTCACTGACCGCCCTAGGCGGGTCGGATGTAGCGACGCAGCGACCCTCTAAAACTGCATCGATGGCGTTGGTGAGCCGAGAGCACTTAATGCAACGGTGCGAGTGCAGATGAGCGGCGCAAACCGGCGATCAGCATCCCAGGATCATGGAGCCGAGGTGATGCGGGGCCCTTGGCAGGCCGGACCCGACTGCAATCTCGGTGTTCAGGAGTCTGCTGAGCAAGTCCCGAATGGTGGAGGGGCGTCTGGGTGAGTGGGGGCAGATGAGGGGCGGAGGGGATGGGGATCTGAACCTGTTGTGGGTGGAGGTGGTCCGGTCGGTGCTGGTCCGGGGCGGACGGTGTTCGTGGGTGGCGGCAGAGTTCGCGGACGAATGGCGGAGAAAAGATCTTGAGGCCGGTCTCCTTGGGGGAGAGCCGGCCTCTGATCTGGCGGTTTTTGTCGGGGTGGCGGGATTTGAACCCACGACCTCTTCGTCCCGAACGAAGCGCGCTGCCAAGCTGCGCTACACCCCGGTGGTGGCTGCCCGGGAGGCGTACGTTCTCCCGGCGCCTAGTACACCTTAGCGGATGGTGAGGGGTGCTTGCGTCCTCTATTTGCGGGCTGTGAAGCCGGTCATGGCTCCGGAGCGGGTTAGTTCGATGGAGGTCAGGCCGGCGGAGGTCAGCCAGGTGCGGACGTCGTCGGCGGTGCCGGACGGGCCGAAGAGGCCGCGGCGCTGCATGTGGCGGATGACGCGGTCGCGGGAGGTGCCGCGGACGATGGTCGTGCCGCGGAGGGTGCCGCCCGGGCGGAGGACGCGGGCCATCTCGGCGATGGCGGCGGGTGGGTCGGTCAGGCAGTGGAGGCCGTTGTAGGTGACGCAGGCGTCGAAGGTGTCGGTGGGGAAGGGGAGGGCGTAGACGTCAGCCTGGAGGAGGGTGGACGTCTTGCGGCGGGCGCGGGTGAGCATCGTCCAGGAGAGGTCGACGCCTACGTGGCGGGGGTTGTCTCCGAAGGCGACGCCGCCGCCGCAGGGGATGTCGAGGGTGAGGGCGGACGGGTCCTGGGCGGCGATGTTCTGTCGCAGGTGCGTGATGTCGTAGTTCCAGAGGAGGCGGGCGCCCAGGCGGGAGAGGTAGGGGTTCTGGACGGCGTAGTCGTAGGCGGCGGCTTGGAAGCCGCCGACTTTCCAGCGTTCGCGCAGGTTCATTGGCGTGGGACCAGCGTGAGGAGGGAGGCTTCGGGCGGGCAGCAGAAACGCATGGGGGCCTTCGGGGACGTGCCGAGGCCCGCGGAGACGTGGAGCCAGGCGCCGCGGTGCCGGTGGAGGCCCTTGACGCGGGGACGGTCGATGCCGCAGTTGGTGGCGAGGGCGCCGTAGAAGGGGACGCGGACCTGGCCGCCGTGGGTGTGACCGGCGAGGAGGAGGTCGTAGCCGTCGGCGGTGAAGCGGTCGAGGTTGCGGGGTTCGGGCGAGTGCATGACGCCGAGGTGGACGTCGGCCTGCGGGTCGACCGGGCCCGCGATCTTGTCGTAGCGGTCGCGGTTGATGTGGGAGTCGTCGATGCCGCCGAACTCGATGTCCAGTTCGCCGACCTTGAGGCGGCCGATGCGGTTGTTGAGGTCGAGCCAGCCGGCGGTCTGGAGGGACGAGCCGAGCTCCCGGTAGGGGAGGTCGGGTTCCCGGCGGTGCCGGTCGTAGTCGGACTTGCTGGTCCGCCAGATGTAGCGGAGAGGGTTCTTGAAGATCGGCGAGTAGAAGTCGTTGGAGCCGTAGACGAAGACGCCGGGGCGTTCGAGGAGGGGGCCGAGCGCGTCCAGGAAGGGGCCGACCGCGTCGCGGTGGGAGACGGAGTCGCCGGTGTTGACGACGAGGTCGGGTTCCAGGGCGTCCAGGGAACGGACCCAGTCGATGAGGCGGGTCCGGCCGGGCGTCAGGTGCGCGTCGGAGATGTGCAGGATCTTCACCGGCGGGCGGCCAGGCGCGAGTATCGGCACGTCGACGCGGCGGAGGCGGAACCAATTCCGCTCGATCACCGAGGCGTACCCGAAGGTCGCGGCGCCCGCGCCGAGGAGCGCCAGCGGCACGGCGTAGAACTTTCGCACCCCTCCATGCTTCCAGAGAATTGCACGGCGCGGTAATCCTGATGGGGCTTGGGATGCCGGAGGGGCATGATGGTGTGCATGACCTTGAAGGAGAAGCTGGAGACCGATCTTTCGGCGGCGATGAAGGCGCGCGACGAGGTGCGGACCCGTACCTTGCGGATGGCGCTCACGGCCGTGAAGAACGAGGAGGTCGCCGGCAAGCAGTCGCGTGCCCTGTCGGACGAGGACGTCGTCAGGGTGCTGACCCGGGAGGCGAAGAAGCGGCGCGAGGCGGCGGCCGCGTTCGGGGACGCCGGGCGCGAGGAGCAGGCCCAGGCGGAGCGGGCCGAGGGCGAGGTGCTGGAAGGGTACCTTCCCGCGCAGCTCGGGGATGAAGAGTTGGCGGCGCTGGTGGCGGACGCGATCGCCGAGACGGGCGCGGCCGGGCCCCGCGCGATGGGTCAGGTCATGAAGGTCGTCAACCCGAAGGTCTCGGGGCGCGCCGAGGGCGGACGTGTCGCCGCCGAGGTCAAGCGTCAGCTCGCGCAGTAGGGCCCTTGGCCTGGCGTCCACAGTCTGTGCCAGCGTCTGAGGGGGCGGCGCGAAGTGGACCGTCCTCCCAACGACTCATCGACTGACCGTCCCCCGGCCAACGTGGCCGCTGCGGGCTCGGTGAAGTGACGTAGGTCTGGCTGCGGCGTGAGCCCCGGGTGTCAGTCGCCGCCACGTCGGGGGCGGCCGCCGCCCGGGGAGCCGCCGCGGTTCTCGCCGTTGCTCACGTAGAGGATGACGCTGGTTCCGGGTGGGGCCTCGCTGCCGGCGGCCGGTGAGGTGGAGACGACCGTCCCCTTGGGCTTGTCCGAGGGGACGGAGCCGGGCGCGACACGGGCCCTGAGGCCGGCGGCGTGGAGTTTGGCGGTGGCCTGCGCGATGGTGTTGCCCTTCACGTCCGGGACGCGGGCGGTGTCGCCGAAGTCGCGGGACGGGGTCCGGAACCCGGGGGCGGGCCTTCCGGCGAGGGCGCGCTGCATGCTCTGCTGCCAGATGCCGCCGGGGATGTCGGCGCCGTACACGCCGTGGACCTTGTACCGCCAGGGGCCGCGGTAGTCCCAGTAGGCGGTGGCCGCGGCCATGTTCGGGGTGAAACCGGCGAACACGGCGCAGGTGAACTCTTCGCAGGTGCCGGTCTTGCCCGCGGCGGGACGGCCGATTCCGCGGCCCGTGGCGGTCCCTTGGGTGAGGACGCCCTGGAGGATCGAGTTGACCTTGTCGGCGACGTCCTCGTCGAGGGCCTGGCGGCAGTCCGATTTGGGCAGTTCGAGTTGCTTGCCCTCGGCGTCGACGACCTCCGTCACCGAGATCGGGGCGCAGTACTTGCCGCGGGCGGCGAATCCGGCGTACGCGGCGGCGAGGTGGACCATGTCGATGTCGTTGACGCCGAGGACCTGGGACGGGAGCGGCAGCAGCGCGTTGCCGTTGCCCTGCTTCATGCCGAACTTCTCGGCCATCTTCACCGCGTTGCAGACGCCGACGCGCTTCTCCAGGTACGCGTAGAAGGTGTTGACCGAGTGCCAGGTGCCGGTCTTGAGGTTGAAGTTGCCCTTCTCGCTGTCACCCGCGTTGGACAACGTCCAGGTCCCGCCGCCGAGAGTGTCGTTCTCGTACTTCTTGCCCTGGTAGTTCCCGGTGTACTTGCACGACTGGAAGCCGCCGACGGTGGTGGTCTGCGGCGAGTTGATCGTCGTGCTGACCGGAATGCCCTGGTTGATGGCGGCGGCGAGCGTGAAGACCTTGAACGTCGAGCCCGCGGACACCCCGTTGCCTCCGCCGTGCGCGGCGTCGGCGGGGAGGTTGATGGTCGTCCGGCCCTTGCCGGGGCCGAACTGCTTGCTCAGCCCGATCGCCCTGACCTTGCCGGTGCCGGGCTCGACCATCGCCTCGGCGGCGACGCGGTTGCCGGCCGGCGGCACCGTGCTGCGCAGGGTCTTGTCGACGGCGCGCTGGCTCTGGGGGTCGAGGGTGGTGCGGATCGTGTAGCCGTTCCGGTTGAGCTTGTTGACGACGTTCTCCTGCTCCTTCGGGGTGAGCTGCCAGTACTTGCCGTCCGACAGGATGTTCAGCAGGTCGTACTTCACGTACTCGCAGAAGTAGGGCGCCTTGCTGGTCTCGCAACCACCGACAGGATCGGTGGGGTTCAGTTCGATCGGCTTGGCGGCCTCCGCGGCGGCCTGCTGCTTCGTGATGTGGCCTAGTTCCGCCATCCGGTTAAGGACGATGTCGCGGCGGCTCCGGGCGTCCTTCGGGTTGCGGATGGGGTCGTAGGCCGTGGGGTTCTGCGTGATGCCCGCGAGCAGCGCGGCCTGGCCGAGCGTGAGCCGGGACGCGGGGACGCTGAAGTACCGCTTGGCCGCGGCCTGGACTCCGTACGCGCCCGCGCCGAAGTACGAGATGTTGAGGTAACCCTCAAGGATCTGGTCCTTCGACAACCGCTCCTCGATGTCGAGGGCGTAACGCAGTTCGCGGACCTTTCGTCCGACGGTCGGTGCGGTGGCGTCGCGGTACTCCTCACGCGTCCGAGCGGCGTCGACCAGCAGGTTCTTGACGTACTGCTGGGTGAGGGTCGATCCGCCCTGTGTCTTCTCGGACTCCACGTTGGTCGCCAGCGCGCGGAGGGTGCCCTTCAGGTCGAGGGCGCCGTGCTCGTAGAACCGCGAGTCCTCGATGTCGATGATCGCCTGCCGCATGACGGGCGCGACCTGGTCGAGCCGGACGGATTCGCGGTACTTGTCGAAGAACGTGGCGAACGGCTTGCCCTCCGAGTCGTACACCACCGTCTTCTCGGACGGTGGTGTCGTCTTCAGTTGGCTGTCCATGTCCTCGAAGTTGTTCGCGGCGTCGCGTGCGGTCAGCCCGGCGCTGCCCACGGCTGGCAGCGCGATGAAGGCGGCGAGGACGCCTGCGACGACCCCCGCCCCGAGAAGCCTGAGAAGAGTGGATGCCGCCTTCGCCCGATCCATATTCGCAACGCGCACGGGCACTAGGGTACGCGGGATGACCAGTGCATTTGGGACGCGCCCCCCGTCGTCGTACCTTCCGGGCCCTCGCTGACCATGACGTTCGTCCCTTATGCCCTCCTCATGACAACCTGCGCGGTGTCTGGCGCGTCTACTACAGGTAACTAGTCCGTTCCGGCGATATGGCCCCGGTGGGCCATATCGAGAATGGGCCCATCGGGGACTGTCGAAACGTGCCTCGCTTCCGTAAGTTCTTCCCCACGGCTTTCGTTTGGCGGCCTGACGTCCGCGCCCGTCCGGCCAAGGAGCGCAAATCGACACACAGACCCTAGGGGAGTGGGGCCAAGATGTGGATCACGGATTGGACCGCCCGCGCCGCCTGCCGTAACGCGGATCCGGACGCCCTGTTCGTGCAGGGAGCAGCGCAGAACCGGGCCAAGATGATCTGCCGCGGCTGCCCGGTGCGCACGGAGTGTCTCGCTGACGCCCTCGACAATCGGATCGAGTTCGGCGTGTGGGGCGGGATGACCGAGCGGGAACGTCGCGCTCTGCTGCGTCGGCGGCCGGACGTACGTTCGTGGCGCGACCTTCTGGAGACCGCCAAGGAGGAGTACGAGCGGTCGGTCGACGTTGACGAGCAGGAACTCGTCGCGAGCTGACCCGATACGCCGCGACGGCGATCGTCTGATTTCACGGGCTTTGAGAGCGGCCCGTCCAAGGCTGATGACCTACCCGGTCCACTCGCGAGCGTGACAGCGGGCTCGTATCACACCGAGATGCGAGCCTGTCAACACGTTCCCGGACGTGGTCGGGCGTCGCATGTCCTTCGGCATCGTTGACCCTCAGCGCCGAACGCACCTGCCGTGTTCCACGGTTCGTCGTCCGCTGCCTGTTGGTGTGGTGTGGGCGTTTGTCGGCGGGCTGTCGCCTGTATGGATGCGGCTTCTGGGGATGGTGAGGTGGTGAGGGCGGCATCCCCCCGCAAGTTCGACTGTCGCTCGCAATCGGTTGTTGTGCGGTGAAGTCGGTTGTGTCGGTCGGTGATACGGGCCGTGCGGTGTGCGTTTGATGCCTTCGCTGGTGCGGGGGCGAGGTTGGTGGTGGCGGTCGGGGTTGGGCGTGGTCTGGGTTTCGTTGGCTGGGCTGCGAGATGGGGGCAGTGTCGACTTCGGTCCGAACATCCACGGCTCCGCCCGTTGGGCAGACCAGCACGTGCCTTCGTTTTGTCCGGCGGTAGCGGGGGTGAGGGCGCTGGCCACCGGATGGAACGTCGCCTTCGGGCTCGGCCATGCTCGTCGTCTGGGCTGTGCTGTGTGCTTGGTTCGTTCGTTGTGATGCTTCGGCTTGGGACGATGAGGTGGTGGCGGACGGGATGAGGGTGTCGCCCACGAGTGCGACTGGTGTTCGGTCGGTGATGCGGGCCGTGTGGTGTGAGTTGGGTGCCTTTGCTGGTGCGGGGGCGAGGTTGGGCGTGGTTTCGTGGGGTGTTGGCTGGGCTCTGGGAGGGGGTAGTGCCGACTTCGTCCCGAACCTCTGAGACGTCCGCTGGGCCTGAGACGGCGCGCCTCGTTGAGGTCGATGTGCTCCGCGGGTTCGCTCTTTTCGGCATCTCGATCGTGAACGCCGTTGGGCTCAGTGGGGTGTCCACGGGCGGGGTGGCGAACTGGGTCTACGAGACCCTGTTGCATCAGCGGTTCTTTCCTGTCTTCGCGTTTCTGTTCGGGGTTAGCTTTGGGCTGTTTCTCGATGTGGTACGGGAGAGAACGCGTCATCCGCGGCTGGTCGTGCTGGCTCGGTTGGGGTTTCTTGTGCCCTTCGGTGCGATGCATCGGGTGTTGCAGCCGGACGAAGTGTTGTTGACCTACGCGGTTGTCGGCATTGGCGTTCTTCTGCCTGCGTCGTTTTTGTCGCGACGTTTCGTGTTGGTGATCGGAGTCGTCGCCGAGATAGTCGCGGTGCTGGTCACAGGGGGTGGCAGCGTGTTGATCCCTGGCTTGTTCCTGCTGGGGTACGGTGCGGAGCGTTACGGGATTGGGAGGTTGTCGAGTCTTTCTGGGCGCGGACTCGCCTTGGGGGTGGGGGGTGTTTTTCTGGGGGCGATCGTTCTGAATGTCTGGCAGATCGGTGGTGGGGCGCGGCTTTCGGCGGTGGCGGGGTTGGTGACTGCGTCCGCCTATGTGGGGGCGGTTCTGGTGTTGTTGCGTTCGCGTGCTTGGGGTGTGCTGTTGAGACTTGCGCCAGCCGGACGGATGGCGTTGACCAATTATTTGGGGGCCACCGTTATGGTCGTGGCGGCGGATCATTTCCTGAGGCTCGGGACGGCGGCCGAGGTCATGGTCCTTGGTGTGTGCGTGTTCGTGGCCGAGGCGGCCTTCAGTTCGTGGTGGCTGCGCCATGCGCGGTACGGGCCCGCGGAGTGGGTGTGGCGTTGCCTCACCTGGTGGAGGGTCGTGCCGAACAGGTAGGTCAGGCGGCGAGGTCCTCGCCGACTCGGCGCAGGCCGTCCAGGTCGTGGACGTCCTCCGCCTGCGCGGCGACGGCCGTGACCGGGACGTTCGGGTGCGCCGACGCGAAATGCTCGCGGAGCCGTTCCTCGCGGGCGGAGCGTTGCAGCCGCTGGGTGTGGAGGCGCAGCAGGGCCGCGGTCAGCGTGTGTTCGCCGCGTTCCTCCAGGGTTTCGGCGGCGGCCTGGCCGCGGGCCGCGGAGAGCGTGTCGACGGCGGACTCGTGGACGCGGTTGACGACGAGTCCGGCGAGCGGCATGCGCTCCTCCGCGAGACGTTCCACGAAATAGGAGGCTTCGCGGAGCGCGTCCGGTTCCGGTGCGGCGACGACGAGGAACGCCGTGCCGGGCGTCTGGAGGAGCCGGAACGTCTTCTCGGCCCGTTCCCGGAACCCGCCGAACATCGTGTCGAACGCGGCGACGAACGTCTGGACGTCCCGGAGGAGCTGCACGCCGATGACCTTGTTGAGCACGCCCGTGACCATGCCGAAACCGGCGCTGATCACCTTGACGCCGAACCGTCCGCCGGTCTTGGCCGGGGTGGCGAGGATCCGCATGAAGCGGCCGTCGAGGAACCGGCCCATCCGCTCGGGCGCGTCCAGGAAATCGAGCGCGTTCCGGGACGGCGGAGTGTCCACGATGATCAGGTCCCAGGCGCCGGAGCGGTGCAGCTGGCCGAGCTTCTCCATCGCCATGTACTCCTGCGTCCCGGACAGGCTGGACGACAGCGACTGGTAGAACGGGTTGGCGAGGATCTGCTTGGCCCGGTCGGGGTCGGCGTGCGCTTCGACGATCTCGTCGAAGGTGCGCTTCATGTCGAGCATCATGGCGTGCAACTCGCCGTCGCCCTCGACCTCGATCTTGCGCGGGTTGTTGTCGAGCTCGGACAGGCCCATCGACTGGGCGAGCCGCCGGGCCGGGTCGACGGTGAGGACGACCACGTCACGGCCCCGTTCGGCGGCGCGGACACCGAGGGCCGCGGCCGTCGTCGTCTTGCCGACGCCACCGGAGCCGCAACACACGATGATCTTCGTGCGCGGGTCGTCGAGGAGCGCGTTCACGTCGAGAGCGGGCGGGGTCTTGCCGCCGGTCGGGCTCATCCGTTCGCCCCTTCCGTCGCGACACGGTCGTCGCCGGTCATGTACCTCCCGCTGTGCTCGGTCATGCGGCGCCCTGCGCGCGGAGGGCGGCGGCCAGGTCGTACAGGCCCGCGAGGTCCATGCCGTCCGACAGGAGCGGGAGGGTGTAGCGGGGACGGTCGATCGATTCGAGGCGTTCCTTCTCGCGCCGCTGGAGTGCGGTGCGGCGGGCGTGGTCGGCGGCCTCCGCGGCGAGGACCGCGGCGATCGACTCGGCGTCGTGTTCCAGACCGGCCGCCTTCACGCCACGGATGATCTCGTCCATGTCGAGGTCGCCGGACGCGGCGGCGGCGAGCGCGTCTTCGGGGAGGACGGGCGGGTGCTCCATGTTGACGATGACGCCGCCGATGGGCAGGCCCACCTCGGTGAGGTCACGGATGCCGTCCATCGTCTCCTGGACGGGCATCTCCTCGAGCATCGTGACGAAATGCACGGCCGTTTCGGGGCTGCGCACGACCTTCATCACGGTGTCGGCATGGTTGCGCACGGGCCCGACCTTGGCGAGGCCGGAGACTTCGTCGTTGACGTTCAGGAACTTGGTGATGCGGCCCGTGGGCGGCGCGTCCATGACGACGGCGTCGTAGACGAACGAGCCGTCCTTGTTCTTGCGCCGGACGGATTCGCTGGTCTTGCCGGTGAGGATCACGTCGCGTAGACCGGGCGCGATGGTGGTGACGAAGTCGACGACGCCGAGTCGGGTCATCGCCTTCCCGGCGCGTTTGAGGTTGTAGAACATTTCGAGGTACTCGAGAAGCGCCTCTTCGGTGTCGATGGCGAGCGCGTAGACGTCGCCGCCGTCCGGTGCGACGGCGACGCGCCGTTCCCCGTACGGCAGGGGCGGGCAGTCGAACAGCTGGGCGATGCCCTGGCGTCCCTCGACCTCGACGAGCAGGACCTTGCGGCCTCCGGCGGCCAACGCGAGGGCGAGTGCGGCGGCAACGGTGGTCTTCCCGGTTCCGCCTTTCCCGGTGACCACGTGGAGGCGTACGCCGTCCCAGTCGGTGTCTCTCGCGCTCACTCGATCGACCATATCGTTCACTCGACAAACACTTGAGAGTGCGCCCGTCCCGCTGCAAGTGATCCCAGACACGGTTCCGGCCACGATCGTTGGCGCGGGCACTGTCAATCGGCGTGCCCGCGCGGTTAGCTGGGAAACGTGAACCGTCCTCCGGGTGGTTCCGAGCTGTCGGGGCCTGGGCGCTCCCCGTGGTCCCGCCGATCACGAGAGAAAGGTGCCCGTGATGGAAGCGGTGGCCCTTGTCGTCTTGCTGATCGTCCTCGTCGGCGGGCTGATCGTCCTGACGTCTTCGATCCGCGTCGTCCAGCAGTACGAGCACGGCATCGTGTTCAGATTCGGCCAGGTGCAGCGGGGCGGGCAGTTGCGGCCCGGCGCGGTCCGCGAGCCCGGCATCACGGCGATCGTGCCGATCATCGAACGGATGCAGAAGGTCAGTCGGCAGACGGTCACGATGGGTGTTCCGGGCCAGGACGGCATCACCCAGGACAACGTGAGCGTCCGTGTGGACGCCGTCGTGTACTTCCGGGTGATCGATCCGGTGAAGGCGATCGTGAACGTCCAGAACTACGGGTACGCGGTCTCCCAGGTGGCGCAGACGTCGCTGCGGTCGGTCATCGGCCAGGCCGACATGCAGGAACTCCTCGGCGAGCGCGCGAAGATCAACACGCGGCTGCGGTCGATCATCGACGAGATCACCGAGGGGCCGTGGGGCATCCGGATCGAGATGGTCGAGATCAAGGACGTCTCGCTGCCGGAGGGCATGAAGCGGTCGATGGCCCGGCAGGCCGAGGCGGAGCGGGAGCGGCGTGCCCGCATCATCACCGCGGACGGCGAGTTCCAGGCGTCCAAGCGGCTCGCCGCCGCCGCGGAGATCATGTCGCAGGACCCGGCGGCCCTCCAGCTCCGGTTGTTGCAGACGGTCGTCGAGGTCTCCGCGGAGAAGAACAGCACGCTGGTCATGCCGCTGCCGGTGGAGGTGCTGCGGTTCTTCGACCGTGTCACGAGCGACACCGGTCGAGGCGATGCCGCGGGCAAGCAGGGCGGGCCGGGTCTCGGGGAGCGGCTCGCCAAGGCGGAGGAGGAACTGGCGAAGGCGGCGGAGGCCTCCGCCGCGCTGGAGTCCCCCGAGGACGTTCCGCCGGTCATCGGCCTGGACGAGCCGAAGCAGCGTGACGAGGCACCGGCCGTGCGGGATCGGTCGTCCGACGACCGGCCCGGCATCACGGGCGGCGACCCCCAGCCCGGCGACCCACCGACCGCCGCTCCCTGATGCGGTGACCGGGAACCTTGCCTGACGGTTGGCAAGGCCGCCCCCGCTGTTACTGGGCGGGCTCGGTACCAGGGGTCTTGAGGAGCGCCGGGGGCTCTGGCGTGGGCATGGTCAGTCGGCGGACGCCCGGCACCGCGGCCGTGCCCAGGCAGGACGCGGCGACCAGGAACGCGGAGACCGTCAGCGGCACGGCCGTTCCCCACGCCGACGCCGCCAACGGCGCGAGCGCGTAGCCGAGTGGTGCCGCCGCTAGGGAGAGCAGCCAGTCGTAGGACGTCACCCGGGCCAGCGCGTGCTGCGGAATGGTCAGCTGGACGACCGTCTGCCACGTCGGGTTGAGGACGCCGAGCCCGGCGAGCGCCAGCCCGTACGAGCCGATGACCAGCGGCGCGGGCGCGGGGACGGCCAGCAGGGCGAGCGGCAGGGCGAAGATCGCGAGGCCCAGGTTCGCGACGAGGACCGGGCGGCGCAGGTGGATGCGGGACGCCAGCAGCGACCCGGCGACGAGCCCGACGGCGCCGACCTGGACGGTCGCGATCCATGTCTCCTCGCCGCCGAGGTGTTCGATCGCGATGGCCGGTCCGAGGGTGAGGAGGACGGCGGACGCGCCGTTCCAGACGCCGTGGGCGATCAGGCTCGTCCAGTACCAGTCGCGCGTCCGGACCTCCGTCCAGCCTTCGGCCATGTCGCGTGTGAGTCGCTGGAACGCGCCGGTCCGGCCGTCCGGGAGGTCCGGCTGCGGCACGTGCCGGACGCGCGTCGCCGCGAGCAGGGCGCCGCTGGCGGCGAACGTGGCGGCGTCGAGCACGAACGTCCAGCCGGGGCCGATGGTGAGCACGAACGTTCCGGCGAGGGCGGGACCGGCGAGCCGGGCGGCGCCGGTGGCGGCGCCGAGGAGGGAGTTGGCCTTCTGTAACCCGGACGGTTCCACGGTTCCGGCGACCAGCGGCGAGATCGTCGGGGTCTGGAACGCCGAGGCGGTGCCGCCGATCGCCTGGGTGACGGCGAGGTGCCACAGCTCGGGATCTCCGCGGAGGAGTTCGATCCCGGCGACGAGCTGGGCGGCGCATCCGACGATGTCGGTGACCAGCGCGACGCGGCGCGCGTTGAGGCGGTCCGCGGCGACACCGCCGAGTGGAAGGAGGAGCACGCGGGGAACCATCGCGCAGGCGAGGACCAGGGCCAGCGCGGAGGCGGACCCGGTCGCGCGCAGCACGGCGAGGGCGAGCGCGGCCGGAACCGCGGCCTCGCCGGTCAGGGACAGGACGCGGGCGCCGTACAGCAACCGGAAGTCCCGACCGCGCAGTGGATGGGCCATACCGGGTGAATCTAGTTCGTCACCGAATTAATCGTCAACGAAATACTCGGTGTCGAAGTAATGGGGAGCGGTCGCTACGATCGCGGTCATGGGCGACACGGCACGGGACCGGACGGACGAACATGTGGAGCGGTGGACGCCGATCCTGCCCGGCCTCGACCCCGACATCGAGGGCGCCGTCACCCGGATGGTCAAACTCGTCGAACACCTCAAGCACGTCCGTGACCGTTCCCTTGTGGCCTCAGACCTGCAACGACACGAGTACGACACGCTCCACGCGCTCGCCGGACGGCACGGCTCCGCCACACCCTCGCAACTCGCCGCCGACCTCGGCATGGCCCCGAACTCGATCACCGGGCGGCTGGACGGGCTGGAACGCCGCGGGTTCGTCCGCCGGACGCCGTCCGCCACCGACCGCCGCAGGATCGTCGTCGAACTCACCGACGAGGGGCGGGGCGTGTGGCTCGCCGCCATGGGCGGTGTGGGGCACGAGGAGTACCGGCTGCTCGGCGTCCTCAACGCGAACGAGCGCCGCGTCCTCTCCGACTTGCTCCGCCGCGTCATGCTCCGCGCCGAGAACTCTTGACCCTGGGTCCGCCCGACGTGTGCGCTCGGGCGAGGTCGCCCGGCTGCTCGGCGTCCTTCAACGCGGACGGGCGCCGCGTCCTGTCTGGTCTGCTCCGCTCCGTCATGGTTCGCGCCGTGCGGTCTTGACCCCTGGCTAAACGAGCACGTCCGCGCTGTGCCGGTCCGCGTTCTGACCCTCGGCCTGTCGCCCGCGCACGGCGCCGCCGTCCTTCGGATCGTTGACGTCCGGGCGTATGTCCGGGTGGTGGCCTCCAGAACGTGGGAGGCGAAGAGGAAGATCAAGGTTGGTGGAAGCCCGCCCGGTCGCCGGGGTGTTGCGGCCCGGGGCGTGAGGGACGGCCACCGGAGGTCATGGTGGAAGACGTGGCGACGCCGACCGCGGCGCAGTTGCAGGCGTTCCTGATGCTGGCGCGCCGTGGTCGAGCGGACCAGCCGGTCGGTCGCCCTCACACCGGCGGGGCAGGCGTCGCTGGTCGAGGCGCGCACGGTGGTCGACGGCCTGTCGCGGTTGGGGCGCGTGGCGCGGGCGCACGCGCGTGTGGTGAGCGCTCACGTCGTCATCGGCACCGTCGGCGCCGAGGGGGCGATGCCGCACGTCCACGCGGTCCTGACCGAACTCAGGCGGCGCAGCCCGGACTTGCAGGTGGAACTGCGACTGCTGAACCTGATCGAGCACCACCGCTCCCTGGAGCGGGCCGAGGTCGACCTGGCGTTCTGCCGCCCCCCGGCGCCCGACGGCATCCGCACCCTCCAACTTGCGACCGAACCCCGGGTGGCGTGCGTGCCGATCGGGGACCCGCTGGCCGAACGGAACGCCGTCACACTGGCGGATCTCGCCGGACGCGCCGTCGTGTCGGCCCCCGACGCCTGCCCCGAGGTGTGGCGGGACTTCTGGGCGGTCGATCCATGGCCGGACGGGTCACCGGTGGTGGACGGGCCGGTCGCCCAGGACGTGGAGTCGATCCTGGCGACGGTCGCGCAGGGACGGGGATCGCGTTCATGCCGGAGGCAGCGCGCCGGTTCTTCCCCCGACCAGGTGTCGCGTACGTCGATGTCGTTGGTCTGTCGCCGTGCACGTCGGCGCTGGTGTGGTCGTCGTCGCGAGGGAACGAACCGCATGTCCTGGCCGTCCGGCAGGCGGCGCGGATGGTGGCGTACCGACCGCTTGCCGCAGCGAACCCGGGCCCCGCCCCGCGGGGCGGGGCCCGGGTCCGGTAAAGCGGTCACCCCCAGGGGATGACGGTGACCGTTATCGGCATCGCCACACGATGAAGCTTTCCGCCCGGTCGTTGAAGCCGGGGAGGGTGCTGTGCACTTCGTCGTAGCCGATCGTGTAGGTGGCCCCGGTCCAGTCGTCGTTGTCATAGAGCCGGACGCAGAAGTCGAACGAGTTGTTCATCGCCGAAGAGATCTCGTTGTCGCCGTTCCACCAGTCGATCTGGTATCTCCCCGGAACCGCCGTATGGCTGACGTACCGGTCACCGCGGTAGAGGGCGTCCTCGAACATGCAGATTTCGTTCCATCCACACCACTCTCCCGCCGAAGCCGGTGCGGACAGCCCGACTACGCCGAGCGGCACCATGGCGACCAGTGCCATGGCGGCCTTCAATACTCGTTGCCTCTCCTTGTACCCCGTTTTCCGGCAATGGCCGTGCAGAAGTCGGGGCGTAGCCGGATTTGTCGCTTCGACTCTGCGCAGCGGATATGTGAAGATCAACAAAACGGCGATGCTGTCTCGAGCCGCATCGATAGCGATCCGTGCATCGCTGCGGCCGAAGGACGCGCGGGGGCCGGGAACCGGTCGAGTCCGCGCCTGTCGGGGCGTACGGGCGGGTTCCAGAGGGACGTGGCTGGGTCGATCGCTAAGGTGAGGCCCATGAAGAAGTGGGAGTACGCGACCGTTCCGTTGCTGGTGCACGCGACCAAGCAGATTCTTGACAACTGGGGCCAGGACGGGTGGGAGCTCGTGACCGTCCTGCCGGGGCCGAATCCTGAGAATCTCGTGGCTTACTTCAAGCGCGAAGTGCAGTCCTGAACCGATCGAGCAGCGCTTTCACGAGGAGTGGTCATGAGCACGCCTGAAGAACGAATCCGCGAACTGGGGCTTGAGCTGCCCGAGCCCGTTCCGCCGGTCGCGTCGTACGTCCCGACGGCGCGGACGGGGTCGCTCGTCTACACGTCCGGGCAGGTCCCGGTGGTCAAGGGTGAGCTGGCGGTCACCGGAAAGGTGGGCGCGGAGGTCGACGCGGAGGAGGCGGCCCGGCAGGCGCGCATCTGCGCCCTGAACGCGATCGCGGCGCTCAAGGCCGAGGTCGGCGAGCTGTCCAGGGTCGCGCGGATCGTCAAGGTCGTCGGCTTCGTCGCCAGCGCGCCGGACTTCCACGGGCAGCCTCAGGTGATCAACGGTGCGAGCGATCTGCTGGTCGAGGTGTTCGGGGACGCGGGCAAGCACGCACGCAGCGCCGTGGGCGTCGCCGTCCTGCCACTCAACGCCCCAGTCGAGGTAGAGCTGATCGCCGAGATCGCCTGACCCCCGGCGGCCCAACGCCGCGGCGTCCACAATGCCGGGCCAGACGCTCGGCCGGAACGCTCGGCGGGACGCCGGGCCGAGGCACTAGGTCAGGACAGCAGGGCGTTGTGGAGTACGCGCTGACGCCGCTGGGTGAGCGCGTCATCCCGTTGATCCAGTCGATGCTGCACTGGGCGAATCACCACATGAGCGAGGTCCATGCCGCCCGTGAGCGTCACGATGCGCGGTCACCGAAGGCGGCCCCAGATCGGTGACCGGGACGGCCGGGGCGGCTCAGGCAGGTCGGGCGGCACCCGGGCCGTGCGGGCGGGGTTGACGGAATGACGTTCGGTGTGTCCGAATGGGCCGCCGGGAGTGCCGTTTCGGATGGGGTGAAGTGAACGGGCGCAAGTTGCCGGAGTCGTTCCGGGGCCGGGTCGAGGACCTCCGGTCGGGCAGGATCGAGCCCGTTCCCGCGCGTCCCGCGGCCACCGTCGCCGTACTTCGCGATCACCAGAGGCATGGGCTGCAGGCATTCTTGCTACGCCGTGTCCGGTCCATGGCGTTCGCGCCCGGCATGTACGTGTTCCCCGGCGGCGCGGTCGATCCGCGGGACGGGGAGGCGGACCTCGCGTGGTCCGGTCCGTCGCCGGCCGTGTGGGGCGAGGCGCTCAACGCGGACGAGACGCTCGCCCGCGAACTGGTGTGCGCGGCCGTCCGGGAGACGTTCGAGGAGACGCTCGTGCTGCTCGCCGGGCCGACCGCGCGGACGGTCGTGGCGGACACGCGCGGTGAGGGCTGGGAGGCCGACCGCCGGGCACTGCTGGATCGCTCCCGGTCGTTCGGCGGGTTCCTCGACCGGCGCGGCCTCGTCCTCCGTTCGGACCTGCTGCGGCCGTGGGCGCACTGGATCACCCCGAAGATCGAGACGAAGCGCTACGACACCCGTTTCTTCGTCGCCGCGATGCCGGAGGGGCAGCGGGCCAGGGACGTCAGCACGGAGGCGGACCGGGTGGCGTGGGTGCGTCCGGCGGAGGCCGTCGAACGGGCCCTCGACGGCGCGTGGCCGATGTTGCCGCCGACGCTCGCGACGCTGGCCGATCTCGCCGAGTTCGAGACGGTCGCGGACGTGCTCGCCGCGTCCCGTGAGATCGTCGCCCACGAGCCCACCGCCGAGATCATCGACGGCGAGGCGTACCTCGTGCTCCCCGAGTCGGCGGCGCGGCACTACCGATGAGCCGTCGGGACCCGGTGTCCAGGGCCGCGCTGCGGTGGCTGGCGGGGACGTCGGCGCTGCGGCGTCTCGACCGTTTCCGCTGGAACCCGGTCCGTCACCCGGATCGGGCCTCGGGCAGGATGGGTGGCATGTCGGAGATCGACGGGATGGGCACCGAGCGGGCGACGTGCGTACTCGCCCCGAACCCGTCCGCCATGACCCTGGACGGCACCAACACCTGGATCATCGCCGAGCCCGGCTCGGACGAGGCCGTCGTCGTCGATCCGGGCCCCAAGGACGGCAAGCATCTCAGGCGCGTCCTGGAGACGGTCGAGGCCCAGGGACGCCGGGTCGGCCTGGTTCTGCTGACGCACGGCCATCCCGACCATTCGGCCGGGGCCGGAAAGTTCGCGCGGCTCGCGGGCGGTTCGGTGCAGGTCCGGGCGCTCGACCCCCGGCACCGGCTCGGTGACGAAGGGCTCGGCGAGGGCGACGTGATCACCCTGGGCGGCCTGGAGTTGCGGATCATGGAGACGCCCGGTCACAGCGACGACTCGCTGACGTTCTGGCTTCCGGCGGACGGCGCCGTCCTCACCGGAGACACGGTCCTCGGGTACGGGACGACCGTCCTGGAGGGGAGCCTCGGCGACTATCTCGCCTCGCTCGACCGGCTCCGCGCGTTCGCCGCCGATGTCGAGGCCGCGACGATCCTCCCCGGTCACGGGCCGAAGCTGGACGATCCGATCGCCGTCCTCGACCACTACATCGATCATCGCCGCGAGCGTCTCGCCCAGGTGGAGGCGGCCGTCGCCGCGGGTGCGCGCACGGCGCGGGAGGTCGTCGAACGCGTGTACGCGGACGTCGACAGGTCCCTGTGGGGGGCGGCCGAGTGGTCCGTCCAGGCGCAGCTCGACTATCTGAACGAACGCCGGGGGCCACACGACGCTGTGTGACGCGGGCGCGGCGGCGGCCCGATGGTCAACCGGGGATCAAACGGGACGTACGGTCACTTGGAGCGCTTGCGGAGGCGCTCGATGTCGAGGATCACGACGGCGCGGGCCTCGATCCGCAGCCAGTTGCGCTGGGCGAAGTCGGCGAGCGCCTTGTTGACCGTCTCGCGGGACGCGCCGACGAGCTGCGCCAGCTCCTCCTGCGTGAGGTCGTGATGCACGTGCAGACCCGCCTCGGACGGCTGCCCGAACCGTTCCGCCAGGTCGAGAAGCGCCTTGGCGACACGCCCCGGCACGTCGGTGAACACCAGGTCGGCCATGACGTCGTTGGTCTTGCGCAACCGCTGCGCCAGCGCACGTAGGAGCTGGACGGCGACCTCCGGGTGTCCCGTCAGCCAGGGCCGCAGGTCGTCGTGGCCGAGCCCGGCCAGGCGGCACTCGGTCACCGCGATGGCGCTCGCGGTGCGCGGACGCGGGTCGAACAGCGACAGCTCGCCGAACATCTCGCTCGGCCCGAGCACGCTCAGCAGGTTCTCCCGGCCGTCCGGGGCCGTCCTGGTCAGCTTGATCTTCCCTTCGAGGACGACGTAGAGCCGGTCCCCGGTCTCGCCCTCGTTGAAGAGCGTCTGACCGCGGGCGAGCCGCACCTCGGCCACGTTGGCGCGCAGCGCCTTGGCGCCCTGCTCGTCGAGGGCTTCGAAGAGCGGGGCTCTGCTCAGAACGTCCACGTCGCGATCGGTCACGCTTCTTCCTCCTCGAACACCGACATGCCTAGTGTGACGTACGTCCCACCGCGTACGTGAAGGCAGGGTCACGGCGCGCCGAAACGAAAGACCGGGCTTACCGTCCTCCCCGGGGCCGCCGCGGTCCCGTTCGCCCAGTGTACGGACCATTGGGTGAATGCCATCACACCGGTCTCAACACCTGTTACCGGACGTCCCGGGCAAGTATCGGCCGTGCCGTAATTTGATCAGATGTCCGGGATTGCTCCGGGCCCGTTCCCCAGGGGCGAACACGCGCCGTCACGCGGAGTCGAGGGGTCCTGTCACGGCCGGGGGAGGGTTCGTCCGCCTTCCTTGAAGTGTGGTCATGCTCACGTTGCGTGATATTGGAGTCGAACGGAACGGGTCGCGACCTCGTGGGTCCCAAGGAGCAGGCGACGGCCCGGGACGGCCCGAGATGGCTCGAGAGAAGCCGGACGGCCCCGGTGAGGCCTTAGGCTGGCCGGTATGGCGACGGAGGCGTCCGCGAGGCCGCGAGCCCGGAAATGGCAGAACGAGACGCGGTTGGGGCTCGTGCGGCGGGCCCGCCGGATCAACCGGATCCTGGCCGAGACGTACCCGGACGCGCACTGCGAACTGAACTTCGGTACACCGTTCCAGCTTCTCGTCGCGACCGTCCTGTCGGCGCAGACCACGGACGTGCGGGTGAACCTGACCACCCCCGCGCTGTTCGCCAAATACCCCACGCCGGAGGACCTGGCCGCCGCCAACCCGGAAGAGGTCGAGGAGATCCTCAAACCCACCGGGTTCTTCCGCGCCAAGACCAAGTCGGTCATGGGGCTGTCCGCGGCACTGCGCGACCGGTTCGACGGTGAGGTTCCAGGGCGGCTCGAAGACCTCGTCACCCTGCCCGGTGTTGGACGTAAGACGGCCAACGTCGTTCTGGGCAACGCGTTCGACGTCCCTGGAATCACCGTCGACACGCATTTCGGACGTCTCGCCCGACGTTTCGCGTGGACGTCCGAAGAGGACCCCGTGAAGGTCGAACAGGAGATCGGCACGCTCATCCCGCGCAAGGACTGGACGATCCTGTCCCACCGGCTGATCTGGCACGGTCGCCGCATCTGCCACGCCCGCCGTCCGGCCTGTGGAGCGTGCCCGGTCGCCCGCCTCTGCCCCTCCTTCGGCGAAGGGCCGACGGACGAGGAGACGGCCCGCAAGCTCGTCAAACCGGGGCCCTTCTCATGACCCGCGCCTCCGGGCCTGCGGGAAGGAACACGGACGTACCGGAGTTGGGACGGACGTGACCGACATCTCCCCTATCGGCCCTCCCTGGTTGGCCCGTTTCCAGGTGGAAGGGCCCCGGATGACGGCGCCGCCGATGACCGAGCCGACCCCGGGCGCCCGCGCCGCGGCCGTCCTGATCCTCTTCGGTGAGGGACCGGACGGCCCCGACATCCTGCTCACCCAGCGGGCCGCCACCCTGAACAAGCACGCCGGACAGCCCGCGTTCCCCGGCGGCCGCATCGACCCGGGCGACGACGGCCCGGTCGGCGCCGCGCTCCGTGAGGCGTGGGAGGAGGCCGGGGTCGAACCGTCCGGCGTGGACGTCCTGTGCATGCTGCCCGAGCTGTACCTGTCGCACAGCGAACACCGGGTCACGCCCGTCGCCGCCTGGTGGCGCGAACCGTCGGAGATCGCACCCGGGCACCCTGGAGAGGTCGAGGCGGTGGCGCGCGTCCCTATCGCCGAGCTCGTCGATCCGAGCAACCGGGTGATGGTCCGGCACACGACCGGGCTCAGGTTGGGGCCCGCGTTCCGCGTCCGTGACATGTTCGTGTGGGGGTTCACGGCGGCGCTGCTCACCCGCGTCCTGGACGCCGGAGGGTGGAACCGACCCTGGAACACCGACCGCGTCGAAGAACTCCCGCAGGACATCGTGAACCTCGCCGTACGCGACTGACGGCCTCCACCGCGTGGTCGCATGACCGACGACGCGTCCGACCGCAGGTCAGACGGCCACCCTCATCCAGAACGACGACGCGGACGGAACGGCATCACACCAGACGGCTACCCAACACGCCCCAATCTGGTACATCGAGGGGACGTTAAGCGGCGTCGCGGCACAGTACGGTGAAGCGGTGCTGCACGACCACGTTCTCGATCTCATATTGCTCGTGCTCGTCGTGCTGTTCGGAGTCTCGGGCTACCGGCAGGGCTTCATCGTGAGCCTGCTCAGCTTCGTCGGCTTCGTCGGCGGAGGCGTCGCCGGGGTGCTGATCGCCCCACCGATCGCGGAGGCCGCGGTGGACGGCGCCGCGCAACAGGCACTGCTCGCCATCGTGATCGCGTTCCTGGCCGCCACCCTGGGGCAACTCGTCGCCTCCTCGCTCGGCGCCGTCCTGCGCAACCGTGTGACGGGGATGAGCGCGCGCACGGTGGACGCGGTCGGCGGAACCCTCGTCAGCGCCCTGTCGCTGCTGATCGTCGCCTGGTTCTTCGGGAGCCTGGTCGCCAACTCCGAGTTCAAGCCCGTCCGGACGCAGGTCAAGGGCTCCTCGATCATCAACGGCATCGACGACGTGATGCCCACGCAGGCCCAGACCTGGTTCACGTCCTTCCAGGGCTTCGTGAAGAGCAGCGACTTCCCGCAGGTCTTCAACGGGCTCGGCGGCGAGTCGGTGGTGCAGGTGCCGCCGCCGGACGAGTCCGTGCTGAACACGCGGGGGCTGCGGGCCGCCCGCGCCAGCATCGTGAAGATCGTCAGCACGGCGCCGCAGTGCCAGCGCCGGATCGAGGGCACCGGGTTCGTGTTCGCGCCGCAGCACATCATGACCAACGCGCACGTCGTCGCCGGTGCCCGCGGCCAGTCCAGCGTCGCCACCGTGGAGGGAGAGACCGGCCGCGGACGGGTCGTCCTGTACGACCCGAAGCGCGACGTGGCGGTCCTGTACGTGCCGGGGCTGGACGCGCCGCCGCTGAAGTTCGCCGACGAGGCCCGCGTCCGCGACAGCGCGATCATCGCCGGGTTCCCGAAGAACCAGCCGTTCACGCCTGGGGCCGCCCGCATCCGCGCCCGGCAGACGGCGCGCGGCCCGGACATCTACCACTCCGGCCAGGTCACCCGCGAGATCTACGCCATCCGTGGCAAGGTCGAGCCCGGTAACTCGGGCGGGCCGTTGCTGTCTACTGACGGCCGGGTCTACGGCGTCATTTTCGCTGCGGCGCTGGACACCCCGTCCACGGGGTACGCGCTCACTGCCGACGAGGTCGCCCCTGATGTGCGTGCGGGCGCGAAGGCCACCGAACCGGTGTCCACACAGAGGTGCTCCGACTGAGCTGGCCCCGCGTCAGCCGTGCGTTAGCCGGAACGTGATGGGACCGCTAGCGGGAGCGTTGGCCGCCAGGTCGCGTGCGCGTTCGACGATCCCCTGGACGTCTACACCGTGCGGAGGGGCGGATTCGTACGGGACGAGACGTTCGGCGGCGCGACTGAGGAGCGCTTCGGCGCCGCGCGTGTTTCCTCGACGGAGATGGGTCACCCCTACTGCGACCTGCGCCAGACCCCTCCAGAGTTCCCGTTCGGGCTCCGGAGCGGCCTTCCAGACCGCTTCCAGTACCTCGTGCGCATGAAACGGTCGGTCGGCGTCCAGGAGCCGCTGTGCTTCTACCAGGGCCTCTTCCGGGGGCATGTCGAGGTCGTCCGGCATCGTGGGTATACCGGACGTGCCGTGGGGCAGTGGACGGCCGTAGGCGTCCCTGGGCCGTGCGTTGCGTGGGCGTCCAGACTCGTCCCGATCGCGCATGCTTCAAACGTACGTCGTAGTCAGCGTTCGGGTTCGGGATCGGAGAGCCAACCGAGGAGTTGGGCGTCGAACGCGTCGGGACGTTCCTGGTGCGGGAAGTGACCGGCCCCGTCGATGAGCTTCCAGCGGTAAGGAGCCGACACGTAACGTCCGGAGCCTTGGGCGCTGGCGGGGAGTGTGCACGTGTCCAGCGCGCCGTGCAGTTGGAGTGTCGGCACCTGGATGGTGGCGCGCATACGGTGCGCGTAGCGGATGCCGTCCGGGCGGGCCTGTGACCGGAACAACCAACGGTGATACTCAAGCGCGCTGTGCGCCGCCCCGGGGATCTGGACGGCCTTCCGGACGAGCCGCTCGGTGCGTTCGTCCGGCCATCCCTGGGCTGACCAGTCGTGCAGGAGTTTCCCCACGAGGGCGGCGTCGTCCCGGACGAGGCGCCGTTCCGGCCACAGCGGCACCTGGAAACCGAACGTGTGGCGCGCCGCCCAGCCCTGCCCACGCGGATCACCGGCGAAGGACTGGCGCAGCCGCAGCGGATGCGGGGCGCTCACCACCGCCAGCCGCTGGACGACCTTCGAGTGGTAGACGCCCATCGTCCAGGCCAGCAGCCCGCCCCAGTCGTGCCCGACCACGATCGCGTTGGCCTCGCCGAGCGCCCGGACGAGCCCGGCCGCGTCCCCCGCCAGCGTGACCAGGTCGTACCCGCGCGGCGGCTTGTCGCTCCCGCCGTATCCACGCAGGTCCACGGCGGCCGCGCGGTAGCCCGCCGCGGGCAGCGACACCAGCTGGTTGTGCCACGACCACCAGAACTCCGGGAAGCCGTGCAGCAGCAGGACCAGCGGCCCCTCACCGGCCTCGGCGACGTGGAACCGCGTCCCCCCGGCGCTGACCTGCCGGTGGGTCCACGGCCCTTCGACCTCGACCAGGGACGCGTCGTGCCCCGACATGGCGTCCGGTCACTCCGTCAGCTCGGGGACGTCGGAGTCACCGCGGCGCCGCAACTTCGACAGGTCGCCCTTCAGCGACTTCCGGGTACGTTTCGCCCCTTCGATCTTCTTGATGATGCGTTTCGCGACGAGCATCAACACGAGCGCGAGAATCACGTACACGACCGCGACGCTGAGGAACGCGGCCCACCGCCACAAACCCAGTCCGATCAGCCCGTACGCCAACGAGATCGACAGCAGAATGACGACGATTCCGCCCATCACCGCGGCGATGGTGAACATCACGCTGCTGACGGCGGCCTTCTTGGCGTCGGCCTTGAGCTCGACCTTCGCCAGCTCCATCTCCAGCTTGATGGAGGCGGAGACGTCGCTCAACGCCAGCG
This sequence comes from Actinomadura spongiicola, assembly GCF_003432485.1. Classification (GTDB taxonomy): domain Bacteria; phylum Actinomycetota; class Actinomycetes; order Streptosporangiales; family Streptosporangiaceae; genus Spirillospora; species Spirillospora spongiicola. The sequence continues at coordinate 474,602 of NZ_QVNQ01000001.1, forward strand.
CGACCAGCTCACCGACAGACTTGTCCTCGACGCGCTCCTCCGGTACTACCTCGGACATATCGCTGCTTCTCCTTTAGTCCGGGCCCGCACGCAGACGCGCCCTTCTCCGGAAGACGACGGCCGCGGCCGCCGAGGCGAGAACGCTCGCGATCAGGACCGCAGTCGTCACTCTCTCGAATTGTGACGGGTCGGTATAGGCCAAACCGCCGATCAGCAGCGAAACGGTGAAACCCACCCCGGCGAGCAGCGCGACCCCCGCGATCTCATGCCAGTGCAGGTCCTCCCCGAGCGTGGCCCATCCCAGCCGCACGGCCGCCCACGCGCCGCCGAAGACCCCCACGAACTTACCGACGACCAGACCGGCGATCACACCGAGGGCCACCCGGTCCTGGAACACGTCCCCCAACTGGGAAACGCCGAGCCCGACGCCCGCCGAGACGAACGCGAAGACCGGTACGCACACGCCCGCCGAGAACGGACGGAGCGCATGGTCGGCGCGTTCCGCGTTCGTGGGTCGTCCGTCCGGGGCCTCCTTCGAACTGGTGAGCATTCCCAGCGCCACGCCCGCTACGGTCGCGTGAACACCGCTCCGCTGGAGGCAGTACCAGGCAAGAACGGCGAGCGGCACGTAAATCCAGGGGGATCGGACGTTCCTGTACTGCAACAGCCCGTACACGGCGATGAGGACCACTCCGAGGGCGAGCGGCGTCCAGTGCATCTCATCGGTGTAGAACAACGCGATGATGGTGATGGCGATCAGGTCGTCCACCACTGCGAGCGTCAGCAGGAACGCGCGCAGGGGAGGCGGACACGCCGTGAACGTCACTGCCAGCACCGCCAACGCGAACGCGATGTCCGTCGCCGTCGGCACCGCCCAGCCGCGTCCCGCGCCCGTCTCGCCCGCGCTCACCACAAGGAAGATCAACGCCGGGGCGGCCACTCCGGCGACGGCGGCGAGCACCGGCAACGCCGCGTCCTTCGCGTGGCGCAACTCCCCGTGCGTCAGCTCCTCGCGCAGCTCCAGCCCGGCGATGAAGAAGAACACCACGAGCAGGCCGCTGGACGCCCAGTGCTGGACGTCCATGTGCCCGAGGTGCAGCCAGTGCGGACTGATCTCGAACGTCTGGAGCTTCTTGTAGGCGTCCGCCCAGGGCGTGTTCGCCCACACGAGCGCCGCGACCGCGGCGAGCAACATGACCACGCCGCCGATCGTCTCCGTGCGCAACGCCATGGCGACCTGCGTGCCGTAGCGGACGGTCGGACGAAACGGCCACGTCGCGGCGACGCGGCGCCGCACAGGAGGGCGCGTCATGGGTGACTCCCGGGAGGTGGCGAACGGTCAGGTCCAAGCCCGGCCCGCCATGCGCGACGGACCCGGCGTTGCCGACCAGACTTCCCGGCGCACCACTTCAGACCCTACCTGCACAATCGCTGCCGGTTATAGGGCGACACCTCCTGAGTGGGCGATTTCACCAGCCCCGGCCCCCGGCCGAACACTCCCATTCCCGCGCCCCGGTCCCGCGCTCCGCCTAGCGCTCTCGGTCCTGCTGCAACCGGGCGTGGTGTGACCGGGCGTGGTGTGACCGGGCGTGGTGTGACCGGGCGTGGTGTGACCGGGCGTGGTGTGACCGGGCGTGGTGTTACCGGGCGTGGTGTGACCGGGCGTGGTGTGACCGGGCGTGGTGTGACCGGGCGTGGTGTGACCGGGCGTGGTGTGACCGGGCGTGGTGTGACCGGGCGTGGTGTGACCGGTCATGCGACGGTTGGGCAGCTGGGGCCGGTCATGCGACGGCCCGCGTCCGGTGCGTGCCGGGCGCGGGCCGTCCTCGCGAGGGTCAGTCCTCGGACTTGGCGCTCGGAAGTTTCTCCGAGATCAGGTCCATGACCGTGCTGTCGGCGAGCGTCGTGACGTCGCCGATGCTGCGGTTCTCGGCGACGTCCCGCAGCAGACGCCGCATGATCTTGCCGGAGCGGGTCTTGGGCAGCTCCGGCACGATCATGATCTGGCGGGGCTTGGCGATCGGGCCGAGCGTCTTGGCGACATGGTCGCGCAGCTCCCGCAGGAACTCCTCGCCCTCCACGTCCCCGCCGGCGTCCCCGCGCGGGATGACGAACGCGACGATGGCCTGCCCGGTGACCGGGTCCGTCGCGCCGACCACCGCCGACTCGGCGACCTTCGGGTGCGCGACCAGTGCCGACTCCACCTCCGTCGTGGAGATGTTGTGACCGGACACGAGCATGACGTCGTCGACGCGGCCGAGCAGCCACATGTCGCCGTCCTCGTCCTTCTTCGCGCCGTCACCGGCGAAGTACAGGCCGTCGAAGCGCGACCAGTAGGTCTTGACGTAGCGCTCGTCGTCGCCCCAGATCGTGCGGAGCATGCTCGGCCAGGGCTCCCGGACCACCATGAACCCACCGCCGCCGTTCGGGACGGACCGGCCCTGGTCGTCCACCACGTCCGCGGCGATGCCCGGCAGTGGACGCATCGCCGCGCCCGGCTTGCCCTCCGTCACACCCGGCAGCGGACTGATCATGATGGCGCCGGTCTCCGTCTGCCACCACGTGTCGACCACCGGCGTCTTGTCGCCGCCGATGTGCTTCCGGTACCAGACGTACGCCTCCGGGTTGATCGGCTCACCGACCGAGCCCAGCACGCGCAGAGACGACAGGTCGTACTGAGCCGGGATGTCGTCGCCCCACTTCATGAAGGTGCGGATCGCCGTGGGCGCGGTGTAGAAGATGGTCACCTTGTACTTCTGGATGACGTCCCACCAGCGTCCCTTGTTGGGGGTGTCGGGCGTCCCCTCGTAGATGACGCTGGTCGCGCCGTTGGCGAGCGGCCCGTACACGATGTAGGAGTGGCCGGTCACCCAGCCGATGTCGGCCGAACACCAGTAGACGTCCGTCTCCGGCTTCAGATCGAACACCGCGTAGTGCGTGTACGCGCACTGGGTCAGGTAGCCGCCCGTGGTGTGCAGGATGCCCTTCGGCTTACCCGTCGTCCCGGACGTGTACAGGATGTACAGCGGGTGCTCGGAGTCCATCGGTTCGGCCGTGTGCTGGTCACTCTGCCGGTCGACGACGTCGCTCCACCACAGATCACGGTCGTTCTCGGCGACCGGCTCACCCGTGCGACGGACGACGAGGACATGCTCGATCGTCGGCGTCTGTGCGACGGCCTCGTCGACGATGCCCTTCAGGTCGGACGGCTTGCCGCGCCGGAACCCGCCGTCAGCGGTGATCACGAGCTTGGCCTGCGCGTCGTCGATCCGGGTGCGGAGCGCCTCGGCCGAGAACCCGCCGAACACGACCGAGTGGGTCGCGCCGATACGGGCGCACGCCAGCATCGAGATCGGCAGCTCCGGAATCATCGGCAGGTAGATCGCGACCCGGTCGCCCTTGCGGACACCCAGCTCCAGCAAGGCGTTGGCGGCCTTGTTCACCTCACGCTGGAGGTCGGCGTAGGTAAGGGTACGGGAGTCGCCCGGCTCACCCTCCCAGTGGTAGGCGACCTTGGCCCCGCGTCCCGCCTCGACATGACGGTCGACACAGTTGTAGGCGACGTTCAGTTCGCCACCCACGAACCACTTGGCGAAGGGGGGATTGCTCCAGTCGAGGACTTCGTCCCAACGTTTCGTCCAGGACAGCCGGTCCGCCTGCTCCGCCCAGAACCCCAGGCGATCCTCGGACGCTCGCTCGTACGCCTCGGCCTTGACATTGGCCGACGCGGCGAGTTCTGCGGGCGGGGCGAAGCGGCGCGTCTCCTGCAGCAGGTTCGACAGTGTCTCTTGGCTCTGGCTCAACGCGAATACTCCTTGGTAGCGGAAGCGGGGGTCGCCCGGTATCCCCACTTCACCAGGAAGGTCCGCTGTCCCACAAGGCCGCGGTACCGGAAGTCACGGATGAGCGCGACCTGCGCGGACGACCGTCGATGGTGTCGTGTGACGCCCGACACAGCAGACCTTCCCGATATCTGGTCAGGGAATCGCTTCCGTTTTACGTGCCCGCATACCCTCTCGTCCACGCTGGCGACCCACCGCGTAGGGTCGGCCCGTGACCGATGCCCTTGCTGACGTGGCGAACCTGCGCGGTGTGTCCGGCGCCGTCGACGACGCGCGTTCCGCTGTGGATCGACTTCTCGGGCACCGCGTTCTGCGTCGACGTAGTGCCGAAGTGTCCACGGAGTCGGCGCTGCGAGGTGCCCGAGCCTCGGCCGTCCTCGAAGGAGTCTCCGTCACGTTGGACGAACTGCGTGCCACGGAACACCCGTCCGACCCGGTCGTCCAGGGGTCCCTGCGGGTATCGGCAGAACTGGGGACCTTGACCGAGACATGGCGAAAAGCGCCCAGGCAGGCCCTCGCACGGCTCCACGTCCTCGCGGCAGCGGACGCGGTCGATAGCGCAGTACTCGGACGTCCGCGCGACCACAGCCTCGATGACGCGCCTGAGCCGTCCGACGTGGCCGCCCGCCTGGACGTGCTCAGCACCCTGCTGACCACACCGACGAAGGCACCCGCGCTAGTGGTCGCGGCCGTCGTACACGGCGAACTGCTGACCCTGCGTCCGTTCGGCTGGGGGGACGGGCTCATCGCACGGGCCGCACAGCGGCTCACGCTCATCGCCCGTGGACTCGACCCCAAATCGCTGGTCGCCCCAGAAGTAGGACACCTGGAACTCTCCGAGGAGTACGCCGAAGCGCTCCGCTCCTACGCGTCCGGCACTTCGGAGGGCGTCGCCCGGTGGATCGGGCACTGCTCCGACGCGGTGGCAGCTGCGGCACGGGACTCGCAGGCCATCTGCGAGGCGTTCATGCGCGGCTGAGGCTGTCAGTGGTCTCCTGCATGCTGGGCGGATGGCCGAACGCAAAGCCTCACCCACCGAGACCACCATCGCTTCGGCGAACTGGGATTCGCGCGACCTGACGGGTGAAGAGCACGAACGTGTCCTGTTCGTGGACGTGGACATGACCGAGGCCAGTGGCGTCGGCGCCGTCTTCACCGACTGCACGTTCCGTGGTGTTCGCTTCAACGCGTCCACCCACACCGACGCGGCGTTCGTGAACTGCGCCTTCGTCCGCTGCGGGTTCTTCGACGCCACCTTCACCGGATGCAAGCTCGTCGGCAGCATGTTCGACGGCTGCACGTACGACCTGCTGAAGGTGAAGGGCGGCGACTGGTCGTTCACCGGCCTGCCCGGGGCCGACCTCCGCCGTGCGTCGTTCACGGACGTCCGCATGCGCGAAACGGACCTCACCGGCGCGCGATGCGCGGGCGCCGAGTTCCGCGACGTCGATCTGTCCGGCTCCTGGCTTCACCAGGCCGACTTCTCCGGCTGCGACCTCCGCGGAAGCGACATCTCGTCGCTGGACCCGCACACCACCGATCTGAAGCGTACGGTGATCGACACATATCAGGCGGTTGTCCTGGCGACGGCCCTGGGTCTGGACGTCCGCGACCGGGCATCCTGAACAAGCGAACGGCGTCCCACTGCCGGGACGCCGCCGCAGAGCACGTCATACCGGGTTACCAAGCGTGCACCTCATATCCGTCGGACCGGGTCAAGCCCGTCTCGACGCGCCTCCCGCGGCTGGTCGCGCGTGGGTGCCCGGCTGCCGTGCGCGGACACGTGGTCCGTATGACCTGTCTACGCCTCATTTGCCCAGTTGACAAGCCCTTGTTCGGGAAACTCGTCCGTCCGACGAGTACCGCCCCGAGCACCGCACTCGCGGCAGCCTGGGAGGGAACACGCTATTCCGGACTAACCGGAACTACGTGATGCTTCCGGAATTGATCACTCACTGTGATCGTTTCCATTGGAAAGGACTGATCCGACGGTGTAGCCGGAAAGATCTTTAGTTCTCCTGTACGCTCCCACTCCTGTTCTGATGTACTCCATGTGCTGGGGATCGGGGTTGCCCCGTCGAGGGCGGGACGGTGCCTGAGGCACCGACTCGCCACGTGTCGAAGGGATCGTCCCAACCAGATGAGAAAAATCGTCACCTGGCGGGCGACTTTGCGCCTCGACGGAACTATCAACGATCGGGCAGCATATGTTGTATCTGCCTAGACTGGAGGCAGTGAGTTTGCCTCTCCTTAGGGCAGACTTGTGTCCGGCATACCGAACTCCCTGAGACTTTCTTGGGAAAGCGGCCCGGCTCTACCCCCCCGGAGCCGGACCGCCTGGCGACCCCCGCTCTCCCCCCCGGCGGGGGTCGCCCAGTCTTCACCGGTCGGGCGGTGGCGCCCCAACGCCACCGCCCGACCACACCACGCTCCGCACGTCCCCGAGCGCCAACCCGCCGCCGCGCCCTGAACGTGCAGACACCCCTGAGACGACCCCGAACATGGGCAGTCCCATACCCTCCTCCGACACGAACCCCCCAACTCCGCCACCCTGAACAGGCCACCCCACCGAACCCCAACGGCAACCCCCCCGCCGCCCCCTCAACCTGAACGCGAACAACACCTCCCACACCACGCCCCCTGCCGGGTAGTTGTCTCGCGACGAACCTGCGGGAGGCGAGCGTCTCCGCCATGTCGCGGACGCCGTCCAGGCGCCCTGTCCGTCGTCGACGACGCGGGTGACGAGGCCGATGCCGTGGTCGGCGTCGATTGGCTCGCCGAGCAGGATCATTTCTTTGGCGCGGGCGGGTCCGATGCCCCCGCCGTTGGGTTCCGCCGCTGCCCGGCATCACGCCGGTTCTCACACTCGCTCAACGACCCGGTCCCGGCTACCGCTCATACCGGAGACCGGCGGTAGTGCACTGCGACCCCTCAGGCTGAGACGCGAACACATTCCCCCCGACGCCTCCAACGTCGCCTCCCCGCTGCAGCCCGCCTGACTCCCGCTCCCACTGGAGACCAGCCTTGCGACATGTCAGGCTGGTCCGCGAACAACGCCCCCATCAGTAACGCGACCAACGTCACCGCGACGCTCTTCTTGCTCCTCAGCGTCGCTGAACGGCCCGCCCTTGGCTCCGCTTCCACTGGAGATCAGCCGTGAGTTCCGGGGACACGCCAGGCTGAGACGCGAACAACACCCACCTCCCAATGCCTCCAACGTCACCACCGCGCTCCCTTCGGTCGCTCCACGGTCTGCCCCGGCTTCCGCTCCCGCCGGAGAGCGGCGGTGAATCCTTGCGACACGTCAGGCTGAGACGCGAACGACGCCCAAGTCAGCGACGCCGCCACCGTTAACAAGGCCGCCAGCGTCGACATCGCCTCCCCTGCTGCTCCCGTATTCGCTCACCGGCCCACCTCCCGAGTTCCGCCCCCACCGTCCGAGGAGGTCTGAGGCTGCCCCCTCGCCCGAGCAGTGCGGCAGCGCATGGACGTGCCATCGCGCCGAACGACCGTTCCCGACCCGCGACTCGGCCCGGTCCGAGGGGAACAAGCCCGCCGAGTCCCTGATCAGCAGGTCACGTGCCGCCCGGGGCGAAGTTATCCACAATTCGCCGAAGGACTTCAGGGCCGACGCCTGGGACCGCAAGGTGGAGACCTCCGAACGTCGAAGGAGCATCCCGATGAACCTCGCGGCACTGATCGTCACCGGCGACTCCGCGCTCGCCGACGGCCTGCTCCGTCTCGCGGCCGCCGCCGACGCCCACGCGGAGGTCGCCTACGGCGCCGATGAGGCGAGAGCCGCCTGGACGTGGCCCGCCCTCATCCTCGTCGGCGCCGACGTGGCCGAGGACGTGGCGTCCGCCGACCTCCAGCGCCGACCGGGCCTCGTCCTGGTCACGGCTTCAGCGGCCACACCCGACACGTTCCGCTTGGCGGTGGAGGCCGGTGCGCAGGACGTCGCGACCCTTCCCGACCACGAAGACTGGCTGATCAACGCCTTCGCGACCGCCAGCGAACCCGAAAGCGGCTGGGCGACGACCCTGTGCGTCGTCGGTTCCCGAGGCGGCGCGGGCGCCAGCGTCCTCGCGACCGCGCTCGGCCTGGCCGCCGCCGGGCAAGGCCTGCGCACACTCCTCGTGGACGCCGACCCCTTCGGCGGAGGCGTCGACCTCATGCTCGGGCTGGAGAAGCACGAGGGCGTCCGCTGGCCCGACCTGGCCGAGCGGCGGGGACGGCTCAACACCGCCACCCTGCGCGAGGCGCTGCCGCGATCCGGCGACCTGTCGGTCCTGTCCTGGCTGCGCGGTGAACCCGTCCCCGTCTCCTACGAGGCGGCCCGGTCCCTCTTCGACGCCGCCGTGCGCGGCTTCGACCTGGTCGTCGTGGACGTCCCCCGCTACCCCGACGACCTCGGCCGCGCCGCCCTGCGCTCCGCCGACACGACATTCCTCCTCGTCCCGGCCGAGGTCCGCGCGACCGTAGCCGCCGACGGCCTCGCCACCGCCCTCCGCCGCCACACCACCGACCTGCGCCTCGTCGTCCAGGGCCCGGCCCCGGGCGGGCTGACGCCCGACGCGGTCGTGCAGGCGCTCGACCTCCCGTCCGCAGGCGCGTTCGAACGCGACCGCCGCCTCCCCGCCGCCATCGACGAGGGCGGCCTCGAACGGGCCTGCCGCCGAGGCCCCCTCACCGAGTTCTGCACCGAGATCCTCGCCGACCTCGCCCTCCAGCCGTACGCGTACCGCGAGGAGGCCGCCTAATGCCTACCGAACAGGCCCCGAGCTCCTGGTCCGCAGCGCGGCGCAGTCGGCCCATGGACTTGGCTCGCGAGATGCGCCGCAACGGGCATCCACGCCCTGATTCCCATCCTCCTCATTTGCACTGGCGTCCTCGCCGACTTGGACCTCCGGCCAGTACGCCTACCGCGAAGGGGCCGCCGACAAGCCCCGACGTCCTGGCCACCGGACCTCTAGCCACTCCCAGCGCAGCGCAAACGGCCCTCGACCTTTGCGCGCGAGACCCTACGCAGCAGGCATCCACATCCCGACTCTGGTGCTCCTCGGTTGCACCGGCGTTCTCGCCGACTTCGATCTCCGGCCGGTGCGCCCACTGTGAAGGGGCCGCCGACAAGCCCCGACGTCCTGGCCACCGGATTTATGGCCACTCCCCAGTGCGGCGAAACGGCCTCGAACTTGGCTCGCGAGACGGCATCCACGTTACGACTCAGGAGGTCGTCAAACGCGAACCGAACAACGCGCGGGCGGCTCTGGGCTCTCAGGGTTCTCTCGTGCGGGCGCGGGGCCCCAGTCGCACGACGGCTCCCAGACGTCCCCGTTCGGAGGTTCAGGTACGGGGCCTCGGCGTAGCAGTGGCCAGCCAATCCTCAAAGGGGAATCGCATGACCAGGTTGTCTGATGCCGTGCGTGACCGGCTCGCGGGCACCGGCGGCGAACCGACCACCGGCCAGGTCGCCGCCGCACTCCGCGCGGAGGAGCGACTGCTCGGCGACCGCGAAGTCCTGACACTCGCCGACGAGTTACGCGCCGAGTTCGTCGGCGCCGGTCCACTGGAGCCGCTTCTGCGCTCTCCAGACGTCACCGACGTTCTTGTCAACGGCCCGGACGAGATCTGGGTCGACACGGGTTCCGGCCTCGTCCGCACATCCTTGAGCTTTCCGGACGAGCAGTCCGTCCGCCGCCTGGCCCAACGCCTCACCGCCGCGGCGGGACGCCGCCTCGACGACGCCTCCCCATACGCCGACGCCCGACTCCCCGGCGGGGTGCGCCTGCACGCCGTACTACCACCGGTCGCCGCCACCGGCACGTGCCTTTCCCTGCGCCTTCCCAGACGCCGCGCCTTCACGCTGGACGAGCTGGTCGCGGCCCGCACCGTCCCACCCGAGGGTGCCGAACTGCTCGCGGCCCTGATCCGATCCCATGCCGCGTTCTTGATCACCGGCGGCACAGGAAGCGGCAAGACGACTCTCCTGAGCTGTGTCCTTTCGCTGGTCGACCCCGGCGAACGGCTCGTCTTGGTGGAAGACTCCGCCGAACTGCGCCCGTCCCACCCGCACGTGGTCCGCCTGGAGTCACGTCCGCCCAACATGGAGGGCGCCGGAGGCGTCACCTTGAACGACCTGGTACGCCAAGCCCTCCGCATGCGCCCGGATCGCCTCGTCGTGGGCGAATGCAGAGGCTCCGAAGTGGTGGTCCTACTCCAGGCCCTGAACACGGGACATGAGGGAGGTTGCGGAACACTCCACGCGAACACAGCGGCGGATGTACCGGCGCGGCTCGAAGCGCTGGCCTGCGCGGCGGGCCTGTCCCGGGAGGCCGTCCACAGCCAACTGGCCGCCGCCCTGGACATCGTCGTCCACCTGGTGCGCGACCCGGGTGGAGGCCACCGACGCGTCGCCGAGATATGCCTCCTTCGCCGAGGGCCCGACGGCCTGGTCGGCGTCGTCCCGGCGGTGTCGTTCACCGCATCCGGCGAGATCCACTTCGGTTCCGGCGCCCAGGCCCTCACCACCAGATTGGGGGCCCGCCTCCCTGACCGCCTCGATCTTGCCGGGCGAGGTGGACTGCGCGACCACCCGAACGCCCGAGAAGGAGCAACGTGATCACCACGCTTACGGCCCTGTGCGCGGCGGTCGCGGTATGGACGTTTCTGGCCCCGCCTCCCGCCGTCCACCGCCTGAACCGTCTCACCTCTCCTCCCGGCAACCCCGTCGACCTCCTACTCACCGTCAAAGCCAGAACGGTGGCACTGCGTGAACGCCGGGCTCTCCCCCAGCTCCGGCGCACGTCCGTCATCGAACTCTGCGACGCGATGGCCGCCGAACTCGCCGCGGGCCGCACTCCTGACGAGGCGTTCACAGCGGCCACCACCACCCTGGATCCGCGCGTCTCCAAGGAACTCCTAGGCATCCCCCGTCCACCTCCCGACCACCTGGCAGAACTCGCGGCCCGGCCGGGCGCCGAGGGGCTGCGTCTGCTGGCGGCATGCTGGCGCGTGGGAGCCGAACGCGGCGGAACCCTCGCCACCGTGCTGGACGGCCTGGCCACGGCCCTCCGAGATGAGGAGGCCCAACGCCAAGACGTCTCCGTCCAACTCGCCGGGCCCCGCGCGACAGCCCGCCTCCTCGCCGTACTTCCCCTCCTGGGCCTGGCCATGGCCGCCGCCCTGGGCGCACATCCGCTGCCCTTCCTCTTCGGAACGCTCCCAGGCATGGCATGCCTGGTCACAGGCACAGCCCTCAACCTGACCGGCCTCTACTGGACCCGCCGCCTCGCCAAGTCCGCCGAGTCCCCCCACTAAAGGCACCCAGGACCACCCCGGCCCAACCGCAGACGAAGCGACCCGGCAACACCACACATCGCCTCACACGACCGTCGCCGCCCCGTCGCTTCCCACCCCATCCAAATCGCCGGACCCCAAACGGGCTGCCAAAGCCCCACCCACAGACAGACCCCGACGATGAAGCAACCGGACCTCGACGAGCAGGTGACGCATGACGATCTTGTTGGCCGTGCTCTGCGCGATGGCTGCGGGCTTCCTCTTTCCCAAGTGGCCGAACACTGCCACACGGAGACTCACAGCCCAATTCCCGAGGACACCCTCGGGTTCCGAAACCTCGAGTTCCCATCTCGTCCAGCAGGGGGGCTCGTGGGGTCGGGGGAACGCCGGTGCTTGCCTGGGGCCTCAAGGTGCCGATGAGCAGGTCTCGAGTCGTGCGACCGAGCCTTCTTCGGGCGAGCGCCCTGGGCATCGTGATGTTCTACTCCGGCGCGCGGCAGCGGGCGTGGCTGGAATCGTGGGTGTGGCGACGCTTGGCGGGCTGCTCGGCATCGCGACCGGAGTTCTGGCCGCGGTCGGCGTCTGGGTCTCATTCGGTCGCCTCGGGGGTGCGGAACGGAGACGCAGGCGGGCGCGCCTCGTCGCTGACCTGCCCGTGGCAGTTGATCTGTTGGCGGCTTGTCTGCGCGGTGGCGCTCCCTGGAACGAGGCGGTGGACGCGGTTGCGGATGCGGTGGGTGGCCCGCTCGGCGACGAGTTGAACGCCGTTTCCGTCCAGATCCGGCTCGGGGCCGATCCTGCCGACGCTTGGCGGGCGCTCGCGAAGGAACCGGCGCTTGCTCCCCTGGCTCGGACGGCGGGGCGCACGGCCTCAACTGGCGCGTCGCTGGCGCCGTCCCTAAGTCGGCTCGCACGAGACCAACGGCGGGTGGCGCGGACGGCCGCTGCTGCCAGAGCTCGAGCGGCGGGCATCCGCGCGCTTGCCCCACTGGGCCTGTGCTTCCTGCCCGCCTTCGTGCTGCTCGGCGTCGTCCCGGCCATCGCCGGGATCGCCTCAACGATCCTCCTCCCCAGATGAGCTGGGTTATCCACAGGTCGACGTTTCTCCGTCCGCCGAGCCCTCGCCGAAGCAAGCTGAGGAGAACCACAAGCGAAAGGAGCCCTTATGCGGGCCATACAGAAGGCGGTGCGACGCTGTTCCCGAGTAACCAAGGATCGCGGGATGTCCACCGCCGAATACGCGGTCGGCACGATCGCCGCGGCCGCGTTCGCCGGTGTCCTGTTCAAGATCGTGACCAGTTCGCAGGTGAAGTCCCTCCTCTCACAGATCATCGAGAGGGCCCTCAATCTGGCCGGTTGAGCGACGGCGGGATGGTCACGGCGGAGATCGCCGTGGCGCTCCCCACCCTGGTTCTGATCACCGCGATCGCGTTGTGGGGTCTGAGGGTCGCCTCCGTCCAACTCACCTGCACGGATGCCGCCCGAACCGGTGCCCGCGCCGCGGCAAGAGGCGAATCCCTCACCGCCGTACGCGAACTCGTGGTGAAGGCCGTCCCCGATGGAGCGACAGTGCGGGTGCACCGAGACGAAGCCACCGTCCAAGTGGACGTCTCCACCCGCGTCAGGGCACCTGCGGCCGCAGAACTCCCAGCTCTAACCGTCCACGGTCACGCAACCGCCGCCACGGAACCGGGCGCCTCAACGAGCGAGTGACCACCCCGACAACCGTCGTCCGGACGCCAGCACTGACTGTTCATGCGACCGCCGCAGAGGGTTCGAGTGCTTAGGACGAGTGATCTGCTCTAAGGAGGTTGTTCGGCCGTGGTCCTGATCGTTAATAGCCGGTCGACTGGAACAGGGTGTACTTACGCGTCCGCCGCCACGGGCCCGAGCCCGTAGACGGGTCAGCGACCTGCTCGGTGACCTTTGTCCGAACACGGGGCCCTGGTCATAAAGGGCCAAGCGGGTCGAGCCGATGGCCAGGTGACTGCTGCCGTGGAGCCGGGTGCGCCGGTGGCTGAGTGATCTGCTCTATGACAGTTGTTAGGAGCAGGCGCTGGCCATTCAGGTTGCGTGGCTGGAGCAACGGAGCGGTCAGGCCGTGGGTGCCCCGACGGGCGACCGATCTGCTCGGTGGCGGTTGTTAGGCCCGGGCCTGGTCGTTCGTGGTCGGTCGGTCGGCCGGAGCGGTGGGGGCGTGCGGGCGCTGGTGTGGGGCGGGGCGCCGATGTGTGAGTGGTCTGGTTGGTGATCGTTGTTTGTTTGTGGGCGCTGATTGTTCGCGGTCGTGTGGGTGGCGGGCCGGGAAGTGTCCGAAGGGGCCGAATGGGAGGTGAGGTAGGGGTGTTCGTGCGCAGGGTTGGGTGGGGGGCCGACCGCGGGTCGGGGACGATCTGGGTGGTGGCTTTTGCTGCCGTTATCTGGGTCGGTGGGGTTGCCGCTGTGGCGGTCGGCGGAGTGCGGGCTGCTCGGCATCGGGCGGACGCGGCGGCTGACTTGGCGGCGTTGGCGGGCGCGGGACGGGTGATGGAAGGGCAGGTGGGTGCGTGCGGGAGGGCGAAGAGCATTGCCGCCGAGTCGGGGGCGCGGTTGGTGCGCTGCCAGGTACAGGGAGAGGACGTGGAGGTCTCGGTGACGGTGGACGTTCTGGTGCCTATGGGCCTTGGTGCCATGACGGTGGGGTCACGGGCGAGGGCCGGCCCTGCGGTGCGAATGTCTGGCGGAGATCGTTGCATCGGGTGTCGATGAGGTCGACGAGATGAAACCGTTTTGTCGCTCTTCGCCACCGCTACTCAGTGGTACGTTACCCTGCCGTAGCGCGTAATCATCACTCGACACCGTGTCCCCACCGGTCTTCGGCGGGACGAAACGAACCGGACGTTGTCGAAGGGATCAGGCCGTGACCTTCATGCGCAGGATCGGTGCAGTCGCGTTGGCGGCTCTGCTTGCGATGGGTGTCCCGGTGTTCGCCGCCGCACCTGCGCAGGCCGCTGCGCCGAGCGTCATCACCCCCGCGAACGGCGCGGTCATTACTAGCGGCTCCGAATTGAGCGCCACGGCACGCTTTGAGTTGGCGCTCACGATGCAGCTCTGGGTCGAGGGCCCCGGGATCGGTAACAAGTTCCTGCAGGAGCGGGTTCTCACGGGCAAGTTGTCCGGCACATTTCCCATCGGCCGGAACGGTGAGTACACGGTCTACTTGAGAGGCAAGCAGACCGGGCGTATCTACGACTCCAACACCATCAAAGTGCGCATAGCTCCGGCGGTGCCATCTGGGGTTTCGGCGCGGGTGTCCGGGCGCGAACTTGTCGTGGGCTGGAAGCGTGGCTCCGAGGACGATCTGACCGGTTACACGCTTTCGGGTTCCGGTGTCGCGTCCAAGTCCGGTTCTGTTGGCTCGTTCTGCCAGGAAACGAGCTGCTCCACCAAGCTTTCGGTGACACGGTCGAGCGGTTTGGTGTCCGTGGGTGTTCGAGCACGCCGTTCCGCAGGCAAGGGTGGGTCGCTGTATTCGGGTACCGCGACTGCGAGTGCCACCGTGAGCGGTGGTTCGAGGTTGCAGGGGGGCGATTCGTCGTCTGCGGGTTCGGGCCGACTACCTGGCGTTGACACTCCGTTGGCACCGCTCAACGACCAGTCGCCGGTCACCTTGCCGTCCGCCCGGCCCGATGGTGCGGCGCCCGGCGTCGCCTATCCGGCGCCGCAGGTCGCCAATGGTGCGACGGAGGCACAGCACGTCGCGGCTACTGACCGCCTCCGATGGGCCAAGAACATCGGTATCGCGCTGATTCTGCTGATCGTCGCCGCCCACCTCGGGATGTGGACGCGCGGTTCGCGTGTCGCTCAAGCCCGGGTGAGCAGGAGTGGCACGGCAGCACGCATGGCGCGCAGCGGGACCGGTCGCGAGCGGGTCAGGCAGGCCCAGCGCGAGATCGCACGCGCTGAAGCACTCGCCAAGGCAGCACCGGCCGAACTCGGAGACGCTGCTAAGGAAAGAGGCGAGAACCTGAATGGTTCACGCTCCGGCGACACGGTGGCCCACACCCTGTCGTTTAAGGACGTGAAGGCTGTTGGGAGTGCGGCGAGTGCTGGTGAGCGATCCGCTGGTGTGGTCGTTCGCGTTGCCGGGTCCACCTCGGCTTCTGGTGAGGAGGCGAGGTAGAACGGTCGCGAGCGGGTCAGGCAGGCGCGGCGACAGATTGCATGCGCGGAAGCACTGAGATGGCATCGACCTAGGGCGTGTTTCAGGAGTCCGTTAACGCTGGGATTTGCGCAGTCTGGCGTGGGCGCGGGCCGTCTCGGTGATCCAGTGGGTGACGGCGTTGGCGATCTTGTCGGGGCTGGTGTCGGTACTGAGCTTGTGCCGGTGGTGGGTCGGGTCGCGGAGTTCGACCTCGTACCGGCCGTCATCGAGCAGGGATACCGAGGCGAACCAGGCGGGGTCGTCTTCGTCGGGCTCGATGATGACAAAGGTGTTGTCCGGGCCGGCCAACTCGACGATCAGCCCGAAAACAGCGTCCTCGGACGGCTCGCCGATGAACTCGCCGTTCTCGGTTTCGGCCATCAACGGGAAGTAGTCCTGCCCCATCAGCCCGTCCCTCACCGTTGTCGATCCGTACGCGGAACATCCCACCATCGCAGGTCGGCCCACACCGGTCGTAGCCAATCGTTGATCATCGCGATCAAGACGGTGGCCTCGAATCTGACGACGAGCTTGTCGTACCCGGTCGCCACGGCCCGGTGGCGTTTGAGCCGGTTGATGCCGCACTCGACGGCGTGCCGTGCCTTGTAGTCCTCAGGATCGAAACCGGGCGGGTGGCCGCCGGTCGAGCCGCGTCGCTCGCGGTTACCGAGCTGGTCGGCAGGTTCGGGGATCGTGCATGCGATTGCGCGTCGCCGGGTCCGCCAATGCGATGAGATCGGGTGCGTCCTGGTCATCGGCAGCGTCGGGTCGTGCTCTTGCAGGTACTCGCGCCGTTCGCTGGTTGAGGGGATCTCACGGGAATTCGCCGCGGCCGAATTTCGTCAGGTGTGGGATCGGTACAACTCAGGACGACGCTTGGCCTCCGGAACGCCTGCAACTCAGATGATCAGCATGTTGGGGGTGGTGGCCTGTGCTTTTTGGTGGGCGTGAGTGGTGTGGGGCGGTGCGGTTGGTTCTGGGTGGTCTGGTCTGACGGCGCGTCGGGGTCTAGGCTGCCTTGCCAGTCGGATCGCCCGGATCGTCCGGCAATGCATGCCTATCGTCCGAGACTTCGGCCCCGTCCCGACCGGGACGAAAGAAAGGGCCTGATGGAGAGGAGACCCTCCGCATGATGTTCTTGGGGCTGATCGTGGTGTTCGCCGCTGTTGCGGCGGGCGTCGCGGTGGTGCTGGACAACTCGGGCGGAGCCCAGATGACCATGTTCGGTAGCGAGATTCCGGGGATCACAGAACAGTGGCATGTGTTCACCGCCGGGGCCGTGCTGGCGATCGTTCTCATGGTCGGGGTGATGATCGCGGCGCTGGGATTCAAGCGCGCGATCAGCATGCGGCGGGAGTTGAGGGATCTGCGGGACGAGCACCAGGAGTCCTTGGAGACGCTGGAGCTGGAGCGGCGGAAGTTGCAGCAGGCGCTGGCCCAGGCGCGGCGCGGGATGGAAGAGCAGGCGGCGGTGCCGGCCCAGCGGGTTGCTTCGACCTGACCCGTGGGGGTCACGTGGTCAGGTACTGGGCCTCGTAGGAGTCCGTCGGGGCGATGGGTGTGATGACGTCGATGAGGACCCCGTTGGGGTCGGCGACGATGAAGTGGCGCTGCCCGAAGTCCTCGTCGCGTAGGCGGAGTTCCGGGTGCAGGCCTCCCTGGAGGACGAGCCGTTCCCATTCGGCGTCGACGTCCTCCACCTCAAAGTTCAGCAGGAGTCCCTGGACGGGGACGCGGTAGCCCTCAGGCACCGTCGGGTGGGTGGGGTCGAGCAGGGCCAGTTCGTAGGGGGACGGCCCTGGAAGGCGCAGGCTCACATACCAGTCGGCCTCGAACGTGGTCTCGAAGCCGAACAGTTCGGTGTAGAAGCGGTGTGATTCCCGGAGGCGGGTCGTGCCGATCACCGGGTAGAAGCTCGTCAGTCGCATGGTCTCTCCTTTTCGCGTACCGTTGGTATGTGAAGATACGCTGACATACCGGCGGTATGTCAAGGAGGGCGCGTGAACGTCAGGGTTCAGCAGCGGGAGCGGACGCGTGAGTTGCTGCTGCGCGAGAGCAGGCGACTGTTCGCCACACGGGGATACGGCGAGGTGAGCCTCGCGGAGATCGTCGGCGCGGCCGGGGTCACCAAGGGTGCGCTGTACCACCTGTTTCAGGGCAAGGCGGACCTGTTTCGAGCCGTCCTGGAGCAGGTGCAGCAAGAGGTGGCCCGGACGGTGGCGCACACCGCCGACGGCGAAGACGACCCGTGGACGCGCTTCACGGCCGGTTGCCGGGCGTTCCTCACCGCCAGCACGGCCCCGGACGTCCAGCGGATCATGCTCGTCGACGGTCCGGCGGTGCTGGGCTGGAACGAGTGGCGGGCGATGGACGAGTCCGGCTCGGCCCACCACCTCGCAGACGCGCTCGGCGAGTTGATCGCGGAGGGTGTGATCGGGGCGCAGCCGGTCGCTCCGTTGACACATCTCCTGTCGGGGGCGATGAACGAGGCGGCGCTGTGGCTGGCCGCGTCCGGTGACCCGGGGAGCGGCCTTGTCGAGGTCTGGCCGCCCCTGGCTCGGATGCTCGACGCGTTGCGTGTGGATCGGACAGGCGGTTAGGGCGTGGCTCAGAGTGCCGTCAGAGCGCTCGCCTAAGAGCCTACGCCGCAGCGAACTCGACGTGGTTCAGAGAGTGCTTGCGTCCCGTCGTCCGCTCGGACGCCGGCGCGTGTCCGCTGGTCATGTTGAGACGCTGCCTAGGTAGGGCCCATCGCCGTACGTGTCGGTGGGCGGTGGATGGCGTTCGCGTGGGTGCGCTTCTGGGTCGGGTCTGGGGCGTTGTCTAGGTGGCGCGGGTTGCCCGTTGGTGGTCTGGCTGGTTGAACAGTCTTCTTTCGCCGCCGGTCCGGGTCTTGGTCGGTGCGCCTGGGTGGTGGGGTGCGTTTGTGTGGGTGCGCTTTCGCGTCAGGGGTGAGACGGAGTCTTGCTGGTGTGGGTCGGCCTTCGTTGTGCGTGGCCGGGGTTGGTGCGGGTGAGGGTTTGTGTCAGTGCGGAGGGGTGGGGGCCTCGGCGAGGAGGATGGCCAGGAGGTTCAGGGCGCCGTGTTTGTCCAGGGGGTCGTTGCCGTTGCCGCATTTGGGTGACTGGATACAGGACGGGCAGCCTGTGTCGCACTCGCAGGAGGCGATCGCGTCGCGGGTGGCGTGTAGCCAGGACGGGGCGTTGGCGTAGCCGCGTTCGGCGAAGCCCGCTCCGCCCTCGTGGCCGTCGTAAACGAAGACGGTGAGGAGGCCGGTGTCCGGGTGGACGGCCGTGGAGACGCCTCCGATGTCCCAGCGGTCGCAGGTGGCGAAGAGGGGGAGCAGGCCGATGGCGGCGTGCTCGGCGGCGTGGGCGGCGCCGGGGAGGTCGAGGTCGAGGTCGGAGATCTGCGCGTCGGACAGTGTCCACCAGACGGCGCGGGTGCGCAGGGTGCGGGGTGGGAGGTCGAGGGGTTTCTCGCCGAGCATCTCGCCCGTTTGCAGGCGACGCATCTGGTAGGCGACGACCTGGCGGGTGACTTCCACCGTGCCGAAGGAGAGGGTCGCGTCGCCCCAAGAGATGGAGCGGAGCTGTTCGATGATGGTGATGTCGGTGACGTCGCGGGCGGTGGTGGAGTAGTCGGGGTCGGCTGATTCAACGAGAGCGACGGAATCGTCCAGGTCGAGCGTCTGGACGATGAACGAGTCGCCCTGGTGGATGTAGACCGCGCCGTCGTGGACGGTGGTGTGCGCGGACGCTTCGTCCACGGTGCCGAGGAGGCGTCCCGTACCCATCTCGACGACCTGGATGGGTTCGCCCCCTGCGCCTCGGATGTCCGCCAGGGCGGAGGCCTTCTCGCGGCGCGTCCAGTACCAGCCCGCTGGACGGCGGCGGAGGAAGCCCCGGCGGACGAGGTCGGGCAGCAGATCGGCGGTGGCCGGGCCGAACAGGGGTAGATCGTCCTCGGTCAGCGGCATCTCGGACGCCGCCGAACAAAGGTGGGGTTCCAGGACGTACGGGTTGTCGGGGTCGAGGACGGTCGCCTCCACCGGGGTCCCGAAGATCGCCTCGGGATGGTGGACGAGGAACGTGTCGAGCGGATCGTCCCGGGCCACCAGTATGGAAAGCGACGACTGTCCGGAGCGTCCCGCACGTCCGGCCTGTTGCCACAGTGACGCGCGAGTACCGGGCCACCCGCAGACGACGACGGCGTCCAGCCCGGAGACGTCCACGCCGAGTTCGAGGGCGTTGGTGCTCGCCAAGCCGATGAGCGAGCGGGAACGCAGGGCGGCTTCGAGGGCGCGCCGCTCCTCCGGGAGATACCCGGCGCGGTAGGCGGCGACCTGTTCGGCCAGGGCGGGTTCGACTTCACGCAGGGCGCGTTTGGCGCTCAGTGCGACCGATTCCGCCCCGCGTCTGGAACGAACGAACGCCAGCGTCTGGACGCCCTCGACGACGAGGTCGGCCAGAAGGTCTCCCGCCTCGGCCGTGGCGGTGCGGCGGACGGGGGCGCCGCGCTCGCCGCGCAGCTCGGTCAGGGGCGGCTCCCAGAGCGCGAACGTCGCGGGGCCGCGTGGCGAGGCGTCGTCTTCGACGGCGACGACGTCGAGGCCGGTGAGGCGGGACGCGGTGGTCGCCGGCTCGGACGTGGTGGCCGAGGCGAGGATGAACGTCGGGTCCGCGTGATAGCGGCCGCACAACCGGCGCAACCGGCGCAGGACCTGCGCGACGTGCGATCCGAAGACGCCACGGTAGCCGTGGGCCTCGTCGACGATGACGTACCGGAGGCGGCGCAGGAACGATGACCAGCGGGCGTGGCCGGGCAGGATCGACCGATGCAACATGTCCGGGTTCGTCAGCACATAGTTGGCGTGCTGCCGGATCCAGGTCCGCTCGTCCTGCGGGGTGTCGCCGTCGTATGTCGCCGCCCGCACCCGCGTGAGCCGCAGCGAGCGGAGCGCGCGCAACTGGTCGGCGGCGAGCGCCTTGGTCGGCGACAGGTAGAGGACCGTCCCCTCGTACCGGGGATTGTCGTCCTCGGTGTAGATCGCCGCGACGGAAGGCAGCAGGTAGGCGAGCGATTTACCGGACGCGGTCCCTGTGGCGATGATCACAGAGCGTCCCGCGTGGGCGTGGTCGGCCGCGATGGCCTGGTGCTCCCAGGGAGCGTCGATGCCCGCCGCGGCGAGCCGCTGCAGCAAAAGCGGCGTCGACCAGGCGGGCCATTCGGCGTGACGGCCCTGACGTGCGGGAACGTCCTCGACGTGGGTGATGCGGTCGCGTCGCGTGGGGTCGGCCAGCAGCCGGTCGAGAGGGGTTGAGGTTCTTTGGGCGCCCATCAGGTTTTCAGTTTGCCAGCCGGGGCAAAACAACGGGAACGCCCCGGCGCCGGTGGCTTGGTTCCCCCTATCCTGCCCATGAGATCAGCAGGTCAGGCGGGACGACGCGAACTTACGTCCGTGTGGACGATAACGTGCGTGCCGGGTGCTGGAGCGTGGTTGAATCACGGCGAAGTCTCGATGGCCGGTCACCTCCCCGGGGGGCCGGAATTCGAGATCGGATAGTGCTGCACGGCGCGCTGGAGGATGGATCTGTGGACCTGAAGGTGAACGACTACACCACCGACGATGGCCTGACCGTCATCAACGTGGAGGGCGAGATCGACGTCTACACGGCGCCGAAGCTTCGCGAGAAGCTCATCGACCTGGTCAACAAGGGCAAGTTCCACCTGCTCGTGGACATGGAGAAGGTGGAGTTCCTCGACTCCACCGGCCTCGGTGTCCTCGTCGGCGGGCTGAAGCGGGTGCGCGCCCACGACGGCTCGCTGGAACTGGTGTGCACCCAGGAGCGCATCCTCAAGATCTTCCGGATCACGGGTCTGACCAAGGTCTTCGGCATCCACGACTCGATCGCCGAGGCCGAGGAGAAGCGTAAGGGCGCCAAGTAGGCGGCCCGCGGCTGAGATGTCGACCGTCGAACTGTCCTTCAGCGCGCTGCCCGTCCATGTCCGGACCGCCCGGCTGATCGTGACCGCCGTGGCCCGCCGCAGCGGTGTCGCGGAGTCACTGCTGGACGAGGTCAGGCTCGCGGTCGGGGAGGCGTGCTCGCGTGCGGTGGAGACACATCGCCGGCACTGCCCCGACGAGCCCGTCCGCCTGGAACTGAGCGGCGCCGACCGCCGGTTCGAGGTGACCGTCAGCGACACCGTCCCCGGCGACGACCCGGCGGGCGGCCTGCCGACGGCCCCGGACGCGGCGGAGTTCGAGTACGGCTTTGGCGAGGACGCCGCCGAACTCGGCCTGGCCGTCATCGCCGGGCTCGCCGACGATGTGGAGATCGCCGCGACGCCCAAGGGGGTCCAGATACGGATGAGCTGGCCGGCCGAAGCCGAGGCGACCATCTGACGCGCCCGATTTCGACGAAGGCCCTGCCGCACCCGCGACAGGGCCTTCATCGTGACGTCCTGCAAAACGAGGCAATGCCACCGCCTCGATCTCCGAACTGCCGCAGATTGATGGATGGGTGTTGCGTCAGTGATCGGGGGCTGGGGAGTACCGCAGGCGGTGCGGGGCCAGGGACGTGAGGCCCTTGGCTGCGAGCGCGACAGTAGGTGGGAGCCCAGGGGTGTCTCAAGGTTGGCCTTCAGTCATGCGTCAGCGTCCGAGCAGGCGCGGGAGTGGGCATATGGGGACACTTTGCGAAGGAGCGTCGGATTCGCTGCGGCAAGGCGAGCGCTCCTACGGCACTTGAGACAGAGCCTTGGTGCGTGGCGGGGGTGTGGTCTAGGACGTCCTAGCTTGGATGAGGGTGGGGCGGTCGACGGTGTGCCAGGGCGGGCAACTAGGACATGCAGTGTCGGGACGCTGCTGTGGGTTGGCGGCGCGCTGGTGGTTGGGGGCGGACCCCGGCCGTGTCGCGCAGGCGTCGGGCTGAGCTGATGCGGCGACGGCAGCCCCCGCGCGGCGGACGGCAACGCCCAGCGGAGCGCCGCCGTCCGCCCTGAGATGTGGGCGTGATGGGGCGCTCTGCGAAGGGACGTCGAGTTCACTGACGGCCAGCAGCGGCGTGAGCCGTCGGGCGAGCGTCCTGAAACACGCCTCAGCGCATGTGCTGGGTGGTGTGGTGGGACGTCTTGGTCCCCGAGTGTGGGTGCGTTGGGTGCCGGGTGTGCCGGCGGAGGTAGGGCAGGCGTCCGGGGGGTCCGGACGGAGGTTCCGGGGGGAGTTTCTTCTGGGGCTGATGTGACTTGTGGGGTGTGGGTGGCGCGGGCCTGCGGCTGTTGATCTTGGTTGGTGTGGATTTAGGTCTAGACATTTTGCGATTTAATGCCTAG
This sequence comes from Actinomadura spongiicola, assembly GCF_003432485.1. GTDB lineage: Bacteria > Actinomycetota > Actinomycetes > Streptosporangiales > Streptosporangiaceae > Spirillospora > Spirillospora spongiicola. Next base: position 497,258 of record NZ_QVNQ01000001.1, read on the forward strand.
CTTAAATGGAGTGCTGGTAGGGCGCTGATGTGTGGAGTGTGGTGCGCGCCTGCCGGTGTGGCCGCGGGGTAATAGCGGGCTAACCAGGGCTGACCTGCGGAAATGCCGCATGGATCGGCAGTCATGTCAAATTCCGGCATATCGTTTGTTGCAATTCGGCGACATCTCTGTCCATGGCCGTGCGGCCTTAACAATCGACTGTCGCGTGCGTAGACTCCCGGGACCCGCGCTGCCGTGCGAGGCGTTCGAAATCATGACTCGCGGGGTACGCGGTAAAGATCGTCTTTTGACGGTCGAGATCGCAAAACCCCTGTCGAGGAGGACGGATGTCTGGGCTTTCCCTGTCAAGCCCGGCCAGCGCGGAGGTGGATCTCGGCGGCGGCGACCTTTCTTTGGTCGTCGTCGTCGCCGTGATCGCACTGTTGGCACTGGCCGTCGCCGCGGGTCTCGTACGTGAGGTACTGGCCGCGGGCCAGGGCACCACGAAGATGCAAGAGATCGCGCGGGCCGTTCAGGTAGGCGCGGGTGCCTATCTGAAACGCCAGTTCCGAACGGTCGCGGTCTTCGTCGTCCTGATCCCGCTCGTTCTGTTGCTGCTGCCGGCCGACTCCACCGGTGAGCGGATCGGACGGTCGGTCTTCTTCGTCATCGGTGCGCTGTTCTCGGCCGTCACCGGGTTCACCGGCATGTGGCTGGCGGTCCGGGGCAACGTCCGGGTCGCCGCGGCCGCCCGTGAGGAGGGCGGCGAGCGGGTCGCGATGCGCATCGCGTTCCGCACCGGCGGCGTCGCGGGCATGTTCACCGTCGGGCTCGGCCTGTTCGGCGCGGCGGTCGTCGTGTTGGCCTACCAGGGCGACGCGCCCAAGGTCCTGGAGGGCTTCGGTTTCGGTGCGGCGCTGCTCGCGATGTTCATGCGGGTCGGCGGCGGCATCTTCACCAAGGCCGCCGACGTCGGCGCCGACCTGGTCGGCAAGGTCGAGCAGGGCATCCCCGAGGACGACCCGCGCAACGCCGCCACCATCGCCGACAACGTGGGCGACAACGTCGGCGACTGCGCGGGCATGGCCGCCGACCTGTTCGAGTCGTACGCGGTGATGCTGGTCGCGGCGCTCATCCTCGGCACCGCGGCGTTCGGTACCGAGGGCCTGGTGTTCCCGCTGATCGTCCCGATGATCGGTGTCATCACCGCGGTGATCGGAATCTTCGCGGTGGCGCCCCGCGAAGGCGACCGCTCCGGTATGACGGCGATCAACCGGGGCTTCTTCATCTCCGCGGCGATCTCGGCGGTGCTCGTGGCGATCGCCGCGTTCGCGTACCTGCCCTCGTCGTTCGCCGAGCTGAACGGCGTCACCGACACCGAGATCCGCGGCCTGGACGCCGACCCGCGCCTGGTGGCGCTCGGCGCGGTCATCATCGGCATCGTGCTGGCCAGTGCGATCCAGCTACTCACCGGCTACTTCACCGAGACGAACCGCAAGCCGGTCCAGGAGGTCACCAACAGCGCCCGCACGGGCCCCGCGACCGTCATCCTGTCCGGTATCTCGCTCGGCCTGGAGTCCGCCGTCTACACCGCGCTCGTCATCGGCGGCGCCGTGTACGGGGCGTTCCTGCTCGGCTTCGGCAACACCACCGTCGCGCTGTTCGCGGTGGCGATGGCCGGTACCGGGCTGCTGACCACGGTCGGCGTGATCGTCTCGATGGACACCTTCGGTCCCGTGTCCGACAACGCGCAGGGCATCGCCGAGATGTCCGGGGACGTGCAGGGCGAGGCCGCGGCCGTCCTGGAGCGGCTGGACGCCGTCGGCAACACCACCAAGGCGATCACCAAGGGCATCGCGATCGCCACGGCCGTGCTCGCCGCGACGGCGTTGTTCGGCTCGTTCCGGACGACGGTCATCTCCGCGCTGAACGACGCGTCCGACGACGCCAAGGACGCCCTCGGCGACTTCAGCGTCTTCAGCCTGTCGATCGACAACCCGAACGTCCTGATCGGTCTGATCATCGGCGCCGCGGTGGTGTTCCTGTTCTCCGGCCTGGCGATCATGGCGGTCGGCCGCGCGGCCGGACGCGTCGTCGTCGAGGTGCGCGAGCAGTTCCGCACCAAGCCCGGGATCATGGACTACACCGAGAAGCCCGACTACGACCGGGTCGTGGACATCTGCACCCGGGACGCGCAGCGTGAGCTCGCCACCCCCGGACTGCTGGCGATCATGACCCCGATCGCGGTCGGTTTCGCCCTCGGCTACGCGCCGCTCGGCGCGTACCTGGGCGGCGCGATCGCGGCCGGTGTGCTGATGGCGGTGTTCCTCGCCAACTCCGGCGGCGCCTGGGACAACGCCAAGAAGCTCGTCGAGGAGGGCCACCTCGGCGGCAAGGGCAGCGAGGCGCACGAGGCCACGATCATCGGTGACACCGTCGGCGACCCGTTCAAGGACACCGCCGGGCCCGCGATCAACCCGCTGATCAAGGTGATGAACCTGGTCGCGTTGCTGATCGCGGACGCGGTCGTGACCTACGCGGGCAACATGGTCCTGCGGGTCGCGGTGACCGCGCTGTCCGTCGCCGTCGTGGTCGCGGCCATCCTCGTCTCCAAGCGGCGCGCCGACCCGATCGCCGAACCCGCCGTCGAGGGCGGCCCGCCCGAGCCGAGCGCGACGGAGAGCGGCGCGGCCAAGGGCGGCGCCATCGAGAAGGGCGCCCCCGAGGAGGCGGCCGTCGGCGCCGACAACGGCACCGCGGCCGAGTCCGGAACCGAAGAATCGTCCACGAACAAGGCCTGACCGTCTGACCACGGGGACCGGTGGCTCACCCGCCACCGGTCCCCGTGCGCATTTCGAGGACGATGTCCCGCAGCCACCCCCTCCGGGCCGGTGACCGGCTGGTCGGCGTTTGTGGAGGTCTGTGTGGTGGAGAGTCTTCGGCAGGGCCTGACTGGTCGATCGGCGGGATCGGTGGCGTGCCCGCCACCGTGGGCCCGGTGACCGGCGCGGACGCCTGCGTCCGAAAGGCTCGGACAGGCTCACAAAGCCTGAGCGTTCACCATGAGGAGCGACGGCGCAGCTGCCGTCGGTCTCCAGTCGCGGTTGGGGACGGTGTCTCGGGGTCGTCACGGCCGGGTGCGGCTCAGCCGTGTGGGTGCCTCGTTATGGTCTGGTGGACGGCGGCCATACGCTGTTGGGAAGTGCGGACGTCCATCGGGCGGCGCGGGAGCAGTGAACGCGGGAGGCGCTGTGGCGAGCGGCGACAAGCCGACGATGTCGGGACCGAAGGGCATGGCGCTCATGCTCGGCGCGATGCTCGGCATCCTGCTTCTGATCTGGGGCCTGGCGGCCCTCGTCGCCCCCTGACGTCCGCCGCGCGTTTCCTGTGAGCACGGCGTCCCGCGTTCCGCGACGACACCGGTCACCACGGCGACCCCGCCACGATCTCCAGGTTCGCGATCGCGTCCGAAGGCCCGGCCGGGGGCTGAAGCAGAAGCGAGACGATGCCGGTGATCGCGTCGCGTTTCTCGACGATCCCCGGGCCGATGGAGGAGAGAGATGCCAGAACTAGTAGTGCTTCGTCACGCCAAGGCCGTCGCGGGGTTGGGGATCCCGGACGTCGATCGAACGCTCAATGAGCGCGGACGGCGGGACGCCGCGGCGGCCGGGGAGTGGCTGCGGGCCAACGATCTCGTTCCCCGGCTGGTGCTCTGCTCCACGGCCGCGCGGACGCGGGAGACGTTGGCCCTGCTCGCGGTCGACGCCGAGGTGAGGTTCGAGTCCGGCATCTACGACAACGACCCGGACGGGCTGCTCGACCTGGTCGCCCAGGTCCCGGACGACGTCGAGCGGGTGTTGCTGGTCGGGCACAACCCGTCCGTGCACCAGCTCGTCCATGACCTCTCCGGGGAGGCGCCGGACGCGTTCCCGACCTGCGCGCTCGCCGTGATCGAGGTGCCGGGCACGTGGGCGGACGTCCGTCCGGGCGTCGGAACGCTTCGTACGGTCCACACGCCGAAGGACTAGCTGTACTGCCCATGGACGCTGGTGACGGCGCCGGGCCGTCGGCGAACTCTACGTCGTTTCATGGAGTGCGCTGATGCCCGTCTCGCGTCGCTGGATCGGGGTGTGGCGGACGCCTGTGCGCCGCTGAGACACGGTTCAGGGGCGTGGGGTGGCGGCGGACAGGGATGACTCGATGACCGTGGCGGTGTCGCGGCGTAGTGATCTGATGGTGTGGCGGGTGCCGGATACCTGGAAGAGGGCGTGCTGGACGGGGGTGAAGTCGTCCCGCCCGACGCCCGACTTGATCTCGGCGCGGCGGCGGCGGGTCAGCGTGGACAGGTGGGAGTCGAGATCGGCTAGTTCTTCGCGGAGTTCGTCGGCGGGGGTGGCCGCGTCCGGGTCGATGTCCTCGGGTTCCTCCAGGTTCTCCGCGGCCTCTTCGAGTTGGTCGGCCAGGCGGTCCAGGATTTCGGGGATCGGGCCGGTGTCGACGGCCTCCTCGCGGGACAGCCGCGCGACGGCGATGAGGTGGTCGCGGGTGCGGTGCGCGGCGTCCACGGCGGTGCGGAGTTCTCCGATCAGATCGAGGTCGGGGAGGCGTTCGTGGCCGAGGCGGGCGCGGGTCTCGGCGACGGCCTCCGCGGAGCGTTCGGCGGCGACGATCGTGTCGTGGGGGAGCCGGACGCGTTCCCCGGCGAGGACGTCCGCCGTCGTCCGGACGAGACGGGCGTGGGCGCTGAGGAGCCGTTCGAGTTGGACGGGTAGCCGTTCGAGGTGACCGGTGGGCCAAAGCAGCCTTACGGCGAGGTAGGTCAGGAGTGTCCCGGCGAAGGTCAGCACGATCCGTTCCCCGGCGGTGCGCCAGTCGGCGGGTGTGGAGAAGTCGAGCAGCATCATCGCCAAGGGGGTTCCGAACAGGGCCCAGTAGGCGTAGTTGACCGCGCGCATGGCGAATCCGGCGAGCGCGAAACCGAAGACGATCACGGCGACGGTGGGTGGGCCGGGGGCGAGGGTGAGGATCACGGCGGCGATGACGGATCCGGCGGCGGTGCCGCCGACGCGCTGGACGACCCGTTCGACCGTCTCGCCGTAGGTGGCGCGCAGGCTCAGCATCGCGGTGATCGTCATCCAGTGCCCGTGGGAGAGGCCGAGGGCGGCGGCCAGCGACATCGCCACGAGGGCCGTCACGAAGACGCGTGCGACCTGCCGGAATCCGGGGGAGCGGGTGCGGACGGCGCGCCGCATCCGCGCCCAGATCGGCATCGGGTCGAGAGTCTCCGGCATTTTGGGCGCGCGGGGGCGGAGCCGCAGGCCGCCCGCGACGATGCGGCGGGTGGACGCGACCTCGCCCGCGATGCGGTCGATCGAGCGGCGCACCTGGCCGATCAGCGACACCGCGATGAGGTCCTCGTCGCCGGCGAGCCCGGCGCGTCTGATGTGTTCGGCGGCCCGTCCCATGCGGCGGACGGCGGCGGACTCCTCCCCGCCGAGCGGCGCGTCACCGGCGGTGGCGATGGCGCCGGCCAGCAGCCGCAGGCGTGCGGCGAGCGCCGAGATCGCGGTCCGTGTCTCGAGTTCCCAGTCGCGGTCCGGTGGGTAGTTCTTCGCGGCCTCCAGGACGGCCTGGAGCGTCACCGTCTCGTGGAGGACGCGGCCTAGGCCGTCGATGAGTCGTTCCGGTCGGGTCGGGTCGCTGCGTCCCGATCTGTAGAGGCCGTAGGTGGTGCGTGCCGCGGTGAGCGCCTCGGACGCAGCGCGCCGTTTGGCCTCCCAGTCGGGGATACGGGTGACGGCGAGCAGGTCCGGGTTCGTCAGGTCGACCGCGTCGAGGGGGCTGCTGTCGGGGGCCGCGACGTCCTGCGCGACCGCGTCCAGCGCCTCGGCGACCGCGTCGGCGGCGTCGCTCAGGGCCGCGCGCAGGGGACGGAGCCGCCGCGCGGGCCATGGTGCGAGGAGGAGACCGGCGGTGAGCAGCCCGCCGGTCAACTCCAGCAGCCCGATGCCGATGACGTCGGCGGACGGCGGCCGGACGGCGCTGAGCAGCACCGCGAGCCCGGCCGTGGGCCCGATCCGCGGCACGGCGACGCCGAGCGCGATCAGCGGCGGGACGACGATGACGGACGGCCAGGTGTGCCCGGCGAGCAGCCCGCCGACCGCGGCCCCGACGGAGACGACGAGAACCCCGACGGCGAGGTCCCTGGCCCGTGCCCCGTACGGGCCTTCCGGCGCCCGCAACGCCACCAGGTACGCGCCCAGCGCGATCATCGAGCCCTGCGCGTCGTGGCCGGTCAGCGCGCCGACGAGCAGCGGCACCGCCATGGCGAGCGCCGCCGCCACCCCGTACATCGGCGCCGCGGCCCCGCCCACCTGGGCGTAGGCTTCGCGCGCCCGCCTGTGCACGGTGCGTCCCCCCGAGGATTCAGCCGGTTCCCTGGGGGTCGAGGGCGTCGGCGGCCTCTACCTCCTCGTGGGAGATGCCGAGGAGGAACAGGATCGTGTCGAGGTAGGGGACGCTCACGGCGGTGTCGGCGGCCTGCCGGACGACGGGTTTGGCGTTGTAGGCGATGCCGAGGCCCGCCGCCTGGAGCATGTCGAGGTCGTTGGCGCCGTCGCCGATGGCGACGGTCTGGCTGATCGGGATCCCGGCCTCGCGGGCGAAGCGTTCGAGGGCGGTGGCCTTGCCGGCGCGGTCGATGACCGGGCCGATGATCCGGCCGGTGATCTTGCCGTTCTCGATCTCCAAAGTGTTGGCGGCGGAGTAGTCGATGCCGAGATCCTCGACGAGGGCGTCGGTGACCTGGGTGAAGCCGCCGCTGACGATGGCGAACTTGTAGTCGAGGCGCTTCAGCGTGCGGACCATGGTGCGGGCGCCCGCGGCGAGCCGGACCTTGTCGCGGACGTCGTCGATCGCGGCGGCGTCCAGCCCGGCGAGGAGCGCGACGCGTTCGCGGAGGGAGCCCTCGAAGTCGAGTTCGCCGCGCATCGCGGCCTCGGTGACCTTGGCGACCTCGTCGAGACAGCCGGCGTGCTCGGCGAGCAGTTCGATGACCTCGCCCTGGATGAGGGTGGAGTCGACGTCCATGACGATCAGGCGTTTCGCGCGCCGGTGCAGGCCGCTCTGCTGGACGGCGACGTCCACCTGCTGCTGCGCGGCCTCGGCGGCGAGCCCGGCGCGCAGGGCGTCGGGGTCGGCGCCGGACACGTCCATCTCGATGCAGGTGACGGGCGTGTGCGCGAGCCGTTCGATGCGGTCGATGTTGGCGCCGTGCGCGGAGATCCGGCCGGAGATCCCGGCCATGGCGGCGGGCTTCAGCGGCGCGCCGAGGACGGTGACGTGGAGGCGGCCGCGGCGCTTCGGTGTCCGCTTGTTGCGGCCCGTCGCCAACTCGATCTCCATGTCGAGGTCGTTCGCGACGCGTTCGGCGGCGTTCCAGACGCGGCCGATGTCGGTGCCCTCGCTGTAGGAGAGCAGGACGCCGAGGATGAGCCGCCCCCGGATGACGACCTGCTCGACGTCGGCGACGGTGAGCGGGAACTCGGCGAGTGTGGTGAACAGTCGCGAGGTCACGCCGGGCCGGTCGCGCCCGGTGAGCGTGATGAGCAGTGTGCGTTGCGCTGACCCGTCCATAGCTGGTCACAACGGTACCGGGCGGAGATGAACGGTCCGTGCACGAGGGTCCGCCGCGCGTCCGCTCAGGCCAGAATGAGGTTCGCGTCGCCGAATTCGTGCCAGAGGTAGCCCTCGGTGAGGGCGGCGTCGTAGGTGGCGGTGAGCAGGTCGGGGCCCGCGAGGGCGGTGAGCATCATCAGGTGGGACGACCTCGGTTCGTGCAGGCCGGTGAGGAGGCCGTCCACGGCCCGGACGCCGCGGTCGGGAGTCACGACGTGCTCCGTCCACCCGGTGGACGCCCTGACGTGCCCGGAGGCGTCCACGGACGTCTCCAGGGCCCGAACGGCGGTCGTGCCGACGGCGATGACCCGGCCGCCGTGGGAGCGGACGTGTTCGACCAGCGCGGCCGTCGAGCCGGGGACCTCGTAGCGTTCGGCGTAGGGCGGTTCGTGGGCCTCGGGCGACGCGACGCCGGTGTGCAACGTGATCGGCGCCATGAGGACGCCGCGCGCCACGAGCCGGGTCACCAGTTCGGGTGTGAAGGGGCGGGCGGCGCTCGGCATCTCGGCGCTGCCGGTGGACCGGTCGTGGGCGAACACGGTCTGGTAGGCGGCGGTCGGCCAGTCTCGGCGGACGTACCCGTACCGGATCGGTGTGCCGTGGCGCCGCAGGTAAGGGACGACGTCCGTGCTCAACCGCGCTTCCCAGAGCCGTTCTGACTTCCCGTGGCGTCCGACGAGGGTCAGGGTGGCGCCGCCGGGAAGGGGGATCCACTCGCCGGCGCAGCCGCCCGTGTAGGGCTTGCTGGCCTTGCCGGTGATGCGGCGAAGTTCGACGAGCCAGAGCCGGTCGTCAGCGCCCGGGACCGGCGTGGAGAAGTGCACGCTGATCCGGTCGAGCCGGACGGCGGCGGGCAGCGTGGACGAGGTGTTGACGACCAGGAGGTCGCCCGGGTCGAGCAGGTCCGGCAGGTCGCGGAACTCGTGGTGGGTGATCTCGCCGGTGGCGCGGCGGGAGACGAGGAGCCGGACGCCGTCGCGGGTCCGGCCGCGCGCCTCCGGAGGCTCATGGGCCTCCAAAGCGGTGGGAAGGGTGAAATCTACAGTCATGTCCGGACCTCCAGGCGAAGTGCGGCGATCACACCGAACGCGGCGATCGCCGCGAACAGCGCCCCGGCGACGGCGAGGCCCGTGCCGAGCCGGTCGCCGCCGAAGCCGGTGACCAGCGCGCCCGCGATCCCGACCACGAGGGAGGAGCCGAGGGTGTCGCTGATCTGCAACGCGGACGAGTTGACGCCCTGCTCGTCCTCGGGCGACAGGTCGAGAAGCAGGACGGAGAGGCTGCCGATCGAGAAGCCCATTCCGGCGCCGCCGATGATCCACGCGGGCACGGCGAGCCAGCCGGAGATCTGGAGCGCGACCGCGACGGCGAGGGTCCCGACCGTGACGAGCACGGCGCCGAGCAGCGCGTAGAACTCGCGGGGACGCTCGGACCGGCCCTGGATCTGCGACGCCGCCGACCAGCCGAGCGCCCCGACGGTCAACACGATCCCCGCCTGCGTCGCGGTGAAGTCGTGCAGCCGGGTCAGCGCCAGCGGGATGAACACGTCGGCGCCGAAGAACGCCCCGGCGAGCAGGCCCCGGACGAGGACGACGCTCGGCAGCCCGCGGCGCAGCCGGAGCGTCCCGGCGGGCAGCAGCCTCGGCAGCCCGTAGGCGAGGCCCCCGACCCCGGCGATGGCGGCGAGCGCCATCGTCCAGGCGGACCTGTCCAGGCCGTACAGCAGGATCCCGGCACCGGCCGCGACCGCGACGGCGGCCACCACGCGGCCCCTGCCCTCGGACGCGGAGCCCCTGGTCTTCTCGATGCCGCGCAGCGCGGGCACCAGCAGCAGCGTCGGCGGGATCACCAGCGGGACCAGCCCGAGGAACACCCAGCGCCAGTCGACGTGCTCGGCGACGACCCCGCCGACCGCCGGGCCGATCAGCGACGGCAGCACCCACGCCGCCGACAGCGCCGCGAACACCCGGGAACGCAGCGCCTCCGGGTACACGCGGGCGATCACGACGTACAGCGCGACCAGCGACACGCCCGTGCCGAGGCCCTGCACGGCGCGGCCCACGACGAACAGCCACATGGTCGGCGCCGCGCCCGCGACCAGCAGCCCGGCGACGAAGGTGCCGAGCCCGATCATGAGCGGTCGGACGGGCCCCGACCGGTCGATCCAGCCGCCCGCCAGCACCGTCGACAGCAGGCTCATGATCAGCGTGGCGCTGAAGCCCCACGCGTACAGGGACAGGCCGTCGAGGTCGTCCGCGACGACCGGCATCACGGTTCCGACGGCCATGGTCTCGAACGCCAGCAGCGTGACGACCAGGACGATCCCGAACGTCGTCCCCCGGTATCCGGCGCCGAGCAGGCCCCGCCCGGGGACGGCCCCCGCCGTGTGTTCGGGTTCGAGGACGGTGGTCATCGCGTGCCGGCCAGGTCGGCGGCCCGGTAGCGTCCACTGGGCGGACGCTCGGTCACAAGGCGGTGGAACGCGGCCGCGGCCTCCTCCGGCGGCGGAGCGGCGTCGGCGTCCTCACCGGCCGCGCGCAGCATGTCGGTGTTCATCTCGCCCGGATCCGCCCACCACACGGCCACCTCGGGCTCCTCGGCGGCGAGGACGTTCGACAACTGCTCCAGGGCCGCCTTCGTCAACCCGTAGCCGCCCCACGTCTCGTAGTTCTCCACGGCCGCGTCCGAGGTGACGTTCAGGATCGCGCCGCGCCGTTCCCGCAGGCCCGGCAGGACGTCCTGGATCAGCGCCAGCGGCGCCAGGACGTTCGTCGCGAACGTGTCCGCCAGGTCGGTGACGGGCAGGGCCGCGAGCCGGTGCATCGGTGTCGGGCCGAGGGTGCTCGCGTTGTTGACGAGCAGGTCGAGCCCGCCGTCCACCGCGCGGACGAGGTCGGCGCGGTGCGCCGGGTCGGCGACGTCCCCGGCGATCGCGGTGATGTTCCCCGGGTCGGCGTCGCCGCCGATGGCGCGGGCCGCCGCCGAGAGCGCGTCCGCGTCCCGCGCGTCGACGACGAGCCGCCAGCCGTCCCGGGCGAGCTCGCGGGCCAGTGCCCGGCCGAGCCCCCGCGAGGCCCCGGTGATCAATGCTGTTCTCATGCTCTCGACGCTAGGGACCCGCGGGCTTCGCGGCATCGGCCGAGGGCCCGTTCGGGTGCTGGTCAGATGGTCCTAGGACCGGCGTCCCGGACGTCTCGACCGCGCGGGCGGAGACGTCCTCCCGGGGGCTGATTCGGGAAGGGCCGCGCAGCGAGTACGGTCTTCACATGTGAGCGCCATCGGGTGCTCGGCCAGCGGAGACGAGAGACCGGATGGAAACGGGCGACGGCCGCCGCGGCGATCAGGGCGCGACCCTGCACGCCGTGAGCTCCGCCGTGCTCGCGGTGACCCGGCATCTGTCCGTCCACGAGGTCCTCCAGGTGATCGTGCGGGCGGCGGCGCGGCTGCTGGACGTCCGGTACGCGGCGCTCGGCGTCCCGGACGACGAGGGCTCGTTCGCCGAGTTCGTCGTCGAGGGCGTCACCGAGGAGGACTGGGAGCGCATCGGCCCGCTGCCCCGCCAGCACGGGATGCTCGCCGCGATGCTGCGCGACGACGCGCCGAAACGGCTCACCGACATCCGCAGGGAACCGGAGTTTGAGGGGTGGCCGCACGCGCATCCCGTCCTGAAGGACTTCCTCGGCGTCCCGATCCGCGACGGCGAGAGCGTCCTCGGCATCGTCTTCCTCGCCAACAAGCGGAGCCCCGGCGGTTTCACCGACGAGGACGAAGAGCTGCTCACCCTGTTCGCCGCGCACGCCGCGATCGCCATCACCAACGCCCGCCTGTACGAGCACAACCGGGAACTGACGGTCGTCGCCGAACGCAACCGCATGGCCCGTGAGCTGCACGACGCCGTCGCGCAGAAGCTGTTCTCGCTGCGCCTGACCGCCCGCACCGCGTCCGCGCTGGCCGAGCGGGATCCGGCCCGGACCGTCCGGGAGCTGGAACAGGTCGAGCGGCTCGCCGCCGAGGCCCTCGCCGAACTCCGCGCCGTGATCTTCGAGCTGCGTCCGGCCGACCTCGTGGACGGACTCGTCGCCTCGCTGCGCAAGCACGTCGAGGTCCTCGACCGCGCGCACGAGACGAGCGTGCGCATCGCCGCCGACGAGGCCGTCGTCCTCCCCGAGGAGCACGAGGCCGTCGCGTTCCGCATCACCCAGGAGGCGCTCTACAACGCGCTGCGGCACGCCGGCGCGCGGACCGTGGAGGTGCGACTCGGCACCAGGGACGGCCAGGCCGTGCTGGAGGTCGCCGACGACGGCTCCGGGTTCGACGCGTCCGGCGGCGGGACGGCCGAGCCGCAGAACGGGCTGGGCCTCGCGTCCATGCGCGACCGCGCGTACTCGATCGGCGGGGAGCTGACGATCGACGCCGCGCCGGGGAAGGGCACGACCGTCCGGCTGGAGGTGCCGCTGTGACCGCGAACGGGCGCGGGCCGATCAGGGTCCTGATCGCCGACGACCATCCGGTCGTCCGGCAGGGGCTGCGCACCTTCCTCGGCATCCAGGACGACATCGAGGTCGTCGGCGAGGCCGAGGACGGCGTGTCGGCCGTGAAGCTGGCCGAATCCCTGGAGCCCGATATCGTGCTCATGGACCTCAAGATGCCGGGCGCCGACGGCCTGGTCGCGCTGACGGAGCTGCGGGCGCGCGGGGTCGCGGCACGGGTCCTGGTCCTGACCAGCGTCACCGAACGCGGGCATGTGCTGCCCGCCGTTCAAGCGGGCGCTGCCGGGTACCTGTACAAGGACGTCGACCCGCAGGCGCTCGTCCAGGCGATCCGGGCGGTCAACGATGGACATGTGCTTTTCGCGGCCGACGCGGCCGAGGCGATGCTGGCGGGCGGGCCGGAATCGCATGACGACCGCGGCCTGGCCGCGCTGACCGAACGCGAACGGGAGGTGCTCGTGCATATCGCGCGGGGCAGGTCCAACCGGGAGATCGCCCGTGCGCTCGTGGTGTCCGAGAAGACGGTCAAGACGCACGTCAGTAATCTGCTCATGAAACTGGGAGTCCAGGATCGTACACAGGCGGCTCTGTACGCCGTCCGGCACGGCGTCGGCCCGTCCGACGCCGATGGCGACGCCGCCGCCCGTGACTGATACAACTCCTCTGACCGGATCGTCATCGAAATTGGTATGAACGTAGCAATCAGATACGCAGCAGGCAGCGACATCGGCTGCAACCGAGAGAACAACGAGGACTCGGGTTACGCCGGTGCGCGGCTGATCGCGGTCGCGGACGGCATGGGCGGCTACGCGGGCGGCGAAGTCGCGAGTTCCACCGTGATCGGCTCGTTGCGCTCCCTGGACACGGGCGCCCCCAAGGACGACCTCGTCGAGATACTGGGCCGCGCCGTGGCGGAGGCCAATGAGAAGCTGCGCATCGTCCGGGAGGAACGTCCCGACCTGAGCCGCATGGGCACCACGCTCACCGCCATGCTCTGGTCGGGCGACGCGGTCGCCCTCGCGCACGTCGGCGACTCGCGCGGCTACCTCCTGCGCGACGGCGAGCTGTTCCAGATGACGCAGGACCACACCATGGACGAACTGCTCAAGGCGGAGGCGGAACAGGCGGGCCAGCAGGCCGACCCCGCCGAGACGTCCCGCCTGTCGCACGTGCTCTACCGGGTCCTGGACGGACGCGAGGACCGCGAACCCGACCTGCGCCTCCGCGAGGCCCGCCTCGGCGACCGGTACCTCCTCTGCTCGGACGGCCTGAGCGGCCCGGTCGACGCCCAGCGCATCTACGAGGTGCTCTCCGCCGAGGCCGACCCGCAACGCGCCGTCGACCGCCTGATCGAGCAGGCCCGCGACAACGGCGGCCCCGACAACATCACCGCGGTCGTCGCCGACGTCGTCGAACCCGACCACGTCACCGGCAACGAACCCCCCCTGATCGTGGGCGCGGCCGCCCAGTCCTGACCCAGCGTCCGCCTCGACACGCCCCGCACAAGCCGAGCAGACGCCGCGAGCCCTGCCGACCCGTGCTCGCCCCCCGCCCCGCTTTTCCCGCGATGCTCCTCCGGCATGCCCTAACGCCGCACTGACCGTCGATCCCCCGCCCGCTCCTCTCGTTTCGAGAGTCCGCGTCAACAGATCTCGCACCACCCGAGGCGGCGCCGCCGGCCCGTCCTGCCGCTTCGTGCTGGACCGGTTCTCCGTCTGAAACGGGGCGAGTCGTCTCAGGTGTGGCAGCGTCGGGGGTTTGGGGATTCGTTCGACGGTTCGGGCGAAAGGACGCCCACGTAGCTGGTGATTTGTCCTACTCTTGCTCTGGGGCGGTGTCGCCGAGCGTGGGGTAACGGTCCGATCGCGGATCGTGGTCCGGGCTTGACCCGCCTCCGGGTGAACCCGATATACGGGTCACTCACCTGTATGTCATCGAGGCGGAGGATTTCGTTGGGGGAGTCGCCCGGGACGGTGGTCGCCGGTGCACCGCGAGGTGCGCTCGGCGGGCTCGTCGACCGGACCCTCACCGCGGCGCGGCACGGACCCCAGGGTGTCGTGCTGCGCGTCGCGGCGTTGGCCGTCGCGGCCATCGGCGCGGCATGGATCCACCGTGTCAACGACCCCGGCGTGCTCTGTCCCCTTCGGGCGTTCACCGGAATTCCGTGTCCCCTGTGCGGGGGGACCACCGTCTTCATCGAGCTCGGTTCGGGCCGTCCCGGTCAGGCCGTGCTCGCGAACCCGGTGGCCCTCACCGGCGCGGTCGCGCTGGTGCTCGCGCCGCTGGGCACGGGACGACGGTGGTGGGCACTCCAGCCGACAACCCGTGCCTGGATGCTCGGCACCGCCCTGGTGGGGTCGGAGCTGTGGCAGCTCGTCCGGTTCGGCGTTCTGCGGGTTTGAGCCGCGGTCGGTCCTCGGTCAGACTTGCGGAGCCCACCGGGTCCGGCGGGCGTCACCTAAGACAGGGTCAATCAATAAGGAGCAAGTGTGGGTAACCCCTACGACCCCTACGGCCAGCAGCCGGGCTACGGGCAGCAACAGCCCGGGTACGGCCAGCAGCCCCCGGCCCAGCCCGGGTACGGCCAGCCTCCGGCCCAGCCGGGCTACGGTCAGCAGCAGCCGGGCTACGGCCAGCCCGCCGCGCAGCCCGGCTACGGGCAGCAGCCGCCTCCCGCCGCGCAGCCCGGGTACGGGGCGCCGGCGCAGCCCGCACAGGCGGGCTACCAGGAGGTGCACCACCACCACTACGGCTCGACCGGTCAGCTGGCCGAGTGGGGTTCGCGGGCGGGTGGCCTCATCATCGACGGCCTGGTCATCGCGGCTCCGGCCATTGTGCTCTTCATCGTCGCGGGCCTGCTGTTCGGTTCCGGCAGCAGCGGCGCCGCCCTGATCGGCGTGTTGTTCTACATCATCGCCATCGGCGTCCAGTTCGGTGGCGCCCTGTGGTTGTGCTACCAGGAGGGCACCACGGGCCAGACGATCGGCAAGCGGCAGATGGGCATCCGGCTCGTCAGCGCGCAGACCGGTCAGCCGATCGGGTTCGGCATGGCGTTCGTTCGCCGGCTCGCGCACTTCCTCGACCAGGCCCTGTGCTGCATCGGCTACCTCTGGCCGCTGTGGGACGAGCGCAAGCAGACCTTCGCCGACAAGATCTGCAACACCATCGTGGTCCGCAACTGAGCCGAGTCACGATGAACGGGGCGTCCCTTCCGGGGGCGCCCCGTTTCTCATTACGGGACGGGGTCGAACGCGCTGTTGCACGCGGCGACGAGGGCCCGCCGGACGGCACCGTCCAGCAGCCGCAGGGCCTCACCCCGGCGGCGTATCTGGTCGGCTCCGAGGCCACGGTCGTCCATCTGTCGGGCGAGGTCGACGACGAGGGACAGGCGGCGCGCGAGCGCGGCGACGCGGTGCGCGCGGGCCGGGTAGCCGGGGGCGAGTGGATGGTCGCCGCGGTCCGGGTCGCGCAGCGCGGCGAGCGCGTCGGTGATCTCGGGTGGAACGGCGGCGACGTCGTCGACGGTCACCAGCGCCTCGGTGGCGTCCCGCATCGCCAGGGTGAGCTGCCGGTCGGCGTCCGCGAGGGACGGGACGTCCGGCGGGCCGGGCGACGCGTCATGGGCGGCCCAGCGGACCCCGACGTACGACGAGCCGCGCCGGTCCTCCGACGGGACGAGCCCGATGGTCCGGTCGCCGAGCACGGCTAGGACGGCGGCGCCCGCGTCGATCGCGGCGCGGTTGAGGGCGGGCGGGCCGGTCAGCCCCAGCGGGTCGCCCGGTTCGGGCAGCGACAGCCGCAGCGCCGTCATCCCGCCGACGCGCAGTTCGCCGAGGCCGCGGCGCAACGGCACCTCGGCGGATTCGCAGTCGAGGATCTGCGGCCCGGAACTCTTCTCGACCGCGTCGACCGCCTCGTCCAGGCCGACGTGACCCGCCAGCCAGGCATTGCCCCAGGCGGCCAGTGCGGTCGCAACGTCCTTGCTCATCGCCGTTCCCAACACTCCCTGATGGGCATGCGACCCACCATAAGCGTTCGGACCGACGACGCCACCGGACCGTAAGGAACCTCTTGCGCCGAAGCCTCTCCGACGGCAAACCCGGGCGCCACGTCCACCAAGGCATCGCATAGGTTCTTTCCTGAGAATTCAGGGACCAGCGGATTGGACGAAGGCGCGCGATGGCCGGCGAGGTACTTCAGCTCCGCGGAGTCGGGGTCAGGCGCGGGAGGTCGAACCTGCTGCGCGATGTCACATGGACGGTGAACGAGGGCGACCGGTGGGTCATCGTCGGACCGAACGGCGCGGGCAAGACGACCCTGCTCCAGATCGCGGCCGCGATGATGCATCCGACCGAGGGCACGGCCGTCCTGCTGGAGGAGCGGCTCGGCCGCACGGACGTGTTCGAGTTGCGTCCCCGGATCGGCCTCGCCAGCTCGTCCCTCGCGGCGGAGGTGCCGCCCGAGGAGAAGGTCATCGACCTGGTGCTGACCGCTTCGTACGCGATCCTCGGACGCTGGCGGGAGGAGTACGACTCCACGGACGTGGACCGCGCGGTCGCGCTGCTCGACGCGCTCGGCTGCGCCGATCTGGTCCGCCGCACGTTCGGCACGCTGTCGGAGGGCGAGCGCAAACGCGTCCAGATCGCCCGCGCGATGATGCCCGACCCCGAACTGCTGTTGCTGGACGAGCCCGCCGCGGGCCTCGATCTCGGCGGACGCGAAGACCTCGTCACCCGTCTCGCCGCCCTCGCCGACGACCCCGCCGCGCCCACGATGGCGTTGGTCACCCACCACGTGGAAGAGGTCCCCGAGGGTTTCACGCACGCGTTGCTGCTGCGCGGCGGTGAGGTCGTCACGCAGGGCAAGGTGGACGAGGTGTTCACCGCGGAGCACCTGTCGGCCACATTCGGCCTTCCGCTCGCCGTGGACCGTCAGAATGGCCGCTGGTACGCACGTTCCACCCGCTGAATCCGATTTAATCACCCAGGAACCGCCACCCCATCGACGGTTGAGGGCGGCGTGGAACCTACGATGTGTGCGCCGTGGGGATCTCATAGGGCCGGGGTGGTGCTTACGTGGACGTCCTGGACGCGGTCGCCGTGTTCGCGGCCGGGGTCGCCGCGGGCGGCATCAACACGATCGTCGGATCCGGGTCCCTGATCACGTTCCCGACCCTGGTGGCGCTCGGGTATCCGCCGGTGGTGGCGAACGTGTCCAACAACCTCGGGCTCGTCCCGGGCGGCGTGGCCGGAGCCTACGGGTACCGCGAGGAGTTGCGGGGGCAGCGCTCGCGGCTGCTGCGGTTCGCCATCGCCTCCGTCATCGGCGCCGTGATCGGCGCCCTCCTCCTGCTCGGTCTCCCGGCGGAGGCGTTCAACGTCATCGTCATCGCGCTGATCATGATCGCGTTGATCCTGGTGGTGGCGCAGCCGCGCCTCCAGCGGTGGGTGCTGCGGCGCCGGGAGGGTGAGCACCGTCCCCATGGCGGCCCGGTGCTCTGGGTCGCCATCCTGCTCACGGGCGTCTACGGCGGCTATTTCGGCGCCGCGCAGGGCATCATCCTCATCGCGCTCCTCGGCATCCTGCTGGACGAGGAGCTCCAGCGGGTGAACGCGGCCAAGATCGTTCTGTCGGCCGTCGTGAACGGGGCCGCCGCGGTGCTGTTCATCCTCACCTGGATGTTCTTCGACACGAAGATCGACTGGGGTGTGGTGCTGCTCATCGCGCTCGGCACCACGGTCGGCGGGCTGCTGGGGGCCAGGGTCGGCCGCCGTATCCCGCCGCTGGCGCTGCGCGGCGTCATCGTCGCGGTCGGCGTCATCGCGATCGTCAATCTGCTTGCCTGACCAGGCCGTACGCCCCGCCGCACGCGGTTGGCGGCCCGCCTTTCGGGGTATAGATCGAATATACGTTCGACTACCGGAGGTTCGTGCCGATGAAGGGCGACAGGGTCGAGATCGTCATCGATGCCGGGGGCGAGGGAACGCGAACGTACGAGGTCGTGGCGAGCCGTGCGGGCCGCCGCGTGGAGATCGCCAACCGGCGTGGCGTCGTGGAGGTCAGCGAGGTGACCCGCACGGGCACCGCCGTCCGCACGGCCCGCTTCATGTCCAGCCGCGTCCTCGCCCTCGTCGAACACCCCGTCTCCGTCCCTCCCGAAAACGCCTAGTTCCGGGTTTTCCCTCCCGGTGGACTCTCGCCCCACCGATGCCTCGCCGGATCGATGTGGCCGCGCTTCCACTGCCGAGCAAGGCGTGCGTCTTCACGTGCGGTCCGAATCCGTTCATGCGGGACGCCAGGTGCGGCCTGGTCGGCGCGGACCTCAGTAGGGACGGACCTGGACGGTGCCCTCGTCGGTTACGCGGGACTCGAACGCGGGCTGGCGCGCGGTCGCCGGGCCGTGCACGACGGAGCCGTCGTCCACGCGGAACGTGCTGCCGTGCCACGGGCAGATGACGCAGGTGTCGGCGTTGTCGTCGGTGACGATGCGCCCCTGGTGCAACGGCCCGGCGAGGTGGCTGCACCGGTCGGCGAGGACGTGGATGTCGCCGCCCTTCCGCAGGACGAACAGGCTGATGTAGCCGAGGCGGCGATGGACGGGCCAGCCGTCCGGCAGTTCGTCGGCGGCGCACAGGTCGTGCCAGCCGAGCGGGACAAGGTGGCTGATCTGGTCGGCGTGGCTGGCGCCCGCGGCCTGCCGGAACGCCAGATGGCCACCGAGGTAGGCGCCCGCGAACAGAACGCCGAGCCCGGCGAAGCCGAAGGCGCGTCCGGCGGCGTCCCGTCCCTGGCCGCGGGCCACGAGCGACACCGTGTACAGCGTGCTCGCCGTGGCCATGCCCGCCGCGTGGACGAGGCCGACGCGCTGCTGCTCGCGGTGCAGCGCCGACCAGTCGGCGATTCCGGTGAGGACGGTCGGGACGGCGCTCGCGAGCCCGGCCGCCACGAGCGTCTGGGACGCCCGGCGCCCGCCCGGCAGAAGGTCGAGAACGGCCGCGGACACCCAGAACCCGATCGGCATGTCGGACAGCGGCGGGTGCGCCGGATGCCCGAGGGGGACGCCGTGGAGGGCGTCCTTCACCGGCCCGGGACGCAGCGTCCGCCGCACCCCCGTGGCCATGACGCGGATGACGCGGTCGAGACCGCGGACGTGTTCGAGGCTTTCGGTCGCATCGGCCAGCCGCGTCGATCCCTGCGGCCGGGACATACGACGGAAGATCTTCGCTCGGCGTTCCATGTCCCCTCCTCCGCGGTCGTGCCGGCTCCCTGTCGCGACCCTAGCTTTCCGCGTTCCCCCGCGGCCAGTCATACCTACCTGTAGCGGGCAGGGCCTAAACCACACGGTCAGCGCCCCCACCTCACGGCTCGAAGACGTGGATCTTTAGCGGGTCGGGTGACACCCGTGGGGTGGACGTGAACGCCCGCCGTGGGATGCTGGGCGTCCGATGGAGCGGGTCCGTGTCGGGCCGGGCGGGAGGTGGGCGATGGGCAGGGGTGCCAGGAGGGTCGCGGCGGCGGCCGTGGCCGGGACGATGGCGCTGGCCGCGGCGGCGTGCGGCGGCACCGACGGGTCCACCGTGGAGGGCGCGACGAAGCCGTCCGCGTCCAAGGGGAAGGGCGGCTCTTCCGGCGGGAGGTCGTCCGCGCCGCGCGCCAAACAGCCGATCCTTCTCGCGTTCGGCGGCGACACGCATTTCGAGGGGATGCTGCGGTCCCGGCTCGGCAACCCCGAAACGGCGCTCGGGCCGGTGGCGAAGCAGTTGCGCGCCGCCGACCTCGCCATGATCAACCTGGAGACGGCGATCACGACGGGCGGTGGGACGCCCGCGCCCAAGGCGTTCACGTTCCGCGCCCCGCCGACCGCGTTCACCGCGCTCAAGGCCGCCGGGGTCGACGTCGTGTCCATGGCGAACAACCACGGCATGGACTACATGGAAGGCGGCCTGCGCGAGTCGCTGGCCGCCATCAAACGCAGCGGGTTCCCCGTCGTCGGCATCGGTAAGAACGCCAACGACGCCTTCCGTCCGTACCGCGTCACCGTCAAGGGCAACAAACTCGCCATCGTCGGTGCGACCCAGGTACTGGACGACAACCTGATCCAGGCGTGGACGGCCACCGACACCAAGGGCGGGCTCGCGTCGGCGAAGGACGTCCCCCGGATGGTGCAGGCGGTGAAGGAGGCGCGCCAGGGAGCCGACGTCGTCATCGTCCACCTGCACTGGGGAGCGGAGCTTCAGCCTTGCCCGCTGCCGCGCCAGCAGGAACTCGCCAAGCAACTCGTCGCGGCGGGCGCCGACATCGTCGTCGGAGGCCACGCGCACATTCCGCTCGGCGGCGGCTACCTGGACAACGCGTACGTCCACTACGGCATGGGCAACTTCGTGTTCTACTCCGCGAACGGCAAGACCGCGGAGTCCGGGGTGCTGTTCCTGCGCGTACAGGACGGCAAGGTCGTCAAGGACAAGTGGGCGCCCGCGCGGATCTCCGGCGGCCTCCCGATCCCGCTGAAGGGCGCGGCGGCGCAGTCCGCCCTCCAGCGGTGGAACGGCCTGCGCGACTGCACCGGGCTCCAGGCGGACCCGTCCTGACGGGCGAGCCATGCGAGAGCAGCGGGTGAGGTCGGGCGAGATCCAGCTGGCCGTACGCGTGCGGGGTGAGGAGCACCGGTCGACGGTCGTGCTCGTCCACGGATATCCGGACACGGGCGCGGTGTGGGACGAGGTCGCCGACCGGCTCGCCGGACGGTTCCGCGTCGTCGTGTACGACGTGCGCGGGGCCGGGGCGTCCACCAGCCCGTCCGACCCGGCCGACTACGGGTTGGACGCGCTCGTCGGCGACCTCGGAGCCGTCCTGGACGGTGTCGGCGCCGGCGAGCCCGTCCACCTGGTCGGCCACGACTGGGGTTCGGTGCAGGGCTGGGAGGCCGTGATCGGCGACCGGCTACGGCACCGGATCAAGTCGTTCACCTCGATCTCCGGGCCGGACGGGCGGCACATGGCGGCCTGGATCGCCCGGACGGTCCGGTCGGGGCCGCGGGGCGTGCTCCAGGTCGCCGACCAGGCGATGCGCAGCGCCTACATGCCCGTGCTGGTGGCGCCGAAGGTCGGCGAGGCCATGGCGCGCCTGGTCGCCCTCGGGTTTCCGCAGGTGCTGAGGATGCGGGAGGGGGCCGCTCCCCGGGACGGCCATCCGGCCAGGACGCTTCCGGAGGACGCCCGCAACGGGCTCGGCCTGTACCGGGCGAACCTGCTGCGACGCGGCACGAGCCGGGACGGGGACGGGCGCACGGACGTGCCCGTCCAGCTCATCGTCCCGATCAGGGACCGGTACGCGTCGCCGTCGCTGCTGCTGTCCGCCCGCGGGCAGGCGACCCGCCTGTACGTGCGCCGCGCACCGGCCGGGCACTGGGTGGCGCGCAGCCATCCCGACCTGATCGCCCGCTGGGTCGCCGAGTTCGCCGAACACGTGGACGGCGCCCCGGAGACCCCCGCGCTCGCCCGCGCCCGCGCGAACGGGCGCCCTACGGCGCCGCGTTCCGCCTGACGGTCTGGGTGGGCGTCTCCCCGAATCGCTGCCGGTAGTGGGCGGCGAAACGGCTCATGTGCAGGTATCCGGCCGCCTCGGCGACGTCCGTGACGGTGCGCGGACCGGGCCGGGCGGCGAGGAGCGCCGCGCGGGCGTGGTCGAGCCGCACCGCGCGCAGCAGCCGCGTCGGGGTGACGCCCCACTGCTCCTGGCAGATGACCTGGAGTTGCCGGACGCTGATGCCCACCGCCGCGGCGATGTCGGTGACGCCGATCGGACGGTGATGGTGGGCCTCGACCCATTCGCGGATGACGCCCGCGAGGCGGTGCGGGGGCGGGGACGGCGCCTGCGTGAGGCTGCCGGTCGCCGTGTGCGGCAGGCCGAGCAGGATGGCGGTGAGCAGCGACTCTTCCAGAGTGCGTTCCGCCATCGGGTGGAGCCCGCCGCCCGCCGTCGCGTCGTCGAGCATGTCGCAGACGTGCCGCCAGGTGCGTTCGATGATCGAGGACGCCAGCGCCGGTCTGCCGGTGCGCAGGAAACGCAGCGGTGGGGCGTGCTCGCCCCCGAGGTGACGGGACAGATGGTCGGTGAGGCGCCCGGCGCTCGTCGCGATGACGAGACAGCCCTGGGCAGGGTCGGGGATCACCCGCATCGGCTCGTCGTGGGGCAGGACGTGGCTGTCGCCGATGGTGTGTCGACTGTTGGAGACCCGGTATTCGATGTCCATGGGCGCGAGGGGCACGCACATGGCGAAGTGTCCCTCGGTGGGCGGCGCGTCCACGATGACGCCGTCGCCGCCGTACCGCACCCAGACGAGGTTGACCGCGCCGACGCCGAGCGCGTTGACCTGGCCGTCCAGCGGCGTGCCGGGACGGCGTGCCTGGAGGTCGTGGCCCACGGCGAACGGTTCGACCGCGTCGTGGAGAACGTCGATGTCGTGGCTGGCGACCCTCTTGTAGGCGGACAGGGGCGGTGATGTCTCGGAAAGGGTCATCATGGTCGTATCGGCGGGGTGGTTCGCGGCGGCAGCCCCCGTGACCGGCTCCGTGCCCGATCGTTGACGGCGGTGCTCGCCCAATATCGCAAGTCCTTCGGTGGGAGGCAATGGCTGGAAGCGGCCGAGGTCACACCGAGATGGTGCCGAGGACGAGCCGATCGAAGGGTTCGGTGGCGTTCGAGGACGGATCGTCCGTCATCGCGTACACCACGACGCGTGCGGGCCGCCGAGGCTGGCCCCGCGCCCACAACGCCAACTCATGGACGACGTCACCGAGATGCGCGCCGCAGGAGGGGCGTTCGCCGCGCCTGTCCAAGGCGACGGCCGCCGTTTCCACGCGTACCTGAAAACAGGACAGACGTCCGCACCGGGCCGTCGAGCATGTGAGCCGGTCGGCGGGTGAGTGATATGCGGGGTGTATCGGGGGCACTTCGGGCCTCGCGGAGTGAACGGTGGCGGGGGGCTTACCGTGGTGGTCCGAATTTCAATGACCACCTTGGCAAGGGGCAGGTATCGCGCCTTCGAGAGACCGGCCGGGGCTGGGCCTCAATGATGCACGAGCCTTCCCGTCACATCAACGCATACCGGACATCTCACCGCGCACTTCGGCTAGGGATTTTGCCATTATTTTGCCCTGGCCAGCCCATCCGGCGGGTCGCCGTCACGTCCACGTAGAGTGGCCCGCATGGCCGAATGGGACTACGCAGTACGGCGCCGCGCCGCCGGGTACGGCCCCGCGTCATGAGGGTCCGCGTCCTCACGTTCAACACCCTGTTCCGGAACCGCTCCCGGGACCGCCTGGGGGTGTTCGCCCAGCTCATCGAGCAGTCCGACTACGACGTCGTCTGCCTTCAGGAGGTCATCTCCCCACGGAACCTGTCCCACCTGCGCCGCGCCGCGACGTCGTACGAGCACGTCGCGTACGCGTCGACTTTCCCTCTCGTGCGCGGCGGGCTGGTGACACTTTCGCGCCGTCCCCTCACCCGCCGCCATTTCCAGTCGTTCACGCCCACCCGCCCGGCACGGCCCGAATGGCTGTTGCGCAAAGGGGCCCTGTTCACGCGTGTCCGGCTCCCGGAAGGGTTTCTGACCGTAGTCAACACGCACCTCTCAGCGAACATGGACATGGACTGGTCCACGGCCAACGCCTACACGAAGGTCGAGGAGTCCGAGTTGGGCGAACTGGCCTCCCTCATCGGCAAAATCGACCCGGCGGAACCGAAGGTCGTCATGGGCGACTTCAACGTTCCCCGCGCCCATGCGCATTTGCGCGATTTCGCGTCCAGGACGGGTCTTCGTGACGCCACCGACGGCGACACCGCACCCACCTTCCGGCCCGAGTACGCGGTTCTTGAGCCGATCGACCAGATATTCGTCACGCCCGGTGTGGAGGCCACCACACGGCTGCGCTTCGAGGAGCACGTCCGCCTCCCTGACGGCGATCTCGTGCCGCTCTCCGACCACTACGCGGTGGAGGCGACCCTCACGATCTGACGAACAGGCGTGTCACATCCGTCCCGGGTGCTCCGTCAGTGCAGTGAAGGCCGGCGCAGAAACCGCGCCGATGCGAAACCGCAGGAGGAGACCATGCAAGCACGGATGCAGAACCCCGCCTACGCCCTGCCGAGCGCCGTGAAGGGGATCGGCGGCCTCGTCCGGGCCATCGAGGAGGGCGGCATCTCCAAGCAGCTCAAGGAGCTGGTCGCGTTGCGCGCCAGCCAGATCAACGGATGCAGCGCCTGCGTCTACGGTCACGTCCACGGCCTCACCAAGGAGGGTGAGACACCCGAGCGGATCGCGGCCGTCGCGGCCTGGCGGGAGGCGCCGTTCTTCACCGACGACGAGCGGACGGCCCTGGAGCTGACCGAACGGGTCACCCGCCTCGCCGACCTGTCGGAGGAGCCGGTGCCCGACGAACTGTGGGACAGGGTCACCGACGCGTTCGACGAGAAGCAGATCTCCGCGCTGCTCTTCACGATCGGCATGACGAACATGTTCAACCGGCTCAACGCGTCCGTCAGGGAACCCGCCGGAACGACGTGGGACTGAGCGCCGGACATGCGTCACCTCCCCGGGAACTCGAAGGGGGTCGTTCCGGGACCGCGCGTCCCGGAACGGCACCCGCCCGGGTGGTGCGCACGGAAGACTCCCCTGACCCCGGGTCGCCAACCGTACGCACTTCGAGTACCGTGCCGTGGCCCTGGGGTGACAATGGTGGGGTGACCGAGACCCGGACCCCGCTCCGCCGCCGTCCCGCCCAGCGCCGCAGTGCCGAACGCGTCCAGCGAATGCTCGACGCCTGCGCGGAGATCCTCGACGAGGACGGCTACGACGGCCTCAGCACGACGCGGATCGCGCAGCGCGCCGAGGTGGCCATCGGCTCGGTGTACCAGTTCTTTCCCGACAAGCGCGCCGTCGCGCAGGCGCTCGCGCTGCGGAACCTGGAAGAGTTCGGGGAGCGGATCTCGGCACGGCTGGCCGAGGGCGGCTTCGCCGACTGGTCCGACACGGTCGGGGCGATCATCGAGATCTTCGTGGACATGCACCGCACCGTGCCAGGCTTCCGTGTGCTGCGGTTCGGGGACGTCGCGGACGTCAACCTGCTCGACTCCGACGCCGACAACAACGCGGTGGTCGCGGGACGGCTGCGCAAGATGATCGTCGGGACGTTCGGCGTCCAGGACACCCCCGCCCTGGCCACCGCGCTCGCGATCGCGGTGGAGGCCGGGGACGCCGTCCTGAAGATGGCGTTCCGCCGCGACCCGGACGGCGATCCGCTGATCGTCGCCGAGGCGGAACGTTTGATCCACGGCTACCTTGCCGCGCATATCGAGGAGTCCTGACCCCACCCCATCATCTGTGGCAGACTCCGCAGAACGCTACAGAACGGGTGAGTTCGCTGGACGAAGAACGGCTCCAGGCGCAGAACAAGCTGCTGATCCGCCAGCGGCTGCGTCTGATGGTGAACCAGTACGAAGTGCACGCCGAGGCCCCCGGCGGCGGCGAGGGTGAGTTGCTCGCGTTCGCGCAGCAGAAGCGTCTCGCGTTCAAGGAACAGGTCACCCTTTACTCGGACGACTCCAAGACGCGTCCGATCCTCGGGTTCAAGGCCAGGAAACGCATCGACCTGGCCTCCGCGTACGACGTCACGGACGCGAACGGGCAGCCGATCGGCGTCTTTCGCAAGGACTTCAAGAAGTCGCTTCTCGCGTCGACCTGGCATCTGGAGCAACCGGGCCTCGGCGTCACGACCGGCAGCGAGCGCAACAAGGCCGTGGCGGTGCTACGCCGCGTCTGGCAGTGGATCCCGTACGTGGATGTTCTGCCGTTCGCCTGGCCGTACCATTTCGACTTCTACGCGGGTGACCAGGTCGTCTTTTCCGTCGACAAGAAGCTCGGGTTCCGCGACCGCTACGTCGTCGACATCAAGGACCCGCGCCTGGACCGGCGCCTGGTCATCGCGCAGGCCGTCGGCCTGGACGCCCTCCAGTCCCGCTGACACGCGCCCGCGGCCCGGTCCCCCCGGGCCGCCTCCGGCTACATTCGCGTGACGGCGGACCGTACGCCGACCTCCGTGTCCCGGGCGGGTCCATATCGTCGTCAGCGAGAAGCGCTACAAGGTCGAGCAGATGATCTCCCCGGGCGCGGCCGAGTGATGCTTCCTTCCCCTTATTCGGGAAATTCCGGGACATATTCGGTCGTGTCTGTGGAGATCTACACGGAGTTTACCGATCGATGTTCCAATGGCCCATGTGGGTCTACCGTCTGTACTAACGTCCCCGGTCGACGGTGCGCCGGTTTTGCAAGCCGCGCGGACGCGCACCACAAGTGCAGGGCCAATCCGAAAACCGGGGGAAAAATGCATCGATCCGCCAAAAGCCTGCTGACCGTCTCCGTTCTCGTTCCGGCGGCGATGGCGTTCGCCGTCGCGGCCGCACCGGCCAACGCGGCGCCCGGGCCGACCACCACGCTCCTCTACGAGACGGCCACCGGCGCCGCGCCCGCCACCCGATCCCTCCCCGAACCGGTCGTCCGGACCGCGGGCAAGACCGCCGAACGAGGCACGACCGTCGTCGACAAGGCCGTCAAGGCGGGGCCGGTCTCACCGAAGCTCCGTTCCGTGGCCGGACGACGCTGCACGCTAAATCCGGGCAAGGCGGTCAACTCGCACACGGGGATCGGCCTCCCCGAAACGAAGCTGCCGACCCTCAGCAAGGACGCCCTGGGCGTGGTGCCCAAGGGCGACTGCCTCCCCTCCGGCCGCCGGGTGGCGATGAACCCGCCCACTCCCAGCCCGATCAGCCTGCCCCTCCCGGACGTGCTGTCCACCCTGGGCGTGGCGAAGGGCGGTCTGCCGCTCGGGGGGCAGCGGGTCGCTCCGGGTGGACGGCTCGCGGGGCCGAAGCCGTCCGGTGACGTGCTCGACGAGGCGGCCCGGGGAGTCGGCATGACGGGTGACGGCGTCGACAACGCCACGACCGAGGTGCGCGGCGTGGTGGAGGTGCTGAAGTCACGCGACCGCGCCGTGGGCCCGGTCGCGGCCCCGCTGTCCCTGCCGTAGTCGGCGGAGACGAGCCGTCCGGCCGATCGAGATCCGGCCCGAAAACGATCACTCGAAGGGGCGTTCCGTGGATGCGCGCGAGGTGTGGCGCATTCGCGGAACGTCCCGTTCCGGCGGCGGTCGGACGCTTGTTATATGTCCGAGATCGCCGCTTCTATGGGTAGTAAAGCTGATCTACCATCTCGGCTACCCGCTGGAGTTGATCAACTCCTCAGGGCAAAAGCTGAGGTGACAAACCCCACAATTTCCCGGTCTTTGTCGTGTTCAACGTGGGACGCGACGTACGGTCAAGGACTTGTGCGGCGTCTTAGAGATCAAAAGTAAAGATGCCTTTCCTTCGCCGCACCTGCCGGACGCCGGAACCGCGATGAGGCGGGAGCGCCACGAACGAGGGCGCGGAGGCGGGCGTACGAGCCCGCGGACGGTGGGCACTTCAGGGCCGGACGACGACGTCGCCTGAACACGCCGTGAGAACACCGGGCGTCCGGGGTCCTGTCCCCTACCAAAGGACTCCTCTGTGGGTAGCCCTGTCAGGCGTCTTCTTCGAGCGCGCCTCCGCACCATCCTGCTCGTCTCCGGCGCGGCCGTCGCCGTCCTCGCGGTGGGGGCGTTCGCCCTCGTCGACGGGAACGCACCCGCGAAACCGGCCTCCGCCGCACAGCCCGTGCCGCAGGACACGGCACCGCTGCGGGACGAACCGCGAACGGAACCCACCCGCGCGAGTCGCGGCGGGAACCGCACACCGGACCCGTCCCCGACGAAGAAGAAGAAGACGAAATCGCCGAAGAAGAAGGCCGACAGCACCGCCGGCCACGTGGCGAAGCCCAAGAAGAAGAGCAGCAAGCCCAACGTCGTGAGCACGGGCTCCTGCCAGGCCTCCTACTACTGGGAGGGGCAGATGACCGCCAGCGGTGAACGCTTCGACCCCAGCGAGCTGACGGCCGCGCACAAGACGCTGCCGTTCGGCACGAAGGTGCGTGTGACCAACAAGAACAACGACCGTTCCGTCATCGTCCGCATCAACGACCGCGGCCCGTACGCGGGCGGTCGCTGCCTGGACCTGTCGAAGGCCGCGATGGAGGAGGTCGGTGGCACCGGGTCGGGCGTGATTCCCGTCCGGTACGAGATTCTTTCCCGCGGCTGACCTGATCGGGCCGTAGGGGAGCCGTCCTACCGGGGTTGTTCGGCGGCGCTCACGGTCGCCGTGGAGTGCGACACCGGGTCCTGAAGCGTGGACAAGGTGTCCTGGGGTGCGGAGGGGACGTCCTGCGGGCCGTTCGACCACGTGCCGTCTCCCTCGGCGCCGAGTGGGACGTCCGTCGGTCGCGGGTCGTCGGGCAGCGTTGGTCTGGCGCCCGCGGGCGGTGGCTCGACGTTCAGCCACCGGTCGAAGCCGTCCGGCTGCGTCTGCTCCAGGTCGACCTCGTCGAACCCGGCGTCCGCGCTCGTGTCGACCGCGCGGGCATCGGTGTCGGACGAGGCCTTGTCGGCCCGGACCGGGACGGATCGGGCGAGACGGGTGCGGAACCAGTCGGTGAGGGCGCCGTCCACGCGCACGGCCTCCGTGATCGGAGGACGGGCCTCGGTGCCGGGCTCGGCCGCCAGCGCGTGACCCATGCGGAACGTCGTCGACTCGACCGACCCGGTGCCGTGCTGGCGCAGCGCGTCGCGCAGGGACGTGATGTCACCGGCGGGAACGACACGGTCCTGGGCGCCGCCGATGAGGAGGGTCGCCACGTTCCGTCCGGCCAGGTTCTCGGCGAGGGAGCCGAGGTCGAGGCCGTCCGCGAGCGCGGTCGCGGAGTCCGACCAGGTCCGGTCGCGGCCGGACCGCTTCTCCACGGCCCGTGCGGCCCGTGACGGCGACACGACCGGCGTGACCAGGGCGAGCGCGGTCACCGGGACGGCGTCGCGCGCCACCGCCAGCAGGGCCGCCGCCCCGCCCACGCTGAAGCCCGCCAGGGCGACGGGACCGTCGGCGAGCCCGAGGTCGCGGCGGATGTCCGCCAGGGCCGCCGGGAGGCGCTCCACGGCGCTCTCAACCGCCGCGCAGTACGTCTCGATGGTCTCGGTCTCCAGGATCGCGCCGGAGCCGAGCCCGCCGGGCGAACGGCCGGGCAGGTCGAGGTAGACGCGCCACACCGGTACGCCCGTCATCGGAACGGCGGCGGCGAGCGCGCTCGCCGTGCGGGGCGGATCGAAACCGGGCCACGCCACGATCAGCCGGGTGGACCCCTTGACGGTCGCGTCGACGGCGGTCGGAGGCAGCGCGATGTAGGCGTCGCCGGCCGCGGTTCCGTGGACGGGGTGGTTCGTATGGTGGTCGCCGCTCATGTCGGTACTCAGCTCCTGCGGTGCTCGACGGGCGATGCCGGTCGTGCGGGGGGAGGCGGCACCTGCCGCCTGCCCATGCTTCCAGCGGGCGCCGGGCAACACGCCGCGAATCGCCGCACCTCGCCCATGAGAGTGATGAAGAACTCACCTGAGGTAACTCGGCGTCGGTATTCGAGAGAGCGCCTGAACAGCGGGTTCCGCGAAAGTTCCGGTGCCGTTGAGCGTGTGGCGCGTGTGACACGGGTTTCCCGGACGGTTCCGGGGAACATTTCCGGCACTGATCGCGTCGTAGTTAGTCGTGGGCGCCGCGGGGGCGCGCCCCCCGATCCTGATCGTTCCGCTGAGGAGTGCACGTGGACAGGAAGCGCAGCGCGGCCGCCGCGGGGCAGGCCTGGCAGATCTACGCCGAGACGCTCGAACCCACCGCACCCGGGTTCTGGGAGCGCGTACGAGCCGTTCCCCGGATGGTCAAGTCGGTCATGCGCGGACAGTACAAGGGACTGTCCTTCAAGACACTCGGACTGCTGGTCCTGGGCGTCGTCTACCTCATCTCCCCGATCGACGCCATTCCCGACGTGATCCCCGTCGCCGGCATCATGGACGACACCGGGCTGGCGCTGTGGATGCTCGCGGTTCTCGTCAAGTCCGCGGGCGACTTCGTCAGCTGGGAGCGTGGTGGACGCCCGACGGTCCTCGTCGGCGAACCCGTCGACTGACCACCTGCGACCTACGCGCTCGGGCCCAGCTCCCGGGTGAAGCGTTCGGCGGCGTCCCGCATGATGGGCACGACGTTCGAGACGGCGTCACGCGTCATGCGACCGGACGGCCCGGACACCGACAGCGCGGTCAGCGCCGGAGCCCCGCGCAGCGGTACCGCCACACAGCGGACGCCGATCTCCTGCTCCTCGTCGTCCAGGGCGTAACCCTGCTCGCGGATACGTTCCAGTTCGGTCAGCAGAGCGTCCGCGTCGGTGACGGTGTTGGGGGTGTGCGCTTCCATCCCCGTCCGGGCGAGGATCTCGCGCACCCTCTCATCGGGCAGTTGTGACAGCAGCGCCTTCCCCACACCCGTGCAGTGGGGCTGGACGCGCCGTCCCACTTCGGTGAACATCCGCATCGAGTGCTTGGACGGCACCTGCGCCACGTACACGGCCTCGTCGCCCTCCAGCACCGCCATGTTGGCGGTCTCGCCGGCCTCGTCCACGAGACGGGCCAGGACCGGGCGCGCCCAGGTGCCCAGCAGGCGGCCGGCGCCCTCCCCGAGCCGGACGAGACGCGGGCCGAGGGCGTACCGCTTGGACGGCTCCTGACGCACGTACCCCTTGTTCACCAGCGTCCGCATCAACCGGTAGATCGTCGGCATCGGCAGTCCGGAGACCTCGGTCAGCTCGGACAGCGCCATCTCACCCCCCGCGTCCGCGAGATGTTCGAGCAGGTCGAACGCACGCTCCAGCGAGCGGACCGCCTCCGCCACCCCCGACTCCTTCCCCCTCGGAACACCCCCGAGTGTACGGACGGGCTATTTCGCTATGTGAAAGAAAAGCGGGTTGGTGGAGTGACGCACGTTACTTGTGGCGTTGACCTGGCAATAACTGTCGTTGCCCGGCGCTACGCCGCCGCCCCCCGGCAGCCGTACGGACGAGGGGGACCGGATGCGAACAGGGCGCCGAAGAAGGCCTTGGCGTGCGATCGCGCTGGGCGGCGCGCTGACCGGACTGGCGTTGACGCTTGCGGGTCCGAGCGCCTCGGCCCTCCTGGCCGGACGCTCGTCGTCCGTCCGGTTGATGATGGACATGCAGGCCGACGGCGCCATGGCGACCGGCCGGGATTTCGTCCTGAGCTACACGGTTCGGGTGCGTGCCCAAGGCGGGACGGCCCGGGATGTGGCGTTGCGGCTCACCGCTGAGCGTCCGATGACTTGGTTGAAGTACTCGTCCGAGTGCGTGAGAGACCGTTCTGATTACCGGGTGAGGTGCGATCTCGGCGACGTCGGCACGAAGACTGTCGAACGGACGGCGATCGTCCGAATTCCCGGTTCCGCTGTTTCGGAGACGTCCGCGGGGTCTCTGACCGTCCTGGCCATGGCGGACGCAGCCAACGCGACCCATCGCTGGATTCGTGCTGTCGTCGACTTCTCCAGTACCACCACGAGGCCGACGCCCGGCGGTAGCACCAAGCCGAGAACGGAACCCACCGCACCGAGTAGCCGCACGCCCGGCCCGAGCCCGAGGGCTCCCTCCGGCACGCACGGCAAGCCGTCGGGGAAACCGAGAAGCGGAAAGCCGACCACGAAGAAGCCCTCCACGGCGAAACCGCCCACGGTGAGACCTTCACCGGTGAAGCCGAGCGCAGACGGCAAGCCCTCCACCAAGCCGTGTAAGGGCAGTTCGGGCAGACCCACATGCCACACGGCAACGCCGAAGACCCGCTCACCGAAGCCCAGCCATCAAGCCGGCGCTAACGGCGATTCGCCTCGCAAGCCGACGTCCCACAAACCGACGTCGCGGCGACCGGGCGGTAGCGTGACGTGCAGAAGCGGCAGGGAATGCCAGGGCGGCGACGGTCCGAAGTCGCGGGTGCCCGGTAAGACGAGGCCGCATCCCGAGCCCTCCGTCGACCGGCCGTGCCGGGGCGGCGAGTGCCCGGCAGGCCCGATGCCGCCCGGCGGCGCCGGAGGGACGGAACCCGATACGCACGAGCCAGGCGAAGCCGAAGCATTCCCAGAAATGCCGGAGCACCCAGAAAACCCGGGGAACGCAGAAATCCCGGAGATTCCGGCGCCGAACCTGCCTCCGGCTCCGAGTCTGCCGCCCGAGCCCGCGGCGCCGAGTCCGCCGCTCCTCCCGCCCGTGCCGCAGCCCGACGCGGCCGTCCTGCCGCCGTTGCAGGCGCCCCGCGAACCGCGTGCCCCGGCCGGTGAGAGCCAGATGACCCTGATGTCCCCGGCCGGCCTGAACGAGGGGGACGGGATGGACTGGGCCGTCGTCGTCGGCATCGCGCTCATCGCCGAGTTCGGCCTGCTGTGGACCGCCGCGTGCATCGGCCTGTGGAGACGGCGGATCGCGCTGAATCGTGCGGCCGCCAAGGCCCTGGACGACGGCCGGGCACCGGAGTGACGCGCACTGAAAAATATTCGAGTCCTCCTTGAAACGGTTTGAAAAATGGCTCATTGACTGTTGAGAGACGTTTCGGGATTCTTTGTGGACGGCATGAATGCTCCAATTCCGGACGGTCCGACCTGCATGCCGCCAGGTCCCCGCCCGCCGCGTCGCAAGGAGTCGTGTGATGAAACGTCGAAGCCTGTTCGCGTGCGCCGTTCTCATCGCCACCACATTCACCTCCGCCGGTACCGCCGCGGCGACCACCGAGGCGGGGCCCGGGACCGCCGCCTCGCCGGATCCGAACGCCCCGAAGAGCGGGATCGTCGCGGGCGCGCACGCCTTCGCGCCCGGCGCGCGGAACAGCCGGGCCGCCGACCGTTTCCGTGAACTGCGTCGCGCCCGCGTCGCACGCGACGAAATCCATGGGTACTGGGGTGTCCGACCCGCCGGCGACACGCACGACGGAATAATGGCCACGCAAAGCGTCGCCCCCAATTACCGGGTCTCCTCCTCCGAGGACTTCACCTATGCGCCCACCCTCAAGGCGGCCGGATCCTGCGTGGAGGTCACAACCGTCTATTCCCTGACGATGGGGAACGGCCTGTGGGCCTGGGACTGGTGCGGCCACGAGGGGCCCGCGAAAGAGATAAAAATCGACGACGCGTTCATCGAGACCTACACGAAACCGGTGAACGACCACCCGGCGTACAACGTCCAGCTCGTCCAGACGGACGCCGCCGCCAACGAGTGGGCGGCCTACCTCTACAACCACAAGACGGCGGCCTGGGACCTCTTCTACCGCCAGTCAGGCCGCGACCAGAGCAACGTGACCTACGGCTGGGACATCTTCGAGCTCTACACGACCAGCGACCCGAGCTCGGGAACCTCCTACTTCTGCAGCGAGGCGAAGAGCGACGTGTTCGAAAGCAGCTCCATTCGGCTCCGGCTGAAGGAGGTCTGGCGTCTGGCGAGCCCGGTCGACTCCCCCTGGGAGCCCACCGCCCAACCGAACCCGAAGGACTACGGGTGCCCGACGTTGAAGTTCGACCGCGCGGGAGCCAATGACCACTGGATCGTCCACCAGTAGCACGGCAAGCGCATGGGGCGTCAGCGCGCGGGACGCGAACCGCGCCGGCGCCCCATCCGCATTCCGCTCAGGACGAGATCGGCCAGGAACAGCACCACACCGATCACCAGCAGGTAGAACAGCCCCTCGATGAGGAAGCCCACGATTCCCAGCGCGAGCGCGACCAGCAGGATGAACAGGAACAAAGCCACGTGGAATCTCCTCAGCGACGCGCCAGCCTGCGTTCGTCCGGGGCCGCCTCGTACGGCATGTCGTAGTGGGCGAAGACCGCCTGCTCGTCCCCGGCGAGAAGTTCGCCGTCCATGCCGATCGACGGGGCGTTCTTGATCTGCCGCTTCCCGTGGGCGACGCGGACGTGCCCCGGCCCCACCGTGGCCCCGTCGAGCGGCGCGAACACCAGCCGCTGCCGGGTCGGCAGGCCGACCTTGATGGTGATGAACGACGGCCGGTCGGTCGCGGTGTCGACGTAGACGGCCTCCATCTCGCCGACCTTGCTCCCGGACGCGTCGATCACCTGGTGACCGCGCCACTCCCGAATGTCCTCGACCTTCAACATGTCACACCCAGCCGTCGAAACCTCTGTCAGCCTCACAGCTACCCAGCTCACGGAAGCCAAAGCCTCGCCCGCGTCCCCTTCCACGCGGCCCTAGGTCATCCAGGCGCCCGGAAAAGTTCGATCATGGCCGGGTAGCTCTCGCCGCCGTGCCCGGC
Organism: Actinomadura spongiicola; assembly: GCF_003432485.1. Lineage (GTDB taxonomy): Bacteria > Actinomycetota > Actinomycetes > Streptosporangiales > Streptosporangiaceae > Spirillospora > Spirillospora spongiicola. The sequence goes on from NZ_QVNQ01000001.1 coordinate 531,720, forward strand.
CGCCACCGCGCGGTCGGCCATCGCCCTGATGAACTTCGGCAGCTCGGCGTTGACGCCGAGGGCCTCGCTCTCGGCGACGACGTGTTGCATCTCGGCCCGGTGCAGGTCGATGGAGACGTCGACGGGCGGGAACACTCCCTCGTCGATCTGCCGGGCGTAGCCCGCCAACCACCGGGTGGCGCTCCCGATCGCCTGTTCGGCGATCGGAGCGAAGGCCGACGCGTTCACGTTCACCGCTCCGAGCATGGCCGCGCCGTGCAGGAACCCGTTGAGAATGCCCCACATCAAGGGCATCACGGCCACCTCGTACAGCGACGAAAGCCCATGATCCTCACCGAGGTACGTCGCCTCGGCAAGGTCGCGCAGCACGGGCTCGTACGCGTCGAACGCCGCCCGCGACCCGCTGTACACGACGGCGACGTCCTTCGAGCCGACCTCGTCCGGAACGGCCATGATCGCGCCGTCGAGAAGGGCACCGCCCCGCCGCGCCGCCCGCGCGGCGAGGTCACGGGCCTGCGCCGAGGTCCCGGAGCTGAGGTTCACCACGACCTTGCCGTCGAGAACGTCGTCCAGCTGTTCCAGCAGGCCCCCGACGACCTCGTGATCGGAGACACAGATGACGACGAGGGGGCTCGCCGCCGCCGCGTCCCTCACCGACCCGGCGAGCTTCGCGCCCTGCGCGACGAGCCGCTCCGCTTTCGACGCCGTCCGGTTCCAGACGGTCGTCGCGTGCCCTTTGCGCAGAAACGCCCCGGCGAGCGCCTGCCCCATCAACCCCAGCCCCAGCACCGTCACCGGACTGCCGTCGTGCTTCCGCGCCATGCGCGCCACCTGAGAAGAATTCGTGGTCATGGCAGAATCATCAACGTTCACACCGATATGAAGGTCAAGGGGGAAACGGCGTGCTGATCGGGGAGCTGAGCCGCAGAACGGGAGTGAACGCACACCAGTTGCGCTACTACGAGGCCCAGGGCCTGCTCCGACCCCGGCGCGGCTCGAACGGCTACCGCGAGTACACCGATGACGCCGTCGTGGTCGTGACCCAGATCAGAAGACTCCTCGACGCCGGGCTCTCCACCGAGGAGATCGGCTTCCTGCTCCCCTGCGCCACCGGCACGGACCCCGACCTGAAACCGTGCCCCGAACTCCTGACCGCCCTACGCGAACGCCTCCAGAACCTGGACGACCACATCACCACACTCGTCCGCTCCCGCCAGACCCTCCAGCACTACATCACCGCCACCGAACCCCGCCCCCAAGAGCAACTCCGATAGAGAGCACACCCACGTGTGCGCCGGGAGGTTAGGCGGCGTCGATGAACTTCACCGTGAGCCTGGCTCCGAGAGCATGCGCGAGCCGCTCCAGCGTGCCGATGGTCGGTGTGGGACCCCCCGACTCAAGCCGCGACAGGGCAGGCTGAGTCATTCCGGCCCTTTTAGCCAGTTCCGCCTGGGACAGGCCGAGCGCCAGCCGTCGCTCCCTGACCGCGTTGCCGAGTTCAAAGGCCAGCCGTGCCTCCTCGCGGCCCGCTCGGACCTCTGCACTCTCGCGCCCCGCCCCGAGCACCCACCGGCTGTGCGGGCTCTGCTGCTGTGCCACCGCTTCACGCCTCCCTGAAGTAGTCGTCCTGTGCGTGGCCGTGTTCTGCTTCGCACGTCTTCCGTGCGCGTCTGGCTCGTTCTACTTGGGCGATCTCCCGGTCCTGAGTCTTGTAGAAGACCGTGAGGAGGATGATGCGGCGACCTGACGCGAGCCAGTACGTGATGCGCACCTGGCGTGGATGTAGGTGAATCCGAAGTTCTCGTAAACCGTCGCCGAGGTGCCGGGACCATGGTTCCCCAAGCGTCTCGGCTTGCTCTGCGAGAATCCCGACGAACTCTTCCACACGCCCGAATTCGCGATCGGTGAGTCTGTCCAGCCAATCGCGGACCTCAGGTTCGATCTCGACCTCATACAGTCCCATGCTTTGAACGCTATATGCATCGCATGCTATCAGGCGTGGGTTTGTAACTGTCCGGCTCAGAAGGAATAGGTGGGGTAGCAGTCTGCGGTGGGGTCTATGGGTTTGGCGGTGAGGATTCTGCGGGCTTGGGCTCGGGCGAGGTTGGCGCTCATGGACGGTTCGTCGTCGGAGAGGTCGGCGGCGAGTTCGATGAGGGCGCAGGTTCGGCGTGGTTCCGGGAGCCGGTCCAGGGCGGGTACGGCGTCGGCGGACAGGGTCCGCAGGTAGTAGACGTCGATCTTGCGGGTTTCGAGGTAGCGGGCGACGTTGTGCTCGGCGATGTAGCCGTCCGGGTTGATCGACGCCAGGGCGAGCATCATGACCGCGCCGCTGGCCGCCACCGCGCGGGGCAGCCAGGCGACGCGGCCCTTCACGACGCCCGCGGCGGCTACCAGGACGATGACGAAGCCGAGCCACAGTTCGAACGCGTGCACCCACAGGCGGAGGCGCGTCCAGCCGAACGTCTCCTCGTACAAGTATAGGCGCCGCAGGGCGACGCCGACGACGACGAGCGTGAGGGCGCACAGGAGTCCGAGGAGGGCGCGGACGGTGACGCGGTCGCGGCGGTCGGCGGACGGTGCGTACCGCATGGCGGCGGCGACGACCGCGAGGACGAGGATCGTGACGACGACGAGTTGGAAGAAGCCCTGTCGCGCGTACTCGGCGTAGGTGAGGCCGGTGGAGCGGAGCAGTTCGTTCTTGTCGTCGGCGAGGAAGACGCGGGCCTGGATGGCGCAGAACATCAGGAAGAGCAGGTCGAGCGCGGCGATCGGCACGATCCATGACCAGCGTCCGGCCGGTTTCGCCGGGTCGGGGTTGAGCATCCGCAGCGGCGGCGGCGCCTGCCCGAGGAACGCGGCCGACGCCGCCAGCAGCAGGATCACGATGCCCGTGAATCCGTACGCGACGACGGTGCTCGTTGACACTTCCGGGAGGAGACCGGAGGCGAGGGTGCCGAACGCGGCGTCCGCGCCGACGAACAGCGCGCCGAACACCGCGAGCAGGCCCACGGCGATCAGGCCCGTCCGGATGATCGGCCAAGCGGTGCCCCGTCCGGACGACATCGTCCGGTACGCGCCGCGTCCGGCCCAGGGCAGCATCAGGAAGGTCGCGGGCAGGATGGCGACGCCGCCGCCGATGACCTCCACCCAGGACCTTCCGCCGGACGCCGCGTACGAGCCCATCGCCATGGCGAGCAGAAGTGCGGGCAGGACGACCCACTCCGCGTCCCGGACCGCCGGTATCGCGGACAAGCAGAGCGCGAGCGGCACGAACGTGAGCCAGGTCCGGTTGAAGCGTGCCGTTCCGGTTTTCGCGGGACGGGTGAGACGTCCCGCCGACCAGACCGAGACCCCCGACATGTACGCGACGGCCGCCGCGCTGATGAGGACGCCGACGCCTACACGCCCGCTGCTCAGCGTGGGGCCGAGCGTGATCGCGCCGATCAAGCCCGCGATGACCGCGCCGACCGCGAGCGCCGGGGGCATCGGGAGAGCGGGATGTTTCCAACCCGCGATCGCTTTGCCCAGCTTCGTCGGCGGTGGGGCCGGAGGACCGTACGGACGGCGGGGCGGCGGGGGAGCGGAAGAAGGTGGCCGTTTCGTCGTCACCGGGGGGTCGGGCGGGACGAACTCGCCGGGTTTGTCGGGGGAGTTCTGCGGTGGGTTGGTCATCCGTGCTCTCCGGTGTTCGGGGGGATCATGACGCGGATGCGGCAGCCGCGCGCCGTGTCCAGGACGGTGATGTCGCCGCCGTGCAGCTCGGTCGCCCAGCTCGCGATGGCGAGGCCGAGGCCGGTGCCGCCGCCCGGTGTGCCGGCGGGCGGGCCGGACGCCGAGCCGCGGGTGAACCGTTCGAACACGCGGGACCGTTCCTCGGGCGGGATGCCGGGCCCCTCGTCGGCCACCTCGATGGCGATTCCGCCCGGCGCCGCCCAGGGACGCGCGGTGACGAGGACGGGCCGGCCGTCCGGGCCGTGCCGAACCGCGTTGTCCAGCAGGTTCGCGACGATCTGGTGGAGGCGGTCGCGGTCGGCGGCGGCGCGCAGGCCGGGCGTCACGTCGAACTCGAACACGGCGTCCGGGTGCCCGGCGGCGGCCTCCGCCACGACGTCGTCGACGAACGCGGCGACGTCGATGTCGGTGACGTCGAGGGCCGCCGCGCCCGCCTCGACCCGGGACAGGTCGAGGAGCTGCGTGACGAGACGTCCGAGCCGTTCGGTCTGCTCCAGCGCCGTTTCGAGGACGTCGGGCGTCGCGGGCGTGACACCGTCCGCGACGTTCTCCAGCACGGCGTGCAGCGCGCTGATCGGGGTGCGCAGCTCGTGTGACACGTTCGCGACGAACTCGCGGCGCTGCCGGTCGACCTCGGCGAGGTCGGCGGCCATCCGGTTGAACGCCTGCGCCAGCTCGCCGACCTCGTCCCGGGACGTGGCCCGCACCCGGCGGCTGTAGTCGCCGCGCGCCATCGCCCGCGCCGCCGCCGTCATCTCCCGCAGCGGCGCCGTCATCCCGTGCGCGAGAAGCTGGATCACGACCAGGGAGATGATCACACCGACCGGCAGGGTCTCCCGCGCCCGGAACCCCATCGGGTATCCCCACAGGACGATGAGGACGGCGACGCACGCGGTCACGACGACCACGACGCCGAACTTCACCTTGATGGAGCGCAGCGGGTCAAGCGGTCGGGGCAACCTTGCCCACAGCCTGTGGACGAAGCCGCGGTCGACGGCGGTCACGACGCCGTGTCCAAGCTGTACCCGACGCCGTGGACGGTCCGGATGAGCCCTTGCCCAAGCTTGCGGCGCAGCGCCTTGACGTGGCTGTCGACGACGCGCGTACCGGACGCGTCCGCCCAGTTCCACACCTGTTCGAGCAGGACGGCGCGGGTCAGAACGGTTCCGCGGTTGCGCAGCAGGCAGACGAGCAGATCGAACTCGGTCGGTGTCAGGTGCACGTCATGCCCGTCCAGCCGGACACGGCGGCCCCGCTGATCGACCTCCAGCGGCCCGACCCGCACCGCGTCGTCCTTCGGCGCGCTCGCCGGGGGCCGGTCGACGCGGCGCAGCACCGCGCGGACGCGGGCGACGAGTTCCCGCATGCTGAACGGCTTGGTCACATAGTCGTCGGCACCGACTCCGAGCCCCACGAGCAGGTCCGTCTCGTCGTCGCGGGCCGTGAGCATCAGCACCGGGACGGGACGTTCCGCCTGCACCCGACGGCAGACCTCCAACCCGTCGAATCCGGGCAGCATCACGTCCAGCACGATCAGGTGCGGCTCGAACGCGCGGGCGCGTTCGACGGCCGACGGGCCGTCACCGACGACGTCGACGGCGAACCCCTCGGCCGCCAGCCGGTCGGCCACGGCCCGCGCGATCGTCGGTTCGTCCTCGACGACGAGCAGCCGCGTCTGGTTCTCGGTCACGCAACCAGACTCTAGGAGTCGGACTTGTCCGCCTTGAGCGGAAGATGTGCAGGAGTTGTGAAGATCAGGGGCCGATCGGCCAGGTATGGACGGGGGCGTTGTCGCGCATCCGCTCCACGTAGGCGCGGGTCATCACGCGCAGGGCGTCGTGCCGCGAGACGCCGGAGGACTGCTCGATGGCCTCGACGGTACCGATCTGCCAGGCGGCCCCGGTCTGACCGGTGACGCAGCGCCGTTCGACGATACCGAGGAGACGGTCACGGCGGGACGGTTCGACGCCCCACCGGGTCAGCCCCTCGTGGGCCAGCGGCAGAAGCGTCTTCAACACAAGCTCCGACGCGGGCACTTCTCCCATCCCAGGCCAGTACAGGCTGGCTTCGAGCCCATCACGGGCCGCGCGATGCAGGTTCTCCTCCGCCGCGGAGAACGACATGCGCGTCCACACGGGACGTTCCTCTTCGGCGAGCATGCGCACGACGCCGTAGTAGAAGGCGCCGTTGGCGATGACATCGGCGACGGAAGGCCCACCCGGCAGAACACGGTTCTCCACCCGTAGGTGCGGACGCCCTTTCACGACCGCGTAGATGGGACGGTTCCAGCGGTAGATGGTCCCGTTGTGGAGGGTCAGTTCGCCCAACTCGGGGATGCCGCCCTCCTCCAGGACGGCCCGCGGGTCCTCCTCGTCGCACAGCGGCAGCAGCGCGGGGAAGTAGCGGGTGTTCTCCTCGAACAGATCGAACACGGACGTGATCCAGCGTTCGCCGAACCAGACCCGCGGCCGGACGCCCTGCGCCTTCAACTCGTCGGGACGGGTATCAGTGGACTGCTCGAACAGTGTGATCCGGGTCTCCTGCCAGAGCCGATGCCCGAACAGGTACGGGGAGTTGGCGCCCATCGCGACCTGCGCCGCCGACACGGCCTGGGCCGCGTTCCAGTAGGCGCCGAACTCGTCCGGACTCACCTGGAGGTGGAACTGGACGCTCGTACACGCGGCCTCGGGGGTGATGCTGTCGGTGTGCATCCGCAGCGCCTCGGGGCCGTCGATGGCGATCTGCATCTCCTCGCCGCGCGCCGCGAAGATCTGGTCGTTCAGCATCTTGTAGCGGGCGTTGGCGGAGAGGGTCTCCTCGCCGATGTCGGAGCGCCGCAGGGTGGGCAGGATGCCGATCATGGCGAGCCGTCCGCCCAGCTCGCGGGCGCGGGCGTCGGCATGGGCCAGATGGTCGCAGACCTCCGCCTCCAACTCGCCGGTGCTCTCGCCGCCCAGCTCCCGGGGCGGGATGTTGATCTCCAGGTTGAACTGGCCGAGCTCCGTGGCCCAGGCCGGGTCCGCGATCGCCTTGAGCACGTCCGCGTTGCGCATCAGCGGGTCACCGAGTGAGTCGATCAGGTTGAGTTCGATCTCCAGCCCGATATGGGGGTGCTGGAAGTCGAACTGGGATTCGCCCAGCATGCGGGCCAGCACGTCGAGGCACGCGCGAACCTTGTCGCGGTACCGCCGCCGATCCTCGCCGCTGATGGTGGCCGGGGCCACGTCCCTGCCCATGTGTCCGTCCCTGGTGATTCGGAGGAACCGTCATAAACGGGATCTCCCGGTGCGCGGAGGTGAAAACCAGGCCTGTCGATTACGGCGCCCCTTTCGTAACCGGCAGGTAGCGTGTTGCTTCGTCTGGAATCCCGCCTATCCCCCCGGCGGAGGGCTTCATGCGCATGCGCCCCCGGTCCATCCGGGCCAGGGACACGATCATCGCCGCGGTGATCGCCGCCCTCGTCCTCGGCATCACGGCCGTCGGTGTCGACGTCACCGTCCGCACGGTCGTCAAGGCCGATCTCATGCAGAACACGCAGGTCCCGGGCAGGAGGATCAGCGCGGCCGTCCGCGACGGATCATTGGAGGGGCAGATCCCGGACGGCACCCGCGGGCGGGTCCTGGTTCAGGTCGTCGAGCCGGGTGGACGTGTGACAAACGCCACCCCGGCCGCCGCGAGTCTGCCGCCGGTGAGCAGACTCTGGCCGTCGAGCAATGTGCGCATCCGCGACTACACAGAGTGCCGTGGTGCGTGGCCGATACGTGAGTGTTCCGTCATCGAGGCCATTCGTGTCACCACCGCGCCCGAGTCCGTCGTCGTGTACTCGGCGGAGCGGCTCCCGTCCTACCTGGTGAACGGGCTGCTGGAGATGATCCTGGCGCTGGCCGTCCTGCTACTCACCTGTCTCGTCGCGTGGATCACCTGGCGCGTCGTCGGCCGGACCCTCGGCCCGGTCGAGGCGATCCGCGTCCAACTCGCCGTGATCAGTGCCACGGACCTGAGCCGCCGCGTCCCCGAACCGCTGCGCGAGGACGAGATAGGCCAGCTCGCCCGCACCGCCAACGCCACCCTCGACCGGCTCGAACGCGCCGTCGCGCGACAGCGGCAGTTCGCCTCCGACGCGTCCCATGAGCTGCGCACGCCCATCACGGCACTGCGCGCCAACCTGGAGGACGCCTCGATGCACCCGGAGGACAACGACCTCCACGCCGTCGTCGAGTCGGCGCTGCGCGACACCGACCGGCTGGAGGCGATCATCACCGACCTGCTGCTGCTCGCCCGCATCGGCACCGGCGGGATGCTCGCCCTGGAGCCGATCGACCTGTCCGAGCTGGCCTCCACCGAGATCCGCCGACGCTCCTTCAACCGGAAGATCAATACACAGCTCTACCGGCATGTGATGGTGCGCGGCGTCCGCGTGCAGCTCGCCCGGCTCCTCGGCAACCTCCTGGACAACGCCGAACGCTACGCCGACTCGACCATCACGCTGGAGGTGACCCGCAAGAACGGGCACGCGGTCCTCACCGTCACCGACGACGGCGTCGGCATCGCCCCCGCCGACCGCGAACGCGTCTTCGAACGCTTCACCCGCCTCGACACCGCCCGCAGCCGCCACGCGGGCGGCACCGGCCTCGGCCTCGCGATCGCCCGCGAGGTCGCCCAGGCGCACGGCGGAACGCTCCGCGTCGAGGACCACCCGCACGGTGCCCGCTTCGCGCTCCGCCTCCCCCTGATCACCACCCTGGAACGCCTGCCACGTTGACATGCGGCGTGCCGCCCCTCCCGACACGCCGCAGGTCAACAAGGATTCAGGCGCGGACGGCCTGGACCTCCAGCAGCAGGTCGACCTTGTCGCCGAGCAGGGCCTTGTCGCCCTTCAGCGGCACGTTGAACTCGATGCCCCAGTCCTTGCGGTTGATCGTGGTGGAGGCGGAGAACCCGGCGCGCGTCCCGCCCCAGGGGTCCTCGGCGACGCCGTTGAACTCGACCTCCAGGCTGACCGGACGGGTCACGCCCTTGATCGTCAGGTCGCCGTCCAGGTAGTACTCGCCGTCCTCGGCGCGCACGCCCGTGGTCACGAACGTCATGGTCGGGTGGTTCTCCACGTCGAGGACGTCGGCGGTGCGCACGTGCGCGTCCCGGTCGGCGTTACGGGTGTCCAGCGAAGCGACCTTGATCTCCGCCGTGGCGGTGGACTCGGCGAGCTCCTCCGCGATCTGCACGGACCCGCTGAACTCGGTGAACGTGCCCCGCACCTTGGTCATCAGGTGCCGGATGACGAAGGTGACCTCGGAGTGCGCGGGGTCGATGTTCCAGGTACCGGCGGTCAGTCCGGGCGCGACGGCGGTGATGCTCATGCTGGCTCCTATGCTTGAAACTTCAACGACATCTCGAAGATTAGTTGAGGGTTCAAGAACATGTCAAACCCGGATCGCTGACTCTCCGACCCGAAGCCCGTACGCGACACCCACGCCCTCAAGGTAGACGCAAACCACCCATCCCAGACTCCGCCGCCGCAAGGCCAGATTCGGCCTCAACCACCCCACGCGAGAAGCAGCAAGCCAAGCAGCACCAACCCCAGGCCGACCCCCACGATCACGCCGTGCACGATGCCCCGGGCATACCGGTCGGACGGCCCCCGATGCCGCGCGGGTGCCCGGTAGCCGTTCACGTGAACCTCACCTTGAACCAGACCTTGACCGCGTCGTCGGGCAGAGCCGTGATGCCCCACTGCTCGCAGAACGCCTCGACGAGTTCCAGCCCACGCCCACATTCGGCGTCCGGCGCGGGCGACTGCTTGCGCGGCCACACACCGTCCGCCCGCCGGTCATTGTGCACAGCGACTTCCGCCCACTCGCCGTCCAGCAGGTAGGTCACCCGCACAAAACGCCCCGTCCCATAGAGGATCGCGTTCGTGAGGATCTCCGACAGCGCCTGAACGGCATCGTCGGTGACCGAGTGCCCGACCCCGAACTCCTGCCGGAGAACGTCCCGCAGCCACTGCCGCCCGACCGACACGTTCCCCATCTCGGTCTCCAACCGAAGAGACCCCTTCACCAGCCGCCGCTGGCCGTCCAGGCCCTCCCGAGTCATGAGCCGCCTGCCCACCCGTCCGACGATGCCCATCAGGCCGTCCCCTCGTCCAGCGCGGACGTATCCCGTCGAATCCCCAGAAGACCCGAACACGCCGCGTTATGAGTCGCTACGCTCCGAGTGTTGGTGACCATCCGTGAGATGGCAACCGCTTTGCGTGACCTAGTTCAGAAAATCTGCGGTCATCCGATGGATGAACTTCCCGGGAGGTAACGATGGCGACAAGACGGACGAGCCCCACGGTGCGCCGCCGACGTCTGGCCGCGATCATGCGCCAGCTCCGCAAGGACGCGAAGAAGACCCGCGAAGAGGCGGCGACGTTCGCCGGAATCAGCCCGGTCACGATCAGCCGCATCGAAGCCGCCGCCCACAACCCCAAGCCCGGCGACATCGCCATGCTGTGCCGCTTCTACTCCCTCAGCGACCGCGAGACCGACGAACTGGTCACCCTGGCCCGCCAATGCCGCATCAAGGGCTGGTGGCAGAAGTACGACCTCCCGGAATTCGTCAGCGCCTACACCGGGCTGGAGGAAGAGGCCAGTACCCTTCAGGACTACAGCCTGGATGTGATTCCCGGCCCACTCCAGACGGACGCCTATGTCAGGGCACTACACGCGGCAGACTTGCGGGCTTACTCTGAAGAGGAAATCGATCGAACGGTCGCCGTTCGCATGAAGCGGCAGGAACGCTTCGTTGGGGATGAGCCGTTGAAAAGTTGGTTCGTCCTCAACGAGGATGCGATCCGGCGACGGGTCGGAGGCTCAGCTGTGATGCGCGATCAACTTGAACACCTGGTGGCCATATCTCAGCGCGACAGTGTGGATCTCCAGGTCCTGCCCTTCGCGGCGGGGGCCCATCCGGCTATCGCCACTGGTGGTTTCAGCATCCTCGGCTTCCCCGAACCAGTTGACCCGGACGTTGTCTACCTTGAGCTTCGCCCAATCGGACTGTACCTCGAGCAGGCAGACGAGATCGCAACATACTCTGCGGTGTTCGATCAACTACGCGCTCGCGCTCTTGGCCCCGAAGAGTCGCGCTCGCTGATCAAGGAAGCAGCTAGAACCCACGGTGAAGAGGTAGCTAAATGAGAGTGATCCACGAACTCACGTGGCGCAAGAGCAGTCGCAGTGGGAACAACGGAGCGTGCGTCGAGGTGGCGTCCTGGAGGATCAGCAGTCATAGCGGTGATGGCGGAGTTGATTGTGTTGAGGTTGGGGGGTGTGAGTGCTGTGGGACGGCTGTGCGGGACAGCAAGGACCCTGATGGGCCGAAGTTGGCGTTCAGCGTCGCGTCCTGGCGGGCCTTCCACGCTGACGTCCTGGCTGGACGATACGACCTGACGTAGTTGCCCCGGAATTTGAGTGCGTCGCCCTGGGGGAGCGGCGGGCTTACAGGCGTGAGGTCAGTACGGCGATCTCGGGGGATGGGTCGAAGCCGTGGTCGATCAGCCAGGGGATGGCTCGCAGGCATCGCAGTGACCACCAGGCGTGGATCACGTCGAGATCCACGTCGGTGCCGTAGCCCGCGATGACGTCGTTGAGGCGCTCCGGATGTCCGAGGGTCAGGGTGGCGAGGTCGAAGAGGGCGTCGCCCTGGCTTGCTTCGGTCCAATCGATGACGCCGGTGATCTTGTCGCCGTGGACGAACACGTGGGCGACCTGGAGATCGCCGTGAATGAATACGGGTGTCCAGGGGCGGAGGGCGGCCTTGGCGATCCGGCGGCTACGGGTGACCACTTTGGTGGGGAGGACGCCGTTGGTGAGGAGCCACTCGCATTGGTCGTCGAGCTCCGAGGCGATCTCGTTGTGGCTTCGTCCCGGCCAGGGGGGCAGTGGCGCTTCGTGGAGCATCCGTGCGGCGGCGCCCGCGGCGGCCCATGCCGCCGGTGACGCGTTCGATGGCTTGCCGAGGCGGGCGAGTGCCGTTCCTGGGAGGGCGGCGAGCGCGAGCACGGGCGGGTTCCGCCACAGGATTCCAGGAGTCGGAATCGGCGCCAGGGCCATCGCCTCGACCTCGAGGCCGGTGCGCGCCTGATCGGCGTCGATCTTCAGGAACACGTCACCAACGCGTAGGGTCGCGCACTCCTGGTGGGCGACGACGACCTCGACCTCCTCCACGTTCGCCATTATTGCGGCGGTGATCGCCGATGTCGCCAGGTTTATTGTGTGCGGCTGCGCGGCTGAGGCGGAGGTTTTGGCGATGGCAAGGCTGTTGAAAACTGACGATTGACGGTGTCGGAGGTGCGAGATACCGTCCGACCAGTTCTCAGTTTCCGTCCAATGTTGGGCGTTCGAGCGGTTTGGAAGACGCCGCTATGGTCGGTCGTTGCCGGTGAAATGGGGATCGCATGCGTAAGGGGCTTGCCATTTCCGCCGTGGTCGTTGCGGGGCTGGCCGTGACAGTGACCTCGGCCGCACCGGCGGCGGCCGGTTCTCGGCCCGTCCGGGAACCGGACGGGGTCACCGTCGAGATCGTTGGCTACTACGGCTCCGGGTGCCCGACCGGCACCGTCTGGGCGGCCATCCTGTCGGACAACAAGCGATTGAGCGTCCACTACGAGGGCCCCTTGGCGCAGACGGGCGGTTCGTCGCATCCCCTGGACCGACGCAAGACCTGCAAGGTCGTCCTGAAACTCATCGTGCCAAAGGGCTTCACCTACGCCATCTCGTCATCGTCCAACGCTGGTGACGCCTTCATGGAGGAAGGCGCGTACGCCACGGTGAAGCTCGGCCACTTCTTCCAGGAGTCCACGCCGTCAGAGGTCACGCATACCATCTACGGCCCCTTCGGCGACAGGTGGCGGTTTGCGGACCGCCCGCCGTCGGACTCGATTATCTGGAAGCCGTGCAACGTGGACTGGAACCTCAACTTCACCAGTGACCTTCAGGCTTACCAAGGAAGCTCGGAGCCATCGAAGATCAGTTACATCTCCATGGAGACCGAGGACGCCTCTTCCCACCACCACCTCTACGACCTTGCCTGGAAGACCTGCCCCTAGTCCGACCGTCCGGCCCCTCAGAGCTGGTGGCCCTGGACAAACTCGATACGCAACCCCCTAGCCCGCCAAAGGCGGGACTATCAGGTGGCGGGCCACAAGCGCACAATGTACGTTTCCCGCCCTTGCAGCAGAGCCCAGTCCGCCTGAAACTGTGCATCCTCGAAATCTGTCGAACCGGATTCGGCCGCGCGGTAAAGCTCGGCTGCGTCCATCCCATGGCCGGTGACACGGACGTGGTAAGTACCTGGGGCAGGGAGTTCGAACCTGTTGACGCTTGCCTCGCCATCGCTGACGGTGATGACACCTGAGGGTGTCGTAAGTTCGCAGGTTTCGGGGCCGATCTCAGCGTGGTCGTCAGCGATCACTGGTTCGCCGCTCCAGCTTTCCACCCGTACACGGATTCTCAGGTTGTCCTCCCCTCTGGTGAAGATCACCAGCTTGGACCCTTGACAGGCAACGAAGCCGTGTAAAGGTGTGGCCGGTATCGAGTCCGACGGCGGCTCCTGCGCATCGACCGTTATGGTTCCGTACCAGGGGCTGACCAGCCAGTCCCAAGAAGCATGGAAGTGAAAGTTCTGTTGCGCAGGCATTCAACCATCCATTGATTAGATGAAGGGGGCGAGCCCGGCTTGTGTCCCGACTCGCCCCCCGGGCCGTCACTTGAGCGTGTCACTTCACCTTGATGTCAAACTTGTCCTTATCGGTGATCCGATCCCAGTGATACCACAGCTTCAAGGCGATGCCTCCGGCGTTGTTGTGGTCACGGTGGACTGGGCGGGCGGAGAACATGTCCTGAACTGCGCCCCGTCCCAGTTGAACTTGCCAGCCCCGTCGTAGGTTGAGGCGAAGGGAAACTCGTCGCACTCCTGGAGCGGCTTGCCGTCAGGGCCTTTGAGGTCGTCCCATCCGGGGAAGTTCTCGTTGCACGCCTTATCAAGCAAACCACCGCCGCACAGCGGCGGCGTTTTGTCAGAAACGGCCTAGTGGTCCGCGACCGTGGAACGGGGTGTCGGTGGACGGGTCGGATTAGAACCATGCCCAGGCCGACGCCTATTGCTCCTGGGCAATCCATGTGTCGCGGGCCCATTCGATCGTGAACAGGTACTCCTCGCGGTCGAACGTCAGCTCTGTCGACGGTAGATGACGGTTCCAGTTGTCGCCGATCAGGCGCCAGTGGACGCGGGCTCCCTGCCGACAGACCGCTACCCCGGCGCCACAGCAGTCGTGGGCACAGCCGTCGATCGGATCACCGAGGGGCAGGTATTGCTGGTTCTCACCGTTATGGAACAGGGCGCTGTCGGGGGCGAAGAACGTTTCCGGGTGTACACCGATGACGTGGCTGATTCCGTCGTGATACGAGTTCAGCAGCGGTATGTCGTTGATCTCGACCAGGACGTGAACACCGCGCAACACAGGAGGCCTGGAACGGAAGACGCGCAGCGCTAGCCGGTCCTGGGCCGCCGGATTCCGGTCGGGTCGGCTGCATCGTTTGGCTCTGAGATCTCGTGGGCGCCTACGCGGCATGGCCCTTTCGTGTCGTCATGGCGTCAATCATGCTGCTGGCAGGCGTGTCGCCGCAACTCACTATGTCTCGATAGTCCCGGAGGGCTTCACCTACGGCATCGTGTCCTCGTCCCACCGCGGATATGCTCGGATACAAGGGCGTTCGAAGGCCACCATAGGTATTGAGTATTACTTCTTCCCTTGTGGCGCTTACTTCTGGCATCCCGTGAACAAACCTTTCGACGGCTTCTGGGAGTACACCGGTGGGTGGCCGCATATGGAGATCGCCTGGAAGCCGTGCAACGAGGATGGGTATTTGAGCACTCGCACTGAACTCCAGATTGAGCAGCGCTACTCGGATCGGTTTAAGCTCAGCAGCATCTCCATAGGAGACGAAACCGGCCTGCCTCACCACGACGTCCAACTCGCCTGGAAGACCTGCCCTTAGTCATTGGTGGCAGGTGGTGGGGACTTCGGTGGGGCGGCGGTGCTCCAGGGCGTCGCGTAGTTGGGCGCGGCCTCGGTGGATGCGGGAGCGGACGGTGCCGAGTTTGACGTTCAGGGACGCGGCGATCTCCTCGTAGCTGAGGCCCTCGATGTCGCACAGGACGACGGCGGCCCGGTACTCGGGGGCGAGGCCGTCCAGGGCGCGTTGGATGTCGGCGTCCAGGAGGCGGTCGTCGTAGGCCTGGGCGGGGGACGGTTCGCGGCCCTGGAGGCGTTCGGCGGCGTCGTCGGCGAGGGCGTCGAAGCGGATGCGCTGCTTGCGGCGGGCGCGGTCGAGGAACAGGTTCGTGGTGATGCGGTGGAGCCAGCCCTCGAACGTGCCGGGGCTGTAGGACGACAGCGAACGGAAGACCCGGATGAAGACGTCCTGGGTCAGATCTTCGGCGTCGTGCCGGTTGCCGGTCAGCCGGAACGCCAGCCGGAACACCCGTGTGGAGTGCTCGGTGACGATCTCCTCCCAGGTCGGCGGGGTCCACGCCATAGCGCCTGCGCTCACCACTACCCCCGTCTGATACTGAATCGTTACTGCCAAGCATGCCGGTACCCGGATAAGAGCCGTGTAAGGACGGCGGGCGTGGCCGGTTGAGGTGTGCGCGTCGTTCACGAAGTTGCTACAGATAGTTATGACTTGTGTGCGGAGTGTGGCCTATACCACGCTCGGACGCCTTCTCTACTGCACGCACCGGTCAAGAAATGATTGGGGCGGTGGGAGCATGGCTTGGGTGCGTACCGGCGATTAACTTGCGCATGAAGAGGGATCGGTTGATACCGCTCGCGCGACGGTATCGTCTGCTCTCTGTGGTCGGCCGGGGCGGCATGGGGACCGTCTGGCGGGCCTATGACGAGACGCTGGACCGGGACGTCGCCGTCAAAGAAGTCCACCTTCCGGGGCGTGTCACCGAGAGCGAACGCAAGGTGATGTGTCGGCGTCTGCTGGCTGAAGCGCGGGCCACGGCGGCGTTGAAACATCCCGGGGTCGTCGCCGTCCACGACCTGCTCATCGAACAGGGGCGTCCGTGGATCGTCATGGAGTTCCTGGAGGCGTGCTCGCTGCACCGGCTCGTCACCGAGGACGGTCCGCTGGGCGTGCGCCGGACGGCCGAGATCGGCGCGGCCGTCCTGTCGGTGCTGAGGGCGTCGCACGCGGTGGGAATCCTGCATCGCGACGTCAAACCCAGCAATGTGCTCATCTGCGATGACGGGCGGGTGCTTCTCACC
This sequence comes from Actinomadura spongiicola, assembly GCF_003432485.1. GTDB lineage: Bacteria > Actinomycetota > Actinomycetes > Streptosporangiales > Streptosporangiaceae > Spirillospora > Spirillospora spongiicola. The sequence goes on from NZ_QVNQ01000001.1 coordinate 547,774, forward strand.
GACTTCGGTCTGGCCGTGCACATCGACAATGGGCGCGAGTCCGTCGACACGATGCCCGCGGGGATTGAGGGTTCTCCCGCGTATCTTCCGCCGGAAAGGGTGAACGGCCAGCCCGGCGTGGAGGCGTCCGACCTCTGGTCGCTGGGCGCGACGCTTTACACGGCGGTGGAGGGTTTCTCGCCGTTCCTGCGCTGCCACGCGTTGGCGTCGATGGTGGCGGTGCTGATGGGCGACTACGCGCGTCCGGTGCGGGCCGGGCCGCTGACGCCGATCATCGAGGGGCTGCTGCGGGCCCGGCCGGAAGATCGGCTGACGGCCGAGGCCACCGCACAACTCTTGCAGGACGTGCTTGGGACCGTTCCGAAACCGGGGGCCACGCGAGCGACACTCCCGAAGACCCGCCGGGTTTCGCGAAGCGCGGTGCGGACGCGGGTGTTTCGGGGGCCGCGCGTCCCGTGGACGTTGCCGCCGCGGGTGTCGGCGGCGTGCGGTGCGCGGGGGCCGGTGGGACGGCGGGTGCGGCCCGGCGCCGTCCTCGGGGTGGTGGTGCTCGCCGCGCTCGCGGCCGGGACCGGCACGTGGACGGCCCGGTGGACGTCGATCGGCAAGGGCGACGCGGTGGCGTTGCGTCCGGCGGCGGGGGTGACGGCGAAGACGACGAAGTACCGGGAGGCCGGCGCCTATTCCGTGCGCGTGCCCGCGGGATGGCAGGCGGAAAGGCGCGGGGCCGTGATGCGGTGGAGAGACCTGCGCACGAGCCGGGGGCTGCGCATCTCCCCGGCGGCCGGAAATCCCCTGGACGGTCTGCTCGCCGAGGAGCGGGCGGCCGTCGCCGAGGGCCGCTACCCCGAATACCGGCGGCTGCGACTCGAAGCCGTGCCCGAGGTCATCGCCGGTGCCGCCGAGTGGGAGTTCACCTGGCGGGACACCGCCCATGGGAACAGGACCAGGCACGTGCTGTGCAGCCGGGCGGCCGGATACGAGTTCTGTTTCCACGCGCCCGACCGGGAATGGACGCCCGGCCAACGCCTCTACGACCGAATTCTGAAGTCGTTCCGTCCCGAAAGGGCGCCTTAGGTCGTCTGCTGGAGGCGGAGCAGGAACTCGGCGTTGGACGACGTGCCCTTCATCTTCTCCAGAAGCTGCTCGACGGCCTGCTGCCTCTCCAGCCCTTGGAGGGCGCGGCGCAGACGCCAGGAGAGTTCCAGTTCCTCCCGCGTCATGAGCAGCTCGTCGCGGCGCGTCCCGGACGCCTCGATGTCGACGGCGGGGAACACGCGGCGGTCGGCGAGGCCCCGGTCGAGCTTAAGCTCCATGTTGCCGGTGCCCTTGTACTCCTCGAAGAAGACGTCGTCCATGCGAGACCCCGTCTCCACCAGCGCGGTCGCGAGGATGGTGAGCGAGCCGCCGTTCTCGATGTTGCGGGCGGCGCCGAAGAACTTCTTCGGCGGGTAGATCGCGGTGGTCGCGACACCGCCCGCGAGGATGCGGCTGCTGGACGGCGCCGCGAGGTTGTAGGCGCGGCCCAGCCGGGTGATCGAGTCGAGCAGCATGACGACGTCGTGGCCCTGCTCGACCAGGCGCTTGGCGCGTTCGACGGCCAGTTCGGCGAGCTCGGTGTGGTCGGCGGCGGGACGGTCGAACGTCGAGTGGATGACCTCGCCGCGGACCGTCCGCTGGATGTCGGTGACCTCTTCCGGCCGCTCGTCGATGAGCACGACCATGAGGTGCACTTCCGGGTTGTTCTGCGCGATCGCGTTCGCGAGGGCCTGGAGCATCATCGTCTTGCCGACCTTCGGCGGCGACACGATGAGGCCGCGCTGGCCCTTGCCGATCGGCGCGATCAGGTCGATGACGCGGGTGGCGAGCGGGCCGGTGTCGAGGCGGAGCCGCTCGTCCGGGAACAGCGGGGTCAGCTGCGAGAACGCGGGACGGTCCGCGGCCTGCTCGGGCGTCACGCCGTTCACGGTTTCGACGTGGGCGAGGGCCGAGAACTTCTCCCGGCTGGACTTCGGCGGCCGGGCCGTTCCCACGACGGCGTCGCCGGGACGCAGATTGGCGGCCTTGACCTGGGCGAGCGATACGTACACGTCGTTCGGCCCTGACTGGTAGCCGGAGGTGCGCACGAACGCGTGCTTGTCCTGGACGGCGAGGATGCCGTGGAACGGGACGGTCGGCGTCTCCTCGACGGGCCGCCGTGCCTGCCGGCCGCCCCTGCGTCCGCCGGACGCGGAGACGCTGTGCGCCCCCTGAACCTTGCGGCCGGGCGCCGTGCGGCTCGTGGCCTGTTCCGTGGTGGGACGTTCGGTGGTGAGTGTGGAAGTGGACATGCGGGTCCCTTCTCAGGCCGTCGCGGAACGTTCCGCGTGGCCCGCGGTCGAATCCCGCGTATGGCGGCGGATTCCGCGGCTCGTACGCGAGTGGAAAGAAAGAGAAGCAGCTCGGTTCACCGGGCTGAAGTCGGCTCCCTTGGACGGTGGCTCGGGACGCCCGTCGCGCGCCCGAACCGGGGAAGTCACCGGGCTCTCAGATGACCCGGGGCGGGGAAGAAGCGCCCTCACCGCGAGGCGCGGAATACGAAGACGCTGCCTCGACAGTACAGCACTCCAGGGCGGTTTCGCATTCCCCGAGGTCGGTGAGATTGTTCCGGCGCCCGTTACGATGAGCGGCGTCCGAGCAGAGGAGGATCATGGCCGGGTCGCCGGACGGGCGGCTGCGCGTGGAGGTCGCGGACGGTGTCGGCACGGTCGTGATCGACCGTCCGGCCAAGCTCAACGCCATGTCGGCGGCGATGTGGCGGGCGCTTCCCGGCATCCTGGACGATCTGGCGGCCGATCCCGCCGTGCGGGTCGCGGTGCTGGCGGGCGCGGGCGGGAACTTCTGCGCCGGCGCCGACATCGCCGAGCTGGACGACATCCACCGCCCCGACGATTCGCACCTGTCGGTGGCCGCGGAGCGGGCGCTCGCCGCGTTCCCGAAACCGGCGCTCGCGGCGATCGAGGGCTACTGCGTGGGCGGCGGCTGCCAGCTCGCCGCGGCGTGCGATCTACGTTTCGCGGCCGACGACGCCGTGTTCGGCGTCACCCCGGCGAAGCTCGGCCTCGTCTACCCGGTGACGGCGACGGCCCGACTCGTCGGCCTGGTGGGGCCGTCCACCGCGAAATACCTGCTCTACTCGGCGGATCTGATCAGCGCCGACCACGCGCTCCGCGTCGGCCTCCTCGACGAGGTCGTCCCCGCGGAGGCCCTCCACACGCGGGTCGCCGAGTTCACCGCGACACTCGCGTCAAGATCCCTGCTCACCCAACGGGCGGCCAAGGACCTCGTCGACGCCATCGTCACCTCGACCAACGTGGCGGAAAAGGCACGTCACTGGACGGACGAGGCCACCACGACCACCGAGGGCGAGGAAGGCGTCACCGCCTTCCTCACAGGCCGCCCACCCGTCTTCACATGGACGACTCCGACCCGCTGAGGACGTGGAAGCGGGTTTCGGGGAGTTGGTGTAGGCGGCGGAGGGCGGCGGGTAGGTCGTCCAGGAGGCCGGCGGTTTCGGGGCGTAGGAGGTCCGCGAGTGGCAGGACGCCGCACGCCGTCGATTCGGGGGTTCGGACGAGGAGGAGCGGGCCGATTTGGGCCATGCCCCATTCGGCGTCGCGGAGGGCGCGTTCGAGGTCCTGGAGTTGTTCTGTGTCCTTGGCGTCGTCGGCTCGGGACACTCGCATGAGTTCTATGAAGTCTCGTTCCAGGCCGCGTGGGCTGCGGCCCGACAGGTAGTAGCGGTCCAGGTCGGTCAACTCGACCCGGAGGCCGTGGTGCGCGGTGAAGCGCTCGTACGCGCCGGCGACCGGGGGCCGGGCCTCCGGTGGTTCCACGCGCAGCGTTCCGGCGACGATGTCCACGGGGTCGGCGCCGAGGGACGCGGCCACGGCCTGGTCGAGGCGCCGGGCCAGGTGGGTGCGCAGCCCGGCTACGTCGGCGGCCAGGCGTTCCGTCGCCTCCCGTTGCCGGTGGAGCTTGTCGTTGACGTCCGGCACCATCCGGTCGTTGATCTGCGTGATCAGTGACCGGATGCGGGCGTCGGCCTCGCCGAGCGCCTCCCGGTCGCGGTCCTGCTCCCTGGTCAGCCGGTCGAGCCGTTCCGCCTGGGACCTGCGGACGCTTTCCAGCTCGTCCCGGGTTCCCCGCAGCGCGCGGAGCTGGGTGCGGATATCGGCGATCTCGGGCGCGGCCGGAATCCGCTTGCGCTCGAACGCCAGATACAGCTCCCGGCCTGCGATCGCCAGGCAGAGCAGGACAAGAATCACCGTCATCGCGCCCCTCCTGAATAGGGCCATCTCGCGAGAGCAAACTATGCCACCCCTCGCGACGTGCGACAGATCAAGTATTGGCGACAAGTCCGAACCTGGAGGGTCCGCCGTGCATCTCAACATGCAGAACGGAAGATCATCACTGGCCGCGGGAACGGCGGAAGGAAACCGGTGGCCGCCGATTCGTCGGCGGTCCGGTCGGGGGGAGACACGGGCGCGGCGCAGCCACGGCGCCGCGCCCGTGTGCGCGTCCGGTGTCAGCGGTTCAGATAGGCGAGCACCGCCAGGACGCGGCGGTTGTCGTCGCCGGTCACGGGCAGGTCCAGCTTGGTGAAGATGTTCGCGGTGTGCTTGGTCACGGCCCGTTCGGTGACGACGAGTCGTTCCGCGATGGCCGCGTTCGACCGTCCCTGCGCCATCAGCTCCAGGACCTCCGTCTCGCGCGGTGTGAGGCGGCTCAGTGGCGTGTCGCGGGTGTTGCTGGCGACAAGCCGGGAGATCACCTCGGGGTCCATGGCGGTGCCGCCGGCGGCGACCCGGCGGACCGCGTCCACGAACTGCGCGGCGTCGAACACCCGGTCCTTCAGCAGGTAGCCGATGCCGCCGCTGCCGTCCGCGAGCAGCTCCCGCGCGTACAGTTGCTCGACGTACTGCGACAACACCAGGATCGGCATGCCCGGCACCCGGCGGCGCGCCTCCAGCGCGGCCTGAAGCCCCTCGTCGGTGAAGGACGGCGGCAGACGCACATCGACCACCGCCACGTCCGGGCGGTGGTCGAGGAGCGCCTTCAGGAGCGAGGGGCCGTTGTCGACGGCGGCCGCGATCTCGAAGTCGTGCGTCTCCAGCAGGCTGACCAGGCCCGCTCTCAGGAGGGCGAGGTCTTCGGCGATGACAACGCGCACGGCAGCTCCATGGTCACGATCGTCGGGCCGCCCACCGGCGAGCTGAGGGCGAGGACGCCGTCGAATGTACCGATCCGTCGCTCGATGCCGCGCAGGCCCGTGCCGTTCGTCATCGTGGCGCCGCCGCGGCCGTCGTCGGTGACGGTGATCCGCAGCATTCCGCTCTCGTATCGCAGGTCGATCCAGACGCGGGACGCGCCGGAGTGTTTGGCGGCGTTCGTGAGGAGTTCCGACACGGCGAAGTAGGCGGCCGACTCCACCGGCGGTTCCGGTCGGGCCGGAAGGTCGGCGTCGACCTCGACCCGCAGGGGGTGGTCGAGCCCGAGGGCCTTGACCGCGTCGGCGATGCCGCGGTCGGCGAGCACCGGCGGGTGGATGCCGCGGACGAGGTCGCGCAGCTCGTGCAGGGCCTTCGCGGACGACTCCCGCGTCTCCGCCAGCAGGGTCCTCGCCTTCTCCGGGTCCTTGTCGAGCAGGTGCTCGATCGCGCCGAGGCTCATGCCCATCGCGACGAGGCGGGCCTGGGCGCCGTCGTGCAGGTCGCGTTCGATGCGGCGCAGCTCGGCGGCGGACGCGTCCACGGCGTCCGACCGGGTCTCGGTCAGGTGCTGGACGCGCAGCGCCAGCTCCGACTTCCGCGTCGGGCCCAGGATGAACCGGCCCCACTGCCCGTACACGTTCAGCATCTTCGGGCCGATGAGGTACCCGACGACGATGCACACCGTCGCGATCGTGAAAGTGGACACGAAGCGGCCGGCGTCCAGGGAGAGCGAGTCGACGATCGGGATGTAGGCGTACCAGTCACTGCCGCCGTAGTGGCCGATCAGCCCGCCCGTGAACGGCGCGAGGGTGTAGCCCCACAGGCCGTACAGGATCAGCAGGCCCGGCAGCGCCGCCGTGAACACCGTGACGCACGGGTCGACGACCACCCACAGGTAGTCGCGCCAGGTCGCCGGGTCCTTGATCAGCGCGATGAAACGCTTGAACATCCCGTTCAGACCGGGCTCGATCTCCCCTTCGGGCAGGTACGGCCGCTGGATCTTGGCGTCGGTCCACCGGTTGATCCTGATCCGGTACGCGTCGAGCTGGGTGCGCAGCAGCATCGCCGCGGACGGGAACAGCAGCACCCCCACAAAGCTCGTGATCATCGAGACGACCGTGAGGAACCACAGCCCGACGAGCGTCGCCGGGATGCCGAGCAGCCAGAGCGCGAGCCCGCGCCATGGCGCTCTGATGTGCCGCTGTAGCCGTGTCTCTTCCATCGGTGTCTCTTCCGCCCGTGTCACCGACACGGATCCGCCGCTCACCAAGTTGCCGTCCACCGGTTCCTCCGCAGGTCGCTTGCCCGATGACGTCCAGTCTTCTGGCGAGCGGCCGTACGCACAGTGTGCCCGGAACCCGAAGCGGGGGTGTACCTGGCTACACCCGGACGGTGCCGCCGGCTGCGGGCTCGGCGGGCACCGGCATTTCCGGACGGGCCTTTTTAACGCGCTATCACGGACGGTTGGCATATTCGAAACCAAACGATTTTTCGCTACCGTTCCAGGTCGAACCATTGTCAATTATGGTCAGATTTTCAAGATCGATCGAATGGTTTTGCATCGCACAACACGGCCCCGCCATGTTCGTTGATCGTTTGCCATGGTGAGAGGTCGATATAACTGAATCTGATGGGGTTCTGGTATTACCTACCCCGCCGGCGGCATCCGATGATGGGTCTGCATTCGCCGGTCCGGTTCCGCGGAATCGAGGCCGGTAATGCGACGCCGGCGCCAAGCGTGATCACACTGCTTCCACCATCCAGCCACCCATAGGGAAGTGCGTCATGAAGGCTCGTAAGTTCGCCCTGTCCACGCTCGGTGTCGGCGCCGCCGCCCTCGGTCTGTACGGCCTTGGCATCGGCCCCGCGTTCGCGGACGAGGACAAGCCCAAGCCGCCGCCGGTCACCTGTTCCCTCGACAGCAAGGCCGGCCCGTTCGTCGCGGCGACCTGCATGGGTGCGGGTACCGTGCAGCTCACGGTCCTGTGCCCTGAGGGCCCCTACATGGACTCCACCATCAACGCGTTCAAGGGCCGCTCCACGCTGCTCGACAACCGTTGCAAGGACGGCCCGACGTTCGCCTCTCTGACCCTCTTCGACATGAGCAAGCGTCAGGCGGGCGAGACGCTGGTGCCCATGCAGAGGGTCGCCTGACTGCGGTAGGTAACGGCTGACGTCGCCGAGCGCCGTCCCGTGAACTGCGACACGGGGCGGCGTTCCCGTCTGTTCAGAGGGTGACGAACGTCAGGCCGCGCTTCTTCATCTTGGGGAGAACGGACCTCAGCGCCGCGACGGTCTGGGAACGGTCGCCGCCGCCGTCGTGGCAGAGGAGGATGTCACCGTCCCCGCCCTCCAGCAGCGCCCTGCGAATGCTGCCGGTCCCCGGCCGGGCCCAGTCGCGGGGGTCGACGGCCCAGTCGATGGGAAGCATGCCGTGCTCGGCGGTCAGTTCCAGGACGGTGTCCGACCACGCGCCGCCCGGCGACCGGAAGAACCGCGGGACGATGCCGGTGGTGTCGGCGATCCGGTCGTGCGCGTCGACGATCTCCTGGCGGACCCTCTTCGTCGACAGGTCGGCGATGTCGATCGGGTGCGTCTCGGTGTGGTTGCAGATCTGGTGGCCGGCGTCGGCGATGCGGCGGGTCAGCACCGGGTACTCCTTCACCTGCTCGCCGATGATGAAGAACGTCGCGCGCACGTTCTCCTCGGCGAGGAGGTCGAGGACCCGCGGCGTCCACTCCGGGTGCGGGCCGTCGTCGATGGTGAGCGCGATCGACTTCGGCGGCGGCGGGGGCGACAGCGTCGTCAGCTCGCGGACGGGCGTCTCCGTCGAGGTGAGCTTCGCGGGCCCCCAGGACGCGGGACGCGGCGTCGGTGTGGGCGTGGGCGTCGGGGTCGGCGTCGGGTGGATGACCGGGCGCGCCCGCACGGTGGGCTCCGCCGAGGCCGCGGAACCTTCGGCGGGCCGGGCGCCGTCGGCCGCCAGCCCGGTGACCCCCAAGGCGGCCGCTCCCATCAGCCAGAGTGCTCTGCGGCGAGATGGCGGGGAGGGCGCCGCACCGTCCACATCAACCTCCACAACTCCCACGCTATCGAGGATTAACGGGGTAGGAGGACGCTATGGGATCTTCATCTCATTTGCCGGACGGTCACTCCGCACATGAGGTGAGGTCGGGAGCCGGTGACCGCCGGACGGCCGCACCGCCCGTGGCCGTGCCGTCACGGTTCGGCGTGGCCGCAGTCGGCGGAGATGGCGCGGACGGTACGGAGCAGGTCGGGCAGCAGGGCGAGGACCTCGTCACGGTTGAGCAGGACCTCCGGCACCGAGATCGACACGGCGGCGACGACGCGTCCGGTGGCGTCCCGGACGGGTGCGGCGACGCAGCGGATGAACGTCTCGTGTTCGGCGTCGTCGAGCGCGTAGCCCTTGTCGGCGACGCGGGACAGCTCGTCCAGGAGGGCGGCCGGGCCGTCGATGGTGTGCTCGGTGAACAAGGTGTACTCGATCTCGGCGGCGACACGGCGGCGGCGCGGCTCGGGCAGGTCGGCGAGCAGGACCTTGGCGATCGCGGTGGCGTGCAGCGGCATGCTCAGCCCGACCCGCGAGTACATCCGGATCGCGTGCCGCGAATCGTACTTGTCCAGGTAGATGACGTTGCCGCCCTCGTACACGCCGAGGTGGACGGTCTGCCCGGTCTCGTCGTTCAACCGCGCGAGGTGCGGGGCGGCGACGTCGCGGATGCCGCGCCGTTCCAGCGCCGCGCCCGCCAGCGCGAACAGGCGGGACCCGAGGTGGAAGCGGTGGTCGGAGTCGCGGTGGACGAAGCGTTCGTCCTCCATGGTGCGCAGCAGCCGCAGCACGGTCGTCTTGTGCACGCCGACCTTCGCGGCCAGCTCGTCAAGCGTGCGCGGCCCCTCGCCCAACTCGCCGAGGATGGTGAGCGCGCGGCCGAGGCTCTGGCTCATCCGACTCCCCTGTCTCCCGGGTCTTCCAGCCGGATCGTTGACCGGCACCCGCACACGGTGCTACAACCACAATAGCATGAAGCGCAATAAATGTTGCATATTGCGCAACACGGGAGGTCGTGATGGTCGCGAGCATCGACGTCGGGGCGGTCGATGCCCTCGGTGACGAGCGGCTCGACTGGCGCTTCAAGGCGATCCCGGCGTCCCTGCACGGAACGACGGTCGCCGAGGTGCGCCGCACCCGCCCGTCCCTGGACGCCTTCGGCACCCCGCTACTGACACTGGACGCGGGCGCCCTCGACCACAACCTCCGCACCATGGCCGAGTGGGCCGAAGCGGCCGGGGTCGCGCTCGCCCCCCACGGGAAGACGACGATGGCCCCGCAGCTGTGGCGGCGGCAGCTCGACGCGGGCGCGTGGGGCATCACCGTCGCGAACCTGCCGCAGCTCCGCGTGGCCCGCGCGTTCGGCGTCCGCCGGGTCATGCTCGCCAACGCGCTCCTCGACCCGGCGGGCCTCGCCTGGCTGGCCGCCGAACTGGAGGAGAACCCCGAGTTCGAGTTCGTGTCCTGGGTCGACTCGGTGCGCTCCGTCGAGCTGATGGACGACGCGCTCCGCCTCGCCCACGCCCAACGCCGCGTCGGCGTGTGCGTCGAGATCGGCGGGCCGCACGGGCGCACCGGCGTCCGCGACGACGGCGACGCCCTCGCCCTCGCGGACGCCGTCCGGGCCGCGCCGACGCTCCGCCTCGCCGGCCTCGCCGGATACGAGGGCGCGCTGGCGCACGACGCGTCCGACGAGGGCCGCCGCTCCGTCGACGCCTACCTGCGCCGGATGGCGCACCTGTTCGGGCGACTGGAGTACGAGACCGACGAGCCGATCGTGACGGCCGGGGGCAGCTCCTTCTTCGACCAGGTCGCCGACGTGCTCGGCGGCCTCGACGGGCGGGTCGTCCTGCGGTCCGGGGCGTACATCGTCCACGACGACGGCTTCTACCGGAAGATCTCACCGTTCTCGCGGGGAGCGACGGGCACGGCGCTGCGCTCGGCCATGCACGGCTGGGCGCGCGTCGTGTCCCGGCCGGAACCCGCGCTCGCGCTGCTGGACGCGGGCAAACGCGACCTGCCGTTCGACGAGGGGCTCCCCGAACCGCAGCTCATCCGCGGCAAGGGCCCCGAACCGGTCGAGAAGGCCAGCGTCGCCGCCGTCAACGACCAGCACGCGTTCCTCGTCGACTTCCTCGTCGACCCGTCCGTGGAGGTCGGCGACGTGGTCAGACTCGGCCTGTCCCATCCGTGCACCGCGCTCGACAAGTGGACGCTCCTCCCCGTCGTGGACGACGCCGACGCCGAACGGCCCGTCGTCGTGGACCTCGTCAGGACGTGGTTCTGATGCCCGGCACCGTCATCCGCGGCGCCACCGTCGTGGACGGCACCGGCGCCCCCGGCCGCGTCACCGACGTCGCCGTCGCCGAAGGCCGCATCACCGACATCGGGCCGGGCCTGTCCGGCACGACCACCATCGACGCGGACGGACTCGTCCTCGCGCCCGGATTCATCGACATGCACGCCCACTCCGACCTGGCGCTGCTCATCGAACCCGACCATCTCGCCAAGGTCAGCCAGGGCGTGACGACCGAGGTCATCGGGCAGGACGGCCTGTCCTACGCCCCCGTCGACGACACCACCCTCGCCGAGACCCGCCGCGCCATCGCGGGCTGGAACAGCGACCCGCCCGGCCTCGACTGGTCATGGCGCAGCGTCGGCGAATACCTCGACCGGCTCGACCGGGGCATCGCCGTCAACGCCTGCTACCTCGTCCCGCAGGGCACGGTGCGGATGCTCGCGATGGGCTGGGACGACCGTCCGCCGACGCCCGCCGAACTCGACCGGCAGTGCGAACTGGTCGCGACCGGCCTGCGCCAAGGCGCCGTCGGGATGTCCAGCGGCCTCACCTACGTGCCCGGCATGTACGCCGCCGACGAGGAACTGGCCGAGCTGTGCCGCGTCGTCGCGTCCCTCGGCGGCTTCTACGCGCCGCACCACCGCTCGTACGGGGCGGGCGCGCTGGAGGCGTACGCCGAGATGGTCGAACTGTCGCGCCGCACCGGCTGCGCCCTGCACCTCGCGCACGCCACGATGAACTTCGGCGTCAACAAGGGACGCGCCCCCGAACTGCTGAGCCTCCTCGACGAGGCGATCGCGGACGGCTGCGACATCACCCTCGACACCTACCCGTACCTGCCCGGGTCCACGACCCTCGCCGCACTGCTGCCGAGCTGGGCGGCGGCGGGCGGCCCGTCCGCGCTGCTCGCGCGGCTCACCGACCCCGCCGAACGGGCCCGGATCAAACACGCGATGGAGGTCGAGGGGTCGGACGGCTGCCACGGCGTCCCCGCCGAATGGGAGACGATCGAGATCTCCGGCTCCCCCGACCGCGCCGTCGTCGGGCGGACCATCGCCGACCTCGCCGCGACGTCCGGCCGTCCCGCGTTCGACGTCTACTGCGAACGGCTCATCGCCGACGACCTCGCCACCACGATCCTCCAGCACGTCGGGCACGAGGAGAACGTCCAGGCGATCATGCGGCATCCGTGCCACACCGGCGGCAGCGACGGGCTCCTCGCCGCCGCGAAACCGCACCCGCGCGCCTGGGGGACGTTCCCGCGCTACCTCGGCCACTACGTCCGCGACCTCGGTGTCCTGACCCTCGAAGAGTGCGTCGCGCACCTCACCGGACGGGCCGCGCGGCGGCTCCGCCTCGAAGACCGCGGGCTGGTCCGGCCCGGACACCACGCCGACCTCGTCCTGTTCGACCCCGCGACCGTCCGCGACACAGCCACGTTCGACGACCCGAAACAACAGGCGGAAGGCATCACCCACGTCCTCGTCGGCGGAACCGCCGTCATCGAGGACGGGCACCATACCGGCGCCCTCCCGGGCCGCTCCCTCCGCCGCACGCCCACCGGAACGACCCGCTGACCCGGATCCCCCCACCCCCACCACCGAGAGGGTCCCCCCGCCATGGTCCATTGGCTGCAACACGAGACGGGCGGCCTGCTGACGCTGTGCGCCGTGTCCATCGCGGTCCTGCTGTTCCTCATCATCAAGGTCAAGCTGGAACCGTTCATCGCGCTGCTCGTCTCCGGCCTCGCGCTCGCGCTGGTCGCCGGCCTGAGCGTCGAGGAGATCGTCGGCACCGCGCTCAGCTCCAAGGAGTCCGTGCTGGAGAAGGGCTTCGGCGGGCTCCTCGGCCATATCGCGCCGATCGTCGGGCTCGGCACGATCCTCGGGGCGATCCTGGAGCGGTCCGGCGGCGCCGACGTCCTCACCCGCCGCCTGCTGAGCGTCGCGGGGGAACGCGGCGCGCCCCTCGCCATGGGCATCGCCGGACTCATCTTTGGAACGCCTGTCTTTTTCGATGTCGGCATATTCGTCCTGGCGCCGCTCGTCTACGTCACCGCCAAGCAGGGCGGGCGTTCCCTCGTCCTGTACGCGATGCCGCTGCTCGCCGGGCTGTCGATGACGCACGCGTTCCTGCCGCCGCACCCCGGCCCGGTCGCCGCCGCCGGGCTCCTCGAAGTCCCGCTCGGCTGGCTCATCATCTTCGGCCTGGTCTGCGGCATCCCCGCGTTCCTCGTCGCCGGTGTCGCCTGGGGCGCCTGGATCGGCAAACGCGTGTTCGTCGAGGTGCCCGAGGAGTACATCGTCGCGGAGCAGGAGAAGGCCGAGAAGGAGGAGCCGGAGCCCGAGCCGTCCCTCGCCCTCGTCGCGTTCATCATCGCGGTGCCGCTCGTCCTGATCCTGCTCGCCACGTTCGGCACCGTCTGGTGGGAGGACAGCCCCGCGCTGCCCACGCTCACCTTCCTCGGCAACCCCGTCGTCGCCCTCACCATCGCCGTGCTGCTCGCCATGTACACGCTCGGCATCCGCCGCGGCGTGTCCACCGCGGAACTGTCCGACCTGGCCGGCAGAGCGCTCCGCCCCATCGGCATGATCCTGCTGGTCATCGGCGCCGGCGCCTTCTTCGGCGCCGTCATCTCCGCGACCGGCGTCGGCAAGGCCCTCGCCACCACCCTCTCGGACGCGGGCCTACCGGTGATCGTGCTCGCCTACCTCATCGCCTGCGGCCTCCGGATCGCCCAGGGCTCCGCGACCGTCGCGATCGTCACCACCGGCGGCATCGTCGCGCCGCTCGTCCAGGCGGAGAACTACTCCGACCCGCACATCGCGCTCATCGCCATCGCGATCTCCGCGGGCTCCATCATCGCCTCCCACGTCAACGACGGCGGCTTCTGGATCATCTCCCGCTACTTCAACATGTCGGTACGCGACACCATCAAGACCTGGACGGTCCTGGAAACGATCCTGTCGATCGTCGGCTTCGCGATGGCCGCCGGGCTGAGCGTCTTCATCTAGGAGTCGAGCAACGACCGGAAATGCGCCAGGATCGGCGCGCACAACTTCGGCAGCGACGCGTGCTGACCCATCGCGACCGCGCCCGTCACCATGGACGCCACCCCGCCGACGAGCATCGTGCACGCGAACTCGTGGTCGGGCAGGCGGCGGAACCGCTCGTCCTCCATCAACAACCCGTCGACGAGCTCGACGAACTCCCGCTGAACGCCGTGCCGCACCGCCGCGGCCGTCGGGCCCGCCGCGTAGATCTCCAACAGGAACATGCGCGCCGCGCTCGCGTCGGCCGCCAACTCCCGCAGGTAGGCGCCTAACGCGCGCTCAAGCCGTCCCATCACCGGCTCACCGGCGGCCTGGAGCGCCTCACGGACGACACCCTCGATACGTTCGGCGGCCGACTGGTAGGCGGCGAGGAAACACGCCTGCTTGTCGGTGAAATGCTCGTAGAACGTCTCACGGGACACGTGCGCCCGCTTCAGCACGTCGGCGACGGAAGTACAGGCGTAGCCCTTCTCCGCGACCGCCTGCGTCATGCCCTGAAGCAGCCGATCACGCTGGGAGGCCGACACCTGCGCGCGGGTGAGGTGATGACGCCCGCGCGGCAGCGAGGGGAAGCCGTCGGAGTCCACACGCACAAGCTACCAACGTGATCAAGGAGCCCACCGCAACGAAATAACTATGAACAAGTTTGTTCGCAGAGGTGTTACCGTGCTGTGCGTATCCACGGCCCGGCGCAGCCGGCGTGTGGTGAACGTTCCGTCCAGGCAGTGCGCCACGGGGGCCGATCTGCCCTGTACGAACCGCCACATACACCTGCTGACCCCGCCGCCGGGGCTGTGTTTATTGGCTTTTTCTCCTCCTTCGGGCCCTGGGGGCCCTCCATCGTCGATAAAGCGGTGCGATCGCTGGCATCGCTCCGACTCGCCTGGCGGCTCGCTGCTGTGTTTGTTGCAGTGCACTCCTCCTTCGGGCCCTGGGGGCCCTCCATCGTCGTGAACTGCGTGCGATCGCTGGCATCGCTTCGGCTCGCCTGGCGGCTCGCTGCGCGATCAGGTTCTCGCTTCGCTTGAACCTGCCTTCGGACGCGATCGCAGGGGTCGGGGTTGTCGCGGGGTTGCGGAGGCGGGCTGGGGTTGTCGCGCAGGTGCGGTGCGGGTCTCCCTTGGTTAAGGGAGGAGGCCCGTGCGGCGGGCTGTGTTGACTGCCTCCAGGCGGGTGCGGCTGTCTAGTTTGCGCATGGCCGAGCGGAGGTAGCTTTTGATCGTTTCGGGCATGAGGCCCAGGTGGTCGGCGGTTTCGGCGTTGGTGCAGCCGAGGGCCACGTAGGACAGGACGTCCAGCTCTCGGGGCGACAGGATGGGGCGGGGCGCCGTGTTCGGCTCGGACAGGCCCGCGGCGGCCAGGCGTAGGGACGCTTCGCGGAGCCGGTCGCGGGTGGTGACGTCGTCGACCTGTTCGGCGAGGGCGCGTAGTTCCGCGTGGACGGCTCTGACCTCCTCCCAGCGGGCGGTGGTCGTGTCGGGGCGGGAGCGGGCCAGGGCTTCGTCCGCCCGGTCCTGGACGGCCAGGTCCTGTTCGAGGTCGCGGGCGGTTTGGATCGCCGAGCCGATGACGCGGTCGGCGAGGGACAGTGGTTCGCGGAGGGCTCCGTACAGGACGCCGCGGACGCGACGCCGGACGACGATCGGGACCGCGAGGATCGACAGCAGTCCCTCACGGGAGACGGGCTTGTCGTAGTCGTGGCTGATCGACGCGGAGGTCGGGTAGTTGCTCACCCACACGGGGCGGGCCATGGCCATCGCCTTGCCGCCGAGCCCGTTGCCGTGCCGGACGACCAGGCCGTCCAAAGAGTCCGTCGTGGTGCCGACGAGTTCGGTGATGTGCAGCCGGTCGTGGGCGCCGCCGGACACGGCGCCGCCGAACACCACGGGCAGACCGGTCGTGCGGTGCAGGGCCAGGATGCCCGAGCGCACTGCGCCCGCGTCGTCACGTGTCCTTCGGGGGAGTCGGTCGTCCTGCACACCCATGCTCCGAGCATGCCCGGCGGGACGGCGTCTCGAAAGCCC
Organism: Actinomadura spongiicola; assembly: GCF_003432485.1. Classification (GTDB taxonomy): domain Bacteria; phylum Actinomycetota; class Actinomycetes; order Streptosporangiales; family Streptosporangiaceae; genus Spirillospora; species Spirillospora spongiicola. The sequence goes on from NZ_QVNQ01000001.1 coordinate 563,472, forward strand.
CATCCGGCGATCACCGCTCGGCGGCCTCGGAGTCGCCGAGGGCCAGAATGTCGACGGCCTCCGCGCGCATCTGCACCTTGCGGATCTTTCCGGTGACCGTCATCGGGAACTCGTCCACGACATGGACGTAACGCGGGATCTTGAAGTGGGCGAGGCGGCCCTGGCAGAACGCGCGCAGGTCCGCCGCGGTCAGGTCCGGCACACCCTCGCGGAGGCGCACCCACGCCATCAGCTCCTCGCCGTACTTCTCGTCGGGGACGCCGATGACCTGCGCGTCGACGATGTCGGGGTGGGTGTAGAGGAACTCCTCGATCTCGCGCGGGTAGATGTTCTCGCCGCCGCGGATCACCATGTCCTTCATGCGGCCGGTGATGGTGACGTAGCCGTCGCCGTCCATCACGGCGAGGTCGCCGGTGTGCATCCAGCGGGCCGCGTCGATCGCCTCGGCCGTCCGGTCGGGCTCGTTCCAGTAGCCGAGCATCACCGAGTAGCCGCGGGTGCAGAGTTCGCCGGGCGTGCCGCGCGGGACGGTCACGCCCGTCTCCGGGTCGACGATCTTGATTTCCAGGTGGGGCAGGACGGTCCCGACGGTGGACACGCGCCGGTCGAGCGAGTCACTCGCCCGGGTCTGTGTCGACACCGGCGACGTCTCCGTCATCCCATAGCAGATCGCGACCTCGGCCATGCCGAGCCGCTCGATGACCTGCTTCATCACCTCGACGGGGCACGGCGACCCCGCCATGATGCCGGTGCGGAGGCTGGACAGATCGAGACCGTCCAGCGACGGCTCGTTCAGGATCGCGATGAACATCGTCGGCACCCCGTACAGCGACGTGCACCGTTCGGCGGCGACGGCCTCCAATGTGGCTTTCGGGTCGAACGCGGGTGCCGGGATGACGACGCACGCCCCGTGGCTCGTCGCCGCGAGGTTGCCCATCACCATGCCGAAGCAGTGGTAGAACGGCACGGGCACGCAGACGCGGTCCTCCTCGTCGTAGCCGCACAGTTCGCCGACGAAGAAGCCGTTGTTCAGGATGTTGTGGTGCGACAGCGTCGCGCCCTTCGGGAAACCTGTCGTCCCGGACGTGTACTGGATGTTGATCGGGTCGTCGGCGGTGAGCGTGCGAGCTATGTCGGTGAGGACGGCGGGGTGGCCTGTTCGGCCGGCCTCCAGCAGCGCGTCCCAGCCGGGGGTGCCGATGAGGACGACATCGTGCAGCGCGGGGCACTTCGGTGCGACCTCGTCGATCATCGCCGCGTAGTCGGACGTCTTGAACGTGGTCGCCGACACCAGCGTCCGGATGCCCGCCTGGGCGAGCACGAACTCCAGTTCGTGGACGCGGTACGCCGGGTTGATGTTGACGAGGATCGCGCCGAGCCTGGCCGTGGCGTACTGGACGAGCATCCACTCGGCGCAGTTCGGCGACCAGATGCCCACCCGGTCGCCCTTGACGACGCCGAGGTCGAGAAGGCCGAGCGCGACCGCGTCGACGTCCTCGGAGAACTGCTCGTACGTCCAGCGGCGCCCGGACGCGCGCTCGACGAGCACGTCACGGTCGGGGAAGGCGGCGACCGTCCTGGCGAGGTTCGCGCCGATGGTGTCGCCGAGCAGCGGGGTCGCCGAGGTGCCGGACGCGTACGACCCCGACGCGTGGAGCCGCATCATCGCAGCTCATCCTCCCTGAACTCGCCTTCCGGTCGATCGTCCGCACCTGGGTGCTTGACGCGTTCGCCGTCCCGTAGCTCGACCCGGCGGATCTTGCCGGAGATGGTTTTGGGCAGTTCGCCGAACTCCAGCCTCCGGACGCGCTTGAACGGCGACAGCTGTGCCCGGCTGTGCTCGAAGATCGCCTTCGCCGTGTCCGCGTTCGGCTCCCACCCCGCGGTGAGGGTCACGTACGCCTTCGGCACGGCCGCGCGGACGGGATCGGGCGACGGCACCACCGCGGCCTCCGCCACCGCCTCATGTTCGATCAGCACGCTCTCCAGCTCGAACGGCGAGATCTTGTAGTCGGACGCCTTGAACACGTCGTCCGCGCGCCCGACATAGGTGATGTATCCGTCCTCGTCGCGGGAGCCGATGTCGCCGGTGTGGTAGTAACCGTCGGCCATCGCCTCCTCGGTGCGCTTGTCGTCGCCGTGGTAACCGGTCATCAGTCCGAGCGGACGGTCCTCCAGGTCGAGGCAGATCTCGCCCTCGTCGCCCGGTCGCCCGGTCACCGGGTCGATCAACGCCACCCGGTAGCCGGGCGCGGGCCGTCCCATCGACCCCGGCTTGACCGTCTGCCCAGGGGTGTTGGCGATCTGCACGCTCGTCTCGGTCTGCCCGAACCCGTCCCGGATCGTCCGGCCCCAGGCGACCTTCACCCGCTCGATCACCTCGGGGTTGAGCGGCTCCCCGGCCGCGACGACCTCGCGTGGCGGGTTCGTGAGGCGGCCCAGATCCGACTGGATCAGCATCCGCCACACGGTCGGCGGCGCGCAGAAGCTCGTGACGCCGCATCGTTCGAGGGTGTCGAGCAGCCGGTCGGCGTCGAACCGCGTGTAGTTGAAGACGAAGACGCAGGCCTCCGCGTCCCAGGGCGCGAAGATGTTGCTCCACGCGTGCTTCGCCCAGCCCGGCGACGAGATGTTCAGATGGACGTCCCCGGGCCGCAGTCCGATCCAGTACATCGTCGACAGGTGCCCGGCCGGGTAGGACGCGTGCGTGTGCTCGACCAGCTTCGGCTTCGCCGTCGTCCCGGACGTGAAATAGAGCAACAGCGTGTCCCGCGACATCGTGAGGCCGTACGGGGTGAACGACTCCGCCTCCTCGTAGGCGTCGTTGTAGCGCACCCACCCGTCGACCGGGTCACCGACGGCGATCTTCGTGAAGTCTCCCCGGACGCCGTCGAACTTCGCGGTGTCCTTCGACCCCACCACCACATGCCGGGCCTTGCCGCGCACCACCCGGTCCTGGAGATCCGCCGTCCCGAGGAGGGGTGTGCACGGGATCAGCACCGCGCCGAGCTTCATCGCCGCCAGCACCGTCTCCCACAGTTCGACCTGGTTGCCGAGCATCAGGATGATCCGGTCGCCGCGCCGCACCCCCGACCGCCGCAGCAGGTTCGCGACCTGGTTCGACCGGCGCGACAGCTGCGAGAACGAGTACTTCGCCTCGGTGCCGTCGTCCCCCTCGACGATCCACAACGCGGGCGAGTCATTGCTCTCAGCGATCTTGTCGAACCAGTCCAGCGCCCAGTTGAACCCGGTCAGGACCGGCCAGCGGAACTTCTCGTACGCGGTCGCGTAGTCGTCACGATGCGCGAGCAGGAAGTCGCGCGCCGCCCGGAACTCGACTGCGGGCATGGTCTCTCCTCGAAGCCGCACGGACACCCGGTAGGAGGATCGTTCGCCATCCCGAGTGACCCACGCCACCCCCGAACGGGGGTAGTCGAGACCGTCCTACCCACCCTCGGCCCCTGCCGGGAATGGCCGATCCCCGGGGATTGGGACGTATCGCGGATGTATCGAAAAGGGCATACGCCCTCGCAACGGTCCGGCGGTTTGGGTCGGCATGGACCACAGCGCATCAACGGTCGGCTCGCCGACAGGAAAAGGTGATCATGGGCTCGGACTCCGTGCGTGGTGTTGACCGGCGGCGCCTGCTCGGGTGGGGCGGGCTGGCGGCGGCCGGTGCGGTGGCGGCGGGGGCGCCGCCGACTGACGCCTGGCCCGGGACCGCCCGGGCCTTGGCCGACTCCCCCGCGATTCCACCGGACACCCGGCCCGGCGGGGCGTACGACCGGTACGTGGCGAAGCTGGCCGCCGAGGGCAAGTTCTCCGGCGTGGTGTTGCTGTCGCATCGGGGGCGGACGGTACTGGCACGCGGCCATGGCATGGCCGACGAGGAGAGGAAGATCCGGAACGGGATGAACACCGCGTTCAGCCTCAGCTCGGCGGGCAAGCCGTTCCACGCGGTCGCCATCCTGCAACTGGCGCAGCAGGGCAAGGTGAAGCTGTCGGACACGGTGGGCACCTACCTCACGGGCTATGCCAAGGAGATCGCCGAGAAGGTGACCATCCACCACATGCTGACCGGTACGTCCGGCATGAAGACCCCGGACGAGGACGTGCAACGGATCTTCCAGAGTCAGAAGGAGGTGCACGACTTCTACGAGAGATGGGCCCGGCAGGCGACGCCGGAGGCCCCGCCCGGCACGTCCAGCAGCCACTCCGGCGCCGAGGTCGCCATCCCCGCGCAGATCATCGAGGCGGTGACCGGCGCGACGTACTGGGACTACGTCCAGGAGAACATCTTCAAGCGCTGCGGCATGACCGGTTCGGGGTTCTACACCAGGCCGCAGTGGCTCGCCGACGAGCACATCGCGCACCCGTACATGCGGGTGGCCGACGGGAGCGTGGTGGACGCGGTCCGCAACCTGGACAAGGGCAGCTCGGACCCGTTCGTCCTCGGCAAGAACCCGGGCCGCGCCTTCATCGACGCTCCCGGGGACGGCGGTTTCGCCACCGCGCCGGATCTGGTCCGGTTCGCGCGTGCCCTGGGCGACGGCACGTTGCTGGACCGGCACTACGCCGAGCTGCTCACCGGGCCGAAGCTCCCGCTCGCTCCGGAAGGAGGCGGCGGCCTGGCTCGCCGGGCCGCGGGGAATGCTCCGGCCGACGCGGGGTTCGGCGCGTATCAGATGCCGGTCGGCCTGGTCAGTGGCCAGTGGCTGTGGGCTCGCGCCGGTGCCAACCCCGGTGTCGGCGCCAACTGGACCATCTATCCCGACTCCGGTTGGGTCGGCGTCATCCTCACCAACCGCGACGGTGCGCCGCTGTGGGAGATCATCGAGCGGGAGACGCGGGCCGTCCTCGGCCAGAGCTGACGGGTGGTCGTCCAGCCGCCCTCCCGCGCCGATGCCGGGAGGGCGGCATGTGACCGGGGTCAGGCGGTGCCGAACGTGGCCGTCAGCGCGTCGCCGTGGAGGCGGCGCAGCCCGGCGTTCTCGAGAACCCGGACGGACGCCGGGTTCGACAGCTCCACCTTCGCCACCACGGACGAGACGCCCGGTGCCGTCAGCGCGTGCGCCACCAGGGCGCGGGCCGCTTTGGTGGCGTAGCCGCGGCCCCGCCGGGACGCGACGACGCCGTAACCGAACTCGACCGTGGCGTCCACGGGCGGCCAGAACAGACCGACGCTGCCGACGACCAGGCCGGTGGCCCGCTCGACGATCTGGCGCTGGCCGTACTCGCCGAGCGCCGTCCTGTGCTGCTCGGCGATGAAGCCCGCGATGACACGGTCGCCTTCGGCGGGGAAGTCGTCGGCCCAGTGGGCCTGCCGGTCACCGTCGAGAACTGCGGTCACCTCGGCCATGGTCCACGGTCGAAGGGCGAGACGCTCGGTGGTCAGGTCGGGGATGAGTTGCGATGACAATGAACGCTCCTGGGTCGTACTGGACGACCGGGCCGCGCTCAACCCCGCGCGACCCGGACGAGGGCATGCTGACGAAGCACGGCGCAGGCCATATTCATCAACCTCCTCGTCGCAGTGGCGGAACGTCCGTCGCAGACTATCGCCTGCCGGGGTGGTCAGGCGTCGAGGGTGGCGAGGGCCTCGTCCAGGGCCTGGAGGAGATCCAGGGACGGGTCGTCCGCCCAGCGAAGCATCAGGTCGAGCATGATGCCGAAGGCGGCTCCGGTGAGGGTGCGGACCTCGTCGGGGGAGCGGCCGGTGCGTTCGGCGAGGATGGCCGTGACCGTGCGCATGGTGTCGACGAAGTTGCCGAACGCGGCGCCGCGCAGCGCGGGCACGGAGAGGATGAGGACCGTCCGGCGGCGTCCGGCGGCGAGGTCGTCGGACGAGAACCCGCCGAAGACGTCGCGCAGGGCGCCGCGCAGCGTCCGGATCGGGGTGAGGCCCTGTGGCTGGGCGCGAAGAGCGTCGAAGAAGAGCGGGTCGGCGTCGTCGCTGAGGACGAGGTCCTCCTTGGTGGGGAAGTAGCGGAAGACGGTCGTGTGCGCGACCTCCGCCGCCTGCGCGACCTGCTCGACGGTCGTGGACTCGTACCCGCGCTCGGTGAAGAGCCGCAGTGCCTCCCGCTGGATCGCGGCGCGCGTCCGTGCCTTCTTCAACTCGCGGAGACCCTGTTTTGGCGCCATCCCTCGCCTCTTGGTCAACTCGCCTTCGAGGAGCCTACTGGCTGGGGCGGGCCCGGGGAGGTCCGGGCGCCCTCCACGTCCAGGTCGGGCAGGACGCGGTCGAGGCGGGCGGGCAGCCACCAACCCGCGCGGCCCAGCAGCGCCATCACCGCGGGGACGATCGTCATCCGGACGACGAAAGCGTCGAAGAACACGGCGGCGGCGAGCGCGAAGCCGAACGACTGCACCATCGGGGTGTCGGAGAGGATGAACCCGGCGAACACGCTCATCATGATGATCGCGGCGGCGGTGACCACGCGGGCGCCGTGCGCGACGCCGGTGACGGTCGCGTCGACCGGGGACGCGCCGCGGACATGCTCCTCGCGCATCCGCGTGACGAGGAAGACCTGGTAGTCCATGGCCAGCCCGAACACCATGCCGATCAGCATGATCGGCAGCAGGTTGACGATGATGCCGGACGTGTGGACGCCGAGCGGCCCGTTCAACCAGCCCCACTGGAACACCGCGACGACCGCGCCAAAGGTCGCGGCGACGCTCAGCAGGAACCCGGCGGTCGCCGTCAACGGGACCAGGAACGAGCGGAACACCAGCGTGAGCAGCAGAAACGCCAGGCCGACGACGACAGCGAGATAAGGCACGAGCGCGCCCGCGAGCTTGCTCGACGTGTCGATGTCGATCGCGGTCTGGCCCGTGACGGAGACCGTGACCTTGTCGTCGGAGCGGAATCGGTCGCGGATGGTGTCGAGGAGGTTGGCGGTGCCCTCGCTGGTCGGCCCGCCGGTGGGGATCACGGAGAGAAGCGCGGTGTCGCCCGCCGGGTTGACGGCGGGCGGTTCGACGGCGGCGACGCCGTCGAGGGACTTGACCGTGGCGGCGACCCGTTCCGCGGCGGCCTTCGTGTCGTTCGGCGCCTGGACGATCAGGATCAGCGGGCCGTTGACGCCGGGACCGAACCCTTCCGCGAGCAGGTCGTACGCCTTGCGCTGCGTCGTCCCGGACGGGGCGGTGCCGTCGTCGGGCAGCCCGAGCCGCAGGTCCAGGGCGGGCGTCGCCGCGGCGAGCAGCCCGGCGGTCGCGACGACCAGGACCGGGACGCGGCGCCGGGTGACGAACCGTCCCCACCGGCGCCCGGCCGCCGTGGCCGGACGGCGACCGCCTCGGGCGCGGCGTCCGGTGAATCCGAGCAGGGCGGGCAGCAGCGTCAGCGCGACGAGGACGGCGACGGCGACGGTGAACGCGGCGGCCACACCGAGCCTGGTCAGGACGGGAATGTCCACGACGGCCAGTCCGGCGAGGGCGATGACGACCGTCAACCCGGCGAACACGACCGCGGACCCGGCGGTGCCCACGGCATGACCGGCGGCGTCGACGGGTTCGCGTCCGTCCAGAACCTCCTGCCGGTACCGGGAGATGATGAACAGCGCGTAGTCGATCGCGACGGCGAGACCCAGCATCAGCGCGAGCGCCATGCCGTCCTCACTGAACTCGACGAACGCGGTCGCGGCGCTGATGACCGACAGGCCGATGACGATGCCGACGATCGCCGTGAGCAGCGGCAGCCCGGCGGCGACCAGCGAGCCCAGCGTGACGAGCAGCACGATCGCGGCGGCGGCGACGCCGAGCAGCTCCCCGGCGCCCTCCTCCGGCGGCGGCACCGCGTCGCCGCTCAGCTCCACGCGCAGGCCGGGCACGGTCGCGGCGGTGCGCAACGCGTCACGGTCGGCACCGGTCAACTCGTGCGCGGGGACCCGGAAGGCGACCTCGGCGAAGGCCGTCCGGCCGTCGCCGGAGACGGCGCGGAGGGCGTACGGGTCGGTGGCCTCGGCGACCCGCGGAACGGCCTTGATCCGGGCGACGGACCGCTGGACGGCGGCGCGGCTCCCGGGCTCGGTCAGCGAACGTCCGGCGGGCACCGCGTACACGACCCTCGCCGTGGCCGTGTCGGCGGCGGCCTGCGGGAACCGCTCCTTGAGCAGGTCGTTCGCGCGCTGTGACTCGGTGCCGGGGACCGTGAACGTGTCCGGTGCCGGTTCGGACAGCGCGGCCGCGCCCGCCACGGCGGCGACGAGCAGCCCGACCCACACCAGGGCGACCAGGCGGCGCCGCCGGAAGCAGAACCGGCCGAGTCGACCGAGGAACACCGCCATGACAGCCCACTTTCTTTCGCTACTGACATAGGAAGTGTTAGTTAAGTAGCGAATTCTGTCAACATGGGCTCCAACGCGAACGTGCCGCCCTCCCGTGGTGCTGGGAGGGCGGCACGTTCGTCGCGGTACGGCCGAGAATGCGGGCCGGTCAGGGTGTGGACGGGATGTAGGGCGGCGCCACACCCCAGTCCCAGTGCGGCATCGGAGCCTCCAGGGGCGGCTTCGCGTCCGGCTGTGAGTTGGCGAGCGCGATGCGGGTGCCCCACTCGATGTAGGACGTGAACGCGGCGCGGAACTCGGGGTCGTCCGGGAGGCCGACCGTGTCGGCGGCGTCCATCAGCAGTGAGACCCAGCGGCGGCGCTGCGGCTCGGTGATGGCCTTGCCGAGGTGCTGCCGGACCATGTGGTGGTAGCCGCCGCGCTCCCGGCTGTAGCGCTCCGGCCCGCGGAACACCTCGCCCAACCAGATCGCGACCCATTTCGGGTGATCCGCGGCCATGTGCTCGAACAGGGGGAGGAGGAGGTCGTCCTTCATCACGTTCGCGTAGAAGACCTCGGTGAGCCGTTCGAGGGCCTCACCGCCGCCCGCCCACTCGTACATCGTCGGGACGGACGAGCCCGCGCCGCGCACCGCCGTCCGCTCGTAGTGCCGCATCTCCTCGATCTGCCGCACGTACGGCTTGATCTCGGCGAAGAAGGCCGGGAAGTGCTCGCCGCCGCGGAAGCCCCGCATGTGGTCGTCGGCGGACGTCCAGCCGATGCGCAGTATGTAGGACGTGGGCTCTTCGACGCACCGGGAGAGTTCGTAGTCGACGCACTGCGGCGCGGCGGCCAGGGAGGCGGACGCGCGTGCGTAGGCGGCCTCGAACTCCTCCGACTCCGCCGGGTCGATGCGATAGCGGACGTACTCGACGATCATCAGGCCCCCAGGACGCGCGAAACCGGTCGGGTGATCACTGTAATCCTGTAATCACCCGACCGGTAGCGCGTCGATCAACCCTGGGACGTGCGCGAGCGGCGCAGCCAGGCGACCGCACCGGCCGCCGCCGCCCCGATGAGCGCGATCAGCCCGATCCACAGCCAGCCCGACGAGCCGCCGTCCGATTCCTCGGTGGCCGAGGCGTTGCTGGGGGACGGCGCCGGGGCCGGGGCCGCGGGCTGCGCCGACGGGGCCGTGGACGTCCCCGCGCCACCGGACGAGCCCTCCACCGTGAACGAGTAGCTGCCCGTCACCGGATGCCCGTCGGCGGACACGACACGCCAGCCCACCGTGTACTTCCCGTTGGCCAGCGTGCCGCTGATCGGCAGCGTGACCTTGTTGTCGACGGCCTCGGCCTTTCCGGTCTGGCGCTGCCGGCCGGACTCGTCCGACAGGATCACGCGTGGCAGCCGGATCGAATCCGTGTACGTCAGCTCGATCTGCTGCGGCGACGCGACCGACGAGTTCTTCTTCGGATCGGAACCCGTGAGCCTGGTGTGCGCCATGGCGGGGGTCGCCGTCATCGCCAGCACCGTCCCGACGGCCAGGGCCCCGGCCGCGACCCGCGTCGCCCCGCGCGTCGCCTTACGCGTTGCCGTACGCGTCATGACCGGCTCCGGGCGCGGGTCAGGCCGTAGGCGCCGAGACCGACGCCGATCACACCGACGGCGAGACCGGCGCCGCCGAGCAGCCGCGCCGCCCCGTCATCGGAGGACGCGGTCACTTCGGTCTTGCCCTGGGACACCAGCTTGGCGGTGTTGGTGGTCACGTCTGAGGAACCCTTCGGAAGGAGTTTGAGCACGGGCGCCGGATGGTCGGGCTCGGCCGCGCCCTCGGCCGGTTGCTGATCCCACTTGACGACCTCGCCGTTGGAGTACGTCTGGTCGGCCTTAAAGATCAGCTGGTTGGTGTCCGTCGGCAGCGGGCCCATGGAGACGTCGAACTCCTGGAACTGCCCGGACTCGATCTCGCCGCCCGACCAGGTGATCTTGGTGACGGCCTCGGTCACCGTGCGGTCGTGCTTCTTGATGGGTGTCGCGAGCTTCGACTTCTCGACCTTCACCGTCCAGCCGGGGACGGGACGGACCGACACCGACGACAACGGATGGTCGCCTGGCAGGTGCACCACGAGCTTGGTCGTGGACGCGTTGTCGCGCTCGTTCGGCACGCGGAACGCGACCTTGGCGTACGCCCCCTGCTCGGCGGTCTTCGGATTGACGGTGACGTGCGCGGACGCCGCGGCGGCGAACCCGATCACCGACATGGCGGTCAGCACTGTGACGGCGCCCACTTTACGGGCGGCATGGGGAAAAGAAGGCATGGCGGAAACTCCGTTCGAGTGTACGAACCGAACCCGGATGCGCCGTTCCTCGGCGTCCGGTGACGTTCGGCGCTCGCCCTAGGAGCAGGCGGAAACGAGCGCCCTCGAACGCGGCGGGGGACCCCGCCGGACGACCTGGTGCCGCAGGGCACGTCCCGCGGCCCTGACGGCGGTCGTCGCCGGTGCCGCGGAGGCGCGCGGCGTGCCCTCCGGGACGTCCATCGTGAGCAGCGCCGGCAGGAGCCGCATCGGACGGTCGGCGGCACCGGCGATCCGCCGGGCCAGCGACCAGGCGGCCCGCTCGCCGCGCCGCAACCACCAGGCCGCGACCAGCGCGGCGATGGTGTGCGCCAGCGTCATCGTGCTGGTGCCCGTGGCGTGCGCGACCGGCATCAGGAGGTCCGAGCCCGCCATCGCCGCCTCGGAGACGCCCGGCCGGTGCATCCCCGGGTGGCCGGGGTCGTGCGCGACCGTGAGCTGAATCGGGTCCGTGGCGCGGGTGAAGAGCACGTGCAGCGCGAACTGGCCGCCGAGAAGGCCGCCCAGGATCGTCGCCAGCGAGCGTTCGTGACCCGCCAGCACGAGCGTCACGCCCAGCACCGCGACGAACCCCGTCAGCACCGCCCACATCGGGATCGTCGTCCCCGCCGAGAGGATGTGCCCGGTGGAGGCCAGCGTGACGCACACGGTGGCGAAGACCACCGCGCGTGCGGTTCGGAAGCCCGGCTGCGGGGGACGCGGGGACATGGCGCACCCATCGTCCCACCACTCCCGTGACGCGTATAGGCGCCCCCGCGAACTTTCCGACACGCCCAACATCTTGGGGTTGTGCAGAGATCGGAAACTACATGTAGGGTCTGAGTCCCGTGCTGGTTCGCCCCCGCCGTTCATCGGCGGGGGCGTCGTAAGAGGGAACCCGGTGAGAATCCGGGGCTGCCCCGCAGCGGTGAGCGGAAACGACCGCCGTCATCAGGCACTGGGCCGCGACGGCCCGGGAAGCGACGGCCAGTAGGACGCCTCGAAGACGAGGCGATGTCCGCGAGTCCGAAGACCTGCCCGCACGGTTGTACGTCCAGGCTTCGCGGGTGGGCCGGGGGCGGAGCGCGGCCTGCCCAGCGTGGGGATCGCCGTGTCCCGTTCGCATGCCGTCCGCGGGGCGGCTGCGAGGGGAGTGAGCACGTGACACAGGATCTGGTCGCGCCGTCCACGGCAGTGGCGGGGATCGCCGCCGAGGTCGAGGCGGCCTGCGACGGGATACCCGGCACCGAGGCGGAACGGGTGCTGGCCGCCGTCCGCGACGGGCTGGACCCGTCAGCCCTACGGGACCTCGCGATCGGCGAGGCGAGCGCGCTGGTGGCCGTCGAACCGGGATACTCCCGGGTCGCCGCCCGGCTGCTCGGCACGCGGATCCGGGAGGAGACGGCGACCGCCGGGGCCCGGACGTTCGCCGAGTCGGTCGCCGCCGCGCACCGGGAGGGCCTGCTGGCCGACGCCCCGGCCGAGTTCGTCGCCGCGAACGCGGCGACGCTCGACGCGCTCATCGACGAGTCCGCGGACGACCGCTTCGAGTACTTCGGGCTCCGCACCCTCTATGACCGTTACCTGCTGAGACATCCGCGGTCGCGGCTCGTCCTCGAACGTCCGCAGCACTTCTTCCTCCGCGTCGCCTGCGGCCTCGCCGACACCGTCGACGAGGCGGCCGAACTCTACGGGCTGCTCAGCACCCTGTCGTATCTGCCCAGCTCACCGACCCTGTTCAACTCCGCGGCCCGGCGCCCGCAACTGTCGTCCTGCTTCCTGCTCGACTCGCCGCGCGACGAACTGGAGTCGATCTACGAGCGGTACGGGCAGGTCGCCCGGCTCAGCAAGTACGCGGGCGGAATCGGGATCTCCTGGACGAAGGTGCGTTCCCGCGGCTCCCTGATCCGGGGCACCAACGGGTACTCGAACGGGATCGTCCCGTGGCTGCGGACGCTCGACTCGTCCGTCGCGGCCGTCAACCAGGGCGGACGCCGCAAGGGCGCGGCCTGCGTGTACCTGGAGCCGTGGCACGCCGACGTCGAGGAGTTCCTCGAACTGCGCGACAACACCGGCGAGGACGCGCGCCGCACCCACAACCTGAACCTCGCCAACTGGATCCCCGACGAGTTCATGCGCCGCGTCGAGAACGACGAGACCTGGTCGCTGTTCGACCCGAAGGAGGTCCCCGAACTCGCCGACCTGTGGGGCGACGAGTTCGACGAGGCGTACCGCTCGGCCGAGCGGGCGGGACGGTTCGTCCGGCAACTCCCGGCCCGCAAGCTGTACGGGCGGATGATGCGCACCCTCGCAGAGACCGGCAACGGCTGGATGACGTTCAAGGACGCCGCCAACCGCGCCTGCAACCAGACGGCCGAGCCCGGTCACACCGTCCACCTCTCGAACCTCTGCACGGAGATCCTGGAGGTGACCAGCGACGGCGAGGCGGCCGTGTGCAACCTCGGCTCGGTGAACCTCGCCGCGCACGTGGGCCCGTCCGGCATGGACTGGGAGCGGCTCCGCGCGACCGTCCGCATCGCCGTCCGCTTCCTGGACCGCACCATCGACCGCGGGTTCTACCCGACCCCGGAGGCGGAGGCGGCGAACCGCGAATGGCGTCCGGTCGGGCTCGGGGTCATGGGCCTCGCCGACGTGTTCTTCACGCTGCGCCTGCCGTTCGACTCCGCCGAGGCCCGCGCGCTGTCGACCCGCATCGCGGAGGAGATCGCCCTCGCCGCCTACAACGCGTCCGCCGACCTCGCCGCCGCCCACGGCACCCTGCCCGCCTACGACAGGACCCGCACGTCCCGCGGTCAACTCCACCTGGACCACTTCCCGGACGCGGAGCCGACCCGCCCCGCCGACTGGGAGCGACTCCGCGCACGCGTCGCCGAGGTCGGGCTCCGCAACTCCCTCCTGATCGCGATCGCGCCGACCGCGACGATCGCGTCCATCGCGGGCTGCTACGAGTGCATCGAGCCGCAGGTGTCCAACCTGTTCAAGCGGGAGACGCTGTCCGGCGAGTTCCTCCAGATCAACGGCTATCTCGTCGACGATCTGAAGTCGCTCGGCCTGTGGACGCCCGCCGTCCGCGAGGCGATCAAGAAGGCGAACGGCTCCGTCCAGGGCCTCGTCGACCTCCCCGACGAGATGCGCGTCCTCTACCGCACGGCGTGGGAACTGCCACAGAAGTCCCTGATCGACCTCGCCGCCGCCCGCACCCCGTACATCGACCAGGCCCACTCCCTGAACCTGTTCATGGAGACGCCGACCATCGGGAAGCTCTCCTCGATGTACGCCTACGCGTGGCGCAGCGGCCTGAAGACGACCTACTACCTGCGTTCCCGTCCCGCCACCCGCATCGCGCAGACGACGGTCGCCGCCGCCGTCTGCTCCCTGGAGAACCCCGAGACCTGCGAGGCCTGCCAGTAATGCTGCTCGATCCCGGTATGGACCTGACCCTGCGGCCCATGCGCTACCCCGACTTCTACGAGCGCTACCGCGCCGCGATCCGCAACACCTGGACGGTCGAGGAGGTCGACCTCGCGTCCGACCTCTCAGACCTCAAGCGCCTGACCCCCGCGGAGCTGCACCTCGTCAACCGCCTGGTCGCGTTCTTCGCCACCGGCGACTCGATCGTGGCGAACAACCTGGTGTTGAACCTCTACAAGCACATCAACGCCCCGGAGGCCCGCCTCTACCTGTCGCGGCAGCTGTACGAGGAGGCCGTCCATGTGCAGTTCTACCTGACCCTCCTCGACACCTACCTTCCCGACCACGACGAGCGCGCCAAGGCTTTCGCGGCGGTCGAGCACATTCCGTCCATCCGAGCGAAGGCGGAGTTCTGCTTCCGCTGGATTGACTCCCTCGGTTCCCTGGACGAGCTCCGCACGTCCACCGACCGCCGCTCGTTCCTGCTCAACCTCATCTGTTTCGCCGCGTGCATCGAGGGACTGTTCTTCTACGGCGCCTTCGCCTACGTGTACTGGCTCCGCTCCCGCGGCCTCCTGAACGGCCTCGCCTCCGGAACCAATTGGGTTTTTCGGGACGAGAGCATGCACATGGATTTCGCGTTCTCCGTGGTGGACACCGTCCGCGCCGAAGAACCGGAACTGTTCGACGCCGAACTGACAGAGCAGGTCACCCGCATGATGGAGGAGGCCGTCCAGGCTGAACTGGCCTTCGCCCATGACCTGTGCGGCGACGGCCTGCCCGGAATGAGCGCCGACGACATGCGCGCCTACCTGGAGTACGTGGCCGACCAACGCCTCGTCCGCCTCGGCGTCCCGCCCCGCTACGGCACCGCGAACCCGTTCGCGTTCATGGACCTCCAGGACGTCCAGGAACTCTCGAACTTCTTCGAACGCCGCGTCTCCGCCTACCAGGTCGCCATCGAAGGCACCGTAACCCTCAACGAATCCTTCTGATTTCCCCTGTGGTGTGCCGCTCGGGTAACCGTCCGGCACACCACAGCACGACCTCAGCTATCGGCGGGTTTCCGGAACGGCACGAGTGCGGCCACGGCGATCGCCAGCAACGGCCGGACCTCCGCGAGCGACAGCGTCATGACCGCCAGCACCGCCGCCGCCCACGCGCCCTGAGTCACCCACCGCCACTCGGGCCACCGGACGACCGCGAAGGGCGCCAGCACCAGCCAGATCTGATGGTGCGTCCAAGAAATGGGAGACACCACGAGGCTCGCGGCACCGACGATGACCAGCGCCGCGAAGTGATCTCCAGCGCGACCAGCCCGCGCCGCGCGGTACATCGCAGCGGCCAGGACGGCGAGACAGAGCACCGCCCAGACGGCCGTATGCGCGTTGCCATGCAGGCCGAGTCGTTGCAGGGAGGCGTCCAAGGAAATGTTCCCGCTGGAGGTGAACGCATGTACTGCGTCCCCCTGGAACACCACCGAGAACCAGAACTTTTCGCTCTCAGCGGGACCAACGGCCCAGGCACCTATGATGCAGAGGGCGAAGGTGCCCAAAGCCATTACGGTGGCGCGCCGTCGACCCGCGAGCCAGAGCAGCGGGATGAAGATCAGCGGTGTCAGTTTGATCGCGGCGGCGATTCCCACGAGGACGCCTGCGGCGCGTGTGCGGCTGAGGCACAGAAGGTCGACGACGACGAGGGTGCATAACAGTATGGAGATCTGGCCGAATCGCAGGTTGCTCGCCAACGGCGCGCTGACCGAGATGGCGAGGAACACCAGGCCGCTGGAGGACGCCGGATCGTCGAGGACGCCGTCCGGCCATTTCCTCGCGATGTGTCTGCCGACGACGACCGCGATGATTACCGTGCACGCCGCACAGGTACAGGTCCACAGCACCGCCGCCCACGTGTAGGGGACGGAGGCGAGCGGCATGATCGTGATCGCGGCGAACGGCGGGTACGCGAACCCGTCACCGATGTCCGCGGAATGGAACGTGTACAGCCCGTCGCCCTGCCTGAAGGACTCGACGGCCCCGAGATAGACCTCCAGGTCGTCCAGGCCGTGGACGCCCTCCGGTCCATGGAGCGCATGGTAGGCGGCCAGCGC
Organism: Actinomadura spongiicola; assembly: GCF_003432485.1. Classification (GTDB taxonomy): domain Bacteria; phylum Actinomycetota; class Actinomycetes; order Streptosporangiales; family Streptosporangiaceae; genus Spirillospora; species Spirillospora spongiicola. Next base: position 579,620 of record NZ_QVNQ01000001.1, read on the forward strand.
GGTCATGACGGAACCCGCGACCCACGCCGCACCGGGTAATAACTTGAGGACCAGCCTTGGGTGCCGGGGTCGCTCCTTCGGTTTGAGAGAGTCCGTGCTGTCGGGAAGCGCTTTCTGTACCACGGGCGTCCTTTGCGACGACATCAAGCGCGAACCCGGTTCTCGGCTGGTTCTTCAGACGCGCCGGTCAGTACGCGAGCGAAAACTCCCTGGCCCTTGGAGCGACAAGTGCTCTCCGTAGACCTGTGGCGACCGCCAGTTTTGATCGTCGCGTGCTCAGCCCGAAATAGCGGCGCGATCCATTGTCATGACGAACGCTGCGGCGAGCACTGCTCCAGCCACGGTGGTGACCCCGACCTGCGACTCTTCGACCCATCCTTTGTGGACTCGGGTTCCGCGCATCTGACTACGGGGTGACGCGGGCTGACAGCGAAGGTAATGGCACCGGGGATAAGAGGGCAAGGTGGTTAAGATCACACCAAGAAAATGGCCCGTTCCCGGGATGGTTCCAGGAACGGGCGGTTAAGGGGGTTGGGTTAGGTCAGTTCGAGGTGGGGTGTTGGCCGGGGTGGTCGACTATTCCGGCGGTGCGACGTTAAACGATGTTCTCCACGGTGCCCTTTTGATCGTCCAGCCGTCGGCGGAGTGGTCCTTGGCGGCGACGGTCCGTGCGCCGTGGAAGGTGTAGGAGTCGGGGACGAACATGATCTCCTGCCTCAGCCAGCCCTCGACGAGGCGGGAGACGGCCAGTACCGGGCGTCCCTCCAGGTTGCCGAGGAGGGCGAACGCGTTGGCGTTGCGCTGTTCGTCGGTGGAGTCGGGAATTCCCGCGTTCTTGTGCACCTAGGCCAGGAGAGCATCCGGGTCGCGTGGCAGCGCCGCGAGGGACGCGTAGTCCGACGGGGGCAACGCGCCGGTGGGCGAGATCTCCAGTTTGGGTGTTCAGGCACTCCCAGCCGACGAGCCGCAGAGCCTCGCGGTCGCGTTCCGGGAGCCGTCGCAGCGCCGCGTGGATGCGTCCGCCCTCCGCCAGCCCGGTCGCGATGTCGTCGACCGGACGCTGGTGGTCCCGGTCGTCGCGCAACCGTCCCCACAGCCGTCCGCGCCACCGCCGTCCGCGGGCCTCGTTCGCCAGGACGTTGCGGGCGACGTGCAGCAACCACGGGAAAGGGCGGTCGGCGGGAATGTCCTTCCGCCGCCGCCACGCGACCAGGAACGTCTCGGCGGCGACGTCCCGCGCGGTCTCGTGGTCGACGCGTCTGGCCGCGTAGGCCAGGACGTCGTCGTAGTGCGCGTCCGCTTCGACTACGGAGGAAATAATCTCAATGTTCATATAGTTTACGTTGACTGGATCTATGTTGAGCGAAGGAGTCGAGTGCGATGACCCGCGTCGACACGGCCGAGGCCGTCTCCGAGCATGTGTCCCTCAGGCGCTGGCTGGCCGTGGTGGCGGTCGCGGTGGGGACCTTCCTCGTGGTGACGGCCGAGCAACTGCCCGTCGGGCTGCTGACCTCCATCGGTGGTGACCTGCGGGTCTCCGAGGGGACGGCGGGCCTCATGGTCACGGTCCCCGGGCTGGTCGCGTCCGCGGGGGCGCTGCTCGTCCCGGTGGCGATCGGACGGCTTGACCGTCGAAGCGTGCTACTCGGACTGATCGGCTTGATGGTGGTGGCCAACCTCCTGTCGTTCGCCGCGCCGAACTTCCCGCTCCTGCTGGCGTCCCGTTTCCTGGTCGGGATCAGCATCGGCGGGTTCTGGGCCCTGGCGGCCGGGATCGCCGTGCGACTCGTCCCGTCCGGGCATGTTCCGCGCGCCACGTCCATCGCGTTCGGGGGCGCGACCGCCGCCAACGTCCTGGGCGTCCCCGCAGGGACGCTCATCGGTGGCCTCACCGACTGGCGCGTCGCGTTCCTCATTCTCTCCGGCCTCGGGCTCTTGGCCCTCGCGGCGCTGTTCCTTCTGCTGCCCGGTATCCCCGCGACCGGATCGATCCGGCTGCGCGCGCTGCTCGCTCTGTTCGGCGACCCGTTCGTGCGGGGCGCCACCATCGCGACGTTCCTGCTCGTCGGCGGCCACACGGCGGCCTACACGTTCGTCAGCCCGATCCTCCAGGACGTATCCGGCGTCGACGAAAACCTCGTCGGTCCCTTCCTGCTGGTATTCGGCGCGGCCGGGGTCGCGGGCACCTTCCTCGCAGGAACCGCCGCCGGACGGAGCGTGCGCGCCACCATCGCCGCCGTCACGGTTCTGCTCACCGCCGTCCTGGCGTTGTTCCCGCTCCTCGGCACGGTGGCCGTGTCGGGCGTCGCGCTGCTGATTCTCTGGGGTCTGGCGTTCGGTGGTGTGCCCGTCACCGTCCAGATGTGGATTCTGAAGGCGGCACCCGACCACGCGGAAGCGGCCACGGCCCTCAACACCGTCGTGTTCAACCTCGCCATCGCCCTCGGGGCCCTCTTCGGCGGTTTCGTGGTCAACGGAGCGTCCACGACCGCCGTGCTATGGTTCGGGGCCGCTCTCACCGTCCTGACTTTCGCGGCCATGTGGCGCACGCGACGCCCCTGAGGGGTTCCGAACTTTCCTGAGTGGGCAGGCGTTGAGGTGATAAGGCCCGGCGACCGTCAAAGGCCAGGCCGAGGAGGAAGAACGTTGGCTTCCATCATTACCCGTATCAAGATGTTTCTCCGGAGCCCGCAGGGCCAGAAGGCGCGGGCCAGGGCGGAGCGGCTCGCCCGTGACCCGCGCACCCAGGCCAAGGTCCGCCGCCTGATGTCCAAACGCCGCGGCGGCGGCGCCCGGCGTTAATATTCAGGCCCGGCCCACTCCGCTCGCCTGGCGGCTCGCTACGTGACCGTGCCTGGGGCGAACGCGACATCGCTTCGCGATCCGTCCGGCTCCGCTCGCCTCCGGCTTCGCTCCACCGGGCGGGTAACGCGTTCGCGTGCGGGCTGAGGCCACTTCGACATAGGTCCTAGGCCCATGGGTCGAGTGCGTGTTTGCCGATCGTTCGTCCGGCTTCGAGGTCCTGGAGGAGTTGCGGGCCGTCCGCTAGGGCGTGGACGTGCGGGTTGCCGGGTGGGTAGACGCCCTTGGTGATGAGTGCGTGAAGTTCGGCCACCACCTCTTCGTAGAGGTGTGGGACGGTCGATGCGAACGTGCCGATGTGCAGGCCCCTGACCTGAACCGGGTACCTGAACACAAGATCGTGTGTGGTCAGTGAGGCGTCACCGGATGCCGCTCCGAACACCACGACTCGTCCGGTGTAGGGCTTGGCCACCGACAGGCTCGCTGCGAAGGTGGTCAGGCCCACCGATTCCAGGACGAGGTCCACACCGCCCGTCAGGCGCATGATCGCGTCCGCCAGGTCGGGGCGGGAACCGTCCAGGACCTCCTTGACGCCCAGGGCGCGGACCGTGTCGTGCTTCGGCGGTGAGGCGGTGGCGATCACTCGCGCGCCGTGGTGCAGGGCGAGCCGGACGGCGGCCTGGCCGACCCCTCCCGCAGCCGCGTGGACGAGCACCACGGACCCGGGTCGGACGTCCCCCAAGGGCCGCAACGCGGTCAGCGCGGTGGCCCAGTTCAAGACCATGCCGAGCGCGGCGGCGTCCGGCCACCCTTCGGGCACTTGGAGCACGCCCGCGTCCGGCATCGTCATGTACTGGGCGAACGCGCCCGGCCCCGTCCCCACGACGCGGGTGCCGAGGGGTGTCGCAGTCCCCGGACCGGCGTCGATGACCTCGCCGACCGCCTCGAAACCCGCGACATAGGGTGTCTCGGGCCCACCGCCGTACGTCCCCTGAGCCTGCATGACATCGGCGAAGTTGACCCCGGCCGCCGCGACCCGGATCAGCAGCTCTCCCCGCCCCGGAATTGGACGGGGAACATCGTCTACCAGTGTCGGCGGCCCGCCCGGCGACTTCTGGACGAGGGCCCGCATCGTCTCTGCGATCTCCATGCGGCGACCGTAGAAGCCTCACGCATACGTCAGGGTCAAGCCGGGTCGCGGACTTCGCGGAGGTACGCGTCAAGGGCCGCTCGACGCGCGGCGAGTTCCGCGATGTGCCGGTCGAGCCGGTCACGGTAACGCCGCACGTCGTCCAGGAACTCATCGCCGGGGACGGCTTCCGGTTGCGGCAGCGCTTCCCGGACCAGCCGCACCGGCAGCCCGGCCTCCAACAACGCGCGAACCTGGAGCACGGTCGCGATCGTGGACGGGCAGTAGTCGCGGTACCCGTTCGCGAGACGACCGGGCGTGATCAGCCCTTCATCCTCGTAGTACCGCAGGGCCCTGACGCTCGCCCCGCTCACCTGCGCCGCTCGACCGATCTTCACCTCCATGCCAACAGCCGTCCCCCGCCCACTCTTCCCCTCGGGCCACCACCTCTACTCTTTCCGGCCGCCTCGAATCGCATACTCTCCGGAAGGAAATCGCAGGGGACTGGCTAGATCGTTCTTCTGATTTACCATTAACGCGGCAGAGTGAAGGCGACCGTGCGAACGGGAGGGCCGATGACGACGGATGGCGCGCTCCAACAACAGATCATCGCGTTATCAGACCTGGTCACCCCCATGGCGGTCAGGGCCGCGGTCACCCTCCGCATCGCGGACCACATGGGTGAAGGTGGAGCGACCCTCGCGGATCTCGCGGAGCGTACCGGCACACAGCCCCGACCGCTCGGTAAGCTCCTGAATCACCTGGTCACCCTGAACATGATCGCTATTGACGGCGGTCGTTATCGCCTGACCGAATTGGGTGCCAGTTTGCGGCGAGAGGACGACTCGCCGTGGCCGTTCGAGCAGTTGGACCTCAATGAGGTCGTCGGTCAGACGGAACTCGCCGTCATCCATCTCCTGCACACACTGAGAACAGGGGAATCCGCATATCACCAGATGTTCGGAAGCGACATATGGTCCTATGTCGATGAGAGCGGCAGTACTGACAATGAACCACCCGTCCACTTCGAGTTGACACCGGGATTCGACGTCGAGCTGGTGCTGGACGATCCGTGCTGGCGTGCAGTGAAGACGTTCGTGGACGTGGGCGGCAACACCGGCGCGCTGGTCGAGGCGCTGCTCGCCAGACACCCGCACCTGCGCGCGACCATGCTTGACCTGCCCGCCTTCGCGCACGCGGCGGGACGGCGCTTCGCCGAGTCCGGGCTGGCGGACCGGGCCACCGCCGTCGGTCGGAGCTTCTTCGAGCCGCTGCCCGAGGGCGCCGACATCTACCTGCTCTGCGCCGTCCTCGCCGACTGGGACGACGAGCACGCCATCCGGCTGCTGCGCAACTGCGCCGACGCCGCGGGCAAGGACGGCAGGATCCTCGTGACCGAGGTCTGCCTGCCCGAAGACCTCCTGCTGGAGGACACCGCCATGACCCTGCGCCGCGAGGCCGTCACCATCAACCCGGACCGGACCGTGGACGACCTGTCCGCACTGGCCGTCGAGGCCGGGCTGACCGTGGCACGAGCAGACCGGGCCGCCACCCGCGTCCTCCTCGAACTCCACCCCTGAACGCGAGGTCGGGCGGCTCAGCTCCGGACGGACAGCCAGAACTTCGCTACGGCGGGGTCCATCCGGTAGTGCCAGCGGCCGTTGGTGTTCACGAACTCCACGGGCGGGTTGATGCGCTGGAACTCCTGGTACGTCCTGCGGGCCATCGCGCCGGTGATGCCTGAGACCTGGCCGGAGACGTACCCGGAGTTCTCCAGGTCGTCCCCGACGAACAGTTCACCGGGCAGGTTCTTGGCGACGTAGTCGAGGAACCCCCGCGTGAGGTCGGTCGTGGACGCCTCGAACTCGGCGAGCTGCTCCACAGTCCATTCCACGCGCGGCAGCTCACCGGCCTGATTCGGCTCCCCGGTCTCCTCGATGACCTCGGCGGGAGCCCCGCCCGAGGGCGGTCCCGGCCACACCTCGCACAGGATCGCGGTCATCTCGGCGCCCCGGGCGTCGATGTCGTCGTCGGTCCACGCGTCCGGGTGGCCGTTGACGAGATCCTTCGACAGGGCGAGCAGGCTGTACTTCGCCAGCAGGCCGCGCTTGCCGAGGCCCGCCTCCCCGCCGCTCCTCATGCCCGCGGCCTGGGCGTCCGTCCAGGGACGGTGCGACAGCGCCCCGTTCAGACTCCGGGTCACCAGGGTCAGGTTCCCGAGCGTCTGGAGCCGGTGGTCCCGCTCGGCGGCCTGCTCGGGCGTGAGGGGTGGTTCCGGGTTCCAGTACGTGCGCCACGCCTGCGGCATGACGTGCTCGATCTCCAGCCTGGACGGCAACGGGACGTCCTCGTGGAAGTCGGTGCGCAGCTTCCGCTCGATCGCCTCCAGCACCACGCGCAGGCGCGGCTGGCCCAGGTACCCGTACAGCCTCAGGCGGGGCAGATCCGACTTCATCTGTTCGTCGGACGGCCACAACCGCGTGTCGGTCGTCTGCGCTGTCAGGAAGGCGCGAACCGTGTCCCCGGCCGTGGCCGCCTCGCCGCGGTCGAGCAGCTTGAGGATCGTGACCATCAACCGGTTGACGTCCTTCATCGTCATCCGCAGCAGCGTGCGGCGCAGCACCCAACTCTCCAGGGCGCTCAGCGCGGTCTCGATCTGGTCCTCGGGCACCTTGTGGTTGTCGGACAGGAGCCACAGCAGCAGAGGGCTGGTCGCCGCCAGCCCCATCGTCTCGATGACACGGGAGTAGAACGAGCCCTGCGCCGTGTCCTCCGGCAGGTCGGCCAGCGCCCGGTAGGTGTCGGCGTCCCGGCGGAACTCGCGGAGGAACCCGTCCGCGCTCCGCGGGTCGACCATGTGCGGGCCCGCGTAGTTCTTGAACGCCCGGAACACCTGCTCGGTCTTCACCTCGTTGCTCAGCCGCATGGTGAGCCAGTACTGCATGAAGATGTCGATCCGGGAACGTTGGTGGCGGCCCTGAGTGATCTCCGCTCGCCACCAGTCGTCGTCGAAGTCGACCCAGTGGGTCTCCGTCCACGCCTCGACGTCGGCGCCGATCGCGTCGCCCTTCTGGAACACCCAGTTCTTGATCAGGTCGGCCTTCAGCAGCGGCGTGCCACGATCGTTGAGGGTCTCGAAGATCACCTGCGACTCGTCATGACGGGTGAGGTTGATCGCCACGAGCAGCAGGCGGTCGCGGAGCGTGGCGGCCAGGGCGGTGGCCCGCTGCTCCTCGGTACCCGGTGGCTCGTTGCCGTCCGGGTCGGGCGTGCCCGACAGCCAGGTGCGCGCCTCGTCGCCGAAGAACCTGTGCGCCTCCAGGATGCGGTGTTCCCCGCTCCAGTCGGGAGCGGGGTCCATCGCCTGGGCGAACGCCGCCCGGTCCTGCTTGGACGGCCACAGCTTGAACCGCTCCGGCTTGCCCCGGAACGCCGACGACCGGTTCAGGATGAGGTTCTCGAGGTCTTCGGCGAGCAGCACGTGACCGCGTTCGGCGACGACCGACTGCACCGCGTCGATCATCAGTTGCAGCGTCGTGGTGCGCTGCTGCCCGTCGATCACCTTGTGCCGGGTGACATCGCCCACGACCGGCGGTTTCGATTCGTAGACGACCGCGCCGAGGAAGTGATGCGGCACCTCGGGTTCGCCGCCGTCGGCGACCACATGGCTTTCCGCGACCCGGATGACGTCGGCCCACAGCGGCGCCCACTGGTCTTCCTCGTTCCACACGTAGGGGCGTTGGAACGCCGGGATCTCGTAATGCATCGTCCCGTCGAACAACTGCCGAGGGCTCAACGCATCAGCCTTCACAACCGCTCCCACCGCCCGCACGAGTTGACCGGTGCTCACCCTGCCAGAACCCACCGACAGGCCGAGCCGCCCGTCCACGACCGGTCAAACCCCGCGAATCAGGAGACAGAACGCCATCCGTCTCTACAGCGGGAAGTCGGTGACTTTGAAGCGGTGTAGAGGGATCTGCTCCGTCTTGATGGACGGGTTTTCTCTCCGGCGGGTTCGACGTAGTGGCCCGGGTGGACCTGGCGCACCAGGGCCTCGGTTTCGGTTCGGTCCGAGCGTGTGGCGCCTCGTAGTACTGGACGGATGTCGCCGTCGCTGAACGCCAGCAGTGCCGTCTTCGCTCCCATGCGGCCGGACGCTAGCGGGAGCCGGAGACATCGGCTTATTGCGGGTTGGACGTAGTTGCAATGAGTTTGCAATAGTGGCGGTATGGCTGACTACACGCTTCCCGACCTGCCCTACGACTACGCCGCGCTGGAGCCCGCGATCACCGGGGAGATCCTGGAGCTGCATCACTCCAAGCACCACGCCACCTACGTCAAGGGCGCCAACGACACGTTGGAGCGGCTCGCGGAGGCGCGGGACAAGGAGCAGTACGGCGGGCTGGTCGGTCTGGAGAAGACGTTCGCGTTCAACCTGTCGGGGCACGTGCTGCACTCGATCTTCTGGGAGAACCTGTCGCCGGACGGTGGGGACCGTCCGGACGGAGAGCTGGCAGCCGCGATCAACGAGCACTTCGGGTCGTTCGAGGCGTTCCAGAAACAGCTGACCACGGCGACGTCCACCGTGCAGGGCTCCGGGTGGGGTGTGCTGGCCTGGGAGCCGCTGGGTGGACGACTCGTGGTGGAGCAGATCTACGACCACCACGGCAACGTGGGTATGAACACCACGCCACTGCTGGTCTTCGACGCGTGGGAGCACGCCTACTACCTGCAATACCGGAACGTGCGGCCCGACTATGTGGAGAAGCTCTGGTCGCTCGTCAACTGGTCGGACGTGAAGTCGCGCTTCGACGCGGCTCGCGGCTGACCCCCAGACCACGGCGCTCTCCAGGCCGGGATCGTGCTCAGAACCCTTTCCCTGCGGCCTGGAGGGCGCCGTGCCCGTCGGATGACGGATTCGACCATGCGGTCCGTGCGTCTAGCCTCACCAGCGGGAGGACGACGCCGAAGGAGAATTGCATGGCCCACAGCCTCGCTTCGACCAAGGTGACGGACCTGCGGGAGGCGCTGGCCGCGCTGCCCGGCGCCGTCGTGGCCTACTCGGGCGGGGTGGACAGCTCGCTGCTCGCCTACCTCGCCCACCGGGAACTGGGAGACCGGGCCCTCGCGGTCACCGCCGACTCGCCGTCGCTCGCGAGGGCGGAGCTGGCGGACGCCCGCGCGCAGGCCGAACGGCTCGGGATACGGCACCGGGTCGTCCAGACGCGGGAGATGGAGGACGAGCGGTACGCCGCCAACCGCGCGGACCGCTGCCGGTTCTGCAAGGAGGCGCTCGTCTCGGTGCTGGCCGCGGTGGCGGCGGAGGCGGGGGACTGGCCCGTGCTGCTCGGCGTGAACACCGACGACCTCGGCGACCATCGGCCGGGGCAGAGCGCGGCGCGGCGGCTGGGCGCCAAGTTCCCCATGGTGGACGCCGGGTTGAGCAAGGCCGACGTGCGGGACGCCGCCCGCGAGTTCGGGCTGCCGACGTCCGACAAACCGGCGTCGGCGTGCCTGTCGTCGCGGCTCGCGTACGGGGTGCCGGTCACGCTGGAGGCGTTGCGGCGGGTCGAGGAGGCCGAGGACGCGCTGCGCGGGGCCGGGTTCGGTGGCCGTATGCGGGTGCGTGACCAGGGCGGTGACCTGGCGCGGATCGAGGTGGAGGCGGGCGACATCGGACGGGCCGCCGAACGGGCCGGTGAGATCGTCGCGCTGCTCAAGGCCGCCGGGTTCCGCTACGTGACCTTGGATCTGGAGCCGTACCGGCAGGGGAGCCACAACGCGGTCCTGGGGCTGCCGCGTGTGCGGGTCGCCACGTGACCGGGGAAGCCGTCGAGGAGTTGGGGTTCGCCCGGGTCGACATCGGGCGGGGACGCCGCCGCGGGCATCCCGAGGCCGTCTACTGCGAGGGGAAGACGGTCGCCGAGGTCGTCGCGATCGCGGAGAGCCTGATCGGGTCGGGCGCGACGAACGTGCTCGCGACGCGGGCGAACAGGGAGACACGCGACGCGTTGCGTTCCGCCTTTCCCGGCACTGTCGTGCACGAACGCGCCAGGTTGGTGGTGTTGGCGCCGGTCGCCGGGCCCGGTGTGGGACGCGTTGACGTGGTGTGCGGGCGGCCGGAGGACGAGGCCGTCGCCGAGGAGGCGGCGCTGGTGGCAGAGGCGATGGGCAGCCGGGTCGTCCGGCGGTATGACGCCCCCGTGCATGACCCAGCCGTGCTGCCCGGGTGGCTGCGCGAGCAGGACGCGCCCGGGGTGTTCGTCGTCGCGGACGGGACGGGCGGTGCCCTGCCCACCCTCGTGTCCGGGCTGACCGACCGCATGGTCATCGCGTTGCCGACGTCGGCCGGAGGTGAGCTTCCGGGACGGGCCGCGCTGCTGTCCGCGTTGAACTCGTGCTCGCCCGGCGTCGTCGTGGTGAACATCGACAACGGGTACGGCGCCGGATACGCCGCCCACCTGATCAACGGGGGTGGCGGGTGAACCGTCCCATCGTCGCCGTCGCCGAGGCCGCGGGGCTCGACGCCGACCAGGTGCGCGGCCGGGTCAAGGAACTCCTCGCCCGTGACGCGGAGGTGGCGTTCCTCCGGCGGGCGTCGGCGGAGCAGTTCGAGGCGGCGCGGGAGGCCGCGCCGGACGCCGTCCACCATCCACGGTCGGGGCTCGTCGTGCTGACACGTCCGCGCCCGGCCCTGTCTGCGCCTGTCGCCGTCGTCTCGGCGGGGACGGCCGACCTGCCGGTGGCGGAGGAGGCGCTGGCGGGGTCGGCCGCGTTCGGGCTCGACGCCGCGTTGATCGCCGACGTCGGGGTGGCGGGGCTGCACCGGCTGCTGGCCGTCCGGGAGCGGCTCGACGAGGCGCGGCTGCTCATCGTCGCGGCCGGGATGGACGGGGCGCTTCCCTCGGTCGTGGCGCGGGTGACGAGCCGTCCCGTGGTGGCCGTGCCGACCAGCGTCGGCTACGGCAGTTCGAGCGGCGGGCTCGCGGCGCTGTCCGCGCTGCTCGCGTCGGGTGCGCCGGGGCTGGTCGTCACCGGGATCGACGACGGCCTGGGGGCCGCGGTACTAGCGCGAAGGATGCTCGCATGAAGAAGATCGCCTATTTCAACTGTTTCGCCGGGGTGGCGGGTGACATGGCGCTCGGGTCGCTGCTCGACGCGGGCGCCGACCTGGGCGAGGTCCGCGCCATGCTGAAGGGGCTGGACGTGCCCGGCTGGTCCCTCGACGTGGAGCGGGTGTCGCGGCGGGGAATCGCCGCCACGCGGGCCGTCGTCGACGTCGAGGACGACGCCGTGTCGCGGACGCACGCCGTCATCGAGGAACTCGTCGAGGCCGCGCCGCTGCCGGAGCGGGTCCGGGACCGGGCGCTGAGGGTGTTCCGCACGCTGGCGGAGGCGGAGGGCGCCGTGCACGGGATGCCGCCGAAGGACGTCCACTTCCACGAGGTCGGCGGGCACGACGCGATCGTCGACGTCGTCGGGACGTGCGCCGCCCTCGAAACCCTCGGCGTGGACGAGGTGCGCGCCGCGCCGATCCCGGTCGGACGCGGCTTCATCCGGTGCCGCCACGGCCTGATCCCCAACCCCGGCCCGGCGGTCGTGGAACTGCTGGCCCGCGCCAAGGCCCCCATCCAGGGGCACGACATCGACGCCGAGATGGCCACGCCGACCGGAACGGCGCTGCTGGTCACCCTCGCCGACGGGTTCGGGCCGATGCCCGCGATGACCGTCACCGGAAACGGGTTCGGCGCCGGAACGAAGATCTTCGGGGACTTCCCCAACGTGACCCAGGTCGTCCTGGGCCAGACCGCGTAGTCCGCGTAGTCCGCGTTGGGCGCCCGCCACGCGGCGGGCGCCCACGGGTCAGCGGCGGCGCCAGACGCGGTGGTGGGTGGACGAGGGCGCCTGCGGACGGGTGGACTCCCACTTGCGGCGCCACTCCGACGCCTCCGGGCCCCGGGGGGCGCGGCGCCGGTCGGACGAGTGCAGAGACGTCCACCAGTCCGTGTCGTGCTCGACCCACAGGCGGCCGATCGCGTCCTCCAGCCGGGCGTTGAACGCGGTCGTCGTCTCGTCGGGCTCGGGCACGAGCGGCCTGCCGTACCGGACCGACACGACCGGGCGGCCCTTCTTCACCCAGAACCCGCCGCGCGGCATCGCCCGGTACGTGCCGCGCAGCACCAGCGGCACGGCGGGAACGCCCTGCTCGCGGCACAGCAGCGACGCGCCCATCCGGAACCGGCGCGCCCAACCGTCCGTCGAGCGGGTGCCCTCCGGGTAGATGAGCAGGTTCCAGCCGTCTTCGAGCAGCTCGGTCGCGAGGTCGAGGGCGCCGCCCGCGCCGCGCCGCTCGATCGGGAACGCGTTGAACGTCAACGCGGTCGCGACCGCGCGCCAGCGGGCGTCGAAGAAGTAGTCGGCGGCGGCGGCGACCGCGACGCGGCGGCGCAGCCGGACGGGCAGCGACCCGAGGATCAGCGGCGTGTCCAGGTGGCTGGCGTGGTTCGCCACGAACACGACCGGGCCCTTGATGTCGTCGAGGATCTCCGCGCCGTGGATCTCGGGCCGGGTCTGGCTCCACGTGACGGTCCGCAGCACGCCGTCGAACGCGACCTTCCGGGCGGCGATGGCGAGCGGGGTGCGCGCCCACTCGGTCGGGAACGCGCGGCTGGGCGGGGCCTTCGTCCACGGCTGCGCCGACCGGGGCGCGGGCGCCCGGCCACGCCAGTCGCGGCCGCGGCGCAGCAGCCGGACCTCCTCGACCAGTTTCATCCGGCCCTTCCGGCCGCTCATCGGACGTCCGCCAGCGTCATCGGCGGCGTGTGGAGGTAGCTGATGCTGGGGCTGCGTCCCACGGTGTCGCCCGCCATCTCCAACGCGTCCGCGAGGGTGCTCGCCGCACGGAAACCGAGCCGGGACGCGACCCGCCGGTCGGCGCCCACGCAGATGACGTCACCGAGGTGGTTGAGGGCGTGCGCGCCCCAGTACCACATGTAGAACGGGTGGACGCCGTGGTAGGCGTACGAGTTCCGGTACAGGTGGATGTACCAGGGGTCGGTGGCGTACTGCTCCTCGAACTTCGTCTCGATCGTCGCCGGGTCCGTCGTCTGCGTCAGCACCTCCTCGTAGAAGTCGATGTAGCTCGGGTGGTGCAGCGGATGGAACTCCGACTTCATCGGGTGGTACATGATGAGCGCGCCGCCCTCACGGACCAGCGGCTTGTTCTTGTACATGTTGAAGTAGTAGCCGAGCCCCAGGCTGTACACGAGGATCGGGTTCATCACCGAATTGACGTTGTACGGACACAGGTACGGGAGCCCCAGCATCAGGACGTCCGACTGGCCGTGCACCTCGGTGAGCTGCTGCCGGTGCACGCTCGCGAGGGTCTTCTCGTGGACGAGGTCCGTCGCGCCCGCGTGCACGCCCGTGATCCCATAGGGGGCGCGCATCCCCTGCCACACCTTGTGCCGGGCTCCGGCCGGGGCGAGGTCGTTGGCGCGTTTGGCGGCGAGGAACTTCGCCTGGTCCTTGAGCGTCCACTCCCATTCGCGCTTGTTGAGGAACTCGAACGGCGACGGGAACTGGTCGTTGTTGACGGTGCACTCGATGTGGAAGATGCGCACCGACTCCGACAGGAGCTTGTGCATCCGCTCGTACGAGTGGTGCATCGCCGAGTTCGGCGGGTCGTTGAACGACCGGGAGTGCCGCAGCGTGTGGACGTTGTGGTGGTGCCGCAGGCTCTTGTACGAGGCGAGGCCCACCGACACCGACTTCGCGCCGCCGCTCATCGCGACGAGCGTGATGTTCACGTACACGATCAGGTCGCTCTCCGCGGCCCGCCGGTTGATCTCGACGTCCTCGCCGTGCCGGGTCTGCCCGAGCAGGGTGAGGTTGTCGCGGTCCTCGGCGTCGTGGTTGCGGAGCCGGTCCGGCCAGAACGAGTTGAACACCCGGTCGCCGACGATGTGCTTGATCTCGGCGGGCGTCATCCGGCGGTGCAGCGCGTTACCGGCGATCAGCTCGACGTCGTCGACGCCAGCGGCGGCCGCCATCTCCAGCACCTGCTCGATGACGCGGCCCCGGACGTCCGGTGCCCGCATCGGCGGCAGCGGCAGCGACAGGTCGTCGAACACGATCGTCAGCCGCATGCCCGAGTGCAGCAGTTCGGGCAGCGGCTCGCTGCCGAGCGGGTTCAGCAGCGCGTCCCGGATCCGGCCGTTGACGTCCCGGATGCCGGGCAGCGAATCCGGCGGGTAGATCACCCGGGTGCCGAGCGGGAACCGTTCCAGCCGGAACCCCTCTCCTTCGTGCACCAGCAGCGGGGGCGTCCGCTCGTCCACCTCCAGCACGAGTCCCGGTCTGCTCATCCATCGGCTCCTTCGCGTTCGAGGTGGTCTGTGCCTTCAGCGGTCGAGGTGGTGTCGCCGTACGCGGCCCCGTCCCCGTTCTGGGGGTCGAAGGCGATCTTGACGCTGCCGGAGCGTCCGGCGGACAGCGCGTGCGACAGCGCGTCCCGCCAGCGGGTGAGGGGGTAGACGCTGTCGACGAAGCCGTCGAGCGCGTCATGGGAGGCCAGGTCGAGGGCGGCCCCGAAGTCGTCGGCGCCGCGACTGGCGTAGGACCCGACGATGTTCAGCTCCCGGAACCAGGCGGGCGTCAGGTCGACCGGCTTCGCCGGCATGCCCGACAGCAGCACCGTCCCGCCCGCGCGGACGAGCCGCAGCGCCGTGTCGAGCCCCTCCCCGCCGGTGCATTCGACGACGATGTCGGCGCCGCCGAGCAGGTACCCGGGGCCGAGTTCGGGACGGACGAGCGACCCGCCGGTGATGCGCCGCAGCCCGCGCAGCGCCGCCGACGAGTCGATGGTCTCGGTGGCGCCGAGCGCGAGGGCGCGGCGCCGCTGGCCCGCGTGCCGGGCGATGACGGTGATCGACCCGGCGGGGGTGAGTTCCCGCAGCGCGAGGACGGTCAGCAGCCCGACCGTCCCGGCGCCGACCACGACGATGGACGCGCCGCGCGGCACGTCGATGCGGCGCACCGACCGGACCGCGCACGCCAGCGGCTCCGCCAGCACGGCCCGCATCGGCGGCAGCGACTCCGGCACCCGGTGCAGCTGGGTGCGGTGCGCGACGAGGCGTTCCGACCAGCCGCCGCCCGTGTCGGCGCAGAACCCGGTCTGCAACCCCGACGAGATCCGCCCGGACGTGATGTGGTCGCACCGGTTCTCGTTGCCGTCCGCGCAGGGCGGGCAGGGGCCGGTGCCGCGCGCCCGGCACGGCAGCACCGGGTCGATGACGACGCGGGTCCCGGCGGGCATGTCGTCGGACGCGTCGTCCAGCAGCTCACCGACCACCTCGTGGCCCGGCACGAACGGCATGGACACCAGCGGCGACAGGTAGGGCGACACCTTCCCGGCGGCCATCGACAGGTCGGATCCGCAGATCCCCGACAGCACGGGACGCAGCCGCACCCAGCCGGGGCCGGGCAGTCCGGGCGCCTCCCGGTTCGTCAGCCGCAGCGGCGCCAGCGACGGCACCGCCGCCGAACGGAACCTGCCGGGGAGCCGCGAGGCGGCGAGGTACCGGGCGGGTGAGCGGTGGTACTCCAGCGCCAGAATCATCGGGCCTCCTCCAGGGCGGCGTCGAGGAGCGTGGACACGGCGCCGGCGTCGCCGTCCCAGTCCGCGATCGTCCAGCGCTGCTTCTTGGCGTGCCGGTACAGGCGGGCGTCGGGGTTGACGGCGACGGGATTGCCGACCTGCTCCAGCACCGGACGGTCAGAGTAGTGGTCGCCGTACGCCCAACTGCCGGCGAGGTCGACGCCCTCTTCGCGGGCCCAGGCGCGCAGCCACGCGCCGCGTGCCTCCCCGATCAGCGGCGGCTGTTCGAAGGTGCCGGTGCAGCGTCCGTCGACGACGCGGAGGCGGGCGGCCAGGATGTCGTCGAACAGGGTGCGCAGCGGCTCCACGAACACGTCGAGGGTGCCGGTGAGCAGGATGGTGCGGTGCCCGGCCTCCCGGTGCCGCCGGATCCGGCGGATCGCCTGTGGCCACGCGCGGCGCAGCAGCACGTCCGACAGCCGGTCGCGGGCCAGGGCGCGCAGCTCCGCCTCGTTCGCGCCCTCGTAACGCTGGACGAACTCCCGCAGGAACTCGCCACGGTCGCGGTGCTCGGTGCGCAGGTAGTGGGGGACCTTACGCAGGACGGGCGCCAGCGTCCCCGGCCACGACTTCAGCGGGACGTCCAGCAGCCGCGCCCACAGGTGCGCCTCCACGACGTCGGACGCGACGATCGTGCCGTCGAAGTCGAACACCGCGACGACGTCCCGGCGCTCCTCGAACTTCACCGGCGGTCGTGGCGGAGGACCCGCCGTCAGCACCGGGCGCGGCGCCTTGACGGGCTGCTGCATCAGGCGGAACGCCGCCGTCACGGCCGGGCAGTGCACGTCGCGGAGGTAGTACGTCCAGTCGATGACGGCGGAGTCGCAGCCCTCGTCGTCCGGCAGCGAGGCGCTGAGGGACTGGGTGCCGGAGTCGGCGTAGACCACCTCGGCGGCGCCGTACGCGCCGTACAGGTCGCGGTAGCGGCGCAGCAGCCGGACCTCGCGTCCCTGCTTGTACAGGTTGCGCTGCCAACCTCGGGTGCGGTCGCCGCTCGGCAGCATCAGCAGCGCCTTCTCCGCCACTTCCATGGCGCGTTCGGCGGTGCCCAGCATCTGTTCGGCGCGGCCCTCGCTGAGCAGCTTCAGTTCCCTGGGACGGATCGCGCCGCGCCCGTCCGCGGCGGGCAGCGGATGCTCGCTGAAGTACTCCTTGACCAGCTCGACGAGCCGTTGCAGCGTCAGCGGGTTCCGGGCGCCGGACCCGACGTGGTAGTAGGCGGGCCTGCCAGGCTCAGGCGGTGACGCGGCGGCGGCGAGCAGCGCGTTCACCACCAGGTCGACGGGGATGATGTCGACGATGCCGTCCGGGATTCCGGCCAGCGCCCGCAGCAGCCCCTGCCCGTAGGCGAGGATCAGCGGGTCGGCCATCTTGAACCCGTCGATCCAGCCCGGGTACGGGTGCCGCAGGCTGCTCTCCACGATCGCCGGACGGACGATCGACAGCGGCAGGTCATGGGCGGTCTGCTCGGCGGCGCGTTCCCCGAGCGCCTTGGTGAAGGTGTACACGTCCGGCCAGCCGAGGCTGCGGGCCCGTTCCCGGCCGTAGGCGATGAGGCGTTCGTCGACCTGCTCGCGGCGGCGCCGCTCGGTGTCGGCGGCCACGGCGGTCGGGCCCGCCTTGCCCTGTTCGCGGAGCGCGGCGGCGCGCAGCCGGCCGAGCACCTCGGGGCGCCGCGAACCGCGCTCCACGGTCCGGCGGGCGTCCACCGCGCAGTCGAGTTCGGTCTCCCAGTCGATGGCGTGGTCGAGGGTCGTCTCCGGGACGATGCCCTTCCGCGAGCCCGCGACGTACGCGGTCGACACGTGCACGATGTGCGGCTTCTTCCCGCCGCGCTCCCCGGCCCGCCTGACCGCCTCGTACAGGCTGACGGTGCCGACGACGTTCGTCTGGAACGCCTCGTCGATCGGCGGGTCGAACGACACGATCGACGCGCCGTGCACGATGGCGTCGATGTCGTCGGGGAGTTCCGGCACGGAATCGGTGAGGTCGGCCGGGACGATCCGCACCCGCTTCCGCACGATCTCGCGGGCCTCGTCCTCCCCGACCCGCTCCCGCCACGGTCCGAACACGGGCTTGGCGATGAGCTCGTCCAGCCGTTGGTCGGCGGTGACGCCCGGTCGCTCCCGCAGCACCGCGACGACGCGGGTGTCGGGATATCCGGACAGCAGGCGCTCCAGCATGGCCTGCCCGATGAACCCGGTGACGCCGGTGAGCAGAATCGTCTGCCCGGCGAGCCTGTCACTCATGGTGCGGTGACCCCCCTCCTCTGTACGCCTGCGTGGGCCAGCGCCCAGTCGGAGGCCGTCTGGGAAATGCGGTGACGCGGGGGCGTTCCGGCGCGCGTCGGATGGAAGTCCTGCGTCATGTCGGGCAAGGCTAGACACGGAAGGGAAGGGGCGAATCCGTCATGTGACGGGGCACGTCCCTCGTGCCCGTGCCCGCCGCGAGGGGGACCTCCGCGACCAGGGTGAAACCGCCTTTCCCGTCGGTCCCGGCGGACAGTGAGCCGCCGAGCGCGCCCGTTCTGGCGGTGAGGTTCGAGAGGCCCTTACCCGACCCGGGGTCGGAGCCCGTGAACGACGGTGGGATGACTCCGTCGTTGTGCACCGTGAGGCGCACCACACCGGCCTGCGCGGTGACCGTGACGGCGCAGTGCTCCGGGTGGGCGTGCCGCAGGACGTTGGTGACGGATTCGCGGAGCACGGCCGCCAACACGCCGTCCACCGGGGAGGACGGCGGCAGCTCCGTCTCGTCGGGCAGGTCCACATGGACGTCGGCGCCCGCGGCTGCCAGCGCGGCCCGCGCCGACACGGCCTCGTCCCGTAGCGCCAGGGCACGGTCGTCCGCGGCGACGGCGCGGGCCTCCGCCCGCGACCGCTCCGCGAGATCGGCCAGTTCGCCGATCTCCTCGGCGGCCCGCACGGGGTCGACGGTGACGAGCCGCCGCGCAAGCTCCGCCTTCACCGTGATCGTCGACAGCCCGAGGCCCAGCAGGTCGTGGACGTCGCGGGAGATCCGGAGCCGCTCGTGCAGCGCCGCCATGCGCGCCAGCCGCTCCCGGGCGACGTCGACCTCCCGGGCGAGCATCGGCAGCCGGTACAGCGCGTACACGACCACGCCGATCTGCACCGAGATCGCGCACGTGTAGAGGTAGAAGAGCAATCCGTGCGACGCCCACAGCGCCGGGACGCACCACGCCGCGATGGTCAGCGCGAACATGATCCACGCGCGCCGTCCCCGCGACACCAGCAGCACCGACCCGGTCGCCAGGCACGCCATCGTCGCCCACTCCGGGCCGAACAGCGCGAACGGCCCGAACACGAGAAGGACCTGCGCGGCGAGCGTCCACGCGCCGAAGCGCGGCGTCTTGCGGCGCAGCAGGGTCGAGGTGTGCCGGAGCATCAGCGCGGAGATCGCGGCGGCCACCGCCCCGGCCGCCGCCGTCGCCCGCCCGGACCCGCCGGACCCCGCGTGGACGTTGATGACCTGCTCGGCCGCGAAGCCCACGGTCATGATGACGAGGATCGTCCAGGCGAGGCGGGACTGCGTCACCCGGCCGGGACGCTCCCGGCGGCGGGACGGACCCTGCAACGCGCCGACGATCGACCGGACGTCCGTGGCCGCCTGCCGCGACGTCCGGGCCACCTCGTCGAGGTCGTCGCGCGCCGCCGCCGGGTCGACCGGCAGCAGGTCGCGGGCGCGGCGGCTCAGCTCCTCCACGCGGGTGAGGGCCGCGCCGAGCACCGCGCGGAGGCTGCCCGCCGCCTCCAGGCGTTCCCGCGCCGCCGCGGCCGCCGCGAACTGCGCCCGTGTCGCGTGCAGCTCCCGGACGAACCCCGACAGCCGCGTGATCGCGTACATGGCGATGCCGGTGTTCACCGTCGCCACCACGCAGAACGACACGTCGACCGCCGACCAGCCCTGGTGGTACCGCAGCAGACCCTCACCGGCCGTGACGAGCGCCACCATGAGCCACGACAGCGGCGGACGCAGCAACAGCAGCATCGACCCGGCGAGGAACCCGCCGACGACCGGATACCAGTCGTTGCCGAACACCAGCAGCGGCAGCAGCGCCAGCGCCGTCTGCGTCGCCAGATGCGTCACGATCACCCATCGGCGCGGGCGCTGCGACCGCGGCCCGTACAGGACCAGCAGCCACTGCACGGCGAAGATGCCGAAGATCACGATGGTGGCGGACGGGAGCATGTGCGCCGGCCCCGTCTCCGCCTGTTTCACCAGCCTCGTCTGGAGCATCAGGACGAGGTACATCCCGGTGATGGTGCGCGCGAACAGGGGCGTCCGGCCCGCGAGGCCGCCTGGCCCCGCCGGCTCGTCCCGCCGCCATCCGGGTCTTGCTGGTCGTGCCCTGGTCACGCTTCGATCACCGGCTCCTCAACGCCGCCCCATCGGATGATGAAACGCCGGAGCCGTCTGGGCAAGGGAACTAAGCGCGTGAATATTTTCACGGCGCCAGTTTTGTGGCGTGCGGGTCAGGCGGGAACGTGGCGGTGCAACTCGGCCCGTGAGGCGACTCCGAGCTTCGGAAACGCCTTGTAGAGGTGGTAGGCGACCGTGCGGTGGCTGAGCCGGAGCTGCGCCGCGATCTGCCGGTTCGTCGCCCCGGTCATCGCCAGCCGGACCACCTGCATCTCCTGCGCGGTCAACCGCGCCGGCAGGTCGTCGCCGTCCGCGCGGACGGCCTGGCCCGCGGCGCGCAGCTCGCCGCGCGCCCGTTCCGCCCACGGCACCGCGCCGAGGCGTTCGAAGACGTCCAGCGCGGCGCGCAGCCGCGCCCTGGCCTGCGCGCGGCGCCGCGACCGGCGCAGCCACTCCCCGTACAGCAGTTCCGTGCGGGCGCGTTCGAACGGCCGCCCGCCCTCGCGGTGGGCCGTGAGCGCGAGCGTGAAGTGCCGTTCGGCCTCGTCGGGGTCGGTGGTGAGCAGGGCCCGGCATCGGGACGCGACCGCGTCGGCCCACGGCTGCCCGGCGTCGCGGGCGAACTCCTCCAGCCGGGCCATGGCCTCGGCGGCGCCGTCCGGGCGGCCCGCCGCGACGACGGCCTCCACGGTGTCGGCGGCCGTGGCGAGGCGCGCGCCGTCCTGGAGGTGCTCCAACGCGTCCTCGGGACGTCCGAGACCGAGGGCGAGAAGCCCGAGCGCGTCGCCGACCGGCCCGTCGGCGGCGAGCGCGCGACAGCGGACCTCGTCGCCCTCGATCGCCGCCTGCCGCGCCTGGACCGACCGCAGCGCGGCGGCCTGCCCGCGCTGGCCCGTCTCCGCGGCGACCTCCAGCGCCTCCCGGGCGAGGGCGCGGGCCTCGTCGTGCTCGCCGCACAGCAGCCGCGACCACGCCTGGACGACGAGCCCGCGCGGGACGAGGCCGAGCAGCCCCCGGCGGCGGCACCGGGCCACGAGGTGCGCGGACATCTCGGCGGCGGCCGTGTCGTCACCCGCCTGGAGGGCGATCTCGGCGGCGAGCAGCCGCAGCCGCTCGTCCGTTGCCCCCTCGGAGGTCGCGAGGACGCGCCGGGCGACCGCGACGTCGCCGTCGAGCAGCGCCGACAACGCCTCGAACAGCACGGACGGACGCTCTTCGCCCGCGAGCCCGTCCCGTGCCCGGACGGCCGTGTCCCGGTCTCCGCACGACCACGCGTGGAACACGGCCTCTTCGAGCAGCCGTGCGCGGATCTCCGGATCGTCGTAGGCGCGGGCCCGCTCCAGCAGCAGCCGACCGGCCGCCTCCGGGACGCCGTGTTCCAGCTCGACGCCCGCGCGCACGATGTCGACCCGGGCCGAGGTGTCGTCCGCGTCGCCCGTGCGGGCCGCCTCGTCGGCGAGCGTCCTGGCGGGGGAGAGCCGCCCGGCGGCGAGTTCCGCCTCCGCCGCGGCGACGAGCCGGCGGGCGCGTACCTCCGGGTCACCGGCGAGGCGGGCGGCGCGCTCGTAGGCGAACGCCGCGACGGACGGGCCCGACCGCTCCGCGATGTCGTCGGCGGCGGACTCCAGTTCGGCGCCGACCGTCTCGTCCGTGCCGAGCGCGGCGGCGGCCAGATGCCGGACCCGCAGGTCGGCGTCCCCGGCCCGCGCGTGCGCCTCGGCGAGCGCCCGGTGCACGGCGATGCGCCGCGTGACCGGAACGCCCTGGTACGCGGCGGCCCGCGCGAGTGGATGCCGGAACCCGATGGCGGTGGGGGTCACGACGAGCAGGCCGGTCTCCTCCGCCGCCTCCAGCGCGTCCGGCGGCAGCCCGAGCCCGCGGGCGGCCTGGACGACCACGCCCGGCTCGGCGGTGCCGTCCGCGGCGGCGACGGCGAGCAGCAGCCGCACCTGTTCGGGCAGGTCACGGACGGTGCGCGCGAACTCCTCCGGGACGCGGGCGAGCCGCCCCGACCCGGCGGCGGCGAACTCGACGAGCGCGAGCGGGTTGCCGCCCGCCTGCTCGACCAGCCGATCGATCCGGTCGGCGGGCATGTCGGGGGCGCGTTCCTCCATCAGGAGCCGCGCGTCGTCCGGGTCGAGGCCGGTCAGGTTCAGTTCGGGCAGCCCGGTGCGCGGTCGGCCGTCGTCCCGGACGGCGATGAGGAAGACGACACCGCGTGAGGCGACGCGGCGGGCGGCGAACAGCAGCGCGTCCGCCGATTCGCGGTCGAGCCACTGCGCGTCGTCGATGAGGCACAGCAGCGGCTTGTCGGTGGCCGGTCCGCCGAGGAGGTTCAGCAGTGCCAGGCCGGTGAGGAGCCTGTCCGAGGAGTCCGGCCGGGTCAGGCCGAGCGCGGCCCGCAAAGCCTCTGCCTGAGGGGTGGGCAGGGACGCAAGGTGATCGGCCCGGCCGTCGAGGAGGAGATGCAGGGCCGCGAACGGGACGCCGCTCTCCGCCTCGATGCCGCTTCCACGGAGAACGTCCATCTCGCCGGACAGCCCCGCCGCCCGCGTCGCGGCGTGGTCGAGCAGCGCGGTCTTGCCGATTCCGGCGTCACCCCGAAGGACGAGCGCGCCGCCGCCCGCGCCCGACAGGGCACGGTCGAGCAGCCGGTCGATCTCGGCGAGTTCGGCCGAGCGCCCGTACAGAGGTTCCCCCACCATGCCCTGGAGGGTTTCATCGGGCGTTCTGCCCGGCCAGTGCGGTGCGCACCGATCCGCATGTGAATCGCCCGGGGGTCGGACCATGTGTTTCTCATACCGGTCTCAAACCGGGATCTCGGTCACAGCCACCCGAACTCGCCCGCGATGCGCACGGCGTCGATGCGGTTGCGGGCGTTGAGCTTGGTGATGCAGCTCGCCAGGTAGTTGCGGACGGTCCCGACCGTCAGGTTGAGGACGATCGCGATGTCGTCCACGTCGGCGCCCTCCGCCGCCAGCCGCAGGACCTGCGCCTCCCGGGGCGTCAGCGGGCTCTCCGGCTGGCGCAGCGCCACCAGCGCGAGCTGCGGATCGACGACCTGTTCGCCCGCCGCGACCCGCCGGATCGCGGCGGCCAGTTCGGCGGGCGGCACGTCCTTCAGGACGAAGCCGTGCACGTGGGCGTCCAGCGCGCGCCGCAGATCGCCGGGGCGTCCGAGGCCCGTCAGCATGAGGACGCGGCACTCCGGTAGCCGTTCGTGCAGCTCGGCGGCGGCGGTGACGCCGTCCATGCCGGGCAGGTCGACGTCCAGCACGGCGACGTCGGGACGGTGCCGCAGCGCCGCCCGGACGATCGCGTCGCCGCTGCCGACCTCCGCCACGACCTCCAGGTCGGGCTCCAGATCCAGCAGCCCGGTCAGCGCCCCTCGGAGCAGCGCGACGTCCTCGGCCAGCAGAATCCGGATGGTCGTGCCCTCCTGGTGGGGCGGCTCCCCACGCCCCCCGGACGCGACGTTCACCGGTGCCCGCGCGGACTCACCGTCCCTGCCCGTCATGAATGATCACGTCCTTCACGATCACCCGTCGGCGGCTCCCGCCGCTCGCGGAAGACCGCCCTGATGAACAGTTCGGTGTGTCGAAGCGCCCTGTCGCGTGCCTCCCGCCGCTCCTCGGGGGCGGCGTCGGCGTGCAACCACAGTAGCCGGGCCTGGCCGATCGGCCCGAACAGCGCCCACGCCAGATCGACGGGACCGCCCAGGTCGGCGGGGATGCGACCCGCGTCGATCCAGTTCTGGAACAGCGTCGCGGTCTCGCCCATGGACCGCATGACGGTGTCGCCCATGGCGGCGCTGTGGACCAGCCCGTCCCGGACCATCAGGCTGATGAAGAGCCGTCCGCTCGGCGAGTCCCACGCGTCCAGGACGTGCGTCACCAGCGCGCGGAGATACGCGGCGGGGTCACGGTCGGCGAGCGCGGGATCGAGGCTCTCCAGGCCGGTGACCAGGCCCTGCGGCCCGAGCCTGGCCACGGCCGCGTCGAAGATGTCCTGCTTGCCCGCGAAGTGCGCGTACAGGACGCTCTCGCTCAACCCGACCTCGCGGGCGATCGCGCGGATCGACGTGCCCGTGTACCCCTTCTGCGCGAAGAGCCGCAGCGCCGCCTCGACGAGTTCGGCCTTGGTGTCCCCGGCCTCCTTCTTGGGCGGACGTCCCGGACGCCGCCGCATCGGCCCCCCAGGCTTCAGTGACACCTCTACTACCTCCTCGTTCGCTGGGAGAAGCGTGACGGACAGGTCCACCGGACGTTCCGGTGGACCTGCCTCCGCGCTTCGCGTCGTCGTCCGGCTTCACGAGCCCACGGCGGGTTCTGTCGTAACCGCCGCCCGCTCCCGCGCCTTCTTCGGCACCACGACCAGGGCGAGCCCGGCCGCGACCCAGAGCGCCAGCACGAGGAGCGGCCCGCCGATCGCGTTGCCGTCGAAGTAGACGGTGTTGCGCACCGCGTCGACGGAGGCCGCCACCGGCAGCCAGTCACCGACCGTCGCGTACCACTGGGGGATGAACTGCGGTCCGATCGGGCCTCCGCTCGCCGGGACGCCGATCGGGATGAACAGCAGCGCGGTCAGTCCCACGGCGGGCGGCCCGGCGACGCGCCACGCGCCCGCCGCGAACGACGCGACCGCGAACACCAGGAGGCTCGCGAGGGCCCACAGCTCCAGTGGCGCTCCCGTGAGCGCGCCGGTCAGCCCGGCGGCGACCCAGGCGTTGACCCCGCCGAGCGCGACGGACCCGGCGGCCAGCAGCCCGAGGCGCCGCCCCGCCCCGACCCGCGGCGCGGCGACCGCGAGCAGCACCGCGAGGATCACGGCCGGAATGACCGTCGTGATCACGAAGAAGATGGCGGACACCCCGTTATTGTCGCCGTCCGGCAGCGGCCGGACGTCCTTGACCGTGACCGGCTGCCCGGTGGCCTGGCCGACGCCCTGGAAAGCCGCCGTCACCGCGTTCTGCACGGTCCGTCCGTTCGCGCCCGCGACGATCAGCGTCGCGCCGCCCTTGCCGGGTGCGCCGGGTGCGCCGGGGACGAAGACCGCGTCGACGTCGCGTTCCAGCAGCGCGTCCCGCGCCTTCCGCTGGTCGTCGTACGCCGTGAGGTCGAACGCGCCCTCGGCCTTCCGCTCCATCAACGCGCCGAGCCGGTCCACGGCGTGCGGCGGCGCGACGACGGCGACGGGCACCTTGTGCGGCTCCAAGTGGTGCAGGGCCCCGAGGAAGGACCCGGTGAAGATCAGTCCGATCAGCGACACCACCACCAGCACGGCGATGGGCTTGCGCCTGTCGTGTGTCCGCTCGTCTCGCATCACTGCCTCCTCGCTCGATGCCCCAAAAAATAATCGCTCGTTCGATTAATTTCCAGATGTGCGAGCATGAGGCTGGTCACATGGCGGATGCGAACCCGGGCCGGGCTCCCTAGATTCGGCCTCGCGCACCTGCTCGTCCGGGTGCGCAGAGTCACGGGAGGCTGCGTGTTCTACGGTGTCTTGGCCCACACGGTCGGGCCCCTGCTCCGCCTGGCGTTGCGCCCGCGGGTGGAGGGCAGGGAGAACATCCCGGCCGACGGGCCGTTCATCCTCGCGAGCAACCACCTGTCGATGGTCGACAGCTTCGTCCTGTCACCCGTCATCCCCCGCCGGCTGTGGTGGCTCGCGAGGTCGGAGTACTTCGAGCTCCCCGGCATCGGTGGACGCCTGATCCGGCGGGGCATGCTCGCGCTGGGGAACGTCCCGATCAGGCGCGGCCCCACCCGCGCGGCCGTCCGGGCCCTCGGCCGGATGGTCGACGTCCTCGACGCGGGCGGCGGCGTCGCGATCTATCCGGAGGGCAGTCGTTCCCCGGACGGGCGCCTCTACCTCGGCCGACGGGGCGTCGCCTGGCTGGCCCTCAAGTCCGGCGCGAAGGTCGTTCCCGTCGCGCTCGGCGGAAGCGACCAGATCATCCCGCTCGGCACGTGGCGGCCGCGGCTCTCCGTCCGTCCCACCGTCCGCTTCGGCGAGCCGATGGACTTCTCCCGCTACCAGGACCTGCCGCCGGGCCGCGCCCGCCGCGTCATCACCGACGAGGTCATGGACGCCATCCGCAAACTGTCCGACCAGGAGTGGGCGGGCACCCTGAATCCGAGGGCCGACGACGAGTAGGGCCCGCCCTCAGGCGAGCACCTGCTCGGTGAGGAGCCGCTCGAACTCCTTCTCGAAACGCTCGTACTCGGCGCGCAGACCCGGGCCCGGCCAGTCGGCGGGCAGCAGGTCGGGCGGGAGGATCGGGTCGTCCACGAGATGGCGGAGGACGGCGGCGGCGAGCGTGAACCGTTCGGCCATCCCGGTTGTCTCGGTCAGGGCGGTCTGGAGGGCTCGGGCCTTGGCCGTCCAGGCGTCCAGGTCCCAGAGTTCGGCGGCGAGCGCGGCGGGATCGCCCTCGGGACGTCCCCGCAGGAACGTGCACTGCCGGGCGACGATGCCGGGCCGGTCGTCCAGGGCGCCCTGCGCCTCGCCGCCGCCCGGGTCCGTCCCATGCCGGGTCAGATTGGCCGGACGCAGCCAGGTGCCCTCGCGGAGTTCGGCGAGCCGCAGCGCCGACATGGCCTGCCGCAGCGCGGCGCGGTCGGCGGCGGGACGGCGCTCGGCGGTGATGACGGCGATCTCCCAGGTGCCGTCCCAGGGAAGGGCCCGGGGGAGGCGGCTCTCGTCCTGGCGGGCCTGCCGTTCGAGGAGCCGCTCGGTCAGCGCGTAGGCGCCGCCGCCCTGAACCAGGTCGCCGGAGTTCACCATGCGGGAGAGCGCTACCCGGACCGTTCCTTCGGCGACGCCGAACATCTCGCCGACGCGAACCAGATACCGGGCGGGCAACCGGGGCGGATGGACGCCCAACAACGTGCTCAGGACGATCGAACGGGCGGTGAGCGGGCGAATCTCCAGACTGCTTTCCATAACTGGTCGAGACCTTAATCCCGGTGGGCGGAGACCCTCTCCAGATTACAACCTTCCGCCATGCGATGATGAGGCGTAATGTCCCAGCTATGGCGTCGAACCGATCCGACCATCCGGTCGAGCCGTTGGACCGGCTCCCCTTCAGCCACGCGGGAAAGGCCCGCCGGTACGCCACCGAACGCTACCCCGGCGCGGTGGGTCTCAACTGGTACGACTGCGATCCCACGCTGCGGTTCCTGATGCGCCGCCACCTCGGCGACGGGTTCGGTTGGGCCGAGCCCCGGCTCCGCGAGCTGGGCGCGCTGATCGGCGGCCCGATCGCCGAACGGGCCGAGGAGACCGACCGGAACCCGCCGAGGCTGGAGAAGTACGACCGGTGGGGCCACGACATCAGCCGGGTCGTCCCGCCGCCGTCGTTCGAGGCCGCCAGGCGCGACCTCGTCGCCGCCTCCTTCACCCGCCCCGAGTTCGTCGCGGAGGCGCGGAAGAACGGCGCCGATCCCGCCCCGCTGGCCCTCGCCTGGGGCTACCTGCTGAACCAGGCCGACATCGGCATGACGTGCGCGCTCGGCACCGGCGGCGAGATGGTCGTGGCGCTGACGGAGATGTTCGCGCCCGACGACGTCAAAGCGCGAGTACGGGAACTGTTCGCCGCCGGAACGATGTGCGGGGAGGCGGCACAACTGCTCACCGAACGCGCGGGCGGCTCCGATCTCGGCGCCCTGGAGTCGACCGCGTGCAGGGACGGCGACGCGTGGCGGCTCGACGGCTTCAAATGGTTCGCGTCCAACGCGGGCGGCTCGGCGTTCGTGGTGCTGGCCAAACCCGAGGGCGCCGTCGACGGGGTCCGGGGCGTCGCGCCGTTCCTCGTCCTGAAGGAGCGGCGGGACGGGACGCGCAACGGCGTCTGGATCCGGCGGCTGAAGGACAAGCTCGGCACCCGGTCCGTGGCGTCCGCCGAGATCGAGTTCACCGGCGCCGAGGCGTTCCTCCTCGCCCCCCAGGGCACGGCCGGGGACGGCAGGGGAATGGCCCGCATGATGGAGCTGACGAACGGCGCGCGTCTCGCCATCGCGACCATGGGCCTTGGATGCGCGCGGCGGGCCCTGGTCGAGTCGCTCTGCTACACGCGGGCGCGGGAGGCGTTCGGCGCGCCGCTCGCCGAACAGCCGCTCATGCGAAGGAAACTCGCCGAACTTATCGTGGAGACCGAGGCCGTCCAGGCGCTCGTGTTCGACGGGCACCTCCGTCGCCCGGCGCTGCGGATCGGCGCCGCGCTGATCAAACTGCGGGCGGCGCGGCTCGGCGTCACCGCCGCGAGCGACGCCGTCGAGATCCACGGCGGGAACGGCTACATCGAACAGTGGCCGGTCGCGCGGATCCTCCGGGACGCGCAGGTCAACCCCATCTGGGAGGGCGGCGACAACATCCTCTGCCTGGACGTGCGCCGCGCCGTCGAACGGCACGACGCGCACGAACCGTTCCTCGACCGGCTCACCGAAGCCGCCCGGCACGCCCCCACCGGAGACGACGGGACCGCCGACCTCGTCCACGAACGCATCGGCCACCTCCGGCAGGCCATAGAAAAATGGCGGGGGCTCGACAGGACCGTCGCCGAGGCGAGGCTCTACCCGCTGGCCCAGTTCATGGCAGATGTATACGCGGCGGCGCTGCTTCTGGAACAGGCGGGCTGGGAACGCGCCGACACCGGCAACCATCGCAAGGCGCTCGTCGCCCGGCTCTACGCTCGGACCCATCTCGCCGACGCCGGTCCGCTCCGCGCGATCGACGCACCGGCCGAGGAGCTCGACCGCTTCAAGGACCTGGCCGACGGCGCGCTGATCGACGACCGGCGGTGACCGACCCGACGGAGGAGCCGAACGCATGACACCGACCCTGGAGGAGGCCGGGCTCGCGCTCGCCGACCCCAAGACCTACGCCGACGACGAACGGCTGCACGAGGCGCTCGCCCTACTGCGCCGCGACTCGCCCGTGCACCGGGTCGAGGCACCCGACTACACCCCCTTCTGGGCCGTCACGAAACATGACGACGTCATGGAGGTCGAACGCAACCACGACCTGTTCCTGAACGCGCCGCGCCCGGTGCTCGCCACCGCCGAACTCGACCAGATGAACCGCGAGCGCGCCAAACAGGGCATCGGCCTGCGCACCCTCGTCCACATGGACGACCCCGACCACCGGGTGTTCCGCGCGATCGGCGCTGACTGGTTCAGGCCCCGGGCGATGCGGGCGCTGGAACCCCGCGTCCGGGAACTCGCGAAACGCTACGTCGACCGGATGGTCGACCTCGGCGGCGAATGCGACTTCGCGCAGGAGATCGCCGTCCACTTCCCCCTGTATGTGATCCTCTCGCTGCTCGGGTTGCCCGAGAGCGACTTCGACCGGATGCTTAAGCTCACCCAGGAACTGTTCGGCGGCGACGACGACGATTTCCAGCGCGGCACGTCGAAGGAGGAGAAACTCCAGGTCCTGCTCGACTTCTTCGCCTACTTCCAAGGGCTGACGCAGGCTCGCCGCACCACCCCGACCGACGACCTGGCGTCCGCCATCGCCAACGCCCGTATCGACGGGGAACCGCTGAACGACTTCGACGCCGCGTCGTACTACGTCATCGTCGCGACGGCCGGGCACGACACCACCAGCGCCACCATCGCCGGTGGCCTGCACGCCCTGATCGAGCACCCCGACCAGCTCGACCGGCTCCGCGCGAACCCGGACCTGATGCCGCTCGCCGTCGACGAGATGATCCGCTGGGTCACGCCCGTCAAGGAGTTCATGCGCACCGCCACCCGAGACTACGAACTGCACGGCGTCACGATCCGGAAGCGCGATTCGCTGCTGCTGTCGTACCCGTCCGCCAACCGGGACGAGGACGTCTTCGACGCTCCGTTCCGGTTCGACGTGGGACGCGACCCGAACAAGCACCTGGCGTTCGGTTTCGGCGTCCACTACTGCCTGGGCGCGGCGTTGGCCCGCATCGAGGTCCGCGCGTTCTTCGAGGAACTGCTGCCGCGCCTCACGTCCATCGAGCTGGCGGGGCCGCCGGAGAGCATCGCGACCACGTTCGTCGGCGGCCTCAAACGCCTGCCCGTCCGCTACAGCCTCGGCTAACGGACGCGGTGGAGGAGTTCGTCGCCTCGTCCGAGACGGCGGCAGTTCTCCACCGCGACCGCGAAGTACCGGTCCCAAGTCTCGCGGGTCAGCCACGCGACATGCGGCAGGACGACGACGTTGTCGAGCTTCAGCAGCGGGTTGCCCGCGTCGACCGGCTCCTGTTCGAAGACGTCCAGCCCGGCACCGGCGAGCCGTCCCGACGTCAACGCCTCGACCAGCGCGGCCTCGTCGACCACGGCCCCGCGCGCCGTGTTCACGACGATCGCGCCGTCCGGCAGCAGCGCGAGCCGCTCCGCGTCCAGCAGATGGTGGGTCTCGTCGGTCAGCGGGACGTGCACCGACACGATGTCGCTGGCCCGCAGCAACTCGTCCAACTCCCGCCAGGCCGGGTCTCCGGGACGGCGTCGCCGCGACGTGTACAGGACGCGGGCGCCGACCGCCTCGACCATGCCCCGCAACAGGCCCGCGATCTCGCCGCCGCCGAGAAGCCCGACGGTGCGCCCGGCGAGTTCCCCGCCCACCAGCGCCCGGTCGGCCGGCCACCCCTCGCCCCGCCGCGTCCGCGCGTCGAACGGCACGACCCTTCTCAGCACGGCCAGCATCAGCAGCAGACTCGTCTCCGCGACGGCCTGCGCGTTCTGTCCCGGCATGTTCGCCACGGCGATTCCGCGTTCGGCGGCGGCGTCCAGGTCGATCGTGTTGACCCCGGTGCCGAGCTTCTGGATGAGCCGCAGCTTCGGCGCCCGGTCCATGTCGGCGGCGGTGAACGGACGCAGCACGTGCCAGAGCACCTCGGTGTCCGGCAGCAACTCCGCGAACCGCTCGTCGTCCTGCTCGGAGCAGCTCACGATGTCGAGGCCGGGCGCCTCGTGGTCCATGTCGTAGTGCAGCAACACCCGCATATCGGCCCCTTTCCACCATCGCCCCACGTGCAGATCATGACGCATCCGTGGGCCGCGCTCCGACGCGACGCTCAGTCTCCGCCGGACGACACGCCGCACCGAAATTCGGACCCGCTTTTCATGAACTGCAATGACCTATCCCGGTCAATTCATGTCATAAACAAGTAATATACTCGTGGTCGTGACCTTATAGCCCTAGGTCTGTGATCGCTGTCGTACTCCAATCCTGAGCACGGGCACCGGCGGTGTATTTCATGCGAGTCCGTTTCCGGCCACCATCTTGTGACCGAAAACAAACGCGGCGGAAATAGGGGTGGCGTCGGCGACCGATCGGCGCCGAAAGGAACGATCCAATGCGCATCAGACCGATCATTGGAACACTGACCCTGCTGGGGGCGGCACTCGGCCCGGTCGCCGCGGCGGGCCCGGCCCACGCCGACTCCGCGACCTGCCGCGACCAGAAATCCGGGCTGAACCTGACCGTCACCAAGCCGGGAACCCCCGACGCCGACGCGCTCCTGCTGATCCAGACCGATGTCAGTTCCGGCCTGGACGGCGACGACTGGTTCTTCCACGACGCCGTCGAAGACAGCCCGTTCTCGTCCGACGTCGTGATCTGCGGTGACGCGGGCAGCGACTCCATCGGCTTCATCAACTCTCCGGCCAGGGGCACGCTCTCCGTCCTGGGCGGCGACGACGGCGACTCCATCCGGGGCGGCGGAAACGGCGACATCCTCAACGGCAACAAGGGCACCGACACCATCTGGGGGCTCGACGGCGACGACCATATCCTCGGCGAAGGCGGCGTCGACACCCTCCACGGCGGACTGGGCAAGGACGACATCAGAGGCGGTGACGACAACGACAACCTCTTCGGCAACGAAGGCGACGACACGATCAACGGCGACAACGGCTGGGACCTGATCGACGGCGGGCCCGGCCATGACACCTGCTACGGCGAAGTCACCGTCAACTGCGAGTTCCCTCCGTCCGCCGCCCGACCCGAGAAGAGCTGACGACGCGGTCGGAATCAGGGCGCTGCCCCGGTGTCGGCACCCCACTCCCACAGCGCCTGGAGGACCGGGCCCAGGCGGCGACCGCGTGCGGTCAACGCGTAGTGCGTGCGCGGCGGCCACCCCGGTTCGCGTCGCCGGTCTAGCACCCCGCAGTCCACGAGATGCGCGAGCCGATCGGTCAACACCTTGTCCGACAGCGTGGGCAGCGCCCGCCGCAGCTCGGTGTACGAATGGTCGCCGCGCAGCAGTTCACGGACCACCAGGGTCGTCCAACGTCCACGAAGCGCGTCCAGGGTGATCTCGACCGGACAGGACGGGCTCGGCTCGGTGACGAACGCCCGCGGATCGTCGGGCAGCCCCGGCCGGTCGACCGTTTGGTGAGTCACGAGCGCCTCCTAGCGTTCCGTTCGTGCCCTTCTGTCTACCCGAACCCGCCGCGCCGCTGTCGGTGGCGACCCGCACCACCGTGATGACCAATGTCTACTGCGAGCCTCAGACAGAGGGGACGGCGAACCGTTTGGTGAGTCACGAAGGCGGCTTCTAGCGTCCTGGGCATGGATCATTCGTCTACCAAAAGGACGCCGATGCGCCCCCTGGCCGACCGCCCCGAAGACGTGCCCCTGGCTTTCGCGGACCGCTTCAACAGCGGCGACGCGAACGCGCTCGCCGAGATGTACGAGGACGACGCCGTGTTCGTCCCCGAACCGGGCAAGCCCCTCGCGGGCGCGGACGGCCTCGCCGCCAACGTCTCCTTCATGGAACTCGGCGTGCCGATCACGG
The DNA here is from genome assembly GCF_003432485.1 of Actinomadura spongiicola. Classification (GTDB taxonomy): domain Bacteria; phylum Actinomycetota; class Actinomycetes; order Streptosporangiales; family Streptosporangiaceae; genus Spirillospora; species Spirillospora spongiicola. The sequence goes on from NZ_QVNQ01000001.1 coordinate 612,368, forward strand.
TGCGCCCCCGCCATGCCTACACCACCGGGGACGTCACGCTGCTGATCGTCGACTGGGTGATCGACGGCGTGGACCGTACCGGCCGTCCCGTCCACATCGAGGGCACCGCCACCGATGTCGCCCGCCGCGGCCCCGACGGCCACTGGCGCTACGTGATCGACAACCCGTTCGGTTGCGCCCTGTCCGCACCCGCCATTTAGAGGTCTTCCCGGTCTGAAGCGACGCGGCTACTCTGCTACTGGCGTCCATGCCGGTTTTGTGCCATGCGCCCTGGGAGAGTCCCGTCCGGGACTTGTGTTTGGCGCTGCACCGGCTCCTCAGTACCCCCGTCTGCCGAGGAGTCCCGTGAACCCCCAGCACAAACGTGTGTCATTTATGCACAAGCGATGGTCGGCGGCCGTCACCGCCGTCGCGACTGCCGCCGCGGCGCTCCTGCTGTCGGCCCTCGCGCTGGTCGTGCTGTCCGCGCCGTCGTCCGCCCAGCCGTCCCTGGTCGCCTGTACGTTCCCCACGTGGGCCGAAGGCGAGAGCTACACGGCCGGAAGCAAGGTCACCTACAGCGGCCGTGGCTACGAGGCCCGCAGCGCCCACACCGCCTACCGGGGCTCGAACTGGAACCCCGCGTCCACCCCGACGCTCTGGCGCGACCTGGGCGCCTGCGACGACTCGCAGCCGCCCACCACGCCTCCCACCACCGATCCGCCCGGGAACGGCGACGCGACCTGCGCGGTGAAGGGCAAGCCCGCGGGCAAGATCCTTCAGGGCTACTGGGAGAACTGGGACGGCGCGTCCAACGGCGTCCACCCGCCGTTCGGCTGGAGCCCGATCGAGAACCCGGTCTTCAAGAACCACGGCTACAACGTGTACAACGCCGCGTTCCCCGTGATCCGCTCCGACGGAACCGTCCTGTGGGAGGACGGCATGGACAGCACGGTGAAGGTCGCCACCCCCGAGCAGATGTGCGCGGCCAAGGAGGCCGGTGCCACCATCCTGATGTCGATCGGCGGCGCGACCGCGGGCATCGACCTCAGCTCCAGCTCGGTCGCGGACAAGTTCGTCGAGACGATCGTCCCGATCCTGAAGAAGTACAACTTCGACGGCATCGACATCGACATCGAGACCGGCCTCACCGGCTCCGGCAACATCAACCAGCTGTCGGCGTCGCAGTCCAACCTGATCCGCATCATCGACGGCGTGCTCGCCGCGATGCCGTCCAACTTCGGGCTCACCATGGCGCCCGAGACCGCCTACGTCACGGGCGGCAGCGTCACCTACGGCTCCATCTGGGGCGCCTACCTGCCGATCATCAAGAAGTACGCGGACAACGGTCGCCTGTGGTGGCTGAACATGCAGTACTACAACGGCAGCATGTACGGGTGCCGTGGTGACTCCTACTCCGCCGGGACCGTCGAGGGCTTCGTCAAGCAGACCGAATGCCTGAACGCGGGCCTCGTCATCCAGGGCACCACCATCCGCGTCCCCTACGACAAGCAGGCCCCGGGCCTGCCCGCGCAGCCGGGCGCCGGTGGCGGCTACATGTCGCCGGGCCTGGTCGCCCAGGCGTGGAACAGCTTCAACGGCCAGCTCAAGGGCCTGATGACCTGGTCCATGAACTGGGACGGCTCGAAGAACTGGACGTTCGGCGACAACGTCCGCCGACTCCAGGGTCGCTGACGCTCACCTGACGGACGGGCCCGGCGGCACCTGCCGCCGGGCCCGTTCGCTGAACAGTGGAGTATCAGCGGCTCCACATTTCCTTGGCGTACGCCTCCAGGGTGCGCGGTGGGTTACCGGTCAGCTCCTGGTAATCGTCGGAGACTCGGGCGAACACGTTGGCCCGGACGAGGGCGAACAGGTCCACCATGTGCTCGACCCAATCTTCGGAGAGACCGGACCTGGCGAAGTAGGCGCGGTGCTGGTCGGGTGTCGCGTCGACGTGCGTGATGGGACGACCCGAGGCCTTGCTCAGTGTGTCGGCCACGTGGCCGAAGGTCACCGATTCAGGTCCGGTGAGGGTGTAACCGCGGCCGTGGTGCCCGTCGTGGGTCAGCACGGTGACGGCGGCGTCGGCGATGTCACGGGTGTCGACGAAACCGACCTCGGACCGGCCCGCCGAGGCGTACAACGCGCCCTCTTCTCGCAGCGCCTTGGCGAACACCCACTCGTCCTCGTCGAAGTTCTGCAGGAACCAGTTCGGCCGCAGGATGGTCCATCGCCTTCCGGAGTTCTGCACCGCCGACTCCACGGCGCGACGCGGTGTTTCGTCCGGTGCGCGGTCGACGCCCACCGCCGACATGAGCACCACGTGCCGGACGTTCGGAGCGGCGGCGATCAACCGGGTCATCACCTCGGCGGCGTCGTCGTCGGCGTCCAGGCCCTTGAGGAACAGCGCGTCGGCATCGCCCAACGCCGACGACCAGGTCGACGGGTCGTACCAGTCGAACCGCACGGGCACCACGCCGCGGGACGGCGCACCGGGGTGGCGGCTCGCGGCACGTACCGGCACACCGGCGTCGGCCAGGGCCCTCACCACGCGCCTGCCCGCCTTGCCGGTAGCGCCCTCGACCCATACCGTCATTTGCATCCTCCGTTCGCCGGTGACTGGAATGAACACGCTAGTTCTCGACGAGCGAGACGGGCGATGGCTCAGAAGCGCGTGCCTTTGTCCATGCGTCTTGCGGACGAAGACGTCTATCGTGGTTATGTGGACGTACTCGCGGACATCCTTACGGCCATGCGTGTGGGCACACCGGTCGCGGCGCACACCGAAGCGCACGCACCGTGGGGATTGCGGTTCGACCACACCACCGGGGCCGGGTTCCATGTCGTCCTCCAGGGTTCGTGCTGGCTGACGCCCTTGCCCGGCGATACCGCCCAGTTCGCGCCGTTGGAACTCGGACCCGGCGACGTGGTGCTACTCGGAAGCGGCGCCAAACACGCCATCACGTCAACGCCCGGAACGCCGCTCACCGACTTCTCACCGGTGCGAAATCCGACGGCCTCACCCCTTGGACGGATGGTCCTGCCCGGACCGGGTGCCCGGTCCACGATCGTCTGCGGTGCCTACCGCCTGCGCAGGCACCGGCCACACCCGCTCCTGCGGGATCTCCCGGACGTGGTCCACCTGTCGGCGCTTCCAGGACGGCACCACGGGCTCCGCGCCATGGTCGAACTCCTCGGCGACGAGTTGGAATCCCCGTCCCCTGGTGCCGCGGCGGTGACACCGTCGCTGGTGGACGCCCTCCTCGTGTACATGCTGCGCGCCTGGTTGCGCGACACACCGGACGGATGGTCCGCGGCGTTCGCTGATCCAGCGACCGCACGGGCTCTGGCCGCCATGCACGCCGAGCCGGCACGTCCCTGGACGGTCGAGCAACTGGGTTTCATCGCGGGACTGTCCCGGGCCGCGTTCGCACGCCGGTTCACCACCTTCGTCGGCGAGCCGCCCTTGACCTACCTCACGCGTTGGCGGATGACCATCGCCGCCCGCCTGCTCCGCGACACCGACAAGTCCCTGGAGCAGATAGCCGGTGCCATCGGATACGGCTCCGCCTTCGCTTTCGCCAAGGCATTCCGGCGCGAGTACGCCACCACACCAGGTGAATACCGCATCGCAACCCGAACAGGCATTACACAGCCCGCGTCCTTGTGAACACGAGAGATCATTGATGATCCCGCAAGGTGTCGCGGGGCCAACGGCGGCCTGGCCCCCTTCGGACGAATAGTCGTGGTCGGGCTGGGTTTCGCCGCGCGCCGGCGCGGCTCCTGGTCGGTAGATACCGGCGGCCCAGGCTCCGGGCTCGACACCGATCTTGCAATTCTTGTTGGCATGCTCCTTTAGAGCATTCTGAAGATCTCCGTCGCGGGCGTGTCCTCCACGGAGCCTTCGGCGCTCAGGGCGGCGTGCTCCCAGGCGTCCTGGTCGGTCTCGGCGCCATGGGCACGGAGCAGTTCGACCAGCTCGACGTGGCAGGCTGATATGGCGCAGTACAACGCGCTGACGTGCTCAAAGTCGCCCGCCTCGTAGCTGGAGGGATCGGCGCCGGCCTCCAGCAGCAACCGCGCGCACTCAAGCATCCCGGGGTTGGCATTCGCCGGGCCGCCCAACAGCGGTTTCAGCAACACCAGCAGCGGTGCCTTCCCGTCGATCGGCGTGGTCGCCGCCGTCGGATCGTCCCGCAGGAGATCGGACAACGCCTCGGCATCGGCGGACGACAGCGCCTGTTCCACACCCGTTTCCGGCACGCTCCCTTCGTACCGCACCACACGGCCGACTGTTAAGTCCGTGCGAGGCTGGTGCGTATGGGACACGACGCGACTCGTCAGAGCTACGACACCGTTGCCGAAACGTACGCCGCCAGATTTCGTGACGAACTCGCTGGCAAGCCGCTGGATCGTGCGTTGTTGGCGTCCCTGCTTGAGCAGTCGGAGCCCGGTTTTCCGGTCGCCGACCTGGGCTGTGGACCGGGTCATGTGGCCGCCTGGATGGCCGAGAGGGGCGCGAAGAGCGTCGGGATCGACCTTTCCGCCGCGATGGTCTCGGCTGGACGGCGCGAGTACCCGGACGTGGAATTCCGCGAAGGCGACCTGCTCGCATTGCCCGCCGCGGACGGCGAGTTCGGGTCGGCGGTCGCGTGCTACTCCGTCATTCACCTGGAGCCGTCCGAACTGCCCAAAGCCTTCGCGGAGGTCTACCGGGTGCTGCGCCCGTCCGGCCACTTCCTCGTGACGTTCCATGTCGGCACCGAGGTCAGGCATCTGGACGAGTGGTGGGACCACGAAGTGAACGTCGACTTCTACTTCTACGAGCCCACACAGGTCATCGACCTTCTGAAAGACGCAGGCTTCACACTGGAAATGCAAATGGAGCGCGTCCACTATCCCGATGAGGTCGACACCCGCCGCGCCTACCTACTCGCTCGCCGCCCGTCCTAACGGTCATCAGGGGTCAGGACGACCTTCCCGGTGCTTCGGCCCTCGTCGACCAGGGCGTGCGCCTTGGCCGCCTCGGCCAGGGGGATGCGGTGCGAGACGTGGACGCGCAGGCGGCCCGTCTCCACCAATCGCGTCAACGCCTCCAGCCCGCTGTGATCGGGCTCCACGGTCAGACCCGCGAAGCGCCGACCGGCCGCCTCGGTGCGCGCGGCCAGCTCCATGTTGCGGCGGTCGGCGACCGTGACGAGCAGGCCACCCGGACGCAGGGTCTGAATCGAACGGAACGCGGTGTCGCCACCGACGGTGTCCAGGACGATGTCCATGTCGTTTACGACCTCGGCGAAGTCACGAGCCCGGTAATCGACGATTTCGTCCGCGCCGAGCCCCCGCACGAACTCGCTCTTGGCGGCGCTGGCGGTCGCGGTGACATGGGCGCCCAGCGCCTTGGCGATCTGCACCGCCACATGCCCGACGCCCCCGCCCGCCGCGTGGACGAGCACGCGTTGCCCGTCCTGGAGCCCGCCGGTGTCCACCAGGCTCTGCCAGGCGGTCAGCCCGACGAGCGGCAGCGCGGCGGCCTCGGCATCGTCCAGTCCTTTGGGCTTACGGGCGAAATGTCGCGACGGCGCGGCGACGTATTCGGCGTATCCGCCCGCCTGCCGGGGGAACATCGGCATCCCGTACACCTCGTCCCCCACAGCGAAACGGGTGACGCCGGGCTCCAAGGCCACCACGACGCCCGCCACGTCCCAGCCGAGGATGAACGGAGGTTCGCCCAGCATCGGGAACGCACCCGACCGGATGAACCCGTCCACGGGATTGACCCCGATCGCCCGCACCTGCACCAAGACTTCGGTCGGCAACGGCACGGGCCGCTCGACCTCGGTGTACTCGAGCACCTCCGGACCACCGAAGGACCGCTGGACGACGGCACGCATTCGATCGCTCACGACTCTCCCCATCACAGCGGACCGCCCGAGCGGCGGTCGCCACCCTCCACGCTAGGAATCCGCCGGGAACCTCCCGGTAACCTTCGGAACGTGAGCGAGTTCGACGGCCCCGGCGACGTCTTTCTGGCCGACTGCCCCGCCCGCCTCGCCGTCGAGATCATCGCCGACAAGTGGGCCGTGGTCGTCCTCTACGGCCTGAGCCGCGGGCCGCGCCGTCACAAGGACCTGATCGAACTCATTGGCGGCATCTCGAAGAAGGTCCTCACCCAGACGCTGCGCCGATTGGAACATCACGGCCTGGTGCTCCGCACCGCCCACGCCGAGGCCCCGCCGCGCGTCGACTATGAACTCACCGCGCTCGGGCACACGCTCATCGAGCCGATCGCCATGCTCACCCGCTGGGCCGAAGAGAACGGCGCCGCCATCGCCCAGGCCCAGGACCGCAACCATCACGGTCTGGGCGCAGGACGGCAGCCGTACTAGAGTCGCTTGATCATGCCCGACCTGCTCGGTATCAACCATCTGACGCTGTCCACGACCGACCTGGACCGTCTCGTCACGTACTACACGGAATTGCTCGGAGCGCGGCTGGCATTCGAGCGCGCCGCCACCGCTTCTGATCCTCGAATCGCCGTCGTCGACGTCGGCGGAGACGACCATCTGATGATCGTCGAAACCGCCACCGCCCCCACCCCAGGTCTCGACCCGCTGAGCCGGGCGGGCTGGGGCCTGCGCGTCGCAACGCACGCGCAACTGTGCGAGGTGCGCGAACGACTCCTGGCCGCCGGGTCCCCGGTTGGAGAGATCGAGACACTGCCCACGCAGTGGACGATGACGGCTTACGACCCCGATGGGCGCCCCGTGGACATCCGCGCCCATCGCCCCCGCACCGCAAGCCGCCACCAATCACCAACGCCCTAACGTGGAGTCTCAGGGACGGGCGAGTGCGGCGATGACCTCCTCCCACACCCGGGGCGGCAATTCCTGGCCCGTGCCCGGCAACCGGATCAGCTCGGCGCCGGGGATCTCCCGGGCCAGCGCCTCGCCGTTGCCGATGGGGAAGAACGGGTCGTCCTCGCCGTGGATCACCACGGTCGGCGCGCTGATCTCACCCAGCCGCTCGCGCCAGCGGTCACCGGAGTCCATCGCCGCGAACGCGGTCCCGATCTGGTTCGAGCGGTGCACGGCCGCGGGGTCAGCGCCGTCCGGCACCACCGCGCGGTCGAAGATCCGACCTGCCCGTTCCCGCACCGCGGCCTCGTCGAACCCTGCCCGCCCGGCCATGTGCCGCGCGCTCTCCGCCATGGCCGCCACCACCGAAGCGCGGTCGGCCCAGTCCGGCTGCGGCGCCGAAAAGATGAACTTCATCAGCTCCGGATCATGCTCCGGGAGGTCGGCGTCCGCCGGGCCCGGCGCGGTCGGCCGGGTCGCGATCAGGGTGAGCGCGGAAACCCGGTCGGGGTGGTCGAGCGCCAGCAGTTGCGCGATCCACCCGCCGACCCCGAAGCCCGCCACATGCGCGCGGGGCAACCCGAGCGCCGCCAGCAACTCGGCCGCGTCGGTGACCAGGTCGCGCAGGGTGTAGCCGGGGTTGTCCGGGTCGACGACGGTGGACCGTCCGGTGTCGCGCAGGTCGTACCGGACGACCCGACGCGGTCTCCGGGTCAGCCGCTCGCACACCTCGTCCGGCCAGGTCAGCAACGTGTTGCCAATCAGCAACACGGGCGGCGCAGCCGATTCGCCGAAGGTCTGCACACACAGTTCCACACCGTTCACCGGCACCAGGCGCTCGTCATCCACGTTCGCTTCCTCCTCGTCAGAGGCCCCAGTAGTCCTCGATCTGCTGACCCGAACGCGAACGAAAACTCATCGCGCCCGACCCGAACACCACTGGACACTGTTGGGCATTGGCCTCACCACGCCCCAGCAGAGGACACGTCTTGGTGATGGTCGTCCTGCACGATGGCTACGGACTCTTCCTCGCTGTCGCTGAGGAGAGAGTCGTCTCGATGTTGTGAGCTCCATAACGCGATCGAATGCGGATACCTGGAGGACACATCGCCATCCGTGCCGGCCTGCGTCCCGGCTCCACCAGGGACGATTGCTACCGCAGGGTGTCAGGTTCTCTACCGCGCACCGGCGCCCGGTTCCTCACGGCGAACCTGTGTCGGTCGCGTCCGTCACCCGTAGTTATCCACAAGTGGACGGTGTGACCTTGGGATTCGCGCGTCTGCCGGTATCGTCTGGTCGGTGGTCACTCAGGCGCTGTTCGATGTCGATGAGGCTTCACCTCCAGTGGCGTTGCAGGAGGCCGTGCGGCATGGTGAGATTTTCACCCGCCGCTGGGTCGTCGAACTGATCCTCGACGTTGTGGGCTACACCGCTGATCGTGACCTCGCGGGCCTGCGGCTCGTCGAACCGGCGTGCGGGCAGGGTGCCTTCCTCGGCCCGATCGTGGAGCGGTTGAGCAGGTCGTGCCGCGCTCATGGACGCTCGCTCGCGGATGCCGCTGAGTCGATCGGGGCTTTGGATCTACTCGGCGGCAACGTCGAGCTGGCACGAGCGCTCGTCCGCGACCGGCTCCTAGCCGATGGTTGGGAAGACGCCGAGGTCGACACCGTGGTACAAGACTGGGTGCGCCAGGGGGATTACCTCCTTACCGCTGACGGAACGGCTGGAGCCGACTTCGTCGTCGGCAATCCTCCGTACATCCGGCTTGAGGACGTACCGGACGGACGTATGGCGGCCTATCGGTCAGCCTGCCCGACGATGGGCGGCCGGGCCGACATCTACGTGGGCTTCTACGAGATCGGTCTCCGCAGTTTGAAGCCAGGGGGCAAACTCGGTTTCATCTGCGCCGATCGCTGGATGCGCAACCAGTACGGACGACGTCTCCGGCAGATGGTGACACAGCGTTACAGCATGGATCTCGTCCTCGTGATGCACGATGTGGACGCGTTCCATGACCAGGTTTCCGCCTATCCAGCCATCACCGTCATCCGCAACGGTGCACAGGGCCCCGCCATCGCCGCCGACAGCGACCGCGAGTTTGGACACGTCCAGGCACAGGACTTCCTCCGATGGGTCGCCGATCCGAGACAACGAACCATCGATGCGACGTCCTTTCATGCTGTGCGTCTACCGCATTGGTTTCCGGGCGAGGACTCTTGGCCCGCTGCTTCTCCTGCACGCTTGGCCGTGCTGGAAGACCTGAGCGACCGGTTCCGTCTCCTCGAGGACGAGACCACGGGCACACGTGTCGGTATCGGCGTCGCGACGGGTGCGGACAAGGTTTTCATCACCGAACAACCTGACCTGGTGGAAGAAGACCGGCTGCTTCCGCTCGCGATGGTCCGCGACACGACGTCGGGTCATCTTCTCTGGAGCGGCCAGTACCTGGTCAATCCGTGGAACAATGCGGGTGGCCTGGTCGATCTGGCGGACTATCCTCGACTACGCGCGTATCTCACACGCAACAGGGCCACGCTACAAAAGCGTCATATTGCGATCAAACAGCCGGAACGTTGGTACAAGACGATAGACAAGGTCGACCCTCGGCTGAACACACGCCCCAAACTTCTGGTCCCGGACATGAAGCAGGTCATTCACCCGGTGCTGGACGAAGGCGGCCTGTACCCTCATCACAATCTGTACTTCGTTGTCTCCGATGTATGGGATCTGAGAGTGCTCGGTGGCCTGCTGCTCTCCAGAGTCGCTGAGGCGTTTGTGGAGGCGTACGCCGTCAAGATGCGAGGCGGAACACTGCGCTTCCAAGCTCAGTACCTGCGCAAGATCCGGGTGCCTGATCCCGCAGAGATCGATGAAGAGACCGGCAGAGCATTGGCGGAAGCATTCGACCGCCGTGACGCCCTGGCGGCCACGGAGGCCGCTTTGCGGGCCTACGGGCTCACGGAACTCCCCGAGTGAGGAATACGTATTGGCTGTCACACGCGAAGACTTCGAGGACGCGGTCGCCGCTTACTGGGGTGCCAGAAAGTCACAGGGGGAGCTCTCCAGAATCAAAGATGCGGTCGGTGCAGGAACCGCCGGTTCGGTGCGGAGTGGCAAGCACTTCGATGACATAGCTGCCCTGTTAGCCAAGTTCTTCCTTGAAGCTGGCTACGCCCCCGAAGAAATCCGGGTCACCAGGGGGCAGGGATTGGAACTCCCCGGCTACTATCGTCCACAGAAGCAATGGGACCTTGTGGTGTCGCATGGAAACACGCTCGTCGCGGCATTCGAGTTGAAGGCGCTCGGCGGGCCCTCCTTCGGCAACAACTACAACAACCGGGTAGAGGAGGCGTTGGGCAGTGCCGTCGACCTCAGACGCGCGGTACTGGCCGACCTCTACTCCGGTGAGAAACCCTGGCTCGGCTACTTCTTCATCATGCAGGACGCTCCCGGCTCAAGTCGCCCCGTCCGTCTCATGGAAGGCGCTTCGCCCGTCGAAGATATTTGGCGCGGGAGGTCGTACCAGGCGAGGTTCGCGTTGTTCTGCGAACGTCTAGTAGCGGAAGGCTTGTACGATGCCGTCTGTTACATCACGTCATCAGCGGAAAATCCGAAACCTATCGAACTGGTCGAAAGCCTCGACTGGAAACACTTTTCTGCCGCCATAAGCGCCCGGATAACCTACCTCAAGGAACTGGGTCTGCCCTCCCACAGGTAGCGGCCGAGGCGTGTACGTCACCTCGTGTTTCCTAGCGAATCCACGCTCCCACGAGCACCTCCCATCCAGCACGCCACGTCATCCAGTGGCCCGCCAACGACGCGCGACGTGGATCGGACGGGCCAGGTCAACGGACTTCACCGCAAGTAGGACAACTGTCGTTCGTGTCCTTCGCCCGTCCTTGCCGTCGCTCGCTTTTCGACCTCATCCACCTAGAGTCCAGGTCTTTGCTGTCACGGACGCAGTTCCGCCGCGTCGGTGACCAGGTCGCGCAGGGTGTAGCCGGGGTTGTCCGGGTCGCCGGTGGTGGACTGGCCGGTGTCGCGCAGGTCGTACCGGACGACCCGGCGCGGCGTCCGGGCCAGCCACTCGCGCACCTCGCCCGACCCGGTCGGCTCCCCGAAGGTCTGGACGCACAGCTTCACACCGTTCACCGGCACCAGACGCTCGTCTTCCACGTTCGCTTCCTCCTCGTCAGAGGCCCCAGTAGTCCTCGATCTGCTGACCCGAACGCGAACGAAAACTCATCGGCGCAGGACGTTGGAGGGATCGTCGAGCCACACCACCTGCCCACCGGGTCCGACGCTCAACCCGAATCTGCCCCGCCCCGGACGACCCCAGCTCTCCCACCGTTGGTAGGCATCAGCGACCTCGCCCCACAAATTCCGTGGACCGGCCTGGAGTACCTGGTGCTCGGCGGTGCCGGTTCGGCGGCACCGCGCCCACGAGGTGCCCGCCACGTCCGCCAAGACCAGCTCGAACCGGTCACCGTCGCAGGCGACGCCCGCGACGTCGGGAAGAAGACCCGCGATCGCAGCGTCCGCACCATAGCTCTCATAGGCGACACGACGCGGGTCGATCCGCGTTCCCGTCTCCCGCGCATCGCTCGTATCACTGGGAACCCGAAGGGTGCCGCGCTGGGCTCGAAGCATCATGTAGTCGGCGCCGCCCACAAGGCGACCGGAAGCCAGGCCGTCGCCGGTGACGGTCAGGTTGAGCTTGTGGCCGTCTCCCCATTCCGGCATCCACGGCGCGGCGATGCGACCGCCGGGACGGGTCTGCTCCACCCAGGCGTACGGCAGGTGGGTGACCCCGCAGGTGACATGCACGGCGTCGAATGAGCCACGGCCGGGCGCGCCAATGGCACCGTCCTGAACAAGAACCTCCACGCCATTCCCATGCCGTTCGAGTCGCGCGGCGGCCTGCTCTGCAAGACCCGAATCGACCTCCACAGTGGTGACATGGGCGCCGAGCGCGGTCAGCAGCGCGGCCGTCCATCCAGTGCCGGTACCGATCTCAAGGATACGGTCACCGGGCTGGAGGTCGAGAAGTTCCAGAAAAGCCACGACGGCACCGGGAGCCGACAACGACGACGTAGCCTCTCCGACTCCACCTGCGGGATCACCGCGACCATCGTCAACCTGCGTGACAATGGACGCATCAGAGTAGACGGCCTCCCACCAGCCTTCCGAGTCGCGACGCTTGTCGATCACCTGGCGCTCCCCGGGCCCATCCGGCGCACACCAGCCCCGATCAGGCGCGAACAAATGCCGCGGCACAACATGCAAGGCCCGGCGTATCCGTGGGTCGGTGAGATCCCCGACGGCCTGAAGCGCGTCGGCAAGCCGATCGACCCTGGCCGCGACCCTACGCGCTTCGTCCGCCGTCGGGGTGGTCACTTACCTTTGCCCTTGCCCTTCTCGTCCTTCTCAGGCGGAGGAATCGGCTTGTCGGGCCTGTGAGCATCGCCGTCCCTTTTGTCGTCATGCTTCCCCACCGCGGTACGCCCCTTTGTTGTGGACTTCATCTGGAAAGGTAACCCATCACCAGGGTGACCGAATGGCAAGAGTTATGAACCAGTGACGGACCGTGATCGCCAAAGTGGTTGGCGATAGTAGGAGTACGTCCACCTAGTACTACGGAGAATAGGTTTGTGGGGTTTTAGTAGGAGCGGTTGGATGGACCCGTACCATCAAAGATCCAGAGGTCAAAATCGTGAGCGTCCGTACGACTCATCGCGCACTGCTTAGCAGTCTGCTGCCCAACGACAGTCCAGACGACCTCGCAGTACGTGAGGGGCAGTTCTACACCGTGGTCGTTGGCTCTGACCGCGTCGTGTGCTTCCCGCGTACCCGGGCAGCAGCGATCCGGCTACCCGAGCGGGCGGCCACGCTGCACTCACTTGCCAGCCTTGACCTCGGCTTCCACACACCTGAGCCGCTGCTCCTGGGCGGCGCCCACGGCGACGAAGAGGCCACGTACTTGCTCCTCAGCCGCATTCCTGGGGAACCGCTGGAGGCGGAGGCACTCAACAATCCCCATGTGGCCGACACCGTGGCGGCGCAGTATGCCGCGCTGTTGTCCGATCTAGCCCGTGCCGGTACCGACAAGACGGCACAAGCAGTCATCCCTCCGGCCCCAGAAGGCCAGTGGCGGCGGTTCGCGGAGAACGTGCGCGTGAAGCTGCTCCCGCTCATGTCCGACGGCGGACGCCTACAGGCCGAGCGGGAACTAGCAGCACTCGACATCCTTCCCCACCTCACCCGAGCGGTGGTGCATGGCGACCTCGGCGCCGAGAACGTCCTATGGGAGTGGACGGACGGCCTGCCGCACCTCTCCGGGGTCCTCGACTGGGACGACGTCACACTAGGCGACCCGGCCGAGGACCTCGCAGCCATCGGCGCCAGCTACGGCCCTGAGTTCCTAGAGCGGATTCTCGCCCTGGGCAACTGGTCAGACCACGGACTCACGACCCGCATCGCCGCAATCCGCGGCACATTCGCCCTGCAACAGGCCCTCTACGCACTCCGCGACGGCGACAAAGAAGAACTCGCCGACGGCCTAGCCGACTACACCCTCGTCTCTAAGACGGAAAACGACCCAAGTCGGTAATCGCTCAAGGGCGAGTCGGCTCTGTGGGACGGCCTGTCTGCCGCTCCTCTGCACGCACTTCGTGGTCAGACGTTCTTGAGTGCCTCAGTAAGGCAGCGGAAGTCGTTGCGTTCAATGACGAGTTTGGGGCCGTTGGGATCCTTGCTGTCGCGGATTGCGATGATGTTGTTTAGGGGCGCGAGTTCTACGCAGTTCCCGCCGTTCTCGGTGCTCTTACTTGCCTTGCGCCACACTGCGTTATTCATGACCGCCTCATTGCCGTTCTGCGGTGCGGGCTTCCGAGTTAGAGCTTCTTAAGGGCGTTGATGAGGTGCTGGAAGTCGTTACGCTTGACCACAATCTCGGGGTCTTTGCTGTCTCGAAGCGCTATGACTCCAGGGTTGCTGGCGACTTCGATGCATTCGCCTCCATTGGAGGTGCTGCGGCTGGCCTTGCGCCATCTGGTGTGACTTGGGTCCATCGTGTCCACCGTCCGCTAAGCGTTTTTGATTGTCTTAATGAGGTGGCGGAAGTCGTTGTGGTTGATGATGATGCTGGGACCCTCGGGATCCTTGCTGTCCCGAATTGCTATGGTCCGCGGGACGCTGGCGACTTCAATGCAGTCACCGCCGTTGGACGTGCTGCGACTGGCCTTGCGCCACACGGCTTTGCTCAGGTCCATCTCTCGTCCACCGTTCTGCGAATCAGTTCGATGCTTGCAGCCATCGGTAGTGCCTGGCTGCGAAGTTCCCGTAGCGTTTTTGCGATCATAGCTAGCGCATCGGGCTCGCTCAAGGTGATACCACGATACGCGCTCTCCACGTACGCAACCTCCGATCGGTCCGCGAGAGTGGCCACAGCAAACGCGCCTGAGTTCCCCGCATGCTCGCCGCGACTTGGAACGACCTGGATGGTGAGGTTGGGGCTGGCAATGCTGATCAAGTATTCCAGCTGCTCGCGCATGATCTCCTTGTTGCCGACCTCGCGGGTGAGGACTACCTCGTCCAACAGCACGGTCATCGCGGGTGGCTTCTCCCTCTGGAGAATCTCCTGACGCTTGAGACGAGCATCCACGGCTTCTTTGTCTCCGTGCAGGATGGCGTTCGCGTACGCAGGGGTTTGTAGGAGTCCTGGGACCACTGGCATGCCGTACGCCGTGATCTCCGCCGCCTCGACCTCGACGGTAGGCCAGTCGAACCACGTGGGGTAGGCCGCGTCCATGACGAGGTCTCTCCAGAGTTCCTGAATCTCCCCATTAGTCCCAAGCGCCCCATCTGTCGCTGCGGCGAACTCGAAGGTGCAGCGAGTGCGCCCGAGCTCTACGAGAGACACGTACTGGGTTGTTACGCCCAGTTTTGCTGCCAATCGTTCTTGGCTGAGTCCGGTGGCGGTGCGGTAGCGGCGCAGTGCCTTGCCAAAGGCGATCAGCATGGGGGACGCGCCGTTGCGTTTGCCTTGCTGTCGGGAGGCTGCCATACAGCCATGGTGACTCAACTGGCCTCAACTTGTCTTCAAGTTGGCGATGGTCGGTTTTCTTTTTCTCTCGCGCTTGATGACTTCTCCGAAGGGTCGCCTGCATCAATTACGAGCAGACAACGGACACGTTCGGAGGTGTGGGGATGGTGGTTGGGGCTCTGGCGCCGGAGATGCCGGCGTTGGTTCTGGGGGCTACGGCCCAGGCTGCGGGGATGGCGCGGCGGTATCTCGCTGAAAGGTTCCGGGAGATCGGGTTCGCCGATGACTATGTCGGGCGGCTCGTGGTTACGGAGCTGGTTACAAATTCGCACAAGCACGTCGGATTCGGGCACATCGTTGTTCGGGTTTTTCTGGACGAGCGTGACGATCTGGCCGTTATCGAGGTCTGGGACGAGGGCGCCGCCCTGCCCGTCGTCCGGGAGGAGGATCACGGCGCCGTCAGTGGGCGGGGGCTGCTGCTGGTGGTGCAGCTCGTCCATGACTGGGGCGTCCGGCCGCTCAACGAGGAGGGGAAGGTCGTGTGGGCACGGTGCGCCCGATGAACCGCCGGGTGGAGCGGTTCGTGCTGGGGTGGCGTACCCGGGTGGGGCGGGCCACGGCGATCCGGTACCTCGACGTGTTGGCCTCGGCCGTCACGTCCAAGGGGTACCGGTGCTTGAAGCTGTACCAGGCCGACGAGCTTCCGTCGTATCCGCCGATGTTGTGGGTCTTCGCGTGTGGCCCGGACGACCTCGTCAAGGTCGCGGTGAACGTTCGGGCCACGTCCGGCGGCACCTGGGGATACTACGAGGCCGGGCGGGGCCGGTGCGGCTACCTCTCGCTCTGCGGCGACACCAGGCACGCCACCGAACAGGTGGACGCGCTCCTCAAGCACCGCATGTTTCCGGCGACCTGGTGAACCGCCATGCATGTGGACGTCGACATCGACCGGGCGCTTGAGGAGTTGCGCTGTTCCTTTCCAGGGCTCTGCATCTGGTTCGGGGAGTTCAGCGGTTCGCTGTGGGCGCTGTTGCCGAACCGGCTGGTCGAGGCCAGGACCGCCGCTGACCTCGCGGGGCAGCTCCAGGACGCGATCGGACTCCCGTACGTTGTGCGGCGTCCCTGTCCCTGTGGTCGCCGGGCGGACGGGAGTTGGGCGCTTCCGGAGAGGGCCCGCGAGACGTGCGGGCGCAGTGTTCGGCGGGGGCTGCGGCGGCTTGTTGGGGGGAGGGGTTAGGAATGCCAGGGGGTGCCGGTTAGGCGTTCGTAGACGTCTATGTAGCGGGCGCGGGTGGCGTCCACCACCTCCTGAGGGATGGCGGGGCCAGGTGGGGTGCGGTCCCAGTCGAGGGTGCTGCTCCAGTCGCGGACGTACTGCTTGTCGAGCGAGTGCTGGGGGCCGCCCGGGCGCCACTGGTCGGCGGGCCAGAAGCGGGACGAGTCGGACGTCAGCACCTCGTCGCCCAAGGTCAGGGTGCCGTCGGCGGCGCGGCCGAACTCCAGTTTCGTGTCGGCGATGATGATGCCCCGTTCGGCCGCCAGGGACGCGCCGCGCTTGTAGACCTCCAGGGTGACGTGCTTCAGGTGGGCGGCGGTGTCCTCGCCGATCTCCTGGACGACGTCGTCATACGTGATGAACTCGTCGTGGCCTTCGGTGGCCTTGGTGGTGGGGGTGAAGATCGGCTCGGGGAGGCGGGAGCCTTCGACCAGGCCGTCCGGCAGCGGGACGCCGGAGACGGTGCCGCCCTTCTCGTACTCCTTGAGGCCCAGCCCGGCCAGGTAGCCGCGGGCGATCCACTCGACGGGAAGCATGGTGAGGCGGCGGCAGCGGACGGCGCGGCCCGCCCACTCGTCCGGGACGTCCGTCGCGGAGATGATGTGGTTCGGAACGATGTCGGCGAGCTGCTCGAACCACCAGAGGGAGAGCTGCGTCAGGATCTTCCCCTTGTCGGGGATCTGCGTCGGCAGGACGACGTCGTACACGCTCACCCGGTCGGACGCGACGAGGATCAGATCGTCCCCGTCCGCGTAGACGTCCCTGACCTTGCCCGAGTGGACCAACTCCATGACGCTCCTCACCTCACCGTCCTGCCGGTAAGGAGTCTGGCACAGGGGTGTCAGTGCTCTACGAAGACCCGGACGGTCTTGAGGGTCGGGTCCGCGGCGTCGGGGACGACCATGCCCGCTTCGACGCCGCTGCGTAGGTAGTCCATGACGGGGGCGGTGATCCGTTCGCCGGGGAGGGCGGTGGGGATGCCGGGCGGGTACGGGGTGAGCATTTCCGCGCTGATCCGCCCGACCGGGTCGGGGGTCTGTTCGGTGGGGCCGAAGAACGCGTCGCGGGGGAGGACGACGAGTTCCAGCCGCAGCTCCTCGGGGGAGGGGACGTTGACCTTGGGGGCGTTCTGGAGGTCGTCGATGTGGTCGCGCAGGTCGCCGAGGGCGGTGAGGAGGGGCGTGATCGTCTCCTTGTCATCGGCGAAGGTGAGTTGGGCGCTGAGTCGGCGGTGGTCGGCGAGGTGCATGTTGACGTGGTGGTGTTCGCGGAGCCAGTCGGCGGCCCGGTAGCCGGTGGTGCCCAGGTCCGCGATGTCGATGACGATGGGCAGCGGGTCGAGATCGTAGGCGCGGCCGGGGCCGGTGAACTCGGTCCGTTCCTGGACGGTGTAGCCCAGGGCGGAGATCTCCGCGCGGACGTCGGCCGCGAGGTCGAGGGCGTCCTGGAGCAGTTCGTGGCCGTGTTCGACCATTTGGCGGCGCCAGCCGTCGAGGCCCGCGTAGATCAGGACGGACGGGCTGGTGGTGCCGAGGAGGTCTTCGCGCGCCTTCAGGACGGACGGGTCCACCAGGTCTCCCTGCTGGTGGAAGACGGAGCCCTGTTCCAGTCCGGCGCCCATCTTGTGGACGCTGGTCACGCATACGTCGGCACCGGAGTCCATCGCCCACGTGGGGAGGTCCGGATGGAAGGGCAGGTGCGCGCCCCAGGCCTCGTCCACGATCAACGGTTTGCCGCGTTCGTGGCAGACCGCCGCGATCGCCGAGAGGTGGGCGCATGTCCCGTACGGGGTCGGGCTGGTGACCAGGGCGCCGCGGGCGTCGGGGTGTTCGTCCAGGCGGGCGGCGAACGCTTCCGGGGACGGCGGGTGGGCCAGATGGCGGTGTCCGTCCCATTGTGGCTCCACCCAGATTGGACGGACACCAGAGAGGATCAGGCCCGACACCACGGACTTGTGCGCGTCCCGGCCCACCACGAGCTTCTCGCCGGGTCCGGCGACCGACAGCATCGCGCTCTTGACCGACAGCGAACTGCCGCATGTGGAGAAGAACGTCTGTTCCGCGTGAACGGCGTCGGCCATCAGCTCTTGGGCGCGTTCGAGGACGCCTTGCCGGGACATGCGGTCGTCCAGGCCGGAAATCGCAAGGACGTCCGAGTGGAACACCGCGTCGCCCAGGACCTCCCGGACGCGCGGGTCTGCCCCACGGCCCTGCTTGTGGCCGGGCGGGGTGAACGGGACTTGGCCTTCGCGATGGTAGGCGGCGAGGGCGTCGAGAACGGGGGCCTGCGCGTGGTCCATGCCCCGTCGCCTTCCCGGACTGCCGTTGATGTAACGAATGGGGCGGATAGTCCCGGGTAGGGCGGGCCTGAAAGGGCGACAGGGAGTGATCCATGAAAGATCGAATACCGGCCGACGCGGACCTGGCCTGGGAGGACTTCCACCGGGTCGTCAACATGACCTCCGATGAGCTGCGGACGTGGCTGCTCACGGACGCCTCCGGCGAGGAGGCGTTCCCGGAGCCCGGATCGGGGCCCGGGGTATCGGAGTTGGGCGCCCGGGTCGTGGACGTCCTGCGTAAGCGGAAGGTGGACCTCACCGACCGTGACGCGGAAGTGATGCGCCAGGTCGTCGACTACGTGGAGGACCGGCTGGAGAACCGCCCGCCGAACGCGGAACGGGACGACGAGTGGCGCCACGCCCTCATGACGGTGGGGCATGACCCGTTGCGTCCCGAACCGTCCAGCGCATAGGAGCGTGAACATGCCGAACCCGCAGCAGCCCGAGATCCGGAGATCTGAGCGGACCTCGGTGACGGACGAGCCCGTGCCCGAGGCGACCGACCCGAAGCGGACGAAGGCGAAGGGCCACGCGCACGGCACCGACAAGGGGGACAGGGGAGGCGGCGAAGGCGGCGGAACCCCGCCCGACCAGCAACCGCCACACCCCGACTAGGAGCAGACACGCCGAGGCCGCCCCAGGCAGTGGGGCGGCCTCGGCGTGTGGTCAGGGCACTTCGGTTTGGGGGGTGTAGCCCTCGTCTTCGCCGCCGGGGGTCTCGCCCTCGGCGATCGGTGGGTCCGTGGGGCCGGGGGTGTGTTCGTCGGCGAAGTCCGGCTCGTCGTCGTGGGGCGTGTCGCGGCGGTCGGCGAGTGGCTTGTCCTGGTCGTTCTTGCGTTCACTCATCGGCGGGCCCTTTCGATGGCGTCGCGGACACGGTCGGCGACGGCCGCCATCGGGCCGAGCGCGTAGTTCTTGGCGGTCGAGTCGGCGCTCGGGTGAGGGTGCGTCGGGGCGACGGCCTCGGCGGCGCGGACGGCCTTCGCCATGCCGTTCAGCTGATCGGACGTGGCCTCCCGGCGCAGGCGAGGGAACTCCTCCCGCTCCTCGCGTGAGGCGTGCGCCTCCAGGTCCTTGTGGAAGTCGGAGAACAACTCGTCGAAGTCGGCCGAGTCGGGGTCGAGCTTCTCCAGTTCTGACAGGACGCTCTTGGCCTCGTTCTCCTCCTCCATCCGCGCGTCCACGATGTCGGCGCCGTGGTCGATGTTGCGGCGGGCGAACGGGTGGACGACCTCTTCCTCGGCGGTCTCGTGCACGGCGAGTAGTTCACGCAGTCGATCGAAGGCGTCCTTGCGGGTCTGCCCGTTGCTCTTCTCGACGGTCGACGCCAGGCGCCGGATCTCCTCGTGTTGGGAGAGCAGCAGGTCGACGGCGTTCTCCTTCTGGTCGGCCACGGTCATCCCCTCCTTGATGTCGCGTGCGGCTCCTCTCGCTGGCCGGTACCCGAAGGGTGGGCTTCAACCCTTCGAAACGCTCGACTGGTCTAGCGTTTCGGGTTGGCGCGCACGAAATCGACGAGGCGGGGTGCGTCGTCGTTGTCCAGGACGATGCCGAAGCTCTCCGCCAGTGTTTCGGGCAGTTGCTCGGGCGTGAGGGTGCTGGTCGACGCGGTGGACCCGTCGGGGCGCCTGACGGTCAGGTTCGTTCCGTCCAGGACGTGGAGGGAGTCGACCCTGAACTTCTGCGCGAACGGACGAGTAGCGAACGGCGAATGAGAGTTCGTCGACACGAAGTGGTTGCCCACCTCGAAATCGACCCGGAACTGCTCGTTCATGGTGAACGTGTGGCGCTGCACCCAACCGTCCGGGCCGCGCTGGTGCAGTTCCCAACCGACCGTGTTGGGGGACCAGGTAGTGACGGTTCGGCCCTGCTGGAGCCGGAAGACCCAACCGTCCTGGTCGACCTCCTCGCCGTCGCGGAACCGCAGCGGTTCCAGCGGTCCGGCGCCGAAACCGACGTCGCACAGCCACGCGGCCTCGTCCTTCCGCTGCCCCGGCGGACGGACGTGCAGCAGCGCATGAGTCGACGGCAGCAGCTTCCGGGCACCCACCGTCACCCGACCGGACAGCGCGGTCACCTCGTAGCCGAGCCGTTCCAGCACCGCCGCGAACAGCCGGTTGTGCTCGTAGCAGTAACCGCCGCGTGATTGTTCGACCAGTTTCGCCTGGACGGCGTCCAACGACAGGTCGATCGGTCGGCCGAGCATGATTTCGAGGTTCTCGAACGGGATCGACGTGGTGTGCGCGCGGTGCAGGGCCCGCAACGTCTCCTCGTTCGGGGCGACATCGCCGTCGTGTCCGACCCGCTTCAGGTAGGCGGGTAGATCGATCAGGTCGCCCTGCCACCCGTATCCGAGGTCGTCGCTCATTGTTTCCTCCCGCCGTCGACCGCGCTTTCGACGGTGGTAACACCGGAGGCCTCCCGAATCCTTCCGGTGATTCGGTCCACATCGCGGCGTTCGGCGGCAGGCAGCGGCGCGCCCGTGGCCTCGCGGAGCGCGGCGGCCTCGGCGAGCAGCCCGGCGGCGGCCGGATGGTCCCCGGCGAGGGACCGGGCCCCGGCGAGCCCTTCGAGGGCGAGGGCGACGGCGCGCGGGTCGTCGATCTCCCGTGCCGCGTCCAGGCCCTCGGTGTGCAGGGCCAGGGCGGTCTCGGCGTCGCCGCGTTCCTCGGCGATGAACCCGAGTTGGGCCAGCGCGAAAGCGATCCCGGCCGTTCCGCCGATGCCGCGCAGCCAGCCGAGCCAGGCGCGCAGGTGCTTCTCGGCGGTGTCGAGGTCGCCGCGTGCGCGGGCGACGATCCCGAGGCCGATCTCGGCGAACTCCTGCGCGGCGCTCACGGCGTGCCGTCCGGCCAGGTCGAACGCCCGTTCGTGCAGGTCCCACGCCCGGTCGGGGTCGCCGGTGAGGAGCGCGAGGCGGCCGAGCGCCGACAGCCGGTACGACACCTCGGGCCACAGGCGCAGGGCCTCGGCGGCGCGCAGGTCCGCGTCGAGCAGCCGCACGGCCCGGTCGTGCTCGCCGATGATCTCGGCGTGGCGGACGAGGGCGTCGGACGCCTCCAGCCGTCCCCACGGATCGCCGATCTCGTCGAAGATCGTCAGGCTGGTGCGGGCGTCGGATTCGGCCGCGGCGAGGTCACCGCGGCCGAGGAGGAACTTGGCGCGGGTGGCGAGCGCGGCGGCCGTGAACCACCGGTCACCGGCGGCGCGGAACACGGTCAGCGCGCGGTTGACGCGTTCTTCGCTCGCGGCCAGGTCCCCGTAGGCCCAGTGGGCGTGGCTCAGGAACCATTCCGCTTTGGCTCGGGCCAGCGAGTCGTCCTCGTGCTGGTCGAGCGCGGCTCGGCGTAGTGGTTCGGAGTCGACTTTCTCGCCCGACAGCAAGGTGAATCCGGCCAGCCAGGTGGACGCCTCGACGCGGGCGGGTGACGGTGCGCCGACCTGGTCCAACGCCCGGCGCAGGGCGGTGCGGGCCTCGCCGAACCGGCCGCGCAGGAACCGGTACCAGGCCAGGGCGTTTCCCAGCCGGACGGCGTCGCCATGGGCGGTCGCCGTTGCCAGGTTTCCGGACTCCCGGTCGAGACGGTCGAGCCACGCGGCCTGCTCCGGGCCGCGCAGGCCCGTCACCGAACGCTCGGCCAGGTCAAGGTAGTAGCGGGCGTGGCGGCGGCGGAATTCGTCTTCTTCGCCCGCGTCGCGGAGGCGTTCCAGGCCGTACGCGGCGACGGACTCCAGCAGCCGGTAACGGCCGTCCCCGTCCCGGACGACCAGCGAACGGTCGACGAGTCTCGCCAGCACGGCGGCGTCGGCGTCGCAGACGGTCTCGGCGGCGTCGAGGGTGCAGCCGCCCGCGTGGACGACGAGCCGCCGCAACGCGACCCGCTCCTGCATGGTCAGCAGACCCCAACTCCAGTCGATCATCGCGCGGAGGGTCCGTTGCCGGGCCGGGCCGCCGTGGCGACCGTCCGCGAGGATGCGGAACCGGTCGTCCAGCCGGGCGGCGAGTTCCCGCACCCCGAGCGCGCGGACCCGGGTCGCCGCCAGCTCCAGTGCCAGCGGCAGCCCGTCCAACCGTCGGCAGATCGACGCGACCCACGGCGCGGACTCCTCGTCGAACGCGAACCCGGGCGCCGCCTCCGCGGCCCGCGTGACGAACAGCCGCACCGCGCCCGATTCCAGCAGCGCCTCGGGTGTCGACGCGCGCCCCGGCAGGTCCAGCGGCGGGACGATCTGCAACCGTTCCCCGGGGACACCGAGCGGTTCGCGGGACGTGGCGAGGATACGCAGGCCCGGCGCGTCGGCCAGCAACCGTCCGGCGAGTTCGGCGGCGGGTCCGATGACGTGCTCGCAGTTGTCCAGAACGAGCAGAGATCGGCGGGCGCGCAGGGCCCGGACGAGCCGCTCGACCGGGCCGCTCCCGCCCTCTTCCCACAGATCGAGGGCACGCGCCACCGGTTCCGCCACGGCCTCGGCCGTCCCGCCCCGCACGGCGGCCAGCTCGACCATCCACACGCCGTCCGGATGGTCGCCGGTCGATCGGGTCGCCGTCTCCAGGGCGAGTCGCGTCTTGCCGACGCCGCCGGGGCCGGTCAAGGTCACCAGACGGTCGGACGCGAGGTGCGCGCGGGCGCGTTCGACCGCGCCGGAACGCCCGATCAGCTCACCGAGGACGGTCGGCAGCCGCGACGGGACGCGGCGCCGCCCCGACTCGGCCGGGTCCTGTTCCAGCATCGACTGGTACAGGGCCGCCAGTTCGGGGCTCGGGTCGACGCCCAGTTCCTCGGCCAGCCGTTCCCGCAGGTCGTGGTATCCGGCGAGGGCCTCGCCCTGGCGTCCGGCGCGGTAGAGGGCACGCAGGTGGACGGCCCGGAGCCGTTCCCGCAGCGGATGCCGGGCGACCGCGGCGGCCAGTTCCGCGCCGAGCGCGGCGTGCTCGCCCAGGTCGAGGCGGGTTTCGGCGTGCTCCTCCAGCGCGGTCAGGCGCCGCTCCGCAAGGGCCGCGACCTGCGCGTGGAGGCGCGGCAGGTCGACGTCGTCGAACGCGGGGCCACGCCACAGCCGCAGCGCGTCGTCGAGCAGCCGCGCCTTCGTCAGCGGGTCGCTCACCTCGCGTGCCTGGGCGACGAGCGTGGCGAACCGGTGAGAGTCCACTGCCTCGGGGGCCACGTCGATCAGGTAGCCGGGTGGACGTGCCACGAGGAGCGCCCGAGCGCCCGGTTCCGCGTCGTCCAGGACCTTGCGCAGTTGCGAGACACGGGCCTGGAGTGTGCCGGACGGGTTCCGGGGCGGGCGGTCGCCCCACAGTGCGTCCACCAGGCGGTCGGTCGACACGGGACGTCCCGGATCGGTGAGCAGCATCGCCAGCAGAGTGCGGACCTTCCGCTCCGGGACGTGCACGGGCGTCCCGTCGTCCGTCCACACCGCGAGCGGCCCCAACACCCCGAAACGCACGTCCCCAGCGTACGCATCCGCCACGGAACGACCCGAAGCGTTTCTGTAGCGGCGTTGACCAGGCTGCACCCGTCACACCCGGAACACGTGAGCACAGGAGTATTTCGATGACGAAGGCACCGGTGACGGTCGTCGGTCTGGGCGCCATGGGCGCGGCGATGGCCGCCACCTTCCTGGAGAACGGGCACCCTACGACGCTGTGGAACAGGACGGCGAGCCGGGCGGAACCGCTCGTCGCGAAGGGCGCCACCCTGGCCGCGACCCCTGCCGCCGCGCTCGCCGCGTCCGAACTGGTCATCCTCAGCCAGACCGACTACCAGGCGATGTACGACTCCCTCGACCAGGCCGCCGACGCGCTCAAGGGCCGAGTCGTGGTCAACCTCAGCTCCGGCAGCCCGGACGAACTGCGCCGCGCCGACGAGTGGGCGTCCCGGCACGGCGCGGAACTGCTGACCGGCGGAGTCATGGTGCCACCGGCCGGCATCGGCAAGCCGGGCTCCTACGTCTTCTACAGCGGTCGTGAGGAGACCCTGCACCGGCACCGCGAAACGCTCGGCGAACTTGGCGAGACCACGTTCGTCGGCTCCGACCCGGGTCTGTCGATGCTCTACTACCAGGCGCAGCTCTACCTGTTCTGGTCAACGCTCATCGCCTACATGCACGGGGTGGCGCTTGTCGGCACGGCGGGGGTGTCCGCCGAACGGCTCCGCCCGTTCGCGGCCACGATGCTGGCGGACCTCGCCGCGGACGGCACCATGGGCTTCCTCAAGGTCATGACGGAGATGATCGACGCCGGGGTCGTCCGGGGCGCGGACCACAACCTCCGGATGCAGGCCGTCGGCGCCGACCACATCGTGGAGGCCGCCCAGGAGGCCGGAATCGACGCGGCCGGACCCCGCGCGCTCCGCGACCTGATGTGGCGCGCCGTGGACGCCGGGCACGGCGCGGACGGCCTGGCCAGCGTCATCGAGGTCATTCGCCGTTCCTGACGGACGCCCCGGGCTGGCCGGCGATCGGGAGCCGCAGGACGAACCGGGCGCCGCTCGGGCCGTCGGCGAGGCGCAGCGAGCCGCCGTAGATCTCGGCGATCTCGCGGGCGATGGGCAGGCCGAGCCCGGTGCCCTGCGGGTCCCGGTCCCGCGACTCGGGCAGCCGCGCGAAACGCTCGAAGACCCGCTCCCGCGCCTCCTCGGGGACGCCCGCGCCGTCGTCCAGCACCTCCAGGACCGCGTCGTCGCCTTCCCGCGCCACCGTGACCTCGATGTGCCCCTCGGCGTGCCGTTCGGCGTTGCTCAGCAGGTTGCCGAGCACCCGGATCAACCGCCCCGGGGTCGCCCGGACGAACACGCCGCCCTCCAGGTGCGTCGAGATCGGAACGCGGGTCGGGCGGCGCGCCACCTCCCGGCGGACGAGTTCCCCCAGGTCGGAACGTTCCACCGGGACCGGGGCGCGGGCGTCGAGCCGGGACAGCTCCAGCAGGTCGACGATGATCTCGTTCAGGCGCCGCGTGTCGCGCAGTGCCGACTCGACGGTCGGGCGCCACTCGTGGTCGTCCGGCTCGTCCAGCGCGACCTCGAGCCGCGTCTGGAGGCCCGTGAGCGGGTTCCGCAGGTCGTGCGACGCGTCCGAGACGAACCGGCGTTCCCGGTCCGTCGCCTCCTCCAGCCGTTCGAGGGTGGCGTTGACGGTCTCGGCGAGCGCCTGGAGTTCGCCGCCGGTCTGCGGGACGGGCACCCGGTGGCCGAGGCCCCGGGCACCGAAGTCCGCCATCTCCGCACGGATCTCGTCGATCGGCACGAAAGCCCGTCCGATCGTGTGCCACGTCCACCACGCGATCAGGACGAGCAGCCCCGCCATGACCAGCAGCAGCCCCAGCGGCAGCAGCCATACGTTGACCAGCGTGGGCAGCGGCGACGCCGCGACGACCATCACGTTCGCGCCCCACGGCGACCACCCCAGCCGCGTGCCGAAGAGCCGTACGCAGCCGTTCAGGAAGTCGGGGCAGTCCGTCTCGTCGAGCAGCACCTTGCCCTCGGTCACCTCGTCGGCGGCCAGGGCCGGGCGTCCCCGCATCGCCTCGCTGGCCGCCACGACGCGTCCGTCGGAGCCGACGACCTGGACCAGATCCGTCTCGCCCGGCCCGGTGTCGAGCGACTCGACGCCCCTTCCGCGGGTGATGTCGGACACGACCCGTTCGACGGTCTGCTCGGACTCCTGCCACACGTTGTTCCGCGTCCAGTCCCGCGCCAGCAGCATCAGCAGGACGAACACCAGCGCCAGGACCAGGGCCGCCACCGCCACGGTGATGACCGTCGCGCGCCCCCGCACCGAGAAGAACAGGCGCCTGCGCAACCGGCGGACCGGCTCCCGCCTCACCGTCGCCACACCCGCCCCCAGCTACTCGGCGTGATACTTCATAGCTCAGCGTAGGCGATCGGTGATCTCGGGGGCGTCCGACGCCCGGCCCGGGCGCCGCTTCCCGGTCGCGCCGACGATGCCGAGGAACACCGGGCTCGGCCGGACGGCCGAGCCACCGCGTCTGCCGTATGCGGTTCCCGTCATCCCCAACCCCTCTCGCCACGCGGTTCCCCGGATGAACCGTTCAGCCTGGGCGGCGTCGAGTCGGCGGTGACCGGGGGCATCCCTGAACGTTGCCGGCACCCCGATCGCCCCCGTCCTACCCGAGCGCTGGCCTTCCCCGAGCCCGTCCCGGCCGGTCCTACGAGGCCCCTTCGACCAAGGGCGCGAGCGGGGGTCTGGTGGTCCGGTGGACCGCGAATCCCACGACCAGCAGCGCCGCCGGGAACAGCAGGATCCAGCCGAATCCGGTCAGCATCCACACGGTGGGCGCGGCGGCCAGGACGGCCAGGAGCAGCGACCGCCAGTGGCGGAAGAGCCTGCCGTACGCCAGCGTCGACATGACGTATCCGATGATGAAGTTCACCGCCGACAGTTGGAAGACCTCGTCGAGGCTGAACAGATCGGTGGCACGTCCGGCGACCACGGACCCGAACATGAGCACCGAGACGACGATCGCGCCGGTCGGTGCCCCGTTCTTCGCGTTGAGCCGGGTCAACCGGGCGGGCAGCAGGCCCTCCCGAGCCGTGGCGAACACGATCCGGGAGGTCGCCCAGGTGCCGCCCATCAGGGTGGCGAAGACGATGAGCGTCCCGAGCGCCGCCGCGGCGCTCCCCGCCGCGCTCCCGAGCGCGTTCTCCAGGACGGCGGCGACCGGCGCCCGTTTCACCATGGGATCCGACCGGTCGAGCGACATCTGGACCGCGGTGGCGATGCCGAGGTACAGGACGACGATCACGACGAACGCGGTGCCCACCACGATGGGCAGATCCCGCTTGGGCCGGTGGTACTCCTCGGTCGTCGAGGCGACCAGTTCCCAGCCGGTGAACGCGAAGAACACCAGGCCGACGACGGGTACCAGGTCGAGCCAGCTCGGCGGCGCGGCCACCGTTCCCGGCGGCTCGAAGCCGGGCGTCAGGAACGGTACGGACGCGACGACCGCGATGAGCAGGACCAGCAGCGCGGTGACGGCCGTCTGGAGTCCGCCCGCCAGATGGGACCCCATCGCGTTGAGCACGGCCACCACCACCAGGAAGCCGAACGCGGCCGGGATGGAGGCGTCCGGGACGCCGATGAGCACGGCCACGTAGTTGCCGCCGGTGATGGCCATGGCCGCGCCGCCGAACGCGGTGGCGCCGAGGAGCAGATAGGCGGTGGCCGCCGCGCCCGTCCGGCCGAACGCGGCGCGCGCGAACCCGATCACCCCTCCGGCGTTCGGGAAGCGCGCGCCGAGCCTGGCGAACACCAGCAGCAAGGGAAGCACCACCAACGCCGCGGCTCCCCAGGCGAACACCGCCGAGGGCCCCACCGACGCGTACGCGAGCCCCGGCAGGACCAGCAGACCACTGCCCACGATCATGCTGATCGACACCGCGATGCCCCGGGTGATGGTCAGCGTCTTGCGCAGTTCCACCGGGGCGTCCCCGGTCTCCCGCTCACCGGGGGTGGGCTCGATAGTCGTCTTATCCACGGCCGGGCCGTTCTCCTGCGTGTTGACCGTCACGGGGACGCCCGTCCTCGACGCCGCGAACCAGCACGCGCTCCTCGTCGTGCGCCACCAGCAGGTCGACTGAACCGGAGGCCTGGCACGTCACGGGTCGTTCGAGTGTTTGCACAGCCTGTCGCCAGTGCGTTCCGACCTGATCGGGACTGTTCGAGAGCGTGACGCCGGATGCCAGGTCCAGGTCGAACCACATCGCGACCGCGTGGCAGTCGCCCGTAGCCGTCACGGGCACGGAGACGCGTCGTTCCCGTGCCAACTCCCCGGTGCGGAAGTCGACGTCGAACATGACGAACGGGTCGCTCAGCGGCCGGTGCCGGTACCGCGACAGATAGGTCGAGAAATACTCGATCGACCGGAACCGCTGAAAGGGGCTCAGGTCGAAGCCCAGAACCTCTGACACGCTGTTGTGCGCCAGCAGTTCCTCGCTCTCGATTAGCTGTCCTAAGACACGGGCACGGCCCGGGATGATCCGGGCGTCCGGTCGCAGCAGGTCCCGGCGGGCGTGCCGAATGGCTGGAACGGCTCCCTCGCCGAACAACGCACAGTCGAAGATCTCGGTGACCAGGACATCGGCCCGACGCGGCAGGTCAACGCCCACCCGCAGATCGGTGGATACCGTCGACACCACCGTGACCTTGGATTGGACCTTGTTATTGATCATTATCTGCCTGGCGACATCGGCGAGGCGCGGCTCCATCTCGCAGGTGACCACCGCCTCGGCGCCGGCCTCGATCGCCAGTAGGGAGAGCAGTCCCGCCCCGGTCCCGATGTCCAGGACCAGGTCCCCGGGCCGGACCATGTGCCTGATGGCATCCCGATAGGCCGCGTTGCGCGCGTCGTCGTTGAGCATCGCGTAATGCCACCGGGGAATGAGGTTTCGGATGGCCCGGTTGTAGAGCACCCGCTGCCGGTCGTACCCGTGGCCGACTGAGCCCCCGGCGATCGCGAACATAGTCGCCGCGGTCGAGTAGTCGCCGCGCCCCATCGCCTCCGTGCCGTGTTCGAGGAGAGATTCGGTCCGGTAGGCCGACATCTCGTCGGCCGTGCCATTGGAAAGCTCCACAGTCGATGTCATAAGATCCTATTTCGCGAGAACGATTCGGTGGGACGGACTTGCGGAGCTTCCGGGTTCGACGGACGGATAGGCGATGATCTGGTCGCCGCGCTGTATGGACGGAACGGAGCGGGCGCACAGCCGATCGACGCGGAAGGTGTTGCCGTGCCATGGGCATCGCAACCGTCCCGATTCCACGGTGCCAAGATGAAGAGGCCCACCCCGATGAGGACAGATGCTGTCAATCAGATGGACCCTTCCCTCTCGTTCCAGACAGAAATATGTCTGGTCACCGATGTGCACCGAGTTGTGTCGGGGCCATTCAAGCTCGACCCGGATACGACCGGTCACTGGACGGTGATGGAAGACGAGTCGCGGGCTCGTAGACCATAGAGACGGCCGCGTGGGATGCGCACCGAATGGTCGGCGCTCAGCGGAAGCGGGTCGCCGGTGGCCGACCAGTGCAGATCGACGTTTCCGCGCCGCACGTGGACCGTGGTGTCCCGGTCGGCCACCACCGTCTCGAAAGGCGTGTGCACTGTCAGCTCCTGTTCCTCGCCCTCGGTGGCGTGGCCGGTGACGGACTCGGGCTGCCAGCGGATCTGTGCCAGCAGCTCCGCGTCGGCCAGTCGACCGAGTAGGCGCACCTCCTCGATTCCCCGGACGAGTTCGCGGACGGCGTGCTCGCCGTGTTTACGGGCGAGCGGAAGGAGCAGGTCGTTGATCGACATCCGGCCGTGGTGCTGGTCGATATGCGCGTGCTCGTCGCAGTACCTGAGATCGGCCTGGTCGCCGTACACCGCGCGGAACGTTTTGGCCATGGCGGTGAACATCGGCGCGAAGGTGGCCTCCAGAAACGCCATTCCGCCGATGTAACGGAAGAACCCCGTGCGGTTCCGGGTCACCTTGTAGAAGTAGTTGTTCCCGGCCATCCAGGTGGGCAGGTAGAAGAACCAGTAGTGGTGTGGTTCGTCGCTCATCCCGATGCTGCGGCACAGTTCGGCGAACAGCGTGCTGTGCTTGGCCGTGAAGACCCCGTAGCCGAACTCGTCCACGAAGATCTTGAAGAGCTCGCTCTGCTCGGGTCCGTAGGCGCCCCCGAGGTTCTGCGACATGGCAGTTGCCTCGGTCAGTCCGTCCAGCGCCATTTGCGCGATCATCATCTCCGCCGCGCGTCGCGGGTCGGAGGCTTCTTCGATGGCGCGCAGCACCGGCCGGTCGCCGCTCACCGCCTCCTCGATCGCCGCGTGCACGTGCGCCTCGAGCGCGTCGCAGTCCCAACGCCCGTTGAGCTTGATCTCGTCGTCCAGCCCCGTGAACACATAGGACTCGACGAGCGGCCGGGCCAGCTCGCAGTTGAGCCTGTCCTGGGAACTGTAGAACGAGGTGAACGCCTTCTCCTGGCCAGCCAGACCGGAGGTGGGCAGGAAGAGGGCGTCACTTTCGTAGATGTTCATGAGGAGCCTGTTGGCGACCAGACTCGAAGCTGAGATGTAGTCACTTTCTGTGAGCGGCCGTTCCCAGGCGACCTGGGAGAGCCGCTCGGCGCTCAGCGGCCGATGATAGGGAGTGTCTGATATGTAGGGAGCGGTGGTAGATCGGTAACTGTGTGCGCGCACCAATCGTTGAACTGCGTCTTCGGGTCGCGTTGATAAGCTTATGACGTCAGTCGTCGGCATTTTACTTCCCCCGTTCGCTGGTAGCGGCAATGAGTTGTGCGTGGAGTACTTTCGAATCAACAGGGACCTTGGCCAGACGAACGATCCGATGTCAAGCGGCTGTCTCTGGACGCGTTGGTGCGATCCAGAATGCCAATACCGCTTTAATCCGTTCGCGCAGACCCTTGATCAGCAGATGTGGATTCGCCACTCGTCGGTCGCTGGATTCATTGAGATCTGGCCGCTTCCGGCCAGGGGTCTGGCTGCAACGCCAGGATGGCGAGGTGATTCGCATCGCGTGGGCGAGGATTCTCCGGTCAGGCTTGGGCGGCCGAGGCGACCCAATGGTTTGTCACCCAAACTCAACCGGGCGCTGGCCAAAGCCCGCGAAGACGGCCTGCTCTACCTGGTTCTGGACGGCACGCTCATCCCGATCGACCGGTTGAAGGCCGACCGGCCCCTCTACTCCGGAAAGCACAAGAAACACGGCATGAACCTGGATCGCCTCACCGGACGGGACCATCGTGTGGGTGTCGGGCCCGCTGCCCGGCTCGGTCCATGACCTGAAGGCCGCCAGGATCTGGGGCCTGGTCCGCGCACCGGCCGCCGCCGGGTTCCTGGTGCTGGCCGACAAGGGATACGTCAGCGCCGACCCGCACGTCAAGACACCCTGCAAGGGCAAGGACAAGCCCGAGCCGCTCAAGGACGCCAACCGCTCCCACGCCAACTCCGCGGACCGGGCGAACGAGCGAACGCGCAGCCGAAGAGCTGGAAGATCCTGACCAAGCTACGTTGCTGCCCGCACCGGGCCGGCCCGCGCGAGGCGGCGGGTGTGAATCTGGCCCATGCGTGCCGGCCTCGCGCAGGGTGAACCGGTCGAAAAAGGATCACGGCTCGCGCGCGCGGCACCCTGGACGGCTCGAACCCCTCATGCTTCACAGCTCAGCGTAGGTGATCGGTGCTCTCGGGGGCGTCCAACGCCCGGCTCATGCGTCGCGTCCCGCCGCGACGACCCGAGGGCGGCCACCGGCCGCGGCCGGTCCGGACCGCCGGGCGGGCCCCCTATTCCTCCCCCCCAGTCCGGCACCGGCCGCGTCAGGACGGACGGTCGCTCACCTCCACTGAATGGAGGACGTCCTGTCGTTCATGATCGAGCCGATGTTGGGGGTGTCCTCGAGCCAGCCGGTGCGGGTGCCCTCGTAGTCGGGGTGCTGGTAGTGGTTGACCTGGCATTGCACATAGGTCTTGAACGACGTGATCGTGTCGTTCCACTCCTCGGGGAGGGTGGGCGCCGAGTACTCGATGTCGTCGTTGTCGTCGCAGACGCCGTCGGCCTCGATGACGTTGGACCGCCCGCCGTAGTCCGCGTCCTCGTACTCGATGCTGATCACGGCGTCGAGGTCGGCCGCTCGGTGCTTGCTCTGGCCGAGAGCGTTGAGGCGGCGGTCGAATTCGGTGTCGGCCACCGCCGCGGCGACGTTCCGCGGAGCGTCGGTGATCTGTCCGTCGGTGGCGTCGGCGATGGCCTCGGTGAAGGTGCGGTAGCAGCTCACGGTGCCACCGGAGGTCAGGTGGAGGACACAGTGCCGGTCGTTCGCCGGGGTCTGTCCGTCGGTGGTGGCGGTGGCGGTGGGTGGGGCGGCGAGGCCGAGTGCCGTCGCCGCGGAGAGCGTCGCGGTGAGCAGAGTGAAGGAACGCATCGATCAACCTCCGAAAGAGAAAGGGAAACCGAGCCGGGCCGCCGCATTCGCTGCATCGGCGATCCACCATCGCCTGATGCCGCGCGGCCCGGCCCGATCACATCAGCCGCCTACCGCCACTGAATCGAGGACGTCTGGTCGTTCATGGCCTCGCCGATGTTCGGGGTGTCGTTGAGCCAGCCCGTGCTGGCCCCCTCGAAGTCGTTGTGCTCGTAGTGATTGGCCTGGCATTCCGCGTAATTGCGGAATGAGGTGATCGTGTCGTTGAAGCTTCCGAGGGCTTCCACACTCCATTCGACGTCGTCGTCATTGTCGCAACCGGCGGAACCCGTGTAGATGTTGTGCCTTCCGGCGTAGTTGCCGTCCGCGTACTCGATGGCGAGGACGATGCCGGGACCCGAGGTGCCGAGGCCGTTGAGACGGCGGTCCAGGCCGCTGTCGGCCATCGCGGACCGGGCGTCGCGGGGGGCGTTGGTGATCCTGCCGGCGGTGGCGTCGGCAATGGCTTCGGTGAACGTGTCGAAGCACTTCATGCTGTTGTTGGAGTTCAGGTGGACGACGCAGTTCTCGCCGCCCGTCGCTTCCTGCCCGGCTCCGTCGGTGGGGGAGGAGCCGGCGCTCGCGGGCGATACGATGGCGGTTCCGACCGCGGTGGCCACGGTCAATGTGGCGGCGAACACGGAGAGGGAGCGCATGATCAACCTCCGAGAACAAAAAAGGGAGCGGATGGAACGCGGGGTTGTTTGTTTCGTGCGCTTCCCAGCTTCTTAAAAGAACAATGACCGAACAATCCCGCCTACGTGAGGAAAGGAGTACGGCAGGCTCTACCATCGCGGCGCACCGCTGGTCGACGGCGGTGAGCCCGTGGCCGGGTTGGGCCACGCCTCTCCCGGGCTCCGTGCGTTTCGTACGCGATCAGGCCGCTATTTCACTCTGTGTAGCGAACCGGCTTCGTTGACCGCCAGTCAGACGGTGGTTAAGTGTAATTTGTTCGTTTCCGGCCTTGGAGGGCGGATGCTGACTCAGGAATCCGGACCGGCCCACACGAGGCGGCGGGTGTGAATCTGGCCCATGCGTGCCGGCCTCGCGCAGGGCGAACCGGTCGGCAAAGGATCACGGCTCGCGTGCGCCGCACCCTGGACGCGCTCGAACACCTCATCGGCGGTCTCGCCACGGCCATCCTCGCCCTGTTCGCCTTACTCTGGCTCGTCGCCGTCGCGCTGTCCTGCCTCGCCGGTGTCGGCATCCTCCTGATACGCCCGACCCTTCGCGCGCTGCGAGTTGTCACCAACCAGGAGCGCTCCCGGCTCGCCCGCTGGGTCCCCGACCGCACGACCCGCAGGCGCCCCGCCCGCGTGAGCGCGAACGGGGAGCCGGGCGGGGAGATCGCGGCCGGCGTGATCCGCTGTCCCGAACAGGTACCGGCCCGCCTGCGCAGTGCCGCCAGGGACGACGTCGTCCGGCGGGAGTTGGGCTGGCTCGCCGCCCACGGCACGCTCGGGCTCACCATCGGCCTGTTCGGCGTGGCACTGCCGTTCTACGTCCTGCGCGACCTCACCTATCCCTTGTACTGGTGGTTGATCCCCGGGGACGCCGACGACCGCGGACCGCTGTTCTGGCCCGTGCACGACTTCACCGACGCCCTCCTCATCGTCCCCGTGGGCCTGATGTGGACGGTCGCCCTCATGACCGTCGCACCGGGCATGGCCCGCCTCCAAGCCTGGCCGGGCCGGAGGCTGCTGCTGCGGCACGCCGCACCCGAGGCCGACCTGTCGCTCCAGGTCGCGCAACTCTCCGCCGCCCGCGCCGCCGCCTTGGACGCTCACGCCACCGAGCTGCGGCGCATCGAACGGTCGCTGCACGACGGCACGCAGAGCAGGCTCGTCGCCGTCAACGTCATGCTCGGCGCGACCCGTCGCACCCTGGCCCGCGACCCCGCCGGCGCCGAAGCCCTGCTCGAACGCGCCCAGGACGCCTCCGAGCAGGCACTGGCCGAGCTGCGCTCGGTCGTCCGCGGGATCCTGCCCCCTGTTCTGGACGACCGCGGCCTGGCCGGTGCGATCGCCGGGCTCGCCTCGACCTGCGCCGTGCCGTGCCGCTTCGACGTCGACGTGCCCGGACGGTGCGCCGTCTCGGTCGAGGCCACCGCCTACTTCGTGGTCGCCGAGGCGCTCACCAACATCTCCAAGCACAGCGACGCCCGGCGCGCCACCGTCATCCTCCGCCAACGCCAGGACCGGCTGTTCCTGCGCATCCACGACGACGGGAAGGGCGGCGCCGGCGCGGACCACGGCACCGGGATCGCGGGCATTCGCAGCCGGATCGAGGCGCACGACGGCCACTTCTCCTTGACCAGCCCGCCCGGTGGCCCGACGACCCTTCTGGTGGAACTCCCATGCGGATTGTGATCGCCGAGGACGACCCGTTGCTGCGTGAGGGGCTCGCGCTGCTGCTGCGCGCCGAGTCCCTGGACGTGGTGGCCACGACCGACAACCCGGAGGACTTCCTCGCCGCCATCGACGCCCACGAGCCCGATGTCGCGATCGTGGACGTCCGGATGCCGCCGACGCACACCGACGAGGGCATCGCCGCGGCGGTCGAGGCCAGGCGCCGCCGTCCGGAGCTCGCGGTGCTCGTGCTGTCCGCCTACGTGGAGCACGCGTTCGCCACCGAGCTGCTCTCCGGCGGCGCCGCCGGGCTCGGCTACCTCCTCAAGGACAGGGTCGGACGGGTCGCGCAGTTTCTGGACGCGCTGCACCGGGTCGCGGACGGCGGCACGGCCGTCGACCCGGACGTCGTCACCCAGCTCCTCACCCGGACCCGGCGACCCGACAACACCCTGTCCCGGCTCAGCCCCCGGGAGCGGGACGTCCTCGCCGCGATGGCGGAGGGATTGGGCAACGTCGCCATCGCCGAGCGGCTGCACGTCACCGAGGGAGCCGTCCACAAGCACATCCGTAACATCTTCGCCAAGCTCGGCCTCGCCCCCGCCGACCGCGCGGACCGCCGTGTCGCCGCCGTCCTCCGCTACCTCCAGGAAACCCGCGACTGACCCGTACGCCCCCCGGGGGGGACGGCCCCGTGGCCTTACCTCTGTACCGAGAACACGTCGGCCATCCACGAGCCCGACCCCGCACGGCCCTGACCACCCCACCCGAGAGGGCTCCCGTTTGGGAGCCCTCATGGCATGGGCGGACGGTGCGATGTGCGAGAAGGGCACGGTAGACGTGAACGGGGGCGGGGTTCCCGACCGTACAGCCAGGTGACGGGCGACTTGGCGGAGGCGACGGGAGCCGCCGTGGAAGCATTGCGAGCCGGTGCGGGACGGGCGGGACTCCGGGACGACCCTGCCCGGCGACGGGGAGGCGGCGCTGTGGCGGGTGCGGGGGGCGGTGCCGCGGGCGACCGCGTGCTGGTCGGCGAGATCACCTTGCCGGGGGTGCGACGCTCCGTCGGGTTCGCTCGAAGCTTCGTGCGGGCCAGGGCACCCGACGCCCCCGGCCTGGACGACATGATCATGGCGGTGAGTGAGCTGGTCGCGAACGCGATCACGCACACGGCGTCGGGTCGCGAGGGAGGACGGGTGACGGTCGTCCTCACGGCCGGCGGCGGGATGTACCGGCTTGAGGTCGAGGACGGCGGCGGCGCGGACGGGCGACCGCACGTCAGGGACGAGGTCGGCGCGGAGACGGGTCGCGGGATGCGGATCGTGGCGGCCCTGGCGTCGAGCTGGGGGTTCCGCAGGGACGGCGCCCGGACGGTGGTGTGGGCGGAGTTCCCGGGGGACGGCTCCGGCCCCGGTCCCTGACAGGGAGGACCGGGGCCGGGACCCGTTCAGCGACCCCGGTTGAGCTGCCGCGCGGGCAGTTGCCGGGCGTTGCGCCGGTTGTTCATGAGGTTCGCGGACCTGAAGTCGTGGTTCTTCCGCTTGCCCTTCTTCCGCGACTTGGCGAAGGGATCGGATTCGGGATGGCTGAATTCACGCATAAGAAATAGACCTCCGAGCATGCTCGAATTCGGCCATGAAAAGGCCGATGAATTGAAGAGATCATGAAGGCGACGCAGGTCACAGCCAGGATGGATGAGATCTGGCGGTGGCGCCGAGGGGACGGGAGCGGGCCCGCTACGACGGCGGGGCGGCTCAACCGAGAAAGAGAATCAAAGCTCCATGGGTAAGAGTTAGCCATAGATCTGTCCGCAATGTCAACCATGAATTTCGTCGGAACAAGGTGATCTGGGTCATGGCGTGATGTGTGGGGTGCCCGTCCTTGACGCCATGTCGGGCGCGCGGACAACCTGGAGGCATGCGCGTCGCCTTCGTGATCTATGACGGGTTCCAGGTGCTGGACCTGGCCGGTCCGCTTGAGGTGTTCCGCAACGCCGGGCGGTACGAATGCCTGGTCGTCGGGCCCGAGGCGGGCCCGGTCGCGGCGTCCGGCGGGCTGCCCGTCCACGCCGGGTACGGCATCGGCGAGCTCGACGGAATCGACACGCTGATCGTCGCGGGCGGGGTCGGGGTCGACCGGGCGATGAAGGACCCGGCGCTGGTCAGGTGGGTCACGGAGACGGCCGGGGCCGCGCGGCGGGTCGCGTCCGTGTGCAGCGGGGCGCTCCTGCTCGCCGAGGCCGGGCTCCTGGACGGACGCCGCGTCACGACGCACTGGGGGCGCGAGGAACAAATGCGCCGGGAGTATCCGCGCCTCGACGTCGACTGCGACCCGATCTTCGTCCGGGACGGGAAGTTCTGGACGTCCGCCGGGGTCACGGCCGGAATGGACCTGGCACTGGCCCTCGTCGAGGACGACCACGGCCGGGACGTGGCGCACGCGGTGGCGCGGGAACTGGTGATGTTCCTGCGGCGGCCGGGGAGCCAGTCGCAGTTCAGCGTCCCGCTGTGGTCGGCGCAGCCCGCCTCCGACCCCATCCGCGCGGCGGTGTCGTCCGTCCAGGCCGATCCGGGCGCCCGGCACAGCATCGCCGATCTGGCGGGACGGTCAGGGCTCAGCGCCCGGCACCTCCAGCGCAGATTCACGGCGGAACTGGGCGTCCCACCGGCCGCGTACGTCGAGCGGGTGCGGATCGAGGCGGCGCGACGGGCACTGGCCGAGGGCGACGAACCCGTCGAGACGCTGGCGCGGCGCCTCGGTTTCGGGACCGGCGAGACCCTGCGCAGGGCCTTCCACCGGCATGTGGGGGTCGCGCCGTCCGACTACAGGGACCGGTTCAGAGGAACCGGCTTCGTTCAGGGGAGGGACAAACCATGACCACGTATGGGCTGCTGATCTTCGAGGAGGCGGAGGAACTGGACTTCGCCGGTCCATGGGAGGTGTTCACGGCCTCGGCGATGATCCGCGGGCAGGACGACAAGGCGGTTCTGATCGCCGAACAGTCCGGGCCCGTCCGTTGCAGCAAGGGGATGAGGGTCCTGCCGGACCACGTCCTGGACGACCACCCCAAGCTGGACGTCCTCCTGTTGCCAGGTGGGCGCGGCGCACGTGAGATCCAGCCGAACAACCCGGCCGTCACCGGTTGGATAGCGAAGGTCGCCGAACAGGCCGACTGGGTCACGAGCGTGTGCACGGGCGCGTTTCTGCTCCACGCCGCAGGTCCGGCCAAGGGCCGACGGGTCGCCACCCACTGGTCATGGGAGAACACCCTGGAAGCCCGCGGGGACGTGACCGTCGTCCGGGACGCGCGCTACGTCGTGGACGGCAACATCGTCACCAGCCAGGGCGTGTCTGCGGGTATCGACATGGCGCTCTGGTTGATCGGCCGCATCTACGGCCGCGAGCACGCCCGAACCGTCCGCCGCTACATCCAGTACGAACCGGCCCCGCCCTACCTGGCCGACACCCCGTCCTGACCCAACGCCCGCACCCCCGAACAACCTCGTGAGCGAACCCCCTCGCCCGCCGCCCTGCACGGACCTGGTCCGAACCCGGAATGACCCGGCGTCCGCTCTCGCCGTGTCCGGGCTTGGTTCGGCCTGGCGGCGGCGTGCCAGCACGCCGCCGCCAAGCCGCGAGAGGGCTGGGCGGGTGGCCTAGTGGGGTGCGGCGTCGGCTTCGCGTTCGGCGCGGAGGGCCTCGTACTCCTTGAGGACCTTCTTGCGGGCGCGGGTCGACAGCCGGTCGATGTAGAGGCGGCCTTCGAGGTGGTCGGTCTCGTGCTGGAGGCAGCGGGCGAGGACACCCGTCCCGTTGACCGTGATCGCGGCGCCGGTGACGTCGAAGCCGTGGACCGTCGCACGGTCCGGACGCGGGACGCTCGTGTGCGGGCCGGGCACGGACAGGCAGCCCTCTTCGCTGTCGTCCAGACGGCGCTCCTCCAGCTCCGGCAGCTCCAGGACGGGGTTGACGACGGCTCCCTTGTGCCGTTCGCCGTCCTCGTCGGGGCAGTCGTAGACGAAGACGCGCAGGTCCACGCCGATCTGGTTGGCGGCCAGGCCGACGCCCTCCGCCTCGTACATGCTGGCGAACATGTCGTCGACCAGCTCCGCCAACGCCGGACCGAACTCCTCGACGGGCTGACAGGCCCGGTGCAGCACCGGTGTCCCCACCAGCGTGATCGCTCGTGCCCGTCCCGCCATCGCCCGCGCTCCTCGCCGTCCCGCCCGCATGTTCTCCACATGCCTCGCCGATCCAGGCTACCCAGGGTAAGGGCCACATCTTGGACGCCGCAGTCCATACGTTGGACAACGCTCTCTGTCATCGAACGACCGCGGAGAGTGTCCGTTCGTCGCAGACCGTCGCCCGCTCGTCGATGCGCGGGGCCGAATCCTCGATGGCGACGGTCGCGGCTCGCTACGTTCTTCGCATCCGCTGGGCGGTCGGCGCGAAGCCGCTTCGGGGGGAGCGGCCGGTCCTGTGTGCGCGGCCGAACCGACCCGCGGAACGGGGGGAGAGGGGTCACTTCTCAGAAGTGACCCCTCCGTCCGTGTCGTGCCCTTTTTCCGCGTCCGTAAAAAGGCCCCTGATTCACCTTCAATAAAAGGAAGATCGGCATACTCGACCGGCGTCCGCCCGTAAGGTCGAGCGCATCGGAAATGATCCGATGGGCCGGGTCGGTCCGGAAAACTTGACCCGGCGGAAGTCGACTTTCGGGAGCGGCTGCGGAATGGTCTCCACCATGGATTCACGAATGCGAACCCCCAGAACGTCCGGCCCCACCGGATGGCTACTGGCATTTCTCGGCGCCCGCGAACAGGCGCTGCGCACCCACTCCGGACAGGCCGCGGGCCCCACGGAATGGCTCCTGGTCTTCCTGGAGGTCGAACGCGCCGAACTCGCGGCCCGGCAGCGTCCCGCCCCGCTGCTGCCGCGGCGCGGCAGGACCGAGGAGTCCCCGTTCGGCCGACTGACCGCCCGCAGCGCGTAGAGGAAGGTCATGACCGTCGAGATGTTCCTCGCCGCCCTCATCGGCGGCGCGATCGGCCTCGCCGAACTCGTCGCGCGCTACCGCGACAAGCCCGTCGCGGCGTTCCTGTCACCGGGCGGGCTGCTGTTCGTCTTCGTCAACGCCAGCGCGTCGATCGTCGCGCTGATCGCGGTGACCGCCTCCGGCTGGACGTTCGGGCTGCCCGAAACGACGCCCCCGCAGAGCCTGATGGTCGTCCGGGTCATCGCCGCCGGGCTCGGGTCCGCGGCCGTCCTGCGCATGTCGTTCGCCCCCGCCCAGGGCAGGGCGATCGGCGCCGGGCCCATCTCGCTCCTCAACGGCATCCTGCGGGTCGCCGACGGGGAGCTGGAACGCAAACGCGCCCTCAGCAGGCTCTCGCGCAACGACCTGTCGGGGCTGTCGTTCGAACGCGACCACGCGGCCCTCGCCGAACTGTGCTGCCACCTCATGCGCGAGTTCGACCTGGCGGAGGCGCAACGCCTCGGCGGCCTCGCCGCGGAGCTCAGCCACCGCGACGACCTCACCGACGCCGACAAGCTCGACTGCTGGGGCCTGGAGCTGACCCGCCTGGTCGGCGAGCGCGCCCTCCGGCAGGCGGCGCGGCGGCTGCGGGACCGTCCCCGCGAGGAGCCGCGCCCCAGCGTGACGGACGAACCGGCCGCGGCGGTGTCCGACACCGAGTACGCCATGGAGACCGCCCCGGCGCGCCCGCCCATCGCGAAGACGTCCCGGCTGGCCGCGAGCACGAACGGCAGGTCGGAACGCAAGTCCTTCAGCGATGCCTGACACGCCGTGAAATACCGGTGCGCCCCGGCCGGGCGCACCGGTATTTCACTTTTTCGACCGGTCGGGCGATGAGGTCTTCGCCTCCGACCTGTTCACGGAGACGGAACCTGTACGGGCCGGCCGAGGATGAAAACCGCTCATCGGCGGGACGTTTTCGGGGTCGTCACGCACTTCCAGGGCGGACGCGATGCGGTGCAACGCCTCCGCCATCGATATCAGCGCCTGCACCTGGGCGGCCGCCATCAGATTTCCCGGCGAGGGATCGGCGGCCTGCGCCTCCGCCGCGGCGTCACAGGCCTGCTGGCTCCACCAATGCACGCGACGATTCTATTCGAGGCGGCCAATACGCCACCGGCCGCCGCGCCGCACGTTTCGGAAATCGATAAGGAAAGGGTGGAACTCGTGAACATCGAACCGCGAGCCGCGCGGGCCGCCGGACGTCCGACCCGCCCGCTCCCGCGCTGGGCCACGAAGCCGGTGCGGCAGCTGACCGCCGGGGAACTAGCCGAGGCCCTGGAGTACCTGGAGAGACACCGCCCGGACGACGACGTCCTCGGCCGCGCAGTAGCGGGCGAGTTCGCCCGCCGAACCGCCGCCACCGAGTTCGCCGACCAAACCTCCACCCCACCCCACCCCTAACACCGCCCCGCCCCGCCAGCGCTGCCGAGCCGCGCCGTCTGTGGTGCCGGGGGATGGCGTCTGGGGTTGGGCTGGGTATTGGGAGGGCGGTGTTGGTGGTTTTCGGGTAGGGACGGGGCATGGAGGTAAAACTGCGCAGAGTGTACGATCCGGTCGCGTCCGGTGACGGGAAGCGGATTCTGGTGGACCGTGTGTGGCCGCGTGGGTTGTCCAAGGAGAAGGCGCGTCTGGACGAGTGGGAGAAGGACGTCGCGCCGTCCACCGAACTGCGCAAGTGGTACGGGCACAGTGTCGACAGGTTCGACGAGTTCGTCCGGCGGTACGAGGCCGAGCTGGAGGAGCCGGAACGCGCGGCGGCGCTCGAGCGATTGCGGGAGCTCGCGAAAACGGGAACGATAACCTTGCTCACCGCCACCCGGGACATTGAGCACAGCCAGGCGGCCGTACTGGCCTCCAGGTTGCGGGACGGTGGCTAGCCGCCATCATCGCACTTCAGAACGGAGGTCCGCCGTGGAGCGGGCCTCCGTCTCGCATGTGTCGGGGTGTTTTCGATGATATCTGAATGGCAACTTTAATTCTATTGTACAACTTGATGGAACGGTCCCACGGATAGTGTGATCGTTGGACCTTTCCATTCTTGCTGATCAAGGCGGGGGATCGCCGGTCACGCTGTCTCTTTTCGCGTGTTGAAAGTTGATGATTGACCTCTCTGAGAAGGTCGCTTTACTCTCTCTTTGCGCAGGCTCCAGCAAGGAGGAATCGCATGCGTAAAGGGATCGTTTTTTCCGCTGCGGCAGCAATGATGCTGGCCGCGGCGACGGCGGCACCGGCAGGGGCCGCCCACGGTTCGTACTTCGTGCCCGGGCCCGAGGGCGTGACAATCGAAATCGCGACCGTGAACGGCTCGGGATGCCCGAAGGGTACGGCCGCAGTCGCCGTGTCGGAGGACAAGGAGGCCTTCACGGTCACCTACAGCGACTACACGGCCCAGGCCGGCGGTTCCTCGGCACCGACCGATTTCCGTAAGAACTGCCAGATCAGCATGAAGGTGCACGTCCCGCAGGGCTTCACCTACGCGATCGCCTCGACCGACTACCGAGGGTTCGCGTGGCTGGAGGAGGGCGCCACCGCCATCCAGAAGGCCAGCTACTACTTCCAGGGTAGCCACCAGACCGCCGCCAAGAGCCACGTCATCCAGGGTGAGTACGCCGACAACTGGCAGGTCACCCACCAGGAAGAGGTGGGGCAGCTCGTCTGGAAGCCGTGCGGTGAAGAGCGCAACTTCAACATCAACACCGAGTTGCGCGTGCTTCGGGGGACCTCGGACCCAGACAAGGTCAGCTTCGTGTCGATGGACTCCGCCGACGGAAGCATCAAGACCATCTATCACTTCGAGTGGCAGAAGTGCCCCCGTAGGTAAAGGAGAAGGAACAATGCGCAAAGGACTGACCTTTACGGCGGCCGCCGTCCCGGCCATCGCACTGGTGCTCTCCGCGGCTCCCACCGCGTCCGCCGACGTCAACGACCCCCCGCCGGACGAGCAGATCACCGTTGACGTTCTCACCGTGAACGGCTCGGGTTGCGCCAAGGGCACCACCGCGGTCGCCCCGGCGAGTGACAACACCGCGTTCACCGTCACCTACAGCGACTACCTCGCCCAGGCCGGCGGCTCGTCGAAGCCCACCGACTTCCGCAAGAACTGCCAGCTCGCGCTGCGCGTGCACGTCCCGCAGGGCTTCACGTACGCGATCGCCGGTGCCGACTACCGGGGCTTCGCGCACCTGGCGGACGGCGCGCGGGGCATGCAGCGCGCCAGCTACTACCACCAGGGCGAGTCCGCGACCTCCGCCGAGACCCACGAGCTCGAAGGCCCGTACTCCGACAACTGGTCGTTCTCCGACCGGACGGAAGTGG
The DNA here is from genome assembly GCF_003432485.1 of Actinomadura spongiicola. Taxonomy (GTDB): domain Bacteria; phylum Actinomycetota; class Actinomycetes; order Streptosporangiales; family Streptosporangiaceae; genus Spirillospora; species Spirillospora spongiicola. The sequence continues at coordinate 655,543 of NZ_QVNQ01000001.1, forward strand.
CCGAGATGATCTTCAAGCCGTGCGGCGAGGACCGTAACTTCAACATCAACACCGAGCTGCGCGTCTACAAGGGCGGCTCCCGCGGTACGAGCTTCATGGCCTTCGACTCCACCGACGGGAGTTACAAGACCACGTACCACATGGCGTGGAAGAAGTGCCCCACCGCCTGACGTCCCATCCCACCGGGCCGTGTCCTCACCCAGGGAGGACGCGGCCCGGTCCCCTTCCCCGCACCTGACCAGGGCGTGCCTGTCAAAGGCAACGTCGAACACCTCTTAAAGTGGAAGGGTCGTCGAGGAAGGGATCTTCACCATGCCGTTGGCCCCCCGCTTGTCGGCGCCGCCCGAGGTCCTGGCCGTCCTGGAGGAGTCCTACGAGCGGGTGCTGCGGCGTGACCCGGGCGAGGCCGAGTTCCACCAGGCCGTCCACGAGGTACTGGAGTCCCTCGGCCCCGTGCTGGCGGCGAAGCCCGGACTGGCGTCCGCCAAGCTGGTCGAACGGCTCATCGAGCCCGAGCGCCAGATCATGTTCCGGGTGCCGTGGCAGGACGACGAGGGCAACGTCCACGTCAACCGCGGGTTCCGCGTCGAGTTCAACGGCGCGCTCGGCCCGTACAAGGGCGGCCTGCGTTTTCATCCCACCGTCAACCTCGGCATCGTCAAGTTCCTCGGCTTCGAACAGATCTTCAAGAACGCGCTGACCGGGCTCGGCATCGGCGGCGGCAAGGGCGGCAGTGACTTCGACCCGCACGGACGCTCCGACGAGGAGGTCATGCGGTTCTGCCAGTCGTTCATGACCGAGCTGTACCGGCACGTCGGCGAGCACACCGACGTCCCCGCCGGCGACATCGGCGTCGGCGCCCGCGAGATCGGCTACCTGTTCGGCCAGTACCGGCGCGTCACGAACCGCTGGGAGGCGGGCGTCCTCACCGGCAAGGGCCTGCTGTGGGGCGGCTCCGCCGGGCGGACGGAGGCCACCGGCTACGGAAACGTCCTGTTCACGGCCGAGATGCTCCGCCGCCGCGGCGAGGACCTCGACGGGCAGCAGATCGTCGTGTCCGGCTCCGGCAACGTCGCGATCTACACGGTCGAGAAGGCGCAGCAGCTCGGCGCGAACGTGCTCACCGTGTCCGACTCCAGCGGCTATGTCGTCGACGAGAAGGGCATCGACCTCGACCTCCTCAAGCACGTCAAGGAGGTCGACCGGGGCCGCGTCTCCGACTACGCCGACCTGCGCGGCGCCTCGGCCCGGTTCGTCCCGGGTGGCAGCGTCTGGGACGTTCCCGCCGACATCGCGTTGCCGTCCGCGACCCAGAACGAGCTGGACGCGGACGCCGCGACAATCCTGGTCCGCAACGGCGTCAAGGCCGTCTCGGAGGGCGCGAACATGCCCACCACCCCCGAGGCCGTCCACATCTTCCAGCAGGCCGGTGTCGCGTTCGGCCCCGGCAAGGCCGCCAACGCGGGCGGTGTCGCGGTCAGCGCCCTGGAGATGCGCCAGAACGCGTCCCGCGACTCCTGGACGTTCGCCAAGGTCGAGGACGAACTCGCCGGGATCATGCGCGCCATCCACGACACCTGCTACGAGACGGCCGAACGCTACGGCGCCCCGGGCGACTACGTGGTGGGCGCCAACATCGCCGGGTTCGAACGCGTCGCCGACGCCATGCTCGCCCAGGGCGTCATCTAACCCGTCCGGCTGGGCATGATCGTGGCGTGGACCGTCCACGCGCCCGACAGAAGCGCCGCATCGCGACCCGCACGGCCCTCACGACGACGTTCATGCTGGCCGCGTACTTCACGGCCCCGCTGAACAGGCCGTTCACGCCACGCACGGCCGTGGTGATGGTCGTCGCCCTGCTCGCTCTGGGCGCCCTCGTCGCCTGGCAGGCCCACGCGATCACCCATTCACCGTTTCCGAGACTCCGCACCGTGGAGGCGCTGGCGACGTCCGTCCCGCTGTTCCTTCTCCTGTTCGCGGCGTCCTACTGCCTCCTGGCCAACGACACCCCACCCGGCTTCTCCGAACCCCTGACCCACGTCGACGCCCTGTACTTCACCGTGACGGTCTTCGCCACGGTCGGCTTCGGCGACATCGTCCCCCGCACCCAGACGGCCCGAGCCCTGACCACCATCCAAATGATCGTCGACCTGATCGTCCTGGGCCTGGTGGTCAAGGTCTTCCTGGAAGCCATGCGCCGCGGCGTGACCCGCCACCCCTCTGACGAGGACCCCAGAAGCCCACCGAGCGATAAGTCCCAGTGACCACTTCCTTCCCAGAGGCAGCTCAGACCACCGGTGAACTGTTGAACGTAATCGAAAACTGAGCGACCCCGTAGCCGCACGCCGGCGTCCGGCTGACCCGACCCGACAACAGAAAGCGGGCCTGAAAGGGCACTCTGTGACGCGAGCCGTCAAGTGCGCGCACCAACGGCACTGTGAAACGCGTCTTAAGCCTCGAGTACAAGAGGTGCCCGTAGGGGGCGTGGGTCCGGGGTGAGGTCGCGACGGGCGGCCTCCCACTCTGCGGCGACCTCGGGGGGCGTCGCGAGCGCGTCAGGGGCGCGGCGACCGGTCACTGCCAGGTGCTCGGCGAAGCCGTAGCGCATCCGGCGCAGTTCCCAGCCCGGCCACGCGGCTCCGACAGCTGCAAGGAGCCGGGAGGGGACGTAACCATGGGGCCAGTACCGCAGCACTCGCTGGTCCAGATCGATGACCAGCCCCGCCCGGACGCGCTCCCCTTCCCCCGGAAATGGGTAGGGGGTCTGGCCGCGAAGCTCGTCGACATACGAGTGTCCGTGGACGAGCCAGGGCAGGAGGGTGTCGGTCCATTCCCGAAACTCGGTGAAGAACCGGTAATCGAGGACGTGGAGGTCGGGGGTGATCACGGTGACGAGGTCACACTCCTGGTACCAGTCGTACCAGCCCGCATCGGCGACATCGCGGTGGACCACGAGCTCGAACCGGTCGGCGTCCCAGGTCGAGAAGCCCTGGTCCCGCTCCCCGAAAGGCAGCTCCGCCAGCGGAGGTGCCTCCAGCCCGTGGTACGGGACGATGACGGAAGACGCCTCAGGAATCACTTCGGCCAGTTCCTCGCGTCCACCCCACGCGAACCCGGCGTCCCACCCCGCCCACGCCGGCGCCGTCCGGAACCGCAGGTCGAGGCTTTCCCGGTGATGATTGTCCCCAGGACACGAGTAGGCCCGGAACACGCGGTTCTTCAAATCGATGGCGACTCCCTGGCAGTACCAGCCATCGAAGTAGCCGGGCTCGACCTCATCGAGCGGCGTGCCGTCGCGGCGCAGCTCCGCGATGACCTCCGCCTGGCCGTCCTGGTCGAGCAACTGCCAGGTGCCCCATTTGACGTGGCGGAATCGGCACGATCCGTCAGTGTCCCGCAACAAATACCCCGTCCAGCACCCCACTGGCACACGATAACGGGGGCCTCTGACACCGCAGCCGTGCTGATCAAGCAGTGAACGCGTGCACCTCCTAGCCGGGATCACTGGCGTCTGTGAGGCATGTCGCAAATCCAGCGTTTCGGTGATCGGCCGTGGCGCGGGGGCGTCTAGGCGATCATGGTGGCGCCGCGGGTGATCTTCGCGGTGTCGCTCGATGAACGGGGCCGTCATGGGCTGGAAGAGCATGCGGGAATGGTCGAAGGCGTCCACCGTCGCGGTCGTGCTGGTGACGTGCGGCACCATCGCCTGGGGCGCGTTCGGTCCGGACGGGACGACCAGCCCACCGGCGGAATCTGCCTGGCAACTGCCGGCGTCCACTCGTCCCGTGGTCGCGGCCACGGCGACGCGGCAGCTCGTCACGCTCAACACCATGGACCCCGCCCACGTCGACCAGCACCTGGACGCCTGGGAGCAGGCCACCACCGCCACCGAACGTGAACTGCTTCGGAAGCACCGGGCCGCAATGCGTGCCCAATACCTGCGGGAGCGAGAAACGCTTTCGGCGGCGCGGGTGTCAACGATGGTGCCGATCTCCGCGCACGCGGGAGGCCACGGGCCCGACGCCGTCAACGGCTCGGCCGACCTCATGGCCGTGGTGCGCTTGACCTCCACCAAGCCCGGCCGGCCGCCGGTGAAGAAGCTGCGGGGGTACAGGGTGCACATGATGCTCACACCGAACGGCTGGCGCGTCTCCGGCCTGTTGGACATGCTGGGCGGTTCGATCATCACGTTGTCCTCGACAGGCGGTGACGGGCCGCCGTCGCGGGAGTACCTGATGCGGAAGGATGCCCGGGAGATGATGACCGCCCTCGCCCGGGGTGAGGGCCGCGACGTACTGACCGATTCCGCGGCCGACGACTACGACCGCATATGGGGGCGGGCGGGCGCTCCCCAACGACCGGCCAAGGGGGAGGCGGTGGCGGTCGAGATCATCCGGCAGGACGACGACTCGGCGGAACTGCTGGTCTTCCTCAACCTCAGAATGACCGAGACCGTGCTGCTGGGCGACATGACCACGATTCTCACGTCCGAGCGCGGCAAGCTCGCGTTGCGGGTCACGATCGTCCCGGACGGCTCCGGCTGGCAGATCACCCGCCTCCGGGACGCTTAGCACCGGGTTCGTGCTCGCGGTGTCACTTTGGGAGGAAGACGCTGTTGCCGAACTCGAAGAGGCGGGTCTGGCCGGGTGGGACGGTGCCGAGGCGTTCGCTGTGGCAATTGTGATCGTCGAAGACGAACACCGGGGCGTCGGTGTGGTTCTCGACGGTCAGTGGCCGGTACTGCCCGTTGTAGCAGCCCTGGGTGGGGTTGGTGTACCGGTTGCCACTGAGGGTGAGGGTCCCCCGGGCCGCCAGGGCCGGAGTGGCGCTGGTCAAGGTCAGTGCCGCGCCGGTGGCCAGGGCGGCCAGGACGGTCGTGGTACGTCGCATGATCGTCTCCGTTTCCTGGGAGCTCGTGGTGGAGCAGGCCCCATGACATCCACTCTCTACTTAGAGTAACTCAAAGGCTACCTATTGTAAGATGGGTGGGCGGATACGTGTGCGGCCCTTGTTCAACTTGAACAAGGGCCGCGATGGTTGCGTCAGCGGGTTTCGACCCTTACGCCGACGACCGGGTGGACGCCGCACAGGACGTGGGCGACGCTGTACGCGGGCACCCAGGGGCTGACGCACTCGACCACGCCGACGTTCGGGTCGAAGTGGCGCTGTGCCATGAACACGCGGTGTTCACCGGTGCCGCCGGTGCACACGCTCTTCGCGTTGCGGGAATCGATCTGGATGGCGGTGCAGCCCGTGGGGACGGCCGACGCGCTGGGTGCCGTGCCGAGCAGGGCCGCCGATGTGGCGGCGAGGGCGAGCGAGGCCAGCGCCGCGCGTCGGCGGCCGGGTCTGGTGGCCCGCGTCTCGTGGGTGTCCTTCATGGGTTCCTCCCCATTACGCAACGGTGGGTGGTGCGCTGTCACCGGGGGATTCGTGTGGGGACGGAGGTTGGATGAGCGCGGAGGGCGGGTGGGTTTTCTGGGCTTTCGCATGGGCACGTGACTCTGCGTTGCTGTGAACGGTGTCTTCGACGGGGTAGGAGGTTTTGGGGGATGACCTCGGGGTGGTACGGATCCGGTGGCATGGACCCGTTCGAAGAGATGCTGGCCAGGTTCTTCGGGGCGCGGGCGCAGCGGCGTCCGGTGGAGCGGATCAGTCTCGCCCGGCTGATGAGCGAGCCCGCGCGGGAGTTGGTGCGGGACGCGGCGGCGCAGGCGGCGCAGTGGGGCAGTGTCGACCTGGACACCGATCATCTGCTGTGGGCGGCGACACGGCAGCAGGGGACTCGGCAGTGGATGGCGCGGGCCGGGGCCGACCCGGACAAGATCAAGAATGAGATCGAGGAGCATGCGCGGCGGGGGGAGCCGCGGGACGTCCCGCCGGAGTTGACGCCGTCCGCGAAACGGGCGCTGCTGGACTCGCATCAGGTCTCGCGGGCGCTCGGGTCGTCCTATATCGGGCCTGAGCACCTGCTTTTCGCGTTGGCCCTGGATCGCGGGTCGAGCGCCGGACGAATTCTCGATCATGAGCACGTGACGCCGGACACCCTGCAACAGGCGGCGGGCGGAGGGCAACAGCCACCCGGCGGTGGGCAGGTCACCGGGACACCGACCTTGGACGAGTTCGGCCGCGACCTGACCGCCCTCGCGCGGGAGGGACGCGTCGACCCGGTCATCGGACGCGAGAACGAGATCGAGCAGACCGTGGAGGTGCTGTCGCGGCGCACCAAGAACAACCCGGTACTGATCGGTGACCCCGGCGTCGGGAAGACCGCCATCGCCGAGGGGCTCGCCCAGCGAATCGTCGACGACGACGTCCCGGAGACCCTGCGCGGGAAACGGATCGTCCAACTGGACCTGAGCGGGATCGTCGCCGGGACGCGGTACCGGGGCGACTTCGAGGAGCGGCTGAAGAAGGTCGTGGACGAGATCCGCGAACACGGCGACGAGCTGGTCGTGTTCATCGACGAGATCCACACCATCGTGGGCGCGGGCGGCGCGGAGGGCGCGATGTCGGCGGGCAACATGCTGAAACCGCCGCTGTCACGGGGCGAACTGCATGTGGTCGGCGCGACGACCATCGACGAGTACCGCCGCAACATCGAGAAGGACGCCGCGCTGGAGCGCCGGTTCCAGCCGATCCTGGTGCCGGAACCGAGCCCCGATGACAGCATCGAGATCCTGCGCGGCCTACGGGATCGATACGAGGCTCATCACCAGGTGCGGTTCACCGACGAGGCGTTGCTCGCGGCGGTGGATCTGTCGAGCCGGTACCTGACCGATCGGTTCCTGCCCGACAAGGCCATCGATCTGATCGACCAGGCGGGCGCCCGGGTCAGGTTGCGGGCCGGGACGCGGGACGGCGGCCGACGCGAACTGGAACAACGGCTCGAACGGCGGCGCCGGGAGAAGGACCAGGCCGTCGCGGACGAGGACTACGAGAAGGCGTCCGAGCTGCGCGACGAGGTCGTCAGGTTGGAGGAGGATCTCGCGGCGACGCGGGAGACGAACGGGGTGATCACCGTTCCGGAGGTGACGACCGACGACATCGCCGAGGTGGTCTCCCGGATCTCCGGCGTGCCCGTGACCCAGCTCACGCAGGCGGAACGGGAACGTCTCACCCGGCTTGAGGAGCATCTGCACGAGCGGGTGATCGGCCAGGACGACGCGGTGGCGGCGGTGGCGCGGGCCGTCCGGCGGTCCCGCGCGGGCATGGGCGACCCGGACCGTCCGATCGGCGGGTTCCTGTTCCTCGGCCCGACCGGTGTCGGGAAGACGGAGCTGGCGAAGGCGCTGGCGGAGGCGCTGTTCGGCAGCCGCGACCGGCTGATCCGGTTCGATATGAGCGAGTTCCAGGAGCGGCACACCGTGAGCCGCCTCATGGGCGCGCCGCCCGGATATGTCGGATACGAGGAGGCGGGCCAGCTCACCGACGCGGTGCGCCGGCAGCCGTACTCGGTGATCCTGCTGGACGAGATCGAGAAAGCGCATCAGGACGTCTTCAACGTGCTGCTCCAACTGCTGGACGACGGCCGCCTCACCGACGCGCAGGGCCGCACCGTCGACTTCCGCAACACCGTGGTGATCATGACGAGCAATCTGGGCTCCGAGCTGATCACCGGCCGGACGGAGGTCGGGTTCGGCACGCCGGGCGAAGGCCCCGACGCCGCGCTGAGCGACCGGATCATGCGGCGGCTCCGCGAGTCGTTCCGGCCCGAGTTCCTCAACCGGATCGACGAGATCATCGTGTTCCACCGGCTGGAGGCCGGCCAGCTCCGCCAGATCACGGACCTGCTACTGGACGAGACGCGCCGCCGCCTCCGCGCCCAGGACGTCGACGTCACGTTCACCCCGGAGGCCGTGGACTGGATCGCCGGGCGGGGCTACCAGCCGGAGTTCGGGGCCCGGCCCCTGCGCCGCACGATCCAGCGGGAGGTGGACGATCAGCTGTCCGACCTGCTGCTGGCCGGTGACCTACGGCATGGCAGCCGGGTCGAGGTGTCCGCCGTGAACGGTGGTCTCGACTTCCACCTCATCACCACGGAGTAAGAGCTATAGTCCTTCTTCAAGCCTTACAGGAGGATTATGTGGACATTCCTATCGCGAACTACGCGGCGGGCATCGAGGTGGCGAACGACCTGGTGAGCACGTCCCCGACGGTCCGGGGCGCCGAGGCGCTGCCCGACGTGGAGGCGCTGGCCGTGCTGTTGGCCGGGCATGACCTGCGGCGTCCCCAGGACGAGGACGTCTTTCCCGTGCAACTGCTGCGCCGGGAGGTCCGCGGGATCATCGAGACCGAGACGGAGGAGCAGGCCGTCGCCGGTGCGGGCGTGCTGATCGGCCGGGCCGGGCGCGCCCCCGTGCTCCGCCGCGACCCCGATGACCGGTGGATGTGGTGCGTGCCGACCGCGCCGGACGCGTCCCTCGCCGACGAACTGGCCGCGTTCATCGCCGTCGGGCTCTTCGGCGTCGTCAGAACGCTCGGCCACGACCGGTTCCGGGCCTGCGCCGCGCCCGGCTGCCGCGGCGTGTTCGTCGACGCCAGCCGCGCCGGACGCCGCCGCTACTGCATGCCCGAGCTGTGCGGCAACCGGCTCAACGTCGCCAACCACCGGGCCCGCCGCCGGGCGGTGACCCCATGACCGCACCCCTCACCGGCGCGCTCCAGCTACCGGACGGAACCTGGGTCCGGGGCCGCGGCCTGCGAAACCCGCTACCGGACGGCCCGCCGCCCGACTTCGGGCTCTACCTCGGCTCGGGACGTCTCCGCCGCCGCCACGAGCCGTCCCTGCACTGGGATTCCGCCTGGCTCGACTGGCCCGACTTCATGCTGCCCCGCGACCGGGACGCCGCCGTCCGCCACATCCGCGACCTGTACGACCGCGCCCGCTCCGGCGCGGCGGTCGAGGTCGCCTGCGGCGGCGGAGTCGGCCGCACCGGCACGGTCATCGCGTGCCTCGCCGTCCTGTCCGGCGTGGCCCCGACCGAGGCCGTCGCCTGGACACGCACCCACCACCATCGCCGAGCCGTGGAAACCCCGTGGCAACGCCGCTGGGTCACCACCTTCCCAACAAACGGGTAAGCCGGCCCTGTACCGCATCAACGCGGGGCGTGCGGTGGCCGAGGTCGCCTGCGGTGGCGAGGGCGGCCGTCCAGGAAGGATGATCGCGGGTCTTGCCGTTCCGTCGGGCGTGGATCTGGTCGAGGTGGTCGGGTGGACGCGTGCTCGCCGTCATCGTCGGGCGGTGGAGGCTCCGTGGTGGCGTCGTTGGGGCGCCGTCTTTCCGGCGCGCGGGTTAAGGGCGGGGGCCGTCGCGGTACCGCACCGGCGCGTGGGCCAGGTCACGGCCGGTGCGGTACCGGCGGGGGTCCGGGGTCCTCCCCGCCAGGGGATACCGGACCGCATTCCCGTCCGGGACCCACGGGAGGAGAGCCGCCCCGGACGGGAGGTCATTGCCGCGCGGGGTCAGCCGCGCAGGGCCGCCCGGGAGTCCGCGGCTCCCGGGTTGTTGTCGATCAAGCCGGAGATCTCACGGTAGACGAGACTAATCCGGGTTCCCCAGTTGGGACAGCCGCCGAGATGGTGCAGCGCGATGACCTTGTGCGATGACGCGGCCAGCACCGGCGAGCCGGAGTTCCCGCCCGAGGTGTCGCACATGTATCCGGTGTTCACCCCGGACGACACCCGCGAGATCTTGCAGTAGGCGCCGCCGTCCTCGTGCAGGGACAGTCGCTTGGGCAGCGTGTCACCGTGCCCGGGAATGTAGATGCGCTCGTTGGCGGTGGGTTCGCGGGTCTCCAGGTAGAGGGTCCCGAACTGCTTGACGCTGTCGAAGTTGTTGACCGAGAACAGGGCGTAGTCCAGGTCGGCGAGTGGGCTCAGCTTGAGGAGTTCGGCGCCGCTCACCTTGACGCCCGCCCGCGGGTTCCGGCCGCCGCAGGTGGAGCATTCGTAGTCGAACTGGAACTCGCTGGCCTTGAGGTCGTTCGCGTTCTCCATGCAGTGCTGGTTGGTGAGCATCCGGTTCGTGTTGCCGACCCGCCAGGCCGTGCAGTGCCCTACGCCCTTGAGAAGTTGGCGGGCGACCGCACGGGACTGGGCGTACTCGGTGGGGTTGCTCTCCTTGTAGCAGGTGACGTCGCGGCGGTCGTCGGCACCGCACACGCTGGTCGTACGCGGGTTGGCGGCCGCGTACTCGGCCGTGGTGAAGCCACGGAAGTAGGCGTCGATGCGGGCGCCATATCCCTGCCTGGTCAGGGCCGCGGCGTTACGGCGCCGTGTGGCTGAGTGGAGAGTGACGACGGCGGCGTCCCCGTTGACGGACATCGCGGCGAACCCCGTCCGGCCGTGGACGGTGTGGGAGGAGTCGCCGCCGTGCTTCGTGACCGTGGGATCGCCGTGGTAGGTGTGCACCTCACGTCCGGACGGGTCGGCGACCGTGACACGGTCGCCGGGGAGCAGCCGCAGGGACGCGAAATGCACCTTGATGTAGCTGGAGCCCGGCTCGCTGATCGTCACCTTGGACGTCCGGCCGTCGGCCGCGTACCGGAGCACGGCGTTCTCGGCCTTCCGCTCTCCGGCGGTGTCAGGTCTTGGACGGGGATCGGCCTGCTCCCCGGAAGGGGCGGCCGGGGTCGCCGCGACCGGAGCGGCGTCGGTGCTCCGGGACGGGGCGGCCGACGCGATCGCGGCGGGCAGGATCAGGGTCACGGCCAGCGGTATCGCCGTTGACAGGATGCGTGACCTTCGGGACATTGCGCACTCCTCTGGGGGCCGAGCTGAACTCGGGGCGTGAAATCGAAGGGCGGGAGTCAAAGGGGGCGGGGGGACGATGGGCGAGGGGCGAAGGGCAGGGCGGCGGAGGGACGGCAGACGGTGGCTGAGAGATCGAAGGACGGGGACGACAGGCGGGAGGTTGACGGGGCTGGGAGGCAAAGGCTGGAGAACAGGAGCGGGAGTTGAAGGGGCGGGGGATCGGTTAACGCGGGGGAGTAGGGGGTTGGCGGGATATGGGGGTGTCCGGCCTGGCCCCGCTTGCGGGGTCAGGCCGGACACGTCACTGTGCGCGGCTAGAGCCTGATGGTCCAACCATTGAGGGTTCCGGTGTCACCGGGTCCGTAGTCGTAGATGTAGAGCTGCCAGGTTCCAGACGCCGGAGAACTGACGCCCGGGACTTCGAACGTCATCGGGCCGTTCCACGGCGTGCACTGATACTGACCGGTTCCTTGGCGTTTGACTACATATGTCTGCCCGGCCGGTGAAGCGAGCCACACTCCGAGGTCCTCCGCGCAGGTGTGCCGCGCGTCGATCGACAGCGACACCTCGGTCGCCGCCTGGCCCTCGATGTCGACCGCCAGCGGGCTGACGGTCCACGTGTAGTCGCGAATCGGGTAGTCGGTTTCGCTGGTTGCGGTCCGACCGCCCTGCTTCTTGGTCACCGAGAGGGTGTAGGTGGCCGTCCGGGTGACCGAGCCCTTGCCGTTGACCGTCACCGTGTAGTCGCCTTCCGGCGTACCGTCGGTGGTGGACACGTTCAGGGTCGCCGTGCCGCCCGTCTTCACCTCGCCCGGGTTGACCGTGACGGTCGGCCCGCCCGGTGACACGGTCGCGGACAGCGCCACCTGCTGCGCCGTCCCGGCCGTGAGGGCCGTGCGGATCGTCGCCGTCGTCGACTTACCGGCCTCGACCGTCCCGTTGGTCGGGTCGACCGACACGGAGAAGTCGTCCGTGCCGTCGCCTTGCACCCGCAGGGTGATGTTCGCGGTGTGCGTGGCGGACTTGCCGGTACCGGTGACCTTCACCGTGTAGTCGCCCGCCTGGGTGTCCGCCGTCGTGGCGACCGTCATCGTCGACTTGCCGCCGGACTGGATGGACGCCGGGCTGAAGGTGACCTTCGGCCCGCCGGGGGTCACGGTCGCCGTCAGGTCGACCGTCTGGGCCGCGCCCTCGGTCACCGCCGTGGTGATGGTGGCCGTGGCCGGCTGGCCCGGTTGGACGGACGCGTTCGTCGGATCGGCCGTCATGGAGAAGTCGTCCGCGGGTACCGACTGGTTCACGGACGTCTTCCACAGCGCCCACGCGATGGCGTCCGCGCTGCGGTCGAGCGCGGTCGTGTTGACGTTGCTCGGGTAGCTGTCGCAGGACTGGTGGTAGCACGGGTCGAACGCCCGTCCGGCCGTGCCGCCCCACTTCTGAGCCTGCGCGGACGACATGGTCGCCGAAGCGCCCGTCGACAGGAACGAGGTGGCGATCCCGGCGTTGCGGAACGGGCCGTCGTCGCTGCAGCACTCGCCCATCTCGTCCGGGACGACGCCGATGGAGTCGAAGTATCCCTTCAGGTTCGAGGACAGTTGCGAGTTGAGGTTGTCGATGAAGTAGCCCGCGTTCGGGGACCCGACCATGTCGAAGTTGAAGTAACCCTTGATCTTCGACCGTTCGGCCGCCGGGAGACGGTTGACGTAGAACTCGGAGCCGTTGAGGCCCTGCTCCTCGTCCGTCCACCAGCCGAACCGGACCTGGTTGAGCATGGTCGGCTTGGACTGCGCCAGCGTGAGCGCGGTCTCCAGCAGCGCCGCCGAACCGGTGCCGTTGTCGTTGATGCCGGGGCCGCCCCGGACACCGTCGAGGTGGGCGCCGAACATGTAGACGTTGTTGGCGTTGCCGCCCGGCCAGTCGGCGATCAGGTTGGGGCCTGAACCGGCGGTGCAGCCGGACGTGCACGCCTGCCGGGTCACGGTGAACCCGGCGGCCTTCAGCTTCTGCTCCACGTACGCGACCGAGGCCGTGTAACCGCCGCCCGCGGCGTAGCGCGTGCCGCCGTTCTGCTGGGCGATGGTCTGGAACTGCTGGAGGTGCGCCTTGACGTTCTCGACGTTGATGTTGGGCGGGTTGTTGGGCCCGGGTCCGCCGCCGCCCTCGACGTTGAGCGAGTACGTGGCGGTGCGGGTCGCGGTGGCGCCCTTGCCGGTCACGGTGACGGTGACGGGACCGGTCCGCGCCGTGTCGTCCGCCGTGATGGTGAGCGTCGACGTGTTGCCGGACGGGACGCGCGCCGGGCTGAAGCTCGCGGTCACGCCGCTGCCCGCCGGGGACACGCTCGCCGACAATTCCACCGGCTCGGAGGAGCCACCGGTGACGGTGGTGGAGACCGTCGACTGCACCGACGCGCCCGCCTTGACGTTGCCCGAGGACGGCGACACCGACATCGAGAAGTCGTTGCCGGTCGGCGTGCAGGTCGGCTCACCGGACTGCTGGCCCAGCGTGACGGCGTTCCATGCGTCCTTGACCTTGGTGTACCAGTTGCAGGTCGGGTCGAGGTTCTTCGCCGCCTGCAACGTCAGCACCCGGTAGCGGGCGTAGTTGGTGCCGGACGTCTTCAGCATCATCGCGTTGTAGAAGATCTTCGCGGCGTTCATGATGCCGATGCCGGTCACCGAGGAGGGGCCGCCCGAGCAGATCGGGCTGGACGGCTTGCCGCCGCCCGGGTTGTTGCCCTCGGCCAGCAGGTAGAACCAGTGGTTCCCCGGGCCCGCCGCCTTGTGCACCTCCATGCTCGGCACCGAGCTGGAGTAGCAGTTCGGGTCGCTGTTGACCTGCGACGGGTTGTACATGTTGCGGATCGGGCCCCGACCGACGAGGTTGACCTCCTCGCCGACCGTGTAGTCGGGCCGGTCGGTCGGGTTGTTCAGGAAGTGCTCGACCGCGGCGCCCCACACGTCTCCGACGAACTCCTGCGTGTTGCCGCCGGAGATGCCGCCCGGGGTGTAGCTGTCGAGGCCGTGCCCGAACTCGTGCGCGACGACGTCCGTGGACGTGATCCACTGGTTCTGCTGGTTGTGTCCGAACGTCGCGCGCCCGCTCTGCCAGTAGGCGTTGACCTCGTCGAGGCCCACGTAGGCCGGAGCCCACCGGCCGCCGTTGAGGCCGGTGCGGCCGAAGGACTTCAGCAGGTCCCACTGGCCGGCGCCCGCGTACATGACGTCCACGCAGCCGGCTTCTTTACTGGTCTTGGACGTGCTGCCCCACACGTCGTCCGGACCGGAGAAGATGCGGCTGCCGCTGTGGTCGGCGCAGGACAGACCAGGACGCTCCGGGTCCTGCATCGTGTACTGCCCGCCGGACTGGGTCGTTCCAATCGTGAGGTTGGAACCTTCCCAGATGCCCGTTCCGGTGCCCGCGACGACCTGTTCCTGCTCATCGAACCGTTTGCCGGTCAGGGCGTCGACGTACACCTTCTTCAGGCTCAGGTGGTCGTCGTCCCGGCCGGAGACCGTCGTCTCCCAGGCCAGCCTAGGCTTCTGCAACGCGTGCACGACCAGCTTCTGGCCGGTCGTCTTGTCAGGCTTGGACAGCGCCGCCCGCGACGTCTTCGCCGCCGCCTCCTTGCCGATCTTCGGCTGGACGCCGATGTCGACCGGCTGCTTTTGCGCGACATTCAGGTTGCGCACATGACCCTGATCGTCCGTGGCGACCACGAAGTCGCCGCCGACGACGGGCAGGCCCCGGTACGTCCGCTCGTAGGCGACATAGTTCAGACGCCACGGTGTGCCGACGACCTGCGTCCGGACGTAGTCGTCGCCCTTGCTCGGGTGCAGCTCGGCGACACGTCCGGCGATGAGCCGTTCGGCGGAGACCACCGCGGCGGTCTTCGGATCGGGGCTTGACCCTTGTGCGCTCGGTTCCGCTCGAAGGGCCAGCGGTACGAGACCGCCGGCCGCGAGCGCGGCGACCAATGTGGTCACCACTAGGGGTTTGCGTTTCACTTGCGCTTGCCTCCACTGAGGGGGTGGGACCGCCGCGTGGGGGGACGAGGCGGCCGCACGGCACGACGTCGCCGTCCACCGCCGGGGCGGGGGCACGCCTGCTTGGGGCAGCCCGGCACTCAGTGAGGGGGCAGGGAGCGTTCGGGCAGGGGGCAGGTGATTTCGGGGGCGGGGCGCTGGGCAGATGGACGATTTGTCGTGCCTTGCGAAAATGAGGGTGACATCTGCATATCGGTTGCGGGGCCTGCCACTTGGGCATAGCTTCACGGCTATGCAGGTGGAACTGCGGCATTTACGAGTGTTGAGCCAGCTCGCCGAGACGGGCAGCATCACGCGCGCCGCCGCCAGCCTGGGCGTTTCCCAGCCCACGCTCAGCAACCAGCTCCGCCGAATCGAGAAGGCGTTCGGCGGAGAGCTGTTCGTCCGCGGGCCGCACGGCATCACCCCGACCGCGTTGGGCCGGTACGTCTTGGCGCGGGCCCGGGGCGTCCTCGCCGACATGGACGATCTGCTCGCCACCGTCCCCGGCAACGGCGCCCGAACCGGCATCCGGCTCGGCACGCACCCGCACATCCTGCTGGGCGAATGGCTTCGGCTCCTCGAAACCGAGCTGCCGTACCGCGCGGTCGACACGAGCCTGGACTACTCCGGCGCCGTCCTGACCCACTTCCTCGCCAACGACCAGGTGGACGTGGTGTTCATGGGACGGGTGGCCGACCACCACGCCCCGCCGCTCCCGTCCGGCACCACCGAACGCGTCATCACCATCGAGCCCTGCGGCATCGCGCTGGCGTCCACCCATCCGCTCGCGTCCCGGGGCCGTGTCAGCCTGACCGACCTCGCGGGCGAGACGTGGATCCCGCCGCAGGGCGGCGACGACGGCGGCACCGCCATGCTCCGCGCCGCCTGCGAGGCCGCCGGTTTCACACCCCGGTTCCGCTACGCGGAGGTCGATTTCAACAGCATGGTCGGGTTCGTCGCCGCCGGGTTCGCGATCACGCTGGCGTCCCCGACCTGGGTGCCCGGCGACGGCGTCACCGTCGTCGCGCTCAGCAGCCACTCCACCGACTGCTACCGCGTCCTGCGCTGGCGCACGGCCACCATGCCGACCAGCGAGATCGACATCCTGCACCGCACCTACCACAAGCTGTACCGGTCCATCGTCCAGCGCAACACCGCAGCGCTGCGCTGGCTGGCCGACAACCCCGACTCCCGTCCCCGCCTCCTCGACGTCCCGACCGGCTGACGCCGACCGACCGGGGCGGCCGCGCATCCACGGCGCTCACTCGCGCGAATAGAGGGGCGAGCAACCGCTCATGCCTCTAGGGAGGGACAGATGAAACTCTTCTCGCGCACGATGGCCGTGGCCTCGCTCGCGGCACTCGGCACGCTGACGACCGTCCCCGCGATGGCGTCGACGGGCCTCGCCACCCCGACTCAGTGCAGCATCACCACGAGCGGCAGCATCGCGTCGAGTAACTGCCTCGGCGGGACCGGAGAACACCGGATCGTCTGCCTGTTCATCCACCACATTCCGGGTGTGGGGATCATCGAGAGCTACGGACCGTGGAAGCCGGTGGGCGCCACGTCCAGCACCTACTGCCCCTCGGACAGGGTCACGGGCACCCGCGTCGAACTCCGCTGACAAGGGGGACATGTGAAGTTCTTCTCGCGCAAGGCCGCCGTGGCCTCGCTCGCCGCCCTCGGCGCGCTGACCGCCGTCCCCGCGATGGCGTCACCTGCCTCGGCCACCCCGACGCAGTGCAGTATCAGCGTGAATTTCAGCAACACGTCGAGTAACTGCCTCGGCGGTACCGGAGAACACCGGATCGTCTGCTTCTACACCCACCACATCCCGGGTGTGGGGACCATCATCGGCCGCGGACCGTGGCAGCCGGTCGGGGCCACGTCCACCACCTACTGCCCCCAAGACAGGGTCACCAACACCTTCGTGGAAGTTCGCTGACCCCGCCCCGGCCCGCCGACGACGACCGTCGTCGGCGGGCCGCCGGTGGACGATAGGCTCAGCCGGGTGGACGGGGTGCCGGGGCTGCCGGTTGTGGAAGGCATGGATCCCAGGCAGGTCCACGCCGTGGTGAGTCTGCTGGCGGGCCGCCGGTGGTGGACCCTCGCCGATCTCGTGCGGGAGAGCGCGGCGCCCCGCAGGTCGGTGGAGGCGCTGCTCGCCGAACTGTCGCTGGAACGCGGCGAGGACCGGTTCCGGCTGGACGAAGAACAAGACCGCCAGATCGACGAAGCGCTCAAGAGCGGGCATCGGCCGTTCGCCCCGGCCGATCCGGTCGGGCACCTGCTCGCCGAGTACGCGGCGGTGGTCGAGCGGATGGCGGAGGTCATCGCTCGGGCGCCACGCGGACGGCACGTTCTGGATCATGTGGCGGCCACGGCCGAGACGGTCGTGCGGCGGGCGCTGCTCCTCGGGGCGCGGTTCTGGATGGCGGACGCGCGCCTGCTGTGCGTGGGAGACCATGACCTGACCTCGCTGGCGGTCGGGATGATCCATCCCGGGGTCGAGACCGTGGTCGTCGATGTCGACGAGCGGATTCTCGGTTACATCGACGAGCGGGCCGCCGAGCTGGGGCTGGACGTGCGGACGCGCTGGGCCGACCTGCGGCTGGGACTGCCGCCCTCGGCGGTGGGGTTCGCGGAGGTGGCCGTCACCGACCCGCCCTACACGCCGGACGGGGTCGGGTTGTTCGTGGCCCGGGGCGTCCAAGGGTTGCGGGAACAGCGGCGTGGGCGGGTGCTCCTCGCCTACGGGGCCAGCGACCGGACGCCGATGCTGGCCCTGAAGGTGCAGAACGCGCTAAGCGACCTGAACCTGGTGTCAGAGGCCATATTTCCGGACTTCAATCGGTATCACGGGGCCGAGGCCATCGGGTCCGCCGCCGACATGTACGTGCTGCGTCCCACGTCCACGAGCCTCCCGGCCGCCGACGCGCGGGCGGAGCGGTTCAGTGCCGCCATCTACACGCGGGGCCCGCAGGCGGTGGAGGCCGGTGCCCGCACGCAGGTGTCGGCCGACGACCTGGCGGACCTGCGGCCGGACGTGTTGGTGGGGCAGTGGCCGAAGACGGTGCTGCCCGAGGTGCCCCGCGTACGGTTGAGCACCTGGCTGGCGAAGCCGTACGCGGCCAAGGTGCGCCAGGCGGGGGTCGTCCTGCCCACCGGAATGGAAGCGGCGTTGGCGCGGATACTCCTCGCCACCCGGGCCGAACGGGTGCGAACCGTCCTCGCGGACCCGACCGACCTGACAGATCTCGCCACCGCCGTGGAGCCGGTCTACGACCTGTCCGCGAACGGGCGCGTGCTGGAGGCCGTCCGCAAGGCGCCTGACCAAAGCGATGATCCGGCGGGCCGCATCGTGCGGGCATTGATGGAACGGGCGCACGGCAAGGTCGCCAACGTGTGGCGGGACGCACTGATCGACGTCCACCCGGACCTGACGAAACGGCAGGCACGAACCCTGGTCGCCGAGACCGCGCCATGGGCACTGGACGTCACCCTGTTGGAACTGCCACTGCACCGATTGCGTGAACTGCCGGGTGTCGTTCGGGTGTGTCTAGCGGCGGTCTAGTTCCTCTTGGAGGATGGGGACGCCGACTTCCATGGTCTGGATGCCGATCGTGCTGGCGATTTCCAGGACGGTGGCTATCTCGTCGGGGGTCGCGCCGTGGGTGATGGCGTTGGCCATGTGGACCTTCAGGCCGTCGGTGAACAGATGGGTCGCGGACGCGTCGATCGCTATGTAGATCAGTTCCTTGACCTTGGGTTCCAGGGCGTTCCTGGTCCAGGGGAGCGCGGAGAAGTTCAGGTAGGCGGCGAAGAAGGCGGGGGCGCGCTGGAGGACGTCCGCCCAGGACTCGTCCCAGTAGCCTCGGCGCTTGATGAACTCGGCTTTGATCGCCTCGCGGTCGGGGTCGTTCGCGTCGGACGGGGGTGGTAGGTCCCGGAGGAGCGGGAAGCCGGTGGACGCGGCGTGGATGCCCAGGACGGAGACGACCTGGAACGTCTCCATGATCTCTTCGCGGGTCGCGCCGTGGTCAAGGGCCGCGCGGACGTGGCGGCGGACGGCGGGCTCGTGCAGGTGCGTGACGGCGGAGTTCACGGCCAGGGCGACCAGTTCCCGGGTCTTCGCGTCGAGGGCGCCGGTGTGAGCGGCGTCGACCAGGTCGACGCAGGCGGCGAAGAACTCCGGGTCGATGGCGCGGAGCGCGTCGAGGCCGTGGGACGTCATCGCTGCTCGACGAAGCCGAAGAAGGGAAGTGTTCTGGTCGCCAGGTAGTACTCGCCGTGGGGCTTCGGCCATTGGGTGACGTTCCGGCCCGACTCGGCGTGGTAATAGTTCGTGCAGTTCGCCTCCATCGCCGACGTGTGCTTGACGATCTGGGCGTCGACCCACCGCACCCAACGGTCGGTGGCGGCCGGGCGGGTGTCGACGGCGCGGAGGCGCTTGCGGCGCATCCGGGCGACCGTGCGCGCGGCGACCTCGGCCTGGCGTTCCAGTTGGGCGATGACGGAGAAGCCGCCGTTGGTGTTGGGGCCGTACAGCATGAAGAAGTTCGGGTAGCCGGGAACGGTGATGCCGAGGAACGCCTTCGGGTCGTTCTTCCACGTGTCGTGGATGGAGACGCCGCCCGCGCCGCGCACGTCCAGTGAGGCGAGGAACTTCGTGGCGTGGAAACCGGTGGCCATGACCAGGACGTCGATGTCGCGTTCCGTTCCCGTGGCGTCCACGATCCCGCTCGGTGTCACGCGTGTGACCGCGTGCGCGACGAGTTCGACGTTCGGACGGTTCAGCGCGGGATAGAACCCGGTCGCGAGGACGGGACGCTTGCAACCCCAGGGGTAGTCGGGGGTCAGTTTGGCGCGCAGTTCTGGGTCCTGGATGGTTTCGCGGATGTAGTCGCGGCAGGCTTTGAGGTTCTGCTGCTGCCGCTTTCCGTGCAGGTCGTAGCCCTTGTACAGGACGCGGAACTGGTAGAAGAGGCGTAGTCGCCGCAGTTTTTGCGTGAAGGGGAAGCGCTGGAAAATCCAGCGTTCGCGGGGTGTGTAGTCGCGTTCGCCCTTCGGGAGGATCCAGCCGGGTTGCCGTTGGAAGACGTAGAGCTTGTCCACCTTTTCGGCGATGGCCGGGACGATCTGGGTGGCGGTGGAGCCGGTTCCCACGACCGCGACCCGCTTGCCGGTCAGGTCGTGTTCCGATTCCCAGCGGGCGGTGTGGAACTTCGGGCCCTGGAAGTCGTCCAGGCCGGGCCAGTCGGGGTAGCGGGGCTGGTTGAGCAGGCCGAGGCAACTGATGACGACGTCGAAGTGTTCGACTTCGCCGCCCGCCAGGCGCAGGTCGTAGCGGGACTTCTCCGCGTCCCAGGTGGCCGATTCGACGCGGACGCCGAAGCGGCAGTGGCGGCGCACGTCGAAACGGTCGACGACGTGTTCGGCGTACCGCTGGAGTTCCTCCTGACCGGCGTGGGTGCGCGTCCAGTCGTAGGTGAGGAAGGAGAAGGAGTAGGCGTGGGACGCGATGTCGACCTCGCAGCCGGGATACCGGTTGTCCCACCAGGTGCCGCCGGGGCCGTCCGACTGCTCGTAGACCGTGAAATGGTGCAGGCCCTTCTTCTTCAGTTTCACGGCGGCGGCGATTCCACCGAAACCGCAGCCGATGATCGCGACCCTGGGCCCTCGCGTTCGCCTCATAGGGAAATCAGTCTCTCCATCGCTCGCACGCCGAACGTGAGCGCGTCCACCGGGACGCGTTCGTCGACGCCGTGGAACATCGCCGGATAGTCGTAGTCCGGTGGGAGCAGCATCGGCGTGAACCCGTACGTTTCCATGCCGAGGGTCCGGAACCATTTGTTGTCGGTGCCGCCGCTGAACACGAACGGCGCGACGGCGCAGCCGGGGCTTTCCTGCCGGAGCGCCTCGGTGAGCAGCCCGAACCATTCGCTTTCGTGGTCGGACAGGACGGACGGGCTGCGCCGCAGCAACGACACCTCGGTCCCGTCGCCGGACCCGGACGTCATGTGCTCGTCCACCTCGTCCTCGTGCCCGGGAACGAAACGGCAGTCGAACCGCGCCCACGCCTCACCGGGAATGACGTTCTCCTTGTATCCGGCGCCGACCCGGGTCACGTTGACCGTGGTCTGAACTCCGGCGGCGAACATCCGCCCGAACGGCCCGGTCTGATTTGCGAGAACGTCCGCGACCTCGTCGGGGTCGGTGATGGGACGTCCCGCGACCTGCGACGCGAGCACCCGCATCGGCTCGATGACCGTGTACGGACGGTCGGGCGACACGAGCCGCAGCGTCGTCTCCGCGAGGCGCGGGATCGGGTTGTCGCGGGGGATCATGCTGCCGTGCCCGGCGACGCCCCGCTCCAGCACCTCGTACCAGCGCAGGCCCTTGTCGGCGACCGACACGACGAACAGCGGGCCGCCCTCGATGGGCAGGTTGAAGCCGCCGACCTCGCCGATCGCCGCCGCGCACCCCTCGAACAGGTCGGGGTGCTCGGCCACCAGGTGCCCGGCGCCGAGCTTCCCGCCGGTCTCCTCGTCGGCGAGGAACGCCAACACGAGGTCACGGCGGGGACGGCGCCCTTCGGCGAGGGCGCCGCCGACCGCGGCGAGGGTCATCGCGACCGCGTTCTTCATGTCGACCGCCCCCCGACCCCAGACATGGCCGTCGGCGATGTCGCCGCTGTGCGGGTGCCGGGACCAGGCCGACGCGTCGGCGGGAACCGTGTCGAGATGCCCCTGAACAAGAAGCGCGGGCGCGTCCGGGTCGGTGCCGGACACCCGGGTGACGACGTTGGTGCGTCCCGGCTCCGCCTCGATGATCTGCGGCTCCAGGCCCATGTCGGTCAGCAGCGAGGCGACGTATTCGGCCGCCTTCCGCTCGGTCCCGCCGGGATTGGTCGTGTCGAACCTGATGAGGTCCGAGCAGATCTCCTCGACCGGCGCGAACGGGCTAGGCATCCGAGCCGCCCAGGGTGAGGGCCGCGACGGCGTAGGTCCGGATGGCGGTCAGGTAGTCGGCGACCGCGACCCATTCGTCGTCCCAGTAGCAGTCCATCGACCCGGGGCCGTAGGTGACGGCCTTGATGCCCGACTCCCAGAAGATCGGGGTGTCCGGCCACGCGGGGTGCACGTCGTGCGCGGCCTCCTCGCCGGTGCTGTGGTGGTGCGCGGCGGCGACGTCGGTGAGGAGCCGTTCACCGGACGGCACCTGAAGCGAACTGCGCGGGTTCTTCAGGCAGGTCGCCTCCAGGCCGACGTCCACGGGGAACTCGCCGAGACGGTCGACGGCACGGTTCACGGCGGCGCGCACGTCCCGCAGCACGTCGTCCTGCGTCTGCGTCGCCGGGAACCGGAAGTCGAACGTGATCTCGCACCGTTCCGGGACGAGGTTGTGCGCCACCCCGCCGGAGATCTGCGCCACGTTGCAGATCTTCACGTCGTCGAGGGGCTCGCCGTCCGGCCCGGTGATCGGCATCGCGAGGACCTCGCGGACGATGTCGGCGGCGCGGGCGACGGCGTTCACCCCGATGTCCAGGGCGGTGGTGTGCGCGGCCCGACCCCGCACGGTGACCGTGACATAGGCGATGCCGCGCTGCCCGGTGAGGACCTTCAGGTCGCTCGGCTCGCAGTTGATCGCGTACGCGCCGCGCAGCCCGTCGCGCAGCGCCTGCCGGGTGCCCTCGCCGCCCTCGAAGTGGTTGGGGACGGCGAGCACGACGACATCGCGCGGCAGCGGAACCCCGGACCTGGCGAGCATCGCCGCCGCCATCGTCATCGCGGCCGTTCCCGCCTTCATGTCCGCGACGCCGACGCCGTAGATCCGGCCGTCGTCGATGTCGCCGCCGAACGGGTCGCGCGCCCACGACTGCGACGGCGGATACACCTCCATGTGCCCGTTGAAGATCAGCGCGTCGTCGGGGTTACCGGCGGCGGCGCGGGCCAGGACGTTCGGCATCCCGTCGGTGCCGGAGCCGGGCAGCTCCACCGCTAGACCCGCGTCGGCGAGTGGCGCCGCGAGGTGCTCCGCCGCCGCCGTCAGCGACGGGCCGTCGCCCCACACGCTGGGGACCCGGAGGAAGTCCTGTAGGAACGTGACGAGTTCCGCCTCGTTCCGGTCGATGAGGTCGAGTACGCGAGCCGCGTGGTCGTGTGTCGCTACCGTTGCCATGCCTGCCGTCCTTCGTTCGCGGCGCCGCCCGGCTCCGGCCACACGCCGGACGGGCCGAACACCTGTGCGTGGAACCGTTCGCCGATGCGGCGGTATCCGTCCGCGTTCGGGTGGAGGCCGTCGTAGAGGTCGTTCGCGTCGTCGGGGCCGAACAGCGTCCGCCCGTCGAGATACCGCAGGTGCGGGTCGCCGTGCGCCACCCGGGTCGCGACGATCTCCTCGATGAGCGTGCGGATCCGGCCGAGGGTCAGGCCGCCGGGGTCGCCGGTCGCGTGGTAGCGGCCGGTGTCGTCCTGGACGGTCGGTCCGGCGCGGTCCTCGGCGGTCGGGCAGATGATCGGCGACGCGACGAGCAGCGGGGTGCGGGGATGGCCGTCGCGGACCGTGTCGAGAAACCCGTGCAGCGCCGGGACGAACGTGCGTTCCGTGAACGAGGTGAGGTTCTGCACGTTGATGCCGACCTTGAGGGTGATCACGTCGGCTGGTTGGTCGCGGATCGTCCGGGCCGCGAACTGATCGAGATGGCAGTTCCCGGCGAACGCCAGCGACGTCAGGTCGAGCCCGGCGCGGCGCGCCACCCACGTCGGCCACGCGTCGGTCGGGGTCCCGGCCTCCGCGCAGTGGCTGATGGAGCTGCCGTAGTGCACCCAGCGGCGGCCGGGGAGACGGCCGGGCGCGACGATGCCGTCCGCGCGCAGTTCCCGAAGTTCCACGATGGCTGCCTGCGGCAGCCAGATCTCGACGTCCTTCCAGGAGTCGCCGAGCCCCTCGAAACGGATCGTCTCCGGCTCGCCGTGCTCGGTCTCGACGACCTGACCTGCGCGGACGACGCTGATGTCGCCGCCGACCACCTCACGGGAGATGACGTTGGTAAAGCTCGTCACCGCGTCGAACGCGACGGGGAACAGCGGGAAGTAGGCGTTGCGGAACCGGGTGACGAAGACGTCCAGCTCGATGGTGTCGGCTTCGGTGCGGAACACCAGCCGCACCCCGGCCGGGCGCGGCACCATGAGTTGCATGTAGGAGTCGGTGATCTGGGGGCGGGTCCAGGCGGGCAGCCGTCTCGGGATGAGCCCGGTGGGGGTGTGCTCCACGTCGAGGGCGCCCGCGATGGCGACCGGGCCGCCTACGAGGTCGACTTTCAGCACGGTGCTGCTCCCTTTCAGGTGGGACGGGACGTGCGGCGCGGCTCCTCGGCGAGCCAGCGTTCCAGCAGGTGGTCGTGCTCGCCGGGCGCGGGCGCCGGACGGAACTCCTGGATCGTTCCCGTCGTGCGCAGACCCCCCGCGAGGGTGCGGAAACCGTCCGGCTCCTCCCGTACCAGGTCGCGGGCCAGTGTGTGCGGATGCGACAGCGCCTCCCGGACGCCGAGGACCGGGCCGCACGGCACCCCCGCCTCGCCCAACCGGGTCAGCGCCTCCTCGCGGGTCAGGTCCGCGAGCGCCTCCTCGACGTCCCGGCACAACTCCTGGCGGTTGCGGCCGCGGTCGGCGTCGGACCCGTACCGCTCGTCGGTGAGCCAGCCGGGACGGTCCAGGACGTCCGCGAGCCGGGCGAACAACGCGTCGCTCGCGACGGCGATCGCGATCGGGCCGTCCTTCGCGGCGAACGTGCCGTAGGGCGCGCTGATCGCGTGATGTCCACCGGCGGGACGGATGTCCTCGTCGGTGTGCAGCGCCCGCATCGCCACCGACTCCAGGATCGACACCAGCCCGTCGAACATCGACAGGTCGATGTGCTGCCCGCGCCCGGTGTGTTCCCGCTGGTACAGCGCCGACATCACCGCCACCGCCGCGTACAGCGCGGGCACGATGTCGCCGATGCTGACACCGACGCGGACGCCGGGCCCGCCGTCCGGGCCCGTCACCGACATCAGCCCCGACATCGCCTGGACGATCAGGTCGTAGGCGGGCCGATCAGTGAGCGGCCCGGTGCGCCCGAACCCGCTGATGCTGACCGCGACCAGGCCCGGGTTGAGGCGGAGCAGCTCGTCCGGCGGGAACCCGAGCCGGTCGATGACGCCGGGACGGAAGTTCTCTACCAGGACGTCGGCACGCTCGACGAGACGGGCGAACCGGTCGCGGTCGGACGGGTCCTTCAGATCGAGGGTGATGCCGTACTTGTTGCGGTTCAGGAGGCGGTGGAAGGTGCTGTCGCCGTCCACGAACGGGCCGAACAGGCGGGCGTCGTCACCCGCGGGCGACTCGACCTTGATGACCTCCGCGCCGAGATCGGCGAAGATCCGGGCGCACAGCGGGCCGGACAGCACACGACTCAGGTCCAGGACGCGGACGCCGTCGAGGGCCCCGGCGGTCATCCGAACCACCGCAGGCCGCTGGCCCGGACGGCGTCGGCGGCGGTGTCGTAACCGGCGTCCGCGTACCGCATGATCCCGATGCCGGTGTCGGCGGTGAGCGCGGCGGCGATCCGCTCGTCGGCTGCCGAGGTGCCGTCCGCGACGAGCGTGATCCCGGCGCTCTGCATGTAGCCCGCGTAGCCGCCGCCCCCGGCGTGGATCGCCACGAGGTCGGCGCCGGAACCGGCGTTGAGAAGGGCGTTCAGCAGCGGCCAGTCGGACACGGCGTCCGAGCCGTCCGGCATGTTCTCCGTCTCGCGCAGCGGCTGCGACACTCCGCCCGCGTCGAGATGGTCACGGGTGAACGCGACCGGGCCGCGCAGCTCGCCCGAGCGAACGGCCTCGTTGACGAGGAGCGCGAGCCTCGTCCGCTCGCCGTGCGCGAGCCACGAGATCCGGGACGGCAACCCGGCCTGCCGCACGTACTTCCGCGCCGTCGGGATCCACCGTTGCACGAGCGGGTTGTTCGGGAACTCGCGGACGACGAGGTCGTCGATGACGTCGATGTCGGCCTGCTCCCCGGACGACGCCACCCACCGGAACGGCCCGATGCCCCGGCAGAACAGCGGCCGGATGTACTTCTCGATGAAGATCGGGATACGGAACGCGTCGACGCCGTTCTCCGCCGCCTGCGCCCGCAGGTTGTTGCCGTACTCGAACGCGACCGAGCCCGCGTCCTGCCAGGCGAGCATGCACTCCACATGCGCCGCGATCGACGCGCGGGCGCGGCGGGTCAACTCATCGGGGTCGCTGTCGCGCAGGGCCGCGGCCTCGCCGGGCGTCATCCCGGACGGCACATACCCGTACATCAGGTCGTGCGCGGCCGTCTGGTCGGTGACGACATCGGGGACGACGCCGCGTTCGCGTAGCGCCGGAAGGACGTCGGCGGCGTTGCCGAGCAGCCCGATCGACGCGGCCGTCCTGGACGCCACGGCATCGTTCGCCCACACGATCGCCTCGTCGATCGACTCGGTGCCGCGTTCGAGGTAGCCGCTGTCGATGCGCCGCCTGATCCGGTCGGCGTCCACCTCGACGCACAGGGCGACGCCGCCCGCCATGACCGTGGCCAGCGGCTGCGCGCCGCCCATGCCGCCGAGCCCGGCCGTCACGACGAGCCGTCCGGCCAGGTCACCGTCGAAGTGCGCGTCGGCGACGGCCGTGAGCGTCTGGTACGTGCCCTGGACGATGCCCTGCGACCCGATGTACTGCCAGTCGCCCGCCGTGTACCCGCCCCACGCGATCAGACCGCGCCGTTCGAGTTCGTAGAAGTGCTCGCTGGTCGCCCACCGGCCGACGAGGTTGCTGTTCGCCATCACGACCAGCGGCGCCCGCGGCCCGGTCGGGAACACCCCGATCGGCTTGCCGGACTGGACGACGAGCGTCTCGTGCTCCTCCAGCGTCGACAGCGCCTCGGTCAGCACCTTCAGTGCCGCGTGGTCGCGGGCGGCCTTCGCCAGGCCCGCGTACACGATGAGGTCGTCCGGTCGTTCCGCGTGGGTGAGGGTGTTTTCCAACATCCGCAGGAGCGTCTCCTGCCGTGGGCCACGGCAGCGCGGCTCCCGTCCGGCGACGTCGGCGATCACCATGAGGGTCCCCTTTCCGCCCGCCTCGGGTCAGGCGGAGTGTTCAGTCCGGGTGACGCCCCTCGTGGTCGCCCGGAAGGCCCGTCCGCCCCAGCGCGCCGCGGACGCCCGTCTCGCGGACATCGCGCCAGAACGACAGGCACGCCTCTTCGATGCGGACGCCGAGGACGAGCGGCGCCACCCGTTTCTCCAGATCGGGGACCGTGACCAGCCGTTCCAGCATCTTCTGGAACTCGTCCAGCCGGCCCTGGTGGTAGCGCAGCTGCGCGTCGGCGAGCCGCTCCACCGTCCCCTCGTCGCCGAGTTCGCTGAAGAACAGCTTCAGCTCGGCCTCGTTGCGGACCTGGAACATCTCGGTGTCCGGGTCCCGGAGCCATTCGCGCAGCGCCTCGCGCCCCTTCGGGGTGAGCGAGTACGTCCGGCGGCGGCGCCCCTCGGTCTCGGTCGACTCCTCCAACAGTCCCGCCTCCGCCAGCCGCTTCGGCTCCACGTAGAGCTGGCTGTGGGGGAAGGGCCAGAAGTAGCCGATCGAACGTTCGACGGCGCGTTTGAGCTGGTACGACGAGCTCGGTCCGCGCAGGCCGATCAGCCCCAGCACGAGGTAGGAGCTGGCCGAGAGGTTGATCGCCATGTTGTGAACTGTACCATCCATTCTGGACGGTCATAAGAGCAGCTTCCTCTCACTTCGGACTGACACGGACGGCTGGAAACTAACTCAGCAATTGCTGGCGTCCGGCGCGGCGCTTCATCGGCGCCAGCGCCGTCAGATCGATTTCGATCAGGTACGGGCCCGGCTCCCGCTCCACCGACCGCGCGAACGCCCGGTCGAATCCCGCGACGTCGGACACCTTCTCGCCGGGCACGCCCATCGCCGCGGCCAGCGCCACGAAGTCGGGCGTGTGCAGGTCGACGTCGTTGCGGGCACCGTCGAACGTGGCGTGCTGGACGTCGCGCAGCACCCCGTACCCGCGGTCGTTGAACACGCAGACCGTGACCGGCGCACCCGCCTGCGCGAGCGTCGACAGCTCACCGATCGACAGCATGATGCCGCCGTCCCCGTGGATCACCACGGTCCGTTCCCTACTGCCGAGCGCGGCGCCGATCGCGAGCGGCAGCCCGGGGCCGATCGCGGCGCCCGCCGGATGCAGCGATGTGCGCGGCTCCAGGATCGGCAGCAGCCGGTCCCCCCACGCGTACGCGGGGACGGTCGAGTCGCGGACGATCACCCCGGCGCGCGGCAGCGCCCGGCGGATCGCCGCCACGAGCGCCCGATGGTCGGGGCCGAGCGTCTCCAGGGCGTTCTCACGCGCCTCCGCCGCGGCCTTGCGGGTCGTCACGCCCCAGTCTTCGGTGGCGGAGGTGGTCGCGACGTGCTCGTCCAACGCGCGGAGCGTTTCACGGGCGTCGCCGTGCAGCGCGACGGCGGGCGGGTACGTGCGGCCGAACACGCTCGCGTCGGCGTCGGCGTGGATCAGCCGATCCGTGAGCCGCAGCCGCCACGCGTCGGTCGTGTACATCTGGAAGCGGGCGCCCACGGCCAGGACCACGTCGGCGTCCTCGACGACCTCCCGCAGCGGCGGCATCGTGGCCAGCGGCCCCAGGCACAGCGGATGGTCCTCGGGCAGGACGCCGCGTCCCTGCACCGAGGTGACCACGGGAATCTCCAACCGTTCGACCAGGTGGCGCAGCTCCGGCCACGCGCCCGCGCTGAGCACACCGCCGCCGGACCAGATCAGCGGACGGCGCGCGTCCGCCAGTAGGTCGGCCGCCGCGCGCACCCGATCCTCGGGCGGCAGCGCACGCGGCGCCGGGGCGGGTTCGGGGACCGTCACTTCGGCGGAGACCGTCGCGTACTGGAGGTCCACCGGGATCTCCACGGCGGTCGGCTGCGGCCAGCCGCGGCCCGTGGCGCGGCCCGCCGCGACGACGGTCTCCGCGATGTCCTCGGCGCGGCGCACCGACCACGCCTCGCGGGTCAGGGTGCGCAGCATCGCGAGCTGCTGCTCCGCCTCGTGCAGGTAGCCCTTGGCGCGGCCGAGGAAACGGGACTCGATCTGGCCGGTGATGAGCAGCACCCGGGAACCGGAGAACTGCGCCTCGAACAGGCCGCCCATCGTGTTCGCCGTGCCGGGGCCGGTGGAGGCGAGCGCCACGCCGAGCCGTCCGGTGACGCGGGCGTAGCCGTCGGCGGCGTGCACCGCCGCCTGCTCGTGCCGGACGTTCACGACCTCGATACCGCCGTCGCGGCGCACCGCGTCCAAGATCGGCAGGTTGTGGACGCTCGCGACACCGAACAGCATCTCCACGCCGAGCGCCCGCAACGCCTCGACGACCAGGTCACCGCCCGTGCGATCGCTCATCGCGCAACCGCCGGGTCTGCGGCGTGCCGCTGGATCGCCTTCAGCTCCGTGAACTGGGCGATCCCGTACGCGCCCAGCTCGCGGCCGTAACCGGACTGCTTGTAGCCGCCGAACGGAGCGAGCCCGTTGAAGGGGGCGCCGTTGATCTCGATGCTGCCCGCCTCCATCCGCTCCGCGAACCGCAGCGCGCGTTCCTCGTCGGCCGACCAGACCGCGCCCGCGAGCCCGTACGGGGTGCCGTTGGCGATCGACAGCGCCTCGTCCTCCTCCACGTACGGGATCACCGCGAGCACCGGGCCGAAGACCTCCTGCTGCGCGAGCGCGATACGCGGGTCGCTGACCGCGAACGCGGTGGGGGACAGGAAGTAGCCGTCCCTCGGCAGCTCCGCGTCCGGATACGACCAGATCGTCCGGGCGCCGTCGACGAGCGCGCGCTCGACGTGCTCGGTCACCCGGTGCTGCTGGTTCCAGCTGGCGAGGGGGCCGACGTCGGCGTCCGGGTCGCTGGACGGGCCGACCCGGTACGCCGCCATCGCCGCCGCGATCAGCTCCTCCGCGTCCGGCAGCGACTGGAACGGCACGAGCAGCCTGGTCAGCGCCGTGCACGTCTGCCCGGTGTTGATCATCACGGACCGGACGACGCGTTCGACGGCCCCCGCGAGGTCGCCGTCCGGCAGCACCACCGCCGCGGACTTGCCGCCGAGCTCCAGCGTCACCCGTTTGATCGACGCGGCGGCGACCTCGGCGACCCGGCGGCCCGCGCGGGTCGAACCGGTCAGCGACACCATCGCGGTGCCGGGATGCCGGGCCAGGTACTCGCCGACGTGCAGACCGTTCCCGAACAGCATGTTGAACGCCCCGGGCGGCGCGCCCGCCGCGTCGAACGCCTCCGCCAGGACGAACGCGTCCAGCGGCGCGACCTCGCTGGGCTTGAGCAGCACCGGGCAGCCCGCCGCGATCGCCGGGCCGATCTTCGCGGCGGTCTGGAGCAGCGGGAAGTTCCACGGCGTCATCGCGGCGACCACGCCGACCGGTTCGCGGAGCACGGTGGAGCGGCCGGACGGCGCGGTCCCGGCGAGCGGCGCGACGAAGTCCACGTCGGCGACCGCGCGGGCGGTGTTGCGGAACGTTCCGATCGCGGTCCGCACCTGGTAGTTCCCGCAGTGCTTGCGGGGCATCCCCATCTCGCTGGAGATCAGCTCGGCGAGCTCGTCGAGCCGCGCCTCCAACCCGTCGGCGACGCGTCCCAGCAGCGCGGCCCGCTCCTCCGGCGGCATCGCGCGCAGGACGGGACGCGCCCGCGTCGCGGCCTCGACCGCCCGGTCCATGTCCTCGGTCGCCGACTCGCGCACCGTGGCGACGCACTGCCCGGTCGAGGGGTCGATGACGGCGATGACGTCATCGCCGTTGTTCTCGACCCACTTCCCGTCGATGTAGGTGTCCGCACGATGGTCCATGTCGCTCCGCTCACAAGTGTTCGGTGAGTCGAAGCCTAGAATCAGTCGCCGAAAACCTGTTGAGGTCGTGCCACCAAAGAAAACCGGCGGTCATTATGGGCCCGACACATGACGGCACTCGGTCACGCGAACAAGCGTGCCCGCAGATCAGTCCTGGCCTCTTCCCGGTCGCGCCGCATCTGGATCGCGTCGTACGCCATCAACGCGACATTGAGATCACCGATGTCGATGATGCGGCGCATATCACGTCCGGTGAGCGTGGCGATCTGCCGCAAACGGTAGGCCACCGTGTTCGGATGGACGAGGAGTTCCTCCGCCGTCCGCTGCAACGCCATATCGCAGTTGATGTACACCCGGAGCGTGTCGAGCAGATGCGGCTTCTCGACGAGCTGCCCGATGCGGGTCTCGATGAGCCGGTTCGACACCCACCGGTTGTGCGCCAGCAGCACCTCCAGGATCACGTCTGTGCACTGGGTGACCTGGCCGCGCTGGTCGCGGTAGATGCTGATCTCCAACGCCGACAGCGCCTGCCGGCAACTGTGCCCGGCCGCCGCCAGCGACGCCCCCGGCTCGCCCGCCGACACGAACAGCGACCGTCCCGGTTCGCCGTCCAGCATCTCGGCGAGCAGCGGGACGACGCCCGGCCCGGCGCGGTCCACCGGCACCAGCGCGAGCAGCACGCCGCGCCGCTCCCTGAGCAGGATCTCGCGGCGCGGGTCGTGCCGCCACAGCACCTCCATGATCCGGCGGCGGACCCGCGCCCACTGCTGCGCCGTCGGCGCCGGATCGTGGTAGGCGGCGACCGCGCGGAACGGCTGGTGCGGATTGATGTTGAGGGTCCTGGCCTGGTCGTTCACCGTGCTGGCGTCGACGGCGGCGCCCGAGATCAGGCAGCTCAGCAGGTCGGTGCTGACCCGCGCCTGCCAGCCCGCCAGCTCGTTGTAGGTGCTGGTGAACGCCTCCAGCTCGCGGGTGCACAGCACGTCGAACAGCTCGGCGAGACGCCCCAGCACGGCGCGGACGTCGTCCAGTCCGATGCCGTTCCCATCCTCGTCGGCGTTCGCCAGGACGTGGTCGGTGACGACGCGTTCCAGCAGGCGGAGCCACTCGACGGCCTCCACCACCGACCGGCCCTGGAGCGCGACGCGCGAGCCGCGCGCCGACGACAGTTCGCCGACCCGGCCGCCGTCGGCGAGCCCCGCCGCGCACAGGCCGATGACGTTCACCGCCATCTCGAACGCCTCCACGGGCGCCTGGCGGTCGACGGCTCCGGTATCGGCCGCCGAGACGAATTTCCGGACGAACTCGTTCGCGAGCGCCGTCGAGGCCGATTCGAGGTTCCGGGCCACGGTCGCCAGTGGTTCGGCGATGGCGGCGGACGTGTCGGATGGTGCCATGGTCACCTCCCCAGGCCCGGACCAGAGAGATCTGCGTCACCCGTTCCGGCCCGGGTTGTGGAGATGTATCACGCTATTTCATCCCACGTCAACGGCCTGTTGTCCGGAACGGCGATCGCCCCCGGTGGGTTCGGCCGGGCTCGGGACTGTGTCTCGCGCACAGGCCCCCTCAGCGACTTTTGTGACCCTGACCTCATGACATATGTCAGCCCGTAAACGTTGACTGTGTCGTCATACGGCAACGGAGGGATGGTGGAGCGTGACGGCACGTACCTCCGCGACGAGCCTGCCGCCGGCCGGCGACGTCCGGAGCAGGCCGGCGCCGAGAAGGCGGACGAGAAGGCCCGACTTCGTCACGATGGCGCTCGGACTGCCGGTCGCCTTCATGGCGATCGTCTACGCCTATCCGGTGGGCGCGATGCTGCTGAAAAGCGTCACCGAGCCGAAACCCGGATTCGGGAACTTCCGGCGCGCGTTCACCGATGACGCGATCTGGGACGTCCTCGTCATCACCGTCCGGTTGTCGGCGGAGGTGGCACTGCTCACCGTCGTCCTCGGCTTTCCGGTGGCGTATTTCCTGTCGCGGACATCGAAACGCAAGGCCCGTTTCCTGGTACTTCTCGTGATCATCCCGTTCTGGACGAGCATCCTGGTACGGTCGTTCTCCTGGATCGTCCTGTTGGGTGACAACGGACTGGTGACCTCAATACTCGAACCGGTGACCGGAGACGCGCAGGGAATGCTGTACAGCGAAAGCGCTGTGGTCATAGCGATGACACATATTCTGCTGCCGTTCCCGATTCTCATCATCAAGGGAACGCTCGACCAGATCGACTCCTCGCTGCCGCCCGCCGCCCGCTCGCTCGGCGCCGGCCCGCTGCGCGCCTTCGCCCACGTGTACCTGCCGCTGGCGGTGCCCGCGATCGTCAGCAGCGGCATGCTCGTCTTCGTCATCGCGCTCGGCTTCTATGTGACGCCCGCGCTGGTCGGCGGGCCGAAGCAGAGCACGATCGCCGTGGTGATCGCGCAGGCCGTCCAGGTGAACTTCGACTGGGGGATGGCCGCGGCGCTGGCCACGCTGCTGCTGGTGATCGCCACCACGCTCACCATGATCGTGCGGCGGTTGACCAAGGTGAAGGGCCTGGTGGCGCTGTGAGCACCATGACCGCGCCCACGGCGCGCGACGGCGGCGAGACCAGGCCCGCGCGGCCCCCGGGACGGCGCCGCGACCGGCGCTCTCCCTCGACACCGCTGGAACGGGTGCTGCGCTGGGGCCTGCGCGTCGTGGTGACGCTCGTGCTCGGCTACCTCGTGACACCGATCGTGATCGTCGTCCTGGAGTCGTTCAACAGCGTCGACTACCTGTCCTTCCCCCTGGAAGGCTGGTCGCTGACGCACTACCGCAAGTTCTTCGCCGACTCCGCATGGGTCGACGCGACGCTGCTCAGCGCGCGGATCGCGGCCCTGGCCGCGCTGATCGCGACCGTCGTCGGAACCGTCGCCGCCTGGGGCCTGGCCCGCAGCAACGCCCGGGGGAAGGGCTTCGTCTTCGCGTTGCTCTACTCCCCGCTGCTGATCCCGATCATCGTGCTGGCGATGAGCTACTACTTCACGTTCGCCGACCTGAAGGTGATCGGGCACTGGCAGCTCATCTCGGTGGCGTACTCGGTGATGGGCATCCCGTACGTCCTCGTCGCGGTGTCGAACGCGCTCCAGCAGTTCGACCCCGAACTGGAGAACGCCGCCCGGACGCTCGGCGCCGGCATGACCCGCACCCTGCTGCGGATCACCCTTCCCTCGCTGACCTCCGCGATCTCGGCGGGCGCGCTGTTCGCGTTCGTGATCGCCTTCGACGAAGCCGTGATCATCCTGTTCGTCGGGGGCAGCGGCTCCGTCACGCTCCCGCGCATGCTGTGGGACAGCGTCCGCAACGACCTCACGCCCACGCTCGCCGTCGCCGGCACGATCCTCATCGTCGTCTGCGTGGGGCTGTTCCTCCTGTCCGAGCTGATCAAGATTCTTCGTGAACGGCGGGAGCGCCGATGACCGCGCCGATGACCAAGCCGACGACCGCGTCCACGACCACCGACCAGGTGGTCTTCGACGGGATCCACAAGTGGTACGGGGACTCGCCCGCCGTCCACGACTTCAACCTCGCGATCGCCAAGGGCGAGTTCGTCACCCTGCTCGGGCCGAGCGGCTCCGGCAAGACGACCAACCTGCGCATCCTCGCGGGCCTGGAGTCGGCGACCGCCGGTGAGGTGTACCTGGCCGGACGCGCCGTCACCGACGAGGTACCGGAGAAGCGCAACATCGGCCTGGTCTTCCAGAATTACGCGCTGTTCCCGCACATGACCGTGGCGCAGAACATCGCGTTCCCGCTGCGGATGCGGCGGATGAAGAAGGACGACGCGGCGCGCGAGATCGACCGCGTGCTGAAGATGACGCAGCTCACCGAGTTCCGCGACCGCTACCCCCGGCAACTCTCCGGCGGCCAGCAACAGCGCGTCGCGCTCGCCCGCGCGTTCGTGTTCGACCCGAGCGTCCTGCTGATGGACGAACCGCTCGGCGCCCTCGACCGGAACCTGCGCGACCACATGCGGCTGGAGCTGAAGAACCTTCAGCAGCGGATCGGCGCGACCGTCCTGTACGTCACCCACGACCAGGACGAGGCGCTCGCGCTGTCCGACCGGATCGGCGTCATGCACCGTGGCGTCCTCCAGCAGACCGCGCCGCCGGACGAACTCTACGAGGAGCCCGTCAACTCGTTCGTCGCCAAGTTCCTCGGCCAGTCGATCTGCCTGCCCGCCCGGCGGGTGGACGACGACGGCCGGTACACCGTCGTGGAAGTGGAGGGCATGGCCGGGCGCGTCCTGGTCGACAAGGACAACGACTGCTCGGCGGACCCCACCGGCGAGTTCATGATCCGTCCGGAACGGTTCCGGATCGGCTCCGACAAGCCGGACGCCGCCGAACGCAACGCGGTGAGCTGTACCGTCGCCGCCCACGTCTACCTCGGCCCACAGATCGAGGTGCATCTGCGGACGGCGGAGGGCGCCGAGCTTCAGGTGGTGGTGCCGTCCGCGCGGCGGGCCGACTACGACACCGGCTCGGCGCACTGGCTCAGCTGGGCGCCGGGCGACTGCCGGTTCCTCGCCCACGTGACCTGACCGCCGGACCGCCGCGACCGGAACGCCTCCCGCCACGACCTCTGTTCGTCATGCATGGATTTCGTACGGGAAGGGACGCAATGGATCTGACGGCACTCACGTGCTGTACCTGGCACATGGACGGCGACGTCGGCGTGCTCACCCTGAACCGGCCGGAACGCCTCAACGCGATCGCCAACACCGACATCGACGAGCTGGACCGCGTCCTCGCGTATGCGGGGAAGGAACCGTCCGTCCGGGCCGTGGTGATCACCGGCGCGGGGCGCGGCTTCTGCTCCGGCGCGGACGTCAAGGAGTGGGCGGCGAAGGCGGACGCGGCCGAGGAGTCGTGGGCCGTGAAGATGCACCGCACGATCGCGCGGCTCTACTGGCTGCCGAAGCCGGTCATCGCGGCCGTGAACGGCGTCGCCGCCGGGTCGGGCTTCGACATCGCGCTCACCGCCGACATGCGGTTCGCGTCGACGGCCGCCCGGTTCGGCCAGGTCTACACCCAGCGCGGCATCTGCCCGGACGCCGGAGGTTCGTACCTGCTGCCCCGGATCGTCGGCGAGACCCGCGCCGCCGAACTCATCTACACCGGCCGGATCATCGACGCGGACGAGGCGCTGCGCATCGGCGTCGTCAGCGACGTCGTCCCGCCGGAGAAACTGATGGATCGCGCGCTGGAACAGGCGCGGATCTTCGCGGCCGGTCCGACCGTGGCGATCGGGGAGGCGAAGCGGAACATCCGGGCGGGCCACACGCTCGGGATCGAGGAGGCGCTGCGCAACGAGCACCGTGGCGCGCTGCTCTGCGTGCACACCGAGGACAAGGCCGAGGGTCTCGCCGCCGCGATCGAGAAGCGCCGTCCCGTCTTCGTGGGGCGCTGATGACCACCCGGGCCACGTCCGCGCGGGAGACGACCGGTCACCGCCTCGACCGGCTGTTCCGGCCCGCCAGCGTCGCCGTCGTCGGCGCGTCCCCGAAGGGCGGGTACGGGCTGCGGACGCTGCGGAACACGCGCGCCGTCGGGTTCACCGGCCGCCTGTACGCCGTCCACCCGTCCCACACGGAGGTGGACGGTGTGGCGGCCTACCCGTCGCTGAGCGACCTGCCGGAGGTGCCGGACGCGGTGGCCGCCGCCATCCCGGCGCCGGGCGTTCCGGCGCTCGCGGCGGAGGCGACCCGGCTCGGCGTGGGCGGCATGGTCGTGTACGGCGCCGGGTTCGCCGAACGGGACGAGGAAGGACGCCGCCGCCAGGACGATCTCGTCGCCGCGACCGAGGGACGGCTGCCGCTGATCGGCCCGAACTGCCTGGGTCTCGCCAGCTACCGGGGACGCGCCGCGCTGTGGGGCATCGAAATGCCGTACGTGCACGCGGGCGCCGACGGCACGGTGGCGATCGCTGCGCAGAGCGGCAACATGGCGTTGACGACGATGCTGTCCGGGCGGCTCCCGGCGGTGGCGTACGGGGTGTCGGCGGGGAACCAGGCCGTTCTCGACCTGTCCGATTGCCTGGAGTACTTCCTCACCGACCCCGCCGTGAAGGTCGTCTGCCTCGTCATGGAGGGCCTGGCCGACACGGGCCGGTTCCGGGCGCTGGCGGAACGGGCCGCGGCGCTGGACGTGTCCGTCATCGCGCTGAAGATGGGCCGGTCCGCGGTCGGCGAGGCCGCGGCGATCGCGCACACCGGCACGCTCGCCGGACGGGACGCCGCCTACGACGCGCTGTTCCGGCAGACCGGTGTGCACCGCGTCCACGACCTCGACGAGATGATCGCGCTCTGTACGCTGCTCGCCGCGCCGCGCCGGCCACGCGGCAGCGTCGTCGGGGTGTTCGCCAGTTCCGGCGGGGAGTGCGGGCTGATCGCCGACCTAGCCGAGGACACCGGCGTTCCGCTCGCCGCGCTCGACGACGCCGCCGAGTCGGCGCTGGCCGATGTGCTGCCGCCGTACATGGCGGTGCACAACCCGCTCGACCTCGGCGCGAACGCGTGGGGCGACCAGGACGTGTACCGCGCCGCGACCCGCGCGATGGGCGAGTGCCCGAACGTCGACGTCGTCGTCTTCTCCGGCGAC
Source organism: Actinomadura spongiicola (assembly GCF_003432485.1). Lineage (GTDB taxonomy): Bacteria > Actinomycetota > Actinomycetes > Streptosporangiales > Streptosporangiaceae > Spirillospora > Spirillospora spongiicola. The sequence continues at coordinate 692,889 of NZ_QVNQ01000001.1, forward strand.
GCCCCCGCGCACTCCGACCCGCTGGACGAGATCGGCTGGACCGAGATGATCAGCGGCGCGGGCGAGGCCGCCGCCGAGCTGGACGTGCCGGTCGTGATGATGACGATGGCCACCGACCTCGCTCCGGGGCTCACCGACCTGGCCGCGCGGCACGGAATCGTGCTGCTCGCCGGGACGCGTCCGGCCCTGCGCGCCGTCGCGCTCGCGGGCACGCCGCGTCCGCCCGCGAGCGCCGACGACGCGTCCAGCACGGATGCCGACGTTCGGCGGCGCGCGTCCGAGCTTCTCGACGCCCACGACGGGACGCTGCCCGAGGCCGACGCGAAGCGGCTGCTGAAGCTCTACGGGATCGCGTCGCCGCCCGGTGACGTGGCGGCCGACGCGGAAGCCGCCGCCGCGATCGCCGCCCGGATCGGCTACCCGGTGGTGTGCAAGGTCCACACGCCGGAGATCGCCCACAAGTCCGACATCGGCGGAGTAGAGGTCGGACTGGCCGACGAACAAGCGCTGCGCGACGCCGTGGCCCGCGTCCGGAGCCGTACCGGGGCCGCGTATCCGCTGCTCGTGGAACGGATGGCGGAGCCGGGCGTCGAGCTGATCGTCGGCGGGCGCAACGATGTCGCCGGGTCGCTGGTCGTCATCGGCGCGGGCGGCGTCCTCACCGAACTGCTCGGCGACGCCGCCGCCCTGCTCTGGCCGTTCGGCGGCGCGGACGTCCGCGCCGCGCTCGACCGGCTCAAGGTCGGCGCGCTGCTCGGCGGCCTGCGCGGAGCCCCGCCCGGCGACATGGACGCGCTCGCCGACACCGCGATCCGGGTCGGACGGCTGCTCGCCGACTTCCCCCGGATCGCCGAAATCGACGTCAACCCGCTGCTGTGCCGACCGGACGGGTGCCTCGCGCTCGACGCCCTGGTCGTCCGCGCCGCGAACCCGAAAGGACGGCCGAACTGATGGACTTCGCGATTCCCGACCATCTCGTGGAGTTCCGCGAAACGGTCCGCAGGTTCACCGAGACCGAACTGATCCCGCACGAGGACTACGTGGAGGAGCACGACGGCCTCCCCGAAGAGGTCGAACGGCGCATCCGGGAACGGGCCCGCGCCATCGGGCTGAACTCGATGGGCATGCCCGAGGAAGTCGGCGGCGCCGGCATGGACGTGCTCAGCCAGGTCCTGGTCACCGAGGAACTGTTCCGCGCGCTCGGCGGCCTCGCCGAGGTCGTGCCCACGACACCGAGCGTCCTGCTCGCCTGCAACGACGAGCAGCGCGAACGGTTCCTGATCCCGTGCGTGCGCGGCGACGTCCAATGGTGTTTCGCGCTGACCGAACCCGACACGGGATCGGACGCCGCGAACATCCGAACCCGCGCCGAACTGCGTGACGGCTCCTGGGTCATCAACGGCCGTAAACGGTTCATCAGCCACGGCGACACCGCCGACTTCGCCATCGTCTTCGCGCTGACCCACCCCGACCGCGAACAGGACCGCATCACCGCGTTCCTGGTCGAGAAGGGCACGCCCGGGTTCAGCGTCGGGCAACTCCACAAGACGATGGGGCATCGCGGCTACCGCCAGGCGGAACTCGTGTTCGACGACTGCGCCGTCCCGGAGGGGAACGTGCTCGGGGAGCCCGGTCGCGGCTTCAGCCTCGGGCACGGCGCGCTGAGCAGCGGCCGGATCATGACGGCCGCCCGCTGCCTCGGCCCCATGGCCCGGCTCATCGACGACGGCGTGGAGTGGGCGAAGCAGCGCGTCCAGTTCGGCCGTCCCATCGCCGACTACCAGGCGATCCAGTTCATGCTCGCCGACTGCGCCACCGACCTGCACGCGTCCCGGCTGATGACCTACGAGGCGGCCTGGTCCGTCGACCAGGGCGCCGCGCCCAAGATCATTCACGCGAAGGCGGCGACGGCGAAGCTGTTCGCCAGCGAGGCCCTCGGCCGGGTCGCCGACCGGGTCCTCCAAATCTTCGGCGGCACCGGCTACATGAACGAGACCTACGTGGAACGCGCGTACCGTAACGCCCGCATCGAACGGATATGGGAAGGCACCTCCGAAATTCAACGCATCATCATCGCCCGCAACCTGCTCAAACGAGGCATGTTCCGCTGAATAACCCTTCGACCAGGTCACCGTCCCTGAGTTCCGCGCCATCCCCCAGCAAAGGACGATTCCATGAAGATCCCCGGAAGATCACAGAGTTACTCGCCCTCGCGCCGTGACGTGCTGCGCGGCGGCGTCCTGCTCGCGGGCGGCCTCGCCGCCGCGCCGGTGCTCGGCGCCTGCGGCGGCTCCGACGACAAGGGCGGCGGCAGCAAGAAGGTCGTCGTCGCCGACTGGGGCGGCGCGCTCGTCGAGGCGGAGAAGAAGTACATCTTCGAGCCGTTCAGCAAGGAGACCGGGATCGAGGTCGTGGTGGCCGGCCCGCCGACCCCCGCCAAGATCAAGGCGATGGTCGAGACCGGCAACATCGAATGGGACCTCATCGCCGGTGGCCCCAGCACGGTCCTGCCCATCGGCCGCAAGTACTTCGAGCCACTGCCCGACAGGCTGCTCAACATTCCCGGAATCGACCCGGCGTACGTGGACAAGAACTGGCTCACGTACTACCTGTTCTCCATCGTCATGGCCTGGAACACATCGGTCGTCGGCGCCGGAAAGAAGATGGAGAGCTGGGCCGACTTCTGGGACACCGAGAAATTCCCCGGCCGCCGCTCGCTGCGCGGCGCCGACAACGGCGTCCCGCCCGACATGGAGTTCGCCGTCCTCGCCGACGGCGTCGACATGAAGGCCGTGTACCCGATCGACGTGGACCGCGCGTTCCGCAGCTTCGACAAGCTGAAGTCGAACGTCCCGCAGTGGTGGACGTCCGGTGCCCAGCCCGGTCAGATGCTCGTCAGCAAGCAGGTCGGCGCGACCAGCATCTTCTCCGGCCGCATCGGCGCGCTGAAGAAGGGCGGCGCACCGCTCGAATTCACCTGGAACGGCGGCATGTTCCAGCTCGCCGCCTGGTCGGTCGTCAAGGACGCGCCGAACAAGGAGAACGCCTTCAAGCTGATGGAGTTCTCCGTCCGGCCCGACATCCAGGCGAGCGTCTGGAGCAAGTACCCGAACGGCCCGTCGAACGCCAAGGCCCTCGACCTGATGGACAAGGAGTTCGCGAAGACGCTGCCCTCGCACCCGCAGAACGTGGAGGTGCAGTTCCTCCAGGACAGCGAATGGTGGGGGTCGAACCGTGACGCCGTCCTGAAGCGGTTCCAGGAATTCGCGAAGTCCTGAGGCACCCCCCGAACGCACCGAGGAGAACGAGCAGTGGAATCACTGGCAGACCGCGCCTATCTCGTCACCGGAGGCGGTACCGGCATAGGCGCGGCCACCGCCCTCCATCTGGCCGCGCTCGGTGCTTCGGTGACCGTGATCGGACGCCGCGAGGAACCCCTGAAGAAGATCGCGGACGAGGTGAGGCGCCAGGGCGGCGACGCCCTGGCGCACACCGCCGACGTCCGCGATCCCGCCGCCGTCGAGGCGGCCGTCGACGCCGCCATGGACCGCTTCGGCCGGATAGACGGCCTGGTCAACAACGCGGCGGGCAATTTCGTCACCCCGGCGGAGAAGCTGTCGCCGAACGGGTGGCGGGCCGTGGTCGACATCGTCCTCAACGGGACGTGGAACTGCACCTCCGCGGTGGCCCGCCGCATGATCGAGACGAACCGCCCCGGCTCGATCGTCAGCGTGATCGCCACCTACGCCTGGACGGGCCACCCCGGCACCGTCCACAGCGCCGCCGCCAAGGCGGGCGTCGTGGCCATGACCCGCACGCTCGCCGTCGAATGGGCCCGGTACGACATCCGCCTGAACTGCGTCGCGCCCGGCCCCACCGAAACGGAGGGAGCGGGCAGCGCGTTGTGGGCGGAACAGGAGGACCGTGACCGGGTCCTGGCGTCCGTCCCGCTACGCCGTTTCGCCGGCGCCGCCGAGGTCGGCGACCTCATCGGCCTTCTCCTCAGCGACCGAGCCGCCTACATCACCGGCACCACCCTGACGGCGGACGGCGGCCAGTCCCTGGGCGCCCAGATCTACGGCCCGCCCCTCGAAACGAACGGCGCCTCACCGTCGCCCCGGTGACCGCTCGTTGATCGGGCTCGGTAGTGCCGCTGCCGGCATGCGCGGGAGCAGAATCGGCGGCGTCGGCCCCGGGACGGCTGGGTCAGCGGTTCCGCGCAGACGGCACAGCGGCTTTGAGGCTCCGGCTTTTCGTCACGCGTCGATTCCTTTTCGTCACGCCCTTCGCGGGCCGGGCGGCGGCGCGGTGTTGACCGCGCCGCCGCCACAAGGTCCTGTGCCGGGACGGAACCGCGCGGGGTATGCCGCGTCAACTCGCCATCGAGGTGCGGGCACTCGGCGACGATGTCGTCGTCCGGGCACTCCAGCAGGACCAGCAGGTACTCGCGGGTGGTCCGCAGCTTTTCGATCCGCTCCTCGATCAGTTCGGTGTGCCGCTTCACGGTGCTTCGCCAGCGTTCGTTGGAGCTGGAGTCGGACGTCACCACAGCCGTCTGTTCGAGGGACATCGCTCCGGTGACGCAGCACAGGTAGGCGAGACCGATGCGACGCAACTCGGTCTCGGTGTAGACACGCCGCCCGTTGACGCGTGGCGGCTCGGGAAGCACCCGTTGCGCCTCCCACCATCGCAACGTGGACGGAGCCAGGTCGAAAAGCGCCGCGGCCCGCCCTATCGAGACGCCGAGTCGATCGTTCACATTGGCCAGTTGACATCAAGTCGCCTTGAAGAATCAAGATGAAGCGAGGTTAGGCATGCCTTAGTCGCGGTGGCAGTCCACGGGAGGAGCCCCAGACGTGAGCACGACAACGGACGCGGACCCCGAACAGTCGGCCGGGCTCGCGAAACCCGGGGCGCTGGCACGGCTCTTCGCCCCCATCAGGCCGTATCTGATCGTGTGCGGCACCCTGTCGGCGCTGTCGGCGGCGGCGGGGATCGTGCCCTACATCGCCGCCGCCGAGATAGCGCGGATCATGCTCGACGATCCGGCGGGGTCGGCCGCCGCGGTCTGGACCTGGGTCGGCGTCGGCGCCGCCGGTGCCGCCCTGTGGCTGGTGCTGCTGGTCCAGTCGTCCCGGGTGGGGCACTACGCGGACGCGGCGATCCTGCACTCCTTGCGTACGCGGATCGTGCGCCACCTCGGCGCCCTGCCGTTGGGCTGGTTCCGATCCGTGGGCTCCGGCCGGGTCAAGCGGGCGATGACGGGCGACCTGGAGGAGATGCACGAGGTCATCGCCCACGCCCTGGGGCAGCTGACCGGCGCGGTCACGGTGATGGCCGTCGCGGCGGGCTACCTGTTCTTCGTGGACGTCCCCATGGCGCTGGTCGTGCTGGCGGTCTTGGGCCTGATGGGGATCTCCTACCGCGTCTCGATGCGGTCCATGACGGCCCATGTGAACCGGCTCATCACCGCCGAGGGACGGATCAGCGCCGCAAGCGTCGAGTACGCGGACGGCATCCAGGTGGTCAAGGCGTTCGGAACCGGCGGCCAGGTCATGCGCCGCTTCGACGACGCCGTGGACGAGTACGCCGAGGCGTTCGCGGCGTGGGTCTCCGAGGTGCGGTACAGCTCGGCGATGACGCGGCTGCTCGGCTCGGAGATGGCGGTCCTCACCGCCGTGACCGCCGCCGGGTCGGTCTTCATCGCCCACGGGTCGCTCACCGTGGCGGGCCTGGTGGCGTTCCTGGTGGTCGCGGTCGGGCTCCCGGCCTCGGTACTCCCGGCAGTGTCCGCCGCCCAGGGAGTGCGCAAGGGACGGATGGGCGCGGCCAACATCGAACGATTGCTCTCCCGTCCGCCGCTTCCCGAGCCCGACCGCCCACAGGTACCGGCCCGTCACGACGTCGAGCTCGACCACGTCTCGTTCACCTACGACGGGAAGACCCGCGCGGTCGAGGACGTCAGCGCCGTCTGCCCGATGGGCCGGGTGACCGCGATCGTGGGACCGTCCGGAGCCGGAAAGACGACGCTCGCGAGCCTGCTGCCGCGCTTCTACGACGTGACGAGCGGTTCGATCCGCATCGGCGGTGTCGACGTGCGCTCGATCCCGTCGGCGGAACTGTTGAGGTCGATGTCGCTCGTGTTCCAGGACGTCGCGTTGCTGCGCGACAGCGTGGCGGAGAACATCCGCATCGGCCGCCCCGGCGCCGACGACGCGGCCGTCCGCCGCGCCGCCGAAGCCGCGCACGTCCACGACGTGATCGAGCGGCTGCCGGACGGATACGACACGCTGCTCGACGCGGGCGGCGGCCGACTGTCCGGTGGTGAGCGGCAGCGGTTGACGATCGCGCGGGCGATCCTGTCCGGGGCGCCGATCGTCGTCCTGGACGAGGCGACCGCGGCGCTCGACCCCGACAGCGAGGCGGCCGTCCAGGACGCCCTGGCCACCCTGGCGACCGGCAAGACCGTGATCGTGATCGCCCACCGGCTGCACACGATCGCCGGAGCCGACCAGATCCTCGTCCTCGACCGCGGCCGGCTGGTCGAGCGGGGCGCCCATGACGAACTGCTCGCCCGCGACGGCCTGTACGCCCGGATGTGGGCCGCGCAGGAAGGGGTACTCGCATGATCCGCAGGCTCTACCGGCTGTGGCCCGACCCCCGGCTGCTGGCCCGGCTGTGGTCGCTCACCGCGGCACAGGCCGTTCTGCAAGGACTGTTGCTCGGCCTGCTCGTCCCGATCCTGCACGCCGTCGTCCGACCCGAACCCGACATCGCCGAGGCGACGCCGTGGCTCGTGCTCGGCACGATCGGCGCGGCCGTCTACGGGTCACTGAGCGTCATCGCCGACCCCGTGGGGTACGCGGCGGGCGGCAGGCTCGCCGCTCAGCTCCGGAAACGGCTGATGCGCCACGTGAGCACACTGCCGCTCGGCTGGTTCACCGCGAACAACAAGGCGCGTCTCGCGCGGGGAGTGACCGCCGACGTGGGCGACGCCGCGCACCTCGCCGTGGTGATCGGCAACCCGATCATCACCTCGACGCTGCTGCCCGCCACCGTCGTGGCCGTCACGTTCGCCGTCGAATGGCGGGTGGCGCTGCTGCTGTGCGCGATCGCGCTGGCCGCCTCCTGGACGCTGCGGCGGGCCGCGCGGGTCACCGCCGAGGCCGAGATCGAGTTGGAGCGCGCGTCGGCCGACATCGCCGGTCGCGCGATCGAACTCGGGCAGGCCCAGCCCGTCCTGCGCGCCGCCGGTCACGCCGACGGCACACCCCGGATGCGCGCCGCGCTGGACGAGCACCGCGCGACCTACCGGAAGGGCATGGCACGCGCACGCCGCCCGTTCTTCGTCTACACCGGTGTGATCGCGGGCGGGTTCGTCGCCGTGCTCGCCCTGGTCGCCGGGCTCCTGCTCGGCGAACACGTCGAGGTCGCCGAGGCGATCGCCCTGCTCGTGCTGGCCGCCCGTTTCCTCCAGCCGCTCGGCAACCTCATCGACCTCGTCGGCGCCCTGCGCGCCATGACCAACAAGATCACCCGTATCGAGGAGATCCTGGCCACTCCCGCGCTGCCCGTCCCGACCGAGCCCGTGTCCGGAATCGGCGGGCCCGACATCGAACTCTCCGGCGTCACGTTCACCTACCCCGGCGGTGAGGCGCCCGCGTTGCGGGACGTGTCGGTCCGCTGCCGGGCGGGCACCACCACCGCGCTGGTCGGACCGTCCGGCTCCGGGAAGACGACGGTGACCCGGCTCATCGCCCGGTTCTTCGACGTGGACGCGGGCACGGTGCGCGTCGGCGGCGTCGACGTCCGCGAACTCGACCCGGAAGTGCTCCTCGATGAGATCGCCATCGTCTTCCAGGACGTCTACCTGTTCGACGACACCATCGAGAACAACCTGCGCCTCGCCCGCCCGGACGCGACGTGGGACGAACTCCACGACGTCGCCCGCGCGGCCCGGCTCGACGAGGTGATCGAACGCCTCCCCGCCGGCTGGGACACCCGCGTCGGCGAGGGCGGGGCCCAGCTGTCCGGCGGTGAACGCCAGCGCGTCGCGATCGCCCGCGCGATGCTCAAACGGGCGCGCGTCGTGCTCGTCGACGAGGCCGCCTCCGCGCTCGACCCCGAGAACGAGGCCGCGATCACCCGGGCCATCGCCAACCTCGGCGCCGACCCGGACCGCACGATCATCGTGATCGCGCACCGTCCCGCCACCCTCGCCGCCGCCGACCACGTGGTCTCGCTCGACGCCGGCCGGGTCGCCGAGTCCGGCACCCCCGCGGAACTGCTGCGCGGCGGCGGGACGTTCGCGCGCATCAGCCGGCAGTCCGAACGGTCCCGGCACTGGCGCATCGCCAACCGCGGCTGAACGCGCCGTCCCGGGTCAGCCGGTGAGGTCGCTCGTCTCGGAGTCGGGCCGGTCGACGTCGAGGGTGTCGGCGAGGAGACCGCGGGTGTAGGGGTGTTGCGGGCCGTTGAGGACCGACTCGACCGCACCCGACTCCACGACGCGGCCCTGGCTCAGCACGACGACACGGTCACCGATGCTGCGCACGACGGCGAGGTTGTGCGTAATGAAGATCATGCTCAGGCCGTCGTCCTGGAGCGACCGGAGCAGCTCGACCACGGAGGCCTGGACGGAGACGTCCAGTCCCGAGGTGACCTCGTCGCAGATCAGCAGCGAAGGGTTGCAGGCGAGGGCGCGGGCGATCGCCACCCGCTGGCGCTGACCGCCCGACAGCTCGGCCGGGTAGCGGTCCGCGAGCCGCCACGGGATCTCCACCCGCTCCAGGGCCTCCTGCGCCTTGGTGCGGGCGGCCTTGCCCCGGTCCCCGTAGAAGTGCCGCAGCGGCACCATCACCGCGGTCGCGATGGTCTCGCGGGGGTTCAGGGAACCGTAGGGGTTCTGGAAGACGTACTGCATCTGCTGCTTGATCGCCTTGGACCGGTCACGCAGCCGCGGGGGAAGCGGCTCGCCGTTCATCTCGAACCCGCCGGTCTGGTCCTCGTGGAGCCCGATCAGGCAGCGGGACATGGTCGTCTTGCCGCTGCCCGACTCGCCCACGACCCCCACGCACTCGCCGGGAGCGACGTCGAAGGAGATGTCGTACAGGACCTGCGACCGCCCGTAGGAGGCGTTCAGATTCCGCACGCTGAGGACGGACGTCTTCTCCTCCCTGCCCTCGACGAGTCGCAGGGGCTCCTTGACCTGGCCCGTCCGGTTCTTCCGCACGTGGTCGACGCGGATACAGCGCGCCTCACCGCCCGCGGACGTGGCGACCATCGGGGGCGGGGCCTCGCGGCACCGGTCCTCGACGAACCCGCAGCGGTCCGCGAACACGCAACCGTCGAACTTGGTCCCCGGCGCGGGCGCCCGGCCGGGAATGGCGACGAGCGCCAACCGCTGGCGCGTCGACGGCACCGAGTCGAGCAGCGCGATGGAGTAGGGGTGCGCGGCGGACTGCAACACCTCCTCGTGCGTCCCCGTCTCCAGAATCTTCCCGGCGTACATCACGGTCACCAGGTCGCCGACCGTCCCGACGACGGCGAGGTCGTGCGAGACGAAGACGGCGGCCATGCCGTTGTCCGCGCAGAGCTGGGCGACCATCTCCAGGACCCTCGCCTGGGTGGAGACGTCCAGACCGGTCGTCGGCTCGTCGAAGACGATCAGTTTCGGCTTCTTCGCCACGGCCATGGCGATCGCCACGCGCTGCTGCTGGCCGCCCGACAACTCCTGGGGGTGACGGCGCAGGAACGCGTCGTCCGAGGGCAGGCCGACGGTTTCGAGGACCTCGCGGATTCGCGGCAGGTTCTCCTTCTTGTCGCCGATCAGTCCCTCGGTCAGCTGGGTGCCGATCCGCATCGCCGGGTTCAGCGCCGTCGCCGGGTCCTGGGGCACGAAGCCGATCAGCTTCTTGCGCGCCTCGCGCAGGTCGTTCGGCGCGAGCGAGAGCAGGTCGACATCGCCCACCACGACCTTGCCGCCGACGATGTTCGCGCCCTTCTTGGCGAAGCCGAGCAGCGCGAGCCCGACCGTGCTCTTGCCCGAGCCCGACTCGCCGACCAGGCCCATGACCTGGCCGCTCTCCAGACTGAACGACACATCGTCGACGATGACACTGCCGTCGTCGAGCGCCACGGTGAGGCCGGTGACTTCGACCGCCTTCATGAACGAGCCCCTTCGGTGCGGCCGATCACGCGTGCGGCGCCCTCGGCGAAAAGGTTGCCGCCGATCGTGAACAGGGCGACGCAGGCGGCGGGAATGAGGACGGCGAGCGGCTGGATGGCGAGACCGTCCTTGTTCTCGCTGACCATGAGGCCCCAGTCCGCGTCGGGCGGCTGGACGCCGAACCCGAGGAAGCTCAGGGAGGCGAGGCCGACGACCGACCACATGAGCCGGAGCCCGATCTCGACCATGAGCGGGGAGGTCACGCTCGGCAGCACCTCCCGCATGAGGATGTGGCGGGACGACAGCCCGATCGTCCGCGCCCACATGACGTGTTCGCGGCGCATCACCGGACGGGCCGCGCCGCGCATGACACGCGCCATGCCGGGGGTGAGACCGATCGCCACGAGGACCACCAGGATCCACCGGCTCGGTCCGACCATCGAGATGAACAGGATCGCCATGATGATCGTCGGGAAGGTCAGCAGGACGTCCACGACCCGCATCAGCAGCGTGTCGACGATCCCGCCCGCGAAGGCCGCGACCAGCCCGATGGCGGTTCCGAGGATCACGCCGCCGGCGGTGGCGGCGATGCCCATCCACGTCAGGTTGATGCCGCCGCTGAGGATGCGGGAGACGATGTCCCGGCCCAGCGAGTCGGCGCCGAGCAGCAGGCCGTCACCGGGCGAGGCGTACGGCTTCGCGATGACCGCGGTCGGCGAGTGCGGTGTGAGAAAGGGACCGATGATCGCGAAGAGGATCATCGTGACCAACATGATCAACCCGAGCCGGGTCTGCTTCGAGGTCAGGACGCGGCGGGTGAGGTTCTGGGGTGGAGCCTGAACACCCTGCTCCGTGGGTCGCGTTCGGATCATGGCCGCACGCTCCTTCTTTGGTCAGCGGGACTTGTTCAGGGTTCCGAGCACGTCGGCGAGTTGGTTGAAGCAGAAGAACGCGGCCGCCATCAGCATGATGATGGCCTGGATCATCGGCAGGTCGTGGCCGGCGACGGCGTCCACGAGCGCCGAGCCGATGCCTGGATACGCGAACAGGTACTCGATGACGACCGAGCCCGCGATGGTGTAGGCGGCCATGATGCTCGCCGCCGGGATGCTGGGCGCGAGCGCGTTCGGCAGCGCGTGCCGGAACAGGATCCGCCGCATCGACAGGCCCTTCAGCATCGCGAGCTGGACGTACTCGCTCTCCATCACGTCGATGAAGGAGACGCGCACGAGCCGCGAGAGGTAGGTGACCCCGACGAGCACCATGACGGCCAGCGGCATCACGAGCTCCTGCGGATGCTGCCAGGGCGCGTCACCCGGCGGGATCAGCGAGACCGGGGGCAGCACCTTGAAGACGACCGTGCCGAACAGGGCGACCACGAGGCTGCCGAGGACGAAGTCGGGCGTCGCCGTCACGATGAGCGAGACACCCAGGTAGGACCGGTCCAAGAGCTTGTCCCGAAAGACGGCCGCGAGCAGGCCGACCAGCAGGGACAGCGGAAGGATGAGGACCATCGCCATCACGGTCAGCGTCGCGGAGTTGAAGATCCGCTCCGAGAGAAGCTCGGACACGGGCTGGCCGCTGACCAGCGAGTTGCCCATGTTGCCGGTGAGGACGTTGCGCAGCCAGTCCCAGTACTGGCTGAACAGCGGCTGGTCGAGCCCGAGGTTCTTGTTCAGCTGGGCCACCTGGTCGGCGGTCGCCGAGGGCCCGAGGATGATCTTCGCGACATCGCCCGGCATCGTCTGCGTCGCCACGAAGACGATGACGGAGATGCACCACAAGGTCACCAGGCCCATCAGCGCACGCCGGGCGATCAGCCACGCGAGGGCGGTCCGCCGCGAGCGGTCCGGGGTCGGGGCGGCCTTGACCGCGCCGTCGGTCGTCGTCGTCTCAATAGCCATTGCAGCAATCCCGTTCAACGTGTCCGGTCGTCGTCTTGGCTGGGGGTGTCGGCTCGATTCCGTCCGGTCTGAGCGACGCCCAGCACGCCTTACGGCTCGGAGGGTCCTGAGCGGACACTCCCCAGCCATGACGCCGTGCCGGTGGAACGTGGAGCCGCCTCCTCGCGATCTCGATGTCGGAGGAGGCGAGCTCCGGTTCTGGTGACACCGCCTTACCTGCTCATTGGTCGATGGTGACCTTGCGGAAGTCGTACAGGTTCCCCGAGGGGAACTCGGGGATGAGGCCGTTCACCTTCGAGGAGTACACGCTCACCGTGGGGTTCGTCGCGGTGAGGATGCTCGCGCCCCGCTCGTACTCGATCTTCTTCATCTGCTTCTCGATCTCGCACTGTTCCTGCGGGTCGGAGGTCGCGTACAGCTTCGCGGCCAGCGACTTGAACTCCGCGTCGTTCCAGTGCGTGTGGTTGAGCACCGCGTCGTTGCTGATGATCTCGGGCACGCCCTCCAGGTAGGGACGCGTGTCGTAACCGGTGTAGAACACCCGCTCGCCCCACTTCTCCAGGTAGGCGCCGAGCTCCATCTTCTGCACCTTGATGGTCACGCCGATCTTCTTGGCCTCCTCGGCCAGGATCTGCACGAGCTGGAGCATGCCGGGCTTGTTCGCCGCGGTCTCCAGGTTGATGCTGAGGTTCGACTTGCCCGCGTCCGCGAGCAGCTTCTTCGCCTCCTCCAGGTTCTGCTCACGCTGCGGGACGGCCGGCAGACAGCGGTTGAAGCCCGAGTGGTCGTTGGCCAGCTCACCGAGGCCGTCGAAGGCGTTGGAGAGCGCCAGCTTACGGTTCATGATCAGCCGCATCGCCTGGCGGACGCGCACGTCCTTGAAGGGCTCGGTGTCGGCGCGCATGCCGATGGAGACCTTCAGGTTCACATCGCTCTTCATGATCTTCAGACCGGGGGTCTTCTCGATCGTGCGGAGCGAGGTCTGCAGGATGTTGGAGCTGGCGTCGATCTGGCGGCCGATCAGCGCGTTGGTCGAGGCCTCCGCGGTCTTGAAGCTGATGATCTTGACCTGGTCGACCTTGGGCTTCTCGCCCCAGTAGCCGTCGAACCTCTTGACGAGCGTCTCCCGCCCGGGGCTGAACGAGACGAGCTGGAACGGGCCCGTTCCCATCGCCTGCTCGGGCTTGGAGTCCTTCTTGTAGAAGATGATGTTGCTGTTGGTGACGGCGAACTCGAACGGCCCGTACGGCTTGGGCAGCTTGAACTTCACCGTGAGGTCATCGACCTTCGATATCCCCTTGGGGTCCATGAAGTCGATGTAGTTGCGCTCGATCAGCGCGTTCTTCTTGTCCAGGACGCGCTGGAACACCGCGATGACGTCGTCCGCGCCGAACGTGCTCCCGTCGTGGAACTTGACGTTCGGACGGAGCTTGACGGTCCACTCGGTGTTGTCGTCGTTGTGGGTGATGCCGGTGGCGAGCGCCCACTCGTAGCCGCCGTCCTTCTTCCGGTGGGCGAGCGGCTCGAACATCGTGGCGTTGCGGACGTAGAAGTCCTGGGATCGAAGGTTGGCGTAGGCGTCGAGGGTGGAGATCGTGCTGGCGACCACGCCCACGCGGAGCGTTCCGCCGGTCGAGGCCCCCTTCTTCTCCGACGAGCCCGATGAACATGCGGCCGCAAGGCTGATGACCAAGGCGGAGGTCACCACGGGCGCGAGCATCCGGAGATGTCTCCTCTGTCCCTTGCCTACCGATCGACTCAACATCCTTCCTCCTTAGAAAGACGCTGGTACGGGTGGGATGGGAGCTCTTGCCCGGAACAAGGTCGGTGGGTGTCCGTGGCTGCCGTGCTCCGCGAACTGTGGACAGAAGGTCGTCCCGTCCGACCAAGTTTGGCTAGTTTGTATGACGTACGAAAGCAGACGTACTATGCCGAGTCAATATCCAGAACCGAGATGGTCCGTCGAGAAGGCGATGAACCGGCCCTTGACCAGCAGCTTAGCCGTTCGGCTACGGTTCGGACACATCCGGTGGAGGTTGACCGTGGGATTCGTGTATGACTATCTTACGTCATACAAAATCGAGGAGACAGCATGACTGAGACCGGACCGGACCTGCGGATCGACCGCCCCGCGGAGACCGTGCCGCAGCTCGTCGTGCGCAGGGTCAAACAGGCCATCCTCGAAGGCACGCTGGCACCGGGACGGCGGCTAACCGAACGCGAGCTGATGGAGCTCACCGGCGTGAGCCGGACCTCGATCCGCGAGGCGGTCCTCCACCTTCAGGCCCTCGGCCTCGTCGAGACGTCGGGCAAGAAGGGCGTGCGGGTCGCGGTGCTCAGCAGCGACGACGTCCGGCAGCTCTACGAGGTGCGCGCGGCGCTGGAGTCGGAGGCCGTGTCGCTCTTCGTCCAGCGCGCCACGGACAGCGAGGTCCTGGAGCTCGTGAAGCTCACGCGCACGGGCAAGAGCGACGACGACCAGCTCGCCTCGATCTACCACTTCGACGAGCTGTTGCTGGCCGGGGCGCGAAACGCCCTGCTGGCGTCCACCCTCGCGCCGCTGCACGCGCGCATCCACGCGCTGCGCAGGCTGTCGCTGAGCATTCCCGGCCGCCGGGAGCGATCCGACCAGGAGTACCGCGACCTCGTCGCGGCGATCACCGACCGGGACGCCGTCCGCGCCGCGCAACTCGCCCGGTACCACGTGGAGGCCGCCAAGGAGTCGGCGCTCGCGGCCGTCGCGAAGCTGGAAGAAGAACGAGCCTCGGGAGCATGACCGCTCCGGGCGGGCGTCGGTTCGTCGCGTACCCGGCCTGACCGGGCGGCGCCGAACCCCGAACCGATCGTGCCCGAACGATCGTGCCCGAACGCGGAGCGGCGACCAAGGGCCAACCGACCGGAGAGACGCATGCAGCACGAGTCAGCTGAGATCGCGATCGTTGGCGTAGGGCAGTCGGACTTCCGTGCCCTCTACGCCAAGACGGAACGTCCCCGGGACGCCTACGCCCTCGCGGCCGGTGCCCTCCGGGACGCGATCGAGGACTGCGGAATCGACAAGAACGAGATCGACGGCCTGATCTGCTCCCGTGTCCAGTACGACCGGCTGGCCACCGTGGTCGGCCTCCAGAACCCGCGCTTCGTCCACGACCTCGAAGGGACGGGCCGCATGAGCGGCCTCGCCCTCCAGGAGGCCGTCGCGCTGATCGCGAGCGGCACCGTCGACGTGGTCGCCTGCGTCTACGGCAACAACGGACGGTCGGCGAAGGTGACGTACGGCGGCGACGGCGGCGGCCCGACCGCCGCCTACGACGAAATGTACGGCATGACCTCCCCGGGCGCCTACGTCGCCCTGATGTACCAGCGTTACCGGGGGATGTACGGGGCGAGCGAGGACGCGCTGGCTCCACTGGCGGTCAACAACCGCCGCCATGCCGCGCTCAACCCGGTCGCGGTGTTCCAGGAGGAGTTCACCCGCGAGGACTACATGCGGTCGCGGTTCATCGCCGAACCGCTGCGGCTCCTCGACTACTGCCTCATCAACGACGGTGCCGTCGCCTTCATCGTCACCTCGATGGAGCGCGCCCGGTCGCTGCGCAAGCCACCGGTCCGGGTCGCCGGGACGGCGGGCATGGCGCACGTCACCAACTACTACACCGCGGAGGACTTCTTCTACTCCGCCTGCCAGGACGTGGCGAGCCGGCTCTACCGGCAGACCGGAATCGCGCCGGAGGAGGTCGACTGCTTGCAGATCTACGACAACTTCACGCCCACCATCCTGTTCACCCTCGAAGGCTTCAACCACGCGCCGCGCGGCGAGGCGTGGCGCTGGGTGGACGAGAAGAAGATCCACTACGACGGCGCGCGCCCGATGAACACGGCGGGCGGGCACACCAGCGAGAGCTACATGCAGGGCTGGGCGCACCACGTCGAGGCGGTGCGCCAGCTACGCGGCGAGGCCGGCGCCAGGCAGGTGCCCGGATGCGCGACGGTGCAGTACATGTGCGCGTCGCCGATCGTCACCTCACACATCCTGACAACCGACGAGGCGGCCGCCTGATGAACGTCCAGAGCATCGCCGACGAGTACGAGAAACTCCTGCCGGAGATCACCCCGGAGAACCGGCCGTACTGGGACGGCCTGGCCGCGCACGAACTGCGGTTGCAGTGCTGCGACGAGTGCGGCGAGTACCGCTTCCCGGACAGCGAGGTGTGTCCGCGCTGTCTGTCCGGCTCCTTCACCTGGAGCGCGGTCAGCGGGAAGGGCCGGTTGTGGTCCTGGCTCCGGATGCACCAGCGGTATCTCAGCGTCTTCGACGGGGTCAGGCCGTACCTGGTGGCCTACATCAAGCTCGACGAGGGGCCGCCCGTCATCAGCACGCTCGTGGACCCGCCGGACGAACTCGTCTTCGACATGCCCGTCCGCGCGGTGTTCCAGCCGGGCTTCAGCGACCGGACGATCCTCAAGTTCGCCGTCGAAAGCCCGGAGCCCGCCGCATGACCCGTCCCACCAGCGCGGAGCTGCCGTTCTCGAACAGGTTCCTGTACTGGATCGCGCTCGACTTCGGCAGCTCGGACCCGGCGGACCTCGCCCGGTTCAACCGGTTCTACGACGAGACCCACGTTCCCGAGGTCCTCGCGAGGTATCCGGGCTTCACGGCCGCGCACCGCTACGCCCTCCAGTTGCCGGACGAACGCGGTGACTTCGGCGCGTCGTACCTGGCGGCCTACGAGGTCGAGAGCGAGGAGGCGGTGGAACAGTACCTCGCCGGGACCACCGCCCCCGAGGGCACCCTTCCGCGCTACTCCAACGACCCGCCGCTGTGGCCGGACCTGCTCACCCACCGTTGGCGGGTGGTCTACGAGAAGGTCGCGGAGAGCGCGCCCGCGACGACCACCCCGGGCGCGGTCTACATCATCGGGATCGAACCGCCCCCGGACATCGGTGACGACCTGGACGAGTTCGACGAGTTCTACACCAGGGTCCACATGCCCGAAGCGGTGTCCATCGGCGGCTTCAGCCGGGGGACCCGGTACAAACTGCGGCGGACCCTCGAATACCCGGAGCCTCGCTGCCCGCGCTTCCTCGTCGTCTACGAGCAGCCGGGCGCCACCGACGAGGACATTTCCACGACCATGCGCATGCTGAAGGCGGGCACCTGGACCCCGGGCCCCGCCTCCTGGCCAAGGAAGACGACGCCGTGGCGGCTCTGGTACCGGCACATCTCGTTCATTCCACGGGAGACGTCCCCGGCCGGAGCGTCCGCTCGGCAACCTTGATGAAGGGGAAGGCATGTACATCCTCGACACCCAGATCCACATGTTCCTGCCCAACACTCCGGACCGGCCCTGGCCGGACATCGGCGAGTCCTACAACGGGAAGCCGGAGTCCACGCCGAAGCAGATCCTGCCGAGGATGGACGCGCTCGGCATCGACGCCGTGGCGATCGTCCCGGCCATCTGGGCGGGGGACGACAACACCCCGGCGCTCGGCTGGGCCGCCGAGCATCCCGGCCGCTTCGGGGTGATGGGCAGGTTCAACCTGTGGGACCCGGACCGGGAGCGCATCGAGCGCTGGTTCGACAACCCCTACATGCGCGGCATCCGGATGAGCTACCCGGACTTCCGCGGCCGCGACTGGATCGACGTCGACACGTTCCCGTGGTTCTGGGAGGCCGCCGAACGGCTCGGCATCCCGCTGATGCTGCTGATCTACGGCCCCGAGGTCCGCAAGGTCGCCGCGATCGCGGAACGGCACCCCGACCTCAAGCTGATCGTCGACCATATGGGTCTGATCATCGGTGATCCGGACACCCAGGACCTGTGGGCGTACATCGACGACATCTTCCCGCTGGTGAAGTACCCGAACGTCTACATGAAGTTCTCCGCGATCCCCGACTACACGTCCGAGCCGTACCCGTACCCGTCGCTGACCCCGACGCTGCGCCGCGTCTACGACGCGTACGGGCCGCAGCGGCTCATGTGGGCGTCGGACACGACGCGGGTGCGCGGGGCGACCTGGCGGGAGAACCTCGACCACGTCCGGTACACGCTCGACTTCCTCAGCGAGGAGGACAAGGTCTGGATCCTCGGCCGGACGGCGGCGACGGTGCTGAACTGGCCCCGTCCCGAGGGCGGCTTCGACTGGGAGCGCACCGAACCGGGCGCCACCGAGACGGCGCGCTAGCCGATGGAACCCCCAGACGAGGAGCGGGCCGGCGACCCGGGTGCGCTGCGGGTCGTCGAGCTGTCCGGCGGCGTCGCCACGAAGGTCTGTGGCCGGCTCCTGGCGGGCCTCGGACACGAGGTGATCCTGTGCGAGCCGCCCGGCGGGGACGCGTCGCGAACGCGGCCACCGCTGGACGGGCACGGCGTCGGCCTCACGTTCGCCAGCCTCGACGCGGACAAGCGCAGCGTGGTCGCCGACCTCGACACGGCGGACGGCCGGGCGACGCTGAACCATTTGTTGGAACGTGCCGATGTCCTGCTCACCGACCTCGGCCCCACCCGGGCACGGACCGTCGGGCTGACCGCGGCGGGGATTCGTGACGCCTGGCCGGGCCTCGTCGCGGTGAGCATCACCGCGGCGGGCCTCGACGACCCGCGTTCCGACCATCCCGGCGACAGCCTGCTCGCCGAGTGCCACGGGGGCCTCGCCGCGATGATCGGCGAGCCGGACCGCGCCCCGCTGAGCCTCGGCGGGGAACAGGCCGCGCACGCCGGCGCCTTCGCGGGCCTGCTCGGCGCCATGCTCGCGCTCCGCCGCCGCGCGCTCGGCGGCGGAGGCGACGTGGTCGACGTCGCCCTGTGCGACATCGCGGCGTACATCGACTGGAAGAGCGACATCGAGACCGCCGTCGCCGGTACCGCTCCGACGCGCACGGGCGCCACGGCGGGGCAGTGGCGGATCGTCCGCGCGGCGGACGGCTGGGTCGGCGTCATCTTCCACCCCGACCAGTGGGATCTGTTGATCGAGCTGGTCAACGGGTCGGTGCCGGAGTCGTCCCGCGATCCGGAGCAGTGGTGGCCGGTGATCGAGCGGTGGGCGGCGGACCTGCCGAAGCGGGCGGTCTACGAGCGCGCGCAGGCGCTCGGGCTCGCCGTAGGCTTCTGCGCCGACCTCCAAGACCTGCGCGGCGACGGGCAGTACCAATCGCGCGGCTTCTTCCGCGAACCGCGACAGGACGGGAGAACGACCGCGCCGGTCGGCCCCCCGGCCCGCGCCACGGGACTGCCCTGGCGCTCCGGACCACCCCCGACGCTGGGCGACGCCGACCTTGACTGGACCGCACGTCAAGCGCCGCCACCCCCGAACGGCCTGGAGGCGCCGCTCGCCGGCATAACCGTCCTGGACCTCGGGACGATCACGGCGGGCGCGGCCACCGGACGGCTGCTCGCCGACTACGGCGCCACGGTGATCAAGGTGGAGTCGGCGAGCCACCCGGACCCGTTCCGGCAGTGGCCGGTGGCGGGCCAGGCCCCGGGAACGAACGGGCTGGACGTCTCGCCCATGTTCGAGTCCAACAACGCGGGCAAGCTGGGCGTGGTGCTGGAGCTCAAGACCGAGGTCGATCGCGAGACGCTGCACCGGCTCGCCGCGCGGGCGGACGTCGTGATCGAGAACTTCACCGTCGGGGTGACCAGGCGGCTCGGGGCCGACTTCGAGACCCTGCGCGCCGTCAACCCGCGGCTGGTCTACCTCTCCCTGTCCAGCCAGGGGCAGGAAGGCCCGGAGGCGGGTCGCAGATCGTACGGGTCGACGCTCGATCTCCTGTCGGGGCTGGCGTCCGTGACGGGATACGCCGATGGTGGTCCCATGTGGTCGTCCGGCGAGGTGAACTACCCCGACCAGGCGGCGTCCCTCTTCGGCGCCGCGCTCGTCGCCTACTGCCTGGAGCGCGGTGTTCGCGGTGTCCACCTGGACGTCTCGCAGCGCGAGCTCATCACCTGGACTCTCGCCGACCGGATCGCCGAGCACGCGGCGACGGGTGTGGTCCCCGAACCCACCGGCAACCGGCGTCCCGGCGCCACCCCCCACGACGTCTACCCGTGCGCGGGCGACGGTCAGTGGGTCGCGATCGCGTGCCACCGCCAGGCCGACCGGGACGCGCTCGCGGGCCTCATCGCGCCCGCGGTGCTGACGGGCAGATCCGAGCAGTGGTGGTGGGAGCACGAGGCCCTCGTGGACGAACTGGTCGAGGCGTGGACCCGCGCCCGTCCCCGGGCGGAGTGCGTCCACGCGCTGACCGGGGCGGGAGTGGCCAACGCGCCGGTGTTCTCGGCGGCCGAACGCGGACGCGAACCGCGGTTCCGGGAGCGGCGGGTCTTCCTGGGCGACGGGGGCTCCCGCCGCAAGGGGTTCCCGTTCACGATGCGCGGCTACGCGCCCCCGGACCCGGCCCCGGCACCTGACCTCGGGCAGGACCAGGAGGCGGTGCTCGCGGGCCTGATCGAGATGGACGCCGCCCTGCCCGCCGAACCGAGTTCCCGACCATGAAGGCGCCGAGGAAAGGATCACCATGACAGTCACCACGCCTTCGGGCGCCGACCTCTTCGCGTCCTGGATCGACGGATCGTGGCGCGAGACCGACACCCACTACCCGGCGACCAACCCCGCCGAGGGGCGGCCGTTCACCGATCTGGCGGCGGCGTCGGTCGACGACGTGGACGCCGCCGTCGCCAGCGCCGCGGCGGCCTTCCAGAAGACCCGCGGGGCTCGTCCCGCCACCCGCGCCGAATGGTGCCGCTCGGCGGCGCGGGCGCTGCACGCCTCGCACGAGGAACTCGCCGAGGTGCTGTCCACCGAACACGGCAAGCCGCTCGCCGAGGCCCTGGGGGAGATCCTGTTCGCGGTCCGCGGGCTGGAGATGGCCGCGGAGACCCTCCTCGGCCACGGCGGTGAGGTGCCGCACGTGCAGGACGCGAACAAGCGTGTGATCGTCCGCCGCGAGGGACTGGGCGTGTGGGCGGTCATCACCCCGTGGAACTTCCCGGTGAACATCCCGGTCGAGTACATCGGCCCGGCGCTCGCGTCCGGCAACGCCGTCGTGTGGAAGCCCGCCCCCACCACGGCCGTCGTGGCGGCGAAGTTCCGGGAGATCCTCCTCGCGGCGGACTTCCCGCAGGAACTGCTGCAACTGGTCATCACGCGGGAGGTCGAGGTCGCGAGCCATCTGGTGACGCACCCCGGAATCGTCGCGGTCGGCTTCACCGGCGGCAGCGGCACCGGGCAGTCGATCGCCAAGGCCGCGTGGGACAAGAAGCTCCTGCTGGAGCTGGGTGGAAACTCGCCGATGGTCGTCCTCGGCGACGCCGATCTGGAGGTCGCCGCGGCGGCCATCTCGAACGCGGCGTTCTGGAACGCCGGTCAGGTGTGCAGCGCGGCGGGCAAGGTGCTGGTGGCCGCGTCCTGCGCGGACGAACTCACCCGGCTACTGGCGGAACGAGCCGCGGACACGGTCGTGGGTTCCCCGCTGGACCCCGACGTCACGATGGGGCCCGTCCACCTGGAGTCCGGCATCGCCCGCTACGACCGGCTGATCGAGGACGCGCAGGAGCGCGGCGCGAACGTCGTGACCGGCGGCCGGCGCATCCAGGACCGGGACGGCTTCTACTTCCCGCCCACCGTCGTCACCTCCGTCGGCCGTGACGCCGCCCTCTTCAGCGAGGAGACGTTCGGCCCGGTCGCCTCGCTGTCGGTCTTCGACGACGAGGAGGACATGATCGCCGCCGCGAACAGCGGTGACTTCGGGCTCGTCGGGGCGCTGTTCACGACGGACCTCGGAAAGGCGTTCACGGTCGGCGAGCGCATCGACTGCGGGTTGGTGGTGGTCAACGACACCTCCAACTTCTGGGAGTACAGCATGCCGTTCGGCGGCGCGGCCGGCCGCCGGTCCGGCCGGGGCCGGCTCGGCGGCCGCTGGGTCCTCGACGAGTTCAGCCAGGTCAAGACCCTCGCGATCGACGTCGGCTGACCCCTACCGGGTCGGCGGGAAGGTCGGCAGGCCGGGTTCCGGCTGGACGTTGACCGTGTTGAGCATCGCGGCGACGGTCCAGTAACGGCCGATGACGGCGATGAGGTCCAGAAGCTGGGCCTCATCGTACGTCTTGGCCAGGGCCGTCCAGATCGGCTCGGTCAGGCGGCCGTGGGCGTGCAGCTCGTCGACCGCCCGGAGAAGCGTCGACTGGAACTCCGTCCAGCCCTCGGCGGCCGGGCCCTGCGGGACGCGCTCGATCTCCTCCGGGGTCAGACCGGCGGCCCCGCCCATCCGGACGTGCTGACCGAAGGCGTACTCGCACTGGCTCAGCCAGGCGACGCGGAGAATGGCCAGCTCGCGGTCGCGTGCGGGAAGCGGTGACTGACCGAGCAGGTAGTTCTGTAGCGGGCGTTGCGCCTTCGTCAGCCCGGGGCTGTGCGCCCACGTGCGGGACACGTGAGCGGTGCCGGTGAGCGCCTCGTCACCGAACAGCTCGCGTTCGAGCCGGTGGTAGGCGTCCACGGCAACTGGGCTGATGCGCGGGTCGGTCATGTCGCGTCCTCCACGTCGTGATTAAGGGTGCTCCGCACGTGACCGTCCGGGGCGCGGTCCACGTTGACGATGGTGGGGAGGGGGAAGTGCGGCGCGAGGATCTTCGCCTTGCGATCGGCCGCGAGAGCGGCGAGCCGCTGCCGGCTGCGCGTCGACTCCGAGGGCTCGTACTCGACGGACGGGAGCCAGCACGGATGGTCCACGTGCGCGGGATGGTGCAGGACGTCACCGGCCAGGATCGCGGCCTCGTCACCGTCCGCGACCAGCACCGACACGTGGCCGGGGGTGTGCCCGTGCGTCGGCAGGACGGTCATCGCGTCGGACAGGCGAAGTTCGCCGTCGAAGGTGTGCAGCCGCCCGGCGTCCTGCACGGCGCGAAGGCGCGGCCGAACCTCACCGGCCACACCGCGGTTGAACGCGATGGCGTCGACCTCGTCGCTCGTCCAGTAGGCGACCTCGCGCTCGTTGATGAGCACGGTCGCGTTCGGGAAGGTGAGGGTGCCCTCGTCGTCCTTGGTCAACCAGCCGCAATGATCGGAATGCAGATGGGTCATGACGACCTGGTCGACGTCCTCCGGTTCGATGCCGAGCGCGGCCATCGCCGCGGGCATCCCACCGGCGTCCGCGAGCCCGGGGACCTCGTGCGCGCGGTGCCCATAGCCCGCGTCGACCACGGTGACGTGGCCGTCGCCCGTGACGACGAACCCGCCGAACGTCACGGTGAACGGCGCGTCAGGCTCGGAGACACCCACGGCGGGCATCCACTCCGCCGGATCCACACCCGTGAACCAGTACTTGCGCGGCCCGCGTGCCACGCCGTCGCTGACATGCGACACCCGCGTCCGGCCGACCTGGATCGTCACCGATGACATGTCTCCCCCTGCCTGGAAGAGCCGCCCGCTCAGGCGGCCCGCCGGTACTTCACCCGCCACCTGACCTGGCGCTCCTCCCAGGCCCGTGGCCCGGACGAGAGCGGCGGGACGCCCGGCGGCCGCGGGTTCGGGTCCTCGGCCTCGTACACCGCGTTGTACCGGGGACAGCCGGGCTCGGGATGCGTGAACTCGTGCCAGAGCAGGAACCGGGTGCCCCGGTCGTACCCGAGCCCCGAGACGATCTCGGGGAGGTGGGTGCGCGTATAGAAGTCGTCGAACTCCGCGATCTCGGCTTCGGTGGCGTCCGCGGCCGGATCCATTCCGATCATGGCCATCTTGCCGGGCATCAGGTCGTCCACGCCGGTCGACCCGGCGCTCTCCCAGACCATCCGCCACACCACCGGGGCGCTGTAGAACAACGGCGGTCCGGGCGTGTACACGGGCCGCCGCTCTCCCTGCCGATCGAGGAACCGGCGCGCGGCGTCCTCGCTCCCGATCCCGTAGACGGCCAGCAGGGAGGGGACGGAGTCATCGTCGAGGGGCTCGGTCAGCTCGTACCGCGCCGCGCTGACGAACCCCTCGTTGAGACGGACGACCTCCGCGAGATGGACGGTGTCGTAGAAGTCGACGAGCGCCCGCACCTCCGCCTCCTCCGCGACGGGCCTCAGCCCCACCGCGAAGAAGAACGGACAGCTCAACGGCTGCCTCCCCATGCGCCCTCCCACCCCAGACGGTTCACTACAAACCATACATTTCAGACCATACCCCCACACATGCCGGGGTGGGGTGAACGCACTCCGGACCGTCAGTCCAGCCCGGCAGCGGGTCGCTCGGCGGTCCGCCCGTCGGTGGGCGGAAAGATTGAGATTCCGCCGGGGACGCACAAAAGAAAGGCGGGGCGCGGAGGTCGAGAACGGGATGGTCCTTCGGGGAATCGTTGCAGTTCACGAGGGTTTTTCCGGCGCCGGTTCGGCAGGTGCTGCCAAATGTCGAGCGTCGACTTGGGGGAAGCTGACGAATTCGTTGGACCGGTCGAGGTGGTGCGGGTCACTACCTGCGCCGGTCAGTGGGGGCGATCGGCGATTGCGGCCTAACTCTTGCCCGCAATCGGACAGAGCGTTAACGTTCAGCTACCCGATAGGAAAGTTTCCTATCAGATGGAGTTCGCATGCCCCGCTCACCTCCATCTGCCCATGACGGGCCGCACCGCCGGACACGTGCGGTAATCTCCCCGGCCCGAAGCCGCCAGGCTCGACAAACGACCACCCCACAACACAAGGACCCCCCGCATGAAGAACGCAAGCCGTAAGCTCGCCGCCGTGGCGGCGGGCGTGGGAATCGCTCCCGTCGTCGCCGTCATTCCGGCGACCTCCGCTTTCGCTCACGGCTACATCTCGGCGCCGATGAGCCGTCAGGCGCAGTGCGCCAAGGGACTCGTCCAGTGCGGAGCAGTCAAGTACGAGCCGCAGAGCGTCGAGGCCCCGAAGGGAGGCCGCACCTGTAGTGGCGGCAGCCGCTTCCGCGACCTCGACGACAACAGCAAGGGCTGGAAGGTCACCGACGTCGGTCAGAGCATGAACGTCACCTGGACGTTCACCGCCCGGCACCGCACGACGAACTACGAGTACTTCATCGGCGGCCGGAAGATCGCGAGCGTCAGCGGCAACAACCAGCAGCCGCCCTCGACCATCAGCCACCCGGTCAGCCTCGCCGGCTTCAGCGGCCGGCAGACGGTGCTGGCCGTCTGGAACATCGCCGACACGGGCAACGCCTTCTACGCCTGCCTCGACGTGAACGTGCGGTGACCTCCCCCGGAGTCGTCGACGGCTCCGGGAATCGGTGGATGGCCGGCTCGTCCCGCACCGTGCGGTGGGCCGCACCGCACGAATGCTCCCAAGGAAGTGATGAGGTGCAACGCAACCTGACGCTGCTCGGCGCCGCGCTGATCGCGGCGGGGGCGCTGTCGGCCATCCTGCCGTCGTCGGCGGCGGCCGCGTCCACCGAATGCGTGACGGCGGAGAACTCCGCCGCCGTGCACGGCGGTGACTGCGGTGGACCGCCCGGCCCGCGCGAGACCCGCGCCTTCGTGGTGACCGAGGCGCAGTTCGACCAGATGTTCCCGAGCCGCAATTCCTTCTACACGTACTCCGGCCTGACCGCGGCCATGGCGTCCTTCCCCGCGTTCGCCAACACCGGCACCGACACGGTCAAGAAGCAGGAGGCGGCCGCGTTCCTGGCCAACGTCAGCCATGAGACCGGCGGGCTCGTCCACATCGTGGAGCAGAACCAGAACAACTATCCGCATTACTGCGACCGGAGCCAACCCTATGGGTGCCCCGCCGGGCAGGCCGCCTACTACGGCCGCGGGCCCATCCAGTTGAGCTGGAACTTCAACTACAAGGCGGCGGGCGACGCCCTCGGCATCGATCTGCTGAACAATCCGTGGCTCGTGGAACGGGACGCGGCGGTGTCGTGGAAGAGCGCCCTCTGGTACTGGATGACGCAGAACGGCCCGGGCACCATGACCCCGCACGACGCGATGGTCAACGGCCGCGGATTCGGCGAGACGATCCGCAGCATCAACGGCGCCCTGGAATGCAAGGGCGGAAACCCCGGCCAGGTACAGAGCCGGGTGAACAACTACAAGAAGTTCACCGAGATTCTCGGCGTCCCCACCGGCGGCAATCTGACCTGCTGACGGAGGCGTGACGTGGTCGATCGGCACGCACATGGCCACCCCCCATGTGCGTGCCGATCGCGCTTCCTAGTCGTTTCGCGGGACGTACAGGCGGATGTCGTCGACGTACGCGGAGCCCTCGTAGTAGTTCAGGTGCGGGTCGCCGATGATGAAGGAGTCGGGGTAGGCCGAGCCCTTGGGCCAGGTGTGTTCGGTCGTGTACGTCCCGGCGGGCCCGATGTGCTTGAGTCGGCGGTCGAACCGGCCGTCGTACTCGCCCGGAGTCTGGTTGTAGTGCCAGATCGGACGGCCGTCCTCAACGAAATCGTGGTGGACGCGCAGCGTCGTCTGCCCGGTGTGCAGGAACGGGCCGCTCATTTCGAGTGTGTAGCCGGTGCGGTCGCGTTCTATGGCGAAGCGGTAGGAGGACCTCGGCAGCAGTTCCGGGCGTATCTCGGCGCTGGTGAGATGCTGCTGGAACTTGCCGCCCGGCCCGTACGGCTTGTCCATGGAGACGTTTCCGCAGGCCGTTTTGATGTAGTACTCGTTGCTGATGTTATTGTTGGACTTCTCGCGGAACTTGTCGCCGCGGACGAACAGCGCGTTGATCCCGTTGAAGGTGCCGTCGAACGTCCGGTAGATCTGGCGGGTCCTCGGGTTGCAGGTTCCGGCGTTCGTCCAGCGGGCGTCGTCGGCGTAGTAGCCGTCCATGATGACCTTGCGCCGGTAGTGGATGCCGGGATTGCCGTGCGGGGCGGGAGTCGCGTAGTCGAGGATCGTCAGGTAGTAGAACCCGTTCTCCCGCGTCACGTCGGGATACTCGCAGCGCGACTTGCCGGGCAGCGCGCCCTGGAACGTCCATGGATACCGGGTCTTGCAGGCCCCGGGGGCGTAGCCGTTGTGCTTGCCGTCGTAATGGAAGGTGCCGCCGCGCTTGCCGCCGAAGTCGATGCCGCGCAACGTCATCTCCACGCGGTAGCGCGGCGGGAGCGGGCGCGTGGGCCGGATGAGGACCCCGGCGTCCCAGCTCGGCTCGGAGATCCGCGCGGCCTTCTGGCCGCCGGGCAGGGACGCGGTCGACAGGCCGGGCCGGGAGTCGGGACGCCCGTCGCGGTTCTTGTCGACGGCGGCGATCTCGGCGGTCAGCCAGCCGTCATGACCGAATCTGACGCGCTTGCGGAAGATGTTGAGGGTATCGAGCTGCCGCGCGAACAGCGGCCCGCTGATCTTCGTCCAGGCCTCGCCGTCGTCGTCGAACGGGTCGACGTGCCACGGGCTGTCGCGCCCCTGCGGGTCGAGGCGCCACGGGGCGGCGTCGACCTTCAGCGGGCGGTCGAAACCCTCGTGGTCCAGCAGGACCCAGCGCTCCGAGGCCGCGCCGGACGCGGCCGGTACGGCAGTGGCGGCGACGACCGTCGCGCACGTCACCAGGGTGGTCTTCCACGTTCTGTTCAGCACGAGTCCCCCTCCCGTCGGGACCGTACGGGCGGTGGGCCTCGGGGGCGGTGGCGCTGCGCGGGGGGCTTGCCGAAGCTTGGACGAGTTCTTGCAATATAGTTGCAATTGCGCGGTATTTGCGCCGAGTGTGACGTTCGTGGAGGAGCAACCGTGACGGAAACGGCCACCTGGCAGGCATGGCAGGACCACTGGGACCGCATGCAGGAGTGGTACATCCCCGACCGCGAGGAGCGCTTCCGCGTCATGCTCGACACGGTCGAGGCGCTCACCGGACCGGAACCGAACGTCCTCGACCTCGCGTGCGGGACGGGCAGCATCACCGACCGGCTGCTGAAGCGCCTGCCCGGCGCCCGATCCACCGGCGTCGACATCGACCCGGCGCTGCTCACCATCGCCCGCGGCCATTTCGCCGGCGACGACCGGGTGGAGCTGGTCACCGCCGACCTGACCGACCCGTCCTGGACGGACGCGCTGCCGCACCGTCCGTACGACGCCGTCGTCACGGCCACCGCCCTGCACTGGCTGGACACCGAGCCGCTCCGCGAGCTGTACGGCCGCATCCGGGGCGTGCTGAGGGACGGCGGCGTCTTCCTGAACGCCGACCACATGACCGACGAGTCCACGCCCCGCCTCAACGCGGCCGCGGAGGCGTTCCACACCGCCCGCCAGGAACGCGAGCAGGCCGCGGGCGTGCTGGGCTGGGCGGATTGGTGGACGAAGGTCGCCGACGACCCCGTTCTCGCCGAACCCGTCCGCCGCCGGTTCGAACTCCTCGGCGACCCGCGCGGCCCGAAGGGCGGGCACCCCGCCGACCGGCCGACCACCACCCGCTGGCACGTGGACGCCCTGCGGGAACAGGGCTTCGCGGAGGCCCGCCAGGTCTGGTGCTCGCACAGCGACGCCCTCGTAGCCGCCCTCCGCTGAAGCCCGAACGGGGGCGGCGCAGGGCGCTGTGACGCGCCGACCGCCAGGTACAGCAGCACTACGCCCCACGATTTGGGCGAGGTGCTAGACGGAGGTCGAGTCGAGTCTGAGATGGCCGGTGACGGCTGGGCCGAGTGCGGTGGTACCGGCCGTCGCCTTGCGCTGAAGCTTCGGGCCGGGGTCAGCCGGGGGCGGGGTGGGGTTCTGGGTTTGGGTGGCGTGGGGTGTTGATGGCCAGGTACAGCAGGACCATGCCCGCGATCTGGGCGAGGTGGTAGACGGAGGTCGGGTCGAGGCCGATGTGGCCGGTGACGGCCGGGTCGAGCGCCTTGGTCCCGGCCGCGGCGCCGCTGGCGGCCAAGGCGATGATCACCGGTCCGGCCAGCGGATGGCGGCGCCGGGCGGCCCACCCCCACAGGGCCAGGATGCTGACCATCGTCAGGCTTTCGCAGGCCAGAAGTGCCGTGACGCCGGCGTGGCCGGTGACCGCGAGGCCGGCGTAGGCGAGGAGGCCGAGGGAGCGGAGGAGCCAGAACGTTCGGTGGTGCCGGGGACCGAGTACCTCGGCGACGGTGGCCGCCAGCAGGTAGGAGACCGCGACGACGACCATGCCGCTGATGATCGCCCAGCTCGGCCCGTCCCACCGGTCGGCGTACTTCACGAAGCCGTGGTGGACGAATCCGGCCAGGGCCGCGATCCCCGCCCACCAGAACGACGCCCGCCAGTGCCGATGGACCGCCGGGACGCGGTGGAGCCGGACGGCCAGCGCCACCACGGTCGCGCCGAGCAGGAGATCGCTCAGGGCCGGGGCGGGTTCGGCGAGCATACCTGCACCGTACCGGCCAAAGTACACACTCTACGTGGCCACCGCGTGTATACCATGTGCGGTGACCTCGTCAGGACGCACCCCGAGGGCGGGGCGTCCGCCGACCCGACGCCCGCGCCATGGAGTTTCGTCCATGAGCTCTGCCTCGCACTCGCACAAGAGGGTCCACCGGGCGATCATTTGCGTCGACATCGAGAGTTTCTGCCGTCCGGGACGCAACGACGCGCAGCGCGCGGACATGCGCAGGGGCCTGTACGACGTGCTGGAACGGGCCTTCACCTGGGCCGGGATCGACGCGAACGACCGCTACCACGAAGACCGCGGCGACGGGGCGTTCTTCCTCGTCCCGACCGAGGGGCCGCAGTCCCGGCTGGTCGAGCCGCTGCCGTTCCACCTGGCCAGCGAACTGGCCCGCTACAACCAGGCCGCGAGCCCCGCGACCCGTGTCCGGCTCCGCGTCGCGCTGCACGCCGGATACGTCCACCACGATCCCAGGGGGGTCGTCGGCACGGCGCTGAACGAGGCGTTCCGCCTGCTGGACGCCCCCGTCCTGAAACGGACACTGCACGACGCGTCCGGTGACCTGGCGTTCATCGCGTCGGACCAGTTCCACCAGGACGTCATCCGGTCGCGTCGCGTGTTCGACTCGTCCGCCGACCGCAAGGTGCGCGTCACCGTGAAGGACCCGCACGTCGAGGCGTGGATCTGCACGTTCTCCGAGCAGGACGAGGCGGGCCGCAGGTACCAGGACGCGTTGGGCCGGGTCCGGGCGGCGCTCGCGTCCGTCGACACGACGCTCCGCAAGGCCAAGGACGTCCGGGACGCGACCGTCCAGAAGGTCTCGTCTCCGGTGCCCGAAGTGCCCGACGTGGGACTTGGGGAACTTCGTGACCGCCTCACCGAGATCGACGAACCCCGGGAACGTCACCGGTGGGCCAGGCTCCTCGCGGGCGCGGCGGAGCTGGAGCGGGCCGCCGCCACCGCGCTGGAGCAGGCCGGGGCCGCGCTCGCCGACGTCCAGGGGCCCCTGGACGTGCGCGAGGAACTCCGTGGCCGCCTGGGATCGCTTCAGGTCATGGCGCGGAACCTGGGACGCGCCGAGGACGCGCGGCTCGACGGCCTGTACCGGTCGGCCCACGAACTGCTGTGGACCGCTCCGTGCGATCTCGACGCGGCCGAGTCGGCGGTGCTGCGCTATATCCAGGAGATCCAGGATGGATAGCCGCCGCGTCGACGTGTGCCCGCACTGTGGCAAGGGGGCCGTCCGGTCCGGGTTCTGCGACTACTGCGGGATGGCTCCGCCGCCGCGGGTTCCGGGGGCGCCGCCCACGATGCCCTGGCCCGGGCCGTCGGCGCCCGGCCCGGGGCGCGGCGTGCACGCCCCGTCCAGGCGGCTCACGCCCTACGGTCTGCTGGAGATGGCCGGGGTGCCGCCCGTTCCGTACCGCGACCCCGAGCGGGCCACCCTGCCGGTGACGGCCGGGGACGAGTCCGTCCCGCCGCTCCGCCCCGGCGAGATGGTCGGCGGCCAGTACGAGGTGCAGGGCTGCCTGGCCCACGGCGGGCAGGGGCGCATCTACATCGCGCACGACAACAACGTCGGTCACTGGGTGGTCCTGAAGGGCCTGCTCGACACCCGCGCGGACGCGGCCGACGTGCCCGAGTCGGAACGGGCGGCGCTCGCCTCGGTGAGCCACCCCAACATCGTCAAGATCCACAACTTC
Source organism: Actinomadura spongiicola (assembly GCF_003432485.1). Classification (GTDB taxonomy): domain Bacteria; phylum Actinomycetota; class Actinomycetes; order Streptosporangiales; family Streptosporangiaceae; genus Spirillospora; species Spirillospora spongiicola. The sequence continues at coordinate 723,967 of NZ_QVNQ01000001.1, forward strand.
GTCCGGCATCCGGCCGGGGCGGAGGGCGCGCAGCGCTACATCGTCATGGAGTACGTCGGCGGGCGCTCGTTACAGGAGTTGCTGGACGACCGCCGCCGTGACGAGGGCTCGGAGGCCGTGCTCCCCCTCGACCATGTCATCGCCTACGGGATCGAGATGTTGTGGGCGCTGAACTACCTGCACGCCCGTCGCATCCTCTACTGCGACCTCAAGCCCGCCAACGTCATGCAGTGCGAGCAGCGGATCACGCTCATCGACCTGGGCGCCGCCTGGCGGATGGACGGACGGCGCCCGAACGCGCCGATCTACGGCACGCAGGGTTTCGGGGCGCCGGAACTGCCCGCGCACAACCCGTCGATCGGCTCCGACCTCTATACCGTGGGCCGAACCATGGCGGTGCTCAGCTTCGACTTCGACTACACGGGCGAGTTCGAGCACACCCTGCCCGCCCGTGACGAGGTGCCGGTGCTGAAGCGGTTCGACTCCTACGACCGGTTGTTACGCCGCGCCACCCACCCGGATCCGGCGCGGAGGTTCGGCGGCGCGGCGGAGATGGCGGAGCAGCTCTTCGGCGTCCTGCGGGAGGTCATGTCGGTTCCCCGCAACGCCGATCCGTGGCCGGTGCCGTCCCGGTTGTTCGGCCGGGAACGGATCGCCGCCGGAACCGAGATCGTCACGTCCCCGCGCACCGGGCCCGCGCTCGGCACGCTCGGCCCGGCCGAGGCCGCGGCGGCGCTGCCGATCCCGGCGATCGACGAGCTGGACCCGAATCCCGAGCTGGTGGAGTTGGCGGCGCTGGAGCCCGAGGAGATCGTCGAGGCGCTGACCGGACGGGCGGGCGAACGAGCCTCCGGCCTGCGGACGGAGGAGAAGCTCGTCCTGGTCCAGGCCCACCTGGACCTCGGCCGCCGGTCCGAGGCCGACGGGTTGCTCGCCGAACTCATCGAGCCGCCCCCGCAGCCCCGGCCGACCGAGCCCGGCGGGGACGAGCGCCACGACCCGGACGGCGACTGGCGGATCCGTTGGTACGCGGGGGTCAGCGCCCTGGTCGCGGGCGAGTACGCCGCGGCGGAGGCCCTGTTCGACGAGCTCTACGACCGGATGCCCGGCGAGGCGGCGCCGAAGCTGGCGCTGGCGTTCTGCTGCGAGGGCTCGGGTGACCTGCCGGAGGCGGCCCGCCGGTACGAGAGCGTCTGGCGGACCGACCGCGGCTATCTCAGCGCGGCGTTCGGGCTGGCGCGCGTCCGGCTGGCCATGGCCGACCGCGGCGGCGCGGTCGACGCTCTCGATGGCGTGCCGTCGCTGTCCAGCCACTACGGTGCCGCGCAGCTGGCGGCGATGGCGGCGACGCTCCGCGGCCGTCCCTCCCGCCAACTGCGTCTGGAGGACCTGCGGGACGCCGCGAAACGGCTCGACCACGCGCGGGTCGACGGCGAGCGGCGCCGCAGGCTCGTCGTCGAACTGCTGGAGGCCGCGCTGGCCTGGGCGGAGGCCCGAGGAGAGGAGCATCCGGACACGCTGCTGATCGGCGCGCCCCTGACCCGGAACGCGCTGCGGCGGGAACTCGAACAGAACTATCGCGCGCTCGCCAAGGCCGCCGAGGACGACGACGCGAGGCACGCGCTGGTGGACAAGGCCAACGCCGTGCGGCCGAGGACGTTACTCGGCCCCTGACCCCGGTTCCAGGACACCACGACCCCCCAGGAAGGTGACCGATGAGCGACCGCCCCGACTTCGCCGTCCAGATCCACCAGAACCCGTATCTCGCGGTGGACGGCACCCAGGTCCACGCGATCGTGCGGGTCGAGGCCCGCAGCGATCCGGCGGTCACGGCGCGGTCCACCTCGGCGGCGGAGGTCATCATCGTCGACACCTCGGCGTCCATGGCGGGCGAACGGCTGGAGGCCGCCCGGCAGGCCGCCAAGGCGGCGGTGGAGGCGCTGCGCGAGGACGTCGACTTCGCCGTCGTCGCCGGGTCCCGGGAGGCCACGATGGTGTATCCCCGCGACGAGCTGCTGGCCCGCGCGTCCGAACGCGGAAAGGCCGCCGCCAAGGAGGCGATCTCGGGCCTGACGGCCGCGGGCGGCACCCGCATCGGCCGGTGGTTGACGCTGGCGAACGCCCTGTTCGACGACTCCCGGCACGGGATCCGGCACGCCGTCCTGCTGACCGACGGCCGCAACGAGCACGAGACCAGGGAGGAGCTCGACGCCGCTCTGGCCCGCTGCGCCGGACGTTTCGTCTGCGACTGCCGGGGCGTCGGCGCCGACTGGGAGCCCGCCGAGCTGCGGCAGGTGGCGACGCGGTTGCTGGGCGGCTTCGGGCTGGTGGCCGATCCGCGTGACCTCACGACCGACTTCAAGGAGATGATCGGACGGGCCATGGGGAAGGCGGTCGCCGATGTGGCGCTGCGGGTCTGGACGCCCGACAAGGTGTCGCTGCGGTTCCTTAAACAGGTGTATCCCGTGCGGCGCGACCTCACCGGCAAGCGCGTCGAGAGAGGTCCGATCATGGACGGCGCCGGTGACGGCGGAGGCCCCGCGACGGGCGACTACCCGACCGGCATCTGGGGCACGGAGAACCGCGACTACCACCTGTGCGTCACGGTGCCCGTCGGCAAGCCGTACCAGCGGATGCAGGCCGCGCGGGTGTCGCTGGTGCTGCCTGGCTCCGGTGGCGCGGCGGACGAGTCCCTGGCCGAGGGCCTGATCCTCGCCGAATGGACGGACGACAAGGCCCGCTCCACCGGCCAACACCCGTCCGTCGAGCACTACTCCAGGCAGGACGAACTCGCCGACTCCCTCAGCCAGGGAGTGGACGCGTTCCGCAGGGGCGATGACGAGGTCGCCGGACGCGAACTCACCCGGGCGCGTGAACTGGCCGAGCGGACCGGCGCCACGGGGACGTCCAAACGCCTCGACGAGGTCGTCGCCCCGAAGACCGGCGAGGTCCGGCCGCGGGAGGACGTCGACCCCGCCGACATCATCGCCCTCGACACCGAGTCGAGCGAGTCGGCCCATCGGCCACCGGCCACCGACGGTGAAGGCGGGGATGCGGAGTGAGCGTGCTCCGGCGACTGCTCCGGTTCCGTACCGTCCCGCGACGCGTCCAGGGGGTTACGGCCCTGGTCCTGCTGGCCGTGGTGGCGCTGTTCTCCGTCACCGGCGCCGCCGTGTGGGACGCGCGGGCCGCCCTGCGCGCCATCGGCCACAACGAGGGCCCGATGGTCGTGGCCACCAACGACGTCTACCTAGCGCTCAGCGACATGGACGCCCAGGTGACCAACGTGCTCCTGACCGGCGGGGAGGAGGGCTGGCTCTGCGACACCGAGCAGGTCGAGGAGGCGTGCACCCGGAGCCTGCCGCGCTACTTCTACGACATCCGCCGCGAGGACGCCCAGCGCGCCGTGCTCCAGGCCGCGCGGCTCGCCCAGGACGACCCGGTGGGGCTGCGGACCGTCCAGTCCGTGCTGGACGGGCTGTCCCAGTACGACCAGCGCGTGCAGGCGGCGATGGAGCGGAGCGCCGAGACGCCGCACACCTTCGGCGGCCTCCCGCCGGCCGCGGTGAAGGAGTACCGGGCGGCGACCAGGATCATGACCGAGGACCTGTTGCCGAAGGCCAACAACCTCATGCTGGACGGCGCGGCGGCCGTGGAGGAGTCCTACGGCGACCCGCTGTCCAACGTGCGGTCGGGCCGGGCCTGGGTGCTGGCGCTCGGACTGACCGTGCTGGTGACGCTGGGTCTCCTTCAGGTCTACATCGCCAGGCGCTTCCGGCGGATCATCAGCCTGTTCCTGGTCGGCGCCGCCCTCGTGACGACCGTCGTCACCGTGTCGGCCGCGTCCCTGCTGGCGACCGAGGCGGACTACCTGCGCATGGCCAAGGACGACGGGTTCGACCCGGTCCTGCGGCTGTCGCGGACGCGGGCGATCGGCAAGAGCCTCGACGCCGACCGCACCCGCGCCCTCCTCGACCCCGCCGACGCCGACCGGTACGACCAGACCTACTTCGAGAAGTCGCAGACGATCCTCTACATCCGCCAGGCCACCAACCTGGAGTCCTACTACACCATGTTGAACGACCGGGTCGGCCGCTACGGAGCCGACGGGCAGCAGGTGACCTTCAAGGGGCTCTACGGCGTGGCCGCGGCGGAGGCCGCGGCGCGCGGGCGACGTGAGTCCGTCGACTCGTTGGTGGCGCGGTTCCGCGACTACCAGGAGCACGACCGGCATGTCCGCACCCTCGCCAGGGGCGGCGATCGGCAGACCGCGGCCGAGGCGCACATGGACCCGCGGTGGCGTTACCTGCCGCACCCCACTTTCCGGGAGCACGACGCGGGGCTCGGCGCGCTCGTCGACCGCCGCCAGCTCGTCGTGGACCACACGGTACGGAGCGGGGAGCGGGCGCTGCGGCCGTGGCCGTGGCTGCTGCCCGTGTCGGGCCTGGCCATCGCCGCGCTGGTCGTGGCCGGCGTGTGGCCCCGGCTCGCCGAGTACCGCTGACAAGACACCAGGAAGGGAGCAGACCGTGCGCGGACTCCGCCACGCCGTGGTCGTGATCGCGGCCGTCCTCGTCGCCGGCGCGGGCCTGGTCGCGTACCGGGCCACCGGCGACGCGGCCACGGCGTCGATCCTCGACAAGGACCGGCTGACGATCGGGGTGAAGACCGACCAGCCGCGCGTGGGCCTGCGGAAACCGGACGGGACGTACGAGGGCTTCGACATCGACGTCGCCACCTACCTCGCGGGCCGTCTCGGGTTCGACGCGAAGCACATCAGGTTCGTCGCGGTCACCTCCGACACCCGGGACGAGGCCCTCAAGCGCGGCGACGTCGACCTGGTGCTGGCCACCTACTCGATCACCCCGCGGCGCAAGGAGCGGGTCACCTTCGGCGGCCCCTACTACGTGGCGCACCAGGACATCCTCGTCCGCACCGGTGACACGTCGATCAGGAACGTGAGCGATCTGAAGGGCAGGCGGCTCTGCCGGGTGAGGGGATCGGAGTCGTGGCAGCGGGTGAGGGTGGAGCGCGGGGTGGCCGCGAAGCAGGTGTGGGCGGAGTCCTACAGCGAGTGCGTCACCGGCCTCCGGAAGGGCAGCCTGGACGCGGTCTCCACCGATGACCTGATCCTCGCGGGCTTCTCCATCGCGGAGGGCTCCGGCACCACGATGGTCAACGCGCCGTTCACCAACGAGAAGTACGGGGTCGGCCTGAAGAAGGGCGATCTGAAGGGCTGCCTGGCCGTCAACAGGTATCTGACCGAGATGTACCAGAACGGGGTCGCCGAGACGCTGCTCACCACCTGGTTCGGGGCGGTGGACTTCGCCGTCGCCACGACCGTCCCACAGTTCGAGGGCTGCGCCTGAGCAAGAGTCGTTCCTTATCTTGACTCGTTCCAGAAAATGAGACAGCCTGGGCGACGTGTCCACGGCCGCCGACTTCCGGCAGATGCTCCGCGGGGCCGCCCTCCGGGTGACCCGTCCGCGACTCGCGGTGCTCGAAGCGGTGCGCGCGCATCCGCACGCCGACACCGAGTCCATCATCGGAGCGGTACGCGAGGATCTTCCGAAGGTCTCCCACCAGGCCGTGTACGACTCGTTGCGCACGCTGACGGCGGCGGGCCTGGTCCGGAAGATCCAGCCGGCGGGTTTCGTGGCGCGTTACGAGTCGCGCGTGGGGGACAACCATCACCACGTCGTATGCCGGTCGTGCGGGTCCATCGCCGACGCCGACTGCGCCGTGGGTGAGGCCCCCTGTCTGACCGCGTCCGACGACCGCGGCTTCACGATCGACGAGGCCGAGGTCGTCTACTGGGGCCTGTGCCCCGGCTGCTCCACAAATGAGAACTCCTGATCCACCCCGCGCAGCCCTGGGAGGAACCGACATGTCAGAGAGCAAGGAACACCCCGTATACGACACGAACGCCGAGAGCGCGGGCGGATGCCCGGTCGCGCACACGCGCGCCCCGCATCCCACGCAGGGCGGCGGCAACCGGGGCTGGTGGCCGAACCGGCTCGACCTGAAGATCCTCGCCAAGCACCCCGCGGTGGCGAACCCGCTCGGGGAGGACTTCGACTACGCCAAGGAGTTCGAGTCCCTCGACCTCGCCGCCGTGAAGCGGGACATCGCCGAGGTCCTGACGGACTCGAAGGACTTCTGGCCCGCCGACTTCGGCCACTACGGCCCGTTCATGATCCGGATGGCGTGGCACAGCGCGGGCACGTACCGCGTCCATGACGGCCGGGGCGGCGCCGGGTCCGGCCAGCAGCGCTTCGCGCCCCTCAACAGCTGGCCCGACAACGCGAGCCTCGACAAGGCCCGCCGCCTGCTGTGGCCCGTGAAGAAGAAGTACGGCCAGAAGATCTCCTGGGCCGACCTGCTGATCCTCACCGGCAACGTCGCCCTGGAGTCGATGGGCTTCAGGACGTTCGGCTTCGCCGGTGGTCGCGAGGACGCCTGGCAGGCCGACGAGGACGTCTACTGGGGCCCGGAGACCACCTGGCTCGGCGACGAACGCTACTCCGGCGACCGTGACCTCGAACGTCCGCTCGGCGCCGTCCAGATGGGCCTCATCTACGTCAACCCGGAGGGCCCGAACGGCAACCCGGACCCGATCGCCGCGGCCCGCGACATCCGCGAGACGTTCCGCCGCATGGCGATGAACGACGAGGAGACCGTCGCGCTGATCGCCGGTGGTCACACCTTCGGCAAGACGCACGGCGCGGGCCCCGCCGACAGGGTCGGCCCCGAGCCCGAGGCCGCCCCGCTGGAGCAGCAGGGTCTCGGCTGGAAGAGCTCCCACGGCACCGGTGTGGGCCCGGACGCGATCACCAGCGGCCTGGAGGGCATCTGGACGCCCACCCCGACGACGTGGGACAACACCTTCTTCGAGACGCTGTTCCGCTACGAGTGGGAGCTGTTCAAGAGCCCCGCGGGCGCGCACCAGTGGCGGCCGAAGGACGGTGCGGGCGCGGACACCGTTCCGGACGCGCACGACCCGTCCAAGCGGACCCACCCGACCATGCTGACGACCGACCTGTCGCTCCGGTTCGACCCGATCTACGAGCCGATCTCGCGCCGCTTCCTGGAGAACCCGGACGAGTTCGCGGACGCCTTCGCCCGCGCCTGGTTCAAACTGACGCACCGCGACATGGGCCCGAAGGTGCGCTACCTCGGCCCGGAGGTCCCGGCCGAGACGCTGATCTGGCAGGACCCCGTCCCGGAGGTGGACCACGAGCTCGTCGGGCCGGCCGACATCGCCGACCTCAAGGAACGCATCCTCGCGTCCGGGCCGTCGGTGTCCCAGCTCGTCGCCACGGCGTGGGCGTCGGCGTCGACGTTCCGCGGCGGGGACAAGCGCGGCGGCGCCAACGGCGCGCGGATCCGGCTCCAGCCGCAGAGCAGCTGGGAGGTCAACGACCCCGACGAACTGGCGACGGTGCTGCGCGCGCTGGAGGGCGTCCAGGAGGCGTTCAACGCCGAGCAGACCGGCGGCAAGCGGGTCTCCCTCGCCGACCTGATCGTCCTCGGCGGATGCGCCGCCATCGAGCGGGCCGCCCGAGCAGCGGGGCACACGATCGAGGTGCCCTTCACGCCGGGACGCACCGACGCGACGCAGGAGCAGACCGACGTCGAGTCGTTCGAGGCGATGGAGCCGACCGCGGACGGGTTCCGCAACTACCTCGGGAAGGGCAACCCGCTGCCCGCCGAGTACCTGCTGCTCGACCGGGCGAACCTGCTCACGCTGAGCCCGCCCGAGATGACGGCCCTCGTCGGCGGTCTGCGGGTCCTCGGCGCCAACCACAAGGGGACGCGGCTCGGTGTCTTCACCGACACCCCCGGGACGCTGACCAACGACTTCTTCGTGAACCTGCTCGACCTGGACACCACGTGGGAGCCGACGTCGGAGGACGCCGAGTCCTTCGAGGGCCGCGCCGCCGACGGCACGGTCAAGTGGACGGGCAGCCGCGTCGACCTGGTCTTCGGCTCGCACGCCGAACTGCGCGCGCTCGCCGAGGTGTACGCCAGCGACGACGGGCACGCGAAGTTCGTCGCGGACTTCGTCGCCGCATGGGACAAGGTCATGAACCTGGACCGGTTCGACCTCTCCTGATCTCCGGCGTGGTTCGGGGGTGCCGTCCGGGGTTCACCGGATCAGGTGGACGCCGGGCGGCACTCCGGGCACAGGCCCCAGAAGGTGACCTCCGCCTCGTCGATCAGGTATCCGGCCTCGTCCACGGGGTCGAGGCAGGGCGGATGGCCCACGACGCAGTCGACGTCCTTGACCGCCCCGCAGTTCCGGCACACCAGGTGGTGGTGGTTGTCGCCGACGCGTCCCTCGAACCGGGCGGGACTCCCGGCGAGTTCGATGCGGCGCACGAGCCCCGCCGCCGTGAGCGCGTGCAGGGCCTCGTACACGGCCTGGAGGGAGATGTGCCCGACACGGTCGCGCACCCCGGACGCCAGCGCCTCGACCCCGAGGTGGTCGCCGTCCCGGACGGTCTCCAGCAGCGCGACACGCGCCGCCGTCACCCGCAGGCCGACCCCCCGCAGTTCCTCGGCGGTCGTCGGGGTCTCGGACGCGGTCATGGCACCGTACCTACCCTCACAGACGCGAACGGCCTAACACAGCGACTGGCACAAGTCTACGCGGCGCGCGGAAGATCACCTTCGCCGGTCGCGGCCGGGGAGTGCGTGTGGGGCCGGGGCCGGTCGCACTCGTAGCGCGGGTGCGGTGGAAGGACGGGGTTGTCGTTGGGCGACTCGTCCTGCATGAACAGCGTGTACTCGCGAAAGCTGGGCTGTCCCGGGACGTGCACGTCGGCGTGGAGACCGTCCAGCAGCGGTTCGCCGGTGACCGGATCGGTCCAGGTGGCGCCCTCGGGTTCGACGATCAGCGCGCCGAACAGGCCGTGCGCCTGCGAACCGTCCTCGCCGCCGCGGAGATCGGCGAGGTCGCCGAGGAAGAACACGCCCTCCTCGGTGGCGTCCCACTCGTAGGTGACGGCGCCGCCCGGCCGGACGGCCGAGTCCGGGTTCTGGCCGACCGCGCCCCCGTCGGCGGCCTTCACCCGATATCCGACGCCCTGGGCATGGATTCCGGCCCGCTGCCGCAGCCTGTTGCGGAAGCGGATGACGAGCCGTTCACCGACGCGGGCGCGCAGGACGAGCGGGCGGACCAGCGGGTGTGGCTCGGGTAACAGTTCCGGCTGCTTCACCGGGTCGGGGAACGGTCGTGGGAAGGTGCTTTCGACTTCGTTCAGGGCCGTCTCGTGCTCGGCCAGCGTGAAGATCATTCCGTTGCGGTCGTGGTCCCCGTACGCGTCGTAGACGATCGGCACGTGCCGCGCCACGACGTTGTACACCCTGGTCACGGGCATCTGCGAATTCCCCCTGAAACTCCCGTTGTGTCGGAGACCGCCCGTCCGATCACGGCGGCCGTGGACATGTGCGGGGTGTGCGGGGTGGACGCGCTGCGCGGCGTGTTGACTGTTCGACGACCCGGGCGGTCAAGAGGTTCCGGACCGGATCCGGCCAGGTCAACCCCGGCCTGTCCGCTACCACACAGATCGCCTGACCGAAATCAAGTCGGTTGCGTCCTTAAAGAGCGATTCAAAACCAGAGTTAATTGTGAATAAGGGGCAATACCAGGGTGTTGACGACTCAGCGGAGTCGGGAATAGCCTCTCCGCAGATTCTCCGGACCGAGAGGATCGTCATTCGGCCCCGACCCCGCCATTGTCTCCGTAAATCCGCCGGAACGGCCGACGAGACACGGGCCATGACAAAGGCGCCGGGGCCCCACAACCCCCTGAGAGACCCGATCCATGATGAACGCCAAACGACTGGGAATCGCGCTGGGTGCGGCCGTGCTCGTGCCCACCGTGGCGACGGTTGCCTACGTCGGCACCAACGGCGCCGACACGGTTAGGGCCGGCTCTGTCGCCGCCTCCGACGAAGCTCCCGAGTTCGAGCCGGTGCCCGACGCGGCGCCGCCGCCGCGGGACGTCAACCTCAAAGTGGAGACCATCAACGGTTCAGGCTGCCCCGCCGGCACCACGAAGGTGACCCCCACGAACGACAACGCCGCGTTCACTGTCACGTACCAGAAGTACGTGGCCTGGGCCGGTGGGGACGCGCCGCCCACCGAGTTCCGGAAGAACTGCCAGATCAACGTGCACGTCGACGCCCCGAAGGGCTACACGTACGCGGTCATCGGCGTCGTGTCCCGCGGCTTCGCGCACGTGGAGCCCGGGGCCACCGCCCTGCAGAGCACGCTCTACTACTTCCAGGGCAGCTCCGGCGGGCAGACGGTCAGCCACGAGCTGGACGGCCCGTACCACGGCGCCTGGCGGTTCCGTGACCGGACCGACCCCGCCAAGCGCGAGTACGCGCCGTGTGACAAGGAACGCAACCTGAACATCAACTCGCAGCTGCGGGTCACCAAGGGCGACAGCGACAAGGCCAGTTTCATCGCGATGGAGGCCTCAAACGCCAACGCGGTCTACCACCTGACCTGGAAACGTTGCTAGTCGGACCTCCGTTCCAGAGCACAATGCAGCACGTGCTCGAACAATGAGGTCGAGTGTTCATGGGCGTCGTGAGAACGACGCCCATGAACGCGTTTAGGCCGAATTGGTCGTCACCCGCTCACGTAGCGCAGGTGATTTCGGACATGCACATGGGAACGCCCGGCCGGGGACATCCCCGGCCGGGCGTCGCTCAGTTCGCGGCCCAGCCTGTGGCCCGTGCATTGGCCCGGTAGGGGGCTCGGCGCGGGGGCTCGGCGCGTCGGCTCGTCAGAGGTTCTTCGGGCGGTACGCCTTGTACTCGCTGCCCGAGGACAGGCCGTAGTCGCGCGTGCGGTAGTCGGTGCCGTACCGGCCGCGCTGCTCGTAGGCCCAGTAGGCGGTGTGGGCCTTGTTGGCCCACTTCTCGAAGATGACGACGTGCCGGGTGGTGTTGGTGCCCTGCGCGTCCATGACGAGGTCACCCTTCTTCAGCTCAGACATCTTGATGCGTTCGGTGAGCCTCGACGACGTGAACCCGACCGTGTTCGGGCCCGGTCCGGACAGCCCCAGCGCCATCGCCACGTAGCCGGAGCAGTCGGTGCGGTAGCCCTTGTAGGTCCTGGTCTGGCTGTAGCGCACCCGGTCGTCGGTGCCCGGGTTCCAGGTCTTGGCCCGCTCGATCACCTTGTCGCGGGCGTCCTGCTCGTCGGACCGCTTCTCGGTGGGCGCCTCGGCGGGCTTCCGGGTCTTCCGGGAGGGCCGGTCGGAGCGCTCGCGGCTGTCGGCCGCCCGTCCCTCCGACGACCTGTCCTTCTTGGCGGGGGGAAGGAGTTCCGCGGCCGCGGCGGCGTCGCCGGAGCGGACGGTGGAGCGGGATTCCGAAGGGGAGCCGGAGTCGGCCAGGACCACGCCGCCCGTGACCGTGCCGCACAGGGCGAGGCCGACGAAGGCGCCGATGGCGGCCGCGCGGGGGTTGCGGGAAAGACGGTTCTTGATGTGCTTGCCGTTCAAGGAGTCTCCTTGCTTCCAGGCGCCTACCGGGTTAGCTGACGGGTTCGGGCGTGGAAGTCGCCCTACGGCCTGGGGGCAGGCCGATTCACCCCGGTGCGAGGTATGGGTCCCCGGCTCCGCGCGTGATGGCGGACTCGGCGTTGCCGCTGCGATCCTCTGGGCACGGCGGCCCGTCACGGAACCCTGTGTCCCGTGTGCGAAAGAGCGGCGCGGATGTTGTGGGCACGCCCCGTCCCGGGGTCGTGCGCGGTGAACGCGTCCTGGCTTCGCTCAGCGCCCGCACGCCTCGTCGCGTGCGCATGGCCGGGCGGACGGCCGGGTCTCGGAGGAGATCCGGACGGCAGGACGCCTGAGACGGCGCGTGGGGCGCGCCGCCACCCCACCCGACGGTGCCGGTGGGGCGATCGTGTCCAACGGACACTGCGGGGCAAAGCGCCTGGCGAGCGCCTTGGTGGGCGACAAGCTACTCCGAACGCCAATGGATGGCAAACCCCGACAAAATCATCAACGCCCCAGGTCAGCGCCACAGCGCCGGGCGGGGGCGGTCGCGGTGACGGCGAGCGGCCCGCCCGAGCCGAGGGCGCGTGTCCGCCTCGTCCCCGTCGACCTCCCGGTGGACGTTCGCGTCGACCACCCCGCCGGCGTTCGGACCGGGAACGCGCTCACATGATCGATGCTCGTCCCGTCGAAAGCGCTAGAACATTCAATCGGCATGAGGGTGGACGGTGGCCGGTGAGGTGAACCGCCCGCTGACCGACCTTGATCATTCCGCCGCGAGATCGCGCCTTGAAAAAGGAGCGTTCCAAGGGTCTGAGCTGGGGAACCAGTAGAGAGAGCGTCGCCCATCAAGGGATGGCGCATGATCGTCGCGGACCGGGGAAAGGGGCGGGGGGATGTGTTGACGCCCCGGCCGTCACTGATCAAAAAGCAACGATCTTGATCACGTTTCTGTTGCGGAGCATCTGGCCATTCTTGTCCGAGTTGTGGTGTTTTCGTAGATTCACCGGGAAACGGGGGACCAGTTCCTCGCGGTGCCGCCTTCCGTGCACGGCCCCGAGATCCATGCCGATGACCGGGGGACGGCACCCCTATCTCCCCGAGGAGACGTCAATGACCGAGGTCAACCGCCGTGACCTGCTGGCCGGGGTCGCGGCCTTCACCGGGTTCGCGACCGTCGCGCTGCTACCCGGTAGTGCCGCCGCCACGACCCGGCAGCGTCCCGGCGCACTGCGGCCGCCCACCCTCAGCACGGGTGACAAGGCCGTCGTCTGCCGGGTCGACGCCCGCCGGGCGCTGCGGCATCTGAAGGTGCTCAGCGACGAGATCGGCTGGCGCATCTCCGGGACCGAGTCCGAACACCGCGCCGCCAAGTACATCGCCGGGCAGCTTCGCCGCTACGGCTACGACGTCGAGCTCCAGCCCTTCCCGGTCGCCGACAAGTACCTGGCGGAGATCCGCGCCAAGGGCGAGCGGCTCTGGCAGTGCAGCGCCTCACCGCAGGGCGCCACCGGCACCGTCAAGGGCGACGTGCTGGACGTCGGCGAGGTCGTCAAGGTCCCGGACGGCGCACGCGGCAAGCTGGTCGTGTTCGACCGCATCGTCGGCAAGGAGACCGACCAGGCCAAGGCCGCCCAGGCCGCGGGTGCCAAGGCGGCGCTGCTCATCAACGGACGCTCGGTCGCCTACCCCGAGCGCAAGCCCGCCACGTTCACCCCGACCCTGACGGAGAACGTCACGATCCCCGTGCTGGGCCTCGCCGGATACCACGGCGAACGGATCCGCGCGGGCGCCAAGCGACTGTCCTTCGAGGTCACCCATTACGCGGAGCTGACCTCCTACAACGTTCTGGCCGAGCGGAAGTCGTCCCTGCGGAACCCCGACGCCAAGACCGTCATCATCAGCGCCCACTACGACAGCGTGCCCGGCTCGCCCGGCGCCAACGACGACGGCAGCGGAACCGTGCTCTGTCTGGAGCTGGCCCGCGTCCTGCAAAGACTGCACACCAGGCAGAACATCCGCATCTGTCTGTGGGGATCGGAAGAGTACGGCCTGATCGGCTCCAAGTACTACGTGAAGCAGCTCGACGAGGCGGGCCTGAAGAAGATCACCGGCTGCTTCCAGAACGACATGGTCGCCACCAGCCACCCGCCCGCGGAGACGTACTGGCTGCTGTCGGTGGACGGCGCCGACAACACCACCACGGCTGCGGTGAAGGCCGCCGCGACCCGGCTCGGCTATGTCGACCAGGTTCAGGGCCCCACCGCCCGGGGTTCCAGCGACCACGAGTCCTTCCACGAGCGCGGCGTCGCGGCCGGGAACTTCAGCTGGCGCGGCAACGAGGCGCCCAGCCAGCTCGAACCGTTCTACCACACCCCCGAGGACAGGATCGTCCAGAACATCAGCCTGGAGCGGCTCCAGGTGTCCCTCGAACTGATCGGCTGCGCCGCGTACGACGTGGCACTCCGTAAGTAGCGAAGGACGGCGCCCACGGGAGGCCGGTCGGAGGACCCGCCACCCGTGGACGCCGTTCCCGCCCCAGTCAGTACCGGGGCGCCGGGGTCGTCTCGTCCCGTGGCGCCCTGCCCTGCCCCAGGTCACCGGGGGTGGCGACGCGGCGGGGCCGGGCCAGGTGTCCCGGCCACCAGATGCGGCGCCCGACGTCCAGCGCCAGGGCGGGGACCAGCAGCGACCGGACGACGAACGTGTCGAGCAGCACCCCGACCGCGACCAGCGCGCCGAGCCCGGCCATGAAGGTGATCGGCAGGTTCATCAGCACCGAGAACGTGGCGGCGAGCACCAGTCCGGCGCTGGTGATGACGCCGCCGGTCGTGGTGAGACCGCGCAGCACGCCCGTCCGGTGGCCGGACGCGACCGTCTCCTGGCGCACCCGGTGCATGAGGAAGATGTTGTAGTCGATTCCGAGCGCCACCAGGAAGATGAACCCCAGCAGGGGCGTGGAGTTGTCGAGCGCCTCCACCCCGAGCGGCCCCTTCAGCAGCAGCCACGCGGCGCCGAGCGCGGCGAAGTACGACAGCACGATGGTCCCCAGCAGCAGCACCGGAGCGGCGACCGCGCGCAGTAGCAGGATGAGGATCGTCAACACCACCAGCAGCACCAGCGGGATCACCAGGAGCCGGTCCCGGGACGCCCCGTCGGAGCCGTCCAGCGCCTCCGCGGTGGGCCCGCCGACCACGGCGCCCGCCCCGTCGACGTTGTGCACGGCGTCGCGCAGCCGTTCCACGGTGCGTTCGGCGGCGTCGCTGTCGGCGGCGTCCCGCAGCGTCACCGTCATCTGCACCAGCTGACCGTCCTGGGAACGGCCGGACTCCTGGACGGCGACCACCCCGGGAGTCGACCGGGCCGCGTCCGTCACCTGAGACGCCTTGGGCGCGGCGGCGATGACGTCCGCGGGTGCCGACGAGCCCGCCGGGTAGTGCGCGGCCACCAGCCGCTGACCGGCGACCGACTCGGGCACGGTACGGAACATCTCCTCCTGCGACGGGCCGATCCGCATGGCGCCCGCGATCAGACCGAGACCGACGAGCACGACGGCGGTGGCGAGCCAGATGGTGCGCGGGCGCGCGGCGATCGACGCGGCCACGCCCGCCCAGAGACGTCCCTGCTTGGCCGGTTCGCCGGGCCGGGGGACGAACGGCCAGAAGATCCATCGACCGAAGATCACCAGCAGTGCGGGCAGCAGAGTGATCATGGCGGCGAGGCCGCACAGCACACCGACGGCGCCGACGCCGCCGAGCCCGCGGCTGGAGTTGATGTCGGCGGCGAGCAGGCACAGCAGTCCCGCGACGACGGTGGCCGCGGAGGCGACGATCGCGCCCCGGGACCGGCGCAGCGCGGCGGCCATCGCCTCGTGCCGGTCGACGGTCGAGTGCAACTCCTCCCGGTAGCGGGCGATGAGGAGCAGGGCGTAGTCGGTTCCGACGCCGAACACCAGCACGGTCAGGATTCCGGCGCCCATGCCGTCCACCGGCATGTCGGCGTGCTTGCCCAGCAGGTAGATGAACGCGTTGGCCACCTGGCTCGCCAGCGCGACGCTGATCAGCGGCAGGAGCCAGATGACCGGGCTGCGGTAGGTGAGCAGCAGCAGGACCGTGACGACCGCGACGGTCGCGAGCATCAGCTTGGCGTCCAGGTCGCTGAACACCTCGACCTCGTCGGCGGCCTGCCCGGCCGGTCCGGCCACCTTCACCTGGAGCCCGGCGGGGGCGCCCGCGTGCGCCAGATCCCGGATCTCCTTGACCTTGTCGGTGAAACCGTCCTCGGTCAGCGGGACGGCGACGGTCGTCATGAGGGCCCGCCCGTCGGACGACGGACGGACGCCCGGAGCGCGCCGGTCGGCGGAGTGGGCCGCCAGGGCGTTGCGGTCCCGGTCGACCTTGGCCCGGTCGTCGGCGGTGATGCCGTCGTCGCGGACATAGACGACCACGGCGGGAATCGGCTCCTCGGAGCTGAACCGCTTGCGCAACTCGTGGTGCTCGGACGTCTCGGCGCCCCGGGCGAGGTTGAACGTCTCGTTGTCCTCGACGTCCCCGACCTTTCCGGCGAGCGGGGCGGCGGCGAAGAGGATGCCGATCCAGGCCAGGACGACCAACCATTTGGCGCGGCGTCCGGCGGGCAGTGCGGCGACGCGGTCGAGCGCGCGGCGCGGCCCGCTTCGCGTGGCGTCGGGAAGCATGAAATGCTTTCCTTCCTGGGAGTACGTACCGTGAACGCACGCGGCGGCACGGTCCGTCCGGGCCCGGCGGCGTGGATGTGCCGTCCAACGCCGGGCCGCGAAGGACCGAGAACGGTCGCGTGCGGGAGTGCTTCCGGATCGGGCCGTCGGGTGGCCGCCCGACGGCCCGCCCTTCTTTTCGAGGGGACGGGCGTTCAGTCGATCTCCCGCATCACCCTCTCGATGGACGTCATCCGCTTCTGTAGATCGGCGAGGTTCTCGCTGATCCGCAGCAGATCCTCACGCGTCTCCATCTCGGTCCTGAGGGATCGCTCGGCGAGCTTGCGGTACGCGTCCTCGCGGGCGAGCTGCACCTTGGCGCGCCAGGTCGCGAACACCTGCCAGATCAGTACGATCGCGACCGCGCCGATCACGATGAACAGCACGGCTCCAATGAGGATGCCCCAGGCGTCGTCCTCCATCAGTCGCTCCTTCTACCGTCCGTGTTGCCGTCCGTGTCGCCGGTCTTGTCGCCGGTCTTGTCGACTTCGTCGCCGCCCACGCTCTTGAGGGTGAGCGTCCGCACCGATGCCTCGACCTGTTCCAGGTTCAGGTTCAGCACGAACGGCACCACCTCGAAATACCGCATCGCCTTGCCGTCCTCCGAGACCTCCAGGGAGCCGCGCACCAGCCCGGCGGTCTCCAACCTGTTCAGGTGGACCCGCAGCAGCGGTCGGCTGATCCCGACCTGGCGGGCGAGCTCGCTCACGTATCTGCGGCCCTCGCCGAGGGCGGCCAGGATCCGCAGCCGGTGCGGGCTGGCCAGGGCCGACAGCGCCCGCACCAGCTCGTCGCCCGTACCGCTCGTCAGATCGGTGTAAACGACATCATCCATGTGAAAACAAAAACTATCACGTGTCAGCTTCTGCTTGCCAGCCGAAGTCGCCCTCTTCGCGCCGGACCGGTACTACTGTGTGCATCACAGACCGGAGTCGGGTCGTGCCGCACGGTGGCACACGGATGGTGAGGGTGGTCGGCGAGGGTGGATGTGGACGCAGTTCAACCTGAGGGCATCCCGGCGCCGGGACGCCGCGTGCACGATCTCGCCGACAGCGGCCCCACGGTCCTGCGCATCCTGCTCGGCGGCCAGCTCCGGCGGCTGCGCGAGGCCAGAGGCATCACGCCCAAGGACGCCGGAGACGCCATCCGCGCCTCCGCCTCCAAGATCAGCCGGTTGGAGCTCGGCCGGGTCGGGTTCAAGAAGCGCGACGTCGCCGACCTGCTCACCCTGTACGGCGTGCTCGCGGAGGACGAGCGCGAGCCGCTGCTGAGCCTGGCCGAGCGGGCGAACCGGCCCGGCTGGTGGCAGCGCTACAGCGACATCCTGCCGCCGTGGTTCGAGGTCTACATCGGGTTGGAGGAGGCGGCGTCGGCGCTGCGCGTCCATGAGACGCGGTTCGTCCCCGAACTGCTCCAGACCGCCGACTACGCCCGCGCCGCGGTCGGGCTCGACCGTCCCATGGCGTCCGAGACGGAGATCGAGCGCAGGGTGAACGTGCTGACGCGGCGGCAGCGGATCCTGCGCCGCGGGACGCCGCCGCAGCTCTGGGCGCTGGTGGACGAGGCGGCGCTGCGCCGTCCCCTCGGCGACCCGGCGATCATGCGCGCGCAGCTCGCCGCCCTGCTCGACGCGATCCGCGGCACGGACGTCACCCTCCAGATCGTGCCGCCGTCCCGTGGCGCGCTGGCGGCGATGGCCGGGCCGTTCACGATGCTGAGGTTCGCCGAGCCGAGCCTGCCGGACGTGGTGTACATGGAGCAGCTCACCAGCGCGCTCTACCTGGACAAGGACGCCGACCTGGCCGTCTACAAGCGCCATTTGGACCGGATGTCGGTCAACGCGCTTCCTCCGGCCGCCACGGAGGAACGGCTGATGACGCTGCTCGACGAGGTGCGTTAACGTCCGGAAACGGCCGGTGTCAACTTTCTACGTCGCCGATGAACTGATTGCAGATTTCCGACGCTCCGGAGAGAATCATGGCCTGAACTTCCGAGACGCGTGGGAGGCGAAGCCGTGACCGGCGACGCGCACGTCTCCGGCCAGGAGCCGGAGATCTCGATCGACACCAGCGTGGCGCACCCGGCCCGGGTGTGGGACTACTGGCTCGGCGGCAAGGACCATTACCCCTCCGACGTCGAGGTCGGCGACCAGTTGGAGGAGACCATCCCCGAGGTGGTGCTGTGGGCGCGCGCCGACCGCGAATTCCTCGGCAGAGTGGTCCGCCACGTCATCACCGAGGCGGGCGTACGGCAGTTCCTCGACATCGGCACCGGCATCCCCACCAGGGACAACACCCACCAGGTCGCGCAGCGCCTCGCGCCCGAGAGCCGGGTCGTGTACGTCGACAACGATCCCGTGGTGCTGGCGCACGCGCGGGCGTTGCTGGCCAGTTCGCCCGAGGGCGCCACCGACTTCGTCGACGCCAACCTCCACGACCCCGACACGATCCTGGCCGAGGCGGCCCGCACGCTGGACTTCTCCCGCCCGGTCCTGGTGACGTTGCTCGGCATTCTGGAGTTCAGCGTCACCGACGAGGCGTACACGATCGTGAACCGGATTCTGGAGCCGTTCCCGTCCGGCACCCATCTGGCGATCGCCTGCCCCAGCAACCACACCAACACCGAGGCGATGGACGAGGTCGCCCGGAAATGGAACGACAGCGGCGCCACCCCGATCGTCATGCGCAGCGCCGAGGGACTGAAACGCTTCTTCGAGCACCTGGAATTGCTTGAGCCCGGGCTCGTGCCGCTGCCGAAGTGGCGTCCCGACCCCGGAACGCTCTACGCCGACCGGGACATGGACTTCTACTGCGCGGTCGGCCGCAAACCCTGAACCCCGCCGGACGGGCGGCCGTGCTTGTGCATGACGTGCTTGACGCGCGTGTAGTCCTCCAGCCCGTAGTGCGAGAGATCCTTGCCGTAGCCGGAGTGCTTGAAGCCGCCATGCGGCATCTCCGCGACCAGCACCATGTGGTCGTTGATCCACACGCAGCCGAAGTCGAGCCGGGCCGCCATGCGCATCGCGCGGCCGTGGTCGGCGGTCCAGACGCTTGAGGCAAGGGCGTGGTCGACGTCGCACGCCGACCGGAGCGCCTCGTCCTCGTCGGTGAACGGCTGCACGGTCAGCAGCGGCGCGAAGTTCTCCTGGCGCACCACGGCGTCGTCCTGCGCCACCCCCGTGATGACGGTGGGCGCCAGGAAGTAGCCGCGTTCGCCGACTCGGTGTCCACCGGCGGCGACGGTGGCGTGCGCGGGCAGGTCGTCCAGCGTCCGGAGCACGCGGGCGAACTGGTCGGAGTTGTTCAGCGGGCCGTAGGCGGCGTCGTGGTCGGACGGCGGCCCGGTGCGGACGGTGGCGACGCGTTCCAGCAGGCGCGCGGTGAACTCCTCGTGGACGTCCCGCTGGACGAGCACGCGCGCCACGGCCGTGCAGTCCTGCCCCGCGTTGTAGAACCCGGCGCCGACGACGCCGTCGACCGCTTCGCAGAGATCGGCGTCGGCGAACACGACGGCGGGGGCGTTGCCGCCGAGTTCCAGGTGGGTGCGGGCGAGGCGGTCCGCGGCGGCGCGGGCGACCTCGACGCCCGCCCGCGTCGAACCGGTGATCGACACCATCGCCGCGGTGGGGTGCGCGACGACCGCGCGGCCGGTGTCGCGGTCGCCGCAGACGATGTTGAGGACGCCCGGCGGAACGGCCTCCGCGGCGAGTTCCCCGAACATCGCGGCGGTGACGGGGGTGGTGTCGCCGGGCTTGAGCACCACGGTGTTCCCCGCCGCGAGGGCGGGCGCGATCTTCCACACGGCCATCAGCAGCGGATAGTTCCACGGGACGACCTGACCGATGACACCGACCGGTTCGCGCCGCACGTAGGACGTGTGCCCCGGGGTGTACTCGGAGGCGGCGATGCCGGGGAGCAGGCGGGCGGCTCCGGCGAAGAAGCGCAGGCAGTCGGCCGCCACGAACACCTCCTCGACGCGGGTGGCGGCGATCGGCTTGCCGGTGTTGCGGCACTCGGCGGCCACGAACTCGTCGGCCCGCCGCTCCAGCAGGTCGGCGCAGTGCAGCAGCGCCCGCTGGCGGTGGCCGGGCGGTGTGTCGCGCCAGCCGTCGAACGCGTTCACGGCGGCGGTGTAGGCGTCGCCGACGTCGGATTCGCTGGACAGCGGCGCGCTGCCGAACACCTCGCCTGTGCTGGGGTCGATCAGTTCGGTGACGCGTCCGTCGGCGGCGGGACGGAGCTGCCCGCCGATGACGTTGTGCACGGTGGTGAGAGTGGTCATCGGTGCGATCCTTGGAGGAGGGCCAGCAGGTCGTAGGTGATGTGCGCCGCCGCGATTCCCGTGATCTCGGCGTGGTCGTAGGCGGGGGCGACCTCGACGACGTCCGCGCCGACGAGGTTCAGGCCGTCCAGGCCGCGCAGGATTTCGAGCAGCTCACGGCTGGAGAGTCCGCCCGCCTCCGGTGTACCGGTGCCGGGCGCGTGCGCGGGGTCGAGCACGTCGATGTCGACCGACACGTACACCGGGCGGTCGCCCAGCCGGCCGCGGACGCGGTCGATGACGGTGTCGATCGGCTGCCGGACGAGGTCGCGGGCGTGCACGGCGGTGAAGCCGAGCTTCTCGCTCTCGTCCAGGTCCAGCCGCGAGTACAGCGGCCCGCGAATGCCGACGTGCGTGGAGTGGGACAGGTCGATCAGGCCCTCTTCGCTGGCGCGGCGGAACGGCGTGCCGTGCGTGTACGGGGCGCCGAAGTAGGTGTCCCAGGTGTCGAGGTGCGCGTCGAAGTGCAGCACCGCGATGGGGCCGTGGCGTTCGTGCTGGACGCGCAGCAGCGGCAGCGCGATGGTGTGGTCCCCGCCGATGGTGATCAGGCGGCGGCGGGTGCCCGACAGGTCACGGGCGGCGTCCTCGACGGCCGTGATCGCGGCGCTCAGGTCGAACGGGTTGATTCCGGCGTCGCCCGCGTCGGCGACCTGGCTCACCGCGAACGGCTCGACGTCCAGCGCGGGATGGTAGGGGCGCAGCAGCCGGGAGCTCTGCCGGACATGACCGGGCCCGAACCGGGCGCCCGGACGGTAGCTGACCCCGGTGTCGAACGGGACGCCCCAGACCAGCACCTCGGCGTCGGGCACGTCGTCGAACCGCGGCAGCCGCGCGAACGTGGCGTCACCCGCGTAGCGGGGGATCCGCGTCGCGTCGACCGGGCCGACCGGCGGCGGCGTGCCGGAGCCGGTCACGGGGCCGGTCACGGGGCCGGTCACAGGGCCTCCAGCAGTTCCGCCGCGGCGCGGCGGCCGCTGTCGATCGCGCCGTCGATGAAGCCGGGCCAGCGGTGCGCGGTGTGCGCCCCGGCGAAGTGGACGAGCCCTTCCGGCACGGCCAGGTGGGCCTCGTACCTGGTGATCTGCCCGGCCCTGAACGTGGTCCAGGTGCCGCGTGACCAGGGGTCGTGCACCCAGTCGTGCGTGGCCGTCGCGACGACCTCGGCGTCCGGCGCGTACTCCCGGACGGCCCGCTGCACCGCCTGCGGGTCATTGCCGTTCACGTGGTCGTGCCCGGGGGCGAAGCACACCAGCAGCACCCCTTCGGGGAGGGTGCGCATCGCCCCGACGTAGTCGAAGACCGTGCCCCAGCCGTAGCCGCTGAGGTCCTCGGGGACGTTGCGGGCCACCGCCCACACCTTCTGTCCCTGCCCGGCGTGATTCTCCTTGGAGATCGCGAGCTTCTCGGGGGCGAGCGCGGGCGCGAAGTCGATGTCCTGGAGGACGCCGAGCGGCACCGTGATCAAAACCCGCCGCGCCGTGACCGCGCCACCCGCAGAGGTGACGACCACATGATCGGCTTCCTGGCGCACGGACCGCACCGGGCAGGACAGCCGGATGTCGGCCCCGCCGTCGTCGGCGAGCGCGCGGGCCAGGGAGACGGTTCCGTCGTCGAAGGTCTGGCCGAGCACGCTGGCCTTGACCATGCCCCAGAGGGAGTTGTCCATCGCGGCCAGCCAGCGCAGCACGTCCAGGGCGGACCCGGTGTCGGACGAGGCGTTCCCGCAGCCGCAGAACCAGGAGATCAGCAGCTCGCGGGCGTTGCCCTCCAGACCGGCGTCGTCCGCCCACCGCCGGATCGAAACGTCGAGATCGGCGAGCCCCTGACCGGACAGCGGGCGGTTCACGTCGAGGCGGGCGCCCGCGGCGAGCAGCGCGCGGACCGCGTGCTCCAGCCGCTCCAGTTCGGCGGGCGGGACGGGCAGCAGGGAGTCCAGCACGGTGCCCCGGTCGGACCAGGTCATCCGGCTTGGCAGCTCGCTGTCGCTGATCGCGATCCCGTAGCGCCGCGCCTCGGCGGACACGAAGGTCTGTTGTGGAACGATCCACGTCCCGCCCATCTCCAGCCCGCAGCCGCCGAGCAGATCCGTCCGGTACCAGGTGCGGCCGCCGATCCGGTCGCGCGCCTCCAGCACGCGCACCCGCCTGCCCGCCGCCCCGAGATCACGTGCGGCCGTCAGCCCAGCGAATCCGGCACCGACGACGACAACATCGACTTGCGGTTGGTTCATGACGACTCACGCTATGTCGCGGTAACCGGCCGGTCTATCGCTGATATGTCCAAACTGGGTGGTGAGAGGTGGACGTCGTGTACAGCTAGCGGCGGTAAGGCGCGGTGTGCGCAAGGGCGTCCCGGGCCTCCAGTGCGAGCCAGAGCTCGTGGCGCGCCGCCGCCGAGGCGATCGCCTTCCCGGTGAGCTTCTCCACCCGGTCGATCCGGTTGCGCACCGTGTGCCTGTGCACGCCGAGCCGCTCCGCCGCCGTGTCCCACACCCCGTTGGCGTCCAGCCACACCCGCAGCGTGGCGAGGATGTCGCCGCGCGGGTCGGCCGCGTCGATCGGGGCGAGCGTGGCGTCGGCGAACGCGGCCAGCACGTCCGGCGGACCGAGCGTGAGCAGCAGGCGCCCGACGCCGTGCTCCGTGGCCTCGGCGGGACGGCCGAGCCGCGCGCTCGCGCCGAGCAGCGAACGCGCCTGCCGCAGCGTGACCGCGGCGGTGCCCGGACCGAGAGCCGACCCGATGCCCGCCGGGCGGCCGGACGCGAAACGTCCCAGCACCCCGGCCACCTCGACCTCGTCGACCACCAGCGCCTCGACGACGTCGCCGTCGAACCGGACGAGACCGCCCGGCAACGCGAGCGACAGATCGGCCGCGAGATCCTCCGCCTCGCCGGGCGCGGCCCGGACGGCCAGACCGCGCAGCCTCCCGGTCGACACGTCCAGCGTGGCGAGCAGCCGCTCCGCCTGCTCGGCGGACATCCCGCCCGCCGTCAGCCTGCCCATCGCCGCCGTCCGCGCCCGCCGGTGCGGCTCCCGCGCCAGGTGCCGGCGCTCCAGCTCCAGTGTCAGCAGGGAGACCAGCGCCGCGTCGATCAGCCGGTGCCGTGCCTCCGCCGGACCCGACCCGGACGAGGAGGCCAGCAGGACATGGCCGCGCAGCCGCCGGGCGCCGATCGGCTGCACGCCCACAGTGAGGCCGCCCGCCGCGTCCACGACCGCGCTCCCCCGCAGCCCCCGCTCGGTGATCTCTTCGAGGACGGTGCGGGACGCGTCCAGCAGCCGCTCCGGGTCGGCGCCCACGGCGGCCAGCCGCCGGCCCAGGGCGTCGGTCACGACGGCGGCCCGTCCGGTCGCGTCCAGCCACACCTTGAGGACGCCGTCGAGACCGCTGCCCGACGCGGCGGCCACGGTCAGCCTGCGCTGCACGTCCGCGGTGTGCTCCAGCGCCCGCCGCTCCGCCGTGGCCCGCGCCGCGAAGACGGCCTTCGTGACGGCGATGAACGGCACCTGGTCGGGTACCGTGAGCAGTGGCAGGCCCGCCTCCTCCGCCGCCTCGACCAGCGTCGCGGGCGGCCGCCGGTGCGGCTGACCGTGGCCGAGCCCCAGCGCCAGGGCGCTGGCGCCGCCGTCCACCACGTCCCGGACGAACGCCCGGCAGGAGTCACGGTCGACCGGAAGCACCAGGCCCATCGTCATGAGCAGCTCGCCGCCCTGCAACCACTCGCCCGGCCGCAGCAGTTCCGACACATGGGCCGCCTCGATCACCCGGTGCCGCCCGCCCGCTCCCGCGACCAGGGACAGGTGCAGCTCCCGGACGGCGAGCAGATCCTCCACCGTGAACGGCATGGACACAGTGTCCATCATCACAGCGAAATTTTCGACACCGCGTAGATCGACCAGGTCAGGGAGCGTCACCTACTGTCGCCGCACTGGCCCGCCGGTGCAGCACCGTCCGGCCCACGGCACGCGCAAGCGGTAAGCGAGACAGCGCGCGAGACAGTACGGAGGACGTGCCATGATCGAGAATCAGTCTCCCGGCTCCATCCCCGCCGGGGAGGGCACGGCCGACGACGACGCACGCCTGCGGGAACTCGGGTACGAGCAGCGGCTCAGCCGGAGGCTCGGCGTGTTCGGCTCCGTCGCCATGGGCTTCGCGACGATCTCACCGGTGGTGGGCCTGTACGCGGTGGCCGTGGTCGGAACGGTCGTGGCGGGTCCCGCCTGGGTGTGGACGCTGCCCGTCTGCCTGCTCGGCCAGTGCCTGCTGCTGACCGTCTACTCCGAACTGGCGTCCCAGTTCCCCATCGCGGGCGGCCCCTACCAGTGGACCCGCAGGCTGATCGGTCCGTCCTACGCCTGGCTGACCGGGTGGGTGTCGCTGTGCGGCTACCTCGCCGCGAACACCACGATCGCCTACCTGTCCACGCCGTGGATCCTCGGCCTGTTCGAGATCACGCCGTCCCCGCGCCTCCAGGTCGCGGTCGCCGCCGCGTTCATCCTGGTGTGCTCGGTGGTGAACTCGTCCGGCATCGACGTGCTGCGCCGCGTCCTGAACGTCGGCATCGCCGCCGAGGCGCTCGCGTCGGTGGGCGTCGGCGTGGCGCTGCTGCTGGCGTTCCGGACCCAGCCCTGGTCGCTGCTCACCGACACCATGGGCGCGGAGGCCCTCTCGGGCGGGTCGGTGTTCGCGGCGATGCTGGCGGCGCTCGCCGTCGGGGGATGGGCGTTCATCGGCTTCGACGCCACCACGATGTCGTCGGAGGAGACCAGGAACGCGGCGCGCCACGTCCCCCGCGCCATCTGGTGGGCGCTGCTCAGCGTCGGCGGGCTGGTGATCCTCAACGCGTTCGCGACCGTCCTCGCCCACCCGGACCCCGCCGCGGTGGTGGCGGGCAAGGACGTCGATCCCGTGACGACGGCGGTCCTCACCTCGTTCGGCGACTGGTCGGCCAAGCCGTTCCTCTGCGTCGTGATCGTCGCGTTCCTCGCCTGCGGGCTCGCCGCGCAGGGCGCCAGCGCCCGCGCCGTGTACTCCGTCGCCCGGGACGGGGTCCTCCCCGCCGCGCGCTTCCTCAGCTCCGTCAACCGGAGGCACGCGCCGATCGGCGGGACGATCGCCGTGACCCTCGTCGGCTGGGCCGGTCTGCTGCTCGCCCTCGACAGCTCCGCCATCGGCAGCCTCATCACCTTCGGCACCGCCGGGCTGTACATGGTGTTCTTCCTGGTCGCGCTCGCCGCGCTGGTCAGCCGGGTGCGTGGGACGTGGACGCCCGCCGGGCACATCAGGCTGGGCACCGCCGGAACCGTCATCAACGCGCTCGCCGTCGTCTGGCTGGGCTTCCAGTTCGTCAACATCACCTGGCCGCGTACCGTGCTGGCGCCGCCCGGGGCACCGTGGTACCAGATCTGGGCCGCCCCGCTGGTGTCGGCCGGGGTGCTGATCCTCGGCCTGCTGTACCTGGTCATCGCCCGTCCCCAGGACAGGGTCCGCACCGGCAGCGCCTTCGCCACCCGTCCGGCGGAGGCGGCGCAGTGACCGTGGCCGATCTCGTCGTCCGCGACGCCACCGTCCACACCCTGGACCCGGCCCGGCCGGTCGCCGGCGCGCTGGCCGTGCGCGAAGGCCTGATCGTCGCGGTCGGTGACGCCCTCGACGTCCGTCCGCACATCGGGCCGCGCACGGAGGTCGTCGACGGTCGCGGGCTGGCCGTCACGCCCGGACTGGTCGACTCCCATCAGCACCCGCTGATGGGGGTGGCCGCCGGCCGGGGCGTCGACGCCGCCGGCGTCACCACGACGGCCGGGCTGCTCGACCTGCTCCGCCGGGCCGGGAAGCGGCTCCCCCCGGACGCCTGGATGATCGTCACGGGGGTCGAGTACGGCGCCGTCCCACCGCACGCCCTGCACCGACGGCTGATCGACGACGCCGTCGCCGGACGGCCCGCCTTCCTGTGGTTCGCCGACGCCCACAACGCCCTGATGAGCGGCGAGGGGCTGCGGCGGGCCGGGATCACCGGCCCGATCGACTTCGGTGACCGGGCCGAGATCGTGGTGGACGACCACGGCGTTCCCACGGGCCACCTCCACGAGCTGTCCGCCGTGCTGCACGGCTACGGCGCGGTTCCGCCGCCCGGCACCGCCGATCTCGCACGCGACCTGGCCCGGCTCCTGCGGGCCCAGGCCGCGGCGGGCATCACCGGCGTCCACGTCCCCGACCTGTGGCCCGGCACTCCGCGGGTGCTCGGCGCGCTCGACAGCGAGGACCGGCTGCCGGTCAGGGTCCTGCTCGCCCCCTGGGCCCTGCCCGGCGGCCTCGACGACACCCTCGACACCGTCCGTGACCTGCGCGAGGAGCGGGGCCGCCGGTGGCGGGTCGGCGCGGTGAAGTTCTTTCTTGACGGCACCGTCGACGGCGGCTCCGCCTGGCTGCACCGGCCCGACTGTTGCGGGGAGGGCACCCACCCGGTGTGGGACGACCCCGAGCGGTACGACGCCGCCGTCCGCCGCGTGGTCGAACTGGGCCTGCCCTGCTTCACCCACGCCATCGGCGACCGGGCCGTCACCCACGCCCTCGACGCCTACCGGCGCGCGGGGACACCGGACCGGGGTCGCCACCGGATCGAACACGCCGAGATCCTCGCCGAAGCCGACATCACCCGCTTCGCGGCCCTCGACGTCGTCGCGTCCATGCAGCCCACCCACCTCGACTGGACGCTGCCCGATCACACCGACAACTGGTCGCGGCGCCTGGGGCCGGGCCGCTGCCGGGACGGTTTTCGCTGCGCCGACATCGTCCGCGCCGGGGGCCGTGTCGCCCTCGGCTCCGACTGGCCCCTGGCCACCTACGACCCGCGCGTCGTCATGGCGGGCGCGGTGCTGCGTCGTCCGGCCGGTCGGCGGCATCGGGCCCCGGTGGGTGCGGAGCAGGCGCTCACCCCGGCACAGGCACTCGCCGGATATACGGCGTGGGCCGCGTACGGGGCGGGCGAGGAACGGTTCGCGGGGCGCGTCCGCGAGGGCTACCGGGCCGACCTCACCGTGTTCGGCGGGGACCCGCTCGCCACGCCGCCCGACGACCTTCCCGACGTGCCCGTGCTGCTGACGGTCGTCGACGGCCGGGTCGTCCATCGAAACTAAAGGGGGGTCCAGGGCAAAGTCGTGCCCGAACTCCAGCGCGCCCCTTTGCGGCCGAAGTGGGACGGGCGACTCCCGCTCGCCTTGTCGCCGGAAAGGCGCGAACGTGGCGGGCCGCATTGCTAGACTCCGCGCTTGATCGGGGAACAGGACGAAATGTGCCTGCCCACCGCCTGTGCGTCCGGGGCGTGGCCGCGGTGAAAGTCGCTACGGAGCTCGCCCATGGAGGCGCGATGGACGAGGACATCGACATCATGGCGGATGCCGAGGTCGCGGCGACGCTCCGGGAATTCGAGCGGGTGCTGGCGGCGCCGCTGGTCGACCTCGTCTCCGCGAAAGGACGGGCGGGCGTCGACCCGGGCCGGGTCCGCCGGTGGCGGTTACCGCGGGCCGACCGCGACGCGCTGCTCACCTGGGGGCTGCCGACCATGGACGATGGGCTCACCGAGGTCGATTTCCGGGACGCCGTTCCCGGCAGGCCCGAGTTTCCAGGTCGACACCTCTACGGGTTGCTGAGGTTCCGCAGCGGCGCCCAGGTCGTCGCGGAGGCGGACACGGGCGTCGTGTACCTGGTGCCGGGCCCGGTCGAGCTTCCGCTGGACGACCCGGAGTTCTGGACGCACAGTCCAGGCGTTCTTGAAATTCTCCGACAACACAATCCCGACTTCCCGTTAATGCCGGTGTCCCTCGCCAACTCGTCCGTCTCGCTCTTCGTGGACCTGTGCTGGCGGTTCGAGAGGGCCGCCGAGGCGCTGCGGAAACTGCCCACGGCCACGGCCGATCCATTCGAGGTCGCCTGCGCGCACGAACTGTTCGACCGTCTCGATGCCTTCGTGGAATATGTGAGATACGTTGATCCTCCCGCCGCCGAGGACGGCGCCTATTGGCCCGAAGTCATCGGAGGTTGGTGAGGGGAGGCGGGGTCGGTTCAGCCGCGTGGGGCGTACATGATGACGGCGACTCCGACCAGGCAGACCAGGGCGCCGATGACGTCCCACCGGTCGGGACGGAAACCGTCCGCGACCATTCCCCAGGCCAACGACCCGGCGACGAAAACACCGCCGTAGGCCGCGAGGATGCGGCCGAAATGGGCGTCGGGCTGAAGCGTCGCGACGAACCCGTAGAGGCCCAACGCCACCACACCCGCACCGACCCAGACAAGGCCGCGGTGCTCGCGAACGCCCTGCCACACCAGCCAGGCGCCACCGATCTCGGCGCACGCCGCCAGCACGAACAGGGCGATGGAGCGCAGTACCGTCATGCCGATCACCTTAGGAAACGCGGACCCGCGTCAGTCCGAGTCGCCCGCCGCGAGCATCGGGGTGAGGGTGACGCCGGGGTGCTCGCGCTCGACGGCCCGCAGCCGCCACTTGTCGACGAACACCGCGACGAGCGCGCCGTCCAGGGACCGGGTCAGCACCTCGACGCCGCGACGCCCGTTGAGGGTGTCGGCGGACTCCTTGTCGGTGATGCGCGCGGTCGAGTAGTCGAGCCGGTTCAGGGTGACCGGGGCGTTGAACTCGTCCGCCATCCGGGCGGCGAACACGTCGAACTGCAACGGCCCGACCGCGGCGAGCACGGGCGCCTGGTCGCCGCGCAGGTCGCTGCGCAGCACCTGCACGACCCCCTCGCTGTCGAGCTGGTCGATGCCGCGGCGGAACTGCTTGGCGCGGCCGTTGTCGGTGACCCGCGCGACCATGAAGTGCTCCGGGGCGAACGCCGGGATCGGCGGGAACGTCACCGGCGTCCTCGCGTAGAGGGTGTCGCCCACGGTCAGGCCGGTGGCGTTCGGCAGCCCGATCACGTCGCCGGGGTAGGCGGTGTCGAGGGTGGAGCGGTCACGTCCGAAGACCGTCTGCGCGTACTTGGTGGCCAGCGGACGTCCGGTCGGCGCGTGAACGAGCGACATGCCGCGTTCGAAGCGGCCCGAGCAGATCCGGATGAAGGCGAGCCGGTCGCGGTGCGCCCGGTCCATGCCCGCCTGCACCTTGAACACCTGCCCGGAGAACGGCGCCGTCACCGGACGTTCCCGGCCGTCGGCGTCCACGCGCGCCGACGGCGACGGCGCCAGCCGGCACACCGTCTCCAGCAGCGCGGACACCCCGAAGTTCGGCAGGGCCGCGCCGAACAGCACCGGGGTGCAGATCCCGGCGGCGTAGTCGTCCGGGTCGAGGGTCGCGCCGATCTCGTCCAGCAGCGCCAGCTCCTCCACCGCGTTCCGCCACGCGTCGCCCTCCTCGGCGGCGGCCCGGTCGGCCGGGACCCGTTCGGCGATCGCGCGGGTGGCGCCGCCGGGCGTGCGGCGGAACCGGGTGTAGGAGCGGTCGGCGCGGTCGATGAGGCCGCGGAAGTCGCCGGCGGTCCCGACCGGCCAGGTGAGCGGGGCCGGACGCAGGCCGATGCGCTGCTCGATCTCGTCCAGCAGTTCCAGGGGTTCGCGGCCGGGCCGGTCCCACTTGTTGACGAACGTGATGACGGGGACGCGGCGGTGGCGGCACACGTCGAAGAGTTTGAGGGTCTGCGCCTCCAGGCCCTTGGCCGAGTCCAGCAGCATGATCGCCGCGTCGACGGCGGCCAGGACCCGGTAGGTGTCCTCGGAGAAGTCGGCGTGGCCGGGGGTGTCGAGGAGATTCAGCAGCGCGCCGTCGAACTCGAACCGCAGCACCGAGGAGGTGATGGAGATGCCGCGTGCGCGTTCCATCTCCATCCAGTCGGACCGGACGCCGCCGCGCCCGGCCTTGCCGTGCACCGCTCCGGCGACCTCGATCGCCGCCGCGTGCAGCGCCAGCGCCTCGGTCAGCGTGGACTTGCCCGCGTCGGGGTGGCTGATCACCGCGAACGTCCGGCGCCGTGCCGCCTGTTCGGCGACGTCCTGCGGGGTGCCCGTCCCGGCGCTCACGGCGCCTCCTTCCTAACCTCACGTTAGAGTAGCTTCCCCCCGCCGGATCATCGCCCGGCCGGGGCGTCCCCCGCCGTCAAGACCCGCGATCGTCAGCGATCGAAGAACTCTTCCCTTACGGGAGGGTATTTTTCGCGTGCCGAGGCGCAGGGGGCCGAGCCGCGTATCCATCATCGATGTCCGCCGTCGAAGAATGAGGATCGGACCCCATGCGCGCACGCTACGAAGAACTCGACTGGTGTCCGACGCCCCTGGGCGCCGTCAGCCTGCGGCGGCGCCATGACCCGGTCGTGGACGTCGAAGTCTACGAGATCAAACTCGATGACGAGTTCCTGATGTCGAGCCTGTGGACGGCGGGAGAGATCGAGCTCGCCCGGCTCGGTCTGGCCGCCGCGCACGGCGAGGCCCTCGACGTCATGGTCGGCGGGCTCGGGCTCGGTTACACCGCCGACGCCGTGCTGGACGACACCCGCGTCCGCTCGCTGGTCGTGGTGGAGGCGATCGCCGAGGTCATCGAATGGCACCGGTCGCAGCTCGTGCCGCTCGGCGAGCGGTTGACGACCGACGAGCGCTGCCGGTTGACGCAGGGCGACTTCTTCGCCATGGCCTCGTCCTCCGAAGGGCCGGACCCTGAGGAGGAGGCCCGCTTCCACGCGATCCTCGTCGACATCGACCATTCGCCGCGCCACCTCCTCGACCCGCGCCACTCCTCGTTCTACCGGTCGGGGCCGCTGGGCCGCGTCGCCGCGCGACTCCACCCCGGCGGCGCCTTCGCGCTCTGGTCGAACGAGCCGCCCGACGACGACTTCACGGACGTGCTCGGTGACGTGTTCGACGAGGTCATCGCGCATGTCGTCGAGTTCCCCAACCCCTTCCAGGGCGGCACCGCGTCCAACACCGTGTACGTCGCGCGCACCGCGCACCGGTGACCGGACCGGCCCCACCGCGCCCCGTGACCGGAAATGGCAAGCTGGACGAACGAGCGGATCGAAAGGGAGCCGATGGGCGGCGGGCACATGCAGATCGGCGAGGTCGCGGACCGGACCGGCCTGAGCCTGCGCACCATCCGCCACTACGAGGAGGTCGGCCTCGCCCTCCCCACCGCGCGCTCCCAGGGCGGCTTCCGCCTCTACACCGACGACGACGTGGCGCGCCTGCTGGTCATCAAGCGGATGAAGCCGTTGGACTTCACGTTGGAGGAGATGCGCGACCTGCTGTCCGTTCTGGACGGGCTCCGGTCCGCCGACACCGGTGAGGCCGCCCGCGCCGACCTCGTGAAACGCCTCGCCGTCTACCGCTCGCTGGTCGAGGAGCGCTGCGCGAAGATCCGCGCCCGGCTGTCGGACGCCGAGCAGTTCTCCTCCGAACTGGCGGCGGAGCTGCGCGAACACCGCCGCTGACGCCGACGAGAGGGCACGGATGAACACCGCACCGGGCGTGGCGGAGC
The DNA here is from genome assembly GCF_003432485.1 of Actinomadura spongiicola. Classification (GTDB taxonomy): domain Bacteria; phylum Actinomycetota; class Actinomycetes; order Streptosporangiales; family Streptosporangiaceae; genus Spirillospora; species Spirillospora spongiicola. The sequence continues at coordinate 756,025 of NZ_QVNQ01000001.1, forward strand.
CACCCGTGCAGCCGAGGCGCTCGCCGCGGCCGTCGGCTCAGGGGGTGGCGTCTGAGCCGCGGGCGTTGCCCAGCCGGCGGCCCGTGACGAGTTCCGGGTGGATGACGATGTAGGTGTCGCGCGTGCCCGGCGCCCAACTGTCGAGGGGCAGGACCTCCAGCGCGGCGATCTCCCGGGGGTCGGTGGCGCGGCGGGCCTGGCCGACGACGACCACCGACCAGCCGGTCCGGGCCGCGGTGTCGATTTCGTCGATCTCGAAGGCGACGACGGTGTCGGCGGCGGCGGTCGCGAGTCTCGACGTCCGGGACGTCCGCACCACCAGATCGCCCCGGCTGAGGAGATAGTTGACCGGCTGGACGGCCGGAAGCGCCTGGTGGGTGAAGACGATCCGTCCGATCGTGGCGCGGCCGAGAAGGGCACGGCACTCGTCCCTGCTCAAGATCTCCAAGCCGCTCTGGTCCAGCTTCATCCTGCCAGCCTGACATGGTGGCGGCACGGAGCGTCAGGGACGAAGGTCCCCTTCGATATGACCCTGAGCGCGAACTCCGCCCGGGTGAGCTCCGCCCAGCACCGCGCCTTCGGCGAGACAAGTCCATTACGTCCGCTCAATGCCCTGTGGCCGACCTTCTCCGCGCCTGGACGCGGGCGGAGACTTCAGAGCGGTGCCGGGCGGTCATCGAATTCCCCTGTTGAGGCTGTCCGGCGCCGCAGTCGACCGACGACCGGAGGAAATGCGCGATGAAGATCGTACGTATCGCCACGGGCATCACCGTGGGCGCTCTTTCGTTGACCTTGGCCGCGGCCCCCGCGATGGCGGACCAGGGCACCCGCGTCACCGGGGACGGCACCCAGTCCCGGGACTGGGCCGCCACCAACGGTGACCGTGATTTGAGTACCGATGGCACCCGTGTGACCGGGGACCGTGACCTGGGCACGGACGGCACCCGTGTCACCGGTACTCGCGTGACCTGAGCGAACGGCCTCCCGACCGGGGGGAACGCTTAGTCAGGAGGGTTCGCGAACACGCTGTCCGTGGGATACCGCCGGGCCACGGCGGACGCGTGCTCGCGAACCAGAACATGGAAGCGGTAGCGGAACGGCACCGGTTCCATCAGCAGGTGGGCGTCCATGAGCCGGTCCAGCAGCCACCGCGCCCGCGCCGTGGGCGCCTCCAACAGAGTGGTGGCCGCGGCGATACCGAAATCACCGGACGTCTGCGACCCCAGCACCCTGTACGCGCGCCGCTGGTCGGCGGGGAGCCGCAGATACGACAGGTCCAGGGCCGCGGCGACGCTCTCCCCACCGGCCTGGAACCCGGTCGGCCCGTCCGTGTTCAACCGGTCCAGCAGATGGCGCGTGGTCCAGGTGGAATGCGTCCGGAGGCGCAGGGCGGCGACGCGGACGGCGAGCGGCAGCAGCCCGCACCGTTCGACGATGGCCGTCAGCACGTCCGCAGGCGCGTCTCCGATCCGGTCCGCCCCGGCCGTGCAGGTGAACAGGGTGACGGCGTCGTACACCGGTAGGACGTTCAGCGGCACGGTCCAAACGTGGTCCAGGCCGGAGATGCGGCGCCGACCGGTGACGATCGCCTGGGAGTTCCCGCCGCCGGGCAGCAGCGGGCGGACCTGCTCCTCCCCGGCCGCGTCGTCCAGGACGATCAGAACCCGGCGGTAGGCGAGGACGTCCCGGTACAGCGCGGCCCGGTCGTCCACGTGCCGGGGAACGCGGGCCTCGGGAACGCCGAGCGCACCCAGCAGCCGCGTGAGCACCGCGCCCGGGTCGACCGGGGCCGACTTCCGGGAGTGGCCGCGCAGGTCCACGAACAGCTGCCCGTCCGGGAACCGTGGCGCGAGCCGATGGGCGGCGTGCACGGCCAGCGCCGTCTTGCCGACTCCGGCCATGCCCTCGATGGAGATGGCCGCGCGCTGGCGTGCCTCCCCGTTCCGCGTCAGGCCAGCCAGCACACGCCCCCATTCCGTGGGCAGTTCCGCGCCGGCGGACGGCCGCCCCGGAACGTTCCGCGCCACGGGCAGGTCACGGCGTCCGCAGCCCTTCGGCGGAACCCTCGACGGGCCGCGCGAGGCGACGGCGAGTATCGCCCGTTCCTCGTCGGTCAGGCCGAGCGCCTCCGCCAGCAGCAGCGTCGACGTGGCGCGGGGCTTGCGTAGTTCCTGGTTCTCCAGTCGGCGGATGGTACGGACGTTGAGCCCGGCCCGGTCGGCCAGTTGCTCCTGGGTCAGGAGTGCCCTCTCCCGCCACCAGCGCAGCAGCGCCCCCAGGGACGGATCGGCGTCCGTTTCCGCCGGACGGGACGCGGTCGACGTCGGTTCACCGCTCTTCACTTGACGTGCTCCTCATGGCTCCCACGGCCCCCGGTGGGGTGATCACGATCAGCGAAGCCGTGTTCCGCCTGTTCGACCACGGGTCGGACGGAACCGAACGGAACGGAACGCCCGCCGGACGCCCGGTCCGCTCAGTCGCGACGACCCTGGGCGGCCGGGGGAGTCAGCAGGTCCTGGAGTTCGCGGTGCCGGAACTGGTACGTGGCGCCGCTGACGCGCAGCAGCCGCGCCTCGCAGGCCCAGTCGAGGAACGCCCACAGCCGCAGCGGCAGCAGGCCCCGCGCGGCGGCGACGGTCAGGCCCACCATGGTCCGGGACCAGGCGATCGCGCCGAACGCGAGTCCGAACGCCACGCCGCCGGTCACCGCGCACGCGAGCGCCGCGAGGACGCCCTGGTTCATGACGAACACGAGGAACGCGGCCTCCCCGCCGGTGAGCCCGAAGGCCACCCCGATCAGCGGGTTGCGGTGCAGGGCCTCGCGCGGGTGGGCCAGTTCCGCGTCCTTGCTCCAGCCGCCGGTCGCGATCCGGAAGACGACGCCGAGCGCGAAGGCCAGCAGGAACGCCCCCGCCACCCCGAGGGCCATCGGCACCGGACCGGCGTCGGCGAGCCGTAGCGGCGGCAGGCCGGTGAGCGCGCCGCACAGCCCGAAGCCGAGCAGCGTCACCGGCTCCGACCGGACCGCCTCCGCCACGGTCATGCGTTCGGGGCCCCGGCCCGCCGCGGTCACCCCGATGACCGTCCCGAACACCGAGCCACCGGCGGCCCCGGCCGCGACGGCGAACCCGGGCCCGAAGACCTCGCCTCCGGTCAGCGCGAACCCGGCCAGGCCGCCGGGGACACCGGCCGACGCGCCGGCCAGCGCCCCGCACAGGCCGCCGACCACGCGTCGGGCACGGGGCACGTTGGCCCGGCCACCGGCGGCGGCGGGCCACTGCGACAGCGACAGGCCGGTGGCGATGCCCACCCACGCGGCCATCAGCCCGAGGGTGACGCCCTCGCCGAGACTGATCCGGTCGCGCAGGTCGCCGGGTTCGTCGACCGCCGACCCGGTCCAGAAGGCCAGCATGGCGATCACGGCGAGGACCAGGCAGCACAGGCAGTGCAGCGCCCGGACGCGCCGCCGACCGCCGATCGGCCACAGCAGGTGCGGGACGATGTCGATCGCCGTCAACCCGGGCGGGGGCCGTTTCGTGCCGGTGGCGGCGGCGTCCTGCCATCGCAGGTGGGCTGCCAGGGTCCGCAGCCACCGCCGCACCTGGTCGGGACGGTACGGGGTGCCGGAGGCGGTGCGGGGCGTGAGCCCGGTCGCCGCCGGGATGTAGGAGTCGAGCAACCTCTGGGCGATCCGCGCCGCGCCGTCCCGCGGATCCGGGTCGTCGCCCGCCCGGAGCAGTTCCGCCGGGTCGGCGCCGGACTCGACGGCGGTCGCCGTCAGCGTCAGCCGCCAGGGCGTGGCGAGGGCGAGGTGGACGGCCGTCGCCGACGGCCCGGACAGGGCCGCGTCGACGCCGTCGCGGTGCGGCCCGCACGGGTGACCGTCCGGCCAGCGGCTGGCGAGGTAACTCCTGATCTGCGCGACGGTCAGGCCGTGCAGGTGGATCCGGACGGCGCCCGCGAGCCCGGCGCGGGCCGCCAGCAGTTCCGCGTGCCGGTCGGCGCGGCACGTCACGACGACCGCTCCGGGATGCCGTCCCGTCAGGTCGCTGTACCGGTTGAGTTCGTTCAGCAGCCCGATCGCGCGGCGCGGCGGGCCCGTGACGGGCTCGGGGTCGAGTTCGTCCAGGCCGTCCACCACGGGCAGGACCCGGCGGTCGCGGACGAGCCGCGTCGCGTCCTCGGGCCCGAGGCCGAAGTTCTGGACGATCTGGTCGACGAGCCACGGCTCGAACGGCGTCCCCGACGTCCACCGCGCGGCGTTGAGCCGCACCGGCACCATCGCCCGGTCGGGAGGCGGCCCGTCGGCGGCCACGAACGGCTCGACGAGTTGCAGGACCAGTTCGATCGCGAGCATCGTCTTGCCCGCGCCCGACTCGCCCACGACCAGCAGGCGCCGCGGGTCGAGCCCGCCGAAGAACCGGCTGATCGAGCGGAGGTCGTCGATGATCTCCCGGGCGGAGTCGTCGTCGTGGTCGACCGGCACCGGGCTCGGTCCGAAGGAGAGCGGCGCGATGCTGTGACCGCCGAGGAGCCCCTTGCGCGCCCGGTCCTCCTCCCGCGCCACCCGGCGGGCGAGCAGTTCTACGGCCGGGTCGGGCTCGGAGCGGCCGGCGTTCTCCGACGTGGACGGTTCCGGCGGGGCGGCGACGTCCGGCTCGGTCAGGGCGGTCCTCGCCGTCCGCCACCGCTGGACCTCGGCAGGGATCAGTTCGGCCGGATGGTCGCAGTAGCGAAGGCACGCGGTGACGAACGCCTTGACGAAGTCCCAGCGCGGCAGCCTCTCGGTCTGCCGCAGCAGTTGCGAGGTCGTGCTCTTCGGCAGCGCGTCGACGGTGTCCCCGTCCGGGGTCAGGGTCTGACCGCCGAGGGAGCGGAGCCTGCTCAACGACGGATCGCCCGCCCACTGCCTGAGCTGTGTCAGCGCCTTGACGAAGTCGGCGACGGTGGTGGCCTCGGTGGGGTCGGGCGGGTTCGGCCGGTCCGTGGTCATCGGTCCCCCGTGCTCGCCGACGACCAGGTGAACGACGCGTTCCGGCGGCGCGGCCACTGCCCGTCCACGCAGGCTCCCTCCAGCGTCTGCACGTGGCGCGACTCCATCAGGAAGTTGCGTGCCTCATCGGCTTCGACCAGGTCACGGCCGACCGCGATGGGGACGAACCCGTGCCGGGGGATGTACACCCATCGCCCGCGATCCCAGTCGTAGGGGTCGAACCAATGGTGCCGTACCGTTCCGGACACGCGAACCCGCGTCCCTGACCGGGTCAGGACGAACGATCCCCGCGAACGCAGCAGGCTCATCCTGCTGACATAGAACAGTTCCGTGCCGATGAAGGCGTTCACGCGTGCGTCCCAATGGTCGCGCAGCCATGTCGAGGCGCCATCGGTCAACCGCCCCGCCTCTTCCACGAGCTGCCGTTCGAACCTGCGCTGGTTGCGGCGTTCGGCCTTCCGGATCGCCTTGAACGAGCGCAGCCAGCGCGGCGACAGCGTGCGGGCGGCGCCGACGCCGTCCATGAAGTGCTCAAGGAAGTCGGACGCGATCGGATGGACGGCCCGGCCCTCGTCGATGATCGAACGGAACAACGTGACCAGTTCCGGCGTGGGTTTCCCCGTCCGCCGCCGGAAACCTCGGATGAACACCGTTTCGCTCCGTCCCGCCGGTCACTCGCACACGTTCACGTACTTCTCGCCGGGCACGAACCGCTGCCACTCGGCACGTGTCAGTGAGCGGCCCGCCCCGGCGCAGAGCGTCGAAGCGGGATCGGTGGTTTCGACGACCTTCCATACGCGCGCCGTTCCGTCCAGGGCGACGCTGGCGACGGCCGTGCCCGTCGAGCTGTAGGTCACCCGCGTCACCCGGTCGGTGTGACCGGCCAGTGGCGGTCCGATCTGACGGCGGGTCGCCAGGTCCCACAGCCGGACGGTGCGGTCCGCCGAACCGGTGACGAGCGTCCGGCCGTCCGGGCTGAACGCGACCGTGTCGACGAGACCGGCGTGGCCGGCCAGGGCGGTTCCCGTCTGCCTCTGGCGCTGGACGTCCCACAGCAGCACGGTCATGCCGGACGTGGTGGCCAGGGTCGTCCCGTCCGGGCTGAACTCCAGATCGTCCAGGAAACCTCCGTCGACGGCGGCGCTCAACGGGCGTCCGATCTGGCGGCGGGTGCCCACGTCGAACAGCCGCACGGAACGGTCCCTGCCCGCCGTCGCGAGGGTCTTGCCGTCCGGGCTGAACGCCGCCGTCGACACGCGGTCGGTGCGCCCGGGGAGGGTGATGCGGGGACCGACCTCGCGGCGGGCGTTGACGTCCCAGAACCCAATGGACCGGCCGTGCAGGACGGCGAGAAGACCCCCGTTCCGGGCGATTTCCACCTGCCACCGCTCGCCGCCGGAGTAGACCGGCGGGCCGGTCGGGCGGCCGGTGGCGGTGCTCCACAGCCGTACGGTGCCGCCGAGCGTGGCCGTCGCGAGCGTCCCGCCGTCGGGGGTGAACCGCACCGCGTACACGGCGGGGACACGGCCCGGCGCCATAACGTCCGGTCGCAGGGGCCGACCGTTCCGGCGGGTGGCGGCCACCTCCCAGAGCCGGACCGTGCCGCGCCCGGCGGCGGCCAGCGTCCTGCCGTCCGGGCTGAACCGGACGTCGGACGTCGCGGGGATCGCGGCACCGACCTGCCGGTGGGTCGCCGGGTCGACAAGCCGGACCGTGCCGTTGTCATCGGCGGCGGCGAGGGTCCGCCCGTCCGGACTGAACGCCACCCTCCGGACGGGCTGCGGCCCCTCGGTGACAGCGGGGCCCACGGGCCGGTGATCGGCGACGTCCCACAGCCGGGTGGAGCCATCGGCGCCGGCGGTGGCGAGCCGCGTCCCGTCCGGGCTGAACGCCGTCCCGTGAAAACCACCGGCGGGATTCCGGAAGGGCGCGCCGATCTGGGCGTGGGTGGTGAGATCCCACAGCCGGGCGGTCCCGTCCGCGCTCGCGGTCGCGAGGATCGTCCCGTTCCGGCTGACGGACACGTCGCGGATGACACCGGTATGCCCGGTGAACGGCTTCCCGACCTGACGGCGCGTGGTGGTGTTCCACAACCGGACGGTGTGGTCGGCGCCGGTGGTGACGAGGTGCTCGCCGTCCCGGGTGAAAGCCACCGGCCAGGAGGAAGCGTCGTCCGGCGCCGTGCCGGGGCCGCGGAGGGGCTCGCCGATCCTGCGGCGCGCGGCCACGTTCCACAGTTGAGTGGTCCCGTCATGGCTCGACGTCGCGAGGGTCGTCCCGTCCGGGCTGAACGCGATCGCCTCCACGGTCTCGGCGCCCTTCACCGAACCCTGCACGTCGAGCGGCATACCGGACGGGCGTCGGGTGGGCACGTCCCAGAATTGAACGTTCCACTGGCACACCGTGGCAAGCGTTTTCCCGTCCGGGCCGAAGGCCAGATCGAACCCCGCGTCGCAGGACGACAGCGCCGTCCCCGACCGGGCGGTCAGGGCGCCGAGCCGCCGACGCGACGCGGCGTCCCACAACTGGACGGCGCCGTTCACCCCGGTCGCGAGAACCGAACCGTCCGGGCTGAACTCCGCCTCCACATCCCGGCCGGGCCGCGCCACCCCGGGAAGGACCGTGCGGCCGGGCCGCGACGCCGCGTCGAGCATCCGGTGCCGGGCCTGCGGGGTGGGGGCGATCCGCCAGGCCGTCACCGCCAGCAGCGCCGAGACCACGGGATCGTCGACGACCTCGCTCTGCGCCGCGAGCTGCCGCGAGACCGCCAGCCTGCGCTGCCGTTCGGCGTCGTCCGCCGCGTCGACGGCGACGACGGCCGCGACCAGCGCCAGCGCGGCCAACGCCGCGAGTCCGGCCACCACGGCGCCCCGGCGGCGACCGGCGGTCCGCGCCGCCCGCGTCGACGCCGCCACGAAACCGTCCGCGATGGGGCCGGGCGGCGGGAAGCTGTCGGGGTCGCGGTCCCATCGCGGACGGCTGTCCTCGACCGCCAGCAGCCGGGCGCCCCGGTACAGGTAGGCGGGGTCGCGGTGATGCTCGGCCCACTGCGCGGCGTCCTCGATGAGCCGGTCGTACACCGCCTGCGCGGTCAGGTCCGGTTCCAGCCACCGCGCGAGGGTCGGCCACGCGACGAGGAGCGCGTCGTGCGCGATCTCCACGGTGTCCTCATGCAGGGTGAGCAGGCGCTGGTCGGCGAACGCGGACAGCAGCGCCTCGGCCCGGCGGCGCTCCTCCGGCGTGTCCGCGGACGCGGCGGCGTGGACGTCGGCCCACGTCACCCGGCGCCGCACCACCCGCCCGCCCGGGGTGATCAGCGTCATCCGGCGGAACAGCCGCAGCGCGGTCGTGCGGTCCTCCGGCCGCAGGCGGTCGAGGACCTCGTCGGCCGTGCGCCGGACCGCGTCGCGGACCCGTCCGGACTCCTCGTACCCCCGAAGGGTCAACCGGCCGTTCTCGCGCCGCTCCCACGTGTTGAGGAGCGCCTGCGAGAGCAGCGGCAGCGCGCCCGCGTCGTAGGGGTCCGCGCGGGTCCGCTCGGCGCGCAGCTCGTCCAGGACGGTCTCCACCAGCCCCGGTTCGATCTCCAACCCGGCTGCGGCGGCGGGCCCGATGACGGCCAGCCGCAGATCCGGCTCCGCCATCGGCTCGACGATGACCTGGCCGTCCTGGATCGCCTCGGCGAAACGCGGGTAGGCGGCGCAGCGGTCCCAGTAGTCCGCCCGCACGCCGACGACGACGGCCGCGTGGCACGGTTCCCCGGCCAGGGCGTGCAGCGCGCGCACATAGGCCTGGCGCTCCCGCTCGTCGGTCACCAGCGTGAAAAGCTCCTCGAACTGGTCGACCACCAGGACGAAACGTCCCACCGGTTCGAGTGCCCGCTCCGGATCGCGCCGCAGATCCGCGCACACCGCCTCGGCGTGGCCGCCGTGTGCCCGCGTCCAACATTCGGCCAGGGCGCGCAACGGCTCGGCGGTCGGCGTGACGAGCAGGCGCGGCCAGCGCCGCGAACCGGCGACCGGCAACATGCCCTTCGCCAGGGCGGGCAGCAGCCCGGCCCGCAACAGCGACGACTTCCCGACGCCCGACGCTCCGGAGACCAGCAGCAGGGACCCGGTTCTTTCCAGACGCGTCCCGAGACGTTCCAGAAGGTCGCGGGTCGCCCGCGCCCGTCCGAAGAACAGCTCGGTGCGGTCGGTCTCGAACGGCGCGAGCCCCTGATACGGGCACACGTCCGGCGCGTCGTTCCGTTCGGAGTCGCCGCCGTTGTCCACGGCGGTCATTCTGACCACTCGGGTCTACCTTGATCAATCGCGCCCGAATTCCGGCAAGGGCGTTCGCGGATTTCACGGCGGGAAGGGGCAGCAGTCAGGCTGCTGCCCCTTCTCTCACTGCCGGGGAAGTTCGGGGGCCTCCGGAGCAGTGAAGCTGTGCCGCGATGCGCTGGTCTCAGTTTTCGCCTCCCCTGGACCCGCCGTCCAGGACAGTCACCGGACTTCTCCCGGACGATTCAGGCCCTCGCTCTACGTGAGCCGGACGCGGTCACCGGGACGGACGCGGCGTGAGCGGCGGGCTGTACCGGGTGAAGGCGGGCGCCATGGCCTTCTTCGGCTTGTCGTACGCCGCCACCAAGTGGAAGCGCGGGTCGAACCGGTTCGCCTCGGCGTTCAGCCGACGAGGGTCGGTGTGCCGCGGCCAGTGACCGGTGTCGATCCTGGTCAGCAGCGCGCGGAAGGCGGTGAGCTCCTCGGCGGCGTTGAACGAGCAGTGCCCGCCGCGCTCAACGTAGAACTGGCGCAGCCGGTCGGGGTGGCCGTTGCGGCGGACCTGCTCGGCGTACCAGCGGCCCTGGTCCGGCGGCACCCCGGCGTCACCGGTGGTGTGCAGCCCCACGATCGGCACCCGCGTGCCGCCGGTCGGCACCCCGTACCGGTACATGTAACGCAGCGCGTCCCGCTCGGGCGCGATGCGCGGCGCGGCGGCCAGCCGGGCCAGGTCGGCCCGCAGATCAAGACCCGCCTTCCGGTACGCCCGCTCGACCGCGGCCCGCTGCCCGGACCTCGCGAGCTGACCGGTGTAGTTCACGCCGACGTTCGAAAGCGGATTGCCACCGGCCCGCCGGGCGATGTCGGCGAACGCGACCGTGCCGTTGCCGTCCACCTTGGCCCACTGCACCCAGTCGGACTGCCGCCGGATCCACTCGGCTGGATCGGTCGGCTTGGGCTCGTGCGGGTGGAACCAGCCGGTCACGTTGCCGAGCGCGGCGGCCAGCGCGAGACGGGCCTGCCCTTGGCGGGTTTCGCGCGTCCGGTTGATCGCGTCGTGCAGCGCGGCCCGTCCGGCCTTCGGGTCGCGGGAGTTCACGAGGTCGATGTCCTCGCCCGGGGCGAGCAGCGTCTTGACCGCGAAGTTGATGTCGAGCGCGGTGTTGAAGGTGTTCAGCGGGTCGTACACGGCGCACAGGTTCAGCGCGCCGTCGAACCGGCGCGGGTACCGCTCGGCGAGCAGGGTCGCGATCGACCCACCCAGTGACTGGCCGCTCAACACCGTCCGCCGTGGCTTTCCGACCTTGGCGTTGAACCAGTCGAGCAGCGTGAGCTGGTCACGCATCGCTTCCTCGATGAGGTAGCCGACACCCTTGTTCTGGTATTCGGAGGCGGCGAGGGCGTAGCCGTGTTCCAGCAGCCACTCGCGGGTCTCGTCGTTGTTGGAGAGCGGCACCTGCTCGAAGGTGTAACCCTCCGGGTAGTAGCCGTGGCTGTAGAGCACCAGCGTGCCGTTCCAGCGCTTCGGCACCTCCACCCGGTATCGGGCGCCGTTGATTTCGCCCTCGTGTTCGCGCGGCTCCTGCGCCGCCGCCTGCGCGGGCAGAGCGACCGCCGACGCGCAGACCACGACGCCCGCGATCAGCGCGGCGAGCAGTCTCCTCATGATCATCATCCTTCTGGCTCGTCCGGGCCGTTCCCCGGAGTCCCTTCATGCACAGGTCGAACGGGAGGCCCACGGATCGACACGAACCCCGGACGAGAACCCATGCGCATAGCGCTCTACACGTGGACGGTCGGGTGGGGCGATGCGACCCTCACTGGTAGGTGCGAGAAGGCGGGGGACACGGGACCGGAGAATGGGGGTCGGCTTGGGCGGCGTAACGCGGAAACCGGTGCTGGTGCTGATGGGGTCCGGTGAGACCAGCCCGACGATGGTGAGCGTGCACCGGGAACTGGTCGACCGGCTACGACCGAAATCGGCGGTGCTGCTGGACACGCCGTACGGCTTCCAGGAGAACGTCGCCGAGATCTCGGCGCGTGCGCAGGCGTACTTCGAGCGGAGCGTCGGGCTGACCGTGGACGTACCGCCCGGCCTGCGCGGATTAGCCGAGATCGGCGCGGGAGACGACCCACGGCACGATGGTGCGCGGGCGCGCGCCGCCGACGTCGGCCTGGCGGCGGTGCGCGGCGCGGACTGGCTGTTCGCGGGCCCCGGAAGCCCCACGTACGCGCTGACGCAATGGCGGGGCGGGCCGGTGGGGGACGCGCTGGCCGATCACGTCCGGACGGGCCGCGCCGCGCTGGTGTTCGCGTCGGCGGCGGCGTGCACGCTCGGCGCGTACGCGCTGCCGGTCTACGAGATCTACAAGGCGGGCGCGCGCCCGCACTGGCTGAAGGGTCTTGACGTCCTGGGACGCCTGGGGCTGAAGGTCGCGATGATCCCGCACTACGACAACGCCGAGGGCGGCACCCACGACACGCGGTACTGCTACCTGGGGGAGCGGCGGCTGCGGGTCCTAGAGCGGGAACTGCCGGACGACGCGGCGGTGCTGGGCCTGGACGAGCACACGGCCGCCGTGATGGATGTGGGCCGTGGCCTGGTGGAGGTGCGCGGCCGGGGCTCCATGACCGTCCGGCGGTCGGGGGAGAGCGTGGTCGTCCCGTCCGGCGAGAGGCTGGCCCTGACCGACCTGCGCGCGATGGTCCGCGGCGAGGCGGCGCGGCGGGCGCCCGTCCCGCCCCGGGACGGCGACACCGAGGCGGTGCCGCCGCCCGCGACGCTGCGCGACACCGTCGTCGGTTGCGAGCGGCGCTTCGAGGCCGGTGTCCGCGAGGGCGACGCCGAGGCGCTCGTCCGGGCCGTGCTCGACATCGACGCGGCCGTGGCCGAGTGGGCCGGGGACACCGAGGAGGACGAGGGCGGCACCGACTGGGCCAGGGACGTGATGCGCTCCCTGGTCGTCCGGCTCGGGCAGACGGCGGGACGCGGCCTGGCCGATCCGCGGGACGCCCTGGCACCAACGGTCGAGCCGTTGATCCGAGTCCGCGCCGAACTGCGCCGCACGGGCAGCTATTCGCTCGCCGACGTCGTCCGGGACGCACTGAAGGCCGCCGGAGTGGAGGTCCGCGACACACCGGACGGCACTCACTGGCAGCCGGACGCCACCTGACGGACAGCGCGCGATCCGAACTGCGCATGGCATGCTGTTGCAATGGGGTCGCAATACAGGGGGACGCAAGAGATCGTCGAGCGTGGTGCCGCCGTCGTGGTCGAGGTGCTCGCGCTCAGAGTCACAGGGGAGAAGGAGGTCGGGACCGACGCCTTGGCCTTCCGCGTGCTCACGGGAGAGCTGAACGACGGGCGGCATCCTGACGCGGTCGCCCGCGAACTGCTCGGGCTGTCCCATGACACCGCCGCGCATCTGCTGCACTCGACGAGTTGGCGGCACGACCCGTCCGGGCGGGTGCTGCTGACGTACGCGTGCTGCCCCGACCCGCGACCGGACCTCGCGGCCGTTCCGCTGACCGGTCGGGGGCTGGCCTATGGCGACGGTCCGGCGAGCCCGTCTCCGGGCCGACCGCGGATCGAGCAGGTCGCCGCGCACGCCGTCCGCCACCTGGCGTTCCTCTGGTACAACGACGCCGCCGCCCGCCGGGTGATCGACTCGGTCGAGGGGCTGGCCGCGATCCTCGCCCTGTCGTCCCCGGCTCCCGCCGGACAGTTCCCCGAGCCCGGCACCGACGGCTGGGCGGCGTTCGCGTCTCGTTGATCCGGGGCCGGGGCGCCTTGCGGGGAACATCAACACGCGTGCGGTGAGACACAAGGGCGGGCATGACCGGGCCCGATACCTTGATCGGCACGGTGCCCGGACGAGACGCGATGTCGCCCGTGCGGGGATGGGACCCGGGCGCCGTCCCCAACGGAAGGATCTCGGATCGTGACCAGCCTGACCGGACGGGTCGTGACCGTCGCCGGGCCGATCGACCCGCCCGACCTCGGGCACACCGTCACCTCGGTGCACCTGGTCAGCGACATGAACGGCGCCGCCACCGTCATCGCGGACAAGGCACCGGTGACCATCGACAGGCTGGGCGCGCTCGCCCTGGGCGCCCAGAACGAGGACGACCTCCGCCTGTCCGCCGAGGACGTCCGCTCCGACCTCGCCGACTTCGCCGCGCAGGGCGGCGGCGCCGTCGTCGACGTGACCGGCGTCGACCAGGGGCGCCGCCCGGACGAGCTGGCCCGCCTCGCCGAGACGACCGGGGTCACCGTGATCATGGGCTGTGGCGGTCACGCCCCGGACCGGGCGCCCGAGGCCCTCGCCGACGAGATCGTCCGTGAGATCCACGAGGGCGTGAACGGCGTCCCCGCAGGAGTGATCGGCGAGATCCCGACGCTCGACCTCGACCGTCCCGCCGACCGCGCCGTCGCCACGGCCGTCGCGGACGCCGCCCGGCGCACCGGCGCCCCGGTGCTCATCGACCGTGCCGCGACGCCGACCGCCACGCACGCGCTCCTCGACCTGTTCGCCGAGCGCGGCGCCGACCTCGGCCGGATCGCCGTCGGGCACTGCGACGACCTCGCGACCGACCTCGACGCCCTCGCGGCCCTCGCCGACCGGGGCGTCTTCGTCCAGTTCGACGGCCTGGGCAGGCTCTCCTCCGTCTACCGGGAGATCGACGACCAGGACGTCGCCGCCGCCGTCCTGGACCTCGCCGGACGCGGCCACGCCGACCGGATCCTGCTGTCGCCCAACGTCTCCCGCAAGATCGACCTGAAGGCCTTCGGGGGCGGCGGCTACGGCTTCGTCGCCCAACAGCTCGTCCCCTACCTGCGGTTCACGGGCGCGGACGACGCCCTGCTGGACTCCATCACGGCGGCGAACCCGCGCCGCTGGCTGACCTTCACGGAGGGCCGCGGATGACCCCGCCGTCGACCATTCCCGACCTTTCCGGCCAGGTGCTCACGGTCGCCGGGCCGGTGGACCCGTCGACCCTCGGCCCGACGCTCATGCACGAGCACCTGTTCGTCGACCTGCGCCGCCCGGCCCACGCGCTGCGGCCGGGCGAGGACTCCCCGGAGGCGGCGGAACCGCTCACCCTGGCGAACCTGGCCCGCACCCGGCACGGCGCCGTCAACGCCGACAACGACGTCCTCGGCGACTTCGACGAGATGCTCGCCGAGGTCCGCGAGTTCCAGCGCACCGGCGGCGGCACGGTCGTCGAGGTCACGAACCTCGGCATCGGCCGCGACCCCGCGTCGCTGCTGCGGCTGTCCCGGGAGAGCGGCCTCAACGTCGTGATGGGCGCGGGCTGGTACACGCCGACGTTCCACCCGCTCGACATGGACGAACGGTCCGTCGACGACCTCACCGACGTGATCGTCCGCGACATCGTGGAGGGCGCCGACGGCACCGGGGTCCGCGCCGGGATCATCGGCGAGGTCGGCGCGGAGACGAACCCGCTGACGCCCGCCGAACTCAAGAGCGTCCGGGCCAGCGGACGGGCCGGCCGCATCACCGGCGCCCCGATCACCTTCCATGTCGGCGGGGTCGGCGAGGAGAAGTTCGTGGTCCTCGACATCCTGGAAGAGGAGGGCGTGGACCCGTCCAACGTCGTCTTCGGCCACGCCGGACTGATGGCGGTCGACCTGCCCTTCGCGCGACGGGTGCTCGCCCGTGGCGTCTTCATCGAGTTCGACTTCCTGGCCTCGCCGGGCAGCCCCTGGGGGCATCTGGTGCTCCTCGGCGAGCACAAGACCGCCCGCGGCCTGGCCGACCTGGTCGAGGACGGATACGCCGACCAGATCGTGCTCGGTCACGACGTCTGCCAGAAGATCCAGCTCAAACGGTACGGCGGTCAGGGCTTCAGCTACATCCCCGACCATTTCCTGCCCGCGCTGCGCCGCCTCGGCGTCGCCGACGAGGCCATTCACAAGATCATGGTCGACAACCCGGCCCGTGCCCTGACCTTCGCCGCCCCGGCCCCCTGACCCCGCTTCTCCTCGGGTTGCCGCATCCGGCCTTCGGCAACCCGAAAGACCGGCATAACGCGGCGTTCCCATCCTGTTACGCTGGGGCGTGATAACGGCGAGCCCAAGGAAAGGATTTTCCTCGGAATTCGGCTGTCCATAAACAGGGCTGTGCGGGTGTGGGCGATGAACGAACGAGGCGCGGAATCCGTACGCCCACGCCACTGGGCGCTGCTGTTGGCGGGCGTCACGTTGATCGCATTGGACGCCAGGCTGGCCGCCGGTTGGGGCACATTCCGTCCGCTGTTCTACACCAAGGAACTGGCGCAGGTCGCGGCCTGGCTGCTGACCGGGTTCTTAGCCGTCCGGGTGCGTCCACGGCGGCCCATGGGCACGCTGATGCTGCTCCTCGGGCTGCTCCTGGCCTGCACCGCCCCCGCCGCGTTCGCGCTCGACTCCGGCCCGGGGTGGCTCCGGCTGCTGGTGATGGTGTCGTCCTGGCTGAACGCCTTCCAACTCCCGCTCGGCGCGCACGTGTTCCTCGCCTACCCGACCGGAAGACTGCGCGACGACGCCGGGCGCCGGGTGGTCGCCGCGGGCTACTGGTACGGCACGTTCCACGCCGTCGTCCTCGCCTTGGTGGGCATGCCACGGCCGGACGGACCGTGCCGCGACGTCTGCGACCCCGTCAAACCGATCGACGACACCACCCTCAGCAACACGATCGGCCTCCTCGCGACGGCGGGCGGAGGGGTGCTGGTCGTCATCGGCGCGTCGGTGGTCGTCCGCCGCTACCGGTCGGCCGGATGGCGGGAGCGGCGGATGCTCGCCTTCCCCTCCCTCGCGATGATCGTGACGGCGACGCTGTTCACGCTGGTGAGCGTGCAGGGCGCGCTCCTGCCGTGGATCTTCCATCCCGTCTTCGACGGCACGCTCGCGGTCGCGCAGTTCGTGGCGGTGTCGTCCATCCCGGCCGCGTTCTTCCTGGGTCTCCTACGTGAACGGCTGGACGAGGCCCGCGTGTCCGACCTCGTCCGCGAGATCGCCGAACTCCCGCCCGGACGGCTCCAGGCCAAACTCGCCACGACCCTGCACGACCCCGGCCTGCGGATCGCCTTCCCCCTGGACGGCGGATACGTCAGCGCCGAGGGCACACCCGTAGAGGTGCCCGAATGGGACGCCACCACGGCGATCACCACGATCGGCGACCCGGACGACCCGGTGGCGGTGCTGATCCACCATCCGTCGCTGCACGCGGAGCCGCGGCTGCTGGAGGCCGTGACCGAGGCGACCCGGCTGGTCCTGGAGAACACCCGCCTCCAGGTGACGGCGCGCGCCCACCTCGCCCAGGTCCGGGCGCTGCTCGCGCGGATCGTCGCGGCCGAGGACGCCGCCCGCCACCGCCTGCAACGCGACCTGCACGACGGCGCGCAGGCACAACTGGTCTGGGCCGGGATGGAGCTGGCGCGGGTGCGTCAGGCGGCCGTCCGCACCGTCCCGCCCGGACGCCGCGACGACCTCGACAAGGCGATCGACGAGGCGGAGACGCGGCTGCGCGCCGCCCTGCGGTCCCTGCGGGAACTGGCCCGCGGCATCCACCCGGCCGTGCTGACCACCGAGGGGCTCCGGGCCGTGCTGCGCGAACTGGTCCGGCGCGCCGACGGCCCGGTTCGCCTGCACATGGACGGCCCGCTCACCGACCTGCCGGAACCCATCGCCCTCACCGGCTACTTCGTCGTCAGCGAAGCCCTCACCAACGCGTTACGCCACGCCGGAGCCGAACGCATCGACATCACCGCCGGACTCGCGGACGGCCAGGTGACCGTCCGGGTCGCCGACGACGGAACGGGCGGCGCCACCGTCCGCCCCGGTTCCGGCCTCGCCGGCCTCCACGACCGCGTGGCGGCCGTGGACGGCACCCTCGACCTGCGCTCAGACCCCGGCCAGGGCACCGTCCTGACCGCCGTGATCCCCTGCCCGGGACGCTTCGCGCGGGAGCCGGGTCACTTCGAGCAGGAGTAGACGAACGTGACGGTGTCCTGGAGCGGGCGGTCACCGAGAACGGTCAACGTGGCGGTGAACTTGCGGCGCCCCTCGCCGTGCAGGCGCCACAGCAGCCGGACGGTCGCCTGGGTGCGGTCCTTCTCGACGCCGTGGCGGCGCGGCGGTTCGGGGGCGTCCTCGTCGCTGCGCCACCACTGGTAGGAGATCTCGCCGGGCGCGCCGTCGGTGGTGAACGTGCCGGTGATGGTGACCTCGTCCCCGCAGCGTGGACGCGGGTCGTCGACCTTGACGTCCACGGCGGTCACGACCGGGTCGGCCTGCTCGGCGGGACGGTTCGCCCAGAACAGCAGCGCACCGGCCAGCGCGACCGGCAGCAGGAACGCCCACAGGACGCGGACGCCGCGCCGACGCCGCCGAGGCTTCGGCGGGACATAACCGGTCGTCCCGCCGAACCCGCCCGGCAGCTTGGCGGTGGGCACGTCGGTCGTGGTCCGCTCGGCGACCGGAACCCGCGTCGGCCCGGGGACGGTCGCCTCGTTCTCCACTGGCGGCGGCATATGCGGCATGGTGGAGGTGTCGCTCACCGAGCCCAGCATCTCCAGCAGCTCCGCCGCGGTCGGGCGGTCGTCCGGGTCCTTGCGCATCGCCGCGGACACCACGCCGCGCAGGTTCGGAGGCAGCCCGCCGAGGTCGGGCTCCTCACCCATGATCTGCCCGACCATCTGCTGGAGCGTGTCGCCGCGGAACGGGCGGTGCCCGGTGCCCGCGAACACGACCACCCCGCCCCAGGCGAAGATGTCGGACTTGGGCCCCGGGCTGTTGAGAAGCTGCTCGGGCGCCATATAGGACGGGGTGCCCACGGCCTGACCCTGGCTGGTCATGCGGGTGGCGTCCGGCGTGCGGGCGATCCCGAAGTCGATCACCCGGGGACCGAACCGGGACAGCAGCACGTTCCCGGGCTTGAGGTCGCGGTGCATGATCCCGGCGCCGTGCACCCCCTTCAACGCCGTGGCCACCGCGACCGCCAACTGGTGCAGCTCGGCGCCGTACAGCGGGCCGTCGCCCGCCACCAACTCATGCAGCGTCGGACCGTCGATGTACTCGGTGACCAGATACGGGACGGGCGCGTCCGGATCGGCGGCCAGCACCTCCGCCGTGGCGAACGCGGGGACCCGCATCGCGCACTCCGCCTCGCGACGGAAACGCGCACGGAAATCCTCGTCCCGGGCAAGCTCCGCACGAATCGCCTTGATCGCGACCAGCCGCCCGTCGCGGGCCCGCCCGGCGTAGACCCGGCCCATGCCGCCCTCACCGAGGACACCGGTGGTGCGGAACTCACCGAACCAGTGCGGGTCCTGCGGCCCCAACGGCCTGGTGCGGCCGGACGTCCCGTCCGCGTTCAGGGGTACCGTCATCGAAACTCCTCGACTCGGTGGGGCGCTACTTCCTCGGCAGGACCCGGCGTCGCCCGGCATGGGTCGGCCCACCACCGGACGGCGCCGTCGACGGCTCCGGCTCCGGCTCTTCCGGCTCATCGGGCTCGTCCGCACCCTCGGACGAGGGCTCCTCAGGCTCAGGCTCAGGCTCGGGCTCGGGTTCCGGCTGCGGTTCGGGCTGGGGCTCAGGCTCGGGCTCCGGCTGCGGTTCGGACTCGGGAACCCTCGGCTCCGAGGGCGGCTCTCCCGGCTCGCCGCTCGGCGACCCCGTGGAGCCGCCCGGGCTCCGTCCGCCCGGAGTCTCTCCACCAATGGCGATGCCGGAGAGCTCGACCGTGGCGCCGAGTCGGCCCCTGGCGTCGAACACCTGCAAGGTAGTGCTGTACTCACCCGGCTCCGTGGGCGCGAAGGCCACCAGGGCCTGGCAGGACGAGGCGTCCTGAGGGCAGGATTCGGACCGCAGAAGGCGGAACGCGGACGTCTCGGTTAGCCTCATCGTGGCGGCGTCGTAACACCAGTCCCACGGGACGGTGACGATCCTCTTCGACCGGTCGCCCACCCTGGTCCTGGGGAACGTGTACCCATCTCCGGTGACTTCCCGCGCGCACGCCCGCATCGTCCGGCCGCTCAGGGGCACCGTCACCGCCGCGCGGCCCGTCTTGTCGGGGACGATCAGCGTCGTGGTGAACGTCCCGGGCGTCCTCGGGCTGAAGCCCACCTGCACACGGCAGGTGGCACCGGACGACGTCGGACAGTCGAAGCCTTCACCGAACCCGAAGGCCGTGCCGTCGGACAACCGGATCCCGTCGGCGTCGAAGCACGAGTCCCAAGGGATGGTGACGACCTTCCAATCCGTCTCGCCCGGCTCGGTCGCGTCGAACTCTGGACTCTGAACGGGCACGTCTCGTCGCGGACAGGGCTCGACGGGACGGACGGCCGTGCCGGTCAGGCGCAGCGTCACGGCCGTCCCGCCGCTCACCGAGGGCACCACGACGGTCGCGCTGTAGGAACCCTCGCGTTCGGTGGGGCGGAACGTCACCCGGAACCGGCACAGCGACTCCGCGCCCGGCGGCGGGCACGAGGTGAGCACCGGCGCCCCGAACCCGGAGGCCCCGGCTCCCCGGACGGACATGGCCTGAACGTCGTCGCACGCTCGCCGGGGGAAGGCGAAGTCCTCGGACACCGTCCGGCCCATCTGCACGGAACCAAAGTCATGGGACGGAAGGGTGAAAGGCGGGCACGGTGCTCTGCCCTCTTCCCGTCCCCGGTCTTTGCCCCCGGACTTCGTCGGGCCGCCCTTGGACACCGTTCGAGAGCCGCCGTTCCCATCAGACTCACCAGGGCCCGGTGTCGAGGACCCCTCCGGCGTGGGCGGCACGGGCGTGGAGGGCGCGGGTGTCGGCGGTGTGGGCGTGGACGGGACGGGTGTGGGCGGTGTGGGTGTGGGCGGTGTGGGTGCGGGCGTGGACGGCGCGGGCGTGGGCGCGGGCAGTGTGGGCTGGGGCTTGGGCCCCGCCGCCTTCTCGAACGTCGCGTCGTCCCGTAGGACCCACAGACCCGACCCGATCAGAGCCACCAGGACCAGCAGGCCCACGCAGAGAAGCGCCAGATTGGATCGGACCGGCCGCTTGGCCTGGTCCATCGCGGCGTTCCGCGCGGAGGCCCGCAGGGAAGGTGAACCGGCGGCTGCCATGGAACCCGCGGCGGCGGGGCCCGCGACCGCCTCGGTGGTGAGCGTCGTGTCGGCGATGCTCGTGCCGCCCTGCGCGGCGCCGGGTCCGGCGCCGCTCGACCGCAGCGCCAGCGCCGCGGCGCCAAGGACCACCAGCCCGCGGCTCTCCCAGTCCTCGCCGTACTGCTCCCGGGCCACCGCCTCCAGCTCATGGACGAACTCGGACGCGCCCGGCGGACGCTCGCCCGGGTCCTTGGCCATTCCGCGCGTCACCAGCCCGCGCAGCGGCGCGGGCACCAGGTCCACCGGGACCGGTTGGTGCACGTGCTGGGCCATCAACACCAGGTCCTGGTCGCCCCGGTAGGGCGGGCGACCCGCGACGCATTCCACGAACACGCAGGTGGCGGCGTAGACGTCGGCGGCGGGCCCGGCCGGGTCGCCGTTGCACTGCTCCGGCGCCATGTACGCGGCGGTGCCCGCGACCGACGCCTCCCCGGAGACCGACGCCACCCCGAAGTCGATGAGCTTGCTGACGCCGTCGTCGTCGACGATGACGTTGTCGGGCTTGTAGTCGCGGTGCACCACCCCGGCGGCGTGCGCGGCGGCCAGCCCCAGCAGGGAACCCTTGAGGACGGCGAGCGCGGCCTCCGGGGGCAGGGCGGTGTGCTGGCGCAGCAGCCGGGTCAGCGAGACGCCCTCGACGGCGTCCATCACCAGCGCGATGCCCGTGGTGCCCCGGACCAGCGCGTGCAGGCGGACGACGTTCGGATGGTCCACCGCCGCCATGATCCGGGCCTCGCGCTCGTCCGGCACGCGCGGCGCCGTCCGCTCCTCCGTGGCCACGTACTTGATCGCGACGAGGGTCCCCGCCTCGTCGCGGGCCAGCACGACCCGTCCATGCGCCCCGGCCCCGAGTTCCCCCAACTCGGTGTATCCGGGTACCCGCCAACCGCTCATATCCGGCTCCCCCTGTCAAGCACCAAATTTCCCCATCGGTGAGACAGTTCAGGCTACGGTCGGCGCCTTTGATCACACATCACCGGTTGTCTGGAACGCGCCTAGTGATAAATGGTGAATTCGCCGCCGCCGGATGGCCTTCCGCGAAGATCGATCTAGGATTGGCGGGGCGCGGTGGCCGGTCGTCGGGGGCGTCAAGGGGGATGTGTCATGCGTGTGCTCGTGGTCGACGACCAGCTCATCACCCGCGCGGGGCTGCACCAGTTGCTCAGCGAAGAGGGGCATCAGGTGGTCGGAATGCTGGACCATCCCGACAAGGTGGCCCCGGCGGTCTCCACGCTCCGTCCGGACGCGGTGGTCCTTGATCTGGTAATGCCTCCCGACTTCAAGGACGAGGGGGTACGAACCGCCCTCGCCCTGCGCCGCGACCACGCCCGCCTCGGAATTCTGGTCCTATCAGAACACGCTATTCCGGAGTGCGCGGAAAGACTGCTGGCGAGCGGCGAGAAAGGCACCGGATACCTCCTCAAGGAAAGGATCATGGTGCCTTACCAGTTGAGCCGGGCGCTGACGCATCTGGCCGGGGGCGGCACCGTCATGGAACCGGAGCTGGTCGGAGACCTGATGCGGGCCCGCAGCCGCGACGAGCGGCTGTCCGGGCTGAGCGGCAGCGAACGCGAAGTCCTGCGGTTACTGGCGGAGGGCCTCACCGACCGGGGCATCGCCGAGCGCCTGCACGTGTCCAAGAACACCGTGAGCACGCACGTCAGCCACGTCTTCGACAAGCTGAACCTCCCCCGCAGCTCCCTGGAGAACCGCCGGGTCCTGGCGATCCTGACCTACCTCCAGCGCGACGACTGATTCCGGCCGGGGGGACGAAGGTCCCTATCGGGGATTAGCGCTGCGGAAGCCGATCATGGCTGCCGGTTGGCTCTGGACGACGACGGAAGCGGTGGCACGGTGACGAAGACGGGACAGGAGAGCGCGCCCCGTCCGGCGGGCTCCGGCCGGGCCGGAGGCGACGCCCGGCCCATGCTCATGCTGGTGGTGGCCACCGTCGGATTCGCCGTGAACTTCTGGGCGTGGGCTCGGTGGGACGAATCCCGGTCGGGGTATTGACCGACCGTTTCGGCGGACGCGTGATGTTCCCGCTCCTCTCCCTGATCACGATCGTCCCCGTCCTGTACCTAGGCCTCTGGGGTCACTCCACGCTGGCCGCACTACTAGTGGGCGGCTTCTTCCTGGGCGTGGGAGGCACCACGTTCGCGGTCGGCGTCCCGTTCGTGAACGCGTGGTTCCCGCCGGAACGCCGCGGGTTCGCGGTCGGAGTGTTCGGCGCGGGCATGGGCGGTACCGCGATCAGCGCCGGTATACGCGGCCGTGGCCTGGACGGTGTTGCGCGAGACCCCCGGCCGGACACCCCCGCCCCCATCGGCTACCTGACCCGCCCCTACATCGTCTACCGCAGCCGCGACGAACAACTAGGAATGCAGCACCCCCCAAGAGGCTGGGACCGCGTCCCCTAATACAGAAGACGTAGTGGCGCGAGCAAGCGTGGCGAGCTGATGATGCTGGCCGATCCGCCATGATGGGAGATCGCCGTGGTGACCGCTCACCGGAAACAGGAGACCAACTCCCTACCCTGATCGATGAGGACGACCTAGAAGCCCTGCCGATCATCGGGGTCGGGCCGTCGCTCTATCAACTCTCGGATCCGGTCGGGCATGTCGGCGGGCTCGATTCCCAGTTCGGCGGTGCGCTGCCGCCCATACGCCTGAAGGTCGCGTAGCTGCTCGGCCAGCGTGATCGACTTCATGACGCGGTAGGTGGTACGCAGAGCCTTCTCGTGCCGGTGCGGACTCACGGGGTGTGAGCCGGGGCGGGGTCGAGGTGGCGGACGAGAAGTTCGGTGGTCTCCTGGAGGTCGATGAGGGGACGCCGGACGTAGCAGCGCGGAGTGGACCACCCGCAGAAGTCGCGGCGGTGGACCCACACGTTGAGGCCGGGGAAGACGAGAACGGACATGCCGTTCTGCCCCGGGCTGTGCCTCCCCTCGAACCCGCGCCGGACGAGGTTACCGAGCAGGTGATACGCGGCCGCCCCCGGATGGACGCGGTAGTGCAGGCCCGGCCAGTCCTCGGGGAGCGGCAGCGCGAACCAGACCGCCTTCCCACAGGTGGGGACGGCGGTGCGAGATCGCGTCGGGGCGGTGCCCCAGTCGGCCGTCACCTCGCGGACGAGCTGGAGCCCCTTGCCGAACTCGTCCAGCGGCTCACCGTCGGACGCGACCGGCACGGCCGCCCGATCGCCGTCGAACACGGACACGACGAGCTGCGGCGACGGGACGATCCGCGCCCAGATCCACAGCTCGGGCGGAGTCGCCTGACCGGCGTACCGCAGCGCGTTGGTCGCCACCTCGGACACGGCGAGCTTCCCGTCCTCGATCACGTCCCGCCCCAGCCGCAGCTCCTCCATCACCTGCTGCAAGAGCCGCCGCGCCACCCCCGGCCCACTCTCGCCCCCAGGCAGCTGCCACGCACACAACCCCCCATTAACCAGCCCCCACGCCCCTTTGACCTCCATCGCGCCGCCTCTCTCGATGATCACGATGCGTATGCATCGCGTCACATGCTGTATGGACGGCTCGATAGTGGCTGACGCAGAACTAGGATGCAATCCCGTTCCAGAAACTCATATGCAATGACCGATATAGACTGTGTGTGCGGATTCGGCCACGCATGGTGAGCTTGGGAGTGCAGAATGACAGCTGACCACCAAGGAGGTGCCCCGATGCCACGCCCCGAGAGCCCGACCGTCCGCCGGATCATGTTGGGCATCCGGCTCCGTGCCCTACGCACCCGCGCTGGCGTCGCGGCGGACGACGCGGCCCGCCACATCGCCCGGACGGACTCGACCATCAGCCGGATGGAGACGGGCCAGAGTTCTGTGCCCGCCCGTGTCCTCGAACGCCTCGTGGAGCTGTACGGCGCGACGCCGGAGGAGATCGCCCAACTGACCGAACTGGCGAAGGCCGCCCGGCAACGCGGCTGGTGGCAACGCTACGGCGAGGTCCTCCACCCGGGTTTCGAGTTCTACCTCGGCCTAGAAGCCGAGGCCACGGAGATGCACGCCTACGTCAGTGAGTGGGTGCCGGGCATCCTCCAGAGTCCTGAGTACGCCCGTGCGGTGTTGTCGGTCGAGCCTCGTCCCCCATCGGAGGAAGAGATCCAAGCTCGCATCGAGGCCCGCACCGCTCGACAGGCGATTCTGAGCGGAGACGACCCACTTCAGTATTGGGTTGTGCTCGACGAATCCGTCCTTCACCGCGCCGTCGGAAGCTCTCAGATCATGGCTGAGCAGTTGCGTGTTCTCCTCACTCAGGCCCGACGCCGCAACATCAAGGTGCAGGTCCTGCCGTTCTCGATCGGGGCGCACCCTGGGACATGCGGTTCGTTCACACTGCTTACCCTCGACTTGGGAGACGCTGCCGTGTCCGAATACGTCTACGTCGAGAACCGCGCAGGCTCGCTGCTGATGGACAAGGTGCCCGAGGTCGAGACCCATCGGCTGGCGTTCGACTCTCTGCGAGCCCAGGCATTGAGTCCTCGGGACTCGATCGCCATGATTGAGAAGATTGCCACAGACTGGGAGCAGCCAGAGAGGTTGGGCGGATGATGGGGCGTGAGTGGCGAAAGAGTTCCTACAGCGGCAGCACGGGTGGGGACTGTGTGGAAGTAGCGTCACTTGGTGATGCGAATGCTGTGCGGGACTCCAAGAATCCGGAGGGCAGCGTCCTGACGCTGGACCGGGACGCGTGGTCGGCGATGATCTCGCAGATCAAGCAGGGCGCGTACGACCTTTAGTTTCGGCTGCTGCCGGGTAGCCACATGCCGCGTCTTTCTTCAGACTGCGGCATGTGGCTAGTTTCTGCTCATGGAGACGAAGGAGTACTAGATGATCAGTGCTGACCTTGATCGTGTCGTCTTTCCACAAGAGCAGCTACAACGAAGGCGCTAACGGCTGCGTGGAAGCGGGCGTCCTTCACTCTCAGCGTCTCGTTCGAGACTCCAAGAACCCGGAGGGTGGCTTCTTAACCTTGGAGCGGGACGCGTTGGCAGCCCTGCTGACCGAGATCAAGCGGGGCTCGTACGACCTTTGACTTGGGTCCGCCCGCGTTCATGGGTTGAGTTGTTGGTTGTGCATCGCCGCTGCGGTGGTGGGAGTTCGTGGTTGGTGCGCGGCGGCATGGTGCTATGCCGGGCGGTGCAGGTAGGCCTCGATGCGGTCTAGGGCTCCGACCCAGACCTCGTCCGTGAAGAAGTCGCGGAGTTCGGGGGTGGGGAAGCCGCTTTGGACGGCCGTGAACAAGGTGCCGCCTTCGTGTTCCTCGAAGGTGATCTCGATGGTGGTGGTCATGGTCATGCCATCGGGAGTGCTGCCGACGGACTCGGTGACCAGGCGGTGTGGACGGTCGATCTCCAGGAAGGTCTGTGTCTCGCGGAAGAGGTTGTCGGCGTCCGGGCCCCAGACCGCGGTTTGCCGTCCTCCGACGCGTAGGTCGACCTCGATCTCGACGATGCCGGGCTCCTCGTCGAGGATGCTGAACCAGATCTTCTGCTTCTCGGCGTCGGTGTAGGCGTCGAAGACCTCCTCTGGAGTCGCGGGCAGTACACGGCTCGTGCGCAGCTGGAGGGTCTCGGTGTCGTTTCGCGTCATCGCTCGGTGTCCTTCTCGGTGTTGTTAAGAGTGAAGTAGGCGTCCAGGCCGTCGAGGCGACGTTCCCACAGGCGCTGGTAGAAGCTGATCCACGACATGGCGTCCTCAAGGCGTTCGGTTCCCAGCCGACACTGTCGCGATCGGCCGACCTTCGCGGTCGTGACCAGGCCTGCGTCTTCCAGGACCTGCACGTGCTTCTTCATGCCGGTGAGCGACATGCCGAATGGTTCGGCCAGCTCGCCGATCGTGGCGGGCCCCTGACCGAGCCGGATGAGGATCTGTCGCCGGGTCCGGTCCGCCAGGGCGGCGAACGTGCGATCAAGGACCTCTTGCTGAACCATGTGGTTCACCATACGACACTGAACCGATTGGTGCAATGTCCGGGTCGGTGGATGGTGGCCGACCGTCGCGGTGTACGGGAAACGTCGGCCGGTTCGCATCGACGGGAATGTGACCGATTTGATCGGGGTCGTGTTTTCCGGTGTTTTTCAGCCTCGTTGTGGTTGAGCCTTTTGAGAATCTCGGGAGTGACCTAGAGTGATCATGGCGATTCGGTCCGAAGTAACGGCTCTGGATTCTTGAGTTTCTCAATCGGGAGAGTGATGGACGGGATAGGTTGCGGGATTTATGGATGCGTTCTTGCGGGATGGGCACCCGCTCCTCGGTCACGTGCCGGGACCCTTGGTCCTCGCGAGTCACGACGGGACGATCTGGGCGGCCGGTGGCGGTCGCGGCGCGAGTTCGGTGTTGCGGTTCGAGGCCGAGGGCTGGCGCGCATGGCCGGTCGGTGCCAACGGTTTGCGTGCGGTGCTGCCGCTCGACGACCGGATCGCCGTCGTCGCGGGCGAACACGGCTACCTCGCGATCGTCGAGTATTCGAGTGGGGACATAGTCGTCAGTGAAGTCGACACAGAGCAAAGCGGCTGCTTGTTCGGCCTGACCCGGATTGGTGACCTGATCTGGGTCACCGGAGAAAAAGGTTTCGTCGCCGCGCTCGATCCCCAGACCCGTGTACTACAAGCGCAGCCGCGATTCACCAAAAAGCGCCTTGCCCGCGCGGTGGTCGCTCCCGACGGCGAACCGGTGTTCGTCGCCGGTCGCAAGCTGATACGGCGCCTTCCTGACGGCACCACCGACCCGATACTCATCGGGCGTGCGCGGTTGAACGGTCTCGCCTACGCACCCGACGGCGGCTTCGCGGTGGCCGGTGACGCGGGCCAGCTCTACCTGGCAGCGCCAGGTCAGTCGCCCGAGCCGTGCAGTGGCGTTCCCGCGCTGGATCTGGAATGCCTAATCTACGATCCGCGGCGGGACGGCTTCCTGGTCGTCGGCGAGGACGGCTACGTCGGAGCGCTCGGCCGCGACGGCGTCTTGCAGCCGTTGCCCGCCGCGCAACCGCCGTACCGCCTCACCAGCATCCTGCCCTGGGGTGATGGCCACCTGTACGCCGGTTGGTTCGAGGAAGGACCGCCCTACCAGTTCTGTGGCGCGCTGTACTTCGACGGCGACGACCCCCCCGGCAAGGTGTACCGGGCGCCGCGTCAGGACTTCGGCCCGCCGAGGACGCGCACCGTCGGTCGTTCCGGCCGTCCACCGCTCGCGATCGACGCCTACGAGAAGATCCCGATCGACGAGGCCCAACGGCGCATGCCCGAGGTGGAATGGCCCGACCACGGCTTCTCGTTCAACGAGGTCCGCTTCTACGAGGGCGATGTCCACGTCGCCGACACCGACGCACTGTTCGGCGATCACAGGAAAAACTACGGGGTCGCGATCCTCGGAGACCTGATCGTCGACGGGACGCTCGACGCCACCGCGGGCGGCGACGGCTACGGCAGCCTCCTGGCCGTCCAGGGCGACGTGGGGGCCCACGCCGCGATACTCCGCTACGGCATCAACGCCACGATCAGCGGCACACTCGAAGTCGCCACCGTCCTGATGTGCTCCCACGGCGACGACGGAGGCGCCCTCGTGGCCGAGGTGATCCGCACCCAAGTACTTCACTACTCGGCCTACTTCGCCAAGCCCGAGGCCAAGATCGACGCATTCTGCGTCGGCAATGTCTACGGCGATATCAGCTTTCCACCGAAACGCGCCAAGGAGGTGTTCGTCGCCGACGTCCTCGACGAGTACGGCTACCTCGATGAGAATACGGCGAGGGACTGGCTTTGTGAGGGCAGGTCGATCCTGCGCGACGAGTGAGTTCGCCACCGCCGGTGTTTGGCCGCTCGTGGGGGCTGTGCGTAGCTTTTGACCATGGATGAGCTAGACCTTCTCAAGCGCTCCGATGGTCCGGTCACCCGCGGCGGGCTCGTCCGCGATCTGGGCGAGTTGGGGTTGGCCGAGGGCGACATCGTCATGTTCCACACCGCGATGTCGGCGCTGGGGTACGTCGCCGGTGGGCCCCAGACGATCATCAATGCGCTGCGGGACGTGGTCGGCGCGCGGGGCACGTTGATGGTCACCTGCGGCTGGAACGACGCCCCGCCCTACGACTTCACCGACTGGCCCGAAGAGTGGCAGGCCGCCGTGCGTGCCGAGCACCCCGCGTACGACCTGCTGCTCAGCGAGGCCGACCACAACAACGGCCGGTTGCCCGAGGCCCTGCGCCGGTGGCCGGGTGCGGTACGCAGTCGTCACCCCGACGTCAGCTTCGCCGCACTCGGCCCGGCGGCCCACCTCCTCATGGACGATCACCCGTGGGACGACCCGCACGGCCCCGGCAGCCCGCTGGCCCGCCTGACCGCCGAGGGCGGCCGGGTCCTCCTGCTGGGCGCGCCGCTCGACACCCTGACGCTTCTGCACCACGCGGAGGCCCTGGCCGAAGCGCCGGGAAAGCGGTTCGTCGACTACCAGCAGCCCATCACCGTGGACGGCGAGCGCGTCTGGCGACGCTTCCACGACATCGACTCCGAGAACGGCGCCTTCGACTACACCCCGGTCGTGCCCGAGGGCCAGGACCCCTTCGAGGCCATCGCCCGCGACATGCTCGCCGCCGGACACGGACGACAAGGACGGGTCGGCGCCTCGACCAGCTACCTGTTCGAGGCGCCCGACGTCGTCAGCTTCGGCGTCAACTGGATCGAGAGCAAGCTCGCGCGATAGCCCAGAACCAGCGGTCAATCACTTCGGACGGGCTCGCTCGCCGGTGACTGGACGGTGTTCCCGAAATGGTCGGTAGCGCGAATGGTGTAGGTATGGGTGCTGCCGGACGCCAGACCGCTGTCGGTGTGGTCAAGCATCTTCAGATCCCAGAACCGCGAGGCCGAGTTGCGCGTGTGGACGACGGTGGTTCCGTCGCGAACGACCTGGTAGGTCAGGTTTCTGTTGTCGCGGTCCCAGGTCTGGCGCCAGGTGATTCTCAAGGTGCCGGTGGTGCCGTCCGGCTTGGTGACCGTGGGCTTGGCGATCGGTTCGGGCGGGTTGACGTCCTCGGCCGCGGCGAGGGTCCCGAAGCGGGTCAGCCCCTGCTGGGGTCGCTGGTTCACGGTGGTGAAGTCGCCGCCGACCCACAGGTAGCGGTTGTTGTTGTCGATGGCGCGCGGGCCCTGGCCGCCATCGGCCGCGGCGTTGGTGTCGGGGAACCAGTGCAGGATCGGCGGGGTGTCGTGCTTCGCCGGGTCCGGGACGGCGGGCTCGGCGAGGAGACGTTGGTGGCCGTCGTCGTCCAGTTCGGGGAAACCGTCGGGCTGGCTGGAGCAGTCGTGGGCGTGGGAGCCGGTGTAGAGCACGCCGTCCAGCAGCCCGATGGCCTCGCTGCCACCCCTGCACCGGTCGATCCAGCGCAGAACTCCGCCGTTCGGGTCGACGGCCATACGTCCGTCAAAAGCTCCCGTGCCCGCGGCGCTGACATAGACGCTGTCGGTGGCGGCGTCGGCGACGAGGTCGGTGGCCCAGGAGTGGCGGGTGTCGTCGATGCGCTCCAGACCGGTCTCCCAGGGGGCGCTGGTGCCGGTGGCGTCGGTGCGGACGGAGCCCAGGCCGTGCGGGGGCCTGCCGTTGAGGGTGTCGAACTTGCCGCCGATGACGACCTGGGACCCGTCAGGCGAGACGACCATGGACATGACACGGGCGTCGGCGATCGGAGCCCAGCCGGTGAGGGCCCCGGTAGCGGTGTCGAAGGCGGCCAGAAGCTGACGGGCGGTGCCGTCCACGCTGGTGAAGGTGCCTCCCGCGTACACGGTGGTCGCGGTCACGGCGAGAGTCTCCACGGACCCGTCGATGTCATGCCGCAACCCCGTGAGCTGCCCGCCGGGCAGGGCGAAGGACGCGATCCGGGGCCGCGACTGCCCATTGACCGTGGCGAACTTCCCGGACACGTACAGGGTGCGGCCATCGGGCGTCACCGCAAGGTCCTGAACGATGTCCTCTTTGGCGTTCTTAGCCTGAATGTCGGGATTGAAGGGGAGTGGCTCCCCGGTGGTGGCGTTGAAGGCGGCCACGTTGTTGCGGCGCAGCTCCCGCGGATCGCCGGGGCTCGTACCGGGTGGACGGATCGCGGTGAAAGTGCCGCCGACATAGACGGCGTCACCGACCACCTTCACGGTCCAGACCGTGCCGTTGGTCTGCCAGGTGGGCAACGGGTCGGCGGTCACGGTCGGCGGTTCCCCCGCCGGTGGCGCGGTGTCGGCCGCCGCCGACGGCACGCCGAGCGCGGTCGTGGCGCCGAGCGCCACGATCGCGACGGCATGACGAACGCGCGGATGCGGCGAGTGAACCGGTAAGAGCCGGGCACAGAGAGCATCAGAACCTGCCCATGAGTGTCGCGGTCTGGTCGCGATGATCATCACATCGCGGCCCCACTCCGAACAAGATGCAAGCTGACCGTTTTTGATATTTGAGGTCATCCAACCTGTCGATGGCTGAGGCGTTCTCCTGTCGCGCGTGCGGACGCCTCCCTTGTCCGAGCGGTTGACATCGTGAGCCAACCCGGACTCAGTATTGCGCGACCGTGCTGCTCAGCAGACCACCACAGATGGTGACGGGCCACTTCGAGGGCTGGTGTTCCTCATCGTGAGGAGAACTAGCGTGCTGATGTACCCGGACAAGGGCACGGCCTACCGGCGATGGTTTCGTGTCAGCGCGAAAGGGAGCGGCTGAATATCGCAGTGAGGGACGCAGATATGGACTCAGGGCCGGGGTGGACTATTTGAGGACGGGGAGTCCCGCGCGGAGCCGTTCGAGGAACTTATGGACGTCGACCGCGTCGCGTTCGCGGGAGACCACCTCCGGGACGAAAGCGTCGGCGATCTCGTCGGTGGTGAAGTCGATGTCGGCGTCGTTGAGGTAGCCGCGGAAGTGGAAGTTGTCGATGTGGCGGGCGCCGGGCGCGGTGACGCGCAGGTCGTGGTCGGAGTTGATCACCCAGGGGGTGTCGATCGCGCCGGTGTCCAGGACGCCGTCGTTGTAGTAGCCGTAGACCAGGTAGGTGAAGACGCCGCCGTTGATGTAGATCTCGGCGTCGCCGCCCTCCAGGGTCTCGGCGCGAGTGGTGCCCCGAACGGACAGCGTGGGCCTGGTCTCGTAGAGGGCGATCGGCCCGTTCACCGTGAGGTTTCCGGTGATGTGGACGCCGTCGAATTCCTGCTCGACGATCCCCGTCACGGCTTTGAGGAAATCTCCTTCGACGACGACGTCTCCGTCCAACAAAGGGATCGTGTCGTACAGCCAGTCCCATTCGAAGCGCAGGCTGTCGCCGAGACGCGCGACGGCGTCCTCGTAACTGAGGAGTTCTGGAGCGGGATGGGTGATCATGTCGCTCACCATAGTTCTTTCCGGCCACGATTCGGGTTGTTTCCCGAAGACCCGGTCGCTGACTGTGTGTCGCGGGCTGTAACGGAATCGTCGACCATCGCCGATTAGGGTCGTCCCCGAACCTTTCCTGGTTCTCGGGACGATGTTTCGCCGGATCGAGCGAGTCCGGGGCGATCCATGCCGGGACATGGACGTCCCGCGTGGACCGTCCTGAATTGCAGCGCAGGTGCCGAGGCGGCTGGAACGCGGAACGGTCACAAGCCGAGGGAGGCGGCGAGACGTTTGGGGGCTGAGAGCCGCCACCCTTCGGTGACCAGCTCGGTCAGCTCCTCGGGTTCGACGTTCGCCAGCTTGATCGCCACCCAGGCGAAGCGACCCCCGGCCCAGGACGGGGAGAAGGTGTCCGGGTCTTCGGCGACGAGGGCGGCCTGCTCCTCGCGGGTCGCCTTCAGCATGACGATCCCTTCGGCCTCGTTCAGGTAGCAGAACCCCTTGTCGCGCACCCGGAAGCCGGTGTGGTCCGAGAACGCCTCCCGTTCGGTCACCTCTGGCAGGCCCAGCACGACCTGCAGGAACTCCTCGACGCGCATACCGAGAGATGTACCAGCCGGGTACGACACGCGGCCCGTCCACCGCACGAACGGATCCGGAATCCGGGCGGCACCGCCGCGTCGCCCACGGGAACGACTCGGCCACTCGTCCTGCCTCCTTGACCGGGCGCGCGTCCTGCTGGACGAATGGCAGTCGGTGACCGCCCAACCTTGGACATGTTCCTGAACTCGTCCTGCCGCTGGACCACAGATGGCCTCAGAGGCAACGATATGACGGACGTTGATGCTCTGAGAGGCGGACGAATGACTCGCCGTTTTCCGCTCCCCGGTGACGAACCGGCCAGACTGGTCGCCCCGTCCCGGCCGGTTGGTGGGAGGGGCATGCGCCCGCGAGACCTGCCGCGGCGCCGTACTCTCCTCCGCCCCGGTGTGACGCCGGCCCTGAAGGCGACGCGCGTGTCGGACGAGCGCGTCACATCCGCCGATGACCTAGACCCCGCGACGATCCTCGGCCCGCGGCGTCCGCCCGTCCCGCGCTTCGCGTCTCCGGCGGGACCGCGCGACAGGGGCACGACCGGACGTCTGAACCGCGAGAGCGACCACGGGTCCCGCCCATGGTGACGCCCGAAGAGATCGCGCGGCGCAGTGCCGAACGGATGTGGGCGGACGACGCCGCGAGCCGTTCCCTCGGCATGCGGATCGTCCACGTCGGTCCGGGCACGGCGACGGTCACCATGGACGTCCGCCCCGTCATGATCAACGGCTGGGGCATCTGCCACGGCGGCCTGGTGACGAGCCTGGCCGACTCGGCGTTCGCCCTCGCCTGCAACTCCTTCGGCGAAGTGACCGTGGCGGCGGGATTCGACATCACGTTCCTGGAACCGGTCCACCAAGGCGACACGCTCGTCGCGAACGCGTGGATGCGTTCGCGACGCGGCCGAAGCGGCCTCTACGACGTGACCGTCACCCGGACGTCCGGAGAATCCCCCGTCGTCGTAGCGGAACTGCGCGGTCGCAGCCGCTCGACCGGCCGTCCCATCGAGCCGCGCTGAGTCCGACCACGCTGCGAGTGCCGGTGTGCGGGCAAGGCCCCGCATGTGGTGGACGAATCACCACCCGTAGCGGAGTTCCCGCGGGGCCTCGCCCCCGGAAACGCGCTGCCGGCACTAATCCCACGGTTGAGCTCCGCTTGGAAGCCGGAGGAGCACCGTCAGGGCGGGGCCCGCCCGGGTGGCTTCCGGGCAACCGGACTTTCGTGAGATCTCGCTTGTAGGCGTGTGATCAGCACCGGCATGATCTGGCCCCATGACCCAGAACTCGAACTTCGAGACCGTGACACATGATCCGTCCGACGGCGTCTATGCCAGCACGGACGACTATGTGCACGCCCTGGAGGTCCGCGGCGCGCAACGCCTGCTCTTCGTCTCCGGAACGATGGGACTCGACCCCACCGGAACACCCGGAGCCACCCTCGACGAACAACTCGACCTCATCTGGAACAACCTCCGGACGATTCTCGCCTCGGCCGGAATGACCGTGGACAACATCGTCCGGCTCACCAGCTACCTGCGTGACGCCGCCTACGCCGAGGCGAACGCGGCGGCCCGCACGAAGGCACTGGGCGGCCGTATCGTTCCCACCACGGCGATCGTCGCGCAGACACTCGTCAGCGACTGGTTGGTGGAAATCGAAGTCGTGGCCGCCGCCTGACGCGCCCACCAGGCGGGTTCGGTGCGGATCCGGCCTCGCCGCAGCACCGATCCCGCCAGGTGGACGTCGCCGCTCAAACCGCGCTGTCATCCGAATTCCGGGCACGCCCCGCGACGCCCATTCCGACCGACTCAGCGAAATCCACGACCATCGCGCATGGATGCCGCGCCTACATGACATCGGACCGGACGTGCCCCGCCGCGAGTCGCGTTCAGAATTGACGGTTGCGGCGTTCGATCAGCACGGCGAGGTGGTGACCGCTTCCGACCAGTCCCCGGTCCCGACGGTGCTTGTGATTCGGGCGCGCTCCTTCGCGTCCTGACCGCACGACCAGCCGTGCGACAGGGAATAGTACTGGGTTTCGAAGAACGGGAAGATCGTCTTCGAGCCGCCCGAGCTGTACTCCCAGCTGTTCGTGGTGTAGTTCCAGCGTTCGTGTGTCACGGTCACAGTGGTCTCTGCGATTCCCAGGTTCTTCAGCTCCAGGAATGGCATGGTGCCGTACTCGGGATCCCAGGACCCGAGAACGACGCTACAGTTCTTGTACACGACGGATCCGAGGCTGTGCTCCGGACCGCAGACGGTGTCCGTGGTCCGAGCGGACGCGATTCCCGCTCCGCTCATGGCGGTGACCAGCACCGCCGCCCCCGTCACGGCCGCGAGGCGATGAGACCCCCGTAAGTTCATGCAATCCTCCTTGGAACGACTTCGACGACGTGATCGCCGTCGCTTGATTTATCGATCATTTGGAGCGTTGCAGCAAGGCACCCGCCACGTCCGCAATCGGCCACATGGCAGACCTAAAGGCCGGTACACGTTCTCCGGACAAGCCTTCATGCGGTAACAACAGCACTACGAATCGCACATCGAAATCACGCCGACCTGCACCTGATCCAGCCGCGCCACGCCTCCCTTTCGGTGTGCGAGCCGACGAAAATTGCCACCCACCCGTCACAGCGAAACCGTTCGACCTCACGAACACCACGAGTGGCTACGGCCCGCCCGCTCACAACAGCCTCCGAAATCACCCGCCAGCAACCCACAGCAGGTAGATCACCATCCCACCCGCGAAACCAAAATGTTTCCCGAAGGCTATTTCGGAATCGCATCCCGGTCAGGCCAGGTGCCGTAGGTGATCGTGCCGAGTATCGGCGGCGCCGACGGGCACCAGGCTGAACTCCTCCACTTCCGCGCCGAAGTAGGGCGCGTGCGGGTCGGTGACCACCTCGCGCGGGTCGTTCCAGGAGGCCAGGGCGTCACGGAAGAACTCGTCCAGGCGGAAACGCTCCGGCCCCGCGACCTCGACCCGGCCGTTCAGCGGCGCACCCGTCGCCGTCGACAGCGGCTCGCGACAGCGCCCACCGTCGCGTGACGACCACTGCCGTGCGGCTGCGGCGGAGCAGGGCGTCGTCACCCGCTCATCCTGCGGTAGCGGCCGACGACCAGCGGGAAGAAGATCGCGATGGTCGGCACCGGCCGACCGACCGCCATGAGCGTGGCTTGCTCGCTCCTGCGCGTTCTCACGATTCGTGGCCTCAGCGACAAGGTCGCCGCGCTGGTGCCGGTTGAGGAGGCCACGGCGACGTCCGTGTAGAACCTGCACGGCGGCCCTGGCGTCACCGTCTACGTCGTCCGAGCGGCACGTTGGACGCGGGCGGAGAAGCCGCCACGAGAATGACGGCGATGGGCAGCGAGACGTTCGATACAAGCCGCACCCGCGACTTGCTGTCCGTTGACGCGTGAGGCTGCTCCCGCATCGTTGACCTCGCTGCGCGGGGATCGAACTGTGAAGCCGGCGCGGGGATGGCGGGGCAATTCTCGTGGGGAGGACGGCGCGCGGCGGCTACGGCCGGATCCCGGAATGCGGGGCGACCTTCGGCCCGCGAAGCGGTGAACCCGGATTACTGCGGGACGCCGCAACGCTCTCGCAGGCACGGGGATTGCTACGCCGTCCGAAACGGCACGTTGAACGCCTGGTCAACCACACGGGGTTGCATCCGGTACCTAGGTACGGGCTTACCGTCCGGAATATGGAACTTCAGCAGGTACAGGACGATCATGGGTGGGCGCCGCGGGCGTGCACGTTGCCGACCGCCGAGCGGCCGCTACGGGAGGCCGAGTTCGACGCGTTGTTCGCCGAGGGGGTGACCGCCGTCCACACGGAGGGGGGACGGGTGCGCCTGGCGCTGCGTCCCGACCCTCGTGTGGCCGGGCGAGCCGCCGAGTTGGCGGTCCGGGAGACGGGGTGCTGCTCGTTCTTCACCTTCACCCTGACCGCCACCGGAGGCGCGCTGACCCTGGAGGTCGGCGTCGACGAGCGACACACCGACGTGCTGGACGCACTGGCCACCCGCGCCACCCGGTTGAGCGAACGCGGCGGGCGGTCCTGACGGGACGCCCGCCGCGTGGCCGAAGCCTCAGGCGGGGGTGATGTTCTCCGCCTGCGGGCCCTTCTGGCCCTGGGTGACGTCGAACGACACCTTCTGGCCTTCCTGGAGCTCACGGAAGCCCTGGCCCGCGATGTTGGAGTAGTGGGCGAAGACGTCGGCGCCGCCGCCGTCCTGCTCGATGAAGCCGAAGCCCTTCTCCGCGTTGAACCACTTGACCGTACCGGTGGCCATGTCATCTCCTTCTGGTCTGTCCCGACCGCACACCGTGCACGGCCGAGGACGCCGCGATGGCCCATCCGGAAGATCCGAAACAACAAAAAATGCGCCTGAGGTCAGAT
Organism: Actinomadura spongiicola; assembly: GCF_003432485.1. Lineage (GTDB taxonomy): Bacteria > Actinomycetota > Actinomycetes > Streptosporangiales > Streptosporangiaceae > Spirillospora > Spirillospora spongiicola. The sequence goes on from NZ_QVNQ01000001.1 coordinate 792,785, forward strand.
CCAACAGGCGCATGCACATGTCTATGGGAACCGCAACTACCCGCACAGTACCACATGGTCCGCCGGACGGAAGGGGTGCATACTGCGGTAATGAGATACTCCGGATCCTCCAGGCAGCGGCACCTCCCCACCAGCCCTTTCCCGCCGCCGCCCGCCGCCCCGCCCGTCGTGAAGTTCGCGCTCCAGGACCTGGTCACCCACGACAAATACGGGCTGGGACGCGTCGTGGAAGTGGAGGCGGGAGGGGCTGTCCTCGTCGATTTCGGAACCGGAAAAATCAGGATCCTTGCCCCGTACCCACGGCTCCTGAAGCTCTGAGACCCGCGCCGAGCCCGCCGAGCCCGCGGGGTTCGTCATCGCGCTGGGCGCAGCGCTTCCAGATGAGGTGGTAGGTCGACCACGTGGACCCGTCGGGGGAGCCCACCTTAATCAAGCTGGTCTTCGTCGGAACCGACGTCTTGACGTCGACCCGCAACCGGCTGTTGATCAGAAGCCTGGGGTCTTCGTTGCAGGGCGTGAAGACACCGTGACCTCCCCGCTGGGCCGCTGGTTCTAGAACGCGAAGTTGATCTTCGCGTTGCCCATCGCCCCCTGTGCCAGGTGGGCGAAAACCCGCCGGTCCGTCCGCTCGATGGCGTAGGAGTAGCCTCGCCCGGGGCCACGTCCGTCATGGGCGCCTCCCGGTCGCCTGCCACTCTCGCCACGACGGTGCGGTCCGAGCAGCCGGTCCCCGTGGCGGCCACGACGAGACCGGCGGTCCTTTCGCGCATGAGCTTTCCCTGCCCTGACTGAGAATTAACCTAGAACTTAACTCTCATTCAGAATGCAGTCAATGGTCAGTCTTCAACCGCGCCGAACTTTAATGGAACGAGCTATTTTCGTTCACGAGAAGCGATTGCGGGCTCGCTGTTCGGTGAGGAATGCCTGTCCGTGGGCGCGCCCACGGACAGGCAGTGCTCGAAACGCTCCTGAGCTGGACGGCGGGAAGAAGAGCCCGCGCCAGGGTGCACGGCTGATGAGGTCGTCGGGGTCGTCCTGCTACGGGCAGCGCTTCTGGGTGAGGTGGTAGGTCGACTTGATGGACCCGTCGAAGGTGTCCATGCTGATGAAGCTGGGCTTCGTTCGATCCGGCCCCGGGGCGACCCGCAACTCATTGTTGATCAGGAACCTGGGGGTCGCGCCGCACGGCGTGAAGACGAGCTGGTCCGCCGGTCTGGTGAGAGTGATCTGCCAGTTGTCGTCGAAGGGGCCGCGGAAGGTGTGCTCCTCCTTCCCGCTTGACGGCTGGTTCTCGGTGCCGAAGTCGGCCGTCACCCTGCCGGTCGCACCCTTCTCCAGGAGGGCGGTACCTCGGTGGTCCGCCCTCCTGATGGCGTAGGAGTAGCCCTGCGGGCCGCCCATTCGCATGAGGACCTTGCAGTTCTTGCGGTTGTCGGCGGGTTGCGACGAACCGCCCGCCTGGGCCTTGAAGTCGGCGTAGACGAGCGAGAACGCGTCCCTGTCGGGTGACAGGTTCGCCCCAACGGTGTCCTTCGGGCAACCGGAGCCGCTGACCTCGTCGATCCAGACGATGGGCGGGTCCGGACCACGGTCGGGTCCCGTCTCGGCGGCGACCGGAGCGGCCGACACCGCGGTCGCGGTCAGCGCGGCGGCGGCCACGACGACACCGGCAATTCTTTCGTGCATGGGATTCCCTTTCGTTGAACGCCAACTAAAGGGACCGTAACCGCCATGTTGAAAACAGTCAATGATCAGTCTTCAACCGCGCCGACTTTAATAGAATGAGGTTTGTTCAGGTGCGAAGCGCGATAACGGCGAGAAGTGTCTCGGCCGCGAAGTCGTTGGACGAAGCCATCACACGAACTCGGCGAAGCGTTGGACGACGCGGCGGATGAGGTCGTCGGGATCGTCCTTCGCGTGCTCGTCGCTGATGATCTCGACCTCGATCAGGCCCGTGTATCCCGCGCGCTCGACCCGGTCGCGGAGGCCGTGGAGGTCGATCAGTCCGTCGCCCATCAGTCCTCGTCCGGCGAGGAGGTTCGTCGTGGGTGAGAGCCAGTCCGAGACATGGAAGCCCGCGATGCGCCCGGCCGCGCGGTCGACCGCCGCGTCGAGCCTCGGGTCCCACCAGACGTGGTAGGCGTCCACGATCACGCCTACGGTGTCGGCGTCGAAGCGCTCGGCGAGCTCCGTCGCCTCGTCGAGCGTCACGATCGCGGAGCGTTCGCCGATCATCATCGGGTGCAGTGGCTCGACGGCCAGGCGGACGCCGGTCGCCCGCGCGTGCGGCACCAGGGCCTCCAGTCCGCGGGCGATGTCGTCCCGGGCCCGCGCGAGGTCGCGTCCCTCCGGTGGGCCGCAGACCATGACCAGGCAGGCGGCGCCGAGCGCGGCGGCCTCCTCGATCGCGGCGCGGTTGTTCCGGAGCGCCTCGCGGCGCGCCGGGGCCGAGGACGCGGTGAGGAAGCCGCCACGGCAGAGACTCGACACCCGGAGGCCCGCGTCCCGCAGAAGACGCGCCGCCCGGTCGACGCCGATCTCCGCGACCCGGTCACGCCAGGGGGCGATGGCGCCGATCCCGTGCCGGACGCAGGCCTCGACCGCCTCGGGCAGGGTCAAGGTGGGGACGGTGATCTGGTTGAGGCTGAGACGCGCCGGTTCCGGAGGGCGCATCAGGTGATCCCCGCGGCGGCGAAGACGGCGGACGCGCGTGCCGCCGCCTGTTCGGGGTCGTGCAGCAGCCCGGCGCGGTCCGCGAGCACGACGGTCTCGGCGAGGTGGACGGCCGACCGCGCGGTCTCGAGCCCGCCGACCATCGAGAAGCTCTCCTGATGGCCGTTGAGGTACGCGAGGAACACGATGCCCGTCTTGTAGTTGTACGTCGGCTCGGAGAACAGGTGCCGCGCGAGCGGGACGGTCGGTGCCAGCAGGACCTCGTAGCGGGCGACGTCGCCCGCGTCGAGAGCGGCGAGCGCCGCACCGGCGGCAGGTGCGATGGCGTCGAACACGCCGAGCAGCGCGTCGCTGTGACCGTGGCCGTCACCGCGGATGAGTTCGACGTAGTTGAAGTCGTCGCCGGTATATAGGCGGACGCCCTCCGGCAACCGCCGCCGTAGGGCCACCTCGCGATCGGCGTCGAGCAACGAGATTTTGATCCCGTCGATCCGATCCCGGTGTTCGTCGATGAGCTCCAGGACGAGGTCGGTTGCTTCGTCGAGGTCGGTACTGCCCCAGTAGCCGCGCAGTGCGGGATCGAACGGTTCGCCGAGCCAATGCAGGATCGCCGGGTGCGTCAGTTGGCGAAGAACCTGCCCGTAGACCTCGCGGTAGTCGTCGGCGGAGCGGGCCTGCCGCGCGAGGGCGCGGCTGGCCATCACGATCGTCTGCGCGCCCTCGCCTTCGACGAACGCGCCCTGCTCCTCATACGCGGCCCGGACGTCGGCCAGTGAGACCGGCGCGTCCGGCGGCAGATGGTCGGTTCCGGCGCCGCAGGCGATGCCGCCGCCGACCGCGTGCGCTTCGGCGACCGAGCGGCGGATCAGTTCGCGTGTCGTCGCCCAGTCGAGTCCCGCGCCGCGCTGGGCCGTGTCCATGGCCTCCGCAACCCGGAAGCCGTGCGTCCACAGGTGGCGGCGGTACGCGAGCGTCGCGTCCCAGTCGAGCGCGGTCCGGTCGCCGGGGACGCCCACGACGTGCGCCGCGGCGAACGCGACACGCGACGTCGGCGGCGAGGACGGGACGGGAAACTCTCGCGGCCGGCCGAGGCGATGGGTCACCAGCCGCCCGTCCGAGGCCGGAAGGACGAGGCTCGTCTCCACCGCCGTCACAGCGACAGCTCCGGAAGCGTGACCCAGCGCCGCTCCTGCCAGGAGCGCGCCGCCAGTTCGGCGAGCTGGATACCTCGCGCGGCCGCCAGGAAGTCCCACGGGAACGGCTCGTCCAGGACGATGTGACGGAGGAACCGCTCCCACTGAACCTTGAAGGCGTTGTCGTAGGTCTCGGTCGCCGGCAGCGGCTGCCAGCCCGCGCGGTGGTCGATCGGGTCCGGAAGGTCGGGGTTCCAGGTCGACCTCGGTGTGGTCGCGGCCGGCTGGACGAGGCAGTTCTGCAACCCGGCGACCGCGCTGCCCTCCGTACCGTCCACCTGGAGCTCGAACACCTCGCCCCGCTGGACGCGCACGCACCACGAGGAGTTCAGCTGGACCACGACGCCGCCGTCGAGCTCGAAGGTCGCGTACGCCGCGTCCTCGGCGTCGGCGTCGTAGGGGCGCCCGTCCTCACCGATACGTTCGGGTATGTGCGTGGCGCCGAGGACGGACACCGCGCGGGGAGCACCGAAAAGGCCGTTGAGCACGTACTCCCAATGGCAGAACATGTCGGAGATGATTCCGCCGCCGTCCGCGCTCCGGTAATTCCAGGAAGGGCGCTGCGGCGCGGGGTCGGGCCCCGGAAACACCCAGTATCCGAACTCGCCGCGCACGGACAGGATGCGTCCGAAGAAGCCGCTCTCCACGAGCCGCCGCAGTTTCCGCAGCCCGGGAAGAAACAGCTTGTCCTGCACGATGCCGTTCTTGACCCCGGCGTCCCGGGCGGCGCGCGCCAGATCCAGCGTCGACCGGAGGTCGCCGGTCAGCGGCTTCTCGGCGTACACGTGCTTGCCCGCGGCGATCGCCGCGCGGACGGCGGGTTCGCGTACCGAGGTGAGCTGCGCGTCGAAGTAGATCTCGACCTCGGGGTCGCGGAGGACGTCCTGAAGATCGGTTGACCATTCCTTCAGCCCGAACTCCTCGGCGAGGGCGCCGAGCCGCGCGGGGTCGCGTCCGATCAGGACGGGTTCGGGCCAGATCACCGTGCCGTCGTCGATGGCGAGGCCGCCCTGGTCGCGGATGGCGAGGATCGATCGGATGAGGTGCTGGTTGCGTCCCATCCGGCCCGTGACGCCGTTCATGGCGATCCGGACGGTGCGTCTCGTGCGCGCACCCGCCGGAGACCCCGGGCTCACGGTCGAAGAAGCGATTGTCACGCTTGGCTCCTGCCTATAGAAATTCGTCGTGAAAGCGATGCGGCCCGGCTCAGGCGAGGCTCTTCATGCCGGCGGCCACGCCGTTGTAGAAGGGGTCGTCCGGAGTGATGGACCCGCGCCGCACGGTCTGACCGGTCGCCGCGGACTTGTACAGGGCGGCGAGCAGCTCCAGCGTCGGCCGCACGTCCCGGGGGCCCGGCTCCGGCGGACGCCCCTCCGCCCGCGCACGCAGGACCTCGGTCATCTGGGCGGTGTGCGTGGCCTCGGACTCGCCGTCGATCCGCCACTCCGGCGCGTCGTCACGGCCGGGTGCCGGGGTGAAGCGCCAGTCGTCGTTGCCGTACCAGTACACGCCGTCGACCTCGACGGTCGCCCGCTCGTAGTCGAGCCGGATGTAGGTGACCTGGCGCGGCGCGAGCGTCGCGGCGCCGACGCTGACGATCGCGCCGTTTCCGAACCGCACGGTGGCCATCGCGACGTCCTCGACCTCGATGTCGTGGGCGAGGGTCGCGCTCATCGCCGAGACGGCGTCCCAGTCGCCGTGCAGGGAGAGCAGGAAGTCGATGGCGTGGATGCCGTTCGTGGTCGTGGCCCCGCCCAGCTCGCTCTCCCAGCGTCCGCGCCAAGCCACGTCGTAGTACGCCTGGTCGCGGTAGAAGAGCGTCTGGCAGAGGCCGGTGTAGAGGGAGCCGAGCCGTCCGTCCTCGACGAGCCGCCGCAGGGTCCGGCCCGCCGAGCCGAAGCGCCACTGGCACACGCTCACGCAGTGTCCCTCGCTGCGCGCCTCGATCGCCTCGATCTCGTCGAGTTCGGCGAGCGAACCGCACAGCGGCTTCTCGCAGATCACCCACGCGCCCGCCTCCAGGCCCGCGCGGATCTGCGGCACGTGCGTGAACGGCGGGGTCGCCAGGTGGACGAGATCCGGCTCAACATCGGCCAACGCCCGGTCGAGGTCGGCGTACCCCGAGGGGATGCCGTGCTCGGAGCGGAACGCGTTCAGGCGCTGCTCGTCCGTGTCGACCGCCGCGACGATCTCGACGGGCACGTCCTGGGACCTGAGCGCCAGCACGTGCTGCGGCGCGATCACGCCGGTACCCACAATGATCGCCTTCAGCGGCGTCATGAATTCACCTCCACCGCGCCGGAGCCCGGCGCGTCGTTCTCGATGTCCCGGACCCAATTGCCGATCGCTTCGGCCACGCCGGCCGGATCGTCGTCATGGATCCAGTGGCCGCATCCGCTGAACTCGCGGTAACGCGTCCCGGGTCGTCGCGCCATTTCGCGGGCCTGCTCGGTCGGCAGGACGAAGCTTTCCGTTCCGTGCAGCAGCAGCGTGGGCTGCTTGACGGCCGACCAGTCGGCCCAGTGGTCGCCCACGAGGAGTTCCTGCGACCGCAGCATTTCCTCGGGGTCGAACGTCAGTCCCCAGCCGTCGGGATAGCGGACCGCGCTTTGCAGGAAATAACTCGCGTCCGGCATCCCCTGCGCCTCGATCGCCTCACCGAGCGCCCGCAATGACGGCGCGCGCTTCGGCCAGCCGCGCGTGTCGAGCGTGTTCGCGTCGACGAGCGCCTGCCCTTCCTCGACGATGAGCGCGCGGACGAGTTCGGGCCGCCGGGCCGCGAGGGTGTACGCGACCACGCCGCCCATCGAATGGCCGAGGACGATCGCGGGCGCGAGTTCCCGGGCCTCCAGGAACGCGGCCACATCGTCCACGTAGTCCGAGCACGCGTACTCGACGCCCTTGCGCGCGTGCCCGTGTCCACGCTGGTCGAGGGCGATGAGCCGGACGGATCCCGCGAGCGCCTCGGCCAGCCCGGCGAACGTCCGGGCGCTGCCGAAGTGCCCGTGGACGGCCACCACGATCGGACCGTCCCCGCCATAGTCGCTGAACGGTGTGGCGTTCTCGGATGGAGTCATCGATCCTCTTTCTTGAGAATGGTGATCGGCCCGGTCGAAGGACCGGCGGGCTTCTCTTCGGTCGTCGGCGAATCGGCGGACGCCGCGACGTCCTCATGCCTCCAGCAGGCCGCAGCCCGGCCGGGCAGCACTTCGGTCAGCGGAGGCGGCCGCGTCTCGCATTCCTCGACGGAATAGGGGCAGCGTGGATGGAAACGGCAGCCGGGTGGCGGTGTGCGCGGGTCCCCGACGTCTCCGGCGAGCGCTTCCGGGATCCGCCCGCTGCCGTCCGCGTGCGGTATCGCGGCGATCAGCGCGCGTGTGTACGGGTGCCGCGCCGACCGCCACAATTCCAGAGTCGGGCCGTGCTCGACGATCGTCCCGAGATACATGACGTAGAGTTCGTCGGCGATCTGCTTGACGATTCCGAGGTCGTGGGAGATCAGCAGCATTCCCACGCCGAGTTCCCCGCTGAGGTCGGTGAGCAGCCGCGCGAGCTGCGCCTGACCCGACACGTCGAGCGAGGCGAACGGCTCGTCCAGCACGAGCACCTCGGGGGACGGCGCGAGCGCGGCGGCGAGCGCCGCGCGCTGCCGCTGCCCGCCCGACATCTGGTGCGGGTACCGCTCGCGCAGGGACGGCGGCAACCCGACGAGTTCGAGCAGTTCCGCCGCCCGCCGCGAGCGGGAGTGGGAGCGGGAGCCGGAGCCGCCCGAACCGCCGTCATCGTCGCGGAAGCCGTCGCCGATCTGGTCACCGATCCTGCGCCGCGGGCTCAAGCAGGCGTACGGATTCTGGAAGACCATTTGGAGCGGCAGCAGCGAGACGTGCCGTGCCCGGTGCCCGAGCGGCGTCACGGGCCGGCCGCCGAAGGTCACCGTCCCGGCCGACGGCCGCAGCAGCCCCACGGCCGCGCGGGCGAGCGTGGACTTACCGCACCCGCTCTCGCCGACGAGGCCGACGATCTGCCCCGGACGCACCGCGAGCGTCACCCCCGCGACGATCTCCGCGGCCCGCCGGCCCTTCCCGTAGGCGACGTGAACTCCGCTGATCTCAAGTCGGCTCATGACGTCCTCCCGGCGGCGAACGGATCCGGCGGGCAGGCGAACCGGTGCCGGTCGTCCAGCTCGACCGGCGCCGGAACCTCGACCGCGCACTGGTCGACGCCGTGCGGGCAGCGGGGGTGGAAGGCACAGCCGGACGGCCGGTCTCCTGGCACGGGCGGCGTACCCGGGATCGGCCTGACGCCCTGATCGACCTTCGCTTCGGGGCTGGGCAGCGCCGCCAGCAGACCCGCCGTGTACGGGTGCCGGGGGCGGCGCAGCACCGTGCCGGCCGTGCCGGTCTCGACGACCCTCCCTGAGTAGAAGACCGAGAGCGTGTCGGCGAGCGCGGACATGACGCCCAGGTCATGCGTGACCAGCACGACCGTGACACCGGACTCGCGCCGCAGCCGGTCCAGCAACCGCAGGATCCCGGCCTGGACGGTCACGTCCAGCGCCGTCGTCGGCTCGTCCCCGATGATCACTTCCGGTTCGCAGGCCAGCGCCATCGCGATCGCGACGCGTTGCCGCATACCGCCGCTGAACTCGTGCGGGTGGCGGTCCAGCATCCCGGCCGGATCGGGGAGCCGGACCTCGGCCAGCAGCTCCACGGCCCGCGCCCGCGCCTTCGCGCGGCCCAGGCCGAGATGCGCCCGCATGTGGTCGGTCAGCTGCCGTCCGATCGTCAGCATCGGATGCAGCGAGGCCAGCGGATCCTGGAAGATCATCGCCATTCGTCGGCCGCGGACCGCGCGCAGCTCGCGTTCGGGCAGCCCGATCAGCTCCCGCCCGGCGAGCCGCGCCGAGCCCTCCACGATCGCGTCCGGGGGGAGAAGGCCCAGCACGGCCAGCATGGTGATCGTCTTGCCCGAGCCGCTCTCCCCGGCGATCCCGGCGATCGACTCCGGCTCGGCGGTCAGGTCCACGCCGTCCACCACGGTGACATGGCCGCGCGGTGTGGGCATCTTCACCCGCAGGTCGCGGATCTCAAGTACGGGTGTCATCGGCCCGGCCTCCGATCGCCGGTGACGCCACGGGGATCGAGCACGTCCCGGAGACGGTCGCCGAGAAGGTTGTTGGCGAGGACGACGGTGACGATGGCCAGCCCGGGAAAGGTCGGCAGCCACCAGGCCTCCAGGTACTGGGTGCCGGTGGCGATCATCGACCCCCAGTCGGCGGTGGGCTGCTGCACCCCCAGGCCCAGGAACGAGATCGCGGCGACCAAGAGGATCTTCTCGCCGACATCGACCGTCGCCATCACCAGCATCGGCCCGGTGAGGTTCGGCGCGATGTCGCGCAGCAGCGTCCGCGGCGCGGACGCCCCCCGCAGCCGGGCCATCATGACGAACTCCGACCCCCGGAGCATGAGCACCTGCCCCCGCACCAGCCGCGCGTAAGGGGGCCAGGACAGGATCAGGACGGCGATGACCGCGTTCCGCAGACCCGGACCGAGCGCGGCCGTGACGGCGAGGGCGAGGATCACGCCGGGGAAGGCGAAGACGAGGTCGGTGAACCGCATCATCGCCTCGTCGACCCAGCCGCCGAAGTAGCCGGCCACGCCGCCGACGACCGCGCCGATCAAGGACGAGGCGAGCACCACGATCAGCGCGATCGTCACCGACACCCGGGCGCCCCAGATGAGGCGGCTCAGGACGTCCCGTCCCAGCTCGTCGGTACCGAACCAGTGCTGGGCGGACGGCCCGACCAGCAGGTCCGGCGACTGCGCGAGCGGGCTGGCCGGCGCGATCAGCGGGGCCGCCAGCGCCACGACCAGCCATCCGACGGAGACCGTCAGCGCGGACGCGAAGAGCGGATTGCCGCGCGCCGCGCGGGCGACCATGGAGACCCGGGGCGGACGTGCGATCGCGCCGATCATGAGCCCACCCGGATCCGCGGGTCGACGACGCCGTACAGGACGTCGACGACGAGGTTGATGGTGACGTAGACCAACGTGATGCAGAGGCACGCGCCCATGACCGCGGGGAAGTCGAGGCGGACGGCGCTCTGGTAGGCGTAGGAGCCCAGCCCCGACCAGGAGAAGACCTGCTCCACGAGCACGCTCGCGACGAACACGTTGGCCAGCGCGAGTCCACTGACCGTGATGACCAGCGGGGTCGCGCCCCGCAGCACGTACCGCCGCAGCACCGTCGACCGCTTGAGTCCCTTCGCCGTCGCCGCGCGGACGTAGTCCTCGCTGATCACGTCGAGCACGGCGGCGCGAGTGAACCGGGTCAACAGGGCGATCCCCGGCGTGGCCAGGATCAGCGCGGGAAGGATCAGGTGATGGACGGCGTCGGTGAACGTCCCGAGGCGGCCCGTCAGCAACGCGTCCAGCGTGTACATCCCGGTGACACTCGGCGGCGGTTCCCCGCCGACCGGCAGCCGCCCGCCGCCGGGCACCCAGCCGAGACGGTAGTAGAACAGCTGCAACGCCAGCAGACCGAGCCAGAACGCCGGCACCGACATGCCGGTCAGCGACACGGTGCGCAGCAGGTGGTCGGCCGGACGGTCGCGCTTCAACGCGGAGACCATGCCGAGCGGGACGCCGACCAGCACGGCCATGAACACGGCGGCGATGGCGAGTTCGGCGGTCGCCGGCGCGCGATCGGCCAGGTCGGACAGGACGGGCTGCTGCGTCTGGATGGACGTGCCGAGATCGCCGTGCGCCAACCGCTGGAGGAACTCGCCGTACTGGGTCAACAGCCCGTCGTCGAGGTGGTACTTCGCGCGGAACGCCGCGACGGCCTCCGGGTCGGAACGCGCGGCGTCGCCGAGGTTCGCCGACGCCGGATCAGCGGGAATCACGTTGGACAGAAGGAACACCACGAACGTCACCGCCAGGCACAGCACGACGGTCGCCAGGAACCGGCGCACGACGAAGGCCACCGAAATCGGTGACCGGCGCCGGCGCGGCAGCGCCCCGCGTCGCCGGCCATCGGTCTGCCGGCCATCGGTCTTCTCCGCGTTGGTCATGCCCACTCCTTCCGCTGCCTGGCCACCATCAGGCGGCGGAATCGCCGACGGGACGGATCGCGGGAATGTCGATGCCGTACTGCGGGCTGCCGATCGCGCCGGCGATGTCCTTGGTACTGACGACCGACGACTGCGGCGCCGCGAGCGGGAAGTACGGGCCGACTTCGTTGAGCCGCGCCTGCCACTGCCGGACGAGCCCGGCCCGCTTCGCGTCGTCGAGCTCCGCCCGTGCCTGCCCGGCGAGTTTCACCACGTCCGGCGCGGCGCTCTCCGTCCAGTGCACCCGCTCGGCGTGGAAGCCGCCGGGGGACATGTTCAGGTAGGCGGTGCCGTCCATGAAGTCGGCGCCGCGCCCCAGCAGGCCGAAGTCGATCTTCCCTGCGGTCTGCTTCTCGTTGAGGATCGCGATCGGTGAACCGCGCAGCCTCACCTTGAAGCCCACCTGCTGGAGATTCTGCTGCATCTTGGCCGCGACGGCCGAGAACGAGACGCCCTGGAGCGTCAGGTCGGACGGGTAGTCCAGCGTCAGCCGGTCCTTTCCGGGCCCGGCGGCCTGGAAGGCCCTCTTGGCCCGCGCCAGGTCACGCTTCACCGCGGACGAGCGCGGCAGCGATCCGGGCATCCAGGACGGGATCACGCCCGTCATCTGCGCGGCGCCGGGCCCGGTGACGCGGGTGATGCCGTCGTGGTCGAGGCCGTAGCGGATCGCCTCGCGGACACGCGGGTGGGCCGTGACCGGCGAGGCCTGGGCGTCCACGTTCGCGAAGGCGAAGAAGGTGAACCGCGACGCCTGCGACGAGACCGTCACCCTGCCCTTGATGCGCCGGGTGTCGGTGGCGGACACGTCCAATGCCACCTCGGCCTTGCCGCGCTGCACGTTCGTCGCCTGCGCCGCCGCCTGCATGTTCCGTACGATCACGGTCTTGAACGGCGGGGCGCCGCGCCACGGCTTCGGGCTGCTCTTCAACGTGATCTGCGAGCCCGACTCGTACTTGGTCAGGACGTACGGCCCGCTGCCCGCTCCGGTGGACTCCCCGGAGTTGAACCACTTCTCGGCCTGGTCGGTCTTCGCCGCGTCGGGGGAGTCGGTCGCGCCGTGGGCCTTCGCGAGCTCGGAGTTGACGATGCTCGTCGCCGGGTTCGCGACGATCGCGGGAATGGCGGCGTTCGGTTCCTTCGAGGTCAGCACGACCTTGTTCGGCCCGTCGGCCCGCACTGTGATGCCGTCCATCAGGTAGGAGCCGTTGGCCTTGAGGTTGGCCAGCCGTTGCAGCGAGAAGACGACATCGGCCGAGGTGACGGGCGTCCCGTCCGCGAACCGTGCGCCCCGGTCGAGTTCGAAGGTGTAGCGCTTGGCTCCGGCGTCCGCCTGGAACGACGTGGCCAGCGACGGCTGAGCCCTCTTGACGTCGGAGCCCGGGTAGGTGAGGAGCGTCTGGTAGACCGCGTGGTCCACGACGAACGCGGTCGGCGTGAACGCGCGCTGCGGATCGAGCGAGTCGATGACGAACGCCGTGTCGACGGTCAGCATGTCACCGGCCTTGCCGGCGCCGGCCGGGCCGCCGCCGCAGCCGGCCAGCACGGCCCCTCCCATGATGATCGCCATGCTCGCCGGTGCCGCGCGCCGCGCGGTGTTCCTCGCCCGCGCCGTCACAGGACGGCGGTTGCCCTTGCGTGAGTGCTCTCTACGGCCTTCCATGCCCGGTCCTTTCTCCGTATCCACCGCGGCGGATTCGGAGGATGGCAAACGATTACCACGCATAGTTCCAACGGCGAAGCGGCGATGTCAAGCGAAAACGTCCAGGTCATGTGTGCGGACAGTGCGAAACAGGCGTCGTGTAGGGGCCTCGACGGATAGAATTTTCCGTCAGGAGGTGGCCATATGGGGTCTCTGGCCGACATCAGCGAGCGCGCGGGCGTCTCGATCGCGACGGCGTCGCGCGTCCTCAACGGCTCGAAGCACCCGGTCTCGGCGGCGATGCGGGAGCGCGTGCTCAACGCCGCCGCCGAACTGGGCTACGCGCCGAGCTTCGCGGCGCGGGCGCTGGTGACGGGCCGTACGCCCATCGTGGGCGTGATCGTGGGCGACATCGTGGACCCGTACTTCGCCCACATCGCACGCGGGGTCGAGCACGTCGCCGGACGGCTCGGCTATCTGACCATGCTGTCGAGCGCCCACCGCTCGACCGAGGCCGAGATCCGGCATCTGCGGGCGCTGCGCGCCACCCAGGCCAGGGGCGTGATCTTCGCTTCCAGCGGATACACCGACGACCCCCACCGGCAGGAACTCCAGCAGGCCGTGGACGAGGCCCGGGAATCGGGCGCGCGGGTCCTCACCCTCGCCCATCGCGAGCTCGACTGCCCCTCGGTGACGTTCGACAGCCGGGCGGCCGCCTACGACATCACCGACTACGTCGTCTCCCTCGGGCATCGCCGCATCGCCTTCGTCGACGGCCCGAAGGGCCTGTTCACCTCGCTCGAACGGTGTGCGGGCTACGAGGCCGCGATGGCCGCCGCCGGGCTCGACCCGCTGCGCTTCGAGGGCGGCTTCGAGTACGAGGCGGGCTACGACGCGGCCCAGCACATCGCCGCCGCCGGCCCGCTGCCCGACGCGATCATCGGGGTCAACGACGATGTCGCCATCGGCATCGTCATGGGCCTGCGCTCGGCGGGCATCGAGGTCCCGGAACGGGTGTCGGTGGCGGGGATCAACGACACGCGACCGGCCGCCTACACCGGCCTCACGACCGTCAGCGCGCCGCTCTACGAACTGGGCCTCACCGCGGCGCGCATCGTGCTGGCGGAGAAGGGCGCCGACGAGCCGTCCGACAAGGTGCTGCCCCACCAACTCGTACCGCGATCGACGACGCGCCGCGCCAACTGAGAGCCCGGCTCCACGGAAAAACAGCACCGCCTGGCCATCCCACCGGCCAGGCGGTGCCCCTTCCCGCATCCGAACCCGCGGCGGCCAGAGCCCGGTTCCGCACCCGGAACGAGCCGTCCATCCGGACGTTCCCCCTGTTCAAGCCGCTGCCAGGCCACCCGGAACGCCGCCTCGGCATCGGCGTTCAACGTCCGTCCCGAGAAACCACGGCGCGGCACTAGGCAACCGGTAAGCGTTTACCATAGACTCGTCGGCACGCCCAACCTTCGGCCGGCCTGCGCGGCTGCGCACTGCCCGCCCTGGGGCGGCGCCATGGCCACGTCGCACACCCACGGCGACCCGGCACCACCACACCACCTCGACCAACGACCCGACCGGCGGCCCCAGCCGGTCGCCAGCGATGCGCGCACGGGAAACGGAGCCACAGATGGACGTCTCGATCGTCACCGACGAGGTCAGCGCGGACCTCGACACCGCGCTGGAACTCGCCCGATCCTGGAACGTGACACACGTGGAACTGCGCGGCGTCGGGGACGGCCGCTACCCGCGCGTGGGCCGGGAACTCCGCGCGACCACGCCCCGGCTGATCCGCGAGTACGGCGTCTCCGTGGCCGCGATCTCCTCCGGCCTGTTCAAGATCCCGTTCCCGGACCGCGCGGCGCCGCTGAGCTTCTACCAGTGGAGCACCTCCGCCTCGCTCCGCGCGCTCGCCGCGGCGGAGGAGGCACTCGAAGACCACCTCGAACGGCTCCTGCCCGAATGCGCCGACGCCGCCGAAGAACTCGGCTGCCCGATCGTGACCTGCTTCTCCTTCACCCCCGGAATCGCGCTGCACCGCGAGATGCTCGGCGTGAGCGACGACGTCCCGGACGGCGTGATCGAGGTGATCCGCGAGGCCGGACGCCGGCTCGCCGCCCGCGGGCTCGTGCTCGCGCTGGAGAACGAGATGACCACGTGGGGCGCGTCCGCCGCGACGACGGCCGAGATCGTCCGGGCGGTGAACGAACCGAACGTCGGGATGACCTGGGACGCCGCGAACGCGTATCTGGCGGGCGACCTCCCGCCGTTCCCGGACGCCTACCGCCGGGTCGCCGACCTCGTGCGGCTCGTCCACTTCAAGGACGTCCGGACCAACGCCACCACCGGCCGCCGGGAGTTCTGCGTCGACGGCGAGATCGACTGGGTCGGCCAGTTCGCCGCGTTGCAAGCCGACGGCTACACGGGCGCTGTGTCCGTCGAAACGCACATCCGGCCCAAAGTGGCACCGAGCCGCGCCCTCGTCGAACGCCTGCAAGGCCTGCTCGCCGCGCTTCCCGGTCAGGCCTGACGGATGGCGTCCATGTACGAATCGGTCGTCAAGCCGCTGCTCTTCCGGCTCGATGCCGAGCGGGCCCACGAACTGACCCTGCGGGCCGCGGCGCTCGCCGGCCGCTCGAAGACGGTCCGCGGCGTCACCCGGCGGGCGTTCAGCGTCGAACACGAGCGCCTGCGCACGAACGTCGCCGGGATGTCGCTGGCCAACCCGCTCGGCCTCGCCGCGGGCTTCGACAAGAACGCCCGCGCCATCCAGATCATGGGCAGCATGGGCTTCGGCCATATCGAGGTCGGCTCGATCTCCGCCTTCCCGTCCACCGGGAACCCGCGCCCACGGCTGTTCCGCCTGCCGAAGGACCACGCGGTGGCGGTGGCCTACGGCGTCCCCAACGAGGGAGCGGAGGCGATAGCTCCCCGCGTCCACCGTCCAGAACACGCCCGCCTCGGCGTCAACCTGGTCAAGACGAACGACGTCCGGCGCCCGGCCGTCGAACCGGACGTCTACGAGGACTACGCACGCTCGTTCGAGCTGCTCCAGCCGCGCGCCGACTACGTGACCCTCAACATGAGCTGCCCGAACTCGGCGGGCGACCGCGACTTTTTCGACGAACTCCCGCGCGTCGCCGCACTCCTCGATGAACTCTCCGCGGTCGCCCCATGCGTCCCCGTGTTCCTCAAGTTGAAGCCGATCGGCGACGCCGGCGTCCTCCGGGAGATCGTGCGGATCGCGGACGACTTCCCGTTCGTCGCCGGCTTCGCGATCAACCTGCCCGCGGGCAAGCCGTCCGAACTGCGCCTGTCGACACCGCCCGGTGAACTGGCCGCCAAACCCGGCGCGGTCGGTGGCCCACCGGTGGAAACGCTCGTGAACCACGTCCTGAAGACCCTGCGCCGGACCATCGGCCCCACCAGCCGGTACGCGCTGACCGCGGCCGGCGGGGTCACCTCGGCCGACGCCGCCTACCGCAAGATCAGCCTGGGTGCCGATCTGGTCCAGTTGTACACGGGCCTGATCTACCGTGGCCCGCGGCTCGTGCCGACAATCCTGGACGGCCTGCTGCGACGCCTCGACGCCGAAGGCCACGACACCGTCTCCGCCGCCATCGGCACCCACGTCGACTCCTGAACGAAATGAAAGGACACGTCGTCGTCGCTCCGGACAAGTTCAAAGGATCGCTGTCCGCCACCGAAGTCAGCGAGTCCCTCATCTCCGGCCTGCGCCGGACCTGCCCGGAGATCGAGTACATACGGTCGCCGGTCGCCGACGGCGGCGAAGGAACAGTGGACGCGGCGGTAACCGCCGGATTCAAACGGATACGAGCGACGGTCTCCGGCCCGACCGGAGAACAGGTAACAGCCTCGTACGCGGTCAAGGACGATACGGCGATCGTGGAACTGGCCGAGGCGTCGGGAATGAGCCGACTACCCGGAAGAAAGTCCGCGCCGTTGACGGCGTCCAGCCGGGGTGTCGGCGAACTGATCGCCGCCGCCGTGCGCGCCGGATCCAAACGCATCCTCCTCGGACTCGGCGGCAGCGCCTGCACCGACGGCGGAACCGGCATGGCCACCGCACTCGGAATGCGTTTCCTCGACGCCCGAAACCTAGAACTCCCACCCGGCGGAGCGGCGCTGCGCGACCTGCACAAAATCGACCCCGGAAATCTGCGCCGCAGCCTAACGGGAATCACCATCACCGTCGTCGCCGACGTCGACAACCCACTCCTGGGCCCGGACGGCGCCGCCCACACATTCAGCGCCCAGAAAGGCGCCGCCCCCGCCGACGCGGACGCTCTGGAGGCCGGACTCACCCGCCTCCACGAGATCGCCCGACGCGACCTGTCCGTAGACGCCGCCGACCGCCCGGGAGCCGGAGCCGCCGGTGGCGTGGGCTACGGCACCGTCGCCTTCCTCGACGCCGCACGAGTCGAACCAGGAATCGCCCACATCCTCGACCTCCTCCACCTCACCGACCAGATGAAAGGCGCCCGCCTCGTCATCACCGGCGAAGGATCACTGGACCGGCAGACCTTGCGCGGCAAAGCCCCCCTCGGCGTGGCGACCGCCGCCGCGCGAGCCGGCGTGCCCGTCATCGCCGTCTGCGGACGGCGCTCCCTGACCGACGACGAACTCCGCCACACCCCTTTCGTCGGCGCCTACGCCCTCACCGACATCGAAACCGACCCGAACAAGTGCATCACCCAGCCCGGCCCCCTGTTGAAACGGCTGGGCGAACAGATAGCGGCCGACCGGCTACGGTAGAGCGTCGATCCAACCGAAACAATTGAAAAAGAGGCCGCATCCGGCCCGACCATTGGTCTCCTCGTGTACGGCGAATCGTGTGACTCTGCTCCTGACTTTTACCTCGCTCCCGGGAGTTGCCCCATGGTAAAGATCAAAGCAATGGCGCACGGCCTGCTCCTCCCCCTGCTGGCCGGATCGATCTTCCTGACCGTGAACCCATCCGCCGCGTCCGCCGCAACAGCCGATCCCAAGGCGGGCGACCCCTGCAAAGCCGCCGATCTCGGCAAGAGATATCCGTTCGTCAAGAGCGCGGTGACCGAACCCACCATCACCCATTTCAAGGGGTACTACATCACCGACGGCTCGACCGGCAGCCAGAGCGTCACGATGAGCACCCAGACCGTGATCACGGTCGAGGTCGGGAACTCGTCCCAGATCAGCAGCGGGTTCAGCATCGGAACCCTGTTCAAGGTCGAGGCCTTCGTCAGCCGCACGGTGAGGAAGGCCACCGCCACGACCAACGCGGAGTCCCAGACCATCACCTGGAACTTCCTCAAGCCCGGCTACTACGGCCTCTACCAGGGGACGAACAAGGTCACCGGCGTCTACGGCAGCCTCAACTGCGGCCGGGTCGACCTGGGCGGCGGCCGGTACACCACCCGGTGGATCGAACGTCCGGGCGGTACCTACACGACCTTCTCCACGATCGAGGAGGGCGCCGTCCGATGCGAGGACAAGGTGCCCGCCAACAGCATCATGAGCAAGGCCCAGAAAGTCCTAGGCTGCACCGGCACCCCGGCACAGGCGGCACCACGCCCACCCGCCCCGAAGCCCCCGACCAACCAGACCGCGGCACAACCACCCGGCTTCACCTGCCTGGCGGGCTACTACCGGATCGCCACGCCCGACCGCCTGCTGTTCTGGTGGAACGCCAACGGCACGGACGAGTTCCGGCTGCACTCCTGGGCGAACAACGCCAGGGTGCAATGGCAGGTCTGCCAGGGCCCGACCACCAACGGCATGGTCGAGCACGTCTTCCTCACCCGCCAGAGCAAGAAGTGCCTCACCTTGAGGGCCTCGGACGCGCCCACGGAAAGCGCCCCGTTCTACGAGGAGAAATGCCGAACCGTCGACGACGGCCAACGCTTCTACGTCTACGACGACGTCCCCGGCACGAACCTCGTCGGCATCCAGAACAAGATGACCGGATTCATGATCGGCCAGGAGCGCGTCACCGACAACGAGACCATGCGCCAGTACAGCCTGGGCAAGCCCGACGGAACGGGCACCTACGTCCTCGAACCCGTCCCGTAGCCTCCGTCCCCGCTGATCTCCACCACCAGGAGATCAGCGGGACCCCGCGGCAGGAGAAGATGGCAGCAGGAGAGACGTATCACCGGGGGAGGCGACGATGCTGTTCCGAAAAGAGGTCCTCGAAGGAATCGTCGGCGGACGGATCGACCGGGTGTTCCGGGTATGGGCCGAGCCCCGCGTCCGCGCGGGCAGCACCCAGCGCACCTGGGCCGGGATCATCGTCATCGACTCGGTCACCCCCGTCACCCCCGAGGACATCACCGAGGAGGACGCCCTCCGCTCAGGCTTCAAAAGCCGCGCCGCCCTCCTCGCCGCCCTCTCCAAGAGCACCAAGGAAGGCGCCTACCACCGCGTCATGCTCCACCTGGGCGGCCCCGACCCCCGCTCAAAGCTCGCCGAGAACGCCGACCTGACCGCCCAGGAACTGGCCGACCTCACAGCCACCTTGGACACCATCGACGCCCGCAGCCGCCGCGCCCCCTGGACCCGCGAGGTCCTCCGCCTCATCGAACAACACCCCGGCCTACGCGCCCAAGACCTGGCCGAACACCTGAACCGCGAAAAACTCTCTTTCAAATCCGACGTCCGCCGCCTCAAAGACCTGGGCCTCACCGAAAGCCTGGAAACCGGCTACCGCCTCACCCCCCGCGGCCAAACCCTCCTGACCCACCTGAACCCCCACCCTGAATAACCCACCCCGGCGAATGTCCGGCCGGTCCGCGTCACCTGAGGCGAAATCGGTGATGTCGAGGACGATCAGCTCCGGCCCCCCCGGGGTCGGCGCCGGGTGGCTCGAACGCCACGAGAGCGAGACCTGGGGCGCCGCGTCGTCCTGGCCCGGCTCGACGGCAGCGCGATGGGCTGGCGGTCGAAAGCGGTGGCGTCCGAGTCGTTGAGTCGGGTCGCGTTGGCTGAGGCACGCGGCACGAGCGGGGCGGGTGGGGGGCGGCGGTGGCGGCGCCGAGCACTCGGCACCCCACCGCCGATTCAATCTTCATTGCCGGCGTCTTCGGTTTCGACGTCGCTCGGTCGGTCGTACCGGCGGACGAGGTCCTCGGCTATTTCGGGGCGGCCGTGCATGGTGGCCCATTCGGCCATCTGTCGGGCGAGCAGGCGGCGCTGGGGGTCGGACTCATCGAACCGCATCATCTTCAGGAGAGCTTCGAAGCCATCCGCAGGCGCCGTATCGTGGTCCGGTGAGTGTGGGACCGATCCGTTCGAACCGAATTGACCTGGAGCAGTGGCGGCTTCATACAAGAATGGACGAAAGGCTGGCGGTACTTCCTCATTGTTCGCGGCGGACGAGAGCTGCGCGAGCAGGCTGATGTCGTTGACGGTCTTCTCCACCTGCTCCTCGTTTCTCGCGAGCCACCAGACCACGGCGCTGCCGGGGTCCTTCAACACGTCTCCGCCGAGGTACTCGCGCCTGTTCTGTTCGTACTTGCGCTCGTGCTCCCAGATGGCTTCTTCCTTGCGGACCACGGCGAGCTTGTCCAGCCGTTCCTGGTCGCGGTCGGGAAGGGTGATCCGGACCGATTCGGCCATTGTCCGTACGCGTGCTGTGGCGTCCGTTCGCATCTCGCCGAGCGCACTGGCCAGTTCATGCTGGACGAGCGAGACGTGCATCGGGTCTGCCGCCTCAGTGATCTCGCGGGCGCGCTTCACCACCGCGTCGAGCGCGACGGCGGCGTAGTTGATCGCGGACTCGTCCGCCGATGATGTCGGTGCCCAGATCACGATGGCGGAGAACTGGAAGAAGTAGTCCGGTCGGCTTGTCGGCAGGAGGACGCCGGTCAGGCGGGTCCCCCTGTTGTCCGCTACGGGGACGGACGTGTACTCGAAAGCGGGTTCGGGCAAAGGGTATCCAGCTCGCCGGTGCCTCGCCGCCTTCACCACGTACAGCAGTACGCCTCCGAGTGCGGCGATCGCGATGAACGGTATCCATAACGGCCATGGGGCAAAGAGGACCAATCCGATGAGGATCGTTCCGCCGATGACCACGAAGTAGAGCGTCGTGATGCTTCGTCCGGCGCTCACGGTGTTCTCCAATCGTTCACGTGGGTTGGGTGGGTGAGGTCTCTCGCAGCGTGTTGATGAGTTGAATGATCGGCTCGCTGAGCAACGCCCACGATTCCTTCTCTCGGCTCATCGTGTATAGCTGCGCCAGGACGGTCGCATTTCCTCGACCCGCGCGGACGAGGATGCTGAGAAGCGCATGGCGGTGCTGTTGGTCGGCGGCGGCGACATGCAACCAGGGCCTCACTCTTGGAGCCCACGTCTCACACGGACGCCGCGTGAAGACGAGAGTCCAGCCGATGGCCAGTTGCCGGCGGACAGCGTGTTCGGAAATGAGCGCATGGTCGCGCCGGCCGGGGTCGGTGAGTGCCTCCGGATCGGCGAGATCCAGGAAGAGGTCGACGTCCGTGGGCCACTTTCCAGCTTCAGGCGTTGCTTCGGTCAAGCGCGCCAGCATTTGCCGACGAAGCCTTGGGGCACCGTCCGCCACCTCCACCAAGGTCTCGCGGGCGCGGGTTCCGCGCTCCCGTCTCGCCACATGGAGCAGCCGGACCAGGGCCTCGTCGGGATGCTTCGCCATCATCTCGTCACGGCACGCCGCAATGATCACCTCGGCGAGCCGGGTGGAGAGAGTGGTCGAACGCGACCAGACGTAGATCTTGCGGCGGAAGGCCCGGCCTTGCTTCTCATCTCGGAGGCCGCGTTGCAGGATCAGAGCGGCTGCCTCCATTTTCGGGCGTGTGGTGGGGGCTGCGGTCAACTTTTCCACGAGCGAGAACAAAGCTTGCCGATAGCGTTTATTCAAGCACTGTTCGGTAAAGCGCTCGATCAGATGTGCGCGTTCGCGGTACGCGAGGTCCTGAGAATCGGCGGTCTGCTCTATCCAGGCCTGTAGCGCGTTGTGAAGTTCCGGCATAAAGGTCCAGAAGTACGACCGTACCGCCGCGTCGTAATCGAGTTTCTTGAACCGGACATCGCCGGACGAGCCGAGTTCCGCGCCGATCTCCTTGAGCCTGACGTCCAGGGGAGCGCGCTCCAGAATCGGGCTTTCCTCGCGTGGGTGGTCTACCGTGTCGAGAAGAGCCGCGCCGGCATGATGAATGACATCGGCGTGGGCGTTGTGCAGCATGGCGACGGCGAGCAGCAGTGCGCGTTGCCGTCCCGTGGCGAGGCCTGCCACCTGCGTGGCCACGTCTTCCACCTGGCCGGTGAGCGCACGATAGGCGTCCTCACACCACTGCTCGAAGGTGCCTTGGCGGTGCTCGTCTCGTGCTCGCCGGATCAGCTCGATGTATCTGGGGACGTCCGCCATCCGCCAGTCAGCGTCCAGTAAGCGCGGCGGAGGAGGCTGAACCGGCCAGGAAATTTCCTCTACGCACAGATAGCGGTACAGAACCTCCTCGACCGCCGGGCGCTGAATCTCGGCGTGGTACGGAGCCAGTGTCGAACCGGGGTGGCCGGTCCTGTCCGGCAGTACGAGGACGAGGCGGGCGTCGCGGTCCTGGACCGTGGCGCGGAGGGAGGACAGCTCGGCACGGACCTCGTGCCAGCGCGGCCTGTCCACATGGGAAAGGTCCATCCACACGAGTTCGCCGTCGCCGACATGACTGTGATCGATGGGCGGCACATTGTCGCTGTCCTGTAGGAGAAGTTCGTGAATCTGCCCGCCATCGCAGCCGACTTCCCAGAGCAGCATCTTCGCCGCGGCCGTCCGGCCACTGCCTGGGAGCCCGTCAAGCAGCACGGTGTGTGAGGCTTCCAGAATGTCTCGCGCTTTGCCCAACCCGACTGGTTCGACGAAGCGTTGTCTGAGCCAGCGCAGCTCGTCCGCGGGCTGCTTTCGAGGGGAGACTCCGAGCGGGCCGGATTGCGGCAGGTAGTAGTTGTGGTTGTTAATGTTTCCCACGCCGCCGTGCATCCCCCCTTGAACGCTCGAAGCGTGCGCCTGGAACGTGTCTCTCAACGGTTCTTCTCCTCTCGTTCCCGGCTGAATCGGTGGCCGACGCCACCATGGTTGTCACCCTGGACGTAGGTCGCCCCGTCGCCGGAGAAATGCTGGGTGTTCTGGTTGATGTCGCCCTTCCCGGCGTGTACCGAGCCGGCATTCCCCTTGATGACCGTGCCGACGTCACCACCGATGTCGCGGCCCTGGACGGCCGTGCCGTGGATGTCGCTCGCGGTGTTGTTCACGTTGACGTTCTCGGGGGCCGGGGACGCCTGCGAATCCGCCCTTCTGAGTTCCGGGACGAGTTCGCTGAGGAAGTCGCCGATGCGCCTGATATCGTCCTCGCCATCACGAGGCTCCAGCCGCAGAGATTGGACGTCCGCCAGGCGTGCCAGTTCGATCGGCAGGTCTGCTGCCTTCAGACGCTCGGTCTTCCGCCCCTTCAGAACAGGGATGACGGTGACCTTCGAGGCATAGGCCTCCAAGATCTCCCGGCGCACCCAGTCGCCGTCTTCGCGTAGCCGCACGTCCTGGGCCCAGCCCGGCCCCATGACGGCGAGCAGAACGGCACTGTTGCGTACGGCGTTGAGCAGCCTTTCCGGATAGGACTGACCCGGCCGAATGGAGGTCGTGGCACGGAAGACCCGTTCCCCGCCGAACCGGTCGGACAGCCCTCGTTCCAGCATCGCGGCGGCCTCATCGCCGTCTCCGGTGCGGTAGTTGATGAACACGACCTGCATCCTGATCTCCTTGATGGGTGGTGGCGCGCAAAGCCGCGCCTAGTTCGGGCATCAGCCGGCGCACCGATGAGCTCTTCGGGTATCGGTGCAGCGTTCGCGCGAGGTTGCGCAGGTCCGCCGACACGGTCGCCGAGCCGGTCGCGGTGATGCCCTGCAACAGTTCTCGCGTCAGCTGACAGGCGCGGTCGATTTCGCCGTCCATGGCATGGGCTAGTGCCTGCCGCACACCGAAGCGGACTCGCGTGCGCACGGCTTGCCCGGGAACCTGCGCCAGCTGCGCCTCGATGACCTGGGCGGCAGCACGGGGTCGTCCCAGGTCGTGCAGACACCAGCCTCTGACCATCTCGGCCGGGTCGGTCAGGCTCGTGGTGCCGAGGACCGGCGAGTTCGAGCTCTCCGTGTGGCGGGCCAGCATGGTCCGGGCTCGCTCCAGGCTCCGCATGCACGCGTCGTAGTCGCCGGCGAGCGCGTGCCCCTGCGCCTCCCGCTGTGCGGCCAGTCCGCGGATTCGCGGCGGCACACCGCCGTGCTGCGCCTGCCGGGCCAGTTCGATCGTCTGCCGGGCGTCCTCGCGGTAGAGGGTGACGAGCGCGTGCCGGACCATCGCGTACGCCGCGAGGTGGTGATCACCGCCGGCCTCGGCAAGATCGACCGCGCGTCGCGTCCACCACAGTGCGCCGTGCTCGTCGCCGTTCTCCTGCACCAGCCAGCCGATGTACTCGGCGTAACGGGACCCGAGCCGCAACAACTCCTGACGCGAGTGTGCACCGACCTGGCGGGACAGTTCCTGGACCGCATGTGTCTGTGCGATGAGGACCGGCAACAACAGCCCTGGGGTCGTGACCTGCCCCAGCTGCCGATACTGATCGAACAAAGCTCGAAAGGTTCCGAGAAGTGTCGCGGCCTCGGCATTGGCGGGTATGGTCGGCAGGCCGATGCTCATTCCCGCGATGGATGCGGCGCCGGCCACCACCGCCTGCCGCCGGCTCATGGGCTCGAACCGGCTTTGGCCGTCCGAGGACAACCGCATCAGCCACACCTCCTCGTCGACGCCTGTTTCGGTGACCCGGGTACCGGACGGGTTATCCGGGATTAGGGCGGCAAGCGCTCCTTTCGCGTCGAGTACGGCGTCGCAGAGACGTGCCAGGTCTCGGCTGGGACTTTTGATGCCTCGTTCGACCTTGCTCAGCTGGCCCTTGCTGTAATGAACCCGCTGGGCGAGTCCACCGAGACTCATGCCGATCGCCAGACGCCTTCGTCGAAGCTCTGTACCGAACTCGGTGGGCCGCTCGGACACTTGGACCTCCATAACCGTCCATCGGAACGGCCCGGGGAGTCACCGCCAACAAGCCTGCGGGAGCCGCTGTGGGATGGACAAGACGCCTGCGGGTGTTTCCCGTTTCCTCCTTGAGGAGACAGGAAGGCGCGGTATTTGTCGATGGACGGTGAAGAAGTTCAAACGCGATCTTGATGGCACGCTCGATCAGCAGGGAGTCTGTCGGTTATCGGCCACGGTTCGGCCGTGATTTGGCCTTGAACATACGAAAAGACGGAACGGATGCGGCGTAAGCGGAACACCACCTAGGCTGGGGCGCCCACGGAAGAAGGAGGCCAGGGTGACGGTTCGGCGGATGGACAATATCGGCATCGTCGTCGACGACCTTGAGGCGGTCATCGCGTTCTTCACCGAGCTTGGTCTGGAGTTGGAGGGGCGGATGCTGGTCGAGGGGGCCTGGGCGGCGCGGGTTGTCGGGCTTGAGGATCAGCGGGTTGAGATCGCGATGATGCGGACGCCGGACGGGCATGGGCGGATCGAGTTGGTGAAGTACCTTGCGCCGGAGCCGATCAGTGGGGTGCCGAGGGACGCCCCGGCCAACACGCTGGGGATTCGCCGCATCATGTTCGCGGTCGATGACATTGAGGACGCCGTCGCGCGGCTGCTCGACCATGGTGCCGAACTCGTCGGTGAGGTGGCGCAGTACGAGGACAGCTACCGGCTCTGCTACGTCCGCGGCCCGGAGGGCATCGTCATCGCCCTGGCCGAGGAGCTCGGCTCGAACGACAACGGGAGGTGACCGTGCGACCGGACGAGATCGCCGAGGTGTTGAACCGGCCGATCAGCCAGGAGTTGTTGGCTCGCGACATGACCCGGCTGGCCTATGTCGCCAAGGACGGCACGCCGCGTAACGTTCCGATCGTCTTCGCCTGGAACGGGTCGGAGATCGTCATGTGCACTCCGAAGAACGCTCCGAAGCTGCGGGCCCTGAAGGAGAATCCGATGGTCGCCCTGACGATCGACACCGAGGTGCACCCGCCCAAGATCCTGCTCATCCGGGGGCGGGCCGAGTTGGACTACGTCGATGGCATCCCGGACGAGTATCTCCAGTCGACCAGTACCTATGAGATGAGTGCCGAGCAGCGGGTCGAGTGGGAGGCGGACGTGCGTTCGCTGTACCACGACGGGATGGTTCGGATCGTCGTGACTCCGACGTGGGCGAAGCTGATCGACTTTGAGACGACGTTGCCGAGCCCGGTCGAGGAGCTGATCCGGCGGCGGGCGGAACGCCAGGGCGCCTGAGGGAGGCGACAAGGCGATGCCGCCGCCCGGGACGGGCGACGGCATCGCGGGTTTCTCTATTTCGTTGAGGCTTCGGCGGTCTTGTCCTTCGAGGGACGGTCGCGGAAGTAGTCCCGCGTCTCCCGGTAGACGAGCGGGGACAGGATCAGCAGGCCGATCAGGTTCGGCAGTGCCATGAGGCCGTTCATGATGTCGGAGAAGGTCCACACCGTGGTGAGGGTGGTGACGGAGCCGACGTAGACGACCACGATGAACAGCAGGCGGTAGGGCAGGACGGCCCGACGGCCGAACAGGAACTCCACGCAGCGGTCGCCGTAGTAGGACCAGCCGAGGATGGTGGAGAACGCGAAGAAGATCACGCTCAGGGTGACGATGACGCTGGCCCAGTCGCCGGGCAGTCCCTCGTCGAAGGCGCGGGCGGTGAACTGTGCGGCCTCGTCCTCGCCGGCGTCCTTCCACACGCCGGTGACGACGATGGTGAGGGCGGTGAAGCTGACCACGACCAGGGTGTCGATGAACGTCTGCGTCATCGAGACCAGCGCCTGCCGGACGGGATGGTCGGTCTTGGCCGCGGCGGCGGCGATGCCGCCGGTGCCGAGCCCGGACTCGTTGGAGAAGATTCCGCGGGCGACGCCGTACCGGATGGCGGCGGCGACCCCGGCGCCGACGAAGCCGCCGGTCGCGGAGGTGCCGGAGAAGGCGTCGGAGAAGATCAGGCCGATCGCGGAGGGCACCTCGCCGATGTTGAAGGCCAGCACGGCCGCCGCGCCGACGATATAGAAGACGATCATGACGGGGACGAAGGCGCTGGTGACACGGCCGATGTTCTTGATGCCGCCGAGGATGACGGCGGCGGTGAACACGGTGACGATCGCGCCGGTGATGTAGGGGTCGAGCCCCCACTCCTCTTCGACGTTGGCGGCGACGGTATTGGCCTGCACGCCGTTGCCGATGCCGAACGCCGCGATGGCGCCGGCCACCGCGAAGAACCCGCCGAGGAAGACGCCGAGCGGTCCCTTGATGCCGTTCCTGAGATAGTGCATCGGCCCGCCGCCCTGCTCACCCGCGCTGTCGGGACGGCGGAAACGCACCCCCAGGAACGCCTCGCTGTATTTGGTGGCCATGCCGACCATGCCGGTGAACCACATCCAGAAGACGGCGCCGGGGCCGCCGAGCGCGATCGCGGTGGCGACACCGGCGATGTTGCCGACGCCGACGGTGGCGGCGAGGGCCGTGGCGAGCGCCTGGTAGTGCGAGATGTCGCCCTCGGCGGCGTCGGAGTCCGATCGCTTCACGAAGGCGAGCCAGAACGCGAGCCGGAAATGGCGCACCTGGAGTCCGCGCAGCAGGAACGTCAGGTAAAGGCCGGTGAGCAGAAGCAGTGGGATCAGCAGCCATGGGCCCCAGATGAAGCTGCTGGCATCGCTCAGGAAGTCGTTTACGGAGTCCATCACACCACCGATCGGGAGCGGGCACGATTGCTCACCGAAAGGTAGGCGAGGGCGCCTTGCTTGTGAACCCCACCGCGGCAACGTGGGCGCGGTTCACTTGTCCGGGACGGAATGTTTCCATAGCGGAACGGGACTGAGATCACCGGGTAATCGAAATGCGATCCGTTGCCGTCGAGCCGAAATCAAAGGGCGCCGTGCGAGTCTGAACGTGGTGTCGGGGCGAGGCGCGGACGGGCGCGATGCGGTGTCGCGCCCGGCGTTCCACGCGGGTCGGGGCCGTGCCGAACCACGGGTTCACCTGGGCCGTTGGGGCAGAGTTGGGGGTCTGCTCCTTGACACCGGCGCCGCCGGTCCGCCATCTTGGTCATATGAACAAGTCGTTTGTTCATGTCAGTGGTCGGTGAGGTGCCCGGAGGAGCGAGATGACCGATGTGACCGTTCTGGGTGCGGGTTTCATGGGGGCCGCGATCGCCCGGGTGCTGATGGAGCGGGGCCGTACCGTCACGGTCTGGAACCGGACGCCCGCCAAGACGGAACGCCTGCGAGAGGCCGGTGCCACGGTCGCCGAGGGCTTCACCGACGCCCTGACCCTCAGCCCGGTCACGATCTCGGCGCTGTCCGACTACGCCGCACTGGTCGAGCGGCTGGAGCCGGTCGCGTCACTGGAGGGCGTTGACCTGGTCAATCTCACCACCGGTCAACCCCACGAGGCGGACGAGCTCGAAGCGCTGGTCACGGCGCGCGGTGGCCGGCTGCTCGACGGGGCGATCATCTGCTACCCGTCCCACATCGGCACCGAGAAGGGTGTCGTCAAGTTCTCCGGGCCGAACGAGCTGTGGGAACGGCACCACGAGCTGCTCGAACTCCTCGGCACCGGCACCGATCATCTGGGTGAGCCGGTCCGGCTGGCCAACGTGCTGGACGCGGCCCAGCTCGGGTTCTACATCCCGGCGATCGGGGCGGCGATGGAGGCCGCGGCGTACGCCGAGAGAGAAGGTCTCGGGTTCGCCGATCTTCGTCCGGTGCTGGTGCACGGGCTCAACGTCATGACCGGCTTCCTGGCCAAACGCGAGGACATGATCGCGAAGAACGACTTCGCGGCCGAGGACTCCCCGGCGGAGGTCTACCTGGCCGCCATGCGCGGGGTGGTCGAGGCGATGGACCGCGCGGACATGGAGCCGCTGCTCGGCCGGGCGGTGATCCGGCACCTCGAAGAGGTCCAGGCCGCCGGTCGGCTTGATGGTGACTTCGCCGAGATCTACCGGTCGCTTCGGGAATCCGCCGGGGAGCAGGAGTGAGGAGCGCGAACGGGCGGCCCACCACGACTCGCCATCCGGGGCTGCACGTCGAGACGGATCGCGGTGTGGCGTGGGTGACGATCGACCATCCGCCCATCAACCTCCTCGACGAAGAACTGATCGGCGGCATCGAGGCCGCGGCGGCCGCGCTGCGCGACGACCCCTCGATCCGGGTTGTGGTGCTCAGCAGCGCTGATCCGGATTTCTTCATCGCCCATGTGGACGCCTCGCGGATCCAGGCCGAACCCGCCGGACGGTGGGCCCGGGCCGGGGGAGGGCTCGGCAGGTTCCACCGGATGACCGAACAGTTCCGAACGATGCCGAAGGCGACGATCGGGGTGCTGGAAGGGCGGGCCCGCGGCGGCGGGGCCGAACTGCTCGCCGCCCTCGACATGCGCTTCGGCGCCCGGGAGACCGCGGTGATCGCCCAGACCGAGGTGGCGACGGGCATCATCCCCGGCGGTGGTGGAACGGTCCGGCTGCCGCGACTGCTGGGACGTGGACGGGCCCTGGAGGTCATTCTCGGCTGCGAGGATCTCGACGCGGATCTCGCCGAGCGTTACGGCTTCCTCAACCGGGCGCTGCCACAGGACCAGCTGGTCGGCTTCGTCCGCCGCCTGGCCATGAGGATCGCGTCGTTCCCGGCCGAGAGCATCGCACAGGCGAAGGCGGCCGTCCGCGCCGCCGAGGAACTGCCGCTCGTCGAGGCGCTGATCGAGGAGGAACGGCTGTTCCACGAATCGCTCGCCACCCCGGCGGCTCGTCACCGGCTGAGCCGGTTCCTGGCGGCGGGAGGCCAGACGCGGGAGTTCGAACTCGACCTTCCCGGCCGCCTGGTCGCCCTGCCGGAGGCGTCCGACCCCCTCGGGAGAAGTCATGATCACGTTTGACGTCCACGAACCCGGCGTGAGCGGGGACATCCTGGTGACCGTCGAGGACGACCCCACGCCGTTCGTCCTCTCGCTCGCGCGCACGATCCGGGCCGCCTGCCGTCACCCTGACCTGCTGCCGGTCGTGGAGAAGTCGGCGGACGTCGTGGGCGTGCGCTCGTCCACGGACCATCAGTCCGCCACCTTGAGGTTCGGTCGTGGCGGCGTTCGGGTGGTCCATGGTGTCTCCGGCGACGCCGACCTGGTCGTCGGCTGTGACCCCGCGACGGAGTTCGAGGTGCACGCCCTGCCGGGCACCCCCATCGATGGGGGACGGCTCGCCGCGCTCAACGCCGTTCTCAATCCGCCGCTGCCCTCCTGGCAGGACGCGGCGACTCGTTTCTGGAGCCTGACCGGCGACGATCCGGGCATGCCCGGTCAGATCGTGGTGAAGTGCTCCGGCTCCGGGGAGGAACTGGTCCTCGGCGACGGCCCGGCGGGTGTGGTCCTGACCGGAAGCGCCGACCAGTTGGCCCGGACGTTCTCGGGCCTGGGCAACCTCTTCGACGACCTCTACTCGGGGGCGCTCTCGCTTGTCGGTACGCTGCCGCAGCTTTCCGTGCTGTGCGGTGCCCATTGGAAGGTCAAGTTCCATGGTTGAGATCCGTCCCGGGCTCTCCCGCTCCGAAGTCGCGGACTGGTTGCGCGAGCACGCGATCGACAGCGTCAGGATCGAGGGGACGAACCTCGACGGAACGCTGATCGGCAAGGTCGTCTCGACGAAGAAGTTCCTTTCCGGGCTGGAGACCGGTTTCGCGTTCGCCGATATCGCCGCCTTCGGCCTGGACCTCGGCAACGTCGCCTACTTCGGCTTCGCGCTGCCGCCGTGGCGGACGAACATGGGCGACATCCTTCTGCGCGCCGACACCTCGACGTTGTGCGTCTGGGAGCCCGGCCGGGCCTCGGTGATCGGCGACTTCTGGACCGTGGACGGAAGCCCGCTGAGCGCCTGCCCGCGCCAGGCGCTGCGCCGGGTGACGGCCGACGCCGCCGACCGGGGCTACCGGATCAAGGTCGCGGTGGAGATGGAGGCGACGGTCTTCGAGGAGCCGCTCCGGCAGGCCCGCCTCAAGGGGTACCGGGACCTGACGCCGCTCGGTGGGGAGTCCGGGGCGTGTTACGTCCTCGCGAAGTCCGCCGACTGGGACACCTACATGCGGACCGTCGCCGCCCGGCTCGACGAGCTCGCCATCCCCTGGGAGGCGTGGAACGACGAGGCCGCGAGCGGTCAGGTCGAGTTGAACCTGGAGATCGCCGACCCGTTGACGGTCGCGGACCGCTGGGCGCGGGCCCGGCAGGTGATGCGGGAGGTCGCCGACCGGTTGGGGCACTCGGTGACGTTCATGGCCAAGTGGTGCGACGAGTTCGGCCAGGCGTCGCACCTCAACGTCTCGCTGGAACGCGACGGGACGAACGTCTTCTACGCGCCCGACGGCCCGAGCGAGCTCATGACCCACTTCCTCGGCGGCGTGATGGCCTCGATGCCCGGCACGACGTCGCTGGCGCTGCCATGGATCACCTCCTACCGGCGCCTGGTCGATCTCGAAGGGCCTCCGACCACCGTGACCTGGGGTGTCGGCAACAAGACGACCGCGATTCGCGCGGTCGTCGGGCATCCGGCCTACTCGCGGATCGAGCATCGGGTGCCCGGTTCCGACTCCAACGTCTATCTCGTGCTCGCCGCCGTTCTCGGCTCCGGACTGGCCGGAATCGCGGAACGGCGCGAGCCGCCGCCGCCGTCGGACCTGATGGCCTGGAGCCTGCCGTCCGACGCCGAACGGCTGCCACGGACGATCTCGCAGGCGGCCGAGGCCCTGGAACGCGACACGGTGCTGAGCGACGCGCTCGGCCGGGAGTTGATCGACTACTGGGTCGGAACCCGCCGCTGGGAGTGGCTCTCCTACCACCTGCACGGAGGCGGCCCGGACTCCGCTCTCACCGAGTGGGAGGCCAGGCGGTACTTCGAGCTGGCCTGACCTACCGGCGCTTCCACACCCTGGGGAGGCTATGATCGAAGCGTTATCTAGACATCTGACTTGGTCGATCGACTAGGAGGCGGTTCATGGCTCGCGTGCCCGCTGAGCGTCGACGCGTGGACTTTCTCAACGCGACACTCAGGGTGATAGCGGAGCACGGCGTCGCGGGGGCGACCACGCGACGCATCGCGGAGGAGGCCGGCGCCCCGCTCGCCACACTGCACTACTGCTTCCACACGAAGCACGAACTGTTCTGGGCCGTCTTCGAACGCCAGGCGAACCTGGTCGCCGAGGCCGCGGGCGTCGCCGAGGACGCGCCCAAGGAAGGGCTTCGCGCGGCGGCCGTCCGCCTGCTGACCCGCGGCGTCGACTTCATCATGGCGAACGAGGACTACGCGCGGGCGCAGTTCGACCTCCTCCAGTGGGCGATGCGCCAGCCCGGGGAGAAGTCGCTGCTGGCGGCCGACGTCTACTCGCTGTCGGTGGACCGCTACGACGCCGTGCTGCGCGCCTCGATGCGCGAGGGGGAGGACGAGTCGATCGTCAACGAACTCAGCCGAATGATCATCGCCGTTCTCGACGGCATGAACCTGCAATGGAACGCGCACCAGGACAACGACAGGCTGCGGACCGACACCGCACGCGCCATCACCATGGTCGAGGCACTGGTGCCCGATTCGACGTGAGCCTGACCTGGAAGGTGGTCATGTGACCGACGGCATCAGTACACAGGTGCGCCTCGTCCGGCGCCCCGACGGGCTTCCCGTCGCCGAGGACTTCGAGATCGTGACCGAGAGGCTGCGGGCCCTCCGGCACGGTGAGGCGCGGGTCGTGAACGACTTCGTCTCCGTCGACCCGTACATGCGCGGACGGATGCGGGAGGGCGCGTCCTACATCCCGCCGTTCGAGCTGGGCCAGACGATGACCGGCGACGCCGTGGGCAGGGTGGTCGAGTCGCGGTCGGCCGACCTGAGGGTGGGCGATCTGGTGACGCACTTCCTGGGCTGGCGCGACGTCGCCCAGGGAGACGGCAAGCTGTTCAGCAGGGTCGACGAGCTGCCCGGCCTGTCCACGTCGGCCTACCTGGGGCCGCTGGGCGTCACCGGGTTCACGGCGTATGTCGGCATGACGCACATCGCGGATCTGCGGGACGGGGACGTCGTGTTCGTCTCCGGAGCCGCCGGAGCGGTCGGCAGCGTCGCCGGTCAGATCGCCAAGCTCAAGGGCGCGGCGCGGGTGATCGGCTCGGCCGGGTCACCGGAGAAGGTGACCGCCCTGACCGAACGGTTCGGGTTCGACGCGGCGTTCGACTACCACACGCCCGACCCGGCACGCCGTCTCGTGGAGCTGGCGCCGGAGGGAGTCGACGTCTACTTCGACAACGTCGGGGGCCCGCTGCTGGAGGCGGCGGTGGAGGTGATGAACGACTTCGGCCGGGCGGCGCTGTGCGGGTCGATCTCCGGCTACAACTCCGAGGAGGAGGCGCCGGGACCCCGCAACCTCGGCCAGCTCGTCAGCCGGCGGCTGACCCTGCGCGGGTTCATCATCACCGACCATCAGGACCTGTACGGCAGGTTCCGCGAGGAGATGGCCGCATGGCTGGCCGATGAGCGGGTGGTGACCGAGGAGACCCTCGTCGAGGGCATCGACCGGGCTCCGGAGGCGTTCCTGGGGCTGTTCGAGGGGCGTAACACCGGCAAGATGCTGGTCCGGGTCTGACCTCCCACCTGCGATGACGGCCGCCGGCCGTCCGTTTTTCACGCCTGACCCATCGGGACGGGCGACCATGCGGTGACCACTCCGCCTGCCCTCAGGGGCTGGAGTGGTCACCGCCGTCATTTCTGACGAAATCTCCCTCTTGACATCGCCGCGGCGACGCGCTGAGATGCTGTCATCTGACTTGGTCGTTTGAACAAGTCAGGCGATCGATCCTCTGGGAGGGTTTCCGCATGGCACTCACCACGCTGCCGGCCTCGGCCGGCGCCGACGACGTCATCGAGGTCCTTGAACGCGATGGCGGCGTCATCGTCGAGAACTTCGTGGACGAGCAGACGAGGGCCGGGCTGGAGGGTGACCTGCGCCCGATCCTCGACGATCTCGGCTTCGGGCAGGACGACTACTTCTCCGGCACCCGGACCCGCCGCCTCGGCGCGCTGTTCAAGCACACCGGGCACGCGCCGGCGATCGTCCGGCAGTCGCACTTCCGCGCCGCGGCCGAGCACTTCCTGTGTTTGCCGGAGCACATCTACCTCGGGACGGACCGGGTGACGACCGTCCCGACCGTCCAGGTGGGCGTCACCCAGGCCATCGACATCCACCCGGGGGAGGGCCGGCAGCCGCTGCACCGCGACGACACGGTGTGGCAGTGGCGCCACCCCGAGGGCGGACGGCAGGCGCGCGTCCAGGTGATGGTCGCGGTCACCGAGTTCACCGCGGCCAACGGCGGCACCCTCGTGATCCCCGGCAGCCACAAGTGGGACGACGAGCGGGCCCCGAAGGCGGAGGAGGCGGTGCCGACCGAGATGGCCGCCGGTTCGGGGCTGATCTGGCTCGGCGGCACCTACCACGCCGGCGGCACGAACCGTACCGACAGCTCGCGCTTCGGCATCACGGTGACGCTCGACCTCAGCTACCTGCGCCAGGAGGAGAACCACTACCTGTCGCTGACCCTGGACGAGGTCCGGGCCCTGCCCGACGACATCCGCCGGCTGATCGGCTACCAGGCCAGTGAGCCCACCTGCGGCTGGATCGAGAAGGACGGGATCATGCGCGACCCGCACTTCCTGTTCGAGGACGGCGAGCCGGGCTCGGCGCAGGTGTCGATGGGGCGACGCGAGTCCGTCTGAGCCGGAGTTCCACGAAAGGAGCCGGCCATGCTAGACCGGACACGGCGGCGACCGGGCGGGCGACCGGGACGGTGGCCCTCGGTCGTGATCGTCGGCAGCGGCATCGGCGGTCTGTGCGCCGCCATCAGGCTGAAGCGCCTCGGGGTGACCCGGCTGACGATCTTGGAGCGTTCCAAGGAGGTCGGCGGCACCTGGCACGCCAACCGCTACCCGGGGATCGCCGTCGACACCTCGATCCTGAACTACTCCCTGTCGTTCGACCCGAACCCCGGGTGGACGCGCCTGTACGCCGGCGGTCGGGAGCTTCAGGCGTACCTGATCGGGCTCAGCCATCGTCACGGGCTGCGGAAGCACATCAGGTTCGGCGTCACGGTGGAGGAGTTGCGCTACGACGAGTCGGCCGGCGAATGGTCCGTCGGGACGGTCGGCGGCGAGAGGTTCCGCGCGCAGATCGTCATCTCCGCGACGGGGGTGCTCAGCAATCCGGCGATTCCCGAGTTGCCGGGCCTGGACTCCTTCAAGGGACGGATCCTGCACTCGGCCGAGTGGGACGGCTCCTTCGACGCCGCGGGCAGGCGCATCGCGCAGGTCGGCAGCGGCGCGACGGCGGCGCAGCTTGTGCCGGAACTCGCCAGGGACGCCGAGGCGGTGCACGTCTTCCAGCGCTCGGCGCCTTGGGTGCTCCCGCGCGACGACCGGCCGATCGGACGGTTCGAGGCGGCCGTGTACCGGCGGCTTCCGTGGGTGTTGAAGGCACGGCGCTGGCACAGGTTCTGGCTGAACGACCGGATCGCCCTCGGTTTCGAACGCCAGGACCGGACGATCAGGCGGCAGGAGGAGATCGCCAGGGCGTTCATCGAGCGGTCGATCTCCGACCCCGAACTGCGCCGCCTGGTCACCCCCGACTACAGCATCGGATGCAAGCGCCGGGTGATGTCCGACGACTGGTACCCGGCGTTGCAGCGGCCCAACGTCGAGCTGGTGCCGTACGAGCTGCGGGAGATCCGCCCCCGGTCCGTGATCGGGGGTGACGGCACCGAGCGCGAGGTGGACACGATCGTGTTCAGCACGGGCTTCCAGGTGCGGGATCTGGTGCCGATGAAGGTCTTCGGCGCGGCGGGCAAGGAGCTGCACGACGCCTGGGCGGACGGCGCGTGCTCCTACCTGGGGCTGTCGGTGCACGGCTTTCCCAACCTGTTCTTCGTCATGGGGCCGAACACCGGCATCGGGGCGGGTTCGGCGACGTTCATGATCGAGGCGCAGGTCCGCTACATCACCGACGCCCTGGGGCACATGCGCCGGTACCGGCTGCACAGCGTGGACGTCCGCAAGGACGTCCAGGACGCCGCGTACGAGAAGGTGCAGGCGCGGTTGAGCCGCAGCGTCTACGGATCCGGGTGCGTCGGCTGGTACCAGAGCCCCAACGGGAAGATCGACACCCTCTGGCCGGGGCTCAACGCGGAGTACTGGTGGCGGACCCGGCGCTTCGTCAGGTCGCGCTACCACTGCCGTCCCGCCGGACCGGGGCGGACCCGATGAGGAAGATCATCGCGGCGGTGCTCACCCGGGCGCCGGGGCGGCTCGTGACGCGCGAGCTGATCCTGTCAGATCCCGGGCCGGACGAGGTGCTCGTCCGGATCGCGTACGCGGGCCTGTGCCACTCGGATCTGCACGAGATCGACGGGACGTTCGCCACCACACCCCCGATCGTGCTCGGCCACGAGGCGGTGGGGTTCGTCGAGCGGGTGGGCTCCGCCGTCCATGACCTGACCGCCGGGGATCTTGTGGTGACGTGCCTGTCGGTGTTCTGCGGGCGGTGCCGTGCCTGCGTCCGCGGCATGCCGTCCATCTGTGCCCGGCGAACCTGGCTGGCCTCCGGACGCCCGGACCGGTTGACCACCCTGGACGGCCGCCCGGTCAGGCCGACCGCCGGAATCGGAGCGTTCGCGGAGATGGCGGTCGTGCACCGGAACGCCCTGGTGGCGATCCCGCCGGAGATGCCGCTGCCGACGGCGAGCATCCTCGGCTGCGCCGTGACCACCGGCATCGGCGCGGTGGTGCGGCGCGCCCGGGTGGAGCCGGGGTCGAGCGTGGTGGTGATCGGCGCCGGGGGCGTCGGGCTGGCCGCGATCCAGGGCGCGCGGCTGGCGGGCGCGCGCACCGTCATCGCGGTCGATCTCGTTCCCGAGAAGCTGGCCGCCGCCTGCGAGTTGGGCGCCACGCACGCGCTGGACGGGCGGGGCCCCGACGTGGTCGCCCAGGTGCGCGAGATCACCGGCGGCGGAGCCGACCATGTCATCGAGGCCGTCGGAGCGGCGTCGGCGGTCGCCCAGGCGATGGCGATGCTCACGCCCGGCGGTGTCGCGACGGTGGTCGGCATGGTGCCGTCCGACCCGCCGATCCGCCTGGACGGAAACGACCTGTTCTTCCTGGAGAAGACCCTCCAGGGCTCGTTCATGGGATCGAACCAGTTCGTCCGCGACATTCCCGAGTACGTCGACCTGCACCTGCGGGGACGGCTGCGTCTCGACCGCCTGGTCAGCGACGTGGTCCCGTTCGAGGAGATCAACAAGGGGTTCGAGTCGCTCGCCGCGGGCCGGGGGCGCCGGATCGTGGTCGAGATCCGGCCCCGGAAGGAGGATCGATGACCGCGCCGCTGGTCGGCGTCACCGGCCGCAGGGGCAACGGCCGGCTGTCCCTCGGACGGGACGGGCGTTTCGCGAACGTCCAGTTCGACAACCACGCCGTGGACTTCGCCTGGTCGATCGCCGCGGCCGGGGGCATCCCCGTCCATCTGCCCTTCGAGGCGCCCGCCCGCGAGGTGGTCCGCAGGCTCGACGCGGTCGTGATCGCCGGGGGGCAGGACGTCGACCCGCGCCGCTGGCGAGGCGACGACCACGTCGACCCGTCGCTGGCCACGGACCCGCGAGAGAACCTGTCCGCGTACGACCACGAGCGGGACGAGTACGAGATCGAGCTGGTGCGCGCCGCCCTCGACGCCGGTATCCGGCTTCTGGGCGTGTGCCGTGGGCATCAGATCCTGAACGTGGCATTGGGCGGCACGCTCATACCGGACCTTCCGCCCGGCGACGTCCGGCACGACTCGCCGCTGTTCGCCCCGCACGGCGGGACGCCGGACCACGAGGTCGCCTTCGAACCGGGCACCCTCGCCCACCGGTTGTACGGCCCCCGCGCCGTCCGTAACTCGTGGCACCA
Organism: Actinomadura spongiicola; assembly: GCF_003432485.1. Taxonomy (GTDB): domain Bacteria; phylum Actinomycetota; class Actinomycetes; order Streptosporangiales; family Streptosporangiaceae; genus Spirillospora; species Spirillospora spongiicola. Next base: position 830,471 of record NZ_QVNQ01000001.1, read on the forward strand.
CCAGGCGATCGACCGGTGCGGCGTCGGCCTCGTGGTCACCGGCAGGACGCGGGACGGGGTGATCGAGTCAGTCGAGATGCCCATGCGGCCGGTGCTCGGCGTGCAGTGGCACCCCGAGTGGCAGGCCGGCGGAGACCCGGTCTTCGCCTGGTTGACGTCGAAGAACGGGAGCGCGGATGAGTTCTGACCTGTCCATGCCGGCCAGCACCGCCGAGTGGGAGGCGATCTGGGCCGTGAACGGCCTGCCCGAGGCGATGTGGCTGGACGGCGCCTGGAGCCCCGCCGCCGACGGCTCGGTGCGGACACTGGTGACGCCCAGGGACGGCAGCGACCTGGCGACGGTTCCCGCGGGCGGGGTCGCCGACGTCGAACGCGCGGTGGCGGGTGCGCGCCGCGCGTTCGACTCCGGCGTGTGGTCGCGCCTTCCCCCGAGGGAACGCGGTGACGTCCTGCTGCGGTGGGCGGACCTGCTGGAACGGCATCGCGACGAACTCGCCCTGCTCATCGCGCTGGAGATGGGCAAGCCGGTCGTCACCGCCCGCACGGTCGAGGTCCGGACCAGCATCGGGCTCGTGCGCTGGTACGGCGAGCTGGCCGACAAGCTCATGGACGAGTCGCCCCGCGGCCGTCCGGACTCGCTGGCGATCGTGAGCCGCGAACCGCTGGGCGTCGTCGGCGCCATCACGCCGTGGAACTTCCCGTTGACGCTCGCGTGCTTCAAGGTGCCGGCGGCGCTGGTCGCCGGCAACTCGGTGGTCCTGAAGCCGGCCTCCCAGACCCCGCTGTCGATGCTGCGGGTGGCGGAACTGGGCTCCAGGGCGGGCCTGCCCGACGGCGTCCTCCAGGTGATCACCGGAAGCGGCCCGGTGATCGGCGAGGCCCTGGCCCGCCACCCCGGCGTGGACACGCTCACGTTCACCGGGTCCCCCGCGGTCGGGGGCCGGTTGCTGCGCTCGGCCGGCGAGTCCAACCTCAAGCCGGTCGCGCTCGAACTGGGCGGCAAGTCGCCCAACATCATCTTCGACGACGTCGAGGACCTCGACGCCGCCATGGACAGCGCCGCCTGGGCCATCGCCTTCAACTCCGGCCAGATGTGCACGGCGGGCTCGCGGCTGCTCGTGCACGCGTCGCTCCATGACGAGGTCGTCGCCGGGGTGACCGAACGGCTCGCCACGCTGCGCGCCGGCGATCCGCTCGACCCCGCGACGGACTTCGGGCCGCTGGCGACGCGCGGCCACCGCGAGGACGTCGCGGCCGAGATCCGTGCGGGACGCCGGAGCGGCGCCCGCCTCGTCCTGGGCGGCGAGGAGATCCCGGACGGCCCGGGATTCCACCTCTCCCCGGCGGTGTTCACCGAGGTGTCCCCCGGGGACCGGCTGGCCCAGCACGAGATCTTCGGGCCGGTGCTGTCGGTGCTCCGGTTCCGGGACGAGGACGAGGCCGTCAAGATCGCGAACGACTCGGACTTCGGCCTGGGCGCCTCCGTCTGGACCGGTGGCCTGCGCCGCGCGCACCGGGTGTCCCGCCGGATCGTCGCCGGAACCGTGTGGGTGAACTGTTACGAGGAGGGCGACGCCTCGGTCCCGTTCGGCGGACGGAAGCTGTCCGGCCACGGCGCCGACAAGAGCGTCCACGGCCTGGACAAGTTCACCGCTCTCAAGACCACCTGGATGGCGCTCTGAACTCGCGCCGAACGACATCACGAGGAGGATCCGATGGGTCAACTGGACGGGAAGGTCGCCGTCATCACCGGCGCGACCAGCGGGATCGGCGAGGCGATGGCGCGGCGGTTCGCCGCGGAGGGCGCCGCGCTCGTCGTCAACGGCCGCCGGGCGGAGCGCGGTGAGGCGCTCGCGGCGGAGCTGCGTGACGGCGGCACCGACGTCGAGGTGGTGACCGGCGACGCGGCCGACGCGGCCACCGCCACCGCGATCGCCGAACGCGCCCGCGCGGCGTACGGACGGATCGACGTCCTCGCGCTCAACGCGGGTGTGATCACCTACGCGAGCCTGTGGGAGATCGAGGAGGACGACGTCGACGCGATGCTGTCCGTCAACCTCAAGAGCCCATGGCTGGTCGCGAAAGCGTGCCACCACCTGGTTCGCGATGGAGGCAGCGTCATCGTCACCGCGTCGGTCAGCTCCTTCGACGTCTACCCCGGTGAGGGGATCTACGGCATGACCAAGGCCGGCGTCCTGCACCTGGCCAAGGCGATGGCGCAGGAACTCGCCCCGCGCCGGATCCGGGTGAACGCCCTGTGTCCGGGCTTCGTCGGCGAGGCGGGCATGGCGCACGACGTGATCAGCGCCAGCGACGACCCGGAGGCGCTGACCCGGGAGTACCTCGCGGTGACGCCGCTGGGACGCGCCTGCACCCTCCGCGAGGTGACCGACAGCGCGTTGTTTCTGGCCGGTGACGCGTCCACGTTCATGACGGGTACCAGCCTCGTCCTGGACGGTGGCCTGCTCGTGCGGCCCTGAGGCCGCCGATGCGCGACCCCTCCACCCGGCCGTGGTTCGCCCGGCTGGACGATGACGCACGCGTGCAGGCCCGCCGCCTGACGGAGATCGTGCCGCGTCCTCTCCACCGGCTCGGCGTCGAGGCGTCGCGCCGGCTGACGTTCCCGGTCCTGCCACGAGGACCGGAGTTGTTCGACGTCCGGAACGTCGAGATCGAGGTCGCCGGGGGGACCATCGGCGCGAGGATCTACCGGCCGGGGGAGGGACGCGGTCATCCGCTGCTCCTCTACTTCCACGGCGGCGGGTTCTTCCTCGGTTCGGTCGACGGCGTCGACGCGCTGTGCCGCCACCTCGCCTTCCGGTCGGGCCGCGTGGTGGTGTCGGTGGGCTACCGGCTCGCGCCCGAGCATCCCTTTCCCGTCCCGGCGGACGACTGCCTCGCCGCCACCCTGTGGGCGGCCGAGCGCGCGGAGCGCTGGGGCGCGGACCCGGCGCGGATCGCGCTGGGCGGCGACAGCGCCGGAGCCACGCTCGCGATCAGTACGGCGATCGGGCTGCACCGCCTCGGCGGGCCCGCCCCAGGTGGCCTGCTGCTGGCGTATCCGGCCGTCGACGTCACGTTCTCGACCCCTTCGTGGACCGAGTTCGCCGACGCGCCTCTGATCACGACCGAGGACGCGCGCTGGACCTGGGGCATGTACCTGGGCAGGCACGGGTGGGACGACCCACGCGCGGTGCCCAACCGGGCGGCCGACCTGTCGTTCCTGCCGCCGACACTGGTCGTGACGGCCGAAGTGGACGTCCTCAGGGACGACGCCGCCGCCTTCGCGGACCGTCTCGCGAGCGAGGGCGTGACCGCCCGGCATCGCGAGTATCCCGGCGTGTTCCACGGGTTCTTCACGGAGGTGGGCCTGTACCGCCGGACCACGCTCGCCGTGGACGAATCGGCCGTTTTCCTGCGACGACTTCCCCGGATGTCTTGACAGCCCCGGCTCGACGGCTAACACTAATCGCCAGATCAAGTCGTTTGTCCAAGTCGGGCGACGTAGTCGGATCGGAGAGTCCAATGATCGGCATCGCATCGGGTCTGAGGCGCTCCCCGCTTCTCGGCGCCTCGGTGGCCTGTGGCCTCCTGCTCAGCGCCTGTTCCGGGGCCGCGGGCGACGCGGGCGGAGAGACCACCGAGGCACAGCTCGGAGACGCCCGAGCCCGCGTCGACAGGCTGTACACGGGCACCCACACGCCACCACCGGCCGAGTCGCCGAAGCCGGCCGCGGGCAAGAACCTCTGGGTCATCTCCTACGGCCAGTCCTTCGTCTCCTCGGCCACCGCCGCGGCCGCCGCGAAGCAGGCCGCCGAGTCCATGGGGTGGCGGGTCACCGTGGTGGACGCGAAGTTCAACCCGGCGACGGCCGTCGACGGGATGCGGCAGGCGATCGCGGCCAAGGCCGACGCCCTGTTCTCCATCTACTGGGACTGCTCCGCCGTCAAGGCGGGCCTGATCGCCGCCCGGCAGGCCAAGGTCGTCACGGCCGTCACCGAGGCGCAGCAGTGCGAGGGAAATCCGCTGTACGACCACGTGATCTCCTACAACCCGGGCTTCTACAAGGGCAACGACGGCGGCTTCCTCGGATACCTGCGCGGCTGGGCCGCGGCGCTGGCCGACTACACGATCGTCAAGACCGACGGCAAAGCGAAGGTGATCGTGTTCAGCCAGACCGACACCGTGTCGTCGCGGATCACCTACGAGGGCTATGTCGAGCAGCTCAAGACCTGCGGGGGCTGCGAGGTCGTCAACACGGTCGAGTACGTCGGGTCGGAGATCGGGCCGCCGTTGCAGCAGAAGGCGGAGCAGGCCCTGCTCCGCAGCCCCGACGCCAACGCGGTCACCGTCTCCGGCGACGCCATCCTGACCGGCGGAGTGATCGCGGCGCTGAAGTCCAGCGGCCGGTACGGCAAGATCGTCATCGCCGGCGGGGAGGGCGGCGAGGCCACGATCCCGCTGATGAAGACCTACCCGGGCTGGTGGGGATTCAGCAACCTGCCCATCGCCTGGGAGGGCTGGGGCGCGGTCGACGCGATCAACCGGATCTTCAACGGGCAGAAGCCGGCGAGCACCGGGGTCGGCTACCAGATCGTCGACAAGGGGCACAACACGCCGCCCGGCGACCAGGCCGTCGCGTACAAGGACGGCGCGCCGGTCGACTTCGCCTCGCTCTACCGCAAGGCCTGGAGCACGGCGCGATGACCGGCGCGGCCCTGCGGGTCGGCGGCCTCAGCAAGACGTTCGGTGCCACCCGGGCACTGGCCGACGTCTCCTTCACGGCGCGGGCGGGAACGATCCACGCGCTGCTGGGCGGCAACGGCTCGGGCAAGTCGACCCTGATCAAGATCCTCGCGGGCGTGCACTCCGCCGACGCCGGGACCGTCGAGACCGCCGGCCGGGCCCTGGACGCGCGGGCGATCTCGCCGCATCTGGCCCGCGAACTCGGGCTGCGGTTCGTCCACCAGCAGTCGTCGACGTTCGGTGACCTGAGCGTCCTGGAGAACCTGTTCCTCGGCCACGGCTTCGACACCGCGCCCGGATTCCGGGTGCCGTGGCGGCGGCTGCGCGCCAGGGCCGAGACCCTGCTCCGCCGGTTCGACATCGCGGCGGACCCCGGCGCGAGGCTGGACGATCTGAGGCCGGCGACCCAGACGATGGTGGCGATCGCCCGCGCCCTCCAGGACCAGGAGGGCGCCCACGAGGGCGTGCTCGTCCTGGACGAGCCGACCGCGTCGCTCCCCGCCGCCGAGGCGGGGGTGCTGCTGGACGCGCTGCGCCGCTACGCCGCCGCGGGCCAGACCATCATCTACGTCACCCACCGGCTCGACGAGGTGTTGGAGGTCGCCGACGAGGTGACGGTGCTCCGGGACGGCCGGCACGTCGAGACGCGCCCGAAGGCGGGCCTCACCCGCGCGGCGCTGAGCGAGCTGATCATGGGACGTTCGGTGGCGGAGCTGTCCACGGGAACGCGGCGGCAACAGTCCGCGCCGACCGTGCTCCGGCTGCGCGAGCTGCACGTGGGTCCATTGCGGGGGCTGGACCTGGAGGTGTGCGAGGGCGAGGTCGTCGGGATCGCGGGCCTGCTCGGCTCGGGCCGCTCGACCGCGCTGCGCACGGTGTTCGGGCTCGTCCCGCCGGACCGCGGCACGATCGAGATCGACGGCAGGCCGCTCGCCCCGACCGGCGTGCGGGAGGCCATGCGGGCCGACGTCGCGTTCGTCCCCGAGGACCGGGCGCGGGAGGGCTGCTTCGCGGACCTGACCGTGCTGGAGAACCTGTCCATGCCGTCCACCGGCCGCTGGTTCCGGAAGGGGCGGCTCCGCCATCGCGCCGAGGCCGGGCAGGCGGCCGAGGAGATGCGGGCCCACCAGGTGAAGGCCGCGTCCGTGCACGCGCCCATGGGTTCGCTCTCGGGCGGCAACCAGCAGAAGGTGATCGTGGCCCGCTGGCTGACCCGGTCGCCGCGGGTGCTCCTGCTCGACGAGCCCTCGCAGGGGATCGACGTCGGCGCGCGCTTCGAGATCTGGGAGCTGGTCCGGAAGGCGACGGCGGCGGGGACCGCCGTGCTGGTGGTCTCGTCCGATCTGGAGGAACTGGCCGGAGCCTGCGACCGGGTCGTGGTGCTGCGCGGCGGAAAGGTCCAGGCCGAACTCTGCGGTGACGACCTGAACGAAACCCATCTCGAACATCTCATTCAGGAGGCACCGTGAACATGGTGAGGACCACGGCCGCCGCGACGGACGGCGGCGGGCCGGTCCGCCGGGCGGATCGGCGGACCGTCCGGCTGCCGGACGCCGCCGGACGCTTTCTTGAGGCGTACGCGCTGATCGGCCTGCTCGTCGTGATCGCGATCTTCTTCTCCGTCTGGCCGCGGACGTCCGGCTCGTTCGCGTCGGTCGCCAACCTCCAGATCCTCATCGGCAACCAGGCGGCCATCGGGATCATCGCCCTGGGCGCGCTGATCCCGCTGATCGCCAACGAGTGGGACCTGTCCATCGGCTCCGTCGCCGGGGTGACCGCGGTGTTCACCGCGGCGGCCCTGTCCGGCGGGCACGGCCTGCTGCTCTCGGGACTGATCGGCATCGGCTGCGGGCTGGTCATCGGGCTCGCCAACGCGCTCATCATCACCCGGGGCCGGGTGAACGCCGTGATCACCACCCTGGGGGTCTCCACGATTCTGGAAGGGGTGGTGAACCAGCGGACGAACGGTGTCGCCATCACCACGAACATCCCCGACTCGGTGGTGAACTTCGGCCTCGGAACCACCGCCGGGATCCCGCGCGTGGCGCTGGTGCTGATCGCCGTCGCCCTGCTCGTCTACTACGTCCTGGACCACACACCGTGGGGCCGCTACCTGTTCGCGCTCGGGTCCAGCCCCTCGGCCGCGCGGCTGGTGGGCATCCGCACCGGGCTGGTCGTCGGCGTCGCCTTCGTCTCGGCGTCCCTGCTGGCCTCCGTGGGCGGCATCCTCCAGGTCGCCCGGCAGGCGGGCGCCGATCCGCGGGTCGGGGCGGCCTTCACGCTGCCCGCCCTGGCGGCCGCGTTCCTCAGCGCGGCGTCCGTCAAGCCCGGCAAGTACAACGTCGGGGGGACGCTCGTCGCCATCCTCTTCCTGGCCGTGCTGAACAACGGGCTGAGCCTCGCCGGAGTGCCCGCGTATGTGAGCAGCTACCTCAACGGTGTCGCTCTGGTGGTCGGCGTGGGGCTTTCCGCCTGGCTCGGGCGCCGCCGTTCGGAGCGGCGGCGCCCGGTGGCCGAACCTCAACCGGCCATGAACCATCCACCGTTGACATGAACATGCTCGCCGGTGACGAAACCGGCCGCGTCACCGGCGAGAAAGGCGATCACGGCCGCCACCTCCTCGGGCCGTCCGAACCGGCCGAGCGGGGTGGCGGCGATCGCCGCCCGGCCCCGGGTGGCCATCAGCCGTTCGGTCATCGGAGTCTCGATCACACCGGGGGAGACGGCGTTCACCCGGATCCCGCGGGGACCGAACTCCCACGCGAGGGTGCGGGTCAGTGACAGGACGCCCGCCTTGGACGCGGCGTAGTGAGCGTGCAGGGCGCTGCCCCGGTGACCCGCGACGGACGCGACGTTCACGATCGAGGACCCGGCCCTCAGGTACGGCGAGGCGTCGCGGAGCAGGCGGAACACGCCGTCGAGGTTGATCGACAGGACCCTGCTCCACAGCTCGTCGGTCGTCTCCTCCAAGGTGGACTCGGGATAGATCCCGGCGGACGGGATGACGGTGTCGATCCGCTGGTCCAGCGAGGCGGCGAGCACGACCAGTTCCGCGGTGCTGGTCGTGTCCGCGGCGTCGTGGCGGGTGGCGACCACGCGCGTGACCTCGCCGAGTTCGTCGGCGAGACGGCGCACGGCGTCCTCGTCGATGTCCGCGAGGACGAGCCAGGCGCCCCGCGCCGCCAGCAGGCGCGCCGTGGCCGCCCCGATCCCTCCGGTGGCTCCCGTGATCACGACCACCCGCTCGGCGAAGTCCCGCTCGATTCCCATCTGTTCCTCCAGGTCGACGGCTTGACAGAAGTGCCGAGGCCTGTATATCAACTGACTTAGTCATATGACCATATTGCTGGAGGATCGGATATGCCCAGCCGGGAAGACCTCGCCCACGCGGCGCCATGGGTGCGGATCGCTTCGGTCGACGAGGACTGGAGGCTCGCCGATCCCGACCTTCTGCTCCAGATGCTCGGCCGCGCGCAGTGGATCCGCTCGTTCGAGAAGTACGTGCTCGACCTCGCGTCCCGGTCGCTGGTGCACGGGCCGGCCCACTCCAGCATCGGCCAGGAGGGCGGCGCGGTCGGTTCGATCCTGCCGCTGCGCTCGGACGACGTCGTCAACGGCTCGCACCGGGGGCATCACCAGTTCCTGGCCAAGGCGTTCGGGCACGTGCTTCCCGACGGCGCGTCCGGGCTGCCCCGGCTCGTCCCCGAGGTCCGCACGGTGCTGCGGCGGACGCTCGCCGAAATCTGCGGCCTGGCGGACGGCTACTGCGGCGGCCGCGGCGGCTCGATGCACCTCCAGTGGCGCGAGGCGGGCGCGATGGGGACCAACGCGATCGTCGGCGGCGGCGTTCCGCAGGCCGCCGGGTTCGCGTTCAACCAGAAGCGGGCGGGCACCGACGCCGTGACGGTGACCTACTTCGGCGACGGCGCGGTGAACATCGGCTCGGTGCTGGAGACGTTCAACCTCGCCGCGGCCTGGAAGCTCCCCGTCTGCTTCTTCATCGAGAACAACCAGTACGCGGTCGCGACCCCGGTCGCCGAGGCCACCGCGGAACCCCGGCTGTCGGGACGCGGACCGGGCTTCGGCATCCCGAGCTGGCAGGTCGACGGCATGGACGCGCTCGCCGTCCACATCGCCATGTCGGAGGCGCTCGACCACATGCGCTCCGGCCACGGACCGACCGTCATCGAGGCGGACGTCTACCGCTACTTCCACCAGAACGGGCCGTTCCCGGGGTCGGCGTTCGGCTACCGGGACAAGGCGGAGGAGGCGTCGTGGCGGGAGCGGGACCCCATCGAGCGGCTCCGCCGGACCGTCCTCGAACGCGGGCTCGCGACCGAGGCCGAACTCGACGCCGTCACCGACGACGTCGAGGACGCGCTGCGCCTCATCGGTGCCGAGTTCTTCGAACCGGTCGAGGGCGGCAAGCCGAACGAGCGACGGGTGGTCGCCGGCCTGTGGCCCGACCCCGAGCTTGTGGACATGGGCGTCCGGGGCGACCTGTCCGAGCTGGACGGAAGCCGCTACGAAGAGGAAGCGGGCTTCGGCGGCAAGCTAGCCGAACGCCGGTTCATCGACGTGGTCAGCGACGTGATGGCCCGCCGGATGGAGACCGACGAGACGATCGTGGTGCTCGGCGAGGACGTCCACAAACTGAAGGGCGGCACGAACGGCGCGACCCGGTCGCCCCTCGAACGGTTCCCCGACCGCGTGCTCGGCACCCCGATCAGCGAGAACGCCTTCACCGGCCTGGGCGGCGGGATGGCGCTCGACGGCCGTTTCAAGCCCGTCGTCGAGTTCATGTACGCCGACTTCATGTGGGTCGCGGCCGACCAGCTGTTCAACCAGGTGGCCAAGATGCGGCACATGTTCGGCGGCGTCGCCGACGTGCCGTTCGTCCTGCGGTCGAAGCTCGCCGCCGGCACCGGCTACGGCTCGCAGCACTCGATGGACCCGGCGGGGGTGCTCACCTCGGCCGCGGGCCTGCGGGTGGTGGCCCCCTCGACGCCGTTCGACTACGTCGGTCTGATGAACACGGCCCTCGCGTGCGACGACCCGGTGGTCGTCCTTGAGCACGTCGACCTGTACAACGCGAAGGGCTCGGCGCCGGTCGACGACCTCGACTACCGGATCCCCGTGGGCGCGGCGGCGCTGCGCCGCACCGGAACCGACATCACGATCATCACCTACCTGTCGATGGTGCGGCACTGTCTCGACGCCCTCGACCAGGTCGGCGACCTCTCCGCCGACCTGATCGACCTGCGCTGGCTCGACCGGGCGTCCCTGGACTGGCCGCTCATCGAGGCGAGCGTGCGGAAGACGAACCGCGTCCTCCTCGTCGAACAGGGCGCGCTCGGCACGTCGTACGGCGGTTGGCTCGCCGACGAGATCCACCGCCGCCTGTTCGACTGGCTCGACGCCCCGGTAGAGCGGGTCACCGGCGGTGAGGCGTCCCCGAATGTCAGCAAGGTGCTGGAACGAGCCGCGATCGCACGGACCGAAGAGGTCGTCACCGCTCTGCGGGCGGCGTCCACCGAGTTGTCCCGATCCGCGTAGTAAGGGAGACGAGCCCAGATGGCCGACCTGCTTCGGGTACCGGCGGTCGCCGCAGGCGCGACCGAGATCGTTCTGGCCGAGTGGACGGTCGCGGTCGGTGAGACCTTCGAGGCCGGCGATCCGCTGGCCGTGGTGGAGACCGACAAGGCCGCCGTGGAGATCGAGGCCGAGACCGGCGCCACGCTACTGCGGACCCTGGCCGCCGACGGCGAGCGGCTCCAGGTCGGAGCGCCGCTCGCGGTGATCGGCTCCCCGGACGACACCGACGTCGAGTCCCTGCTCGCCGCACTGAACCCCACCGAGCCCACCAAGTCCGTCGAGCCCACCAAGACCGTCGAGTCGGACTCCGCCGGGGACGTGTCCGACTCCCCGCCGCCACAGGTGGCCGCGCCGCCGACGGGACGGCCCGCGACGGCGGGACGTCCCTTGGTGAGCCCGATCGCGCGGCGGCTTCTCCGGGACGCGGGGGTGTCGCCGTCCGAGGTCACGGGCACCGGTCCCGGCGGCCGGATCACCCGGCGGGACGTCGAGACCGCCCTGGCCGGACGGCGGGCCGAGGCCACCCGTCCAGCGAGTTCGAAGCCGGAAACGCCCACGGTGGGCGCCGCCTATGAGGTCGTTCCACACGGCACGACACGACGGATCATCGCGACCCGGCTGACCGGAAGCGTGCGGGACGTCCCTCACTTCTACGTCCGCCGGACCGCCCTCGTCGACGAGCTGGTCACCCTGCGTGCCGGGCTGAACGAGCACGCGCCGCTGCGGCTGTCGGTGAACGATCTCGTCCTGCGCGCCGTCGCGGTCGCCCACTCCGAGGTGCCTGAGATGAACGTGGTCTGGGCCGAGGAGGGGATGCACCGGTTCGGCTCCGTCGACATCGGAGTGGCGATGGCGTCTGACCGGGGACTGGTGAGCCCGGTCCTGCGCTCCGTCGAACAGCGGACGGTCAGCTCCATCGCGGAGAACGTCCGGAACCTCGCACGCCAGGCAGATGAGGGCCGGCTGCGCCCGGCGGACCTTCAGGGCGGGTCGATCAGCGTGACCAACCTCGGCATGTACGGGGTGGAGGAGTTCGCCGCGATCATCAACCCGCCGCAGTCCGCGATCCTCGCCGTGGGGGCGGCGCGGCCCACGGTACGGGTCGTCGACGGGACGCCCGCGCCGGTCACCGTCATGAGCCTTGTGCTGTCGGCCGACCACCGCGCCGTCGACGGCGCCCTGGCGGCCCAATGGATGGCGACGCTGGTGAGGACGATCGAAAGCCCCCTGCGACTCCTGATCTGAAGCCTTGCTTCGACGATGCCGGGGTCGGCGGCGATAAGTCGCCGCCGACCCCGGGTGAAGCCGAGCTGCAACGAGACGTATGCGCGTGATCTGACCGCCCTTCCTCGCTGGACGGACACGTGATGTGCGGCATGTCCGAGAGCGGAGGGGCGCGCGGTCGCGCGGCTGGTGGGGGAGGCGGGGGAGCGGGCGGTCCGGGCCTCGCGGGCGGTACACCGCCGAGAGCCGCGACCAAGGCGTCGCACTCCTCGTGCAGCCGCTGGTCGTCGGCGCAGATCAGCTCCGCGAACTTGCGGTCCGCCCGCGCCGGCGTCAGCGTCACCAGGTCAACGACCGATCTCGCTGTCTCTGTCCCCGATGGAGCATGGTCTCAACAAGTGAAGTTGAAGGTATCCGTAGGATGGATGACAGGAGGTTTGACAACCCCACGGGGCAGGAATCTATACTTCGAGTTGTAGGTTTCCTCTCGATCAAGGCAAACGACCCGGGCTTGGAGACCCCGGGGATCTTCGGAGGTGAAGCAACGATGCTGCTGACGTCGATCGACCCCTTCGTGCAGGAGTTCGAGCGCCAGTTCGACCGGGCCGTCCGTCAGGTCACCGGGCACGTCAACGGCACGAGCATGCCGATGGACGGCATCCGCCGCGCCGACGACGTCGTCCTCCGGTTCGACCTGCCGGGCATCGACCCCGGCTCGATCGAGGTCACCGTCGACCGCGGCGTCCTGTCGGTGACCGCGCGGCGCGAGGAGGAGTTCGGCGAGGGCGAGCGCCTGTTCGTCCGCGAACGGCCGATGGGCTCCTTCACCCGCCGCGTCTACCTGTCCGACCACCTGGACGCCGACAAGATCGAGGCGGCCTACGACAACGGCGTGCTGGCCGTCCGGATCCCGGTGCTGGAGAAGGCCCGGCCCCGTAAGGTCGCCATCCAGCAGGGCAACGGCCAGAAGGCCCTCCGGGGTTGATATGCGGGTTTCCGGCTCGCGGCGCTTCGACGAACCGCCGGCGCATGTGGTGACGAGCCGGTTCGCGGCCCCGCTTCGGCGAGCGGCATCGAGGGTCACACCGCCGTCTCGCCGGGCGGGGCCGCCCGCCTTCCGGGGCCGGGTCGACTCCGCGGGATCACGTAGAAGGGAGGGGCGGTGACGCTGCCCATGGACGACGAACACGCGGCCCTCTTCACCGTGGGACAGGTCGCCGACATGCTGCACGTGCAACAGGCGTTCCTCCGCCGTATCGACGACCACCAGGTCGTGTCCCCGCGACGCTCGGCGGGCGGCCAGCGCCGCTACTCCCGGTACGAGATCGGCCGCATCCAGCAGGTCGTCGGAATGGTGGGCGAAGGCCTGACCCTGCCCGCCATCCGCCGCATCTTCGAACTCCAGCACGAATTGGCCCGGGTGACCCGCGAACGCGACGAACTCGCCCGGCGGCTGAACGAGTTGGGCGGAGCGAACGCCGGCACCGGAGCCGCGACCGTCTCATCCTGAGCGCACCACCCAGTTCGGAACGGCCAGGCGGGGCAGGGAGGGAGCAGCGCATGCCCTTGATCATCACCCATCGTCGTCATCGGGACCTGGCAGTGGCGGTCCTGACCGGCGAGATCGACGTTGCGACCAGCGCCCATCTGCGCGAGAACCTGGCCGGTCTGGTCGCGTCCGGCGCCCGCCACCTGATCCTGGACCTGCGCGCCGTCCCCCTGATCGACTCGGGCGGGCTCGGCGTCCTGGTCGCGATCCACGACCACCTACAGGCCCAGCACGGCTCGATCAGCCTCTCCAGTGTCAGCCACCGCGTCCGGAACGTCCTGCGGAGCACGCAGCTCACCCGGGTCTTCCCCATCTACGCGACGGCCGACGTGGCCGTCCACGCCCACCAGGTCACCCGCGCCGAGGAGCCCGACAACGGGCAGGAAAAGCCGCCTCCGTCAAGCCGCGAAAATCTGTAGCCGTCGGGGTAGATATTCGCGGGGCGATGGGGTAGGCTTACTGCCATCGAAGGGAAAGAAGTCCATGAGACGCGGCAGAGGACGAACTGCCCGGACAGATGGATGGCGCGACGTGGAAGTGCCGGAGTCGACGCAAGGCATGTGACCCCGGTGGCCGGTCGCGCGCCCGGTGGTCAAGGGGCCACCAGTAGTACGAAGGCAAGTGCAGGAAGAAGACAGGTAGAAGAACACGGAAGGAGGGTCTCGGCACCATCGGGATCGCCCGCGGTGGGCTCCAGTCACGCCACGCGGGTACCGCGGCCACACGGAACGAACGTGGCCGGCGGTCACGCATCCGCGATCCCTATGTCTCGGCCACACGGTCGGTGCGCACGACAACCGACCGGATGCCGGACATGCAGTGCTGTACCTTTCGGCCCCGGCGCCGCCTGTTGGCGCCGGGGCCACCGGCGTATTCGAACGAAAGACCAACACCACGAGCGGACCCTGAACAGGCTCCGCCCCGATGTGGGCACAGCGCAGTACGGAAGGTTTTGTGAACCCAACCCCACCGGCTCAGACCGGTAGCCACACCGAACACCAAGACCCCCGGACCACACCCTCCGGTTCGGAGCAGGAAACCCTCGCGGACGCCGGAGTCACGCCCGAGGACACCCGCCGCGACACCCCGGGCAGCCCGCTCGACGACAAGCTGGACGACGAGGACTACCCCGCCTACAGCATGGGCCGGGCCGCCGACATCCTCGGCGTCACCCCCGCCTTCCTGCGCAGCCTCGACGCCGCCGAACTGTTCGTCCCGCAACGCTCGGCCGGCGGCCACCGCCGCTACTCCCGCTACCAGCTTCACCTGGCCCAACGCGCCCGCGACCTGGTCAACCAGGGCACCGCGCTGGACGCCGCCTGCCGCATCATCATCCTGGAAGACCAACTCGCCGAAGCACAGCGCCTCAACGCCGAACTCCAGCGCCGCGTTGACTAACGGCTGTGTTGATTGCAGGCACGGCCCACTTCGCTCGCCTGGCGGCTCGCTGCGTGACCGTCCCTGGGCGAACGCGGCATCGCTTCGCGATCCGCCCGGCTGCGCTCGCCTTCGGCGTTGCTGCGCCGGGCGGGTCACGCGTTCGGGTGCGGGCTGAGGTCGCGTTGAAACGAGGCTTGTGCTTGCAGGTGCCGCTTGCTTGGTTCGCCTGGCGGATTGCTGCGTGATCGTGCCTGGGTTCGTGGGACGCCGGGAGGTGTGTGTCAGACGCGGACCTCGGTGAAGGAGTCGATCACGGGGGCGGGGTCGTCGGCGTAGAAGCGGATCGTGCGCACCGTGGCCTGTTCGCCCAGGGGGCGGACGGCGACTATCGGCTCGTTCAGTTCGACGATGATGTTCGTCTGCGAGGCCACGGCCACCGCCAGGCGCTCGTCCACCACCTTGATCTTGCCGTTCTCGTTGAAGTTGCGGGCGGGCCGCACCGAGGTGATCCGGGCACGCGGGATGCGCAGATCGAAGAAGGCGCCGTAGCGGATGCGGAGTTCCTCGTCAGACAGCACGTGCGGACGGGTCACGCAGGCCGCGACGATCGCCACAACGATCAGCAGCGAGTACACGTCCACCACCAGGATCAGGACGCGCAGCCCATCGGGTGCGCCGAGGCCCCGCAGGAGCAGTTCCGCGCCGACGGTCTCCGCCGCCATCGCGAACAGGAACGCCAACTGGAGGGACAGTTGCCCGCCCGAGTAGGGGACGGCGACCGCGCCCGGCGGCACCCCGTCTCGCCGCCGTGCCAGCAGTAGGCCCAGGCTGATCAGGCCCTTTGTGTCGAATGACAGGATCCTGCGCGCCCGCTCCGGCAGGAGGCCTTTGACGCTCAGGAACGCCGTCCGCCAGTCGGCGCCGTTCCGGCGTGCGGTGAGGATGAGACGGCCCGCCGCGATGACCTCCAAAAGCAGCACGGTCACGATTGCAATGCGAGCGGCGAGGGCTAGGGGGCGTGGCAACGACACACCCGACGCGGTCAGGACCAGCAGGATCAGGTTGGCGGGTACCGCGATGTACATCGCGGTCCGCGCGAACCTCACCACGGCCGGTCTCCGGCGTGCGCGACGATCATGTTCAGCGTGACCATGACCTCATTACAAACGTTGACGCTACGGCAAGGTCAACCGCGCCCGAAGATCATTTGTCTCGGGAACATCGCGGAATCCCTTTGCTGGTAAGGGATTGCGGGCTCTGGTGGCGGGGAGTCCGGGTGTCGTTCTGGCGGTTCGGTGGGGGTCTGACCTGCGCAATACGGGCTTGACACCGACATTTCCTACCATAATTATATGAATATGGCGCACGCACTGACCGTCCGCCGTGTGGTGGACCACATGCGGCTGGACAGCACTCTCTGTCGCTGATCCAGATCTGCCCTCTCTCTCCCCCTCCTTCCCCGAGTTCTCCTCCGCGAGAGCCTGCCGCCCCGTGCTCCGATGCGGGTGTGGCCTTCTCGCTCGTTTCGTGAAGGGCCAAGTCAGCCATGTCGAGTTCAGTTCCGTATGCCTCCCGGGCGAAGTTTCCGCTGGTCTGCGCCGTCCTCGCCCTGCTGGTGAGCCTGACCGCCGCCTGCGGCGGGTCGGCCACGGCCGGGGGCGGCGGCTCCGGGTCCGGCACGGTGATCAAGCTGAGCGATCCGGGCAACGCCGGGGTGCTCGCCTACGCCAAGCGCGAGAAGATCCTGGAGGAGCGGCTCAAGACCGTCGGCGCGCGGGTGCAGTGGGGCGGCTCGTACGCCTCGTTCACGGCGACGATCGACGCGGTGCGGTCCAGGTCGGTGAACGTCCTGGAGGGCGCGATCTCCCCGGCCGTGGGTTACCTGGCCAACGGTCGCGACCTGCGCATCTTCGCCGTCGCCGAGCGGGTCACCGACAAGGCCGCGCCGTACGAGGACGGCCTGGTCGTCAAGCCCGACAGCCCCATCAGGTCGGTGCGCGACCTGGTCGGCAAGCGCGTCGCGGTCAACAAGGCCGGACGCGGCGAGTACCTGCTGCTGCTCGCGCTCAAGCAGGCCGGAATCCCGGCGTCGCAGGTTCAGCGCGTCCATCTGAACCCCGCACAGGGCGCGTCGGCGTTCGCGACCGGCAAGGTCGACGCCTGGTGGGCGATCGTCAACGCCTATCCCGAGGTCGTCGCCAAGGGAGCGCGGGTCCTCGTGCACGGTCGCGACCTGCCCGAACAGGACCTCACCATCTTCGCCGCACGCACCGAGGTGCTGGAGGCGAACCCGCGGGCCGCACAGGTCTTCCTGGACGTGGTCCGCGAGCTGACCGAGCAGGAGAAGCGCGACCCGCGCAAGTTCCAGAACGTGTTCCTCGACAAGGGCCCGACCGCCCTGTCCGGTGCGCGGCTGGACGTCGAGCTCGCCAAGGCCCGCTACCAGAACGTGCCGCGTCCCGTCACCGACGCCGATGGTCGGCACGTCACCGCGGTCGCCGGGCTGTTCCAGGCGGAGGGCGTGCTGCCGAACGCGATCAAGCCCGAGGACGTCCTGTTCAAGCTGGGGTCCCAATGACCGCCGAGATCACGTCCGATGCCGCGGTCGTTGGGCGACGGCCGGCGGAGGAAACACCTGCCGGCGAGCTGCGCACGCCGCCGTGGCTGGGGCGGCGGCGACGGCGCCCGGCGGTCTCGCTGGCCCTCCGGCTGTCGGTGCCGGTGGCGCTGCTGCTCGCCTGGTGGTGGGGCGGGAGCAGCGGCCGTATCCCGCCGGACGTCCTGACCGGGCCGGGCGCGGTGCTGTCGGCGCTGAGCGAGCTGGCCTCCACCGGACAGCTCACCGACTATGTGCTCGCCTCGGCGCAGCGCGCGGCCCTGGGCGTCCTGGTCGGCTGCGGTGCGGGGCTGGTGCTCGGCGCGGCCGCCGGGCTGTCCACGCTCGGCGAGGAACTGATCGACCTGACCCTCCAGATGAAGCGGGCGGTGCCGTTCCTGGCACTGGTGCCGCTGTTCATCTCCTGGTTCGGCGTCGGCGAGACGTTCAAGGTCGCGCTCATCGCGGTCGCCGCGTCCGCGCCCATGTACGCCTACGTCTACCTGGGCGTGCGCAGCGTCGACCGCAAGGTGGTGGAGGCCGCACGCGGGTTCGGGCTGCGCGGCCCGCGGCTGGCGGTGGCGGTGGTGCTCCCCTCCGCGCTGCCCAGCGTGCTGATGGCGCTGCGGATCAGCCTGTCGGTGTCGCTGACCGGCCTGATCGCCGCCGAGCAGCTCGGCGCGACCGAGGGCATCGGCTACCTGGTGACGCTCGCGCAGCAGTACTACCGCAACGACTACATGGTGCTGTGCATCCTGATCTACGCGCTGCTCGGACTGCTCATCGACCTCGCGATCAGGGGCCTGGAACGGCTCGCGACGCCGTGGCGGGGGCAGGTGACGGTCCGATGACCCGCGACAGGGACGAGGTCGCGGTGCGGGTGCGGGGGCTGCACAAGGCGTTCGGCGGCAAGAGGGTCCTGGACGGGATCGACCTGGAGGTCAGGCGCGGCGAGTTCTTCGCGCTGCTCGGCCCGAGCGGCACCGGCAAGACCACGCTGCTGCGCCTGCTGGCCGGCCTGGAACGGCCCGACGCGGGGACGGTGCTGACCGCGCCGCGCGTCACCACGGTCTACCAGGAGCCCCGGCTGGTCGTCGCCCGGCGCGTGCTGGCCAACGTCACGCTTGGACTGCCGCGTTCGGCCCGGGAGAAGGGCGGCCGCGCGCTCGCCGAGGTCGGTCTCGGCGGGCGTGAGCGAGCCTGGCCCGCCACCTTGTCGGGTGGGGAGGCGCAGCGGGTGGCGCTGGCCCGCGCGCTGGTCCGTGATCCGCAGGTGCTGCTGCTGGACGAGCCGTTCGCCGCCCTCGACGCCCTGACCCGGTTGCAGGCCCAGGACTTGGTCGCCGAGCTGTGCGCCCGGCACCGTCCCGCGGTCGTGCTCGTCACCCACGACGTGGACGAGGCGGTGCGCCTGGCCGATCGCGTCGCCGTTCTCGACGACGGAGTCTTCGCGGTGGATCGTGCCATCGATCTTCCTCGTCCCCGGGACGCGACATCGGCCGTGACCGATCCGGCGGTGCTGGAACACCGCCGTGAGCTGCTGACCCGTCTGGGCGTCTCCACGCCTTCCGACAGAACGACCCCGCCGCCCGAAAAAGCCGACCTGGCGTCCGACCGAGGAGTGATCGCATGAGCAGCTCGCAGCACGTCGACAAGATCTGGTTCACCCGCTGCCCGGTGCCGACCGCCAGCGGGCTCGCCCACCGGCGTGGCGGGCTGGCCGAGGCGTTCGCGCCCTTCGGGCTGGAGGTGGGCGTTCTCCAGGACGCCGAGCCCGAGCTGGCCCGCCACCATTTCGACCACGACCTGCCGGGCCTGTTCCGTGAGGGCGGCAACGTTCCCGCGCTGGCCGCCCGCAGCGAGGGCGCGCCGACCCGGCTGATCGGGTTGACGTGGATCGAGGAGTGGCAGTCGGTCCTCGTCCGTCCCGACTCGGGCATCGAAGGACCGCAGGACCTGCGCGGCGCCCGTGTCGCGCTGCCCCGCTGGGCGCGGACCAAGGCGCAGAGCTTCCCGCGGGCGATGGCGCTGCACGGCATCAAGGGCGCCCTCACCCAGGGTGGTCTCAGCCTGGACGACGTCACGTTCGTCGAGGTCGACGCAGACCTGTCGCCCTCGGTGGGACGTGACACGCGCGGCGGAAGCATCAACTGGCCCGGCCTCGACGAACTCGCCAACGGGCAGGTGGACGCCGTCTACGTCAAGGGCGCACGCGCCGCCGAGCAGGCCGCCGCACTCGGGCTCGTCGTCGGCGTCGACCTGGACGCCCATCCCGACCCGTCCACCCGCGTCAACAACGGCACGCCACGGCCGATCACCGTGCACGAGCGGCTGCTGGAGGAGCGACCCGAGCTGGTGACGGCGTTCCTCACCGCCACGTTGCGCGCGGCCGACTGGGCAGCCGCCGACCTGGAGGGCGTGCGGAAGATCCTCGCCGGGGAGACCCGGTCGGGCGCGTCCGGTGTGCGTACCGCCTACCGCGACGGTTTCCACCGCACGCTGCGTCCCGACCTTTCACAGGAACGCCTCGACCTGCTCGCGCGGCAGAAGAACTTCCTGCTGCTCCACGGCTTCCTGGCCGCCGACGTGGACATCGAGTCGTGGGCGGCGCCCGAGCCGCTGCGCGAGGTCACCGAGAGGAAGGCAGCATGACATCCCCGGTCCGTTCTGAGGGCTCGTCCCTCCCCACGAAACCGCCCAGGTTCCTGCTCACGCTGCCGACGATCGGCCCGGACCTGTCCCCGGCGCCGCTGCCGGACTTCGTCACCGACACCCGCGAGGGCCGGTACGGGGCGTTCGACGCGATCGCCGAGGTGGGACGCGCCGCCGAGGTCACCGGATTCGACGGGATCGTCGCCCCCTTCACGTCCGACGCGGAGGAGTCGCTAGTTGTGGTCGCGGGGCTGCTGCGCGACAGCCGCTGGATCCACGGCGTGGCCGGGTTCCACCCCGCCCTCGGCACCCCGGTGTACGCGGCCAAGCTGTCGGCGTCGCTGCAACGGTTCACCGGCGACCGCTTCGGCTGGTGGCCGGTCGTCGACCTTCCGCCGGAGGTGGCGCGGGCGTACGGCGACTTCCTGGAGGGCCCGGACCGCTACGCCCGCGCCGACGAGTTCCTCACCATCGCCAAGGGCGTGTGGGACCACGAGGACTACACCTACGAGGGCAGGTTCTTCCAGGTTCTCGCGGGCGGCTTCCAAGGACCGCTGGCCGAACGGCGGTTCCCGACCGTCCACCTGTCCGGGATTTCGGCCGACGCGCTGGACCTGTCCGCGAAGCACGCCGACGTGCACGTCTTCGACGTGACCGACGACCTCGACGCGCTCACCGCCGACCTGGCCGAACGCGCCGCCGAGCGCGGCCGGACCGTCGCCTCCGGGCTGCGGCTGACCGTGGTGGCGCGCGAGGACGAAGACGAGGCGCGCGGCGTCCGTGACGTCCCCGACCATGCCCTCGTCGGGTCGTTCGAACAGGTCGCGGCGGAGTTGCAGGGCTATGCCGACCGGGGCGTGAACACGTTCGTCCTGGAGCCCGCGCCGCACATCGAGGAGATCTACCGACTGGGGGAGCTGCTGCTGCCCCTCTTCCTTCGGGAGCACGCCCATGTCGATTGACATCTACTGGCGCATCGGGACGCACGGCGACCAGTCGTCCCTGCGTCGCCGCCTGGTGAGCCGCGGCGACTGGTCGCCGGTCGAGCCGGGCAGCATCACCCCGGGGCTGCGCGGCGGCCGTCCGGACGGGTACACGCACCTGGACCACATGGCCGACGTCGCGCGCTCCACCGAGCTGTCGGGGTTCGTCGGCGGGCTGCTGCCCTCGTTCCCCTTCACCGACGACCCCTGGGCGGCGGCGGCGAGCCTGGCGCGCGAGACCACCACCTACCGGTTCATGATCGCGTTCCAGCCGGGTTTCCTGCACCCGGTGCAGGCGGCGCGGATGTCGGCGAGCCTGCAACGCGCCACCGGCGGACGCGTCGTCTACAACATCATCTCCGGTGGCGGCGGTCCCGCCCAGTTGTGGTGGGGCGACAAGGTCGGCCATGACGACCGGTACGCCCGGACGTCGGAGTTCCTCGACGTCCTCAAGGCCGTCTGGTACGGCGGCCCGGTCACCCACAAGGGGCGCTTCTACCAGGTCGAGGGCGCCGGGCTCCCCGAACGCCTCGCCGGGCAGCCGTTCCCCGAGGTCTTCTTCTCGGGTTCGTCCCAGGCCGCGATCCAGGCCGCCGGACGGCACGCCGACTACTACCTGTCGTGGCTGGAGCCGTTCCCCGCGCTGGCCGCGAAGTTCGACCAGGTCCGCGAGCACAGCGCCGCCATCGGCCGGTCGCCCAGGTTCGCGGTGCGCATCGACGTGCTGGCCCGCGAGACCGAGGACGAGGCGTGGGCGGAGATCCGCCGCGGTTGGCGGCATGTCGACCCCGAGCAGCTCCGGGGGCCCGAGTCCACCGGCGACTCGGTCGGCTGGCTGCGCAGCTCGCAGTTCATCGACTGGCCGGTGCGCACGCCCCGGGAGCTGGAGGCGAGCCCCAACGTGTGGGGCGGATTCCACCTGCTGCGCGGCGGTCCCGCGTTCGGGCTGGTCGGCAGCTACTCGCAGGTCGCCGCCCGGCTCGACGAACTGATCGCGCTCGGCGTGGACGCGTTCATCCTCGCCGGGGTGCCCCACCTGGAGGAGGCGCGCCGCGTCGGCGAGCACGTCCTTCCCCTCCTGCGCGGCCGCTGGCCGGACACCGCGCCCGACACGTCCCTCCCCACTCTTGAAGCGAAAGGACTCACTCGATGACCCGCGTCGGCTACTTCCCCCACAACAACTCGCTCTGGGTGCTGCGGCACCAGGGCATCCTGGAGCGCTCGCTGCCGGACGTGGAGTGGGTCGACCTGCGCTCGCTCCCGGCGGGCGACCGTCCCGAGCCCACGGAGGGGCTGCCGTCCCTGCACGGCGACCACCTGTTCGACGGCGGCTACGACTTCATCGGCACCGGCTCCACGCCGCCGATCACCGCGCAGGGCCGCGGGCACGACATCGTCTACGTGGCGATCTCCGGGCCGCGCGTGGAGAACGGGCGGCTGGTCGCCCTGCCCGACTCCGGCGTCACCTCCCCGGCCGACCTGGCCGGGAAGCGCGTCGCCCTCGGCCACGGCTCCTGGCAGACCACCCTTCTGCTGCTGGCGCTCGACCGGGCGGGCCTGACCTGGAGCGACATCGAACCGGTCGACGCCGGGAACGAGGGCGCGCAGCTGCTCCTGGACGGCAAGGTCGACGCCTGGACGGGCAGCTACCCGGCGCTCACCGCGGTGGAGAACGTGACGGAACCGGTGACGCTGATCGAGACCGACGGGCTGTTCAGCCACCGCTCGCTGTGGTTCACGCGGCGCGACTTCGCCGTCGAGCACCGTGACGTCCTGGCGTCCATCGTCGGCGCGCTCCAGGAGTCGGACGCGTGGATCCGCGCCAACCCGCGCGAGGCGGCCGCCCTGTTCGCCGCCGACGACGGCGGCGACCTCGACGCGTGGGAGCACGCGCTGCGCGGCCGCCCGTTCGGGCTGCTGCCGGTCAGCGAGGAGTTCGTCGCCGAGCAGCAGCGGGCCGCCGACCTGCTGCACGCCAACGGCCTGCTCGACCGGAAGATCACCGTCGCGGACGCCGTCCTGCCGGACCTGGCCGACCTGGTCACCCGCGCGTAGATGTCGCCCTACTCCGCCTGACCGAAAGGGACTGCCCGATGTCCACGCGAATCGTCACGTTGGTCGGCAATCCCCGGCCGAACTCGCGCACCCGCGCCGTCGCGATCCAGGCCGCCGACACGGTCGGCAGGCGCCTCGGCGCCGTCGACCACGAGACCCTCGACCTGTCGGCGCTGGCCGTGGAGTTGGGCTCGCCGTCGCCCTCCGCCGTGGTGGAGGTGGCGGTGGAGACGGTCCGTGGCGCCGATGTGCTCGTGGTCGCGACCCCGACCTACAAGGGCACCTACACCGGGCTGCTGAAGCTCTTCCTGGACCGTCTCCCCGGCGGGGCGCTGGCCGCGACCGTGGCCCTGCCGCTGATGGTGATGGGGGACGCCCGGCACGCGCT
This sequence comes from Actinomadura spongiicola, assembly GCF_003432485.1. GTDB lineage: Bacteria > Actinomycetota > Actinomycetes > Streptosporangiales > Streptosporangiaceae > Spirillospora > Spirillospora spongiicola. The sequence goes on from NZ_QVNQ01000001.1 coordinate 853,639, forward strand.
CGCCGTGGAGGTGCATCTGCGTCCGTTGCTGGTCGAGCTGGGCGCGTTCGTCCCCACGCCGGGGGTGGTGCTGCTGGACGACCGGATCGAGCAGGCGGGTGAGGTTCTCCGCGGCTGGGTCGATCGGATCGCCCCCCAGTTCGTGCCGCTGCTCACCGGCCGGACCGTCGTGGCCTGAAAGGCGTCCGGGCGGGGGCGCCCCCCTTGACCGGTGCCCGGCATCGGTCAAGGGGGACCCCCGGCCCGGGCACCCCACATTTCTCTGAAGGGACTTCTCGTCCATGTCCGCATCGCCCATCGATCTCGCGCGCCCGGCCGCCCGGGCGCGCCCCGGACTACCGAGGCTCTCCGCGCTGCCACGGCCGCGCCTCTCGCTGCGTTTAATCAGCCCGCTGGTGCTGCTGGCGCTGTGGCAGATCACGAGCAGCACGGGCGTGCTGCCCGAGCGGCTGCTGCCCTCTCCCGCGACGGTCGCCGGCACCGCGGTGACGTTGACCGCCGACGGGACGCTCATCGACGCCGTCACGGTCTCCCTGCAACGGGCGGTGATCGGCTTCCTGGCCGGGGCCGTCGCCGGGCTGGCGCTGGCGCTGGTCGCCGGCCTCAGCCGGACGGGTGAGGGCATCGTCGACCCGCCCATGCAGATGTTGCGGGCACTGCCCCTGTTCGGCCTGATCCCGCTGTTCATCCTCTGGTTCGGCATCGGGGAGATCCCCAAGGTCATCCTGGTCGCCTTCGGCGTGCTCTTCCCCATCTACCTCAACACCTACTCCGGCATCCGCGGTGTGGACGCCAGGCTGGCTGAGGTCGGGCAGGTCCTGCGACTCGGCCGGGCCGCGCTGATCCGGCACATCGTGCTGCCCGGCGCCCTGCCGCAGACGCTGGTCGGGTTGCGGCAGAGCCTCGGCGTCGCCTGGCTGGCCCTGATCGTGGCCGAGCAGGTCAACGCGAGCAAGGGCCTCGGCTTCATGATCAACGACGCTCGCGAGTTCCTGCGCATCGACATCGTCGTCCTGGGCCTGCTCGTCTACGCGATCCTCGGGCTCACCACCGACGCGCTGGTGCGGCTGCTCGAAAGGAGGGCGCTGTCATGGCGACGCGGACTGGTGGCGACGTGACCGGCACCGTCGCGGAGGCGACCGGGGCCGCCGGTTCCGAGGACGCCGCCTCGGTCGTCCGGACACGGGGCCTGACCAAGAAGTTCGGGGCTCGTACCGTCCTCGACGGCGTCGACCTGGACATCGAGCGCGGTGAGTTCGTCGCGCTGCTCGGCCGCAGCGGCTCGGGCAAGTCGACGCTGCTGCGCCTGCTCGCCGGGCTGGATCGCGACAGCACCGGTGACCTGCACGTCGACGGCACGGTGTCGGTGGCCTTCCAGGAACCGCGCCTCGTGCCGTGGAAACGGGTGCTGGACAACGTGACGCTCGGCCTGCGGGGCTCTGATCCGGTCGCCGCCGCCGAACGGGCGCTGGCGGAGGTCGAGTTGACCGAGCGCCGCGACCGGTGGCCGCTCACCCTCTCCGGCGGGGAGGCCCAGCGTGTCTCCCTCGCCCGCGCTCTCGTCCGCAACCCCGACCTGTTGCTGCTCGACGAACCGTTCAGCGCTCTCGACGCGTTGACCCGCATCAACGTGCACCGGCTCGTGCTCGATCTGTGGGCCCGGCACCGTCCCGGGGTGCTGCTGGTCACGCACGACGTGGACGAGGCGCTGCTGCTCGCCGACCGCGTCCTGGTCTTGGACGGCGGCCGGATCGCGCACCAGTCCACGGTCGGGCTGCCGCGACCCCGCGCCCGTGAGGACCGGGAACTCATCGAACTCCGCTCCGTCCTGCTCGCCCGGCTGGGCGTGACCCTCGAAGGAACGACATGACCAGACGCCATGGCGCCGCGATTCTGCTGACCGCGCTGCTCACGGTGGGGGTCAGCGCCTGCTCGTCCGGCGACGACGGGTCCGAGGGCGGGGAGGTCGTGCTGCGGGTCGGCGACCAGAAGGGCGCCAGCATCCAGCAGATGCTCACCGCGGCCGGACAGTTGGACGGCCTCACCTACAAGATCAAGTGGTCGCTGTTCACGTCCGGGCCCCCGATCCTCGAAGGCGTCAACGCCGGATCGGTCGACTTCGGGTCGGTCGGCAACACGCCGCCGGTGTTCGCGGCCGCCGCCAAGGCCCGGATCGTCATCGTGGGCGCCACCGAGTCCCGCGTGACGGGGCAGGGCATCGTGGTGCCCAAGGGTTCCACGCTGCGCGCCCCGGCCGAGCTCAAGGGCAAGAAGGTCGCCGTCGCCAAGGGCAGTTCTGCGCACTACCACCTGCTGTCGGTGCTCACCAAGAACGGACTGTCGTTCGACGACATCGAACCGCAGTACCTCCAGCCGTCCGACGCCCTCACCGCTCTCACCGGTGGCCGCGTCGACGCCTGGGCGACCTGGGAGCCGTACACCGCTCAGGCGGAACTGAACAACGGCGCCCGCGTCCTGGTCGACGGCACCGGTTACACCAACGGCTACGGATTCCAGGTCACGTCCAGGACGACCCTCAAGAACGAGCGCCGGGCCGCCGCGCTCAAGGACTTCCTGTCCCGTTACCAGCGGGCGGTGCAGTGGTCCAACGCCAACTCCGCGCGGTGGGCCGCCATCTGGGCGAAGCAGACCCGGCTGCCCGGCCCGGTCGCCGAACGCGCCGTCCAGCGCCGCCTGTCCGCCATCATCCCGATCGACGACGCGGTGATCGCCTCCGAGCAGCGGATCGCCGACTCCTTCTACGACGTCAAGGTGATCCCCGCCAAGGTGACGATCGCCGACTTCTTCGACCGGCGGTTCAACGGCCTCGCCGTGGTCGCCCAGCAGAGAAAGTGACGATGCGATGAGCCTGCGATTCCACTGGTTCCTGCCCACCACCGGCGACGGGCGTACCGTGGTCGGCGGCGGACACAGCGTCCCCAAGGGCGTCGGGGTGCCCGACGGGACGGCGGGAACGGCCGACCAGTTCCGCGCCCCCGACATCGACTACCTCGCCCAGGTCGCCCGCACCGCCGAGCACCTCGGCTTCGAGGCCGTCCTCACCCCCACCGGCACCTGGTGCGAGGACGCCTGGCTGGTCACCGCGGCGCTCATCCGCGAGACCAGCGGCCTGAAGTTCCTGGTCGCGTTCCGGCCCGGCCTGATCTCTCCCACGCTCGCCGCCCAGATGGCCGCCACCTACCAGCGGATCTCCGGTGGACGGCTCGCGCTCAACGTGGTCACCGGCGGTGAGGCCGCCGAGCAGCGCCGCTTCGGCGACCATCTCGGCCACGACGAGCGGTACGCGCGCACCGACGAGTTCCTCTCCGTCGTGCGGGGCGCCTGGGGAGCCGAACCGTTCGACTTCACCGGCGCGCACTACCAGGTGGAGGGCGCGACCGTCCGGACGCCTCCCGAACCCGTCCCGGAGATCTACTTCGGCGGCTCGTCCGACGCGGCGGCACCCGTCGCGGCCCGCCACAGCGACGTCTACCTCACCTGGGGTGAGCCTCCCGGTCAGGTCGCCGCCAAGCTCGACCGCATCCGCGAACTTGCCCGCGCGCAGGGACGCACCGTCCGCTTCGGCATCCGGCTGCACGTCGTCACCCGCGACACGTCCGAGCAGGCATGGAGCGAGGCCGGACGGCTGCTGGACAGCGTCGACCCCGACTCCGTCGCCCAGGCGCAGCGGGCCATGGCCGCGAGCGAATCCGTCGGCCAGCGGCGGATGCGCTCCCTGCACGAGCGGTACCGCGCCGGCGGCGGAACGGATCCTCGCGAGCTGGAGATCCACCCCAACCTGTGGGCGGGCGTCGGTCTGGTCCGTGGCGGCGCGGGCACCGCGCTGGTCGGCAGCCACAGCGAGGTCGCCGACCTGATCGAGGAGTACGCCGCTCTGGGCGTCGAGGAGTTCATCCTCTCCGGCTACCCGCACATCGAAGAGGCGTACTGGTTCGGCGAGGGCGTCCTGCCCGAGCTGCGCCGGCGGGAGGCCACCGCCGCCGCGCGCCGGCGCCCGAACTGGGCGTCGCGGGCCGCGCACCACCGCTTCCAGGTGGTCACACATGAGTGAGGTGTCGACATGACCATGGCGGAACTCGACCTGCGCCGCGTCTACGGCGCCTACCCCACCGGGGTGGCGGCGGTGGCGGGCCTCATCGGCGGACGACCGGTCGGCCTGGCCGCCAGCTCGTTCGTCCCGGTGTCGCTGGATCCGCCGCTGGTGTCGGTCTGCATGGCGCACACCTCCACGACCTGGCCGCTGCTGCGCGACCTCCCGCACATCGGGATCAGCGTGCTCGGCGCCCACCAGGAGGAGACGGGACGGCGGCTCGGCGCCCGCGGCGGCGACCGTTTCGCCGGCGTCCCGTGGCGTTCCACGGCGAACGGCTGCGTCCTCATCGAGGACGCAGCCGCCTGGTACGACTGCACCGTCGAGCAGCAGTTCCGCTCCGGCGACCACGACATCGTGGTGCTGCGCGTCCACGACCTGGACGCCGCCTACGGAACCCCTCCACTCGTCTTCCACGCCAGCCGCTTCCACCAACTGCGCTGACCAGTAGGACGTCCCTCTCCCGCGGGGGAGGGACGTCCTACGCGGTTCAGGAGGCGGCGAACGGGACGGAGGCCGGAGCGGCGCCGGTGGAGGCTCCGGCGGGATGCGTCCAGAGCCCCCGGTCGCGCAGGATCGGCAGGACGCCCTCGCCGAACCAGTACGCCTCTTCCAGGTGCGGGTAGCCGGACAGGACGAACTCGTCCAGTCCGAGTTCGGCGTATTCGGTGATGCGGTCGGCGATCTCCTCGTGGCTGCCGACCAGGGCCGTGCCGGCGCCGCCGCGGACCAGGCCCACGCCCGCCCACAGGTTGGGCGCGACCTCCAGCTCGCGCAGGCCCTTGGCGGAGCCGCCGTGCAGGTCGAGCATCCGGCGCTGGCCCTCGGACTCGCTGCGGCGCAGGTTGGCCTGGACCTGCTCGATCGCCTCGTCCGAGATCCCGGACAGCAGCCGTCCGGCCTGCGCCCACGCCTCGTCGGCGGTGTCGCGGGAGATGACGTGCAGGCGGATGCCGAACCGGATCCGGCGTTCTTGCTCGGCGGCGAGCCCCCGGATCCAGGCGATCTTCCCGGCGACGGCGGTGGGCGGTTCGCCCCAGGTGAGGTAGACGTCGGCGTGCCGCGCCGCGACCCGCCCGGCCTCGGGGGAGGAGCCGCCGAAGTAGATCGGCGGGACGGGATCGGGAACGCGTCCGAGCCGGGCGCCCTCGACCTGCACGTGCGTCCCGTCGAAGTCGACGGAGTCGCCCTTCCACAGTGAGCGGACGACGTGCAGGAACTCGTCCGTGCGCGCGTACCGTGCGGGCTTGTCGAGGAAGTCGCCGTAGGCGCGCTGCTCGTGCGCCTCGCCGCCGGTCACCACGTTCAGCAGCAGCCGTCCGCCCGAGTGCCATTGGTAGGTGGCGGCCATCTGCGCGGCCAGCGTCGGGCTGAGCAGCCCGGGACGGAACGCCACCAGGAACTTCAGCCGCTCCGACGTCGTCACCAGCGGCGCGGTGGTGAGCCAGGCGTCCTCGCACCACGCCCCGGTGGGGGTCAGCGCGCCCACGAAGCCGACCTCCTCGGCCGCGCGTGCCACCTGGCCGAGATAGCCGAGGGTCGCCGGCCGGTCGCCGCTCGCGGCGCCCGCCGCCAGGCCGTGCCCGCCGCCGACGATGTAACGGCTGTCGCCGTAGGTGGGCAGGAACCAGTGGAAGGTCAAGGTCACGGGAGTCTCCCTCTTCGCTGTTCTCAGATGACGCCGTGGCGGGGCGGCGGCGTGCCGTTGAGGACGTACCGGCCGATGTGCTGGACCTTCCACCGGACGGGGTCGTGCAGGGTGTGCGTGCGGGCGTTGCGCCAGTGCCGGTGGAGGTTGAGGTCGTCCGCGGCGGAGCGGGTGCCGGAGACCTCGAAAAGCGCGTTGGTGACCTCGACCGCGGCACGGTCCGCGAGGGTCTTGGCGGTGGCGACCGCGAGGGAGGCCCGCACCGCGTTCTCCTCGGTGAGGTCGTGCCCGGCGTGCTCGACCGCGCGTCCGGCCTCGGCGAGCACGGCGCGGGCGGCGCGTTCGGTGATCGCCAGCTCTCCGAACCGCTGGACGAGCAACGGATCGCCGCCGGGCGTGTCGGCGCCGCTCTCGAACCAGGGACGGCTCCTGGCGTTGACGAACTCCACCGCCTCCCGCAACGCGCCCGACGCGATGCCCACGTCGATCGCCGCGTGCAGCAACTGCGCCGTGGACCCGTGCACCTGCGGGCCGGTGAAGGTCAGATGGTGCGGCACCACGTTCTCGGCGGGGACGCGCACGTCCCGCAGGTGGACGGTGCCACTCGCGGTCGTGCGCTGGCCCATTCCGTTCCAGTCGTCCACGACCTCCAGGCCGTCGGCGTCCCGTGGGACATAGGCCACGTGCAGGCGGTCCTCGCCGTCCGTCTCAAGCTGCGCCAGGACGGGAACCCAGTGCGCGAAGAGCGCCCCGGTGCTGTAGTACTTGGTGCCGCGCAGCACGTACCCGTCCGACCCGTCCGGGAGGAGACGCGTCGTGTACTCCTGGACGTGCTTGGTTCCCCGCTCGGACTGCGCGTTCCCGAACCGTTTGCCCGCCAGCGCCTCGCCGAAGAAGAACTTCTGCTGTTCCGGCGTCCCCTGCTGGGCCAGGACGCGGAGATACACGACATGGCTCTGCGGGATCTGCGCGATGTTGGGATCGCCCGCGGCCAGCAAGCGGAACACCTCGGCCAGCGTGTCGGCCCGCACGTCCGCGCCGCCGTACCCGGCCGGAACGGTGATGCCCAGCAGCCCGCTCGCCGACAGCCGTTCCAGTTCGGCCTCCGGGAGGACGCGGTTCGCGTCGCGCTCGGCCGCGCGCTCGGCGAACTCCGCCCCCAGCGCGGCGGCCGTCTCCAGCGCCTCCTCGTCACTGCCGATCACTACGGCGTCCATGGTCGTCCTATCCGGTCGGTCGGTGGGCGGGGTGGGCGGCGTCGGCCAGGTCGCGGAACGTGCCGCCGTGGAAGACCAGCGGCGGGACGCCGGTGCACGCGTCGAGGTCGTGGACGCGGAGGACGACGATGTCGTGGTCGCCGGAACGGAACTGATGCTCGATCGAGCAGACGTACCAGGCGGCCGCGCCCTCGATGAGCACGCATCCGTCCGGGGTGGAGCGCCAGTCGACACCGGCGAACCGGTCCCCCTCGCGGGAACCGAGCCGCCGCCCCACCCGCCCCTGGTGGGCGGCCAGCACGCTGATCCCGATCCGGGGCAGCCCGCGCAGCAGCGGCCAGGTCGTCGAGGTGTGCGCGACGCACACCGACACCAGCGGCGGATCCAAGGACACCGGGACGAACGAGCTGGCGGCGATGCCGGCCGGCCGTCCGCCGACCAGTCCCGCGACCACCGTCACCCCGGTGGGGTACGCACCGTAGACCCGGCGCAGTTCGACACCGACTGCGGTCATGTCGATCACTCCTTCGACGGGAGGGTGGCCCGGCCACCGGGCGAGCGGTGGCCGGACCGCCGGGGGAGGTCAGCGGTAGAGCGAGAACTCGGGCGCGCGCCGGTTCAGCGTCCAGTCGCCGACCTCGCGTGCCTTGTAGGCGACGGGGTCGTGGACGGTGTGGGTGCGGAGGTTGCGCCAGTGCCGGTCGAAGCCGTAGGCGGTGGTGGTGGCGCGGGCTCCCTGGATCTCGAACAGCCGGGAGGCCGCCGCCAGCGCGACCTTGGTGGACAGGTACTTCGCCTCGTAGACGGCGACGGCCGCCTCGGCGCGCTGCTCCTCGGTGAGGTCGGGTCCGGTGTCCAGGCCCTTCTGCAGGGCGTCGCCCGCACGGTCGGCGAGCAGGGCCGCGGCGCGCAGTTCGCTGCGGATCTCGCCGACGGCCTGGAGGACGTAGGGGTCGTCGGTGGCACGGTCCACGCCGGACGTCTCCCACGGGGCCCCGTGCAGGCGGGTCCAGTCGAGCGCCTCGTCGAGGGCGCCCTCGGCCGTCCCGACGTAGAAGTTCACGAACGCCAGTTGCCAGTGCGGCGTGACGAGGGTCTGGTACGGGGTGATGGTCCGTCCCGTAAGGGGCCCCGAGCCGAGGACCTCAGACCGCTCCACCCGCGCGTCGTCGAACACGACGCCGCCGGAGTCGGTGAGCCGCTGCCCGATGTTGTCCCAGTCGCCGAGGGTGCGGAACCCCTCACGTCCGGCGGGCAGGGCGAGGAAGACCAGCTCTCCCTCATAAGAGGCGGTGACCGACAGATGGTCGCCGAGGCTCGCGCCGGAGGCGAACGAGCGGCGCCCGTTCAGCCGGAACCCGTCACCGTCCTCGGTCAGGATGAGGTCGGAGCCGCCGCGCGGGTTCTGCACACCGCCCCAGAACAGCTTCCGCTCGGCGTTCCGGCGGGACAGCTCCTCGGCCTGCTCGGGCGTGCCGAACAGGGGCGCGATCCGGGTCTGCGCGAAGTGGTAGCCGATGAGATGGGCGATGGAGGTGTCGCCGCGTGCGATGCGGCGGGTGATCTGGGCGGCCTGCGCGTAGTTCAGGCCGTCCCCGCCGTACTCGACGGGTTCCTGCACCTGAAGAAGGTCGTGGCGGCGCAGCAGCTCGACCTCCGCTCGCGGGGTCTTGTTGGCACGATCCCGCTGGGCGGCGGTGGCGCGCAGTTCCGCGGCGACCGTGTCGGCGCGCCGCAGCGCGTCGGCGAACCGCTCGTCACTGTCGGGACGCCGGGTCTCGTTCTCCTGAGTCTGGACTGACATGCCGATGCTCTCCTCTGAAACGGTGGTGGACGGGCGGGGCGCGGGCTACACAGCGCGCTGCATGACCTGAGCAGGTCGATGTATCGGCGGCGGACGAGGAGCATGCGGGCTCAGGAACCCGTCCGCACCGGGGCGCCGCGATCCTCGGCCTCCAACTCCCGGACGAGGGGCAGCACCCGTTTCCCGAAGTACTCGACCTCCTCCAGGTAGTGCAGGAAGCCGAGCAGGAACAGGTCCACGCCGAGCCGCTTGTAGGCGACGATCCGTTCGGCGATCTGCTCGGGCGTCCCGATCAACCCGGTGCGGAAGCCGTCGTTGTACTGGACGAGGTCGGCGAACTCCGAGTCCTGCCACATGCCCTTGCCGTCGGGGGCGGCCTGCCCGGCCTGCCTGACCGCGGACCCGAAGCCCTCGACGGCCTCCCGGTCGGCCTTGCCGACGATCTCGCGCAGCACCTCGCGCGCCTCGGCCTCGGAGTCACGGGCGATCAGGAAGGCGTTGAGCCCGAATTGAACACTCCGCCCGTACAAGGCGGCCTCGGTGCGAACATCACGGATCTGCTCGACGACACCATCGAAGTCCCTGCCGTTGCTGAAGTACCAATCGGATACACGTCCCGCCATCCGCCGCGCGGCGGTGGAGTTGCCGCCCTGGAAGATCTCCGGGTGCGGACGTCCCGGCACATCGACCGGCTTGGGCCGCAGGTCGAAGTCGTGCAACCGGTAGAAGTCGCCGCCGAACTCCGCGTGCTCGGACGTCCAGATCTCCCGCAGCACGCGGATGAACTCCTCGCTGCGCCGGTACCGCTCGTCGTGCTCCAGCCACGGCTCGCCGAGCTTGGTGAACTCGTCCTTGAACCACCCGCTGACGACGTTGACCGCGGCACGTCCGCCCGAAAGCTGGTCAGCGGTCGCGACGAACTTCGCCAGCACACCGGGATGCCACAGGCCCGGATGGATCGCGGCGATCACCTTCAGCCGCTGCGTGGCCAGCAGCAGCGCCAGGCTGAATCCGGTGGATTCATGCTGGTAGGCGGCCCCGTAGGAGGCGATGTAACGCACCTGGCTGAGCGCGTAGTCGAACCCGTTGTTCTCGGCGAGGACGGCCAGCTCACGGTTGTAGTCATAGCCCCAATCGGTGCGCTGCTCGATCTTGCTGACCACCAGCCCGCCGCTGACGTTGGGCACCCAGTAGGCGAACCTCACCGGGTTCTCGATATTTCCTACAGACATAGTTAGAATTGTTGAACGTCCGCCCGTCCCAGGTCAATGTGGTCTTCCTGACGGGGTGATAGGCCGAACCTCTCACGGGGAACCATGCGTATCGAGCAGTTGGAATGCGTCGCGGCCGTCACCCGCCTGGGGTCGATGCGCCGCGCCAGCGAGGCCCTGCACATGTCACAACCGGCGCTCAGTCAGACCATCGGCAACCTGGAGCGCGAGCTCGGCGTCACGCTGCTGGAACGGCACCGCTCGGGCGCCCGCCTCAGCTCCGGCGGACGCGAGCTCCTACCCGGCATCATCGAGGTCCTGGACGCCGTGCACCGCCTGCGCGCCGCGGCCGACGACACGCTCCGATCCAGACGCAGCGTCCGCGTCGGCACCGTACACGCCGCGACCGTCCCGCTCGTCCTGCCCGTGGTGAGCCGCTTCCGCGCGGCGCGGCCGGAGACCCAGGTCGAGCTGATCACCGCCCGCCAGGCCGACATCCAGGAGTCCCTCCGCGGCGGCGGCCTCGACCTCGGCCTGATCAACATCATCGACGGCGACGATCCACCCCCGGACCTGGCCACGGTCGAACTCCTCCGGGGCCGCGCCGCCGTCTGCTGCCGCACCGACAGCCCCCTCGCCCGCCTACCCGAGGTCCCCCTCGACCGCATCCTCGCCGAACCGTTCGTCGCGATGCGCGCCGGCTACCTCATGCACCGCTACGTCCACCGCCTCCTGAACGGCCGCGAACCGTCCATCGCCTACTCGGTGGACGGCGCCGAAATGGGCAAGGTCATGGTCGCCGAGGGCCTGGGCGTCACCCTCCTCCCCGACTACAGCATCTCCGGAGACCCCCTCGAACAACGCGGCATCATCACCCACCGCCCCCTGGCCACCAAGGGCCCAGACGTCCTCCTGGTCGCCCAACACTCCCGCACCCACAACCCACCCGCCCAGGTGACCCACCTCCTCCACCTCCTAAAAACCCAAGCCACCCACCTCCCCCACAACACGGGAAGCTGACCCACATCATCGGTCGAGCCCGACCTCGAATCATTCGATTTGGTTGGGCGGTTGTGGCGCGAAAACGGTGCCATCGTGGCCGGAAAACGTTGTTGTGATGCCACTTGTCGGTGTCCTGGAAGATGTCGCGCTGCCGAGTGTTATACGGATCGTCGGAACGATTCGAAGAACGCTGGATCGTTTTCGGCTTTCCGTACCGGAACCGGTTCGCGAGGTGCGTCCGGTTCGATGTGAAGAGGAGACACGATGGATTCGGACCGTCTGGGAGTGGTCTTCGGCAGCCTGACTCCGCCGGAACAGTTGACGAACGCCGCCGCTTTGGCGGAGGACCTGGGGTTCGGTGAGTTGTGGTTTTCCGAGGACTGCTTCTTCACCGGCGGCCTTTCGGGGCTCACCCAACTGCTCGCCGCGACCCGGACGGTGCCCGCCGGGCTGGGTCTCGCCAGCGTGATGACGAGGCACCCGGCGATCCTCGCCATGGAACTGGCGGGCCTCGCCCGCATGTATCCGGGGCGTAGCCGTGCCGCGATCGGTCTGGGCAACAGCCACTGGCTCCGGCAGATGGGCCTGATGCCCGAGCGCCCGTTGACGGCCGTCACCGAGACCTTCGAGGTGCTGCGTGAGCTGCTGCGCGGCGCGGCCGTGTCCCGTACGACCGCCGCCCATGAGTTCGACGACATCCGGCTGGAGTTCGCGCCGGAACAACCGCCGGAGCTGTGGATCGGCGCGGTCAACGAGCGCGCTCTGCGTGCCGCCGGTGCGCTGGCCGACGGGGTTCTGCTGTCGGTTCTGGCGGGTCCCGCGTATGTTTCCTGGGCCAAGCGGCAGGTGGGGACGGCGCCGATCACCGCCTTCGTTCTGGCGGCGGTGGCGGACGATGACGCCACGGCTCGCGACGCCGTACGGGACGCGGTCGGTTTCTTCCTGCGGGCCGAGTCCCACACCGCGCTGGTCGGCCAGTCGGAACACGGTTCTGAGATCAGGAAGCGGATCGCCGGTCTCGGCGAGGGTGAACCGCTCGTCGTCGAGGACGAGTGGATCGACGAGTTCGCCGTCGCCGGAACCCCCGACCGGGTTCGGCGCGGGCTGGAGGACCTGCGCGCGGCCGGTGCCGACTCTCTCGGCCTGTGGCTGTTCCCGCCCGAACGGCTCGACGAGCAGCTTCGCCGCGTCGCGAACGAGGTCGCCAAGAGCTGAACGGGCGGGCCGCCCATCGGTTGGCTCGCCGCCGTCGGCGCGGCGCCTGCCGCACCAGCCGTGGGCGAGGGATGTGTGCGACGGCGGCGGTACCTTCGCCTGTGCCGGAGCGCGCCGAGCGCGCGGGCGACGGGTCCATAGACTGCCGAGTTCCCCTGCGACACCCGGCTATGTGGCCGGGCTACCGGAGTTGCCCGGCCACGTAGGTCGCGTGGGGCTTGTGCAGTGTGGTGATGTCGGTGGTCGGGTCGCCGTCGACGATCAGCAGGTCGGCGTCGTGGCCGGGGCCGATGCGGCCTTTGCGGTCTGGGAGGCCGCATGCCTCCGCGGCGATCGATGTGGCGGACCGTAGGGCGTCCGTTGGCGTCAGTCCCGCGCGCACGTACTCGTCCAGGGTGTACGGCAGCAGTCCGTGGGGTTTGGCCGGGCCGATGCCGCCGTCCGAGCCCGCCACCAGCCGGACTCCGCCCTTGTGGAGCCGCATGGCGGTCTCGTGCAGGACGGCCTCGGTGATGCCGGCGCGGGCGGCCATGGCGATGATCTCGGGTGGGACGACGACGGCGGGGTCGCTGCCGAGCGTCGGGCAGACCGTGGTTCCCGACTCGGCCAGCTCGGTGAGCAGGGCGTCGTCGGCGTGGACGCCGTCCCGTGTGAGACAGGTGCAGTGCTCGATGCCGTCGACGCCCGCGGCCGAGGCCTGGCGTACGGCGTCGAGGGCGTGCGCGTGCGCGGTGATCGGCAGTCCGAGCCGGTGCGCCTCGTCGACCGCCGCGCGCAGCTCCGCGTCGGTGAACTGCGGGCTCAAGGTGTCGGTGCCGGGGGTGAGCACACCTCCGCTGGCCATGATCTTCACGACGTCCGCGCCGTGATCCGCGCGTCGCCGGACCATCGCCCGTATGTCCGCCTCGTCGCCTGCCTCGCCGCCCAGTGTCGCGCAGTGCCCGCCCACGCTGGTGATCGGCGTTCCGGAGGCCACGACCGTCGGCAGTCCGGGTTTGTCGTGCGTCCGCCACTCCAGCACCGCGTCCTGGTAGTCGCCGAGGTCCCGGACGGTGGTCACGCCCGTGGCCAGATGCAGGCGCAGCGACGTTTCTATGGTGTCGTTCAGTTCTTCCGGGGATAGATTTCCGAGGTTCTCCAGGGCACCGAGGCCGCCGTTCGCGCACAGGTGCACATGTGCGTCGATCAGGCCGGGAAGCGCCGTTCCGTCATAATGTTGCGTCGTCCAGTCATCCGGTGCCTCCGTGCCTGGCTGGATTCCGACGATCCGTCCGTTCTCCACGAGTATCCATGCGGGTCCGTCAAGCAATCGTTCGCCGTCGAACACCCTCGTCACGCCAATGGCAAGTCTGCTCATCCTTGCGACGCTAGTCGGACGGATCTGGCGCACTGTGGGGCGTCCCAACAATGGCCGGGATCATGCGTTCTTTGGCGATTTTCTTTCGATCAGTCCCGGTCGGAAAGGTCGAGGCGCGCGAGTTCGGCGCGGGAGGCGATTCCGAGTTTCTGGTAGATCTTGCGCAGATGGTAGTCGACGGTGCGCGGGCTGAGGAACAGTTGGGCCGCGGCCTGGCGGCTGGTGAGACCTTCGCCGACGACGCGGGCGACCTGGATCTCCTGGGGCGTGAGGAGGTCGATGCCGCTGGGGTCGGGCACTCCCGTCGTCACCCCGGTGGCGCGCAGTTCGGAGCGGGCACGCCGGGCCCATATCGTGGCGCCGAGCCGCTCGAAGGTGGCCAGCGCGAGGCGAAGCGGGCCTCGCGCGTCGGTGCGGCGTTTCCGGCGGCGTAGGAACTCCCCGTACAGCAGCGCGGTGCGGGCGTGGTCGAGCGGCATCCCGGACGCGTGGTGATGGTCGAGCGCGGTCCGGAACCATCGATCGGCCTCGTCGCCATCGGACAGCAGGGCGCGGCAACGGGCGGCGAGGGCGCGCACCTCCGTTGTCGCCGGGGCCTCCTCCGCCCAGGTCAGATGCCGGGCGAAGGCCTCGGCGCCGCGGTCGCGCAGGTCGACGCGTGTCGCCGCCTCGACATAGTTGGGGATCACGGTGATGGAGACCGCGTGGTGCCCGGACGACATGAGATCGCGCATGACCTCCAGTTGCTCCAGCGCGTCCTCGCCGCGCCCCTCGGAGAGCGCGAGCAGGGTAAGGGCGTGCCGCGCGGAGAGACCGGCGGTGGCCAGGCCGCGGGCGTCGGCGAACGCGATGACCTCCCGTGCCTTCGCCACGGCCTCGTCCGCGCGCCCGCGCAGGCCGCACAGTGTGGCCATGGTCGCCTGATGCTGCCAGGCGATGTTGGACTGTCCGGTCTCCAGGGACAGCCGGTGACCCTCGTCGGCGATCGCCTCCGCGGCGGCGTACCGGCCGTTCAGGATCTCGTCGTTGGCCTGGAACCACAGGGCCCAGGCGAGCGTCCCCGCGGCACCGAGCCGGCGGGCTCCGGCCACGCCGGCGGCGCGCAGCCGCCGGGAGGCCCCGAGGTCGCCGCGGGTCAGGGCGACGCCGCCGGCCCGGACGAGCAGGTGCGGGTCACCGCTCCCTTCGATCACGGCCAGATCGTCGTCCAGGCCGTCGGGATGCTCGCCTCGCGCGAGGGGAGCGATGCCCAGCATCAACCTGACCAATGCCTGCTCCAGGGGCGTTCCCGCGTGCGGAAGCCGTCCCAGAAGCCGGTCGACCTCCTTGGCCGCGGCGGCGTCGGCGGTGTGGAACGCGGCTTCACCGGCGTCCAGCAGCACCTGCACCGGGCGGTGGACGGCCCCGTCGACGGCGCGGGACGCCGCGGAGACCAGGATGCGGACGGCTTCGGCCGCGTCCCCGTCGCGCAGTTCGGTCAGGCCGTGGAGGTGGTCGATGCGCGGATCACCGGCCTCGGCGAGGGGGCGGGCCTCGTCCAGGAGCGTGCGCGTGCGGGGCGCGTCGCCGCTGCGCCAGGCGGCTTCGGCGGCGGCGATCAGCCTTCGGGCCCGGTCGGACGCGTCCGGGCTGAGCCGGGCGGCCTGATGGAGGACGGTGACCGCCGTCCGGTCGCCCGAACGACGCAGCGTGCGCTCGGCGACCAGCTCCAGCTCGCGGGCGACCTCCTCGTCAGGGCCCGGCACGGCCCGTGCCAGGTGCCACACCCGGCGGGTGGGCTCGGTGCCGGCGCGTGCGAGCGCCGCGTGGACGGCCTGACGGGTCGAATGCGGAGCGCCGTGGTAGGCGGCCGAGCGCACCAGCGGATGGCGGAAGGCGACGGCACCGGACCGGTCGATGCGGACCAGGTCGTCCAGAACGCCCGAGTCCAGGGGATCGAGGGAGACGTCCAGCCGCTCGGCGGCCCGCGCGAGGGTCGGCAGGTGACCGGAACCGTCCGCCGCGCACAGGACGACCAGAACCCGAACGTCGGGATCGAGCCGCCGAACCCGCGTACTGAACAGCCCTTCGAGGGCCGTCGACAACGGGAGCGGGTCGAGAAGGGGGTCGAGCCCGGCGAGCTCTCGCCACGTGAGCCCCCGGGGTATCTCCTCCAGGGCGAGCGGGTTGCCGCCCGCCGCCTCCACCAGCCGATCCCGCACTTCCGGGGAGATCAGGCCGGGAAAGGACGCGTCCAGGACGGCCGCCGACTCGTCAGCGCCCAGCGGCGCGAGGGACAGCACGCGCGGACCGTCGGCGGCGGTCCGCGCGGCGGCGATCAGCGCGACGGGCTCGGCGCCGAGGCGGCGGGCCACGAACGCGAGCACGTCACGGGACGGGCCGTCCGCCCATTGCAGGTCGTCGACGAGACATGCCACCGGACGTTCGTCCGCCAGGTCCGACAGCAGGGTCAGCGTCCCCGCCGACACCAGGAACCGGTCCGGCGCGGCCCCGCTCCGCGAACCGAGCGCGACACCGAGCGCGTCCGCCTGCGGCGCGGGCAGCAGATCGACCCGATTCAGAACCGGGTACAGCAACTGGTGCAGGACGGCATAGGCGAGCGGCGCCTCGGTCTCGGCGCCCGTGGCTTGCAGCACGCGCATATCGGTCGCCAGACGCGCGGCCTGCCTGAGCAGCGCCGACTTCCCGATCCCGGGCTCGCCGACCAGGACGACACCGCCGCCCCGGCTCGCCCGCGCGGACGCGAGAAGCCCCGCCACCCCGGCAAGCTCCTGCTCTCGCCCCGCGAACATGCCCTGATCGTAAGTCGGTCAGGTCGTCCGCGAGAGCGTCAACCGATGTCCGAGCGCCCGCCGGTAAGCCTGGGGCGGGACCCCGCGGGCCTTGATGAAGTTCTCGCGCAGGACGGCGGCCGTCCGGTAGCCGACCTGCCGGGCGATCTCCTCGACGCCCAGGTTCGTGGTCTCCAGAAGCTCCTCGGCCTTCCGCACCCGCTGGACCCGGAGCCACGCATGCGGTGTGGTGCCGGTCGCGGCCTTGAAACGCCGGTTGAACGTGCGGGTGCTCATGAGCGCGCGTGCGGCGAGGTCGTGGATCGAATGCGACTGGTGCAGGTGGTCACCGGCCCATTCGAGGACGGCGGAAATGCGCTCGTCCTCGGACCGGGTGGTGGTGGGAAACGACAGGTACCGGGGCCGCTCACCGGACCGGTTCGGCACCGCGACGATCTCCTGCGCGATCGCGTTGGCGACCGGGGTCCCATGCTCACGACCCACCAGGTGCAGCATCATGTTGAGGCTCTCGGCGCCCCCGACCCCGGTGACCACGCACCCCTCGTCGATGTAGAGGGCGTCCGGTTCCACGTGGACACGGGGAAAACGCCGGGCGAGTTCGCCCGCCAGCCGCCGGTGCGTCGTCGCCCGCTTCCCGTCGAGCAGCCCCGTCTCGGCGAGCAGGAACGCGCCGGAACAGAAGGAGGCGACGGTGGCTCCGCGCCCATGGGCGTCCTTGATCGCCTCGATCACCTCCGGGCCGGGCGGGCCGTCGCCGACGGGGAACACCAGGACCAGGTCGGCTTCCCGCATGAGGTCCGGCCCGTGCTCGACCTGCTGGAGCAGCCCCAGATCACTGGACACCGGCCCCGGCCTCTCCGCCGCGACGAGGAATTCGAACCGCGGCATCCCGAGTTCGGACCAGTCGGCGAAGACCGCCCCGCAAAGTCCCAGGCCGACGGTGCTGAACCCTTCCGACACAAAAGCGACGACCTTCTGAACGTCGTCGCAGGCCTGGTGAGGACCGGCGTCCCGCACACGCCGACAGAGCGACATGAAAACCCCCGTTCGGAAACCAGCATGAAGAACTTCGCGGCCTCGTCTTCCGCAGACTAGAGGCGGACGGTCCCGGCCCGGATCCGTAATGTCGCCGGTCCGCGACCCGAACCGACGGCTCACGCACCTCGTCCCCCGACGAGGGCACACGGACGACCGAGGGCCGCCCGTCCCATCCGCCGGGCGGCCCTCGGTACGGTCACCACTCCCGGTTGGTGATCCTCACGCTGCCGGTCTCATCCGAAGTGACCTGGACGCCGTCGCCGTCGCCCACCTCGCCGGCGGACGCGCTCGCGGCCACCGAGGCGGCGCCGACCACGACGATTCCCGTCACCACCACGGTCACAAGAAAACGCTTCACCATTCCTCCAACATGTCGAGTGCCGAAGACTTCCGGCGCTCGCATCCTGACCTCGCTTCCACCGCCCCGGTGAGAGGACCCACTGCCAATGTTCGCCACTTTCCCGCCATCCGCCGCGCCAGCCGCCGATTCACGCCTTCAATGGCGCAAAACCCACGAAGATTGGCAAGCCCGCCAACTCCGAGCTCTACCGGTTGCGCGCCTTGGCGGGCAAGGACCTCGCGTACGAGACACCACGGGCCACCCACTGCTGGAGTTCGTGAGGGGATTCCTCGGCTGCGATGTCGACCCGTAGCCACCCCCGCATCGCGCGTCCACGCATCACCATCGGCCGCACCCGCGCGCCGTCGGTCAGCGCGTCGGTCTCTTTGGGGTCCACGCGCACCATGAGGCCGCCCTGCCCGCTGGCTGTGACCGCCATGTTGCCGTCGACGAGGAAGGCCAGCCCACCGAACATGCGCTGTTCGGTGACCCCTTCCTCACCGGCGACCAGTTCGCGGATTCGGTCGGCCAGTTCCGGATCGTAAGCCATGCCGGGATTATCTCCACGATCCGACCATCCGCACGTGAGGCGTTCATCTTCGGTCGGGGTTTCGGGCCTGGGGCGGCGCCGCTCATCCTGGATCTGTGCCGGGTGGGGCGATCTTGGCGTCGAGGTCGCCGACGAACTCCGCCGGCGCGCGCATGTGCCAGGCGTCGGTGATGAGTTCTTCCAGTCGGGCGTTGTCCACCTTGTTCAGCCACAGCATGACCAGTGGCAGCCCGTCGTAGGCGGGTGTGGTGAAGAAGCGTTCCGGTTCGCCGAGGAGGAGGGCCTGTTTCTCCGCTTCGTCGCCGACGTACAGGACGGCGATGTCGGTCCGGATGACGCGCGGCTTACCCGGTCTGCGCTCGGGATAGGACCAGACGAATCCCTTGCCGCCGACCCGGAAGTCGAAGCCGTCGCTGTCGATCTCGACCACGTGAGGTAGCGCGGACGCCAACCGGTAGACGTCGTTGGCGTCAGCCATCCTGTTCGCTCCCGGAGGCCGGTTTCTGCACATCTGCAGGCTATCGCCCCAGGGGCCCGCGACCGGGGCTGAGGCAGTCCACGCCGGGTGGTTCCGGCTGGACGATACGGTCCGAGGACCATGGACGGCCGCCGCGGCCGAAATCGTTCTGGCCGCGGCGGACGGTCGCACCCGTCGGTCAGCCCTCGTACTCGACGTTGGTGCGGATCTCAACACTGCCGTAGCGGGCGGTCGGGACGCGTGCGGCCCATTCCGTGGCGGCCTCGATGTCGGGGACGTCGATGACGCACAGGCCGGCGGGGACGTCGCCGGGGTGGTCGGTCACGCCGGGGGTCACGTTGGTGGAGCCGTCCCGGATCGTCACCGTCCGGGACAGGGACGGCTCGGGCGCGTGGTAGCCGACCGCGTAGACGAATACACCGGCGTCGCGCATGTCCTTGTCGAAGGCGAGCCAGTCCGCGATCTCACCCTCGGTCGGGCCGGTCTTGGAGGGGTCGTACTGGTAGAGCAACGAGAACTTCACGGTGATCTCCTGTATTTCGACTTGGGTGTTGGGGAGGTCTCGTCACTCCGCCGCGCTCCTCGTGGAGCTGGTGCGGCAGGGCGGAGCGGGCCGTGCCTCGGTGACCTTCCGCTCATAGGTCGAGCGGCGGCCCAGCGGATCGACATGGCCGGAGAATCCCTACAGCTTTCAACCGGGTTCGGGGGTGGGCCGGTTCGAGGTGGTGGGGTGGCCGCGTAGGTAGGTCAGGACGGCGAGGACTCTGCGGTGGGTGTCTTCGGCCTGGGGGAGGTCGAGTTTGGAGAAGATGCCGCGGACGTGCTTGCCCACGGTGGCGTCCGTGACGACCAGGCGGCGGGCTATGGCGGTGTTGGAGTGGCCCTCGGCGATGAGTGCGAGAACCTCGTGCTCGCGTGGGGTGAGCGTTACGAGGGGGTCTCGGCGGCGGGTGATGAGTTGGCGGATGACCTGCGGGTCCACCACCGTGCCGCCGTCGAGGACCTGGCGCAGCGCGGCGACGAAGTCGGCGACGTCGGCGACCCGGTCCTTGAGGAGGTAGCCGACGCGGCGTCCGGTGCTGGAGTCCAGGAGGTCGGCGGCGTAGCTGAGTTCGACGTACTGGCTGAGCGCGACCACCGCCAGGTCCGGGTCGGCGCGGCGCAGGTCCACGGCCGCGCGCAGGCCCTCGTCGGAGAAGTCCGGCGGCATCCGGATGTCGGTGATCACCAGGTCGGGGTGGTGCTCGGCGACTGCGGTGAGCAGGGACGGGGCGTCGTCGACGGTGGCGACGACGTCGAAGCCGAACCTGGCCAGGAGACCGGCCAGTCCTTCCCGCAGGAGGACGCCGTCCTCGGCGAGGACTACGCGGGTTCGTTCAGGCTGCACGGAAGCTCCACACGTATGGTCGTCGGGCCACCGGCGGGGCTCGACACCAGCAGTCTGCCGTCGATCACCGCCACCCGGTCGGCGAGGCCGGTGAGCCCGGTGCCGCGGTCGGGGTCGGCGCCGCCGACGCCGTTGTCGGTGATCTCCAGGATGAGGACGCCGTCGTCCCAGCGGGTTGTCATGTCGGCCTTGTCGGCGCCGCTGTGCTTGGCGGCGTTGGTGAGGGCTTCGGCGGCGGCGAAGTAGGCGGTGCTCTCGACGTGGCGGGGTTGCCGTCCGGGGACGTCGGCCTGGACGGTGACCGCCAGCGGCGACCGGTCGGCCAGCTCGCCGAGCGCGGCCACCAGGCCCCGGTCGGTGAGCACGCGGGGATGGATACCGTGCACCAGTTCCCGCAGCTCGGTCATGAGCTGTTTGGCCTCCTGGTGGGCGTCGGCGACGCTGTCGGCCGCCGGTCCGGGTGGGAGGTCCATGCGGGCGAGGCCGAGCTTCATGGTGAGCGAGAGCAGCCGTTGCTGGGCGCCGTCGTGGAGGTCGCGTTCGATGCGGCGGCGTTCGGCGTCGAACGCGTCGACCAGCCGGGCCCGCGAGTGCGCGACCTCGACCAGTTCGGCTTGGAACCGTTCGCCGGGGCCGCGCTGGAGCAGCGCCCGAGCGAGGGCGGCCTGCCCGCCGGCGACCAGTGCCAGCAGGTACGGGACGGCGGGCAGCAGCGCCAGCGCGACGATCACGTATGGCAGCGCCGCCGCGGGGGAGTCGATCGTCGCGGGGCCCAGCACGACCGGGACGTCGTCGTTCCTCAGCACCAGCGGGGCGGCGAGGGCGGCGAACTGGAAGAGCAGCGCGGTCGCCAGCGCCCCGTAGAGGACGGGGACGGCGGTGACCAGCAGCAGGAAGTAGCCGAGTTCGCGGCAGGTGACCGGTTCGGAGTAGCGGGTGCGCAACCAGGAGATGGCGCCGGCTTCCGGCGGCCGTCGATGGCCCGACCGGGTCGGACGGGGATCCACCAGGCGCAGCCGCCGCCGTTCGAGCGTGGCCAGGGGGACGGCCGCCAGCGGTCCGAGCCCGGCGATCAGGAGGACGCCGAGAACGGCCATGACGGCCCGCTCACCAGGGGATATGTCGGAAAAGACGGCCAGGAGCAGTGGCAGGCCCAGCAGTGCCAGGGGCACGGCCGCCACGAGCGTGACCGGCGGGGTCGACAGCAGATAGCCGAAGACGCGCCACGGCCAGGCGGTCAGCAGGAACCCGCGTCGCCTCATCGCGGCCGGCAGCGTGAGGGGCGGGTCGTTGGGCACGGTCGCACGCTACCCGACCCCTTTTACGGGACGAGGTAGTGCTGGGCATACCACCGAATTGGTGGGCTGCCGGAATGCGGCCGGGGGTGCCACGGCGATGGGATGCGGAGTATGAGACGACGACCTTCCGCACGCGGCGACGGCCGGCCCGGGGGCCGCACGCCGGGCCGGTGTCGCGCGGCGATGCGACCCGTCGCCCACGTCCGGGACGAGCGACCGAACATGGCGCCGGCAGGCTCCGGCGGCATGATCGTCCGGGCGTGCAGCCTGAAGCCCGGGGACGTGTGATGAGCCGTCCCGCCGCCGCCGGGCCGCAGGCGTCCGCGGGCGCCCCGGTCACGTCGGTGCAACTGCACCAGGTGAGCAGGCACTACGGGACGGGTGAGGCCCGCGTCCAAGCTCTGGCGGACGTCACCGTGACATTCCCCGCCGGTACCTGGACCGCTGTGATGGGCCCCTCGGGGTCCGGTAAGTCCACCCTGCTGCACTGCGCCGCGGGCCTGGACCGGGCGAGTTCCGGCCGCGTCGTACTGGCCGGGCAGGACATCACCCGCGCCACCGACGCCACACTGACCAGCCTGCGGCGCCGCACCATGGGCTTCATCTTCCAGAACTTCAACCTCATCGGCTCGCTGACTGCCGAACAGAACGTCGCGCTTCCGCTGAAGCTGGCGGGCGCCCGGCCGTCACGCGCGGACGTGCGAGCGGCACTGGCCGCCGTCGGACTGGCCGACCGGGCGCGGCACCGGCCTCGGGAGCTGTCGGGCGGGCAGCAGCAGCGAGTGGCGATCGCCCGCGGGATGGTGACGCGTCCCTCCGTGCTGTTCGCCGACGAACCCACCGGGGCCCTGGACACCCACTCGGCCCGCATGGTCCTTCGGCTGCTGCGCCGCATGGTGGACGAGTCGGGGCAGACCGTCGTGATGGTCACCCACGACCCGGTCGCGGCGGCGAACGCCGATGCGGTGGTGTTCCTGTCCGACGGACGGATCGTCGACCGTCTGATACGTCCCACCGCCGCCGGTGTGGCCGAACGGCTCACCCGATTGGAGGGCTGACCCGTGTTGCGCATCTCCGCCAGCACCGTCCGCGACCGGTGGCAACTGTTCGCCGGGGCGCTGCTGACGGTCACACTCGGCGTGGCACTCGTCCAGTCGGCGGTGCTCGTCCTGGTGTCGACGGGAGAGCCGGAGATCCCGCCGGGTACCTCCGCCCGGGACGCCGAGCAGATCAGGGAGGGATACGCCGGGGCCGCGACGCTGCTGGGCATGGCCACACCGCTGGCGATGTTCCTGGCCATGTTCATCGTGGGCTCGACGTTCGCCTTCGCCGTGGAGCAGCGCCGCCGCGAACTGGCCCTGTTGCGGATGCTCGGCGGGAGCCGTCCCCAACTGATCGGATTGCTGCTGGGCGAGGCGTTCCTGCTGGGGCTGATCGGCAGCGTCCTCGGCATGGTGCTGGGTGTTCCGGCCGCGTGGGTCCAGGCGCGGCTGCTGATCGGGATCGGGCTGCTCCCGGACGGTTTCTCCCCGGGCTGGTCCAACTCGGTGCTGGTGCTGTCGCCGGGCGTGGGGATCACGGTCGCGGTGTGCGGGGTGCTGGCGGCGTCCTACCGGTCGGCCAGGGTGCGCCCGCTGGACGCCTTGCGCAACACGCCCCGCGCGGCCCGCGTGATGACCGCCGGACGCTGGCTGACGGGCCTGTCCTCGCTCGCGCTGACCCTCCTCCTCATCGCGGCCGGAAACGGAACGGATCTGCTGCTCACCCTGATGGTCGGGATGGGCATCTCCATCGTCGGCTCGGTCGCCCTCAGCGCGCTGAGCCCGCTGGCCGTCCCGCTGGTCGGCAGGCTCCTCGGCACGGTCCTGCGAACCGGCGTGCTCGGCGAGCTGGCGCAGGCCAACCTGCGTGACGCGGTCCGGCGCAGCGCCTCCACCGCCGCGCCCGTCATCGTGCTGGTCGGCCTGCTCGTCGGCCTCACCGGCACGTTGAACTCGCTGGCCCGCGCCACCGGCGCCGATCTGGAGCGGATCACCGTCGCCGAACTGGTGGTCACCTCGGACGGCGCCGCCGCGGCCCGAATCCCGCATATCCCCGGGGTCGCGCTCGCCTCCCCGCAGAGCCAGGTCGAGATGGCGGTGACCGCCCGGTACCGCGAGGAACAGCGGACCTACCGGCAGACGCACCATTCGGGGATCATCGCGGTCGACGGCACCGCCTACCGTCGCGCCCACCGCCTCACTCCGACGTCCGGCACCCTGGACGACCTGCGCGGACGCACCATCGTGATCGGCCCGGGGCTGGCCGGCGAGGGCATCCTTCGCGGCTCGGTCACGGCCCGGATCGGCGACGAGAAAGTCAAGCTGCGTACCGTGGCGCGCCTCCCGGAAGTTCTGGAGAACCGCAGCGCGAACTTCCTGGTGCCGCGTGACCTCGTCCCCGCCGCGATCCTCGCGGAGGCGCCGACCGAGACCATGGTGCAGGTCGCGCCCGGCACCTCAGCGCGGGCGGTCGCCGACCGGATCCGCGCCGCCGGAATCGGCGACGTCCGCACCACCGCCCAATGGGCCGACGCCCGGGTGGAGGACGAACAGCGCGGCACGATGGGGATCATGGCCGTCCTGATGGGCATGTCCGGCCTGTACGCCGCGATCGCGGTGATCAACGCGGTGGTGATCGCCGCCGCCGAGCGCCGTACGGAGTTCGCGGTCGCCCGCGCCACCGGGCTGAGCCGTGGCCAGGTCGTCCGGATGGCCACCATCGAGTCCACCGCGGTCACCGTCATCGGCCTGTTCCTCGGCTCGCTGGTCGCCGCGGCGGCGCTGGCGGGGTTCCAGCAGGGAGGCATTCTCGCCGTCCCCTGGACCCTCCTCGCCCTGCTGATCGTGGCCTCCCTCGCCGTCACCGCAGGCGCCGGCGCCCTGACCACCCTGGCCATGACCAAGCCGTCCGCCACGGCCCTCGTCACCGCCCGCGAGTGACCCCCGGCGAGCGCAGAAGCTCCTCGGTGAGCTTGGCGAGGCGTTCGGCGTCATGCTTGTCCAGCGTCGGCAGCGACAGGTCAACCGGCTTCCCGCGGTCGACGGCGGTGAGCGGGGCGGACGGCGGTTCGTCGATCCATTCGACGATGGGCCGGATCGCGGTCTCCACCGGCCGCGCCTTGACCCGCGCCAGCAGCCTGATCGTTCCGCGCATCACCGGGTTCAGCGGGGACAGATCTCCGCTGCGGGTGAAACCGGGGTGGTAAAGCACATAGCGGGCCTTTCCCGCCGCCCGGTCGGCGAAGGAGACGCCGAGCAGGTCGTTGGCCCGGTTGGCCTGGAGCTGCGCCTTGATCATGCTGTACTTGCGTCGCAGTTGCAGATCGTCCCACCGCACCGAACCCACCGTGTTACCGACCCCGGACACGTTCACGATCAGCGGCGCGGGGGCCGCGTCCATCACCGGACGCAGCAGTTCGCCCAACAAGTACCGGCTCAGGTAATACAGCGCGAAGGTGAACTCCAGCCCATCGGAAGTCTCCCGCCGTTTCGGACTCGGCCGGTTCGCGCAAAGGATGAGCGCGTCCACCACCGGATGACCCGCCACGATTTCCTTCGCGACGCGACGGACCTCGCCCACGGTGCTCAAATCCGCGTGCAGAAACCGGAACCGCTCACCGGCACCCGCCCGGGCCGCCTCCTCGACCAGCGCCCGGCCCTTCTCCCCGCTGCTTCCAATGACGATCACGGTGTCGCCCCGAGCGAGGCGCGCGAGCGCCGTCGCCCGGCCCATTCCGTCGGTTCCACCACTGATCACCACTGTCTTGCTCGTACGGCCGGACATGCGCTCGCTCCTCGATCATCGGTGGCTCGACGACAATCATCGGTAACCACCCGTCCGCCCGAAAGAAGGCAGTTCGATGTCTGATACGCACACCGATGTGCCCTCGGTGATCAGCGCGCCGCTTCCGATCCCGGTGCCGCTGGACGAACAACTGGCCTGCCCGGTGGGGGACGTTCTGCGCCGCGCCGGCGACCGCTGGAGCGTGCTGATCCTGGTCTTGCTGGGCAGGCGCTCCTACCGCTTCAACGAACTGCACCGATCGATCGAGGGAATCAGCCAGCGCATGCTGACCCGCACGTTGCGCGGCCTCGAACGGGACGGCCTGGCCAGCCGAACCGTCCATCCGACCGTCCCGCCAACGGTCGAATACGACCTGACCCCCCTGGGCCGCACCCTCCTCGAACCGCTCTCCACCCTCGCCGACTGGGCCGTCCGACACGGCCCCGAAATCGCCGCCGCCCGAGCAGACCACGACACCCATGACCGGGCGAACCCGGGTTGACCGCACCGACCGTGGTCAGGCGCTGCGGCGGTAGTCACTGCCGGCGTCCCGTGTCACCAGGCGCAGACCCACCAGGAGCCTGCGGAGGGCGGCGTGATCGTCATGGACCTCCGCCAACCGCCGATCGACCTCGGCCTCGGTCAGAACACGGTCGGTGGGCAGGAGTTGGACGAGGAGACGTCCAATCCGTTCGAGGACGTCCGGCTTGTCCGGAAGGTCGACCAGCCGTCCTTGCTTGAAGAACCGCTCCAGCTCCGGCTCGCTCCGAAGGAGCCGTGTCATCGGAAGGTCTTGGACCAGCACGTCCGCCGTTCCACGGAGGGCGGTGAGGTTCGTGGAAAGGACCTGTCCCCGCATGGTCAGCAGGCCTGCCTCCTGCAACCGGACGGCCTCCTTCAGCAGGGCCTTCACGGTGAGCCCGAGGGCGGTCGCGATGGCCGTCAGAGAGCGGTCTCCTCCGTTCCGCTCATGGGTGGCGACGGCGGTGAGCAGGCTCAGCCGAGCCGGCGAGGTGAGCGCGGTGAGCTGGGCGGCCGCGCGGCTCTGATGGAACGCCGTTGTCTCTAACACCATGAATCCGTATCCCTGTTCATCTCTGCTCTCGCCACCCGTCTCCCTCGACGAGACGGTCTTGGCCGCTTCCCAATCGATGACGTTGGTGATTCGACCGTTGACGTCCACCCGGATGATGTCCGGGCCGAAGTCGCGGACGAGACCGGCCCGCCGCGCGTCGAGCATCGGGCGACAGGCCGCGAGCGAGTCCACCGCTGGGGCGTTGACTTGTAGGGGTTGCGGGCTGGGTGAGCTGTTCGTCACAGGGTGGGGGACCTTGACGAGAATTACTGCGTACCCTTAGTTGTTGCTTATCAGTTGCAATAGCTGAGGGGATGCATGAAGGCGTTGTCGGTGGTGCGGTCGGGCGTGGGGCCGGAGACCGACGACGACGATCTGGGGGCGTCCTCCCGGCGGCGGCGGTACGTGTTGCTCCTGCTCGGGTTGGTCGCGGTGTTCTGCGGGACGGTCGTCGCGGCGGTCGGGATGGGGGCGGTCTCGGTGTCGCCGCTGACCGTCCTGGACATCGTGGGGCACCACCTGATCGGCAGCCCGGCCGAGAAGACCTGGAAGTCGTCGCATGACGCGATCGTGTGGCGGGTGCGGTTGCCGCGGGTGCTGCTGGGCGCGGCGGTGGGGGCCGGGCTCGCCGTGACCGGGATGGCGTTGCAGGCGATGGTGCGCAACATGCTCGCCGATCCGTACCTGCTGGGGGTCAACTCCGGTGGGTCGACGGGGGCCGCGGCCGCGATCCTGTTCGGGTTCGGGGCGGGGTGGGGCGAGCACGCGTTGCAGATCGCCGCCTTTCTCGGGGCGCTGGGCGCGTCGCTGCTGGTCTTCGTGATCGCGCGGACGGCGGGACGGATCACCTCGACGCGGTTGCTGATGACGGGGGTGGCGGTCGGGTACGCGCTCTACGCCCTCACCAGCTTCTTGATCTTCGCGTCCGACTCGGCCGAAGGTTCCCGGTCGGTGCTGTTCTGGCTGCTGGGGACGTTGGCGCTGGCGCACTGGTCGGCGCCGCTGGTCGTGGTCCTGGTCGCCGTCGCGCTGGTGGTCACGCTGCTCACGTTGTGGGGACGGCGGCTGGACGCGCTGGCGATCGGTGACGAGACCGCGCACACCCTGGGCGTCTCGCCGGCGCGGTTCCGGCTGGTGCTGCTGGTGCTCGTCTCCCTGGCGGTCGGGGTGCTGGTGGCGTCGTCCGGCAGCATCGGTTTCGTCGGGCTGGTGATCCCGCATCTGGCCCGGCGCATCGTGGGGGCCACACACCGCCGGGCCGTTCCCGTCGCCGCGCTGATCGGCGCCATCTTCCTGCTGTGGGCCGACCTGGCCGCCCGCATGCTCCTGAGTCCGCAGGAGCTGCCGATCGGCATCATCACCGCGATGGTCGGCGCGCCGTTCCTGCTCATCCTGGTCCGCCGCCTGCACGCCGGAAGCGAGTGACATGATCGAAGGACGCGGACTCACCTATGCCTACGGCGCGACGACCGTGGTGCGGGACGTCGATGTGCGCGCCGAGTCCGGCCGGATACTCGGGCTGCTCGGGCCCAACGGCAGCGGCAAGACCACGGTGGTGCGGATGCTCACCGGGATCGTGACCCCGCGCAGCGGCCAGGTCTTCCTGGACGGAAGGCCGCTCGGCTCCTTCACGCATCGCGCGCTGGCGCAGCAGGTCGCCGTCGTGCTCCAGGAGTCGCTGGGCGATCTCCCGATGACGGTGGCCGACATGGTCCTGCTCGGCCGGGCGCCGCACCAGACGACGTTCTCCCGCAACGGCGCCGAGGATCACCGGATCGCCGCGTCCGTGCTGCGCAGGGTCGGCGCCCGGCATCTCGCGGACCGGGTGTTCGTCGGTTTGTCCGGTGGCGAGAAGCAGCGCGTGATGATCGCTCGGGCGCTGGCGCAGGAGCCCACGCATCTCGTGCTCGACGAGCCGACCAACCACCTCGACATCCGGTTCCAGCACGAGCTGCTCGCCATGATCCGCGGGCTCGGCATCACGACCGTCATCGTGCTCCACGATCTCAACCTGGCCGCTCGTTACTGCGATGACGTGCTGGTCCTTCAGGACGGCGACGTCGTCGCGCACGGGCCGTGCGCCGATGTGCTGACCGCCGAGCTTCTTCAGGGCGTCTACGGCGTCGGCGTCGAACGTCTCGACACTTCTCGCGGCATCCAGTTCCTCTTCCATCCGCTCGACGACGAGTCCGTACCACCGGCTGAACCCGGCCACGCTAAGGAGAAGTCCGCTCGATGAAGAGATGCCTCGCCCGGCTCACGGCCGGTCTGCTGGCCGTCACGCTCACCGCCTGCGGCTCGTCCGGCTCCGGGGACGGCGACAACGGGAAGGCGTCGGCGAACTATCCCCTCACCGTCAAGAACTGCGGGGTGGACGTCACCCTGGACAAGGCGCCGTCCAGCGTGATGATCGTCAACAGTGCTCCGTTGCAGTACCTGTCCGCCCTCGGCGTGCTGGACCGGTTGTCTTCGCGGGCCGGGAAGTTCCCGCCGGAGTACTACTCCAAGGAGACCCTCGCCGCGGTCGAGAAGGTTCCCTCCCTCACCGACCGGCTCGGCTCCGACGGGCACCTGAAGATCTCCACCGAGTCGATCATCTCGAAGGAACCGGACCTGGTGCTCGGCCTGCCCGACGGCGTCTCGCGCGAGTCCCTGTCGGCCGTCGGCATTCCGGTGCTCAACGAGCCCAGCTTCTGCCCCGACGGGATCAAGAACCCCGGCTACGAGACGATCTACCAGCAGATGCGGCTGTACGGCAGGGTCTTCGACCGGCGGGCCAAGGCCGAGCAGGCCGTCAAGGACCTCCAGAAGCGGATCCAGACCGTCCAGGCCGGTCTCCCCGACCAGAAGGGCCGCAAGGTCGCCGTGCTGTGGCCCTACCGGGGTGAGGGCACCGTCGGGGCCTACGGCGGTCAGAGCATGGCCACACCGCAGCTCAAGACGCTCGGCGCCCAGAACGTGTTCGCCGCTACCGACAAGCGCGTCTTCGAGGTCTCCATGGAGGAACTGCTGGCACGCGACCCCGACACCGTCATCCTGCTGCACACCGACGGCACCCGGCAGGAGATCAAGCAGGCGCTGCTGGACATCCCCGGCGCCAAGGATCTGCGCGCGGTCCGGAACGACGCGATCCACGTGCAGCTGTTCAACTTCACCGAACCGCCCTCGCCCCTGGTCCTGGACGGCCTGGAGCGCCTGGCGACCTACTTCAAGGGCAAGTGACGCCGTGCCTCAGGACTCACCCGTCCAGGACCGCATCACCTGGTACTGGAACCAGCACGCCCCCGCCTACCAGCGGTTCCAGGAGCAACGGCTCGCGCACCCCGACTACGACGCCGCCTGGACCCGCGTCTGGCGGGACGCCCTGCCCGACGACGCCGAGACCGTGCTCGACGTGGGCACCGGCACGGGCCACGCCGCGTTGACCATCGCGGCCCTCGGCCGCCGGGTGAGGGGCATCGACATCGCACCCGCCATGCTGGACTACGCCCGCGACAACGCGCGGCGCCGCGGGCTCGACATCACGTTCGTCCAGGGCGACGCGGTCAGGCCCGAGGTGCGAGGCGGCCCGTTCGACGCGCTCGTCAGCCGCTACCTCCTCTGGACGCTGCCCGACGTCGACACCGCGCTGCGCGACTGGCGCCGCCTGCTCCGTCCGGGCGGCCGACTGGCCGTCGTGGACGCCCCCTGGCACGCCGGCGGAATGCGACACTCCGACACCGACCCCCGGGCCCACGCCTACGACGCCGAGGCCCGCCGCGCGCTGGCGCTCGCCGAAGCGGACGACATCGCCGCCTGGCGGGAGAGGATTCTCGCCGCCGGCTTCACGGACGTCGAGAGCACGCCCCTGACCGAACTCTTCGAACTCGACGGCGTCCACGGCGTCGCGACGGACCACCACCGCACCCTGCAACACCTGATCACCGCCCAGAACCCCGGCGCTCCCTGACCCCCGGCGGGTCAGGGGACTTCGTCGCACCTGATTCCGGTCGAAGGTACCGGCGGGAGGGACTTCCGGCCCGATGCCGCCGGGCCCGGGGCTCGGCAGCCTGAAGGTGTCGGGCACTCGCGGCTGGAGGTCCTCATGATCGGCGCTACACGATCCGTGGTGGAAGGTCGGGACGTCCAGGCCCGGCCACCCGAACGCGAAGGACCGGATCTGGCGGTGCGGTTCGTCGTGCGCGCGGCGGTTCTGGCGCCGTCCGTCCACAACACCCAGCCGTGGCGGTTCGTCGACCGTCCCGACGGGCTGGAATTGTGGGCCGACCGGGCCCGGCTGCTGTCGATGGCCGACCCGGCCGGGCGGGAGATGACCGCCTCGGCCACACGGCACACCCCCCGCCCAGTCGACGGCGGCCGGTCGCGGACGTCCTCAGCGGCGAAGAACGAACTTCCTGGGAGGACGAGATGAACGTCGAGAGATGCCCGTCCGGGTGGACGGACGGCTGGACGAGCCGCTGTCACGATGGCTGTGGCTGGTGAAGTAGCTGCTGCTGATTCCGCACTACGTGGTGCAGTTCTTCCTGGGGATCGCGGTCGCGGTGCTCACCGTGGTCGCCTTCTTCGCGATCCTGTTCACCGGGCGCTATCCGAGGTCGATCTTCGAGTTCAACGTCGGGGTGCCGCGCTGGGCGTGGCGGGTGGCGTTCTACGGCTACGGCGCGCTCGGCACCGACCGGTATCCGCCGTTCACGCTCAAGGACGTCCCCGACTACCCGGCCCGCCTGAGCGTCGACTATCCCGAGGAATTGTCGAGGCGGCTGGCGCTGCTGAAATGGTGGCTCCTCGCGATCCCGCACTACATGGTGATCGCGCTGTTCGTCGGCGGTCTCGGAGGCGACAGGGCCTACAACGCGCCCGGTCTGGTCGGTGTGCTGGTGCTCGTCGCCGCCGTCGCGCTGCTGTTCACGACGCGCTACCTGCGCGGCGTTTTCGACCTTCTCATGGGGATACACCGGTGGGTGCTGCGAGTGGCCGGCTACGCGCTCCTGCTCACCGACCGCTATCCGCCGTTCCGGCTGGACATGGGCGCCGCCGAGCCCGCCGCCGCGGTGACCGGGCGGGGACCTGAGGAGAGCGCGCCGGGACGTTAGGACGCCGCCTCGGGACCTTCGGCCCGGCCACGGGCACCGAGCCGCGGCCTAGCGTCGAGGTAGAGAGTTCGAGACGGGTTTCAGGAGGAACGTCCCATGGCGGCTCCAATCATCGTAGGAATCGACGGATCTGCACACGCCTGGCGGGCTTTGGACTGGGCCGCCGACTACGCCGTCCGGCACGGCCTTCCGCTGCACCTGGTGCACGGGTCCCGGGCACTGGTGCGGGACGGGACGATCCCGGACGACGCGCTGAGCCGGTTGGTCGCCGAGCGTGAGGACATGCTGGCCGAGGCCCGGCAGTACGCGCTGAAACAGCACCCCGACCTCGACATCGAGACCCGGCTGGTGACCAAGGATCCGGGCGGTGCGCTGGTGGACGAAAGCAAACACGGAATGCTCGTGGCCGTCGGATCACGCGGGCTGGGCGGCTTCGAAGGACTCCTGTTCGGTTCCGTCGGCCTGTACACGGCGTCGCATGCGTTCTGCCCTGTGATGGTGGTTTCTCGTTCGGCCCCTTATCCGTCCGACGCGCCCGCGGAGGTCGTGGTCGGGATCGAGGGGCGGAGCGAGGAGAGGCCGTTCGTCGAGTGGGCCTTCGCCGAGGCCGCGTCCAGGGGCGCCAGGATCTTGGCGCTGCACGCGGTGGGCGGCGAGTTCGGCTCCCCCCGCCGGCGGGTGGTCGAGGACATGGAGTTGTCGGAGGCCGTGGCCGGGCTGCGGGAGCGGTACCCGGACGTCCCGGTCGACCAGTTGGTGTCCGACCGCACGCCGTCCCGGGCGCTGGTGGACGCGTCGGAGAACGCCGGGCTGGTGGTCGTCGGCGCCCGGCGCAGGCGCGGTCCGTTCGGCATGGCGCTGGGACGGGTCAACCACGCGGTCCTGCACCACGCCAAATGCCCCGTCGCGATCGTCCCCACCAACGAGTGATCCCCCTGCAAAGTCGAGGAGGGCATCCTCGACCGTTGCCGGCCACTTCTCGATGGAAATCCGGGTGGTCTCGCTCTTGGACTGAGCCGCCCTGTGCGCCTTCGGCGCGCGGCGACGTCCGCGAACAGCTCCCACGCATCTGCTGACGTTCTTCAAAAGATCTTGAAGTCTTGGTGCCGGTTCGAGATCGGCCGGTTAGCGGTGCCGCCGAGCGACATATATCGAGGGACCGGTGCGGACGGTTCGGGCAGGGGAGAGGAGCGGTCGTGTGCGGCGGTGAGATCCGCGGCCGGCTCCGGCCTTTCCTCCTGGTCCTGATCCATGAACGGCCGGGGCACGGCTACGACCTGATCGAACGGCTGGCGGGAATGGGCCTGGCGGACGTCGAGCCCGGCCACGCCTACCGCGTCCTGCGCGGCCTCGAACGCGAGCTGCTCCTGACGTCCAGGTGGGTTCCGTCGGACGCGGGACCGGCCCGGCGGCTGTACGAACTCACTCCCGCGGGTTCGGCCTACCTGAAGAAGCGGATGGAAGAACTCGCCGAATTCGGCGGCGTACTCGACGCTTTCCTGTCCTTGTGGAAGAAGACCTCCCAGGCGAGGGGCACGCGGGAATCGGCCGTCGCGTTCGCTCGGCCCTGAGGAGTTGACCATGGCACAGGAAACGGCGGCGGACGCCGTACGGACCGCCTTCCGGCGGCGCGTCGACCCAGGTCGAGCCCTCGGCGAGGACGCGGACCTCATCGCCGCCGCCTGCCGGGACGTGGCGGAGCGCTTCCGCCGCGGCGGCAAGATCATCACGTTCGGTGACGGCGGCGCGGCCTCGGACGCCCAGCATGTCGCGGTGGAGTTCCTGCACCCGGCCATTGTCGGCAAGCGGGCCCTGCCCGCGCTTTCGCTGACGGAGGGCGGCTTCGCCGACCGGTTGCGGTCGCTCGCCTCACCCCGGGACATCGCCCTGGGGTTCTCGCGGGACGGCCGGTGCGCGAACGTCCTGGAGGCTTTGCGGGTCGCTCGTGAACTCGGGGTGCTGACGGTCGCCCTGCTCGGCGGGGACGGCGGCGACATCGCCGGGGACAAGGCCGTCGACCATGCCCTGATCGCCCGGTCCGACGATCCGTGCGTGGTGAAAGAACTGCACGTCACCGCCTACCACATCCTGTGGGAACTGGTTCATGTGTTCATCGGTGAGGAATTCGCGGCGCCGTGTCATGAGGACGTTTGCATCACCTGTTCCGACACGGCGGTTCGGGTTCGGGTGCGTGAGGTCCTGGATGACGGCCTCGCGATCGTCGATACGGAGAACGGCCCGGAGGAGATCAGCCTGGCGTTGGTCGACGCCGGGCCGGGGGACACGGTTCTGGTCCATGCCAAGGAGGCCATCGCCGTTGTGGAGGAGCCGACAGGATGAACCCGGAATCGTTGTATCCGTTCCTGTCGCCGGAACAGGGCGCGCCCTCCGGCGTGCTCGCGGACGTGCGGGCCTCCACGGAGGAGAAGGCCGCCGAAATCGTCGCGCTGCGGGAGTCCCTCGCCGACCTGCACGGCGCACGGCTCACCGAATGCGCGCGACAGATGGCCGAGCGCTTCCGGGACGGCGGTCGGCTGTTCAGTTTCGGCAATGGCGGCAGCGCCACGGACGCGCGGGAGATCGAGGAACTCCACGTCAATCCGCCTTCACCCGCCCGGCCGTTGCCCGCGTTCTCCCTTCCGCATGACGTGGCCACGGTGACCGCCCTGTCCAATGACGTGAGCTTCGACGTGGTCTTCGCGCGCCAACTCGCCGCGCTCGCGGGAACCGGAGACATCGCCGTGGGTCTGTCGACCAGTGGCGGCTCGGAGAATCTGCTGCGCGCCTTCGCGGAGGCGCGCAGCAGGGGCATGCTGACGGTCGGCTTCGCGGGTTACGACGGCGGAAGAATGGCCCAGGCTGGAACGATCGACCATCTCTTCGTCGTGCCGTCGTCGTCCGTGCACCGGATCCAGGAGGCGCAGACGACGCTCTACCACGTCCTCTGGGAACTCACCCAGCAGGCGCTGCACGGGCAGTCGTGAAACGCGATGGCCACGGTCACGCGGCTTCGCCTTCGTATCGAGGGAATCGTTCAGGGTGTCGGGTTTCGCCCCTTCGTCTCCGGATTGGCCAAGGAGTACGGCGTCTCGGGCCACGTCGGAAATGACGCTGAGGGCGTTTTCGCGGAGATCGAAGGCGACCGCGCGAAGCTGGACGGCTTTCTCGCCGATCTCGAACGGCGGGCGCCGGCGCTGGCCGTGGTGGAGCGGGTGCGGGCGGAACCGGCGGAGCCGACGGCCGAACGCGGCTTCCGGATCGTGCCGAGCCCGCCCGCCGCTGCGCGGTCCGCGCTGATCTCCCCGGACACGGCGACCTGCGAGGAATGCCTCGCCGAGACCCTCGCCCCGGCGGGGCGCCGCTCGGGCTACCCGTTCACGAACTGCACCGGTTGCGGGCCGCGGTTCAGCATCGTCGCCGACGTCCCGTACGACCGGCACAACACGACCATGGCCGCGTTCGACATGTGCGAGGCGTGCGCGCGGGAGTACGCCGATGCCGATGACCGCAGGTTCCACGCGCAACCGGTGTGCTGCCCCGAATGCGGGCCGTCGCTGCGGCTCACCGGGCCGGACGGCGTTCCGGCTGAGGGAGAGCCCCTGCGGACGGCGGCCGAATGGCTCCTGGACGGCCGCATTCTCGCTGTCAAAGGGCTCGGCGGTTACCATCTCGCCGTCCTGGCCGATGACGAGCGGGCCGTCCGCGCGTTGCGCGACCGCAAGCACCGGGAGGACAAGCCGTTCGCCCTGATGGCCCCCGATCTGGAGTGGGCGCGAAAACTGGTCCGGCTGGAACCGGTCGGCGAACGGGTGCTGGCGGGAACGCACCGTCCGATCCTGCTGGCGCCGCGCCTTTCGGGTGCCCAGGTCGCGGACACGGTGGCGCCGGGGAGCCGGGAGCTCGGGGTGATGCTGCCCTACACGCCCCTGCATCACCTGCTCGCCCGCCATCTCGGCCGCCCGTTCGTCCTGACGAGCGGCAATGTGTCGGACGAGCCGATCGTCTGCCGTGACGACGACGCGCTGAAGCGGCTCTCGCGGATCGCGGACGGTTTCCTGACGCACGATCGGCCCATACAAGTGCGTACCGACGACTCGGTGGTGCGCGTTTTTCGTGGAAGGGAACTGCTCGTCCGGCGTTCACGCGGGTACGTTCCCGCTCCCGTGACCACCGCCCAGCCGTTCCCTCGCCCGGTCCTGGCGTGCGGGGCCGAGCTGAAGAACACCTTCTGCGTGGCCAAGGGGAACAGGGCGTTCGTGTCCCATCACATCGGCGATCTGAAGAACTACGAGACGCTGCGGTCGTTCACCGAGGGCATCGCCCACTTCCGTCGCCTCTTCGACGTGACGCCCAGACTCGTCGCCCACGACCTGCATCCGGAGTACCTGTCGACGAAGTACGCGCTCGAACTGACAGATGTGGACGCCGTAGCCGTTCAGCATCACCATGCCCACATCGCGTCCTGCCTCGCCGACAACGGAGCGAGCGGTCCGGTCATCGGCGTCGCCTTCGACGGGCTCGGTTTCGGAACCGACGCCACCTTGTGGGGCGGCGAATTGCTCATCGCCGACCTGGCGGACTTCCGGCGGGCGGGCCATCTGGAGCCGGTGCCGATGCCGGGTGGCGAAATGGCCGTCCGTGAACCGTGGCGGATGGCGGCGGCGCATCTCCTCGCCGCCTACGGAGACGACCTGCCCGAACTGGATTTGGCGCGGCGGCATCGGACGCGTTGGCACACGGTCGTCGCCCTGGCCCGGAAAGGCGTCAACGCTCCGCTCACGTCCAGCGCCGGACGTCTCTTCGACGCGGTCTCGGCGATTCTCGGCGTCCGGGAGGTGGCCCGCTACGAGGGGCAGGCCGCCATCGAACTGGAACAGCGAGTCGCGCCCGACGAACACGGCGCGTATCCGATGACGGTGACGGACGACGACCCGCTGATCCTTCGGAGCGGCGATCTCGTGCGCGGCGTCGTCGACGATCTGCTCGCCGATGTCCCCGTCGACCGGATCGCCGCCCGGTTCCACAACGGGCTGTCGCGGGCCGTCGTCACGGCCGCACGAGTTCTCCGGGAACGCACCGGCCTCGGCACGGTCGCCCTGTCCGGCGGCGTGTTCCAGAACCTGACCCTGTTGCGGCGGGTCGTCGACGGCTTGGAAGGGGAGGGCTTCCAGGTCCTCGTCCATTCTCGGGTGCCGTGCAACGACGGCGGGATCTCCCTCGGCCAGGCGGTCGTCGCGGCCGCCCGTGACCGGTCAGCAGATTCGCGGTAGCGGATCGCCCACCAGCATGTCCACGATGCGCGTGCCGCCGAAGGACGTCTTCAGCAGGACGGTCCCCGCCGGCTCGTCCGCGACATGCCCGACGATCGCGGCACCCTGTCCCAACGGGTGCCCGCGCAGCGCGGCGAGCGCCGCGTCCGCGTGCTCGCCGTCCACCACGGCGACGAACCGTCCCTCGCAGGCCACGTACAGCGGGTCGATGCCGAGCAACTCGCAGGCCCCGTTGACCACGGGTGCCACCGGGATCGCCGCCTCGTCCAGCACGACGCCGAGCCGGACCGCCTGGGCGATCTCGTTGAGGACCGTCGCCACCCCGCCGCGCGTCGCGTCCCGCAGCACCCGCACTCCGCCGGGGACGGCGTCCAGGAGCGCCGCGACGGGTTCGTGGAGCGGCGCCGTGTCTGAGGCGAGGTCGGCCTCGATGTCGAGTTCGCCACGCGCGAGCATGATCGTGACACCGTGCTCTCCGATCGGCCCGGAGACCAGCACGGCGTCACCGGCCCGGACGGCGGCGGCGCCCAGCGTCACGTCCCGCTCCAGGACGCCGATCCCGGCGGTGTTGACGTAGCAGCCGTCCGCCTTACCGCGCTCGACGACCTTGGTGTCACCGGTGACCACGGCGACTCCGGCCGCCGCCGCGGCGGCGGACATCGAGGCGGCGATCCGCCGCAGGTCGGCGACCGGGAAGCCCTCCTCCAGGACGAACCCGGCCGACAGGTACATCGGCCGGGCGCCGCAGACGGCCAGATCGTTGACCGTGCCGTTCACCGCCAGGTCCCCGATGTCCCCACCCGGGAAGAACAGCGGCGACACCACGAACGTGTCCGTCGTGAAGACCGTCCGCGTGCCGTTCAGGGTGAGGGTGGCACCGTCGGTCATGGCCTCCAGGTGCGGGTTGCGGAACGCGTCCACGAAGACGTCCTCGACGAGGGTCTGGGTGGCCTTTCCTCCCGCGCCGTGCGCGAGGGTGACGCGTTCCTCCTTGACCCTGGCCTTGCGGAGCCGTGCCCGCTCGATGCGTTCCAGGACGCTCTGTTCGGTGGTCATGCGCGCGTCGCCTCCTTGACGCGGTCACGGGTGAAGCGTCCGTAGTTGTAGTAGGCCGCGCACGCCCCCTCGGAGGAGACCATGCAGGTGCCGATCGGGGTCTCCGGCGTGCAGGCGGTCCCGAAGACCTTGCATTCCCAGGGTTTGATGACGCCCTTCAAAACCTCGCCGCACTGGCATGCCTTCGGGTCGGCGACCCTTACGCCCGGAACGTCGAACACGCGCTCGGCGTCGTGGACGGCATAGGCGTCCCGCACCCGCAACGCCGACTGCGAGATGAAGCCCAGCCCGCGCCACTCGAAGTACGGGCGCAGTTCCATGACCTCCCCGATGGCCTCCAGCGCCCGTTGGTTCCCGTCCCACGGGACGACGCGGGTGTACTGGTTCTCCACCTCGGCGCGGCCGTCGGCGAGCTGCCGCAGCAGCATGTGCACCGACTGCAGGATGTCCAGCGGCTCGAACCCCGCGCAGACCAGCGGCTTGCCGTAACGACCGGGGATGAACTCGTACGGGCGGCAGCCGATGACGGTCGAGACGTGCCCGGGGCCGAGGAAGCCGTCGAGCCGCAGATCCGGCGAGTCCAGGATCGCCTTGATGGCGGGCAGGATCGTCACGTGGTTGCAGAAGACGGAGAAGTTCTCGATCCCCTCGGCGGCCGCCCGCAGGACGGTCATCGCCGTGGACGGCGCCGTCGTCTCGAACCCGATCGCCATGAACACGACCCTGCGGTCCGGATTCCGCCGGGCGATCTTCAGCGCGTCCAGGGGCGAGTACACCATGCGGATGTCCGCGCCCTCGGCCTTGGCGTCGAAGAACGAACCGGCGCCGCCGGGCACGCGCATCATGTCCCCGAACGAGGTCATGATGACGTCCGGGTGGCGGGCGATGGCGATCGCGTCGTCCACCCGGCCCATGGGGATCACGCACACCGGGCAGCCGGGCCCGTGCACGAGCGTGACGGCCTCCGGCAGGTGGTCCTCCAGGCCGTGCTTGTAGATGGTGTGCGTGTGACCGCCGCAGACCTCCATGAACTGGTACCGCCGGCCGGGCTCGCACAGCGCGGTGATCTGCGCGGCCAGTGCCCTGGCCTGGTCCGCGTCGCGGTATTCGTCGACGAACCGCATGCCGGTCAGCCGCCTCTCGGTCGATTTCGGGACTCAGGTGATGTCGGAGCTCGCCAGCGCCTCCAGTTCGTCGGTGTAGGCGCTGCCGAGCCCCCGCAGCAGTTCGAGCGTCGCCGCGGCCTCCGCCTCGTCGATCTTCGACATGGCGAAGCCGACATGGACGAGCACCCAGTCGCCGGGACGCACCTCGCCCGGCCCGAGCAGGCCGGTGTTGACCGCCCGCCGGACCCCGGCGACCTCGACCATGGCGAGGTCGTCACGGTCGGCCGAGAGTTCGACGATCTCACCGGGAATGCCGAGACACATCCGCCGTGCCGCCCTTCCCGCTCACATTCGCTCGATCTTGAGGTAGCGGCGCATCGCCGGGATCTCCCTGTAGATCAGGGTCACCAGTCCGGCGGTGACCACACAGGCCACCACGATTCGCATTTTCCGCATGTCGTCTCTCCTCTCAGGACGCGGGATCGGCCCGGGTCAGCCGGGTGGCAGGTTCGGCATGACCGGCAGGATCGGGTCCCGCTTCTTGGGCCGGATGCCGGTCGACCGCCGCGAGTCGGCGGTGCCGTCCTCGTGGTGCCCGACCTCGTTGGCGTAGGCGCTTTTCTCGTTGCCCTGCCGCACGCCCTTGGTGTGCGAAGGTGTGTCGGGCGCGACGTCGGGCTTACCGGTACGGATTTCCGCCATGGCTACCTTTCCTCTCGTGACTCGCGCAGCCGGGTGAAGAACGCCTCCACGTCCTTCCACACGCGGTCTCCTCCGGACAGTCCCGACCACGCTTCCTTGATGACGGCGACGAGCCGGTAGCAGTCGTCGATCGGGACGATCCACTGCTCGTCCGTCTCGCCGACCGAGCTGATGAGCAGGGCCTCGACCGCGGGTCGCATCGAGGCCAGATCCGGGTTCCGGGCGGTGACGGTCTTCCAGGCGGACGGGTCCACCGTCCAGGTGGCGGCGCCCATCGGACCGGGGTACCGGGCGGTGACGACGCCGTCCGGCCCGAGCGTGAAGAACGCGAGCCGCACGGGAACGCCCAGATCAGCGGACGCGACGCCGGTCAGCCGGATCCTGCGGGCCGGCACGAGCCGGTAGTGGCCGAATCCCGCCCCGTCCTTCTCGAAGAGCAGGGCGCAGGCGCGGCAGGCGCACTCGGGTTCGCCGGTGCGCTCGTCGAGGACGTGGGCATGGCCGTCCGCGACGGGCAGGTCGCACAGGCCGCACCTGTCGCCGTCCTCCCGCGTCCGGGCGGACGATCTCATGATCACGCGGCTGAACGCTCCGGTCGTCATGGGCCGCCGTCCACGGGCACCGGAGGGCGCAGCAGCGCCTCGACGGGCACGAACGCCTTCGCCGCCGCGGGAGCGTCCGGGACGGTGACGCGGACGCCGTCCAGTTCGGGGGCCACGGCCAGCACGGCCTCCCGCACCACGTCCTCGACGGGTTCGGCGCCGCACCCGCACCCGCCTCCCGCCCCGCCCCTCAACCGGACCTCGGCCGTCCGCTCCCGGACCTCGACGAGTTCCGCGTCCGCGCCCTTGCGGCCGAGCCGCGGCCGGAGCGCGTCCAGGGCGCGGGCGACGCGCCGTTCGACGGGTTCGGGGTGGACGCCGTGCAGGACGAGGAGATGACCGACGAGCTCGTCGTCAAGGAACGTCTCGACGATGCGGTCGTCACCCGACACGCGGTCCATCACCCGCGCCAGCGCCTCCCCGTACACCTCGGTGAGGAGGGTCACCGCGTCCAGCGCCGTCTTCGCGGTCGCGCCGGGCGTCTGTTCCAGCGTGCCGAGTGTCTCGTCGAGGCGGTCCAGCCGCCCGGCGATCGCCGCCCCGTCGAGGCGGCGCGCGCCGGGACCCGAGGCGGAATCAGCCATGCGTCGATCCGAACATCGGCGAATGCAGCTTCTGGAGCGTCCGCCCTCCGCCGAGGTACATGTGCACGCCGCAGGGCAGGCACGGGTCGAAGCTGCGGACGGCGCGCATGATGTCGACGCCCCGGAAGTCGTCCGGCCCGTTCTCCTCGAAGATCGGCATGTCCTGGACGGCGTCCTCGTACGGGCCGGGCGTGCCGAAGCTGTCGCGCGGGCTCCCGTTCCACGGCGTCGGCGGATACGGGTGGTAGTTGGCGATCTTCCCGTCCCGGATCACGAGGTGGTGCGACAGGACGCCCCGGACCGCCTCGTGGAACCCGCACCCGATCGCCTCGTCGGGCACCTCGAAGTCCTCGAACACCTTGGTGTCGCCCGCGCGGACGAGGCCGAGCGCCTGCTCGACGAAGTGCAACGCCATCGCCGCCGCGTAGGCGACGAAGTAGGAGCGCGCCCGGTTCCGTTCGAGGGCGTTGGACCACTGCGGGATACGCCATTCCAGCGTCGTCTCCGGCAGGTCCCGGCCCTTCGGCAGTGAGATCTGCACGCTGGAGCCGGTCGATTTCACGTACGGGGTGTCGACCAGGTTTGCCAGCGCGGTTGTGTAGAGCCGCGCGAACGGCCCGCCGCCCGTGTCCAGGGCTAGATGCTCGTCGGTCCCGGGACGCAGCCAGCGCGGGCTCATCACCCAGCTGTACTTGTCGTCGAAGTCGCGCTTCTGCGGAACCGGCAGCGTGGTCTGGTTCCACGGGTGGCGCATGTCCACCGGATTCCCGAGCGGGTCATGCGTGACGAAGGGTTCTTCATTCACCCAGTCGTCATAGAAGGAACTGCCCAGCAGAATGCGGATGCCGAGATTGATGTCGACGAGGTCGGTGGTGAGGAGTTCGCCGTCCACGACGACCCCGGGGGTGACGAACATCGCCTTGCCCCACTGGTTCATCGTCTCGTACCTGTAGTCGACGACGGCCGGGTCCTGGAACGCTCCCCAGCAGCCGAGCATGACGCGGCGGCGCCCGACCTCCTCGTACCCGGGCAGCGCCTCGTAGAAGAAGTCGAAGACGTCGTCGTTCATCGCGACGGCCTTCTTGACGAAGTCGATGACGTCCATCAGCCGGGAGAGGTAGTCGGTGAAGACCGTCGGGGTCGGCATCGTGCCGACACCGCCCGGATACACCGTCGACGGGTGCACGTGCCTGCCCTCCATCAGGCAGAACATCTCCCGTGTGGTGCGGCTGACCTGGAGCGCCTCCTTGTAGACCGCGCCCTCGAACGGGTTGAACGCCTCCATGATCTCCGCGATGGTCCGGAAGCCGTGCACCGCCGCGTTCGGCGCCTCGGTGTCCCTGGCCCGCCGCAGCACGGACGGGTTGGTGTCCTTGACCATCGCCTCGCAGAAGTCGACGAAGACGAGGTTGTCCTGGAAGATCGTGTGGTCGAACATGTACTCGGCGGCCTCGCCGAGGTTGAGGATCCACTCGGCCAGCGGTGGGTTCTTGATGCCGTACGCCATGTTCTGCGCGTACACCGAGCACGTGGTGTGGTTGTCGCCGCAGATCCCGCAGATGCGGCTGGTGATGAACCCGGCGTCCCGCGGGTCCTTGCCCTTCATGAACACCGAGTAGCCGCGGAACAGCGACGATGTGCTGTGGCACTCGGCCACCCGCCGGTTCGCGAAGTCGATCTTCGTGTAGATGCCCAGGTTGCCGATGATGCGCGTGATGGGGTCCCACGACATCTCGACGAGTTGCCCCGGTTCGCTCCCGGCGGGCGCCCTTTCGGTCGTTGTCATCCGTGCGGTCCTCTCCTGCGATCCGTGCTATGGCCGCCAGCGCGGGTCGTAGCCGCTGGTCAGAAGCTCACGGTTGTGATGCCACTTCGGCTCCTTGTTCGCCGTGACGTTGGTGATGCCGCGCATCCGGCGGATGAAGGTTCCGTACGGCTTGATGAGCGTGGTCGAGAGGCTGCCGCCGGGCGGCGCGTCCATGAACGGCATGAACTTGTCCGGGAAGCCCGGCATGGTGCAGCCGATGCAGATGCCGCCCACGTTCGGGCAGCCGCCGATGCCGCCCATCCAGCCGCGCTTGGGGACGTTGCAGTTCACCACCGGCCCCCAGCAGCCGATCTTCACCTGGCACTTCGGCGAGTTGTAGTCCTTGGAGAAGTCGGCCTGCTCGTAGTAGGCGGCGCGGTCGCAGCCCTCGTGGACGGTCTTGCCGAACATCCATTGGGGGCGGAGCTTGTCGTCCAGCGGCGGCGGGGGAGCGTCACCCGCGGCGTGGTACAGCACCCAGGTCAGCGTCTCCATGAAGTTCTCGGGCTGGACGGGGCATCCGGGCACGTTGACGATCGGCAGCCCGCCCGCGGACCTGAAGTCCCAGCCGAGGTAGTCGGCGAGGCCCATGCACCCGGTCGGGTTGCCCGCCATCGCGTGGATCCCGCCGTAGGCGGCGCAGGTGCCCGCGGTGACGACCGCCCACGCCTTCGGCGCCAGCCGGTCGATCCACCAGTTCAGCGTCAGCGGTTCGCCGGTGTCCTGGTCGTTGCCGAACGACGACCAGTAGCCGTCCCCGTTGATCTTCTCGTTGGGCACCGAGCCCTCCAGGACGAAGATGAACGGCTCCAGTTCGCCCTTCACCGCCGCCCGGAACGGGGCCAGGAACTCTTCGCCGCCCAGCGTCGGCGAGAGCACCTTGTTGTACAGGTGCACCTTCGGCAGGCCGGGGATCAGGCCGTTCACCACGTCCTCGATGGCCGGCTGGCTGGAGGCCGTGATCGACACGGTGTCGCCGTCGCAGCTCATCCCCTCGGATATCCACAGGATGTGGATTTCGTCGATTCCCTCCGC
This sequence comes from Actinomadura spongiicola, assembly GCF_003432485.1. GTDB lineage: Bacteria > Actinomycetota > Actinomycetes > Streptosporangiales > Streptosporangiaceae > Spirillospora > Spirillospora spongiicola. The sequence continues at coordinate 897,242 of NZ_QVNQ01000001.1, forward strand.
GCTCGTCATGCCCTACCTCCTCCTGTCCGGGGTGTGCTGGACGTTCCGGTCGGCGACGCCGTCGGCGGCCTCTCCGGCGGGAGCGTCCACGGTGATCGACTCCAGGACGACGTTTTCGTGGCCCGCGCTCGTCACGTCCACGGCGCCGCACGCCGGGCACGCGGCCAGGGCCACGGCGCTGTTCACCGGTGTCTCCGCGCGGCAGCGGCGGCAGTGGACCCGAAGCGGCTCCAGCACGAGGTCGACGCCCGCGCCCTCGGCCACGGTGCCGAGCGCGGCCATCCGCACGCCCTGCTCGATCACCTCGGGGTCGACCGGGTGCCCGCCGACGCGGACCCGCATGGCGCGTACCTTCCGGTCTCCCGCCCGCCGCACGGCGGCTTCGACGATGGCCTCGCACATTCCCAGTTCATGCATGCGTCCGCTCCGAATCCGTGCTCGCGGTCTTGTCGTGTGCGGCCTCGTCGCACGCCAGTTCGGTCACCATGCGGACGGCCTCGTCCACGGCGGCGCGCACGGGCTCCGAAAGCTCCATGCGCTCGTCGACGACGGCGGGACGGCAGCCCACCACGAACACGCGGGGCAGGTCGCCGCCGAGCCGGCGGAGCAGCCGCAGTACGGCCACGGGGTGCATTCCGTGCCCGTCGACCGCCGGTGGGCCGAGCGGATCCTCGGGGTCCGCGCCGGTCTCCGTGCCGTCGACCGTCGCCGCGTCCACCTCGATGACGGCGAGGGTGCCGGGCGGGCCTTCGACGGGCACGGCGTCCACCATGATCAGGACGTCGTGCCGGCCGTCCAGGACCTCGTACGCCAGGTGGACGCCGCGGACGCCGTAGTCGGCGACCTCGACGTTCGCGGGGAGCACGGAGCCGTCCATCCGCCGGACGACCTCCACGCCGAATCCGTCGTCGCCGAGGAACACGTTCCCGATGCCCGCCACCAGGACCCGCCGGTCCGCCCCGCTCATCGCTCCGCCTCCGCGGGCAGGGGCTCCACCTCGGCAGGGGAGAAGTAGCGGAAGCGTCCGTACCACCGGTTGAGGTCGGCGGCGGGGTCGTCCTCCACCGTGACCGCGAGGTGCGTGGCGTCGTCCACGTCGCTGAGCACCGCCTCGACCTGCGCGGTTCTGCCGTCGAGGAACCTGTCCTGCGGATCGACGCCCTGCTTGCGCGGGCGCAGCCGCACCCGGCTTCCCCGCCGGACGGGCACGCCCGCGACCACGACGACGCCGTTCCCCGGCGGCTCCGGGTCGGCGCCCGCCGCGGGCCGCAGCGACCGGACGGCGCCGTGCAGGCGCGCGAAGACCTCCGGCGGCATCGACTCCGTCCGGTCCAGGATCTCGGCGGCCCGCGGATCGGTGGCGCGGGCCTCGCGCTTCTCCGCGTCGGTCAGCGTCAGCGTGCGCAAGGAGAGGATCTCGTCGATCTCCGTCGCGTCGTGCAGGTCACCGGGGCTCTCCGGCGCGACCCGGGGGTGGTCGTACAGCAGGATCGGGGAGGAGAGGACCACGTGATCGTCCCCTGGCGGGCCCGCCAGCACGGGGAACGTGTGGACGTTGGCGCACTCCTCGACAGCCGCCCCGGCCCATTCCGGCGGATCCAGGGCGGACGCGAACGAGCCCGCGTCCACGCTCAGCAGCACATGGCAGGCGATCAGCGATTCCGCCAGCGCCTCGTCGCGGGCCGCCTCCGGGGGTGTCATCGCGCCCGTGTTCGACACGCGGACGCGCAGCCGGTAGACGTCGCGCGGCTCGTCGTCGCCGCCGACCCGGGACGCCGACACCGTCACCGTGGCCGTCACCGGGTGTCGCCGGCGCCGGACACGGCCGAGGGGGCGGCCCTCGTCGTCCGTCACCTGCCCGGTGTCCAGGCCGCCCGGGGCCTGGACGTCGAACTCGCGGGCATCGTCCAGGACGTCCCGCAACGAGAACCGCAGGTCGAACTGTTGCGGCAGGGCCTCGTCGAAGGCGAACTCCAGCCGTGTGCCCGAAGACAACGTGTCGACCGGGCGGTAGGAGCCATCGGCCAGCCGTTCTTCCACGGTTTTACGCTGAAGCTGGAGAAACCGGACCTGGCAGTGGACTGTCTCGTCCGGAATTGCCCGAAGCAGGCATTCGGTCTGCTGCCACGGGGCCTCGATCGACCCGGCCACCCCCGTGTCGGTCAGTCCCTGCGCCTCCGCCCACGCCGGCGGGACGACCACCCCGAACTGCCAGCGCACGCGGTTCTTGCCCGACGAACGGCGATAGGGATAAAGGAGATACCCCTCATAAAGAATCGCGTCGGCGACTTCGCGGGCATACTCCAGGGAAAGCACTTCTCCGGTATAGCAACGAAGGTCGGGCCCGGTAAGTGAGGACGTCCAGTAGGTGATTTCGGCACCCACACCGCGCGGGCGTCACGACAGTGGGGGAGCCTCCCCGTGGTCGCGCCACCAGTCGGCCGCCGCTTCCACGGCGAGGCCGGTGGTCCAGAGGTCGGCGGGGTCGCCGGGCAGCAGGCGTTCCCGCAGCGCGTCCCGCATCGGGTAAGAAATCGCGGCGCCGGTCGTGGGGACATCGTCGCCCAGGACATCAGCGGGGAACTTGCAGACCGCGACGGCGTCCGCCGACCCCAGACCCGTACGTTCCGCCAGGTCGCGCACGGTGGCGGCGGCGTCGATCGGTGCCGGGCCGCGCTCGGCCAGCAACCGCAGGAGCCGGACGACGCGGTCGGCGGTGCCCCAGCAGGGAACGGAGGCCTTGGTCGTCTGCCAGCCGGGCAGTTCGATCGGGTGGAAGGTTCCGCCGGGCGCGTACTCCACGGCCGTCGCGGTCCGATCGTGCCGCTGGTAACCCGAGATCCGCAGGGCCCCGTTCGGGGTGCGCCAGAGCTGTCCGGGAGCCTGCTGTTCCAGTTCCCTGTCGACCATCTGGCGTTCGGCGTCGGACTGCCCGTCGCCACCAGCCGGGGTGAAACGCAGTACTCGGAAGGCGGCCGTGCCATCACCCATCGGAGCGTTGGCCCACAGGCGCAGAACATCGAGGATCTCTTCGCGCTGCGCGTCAGACGTCCACGGCAGGACGGCCGGGAGCGCGTAGCCCGCCAGGGTTTCCATCCCGGCGCCCACATGCCCACCGGGTGGCAGGGAGACCGTCCGGACGAGGTAGGGCCGTTCGGTCGTGGGCTCATCGGTCGCCGCCGATTCCAACGCGCGGGCCAGAAGCCGCTGGCGCACGAGCCACCTCGTCTTCGCCATGGTGGGCGCGAAGGGAAGATCGGGAGCCGCCGAGACCAGCCCAGGAAGCCCCGAAGGCTGTGGACGGCCGATCCGGGCACGCAACTCGATGCCGAGGAGGAGGCACTCGACCGCCATACGGGCCGCTTCGAGGACACCGTCCCGGAGAGCCGGACCGGTCACCTCGGGCAGCACGGCCGCCAGCGCGTCGGTCGCCGCGCCCGGTCCGGTCAGCGTCGCCTCCAGCAGCCGCGCCGCGCCCTCCCGGTCGAGAAGCCGCAGCGCGGCCGAGCCGTCCGGGTCCGCCGGGTCTCGCCGCGCCCACCACCCGGGCGGCGGCACGAGTCCACCCTTCCCGCTCATCACCGGCGAGTAGGGCAACCGGGCCGTGCGGGTCCCGTCGGGCGCGATGACGGTGATCTCGCCCCGGTTCAACCGGACCTCGTTCGGCCCGGCGGCGCCCGGGAACGTCACCTCGGCGGCTCCCGGTGCCTGGGGTCGTGCGGTGGCGGCCTCGGGGTCCAAGGTCAGCGCGACGGTCTCGCCCGTCTGCCCCTCGACGCGGAACGTCTGCCAGCGGCCGTCCTTGATCCGTGACAGGAGGCCGGTCGTGCCGTCATACCAGGGCAGCAGCCCGTCGGGGAGCTGGGGAAGCTTCACCATCAAGCTGTCGTCGCCGCTGACGGACGCGTAGGCGTGCCAGGAACGTTCCGTGATGGTGAGATACCCGAGGTGCTGGATGATCGTCCGGCCGGCTTTCGGAGACTTGTGCGGCACACCATTTCCGGGCACGCCCAGTTCGGCGGGAATCCCTCCGCGCAGGGCCGCCAGCAGCGCGTCCACGGGATCGGCAGGCTCAGCGGATTCAAGGACGTTCGGCTCCAGCTCAAGAAGACCGCCGGGCCCGGTGATCCGCACCAACTGGCGCAAGGCGTTGTGCAGGAAGGGAAGGTCACGGCGGCCCGCGTCAGCCGCCCAGGCATCAACGGTTTCGAGCAACACCTCCCGAATCTCCGGCAGGTCCCACAGCGCTTTCACCGTGGCCGCGTAGTCGACGTTGCCGAAGTACCCGAGGTCGCGGACGAACGCGTCCAGCAAACTGGCGAAACGCTCGCGTCCTTCCGGTCCGGACGCCACGTCCGCGGCCAGCCGCCCGATGTCGAAGTCCGACGCCCACCAGCGGGGCGCGTCAGAGTTGAACTCACTCTGGGGAATGATGTGCCGGTGGTCGGGAGGCGGAACCGCCGGATCCGTCTCCTCGCCGACCACCACCTCGGCCCCCGGGAACAGGCGATCCCCGGCCTGGTCGACGAGTCGCAGCAGAACGGCGGCCGCGCACCCTCGCCCCGTGGTGCCGAACCACGCCGCCGGCAGGTGCGCGCCCGCTCCGCTCTCGGCCAGGCACTCCAGCCACATCTGCCGGATCTTCTCGGCGACCTCCTCGCCGCTCTCCTCCTCGTGCCTGGCACGGTCGGGCTCTGCGGCGATCAGCAGCTTCATCAGGTCGTCGTCCCGTCCGGCCACCGCCGCGAGCGGCTCCCGGGCGGCCGCCCAGACCTGGTGGGACGCGATGGGCACGAGCCCGGCGCGCAGCAGCCGCTCGGCGAGGAACGCCTCCTCGTCCCGCTTCTTGATCTTCGCGCCACGGGCCAGCGTCCGCAGGTCCGGAAAGATCCGGGCGTACGGGACGAGCCCGGCGTCGAATCCCGCGCAGATCACCGCGCGGAACCGGGCGTGGGCCTCCTCGCCCGGCAGCTCCGCGGCGAGCAGCTTGGCGTAGTCGCGCAACGCGGCCGGTCCGACGCCGCCCGCGGGCACCAGTTCGAGGAAGACGTCCTGCACCCGGTCGAGGTCGAGCAGCGCGGGATGGTTCTTCTCGACCTTCCGCGCCTGCCCGAACGCCCAGTACGCGAGCTCGCTCTCGCCCGCCCGCACCAGTTCCCGGCAGGCCTGCTCGAAGAACAGTGCCAACTCGGCGGCGGGCAACGGCTCCGCGGCCCTGGTCAACATCTTCTTGGCGCCGGTGGGTCCGGCGGCGACGAGATCGGCCGGTGCGGGCAGTCGAGGAAAGTGAGTCATCGCGTCCTTCGTCCTTGAACGACCATGAAACCCTGCGACGATCCGCCCGCGTGATCGGTTCCGCGATGTGGGGAGCCGCACTTGATCATGGTGTTGCCTGCGGCGAGGTCGCGGACGCCGGTTGCGCCGGGGTCGCCTCACCGGCGGGCGCGGCGTCCACCGGCGGCTTCAGGAAGCCGGTCGCCCAGGCGACCGGGATCGTGACCACGGCGATGACCAGCCCGGTGATCACCGGGGCGGTCGCGCCGTACTTGTCGATCGCGACACCACCGGCGAACGCCCCGAAGGCGATACCGATGTTGGCCGCGGAGACCGGCAACGACTGCGCGAGCTGGCCCCCGGGCCCCGCCAGGGCGATCACCCGGACCTGAAGGGAGGGCACGATGCTGTAGAAGCAGAGGCCGAAGGCGAGCAGCACGATCGCGACGAGCCACGCGATCGATCCGACGAGGTAGAGCACCAGCAGACTGACCGCGATGCCGACGGAGCCGACGATCAGGGCGCGTCCGGCGTTCCGGTCGGCGAACCTGCCGCCGCCGAACGAGCCCACGGCCGTGGCCGCGCCGTAGGCCAGCAGGAACACGCTCAGCATCGCGCCCGTGACGCCGGTGACGTCCCGCAGGAACGGCACGAGGTAGGTCAACGTCGCGAAGATCGCCGAGAACACGATGAAGTTGAGGAACAGCACGGCGAGCACCCGAGGGGCGAACGCGTACCTGGCCTGGTGGGCGGCGCCGGCACCGGCGGGCGGCACGGTCGGGATCAGCGCCACCGTCCCGACCAGCACCACCACGGCGCCCGCCACGATCGCCATGAACGATCCGCGCCAGCCGAGGGTCTGGCCGACCAGCGTCCCCAGCGGCACCCCGAGCGCCCCCGCCATCGCGACACCGGAGATGACGATCCCGATCGCCTTGCCGATGCGCTCCGCCGGGACGACCACCACGGCCGCCATGAACGCACCGGCGATGAACAGGCCCTGCAACGCGCCGATGAGGAAGCGCAGCACGAGGAACAGGGCGTAGGAATGGGTCAGCGCCGCGACCAGGTTGCACACGACGAACAAGGCGACCGCGCCGCCGAGGACGGTCTTCTTCTCCATCCTGATGGTCAGCGCGGTCAGAATCGGGCCACCGATGGCGAGGCCCAGCGCGTACACGGTCACCAGGGTGCCGGTCGCGGCGATGGTGACGTGGAAGTCGGCGGCGATCCGGTCCAGCACGCCGACCACGAGCAGTTCGCCGCTGCCCAGCACGAACATTCCCAAGAACAGCGTGGCCAGAGCCAGATTGGACCTGGCCGGACTCGGCGCCGTCTGCCGGTGGCGTCTGGACTCAGCCATCTTTCCTCCATTCGATGATCTGCAGGTAATTTCCGTCGGGATCGGCGAACGTGCCGAACTTGCCCTTCTCCCGCTCCTCGACCGAGATCCATTCCACGCCGGCCGTGGTCAGCCGGGCCTGTTCGGCGTCGAAGTCGTCGACGTCGAAGTTGATGATCGTGCGACCGGGTTGGTCGTTCTTCGCCGAGACGTCCTCGCGCCCGTCGATGACCAGCAGGAAGCCGCCCAGGTCGATCGGGCCCTCACCGGTGAACTCGGGTGCCAGCGCCTTGATGTACCAGGCCCTCAGCTCCGCCGGACGGGTCGTGCCGAGCAACATGCTCGCGGGCTTCAGAGTCGTCATATCGAATCTCCTCGGTTGATTGTCAGCGTCCGCAGGCTCGGAACTCAGTCGACAAGTGCGCCGCCGGAGAGATTGACGGTCGTCCCGGTCACGACGCCCGCCCGATCCGAAGCCAGGAATGCCGCGGTCTCCGCGATCTCGGAAAGCGAGGGCAGCCGCTTCAGCAGCGTTCCCTGCGCGAGCCCGCCTTCCAGGAATTCCTGCACCGACTGCCCGGCCGCTTCCGCGGTCGGCCGGAAAAGGTCCTTGGTGTAGGAACCCGCCGCGGGCGCATCGGCGACGGCATGCGGGCGTATGCCGATCACCCGGATACCGGCGGGGGCCAACTCCGCGGCCAGGATCCGGGAGAACGCCTCCTTACCGGCCGCGCTCACCGCATGCCCCAAAATGCCGCCGACGGCCAACTTGGAGCCCGGCTCTGACAGGGTCAATATGACGCCGGGACGCTCGCGTCCCATGTGCGGTGCCACGGCCTTGCTGGTGTTGAACAGCGCCCGCAGGAAGCCGTCGATCGGTCGCATGAACTCGTCCAGTGTCAGGTCCGCCAGCGATGTCCCCTGGTCGTGCATGACGCTGACCGCGTTGAGAGCGATGTCGATGCCGCCGGCCGACGCGGCGACCGCGGCGGCGTGCTTCTCGACCGCCTCCTGATCGAGGACGTCGACCCGCGCGGTCTCGACGGTCCCGCCTTCCAGGTCGATGTCACGCGCCACGGCGTCGAGCTTCGCCCGCGTCCGTCCGGCGACGAAGACCCGCGCGCCTTCCCGGGCGAAGACCCTGGCGACGGCGCCGCCGATGGCGCCTCCACCCCCATAGATCACGGCGTTCTTGTCCTTGAGCAGCAACATGCTTCCTCCCGTCCGCTCGCGGCCGGCCCGATCGGCGCGACCGCGGTCGACAAAGAGTAACCAGAGTTGGTTGTTAAAAACAACTAGACTCGATGATAGTTTAGGATCGTACGGGAGGAGGAGTGTGAACCATGCCGACCAGTCGCAGCTACTGGGACTCATGCGGGATCGCGCGGGCCCTCGACGTCGTCGGGGAGCGTTGGGCGCTGCTGATCGTCCGCGAGCTGCTCCTGACGCCCCAACGGTTCTCGGAGTTGCGGCAGGCCCTGCCCAACGTCAGCTCGAACGTGCTCGCCGACCGGCTCCGGGAACTGGAGAACCGGGGAGTGATCCGCCATGGACCGGCGGACGCGGAAGGCCCGAAGGTCTACGAGCTGACCGAATGGGGCCGGAAGCTGGAACCGATCGTGCGGGCCCTGGGCACCTGGGGGATCGACGCGCCCCAGCCGCCCGAACCGGCCGCGCTCAGCGCCAGCTCCGTGCTGATCTACCTGGAGGACGCCGCCCGGCCCGACCCCACCGCACCGCCCACGGTGTGCAGGCTGGAACTCGGAGGACGGGTCTGGACGGTGCGACTGGCGGACGGGCGGCTTCAGGTGCAGGCCGGGGAGACGACGACGGCGGACGCCTCACTCCGCGCGGAGCCCAAGACTCTCAGCACCCTGCTGGCCGACCCGTCCGCGCTCGAAAAGAAGTGTGACGACGGCAGCATCACCGTCGTGGGAGACCTGTCGGCCATCCGCCGCCTGCTGTACGCGGGTTCCGGACGGTGATGCCTGTCGTGTCGTGCTTCGGCTATTGCGGATGGCGTGCCGTGGGGACGGGCTGGGGACGCCATGCCGTCGCAGCCATGGCGAGCAGGAGCCCGGTGAGGATCAACCAGTAGCCGAAGATCTGTGTGCTCGACGGCGGGTCGGTGAGCGGGGTGATCGCGCCTGGCAGAACGTAGATGGCCGCGGCCAGTGCCCAGCGTGGGGTGCGCGCGACCGCGGTGGCCAGTACTCCGGCGAGCAGGAGGATGCTCTCGGTGCCCGCCCTGACCAGTTGCCATGTCTCGCCGTACTCGCGGATCCCGAACAGGTGGACGAGCGCCAGGGCGGCCGCGGGAATCACCAGCCACCACAGTGGCCGCACACGCAGATCCCGGGGACGGCCCGCCGCGAGCGCGATGGCCCCGATCGCCAGTACGCCGTAGGGGGCCAGCGAAACCCAGTTGTGGTACGCCGGTCCCAGGAACTGCGACGACCAGGCCGTCGCCTCCGGGCCCACGAGCATGGCCCGGCCGGTGGAGAACGCCACGGCCAGGGCGAGCGGCAGGACCGCCAGTGTCCAGCCGCGCAGCAACGCCACGGCGAGCAGTGCCGAGATGGCCAGCCAGCCGGGAGAGGCGTGGTCGGCGATGCCGTACGCCAGATTGGCGAGCGCCAGCATGGACAGGCCGAGTTGTACGCCGTCCGCCCACCACGGCCCGGCGGTCGCGCGGGCCCTCGCGGTCAAGCCCGCGGTGAGGAGTCCGGCTGTCTCCCGTGGCCAGGGATGGCGGCGTGGGGTGTCGTTCAGCAACGTGCCGAGGATCTCGGCGCCGTACTCGGCGCGGTGATCCGGTGGGAACGCCCGCAGGAACAGCCGGTACCAGCGTTCGGTGAATGCTCCGCTCATGCTCGGGCGTCTCCCGTCAGAGGGGAGGTACGGCCCATGACGACCTGGGCGGCCTGCTGCAACCGCCGGGCCTCCCGTGTGACGGCCGAGCGCCCGTCCTCGGTCAGCCGGTAGTAGCGACGCGGACGCCCCTGGACGGTCTCTTCACCGTCCACGACGACCAGTCCGTCGCGGGCCAGCCGGTCGAGTGCGCCGTAGAGGGTGCCGACGGCCAGGCGGACCCGTCCGTCCGACTGCGCCTCCGCCCTCTTGATGATCCCGTAGCCGTGCACCGGCCCGTCCAGGAGCGCGGCCAGCACGAAGTACGTGGGCTCGCTCATCACACTGGTTCGCTTGACCATACGCGGGACGATACATCGTCGGCCGAAGTATTGGAAGCGTGGTCCGTGGGCATGGCAAGGACCTGTCCATGTACGGCTTCATCGAACCTGGAAGAGAAATCGGCGCCGCGCTTCACCAGGCCATTCGCGGTACTTTCCGGCGCGGCGAGCAGAAACGATCTCCGTCCTCCTATGATCGAAAATCCGACTCACTTTAGGAGGGGGACCGTTGCGAGTCAGTCGTCGCGCTTTTCTGCTCGCCGGTGCCGGAACGGGGGCGTTGGCCGCCCTCGACGGTGCCGGGGCCGTTGCCTTAGCCGATAGCTGGAGCGTTCCATGGAATCGTCTGCGCCGTGCCGTCGACGGGCCCGTCGTGCTGCCCGGAGATCCCGCCTACGCGAGGGCGAAGCAGGCGCACTACGCGCAGTATGACGTCATATCCCCGCAGGCGGTCGCCTACTGCACGTCCGCCCGGGACGTGAGCGCGTGCCTGCGATTCGCACGCGACCACGGCATCGTCGCGACCGCGCGCAGCGGCGGGCACAGCACCGCCGGATACTCGACCTCCCGCGGCCTGATCGTGGACGTCTCCCGGATCAAGGGGGTGCGGCTCCAGGGGCGGAACGCCGTCCTGGGAGCGGGCGACCATCTCGTCGACGTCACCCATGGGCTGGCGCCGCACGGTCTCGGCTTCCCCGGCGGGCTTTCCCCGACCGTCGGTGTGGCGGGATTCCTTCAGGGCGGCGGCCACGGGTTCCTCACCCGCAAGGAGGGCATGGGCTGCGACCATATCCTGGCCGCCGAGGTCGTCCTCGCCGACGGGGAGATCGTCGTGGCGAAGCCGGACCACAACGCCGAGCTGCTGTGGGCGCTGCGCGGTGGAGGAGGCGGGAACTTCGGAATCGTGACCCGCTTCCAGGTGCGTCCCGTCGTGGTATCGACCCTGGTCAACTTCGACCTGACCTGGACCTGGGAGCATGCCGCGCGGGCGCTGTCGGCGTGGCAGCACTGGATCGCCGCGGCCCCCCGAAACCTGGGCTCGCAACTGGACGTCCTGCTCGTGGACGCCGCCCCCGGCTCGGCGCCGATGGTGAGCCTCTCCGGCGTCTGGTCGGGCGACGCGGCCGGGGCCGCCGCCCAGCTGAACGAGCTGGTGGCCGCCGTCGGCGCGCCACCGGCGACACGGCGCGAGAAGCAGATGCCCTACCGGGACGCGATGATGGAGTGGTACGGCTGCGCCGACCACACCGTGCCGCAGTGCCACCGGTCGGGCTCCGGCAAAGGCGTCCTTCCCCGGGACGCGTTCTTCCTGGCCCGAGCGCGCATGTACGACGCCCCACAGTCCGCCTCCACCGTCGACACGGTGCTGGAGGCGTTCGACGCCGACCGACGGGCGGGGCACACCCGCGTGCTCAGCGCGCTGGCGTTCGGCGGGAAGGTCAACACGGTCTCCCGCACCGAGACCGCGTACGTCCACCGCGACACCCAGTACGCACTCGTCGCGGCGACCAGGCTGGAGACCGGCACGCCCAAGAAGGCCGACCGGACCGCCGCGCAGGCCTGGGAGGACGACATGTTCCGGGTGCTGGACCCCAGCTCCAACGGGGAGACCTACCAGAACTTCGTCGACCCGGCCATGACGGACTGGCGGAGCGCCTACTACGCCGAGAACTACGCCCGACTGGTAGCCATCAAGAAGCACTACGACCCCGACCGCTTCTTCGACTTCCCCCAGGCGATCGGCGCCTGATCCCGTCGAATTCCCCTGGACGGGCACGGGGTAGGGCTGTCACTACCGTCCTGTGACGAGCCTGCCGTAATGACGCGCCCGGGTGCCGCGCGATGAGATCGCATGCATGATCATTCATCGTTTCGCGGTCCCGCGCGCCGTCATGGCGGTCGGCGCGCTCGGCCTCGCCGGGGTCGTCGCCTGGACGACCACCGCCGCGGCGGCCCCGGCTCCCGGACCGTCCCGGGCCCCGGCGTCCGGTGCCCTCACGCGCTTCGTCGACCAGCCCGTCGCCTGGGACACCTGCCCTGAGGACGCCGCCGACCTGAGGGAGGCGGGCGCGCAGTGTGCGGAGTTGACCGTCCCGCTCGACCACGCCGCCCCGAACGGCACCACGATCAAGATCGCCGTCTCGCGGATCAAGGCGAAGGACCGGGCGCACCGGCGCGGCATCCTGCTGTCCAACCCGGGTGGGCCCGGCGGGCCCGGCCTGGAGTACACGGCCGCGCTGCGGCCCGCGATGAAGGACGTGGCCGACCGCTACGACCTGATCGGCTTCGATCCGCGCTTCGTCGGGCGCAGCACCCCGATCTACTGCGGCACGTCCCCGCGGCCACGGCCGACCCACTCGCGACGCGAAGCGTTCGAGGCGTCCGTCCGGGGCGCGCAGGAGACCGCGCGGCGGTGCTTCAAGCACGAGAACAACGCGGCGCTGCTGCCGTACGCGTCCAGCCGGAACCTCGCCCGCGACATGGACCTGATCCGCGCCGTCCTCGGTGAACGCAAGCTGTCCTACTACGGCATCTCCTATGGCGGGGACCTCGGCGCGGTCTACACGCAGATGTTCCCGGACCGCGTCGACCGCGTCGTGATCGACAGCGTCACCGACCCGGCCAAGACGCAGTACGAGAACTTCCAGGCCGCGGGCCCGGCGCAGGAGCGCGGCCTGGACGAATGGGCCGCCTGGACGTCCCGGCGCGCCGCCGAGTACCGCCTCGGCATCACACCCCGCCAGGTCAGGGAGAGCGTGGAGCGGCTGACCGCCCGCGTGGACCGGGGCCCGATCCGGCTCAGCGGCCATTCCGTGGACGCGAGCGTCCTCGGCCTCCTGCTGCGCCAGTTCGTCGGCAACGAGGAGGACAACGAGCTTCTCGCGAAGTCAGTGCGCGATTTCGTTGACGCGTCCGAGGGGCGGCAGGTCGAGGCCAATCCAGAACTGAAGAATTGGCTCGACCTGTTCAGCGAGCCGAACCCGGCACTGGACAACCTCTTCAACAGCGGAAACGCGTACCTGTGCGGGGACGGCGGCTGGCCCGCCGGGGGCTGGCCGTCCGATCCCGAGCAGTATTGGCGGAACATCCAGCGCGCCCGGCACACGCAACCGGTGTTCGCGCCGGTGGCCAACGCCATTTTCCCGTGCCCGTTCTGGAAGACCCCGCCGCGCGAGCCGGGCGTCGCGATCGACAACAAGGTCCCGGTTCTCGTCTTGCAGGCCAGGCGGGACAACAACGTCCCCTATCCGGGCGCCGTCGCGCTGCACCGCGCACTCAAGGGCTCGCGCCTGATCTCGGCCGACATCCGCTCGCACGGCGTGTACGCCCGCGGAATCGACGGGCTGACGCCCGTGCCCTGCGCGGACGACGCCGTCAACGCGTACCTGCGCACCGGCGCCCTGCCCGCCGCCGACATCGACTGCCCGCAACCCCGGAGGACCCGATGACCAGGCGTACCGCCGCCGTGGTGACCGCGGGTGCGCTGCTGGCGGCCCTGCTGCCATCCACCACCGCCGCCGCCCAACCGCATGGCGACGCACTCCAGCGCGACGTCGACGCGATCCGGACTACCGGCGCGACGGGCGTGCTCGCCGAGGTGCGAACGTCCACCGGCGCACACGCCGCCCGCGCAGGCGTCGCCGACCTGCGCACGGGCCGGCCCGTACCGTGGAACTCCTATTTCCGCATCGGCAGCGACACCAAGACGTACACATCAGTGGTCGCACTTCAACTGGTCGGAGAGGGAAAGCTCCAGCTGACCGACACCGTCGAGAAGTGGCTGCCCGGCCTCGTCCGAGGAAAGGGGAACGATGGCCGGAAAATCACCGTCAAGAACCTGCTCCGCCACACCAGCGGACTGAACGACTATGTGGCCGTCGAACTCGGCGACGGCAGCGACTGGACGCCGGAGAACTTCAAGAAGAACCGTTTCCGTGTCTCCACCCCGCAGGAGAAGGTGGCGACGGCGATGACGCGGCCGCCGCAGTGGGTGCCGAACACGTCCAACCCGGCCGAGGAGACCCGCTGGGGCTACTCCAACACCAACTACGTGCTGGCCGGACTGATCATCGAGAAGGTCACCGGACGAGCCTGGGAGCAGGAGATCCACGAGCGGATCATCGAACCGGTCGGGCTACGGCACACGATCACGCCCGGCACGTCGGCGTACGTCCCGCAGCCGAGCGCGACCGCCTACACGCAATTCCCGGGGCGCAAGGACCTCACCGACACCTCGATCAACGTCGGCGCCGGTCCCGAGGGCGGGATCATCAGCACCCCGCACGACCACGCGACGTTCCTCCGCGCCCTCCTGGGCGGACGGCTGCTACCACCGGCGCAACTCGCGCAGATGAAACAGACCGTCCCGGTGGACGACTGGATCCCCGCGGACGGCGTCCGGTACGGCCTCGGCATCGCCTGGCGACCCGTCCAAGACTGCACGGGCGGGGTCTGGTTCCACGGCGGCACCTCCTACGGCGTCATCTCGGAGTCCGGCGCGAGCGCTGACGGCCACCGCGCCGCGAGCGTCGCCGTGTCCACGTTCCGCCCCGGCGACCCCGCCCAGGACGCCCAGGACAAGGCGTCACTCCGCCTGGTCGACCGCGCGGTCTGCGACACCCCCTGACCGACCGCGTCCAGCACCGACGGCCCGGCCGAGCGCCTCACCGCCCGCCGGGCCGTCGCCGCGCGGGACGCGTCCGGGCCCGGGTGGCATCCGACACAGTGGCGGAACCGGCAAGATCGACAAGAAGGCCATGCGCGCCGCTCTCACCGCGTGAAGACGAGATGCGCGTATCGATTCATCAATGAGCCGCGCCGACGTGATCAGCGGAAATGCGTTTCCGTGGTGGCTTGGCACGCCATCTGAGCGATATCAGGGAAAGAATCGAGGAGCTGTTCCGCAACTCCGATCTGATGCGCGCTGCAACCCGCCCCAGTGCTGACCGTCAGGCAATCAAGCGACGCGGTCGCGGTACCCGACCGCGAGCGGCTCGGCGTCGCCTTCCGCGTGCTCCTGGTGCTGCGCGGGCTGGTGCTGGCCATGACCGTCATGCTCGTCCCGGACGACTGGCACGACCCGTCGCTGATGCTCGCGGTCGTCGCCGTGGCAACCGTAACGGCGATCGCCTGCCTGGCCTGGCGCGGCGTCCTGTCCCTTTACTACGGCATCCGCAGGCGCGACCGGACAGGAGGCCGCGGACCGGGCAACGGACCGGCATCGCGGCGGCGACCCGGCTCCCGAGCGGCCCGGCAGGCGGCGACGAGACGACGACGGGCGCGGCTTCGTCCCACCCCCGGATGACCGCTTGGACCTGTTCGCGCGGCACGGCCACTATGGCCTGAAGACAAGACCCACCCTGACGGCCACCCGTCCACCTGGCACAGGTGCCCCAGCCCTAACTCACCGCCGAAAAAGGCCCGCCCTCTAGTGCCGTGCACTACACATGGCCCGGGGAAGTTATGAGGCTGCGGGTTCAGGCTGACTCGCCGAGGCGGGCCGGTTGAGGCGAGCCGAGTACACGGACAGGAGGGCCAGCGCTGTCGCGGCCAATACCGAGATCCCGGTCACGAAGGCCGCGCTGGCGGGGCCTACCGCCTCGACCGCCGGGCCTATGGTGAGAAGGGCGACCGGTGCGAGTAGGTAACTGGCGACGATGCTCCAACTGTTGACCCGTACCAGGACCTCGGCAGAGAAGTGTTCCTGCAGGGCGGTCGTCCAGATGACGTAGTACGCGGCCTGGCAGAGACCCGGGACGGCCATCGCCAAAGCGATGATCGTCCAGGAGCACCCACTCGAAACGAACAGCATGGGAATGGCCGCTGTCGCGGGCAACGCCGTCGCCACCAGGATCGGCCGGTCCACCCTCAGCCGGGCCCCGACGAGGGCACCGACCAATGCCGCCAAGGCCTCGCAGGCGGTGACGATTCCCCAGCCCCATGCCCCGCCACGCCCCTGGGCCATGTAGAGCGGTCCGATGACCTCGATGAACGAGGCCGCGGCCACGATGAGGACGGTGAACTGCAAGGCCATCGTCCAGACCCAGCGGCAGGAGGAGAACTCCCTCCAGCCCACCCGCAAGTCCCCGGTGATTCCACCGGAATGGCGGTGCCGCAAGGTCTTCAGAAGCCCCAGGAGCAGGGCACTCACCACGCACAGAAGCCCTCTCGCCGTGGCGGCCCACCCGGCGCCCACCGTGCTGACCACCACTCCGGACGATGCCAGCCCGATGAGTAGCCCGGCTGATTCGGTCTGACTGACCAGCGCGTTGCCACCACGACGGCTCTGTCCGGTGAGCAGGTCGGCGACGATTCCCCGGATCGTCGGCAGGAACATCGCCGTCGCCACGCCCGACAGGACCGCCAGCCCGCACAGCAATGGCAGCGACGCCTTGTCCGTGAGAAAGCACGCGCCCAAACCCAGCCACGCCGCACTGGCCAGAAATTCGGCGGAGACCAGCACATGATGGCGCCGGAAGCGGTCACCGGCGACCCCGACGCCGACCATCAGCACCGCGGGTGCCGCCTTGCAGGCCAGCACCACGGAGAGTTCCGCGGCACCGTACCCGAGCCCCATCACGCCCCACGCCAGGGCCAACTGCCCGAACCCGACGCCCGCACTGGAAACCAGCCGCGACGCGAACAAGGGAGCGATCGAACGATTCTTCAACAGGGCCAGTGGAGCGAAGAACCCGACCACAGCGGGCACGACCAACACACAAGATCTCAAGCGTGTCTCTCTCCACGCGAAACCGAGCTCCCTCGTCCAAGCACGGAGAGTATCGATATAACTCTAATCTGTCACGAGGGCAACTCATCCACCCAGCGTTGATTCGTCGAGCTGGATGGTGCGGCCGTGTTCGAAGGTGGTGCGGTAGGTGTCCTCGTCGAGGTGTTCGCGGACGGTGCGAGTGATGCGGTCCACGTCGCCGCGTTCGGCCGGGGGGAGCGGCATGTTCACCGAGTCTCGGGCTGCGGCCGCCGCGCCCAGTAGGAGGGCGGCGGAGGTGTGGCGGGCCGCGAGGGTGTGTGCGCCTGCCAGGCCTTCCAGTGCCAGGGCCATGGCCCGCGCGTCGCCGGTGTTGCGCGCGGCGGCCCAGCCCTCCAGGTGCAGGCGCAGGGACGTCGCCGCGTCGCCGCGCAGTTCGGCGATGAAGCCGAGTTCGGCCAGCACCAGTGCGCGGCCGGGTTCGAAGTTCAGCCGGGTGAGCCACTCCAGGACGTGGCGCAGATGGGTTTCGGCGGCGTCGAGCCGTCCCTCCCGCCGGGCGCCGAGGCCGAGGCCGACCTCGGCGCGGATCTCGCCCGGTTTGAAGCTGTGCTCGGCCGCCACCCGCAGGGCGTCCTGGTGGAACTCGCGTGCCCTGGCGTGGTCACCGGCCAGCATCGCCAGGTTGCCCAGCCCGCTCAGGGTGTCGGAGACCTGCGACCACATGCCGAGTTCCTCGGCGATGCGCCGTCCCTCCTGGAACAGCCGTTCCGCCCGGTCGTAGTCGCCGTTCATCTCGGCGAGCGAGGCCAGGGGTTCGACGGTCTGCAACCGTCCCCACAGGTCGCCGAGTTCGCCGAAGATCTCCGCGCTTCGGTGGCCGTCGCGTTCCAACGTGACCAGGTCCCCGCGGACGTGGGCCTGGTTGGCGCGGACGCTCAGGGCCGCGGCGACACCCCACCGGTCGTCCAACCCGTGGAAGCCGTCCAGTACCCGTCCGATCACCTCCTCGCTGGCGGCCTGGTGACCGCCGCCGAACAATGCGAAACCGAGGAACCACAGCGTGCGGAGGCTCTCGGTGTCCTCGGGCAGGTTCGCGTTGATCCGGCTCCATGGGGCGACGGTGTCGCCGACCAGGGCGGCGAAGCCCGCCTGCCACGCCTCGGCCCGGGCCCGTGTCGAGGCGGCCGTCGGCGGGACCTCGATCGCCAGGGCCCGCTGGAACGACCGTTCGGCCTCCCTCAACCTGCCGCGCAGGAACCAGTACCAGGCCGCCGCGTTGCACAACCTCAGCGCGTGCGATGCCTTGCCGTGGTGCAGCGCGTTCTCCAGCGCCCGCCGGACGTTCGCGGCCTCGGCGTCCAGACGTCCCAACCACTCGCGCTGGTCACTGCCGCGCAGGTGGGACGTGGCGTCTTCCAGGAGCTCGATGTAGTAGTGGCAGTGCTTGAGGCGCACACGTTCGCTCTCGCCGGCCTCCTGGAGGCGCGCCAGGCTGTACTCCGCGACGGACTCCAACAGCCGGTACCGGGGACCACCGGCGTGGTCGGCCATGACGACCAGCGAACGGTCGACCAGACGGGCGAGCAGGGCGAGCACGTCCTCGGACCGGACGCCGCCACCGGAGCACACGATCTCCGCCGCGCCCAGCGTGCAGCCCTCGGCGTGCACGGCGAGCCGGCGCAGCACCGCGCGCTCGGGCCCGGTCAGCAACTCCCAACTCCAGTCGATCATCGCGCGCAGTGTCCGCTGGCGGGGAGGGGCGCCGCGGTATCCGCGGGCCAGCAGCCGGAACCGGTCGTCCAGCCGGGCGATCAGGCCGGGCAAACCGAGCGCCCGGACCCGGGTGGCCGCCAGCTCCAGCGCCAGCGGGATGCCGTCCAACCGCCGGCAGATCACCGCGACGTCGTGGGCGTTGCCGGCGTCCAACCGGAATCCCGGGGACGCGGCGGCGGCCCGCGCGACGAACAACCGCGCGGCACTGGAACGTTCGACGGCCGCCGGATCGGACGCGGTCGCGGGGACGTCCAGCGGCGCCACCGGGTAGATCGCCTCGCCGGAGATGCCCAGCGACTCCTGGCTGGTGGCCAGGACGCGCAGTTCGGGGGCACGCCGCAGCAGCACTGACACCAGGTCGGCCACCGCGTCGATCACATGCTCGCAGCTGTCGAGCACCAGCAGCAGCCGCCTGTCGCGCACCGCCTCGGCGAGCCGCTCGTTCGCCGGGGCGGCGGGGCCGGCAGGCCCGATGGACGCCGTTCTCGGTCCGCTCTCCTCCCGGATGCCCAGCACCGTCATGACCGCTTCGGCGACCGAGGCTCCCGCATGGCCGTCGTCGCCCAGTGCCGCCAGCTCGGCCAGCCAGGTGCCGTCCGGGTAGGCGTCCACCAGGCGCGCCGCGGTCTCCAGCGCCAGCCGGGTCTTGCCCACACCGCCCGGCCCGGTCAGGGTCACCAGGCGCGCCGCGGGCAACAGCGCCTTCACCGCTGCAACCGCCTCGTCCCTGCCGACCAGTTCGGTGACCGGGACGGGCAGGTTCGTCTGCGGGCGCGGCGGCGCGGAGTCGGCGTCCAGCGCCGGGTCCTGGGTCAGGACGGCCTGCCGCAGCGCGGTCAGTTCGGGACCGGGGTCGAGGCCCAGCTCCTCGGCCAGCCGGGCCCGGAGATCGTCGTACTGGGCCAGCGCCTCACTCGTCCGTCCAGCGCGGTAGAGGGCGCGCATCTGGAGCCCGCGCAGCCGCTCGCGCAGCGGATGGCGTCCGACCAGCTCGCTCAGCTCACCCGCCACCGCCGCGTGTTCGCCGAGTTCCAACCGGGCCGCGGCGTGCTCCTCCTCGGCGGCCAGCCGTTCCTCCTCCAGGCGCACGATCGTCGCCCGGACGAACTCCTCGTCCTCGAAACCGGCGAACGCCTGCCCACGCCACAGCGCGAGCGCGTCCGCCAGCAGCGACGCCTTCCCGCGCGGGTCGTCGGTTCCGCGGGCCAGGCCCGTCAGCTCGGCGAACCGGCCGAGGTCGACGGCGCCGTGGTCGGTGCGCAGCAGGTAGCCGTTCCCCTGGAACACCACCATGTCCCGGCCGCCGGGCTCGGCCTGCTCCAGGGCGCGGCGCAACTGCCAGACCTTGGTCTGCAGGACGGCGGAGGCGTTGCCGGACGGCTCCTCGCCCCACAGGTCGGCGATCAGGCGCGCCGCGGGCACCGGCCGGCCCTCGTGCGCGAGCAGGTCGGCCAGCAGCGCACGGGTCTTGCGTCCCGGCACCTTGACCGGACGTCCGTCCGACGTCCACACCGCGAGCGGCCCCAGCACCCCGAAACGCATGATCGTCACCGTATGGCCGGTGCCGGGCCACGCCAAGAGTCGACCGAGACCCGACCGAGAGCGCCCTGACACATGCTGGACCCGTCCTGCCATCTGACAGCGCACCGGACGGGCGCGAAGACGCCCGGAAACCGCACTGACCCAGCCGAACCACGAAGAGGTCTCCATGACGCTAGGAACTCAGGCAGACGCGGGCCTGCGGGCCGGTCCGCGAGAGTGGCTCGGACTGTTCGTCCTCACCCTGCCGACCATCCTGCTGGCCCTGGACGCGACCGTCCTGAACCTCGCCGTTCCGCACATCAGCGCGGACCTGCGGCCCACCAGCGCCGAACTGCTGTGGATCGCCGACATCTACGGCTTCATGGTCGCCGGTTTCCTGGTCACGATGGGCACGCTCGGCGACCGGATGGGCCGCCGCCGGCTGCTCATGATCGGAGCACTCGGGTTCGGTGCCGCCTCGGTGCTGGCGGCCACGGCCAACACCTCGGAGACGCTGATCCTCGCCCGCGCGCTGCTCGGCGTCACCGGTGCCACGCTGATGCCGTCCACGCTGGCCCTCATCACCAACATGTTCAAGGACCCGCGGCAGCGCGGCGTGGCCATCAGCGTGTGGGTGACCTGCTTCTCGGTCGGCATCGCCGTTGGACCGATCCTGGGCGGCGTCCTGCTGGAGTGGTTCTGGTGGGGTTCGGTGTTCCTGCTGGGCGTGCCGGTGATGGTCGTGCTCCTGGTGACCGGGCCGCTGCTGCTTCCGGAGTACCGCGATGACGAGGCGGGCCGGATCGACCTCGCCAGCGTCGTGCTGTCCCTGGTGACAGTGCTGCCGGCCATCTACGGCGTCAAACTGCTGGCCGAGCACGGCGCCGACGGTCTGTCGCTCGGGTCCATCGTCGTCGGCGCCGTCTTCGGTGTCGTGTTCGTGAAGCGGCAGACCAGACTGGCCGACCCGCTGCTGGACCTGCGCCTGTTTAGAAGCCGTGCGTTCAGCGCCTCACTGCTGGTCCTGCTGTTCGGCCTCGGCATCATGGGCGGCCTCTACCTGTTCATCGCCCAGTACTTGCAACTGGTCGGGGGCCTGTCGCCGGTCAAGGCCGGTCTGTGGCTGGTGCCCGCGGCCGTCGCCTTGATCGTCGCCTCCTCGCTGACGCCGGCGTTGGTCCGCCGGGTTCGTCCCGGCTTCGTCGTCGGCGGCGCCCTGAGCCTCTCGGTGGTCGGCTACTCGCTGATCACCCAGGTCGGCAGCACCGACGGGCTGCCGATGCTGGTCAGCGGCTTCGTGCTCGTCTACGTCGGCATCGGCCCGATGATGGTGCTCGGCACCGACCTGGTCGTCGGCTCGGCGCCCCCGGAGAAGGCCGGGTCGGCCGCCGCGATGTCCGAGACGGGCATGGAGTTCGGCATCGCCCTGGGCATCGCCGGGCTGGGCAGCATCGTGACCACCGTCTACCGGGGCGAGATCGCCGACGCGCTGCCCGCCGGGGTTCCGGCCACCGCGTCCGAGAACGCCCGCGACACGCTCGCCGGCGCCGCCGAGGTGGGACGCTCCCTGCCCGGCCAGCAGGGCGCGCAGATAGTGGACGCGGCACGCGAGGCGTTCACCAGTGGCCTGAACCTCGCGAGCGGCGTCGGCGGCGCCATCGTGGCGGCCCTGGCCGTCGCCGCCATGGTGCTGCTCCGGCACGTCCCGACCTCCGACCAGGCGGACGAGGAAGACGACGCGATCGCCGCCACCGAAGACGAACTGCCCACGACCATCCATTGAGGAAAATCCGGGGACACGCCCCCGACCGGCCACGAATCAGGACCGCGGCCGGTGTGCCCCCGAAAACGGACCGCGCGACCACGGATCGACGAAATCGACCGGGTCGCGCGGTCCCGTTGCCGGGTCGGATGAGGATGAGGTTGGACGGTCCGCGGCAGGCCGGGATGGGGAGGATGGGAGCCTGCCCTCCTTCAGCGGCGAGACCGGCTAGCTCTGCGGTGTCGGCATGCCGGGTGAGCTCGGTGCGCTCGGCGCTTCGACGTTCGCCAGGTCGGTGGTCCGGGTCTCCTTGGCGATCAGAGAGGCGATCAGAGAGACGACGCCCATGGCGGAGAGGTAGGCGCCGATGGCGTAACCGGTGTCGAACCGCTGGTAGAGGGCGATCGCGATGATGGGCGCCAGCGAGCCGGCGAGCACGGACGCGAGGTTGTACGCCAGCGAGACCCCGGAGTAGCGGACCTCGGTGGGGAACAGTTCGCTGAAGAACGCGCCGATGACCGCGCTGAAGGCGGCGAAGATGAGCAGCCCGCCGCAGACCGCCGCGATGATCGCCCCGGTGTTCCTGGTGTCGAGCAGGGCGAAGAAGGCGAAGCCCCAGACGATCGTGGCGGCCGAGGCGGCGAGGTAGACGGGACGGCGCCCCACGCGGTCGGCCAGGATCGCGAACACCGGGATGGTGACCACCGCGACGCCCTGCCCGATCATGACCGCGGTGAGCCCGGTGGACTTGTCGAGATCGAGCATCTTGGTGACATAGGTGATCACCAGTAGGGAGAAGATGTAGAAGCCGGCGTTCTCGCCGAAGCGGGTGGCCGCGGCGAGGACGACCTGGCGCCAGTGGTCGCGGAGCACCACGCCGGCGGGCAGCCGTGGCGAAACGGCCGTCTCGGCCTTCTCGGCCGCCTCCGCCTCCTGCCAGAGCGGCGACTCGGCGACGTACAGCCGCAACCACAGGCCGACGAGCACGAGCAGCGCGGAGAGCGCGAAGGCGATGCGCCAGCCCCAGTCCAGGAACGCGTCCTCGGACATGACCGCGCCCAGCACCGCGAGGGCACCGGCCGCCATGAGGTTCCCCAGGGGCGGCCCGACGTTGGGCCAGCAGGCCCAGAACGCCCGGCGGGACCGGTCGCCGTGTTCGGAGACCAAGAGGACCGCGCCGCCCCACTCGCCGCCGAGGGCGAATCCCTGGACCAGCCGGAGCAGCACCAGCAGGGCGGGCGCGGCGGCGCCGATCATCGCGTAGGGCGGGATCAGGGCGATGAGGAACGTGGCGCCGCCCATCAGCAGCAGGCTGGCGATGAGCGTGGCGCGCCGTCCCCTGCGGTCGCCGTAGTGGCCGAGGACCGCCGCGCCGACGGGACGGGCGACGAACCCGACCGCGTACGTCGCGAACGCCAGCATCGTGCCGATGAGGGGGTCGGTCTTGGGGAAGAACAGCTCGTTGAACACCAGCGCGGAGGCGGTGCCGTAGAGGAAGAAGTCGTACCATTCCACGGCGGTGCCGGCGAGGCTGGACCCGGCGATGACGGGCAGGCTGGAGTGCGTTCTGCGCTTGCTAGGTTGGACGGTGGTATCGGTCATGTCGACCTCCTGAGGTCGAGTCCTGGCGCGTTGGTGGTGACTGAGGCACTGGGACGTGAACCGGTGCCCGTCGGCCCCGGCGGCTGTGAGCGCAGCCGCCGGGGTCTCAGGGTCCGGTGAAGAACGATCGCGTCGGGGGCCTGGGACGCGGCCCCGGCGTGCGGGCGCTAGAAGATCCAGTGGATGGGTTCGTGCCCGCGGTCGACGATGTCGCTGAACTTGCCTCTGAGGAAGCCGAGGGGTTCGCCCTCGCGCTCGCAGACGCCGCGAACCCGGCCGATGACGACGACGTGGTCACCGGCGGTGAAGTCTCGCTCCACGTCGCATTCCAGATGGGCGAAGGCGCCGGGGATCACCGGCACCTCGTGCCGCCCGTGGGTCACTTCGAGCCCGGCGAAGTGGTCCTCCCCGCGCCGGGCGAAACGCAGGGCCAGTTGCTCCTGGCGCGCGGACAGGATGCTGACCGCGAACCGTCCGGCACGGACGACCGCGTCCGTGCTGCGCGCGCCGATGGTCAGGCACACCAGCAGCAGCGGCGGGTCGAGGGAGACCGAGGTCAGCGAGTTGACCGTCATACCGTGCGGCGTGCCGTCCACGCTGGTCGTGACCACGGCCACACCGGTGGCGAAGCGGCCCATGGCGCGGCGCATGGTCAACGGGTCGATCGCGGCGGTCATGTCGGCCGTGTCCACAAGGTCGGCGGAAGGCATGGGGGCCTCCAGGTGATCAGGCGCGGTAGCGCACTTCGAACGTCAGCACGCCCTCGTCGGTGCGCCAGGGGCCGTGCGGCATGCCCGGCGGGCGGCAGGCGTACATGCCCTTGGTGAAGGTCTCGCCGAGGGTGAGGTCGGTGAACGAGCCTTCGAGGATGTAGACCTCCTCCCAGAAGTCGTGCTTCTGCACGCCCATCGGGGTCGAGTCGGCGCCCGGCTCGTAGCGCAGGATGCGGGTGGCGACGCCGGTCGCGGGGTCCGCCGCGAGGATCCGTTCGACGATCTTCGGGTCGTCGCCGGGGCAGACGGTGTACTCCACGTCGGTGACCGGAAAGAACTCCCGCTCGGGTTTGCTCATGATGCTCCTCGATGTCAGGCCGCCTGAGGGCCGGGGCTGTCGTCGGGACGGTCGGCGACGTCGTAACCGGTGAGGAATGACTCGACGTCCGCCACGGGCTGGTCGAAGCCGTAGTTGCGGAAGGCGTAGCCCTTCACGACGAACGGCGCGCCGGCGTAGAACAGTTCGTACTGGTGGTGGCGTCCGGCGAACTCGCTGCCGATGGCGTCCCAGGCCAGCTTGAACAGCTTCACGCGTTCCTCGGCGGGCGCGTTCGGGCTGTGGACGTAGCGGTCGATGTCGGCGCGGGTCTCCGGATTGGTCATGTCGGCGCTGCTGGACGGAACCTGGAGGACGCCGCCGCCGACGAGGTCCCGCAGAATCGCCAGGACGCGGGGATAGAGCTCGGACTGCATGCCCATCGCCCCGTAGAGGGCCCGCGCGCCGGGCCGCCACATGCCCTGCTCGTCCGGAGTAGCGGTGTACTCGGCGGCCAGCGCGGCCGACTCGACAAGGGACACGAGGCTGGCGACCTCACCGAGCTTCTCCACCACGCCGGGGAACTTGTCCACCCCGTTCACCGCGGCGACCTTGCGCGCCAGTCCGGTCAGGAACTGGAGCTTGACCGAGAACCGGATCTGCGCCTGCCAGTTCCCCAGCGCGTGGGCGCCGGTGTCGAAGAACTGCCGCCGCAGCCCGGCGACGTCCCGGTAGACGAACACCCGCTCCCAAGGCACGAACACGTCGTCGAAGACGACCAGCGCGTCGGACTCGTCGAACCGGGTGGTCAGCGGATAGTCGTAGTGGCTGGTGGCCGCTGGGGCGTAGGGGCGGCGGCAGTACAGCTTGAGCCCCTCGGCGCCGACCGGCACGGCGAAGCTGATCGCGAAGTCGGTGTCCTCGGGGGACAACGGCTTGATGCACGACACGAAGATCTCGTCGGCGACCGCGCCGCCGGTGGCCAGCATCTGCGCGCCGCGCACGACGATGCCGTCCGGACGCTCCTCGGCCACCCCCGCCTGGATCAGCTCGCCCTCCCACGCGTGGGCGGTGGTGGCCCGCGACACCTGCGGCGGGATGATCGCGTAGGAGACGTAGAGGTCCTCCTCGACGATCCGCCGGTGGTAGGCCGCAATGTTGGCGCCGAAATCGTGGTCGCCGCCCGCGAAGGCCTCCGGGTGCGCGGCGAACGCGGCCATGAACGCGCCGACGTGGTCCGGGCTGCGGCCCACCCAGCCGTGCGTGCGGCGCGCCCACGTCGTGGCCGCCTCACGGAACGCGGTCAGATCCTCCCGGCTGCGCGGGGCCGTGAACAGGCGGTTCACGGTCGCGCCGGTGTCGGGGTCGGTGCGGGTCAGGCCGGACGCCGGGTCGGCGGCGACGTCGAACAGGTCGGCGATCGTCCGTGCGATGGGCGCGAACGCCGGATGGTGGGCCACGTCCTGAACGGCCTCACCGTCGACATAGATGCGGCGGGCGTCCTTCAAGGAGGCCAGGTAATCGGATCCGGAACGCATCACAGGCTCCTCTGCTTGATCTCGTATTCATGCGTCAGGGCTGGTCCGTCGGGCGGCTCCAGGCGAATCCGCCAGCGGCTCCCGTGGAGGAACGACCCGCCGAGCAGCGGCAGCGTGCCGCAGAACATCACGAAGTCCGGCGGAACGGCGCCCACCTGTTCCAGCAACTCGCCGGGATGCCGCAGGACGGACAAACCGCCCCGCTGGTACGGCACCTCGTCCACCGCGCAGTCGACGCTCAGCGCGTCCCAGTCCAGCGAGGACAGGTCCGGACCGAGCTCCACCACGGTGCTCCCGATCGGTTTCGGGCAGGCGGCCTTCGACTCGGCGATGCCCGTACGCTCCAGTTCCCGATCGGTGTGGTCGGACCCCACGGCGAGGAAGTAGCGCCCGCCCGCGCGGATCACCACCGGCTCGACCTCACCCGAGGTGGACGAGCCGTCGACCTCGACCACCGAAGCGGTTGTCAGCAGCGCGGTGTCGAGGTCGTAGAAGGCCGGCACGCTCGCCGGAGGCGGCACCCCGATCGCCTCCAACTCGGCGATATGGGCCTCCACGGACGCCTCGTCCCGCGCGGTGTACCCCGCGACGATCAGCTTCTCCGGGGCGAGCGCGAGTCGTTCACCGGTGCCGGCGACGTCCACGGTCACCGGAGTGGGACGGCCGGTCATGACGTCTCCACCAGCCGGCTCTGCGTCGCGTGCGGCCAACGCCGGTCGGCCAGCACCGGGAACTCGGCGCGCACCATCTCGACCACGGACGGGTCGACGTCGCAGAAGGTGACGCCTTCCTCAGTACCGGCCTCGGCCAGCACGGTCCCCCACGGGTCGACGACACGGCTGCGCCCACCGACCACGACCCCGCCGTCCTGGACGCCGACCGCGTTGCACGCGATGAGCAGCACCTGTTCCTCCACGGCACGGCAGGCGGTGAAGAGCCGCCAATGCTCCAGCCGCGCGTCAGGCCACGCCGCCGGCACCACGACCACCCGCGCGCCCCGGTCGACCAGGTCCCGCCACAACTCCGGAAACCGCAGGTCATAGCACGTGGTGGCGCCCAGGGGTCCGAACGGCGTCGGGCACACCTCCAGCGCGTCCCCGGGAGTGAGCAGCTCGGCCTCCCGCGAGGCGTACCCGAACACGTGCACCTTGCGGTAGGTGTGCGCGACCCGGCCGTCCGGCGCGAGCAGCACCGCGGTGTTGAACAGCCGGCCCGCGTTGTCACGTTCCACGATGCTGCCCGCGTGAACGTACGCGTCCAGGTCCCGGGCCCACGCGCGGGCGGCGGTCACCGTCGGGCCGTCAAGGGGCTCGGATCGCTCCGAGTAGCGGTCGAACGCGAAGTAGCCGGCCGCCCACAGCTCCGGCAGCACGACCAGGTCCGCGCCCCTGGCCTGGGCGACCATCGCGCCGACCCGGTCCCGGCGCTCGGCCGGCGGTTCCTCCGGGGGACTGGCGACCTGTATCAGCGCGACCTTCATGACAGGCCCACCACCGAGTGTTCGCTACCGTCCCAGTCGGCGACGTCCGGAAGGTGCAGGGCCGCCATCGTGCTGGACAGGTGCGCGGTCAGCGCCGCACCGGCCGCCTCTCCCGTCCTGAGCGCGGCGACGATCGCGGCATGCTCGTCCAGGACGGCCCGGGAGCGGTTCTCTTCGTTGGCCACCGCGTACATACCCATACGGACCTGCCGGTCCCGCAACGACTCGTAGAACTCGGCGAGGACCGGGTTGCCCGCCCGGCGCACGATTAGCCGATGGAAAACCCGGTCCAGCTCGATGAAGGTGACGGCGTCGCCGATCACCCGCTCCTGCTCGGCCAGCACCGACTCCAACTCGCCGACGAGCCCGTCGCTCGCGGGAGCGACCTGCCGGACGCACCAGTCCTCGACCAGCTCCCGGGCCTGCATCACCGCGCGCACCTCGGCGTCCGTGATCGGCGGCACGAAGACGCCCTTCTTCGGCACGATCTGCAAGAAGCCCTCGGCCTCCAGCCGCAGCAGCGCCTCGCGCACCGGCGTGCGGGACGTCCCGGTCTCCCGCGCCACCTCCGCCTCGCTCAGGAACGCCCCCTCATGCCGCGGGAACCGAGCGATGTGCTTCTTAAGCCACCGATACGCGAGATCCTGGGCGGATTCTTCTTGTAGACCACTCATAGGTAGCTTGTATACATCAAGTCGACAAGACGGGACAAGGGTCCCATCATGACGTTCCCGCGGGCGTCGTCCCAGATGGCCGTGTGGGACGCGCTGGTCAGCCTCGCGACCGAGGGTGGAGCCGGTCCGGCAGGTCGGCCAGCGCGAACACCTTCCAGAAGTAGGCATCCGCCGCGTGCTGGTCGCCGGGGTAGTTGATCGCCTCGGCGATACGGCCCTGCTCGACGCGGAAGGCCAGCGCCCAGATGATGTCCAATTCCGAGGGGGTCGTGCTCCACCCGCGGTGCAGGTCGACCACCCAGTCGCCGTCCGCCGCCAAGAAGATCGTCTCGGCCTTGAAGCCCGCCCGGCCGAGCGCCCTGAAGAAGGCCAGCACCTCGTCCGCCCCCTTCTTCGTGCCGGCCAGTGGGTGGTGTCCGGGGATGGTCCAGATGATGTCCCGGGCGAAGAACCTCGAGCGCAGCGCCTGGAGATCGCCTGCTCCGTAGGCCTCGTAGTACTTGCGGATCAGGGTGACGTTCGGATGCTCGCGAGGCTTACCGGCAGGCGCCGCCGCGGCGGGCTCGGTACCCGCGATGGTCGCCGCCGCAGCGGCAGCAGCGGTGACACCGGCGGCGCGCAACAGGCTCGCGCGAGTGATCTCGGTCAAGAGGAACTCCTTGAGAAAGGGGCACAACGCTTGTGCTCATGTGGTGGTCGTAGGAAAAGGACGGCGAGGACCAGGGCCTCCGACGAGATGACCCGTCGGCTCAGTAACGGCCCACGACGTCGCGGATTAGCCCGTCCTGGATCAGGAACGCGTAGGAGAAGCTCTCGGCAGCGCCCCCACTCGTCTTGAAGTCGTAGTTCACGACGTAGCGGTCGCCGTCCCAGCGGCTCCCCGTCACCTTGTAGCGGCCGCCGACGTCCAGTACTTCGGGAATGAGGAAGCGATTCATGATGTCCGCGCGTGAGGGGTAGATGCGGCCGACGCTGTCGAACCGGGCGTTCTCCGCGAAGGTGGCCTCGACCCTCTTCGGGTCGCCCGCGTTGGCCGCGTCCAAGAAGCGCCGCGCGACCCGTTCGGCCTCCGCCTTGTCGACGGGCACGGCAAGGGTGGACGCCCGAGGAGACTCCGATGCACCCGCCCCCGCGGACTGTTCCGGCGTACCACCGGCGTCCCCCACATAACCGCAACCCGTGAGAAGTGCCGCCGCAACGATTGTGAGGCCGACGTGTTCACGAAAGCGCACAACAAAATCACTGGCTCCTGCCATGTTCGTCCCTCCGCTGCCTCGTCGGCGAGCGCAGGGTCTCCCGCGACGCTGGGGAAGGCCGCCGCCGCCGGAGGTCGTCCGTTGGGCTCAGCAAAGCGTGCGCCGCCCGCGCGAGTCCAAGACCTTTACCTATGCAAGAAGCGCATGGACGCCCAAGGGCACCCGCAGACGGCGAGAGAGCGTTGAGACCCGTGCCCATACAGTTGTTGCCTGGAGCAGCCCGTCGCCAGGGAGGACCCGCGCATGGACGTGGACACGCGGTCCCTGCGGTACTTCATCGAGCTTGCCGAACAACTGAACTTCACTCGCGCCGCCGAACGGCTCTTCGTCTCTCAGCCCGCACTGAGCCGAAGGATCCGTCAGCTAGAAGAGGGCCTCCGCACACCGCTATTCGAGCGGACCGGTCGCGAGGTCCTACTGACCGCCGCGGGCGAGGCGCTCCTCCCACTCGCCCGGCAACTCGTCGTCGACTGGCAAACGGCCCAGCGCACCGCACGCGTGGTGGCCGCGGCCCGAGCCCGAACCCTGCGAGTCGGATTCGAGGCCTCGGGCGCCGGAACGATGGCCACCCAGGCTTACACCGAGTTCATGCGGCAACACCCCGATTCCTCCGTCGAGCCCAAGCGCTTCGAGTGGGGCGGGGAGGTCATGGCGCTGCACGAAGGCCTGGTCGACGTCGCCTTCGTCTGGCTGCCCGCCGACACCACCGGACTGCACACCGAAATCGTGGCCGTCGAACGACGGATGGCCGGGCTGGCCACCGAACACCCGCTGGCCGGACGGAACACGATCTCGGTCCTGGAGCTGAACGACGACCCGATCGTCTGGACCCGGCAGGCACCGAAGGAGTGGGTCGACTGGTGGGCGGTGAACCCGCGTCCCGACGGACGGGAACCGCTGTGGGGACCGGAGAACGACAACGTCGAGGAAATGCTCGAACACGTGGCCTCCGGCCGGGCGATCTGCATCAGCCCCGAGTCGATGACACTGCACTACAGCCGTCCGGACCTGACCTGGGTGCCTCTGAACGACGTCTCACCGCTCCGAATCGCCCTCTGCTGGCCGTTGAGCACCACCAACCAGTCCGTCGCCGCCTTCGCCTCCGTGGTCAGGCACCTGTCCAGGGAAACCATGCCCACCTCACCCCGCGACCCGATCCCCGGAGAAGCCTGCGAGATCGGCGACTGAAGCTGCGTTGGACGAGCAGGATGGTTCGCCGTGAGCCGCACGATTGACTGCGTTCAGGACGACCAAGGCGCATCACATCCCCCTTCCGTAGGTGGTGCCCGACCGCGTCAGATGACGTTGCCCTCCTTGGCCGCCGTTGCGAGCGCGGCCCGGAGGCGACAGGCCCGATCAGCCGATCGGTGGTGCGAGGTACTCCAGCGCGTATCCGTCGCCGGAGGGGCCACGCGGGCGATGCCGGGTGAGTCGAGGTGGGCGCCGGCCACGAAGTGGTGGGGCCGGGTCAGTCGGTCGAGGAGGCCCGCTCGCGCGGTGCGGGCCTGGGACTGGTCGCCGTCGAACTCCCAGGTCACGTGCGGCTGATCGAACTGAAGTGTGGGGACGTGGACGGTGTCGCCCCAGGCGAGCAGGTGGCCGGCGTCGCTCCTGATCTCGTAGACGGTGTGACCGGGTGTGTGGCCCGGTGTCGGGATCGCGGTGGCCCAGTCGTTGATCGCGACCTTCTCCGACACGGGTACGACCCGTTCGCGGATCGGTCCGAGCCGCCCAGTGAACACCGAGATGTCGCCCGCGCCGATCCACACGCGCTCAAGGCCGGTGAACGCCTCTGAACCGTCCGGCATGATCAGGCCGCTCACATGGTCTTCATGCCTGTGGGTGATGGCCACATCGGTGACCTGCGCGCGGTCGATTCCCGCCTCGTCGAGCGCGTCGTAGATCAACCCCATGGTGGGGTCGTGCCAGACGTTGGACGCGCCGGTGTCGACGAGAACCGAGCGCGCGCCGTCGGTGACGTAGAAGGCGTTGACCGACAGCCGCAGGTTGTCGCCGACCAGAGGGACGGCGGCCGGCAACTCGTCGAGCGGGCACCCATCCTCGCCACGAAGCCGTGTCGGCGGCATGTCGATGTACCCGTCTCGCAACGAGACCACCCGCAGATCGCCGAACTCGAACGCGGCATGGTGCCGACCCGTTGAGATCAACCGCATGGAACCTCCGTCATGCTGGACGCACAGCGTGCATCTTCAATAGAAGACGATCTCTTCTTTAGAAGAAACCCTACACTGTGCCGGCGAGGTACCTGGCGATCGAGGAGCACGGTGGTCGAGCAAGACGGATACGCGGCCGAACCACAGCACGGCGACGACCTGGCCGGCACGTTCGGCGCCAACGTACGGCGCCGCCGCGAGGAAGCGGGCCTGACGCTGGAGCAGTTGTCCACTCGGTCATCGGTCAGCAGGGCGATGCTGTCCAAGGTGGAACGCGGTGAGAAGAGCCCGACGATCGGCGTCGCGTCCAGGATCGCCTACGCGCTCGACACGTCGCTCTCGGACCTGATCGGTGCGCCGGCCGCAGCCGCGTCCGGTGCGGCCGTGGTCATGCGCAAGAACGATCGTCCCGTGTTCCGTGACCCGGAGACCGGCTTCGAGCGGCACATGGTGTCGGCGGCCCCGGGTGCGGGAGATGCCGAGTTGATCGTCCACCACCTCCCCGCGCAGGTGTCCACGGGGCTGCTGCCCGCGTACCCGCCGGGCACAGAGAAACAGCTCGTGGTGCTCGAAGGAACCCTCACCGCTGCGATCGGCGGGATCAGCGAGACCCTGAACGCAGGCGACTCCCTGTACTTCCAGGCCGACGCCGACCACGGCTTCGCCAACCGAACGAACGCCCCCTGCGAATACATCATGGTCATCTCACGCAGAACCTGATCGCCCACAGCACCACCGACCCCTCACCGAACGCGGCTGCGGCCGGCGCGGCCGTTCCGCACGTGGCGCTTCCGGGCATCCTTACCTGGCTACATGGAACAGGACTCGGCCGCGATCGTCACCAGGCTCATTACAGCTATGCGGGAATGTCGCTGGTAGACCGGCTCTCATGTCATCCCGTTCTGACCGAACTGGTGGACGATCCGGCAACACCAGACCGGACGCTCGTGACCGACCTGCTCCGCGCTGGCCGCGCCCGGAGACCGCGACAACACATATCGGCCATTCTTGCCCGTCCGAATCCACCCCAGCGGATAACGTGACCAACACCGAACAGGGCGGCCGTAGTGGATCGCTCCCATAAGACAGTGAGCCTGAGGCCGGCGAGGCAGTTCAGCAAGCCACCTCGGCCGCTATACACCGAGTCGCACCCGCAGCCGGCCAGCAATGTGCCGGAGCTGCGGCCCCGGTGGAATAGAGGCCCCTCGCTGGCCAGGGGCAATCTGTCAGACCTCACCACTATCTTCGAACGTATGTTCGTAACTATCGCGACCATGTGCCTGGAGACGCTCTCCCGACGGCTGCCGAGCGCCACTGGCTTGATGCGCGTATGGTTGTTGTCTATGACATATCGTGACATCCCCCGACCATTAGGCTCAGATCGATGGGCCACTGCGGAGTGGGCGCGCTGGGCAATCGACTCCGGCCTGGCGCAGTCTGTGACTCCAATTCCGGAATCATCGTGCACACTGTGCTACGGAGCGGTTAACCATCGAGGCGATGGTATGCCGTTTTCGCGCTGTCAGAATTGCTCGAAGTATACCCGTGTCCTCGCGGGCTTCATTCCAACTGTCTACTCTCTCGATTTCGGACTTGAGTCGATGCTGCACCGATACAAGGACTTCGGACCGCAGCATCGCTGGATGGCGTCACCGCTGGCCAATCTGGCCCACGGCTTCTTAGCCGCGCATTGCGAATGCATCGTAGACAGGTATGGTGCCATCGATCTGGCCACCACGGTTCCGAGCGGGTCCACCTATCGGGGTTTCGATCATATGGCTGAAATCATTTCCAAGGTAAGCTCCTGGAGTGTGGACTGGGATCTTCAACTTCTTGAAAAGGCGAAACGCGGCCGTCCCTTACGTGGTGTAATAGACCCATCGTTATACCGGGCTGCTGATGTTCGGCGCATTAGCAGAAGAAGCGTGTTACTCTTTGACGACACATGGACGTCTGGTTCCACGATCGCGAGCGCGGCGTCCGTGCTCCGCTCCGCCGGCGCGCGGCGGGTGGTGGCCTTCACGATCGGGCGGCAACTCAAGCCCGGCTGGGGTACATCGGACAGCCTTATCGAGGCCGTCGAATCCCGCAGAACCTCGCTGGGGAGGTGTGTTATCTGTGCACAGTGAACGTGAACTTGAAGCGGCGACACTTCTGATGTTGCTTGACGCGCCAGGCATCGGGCCGGCTCGCATCATGTCGCTGCTCGACGAGTATAGCTCCGCGGCCGCAGCCAAAGGCGCGCTTCTAGGGAGCGGTTCAGAACGAGTACGGCAGTATCTTGAGCAGGCGGTCATCGACCCGTACATCACCTGCCTCGATAAAACCCATGAGCTCGGCGGCGATTTCAAACTTTGGAATGACAGTGACTATCCGGCCAACCTGCGTCGCTGGAAGGGGCGTCCACCGGTCCTCTTCTACAAGGGAGACCTGTCGAGGCTGAAGCCACGCGCCCTGGCACTGGTAGGGCGAGTCGATCCCACGGGCACTGGGGTCCAGTCCGCTCATCGGTTCGCACGCAAATGCGTGGAGCATGGAATCGTTGTAGTAAGCGGTCTGGCAAGAGGCATCGATGGGGAGTCGCATCGAGGAGCGCTCGCGCAACCCTCTGGAAGCACGTACGCAGTCCTCGGTCACGGGATAGAGCACGCCTATCCCAAGGAGAACGCCGCGCTGTATGCGGAGATCCCACGACACGGAGCGCTCATCTCCCAGTTCATGACCGGAGTGGGACCTCAGCGGTGGACCTTCCCCGCGCGCAACGAGGTCATGTGCACGCTGGCCTTGGGAACGGTCATCGTCGAGGGGAAGCCGGGGTGTGGGTCCCTGATCCAGGCTGATTTCTCCTTCAAGCATGATCGCCCTGTTTTCCTGTTGTCGAGGAACCTTCGTTCCGACAACGCGGAGTGGGCGCAGCAGCTCGTGAAGCGTGGTGCCCATGTCATTGAGCGCTTTGATCAGGTCCTAGAAGTGATCGAGGCCACTCTGGATGAATCGTCGAATGCGAAGGCTCCGATGGAGGCCCAAACTCTTTTCCATGTGGGCGACCATCAGTTGATGGGCGGGGCGTTGGCGCAACACAGCGATGTCGTAGCCCTGTTCGACCTGGATGGTGTTGTCATAGATACCCGTGAGGCCACAGCCGTTGCTCTCGCGAACATTGCAAGTCGACATGGTCCGGCCATCGTCCATCCTGGCGACGTAGACCCTGTTGGAAGCCCCATCTCAGTGCTCGGTCGACTCGGCGTCAGAAACGCTCGCGATATTTACCGGGCGGAGTACGATGCCGAGCTGCGAAAAGCTCTTGGTTCTGTCAGAGTATTCCGGCAGGTGGTCGACGGAATCCGAGATCTAAAGCGACACGGGATTCGCGTTGGTGCGGTGACCGCTCAGCCTGCCAGGAGAGCCGAAATGTTAGTGCCCAGGGAGGTTCGGCAGCTCCTTGATTTCTTTCTTTGTCACAATGACACCGGAGGGAAGAAGGAGGTCGGGATCGCAAGAGTGCTCGATGGGCTCGGCGTCTCGCGCGACAGAGCCTTCTACGTTGGCGACACCCCGAAGGATCTGGAAGCTGCTCGGAAAGCGGCCGTCAAGTCAGTGGGGGTCCTCTGGGGGTTCTCGAACGAGGGGCAACTCCGTCGCTGGTCTCCCGACCTTCTCCTCGACGATCAGCGCATGGTCGGTCCGGAACTGATCCGCCGGCTCTTTCCGCAATGATCCGGTCGCCCGGAAGGCCATCGGCCGTGCCGAAGAGCATCACCATGACAAGGGTGACGACGGCAAAATCGCTCACACCGCCGTCATGGTCACACCGCTGGCGCCCCCGCCCGGGTAGGCAACACAAGCGGTCGTGTGGTCCATAACGATCACCGGGCTCTTTAGAGGTCGCTCAAGGCGTGGGTACAACATCAGAAACCCGTTCTGGCATCCCGTGGCGTCCGCGTAGCTAATGCACCACCTGCCGTCGTGGATTCAGGCGGGCTAGGGTGGCGCCATGGCCTCTGGGTACTCGGGCACTCCGCTCGGCAAGAAGATCGGCGTCAAGCCAGGCCACCGGGTGCATCTCACCCATCGCCCGGATGGCTGGACGATCCCCGACCTTCCCGAGAAGTGCGCGGTCTCCGACGGCGGACCCGCGGACGCCGACGTCACCGTGGCCTTCTACCGGACGTTCGACGACCTGGCCGCCGAAGGGCCCCGGCTCGTCCCGGACCTGGCGGACGAGTCCGCGCTCTGGATCGCATGGCCACGACGGGCCGCCGGACACGACAGCGACATCACCGAGAACGGCTTGCGTGACCTGTTCCTCCCCACGGGCGTGGTCGACGTCAAGGTCGCCGCGCTGGGCGAAGACTGGTCGGGGCTCAAATTCGTCCGTCGCAAGGAAAACCGCCGCCCTCGCTCCTAACGCTCAGGAAAGCGGTGCGGCGGGTCGGGTCGATAACCGGCTGGACGACGTCTGCGTCAGCCGTGCAGGATTTCGTGTTGCCATTGGTGCCGCGGTTGGGTGTGCAGGTGCCAGTAGTGCTCGGCGATTCGGTCCGGGTCGAATCTGGTGCCGGGGGTGACGGGGCCGGCCACAGTTATCGAGGCCACGTGCACGCCCGAGGGCCCGTACTGCGCGTCCAGTAGTCGTACCAGCGTTCGTACTCCGGCCTTGCCCAGTGACAGGCTCACATACTGTGGCTTTGGGTCGGGCATTCCACCGGTGATCAGGAATGTACCGGTGCCGCGTTGCGCCATGGGCGGGCCCACTTGTGCGGCGGCCGTCAGTGCTCCGAGCACGTTGACCGCCCAGGCGTCCAGTTGCGCGCTCATGGGCAATTCGCCTGGCGCGTCGGGCTGGATGATCGCGGCGTTGTACACCACGACGTCGGGGAGGCCGAGTTCGCCGGTCGCCGTATCGAGGGCTGCGCGCAACGACACCTCGTCGGCGCAGTCGGCCGTCACGGGCACGACCCGGACTCCCAGGGCGGCGACATCGTCGGCGACCGCCTGCACCGTTCGGGACGTCCGGGCGATGACTGCGACGGGCAGGCCCTCCCGCGCGAACCTGCGCGCGACCGACCGGCCGAGCCCCGGTCCTGCCCCGATGACGACGGCTCCGGGCATCGGTGCCCCCTTCCCCTATGGATGATCGCTGGTGGTGGGGACGTTATGGCGTCACATCATGTGAAGGTCAACCGCGTGGATGAGCAGGTCGAAAGGATCCGGGTATGAGGATCGGTGACGTGGCCGACAAGACAGGGGTGAGTCGGCGGCTGCTGCGTTACTACGAGGAACAAGGTCTGCTGCGGCCGACCCGGCTTCCCAACGGCTACCGTCAGTACAGCGAGTCGGATGTCGTCGCAGTACGGCACATCCGCGCACTGCTCGCCGCGGGCCTGCCCACCAGTGTGATCGCCCAGCTGCTGCACTGCGTCCACGACGACGGCGAGCAGTTGGTCCCCTCAGCCTGCCCAGGCATGATCAACCATCTACGACGCGAACGCGACCGCATCACCGATGCGATCACGCAACTCCAAGGATCCCAACGAGCGCTCGACGCCTGGCTCACCTCGCTGGCGACCTGACGAGGTCAAAGGGCAGGTTGAGAGCCGGGAACACCTCAACACGCTTCGAACAGCACACGGCGGTGTCGCCGGTGAGGCAGCGGGCGGGGGTCTACGGTGCGGCGGATGATGGCGAGGAATGGAGTCCCGCTGGCGTGATCTTGGCTGGTTGGGGAGGATTCCGACCGGCAGACCGCTCAGATCGTCGCCGAGCCGGCCGTACAGCGATGGACGATTGGAGACGGCGCCGGGCGCGTTTGCGTACCACGGCGAAACCGGGCGATGATTCGGCCCGCGCGTCCACGGTCTTTTCACTCGCACGCTTCGGCAGCGCCTGCGTCACGGGCTGCCATGTACACGGCTGGTGCGGCATGTCCCCAGGGGCATCGGAGTTACGCTGTCGGTTCAAAGGTTGTGGACGTGAGTAAGGGGTTATGGGATGGCGCCGGCCGGTGGGGCTCTCGCTGAGCTGCGACGTGCGAACCTGGAGAAGGTCGTTTCCGCACTGAGGCAGGGCGGTACGTTGTCGCAGTCGGAGCTGGCGCGGGTGACGGGGCTGTCGGAGGCCACCGTTTCGAATCTTGTCCGTGTACTCGTCCAGGACGATCGAGTCAAACTCTCGAAGGGACGACGGAACGGCCGAAGCGTCAACCTGGTCGAACTGGACGCGGCCGCCGGGGAGTTGGCGCTGACGGTCACGGTCGCACGCGAGGCGATCACCGCGGCGGCGGTCGACCACGGGGGCTCAGTCCTGGTCGAACGGTCACGCCCGCGGGTCCCGGAGTCTCCCTATGGCGAAGAGCGGGCGACGATCGTGGAGTTGATCGAGGCCGTGCGCGCCGCTGACGGGGTGTCGCGGCGGCCGCTGGCCGGTGTGGGGCTGGCGCTGTGCGTGTCCATCGACCCCGTCTCGGACACCGTCCCGGAGGGGCTCGGACATCTGCCGGCGTTCGATCCGTCCTGGTACGGCGCCGACGTGACGGGTGAGCTGGGCGAGGAGACCGGCCTTCCCGTCCGGCTGATCAACGACGGTGACGCCGCCCTGTTGGCCGAGGCGCGGTGGGGTGCGGCGCGCGGCTGCCGGGATGTGCTCTATCTGCACCTGAGTTCGGGGGTCGGTGGCGCGATCCTGCTCGGCGGGTTGCTGCACCGTGGCGGGCCGGGCGGGATCGGGGAGCTCGGGCACTCGTCCACCGATACGAGCGGCAGGCTCTGCCTCTGCGGGAACCGCGGCTGCCTGGAGACGAAGGTCGGTGGAGATGCGCTGTTGAGTCACGTCGCCGACCTCCACGGAGACGACCTCACGCTCGGCCGGCTCGCCGAACTGGCCCGTTCCGGCGACCCGGGCTGTGTCCGGATCGTCACGGACGCGGCGCAGGACATCGTCACCGGGCTGGCGAACGTCGTCGCGGTGCTGGCGCCCGAGCGTTTCGTCCTGGGCGGTGAGCTGGCGGCCGCCGGTCCCGCGCTGCTTGATCCGGTCAGCCGCGGGATGCGGAGGATGGCGAGCCCGCGGAACTGGCGCGGGAGCGTCGTCCTGGCCGAACTGGGCGGCCATGCCATCGCGCGGGGGGCGGCGCGGTACGCCTTCGATGGCGGCGACCTTTGTCTTCAGAATTTGAAGTGATGCGCTAGTTCAGACTTTTTATCAGTTTAGAGCTTGCGGTTTTCGCCGCACGCGCCATACGGTGTGCGAACAGTGAGTTACCAGCGCAGACAGGAGCATCAGGCCCGGTCATGTGCGTGTAGGAACTCATCGACTACCTTCAAAGTATGGAGAGATCGTGGTCGGTACACCGAAAATCCACCGAGGTGCGGCGCCGCGCCGTAGCCGCCCGGCGGGCGTTGTGGGCGGCGCGCTGCTCATGGCCGCGCTGGCGACCGCCTGCGGAGGCGCGGGCGGCGGAGCCGCGGGAACGCCCGCGCGGCAGAATCCCGAGACGTTGACCATCGCGGTCGCGGCCCCGCCACAGAGCCTGAATCCCGCGTTGGCGGGCAACGGAGACCCGCTGATCATTCCGGTGGAACTCGCGTACGACCCGCTGATCTACCTCAAGAGCGACGGAGGACTCGCCCCCGGTCTGGCGACCGCGTGGAAGTTCGTCGGCTCCGGCAACAAGGTGTTCGAGCTGACGCTGCGCCCGGGCGTGAAGTTCGCCGACGGATCGAGCTTGACCGCGCAAGGGGTGGCGGACTACTTCGCCTACTTCGCCAAGGCCGGGGGTCTGGGCGCGTCCCGCGTTCAGAACTTCGAAAAGGTCAGCGTCACCGGACCGCTCAGCCTGCGAATCGAGCTGAGATCCGCGAATCCCGAACTGCCCTACATCCTCACCCAGGGTTTCGCGATCGGCGACGTGATCAGCCCGCTCGGGCTCAAGAACCCGAACAGGCTCGGCACCTCGACCGCCGGGGCCGGCCAGTACGTGCTCAACACCGGCAAGAGCGTCACCAACCAGACGTACGTGTTCACCCCGAATCCGAATTACTGGAATCGCGCGGCGATCAACTGGAAGAAGATCGTCGTCAAGGTCATCCCTGACTCGAACGCCGCCCTCGGCGCCATGCGCACCGGGCAGGTCGACTACATGATCAGCGACACCAAGGGCGCCGACGCCGCGAAAAAGGCGGGTTTCAACGTCAGTACCTGGCCGTACCTGTTCGGCCACATCCAGCTCCTCGACCGCGGTGGGGCGCAGGTCAAGGCGCTCGGCGACGTCCGCGTCCGCCAGGCGCTGAATTACGCCATCGACCGGAAGGCGCTGGCGAAGGCGCTTTTCGGCAAGTACGCCACCCCGAGCGACCAGATTCTCCTGCCCAAGGCGGACGGATACGACCCGTCCCTGAACGGCCGTTACCCCTACGACCCCGCCAAGGCGAAGAGTCTGCTCAAGCAGGCGGGCTACCCCAACGGGTTCTCGCTGGTCATGGCGGCCTACAACCTCCAGCCCGGTGAGACCGACGCGGCCCAGGCCGTCGCCGGCTACTGGGCGAAGATCGGCGTCAAGGCCAAGATCGACGTTCCGGTCAGCATCACCGCCTACACGAGCGGGCTCACCGGCAAGAAGTACCAGGCCCAGATGTTCGAGTACGGCGGGCTACCGATGCATCTGGTGGCCGACCAGTTGCTCAGCACCGGCAGCCTTTTCAATCCGTTCGGCAACACCCATCCCGAAATCACCCAGCTGATGCGCGAGGGAGCCGCCGCGGACGACGCGTCGCGTCCGGCGATCTACAAGCGGCTGCAAAAGGTGCTCGTCGAACAGGCGTGGTTCGTTCCCTTCGCGAGCATCGACAAGGTCACGGTCGCCCGCCCCGGGCTCCAGGGCGTCACGACCGCACCGCGGGCCCTCGACCCGAACCCGGTGTTCTTCACCGCCGCCAAGCACTGACCTTTCGGGACGCCTTCTAGGTGAAGGGAGGGATGCTCGATGAAACGCATTCTGATGCGCAGGCTCCTGCTGTCCGTGCCGTTGTTGTTCGTGGTGTCGGTCGTGGTCTTCGTTCTCCAGTCGCTGATTCCCGGAGACGCCGCGAGCCAACTGGCAGGGCTTCAGGCGACACAGGAGGACGTCCTTCGGCTGCGGCGGCAACTCGACCTCGACGAGCCGATATGGACGCAGTACTGGCACTGGCTCAACGGCGTCTTCCACGGCTCGCTCGGCACCTCACTGACGAACAGGGAGGCGGTCACGACCGCGCTGGGCACGAGGCTGCCCGTCACGCTCTCCCTCGTGCTCGGCGCGACCGTCTTCGCCACCGTCCTCGGGGTCGTCCTCGGCGTCGCGAGCAGCAGGGCCGGCTCCCTGGCCGGACGCCTGGTCGACCTGCTCAGCGTCGGCGGTCTCGCGATTCCCAGTTTCTGGCTCGGCCTGCTGCTGATCTCGCTGCTGAGCGTCCGGCTCGGGCTCCTCCCGGCCACCGGATACGTCAAGTTCGCGGACTCGCCGGACGGATGGGCGCGATCGTTGCTGCTCCCGGTCAGCGCGCTCGCCCTGGGCGGAGTCACGGCGATCGCCAAGCAGACGAGAGAGGCGATGCTCGACGTCCTGCGCCGTCCCTATATCGACAATCTGCGGGCCAACGGTGTCCCCGAGCGGCGCGTCGTGTTCAAGCACGCGCTGCGCGGCGCGGCCATCCCGATCTGCACGATGTCGAGCATCTTGCTCGTCGGCGCGCTCGGCGGCTCGGTCGTGATCGAGCAGGTCTTCGGGCTCCCCGGGCTGGGCGGCCTCGCGGTCAGCGCGACCGGCTCCAAGGACATTCCAGTGATTCAAGGTGTCGCCGTGTATTTCACGCTACTGGTCGTCGCGGCCAATTTCCTGACCGATATCGCGTACGCGCTGATCGACCCACGGGTGCGGGCGTCATGACCGCCCCGTCCGGCGCGGAGCCCGCCGCCCGCGCACTGACCGGCGCGGACCCCGCCGGTGCCCCGCCAGGCGCCGAACCCGTCGTCGCGCCGTCCGGGCGTCCCGGTCTGGCGCGGCGGCTGCTCCGCCATCCGCTCGCGGTTGGCGCGCTGCTCTACCTGGCCGCCGTCGTCGTGCTCGCGATCTTCGCGCCGGTCTTCGCCCCGTACGGGCCGCAGGAGGCCGACCTCACCCGCGTCCTCGCGACCCCCACGGCCGACCACTGGCTCGGGACGGACTCGCTGGGACGCGACATCGCCTCCCGCCTGATGTTCGGGGCGCGTCCGGCACTGACCGGCGTGCTCGTGACCGTTCTGGTCGCGGCCGTGATCGCGATCCCGATCGGGCTGTCGGCGGCGCTGTCGGGCGGCGCGGACCGGATCGTGTCCCCGCTGGTCGACCTGCTCATGTCCATCCCGGCGATCGTGGTGCTGCTAATGGTGCTGGCCACCTTCGACCAGGAGCTCCTCGCGGCGATGGCGGCGCTCGGCGTGCTCACCGCGCCCGGCCTCGTCCGCGTCGTGCGCGCCGCCGCGCTGACCGTGGCGGGGGAGCCGTACGTCGCCGCCGCCCGCGTGTACGGGTTCGGCCGGTTCGCCATCGCGCTGCGGCACGTGCTGCCGCGCATCACCGGCCCGATCCTCGTCAACCTGTCGCTCGTCGCCGCGACCGCCCTGCTCACCGAGACCGGGCTGAACTTTCTCGGACTGGGCGTGCACCTGCCGGAGGCCAGCTGGGGCGGCATGGTCGCCGACGCCTCCGCGGCGATGAACCAGCAGAACTGGATGCTGATCCCGACCGGCGCGGTCGTCGCGGGCACGGTGATCGCACTGGTGCTGCTCGGCGATGGCGTCCGTGACGCGACGGCGGAGGGCTGGGCCCGCCCGGCCACCCCCGCACGTTCCCGGCCGACCCGCGACGCCGCGGCGGGACGTGCTCGCGACCGGCGGCCGGACGACGCCGTCCCGGCGGAAAACCCGCCGATCCTGCTGCGCGTCGATGGCCTGACCGTCACCGTCCCCGGACCCGGCGGGCG
Source organism: Actinomadura spongiicola (assembly GCF_003432485.1). Taxonomy (GTDB): domain Bacteria; phylum Actinomycetota; class Actinomycetes; order Streptosporangiales; family Streptosporangiaceae; genus Spirillospora; species Spirillospora spongiicola. Next base: position 939,567 of record NZ_QVNQ01000001.1, read on the forward strand.
ACCGGCGCAGGTGATCGAGGACGTGTCGTTCGACCTGCGGGCCGGCGAGACGCTGGGCATCGTCGGCGAATCGGGCTGCGGCAAGACGATGACCGGACGCGCCGTCCTCGGACTCCTGCCGGACGGCGCGCACATCACCGGCGGTTCGATCCGGATCGACGGCGTCGACGCCACCACCATGGGCGGCCGCGAACGCGCCGGGCTGCGCGGCTCGACGATCGCGTTCGTCTCGCAGGAGCCGATGGCGGCCCTGGACCCCCTCTTCACCGTGGGCGGCCACATCGCCGAGGCCGTCCGCGTCCATACCGGCGCCGGACGGGCCCCGGCCCGGCGGCGGGCCGTCGAACTGCTCGGCCAGGTCCGGATTTCCGACCCGGAACGCGTCGCGAAGATGTACCCGCACCAGCTGTCCGGCGGGATGGCGCAACGCGTCGCCATCGCGCTCGCGCTCGCGGGCGGCCCCCGGCTGCTCATCGCCGACGAGCCCACCACCGCGCTCGACGTCACCGTCCAGGCGGAGATCCTCCGGCTGCTGCGCACGCTCCAGCGGGAGACGGGTATGGCGATCCTGCTGATCAGCCATGACTGGGGCGCGGTGGGCGAACTCTGCGAGCGGACCCTCGTCATGTACGCGGGACAGGTCGTCGAATCAGGGCCGACCGCGACGATCGTCGCGGCGCCTCAGCACCCCTACAGCGAGGGGTTGCTGGCCGCGAACCCGCAGCTCGGCACCCCGGGCATGCCGCTCCACGTCATGCCGGGCGGCGTCCCCGCGCCGGGCGAATGGCCGTCCGGCTGCCACTTCGCCGCGCGCTGCCCCTACGTGACCGACGACTGCATCGCGCACCCGATCGCCGTGGCGGGGACGGACGACCACCGCAGCCGTTGCCTACGCACGCGGCCCACGCACATGATCGAGGCAAAACCATGACCGACCCGCTGCTTTCGATCGACGACCTCACCGTCCGCTACCCGCGGCGGCGCGGCGGGCCGGTCACCGCGCTGGACGGCGTCTCGCTCACCGCCGGGCACGGACGCACCGTCGGCCTCGTCGGAGAGTCCGGCTCCGGGAAGTCGACGCTCGGCAAGGCGATCCTCGGCCTGGTCCCGGTGGACGGCGGCTCGATCACCTTCGACGGCCGCGACATCACCCGGGCCGGACGGCGCGAACGCCGGGAACTGAGCCGCCAGATCCAGGTCGTGTTCCAGGACCCGTACGGCTCACTGAACCCGGTCAAACCGATCGGCCGGACGCTCAGCGAACCGCTACGCGTCCAGCGGGCCATCGGCACGCGCGACGTCCGGGCCCGGGTGCTCGAAGCGCTGGAACGCGTCGGTCTCCCGGCCACGGCGGCGGACCGCTACCCGGCCGAGTTCTCCGGCGGGCAGCGGCAGCGCATCGCGATCGCCCGCGCCCTCGTCATGCGGCCGCGGCTGATCGTCTGCGACGAGCCGGTGAGCGCCCTCGACCTCTCCCTCCAGGCGCAGATCCTCAACCTGTTCAACGAGCTCAAGGCCGATCTCGGCGTCGCCTACCTGTTCATCTCGCACGACCTCGGCGTCGTCCGGTACCTCGCGGACGACGTGGTCGTCCTGTACCACGGCTGCGTCGTCGAGTCCGGCGCCACCCGGTCGGTGTACGACCATCCCCGCGCGGACTACACCAAGCGGCTCATCGCCGCGATTCCCAGGGCCGCGCAGACCATCCCGAACGAGAAAGTCCCTTCATGCAGCAGCGAGTCCTAGCCGAGACCACGTCCGGGAAGGTCGCCGGCGTCCGGCACCGTGGCGTCACGTCGTTTCTCGGCGTTCCGTACGGCGCGCCCACCGGCGGCGCGGCGCGGTTCAGGCCACCGGAACCGGCGAAGCCCTGGCTCGGCGTCCGCGACGCGACGGTCTTCGGCCGCGCCGCGCCGCAGAACGACATCCGGTTGGCGGCGACCGGCTCGTGGATCGAGGCGATCGACTACCTCTACCCGCGGACCGGCTCGGCGCTCGAAGGCGTCCCGATGGGCGAGGACTGCCTGGTCCTCAACGTCTGGACCCCGGACGCGAAGCCGTCAGGACGGCGGCCGGTCATGGTCTGGCTCCACGGCGGCGGCTACCAGCACGGGGCCGGATCGGAGTCGATGTTCCTGGGCGACCGCCTCGCCCGGCTCGGCGACGTCGTCGTCGTCACCGTCAACCACCGGCTCGGAATCTTCGGCTACCTGGCCCTGGACGCGCTCCTCGGCGCGGAGTTCGAGCGGGCCGGGGTCGTCGGGCTGCTCGACCTCGTGCTCGCCCTCGAATGGGTGCGCGACAACATCGACGGCTTCGGCGGCGACCCCGGCAACGTCACCGTGTTCGGCCAGTCCGGCGGCGGCGACAAGGTACGCAACCTGATGTCGATGCCGTCCGCGTCCGGCCTGTTCCACAAGGCGATCATCCAGAGTTCGCCGGGCCCGCTGGCGACATCGGCCGACGCCGCCCACGACCTCGCCGCGAAGGCTGTCCGCCTCGCCGGGCTGGAGCCGTCCCGGGCCCGGGAGCTGACCACCTGGGACACCGGGTCGCTCCTCGAACTCCAACGCACCCTCACCGGAGACGTGATGGGCGGCTTCACCCTCGACCAGGACCTTCTGGACGCGGCACAGGCGTCGTTCGCGCCCCACCTCGACCCGTCCCCCGCTCCGGACGGCGCCGAGGTCCCCGTCCTCATCGGCCACACCAGCCACGACGCCTCGCTCATCCTCTGCAACGCGCCGGAGTACGCGACGTTCTCCGATTCCCGACTGCGCGCTTGGACGGAAGGCCGGTTCGACATCAGCGCCGACGCCCTCGCCACCGCCTACCAGGATCGCGTCGGCCCCGAACCGGCGCGGCTGCGCCTGGCCCGGATCGTCACCGACACGACCTTCGCCCCTGCCGCGATCGACCTCGCCACGCAGTTGTCCGCGAGCCACACCGTCTACTGCTACGAATTCGGTTACCGGACGCCGATTCTCGGCGGGCTGCTCGGAGCGACGCACAGCCTCGACCTGCCGTTCGTCTTCCACAACGCCGGACTGTCACCGTTCGCGGGCGACCGCGGCGACCGTGGCGAAGTCTCCACACGCATGGCATTGGCGTGGACGTCCTTCGCGCGGAACGGCGAACCCGGGCATGCCGACATTCCGACCTGGGAGCCCTACACCCCGGAAAGCAGAGCGACCATGCACATCGACAGCACCTGGAGCCGGCAGACGGGCCAGGACCCGCACGACCTTCCGACCAGGTCCCGCGCATGACCGGGGCACTCACAAAAGAACCGCCGCGTGCCCGGTGGGTCACGGGTGCGGCACCGTCCGCCCTCCTCCTTGGTGCGGCGACCCCCGCAGCGCTAAGCGCGGCCCAGGCCACCAGTCCGGTAACTGGGGACCGGTTGGTCCCGGTCGGGCAGAGCGAGCAGTTCCACCCCGCGCCTGCGTGGTGCGGTGCGGACAGCCGCCCCGCGATCGTCCCCGGGGCGGACGACCAGATGGCGCAGACGGGGGCGTTCCTCGCCGAGAAATCGGGCGAGGCCCCTGGTGGAGAGATTTCGATCGAAGGTGAGGGTTCGCGTTGATGGAGACCGCGCAGTCCCGTCAGATTCCCCGGCCGCTGCTGCTCACGGTCGAGATGAGCGACGGAGCGCGCCTTTCGATGCTCCGCTATCCGTCATCGACCGGTGCACCGGCTCCGGCCGTCGTGGTGATCACCCCGTATCGCAAGGAAACGGCGTTGCACATGGAGTTGCTCGCCCGTCCCATCGCCGAAGGCTACGAAGTGCTCGTGGCGGATGTCCGCGGCTTCGGCGGCTCCACCGGTGCCTACGGCGGTGTCCTGTCGCCGCGTGAGATCGACGACGGCGTGGAACTGCTGGAATGGATCGCCGCCGCCGATTTCTGCACCGGCCGGACCGCGCTGGTCGGGGGCTCCTACTCGGGCTTGAACCAGCTGCTGATCGCACAACGCGCCCCCCGAGGCCTTCGCTGCATCGCGCCGTGGGTGGCGCCCGCCGACACCTACCGCGACATGTGGAAGCGAGGTGGCATCCCGTCGCACACGGCGTGGGGAGCCGGCACGTTCCTGAACAGCCAGCGACCGGAGGCTCAGGCGGCCATCCTCCAGGCGTTCTATCGGGACATCGTCGGCACCGGGCTCGACGGTGAGCTCTTCCGGGCCAGTTCACCCGATCTGGCGTCGATCCGAACCCCCGCCTTCTTCGGAACCGGCTGGTTCGACTACTTCCTGGCCGGCACGATCCGCGCGTTCCGATCGCTCTCCGGCCCGAAACGCCTGCAGATCGGCCCGTGGAGCCACGAACCTTTCCTCACCGAAGAGCGTCGGGAGGAGTTGTCGCGGTGGCTCGGCTACTGGCTGCGCGACATCGGCGACAACCCCTGCACGCCCGAGGCCAACGCCGTCTTGTGGTGCGTCGGCGCGGAGGAGTTCCACACTCATGGCGGATGGCCCGCCACCTCCGACATCGGGTGGCGGCGCTGGGCGCCGGTCGACGAGCCGACGACCGTGCCGATCCTGCCGACCGCCGCCGGCGTCCCACCGCCGCCACCCACCCGGATTCACCCGGTGGTGGACGTCTCGACGAACTCCGGTTTCCGGCTATGGGGAGAGGCGACCACGTTCGACTCAGAGCCCTACCAGGAGCCGGTGCGCCTGCTCGGACCGGTGGCGTTGCACGCGGCGCTGGCCGCCAAGGGCTGCTCCGACTTCGACCTCAACGCGCGACTGTCGATCGTGAAGGCCGACGGCGGCGTCCGGCAACTGACCGAAGGGCGGCTCCGCGCATCGCACCGCGCGCTCGACGAGGATCGCAGCGAGCATGCGCCCGACGGCGAGATCGTCCTGCCCTGGCACCCGCACGAGGCGGCTGAACCGGTGCCGGAGGACGAACCGGTGCGGCTCGTGGTCGAGATCTACCCGATCTACCTCCAACTGGCGCCCGGAGAACGGCTGCGGCTGGGGCTGACCCTCACCAGAAGCGACGACAGCGACGTCCCGGTCGACGCGATGCTCCTCCCGGAGACCGTCGTCCTCCTCCCACTCAGCGTGTCCGAACCAGAGAAGGGCTGACGTCCGCGCCTTGGCACCCAGAATGGGCCGCTGGGAAAATGAGATATTCCAGGCGGCGACTTCCCGGGCGAAGTAGATCAATCAGCAGAATGATCAACCGATGTTTGGTGCGGAGGAATTTTTGGCGTGTCGTGCGCCGCGTACGGTTGAGGTGTGCGATGGGGGAGAGGCTGGTGCGATGCCGCAGGTGAGCGGGCACCCTGAGAGGTGGCCGTGCTGGATCGAGCTGGCAACGCCGAACCTGACGGAGTCCCAGCAATTCTACGGGCGCCTGTTCGGTTGGGACTTCTACGTCCTCACCCTCACCTCCCAGGGCGAACTGGAGGTCTTCACCCTGGGAGGCATCCAAGGCCCGGAGGTCGCCAGCGCACGGGCGCTGGCTGATGACACCCAACCGGCGTCGTGGACCTGCTGGTTCCGCAGCGACGACCTCGAGGACACGATCGCCGCGGTGCTGGCGGCGGGCGGACTGGAACTGGCCGAACCCGACGACGTCGCCGACCTCGGCCGCTTCGCGTTGTGCGCCGACTCCCAAGGCGCCGATTTCGCCGTGTGGAACCCCTACCATCTGGCCGGGGCCGGTGTGGTGGACGAGCCTTCCGCGCCGTGCTGGATCGAACTGGCCGCTCGCGACGTGGCCGCGGCTCGCCGTTTCTACCATGCGGTGTTCGGCTGGCGGCCCGTGGACCGCGGCGGCGGTTACACCGAGTTCAGGGTCGGCGAGCAGCCGATGGCGGGCCTGCTACCCCTAGGCCCGCGACGCAGAGGACTGTGGCCGAAGAAGCCGGCGGCACAGGACCAGCAACGGCCGGCGCCGTACTGGATGCCATATTTCGAGGTGGCCGACTGCGACGACGCCGCGGCCCGAGCCGTCGCGCTCGGCGCCACGGTTCAGGTAGCGCCGACGGACGTCCCGCCCGGACGGTTCGCCATTCTGAGCGACCCCCGCGGGGCCCGGCTGGGTCTGATTACACCTAACGACCCCGAGGTCAGGGACGGTTTTCGCCGACCCGCCTGATTGGCAGGCCGGAGGCGGAGTACTCATCGAAGATCCCGCAGCTCCTTACGCCCGGTAAGGCCCAGCCGATCTTGATTGACCGGTACTCGCCTTCGTCGAGATCCTTTAGCCCATGACCGAGGGGACATGGTTGAACCGAGAACACCAGATGGCACCAGGGACGGAGATCTTCCGCAGCAACCGCCGCTTCGCTCTGGAGGCGTACTCCGCAAGCCACAGCCAATTGCTGCTGCGCAGCATCCGGGACGACAGAAGGCCCGGCCAAGGCGACGGGACGACGATCGACATCCTGTTCAAGCCGGTCGACGCCCTCAAGGTCGAAACAGATTTCCACGGGCTTGTCATCCACCGCGCCACCACCGCTGAGGAAGCGCAGATCAAAGCCTCGCTCGCCGAAGACCTGAAGTCGGCGAGTGCCCGCGTCTTCCTGCTCGACAGCCGTGACACGACCGGCTATGTGGTCAGCGCGGCCGTCGGTTGGCGCGAAGGAATCCTCGGTCCGACCCGCCGCAGCTTCTTCAACAACGCCGGTCCCTGGGCTCCACACTGGCCCACCCAGCCCTTGGGCGGAGTCAATCCGGGGTTCAACGAAGCCACCGCAGAGGACCTGATTAACGCCATCTCGTCGCCGACAACGGCACGACGAGACCGATTCCGCACCGTCCATGTCGTCATGACCCGAATGGACATGCGGGACGGCCCGGAGTTCACCGGGGCGGGTGTCTTCCTCACCCCGCAAGACGCCGAAGACGCCCGCGAGCAGCTTGCGCCGCGCTTCACCGACTGCTGGATCGAAACACTGCCGGTCGCCCTCTGAGCGCTGCGGAGTCAGTGGGTGTTGGTCGAACACCTAAGTCGGACGTGGCGAATGTCTGCCGCAGACGAACCTCTCGCAGGGGCGCGTCAACGTGTGCGGTCGCCTGCCTTGTGGCGTTGGTAGTGGCGTGCGGCTCTGGCGCGGTTGCCGCACGCTGCGGAGCACCACTCCCGGCGCGGGTGTTGCTTGATGAAGTAGAGGACGCAGCCGGGTGCCAGGCATGCGCGTAGCTCGTGACGCTGCTCGCTGGTGAACAAATGGATCGCTTGCTCTGCGATACCGGCTGTGATCGCCGCTGGCGTCTTCGACCCGGTCTGGACGAGGCGCCTGGGCTCGACACCGTCGCGCCAGTCGAGTCGGCTCCAGTGAGGGGCTTGCGCCGTGGCGTGGTTGATGACGCTGATGGCTTGAACGAGGTCCGCGACCGCTGAGGCGGCGTGCTCTCGCGGGTCCTCGGTTTGGGTCGCGGCGAGGCGGCGTACGGCGTCGCGCAGCTCGCGTAGCCGCTTCCCGGTCTCCTCCAGGTCGCGCGTCGACGCAACCGCCAGCCAGCGGTGCGGCTCGCGGTCCGCGCAATCGGGAATCCGTGGGGCCGCGCGTAGCCATGCGGCGACCTCGTCAGCGGTGGTGAGGGCGTCGTGGACCCCTGAACGCTCGGCCCAGACGGTGTTCATGAACTCCACCGCCAAGGGCTCGCCCAGGAGCGGCGCGCGTGTAGCAGTGCCGGTCGGCATACCGACATCCTACTGGTTCTAACGGAAAGAGATGCGTCTACCCGTTTGACAACCCGGACGTCGGTCTGCATGATGCTTAACGGGTGAAGATGCTTGCAACCATTAGAAAGCTAAGGGAAGGCAGCCATGTAGGGGGCGACGACCGGCCGGTCGTGAGCCTGCGCGAACACGCAGCCTGACCCGTCCAGCCCGCACAGACACACCCGGCGCCGAGATGGAACGGCGACGAGTCCACACACGACGGCCAGCCTGGTCGCGTCCGACACCGGACCGCTCGGACATGTCCGCTCGGCACCCAGCAGCACAAGCTCAAGGAGGAAGGCGCATGCCACGCCGGACCGATCGCCGACCCCACCGCGTCGCTCCTCTTCGTCGACTTCGCCACCGGCCGAACCCTGCACCTGGCCGGACGGGCCGTCATGGAGACGACCGCGACGGGCGGCGACGACGTCCACACCGGTCGGCTTGTCCGATTCCACCTCCACGCCAAGACCACCGGCCCACGCCTTCCCCTCCGAGCCCACGACGCCTGAGCCGCCCCCGTTGACCCGCGCGACCGCTCCGTACAACGAAAGGACCAGTGATGACCGAGAGCCGCCCGCCGTTCCCGCCCTTCGATGAAGAAACGGCACTACAGAAGGTGCAGGCCGCCGAGGACGCGTGGAACACGCGCGACCCGGACCGCGTGAGCCTCGCGTACACACCCGACTCGGTGTGGCGTAACCGTGACACGTTCGTCACCGGCCGCGAGCAGATCATCGAGTTCCTCACCGCCAAGTGGGAGCGCGAACTGGACTACGTGCTGCGCAAGAGCCTGTGGGGTTTCCGCAACAACCGCATGGCCGTCCGCTTCCAGTACGAGTGGCACGACTCCGAAGGGCGGTGGTTCCGCAGTTACGGCAACGAACTCTGGGAGTTCGAAGAGAACGGCCTCATGCGGCGCCGCGAGGCCTCGATCAACGACGTCGCCATCACCGAGGACGAGCGTCGCTGGTTCGGCCCCCGCGCCGAGAACGAATACGGCCGCGAGATCCCGCTCCAGTGACCGACGACCCGCGCGACCCCGTGGATCATCCGGCAAGATGACGCCGCCCGCTCCCGTGTCAGCCGGTGGCCCCTGCCGTCGGCGCCGGCCCGTTCAAGAATGTCATTCCAAAATCAGAATCAATCACGATAGCGCGATGATATGTCGCTTCCGGGATCGGCCAAATGATCTCAAAGATGAGAGATGGCTCCACGTCCGGGCTCGCAGAGACCGGGTGTCCCGAAGCGCCGCCAAGACCCTGGCGATGTCTTCGGGCACCCGGTCACTGGTTCTCAGGAGCAGGGGAAGGTCTTGACGGCCGTCGGGGTCTCCTTGAGCCGGTAGGTGCGGCTCGACGTCCCGACGCACTTGTAGGCGGCGCCGCCGGTGCCGGTCGCGGTCACGTTCACCCAGGAAGTGCCGGACTTGCGCTGGATCGTCGTGGGCAACGGGTTGTCCACGCCAGGGGGCTCGCAGTATCGCGACCGCGCTCCGACGACGGAGCCGTTGAAGTGCTCCAGCTCGATCGACAGGAAGCAGGCTCGTGCCTGCGCCGGTCCGCTGGACAGGGCGATGCCGGTGATGGCGGTGCCGAGCACGGCCGTGGCGAGTCCCGTACGGATGATGCGTGACATGTGTCGGTGTCCTTTCAGGAGCAGGGGACGGTGGTCTGTTTGCTGGGCGCTTCCTTGAGCCGGTAGGTGCTGGTGGCGGTGCCCTTGCAGACGTAGCTGGCACCTCCATCGCCGGTCGGCGTGACGGACACCCAGGTCGTGCCGCTCTTCTTCTGGATCGTGGTGGGCAGCGGGGACAGCACGTCGGGCGGGTTGCAGTAGATGGAGCGGTCGCCCAGTACCGCGCCCTGGAAGAGCTTGAGGTTGTTGCGCGTGATGCAGGTGCGTGCCTCGGCGGATGGGCTCGCCACCACCGTGGCGCCGGCGACGACCGTGCTGAGCGCCGCCGCCGACAGGGCCGCTTTCCTGACTCTGGACATCACGATTGAGGACCTTCCTGTCGTGTCGATGTGCCGGACACATGTCTACGGACCGGGGGCGAGGCGGGGCATCGGTGAGCGTTGCCCATATGCCGGCGTACGGGGTGCCTACATCAGAGTTCGTGGTTCTCACGGATGGCGAGCGGACGCGACCGGGTGTCACGATTGCGCACATGGCGGGGGCCATCATCGAGCGTGATTTCGAACTGGGAGTTCTCGCGGCGGCAGTGCGGGGCCTGCGAGCCGACAGCGCCGCGGGCGGGACGATCGTGCTGGTGACCGGGGAAGCCGGGATCGGCAAGACGAGCCTCGTCCGCGCCTTTCAGGAGGCGCACCGCGACGGGTTGCGCGTGCTGGTGGGAGCGTGCGACGACCTGATGGCGCCATGCGGACTGGGGCCGTTGCGGGAGGCCGCGTGCGGTACGGGTGGCCCGCTGGAACGGGCGCTGGGCGGGGCGAGACCGAGGGAGGAGGTCTTCGCCGCCGCGGCGGCCGAGTTCGGCGGGCCGGATCCGGCCGTGCTCATCGTCGAGGACGTCCACTGGGCCGATGACGGGACACTGGACGTGCTGCGATACCTGGCGCGGCGGCTGGTGGACCTCAGGGTCGTGATCGTCCTGACGTTCCGAAACGAGGCGGTCGGTGCCGGCCACCCCCTCCAGGAGTTCCTCGGGGAACTGGCCGGGGTCGCGGTACGGCGCGTGCCGTTGCGGCCGCTCACGCCCGCGGCCGTGGAGGCGCTCGCTGAGGGGACGGGACGCGACAGCGCGGCCGTTCACGAGCTGACCGGTGGCAACCCGTTCTACGTGACCGAGGCGTTGGCGGTGCCTCCCGAAGTGATTCCGGAGACGGTGAGCGATGCGGTGCTCGCAAGACTCCGGCGCCTGGGGGATGCCTGCCGCTCGGCGTTGGAGCGACTCTCCGTGGTGCCCACCTACGTGGGGTTCGCGTTGGCGGAGGGCCTGCTCGGCGGACGACTCGACGTCCTGGCGGAGGCGGAGGAGCAAGGCATTCTGCTCGTCCGGGACGAAGGGCTCGCGTTCCGGCACGAACTGGCGCGGCGGGCCATCGCGCAGAGCGTTCCCGCACTCCGGCGGCGCGAGCTCAACCGAGCCGTGGTCGCGGTGCTCCGCGAGCAGGAGAACCCCGACCTGGACCGGTTGGTGCACCATGCGGTCGAGGCCGACGACGTGGCCGTCATCCTGGCTTTCGCTCCCGAGGCGGGGCGCCGGGCGGCCCGCGCCGGATCGCGTCGGCAGGCGATCGCGCACTACGAGGCGGCGCTGCGACACGCGGGCGAACTCTCCCTTCGGGAAAGGGCCGCGCTTGTCGACGACTATGCCTGGGAGCTCTACAACACCCATCGCTATCCCGAGGCCGTCCTCGCCGCGAGCGAGGCGGTCACCTTGTATGAGGGGCCGGGCGATCCGGTGCTGTTAGGGGAGGCGCTGGTAAGGCTGTCCCGGCACATCTTCATGACGGGTCGCACGGAGGAGGCCGAAGCGGCCGTGGTGCGAGCCGTCCGAGTGCTTGAGGACGCGGATTCACCGTCCGCGCTGGCGCAGGCGCATGCCAACCACGGAGCGTTCCTGGCTCTCACCGAGCGGGCGGAGGAAGCCATCCACCTGTTGCGGCAGACCATGAAGGAGGCCACGAACGCGGGCAGAACCGATGTCGTCGCGTTGTCCGCCAACTACCTGGGAATGGCCGCGACCGAGGTGTACGGGCCGGACGGTGGCCTGCGCTTGCTGCGCGGAAGCCTCGCCCTGGCCAAGGGCGGCGGTCACCACGAACACACCGCTCGCGCCTACACGAACCTCGGCGAACTGCTCTATCGGTTCGGACGCTATGACGAACTGGACGCCTCCCTGAAGGAAGGGCTGGCATTCGTGGACGACCACGGCTTCTGGTCCCACGCGTACAACCTGGAAGCGCATCGCTGCCTGCTGCATATGCGACGAGGGGACTGGAACACCGCGCGGGAGGGACTGCGCAGACTTATCGAGGACGCGGGCGATCCCGGAATGCTTTACCTGTACAGCGTGCCGCCGTACGCGAGGCTGCTGGCGCGCTGCGGAGATGAGCAGGCGGGGCCGCTGCTCGGCGAGGCGTGGGCAAGGGCACGGCGGCATCGGTCGCTGCTCGGGCTCGCGTACGCGGGAATCGCCTATGTCGAATGGGCGTGGCTGGCCGGAGCGCCGGAGGTCGCCGATCAGGTCCGCGACGTCCTCCTACCTCGAACCGAACGGCAGGGGGCCGCACCGCTCCGGGCAGAGCTCGTCCGGTACCTGGCGCGCATCGACCCGGGCGAGACCGGCTTCCCCGGCTGTCCCGAACCGTACGCGAGCGGCCTGCGAGGCGACTGGCAGAGCGCGGCGGCGGCGTGGCGACGGATCGGAGACCCGTACGAAACCGCCCTGGAGTTGGCCGAGGCCGATCAGCCCGGCCCGGTCCTGGAGGCGCTGGACATCCTGCGCGGCCTCGGCGCGACCGCTGCCGCCGGCAAGGTCCGGGCCCGGCTGCGCGCGCTCGGCGTGTCCCGGTTGCCGCGCGGACCGGCCGTGACCACCCGCACCCATCCGGCAGGCCTCACCGAGCGGCAGGCCGACGTCCTGCGACTGCTGGCACAGAACCTCACCAACGCCGAAATCGCGGACCGACTCGTCGTGTCGGTCCGCACCGTCGACCACCACGTCTCGGCCATCCTCGGCAAGCTCGGCGTCCGCTCACGCCGAGAGGCCGCCGCCCTGCACGGCGCCCATGCCGAGACGCCCTGAACCGGAACCCGCTGCCGTCGTTCGAAACGCCGAGCAGTCCCGACAACTATGAGCGCGGCAAACGGACGAGCCGATCTCGGGAACTCTGCCAGCGGCCAAAAAGTCCGGCAACACTTTCAGGCCCGGTGGCGGAGCCTGTACCACTGCGGTTCGGTCTTGTTCATCGGCCAGCCCAGACCCGCGGTCTCCGCGGGGTCGACGGTGAGCAGTTCCCACTGCGGGAACGCCTCCTCGACCTCCGCCTGGGACACCCCGCCTATGCGGGAGCGCATCCGGCTGGGGCCGAAGGCGAGGATCAGCAAGGTGGCGTCGCGCCTGGCGAGCGCGGAGACTCCCCGTCCCACAGCACTGCGCCGACCGGAGTCGAAACCCTGGAAGCAGCCGATGTCGAGGAAGAAATCGAACGTTCCAAGATCGGCCGACCGCAGATCCGTCACGTCACCCACGAGATAGGTGATCCCCGCGGTGTCGCGGCTCTTGGCGGCCTCGATCGCGGCCGGCACGTAGTCGATGCCCACCGCCTCCCAACCGCGCCGCGCGAGGTCCGGGGTGAACTGCCCCCGTCCGCAACCGAGGTCGAGCGCACGACCGAGGGGACGCGACCGGTCGCCCTCCTCGCGGTCCAACACGGCCGCGATGCTCGTGGCGGCCGCTTTCCCATAGCGCTCCCAAGGGGTGTACCCCAGACGGTACAGACGGGAGTAGTTCGTCATCCAGGCTCCTCGTGCCAGGGGTCGCGCGCCGGTCACCTGCCGCCATCAACTACAACCCATAGTACTACGGACTGTAGTGCATAGCCGGACGAGATGCTTCGGAAGCGGCATGAGACGTCCGGGCTTTGTCCTGTGGTGGCGGTGCGACCCTGCATCAGCCGCCTGTCCCCGCTACCGAGGTCGCTTGGGAGGACATGCGCTCATGCCATGAATTCTCATGTCGTCGCGGGTGACAGGTTTCGATGCGGGACGGCTTCAGGGTAAGCATTGGATCAGTCGACGAGCCTGCCAACCAAGCTTCCAGGGCTCGCCCTCGTGCTCTCCTGTTGACAAGGGAAAGATATGAGCCAGCTACTGAAGATCGCCAGTTTGCTCACCGTTGCCGACCACTACATGTTCGGGTTCGAGGACGAGCAAACCGTTGGCTCGTCGGAGCTGCTGCCCGATGAGGGCTCATGGATCGGCTGGGGAGAGCATGGCTTGATGATCTCGGTCATCACCGAATTGCCGGAGAAGGAAGTCCGCCTTGAATACTGCGGTGGCCCACCTCCCGACCCGGACGGCCATGAGATGACCGAAATCTCCACGGTGGCTCTACCAACCGGTTCGATCAGCCACTCCTTGCTTGCCGGCGGGATCGAGCACGACGTCTTTCGAATCCCTCCAGGCCGCTACGTGGTGCGCATATCGTCATGGGATCGTCAAGCCACCGCCCTCGAGTACCGGCAGGCCGGTGAGCGTAGCGACTTCGACCGCACCGATCCCGAGTTCGCTGCCGCTTACCAGCGACTCACCGGCAAGGAGAGGTATCTGATCCAGTTCTGGCCGGAAACCTGATGCCGCGGGGGCTGCCATCGTCCGCAAGCTCCTCATCGCGCCGGCCGGCCTGGCGCTCGCGATCTCATTGGTGGGGTTCCTGACGAGCTACTTCGGCGCTTCCGTCCTCGAACCGGGTGCTTGGGTGTCCGCCGGCAGAGTCGCCCAGCACCCGGACGCCGGACAGGCTGACCTGAGCGCGGCGACTGCGCGGGCCCGTCTCGTGCCGGATCGGGTTTCGTGCGATTTCGGGCGGCGCAGCTCTCCGCGCCGCCGATCTGGCCAAGAACTTTGAACCCCCGGGCGCGTCCGCATCCGGGGGTTCAACGGTGAGCCGCTAGAGGGCAGGTGGGAACACCCAGGTTTCGTTTCCGGGGCATTCGAGCAGCTTTCTTTCCTGGCGTAGGGCGCAGGTCTCGAACGGTGTCCAGATCCAATCGCTGTCCTTGGCGATCCTTATGCTGATCATCCCGGTCATGAACTGTCGGCCCGCGCATTCGTGGGGTGCGCCTCGGCACGAATGCGGCTGCTGGACTTTCAGAGTCGTACACCAGCGCCGGTTGCACTCGGCGCTCTTCTGCGCACCGACCCACTGGTTCTGCGACTGCAGCCGTGCGGCGACCTTGATCTGGTCGATCCATCCGCTGTCGCAGGTCACCTCGCTTTGGGCCGCCGTGTCACTGCCGGTCAGCATGAACTCCGACCAGTGCCACTGGCCAGGTATGTGCATGTAGTAGGTGCACTCCACGTTGAGCCGCGTTCGTGTCGAAGGGTTGTACGCGGTGTACCGCCGCTTATTGGTTTTCGGCGGGTCGGTGCGTGCGGTGCGGTCGTGCAATCCGGCGCTCTTCGCGGCGACGTCGGCTTTGCGACCCTCCCACCATGCGTTCCACAGGGACCATTTCTGAGCTCCGGTGCCGTTGCACGTCCACACCTGGAGTTGAACACCCTCTACGGCCTGGTTACCAGGAACGTCCAGGCATCGGTTGGTGAGCGGGTTGTACAGCGACCCGTCGGCCCGGTGCGTCCAGGTGGTCTCGGGTCTGGCCGCGCAGCCGCCGCCGGTGACCTTGTCGCCGTCCTTGACCGGGCTGCTCGGCACCACCTGGAGGCAGACGTTCCTGTCGTCGATGCCCAGCGCCTGCACCTGGCCCTGGCCGCCCGTGCCGGGAAGCCTGAACCCGGCCTCGCCGTAGCACCGTCCAGTCAGCGTTCCGATCTTGTCGAAGTCGCGGGCGCACATGTAGCCGTCTCCGGCGGAGGACATGAGCAGCCCGGTCGGATGGCCGGCGCTGCTCCACAGCGTGACGCCCTGCTCCTCGATGCTGATGCTTTCGTCGTTCTTGCAGGTCAGTCGGGCATTCGGATGCCCCTTCGTCGGTGAGGCCCACCGTACGGTGCCGTCACCCCGGGCCACCACGAGCTGCCCGTCTGTGCCGAACCGCAGCGTCCAGTCTCTGTGGTGGCGACCGTGGCCTTCGGTCCGCCAGCCGGATCGGGCGACGAGGCCGCCTTCGAACCACCACAAGAACTCGCGATTGTTCTCGCTGATGCACAGCGGTTCGAAACGGTCGCTGTAGGAACGGCTGTAACCCGTGGACGCCTCCAGGCTGTTGCCGGTGCCGCTGCGCCAGAGCAGCCTTCCACCTTCGGTGATGCGGACGTCGCCGTCGTCACGGCATTCGAGACGGGCATTGGGATGGCCGTTGGTGCCCGACCACCACAGCTGTTTACCACCCTTCCATATGACCAGGTTGCCGTCGGCGTGAAAGTGCAGGTACTGGGGTGTGTCTGCGGCGGCGAGCCGGTACCGGGTCATCGAGGTGTCGAGCACCTTCAGGAGCCCTTCGCCCATGCGCAGACGTGCGCCGCCGTTGGGGCTGTAGCAGGGGTAGACGACCTTGCCGGCGCTAATGTCCCACCAGCGGTCGTGCTTGGCGTCCAGGTAGGTGCGCGTGGTGGACGACTCCACCCATCCGGCGAGGTCGTCGACGCGGGTGCCGGTCGCCTCGGCGGTGGCGCCCTCGGGTGCGCCGTGACAGCCGAGCAGCCCGGATGAGGTGTGCACGGCGACCAGCTCGGGCTGGCGGTCACGGACACGGTATTCGGGCCCTCCCGCGTCGCCCTCGCATATGGCGGCCTTTCCGCCGCCAGCGGTGAGGCCGACCGTCGCACCGTTCACGCTCTGTACTGTGAAGTTCGCGACGTGTGCCCTGTCCGGCACCCAGTCCGTGTTGGTCCGCCCGTACCCGGAGCCGGTGAGCGTCTCGCCCGCGGACGGTGGCGTACCGGCGATCCGAACGGTACGCCGGGCGGCCCAGCCGTCGATCTCGGCGAGGACGAGGTCACGCTCGGGGTGCGTGACCAGCGTCAGGACCGGTCTTCTGAGGCCGCTGGCAGCGGAGGCCAGGGTGTGACGGCCCACGGTGGCAAAGGTCGCCGCAGGCACCGGCACCTCGGCTCGTCGGCCTCCGCGATCGGCACGGGCCCCTGTCGCGGAGGGAAGGCAGGACTTGGCGGTCAGCACCCAGTTCGGCCGCACCAGGGCCCCGCTGCAGGCCCGCTGCGCGCCGAACTCCAGGCGTACGGTGAAGTCGGGATCGGTGAGCTCCTGCCCGCCGCCGATCGCCCGTGCCGGGGGCGCGGGCGCGACGAGCGTCGCGGCGAGCACCAGCCCGGTCAGGACGGCCACCCAGCGGCGCGAGAGGCGTGCCACGCCGCCGGTCATGACGCCGCCTTCGTGCGCAGTTCGATCAGCGTCTCCGGGCCGTTGTCGGGATCGGCGCCCTCGCCGACGGGGGTCCATTCGTCCGGACGGATGTCGTAGGTCTTTTTGTCTCCCCCCTCAGTGATCAGGGTCGCTTTCGTCTGGTGCCGAACGCTGTCACCCTTGATGTAGTAGGTTTCGGGGATTTTCACCTGGAGAAACCCGTCAGTGCCCGGCCAGGCCCGGACGGTGAAACAGAGCAGACCTTTGGTGGAGGAGCGGACCTGGAGCAGTTCGCCCGGTCCGCACTCGGAGTATTCGATGAGACCGTTGCCCCCGACCAGTTCGATGCCCCGCTCGGAGCCGATTTTCTGACCGTCGGGGTGCAGGCCGGTCTCGATGATTCCATGCTGCCCCGGCGGCGGAGCGGACGCCCGCCGCTCCTGCGTCGAGCCGGCCGAAGCGGCGGCCCGCCAGGCGAACATGAGCAGAGCCGCGAGGACGACGACGATACCGACCTTTAACAACGATGGGGCGCCGAGGGTACGAGGCCCAGACATAAGATCTCCTGACGACGGGTTTTCGAGATCCTGACTACGGTAGTTCCAGGAAGGTTGACCATGATCATGAACCTATGACAGGTCCCCGTCAAGGTGTCGCCCGCCCGACCACTTCCTCGTGCGATGTCCCCGGTCGGCCATTACTGGACATACAGACCGCCAAATGTCGTCAACTCAATCGTGCCGCGCCCAGGGATGATCACGATGAGTGCATAAATCGTCGCGCACCAGATACAAACTTCTGATCAGGTGCCGGGCCGGGTGGGCAGCGAGCTTCTTGTAACAGGTGACCGCGGCGAACAGGTGGCCGTGTCATTCGTGACGGACGAACGAGCGCCGGCAAGGCCAAGGGTGCGCTCGCCCATCCATCGGTACCTGGCGGTTGACCCTGGCACATCGGCGGCTGAGACGGCGACCGCCGGCGGCGCTCGACAGCTGGTGTATTTTGCCGCCCTACTTGCTTCGGGCGGCCGGATCGGCGCCGTTCACAAACCTCGACCACCCGACCCATGACCCGAGATTGTGACGGCCCTCATTTCAGGTCCTCGAGTCCCTCGCCCCGGACACCAGTTATTCGATCAGGCACGGACTGGAGGAACTTCTGGTGACCAATCTCCAGGGCGACGCCGAGACAGAGCGGCGGCGATTTGATTTTGGTGGTCACGCGGGGACGGGAACAGTCGGTCGTGTGGGCGGCCGTAGGGCGGCGAGAAGTCCGAATGCCGCGAGCGCTGCCAGAGCGAGCAGCGCCTGATCTGCTGCGGGAGAGGACGCCGAGGCCGTGTGCAACGACGGGCTGGTGGACAGGGACGCTCCCGTCTGCGTCAAGCCGGCGGCTATGGCGATGCCGAGAGTCGGACCCACGTTCATGACGGTCTGTTCGAGTCCGCCGACGATTCCGGCATGCCCGGGCGGGCGTCACCGACGACGGTTTCGGTGGCGGTGACCATGACGGCGGCGAAACCGGTGCCCTGCATCGCGAAGCACGCCGCCGGCGGCCCAGCCGGGCGAGGTGAGCTAGCGGCCCGACCGCACCAGCCATTCCGATTGCACGCCGAGGCGGGATGCTTAGGAGTCCTTGACATTCCCCCAAGGCCAATTGTCTACTTATTCAGTAGGAAAACAAGGTTCGCGCGGTGAAGGAGGCCACATCCTCGGCTGGGAGGAAACCTGGCCTCCCCGCGTCGCCTCGGCTGTTGAGGCCTTGGCCGGCGCCTTCCCCATGCCACCGGACGCATCGCAAGTTCTGCGGACCGTCACCGACTCCACCACACGATGCCGAGACACCTGGCTCATGGCGACCCCGAACGCCGCGCCGGAAAGGGAGTAGCTCAATGTCCGTCCTGCCCGAGGTCATCGCCGCCAACGCCGACTACGCCGCCGAGTTCGGCGACAAGAGCGAGCTGGCGCTGCCGCCCGCCCGCGGCTTCGCCGTCCTCACCTGCATGGACGCCCGCCTCGACCCGGCCAAGTACGCGGGCCTGTCCGAGGGCGACGCGCACGTCATCCGCAATGCCGGCGGCCGGGCCAGCGACGACGCCATCCGCTCCCTGGTCATCTCCTACAAGCTGCTCGGCACCAAAGAATGGTTCGTCATCCACCACAGCGACTGCGGCATGGAGTTCTTCACCGACGAGGTCATCCGCGGCCTGCTCGCCAACAGCCTGGAGACCGCGGCGCTCGGCCCGGACGGCTTCCACGACGTCGGCACCGGCCCCGGCTCGGCCGAGGGCGACTACATCGACTGGCTCACCATCTCCGACCAGGAGACGAGCGTGACCGAGGACGTCCGGCGCATCCGCAACCACCCGCTGGTCCCGTCCCGCATCCCCATCTACGGCTACATCTACGACGTCAAGAGCGGCCTCCTGGTCGAAGTCCCGTCCGCCACCGCCGCGGGCGCCGCCGTCTCCGATTGAACCTGCCTTGGGACGGCGGCGAACACGGGCACGCACGGTTGCTGATCATCTGATCCCTCGACCCGAGGACGGTGCCGAACAAATGCGCTGGGCCCGGTGCCGAGCGAGATCTCGACACCGGGCCCTTGCCGTGCTCTCGAAGGACCATGAACAATGCCGCCTGAACTGATCGCCCAACGCTTGACCAGGAGTGCGCGTGCCGGGACGTGAGCCGCCACCATCTGAACGAGAGGCGGCTCCCGTCCTGACAGGGGGCAAGGCGAGACGGGTCGCCAACACTGTGGGCGTGGCGGCGTGGATCCTGGGGCTGTTCGCCTTCCTGGCCAGTGGGCTCGGGGTGGGACCGGTTTTGGTGGGCGTCACGGCGGCGGTGGGAGAGCCGGCGAAAGCCGTCGTCGAGCACTGCGCCAACACTGACCGGAGCCGCTCGCTGCAAGCCGACTGCGAGGGCACCTGGGTCACCGCGGATGGGGCGCGATCGTCCGGCCACATCTCTGGGGTCGGTTCACGCGACATCGATGAAGAGGTGCCGGTCCGTGTGGGGCCGTTCGGTCCCTACAAGATGCCGGTGAGCGCATACTGGCAGGTCTACGCGCCACTTCCCGCCGTGGGCTGGATCGGTTACCTCCTGGCGCGTCGCCGCCTGCGTAAACCGCGTCCCGCGGGATGACCGAGCACATCCGTATCGCCGACCCCGCCCACAAGGCCGACCTGCACCAAGCTTGACCGCCGTCCGCCGACGCGTACCCGGTGCGTCGGCTCGGCCACCGGGCGGTCGGGTCCGCGCACCTCAGTGGAGGGCGGGGGCGGACTCCTCCGTGGTGGGGGTGGGGGACGGGGCCGAGTGCCGGGGGAGGGCCAGGGCGGCGAAGATGCCCGCCAGGGTGAGCCCGGCCGCGATGTAGACCGCGTCGCGCAGGCCACTGGCCGTGGCCGTGTGCAGTGCCTCCCCGGTCAGGTCGCCGAGACCGGAGGTGGAGACCCCGACCAGGACCGCCAGGCCGATGCTCGTCCCGATCTGTAGGGCGGTGTTGGCCATGCCCCCGGCGGCGCCCTGGTCCTCGTCGGCGACCCCCGTCCCGGAGGCGCCGAACATGGTCGGGTAGATGGTGCCCATGCCCATCCCGTAGACGATGAGGCCCGCGAGGATCGTCCAGTACGAGCCGTCGGTGCGCATCCCGGCGGCCAGCATCGCGCCGCCTCCGGAGCCGAGCAGCAGCGCGATGACCAGGGTCGACCGGGCGCCGATGCGGAGGATCAGCCGTTCGGCGACGAAGTTGGCGATCCCGATCACCACCGAGAGGCTCAGGAAGGCCAGCCCGCCCTGTAGCGCCGAGTAGTCGAGGACGCCCTGGAGGTAGAGGCTGAGGAAGTAGACGAGGTTCTGCATCGAGATGCCGAAGGTGAGGATCACCAACAGGGCGGCACGGAGGTTGGGGTTGCGGAACATCCGCAGCGGCATCAGCGCGTTCCTGGTGCGCGCCTCGATGATGACGAAGGCGGTCAGCAGCGCCGCCGCGAGGACTGCGGAGGCGACGACCTGCGACGCGGTCCAGCCGGTCTCCGGGCCCTGGGCGATGGCGAACACCAGCAGGGTCAGCCCGGCCGTTCCGGTCAGGGCGCCGGGGATGTCGAAGCCGCGTCCCCGCTCCCGCGGGCCGTCGGGGTCGAGAAGTACGAACGCGCCCGCGGTGCCCGCGACGACCAGCGGCACGTTCACCAGGAACACCGCCTCCCAGCCGAACGCATGGGTCAGGACGCCCCCGAGCAGCGCACCCAGGCTCAGCCCGCCCGCGCCGGCCATGGCCCACACGGCCAGCGCCCGGACGCGGTCGGGACCCTCGGTGAATCTGGTGGTGACCAGCGAGAGCGTCGCGGGGAACAGCACCGCCCCGCCGACCCCCTGGGCCGCCCGCGCGGCGATCAGCATCGCGGGCGACGTCGCCAGGCCGCCCAGCAGCGACGCGGCGCCGAACACCAGCATCCCCAGGACGAACATGCGGCGGCGGCCCAGCAGATCGGCCGAGCGCCCGCCCAGCAGCAGGAAACCGCCGAAGAAGATGGCGTAGGCGCTGACCACCCACTGGGTGGCGTGGCCGGACAGCCCGACGTCCCGCGCGATGTCGGGCAGCGCCACGTACACGATGGTGAAGTCGAGGGAGGTGATCAGGCTGGAGAAGGCCAGCAGGCCGAGGACCAGGCGCGCCCGGCTGCCGGTGGCGGTCTTCTCAGGAGAGTTCATGACGGGCTCCTTCACAGAGTCGGGATCAAGGCTTGGGTCATGCCGCGTAGGCGCGTGCGGCGCGGGCGTCGCGCAGGGTGCGCGCCCACCAGGAGAGCTGGTCGATCAGGCTCTCGGCCGCCGCGCCGCAGCCCGCGGCGTCGATCGGCCGGCCGTGGTCGTCGAACTTGTCCCGGCAGGAGTGGAAGCTGACCGTGTCGTGGACGGTGACGGCGTGGAGCTCGGCGAAGACCTGCCGGAGGTGTTCGACGGCACGCAGGCCGCCGGAGGCTCCGCCGTAGGAGACGAAGCCGACGGGCTTGGCCCGCCACTCGTCCACGAACCAGTCGATGGCCGCCTTGAGCGGGGCGGGGAAGCTGCGGTTGTACTCGGGTGTCACGACCACGAACGCGTCGGCCCGGGCCAACCGCCCGCCCAGCTCGCGCACCGGCGCGGGCGCGTCGGGGGCGCCCGCCTCGGTGGTGAGGACCCCGGGCAGATCGGTCTCGGCCAGGTCGACGACGTCCAGGGCGAGGTCGGGATGCCGACCGGCCTCCCCGGCGAACCATCCGGCCACCGTGGGGCCGAACCGGCCGCGCCGTGTGCTTCCGACGATGATGACGATGTTCAGGGGTCCGGCCGCGGTCATCGCCGCTCCCTTCGAGATCTCGGATCTCCGTCCTGTGCGGTTCGGTGAGCCGAGCCTGCCGACGCGCGCTTACCCGGCGCCTACCGCGCGCTTTCCCCCGGCGGTAGGCGGGGGAAAGCCGGGCCGGTTCCTGGGAAAGCGACCGTTATCGTGGGGATATGCGATTCGGGGTGCTCGGGCCGCTGGAGGTGTGGACGGCGGACGGCGCCCCGGTGGCGATGCGCGGGGCGAAGGTCCGGACGCTGCTGGCCGTCCTGCTCGGGCACGAGGGACGGCCGGTGCCCGTGGACCGGCTGATCGACGACCTGTGGGGCGCCGCGCCGCCCCGCGACCCGACGGGGGCGCTCCAGGTCAAGGTCTCGCAGCTGCGCCGCATCCTGGACGACGCCGAGCCGGGCGCCCGGGGCTTGGTGTCCTTCGAGGAGGCACTGGGTTACCGGCTCCGGACGGACGCCGAGGCCGTCGACGCGACGCGGTTCACCGGCCTACTGGCACGAGCGCGCGAAGCCTCCGATCCGCGGTCCCGGGTGGGCCTGCTGACGGAGGCGCTGCGACTGTGGCGTGGACCGGCCTTCGCCGACTTCGCCGACGAGGAGTTCGCGCGTCCCGCCATCGCTCTCCTGGAGGAGCAGCGACTCACGGCCGTGGAGGAGCGGGCGGAGGCGAGCCTGCGGATCGGCGGGCATGGCGTGCCGGCGAGCGAGCTCGGCGAGCTGGGCGACCTGGTCGATCGGTATCCGCTGCGCGAACGGCTCCGCGCCGCGTACATGCGCGTCCTGTACGACAACGGACGCCAGGGCGAGGCGCTGGAGACCTACGCCGACCTCCGGGCTCGCCTGCGCGACGAGCTGGGCGCGGACCCCGGTCCGGAGATCGCCGAACTCCACCGCCGGATCCTCGACCAGGACGCCGCCCTCACCGCGGCGTCCGGGACGCCTCCGCGGACCAACCTCCCCGCGCAGATCACCGAGCTGGTCGGCCGCGACGAGGCGGTGGCCCGGGTCCGGGCGCTGCTGGAGTCCGCCCGGCTGGTCACGCTCACCGGCCCCGGCGGCGTCGGCAAGACGCGGCTGGCCCTGGAGGCCGCCGCCGGGGCGATCGACCGTCATCCGGACGGTGTGTGGCTCGTCGAGCTGGCCGGCCTCGACCGCACGGCCGGGGACCGCGAGGGCGACCGGCTGGCGGAGACCGTGATCGCCGTCCTCGACATCCGTGACGACGCCGCGACGGGCCTGCCGCGTTCCGGCGCGCCCGCCGATCCGGTCGAACGGCTCGCCGGGGTCCTGCGAGGCCGCCGGTTGCTCCTCGTCCTGGACAACTGCGAGCACGTGATCGACGCGGTCGCCGCGCTGAGCGAGCGGCTGCTGCGGGCGGCGCCGGGGGTCCGGATCCTCGCCACAGGGCAGGAGCCCCTCGGGCTCGCCGGGGAGTCGGTCTGGCCGGTCCCTCCGCTGGAGTTGCCCTACTCCCCGTCCGACAACGGGCCCGCGACCCTCCGGCGGTTCAGCGCCGTCCGGCTGTTCGAGGCGCGGGCCGCGGCCGCCGCGCCGGGGTTCGAGATCGACGCCACCAACGCCCGCGCGGTCGCGTCGATCTGCCGCCGGTTGGACGGCGTCCCGCTGGCCCTGGAGCTCGCGGCCACCCGCCTGCGGGTGCTGGGCGTCCACGACCTGGCGGAACGGCTCGACGACCGGTTCCGGCTGCTGTCGTCCGGGCACCGCGGCGCCCCGGCGCGGCAGCGGACCCTGCGCGCGATGATCGACTGGAGTTGGGAGCCGCTGTCGGAGGCGGAACGCCTCGTCTTGCGGCGGCTCGCGGTGCACGCCGACGGCTGTGCGCTGGAGGCGGCCGAGGAGGTCTGCGCGGACGGCGGCGACGTGGCGCGCGAGGACGTCCTCGACCTGCTGGCCCGCCTCGTCGACCGCTCGATGGTGGTGATGGTCGACGGCCCGGCCGGGACCCGCTACCGGCTGCTGGAATCGGTCGCCGCGTACGCGTTGGACCGCCTGGAGGAGGCGGGGGAGACCGAGCGGCTCCGCCTGCGGCATCTGACCTTCTACACGGAACTGGCCGAACGGTCGGAGCGGCGGCTTCGCGGGCCCGACCAGCGGCGGGCGCTTCAGCGGCTGGACGTCGAGCAGGGAAACCTGCGCGGGGCGCTGGAGGAGGCCGTTCAGCGCCGCCGCGCGGACCTCGCGCTGCGGCTGGTCAACGCGATGGCCTGGTACTGGTACTTGCGCGGCAGGATCGGCGAAGGGCGGCGCGCGTTCGCGACGGCGCTGGGCGTCGACGGCGGGGCGCCCACCGCGCTGAGGGCACGGGCCGAGGCATGGAAGACCGCCCTGGACCTTCTGGGCGAACGGACCACAGAACTCGACACGCCCTCGGAGGCCATCGCCGATCCGGGCGAGCGGGCCAGAGCGGACTGGTTTCTCAGCGACGTACTCCTCGGCGCCGGGGATCTGGCCCAGAGCCGCGACCTGACGGGCCGGGCGCTGCCGGTGTTCCGGCGGCTCGGCGACCGCTGGGCGACCGCCGCGGCCCTCGCCACCGAGGCCAACCAGGCACTCGTCCGCGGCGACCTCGGCACGCTGGACCGGGCCGGATCGGAGAGCCTCGCGATATTCGTCGAGTTGGGAGACCGGTGGGGGCAGGTCCGGGCCACCGATCTGCTCGCCAGGCTCGCGGAGATCAAAGGCGACCACCACCGGTCCGCCGCGCTCGTCCGCGGGGCTCTCCGCCTGGCCGAGGAGCTCGGGCTGTGGCTCCAGGTCTCGCTGCTCCACTCCGGGCTCGGCCGGCTCGCCCTGCTGATGGGCGACCACGCCGAATCGGACCGTCGCCACGAGCGGGGCAGAAGCCTCGCCGCCGAGCACGGCTACCACCCCGGCGAGGCCTTCGCCCGCACCGGCCTTGCCCTCACCGCCCGCCGGGCGGGCCGCCTCGACGAGGCCGAGTCCCACATGCGCGCCGCCCTCGCCTGGGAACGCGAGGTGCGGTTCGCGCCGGGCATCACGCTCGCCCTGGCCGAGCTCGGCTTCACCGCGGAGCAGCGCGGGGACGCCGAGGCGGCGGCGGAACTCCACCGGGAGGCCCTCGCCGTCGCCCGGGACACCGGCGACCCCCGGGCGATCGCGCTGGCCCTCGAAGGACTGGCCGGCGTGGCGGCCCGCACGGGCGCCCCGGCGGACGCCGCACGGCTCCTCGGCGAGGCGACCGCCCTGCGAGAGTCGGCGGGGGCGCCCTTGCCACCCGAAGAACGCGCGGACGTCGACCGCATCACGGAATCGGCACGATCGGCCGTCGGCGACGAAGCCTTCACCACGGCGTTCACCACGGGCCACAGCCTGACCGTCCACACTCACCAGGGTTCGCACCAACGGGCGGACCACTAGTGCCCGTCCAGGATCGGACGGTCACCGCCTCAGCCAAGAATGGTGCCGCGGCGCCACGCCGTCCTCGCGGCGCTGCGCCGCGTCCTCGCCTAACGGCGCCATGCGCGCACGCCCCGGGGAGCGTCCGGCATCGGCGTGAGTCCGGCGGCCGACAGCTCTTCGGCGAGCCGTTCGTCGGAGATGACGTGGCAGTCGAACTCGGCGACCTCCTCGGAGACGAGCCGGTCGCCCTCCCACGTCCGGTACGCGTTCACCCACCGGATCGCCTCGTCACCGACGACGTCCGCCCGGGAGACGGTCTCGTACCGGCGGCGTCCCAGAGAGCGCCCGGGGACCACCGACGGCGGCACCGGCTCGGCCTTCTGCGGGTACTGCGCCTCGACGACCAGCACGCCGCCGGGCCGCAGCATCTCCGCCCAGCGGCTCCACAGCCGTGCCCGCTCGTCCGGAGCGAAGTGCATGATGAGGTTGAAGAACACGACCGCGTCAACGGGAACGGGCGGTTCGGCGGTGGCCGCGTCGTCGGCGAGGACGGTCACGCGGCTTTCGGCGTCCGGCAGGCGTGACAGGCGGGTGGCCAGCGCGGCCCGCATGATGCGTGCGGGCTCGATCGCGAAAATCTCCGCTTCCGGGGCCAGAAAGCCCAGCATCGCCTCGGTGAAGTGACCCGTCCCGGCCCCGACCTCGGCGACCGCGCGTGCGTCGCGCACCAGCTCGCGCAGGGCGGCGGCGAGGGAGTCCCAGTGGGCCTGCGGGAGGATCAGGTCGTAGTAGGGGGCGTTGACGGCGTATCCCTCGCCGCGGTCCGCCCGTCCGGCCTCGTCGATCGTCATTGGTGGCGTTCCTTCCTGAGTCAGGCCAGTTCGACGCCGGTGACAAGGGCGTCGTCGCGCAGCGGCGTCAGCGTGTCGAGCACCTCGGCGGCCAGGTGGGCGCCCGGGCGTATCCGCACGGCGAGCAGGTCACAGGCGGTCGCCGCTCGGCGCATAGGAGTTCGGTGTGTGCAGCACCAGCCGCCGTGGGCCGCCGGACGCCGGATCGCGCCGCACGCCCTGGAACAGCATGGGGCCCCACCAGATCGGCCTCGGCGGCGCCAACCGCCGGAACATGGCTTTCCAATGGTGAGTCGTCACCCGACGCCGCCGCGAGCGCGCGGAATCGCCTCGGTGACATGGATGGTGTAGTCGCACAGTTCACAAGCCTCCGCCGTGGCCTTGCGGACATGCCGCCGACAGCTCACGGGCCTTCGAGGCAAGGACACCTTCTTTCCGCGCAGGTCGTTGCGGGTCATCGAATCTCCTCTCGACCGCGACACGATGATAGCGACAATGATTTTCATTTGCGAGAAGAAGATCCCATGTCGGTACCCGTCGAGCTGGTGGCCGGACTGCACGGTGCGGCCCGGATCGCCGTCGTCGACCGGCTGCCGCGCGAGCACCGGGAGCCCTGGCGATCCACTACGACCTACGTACGATCAGGCTCGGCCTGACGGCGCGCACCGTCCGAGACGCCGCCGTCGCAAGGGAACGAGCGGTCAGCGGTCGCTGCCACGGCGACGTCGGCCCTGGGTTCGGGGCGGTGGTCGCTCCCGCAGGCACTGATGCGATCAACTAGGCACATCGCCAGCTTCTTATCGGCACCATTCCGGTCCGAGACTCAGGGCCTTCAAGGGGCCGGACGACACGTCCCGCAGTGTGTGCGTTCTCGCAGGTCAGCCGTAACGATAGTGCCGCAGCGCCCGGGTGTGCCCGCATTTTCATCGTTGTGGCCGGAGAAGCAGGTTTATCTCAAAGGGAGTGGGCATATGTGAGCGTACCCCCGATGGCAGCAAGCGCGTCTCAAGGAGTATTCGTGACGACGCCGTCAAAGACGAGCCCTCCACCCTCTGACGAGACGACGCGCTGGTATGTCAAGCCGTTGCGCGTCGCCGCCGTCACACTGGTTATCGGCGTGCTGTCGGTGTTCTTCTATTATGCGGCGAAGTTGACGCTCAGTTCTGTTCACGACCAGGGACAGGCCGGTGGCAACACGGATCCTGGCCGCTCGCTCCGCTTCTACCTCGACCGGCCCGCCCGAGAGGCGCTGATCCAGATCGGCGGCAATGTGGCCCTGCTCATGCCGCTGGGAGCCTTGGCCCCGACCGTCTTCACCCGCCTGCGAGGACCGCTACGGATAACCCTGGCCGGAGGTCTGGTGTCGCTGACGATCGAAACGATGCAGGGCTTGCTGGTCACCGGCCGCGCCTTCGATATCGACGATGTCATCCTCAATACGGCGGGCGTGATCATCGCGTATTTCCTGATCGGACGCAGAGCCTCTCGCCTGATCCGCGGGAAGAACTGATCCGGACAAAGTCCGCGTTGCGTCGCACGACCCTTACGTCTTCCATTACGCGACCTGCGCGGCGCCGTGCGCGTAGAGGGCCCGTCGCGGTGCTGGACGAGGCCACCGGAACTGTTGACCGAAGCCGCCAAGGATGTCAGCACCGCCACTCTGAACACCGCGGTGTATCGAGGTATCCGCCTGGGCCTGCTGGCGGCCGCACCCGCAATTACCGACAAGACAGTTGTGGCGCTGCGCCATGGTGTCCCGCATGCCGCTTCCAGCCACCGCCGGGCGGCCTCACCTTCACCTGGGCGCCGCGCGACCGCAATAACCGCACGGCCCCCTGACCCGCACGGAGCCAATTCCTGGCAGGCGCGATGCCGCCGCAGACGGTGCGGCAGTCGCCCACCGGAGAGGTCGAACATCGCGCCGTGGAGAACGAGCGACCGAGCTGCACGAGGCGTACCGCGAGCCGTGCGCGCCAGCGGAGGATCCGCCCGCCGACGGCTAACGCGCCACGCCGAGCCCGCGGCCGGGAACTGGCTGAGATCATCGCGTCCGGTGTCTGACCGCGGAGGTAGCCGTGTCCGCTGACGGACGACCAAGGCCCGCGAGGTCGGCCACCACCCGGACAGCCACATCATCTGGCAGCGCATCAGGTTCACGATCACCACTTACGACGCCGGCGGCCGGATCACCGTGAAGGATTTCGAGCCGGTCTGGACGGGCGGTGCGATGCACTGACGAAGGGGGCGAATTCAAGCGTCCGATAGATTCCGGCAACTCGCCACAAACAAACCGTTTGGCGCACCGATCGACCGTTCGACCGACAGCCTCTGACCGCCCTCCTGACCAGCCGCCGTGATGATGCGATGCTCCGCCCGACGACGTCGAACAGCCGCCGGGCGGCCCCGTCGCCCCGGCCAGGAAGGAGTTGCGGCGATGCGCGCGAGACGGCGGATGACCTGGGCGAACAGAAGAAGTCGCAGCTGGCGGCTGTCCCTTGTAGCGGCGGCCGTGGTGCTGCTGGGTGGCGTCGCCGCCGCGCCCGGTGTGGCGGCCGACGCCCCGCCGAAGGCGGAGGAGTGCGAATTCAGCGTCCAGAAGGACGTCCCTGCCACTATGCGGGACGGGACGGTATTGCGCAGCAACGTGTTCACGCCGAAGGGCAACGGCGAGTTCCCCGTCATCCTGATGCGGCTGCCCTACAACAAGGAGGGCGCCCTGAGCTTCGTCTATGGCTCCCCCGACCGTTACGCCAAGGCCTGCTACATCGTCGTGGTGCAGGACGTCCGCGGCGAGTACAAGTCGGACGGCACCTTCTACCCGTACCGGAGTGAGGCCGAGGACGGCTACGACACGATCGAGTGGTCCGCCGCTCTGCCGCACTCCAACGGCAAGGTCGGCATGTACGGGTTCTCCTATCCGGGGCTCACGCAGTTGCTGCCCGCCACCCTCACGCCCCCGCACCTGGTCACGATGGCCCCGGCGTTCACGTCCTCCGACATCTACGACGGATGGACCTACGAGGGCGGCGCGCTGTACCAGGCGTTCATCCAGGACTGGCTGCTGAGCTTCCTCAACGGCGGAGTCATCAGCAAGCTCCCGGACGGCGCGAAGCTGCGGACGGAAATGACCCAGGCGTCGCGGGACCTGCACGCCAAGTGGTACAAGCACCAGCCGCTGAACAACTTCCCGCCGCTGTACCCGAACGACAACCGCATCGCGCCGTACTACTTCGACTGGATCGAGCACCCGAGCGACGACGACTACTGGAAGCGCTGGAGCATCCGCACGAGGTATCCGCAGGTCAAGGTGCCGGCGCTGAACTTCGGTGGCTGGTCCGACATTTTCCTCAACGGGACGGTGGAGAACTTCGCCGGGATCCGCGCCCAGGGCGGCTCCGAGGTCGCCCGGAAGGGCACGAAGCTCCTCATCGGGCCGTGGACGCACGGCGGCTCGGGCCGCAGGGTGGGCGACGTCGACTTCGGTCCGGAGGCGGTCGTCGCGGTGGGCGATCTGCACATGCGCTGGTTCGACCACTGGCTGAAGGGGATCGACAACGGCGTGGACGAGGACCCGCCGGTGAAGGTCTTCGTGATGGGCGCCAACAAGTGGCGCACGGCTGACTCCTGGCCGATCCCCGGCACCGTCGACACCACGTACTACCTGCACAGCAAGGGCGACGCGAACACGGCGAACGGCGGCGGCACGCTCGATAACACCGCGCCCGCGACGAACGAGAAGGCCGACCAGTACCAGTACGACCCGGCGAACCCGGTACCGAGCGTCGGCGGCCGTTTCCAGAGCTCGGTGCCCGGCGGCCCGCGAGACCAGCGGTCCGTCGAGCAGCGGCAGGACGTGCTGGTCTACACGACCCCGCGGCTCACCAAGGACACCGAGGTCACCGGCCCGATTTCAGTCACGCTGTACGCCAGGTCCTCGGCGAAGGACACCGACTGGACGGCGAAGCTCACCGACGTGTCCCCCGACGGCACCTCGATGCTGGTCCGGGACGGCATCCAGCGCGCCCGGTACCGGGTCTCGCTGGAGAAGCCGGAGCTGATCACCCCCGGTGAGGTCTACAAGTACACGATCAAGCTGTGGCCGACCAGCAACGTGTTCAAGGCGGGCCACCGCATCCGGCTGGAGATCTCCAGCAGCAACTTCCCGATGTACGACCGGAACCCGAACACGGGCGGGAAGTTCGGCGCCGACACGACCACGCAGCCCGCGTCGCAGACCGTCCTGCACGACCCGGAGCACCCGTCGTCGATCACGCTGCCGATCATTCCGACGCCCGTCCGCTGACCCCGGCATAACGGCTGGCCCGCGCCCCCCGCCGCGGGCCAGCCGGAGGCCCGCACTATATGGGGAAAGGGTTTGTGTCCGAGGTCGGGCACACACTTTGTACATAACCAGGTGTTTGCGGGTATTCCAGAATGCCTCTCGGGGCCTAAATCACGGTCATGACTTCGAATCTCCTCGAATCCGATGAGGTTGCGCTCAGGCCGATATGAGGGGCCCAATCGGGAAGCGTTCGCCGAACCAGTGGGCCATCTCCTTTCCGGCGAGTGTGGCGCCGGACACCATGCCTTTATGCAGGGGCGCTCCGAAGTGGCGGCCCGGGATGCGGACGTGGGTGACGTCGGGGTGAGGCAGCAATTCGGCGAACCGTGTCGCGTCAGCGGGGAAACAGGCCTGGTCGCCGGTGAGTTCGACGATGAGGGTGGGAACGTTGACGTCGGGTGCACAGGCGGAAAGGTCGGCGCGGGTACCGTTGGCCGACCAGGTCGACAGCCATGCTTCGGGAGTGGTCAGCCGACCGAAGCCCACGACGCCATAGTTCGTGAGGTCGGGTCGCCGTCCGAACAGAGAGCCGTAGGGCCTGTCATTGGGGTCGATGCTGAGGTCGACCGACCGGAGGTCGGCATCGGTGCGGTGAACCACGATGACTCCGGTGGCGAGTGAGGCTCGACGATCGCGGGGGTCGTCGTGGGCCTTGAAGCGCTTCCTGGCGGTCATGGAGTCGTTGACGCGTTCCCAAGCGACGGCGTCGATGCGGCCGATCCGGGCACGTTGCGCTTGGCGGTAGCGCTCGATGAACTCGGGCGCGTAGCTGGAGCTTTCCGGGGGTGGGGCGAAGCCGTTGGCCGGGTTGTAGGGGTCGAGGTCCGGGTCGACGGAGAGGGGATCGGCCTCGTCGATGACCGAGGGGTCGATCATCCGCTGGAGCAGGGCGCCTTGTCCGGGGTGCGGGGCGAACATGACCAGGCCGTCCGCCGGCGGCATGGTGGCGTCCCGGAGCGGGACGGGTTTGCCTCCGGGAGTGGCCTCCAGGCGCGATCCGGGCTCCCGGCCGGCCTGCTGGAGGTAGAAGGCTGCCAGAGTGGCGCCGCCGGAGTGCCCGATCGCGACGACGTGCTCGAAGCCGCGGTCTCGGAGGAACAGGTGACCGGCTGCCATGTCGAGCAGCGCCTGCTCGTGCAGCAAGGTCAGGTCGTTGCCGAGCGAGCGGGCGCCTTGGGTCCAGACGGCGACCCCTCGGACGAGCAGTTCGGGCACCAGGACGTGGTGGGAGAAGTCCTGACGTGGGTGCATCAGGAAGGCCACTGTGGTCGCCCCGGGTACGACCCGGAGCAGCCCGTTGACAGTGGCACCGTCGTGGGTGGTCAGCTCGTGGGCCGTGGTGCGGGTACCGTCGGGCACCTGGGCGGGTGCCAGATACCGGCCGGCGCCCAGGCGGTCGGCGTCGTCGCTCATCGGGACTCCACGCGGAGTGCGTCCTTGTCGTGCTGGGTGATGATGGCGTTCTCGAGTCCGGCGACGGCGCTGTACCAGACCGCGTGGCGGCACCCCGTGGCGCGGCGGTCGATCAGGATCGGCCCGGCAGAGCTGATCCGGAAGTACGGGCCGACAGAGTCGATGGTGAGGCGGGCATCCTGTTCGGCGACGTCGAGGAAGCCCTCGTTCTCGGGGACACCGAGGACGTACATGCGGGGCATGATCAGATCAGCTCCCTCTCGTCGTCGCACCAGCCGGGCTGCTCGATCTCCCATGCGGCGGCACGTTCCACGATCAGCTCGGCCTTGCGGGCGAGCAGCTTGTCCATCGAGGGCGCTTCCCCGGCGGTGACGTCGCACAGCGCCGCGATCGTGAGCTGGGCGTCGAGGTCCTCTTGGGGGGTGACAGGCCGCAGCTGTCGAGTGATTTCGAGCATGTACCCGTTCGGGTCGTGGGTGTAGATGGACTCGATGGTCTCGTGCATCACCTGCATCTCCACGGGCCACTCGGACTCGTCAAGCCGCCGGCGGTACTCCAGCAGGTCCTCCTCGTCGGCCACGTTGAGGGCGATGTGCCGGGAGTTCTTGAAGAACTGCGGGGTGTCGTGGGGCAGCCTGGCCCACGCGTCGCCGGGTGCGGTCTGGTCGCCGGCGGGTTGCCAGCCGAAGTAGTAGAAGAACGCGAGCCGGTCGCCGTTGCCGATGTCGAAGAAGAAGTGGACGAAGTCGGGGTGTCTTTCGGGTCCCCAGCCGGCGGCGCAGATCGAGTGGACCACGGGGAACCGCAAGATGTCGCGGTAGAACCGCACGGTGGCGTTGGGGTCGAAGGTGGGGAAGGCCGCGTGGTCGACGCCGCGCACTCGGTGGACCGGCTTGGCCTGGTCGGGGCGGTCGTGGGACATGTGATCTCCTTCGGTGATCGGGCGGGTGCTCACTGGGTGGCGGGGACGCTGTCGGCGCGCAGCAGCGAGCCGGCCGCCGGGATCTCGACGGGTAGGCCGAGGCTGCGCAGGATCGAGTACGCGCCGGCGGTGGCCGCGGAGAGGACCGGGAGTCCGAACTCGTCCTCGGCGGCCTGGACGAGATCGAGGGAGGGCATCTGCACGCAACAGGAGAGCACCAGAGCGTCGAGGTCGGTCAGGTCCATGCGGCGTGCGGCCTCGAGCACCCGGTCGCCCGGGATGCACCCGACCTCCCTGTTGTCGGCGACCTCAAGCGCGCGCCAGTCCGCGACCTGGACGCCCTCGGCCTCGATGTAGGCCACGACCTGCTTGGCCAGCGGCTTCATATACGGCATCACGAGCGCCACGCGTTCGGCCTGGAGCGCCCCGAGGCCGTTGAGCAGGGCGCCGGCACTGGACAGGACCTTGGTCTCGGAGCCGCCGGATCCGAGTTGTTCGGCGATGCGAGACTCGGCGTGGCGGTGGTGGCCGGGGCCCATCGCCATGATCGCGACGAGGCAGGCGTAGAGGACCGCATCGACACCGGCGTCGCCGATCTCGAGGACGCAGCGCTCCCGCTGGGTGTTCATCGCGCGCAGTTCCTCTCGAGTGACGGCGTGCATCCGCATCCGGGAGGAGTGAAACGAGAATTCGATCCCCGTCCGCCGCAGGATGCGGGGGATTTCGGTCTCGACGGTGACGTTGGTACTCGGCACGATGAGACCGACGCGGTGGGGTGTGGACACGGTGTCTCCTTTTGCGCACAACCCGG
The DNA here is from genome assembly GCF_003432485.1 of Actinomadura spongiicola. Taxonomy (GTDB): domain Bacteria; phylum Actinomycetota; class Actinomycetes; order Streptosporangiales; family Streptosporangiaceae; genus Spirillospora; species Spirillospora spongiicola. The sequence goes on from NZ_QVNQ01000001.1 coordinate 973,326, forward strand.
CAAACAGCTTTGTCGATATTGCAACAGAAATGTCAGCGGAGGGTGTGCGAGATCGATCTCTCAGCAGGGCTGGGACGGGTAGGAGGGCCGCGGTGGCCGGGATTCAGCGGCGGGGTGCGATGCGGTCGAGAATCATGCGGATCTCCTCGACGGAGCGCACGGTCTCGGCTGAGGTGCTCGCCGACCCTTGGGCGAGGAGCATGTTCTGGGCGAGGTCGGTGACGGTGGCGACGGTCTCCTCGACGTCGGAGTCGCGGGAGAACCACCAGGCGACCCAGTTGCACATGCCGAGCAGGGACAACGCCGCGGTCCGGGCGTCGACCTGGCGGAACTCACCGCTGTCGATGCCGGCTTCGATGATCGCCATGACCTCGCGCAGAATCTTGCGCCTGGCCTCGCGATGCTCGCTGCCGACAGGTTCGGGCAGGACCGTCTCGGAACGGTCGAGGATCCGGAACTGGTCAGGGTGTTCGGCGCGCTGGCGCACCAGAAGGGCGACGACGTCGCGCAGCTTCTCGGTGGGCGACAGGTCGGCGCGCGCCGTGAGCCGCTCGAGCACGTCGGCCAGCCCCTGGCTGACCTGCTCCACCAGCATGGTCAGCAGCTCTTCCTTGCTGCTGACGTAGTTGTACAGCCCCGGCCGGGAGATCCCCAGCGCCTTGGCGATGTCGAGGAGGGTGGTCGACTCGTACCCCTTCTCGGCGAACAGCGCCGTGGCGGTGTCGAGAAGCTCGGAAGTGACCAGTTGCCGACTCAGGGCACTGCGCGGTTCCTTGGGGGCGGGTGCCTGGGCCATGCTGGCAGTGTACTGAGTCGTCTTCGGGGTGCCGGACGCGATGGTCATGGCGTCACCACGAAGTCCGCACGTCCTGCCGCGACCGTGGTAGCGGCGGCGGCGGGGCCATCCTCGCCGTCCAGGAACACACCGACGGGACGCTCGCCCTCGAAGCGAAGCCGTTCGGCCAGGTCGATGCGCGCGGCGACCGCTTCGGGTGTCCGTGGCCCGGTGAGCAGCACGGGGAGGCCGACACTACCGGTCAGGGTGGCGATCAGGGCATCGGCCGGTGCGCTCCACACGTCCGGGTCGTCCCAGGTGACCTCGTGCAGGGCGGTGCCGGTGGGCAGGCGGTTCCGGGTGAGCAGGCGTGCAGGCAAGGCGAGCTCCGCTTCGGCCAGGGGGCGTGAGAGCACCCACGCGTCGAGTTCCGCCGCGTTGTCCGGGACGCCGTCGCCCAGCCAGGCCAGCGCACGCCTGGCGCTGTCGAGTTGCTCGGCGGCGTAGTCGGTCAGGGTGAGGTTGCCCGACCGGGTCATGTAGGACAGGGCGAGCCGCTCCGCGGGCAGGTGGGCGCGGAGGCGGTAGCTTTCCCACCATGCCTGGCTGCGATGGGCGAGCTTCGTGAAGCGTTCCACCGGTGGGCGCCGCGCCGCCTCGTAGGCGGTGAACGCCGCCGCGGTCGACGATTCGCCGGTGAGTGCGTCGGCGAGGATGATCGCGTCCTCCAGGGCGAGCTTGGTGCCCGAGCCGAGCGTGTAGTGGGCGGTGTGCGCGGCGTCGCCAAGCAGCACCACATTGTCGATCGACCAGCGCTCAAGGGTCAGGTTGGTGAACCGACTCCACCGGGTCCGGTTGGTCAGCAGCTTGCGGCCACGGAGTTCTGGGGCGAACACGTCCTCGAGGAGGGCGACGCTGGCGTGGTCGGTCTCTCCTGTCGGCGCCTGGGCGTCGAAATCCTCCAGTTCGGCGGAGTGCCAGGTGCGGTCGTCGACCTCGATGAGGAAAGTACTGCGGTCACCGGCATAGGGGTAGGCGTGTAGGACGAAGAGCTCCTCGCCGCGCTGGACGGCGGAGAAGAACGCCGAATCCACCGCGTAGTCGGCGCCACACCACACGAAGCGGGTCCGTCCCAGGCTGGAGCGTACGCCCAGCTCGGCGGCGTACTTCTCACGTGTGCCACTGCGCACCCCATCGGCGGCGATCACCACGTCCGCGTCCAGTTGCGCGGCGTCGATGTCGCAGCCACGCCGGATCTCCACGCCGGCCTCGGTGGCCGCCGCGGAGAGGATCTCCAGCAGCGTCGCTCGACCAATGGCCAGGTTGCGGGCGCCGTGGAGGGTGACGGTCGCGTCGTGTCCCTTCAACCGGAGGTCGTGGCCGGCGTAGGAGGCCGCGCGGACGTGCTCGGCCGTGGCGGGGTCGGCGGCGGCGAGGTTGCGCATGGTCGACTCGGTGAGGCCGACGCCGAAGCCGAAGGTCTCCGAGTCGCCGCCCATGCGTTCGTGGACCGTGACCTGGAGGCTGGGCTCCCTGAGCTTGAGCAGCCGTGCGACATACAGGCCGGCAGGGCCGCCCCCGATGATTTCGATCGTCCCGGTCATCGCTCCTCCTGTGCGGCCTCGGCTGCGATCTTGTGCTCGATGTCGTCGCGCAGGTGCTTTTTGGAGATCTTGCCGACGTTGGTCAGTGGGAACGCGTCCACGATCTCGACGCGCTCGGGGAGCTTGTACTTGGCCAATCCCAGGGCGAGGAGGTGGTCCCCGAGGCCGGCGACGGTCAGGGGCTCGGCTCCGGGTTCGAGGACCAGGTATGCGCAGCCCTTCTCACCGAGCACCGGGTCGGGCATCGCCACCAACGCGGCGGTGCTCACATCGGGGTGCTGGACGATGAGCTCCTCGACCTCCTCTGCGTGGATCTTTTCCGCCCCACGGTTGATGACCTCCTTGATACGGCCCTCGATGGAGTAGAAGACCCCTTCCTCGGTGACGTGCCGCCGGGCTAGGTCTCCCGTCCGGTAGAAACCGTCGCGGGTGAATGCGTTCGTGTTGTGCGCCTCGGCACGGTAGTAGCCGCGGATCGTGTAGGGGCCGCGGGCGGCGAGCTCCCCGAGCTCACCCTCGGCGGCCTCGGCCTCGCTGCCGGGGGCCAGGATGCGGACCTCATCGCCCGGGGAGATCGGGGCACCGACGGTGTGGTGCCGGACAGCCTCGCTCGACCCGGCCGGAGTGAGCAGGAACATGCCCTCGGCCATGCCGAACATCTGGCGCACCCGGATGCCGAGCTCGTCGCGGAGCCGCTCCGCGACGTTGACGGGAAGTTTCTGGCCGCCGACCACGAAGTCGCGCACGCTGCCAAGATCCGCTTCGCGCACCCCCGGGGCCTCCAGGAGCCGGATCACCAGGGCCGGGGGCATGAGGGGCAGCACGTCGGGGCGGTGCTCCTCGATGAGCGCCACCAGGTCGCCCATCGCGGCGGTGGGTGCCACGATGAGGCAGGCGCCGGCGAGGACGGCCGGCTGGAGTGCCAGTGAGATGCCGGCGTTGTGCATGATTGGGAGCGGGTAGAGCACCCGTGTCCGCGGTGAATACCGCATCGCCTGTGCCCAGGCGCGGGAGTTGTAGGTGTACTCCTCATGCAGCCGGGGTGCCACCTTCGGCAGCCCGGTCGTGCCGCCGGAGAGCTGGAAGGCCGCGATGCCGCCCGGGTCGACGTCCAGGTACGGCAACGGGGTGTCCCCGCGTCCCGCGGCCAACACCTCCTCGTAGCCGGTTGCGCCGTCGAACGTCGGTGCGCGGGCGACCACCACCTTCTCCACCGACGCTTGGGCGAGCATCTCCTTCGCCTGCGAGAGCAGTTGGCCGGTTCCGTAGTCACCCTGGGTGAACAGGATTCGGGCCCCCGTGTGATCGGCCAGTAGGCCGATTTCTCGGGTTCCGTGCTGGGGCAGCGTGCACACTGGCCGCACGCCGGCCAGCAGGCATCCCAGGTAGCTGACCACGGTCTCGGCGACGTTGCCCATCTGGAACATCGCTGCCTCGCCCGGCCGCACACCCAGGTTCGCCAGCCCGCGGGCAAAGGCTCGCGCGTTGTCGAACAGCTCTTCGTAGGTCCACGCGACCTCGGGGGTGATCAGTGCCTGGTTGCCGGAACGCAGCGTGGCCGCGTGCTCAAGCTCGGCGGGCAGAGTCCGGCCCGACCACCACCGTTCCCTCCGGTAGCGCTCGGCGCTTTCGTCGTCGTAAGGCACGTGCCCGTCTTCGGTGGGGACGGTTTCCCCCGGCTGGGATGACATGTGAGTCACGATAGCGACTTGGAAGCCCGCATCACAACGTGAGCGTCTAAATATTGACATCCGTGTCGCACATGCGCCATGGTGTGGCCCATACCACACCTGCTGCCTCACTCTTCCGGAGCGGTGACATGACTGTGTTCGGCCCCAAACCCAGCCGCAGACCCAATCGGTACATGGTGGTGTTCATCTGCTTCGCGGCGATCGTCTTCGACGGCTACGACCTGATCATTTACGGGTCGACCGTTCCCTCCCTGCTCGCCTACGAGGAGTGGGCGCTGACGCCGGCCGAAGTCGGCACGCTCGGAAGCTACGCGCTCCTGGGCATGATGTTCGGAGCGCTGGCATCGGGGCCGCTCACCGATCGCTTCGGTCGTCGCAGGGTGCTGCTGGGCTGCCTGATCCTGTACTCGACGATGATGCTGTTGGCGGCGACGGCGCCCACCCCGGCGATCCTGGGCGTCTTCCGGTTCGTCGCCGGCCTCGGATTCGGTGGCGTCGCGCCGGTCGCCGTCGCCCTGGTCGTGGAGGTGGCACGCCCGCACGAACGTCAACGCCTCAACGCGATCATGCTCGCCGGCCTGCCCGTCGGCGGGGTACTCGCCGCACTCGCCGCGCTGACGTTCCTCGACGAGGTCGGCTTCCGCGGCATGTGGGCCTTCGGCGGAATCGCTCTCGTCACGGTCGTGCCGCTCGCCTGGCGCTACATCCCCGAAACCGCCCCCACCACGTCGAGCAAGACCCCGACGGCGGGCAGGTCGCCCCTGCGTGAGCTCACCGAGGGGCGGGCGATCCTCGCTCTGGCGCTTTTCGCGGTGGCCAACTTCGCGGGCTTCCTGCTCGTCTTCGGCCTCAACACCTGGCTGCCGGAGCTCATGCGCAAGGCCGACTACGACCTCTCCTCGGCGTTGACCTTCCAGCTCCTCCTCAACCTCGGAGCCGTCGTGGGTGGGATCAGCGGCTCCGCCCTCGCCGACCGGCTCGGGGCCCGACGCGTCGCCCCCATCACGTTCCTGGTGGCGACCGTCGCGGTCGCGGTCATGGCGTCCGCGCCGCCCACCGGCGTCATGGCCGTCGCCACGGTGGCCGCGGGCTTCGGCTCGATCGGCACCCAGATGATCGTCTTCGGCTACGTGGCCACCTACTTCGACACCGACGTCCGCGGAACAGCGCTGGGCCTCACCACCGGCATCGGCCGGCTCGGCGCCGTCACCGGACCCACCATCGGCGGCGTCCTCCTCTCCAACGGCCTCGACAACCCCTGGGTCTTCGGATTCTTCGGCGCCATCGCCATTCTCGGCGGCCTGGCCTGCGTGGTCATCCCAGCACGTCGCACAGAGCGGAGAGTCGAACCCGCCACGGCCGCGACCGCCATCAACCACTGAGACAGAGCGCAACATGCGACAGGAAGAACACGGATGAACATCGCTGTAACCACGTCAGATGAAAAACCTTCTCCCAGCCATGTACCTAGAAGAATGAAATCCCACTGGTGGCGCGGGATCGTCAGTATCTCCACTGCTGTGCTCGTCGCGCTGCTCACGGTGTCAGGTTCTGGTGCGAGCGCCGCGGGCAGAACACCCGGTGCGGCACCACCTACTCAAGATCCTCAACTAGCGCTCATGAAAGCCGAAGCCGCGGCGAGCAAGAATGCCTACAAGAACCTCTTCGGCGGGAAGAAGCCGAGCTGCGCCGCCATGGCCGGTGAGTGGATCAAGGATGATGCCGGCGACGCGCAACTGCTGACGAGCCGAGAAGTATCCGCCCGGGACGTGCCCATCTCAGCGGAAGACGCCGGTGGCGCCGTCATGACCAATCTGAAGGGCGAGACCGTCCCAACTCCGCGACACTGCGAAGTGTCCGGGTACATCGCCCCGCAGGTGGCATTCGAACTGCGCATGCCGGACCCTCAGGCGTGGAACGGTCGGTTCATGCTGGTGGCGTGCGCGGGATTCTGCGGGTCGGTCAGCTCATCCGGATGCAATCCGGGTCTGTCCCGGGGGTACGCGGTGGTGACCACGAACGGCGGACACGCCGGCTCCCCTGGCTTTGAAGCCACATGGGCTCAAGGCGACAACGCGGCGCGGCACGACTTCGCGTATCGCGCGAATCACGTCGCCACACTCTTGTCCAAGGAGATCGTCAATTCCTACTACGGAAAGCCCGCCGACTACTCTTACGTGGCGGGCTGCTCGAAGGGTGGCAACTCCGCGGTCCGGTACGCGTCCCGCTACCCCGCCGATTTCGATGGAATCCTGGCCAGCGCGCCGGTACTGGACTACCAGAGGCGCTTGAGCACCTCCTTCTCGTGGCAGGCTCAGGCGATCGAGAAGAACGGGAAGGCAGTTCTCAGCCCAGCCGACCTCACGGTGCTCCACGGGTACATCCTGAACCAGTGCGACCGGTTGGATGGACGCGCGGACGGCGTCCTCAATGACCCAGACGCGTGCAAACCCGATTTCGCCGCCATGGCATGCAAGCCGTCCAAGGCTTCACAGAAGTGCTTCTCGAACGTCCAGATCAACGCTCTGCGGAAGCTGTATGCACTCCCGTCGGACTCCAGAGGGCGTGTGATCTACTCCGCGGCGCAGACACCCGGGTCGGAACTGAACGCCACTCCCTGGCTCACCGAGATGCCCGGGGTGCCCGGCACGCCACTCGTGGAACACGGCGCCAACCAGTGGTTGAGATACATGGCGTACTCCAGGCAGTCCGACGGCTACAACAAGTCGGCCCTGAACTTCACCTTCGACCACGACCCCGCCGACATGGAGGCGATGGCAAAGGTCTACAACTCCACTGCCACCGACCTGCGCCGGTTCGAGAAACTCGGTGGCAAATTGCTGATCACCCACGGCACCGCCGACGAAGGCATCGGACTTGCAGCCACCGTCGACTACTACAAGCAACTCGTCACGGCCAGTGGCGGTTTGGCCACAACCCAATCCTTCGCGAGGCTCTTCCAGGTACCGGGCATGGCGCACTGCTCCGGCGGAGCCGGCTACGACAGATTCGACGCCCTGTCTGCACTGGAAAGTTGGGTCGAGCGTGGAACGCCGCCGAAGGAGATCGTCGCCAGGCGATCCTCTCCGCACGCCGCGAACGAGGCGATTCCTCTCTATCCCTATCCGCTTGTTCCCAAATACCGCGGAACGGGAGACCCTGCGGATCCAGCCAGTTACCGCGCGGTGACATCCGCCTCTTGGCGCTGATCCGAGAGGCACCGCCAGCGGATCCGGTCAAAGAACGCTGCGCCGAAGTTCGGCTCGATCCGCCGTCCGGACGCATCGAAATCCGGCCCCGAGTCGAAACACCCGCGCAGCGAGGCCACTAGGGCAGGGGTCTGTACCGTACAGACCCCTGCCAAGTCTTCTAGGAAGGTGCGCCTTGTGCCCTCGGTTGGAGGAGCTATGGCCGAAGGGCTGCACATCCGGGTCGCGCCGGATCTCGCCGTCCCTGGAACGCGCCCGCCCCACCGCCGCACGTCAGTGCGCAGGGAATGGGCGGTACTTTCCGGTGCGCGGACCGCGGTTGCGGGCGCACCTCTCGGCTGATTGTGGACGGGGCCGGCAGAGCTTCTCAGCGATCGCAAGCGGGGAGTTCTTGCCCTGGAGCATCTCGGCGATGACGATCCGCTCGTCCTCCGGCAGGAACCGCGGCGAGCCGGCGGCACTGTCAGGCTGATGGCAGCGACGCTGTCGCGGTCGCCCGATCCAGCACATTCCGGTAGACGCGCAGCCAGGGGCACCGCAACCCATCATCCGATATGGTCCGACCGCTGCCCGGCAGACGATCGGTGGCCAGCGCGCAACGGGAGGCGTCGGCACGCCTGGCCACATGCTCGGCCTTCACCCGGTCGTCCGGTTTCACGTTGTTGACGGTCGGAGGCGTCCAGTTGTTGGTAGGAGGCGTCGGCGGACAAGAGCGGGAACGGCAGCGGTACGAATGACCTGGTCGGGGTGCTAGGCTGCTGTTCGTTCGGTATCAGATCGGCGTGGGAGGGAGTGAGTTTTGATGACCGCGGTGAAGACCGCTGCCATGCGCAGCGCCCGGACCAACCTCACGTCCCGGGCCCCGGTCTGACCTACTTCTTCCCCCAGCCTTGGAGCCATCGGGCTCGCCAGGCGGGGTGATGGCCGCGTCTCGTCGGGGCCCCTTCTCCGCAAGGGTCTCTCACGTTGCCAAACACGTACAACGATCCATCCGGCCTGTCCCGGTACGGGTGGACCGGCACATTCGACCGAACCTTCACCGAGCACTACGCAGCGGACCTCACACCGGCCCGGAACTCCCGGGTCGATCGCGGCCTGTGCACGGCGATCACCACGTCGGGCCCGCCCGACCCGCTCCTGACGCCCTGCACCGGCGACTGGGCCGCGCCGCGGCACAGCGTGATCGTGCGCTCGTCGACGTCCAGGTCCTCCTACGGACAGGCGCTCGCCGCCAACGTCGACACGGCCGTCATGGCCCTGTCCCTGGACGCGGCCAAACCGGAACGGCAGCTCGCCCCGGCCTGGGCGAGCGGAGCACAGCCGATGATCGCCTTGACCAAGGCGGACCCGGCCCACGGCCCCGAGGCCGAAGCTCTGGCACCCGGCGTGGACATCCTGCTCACCACCGTCGACACCGGTCACAACATCGACGTGCCGGCCGCGACGCCGCACGGCACCACCGAGATGCTCGGCCCCTCGGGCGCGGGCAAGTCCACCCTCGGCGACACCTACAGGGTTAAGGACCAGCGGCCATGACCGGCCGCGTCCCACCGGCCTCCCCGACCGCTCATCATCCACCGGAAGGCCGCACCACCCTGCCCGAAAGCCCGTACGACCCGATCAGCGACCCCACAGTGGCGGCGTTCTTCACCCTGTACGACAACCTGGCACGTCAAGGCCCCGGCTCCGACGCGACCACCCGCCACCTGCTGTCCCTGGCCGGGCCGCTGGCGCAGCGCCCGCGCGTCCTGGACTTGGGCTGCGGGCCGGGCCGCTCCTCGCTGGTGCTGGCCCAGGCCGGCGCCGAGGTCACGGCCGTCGACCTGCATCAGCCGTACCTCGACCAACTGGAACGAACCGCCGCTGACCGGGGCCTCGCCGTCCACACCATACGAGCGTCGATGGCGGATCTGCCCTTCCCGGACGAGAGCTTCGACCTGATCTGGGCCGAAGGATCCGCGTACTTCATCGGCTTCGCCACCGCGCTGCGCTCCTGGCGGCGGCTGCTCGCCCCAGGCGGCCGGCTGGTCGTCACCGAGTGCGAATGGAGCACCGACTCCCCGTCCGCCGAAGCCCGCGTGTTCTGGGACCAGGCGTACCCGCTACGCACACAAGAGCACAACATCGCCACGGCGCACGCCGCAGGGTACGCCGTCGTCGCGCAGCACACACTCCCCGACCGCGACTGGTTCGACCAGTACTACACGCCACTGTCAGAGCGCGCCCACGCCGCCGACACGACCGTCCCCGGGATGCGCGAGGCGGTCGCGGTCACCCTGCAAGAGATCAACATGCGCCGCGAGCACGGCGCGGATTACCAGTACACCGGCTACGTCCTGGACCCGCAGAACGACAAGGAGACGAACCCGATCATGAGCTCTTCCCTCACCACCCGCCCCGAGCGCGCCGACGACGTCGCCATCATCCGCGACATCAACCTTGCCGCCTTCCCCACTCCGCACGAGGCCGACCTCATCGAGGCGCTGCGGGCCGACCCGCAGGCGTGGCTGCCCGGCCTGTCCTGGCTGGCCGAGGCCCCCGGCGGCGAGCTCGCCGGATACGCACTGCTCACCCGCTGCCACGTCGGCGACTCACCCGCCCTCACCTTGGGCCCGTGCGCCGTCAAGCCCGAACATCAGCGGCAGGGCGCGGGTTCCGCCGCCATCCGCGCCGCGCTGCAAGCCGCACGCGAGCAGGGCGAGAACCTGGTGCTCGTGCTCGGCCACGCCGAGTACTACCCGCGCTTCGGCTTCACCCCGGCCTCCGGATTCGGAATCAGCCCGCCCTTCGACGTCGAGGACAAGTACATGATGGCGCTCGCCCTCACCCCTGAACGACCTGTCCCGAGCGGCGTCATCCGCTACCCGGCGGCGTTCGGCGTCTGACCCCCTTCCGGCGATAACCCCTGGTTCCACCATGCGATCCACGCTGCCGCCCCCTGCGGCCTGGCGGGTCTGGTAATCGACGGCGGGTGCAGCCGAGGCACGTCGAAGGAGCACACCTGTTCGCTTCTCTAGGACGGCCCGTCCGAGGAGCGAGTGGACCGGCATCGCCGTATCGCATGTCCTCAGCGGAAGGCGAGATCCGGGTGCGCGGTGCGCTCACGTCGGTTGGCACCGCTTCCACCGCCGCGGGTCCCTGCCGCCAATGGTGCGCCCTCACCAGCCCCTCGCCCGCCCCTTCCTTGTGGGCGGGCGAGGGGCTGGTGCCGTCGAGCCGGTCCATCGCGGCGGGCGCGACCAGTCGCTGGTCGGCGAACAGGTGGGAAGGGCCGTGGTAGGCCCCGGCGATGGCGAGGGAGACCTCGCCGTACCTGCCGTGCACGACGATCCGCCGGCCGAACGTGATGCGCTTGGCCTCACCACGGAGGGCCGGCGGGCAAGGCGATGTGGCGGACCTGGCCGTGCCATCCATGGTTGCAGTCTTCGCCGCGGCGGGTGGTAAGCCACTCGCGCCATTCCTGAAGCCCTGGTCCGCCGTGCCGTTGTGGGTGCCGGAGGTCGGCGGGCCGATCGACCCGGCCAACGAGGCCCACGACATGATCATGTCGACGTTCGGATCCATCAGCAAGGGCGAGTGAGCCCGGATCAAGACGTCGGGTCCGGTCCACCACGGCCGCGATGTCCCAGACCACCACCCCGCACATCGGCGGCCGTCCACCGTACGGGTACCGGCTGGTCGAAGCCGGGCCGGGTTCATTCATAGAGGAACAGTTCCTCGATGCTCAGGTCGAAGAGCTTGGCGAGACGGAAGGCGAGGGGAAGGCTTGGGTCGAATTTCCCTGTTTCGATGGCGTTGATCGTCTGCCTGGACACGCCCGCACGCTGAGCCAGGTTGGCCTGCGTCCAGCCTCGTTCGGCGCGAAGGTCTGTGATGCGGTTCTTCATCGGTATCGCAGCTTGCCGACGGCGAAGGCGACCAGAAAGACGACTCCCATGAGCGTGGGGAGGATAGCGATATCGACGTCGCGGGTGACGAGGCTGGCGGCGTCCGCAACGACATAGGTGAATCCGAGGATCCACCCCACGCCGAGGGTGACCGCCAGCGCATCCTGCATGATCTTCCGTTGCAGCTCATCGAGCGCGTGGAGAAAGCGCGTGAAGGTGACGATCCAGCCGATGCCCACGGCGAGATTGACGGCAACGGCGGCCCAGCTCGCCACCCGCTGTGGCGGATCCCATAGGAGTTGCGGGCCGAACTTGGCCAGGGCAACGGTCGCTGCCCAGGCGAGTGTCCAGAGCACGAGCCGAGCGCTCGCCTTCGCCTCGTTACGCGCTTGCACGGTGCCCTCCTCCGGTGCGGTGTCAAGGACACTTGACACGCTACGAAGCGCCGCGCCTTGATGTCAAGTGTCCTTGACATCAAGCGCCGTCTGGTTAGTCCTCGGCAGAAGCGTCTGGGGTCACTTGTCGAGGGTGTAGCGGACGTGCGGAGCTTTGGGGTAGCCGGTGACGAGGTGGGGATGGCGTTGTCGGCGGTGGAAGAACCTTCGGGGTTCGGCGGCGAGTTCGGCCTGGTTCCTGCCCCGGTGAGTGTGGGGCAGGCTCCGTTTGAGGTCGGAGTTGACCGGCTCGTCGGGGCTCACTACGGGTGACTACGAAGGCAAGAAGTGCAGCTCGATTTCGTCTTTGTGGTCGACGAGCCAGGCCCGGACGTTCTTGGAGCGGTGGGCCGAGTGCCGGCCGACGATCAGATGGACCTTCCGGTCGAAGCGCCCGACGAGCCAGGCGAGGAACCGGCACATAACCGTCGCGTCGAACAACTCGGTGAAGTGCATCCGGCCGCGGGTGCTGATCGCGGACATCCCGCTTACGGAGAACCGGTTCCCGGTGCGACGGCCGACCGGAGCATTTCCCTGCTCACCACCCCAGGCGCGGCCGGTGACCTGGCCTGAGCGGACCCCGACCTGGTCGGCGAGCAGGACATCGCCGTTCTCCGTCCTCGCTCCCATCCGGATTGCGAGCCAGATCGCCTCGCGCCAGACGTCGACCGCCTCCGGACCCTGCTCGACCGCCCGCTTGTCCGGACGGGTCGGCCCCCACCACTTGAGGCACTTGCCCACCCGGGCTCGGTGAACCGGATCCCGTACAGTTTGAAGATCAGCTCGCCTCTCGGCCCCCGCGTCTACAGCTGACCGGAAAGCCCCAGGCCGGAGGTGAGCTGGGAGATCCCTGGAGCCGGCCGACAGGTGCGACTGCTCGGCCCGGACGAGCAGGTGTTCGCGGCGATGCTGGACGGTTGGCGGAACCAACAGCTGGCCCGGAGCTTGGCAGCGCCCGAGGGTAGGGAATCACCCCCATCCGAACGCGCGGGCACCGTCATCTGGAATACCGCGGCGTCGACCTCCGGGCCCAGTCGACCCCGGCGGCTCGGGTGTTCGTGTCGTCGAAGACCTTGTTCGGTGTCGCCGGCCAGCAGGCCGCGCATCCGGGCGGGCGCTTGCTGTTCAGCGTCCGGATCGTCAGCGGTGTGCAGGCAGCGGGCGGCGCGCCCAGCAGTATTCCAGGACGTGGATCGGGTCGCGGACGATATGGATCCTCACGCCGCAGCGGGCGCTTCGGCTTGGAGCAGATGGATCCGGTGTGGGTCTCCGTCGACCAGCACCACCCAAGTCCGGGCATGGCCGGGGTCGCGAGGGGTGGCCTGGTCGAAACGCGGTGCCGATCACGACCTGGGCGAACTCGATCACCGATCCGCGCGACAGCGCCGCTTGGACACGGGTCATGCGCGGAGGTAGGCGAGGACGGCGCGGACGCGGCGGTGGTCTTCGGTGCTGTCGGCGGGCAGGTCGAGTTTGGTGAAGATGGCGTTGATGTGCTTGCCGACCACCTTCTCGCTGACCATCAGCCGTTTGGTGATCGCCGCGTTGGAGCGTCCCTCGGCCATGAGGGCGAGGACCTCCCGTTCGCGGGGGGTGAGGCGGCCGAGGGGATCGTTGCGGCGCGTGATCAGCTGGCGAACCACCTCCGGCTCGATGACGCAGCCCCCGGCGGCGACCCGTTCGACTCCTTCCACGAAGTCGCCGACGTCGAGCACGCGGTCCTTGAGCAGGTAGCCGACGCCGCCCGAGTCGGTCGACTCCAGCAGCTTGGCGGCGTACGCGGTCGCCACGTACTGGCTGAGGACGAGCACCGGCAGGCCCGGCCGCTCGGCGCGCAGGGCGACGGCGGTGCGCAGTCCCTCGTCGGTGAAGGTCGGCGGCATCCGCACGTCGGTGATCACGACATCGGGCCGGTGTTCGGCGACGGCGGCGGCCAGCGTCGCCGAATCGCCCACCGACGCGACGACCCGGTGACCGAAGCGGTCGAGCAGGGCGACCAGGCCCTCGCGGGGAAGGACCGCGTCGTCGGCGAGCACTATCCGGAGCACGGCAGCTCCAGCCGGACGGTGGTCGGCCCTCCTTGGGGGCTGGTCAGGGTCAGGGTGCCGTCGAGGGCGTCGACGCGGTCGGCGAGCCCGGTCAGGCCGCTGCCCTTGGCGGGGTCCGCGCCGCCGGTCCCGTCGTCGTGGATCTCGATGCGCAGGAGCCGGCCGGTCAGCGTTGCGGTGATTTCAACGCGGGACGCACGGGCGTGCTTGGCCGCGTTCGTGAGGGCCTCGGCGACGACGAAGTAGGCCGCCGACTCGACGGCGGCGGGTTGTCGGCCGGGCAGGTCCAGTTCGACGGCCACCGGCAGCGGCGACCGGTCGGCCAGCTCGGCGACCGCCGCCGGGAGGCCGAAGTCCGTGAGCACCCGCGGATGGATGCCACGTATCAGCTCGCGCAGCTCGGTGAGCGCGGATCTGGCCTCGCCAGTGGCCTCGGCGATCAGGGACCTGGCCGCCTCGGGGTGGGTGTCGAGCTCCATCTGAGCCCTGACGAGGGTCATGCCGAGCTGGAGCAGGCGTTGCTGGGCGCCGTCGTGGAGGTCGCGTTCGATCCGCCGGCGTTCGACCTCGAAGGCGTCGATGAGCCGAGCCCGGGAGCGGGTCAGCGTCCGGATCCTCCCGTCGTCGGCGGACAACAGCAGCCGGGCCAGCTCCGCCTGGAGCATCGCGGCCGCGGCCGTGGCGTAGCCGAGCAGGATCACGGTGGCCGCGATGGCGAGGGCCGCTCCCCCCGCGAGGAAGGGCGATCCGGCGCTCGCGCCGGATCCCGCCGACGCCGTCCCGTCGCCTGCTCCCGACTCGACGAAACTGGCCGCTCCGCTGGCGAAGATCAGCGCCGGGGCGAGCCCGACCACCAACGCCATCAGGTTGATGACCAGCAGGACGCTGCCGTTCAGCACCAGGAAGGCCAGTTCCCTCCACGTGACTGCCTCGGTGCAGCGGCCGTGCAGCCACCGGGCGAAGCCGGGCCGTTCCGGTGGGCGGTGCGGGTCCGGCAAGGCCGGGCCCCCGAGCAACATCACCCGGCGGCGCTCGACGGCCACCAGCGGCCGGACCAGCTCAGGCGTGAGGATCACTCCTCCAGCCAGCAGCGCGGGCGGCAGCCAGACCACGGTGGCCAGGCCGGTCAGGACACCGGAGACGGCATAGCCGAACGTCCGCAGCGGCCATGCCGACAGGACGAACCGAAACGGCCGATGGCGGATCGCCTCCGCCGCGGTCGTCACCTTCGTCCTGCCGGAGGCCGCCATGCCCGCCATGGTAGGGGGGTAGCCGCCGCTGGGCGGTAGGGCTGGCCCTCCCGCCAAGATGGAGCCACGGCCTCCTGCGCCACGCTCCGGCGCTGGCTTTGATGGCTGCCGTGAACGCGAATCGACGAGGTGCCGCGCCCACGATCGAGGTCCAGGGCATCCGCAAGCGGTACGGGCGTGTCCTCGCGGTGGACGGCCTGTCCTTCACCGTCCCGCCTGGGCGGGTGACCGGGTTCGCCGGCCCCAACGGAGCCGGCAAATCGACGACGCTGCGGTTGATCCTCGGCCTGGACGCGCCCGATGAGGGCAGCGCCCTCATCGGCGGCCGTCCCTACCGCGGTCTGCGTACCCCACTGCGCGAGGTGGGGGCGCTGTTGGACGCCGGCGCGATCCATCCGGGTCGGCGCGCCGACGATCACCTGCGGTGGTTGGCGCGCAGCAACGGGCTGCCCGTGCGGCGGGTCCGGGAGGTCCTTGAGCAGGTCGGCTTGGCGCAGGTGGCGCGGCGCCGGGCCGGCGGCTTCTCCCTGGGGATGAGACAACGCCTCGGCATAGCCGCCGCGCTTCTCGGTGACCCGCCGGCACTGATGTTCGACGAGCCGGTGAACGGTCTTGATCCTGAGGGCGTGCACTGGATCCGCGGGCTGCTGCGCGGCCTGGCGGCCCAGGGCCGGACCGTGCTGGTCTCCAGTCATCTGATGAGCGAGCTCGAGGACACCGCCGATCACCTCGTCGTCATCGGCCGGGGACGGCTCCTGGCCGATGCCGCCGTGCGCGACGTATGCGACGCCGCCTCGGAGGGCCGCTACGTCCTGCGGACCCCGCGGCCGGCCGAGGCGGCCGGCTCGCTGCGGTCCGCCGGTGCCGCCGTGACCGTCTCCGGCCCGGACTCGCTGATCGTCTCCGGCCTGGCCGCCGACCGGATCGCGGCGCTGGTCACGGCGGCCGGGGTGACGTTCTCGGAGCTCACCGCGCACCGGGCTTCATTGGAGGAGGCGTATCTCCGCCTCACCCGCGCGGCTACCGATTACACCGCGTCGACGGAGGAGCGGCGGTGACGGCCGGATGGCGGACGGCGGGCACCGGCTTCGGCGGTCTGATGCACGCCGAGTGGACGAAGCTCCGGTCGGTGCCGTCCAACCTCTGGTCGCTGCTCGCCGCGATGGGGCTGATCGTCTTGTTCGCCGTCATGATCTCGTCGGGGAACCCGGGCACCTACGCCGAGACGCCCTACGTCGACCGGTTCCGGTTCGCGCACCAGACGCTCACCGGCGACGGCTCGATCGTCACCCGCGTACGCGAACAGCACGCCACCCATCCCTGGGCCATGGCCGGTGTCATGATCAAGCAGAGCGCCACCGCCGGGACGCCGTATGCGGCTGTTGCGATCACCCCCGGGCACGGCGTCCGGATGCAGGCGCGTTTCACCACCGACATCGCCGGCGGCGCGCACCGCGCACCGCGCTGGCTCAAGCTCGTTCGGGCGGGTGCCACCATCAGCGGATACGAGTCCGCCGACGGGCGCACGTGGCGCCGCGTCGGCGCGGTCAGCCTGCCCGGGCTGCCGCCGGTCGCCGAGATCGGCCTGTTCGCGACAGCACCGGGCGGGGAGCGCGCCGTCCCCATGCGGCCGGCGCTGGTGAAGACCGGGCCCGCGAAGGCCACCTTCGACAACATCAGCGTGACGGGTCCCGCCCTCTGGTCGCGGTGGCGCGTGGACGACGTGGGCCGCGCGGATTCGCCGGAACCCCCGGCCACCGCTCGACCGCCGGACGACGGTGGCGCCTTCACCCTGGCCGGCCTGTCCGGAGACATCCTCGGGCAGGCCGACGACGGAAGCCGGGTCATCGCGGCGGTAGCGGGCAGCATCGCGGGACTGGTTCCGCTACTGGCGTTGGGCGTGTCCTTCATCGCCTCCGAATACCAGCACGGTCTGATCCGCACGACGTTCACCGCCAGCCCGCGGCGCGGCCGGGTGCTGGCCGCGAAGGCGGTCGTGCTCGGCGGCGTCACCTTCGCCGCCACGCTGGTGGCCGTCGTCGCCGCGTTCCTGGCGAGCCAGCCGCTGCTGCGCCGACAGGGCTTCGGCCCGCCTACCTTCCCGGACCCTTCGATCGCCGACCCGACCGTGTTTCGAGTGCTCGTCGGCACGGCCGCGTTCCTGTCGCTGATGACGGTGTTCGCCCTGGGCCTCGGAGCGGTGCTGCGTCGCCCCGCGGCGGCCGTGCCCGCCGCCGTCGCCGTGGCCCTCGCGCCGATGGTGGTCACGCCGTTGTCCGGCAGTCCCTGGCCGCAGCGGCTGGCGCCCCTGGCCGCGCTGTCGATCCAGCAGGTCAAGGAGACCGACGACGCGTTCCTGCTGCCGTGGACGGGCCGTCCGTGGACCGGGCCGGCGATCTTGACGGCCTATGTGGCGGCCACGCTCGTCATGGGCTGGCTGCTGATGCGCCGGAGGGACGCATGAGGCGCGCATTGCTCGCCGAATGGACCAAATTGCGCACCGTGCGGAGCACTGCCTGGACCCCGTGGACGGCCGCCGTCCTGACGATGGCGCTGAGCCTTCCGATCCTCGGAACCGCAGGGCCGGACACCACCGCCTGCGGCGCCGCAACGGGATGCGATCCCGTCCGGCTCAGCCTCACCGGAGTCCAACTGGGCCAGCTCGCCGTCATTGTCACGGCCGTCCTGACCATGAGCGCCGAGTACGGCACCGGACTGATCGTCCCGACGCTCACCGCCGAGCCACGCCGGCTGCGCGTCCTGACGGCCAAGGCGATCACCGTGACGGCGACGGCGCTGTGCGCCGGTCTGATGAGCGTGGCCGGCTGCCTGATCGCCGGTCATGTACTGCTGCCCGGCGCCGACCTGTCCTCACCACTGGTCCCGATCACCTGGCCCGCGATGCGGGCGGCCAGCGGAACCCTCCTCTACCTCGTCCTCATCGCGCTGTTCAGCCTCGGTCTGGCCGCCGCTCTACGCGATACCGCCACAGCCCTTTCGACCGTCTTGGCGCTGCTCTACATGCCCGGGATCCTCGCCCGGTTCATCGCCGACGAACGCTGGAACACCCTGGTGGACAGGTACGCGCCCATGTCCGCCGGACTCGCCGTCCAGAACACCGACCACCCTTCCGCCCAGTCCATCGGCCCATGGGCCGGCCTGGGCGTCCTCGCCGCGTATGCGACCGCCGTGATGGCCGCCGGCGCCGTCCTGTTCCATCGCCGCGACGCGCGTACATGAAATGGATCAACGAAACCGAGCAGGAACGCGCCCGGTTGGAAGGCGAGGTGAGCGCCATCCCAGCCGACCAGGCGATCAGCGGTTACGGGCTTGCGGAGGTGTCGCACCGCACCGGCGAACTCGCTCGCGCCGTTGCGGACGCCCACCCCCATGACAAGACGGATCTCTACAGGGAACTCGGGTTGAGGATGACGTACTACCCGCAGAAAAGACTCGCGCCGGGTGCCGAGCTCTTCGGCTGTCAGCCGGCGCCCGGTCATGCTCACCGCGGCCAGCATCTCGACGTATCCGTCGAGGAAGGCCGCCCAGTCGCCGCCGACGGCGACTTCTGCGATGACGGCGGGGTCAAGTTCCCAAGGCTCGTACTCGGTCATCACGGCCGATCCGCGGCGCTGCCATCATTGCCGGGCCCTAGCAAACTCACCCACCCGGCGTAACCAGGTGGTGGGCGCCATGTCGCACCGAACGCGGCGTGAGCGGCACTGAGGCGCAACGTGCCGTAATCCTCTGACTCCATTCCGATGGTCTCCGTCATGTAAACCAGGCGGTGGAACGTTCCTTGTCAAAAGAATACCTGTGTGATGCGATTTTCGATCCTGACGTCGAAGATTGCACGGTGCGCCTGTTAAGTTAATTCGAACATAGAAAGGCAAAAACGTGGCGATTGACACTTCTGGAGGTGATAGCTACCCTCCATTCAGATCCTGGCGCTGTGGCCACTTCCGGGATTCTGGGAACCAAATTGTCGGGCATCTTCATCCCTGGCCGCTGAAGGAAGCGGCCAATCCAGTAAAGAGGAACGCCATGCGCAAAGGAATTGCAGGTTCTGCTGCGATAGCGGCCGCGGCCGCTCTGACCGCAGTGTCCGCCACCCCTGTCGGCGCGTCCACTCCGCTGCTCGCCCGCGGCCCTGATGGGGTCACGGTCGAGATCGCCACCGTCAACGGCTCCGGGTGCCCGATCGGCACCGCCGCGGTCGCCATCTCGAAGGACAAGGAAGCCTTCACCGTCACCTACAGCGACTACCTGGCGCAGACGGGCGGCTCGTCGAAGCCCACCGAAGCCCGCAAGAACTGTCAGATCGCCATGAAGGTGCACGTGCCGCAGGGCTTCACCTACGCCATCGCGCAGACGGACTACCGCGGATACGCCAATCTGGTGAAGGGTGCCAAGGCCACTCAGAAGGCCAGCTACTACTTCCAGGGCAGCTCCCAGACCGGTGCGATCACACACTCGATCAAGAGCCCGCACGACGACAACTGGCAATTCACGGACAAAATCGAGGTCTCCCAGCTCGTCTGGAAGGAGTGCGGCGAACAGCGCAACTTCAACATCAACACCGAACTGCGCGTCGAGAAGGGCACATCGGACGCGTCGAAGGTCAGCTTCGTCGCCATGGACTCCACGGACGGCAGCATCAAGACGACCTACCACTTCGCGTGGAAGCGCTGCCCCTAACCCCACCCTTACCATGAAGGAGAACGATCCATGCGCAATGGAGTGTTCGCTGCGGCGGCCTGCCTGTCCGGCCTGGCCCTGACCGCGGGCGTGGCCCCGACGGCATCGGCCGCGGCCGACCCGCCGCCCCCGGGCAAGATCACCATGAAGGTTCTCACGGTCAACGGCTCCGGCTGCCGCGCCGGAACCGCCGCCGTGGCCCCGTCGAGCGACAACACCGCCTTCACCGTCACCTACAGCGACTACACGGCCCAGGCCGGCGGGAAGTCGAACCCGACCGACATGCGCAAGAACTGCCAGCTCAGCCTGTCCGTCCAAATTCCGCAGGGCTTCACCTACGCGATCGCCAGCGCTGACTACCGCGGCTACGCGAACCTGGCGAAGGGCGACACCGGGCTGGAGCGCGCGAGCTACTACCACCAGGGCATGGCCCAGACGACGCCCGTCAGCCACACCATCAAGGGCAAGTTCTCTAACAACTGGCAGTTCACCGACCGCACCCCGGTCGCCGAACTCGTCTACAAGCCCTGCGGTGAGAACCGGAACTTCAACATCAACACCGAGCTGCGCGTGGAGAAGGGAACCTCGGACCCCGACGCGACGAGCTTTATCTCCTTCGACTCCGCCGACGGCAGCGTGAGGACCCTCTACCAGTTCGCCTGGAAGAAGTGCTGAGTGCTCTGACCCAGAATGGCCGGGCCGTGCCCCATGTCCCACATGGGGCACGGCCTGGTTCCTCGTTCAGGCAAGATGCTCCTCGCCTCGGGGGTGCCTCCGCCATCCGTCGCATAATTCGCTTGTGTCCAGGTCGCTGATTCATGCTCTGGTTTCGGTGCGTCCATCACCGCCCACGTTCGTAGGCAGACACGATCACTCGTCCGGCCGCGCCGATCATCTTGTTGTGAACCACCCGCGCTTCACTCGGCTCCTCCAACGGCCAGGTTAGGCGCGAGGGGACAGCGTCCAGCGCTCGGACTGTTGAAATCAGCCCGTAGCGAGGGAGCGACTTCGGAGCCATGCCACCTGGCGCCGACACGGTGGCCCGCGTCCAGGCCCCCTGGACCGCTCGCCCTGATCTCGGCTGCGAGCGGAGGACTTACCGTTAGGCCCCCTGGGCGATGGTCGAGCCTTCATGGCCCAACCCGGGGTGACGCTCAGCAGGAGGTCCGGGGAGCTGCCGTTCGGGTTAGGGCCTGTTTAGTAAGTGATCTTGGTGATGGCTCGGAGCCAGATGTCGATCACGGCGATCTCGATGGTGGCCTGGTAGCGGACGGCGAGCTTGTCATACCGGGTCGCGACCGCACGGTGCTGCTT
>NZ_QVNQ01000010.1 GCF_003432485.1 Actinomadura spongiicola
AAGCAGCACCGTGCGGTCGCGACCCGGTATGACAAGCTCGCCGTCCGCTACCAGGCCACCATCGAGATCGCCGTGATCGACATCTGGCTCCGAGCCATCACCAAGATCACTTACTAAACAGGCCCTAACACGTTTGCTGACTACGGGCCTGGACGGCTCTGCCTCGGATGGCACCCGGAGGCACGTACGAAGCTCCATCCGCAGTTCAGGGACGCATTGGACAGGTGTGATTCTTGTTCGTTGGCCTACGGAACAGACAGCGACATCGGCGCACGGTTGCCGTGACCGGCCCACAGCGACACCGGTTCAGGTGCCCAGGGTGCGCTGCGTCCGACGAGTTTCGCTGGCGCCGACCACCGCTATTCCACTGCGGGAGCCGAACTACGGGTGTCGGCGGCGACGAGAAGGGCCGCGAGTACAGCACCATTGACCTGCAGGTTGAGCTGTGTACGCGCCGTTTCCTGCCGGGCCGTGCCCAGTGTGCGGCGGATCGCGGGAACTGGTCGCTCCTGACCAGTCAGGGCTCGAACGCGTCCGGTACTGGTCGTGCTACCAAAGCCGATGACCTGGAGAGAAGCGGGCAGCAGCCCGACAGCCACACTTACGCTCGATGGCGCGGGCCGAGTGGGACGCTGAAGACGCGCACCGCCCCTACGCCAGCAGGTGTGGAAGTCCGACCGCGCCCGCGGGCCAGACGACCGCGGCTCGCACGCCGGTCAGGGCGACTGACCCGCCGGCTGCGGACGGACACACAACCGGCCCCTCGTAGCAGCGAGGAAACCACCTTCGCTAACAACCTGCCGTAGCGCTTCCACGGCGAAATCGTTGGAGCCGCTCCGAAGACGGCCCCGGTGTTCGAACGGTGAGCCGGCTCCGGTCCAACTTCCGCAGCGGTGTCTTTCTTCGGGGTTAGGCGGGGAGGATGTTGTGGGTGCGGTGGAAGACGTTGGTGGGGTCGTAGCGGCGTTTGACTTCGGCCAGGCGCCGGTGGGTGTCCGGTGGGTAGGCTGCCGCGACGGCTGCGGGGTCGGCTGAGCCGAGGAAGCCCACGTAGGCACCTGAGCCGAGGGCGCTTACCTGTGACCAGCGGTGCAGCGCCTGGTCCAGGAGGCCGGGCGGCGCGGCGTCCGGGATGAGGAAGGCGGCGGCCACCATGGCTTCGGCGTCTCGGTGGGCGAAGGCGGTCGCGTTTCCGCTGATGCGGGACACTGCGCCGCCCAGGCTGCGTAGTGAGAGTGCCGCTCCGCCGGCGGTGAACAGTTCGTGGATGGCGGTGATGTTTGCGTCGGTGAGTGTGTCGAAGAAGGTGTTGCGCACCTCCATGCGCAGGCCGGGGGGAAGGGGGCCGGCGTCCTCGAGTACCTCGGCGTAGGGCATTGTTCTGATGTCGTCGGAGGTGACTGTGGCGAGGGCTCGGAATGGGCGCAACGCCTGCTCCGCCTCGTCGTGGTTCGAGCCGGCGTAGCAGCAGGTCAGCGTGACGCCTGCGGGGTGTCCCGGCATCGCCGGCATGAAGCTGAGCGTCGTGGTCAGTCTTTCGTCGGCTGCGCGCATGAGGTCGCGCCAGCCGGCGATGAGTTCTGGCAGGTCGTCGGCGTGGTAGCTGATCGTTCCGAAGTGGACGGACCTGATCGGCTGGGCGATGAAGTCGAAGCCGACCGCGACGCCGAAGTTGCCGCCGCCGCCACGCAGCGCCCAGAACAGGTCGGCGTGCTCGACGGCGTCCGCTCCGATCAATCGGCCGTCCGCGGTGACCAGCTGAACCGCCGCCAGGCTGTCGATGGCCAGCCCGTGCCGGCGTACCATCCAGCCGATGCCGCCTCCCAGCGTCAGTCCGCCCACACCGACCTGCTTGGTGTCTCCCGCGGTCAGTCCCAGTCCGTGTGGGCGCAGCGCGGCGGCCACCGCGCCCCAGGTCGCGCCCGCACCGACGCGGACCCGCCCGGAGACCGGGTCCAGCAGGCGCACACCGTTGATCCGGCGCGTATCGATGATCATTCCGTTGGTGTTCGTGCTCAGGCCCGCCATGCTGTGTCCGCCGGACCGCACCGTCACGGCCATTCCGGCGTCGGCCGCGTGGCGCAGCGCCGCCGCCACCCCGTCCGCGTCGCGGGGACGGACCACCAGGTCGGGCGTGCCGTCGGCGAACAGGACCGCCGCGGACTCGGGGTAGTCCTCGTCCCCTGGCCTCAGCACCTCCGCGACCGTGTCCAGCGCTGTTGAGGAACGTTTGCTCGATATCTGTGTCATGGGGACGATGCTGCCGATCTCGCAGGTTTCGGTCGTCGGGCACAGGACGTGTCTTTCTCCTGCTCAGCGGGGAGTCAGTCGTCCGTCCGTGTACTACTGCCGGAGTAGGCGACAATGGGTCCGGCGGGAGGACGCGCCTGTGGGACCGGCCCGTATCCTCGGAGAATGCGTACCGATCGCGGCTTGCGGAGGCTCTACGGGGCCGGATGGCTCATCTCCGCGGGCGTCATGCTCGTCGCCGCCCGCATGTGGCTGCTGCACCTGCGCGAGGTGGAGCAGCGGGCCGAGGAGGCGGAGCGGACCAAGGACGAGGCCGCCAGGCGCAGGGCCGTCGAGGAACGGTTGCGCATCGCACGGGAACTGCACGATTCGCTCACGCACAGCATTTCGGTGATTCAGGTGCATGCCGGCGTCGAGGTGCACCTGGCGGGCAAGCGTGGGGAAGAGGCGCCGCCCGCGCTGCTGGCGATTCAGGAGGCCAGCGCGGACGCCGCCAGGGAACTGCGGGCCACGCTCAGCGTGTTGCGCACCGACGAGGGCGGCGAGCGTAGCGGCCTCGGCCAGTTGGAGAGTTTGGTGACGCGGGCGCGGACGGCCGGGTTGCAGGTCACCGTGACGGTGACCGGTGCGCGATGCCGGCTGGCGCGCGAGGTCGATCAGGCCGCGTACCGCATCGTCCAGGAGGCGCTCACCAATGTCTCGCGGCACGCCGCTGGGGCGAGCACAACGGTTCAGGTGCGCTACGGGTCGGACGAACTCGTCGTCCAAATCGACAACGACGGTGCGGTGAGCAGCGGTCCGTCGGCGGGCCAGGGGCTGGGGCTGATCGGCATGCGCGAACGGGCCACCGCGCTCGGCGGCCGCCTCCAGGCCGGGCCGCGCAAGGACGGTGGCTTCCGGGTACGCGCCGAACTGCCGATCCGGGCGGCGGCATGATCCGTGTCCTGCTCGCCGACGACCAGGTGCTGATCCGCAGCGGGATCCGGTCGCTCCTCGACTCCGAGGACGACATCGAGGTGGTCGCCGAGGCCGCCGACGGGCGGCAGGCGATCGCACTGGCCGTGGAGCACCGCCCGGACATCGCGCTGGTCGACATCCAGATGCCGGTGCTCGACGGCATCGAGGCGACCCGGCAGATCGTCGCCGACCCGCGGCTGGCCGACGTCCGCGTCGTCATCCTCACCAACTATGGGCTGGACGAGTACATCTTCCGCGCGCTGCGGGCCGGCGCCAGCGGTTTCCTGCTCAAGGACACCCATCCCGCCGAGCTGATCCAGGCGTTGCGGGTGGCCGAGCGGGGGGACGCGCTGCTGTCTCCCGCCGTCACCCGCCGACTGATCAGCGAGTTCGTGGCCCGGCCACCGGACGTGCTGTCCGCGGTGGGAATGGAGTCGCTGACCAACAGGGAACGTGAAGTCGTCGCCTTGGTGGCCCACGGACTCAACAATGACGAGATAGCCGAGACCATGGTGCTCAGCCCCACCACGGCCAAGACCCATGTCAGCAGGGCGATGACCAAGCTGGGCGCGCGTGACCGCGCTCAGCTCGTCGTTTTCGCTTATCAGAGCGGCCTGGTAAGCCCCCGCGATTCCAATCCACCCATTAACGGCACTCGCTGAATCAACCGACTGGCCTTCGGCATCGGAGGACGTTCCGGTTTGGTGCTGGGGCGCTGCTGACGTTTCTGACCAGTCCAAGGCCGGATGGCAACTGCGGTTCCGGGGCTTTGACGGTGACGTCCTCTCGGTCGTCCCGGAACACGTCAGCGTGAGTTCGACCATCGTCGCGGGTTCCTGGCTCCGGAAGGCGATGCGCCTTGATACCGGAGGATGCTGCGCGATCGACGATCAGCCGATGCGCGCCCTGCCCGCCCGCGGTGATGGTTGGACGAAAGCTCGTCCGATTGGGAGGCGGAGTGGGGTTCAAGAGAAGGCATGCGGGTGCGGTCGCGGCGGTGCTGGTGGTCGGCGTGCCGGTTGCGGTCATGCCCTCGTCGGCGGCGGCGCGGGCAGGCGAGAGACCTGAGCAGTTGTACGTCGCGCCGTGGGGGAAGGACACCTGGCCGGGCAGCATTCAGCGGCCTTTCGCCACACCGGCGCGGGCGCAGAAGGCCGTCCGGGAGCGGACGGCGGAAATGGCCTCCGACATCGTGGTGAACTTCCGGGCCGGGACGTACGGTTTGGCGGCGCCGCTCGCCTTGACGGAGGCGGCGGGCGACTCGGGCCGCAACGGTCATCGGGTGGTCTACCAGGCGTACGGGTACGGGACGTCCCGGCAGGAGAAGGTGACGGTCAGCGGTGGCCGCAGCATCACCGGCTGGCGGCCCGACGAGACGCTGAAAGGATTCTGGCGGGCCGACGTCGGGGAACTCGACCTCCGCCAGCTTTACGTCAACGACAGGCGGGCCTCGCGCCTCGTCCGCGGCAACTCGGGGCTCGCGGGCAAACTGAAGGTGACGAAGTCCGGCTACACGACCACGAGTCCCATCCCAAGGACGTGGCGCAATCCCGCCGATATCGAGTTCGTGTATCGGTACGCCTATGTCGAGGGACGGTGCGGCGTGGCCGGGATCTCCGGAGACGCCGAGCAGACCACGATCACCATGGATCAACCCTGCTGGGACATGCTCCGGAAGCTGTACGGCCCGGAGACACCGCAGGAATGGTTCGAGGTGGAGAACTCTCCGAGCTTTTCCAGCAAACCCGGCAGCTGGTATCTCGACCGGTCCGGGGGGCCTGGGCGGCATGTGCTGCTTTATCGGCCGCGGGCCGGGGAGGACATGAGTCGCGTCCAGGTCACCGCTCCCGTCCTGCAGACGCTCGTCAGCGGTACGGGCCGGGCCGGACGTCCCTTGCACGATGTCGCGTTCAGGGGACTGACCTTCGCGCACGCCACCTGGCTCGCGCCCAGCGAGCCGGCCGGATTCGCCGCCGCGTGGAGCATGTACATGCGCCCGGCGAAGAACGGCGACATGACGCCGCTGACGGTGCCGGGCAACGTCGCGTTCCGAACCGCGGAGCGCATCAGCATCCAAGGCAATCGGTTCGTCCATCTGGGCGCCCAGGCCCTGGAGTTCTCGGAGAACAGTTCGTCCAACGTCGTGGACGGCAACGTCATCACCGACACCTCGGACGGAGGCATCCTGATGGGCGTCGTCCCGCCCGACATGAAAGGTGTCAACCGCGGAAACCGGATCAGCAACAACTGGATTCACGGCACCGGGGCCGACTACCGCGCGTCGTCCGCCATCTGGGACACCGCGACCCAGCAGACGACCATCGCCCACAACCAGGTCAACGATGTGCCGTACATCGGCATACTGTCCGGCCCCAGCGAGGATCTGCGCGGCATCATGCACGGCAACCGCATCCTCAACAACCGGGTCTTCCGAACCAACCGGCTCCTGGCCGACGGCGGCGGGATCTACCTCCGGGGCGAGCAGGGCACCTCTTACGCGGACGGAGCCGTCATCAGCGGCAACGCCGTCACCGAAAGCAAGTTCAACCCAGATTGGAACGTCGGCATCTACACCGACGACAGTTCCAGGTGGATGACCGTTGACCGCAACGTCGTCTACGACTACGCGGCCTCTATCGGCGGCTGCAGCGAGGAATGGGGTGACCGGCCAGTCCAGGACGTGCGATTCCGGGGCAACTTCTGGGACGACGCCGTCCCCAGCTGGCTGGAGCGCAAGGACTACCCGGGAGCCTGGCCCCCGGCCGACGAACAAAACCCAGAAGAGGGATGCGGCGAGCCCCGCGACCTACAGTTCGCCGACAACACAAAACTGAACCCCGCCACCCCAGACCAGGCATGCGCTGACAACCCCGGCTGCGCCGCCATCATCCACAAGGCCGGGCTACTCCCGTCCTACCGCCACCTCCTGAACACGCCATAACCCATCTACTCAGCCGCCGCTGCTACTGCCGCGATAACGGGAAGGCGCAGGCCGCGACGAGACGGACTTTCGTCGCGGCCTGCCCGGGGCCGCCACCCCCATGAGCCGCGCCACCGCCGCCCAGTGGCCGAGCCTGGGCAGGTGTCGTTGCGCGCCAAGCCGGGCCGTCGTCGTAGGCGATCCATGTCGCGTCCTGTTGTTCCTCGTGACCGCTGACCGGCGGTCGCGCGGTCGGGCTATTAATGGAGGCGGGTTCGGTCGGCTCTGCGCCGTGCGGGGTTCGGATGGCGGGGGCGCTGTTGTGTACCGGTGCCCGGTCAGTCGACGCGGGCGGTGTCTATGGCGGGGCGGAAGCTGGTGGAGGCGCCCGGGACGACCTGTGGGCCCCTCCAGGAGTTGCCCTCCAGTCGGCTCCACCAGATCCGTTCGTCGCCGGCGACGCCTTTCCAGGTCATGTAGAGGAGGCCGTCACGGTTCGCCAGGGATGGGCCGACGCTGGTGTTGGCACCGGGTACGACCTGCGGCGCGGTCCAGGTCGAGGAGAACTGTGGCAGCTTGTTCCACCAGATGCGCTCGTCTCCTTCCACGCCTTTCCAGGCCGCGTAGACGTCGCCGCCGATGCTCGTCAGGGCGGTACCGGCGCTGGTGTTGGCGCCGGGGACCACCTGGGGGCCGGTCCATTGTCCGGAGCTCGTGTTGAAGGTGTTCCACCAGATCCGTTGGTCTCCCGAGACGCCTTTCCACGTCATGAGGGGATGGGTGCGGAGGTCGACCGGCCTGGTCGTCAGCGCGGGAGCGAAGCTGGTGAACGCTCCGGGAACCTTCTGCGGCGTCGGCCATCCGCCGGACTGTCGCGTCCAGTAAATGGCTTCGTCGCCTTGCACGCCTTTCCAGGCCAGCCAGGGTCCCGCCAGGTTGGTGGCGCCTGGGCCGACGCTCGTCGCGGCTCCGGACAATGGCTGCGGGTTGGTCCAGGAACCGGTGTCGAAGGTGTTGATCCAGATTCGGTCATCGCCGGCGACGCCTTTCCAGACCATGGTGAACTTGGTTCTGGTTTGGCCGACCAGGGAAACCCCGGCACTGGAGTTCGCGCCGGGAACCGCCTGCGGGCCCGTCCAGGACAGACCGTCGTCGTTCAGCCTGTTCCACCAGACTCGCTGGTCCCCGTTGACACCTTTCCAGACCATGAAGAGCGCGTAAGAGACCGCGGGAGGGGTTCGCTT
The DNA here is from genome assembly GCF_003432485.1 of Actinomadura spongiicola. Classification (GTDB taxonomy): domain Bacteria; phylum Actinomycetota; class Actinomycetes; order Streptosporangiales; family Streptosporangiaceae; genus Spirillospora; species Spirillospora spongiicola. The sequence continues at coordinate 7,372 of NZ_QVNQ01000010.1, forward strand.
CGGTGTTTCGGCCGAGGCCGCGAATTGCACACCGCCGACGGTCAAGGCGGAGACCGCCATCAGGAGTAGCAGCCGTTTCGTCTTGCGCACGAGAATCGCCTCCTTGGGGCGCGGCGGCCGGGAAGACCGCCGGAGTTCGGAAACGGGGAGCGGCCCCACGGGGTACGGTCGCTCCCCGTCACGTCATGGCGTCAGGCGGGCACCGAAGCGTCCGGCCGTACTCATTGGTGGCGGTCGGGGCGCCAGGAGCCGACGCCGATGGCGGGCCGGAAGCTGGTGGACGCGCCCGGAACCGGCTGCGGGGAGCTCCACGAACTGCCGTTGAAGGTGTTCCACCAGATCCGCTGGTCGCCCTCGACGCCCTTCCAGGCCATGTAGAGGGTGTTGGCGTGTTGGCTCAGCGCGGGCCCGACACTGCTGGAGGCGCCGGGTATCTGCTGGGGGGCGGTCCATGAGCTGGTGCCGTACAGCATCCTGCTCCACCAGATCTGCTGGTCCCCCTGCACGCCCTTCCAAGCCGCCTGCACATCACCGTTGTAAATGCCGAGTGCGGTGCCCGCGCTGGAGTTGCCGCCCGGCATGACCTGGGGCGCGGTCCACCTGTTGCTACTTTCCTGGTAGGTGTTCCACCACAGGCGTTGATCTCCCTCGACACCCTTCCAGAGCATCAGGGGCTCCCAGTTGCCCAGGCTCCACTGCCTGCCTCCGAGTGCCGGTCCGAAACTGGTGGCGGCTCCCGGGATCCTCTGGGGTGCGGACCATTGCCCCTCCAGTCGCCGGTTCCACCAGATGTCCTGGTCGCCGTCCACGCCTTTCCATGCTTGATAGGTGGCGACCAGATTCGTCGAGCCGGGACCGAAGCTGCTCGCCGCGCCGGCGACCGGCTGAGGCGTGCTCCATGTTCCGTTGGCGTAGCGGTTGAACCAGATCCGCTGGTCACCCTGGACGCCCTTCCAGGTCATGGTGAAGGTGTCCACGCCGGTGCCGGCGAGGGCCACTCCGGCGCTGGTGTTGGCTCCGGGGATCGGCTGCGGGGCCGTCCAGCCACGGCCGTCATCGTTCAGCCTGCTCCACCAGATCCGCTCGTCCCCCGCGACGCCCTTCCAGACCATGAGGATCGTATTGGCGAGGGACTCCCGTTCGCGCGGCGCGGCCGAGGAGGGAGCCTGGAGAACACCGGCCATCACAGCGAGAGCAGCGACCAGAGCGGTCAATCGCTTGAGATTTACCATCATACTTACCTTTTTTGACATGGCAGCCGGGTGGGACCACCGAACCGTTAGATACAGGAGGGCCATAACTCGGTCACATGGCGGCATGCAAGGCCGGCATAATGGCGGTAGAGGATTGCCCTGGACGCCACAACGGTGTTCTGATCTTGCGGCCTTCCTTTGCCGTCAAGGATCCTCCGCCTGCAACGGCCGATCAACACTTGACACCGCATGGTCGATATGACACGGCAGCTCACTCCGAGCCGCCGGTCACCAAAACACCTTTAGGACGTAGCTGTAAAACCGAAAAACCAATTGACGACTCGAGTAACGGTCGTCTCGATCGGGGTGAAATATCCCGGGAGGCGCGTCGGGGACGGTGTACCGCCTACGCCTCCAAGGCCGGATGCGGTCGCGAAACGCGTGAGGCCGCGGGCGCGGAACGGAGCATGCCCGACGTGTCGTCGGCATCGTGTTCGGGGCGTTTCTCGTTCTGATGACGGGCATGGGACGTGGTCGAGGCCCGGCCTGGGTTACCGGTTGAGGTCGATGGCCTTGGCCAGGAGGTCCACCTGGGCGGGATCGGGGTCGTTGCCCATGAAGATCAGCTCGTCGCAGCCGGCCTGGTCGAAGGCGGCGATCGCGGCGGTGATCTGTTCCGAACGGGTGTAAGCGATGGAGATCCCATAGTGGGCGTATTCGTTGCCGGCGAAGGCGTAATAGGAGCCGATGGCGTCGGAGATCGCGGGCTCGGCGTCGGGGCCCAGCGCGTACATCACCGAGGCCACCACGCGAGGTGAGCCGGGTCTTCCTGCGTCCGCCCAGGCTTGTCGCAGGTGGGGGGTGAAGTCCTGCACACCTTCGACGGTCGCGTCGCCGGCGATCCAGCCCGTTCCCCGTGCGGCGATGCGGCGCAGGGTCGCCTTGGAGGTACCGCCGAACAGGAGGGCGGGCCCGCCGGGGGTGGCGGGACGCGGGCCCACGGGATCATCGTCGGTCGTGGCCGTCGCGAGGCGGTCGAGGAGCCGGTCGAACTGTGCGCCTCTCGTGCCGTAGTCGACCTCGCTCAGCTCGAAGTCGTCCTGCCGGAGTCCCGGGGCGAGTCCCAGGCGCAGGCGGCCGGGCCCGGCGAGCTGGTCCAGCGTGGCGACGGTCTTGGCGAACAGGGCGTGGTTGGCGCGCAGAGGTGCGAGAAGCACGCTGGTCATCAGCCGGATGCGCGAGGTGGCGCCCGCCGCGGCGGCCAACGTGATCAGCGGCTCCGGCGTCCACCAGGCGAGGCGGTCGCTGACGCTGAGGGTGGCGAAACCGCGCGCTTCGGCGCGGCGGGCCCATTCCACCAGGACGGTGCCGTCGGTCCAGCGGGCATGACCGGGCAACCCGATACCGATGTCCATCGCAGGGTGCGTTCCTTTCAGAAGAAGTGGTGCGCATGAGGGGACGAGGCCGGATGGCCGGTCAGGAGTCGGAGCCGCCGGTGGCGGGCCGTAGCAGGCGCCGCAGGACGGGGACGGGCTGGACGCCGGGGACCGGCGGGCGGCCGTCGATCACCAGGCTGGGTACGCCGGTGACACCGTGCTCCGCCGCGCGGCGTCGATCGGCGCGGACGTCGTCGGTGTAGGCGTCGCCGTCGAGGACGGCGCGCACCTCGTCGGTGTCCAGCCCGGCTTTGCCGCCGAGGTCCTGGAGGACGTGCGCGTCGGCCACGTTGAGGCCATCGGTGTGGTACGCGTTCAGCAGCAGTTCCATCATCTGGTCCGCCTGGCCGTGCTGGGCGGCCAGTTTGACCAACCGGTGGGCGTCGAAGGTGTTCACCGGGCGCGCCAGATGCAGGTTCAGCTCCAGTCCCTCCGCCGCTCCCAGCGAACGGATGCGGTCGATGCGGGCGGAAGCCTGCTCGCCCCACCAGCCGGACATGGCCTCGGCGGCGGTCGGGCCGGGAGTCCGGCCTTCGTCCGGCGCCAGTTCGTAGGCGCGCCACACGAGGTCGACGTCGTCGTGGTCGGGCTGGTCGGCCAGTGCGCTGGTCAGGCGTCTCTTGCCGATGTAGCACCAAGGGCACAGAACATCGGCGAACATCTCAAGTCTCATACACGTCCTGCACAATGATCGGACGACGGTGTCGTCGGCACGCCCCAAGGTCGACTGGGGTCCCGGGCGCCATCGTGCGATCTCAACCGCGGTTGAGGTCAAACAGCCTCCGGCCGATCCCTCGACTACCAGCGGTCGGTGGGCTGGAATCTCGTGGGCGGCGGGATGGTTGTCGCCGGTGTGAAGAGGATCGGCTTTCTTTCGTTCGGTCACTGGAGTGACGGCGCGGGCTCGCGGACGCGGTCGGCGGCGGACGCGCTGCTCCAGTCGATCGACCTCGCCGTGGCCGCGGAGGAACTCGGCGCCGACGGCGCCTACTTCCGGGTGCACCACTTCGCGAGACAGTTGGCCTCGCCGTTCCCGCTGCTGTCGGCGATCGGCGCGAAGACGTCGCGCATCGAGATCGGCACCGGCGTGATCGATATGCGTTACGAGAACCCGATGTACTTCGCCGAGACCGCCGGGGCGGCCGACCTGATCTCCGGTGGGCGGCTGCAACTGGGCATCAGCCGGGGGTCACCGGAACAGGTCATCGACGGGTGGCGGTACTTCGGGTACGAGCCGTCCGAGGGCGACACCGATGCCGACATGGCGCGGAAGCACACCGAGGTACTGCTCACGGTGCTGCGGGGCAGGGGCTTCGCGCAGCCGAATCCGCGGCCGATGTTCCCCAACCCGCCTGGCCTGCTGCGCGTCGAGCCGCATTCCGAGGGGCTGCGCGAGCGCATCTGGTGGGGTTCGGGTTCCAACGCCACCAGCGTGTGGGCGGCCAAGCTGGGCATGAACCTGCAAAGCTCCACGCTCAAGGACGATGAGACCGGCGAGCCGTTGCACGTCCAGCAGCGCAAGCAGATCGAGGCGTACCGGCAGGCGTGGAAGGACGCCGGACACGAACGTGAGCCGCGCGTGTCGGTCAGCCGCAGCATTTTCGCGCTGACCAGCGATCTGGATCGCGCCTATTTCGGCCGGAACGCCGACTCGGGTGACCAGATCGGAATGATCGACGAGAAGACCAGGGCGATCTTCGGACGCTCGTACGCGGCCGAGCCGGACGTTCTGGTCGAGCAGCTCGCGGGCGACGAGGCCATTCAGGCCGCCGACACGCTGCTGCTCACGGTTCCCAACCAGCTCGGCGTGGACTACAACGCGCACGTCCTGGAGAACATCCTGACCCACGTGGCACCGGAACTCGGCTGGCGCTGAGAGCGCAGCCGGTACTGGCAGGGCTCGCGGATCGCGATACACGCGGCGTATGCGGACGGTGACTCACGGGCCCGTTGTCTTTTGGGGACTAGCGCGCTTGGCGGGCAGACCAGAGGTTTCCGACGAAATTTCGGGCGGCGGTGTCGGATCGGGGTGGTCGCGTTCGTAGTCGGGGTGAGGTCGTCCATACGGGACGTCCCCGGAGGAGGAGCGCGATCATGAAACTGACGACCATGACGCAGGTCACCGTCGACGGAGTGATGCAGGGCAACGGCCCGATCGACCTGGACCGTGGCGACGGGTTCGAGCGTCGCGGCTGGGCCATGGGGGTGGGTGACGACGACACCAGGGCGTTGATCACCGAGACCTACCGGCGCGCCGACGCGTTCCTGTTCGGTCGGCGGACCTACGAGCTGTTCGCCGGTTCCTGGGGGACGATCGGAGAGATGCGCGCCCACCCCATCGGCGTGGCGTTGCATGACACGCCGAAGTACGTCGCGTCGAGCACGCTCACCGCGCCGGGCTGGGCGAACACGACCGTTCTGTCCGGTGACCCCATGGCGGCCATCGGCGAGTTGAAGGCCAAGCCGGGGGGTGAGTTGCAGGTGCACGGTAGCGGCACCCTGATCCGCGGGCTGCTGGAGAACGATCTCGTCGACGAGATGACTCTGATCATCGTCCCGGTGGTCGTCGGCCAGGGCATGCGGCTGTTCCCCGACAGCGGCCCGGACATCGCGCTTTCCCTGGTCGACTCGCGAGTCGACTCGAAGGGTGTGACGACCCAGGTGTTCCGGCCGGCCGGACGTCCGCAGTATGCGATCGCCTGAATGGCGGGAGCGGAACCCAACCACCGGCTAGGACGGGAACGATGACCGATTCGACGGCGGACAGTGGGCCCAGGCCCTTCCGATTCGGGGTCGTCGCTCCGCTCGGATCAAACCTGGCGACGTGGCGGGTCCGGGTGCGCCGTATCGCCGACAGCGGCTACTCCACGCTGCTGATGCCCGACGTCCCGCGATGGCAACCGGCGTCGTAGTCGGGGTGAGAGGCCGCCGCCGCGGGACGTCCATGACCACGGGAGATGATGTCCAGATGCAGTACCTGGTCTCGGTGATCCACGACGACGGCGGCCTCGCCACGCCCGACGAGCAGGCCGCGATCGACGTCTTCAACGAGCGGCTCCAGGCCGAGGGGCACTGGGTGTTCGCCGCCGGTCTCGGGGCACCCGGCACGGCCACCGTCATCGACAACCGGGGCGAGGAGGCGGTCGTCACCGACGGGCCCTTCGTGGAGACCAAGGAGTACCTCGTCGGCTTCTGGATTATGGAGGCGCCGAACCTCGACGTGGCGCTCAGGCTGGCCGCCGAAGGGTCGAGGGCCTGCAATCGGAAGGTCGAGGTGCGGCCGATACTGGGCGAGTGAGCAGGGTCGACGTCCGAGACGCGATCACCCGGGCCCATCACGGGGAGTGGGGACGGGTGGTCGCCTCCCTGACCAGGCGTTTCGGTGACCTCGACATCGCCGAGGACGCGGCGGCCGAGGCGTTCGCGGCCGCCGTCGAGCGGTGGCCGGACGACGGCGTACCTCCCAACCCCGGCGCCTGGCTGACCACGACCGCCAACCGCAGGGCCATCGACCGGATCCGGCGCGAGAGCAAGCGCGCCGGCAAGCACAAGGAGGCCCAGGTGTTGCACGACGACCCGCCCGAGCCTCCCGGCGCCATCGACGACGACCGGCTCCGGCTGATCTTCACCTGCTGTCACCCCGAGCTGGGCATCGAGGCCAGGGTGGCGTTGACGCTGCGCATGGTCGCCGGTCTGACCGTCCCCGAGATCGCCCGCGCGTTCCTGGTGCGGGAGACCGCCATGGAGCAGCGGATCACCCGCGCCAAAGCCAAGATCAAGACGGCTCGTATCCCGTACCGGGTGCCGTCCGCCGAGGATCTTCCCGCACGCGTCTCCGGTGTGCTCGCCGTCCTGTACCTCGTCTTCAACGAGGGCTATCTGGCGACCGGCCCCGGTACCGATCCGGTACGTCCGGGGCTGACCGCCGAGGCGATCCGGCTCACCCGTCTCGTCCGCGCCCTCCTACCGGACGACGGTGAGGTGACCGGACTGCTGGCGCTGATGCTCCTCACCGAGGCCCGGCGAACCGCCCGGGTGTCGGCCACCGGTGCACTGGTCGCCCTCGCCGACCAGGACCGCGGAACCTGGAACACGGCCCTGATCGCCGAGGGCCACCGGCTGGTACGCGAGCGCCTCGCCGCGGCCGCCGCCGGAACGGCTCCGGGCCGCTACCAGATCCTCGCGGCGATCAACGCCGTGCACACCTCAGCCCGCGACGTCCGCGACACCGACTGGTCGCAGATCCTCGCCCTCTACGACCGGCTCGTCCGCCTCGACCCCTCGCCGATCATCGCCCTCAACCGGGCCATCGCGGTCGCCGAACTCGACGGACCCGAGGTGGCGCTGGCGGCCGTCGACCGCCTTGGGGACCGGCTGTCCGGATACCACGCCTTCCACGCGACCCGCGCCGACCTGCTACGCCGGCTGGGCCACGGTCACGAGTCACGCGCCGCCTACGACAAGGCCATCGATCTGGCGGGCAACACCGCAGAGATCGCCTACCTGAAACGCCGCCGCGACCAACTGGGGTGACGCCCGAGCACTGGAGCCTGGTCGCCGCCGGATGCGAGACTGCCGCTCATGGCGATCGAGATCAGATCAGCGGGTGTCGACGACGCGTCCCGGATCACCGTGTTGCTTGATCAGCTGGGGTATCCGACAGAGCCGGCGGATGTGGCGGCCAGGCTGGAGTACTGGCTTGAGGATCCGCAAAGCACGCTGCTGGTGGCCGAGACGGAAGGCGTGGTCGCCGGTGTGGCGGCGATGCACGCGTTTCCGTTGCTGGAGCACACCGCCCGGCGGGGGCGCCTGGTCGCCCTCGTGGTCGATGACCGGGTTCGCGGCCAGGGAATCGGACGGGCGCTGGTGGACGCGGCCGAGGACCGTGCCCGGCGACTGGGATGCCGCGACATGGAGATCACCAGTTCCCGGAACCGGTCGCTGGCCCATCAGTTCTACGCGGGCATCGGGTACGACGACGCCTGCGGCAGTGCGGCCCGGTTCGTGAAAACGCTCTGACGAAGCACACGACCGCTCTGACCATCTCTCGTTCGCGAACGGCCAAGGTCTAGCTGCGGAACTACCGCTGAACCTCGGCCGGGTTCGGCTCGGGAGCCTGCATGCCGTGCTTGTGCGAGCATGGGCGCCATGGAGACGGCCCACCGCACGATCACGGCAGACGTGATCGCGGCACTGACATACTGGCCTGGCGTCTTAGTCGCAGGTCAGGAGCATCCCCCGAAACCGGTGGACCTTACCGTCCTGCCCCCGTTCTTCAACGGATTGTTGCAGGAGCTTCCCTGGTGGAATCACGACTGGAGGGTCGTCCACGCCGAGCCCGGCCTTCCATTGGAGAGAGAACGCAACCTTGCCCGCGCCACCACACGGTTCACCGAGGTGTCGGTTCCGGGCACCATCGGCTCCGGCAGTGGTGAGACCTTGCCGTTCGTCGCGAAAGTCAGGTTCACAGGCGACCAACTGGTTCGATTTCAGGCCAAGCTCGGCGACATGGTCGTCTCCCCTGCGGAAGGACCCGCTGGTCAGTTGGAGCCGCATCCGTTCGGAGCGGTATTCACCAGACTGATGGACGCGCGTGAAATCTCGGTGAGAGCAATGGCAAGGCAAACCTTCCGGGCGGAGAGCACCATCCGCCAACTCCGCGACGGAAGGCTTAACCCGCACCCGGATCTCGCCAAGGAGGTCGCTGACGTCTTAGGCATATCCGAAGCGGACATCAGGGCAATCGCCGGACTTGACGACAGCACCTGATGCGGCATATTGCCGTTCAGCCAGGGCTATTGGTTCAGCTCGTCCAGCCAGCGCTGTGCGGTCGCACGGACGGCGGGATCCGGGTCGTGCAACGCCTTGCGAACTGTGTCGGCGCAGTGGCGGGCGTCTCGTTTCCACCACTGCAAGGACAGAATCGCGAGTCGGCGATTGGTGGCGTCAGGGTCGTTGGCGACGATGTCGGCGAGGTGCGGGATGACCTGTCGGCCTACAGCCGCTCCGAGGGCACGTTCACCGAGGACGCAGACGGCATGTCTGCGGACGACCGGCCAGCGCGAGCGTAGGGCGTCGGTCGCGACGCCGACTTCTTCGGCTCGGATCGTGCAGTAGCTCGTTCCCGGCCGCAGCCGCTCGGAGATGGCATCGCGGAGTTGTGGGTGGTCGGCCAGAAAACGCTCCAATGGATCGTAGGTCAGGAGCGGTGGTGTGACCGCGTGATCACGGAAAGTGGTGTAAGGCGCCGCCACCGCGTCGACGATCACTCCGGTGGGGAGGCCGGGAGCGGAGAGGACGACTTCGAGCCGGTTCAGGCGCGACAGAGCGGCCGCGGTCCAGTGCTGGTCCGCACCGGTGGTGTGTCGCAGCGCGCGGGTGAGTGCTGCGATCACCTCGTCGGTCGGGTGGCCGATGTCGGCGAGCAGCTTCGCTGCCTTCCACCTTTCCGGGCCGTGGCTCAACAGGTCGATCAGGGCGGGGTGGGCGATGGGGCCGAGCTCACGCAGAGCCAGTTCAGCGTTCTCAGGGCCGATCGGCCCCTCCCAATCGTTGAGCGCTTGGACGTAGCGAGCCGCGCGGTCGGCTGGTTCCTTGGCCTCCATCTCGGCCTTCCAGGCATTCGCCTGAACATATCCTGGAAAGAGTCGGTACAGCTCCCGCTCGCTCAGGATGCGCCGCAGCAGCCTTTCCTCGTCATCGTCGTCGGTCAGCAACACCACCGCGAAATGCCGGTCGGTCACGCCTGCGGCCAGCAACTGTTTGCGGGCGCGTTTGCATACCCTGGTAAGCACGGTGAGGAATCTGGCGTACGTCCGGTTCCAATGAAGCGTCGAACTTCTTCCGGCTTCGTAAGTGAGCTTCTGTTCCCAGTGCTGCCAACGGTCTTCCGGCAGCCATTCGAACCACTGGGTTTTCCAGTCCGGGACGCTCCAGAGCAGAGCGTCGTCCGCGGCCACCTCATCGTGCGAGACGGCGCCCAGCATGGGCAGCCGGATCACACTGTCGGTCTCGGCATAGATTTCGGCCAGCCCGGCCGCATACAGTCGCTCGCCCGTGCCGGCACGTTCAGTCACCTTTTCGACGACCCCTGCCACCAACTCGTCCTCGAACGTCACCCAGTCCACCGCAGCCACCCTCCTCGCCACACCGTCCCCCCAAAACTAGGCCCTCAGGGGTCGCTCACCGCTGCGATCTGTCACTCCGGTCGAGATGACCTGCGACGAGTTGCCATGGCACCCCGGGGGTGGCTTCAGTCTTGGGAAAGCGTGAAGACGTCACCGAGGAGACAGTTGCTCCTGGGCTCGGGTGACAACGGGGCAGGTTCGTTGGGCACGATTTGCGCGCACCAGCCGCCGACCGCCAGGCCGTCGGCGGCGTAACCGGAGAGGCGGCTGTCGGTCGCGTCGCCGAGCAGACCGGCGTGTTCCAGGATGACGAACAGCGCGTCCGCGGCGCAGGTCACCATCTCGGACGCTTCGGCGGCGCCGGTGCCTGGGTTGAGTTCGCGGTAGAGGCGGCGTGCGGCGGCGAGGAGGCGGCCCGCGTCGGTGACGGTGAAGTCGCGTCGCAGCCGTACCGACAGGGCCATCTCGTCGGTGAGCGGTTCGTCTCCGGTCGTACCGTCCTCCTCGGGCATGCGGGCAGAGTACGGGAACCCGATCCGCCCGAATCAGTGATGGGTGGAGTGCTGTGGACGTTCGACGAGTGGGGTGTCCACGAGGTGCTCGATCAGGAACCACGCCTGTAGCTCGTTGGTGCGGATGACCTCGGAGACGAGGAGGTCGTTCGTGCCGTCGTCGCCCAGCTTCTGCGCGTTCGCCGCCGCGTCGTGGCTGGCGACGAGGATCGTCTCGTGTGCCTCGATCAGGCGCGACAGCATGGCCGGGACCTCCTCGGCGCCGTTCGGCGGGCGCGGGATGACCGTGATCTCGGCGACGTGCCGCGGGTCCCCGACCGCGACGCCGCCCAGCGTCTGGACGCGTTCCGCGATCGTGTCCACCAGTTCGAGCTGCTCCCCGGCGTGCTTGTCCAGGAGCAGGTGCAGTTGGTAGAAGGTCGGGCCGCGCATCAGCCAGTGGTGTTTCTTGTAGAGGCTGTAGAGGATCTGACTGTCCGCAAGGATCTGGTTGAGGCGCTGGCAGGAGTACTCGCGTGCGTCTCGGGAGAGCCCGAGCGGGAACATCCGCATGGTCCCGAACTTCTGGATCTCCGTACCGTCCACGTGCAGCCACGGCTGGCTGGAGCGGGTGTTGGTCGAGCGTTTGGACGCCATGCGGTCGCTCCTCGAAGGATGTCGGCGGACGAGTGCTCGTACCGTCCCCCGACCTGGCTCAAAGGCATCCCAGAACATCCATATGAGTTGTCAAAGCATCGGGAGGCCTGGCTGCCGATCGTCCTGCGGGTGTTACAGGTGGTGGCGGAGGACGAGGTCGTCGGGGAACGGGTCGAGGTAGGTCTGGTCGGCCGCGTAGCCGAAGTGTTCGCCTTCGGCGTGGTGGCGGAGCAGGGCGATCGGGACGCTGAGGGGCGCCCGCCCTTGCCGGTAGGAGTCGATCGCGGCGGCGATGTCCTGGCGCCGGGTCGGGTCGAGGTCCTCGCTGATGAGGCCGAGGATGTGCTGGAGGGCGTTGGTGTGGCGGCCACGCCCGGCGCGGACGGCGAGCGTGGCGGTGAACGCGTGGCGGTAGTCGTTCTCCAGGTCCGCCCGGGGGCGTCGACCGGCTTGGGCGACGATCCGTCCCGTCTTACGGTAGCCGTCGGGGCTGTGGGCGAGCAGTTGCATCTTGTGGCGGCTGTGGAAGGCGACCAGGTCGCGGGGACGCCAGTCGGAGGCGAAGAACTCGCGTAGCCGGGCATGGGCGAACACGCGCTCGATGAAATGCTCGCGCAGGACTGGGTCGTTCAGTCGCCCGTCCTCCTCGGTGGGCAGGTCGGGCAGGGCGGCGCTGATCAGGGAGGCGAACACGCCACGGCCGTCGCGGTCGACCGGCTGGCCGTCGGTGCGTTCGCCCGGCTGCCCGGACGCGTAACGGGGAAGCCGGGACAGTCCGCAGCTGGGTGAGCGGGACTTCAGCACGTAGCCGTCGAGGTCGTCCAGATCGGGGAGTCTGCGTTCGGCCAGGGCGGTCATGGCGGTGGTGTGGTCGGCGGATTCGTCCCTGGTGACGATGTGTCCGTCGGTGCGCAGCCGCATGGTGGGACGTGGCGCGCCGAGGCCGATCTCCATCTCCGGGCAGACGGGGATCCAGTCGATGTGCTGGAACAACGGTCCGGTGAGGAAACGGTCCCGGCTGTGGGCGCCGTTGTAGCGGACTGGGGCGCCCAGCAGGCAGCTGGACACCGCCATCCGGGGCCGCGGGTGTTTCCGGACGCCGGGGGGCGGCGCGGCCTTGGTGATCGTGGTCATGGCATGTCTCGCATCAGGGCGAATCGGCTATCTCGGCCACCATGCCCGCCCTGTGCCCGGTCATTCAGCCCGCGCTCGGGTTGGTGGCGATCCTCGGCGGCGCGGGGAAGCGGAGTCGGCGTCCGAGGGGGCAAAGGTTCGTCGGACGGCGCATGTGCGGGTGGGTGCGGGGTACGGGGCGATGAACCCCAAGGAGGGACAATGATCAACATTCTTCGCAAGTGGGGCGATGGACCGTGGCCGCTCGCAGGGGCCGCGCCGCGCGCTTGTTCCTGGTGAGGGGCGTCGGCGGCGTGGACCGCCGCGCACCGCTGTGCGGCGGGCGGCCTTGATGGGCGGGCGGTCGCACGCGTCCCCCGCCGCCGCGAACGGGCCCGTGGTGGTCGTCGGCGCCGGGCTGGCCGGGTTGTCGGCGGCGATCCACCTCGTGGCGGGTGGTCGTGAGGTGGTGGTCGTCGAGGCGGGGCAGGAGCCCGGGGGGTGCTGCGGGACGGCCGAGGTGGGGCCCTACCGGTTCGACACCGGCCCTTCGGTGCTGACGATGCCGGACGTGTTGGCCGCCACCTTCGGCGCGGTCGGCGAGGACATCGACAGGTGGCTGCCGCTGCGGCGCCTGGACCCCTTCTACCGGCTGGCCTTTCCCGATGGCTCCGAGCTGGACGTCGTGGCGGGCGCCCTGGAAATGGCCGAGAACGTCCGGGAGCTGTGCGGGCCGGACGAGGCCACCCGATACCTGCGGTTCCGGCGTCGGCTGGGCGCGATGTTCGAGGCGGAATGGTCGTCGTTCATCGACGCCGACATGTCCCGGTTGCGCGACATGGCCCGTCCCTACGCGTTGCTGAGGCTGGCGGCGGCGGGCGGCTTCAGGCGTCTGGACCGGTTCGTCGCCGGGCAGTTGAGGGACGAGCGGCTCATCAGGGCGCACACGTTCCAGTCGCTGTACGTCGGGCTCGCACCCCATCAGGCCCTGGCGATCTATGCGGTGGTGGCGCACATGGACACCGTCGGCGGTGTCTACTTCCCCCGCGACGGAGGCATGCACGCCATCCCCCGGGCCCTCGCGGACGTCACGGAGAAGGCGGGCGCGCAGATGCGGTACGGCGTGCGCGCCGAGCGGGTCGAGGTCGACGGCGCCGGTGTGCGGGCGGTGCGGCTGGACACCGGGGAGCGGATCGCGGCGAGCCACGTGGTGATCGCCTGCGACCGGGTGCGCGCCCAGACGGAGCTGCTGCCGGGCCTCGCGGACGACTGGCGGCTCCGGCGTCCCCGCTACTCGCCGTCCTGCCTGGTCATGCATTTCGGGCTGGATCGGCGGATACCGGGACACACCCATCACACCCTGCGGTTCGGTCGGGCGTGGAGGTCGACGTTCGCGGCGCTGGCGGCCGGGCGTCCGCAACCCGACCCCAGTCTGCTGATCACGTATGTGGACGCGCCGCCCGGGCAGGCCGTGCTCAGCGCGCTCGAACCCGTGCCGAACCTGGTGTCCGGCGCCGATTGGGGTCGGCTCACCCCGCGGCTGGAGGAACGGCTGCTGGGGCGTCTCGCCGAAGCGGGGTATGGCGATCTTTCGGAGCGGCCGCGGCGGACGTTCGATCCGCCGGCGTGGGCGCGGCTGGGTCATTCGGCGGGGACGCCGTTCGCGCTGGACCACCGTTTCACGCAGACGGCGTGGCTGCGTCCGTCCGGCCGTAGCCGCCGGGTTCCGGGCCTCCACTTCGCCGGGATGTACACCGCCCCCGGGGTCGGGGTGCCACCCGCATTGATCTCCGGTCGGCTGGCCGCCGCCCGGATCCTGGAGGGCAGCCGATGACGGTGACCACGCAGCCGGTGACGTTGACGGCCAGTTACGAGCACTGCCGTCGTATCAACGCGTCCCACGGCCGCTCGTTCTATCTGGCCACGCTGCTGTTGCCTGCCTGGAAGCGCAGGCACGTCCATGCCCTGTACGGGTTCGCTCGGCATGTGGACGACATCGTGGACGCGTGCGGTGGTGACGGTCCCGACTCCCCCGCCGAACGCGCGGCGGCAGTGGACGGCGTGGCGACCCGCTTGGAGGCGAGCCTGACCGGGGAGGCGGTTCAGGATCCGGTGCTGCCCGCGTTCGTCCATACGGTGCGGTCTTTCGACATCGAGCACGGCGATATCCGGGCCTTCCTGGCCTCGATGCGCGCCGACCTGACCGTCACCCGCTACGGCACCTATGAGGACCTGCTGGTCTACATGGAGGGGTCGGCGGCGGCGATCGGGCTGATGATGCTGCCGGTGCTGGAGACGGTGCCCGGCGCGGAGCGGAGCGCGCGGGAGCCCGCCCGGGAGTTGGGACGGGCGTTCCAGCTCACCAACTTCCTACGGGACGTTGCCGAGGACATGGCCCGCGACCGCATCTACCTGCCGACGGAGGACATGGCGAAGTTCGGGGTCGGGGAGGCCGAACTCACGCGCAGCGGCGCCACCCGGGAGGTGTGCGAACTGGTGGCCTTCGAGATCGAACGCGCCCGTCTCCACTACCGGCGGGCGCGGGAGGGCATCGAGATGCTCGTTCCGTCCTCGCGACCCTGCATCCGTGCCGCGGTGAAGCTGTACGGCGGCATCCTCGACCAGATCGCGGCGGCCGGATATGACGTGCTCGCCGGAAGGGCACGCGTTCCACGGCGGCGCCGGGCGGCGATCTTCACCCGGCATCTGGTGGCCGCGTCCGCCGCCGCCCGTGCCGAGCGGCGTCCGCGGTCGGTGGAGTGGTGAGATGGCCGCGCAACGGGTCACGGCCGTCCCAGGTTCCCTCGCTCCCGTAAGGGACGAATCGCGCGAACAGTTCTTCCGAGTACCAGTCGTGGGCGCGGACCCGTCCGATCACGTCATGGTGGGCGTCGCCCTGGTAGGCGAACCGGTTGATGGCCGTTTCGTCGCGCCAGAGCGAGAACGTCGCCTGCCTGGCCAGGGGCCATTCGCCTATGCCGATCGAGGCCAGGCAGCCGTCCTGCTCCGCCAGGGCACGGTCGACTCCGGGCACCGCGCGGTAGAACGCCACCAGTCGGCGCGGGCGGATCGACGCTCGGGTCAGCACCGCCAGGGGCGTGTCCGGCGGCGGGTGCGTGTTCGGGAGTGCGTTGAACGGGTCCCGTCCGCCCCAGCGTCCGCGCGAGGAGAGGGGACGGAGCCGCACGTGCCAGGCTTCCTCGGCCTCGGCACGCCACCGGTTCGCCACCGTGGAGCGCGCCGAGAACTCGTCCAGCGCGGCCTCGTCGTCCCAGACCGCGAACAGCGCCCATCGGCGCAGGTCGGCGCCCAGGCTCATGGAGCGGCCCCGGCCGGTGCCCAGCAGCCGCCAGAACGACAGTCCCGGGGTCGCGCGCAGCTTCGGGCGGTCGAACGCCATGTGCCGCATGGCGTCGAGGTTCGCGTACCTGAGGAGATGGAAGGAAGCGATGACGCCCGTTCCGGTCAGATCCGTGCTCGTTCCGGTCATCGGCGGCTACCTGCTCGGTTCAGTGCCGGTCGCGGTCCTGGTCGGCCGCGCCCACGGCTTCGACCCGCGTTCGGTGGGCGACCGCAATCCCGGTTTCTGGAACGTCATGCAACGTCTGGGCGTCCGCTCGGCCGCGCCCGTGTTCGCGGGCGACCTCCTCAAGGGGACCGCGGCGGGGCTGCTCGGTCTGGCGGTCAGCGGCGGACGGATCGGACCGGTCGGGCAGGTCCATGGACGTAGCGTCGTCCCCGTGTACGCGGCGGTGGGCGCGGCGATGGCCGGGCACGCCTGGCCGATGTTCGCCGGACGTCGCGGCGGACGCTGCGTTCTGACCTTCGTGGGAGGTATGGCCGTCATCTGCCCGCCGGCGTTCGGTCTCGGGCTCGGACTGTTGGGCGTCACCACGGCGGTCACCGGCTCGTTCGCCAAGGGCGCACGCGTCGCGGTGTTCTCCCTGCCCGCGCTGCAACTGCCGTTCGCGCCCGCCACACATGTGGCGGGCACCGGGATGCTGATGACCTTCATCGGCGCACGCTTCGGTCAGGCCGCCCTCGCCGAGCGAACGCGGCGCCGCCTTCAGGACGTGGACGTCCGGAAGAGCCGCTCCCGGGTCGGTCGTAGGCGCGGCCACGCCAGGTTCGGGCGGGGCGCAGCACGGACAGTGTCAACCGGACGGCGGTGACCGGGTCCAGCAGCGGCGAGAGCAGAAGCCCTGGGCCCGGGGTGCTGTAGCTGCCGCGCAGGGGGAGCGTGAGCAGGAGCCGCTGCCCGAGGAGGGCCAGGTCCAGTGGGGTGGGACGTCCGGCGAGCAGGCGCAGCATCGGCAACGCCATGGTCAGCCATACCGCCGCCAGATCACCGGCTAGGCCGATCGGTGAGGTCACGTCCCGCAACGCAATGGAACGTCCCCATTCGCGCCACACGTCCGCTGTGCCGGTGTGCATGTCGACTTCCAGGAGCGCGCCCGCGTCGACGAAGGTGACCCGCCAGCCGTCGCGTGCCAGTAGCCGTCCCAGTGCCACATCATCGGTGAGATGGCCGCGTACCCGGGCGAACCCGTCGGCCCGCGTCATCGCGTCCTTGCGGAAGGCCAGACATTGACCGTTGAGCAGGAGGCGTCGGGGAGTGCGTGCGGCCGGGCCGATCGGACCGAACCGGTACACCAACGTGGCCAGGAAGGACGCGTGCAGCGCTTGTTCCGTCGCGTTCTCGGTGATGAAGCGGGGGCCGGCGCTGATCAGGTCACAGTCGTTCAGTAGGTCGGCGAGCGCCGTGCACAAGCCGTTCTTGGGGCGGGCGTCCGCGTCCAGCAGGACGATGACGGGTCCTGCTGCGGCTTGGACTCCTTGGTGCAGCGCCCACTGTTTACCCACCCATCCGGCAGGTGGTTCCGTGCCGGCGAGGACGGTCGCGCCCAGATCGGCGGCCACTCGCGCAGTGCCGTCGCGTGACTGGTCGTCGACGACGATCACTTCCCGTACCGCCGGATCGGCCAGCAGCGGCGCCACGCACTCCCGGATCCGCGGCTCTTCGTTCCGGGCGGGGATCACCACCGAGATCGGCCCCGCCGGGCGTGGGCGCGGGCGCGGAGCCGCGGTCAGGGGCGGTGGACGGTTCCGTCCGCGCGCCAACCGGGCCGCCACCACCAGCGCCGCGACCGTCTGGGCGGCGGTCGACGCCCTCACGACCGCGCTCCGGCCCGCCCCGACCGAACGGCCGGAAAGTCCTCCTCGACCAGGCGGGCCACGATACGGCCGCTCATCGCCACCAGCGGGAGACCGCCCCCGGGGTGCACCGAACCGCCCACCAGGTACAGGCCACGGCGAGGCCCTCGGTTGCCCGGACGGCGCAGCGGCGCCAAACGTCCCCTGGACGCGGCGCCGTAGATCGCTCCGCCCCAGGACCCGTACCGGTCCCGCAGGTCGGCGGGCGTGAGAAGGTCCACGAACCGCAGCCGTCCCGACAGGTCGTGGCCCCGCCGCGCCAACCGCTCCAGCACCAGGTCACGGTACGTTTCCGGGGCCATCGGCCACCGTGCCGGATCGCCCGCCGGGACGTTGATCAGCATCGTCTGGTTCTCCGCGCCGGGCGGCGCCTGGGACGCGTCGTCCACCGCCGAACACCCGATGTACACGGTCGGGTCCTCCGGCGGGATCCGGCGCCGGAAGATGTCGTCGAACTCCCGCCGGTAGTCGCCCGAGAAGATCACGGAATGGTGCGGCAGCCCTTCGGTCCGGCCGTCCACGCCCGCGACCATCAGGAAACCCGAGGACGACAGGCCGAGTCCGGCGATCCGCCGCAGCCGTCGACGGTCGGGCAGCAGCCGGCCGTACAGGGCCGCCGCGTCGGCGTTCACGACCACCGCGTCCGCCGTGTCGTGTTCTCCGGACGCCAGCATCACGCCCCGAACCGTTGAGTCATCGGCCAAGACCTGCGTGACGGGGCTGTTGGTGTGGACGTCCACACCCGCGTCGCCCAGCAGGGCCGCCAGGTCGTCCGCCAGCCGGGGCAACCCGCCCGGGACGTACCAGCCGCCGGAACCGTGCTCGAGCGCCGGAATGCAGCCCAGCGCGGCGGGCGCCCAGTAGGGGCTCGACCCCGCGTACGTGGCGTAGCGCCCGACGTACTGCCACAGTCTCGGGTCGTCGAAGAACCGGCGGGCCAGGCCGTGCAGCGTGCGTCCCGGCGCGACCGCCAGCAGGTCGCCGGGGTGGCCGTCCGAGGGCCCGCGGCCGATGGGGCCCGCGAAGAACGTCCGCCGCGACACCTCGAAGCACCGGCGCGCCCACGCGTAGAAGGCGCGCCATGCCGCGCCCTGCCCCGGCGACAGCCGCTCCACCTCGGCGGCCATCCGGTCTGGGTCGCGGTAGGCGCGCAGGACCGATCCGTCCGCGAACCGGTAGCGGCACAGCTCGTCCAGGACGACGGCTTCCCGCGCGACGCCGAGTTCCCGGAACACGTCCGGCAGCGTGAGCAGCGACGGCCCGAGTGAGAAGGTGAACCCGTCGCGTGTGTGCTCGGCGAGTTTGCCGCCGAGGCGGCCCCGCTGCTCGTACAGCCGGACGTGGTGACCTGCCCGTGCCAGCAGCAGCGCGGCGACCATGCCACCGACCCCGCCGCCGACCACGATCACCTCGGTCATCGGCCCTCCCGTCCGGTCGTCCGCCGGTGCCCGGCGGCCCGTCGCCTCGCCGTCAGCACCGCCGCGGGGATCGCGAACGCGCCCATCGCCGTCCCACCGGCCACCGCGACGAGCGGGTCGCGCGGCTCGAACACCGCCGCGAACGCCAGCGTCTCCATCGCCGCCATCAGCGCGTAGGTCGCCACGAGCCCCGCCGCGACGTCCCGTTCCGCACCGGCGATCGACTCGACCGCGCCCATCAGCAGCGCCGACACCGCCAGCCATCCGGCGAAATTGGTGGCGGGCACTCCCCGGTACACCCCGCCGCGCGCCCATCTCCACAAGCCGAGCCGCATCATCTGCGGATCGAGGAACACGTCCCAGGCCGTGAGCGCCGAGGCGCCGACCGCCACCCGCGTCCACCGTCGCCCGTCGGGGACGAGCGTCGCCGCGACCGCGTGCGACGCCAGGCCCATGCCCGCCCATGCCGCCGCGACCGTCACCGGGACACCGCCCACCTGCGGGCGGAGAACCTTCGTGTAGGAGTACCGTCCGAAGGGCACGCCCGTCCGGACGCCCACCCACTCCGCCGCGTATCCCAAGGCCAGTGCCGCGCCCACGGCTTTCACCGCCCGTACGGCGCCGATGCGCGCGGCGGCGAAGCATCCCGCGCCGGCGGTCAGCAGGCCCACCACCGGTGTCGTCCACCGCACCGGATCGGGCCGCACCCCGGACGCGACCTGCGCCGCGACCATGGACACCAGACAACCGACCCCCAACGCCACGAAGGGGTTCGAACCGTCATCGGAACTCGCTGAAGCGCGGGGGCGACGCCGCGATCTCAATCCCACACCTGCCCTTTCGGAGCCGATCGGCCGGGGCGCGATCGGGAACCACACGTTGGCGCGCTACCCGAAGCGGCGCGTCCCACACGACCGACGTGCGCGAGGCGTGCTTCACGCAACCAAAGGTTGCACATACCGGGCCGCGTCGACTACGTTGATGTGCAACCGATAGTTGCAGAAGGGACGGGCATGGAATACGCGACGATCGAACGGGAGATCCACATCGACGCCTCGCCCGAGGTCGTCTTCGAGGTGGTCAGCAGCCCCCGGCACCTGCGCGAATGGTGGACGGACGAGGCGGAGTTCCCCTCGGAGGTCGGAGGAACCGGGCGAATCGGCTTCGGGACGGAGGAGCAGGAACGCACCTGGTTGCAGTTCACCGTCGTCGAGGCCGTCCCGTCACGGCGGTTCTCCTTCCGGTGGACCCACCCGGAGGGAGAACCCGCCGCCCAGGACAACTCGATGCTGGTGGTCTTCGAGATCGAACCGTCGGGGAGCGGGTCGCTGCTGCGGATGACCGAGAGCGGCTTCCGTGAGCGCGGCTGGGATGAGGCGAAGGTCGCCGCCCACTACGCCGACCACGTCAGCGGCTGGGACCATCACCTGCCGCAGCTGACGGTGTACGCCGCGAAGGTGGCAGCGGGCGCATGAGCCTGGCCGTTGACGACGACCTGTGGTCGGCGATCGGGGATCCGACCCGGCGCCGGATGCTCGATCTACTGCTGAGCGAGGGCGGCGGAACGGCGACCAGCCTGAGCGAGCATCTGCCGGTGACCCGTCAGGCGGTGGCCAAGCATCTGGCCGTCCTCGACCGGGTAGGCCTGGTGCACGTCTCCACGGCGGGGCGCGAGCGACGGTTCCGCGTCGATCACGCCCGGCTCGCCGTCGCCGTCGACCAGATGACCGACGTCGGCGCGGCTTGGGACGCCCGCCTCCGGCGCATCCGGCGTATCGCCGAGACGATCCAGCGCCGCAGGGACAGCGAGACCGAGAAGGAACAATAAAGGGGGGCACGGAAATGGCAGATATCCTTCACCGCATCGGGTGAACGAGGCGCTCACCCACGCTGGACGCCCAACGATGTGCAGATCAGCGATTGGCACTGACCTGATCACATCCCGCTGTCTGGGCTGAATCGCCACGACGCCCCGACCGATCGAGCCGCGGCGCGGGCATTCTCGACAGCGTGGAGATTCCGCCGACGCCGCCGCCGGCCCGGCGAGTTCATTAGGGTGGTCTCCGTCGAACGAACGGGGCTCTGATGGACGAACGCGAACTCAAGCTGAACTCGTTGTCGCGCTACTCGAAGTCGTCAGCGATGTACGTGCTGGAGGAGTACGGGCACTGTGAAGTTCCCGCGGGCTGCGGCGGTGTCGTTCTGCGGTGGCGAAATCCACGGAACGGCGTTCCTCTACGGATGTGGCTCTACACGAACGGTGACGCCGAGATGTATCTGGACGGGGACCCGCCGCCCTCGGGGATACCGGTGATCTCGTTCGGGGAGCATGTGCTGGCGTTGGAACTCGCCTTGGCCGATCCGGCTTACACGGTGCTGAACTTCGCCGCGTTCTTCCCTCCCGACCAGCCCAGGGTGCGTGTCACCGGTCCGGACGAGCCGCGTGTCTCCATCGTGTCCGCCGCGGACGGGACGTGGAAGTACACCGTCCGCGAACCCGGCGACGGCTGGAAATCGAGTGGTTTCGACGACTCGACATGGAGTTCCATGGTCGCCAACGATGAGTTGCAGCCGCCAGAGGACCCCCAACGGAACATGGGCGAATATCGGTACGAGGCCGCGCAGCGTCAGGGCGGCGCCGGGCTCGGTGTGTCCGAGGCGGCCACGCGGGTCTGGATCCGCAAGACCTTCGAACTGACCGGGGGCGGCGATGTCTGAGCGGCGTGCCCCACTGGTTCTCATCCCGGAGTACTTCGGCTGCCTGGTGTTCGACCGTCGAACGTCCCGGTACTTGCCGTTCGACGCCGAGACCACGGCCGTACTGCGCGGCTTGCGTGACCGTCCGATCGACCGGCTCATTGAGGAAGAGGCCGACGACGAACGCCACGACCGTCTTCTGCGTTTCTTCGAGCACTTCGACGAACTCGGCTTCTTCACACCGGACGGACGTTTCGCCGGGACGGTCCTCGACGGCGTCGAAGTGCCGTCCGACCATCTGACCGGGCCTCTCGCCGTCCATCTGGAGGTCATCGCGTCCTGCAATCTCGGCTGCACCCACTGCTTCGCGGGTGACCTGCCGCGCCGCGAGAAGCGGCTCACCCTGGACGAGATCGACGGGCTGTTCGCGCAGATGGCGAGGCTGGGCAGCTACCGCCTCGGCCTGACCGGCGGCGAACCGCTGCTCCGCAAGGACCTCTTCCAGATCATCGACCTGGCGCTCGGCCACGGCCTGGCGCCCTGCGTCACCACCAACGGGCTGCTGATCACGGACGAGATCGCCCGCGAGTTCGGTAAGCGCGAACTGGTGTGGCTGAACGTCAGCCTGGAGGGCGCCACCGCCGAGACCAACGACGCGGTGCGCGGCGAGGGCACCTACGCCAAGGTCATGGACCGGCTCGCGGTGCTGCGCCGCCACTCCCGCTTCACCCTCGCCTTCACGATCATGAAGTCGAACCTCGCGGAGATCGAGGACTGCGCACGGCTCGCGCACGAGGTCGGCGCCGACACCGCGGTGTTCCGCCCCCTGTATCCCGTGGGCGTCGCGTCCCGGCACATGGATCTGATGCCGACGTTCGCCGAGTACAGCACCGCGCTGAACCAGCTCGCCTCGATGGAGGCGAACGCGCCGATGTCCCTGCACCACATCGACCCGTTCAGTCCGCGGGCACGGACGGAGACGCAGTCGGTCATCCAGCAGAACTACGGCTGCGGGGCGGGAAACCTCGTCTGCTCGATCTCGGTTTCGGGCGAGGTCAACCCGTGCGGCTTCCTCGGCCCCGGGTTCGTGGCGGCGAACATACGCGACACCTCCCTCGCGGAGATCTGGCACCGCAGCACGGGCTTCCAGGAGATCCGCGCGCTGCCGTCCACGGAACCGGACGGCGGCGCCGCGTTCGCCGGGGGCTGCCGCGCCCGCGCGCTGGTGCTCAACGGATCGGTCAACGCCCCCGACCCCTGGATCCTCGACCACGCCGGTTCCAGCGCGCGCAATCCCCTCGTCATTCTGGACGTCAACGCGGGCGGGACGTGCTGCTGAGCCATGGACCGGCGACGACTCCTCACCCAGGCCCGCGAACTGGAGGCGGCCGGCGAACTCCGCGACGCCGCGTCCCGCTACGACCAGGCGTACGCGCTGAACCCCGCCGACCCCGAGGTCGCCCAGGCCCGCGCCGCGCTGCTCGACCGGATGGCGGTCACCGAACACGGCATCCGTTTCCGCTACATCCCCGCCGGGACGTTCCAGATGGGCTCCTCGAACGGCGACCCGGACGAGAACCCCGTCCACGAGGTGCGGCTCGGCGACATCTGGATGGCAGAAACCCCGGTGAGCTGGTGGACCTTCTGCGATCTCATGGGCTGGGCACTACCCCCCGAAGGAATCCCGCCGGAAGGGAACACCGACGACCGCCACCGGTTCGCCCTGCACATCGAGAACCAGATCCGCTGGCAGTACTGCGAGGACACCACCACCCGCGCCACCGACTGGCACGCCCACAACCCCAACCTCGTATTCTCCCTTGGCGGGGAGAACGTGGACCCGGCGGAATTCTTCGGCAGAGTGCCCCGCGACCACACGGCTCCATGGAGCTACGAACTCAAACCCATGGTCGGGGTCTCCTGGACGACCGCCGCGGAACTCGGCGAGCGACTGTCGGACGACCGAGTCGAATACCGCCTTCCCACCGAGGCGGAATGGGAACGCGCCGCACGCGGCGGGCTGTCCGGCCACCGCTATCCGTGGGGCGAGGAGCCGCCCACGGCCGAGCGATGCGACTTCCAGCGCTTTAACGACTTCGCGATCCGCCCGATGAAGGACACCCCGCCCAACGGCTACGGCCTGTACGGAATGGCGGGCTCGGTCTGGGAATGGACGTCCGACTGGTACGACGCCGAGTACTACGGGAACTCGCCCGCAGATGACCCACAGGGCCCGTCCGAAGGCACTGAACGCGTCCTGCGAGGCGGCTCCTGGGCCGACTGCGCCGACGCGGTCACCGTCTCCTTCCGCATGTCCCGCCCACCCGACGAGTCGTTCACCCCCAACATCGGCTTCCGCCTCTGCCGCCGACCCCTCCGGTAAGCCTCCCCCGCGTCCGCGACCGATGGTGCGGTGGGGTGGGGGGTCGTAGATTGGAGTCGGATCTCTGGCGGGTCCGGCTCGATGCCGGGGGATGCGGGCGGGCGGTACCGAGTGCTGGTCGAGGATGCGGTGATCGCGGGTCGCTACCGGGTGGTCGAGCTGCTGGGCGAGGGCGCCATGGGGCAGGTTTGGCGGGGCGAGGATCTCCGGCTGGAACGTCCCGTGGCGGTCAAGGTGCTGCAACCGCATCTGATGCACGGTTCCCTCCGGGAGCAGGCGCTGGCGCGGTTCGCGCGGGAGGGACGGGCCGCGGCGCGGCTGACGCACCGCAACATCGCCAGCGTCCATGATGTCGGCGAGCACGCCGGGCTGCCCTTTCTGGTGCTGGAGTACCTGCACGGTCCGGACCTGAAGAGACTGCTGGACCGTCACCCTGGCGGGCTCCCGATCGAGCAGGTCCTGGAATTCGGGGCGCAGGCGGCGGAGGGCCTGGCCGCCGCGCACGCGGGCGGCATCGTGCACCGCGACATCAAGCCCCACAACCTGATGCTCACCGCCGACGGCACCGTGAAGATCTGCGACTTCGGGATCGCCCGGCTGCGCGACGCCACCAGCGGTCTGACCGGCGGCGCCACGATCGGCACCGTGGCGTACATGGCGCCCGAGCAGCTCACGGGCGAGCGCGTCGACCATCGGACCGATCTGTACGCGTTGGGGGCGACGGTCTTCCAGTTACTGACGGGCCGCCATGTCTTCACCGGCGATGATGTCCGCTCGGTGATCGCGCAACATCTCGCGGCGGCACCGCCACCGGTCCGCACCCTGAGGTCCGACGCGCCTTCCGAGTTGGAGACCTACCTTCGGGCCCTGCTGGCCAAGGAGCCGGATCAACGCCCCCGGGACGCGGCCACCGTCGCGGAGCACCTGCACGACCTGTGGCGTCGGCGCGCCGATCCCGATCATCCGGTCAACGCCCTGTCGGCCCGTCTCACCCAGGCCATCGAGCACGGCAAGGCCGGTCGCCACGAAGTCGCCGCCACCCTCCTGCAGAACCTGGTGTCGGACTGTCAGCGCCTTCTCGGCCCCGAACACCCCTGGGTTCTGACCTGCCGGGAGAGTTTCGCCTTCTGGACGGGCAAAGCCGGAGATCCCGCCAAGGCACGCCTCCTGTTCGCCCATCTCCTGCACGACCATGAACGCCTTTTCGGCCCCGAACACCCCGGCACCCTGTACGTCCGCAATCACCTCGCCTACTGGACGGGGAGGACCGGGGACTTCACCAGCGCACGCGACCAGTTCGCCTATCTCCTTCCCCTCCAGGAACGTGTCCTCGGCCCCGAACACCTCAACACCCTGAACACCCGAAGTAATCTCGCCGACTGGACGGGGAAGGCCGGGGACTCCACCGGCGCACGCGACCAGTACGACCTACTCTTGCCTGTTCACGAACGCCTTCTTGGTGCTGAACACCCCGATACCGTCAAGATTCGCAATCACCTCGCCCACTGGACGCGCCGGGCCAGGGAGGGGCGCTGAGACCCTCAAGGGGGCGTCTGTTCGGCCGCGTGGGTGATGTTGTGGCACATTCGGTTGAAGATCCGGTTGTGGAAGGGGCGGAACGTCCACCAGTAGGCGTGGCCCGCCAGTCCTCGGGGGTGGAAGAGCGCACGTTGGTTCAGGACGGCGCGGCCGTTCTCGTCGGAGACTCGCAGTTCGAGCCAGGCGAGGCCGGGTAGGCGCATTTCGGCGCGTAGTCGCAGGAGGGTGTTCGTTTCGATTTCCTCTACGCGCCAGAAGTCGACGGTTTCTCCGATGCGGAGTCGGCGCGGGTCCCGGCGGCCGCGTCGTAGGCCCACGCCCCCGACCAGGCGGTCGAGGACGCCCCGTGCCCGCCAGGCGATCGGGAAGGAGTACCAGCCGTGTTTGCCGCCGATTCCCTCGATGACCTCCCAGAGCCGTTCTGGTGGAGCGTCCGCCCGGCATGTGCGGTCGTCGGTGTAGAGGGTGCCGCCGGCCCAGTCCGGGTCTGTCGGCAGCGGATCGCTCGGGGCGCCGGGGACGCCGGCCGATGACCAGCGTGTGGTGACGTCCGCCTGCTGGACCCGGCGCAGGGCGAGCGCGACCGAACGGTCGAAGCCGATCGGTCCGTCCGGTGGTGGAGGGACGTACCGGGCGATGTCGTTCTCGGTGCAGACGACCTCGTTGCGCAGCGACTCCACCAGGGGGCGCGCGAGGCCGCCCGGGACCGGGGTGATGCCTCCCACCCACAGGCTCGACAGCGCGGGGCTCAGTACCGGGACCGGGACGATGAGCCGCCGCTTCAACCCGGCCACGGCGGCGTACCGGCGCATCATGTCGGCGTAGGTGAGGACGTCCGGGCCGCCGATGTCGAAGCCGCGGTTCACGTCGGCGGGCAGGTCCGCGGACGCCACCAGATAGTGCAGGACGTCCCGGATCGCTATCGGCTGGATCCGGGTGTGCACCCACCGCGGGGTGACCATGATCGGCAAGCGCTCGGTGAGGTAGCGCAGCATCTCGAACGACGCCGAGCCCGAGCCGATGATCACCGCGGCGCGCAGCCACACCGTGGGCGGCCCGTGGTCCAGCATGATCCGGCCGACCTCGGCGCGGGACCGCAGGTGCGGGGACAGTTCCTCGTCCGGGTCCATGCCGCCGAGGTAGACGAGCCGCCTGACCTTGGCGTCCCGTGCCGCGTCGGCGAAGGTGCGGGCGGCGCGGCGGTCGTTCTCGGCGAAGCCGCCGGCGCCGCCGATCGCGTGGATCAGGTAGTAGGCGACGTCGACGCCGTCGAGCGCGCGCCGGGTCGCCTCCGGGTCGGTGGCGTCGGCCTCGACGATCTCCACCCGTCCGGCCCAGGGGTGGTCGCGGAGCCGCCGCGCCGAACGGGCCATGCATCGCACGCGGTGACCGGCGTCCAGCAGCTCGGGGACCAGCCGACCCCCGATGTAGCCGCTGGCCCCCGTCACCAGGCACAGGTCACGGTGGTTCACGACCGGTGCTAGCGCATCGCCGCCGAGTGGCTGATCCTCTCGCCGGGCGCCTCGTGTTGGTCGTAGGCCCTTTCCTCTTCGTCCCGCATCTCCTCCATGCGCAGGGCGATGCCCATCGCGAAGAAGGTCGGGGCCCATTCGCCGACGAAGATGCCCCACCGGTCGGCGCGTTCGAGCCCGGCCGACTCCAGCCGGTTCGACGCGGCCCAGGAGGCGAACGCCAGGCCGATCGAGGCGATGCCGGCCGTGTACATGAAGGTGGACTTCATGCCCCGTTTATGCAGTGTGTGAATCATTTTTCCTCCCTTGTCGGAACCGCCCTACCCGGCGCTGACCTGCACAAGCGTGCGGCGGCCGGGTTTCGCGGTGGCGGGACGGAATCGCCTACCGGGGAGCCGACACCGCGCCCTGGAGCCGGTCCGCGACGGCGGACGGATCGGCGAGGGTCAGCGTCAGGCCGGGGTGGCGCAGCCGTCCCGTCGGCTCCGCGCCGGGGACGGGCCGGTGGAAGCGAACGCACACGCCCCGCTCGGTGCCGGTGCCGAACGTCAGCCCGCGGTCGGCCCACGACACGCGGACGCCGATGGCCTTCCACGCCTGGTAGGGGCCGGTCACCTCGGCGCCGGCGACGTTGTCCAGCGTCGTCCGCACGCGCCACGGGCCGAAACGCACCAGCAGTTCGTCGGACGCGATCACCAGCCCGCAGGTGGACGGGCGGATGCCCAGCAACGCCAGCGGGCGGAGCAGGCGGTGGTCGAAGGCGAACTCATAGCGTTCCCCATCGGTCTCCGAAGACATGACAACTCCTCGTTGATCAGGTGTTTTAGGGTGACTACCCCGCTGGGCGGCGGGTACCGCCCGCCGCATGACCGGCAAACGCGACAAAGATCCCGACGTCGGTGACGAGGTGACGTGGCGCAGCCACGGCTCCACGGCCGAGGGTCGGGTGGAAGAGAAGATCACTGACCGGCGGGAGGCGGCGGGACGCACCGTGGCGGCCTCGCCCGAGGAACCGCAGTACGTCGTGCGCAGCGAGAAGAGCGGCAAGAAGGCCGCGCACAAGGGTTCGGCGCTGAAGAAACGGAAGCGATCGAAGTGAGCGGCGACGACCGGGAGGACGTGGCGGCGGAGTTCGACAGGGCCGTCAACATGACCCCGAAGGAGCTGGAGCGGTGGCTGGCGACCGAGGAGTCGCGGTCGGTCGGGCAGAAGGACGGCGGCGATGAGTCGACCGGCCACGCGTCCGGCCGCAAGATCGTCGAGCTGCTGCGGGCCAGGAAGACGGACCTGACCGAGCAGGACTACGCGCACATGAACAAGGTGGTGGGCTACGTCCATCGCCACCTGGCCCAACGGCCGTCCGGGGACGTGAAGGAGACCAAGTGGCGCTATTCGCTCATGAACTGGGGCCACGATCCCCTCAAGTGAGACGCGTCGTTTCGTCGGCTCAGCCGGGCTTCTGTTCGAGGGCCTGCTTTCGCGTGGCGAGTTCGGCGGCCGTCAGAACCCTCATCCGCTTACATGCCCGCCTGTAGAACCTGACCTGCGTGGCCCGTCCGAACAGGATGAAGCCCAGCCGGACGATGGGGTTCGGAATGGGCGCCCGTTGCGAGAAGCCGTGCACGTGGAATTCGACCTCTCCCGTGTCGAGCCACTTGCGGACTTCCTGGTCCATCTGGCCGCGTTCGAGGTGCCCTTGCAGCGTCCGGTAGTTCCAGCCCCATACCCGGGCCCGGCGCCCGTTCTGTTCGATGTATCCGTCGACGACGCCTCCGACGCGCAGCCCGAGGTAGAAGCGCAACCCGTAGAAGCGACCTTCGAGCAGCATGTTCCGTCCCGGCTCGGGAGGGCCTGAACGGCAGATCTCCCGGATGATGCCGGGATCGGCGTACTGATAGTCCCGGACGAGGTCACAGGCGACCTCCCAGCTCCCTCCGGGCACCGGCGGGCCGGGCGGTTCCGGGGGCAGCGGCTGCCGGTAGTCGTCGACGTTCCAGCCGCTTTCCGCACGGTTCAGGTCGTGCCGGTTCGGGTCGAAGTTGAGGGGAAGCCGGTGCAGTTCGGGGTGCAGCCGCTGCATCCGGCGCTGGACTCGCAGGCTCCTTCTCATGGGGCCGTCTTCTCCGACCGGCGATGCCGCTCAGGCTGGGGAGATCCGGCTTTGCCGGCGATTCGCTGCACGGTCGTATAGGTGAACCCGCGCACCTGCTGGAAGACCCCCGCCGGGCTCAACCCGTGAATGGGATGCTGAGCCGGGTTGAAACGCATCGGCGCGTTGTCGTCGTTCAGCGCGGGTCCGTGGAGTCGCAGTTCGCCGAATCGCTGCCAGGCGCCGAATTCGGTCGACACCACCAGGTCCAGCCGCAGCGGCCGTTCTTCTATGGCGTGGGCCAGTGTCGGGAGGTCGGCGGGGAAGATTCGGGGCTGCCGGGCGACCGCGCCCAGCAGGATCCGCCGGTCACCGGCCCGGTAAGCCAGGAGGGATCCGTAGAAAGTCGGGCTCCACCTGGTCGCGGGCTTCAGCAAATGGCGGCCCCAACGGCTCCGTCCGGTCGTGGCGAGCAGCAGTTCCGCGGGGGCTTCCGGTTCCGTTTCTCCGTCCCGCGGCTGCTGCCATCGCAGGGCCAGGCCCAGTATGTCCGGCAGCGGGTGCGGCCAGCCGACCGCGCGGGAAAGGCGCACGTGGCCGGGTAGTTCCGCGCGATCGTCCAGCAACGGAATTCCCCAGCGCTCGGACGTCCCGTGCAAGGCGAGGGTGGCGTCGAAGACGAGGCCCCGGGGATGCAGGGGACGATTCCGCAGCCGCGTCGCCAGGGCGAATCCTCGCGTGAACACCGGGGTGAGCGCGCGGACCATGAGTTGTCGCGGCCCGAAGTCAGGCACTTCCGTCCGTTCGGTCAGGACTTCCACCTCACCGACCATGCGGCCACCGGACATCTCGACGACGCGGTTGCAGAAGTGCGACCACATGTGCAGCTGCATCTCCCGCGCGATGCCGACCTTCGCATAGAGGATCTCCGCGAGCCGGTCACCGCTGCGCGCCCAGGACTCGATCGTGAACTCCACGCCGTTCTCCGCGACGTCCCGCGCCCGGAACTCGATCTCACCGGCTTCCAGGTGGCCGCGCAGCGTCGCGAACCGGAACGATTTCGGTGTCTGCTCCACCACCCGGACCGGGCAGTCCCACGGCCCCGGCATGTGGACGACGTACTCGTCCCCCATCGCCAGGAGCTCGGCGGCTCCGGAGGTCTTGTCGAAGACGGCGACCTCCACCGGTGACGCGGCGTTGAGATCGGCGCCCAGGCGGTTGATCAGCTGCGTCGCGGTCACCGGGCTGTCATCGATCCGGACCGTGTAACGCCGCTGGTAGATCGCGCCGACGCCCTGCCGCGAGTCCTGCACGCCATCGCCGCCGTGGCGCGGAACCCGCTCGACCTCCGACACCACATCCTCGCGGAGCCGTCGCCGCGACACCCGGCGGGACCGCCGCACCCACCGCCACACGGCGATGCCCATGCCCGCGGGCCAACGCGCCGCACGCACGCGCCGTCGCCACCTCACTCGCACGGCGCCCTCCATGTTGCCCTCGCGTCCGGTGCCCCACCGCGCCGGACGGGCAGGCCCTTACCCCTCCTGCCAGGGCCGAACCGCGGTCCCTGAAACGCGTTGCCGGTGCCGCCCGGCGGGGGCGATGATCGCGCCATGGAACTCGACTGGGGATATTTCCGTGGCGTGTACGAAGACCTGCTCGACCATCAGAACGACGTCGCGGCACGTCAGGAGTATCTGATCGGTCAGCAGCGGACGGCGTCCGCCCACCTGGCCGAGTTGGCGCCGCTCCGCACCCGGGAGCGGATCCCCCCGGGCGGATACAGCGGGGACGACGAGCAGCTCTGGCGGATCATGAAGCTGTACGCGCTGAGCCGGGTCAGCGACCAACTGATCGAGTCGTTCTGTCCGGAAGGGGTACCGCCCCGAGGATTCGGTGTCACCGGAGGACGTGCCGTCATCGAGGGCAGTGTCACCCACCGGATTCGCGGCGGGGCGGGGGCCGAGGGCGCCCCCGGCTGGATCGGTCCTCGCAGGCTGGACCCTGCCGGACGGGACGTGTACACGCGTTTCCTCACCGGGATCGGGTTGACCCCGTTCGAGCACGCCGAGGCGTTCTCGCCGTTCCATCACGAGATCTTCGCCGTGGTGCAGGACCCCGCCGCGACGAGCGTGATCCTGGAGGAGGTGCTGTGGCCCGGCTTCTGGTTCGGTGATCTGCTGTTCAGCCGTGCCGGTGTGCGGGTTCGGGCGCCACGCCACCTGGTGGACGCCTCCGTGGCCACGTCCTCGACGCTGTACTTCACGTTCTGCCGCGTGCCGCGTCCGACCAACGACATGTCGCACGGGTGGGGTTCCAACTCGCAGTGGCGCACGAGCTTCCCCCGCTTCTACTCCGACGCGGACGGCCTGCACCTGAACTGGGACGGTGAAGTGGACATCGGCGCGGACCCGCCGGTACGCCCGGCTGACATGCTCGACGACCCGGCCCCGCTGGACGAGCGCCGCGAACTGTTGCTGCACCGCTGTTTCGTCCGCAGCGCACTGCCGGAGGACGAGGACGACCGGTATCCCTTCGACGACAGGCTCAGCCTCACCACAGCGGAGTGGCCCCTACGTCCCGAGTCGATCGTGCATGTGCCCTGGGCGAAGTGAACGGTCGAAGGATCAGAAGGTGATGACGACCTTGCCTCGCGCGTGGCCGCGTTCGAGGTAGCGCAGTGCGTCGGGGATCTGGTCGAACGGGTAGGTGCGGTCGATGACGGGTGTGAGTCGGCCTTCTTCCATGAGTTCGGCCAGGAGGCGCAGGTCTTCCGAGTTGGGCTTCCAGTGGACGGTACGGACGCGCTGGCTGACGAACGGGGAGGCCAGGGCCCCGAGCAACACCTGCGCCGCCGGGCCGAGCAGCGCACCGCGACCCGAGTCGATGCCGCCGACGATCACGAGCGTGCCGCGCGAGGTCAGGGGGCGTCGCAGTCGCGCCAGTGAACGGTTGCCCACGTTGTCCATGAGCAGGTCGTACCGGCCCTTCCGTTCTGTGAAGTTCTCGCGGGTGTAGTCCATGACGTGGTCCGCGCCCAGGGAACGGACCAGTTCGATGTTGCGGGTACTGCACACGCCGGTGACCTCGGCTCCGAACGTCTTGGCGAGTTGGACGGCGAACGTGCCGACGCCACCGGACGCGCCGTTGACGAGAACCCGCTGCCCGGCGGAGACGCGCCCGACGTCCCGCAGGCCCTGGAGCGCGGTGTGCGCGGACATCGACACCGACGCCGCCTGCTCGAAGGTGAGACCGGCCGGTTTGACGGCGAGCCTATTCTGCGGGACGGCGACCCGTTCGGCGAACGAGCCCAACCGGACCTCCCCGAAGACCTCGTCGCCGACGCTCAGCCCCGTCACCCCGGCGCCCACCCGCTCGATCACCCCGGCGAGGTCGGCGCCGGGAACCAGGCCCGGCCTCGGTCGCCGCAGGCCGATGCTGAGCCGGACCAGCTTCGGGTCGGCCGCCACGTGACGCCAGTCGTAGGGGTTGACGGACGCCGCCCGCGTCCGCACGAGCACCTCGTCCGGACCGATGGCGGGTTCGTCGACGTCCTTGAGGGTCAGCACGTCGGGTGGGCCGTAGCGGTCCCAGCTCCAGGCTTTCATGGCCACTTCCTCCCGGCGGACGTCCCCGCCCGTCGTACGGCGTAAGGTTGTCATACACCGTAAGGCTATCGTACGCCGTAAGGGAGTCAAGGGCCCCGCTGGTGATCTGCGGAGCGCTCAGCGTCACTGACCAGCGGCTCTGCGCCGCTCCAGCCCTTCGAGGATCAGGTCGAGCGCGAACTCGAACTCGAACTGGTCGTCACAGAAGCCCAGGGAGCCGTCCGGGTCATGTCGGACGGCCTCCGCCAACATCCCGACGATGTGGGGGAACCGATCGGCCAGCTGTTCCATGGCCGCCTCGACGTCGATGTTCTGCGCGGCGTCGGGCTGGAACAGCTCCTGCGTGAACCCCAGGGCGCGGCTGCCCAGCACATGCAAAGCCCGGTGCGCCAGATCGTAGGAGAACCCGCCCGCCCGGAGCACGGCGACGACGTGGTCGTAGTAGGCGATCACGATCGGGCTCGTCGTGGTGCGGCTTTCGAGGATCTGCGGCGCCCAGCGGTGACGCAGGAAGACCTCCCGGGCGGCGAGGACCCGCGCACGCAGCGCGGCCTGCCAGTCCTGTTCCGCGGGCGGAGCCTCGACCCCTTCCACCGCCGCCATGACCTCTTCGAGGATCACCTCGACGATGCCGTCGAACACGGCCTCCTTGTTGGCGACGTGGTGATAGAGCGACATCGCCTCGGCCCCGACCTCCTGCGCGAGGCGGCGCATGGTGAGCGAACCGGGGCCGTCACGGTCGACGAGTTCCACGGCCGCGCGCAACACCCGCCTGCGGCTCAACGGGATGCGTGGCCGCTCGGTCACCTCGTCGGCGTCGGTCCGTAGAGTCATGGATCGTCCTCCCGACGCACCCTACCCGTACAAGGTAAGCCTCAGCCGCCGGTCGGTGCGGTGAGGATCAGAATCGCTCGAACCGGTACGGGGACAGGGTCTCGCTCTGATCGTCGCCGAGGGCCTCGGCCGCGACCAGGTCACCGGCGTGCAGGCACAGGGTCGCGCCGCTGTGGGACACGGCGAAATGGAAGTTCGGCAGCTCGACCGCCCGTCCCAGCACCGGCAGACCGTCGCTCGGAATGGGCCGTTCACCCACCCGGACGCTTTCCACGGTGGCGCCCTTCATCCCCGGGTAGAGCGCGCCGCTCGCCTCAAGCAGTCGCTCGACCGCCGAAGAAGGGACGGTGAGCTCACCGGTGTCGGACACCCGCACGGCTTCGTCCAGTTCGGGGGTGTGCAGCAGGAGCCGTCCGGCGCCGTCCGGGCGCAGATGAACGTGCGGCGCGTGGATCACCCGGGACGCCGACACCGCCACCGGCGAGGTGTAGGCGAGCACACCCCGGGTGTTGCGCATCGGCAGGGTCAGCCCGGCGAGTTCGGCGAGGCGACCCGCCTGCGGCCCCGCGCAGTTCACCACGGCGTCCGCGGAGAGTCGCCGCCCCGAGGCGAGGTGGACGGTCCGTACCGTCCCGCCGCTGGTTTCAAGGTGCGTGACCGGGTCGTTCCGGACCAGTTCTGCACCGGCCGACACCGCGTTCGCGAGCAGATGGGCGATCAGAGGGGTCGGCTCGATCCAGCCCTCACGCGGGAAGTAGGCGATCTCGTCCGCGGGCAGGGCCGCGGGGTCGAGGTCGGGTTCCAGACGAAGCGCTTCCGCGCGGCTGAGCCAGCGCGCCTCGTACCCGTAGTTCAGGACGCCCGCGACCTTGTCGCGTAGTGCCCCGAGACGGGCGCCTTCCGCCCACGCCAGGTTCCCGCTCTCGTGGTACCAGTCGCTGTCGGGTACGGCGGCGGCCAGTCTCCGATGGGCCTCCATGCCCGCGACGTTCAGATCGTGATACGCCCGTGGCTGCTTGCCGCAGGAATTGGTCCAGGAGAACGTCGCGCCGGAGGTGCCGCCCGCCGGGGCACCGGCCTCCACGACGACGACACGGGCACCCCGCCGCGTCAACGAGGCGCTCACCGCCGCGCCATAGAGGCCCGCGCCCACGACCACCGCACTCGCCGCCATAAGATCACCTTGACCGAACGAACGAGGCCGCGCAAGGCCCACCCTGACCGGGCGCGGTCCCGACTCAGTCCAGGTTATGGCGCGGCTGAGCTTCTCCCAGCGTGTCAGGTCGCCTCAGCGGCGGGTCGGCACTGTCGAGAACCTCCAGGACGGCCCGCGCCGCCTTTCGCGGGTCACCGGGTTGGGTGCCGTCCATCCCGTCGACCATCGCGCGGGTTCGCTCGCGGACGTGCCCGCGGTCCACCAACTGCTCGCCGAAGGCCGGGGCGAGGGCAAGTACGTCGCCCGCGTCCAGGGGTGAACGCCCGGACGAGCGCCGTCGGAAGTACCCTTGGCCGGTGTTCTCGTCTCACGGGCCGTCCCTGCGCGAACTGGCGATCCAGGCGTTGTCCTCGGTCGAGCACGGCTACGACCTGCTCGCGCCGAAGTTCGACCACACGCCTTTCCGCACACCCGACGGCATCCTGGACGCGACCGCCGACGCGCTGCGCCCGCTCGGGCCGTTCGACCACGGGTTGGACGTGTGCTGCGGTACCGGCGCGGGCCTGGGGGTCCTCGAACCGCTGTGCCAGGGACGGGTCACAGGCATCGACTTCAGTGCGGGCATGCTCGCGCAGGCGCGCGAGGCGCACCCGGACGCCCATCGGGTGCGGGCCGACGCTCGGGCGCTGCCGTTCGCCGACGCCTTCGACCTCGCCGTCACCTTCGGGGCGCTCGGACACTTCCTGCCCGCCGAACGCCCGGCGCTCTTCTCCGGTGTGTACCGCGCGCTGCGGCCCGGCGGCCTGTTCGCCTTCCCGATCGGCGCGCCACAACCCCTCACGTCGGGCTGGTACTGGGCCCTGCTCGGATTCGACGTGGCCATGCGGATCCGGAACGCCGTGTGGCGCCCCCCGTTCGTCATGTACTACCGCACCTGCCCGCTCGGTGCCGTCCGCGACGACCTGGCGGCAGCCGGTTTCACCGTGACGACGGTCCCGTTGAAGGCCCTGGGCCAGCGCGGCGACGGAAGCCCCCGGTACCGGCTCGTCCTGGCGCGCAAGACTTCCGCCTGACCTGTCTTCGGACGGGACGGCAGGTCCGTTCGTGAGTCTGATGTTCGCCGTCCACCCGGCCGCCACCACGTGGCCACCGCTGTCTGGACCGTGCCATTTCCTCCCGGCGGGTGCGCGGGATGTGGACATCCCGAAACGCTTCACAGAACAATGACCGGTCGGCGATATGCACGCTCCTACCGGCACGACGGCAGGACCGTAAGTGATCCGCAAGAATCGCGACGTGATCGGCCTGAGTCGGACGTCATGATCTTCATGGCGACACAGGTCATGCTCAGCGGTATCCATTTTCCCTGGTCGGCCCCGAGGTTCCGCGAGCCCGAGCCGCTGGGCCTTCGGGCCTCCCGCCGCGAATATCACGATGCAAAATTCAGAACACTTCCGCCCTTCTAGGGCGAGGGCCTCATTCCGGCCATGTCATCCTCCGGACAGTACTGGTGATCTGCTCGACAATCGATTAGCATCGGATGCTCAGGAATGGCGCGAACCATAGGTGTCGATGCTGCCTGCGGAGAGGTGGGTCACGGGCTGGAAGACGGGGTCATCCTGCCATGGGAGCACCGAAGATGTTTCGCAGTGCGGTCACCAGGCGCTTACTGATCGCGCTCGCGATCACGGCGGTGGGCGTCGCCGCGGGCCGGATCGCCGGAGCCGGGCGGGTCGACGATCTCGTCGACGGAGAGGCCTACTTCTACGCCGTCACGGCACTGCTGGCCATCGGGTTGTACAGCAGCACACACGGCATCGAGCGCGGCCAGATGCGGACCGACCTGCGCACCGTGGTCCTGGCGGTCACCGTGGGAGTGCTGGCCAAGGCCGCGGTCATCACCCTGGTGATGGTGGTGCTGTTCCCCGGGCCGGAGGCGTTGGTACTCGGCGTCGCCGTGGCACAGATCGATCCGCTGTCGGTCGCCGCGCTCCAGTCCTCCTCGCGGCTGTCCCCACGCGGCAAGTCGCTTCTGCTCGCGTGGGCGTCGTTCGACGACCCGGTGACGACGCTGCTCACCATCTACGCCGCCACCCTGTCCGTGGCGGTCCACGATCTCGGCCGCACCGACGCGCTCACCGAACTCCAGGGAGGCGGCCTCTCCGGGTTCGTGGCCGGGGCGGCCTTCAACGCGGCGTTCGCGGCTGTTGTCTGCGGGCTGTGGTGGCTGGTGCTGCGGCGTGTGCGGCCCGGTGGCGCGGCGGCGTTCACGGCCGGCTGCGTGCTGCTGCTGGTGGCGGCCGTCGTCGCGGTCTCCCAGTTCTGGATGCTCGGCGTCGCGATCGTCGGCCTGTTCGTCCGCCCGAGCCTCGCCGGGGCGCCCGAGGCGTTCGAACGCCGGATCGGGCAGCTCACCCAGGTCGCCCTGCTTCTGGCGATCCTCGGTACGGGCTTCCTGCTGTCGATGCGCGTCCTGTTCGTCGCCGGTCTCGTCCTGGGCGTCACCGCCTACGCGGTCCACGCCGTCGTGAGCCTCCCCCTCACGCGAGGGCAGACCCCCGACGACCGGGTCCAGCTCGCGATCGCACAGCAGAACGGGATCACGGCGATCGTGCTCTCGCTCCTGCTGGCCCCGGTGTTCCCCGAGGTGGTCGCGACCGTCACCCCCGCGATCGTCGTCATCAACGCGCTCCACGCCCTCTGCAACACCGCCTACAACCGCGCCGGTTCGTGGGCGGCGATTCGGGACAGGCTGCGGCCATCACCCAGCCGGTCATCGCGACAGGAACCCGCCCTCTACATCAACGAGGCGGGTGCGGAAATCGCCTCACCGACGCAACCGGCGGCGGGGGCGTTCAACTGCGCGCCGATGCCGGCACAGCCCCAGCCCGGCGCACCCGCGTCGGCCGTTTCCCCTCCTCCCGCGCCGGACCCCGACGACTGAAGCCGCGCGCCGCTCAGTCCGCGATCGCCTTCGCCAGCGTGTTCAGCATCGTCTCCGCCACGGCGACCTTCGCCTGGTCGAGGGTGACGCCGATGAGCACCTTGTCGTCCTTCAACCGGTGGTAGTACAGCGCGCCGGCCTCGACGTCGAGCACCACACGGTGCAGGCCGCCGCCGAGCAGCGGACGCAGCGTCTTGTCCAACCGGTGGACGGTGATGTAGGTCAGCTTGCCGATCCGCTCGTACTGCTTCCTGCGGTCGGCGTGATCGGTGCCGATCGTGAAGGAGCCCAGCCGGGGATGCCGGAGCAGGTCCGCCGACAGGCACAGGGAGGGACCCTCGAAAAGCGCCACGTAGTGCAGTGCCTCGGGGCTGAGGGCGGCGCGGAAATGGCCCTCCAGCCCGGGGCGGTGACTCCCCCTGTTGAACTCGTCGATGAACCGTTCGGTCTCGACCAGCTCATCCGGCTCGACCTCCACCTCGTACTCGCTCAGGAAGCCCCCGGTATTCGGGGTGCCGCCGTAGCCGCGGGCCAGGCGCACCTCGTCGCACAACTCCCCCATGGCGGTGTCGGCCTCGTCGACCGGAGCGTCCTCCAGGGACGCGCCCACCAGGTACTCGCCCGGGAACGGCGAGAAGTAGAACAGCGCGCCGTCCCCGACGTCGAACACGCAGCGGATCAGCCGCCCGTTTCGGACGGGCGTGAACGCCTTGTCGAGTCTGGCCACGATGTAGTGGAGTTGCTGCCCGTAGGCGTCCAGCGACGCGCGCTTGCGCTTGATCTCCTCGGGCGAGGAGAAACCGGGCACATCGGCCGACTCGAAGGTGTCCTGCCAGAACAGCTGGTTGCCGAAGACGTAGTACGAGACATGGTGCACCTTGCGCCGCTGGAGGACGGCCCGGCACCGCTCCTGAATCTTCCCGAGGCCGGGCCCGGACGCTCCCGATTGACCCTGGGTCACTATCGGTCCGGTGCCGTCCTCGGGGGGCGATTGCGTCATCACGAACCCCCTTCTCCGCCCGCGTCGACGGGAACGTCGCTCACGTCGCTGGAATCTCAAGGTCGATGTCCTTGCGGAGACCGGCGTCCATACCGTTGTCGGCCCCGGTCTTCGCATGTTCGGATACCTGCAGGTTGGTGTAGGCGATCCCACGCAGGGGATGCCCCTCGGCCAGCAGCTTCCGGTAGCTGTCGAAGGCGTGCTTCTCGTGTTCGGCGGCCGCCGCGGGGTCGCCCGCGGCGGCCAGGGCGTTGGCGTAGCCGATCTCGGCGGCGAGCGCGAAGGGATGCGCCGGGCCCACACCGGTGTCGGGGTCGCTCAACGCCCGCCATGCCGCCTCACCGACCTGGCGGGCCTCGTCCAGCAGCCCGGCGCGACGCGCGTAAACGGCGAGGTCGGCCGCACAGGCCCACGCGAACGGATGCGTCTTGTCGAAGATCTTCTGAGCGAGGTCGAGGTTACGTCGGCCCTGATCGAGCGCGTCCTGGTACCGGTCGCGGGCGGCGTGGACGGCCGCGACGCTGACGGCGCAGGACAGGCTCTCCGGGTGCCGGCGACCGTAGCGGAACTCGCTCGCCCGCCAGGTCTCGTAGATGCGATCCCACGCCGCGTCCGCGTCGCCCATGAGGCGAAGGGTGACCGCCAGTGCCTGGGCGGCCCGCAACGCCGTGGGGGAATCGCCTCCGGCACCGGCGCCCAACCTGTCCAGCGCCCTTTGCAGGGTGCTCCGGGCGTTGGCGTAGTCGCCCAGCTCCCGGTAGTCGATACCGATCCTGACCAGCGAGTGCCATGTCTCGGGAGCCTCCTCGCCGAGGACCCGGCGGCGGGTCTCATAGGTGGTGCGATCCAGATCGATGGCGGCTTCCGTGGCGCCGGTCAACAGGAACGCGAGCGCTAGGTTGTTGGCGGCCCGGAGGGTGTCGGGATGCTCGTCGCCGAGCCGTTCCCTGAACGCGGTCAGCGTCCGGTCGTCCAACTGCAGAGCCTCGGTGAACTTTCCCTCGGCGCGCAGGTCGGCGGCGAGGCTGCGCTGTATCTTCAGGCCGAGGAGACGATTCGACCGCAGCGCCTCCGCGTGCAGCTCGGCGGCCCTGTCGTCCCATGTCCGGGCCTGTTGGAACTGGCCGAGCCCGCGCAGCGCGTTGGCGAGTTGGACGAGCAGTTCCAGCCGGTACCGGTCGCCCTCGCCGAAGTCCTTCGTCCAGCGGTCCCGGAGCCGCGCGGCGAGTTCCACCGCCACTGGCAGGTCGTTGTTCATGTAGAGGTATCTGACCTGGTATACGGCCCAGGCGCGGACGGCAGGGGGCGCGTCGGCCGTGTCGCCGATCTCGCAGGCCTCCACATGGCGCTGCAACTCCTCATGACGCCACTCCCGGACGGGACCGGTCAAGTCCTCGCCCGGCATGAAGGCGGCCAGCACGAGCTGCGCCGCAGCCCTGGCCTCGGCGCGCTCGGTGTCCGACATCCCGGCGCGGAGGGTGCGCAGGGTGTGCTGATGGACGCAGAGCCGGTCGAGCTGTTGGTCGACCTGGGCCAGGGAGTACCGCTTGACCATCTGCACGACCTCGTCGACGGTGAGGTCCTCGCCCACGCTCAGGTCATGTCGCCTGATCTGCTCGCGCATCTCGGCGGAGCGGACCAGTTCCATGGCCACGCCGTCGGACGACAGGTACGAGCAGACGCGCAGCAGCCACACCGCCCCCGGTAGCTCACCGGCCAGCCGCTCCAGTGACAACTCGGCGGTGCGCTCGGCGGTGGCCTCTCCCTTCGCGACCGGGGTGGCGTCGAGCGCCTTGAGGTACTGGTCGACCAACGCGTCGGGCGATTGTTCGAGGGACAGGCCGTCCTCGTCCCGCGCGGTGGCCAACCTTTCGGCGACCCAGCCGCCCGCCTTGTCGACGGAGTGCGGATGGTCCCCGAGCCGTTCGGCGACCCGCCCGGCCCGCCCTTCGGTGATGAGGCCGCGGCCGACACGCTCCCGGAAGAGTTCGACGCTCTCGGCGCGAGAGAACCGCTCGACCCGGATGGTGACGTGCTCGGCCGCCCAGCTCGGATTCTGGGTGGTCACGAGGAGGTCTCCGCGTCCGCCGGTGGGGAACAGAGCGGCCAGGTCGGTCGGCTCGTCGGCCGCGTCGTAGATCAGTAGCCATGGGCTGTGGTCGCCCTGGCTCAGCGCGTCCAGCGTCACCGCCACCGCGTCGTGCGCCGAGGCGTCCGCGTCGATCTTCAGTCGGGGAAGCAGCCGCGCCAACTCGGTCCGCGCCTGGCGCACCTCCTTCGCGCAGATCCACCAGATCAGCTCGTAGTCGGAGGCGAACCGGGCGGCGTACTCCGCCGCGATGCTGGTCTTGCCGATCCCGGTGGGCCCGGTCAGCACGACGGGCCGACCGGTTCCCCGGCCGGCGCGCAGTTTCAGGCGCAGATCGTCCAGAACGCCGGTCCGCCCGATGAAGAACTGCTGGGGCGCGCTGACCTTGCGGACGCGCGGACGTCGCTTCGGGAACCGGGGCATCTCCGGAAGCTTCGCGCTCACCGTCACCGGTTGGTCAAGGAAGCTGAAGTGCCGGAGAAGGTCCCGGCGGACGCCCTGCTCATCGTCGCCGTGCGGTACCAGGTCGATGTCGATGGCCGAGCGCAGCACCTCGTTCGTCGGACCCTCGCTGACCCGGATTCCGACCAGCCGGTGACCGGTACCGCTCTTCGAATGCCGGTCCGCGATCAACGCGGTGGCCGTGTCGAGTTCCGGGGCCTTCTGAAGGCGCGGCGACAGCAACAGGACGGTGGTGTCGACGGGGGCGTCGCCCCGCCCGATCCTGGCGTTCAGCCCGACGCGTCTAAAGATCGCCTCGATCCATTCCGCCCAGGGGGCATCGGCCCCACAGGAGACGATCTCCAGGTCGAAGGCGTCGTTCGTGGGCTGGGAGGTCATGAACCGCCGCAGCTTGAGCCGGTCCGCCGGCGGCAGCGGCTTCAGCTCGATGGTGTCGTCCTCGGTGATGGCCTGGGTCAGCGCCTCGAACGCCTTCAGCGTCGTCCCCGCCTCATAGGGGCTCTCGGCGGCGGCGGAGATGATGGGGAGGCTCGCGAGGGCGGGTGAGTGAGGCACCGTGACCCTGCCCCAGTACCGTTCTCGTTCGATCTCGTCGGGCTCGTCCAGGAGCCTCCCGTAGAAGTTGTGGGCGAGGCGTTTGGCGTTCTGGGTGGACGTGTGGTCGTCGCCCATCGGCACCGGCAGCACGCGGACGGCGCCTTTGCCGGAGCCTTCCGTACGACTCCTCAGGTCCCACGCCATCTGGGCACCGTCGCCGATCGTCTCGGGGAAACCGAGCCGGAAGCAGCACACCAGTACGTCGGCGAGATGAACCACGCACAGGCGTGCGAGGGTCGCCCTGCCCGGGAGGTTGTCGATCAGGACGTAGTCGTACCCGCTGCCGAGCAGTTCGGTGCGCAGCGCGGTGAGGAAGTGGTGGCCGTGCCTGCTCTCGGCGAAGTCGTCCCAGGCGAACCGCTCGGCTTCGGCCCAGTAGGTGTCGGTGTCCCGCCTGCCCGCACCGAGATGGGCCAGCTTTCCGGTCAGACCCTTCTTGGTATCGGGCACCGGCCAGTCGAGCGTGACGATATGGTCGCGCACCCCATGGTTCCGCCAGAGCGCGTCGAGGTCCGGCGTGAGACTCTGCCGGCCCTGTTCCGCGTGGGCGCGCTGATAATCGCGCAGGACGTCCAGCAGACCCTCTTGCCGGCCGGGAACGTCCTTGTTCGCGAACAACTTCGCGAGGTACTGATCCACTACGGGCAACTGATCCCCGATGGCCAAATCGACGATCAGGACATTCTTGCCGGCGCTGGACAATATCCAGGCCACGTTCGCGAGTGCGAAGGAACATCCGATTCCCGCCTGACTTCCATGGAAGCCGACGATCTTCGCCTGGGACACCGTCGCGTGCGGCTCGTTCTGATCTGACGTCACCTTCGCCCCCGCCCTGGGACCTCAAGTGCACAACGGTTCTGGGAAAAATCTAGTGATAGGCATCATATATCCAGGTGGCGCCGCTGTTCACCTGCAACGGTCATCCCGGTAAACGGTCGGGTTTCGACTGATTTCGGTCGCCCAAAATATGTTACCTTTGGCCACAGTCGGCCTACCGGCTGGGTTTGCGGCCCACGGTGTGCGGTAATGGTTTGTGTTCGCTGTCGCAGACGATGCCTTTTCGTGTTTTCCAGCCGAAGGGCGGCTGGTCCCCTACGATGGTCGTGACGAGTGAACGGCCGCCCCCGGCCCTCCACCCCGGACACTCCAGTGCCGTGCCCGTTCGTGGACTGCGAGGTCACGTGAAGACTTCCTTCCTCACCAGCTACGCCGGAGGCGAGGATCGGGCCTGGGTCCGTCGGTTTCACAACGATCTCGAAAATGAGATTCGCGGTCGGCTCGGGCCGTTCATCGAAGGCGTCCTGATCGAGCCGGGCGGCGACTCCGTCCGGGCGGCCTCCCAGGCTCCGGCACTGGTGTCGCTGATCTCCCCCACCCACTTTCGCGACCTGCGCTGCGGGCACGAATGGGCGATCTTCACCGAGCGATTGGCACGCGTCCCGCGGGAGCGCGATCGGTGTCTGATCACCGTGCGATGGTGCGCGCCGCTGGACGCCGAAACGGACCTGCCCGACACCGTCCGACCGATGCCCGGTTTCTGGACGCGGGTCGACGCCGAACCCTACGCCACGCGCGGGCTGCTGCACCTCATGCGCACCCGGGAACTCGACGGGGCGGGCGGCTACTACGCGGTCGTGAACGCGGTCGCGGCCCGCGTCCTGGACGCCGGACGGGCGGGGCTCGGACCGCTGGACGAGGCGACGGCGATGACCGTCCGACCGGCCTTCGGGACGGCCTTCGGCTCGCGGGTTCCGGCCACCGCGCGGGCAGCGGCGGCGCAGTCCACCGAACCGGACCAACCCCCGCGCACCGTGGCGATCAACTATGTCGGGGCGGACCAGCCCTGGGCCGACTATCTACGCCATCTCCTGCAATCACACGACTACGAGGTCGAACTGGTGCGCTGGAACGCCGGTCTGGCCGAGCGTCTGAGCGAATCGGTCGCCAGGGCCCGCGACAGTGCCGAACGCGTC
Organism: Actinomadura spongiicola; assembly: GCF_003432485.1. Lineage (GTDB taxonomy): Bacteria > Actinomycetota > Actinomycetes > Streptosporangiales > Streptosporangiaceae > Spirillospora > Spirillospora spongiicola. The sequence goes on from NZ_QVNQ01000010.1 coordinate 50,864, forward strand.
GTCACCGTGCTCTCCCGAAATTTCGTCGCCCCGCATATGGCGGCCCCGGTCCCCGAGGGGAGCGTCGACTTCGAAGAGGAACTCACCGGGGCTTCGGAAGACGGCCCGCCGGTCATTCCGGTACAGGTCGACAACGGTCCGCTGCCGGGCGGGCTGAGCGGGCGCGTCATTCGCATGTCCGGCCTCGACGAGGCCGTGATCAGGATGTTCCTGGACGCGGTCCGACGACGCACCGCCTGAACCGATCCGAGATTCCATGACCCCGCACCCGTCGTCCGTACCTGAGCGTATCCGCGCCCCGGGCGTCCCGCCGCCCGTCTGCAACCGCGCCCCGCGCGACCCGCGCTTCGCCGGACGCGACGACGCGCTCGAAGAGGTCGGCGAGCTGCTGCGGGACCGGCCCGTGCTGATCACCGACGCGGAGGGGATGGAGCGCTCGGGCAAGAGCGCGTTCGCGCTGGAGTACTGCCACCGTTTCGGGCAGCGCTACGAGGTGATCTGGTGGTTCGACGCCCGCGCGCCGACCGGCCTGGCCGCCCAGGTCGACTCCCTCCGGCGGAAGACCGGCGCGGCGTTCACGGCCGACCCGTCGTGGCTGACCGTCTACGACGGAGTCCGCACGTTCGGGGAACTGGACGGCCATCTGCCCGGCGGGCGGGGACACGTCCTGATCACCTGTGCGGACGGGCTCGCGCAGGCCAACGGCGTCCGTCCGTACCCGCTGGGGCCGCTGAACCCCCCGGAGTCCGTCCTGCTGCTGACGGGGAAGGCCCCCACCCTGAACCCGGCCCAGGCCGCCCGGCTCGCCGATGCCCTCGGCCACCGCCCGGCGCCGCTCAGCGAGATGGGAGAGCTGCTGCTGGAGAATCCGGACCTCGACGTGGACGTCTGCCTCGCCCTGATCGGCATCGGCCGCTCGACGGCCACGCCCGCACCCGGTCCACTCGCACCGGTGTCGGTGTCCGTCCCGGTTCCGCGACCGCGGTCTCCCGGCACCGGCGAACAGGACCCGGGCGGGGTCGTGAGCGCGTCGCTGCGGGAACAACTCATCGACGCGCTACGCGAGATCGAGGAGCTGACCACCGATTTCGATGAATGGATCAAGAACATCGAAGATCAGGTCGGGTTGCCGATCGACACCTCGGGATCCCATATCAGGGTGAGACTGAGTAAACTCATCCGCCGGAGCCTGCGGCACAAGGACGCCTCGATTCTCGTCCAAATGCCCGCCACGCTGCGAATCGTGGCCAAAAATGATCCTGCACTCCCCAAAGTGGAGGAGCTCATCGACGCCATGAAAAAGATCAGTTTCCCCTGAACGGCCGTCGCCCCCGGAAGGATGCCGATGCCCGAGACCCCCTACGCCTTCTTCCTCAGTTATGCGCGTGGTGTCGACGAGAACCTGGTCGCCGAGTTCTTCAACGATCTCGAGTTCGAGGTGCGGCTGCCGCTCGGTCGTGATCGAAAGAACGTCGGCTTCCTCGACCGCGAGGGCATGTATCCCGGCGACGACTGGAAGACGGTGCTCATCGACCGGGCCCGCACCGCGCGTTCGATGATCGCGTTACTTTCCACCGACTACGGCAAGAGCGGCTGGTGCGGGCGGGAATGGGCGATCTTCACCGAGCGGATCGGCCGCGTGGCCACCGCCCCGGACGCCGAGCCCGTCCGGTGCCTGATACCGCTGCGCTGGTCGGCGGCCGCGGACCAGCCCGAAGTGGTCACACGGTTGCAGAACACCCACCGCAGCCTCGGCGACGACCTGCTGATCGACCTCAAACGCGTCGGCGGCAAGCCCTATTTCAACGCGCTCAAGACGATCGCCGCATGGATCGTCGAGGCCGACCGGTCGGCCCTGCCGCCGCTCGACCGGGCCGAGGCCGCCGCCGTGCGGCCCGCGTTCGGCGACGTCTACTCGTCGGTGTCGCCGCCTGCGCCGCCCGTCCCGTCCCGTGGCACGGTCCCGGCGGAGCTGCGTGCGCGTCTCGTCCACGCGCTGTACCTGGTGGAGCCGCTCCGGGACTCGGGCGGAATCCACGCCTGGATCAGGGAGATGGAGATTCGACTCGGCCCGCTCAACATCAAGGACGGATCGCCCATGGTGATGCTGGCCGGTGTGGTGCGGCGCGCGATCCAGCATCCGGACGCGGCCATGCTGGACGAGATGACGGCCACACTGGAGATCTCGGCCTACAACGAACCCGCGCTGCCACGCGTGACCGAACTCATCCGGCAGATCAAAGAGTGGCGTTATCCATCCTGATCATGGACACGGCCGGATTCGGCCATTGGCACGGTCATTTCGGCTCTTCGGCGATCGCCGACTGGAAACCGGCGATCGCCTCGGCCTGTTCTGTGTCGAGTGACACAAATATCCGGTGCAGTGCGCGGCCCAACACGGATTCTTCGAGATCGTCCAGGGCGTGCAAGGGGATGACGCTGACATCCAGCAACTGATCGGCGCGGTCCGCTCCGGTATCGGCCATGGAAACACCTCCGGAGAAGATGTTATTTTGCGGGGCAGGATGGGGCGATGACATCGGCATAAAGGACGCCCGTTCAAGCCGTACCGGGTCGGCCCCGGAAGACGCCGTACCGGAAGCCGGGGTGCGCATGAGCGAGGAAGCGGCTTTCATCGAGGCCCGCGCCACCGTGAGCCCGCCGCGGCCCCGCCCACCGGCGGAACCGGATGTGGACGCGCTCCTGGCCGACGGCTGGCGGCCGACCCCGTTCCGGCAGTTCGTCCTCAAGATCGTTAGCCGTTGCGATCTGGCGTGCGACCACTGCTACGTCTACCGGATGGGCGACCAGAGCTGGCGCGGGCGGCCGCACGGGATGGCGCCCGCGGTGCTCGCCCGTACCGCCGAGCGCGTCGCCGAGCACGTCCGGGACCACGACCTTCCGTCCGTCGCGCTCATCCTGCACGGTGGGGAACCCCTGCTGGCCGGGACCGGCCTTATCGGAGACACCGTCCGGACGACGCGCGAGGCGGTACGGAAGGCCGCGGGGCCAGGGCCGGACGGCCGCGAACGGGTCCGCGCCATCGTCCAGACCAACGCCGTCCGGCTCGGCGAGGAGGAGCTGCGGCTGTTCGACGCGCTCGACGTGCGGGTCGGGGTGAGTCTCGACGGCACGGCCGCGGCGCACGACCGGCACCGGCGCCGCCCCGACGGGCGGGGCAGCCACGCCGCCGTCCACACCGCGCTCGAACGGCTCACCTCCGACCGTTACCGGCACCTGTTCGGCGGGCTGCTGTGCACGATCGACCTCCGCAACGACCCGGTGGAGACCTACGAGGCCCTGCTGCGGTACGGGCCGCCCGTCATCGATCTGCTGCTGCCGCACGCGAACTGGTCCCGGCCGCCGCCGGGACGGCGGGACGGCTCCGCGGCCACACCCTACGGCGACTGGCTGGTCGCGGTGTTCGACCGCTGGTACGGGGCGCCGCGGCGGGAGACCGGCGTCCGGCTGTTCCAGGAGATCCTGCACCTGCTGCTCGGTGGGGCGTCCACGACCGAGGCGGTGGGCGTCTCGCCGGTCGGCGTGGTCGTGGTGGAGACCGACGGAGCGATCGAGCAGTCCGACATCCTGAAGTCCGCGTTTCCCGGTGCTCCGGAGACCGGGAAGCACGTGTTCCGGGACTCCTTCGACTCGGTGCTGCTGTCACCGTTCATCGCGGCCCGGCAGATCGGCTTGCGAGCCTTGTGTCCGACATGCCTTTCATGTCCCGTTCGGAATGTGTGCGGGGGCGGTCATTACGCGCACCGCTACCGCGAATCGAACGGCTTCCAGAACCCCTCGGTGTACTGTCCGGATCTTCTCCGGCTCATCCTGCACATCCGGTCCCGGCTCGCCGCCGATTTGTCCGGAATGGCCGCGAAGTAAAGGAAGAAATGGACGTTTCCTACCATCGGCCATCCAGCCGTCTGCTGCGGGAACTGGCAGCGGGGGCGGGGGGAATTCCGGCGATGCGGGTGCTGGACGACATACAGGCGAGTCGGCACCTCCTTCTCGTGCGCGCGGTGGCGGAGCAGGCGCGTTCGTCCGGCGATCGGGGAACGGCCGAACGGGTCCGGCGCGCCTACCGGATGCTCGCCGATCTGGACGCCGCCCACCCGGTGGAGGTCCGCCGTGTGCTCCGGCATCCGGCGGTCGGCGCATGGGCGGCCCGAACGATCCGTGACGCCCGCCGTGGCGGTTCGTCCGGCGCCATGGAGCAGCTCAGCACGGTCGCCGCGGCCGCGACGATCCGCGCCGGGGGCGACGCGACCGTGACCGTGCCGGCCAGGGGCACGACGGTCATGTTGCCCTCGTTGGGCGCCGCCGTCCTCAACCGGCCCGCCATGTCCCCGACGGTGCGTGTCGCGGGCGGACGCGCGGTGGTCGAGGCGCCCGGCACCCGAGTCGAGGTGCCCGCCGACGCGCGGACCGACGCGCCGGGCTGGCTCGGGCTGCGACGCGTCACGGTGTCCTCGGCGGGGCTGTCGCTGGACGTCCTGATCGACGACCTCGACCCGTACCGGTTGCCCGCCGGCGCGCTACGAGACCGGCTTCCGGGTTCCGAGCTGCGGCGCTGGGCCGAAGACCTCGCGGCCGCCTGGCACCGCCTGGTCGGACGTCACCGGGAGGTGGCCGAGGAGGCGAGCGTGGCCGTCCGCGTGGTGACGCCCCTGGCCGACCCCGGCACCGGCCGGATCAGCGCCAGTTCCCGCGAGGTGCACGGCGCCATCGGGTTCTCCCGGACCTCCGACGCCTGCGCGCTGGCCCTCGCGCTCGCCCACGAGACGCAGCACATCAAGCTGGCCGCGCTGGTCGAGGCGGTCCCGATGATCCGTCCCGGCCACGACCGGCTGTACTACGCTCCGTGGCGGAACGATCCCCGTCCCGTCTACGGAATGCTTCAGGGCACGTACGCGCACCTCGGCGTCGCCGCGTTCTGGCGGCGCGAGCGCGGCTGGACGCCCGGCGACATGCACGCGCACACCGAGTTCGAACGCTGGCGCACGGCGGCCCTGTGGGCGTGCGACAGCCTCCTGCGAGGCGACGGCCTGACATCGGCCGGTGTCGACTTCGTCCATGGCATGGCCGACACCCTGAGGCTCTGGGCGCGGGAGCCGGTGCCCGCCCAGGCGATGCGGTCGGCGTCCCGCAAGGCCGCGCGGCACCGGGCCTGCTGGGCGCGGCGCAACGGCCGCCCACACCCCGGAGCCGGGGTGGTCAGTCCCGCGCGGGCGGCTCGTTGAGGACGCGGTAGCGGTCGAGGATGCGTTCCAGTTCGCGACGGTCCCGTTTGGTGGGACGGCCCGCGCCGCGCTCGCGGCGGCCGACCGGGATGAGGGCCTCGGGCGGCGGCGGAGGCGGGCTCTTGTCGATCAGGCATTCCTGCGCGACGGGCGCCCCGACCCGCTTACGGATGATCCGCTTCACGACGACGATCCGTTCCCGCCCGTCATGGCGGAGCCGGACCTCGTCGCCGGGCTTCACCGTGGTGGACGGTTTGGCGCGTTCGTCGTTCACGCGGACATGCCCCGCGCGGCAGGCGGTCGTCGCCATCGACCGGGTCTTCAGCAGGCGCACCGACCAGATCCACAGGTCGACCCGCACCGTCCCCTCGTCGCCCATACGTCCATGATGTCACTCGGGGACGGGTGCGCGGTTGGCGGTGATCCAGGCGTCGGCGCGTTCCCACTGCGTGTACAGCCAGTCGGTGCGGGCGTCGCGGCCGTCGGGGACTTCCTCGGCGGGGATCCGCCACCAGCGGGCGCGGACGGGTTCGGTGAGGGGGACGCGGCGCCAGACGTCGGCGGCCGTGGCCATGTGGTCGAGGCCGGTGTGCGCGACGAACACGACGTCGGCGGTCGGCGCGGATTCGAGCGCGGCGAGCACCCCGCCGGGACGTGGCGGCATCACGTTCCGCATCGCCGCCGCGCGTTTCGCCTCGTCCCGCCGCTGGAGGCGGGCCAGCCGCCGGATCGCGCGCCGCCGCCGACGCGGCGTGAAGTTGCCGCCCTCGGGGAAGATCAGGAGCGCGTCGCGGGGGCCGAGGTCGTCGGCGAGGCGGCCGATGTCGTCGACGGCGCCGCCGCCCGGCGTGACGAACACGTTCGGCAGACGGTTCGCGGCGATGTCGATGCACGGATCGAGCTGCAACTGCGCCTTCATGACGACGCGGGGCCGCCGCCGGTAGTCGCTGAGCAGATGGTGGACGAGGAGCAGCGCGTCCCCCGGGCCCGCGTGGCGGCTGAGGACGATCAGCGGGCGGTCGCCGTCCGGCGTCGTCCCCGGCCGGGGGCCGTCGATCACGATGCGCAGGCCCAGCCGCCGTTCCGCGACCGCGTACAGGGCGCCGACATAGCGGCGGATCACGTCGTAGTGCCGGTCGTCGCGGGCGCGGCGCCGAAGCCACAGCCAGCCGAGCTCCAGGACGGCGACCGACTCCCGCGTGCCCCACGCCAGCGCGAACCACAGCAGCCGGGCGGCGCGCCGGCGGTCGCGTCCGGCCAGTGTCGCCACCGGCTGGACGACCGGGAACAGCACGACGATCAGCAGGGTCAGGACGAACAGCAGCGGCGTGAGGAGCACGCGGCGGACGATGGAGGGCGGGAGTGGCATGTCACGCTCGTTCCTTGAGGTAGGTCAAGGATGCCTCGTAGGCGCGTTCGATGTGCGCGGCGATGCCCGTGGCGTTCCGGTACCGCATCTGCGCGAGGTCGACGCCCGCCTTCTGCGGGCGGGCACCCGCCGGGAGGACGTGCACGGTGAGGTCCTCCGGCAGGCTCGCCATCTCCTCGAAGAAGCGGTGCCGCCGCGCGATCTCGAACGCGACGAGGCCGACCTCCCAGGGGCGGCGCGGCGGCGGCAGGTCCCGCTCGATGCGCCCGACGTGCAGGACGTAGATGGTGGTGGCGCCGAGCATGACGGCCCGTCCGACCGGGATGCTGTGGACGAGCCCGCCGTCGACATAGTGCCGGTCGCCGATCGGGACGGGCGGCAGCAGCCCCGGCGCGGCGGACGAGGCCAGCACGGCCGGGATCAGGGGACCCTCGGTGAACCAGTGCGCCATCGCCGTCTCGATTCCGGCGGCGACGCACTGGAACGGGACGGCCAACTCCTCGAACGTCCGGACGGGAAGCAGTTCGTCCAGCATCCGGCGGAGCGGTTCGTTCGAGTGCAGATGCGTTCCGGAGCGGGCGAGCGTCCACAGCCGCGCGAGGACGCCCGCGCCGAACACGGACCGGGCGGAGTCGTTCGACCACAGGCCGGTGAGCCGTTCGATCGCCGCGTCGCCGGGCTCCGCGGCGACGAACACGCCGTTCAGCGCGCCGATCGACGTCCCGACGACCAGGTCGGGTCTGATGCCGGTCTCTTCCAGCGCCCGCAACATGCCGACCTCGTGCGCGCCGAGCACACCGCCGCCGCCGAGCACGAACGCGACCCGGGGCTCCCGTTCCACGCGTCCGGGCCTCCTCTCGCGGGTCTGAGAGGAGCCTCTCCGCCGGGGACGGCGATAAACGGGCGAACGCGGCGTCCGTCATGCGGTGTTCGTCATACGGGTGCGCGTCGTACGGGTGTGCCTCATACGGCGTCACCGCAATACGGCGCGCGCCCGGCCGGGGCGGCGGGTGAGTTCGGCCCGGCCGGGCGGCGCCATCCGGGATGGCATCTCACGACGTGGGAGCGCGTCGCCCGGTTCGGTCACACGGAAGGACGGCCACGCTCGTCGCGGCGCTCGGATCCGGCTGGACGCCCGGGCCCACGGCCCTCGTCGCGGGTGACCTCGATGCGCTCCTTGCGGAGTTCGCCGCGGATGGTCTCCTCGTCCTGGACCTGCTCGGTCCGGACCCGGACCCGCTCGACCGGAACGGTCTCCTTGGCGATGACCGGACGCTCCTCGTAGAGGATGATCTCCAGGTCGTCCTCGGAGATGGCCAGGTCGGGACTCGGCCGCCCGCCCGTGATCGGCTCGCGGTCGATCCTGATCTCCTCGTGGGTGAGAGGGACGGTCCGCTCGACCATCTCCGTCTCGATCCACTTGTGCACGTGGACGCGTCCCGCCTCGTTCCGCTCGGTGCTGACGCGCATCCGCTCCTCCGACCGGGTCAGCTCGGTCAACGGCTCCGCGCCCTCTCTCGGCGCCTGGGACGGTGTCGCCTGTCCGCGCTTGTTCTTGTCCGGTCGTACGGCCATTCCGGCGGCACCCGCCATCCCGGCGGTACCGGCCGCGCCCGCCATGCCCGGCGACTTCTCGCCGGAGCCCTCGGCGGCCTTGCCCTCGGCGGCCTTGCCTTCCGCGTTCTTGCCCTCGGCGCCGGCCATGCGGCGGTCCTCGGGATTTCCGCGCGAGCTGTCGGTCTCGTCCGTGCCGCGTCCGGCCGGTGGACGGACGCCGTAGTGCCGGTACAGGTCCACGATCTGGGCATGCGACAGGTGTTCGTCCGCGTCCACGTTGGGAGCGCCCTTGATGGTCTCCTTGTCGTAGGGGACCTGGAGCATGTCCCCGTTCTTACGCGTCCCGGCCAAGGGGACGAAGCTCTCCCTCATCCCGAACCACCCGGTGTGCACCGTCACCCATTCCGGCGCTCCGGAGTCGTCGTTGAGGTACACCTGTTTGATCGTGCCGACCTTCGTGCCGTGGGTGTCGGTCACGCTCATGCCCATCAGTTCCCGCACCTGTGTCTGCGTCTCCACGTTGAACACCTCTGCTTCCGTGAACGCACCCGGACGGCGGGGGGTGAGGGGAGGCGGCGGCCCGCCACTCGGTTGCGGTGTATCTCGACCGGGCGCCGGAACACCGACGCCTTGTTCTGTTGATCCCGAGTTGCCGGATTACTCCCTGCTTTTCCGTGGAGACCCCCGATAAACGCGTTTGCCAAAGGATGACGAACGGTTGAGGAAAGAATTACGCCGGTGACCGGCAACGCCCACCTCGATCATTTCCGCAATACACCCACATCTCCCCCATTCATAAATGGCGCCACTCGCAACATGGTGATCATTTTAGAATGCGGCAGTTTCTCTTTCCCCGGCACGCGCAAGACTGCGGAGGGACGTTCCCACACATCGGAGAACTGATATGCACGGAATCTCACGCGCGGCCCGAGTCGGGGCCGTACCGGCCGTGATGACCGCCGCTTTCGCCTGCGCGCTGACGGCCACGGGCGGAATCGCCACGGCGGCCGACACCGGGCCCCGGCGCCCACCCACCTGGTGCAAACCGGGCGGGACGCTGTCCATCCGCGCGATGCCACAGAAGATCAGGATCGCCCAGTGCGATCTGCGCGGCCGGACGGTGCGCGGCGCCGACGGGCTCACCGCGGTCGTCCCCACCGACGGAAGCTCCCTGGTCGCGCACGCGCTGCGCACCGGCGGATCCGCCGCCCTGAGCGTCCGCGTCAACCGCGTCGCGGGCGAGATCATCCTGTCGTCGCGGGGCGCGCACGTGCCCCAGGGCAGGCCTCGCGCGGCCCAGGCGCCGCTGAACCCGTGCCAGGACGGCACGTACAGCCTCGAACCCAGCAAATGGGCGACGGGCAGCGCCGTCCCGTGGAGATACCACCCGGGCACGACCGGGCTGCCGAGCTCCGTCATCGCCGAGGGCGTCGCCAACATGGTCAACGGCGCCACCGACTGCACGAGCCGGCGCAGGTTCACGCCGCCGCCGAACGTGGGCGGGCGCTATGTCGGGCAGTCGGCCACCGGCCCCAACGTCACCGACACCGCCACCTGCGCTCAGCGGGACCGCGTCAACACGTTCGGGTGGAGGTCCATGACCGGCGCGAACGGCAACATCCTCGCGGCGACCTGCATCTGGTACAGCGGGTCCCGGACGCTGGAGTCGGACATGGCGCTCCAGCAGCACGGAAAGCGGTGGTGGACCGGCGGGACGTGCCGTCCCGGGAGCTTCTCGGTCGAGGCGGTCGCGACGCACGAGGCGGGGCATGTGTTCGGCCTGGCCCATGTCGCGGGGTCGAGGCACTCCGACCTGACGATGGCGCCGTCCGTCGCGGCCTGCGACAACGGGCCCGCCACGCTCGGCCGCGGCGACCACGCCGGTCTGATCGCCCTGTACGGCGGACGCTGAGCGGCGGCGTCGGGCAGCGGGCAGCGGGTCAAAAGGTCACAGGTCAACAGGTCAACGGTCGAGTGTGCCGACGACGACGAGCCGCCACCGGTCCGAGCCCTTCGGGGTGCAGGTGATGAGCGTGACGTACCGGCCGTGGGGCGCGCTGCGCGGCCGGAACGGCACGGGTTCGAGGACGCTTCGCTTCCGCGGATCGATGACGTGCCTGCTCCGCATCCGGTAGACGTAGGACGTGCGGCCGACGCGCAGGACGATCCTGTCGCCGCGCCTCATCCTGTCGAGCTGGTTGAACGGGCGGTGCCAGGTCGTCCGGTGGCCGAGAAGCACCGTGTTGCCTTCCTGTCCCGGACGGGCCGTCCCCGGATGGCGCCCGACGCCGCGCCGCAGCACCGACTCGCCCACGCCCGTCCTCACCGTGGTGTTCAGCCGTATCCGCTTGATCCACAGGTGAGCGATCACCGCCCCGGTCCGCGCCCGCGCCTGGACGGGCGTCCGGGCTTGCGTCCGGGGTTCGGCGTGGGCGTGCGGAACGACGGTCACGGTCAGGGCGCAGCAGACGGCGACGGCGGCCGCGAGGAGTGACTTGCGATCGAGCATGGTCCACTTCCATCGAGATTCTCGGGTTCTGGCGGAAAGGGAAGGGGCGGCACGTCTGCCGCCCCTTCTCCGCGTCAGGTCGGCGGCGGATCGTCACCCGCGCCGACGCCGGTTCACCTCAGGACCTGGGTGCCGACCTTGCCGACCTTCTTGGGCTTGATGTCCACGCCGCGAACCCGGGCGGTCCGGTTGAGCGACTCCAGGAAGGTCCGCACGACGGGCAGGCCGTCCGCCTTCCGGTAGTCGGGCGCCGCGCCGATGGCGGCCGGACGCGCCAGCCGCGAGTTCTGCTGCGACCGCATCGTCGACGGCAGCTTCGTGTGCCCGGCGCCGGGGCGGTGCTTGGACGGCTTGTACGGCTTCTTCTTCGGCGGCGTCCGCGGCGTGGGCGGCAGCTTCGGCTCCCCGCTCTTGACCGACGCCCCGCCCTTGCACTTCGCCGCCGCGATGCCGAGGACCGCGATCGCGTTGCCGCACACGTCCACCGGGACGCTGATCGGCGCGTTGATCTGGTTGCCGCCGAGGATGGAGAACATCCCCGAGGTCTCCATGTTCGGGTCGCCGGAGGCGAGGCGCTTCACGGACGCCCCGCCCTTGCACTTGGCCGCCGCGATGCCGAGGACCGCGATCGCGTTGCCGCACACGTCCACCGGAATGCTGACCGGCGCGTTGATCTGGTTGCCGCCGAGGATGGAGAACATCCCGGAGGTCTTCATGTCCCCGCCGTCGCCGTGGCGGGCGTTGTCGGCCCTGGCCCCGCTCGCCGGCTCGGCGATCGCGGTGCCGAGCGCGCCGATGTCGCCGGACCGCGTGGCGGCGACGGCGCCGGGGCCGAAGGCGGCTCCGGCGGTGAGGGCGCCCACGGCGATGAGGGCGACGCGGCCGGTGTTCCTTGTCCACAAACGCATGGTTTTCTGGCTCCTGTCGTGTTCGTCGTTTTCGGTGTGATCGCTGCGCGGCACCGTCCGGGTGGGCGCAGCGGGCAGCCGGCCGGGCATGGCCGTTGCCCATCGAGGAAAGATCGTGGAAATCCGCAGGGACGGGCGGCGCCGAAGATCGCGCGGGCCGTCCGGGACACGCCCCCGGTCAGGGGACGGCGGTCCTAGTCAGGGACGACGGAAGGGCCGCCGGGCGCGGACACGTCGGTCAGCGCCGTGCGGTGGAACGTGTTCGGGTCCAGCGCGGCGGGCACCGCCGGGTACCGGCCGCTGGTCATCAGGTCGGCGATCGGCGAGAGCTGGTGCCCTCCACCGGAGCCGCCGCCCGGCTCGCTCTGGCCCTTGGGCAGCACGGGATCGCGCTGGTCACCGCGGCATCCGGCGCAGTCGCCGGAGTCCGACTCGTCCGCGTCGTCGGCGGACGTCCTGGAAGGGGCGGCACCGAGATCGGCGCGAGCATGGGCGACATCGCCCGCCACGGCCTTCTCGGGCCCCCGCGTCGACCGTTCGCGCTGCCGGGTCGGCGCCTCGACCACCACGGACGGCGAAGGTGGCACGTCCTCGCGGACGACACCGCTCACCACCCCGACGACGGGCGCGCGCCGCACGTCCGGGAGCCGCACGAGCGGAACCCCGGCCGCGTCGGTCAGCCTCTCCAAGTCGCGGACGACCTGGTCCTTGCCGTCGAGGACGGCCCGCTGCCGGTCCCGCAGGTACCGCAGGGGTTCGTCTCCGAGCTCTCCGACCTGGTCGGAGAGCCGCTGGACGGGACGGTCGCCGACCGCCCGGTCCGCCACGCGTTCGGCGGCGGAGATCGGGTCGGTGACGTCGACGTGACGGGTCACTGCTGCCGCGGCGGTCGCGGCGTCCTGGTCCGGCGTGTCGTGCCGCGCGGCGTGGGCGGTCCCGTTGAGCGCGGAGAACGCCACCCACCCGACGAACGCGAGGCCCGCGAGGGCGGCGAGACGGAAGACGAGCCGGACGACGCAACGAGGAGGGACGGGGGACTGGGCACGCGGCGTCCGACCGTCGGGGCGAATCGCCCCGGTACGGATCGGTGCTGGTGCCATTCCCGGTCCACTCCTCTGCTCTGGCCATGCCCCACGTGGGGCGGACGGCATGAACGTAGCACCGGAGAACACGCGATCAAGGAGCCATTGTCCGGCCTCCCCGGATGTCTGCGGATCATTTACCGGGGCATGAACGCGCCTTTAGCAGCGCGCCCGATTCGCCGGTAATTCAACGTTTTAGTGATCGCCGGCGGGGTCGTGGACATCGAATGTTCACCCGGAGTTCACGAGCCGCATGGCGTACGGTATCGAGTGCGCTACATTCGGCGGACGGGCGGTTGCGACGACCGCCCTCCCGAGGAGCTGCGATGCCCGACCCCTCGTCCCCGATCGCGCGGCTGCGACCGGCACGACGCCGCTGCGCGCCCCGCCGGTTCGCCGACCGTCCGAAGATCCAATTCATTGTGCTGTCCAGCGTTCCCGCCGGTCAGCGCACCCGTGGGCGGGGCCACCGGACGTTCGCCTGGACGCTGTACTCGCGCTGGCAGTGGTCCCTGGCCACCGCCCGCGCCGAGCGTGAACGCCGCAGGTACCGTCCGCCCTGGGAGTGACCACCGGCTCCGCCCGGCCGCGACCACCCGGCCGGACGCGCCCCCGTCACACCGGAGGAAGATTCTTCACCGCGGCGAGACGTCCGGTTCGAGGACGGTCTCGACCCGCCCCGCGGGCTCCCGGACGGCCGGGGTGCGGCGGATGATGTGGTGCGCGATCCGGCGTGCCGCGAAGTCGGCGCCGTGGACGAACCGCATGACGGGCCCGAACGTGACCGCGGCGGCGAGTCCCGCGAAGTAGAGGCCGGACGTCGACGCCTCGAAGTTCCGGCTGAGCACCGGCGCGCCGAACCGGGTCCCTCCACCCTTCGGACCGGAGTGGGTGGCGATCCGGGCCCGCAGGTCCGGTGACAGCATCGTGAGGCGTTCGATGTCCGGGACGTATCCGGTGGCGGCGATGGCGTGCTCCACCTCCGTCGTGACGCGGCGCCCGGCCTGGTCGATGGTGGTGAGGGCGACGCCGTCGTCCCGCCCGGCCGCCTTCACCACGCAACGGCCGGTGGAGACGCGGACGCGGTCGTCCAGCCGGTCGCGCAACCACCAGGCGCCCGCGGGCGGGAGCGTCTCCCGAACGATCCGCCGCCGCGTCCGCTCCGGCAGGTACCGGACGAGCCCGGGACGCTCCGCCCACAGCCACGTCCGGTACCCGGTCCCGAGCCCCGACCGGGGCCCGCCGCGCAGCAGTTCCAGCGGTGACCGCGACTGCTCCGGCACCGTGTTCCAGTCGAGTTCGGCGCGGCGGGCGATGACGTGCGGGTACGCGCCAGCGTCGGCGAGCAGCACCGCCGTCTCCAGCGCGGACTGCCCGGCGCCGATCACCGCGACCTCCTTGCCCGCGAACAGGCCGAGGTCCCGGTGGGCGCTGCTGTGCGAGACCAGCCAGGACGGCAGCCCGGACAGTTCATCGGGAATGTGGGCGAACGGTCCGACGCCGACGGCGACCACGACGATCGGCGTCGCGATCGTCTCGCCGGTGGAGAGCGTGACGACGTAGCCGTCCCGGCGGGCGCCTTCGATGTTCACGACCTGCGCGTCCTCGGTGCCGGGGATCACCACGGACGCGAACCAGCGCCCGTAGGCCACGAACGTGTCGAGGGGGATCGGCCGGCCGAGGCCCCAGTCGGGGTGCCGGTCGGTGAAGCCCATGCCGCGCTGCGGCGCGCCGAGATTGGACGCGAACGGCTCAGACTTCAGGTACATGCCCTCCGGCATGTTCTCGTCCCAGAACCGCATCGGTCGTCCGATGATCCGGACGTCGAGGCCGAGGTTCTGGAGGTACGCGGCCGTGGACAGCCCGTAGGGTCCGGCGCCCGCGATGACGACGTCGCAAGCCGAGTCGTTCATGTTCGTTCCCCCCGTGAAGTGTGGTGTTTACGTGGTTCGGAGCCTTCCGACGGCGCGGATCACGCTCTGCCGTCCCATCGCGAGGAAGGGCGGCAGGTCGTCACCGGCGTACCAGGCGAGCTCGTCGGCCTCGCGCAGCGGGCGGAGGGTCTCGCGCAGCGGACGCGCCGTCACGCGCAGGGGGCGGGCCGCGGAGTGCCGGAGATAGTGGTTCTCCACCAGCAGGTTGCGGCCGGTGGCCGGGCTGACGTCGGGGACGCGGCGCCCCGACTGGTCGAGGTGCAGGGCGCGGACGAGGTCGAGGCCGTTCCGGTCGGTGAACAGGCGGAACTGCGCCCCGATCCGCGGGTTGAAGTCGAGCAGGTGGTAGCCGCCGTCGTCGACGTCCCGCCGGAAGTCGAGGTCGACGAGCCCGCGGCAGCCGAGGAGCCGGACGATCCGCACCGCGAGCCGTTCGAGTTCGGGGTTGGCGACCCATTCCCCGGCGACGGTGTGCCCGGCCTGCGGCGGGAACGCGAGGTGCTTGCGTCCGGTCGCGCCGAACAGGCAGTCGAGGGACTCGTCGAAGTAGCCCTGGAAGAACCAGTCGCCCCCGGCGGGCGGGACGCGCCGTTGCAGGATCAGCGGGCCCGCGTCGCCGTCCGGGTCGCGGTCGCGGGTCGCGGCGAACAGCCGTTGCGCCTCGCCGAGCGTCCGCACGAGCGTGGTGCTGCGCAGGCCGGGGCGGAGCCGCCACGGCCGCGCCCACTTGGCGATCAGCGGCAGGCCGAGCTCGGCCGCCGCCTCCTCCACCTCGTGGGCGGAGGTGGGCGTCAGGCTTCGCGGGCACTGGACGCCGTACCGGGCGCACGCCGCCACCAGCGACGACTTGTCGGCGACGCGGCGCGGGACCTCCGGGTCCTGGTAGGGGACGACGAAGCGGGGCGTCAGCGCGTCCGCGTGCTCGGCGATGAAGATCGCTCCGGCGTCGTCCATCGGTACGAGCAGCGCCGGGCCGCCGACCCGCTCGCCGATCATCCGCAGATGGCTGAGCAGCGCGGCGGGACGGGCGGCGGGCGGCGCCCACGGATGCCCGCGATGCAGGTAGCGGGACCGGGACGAGGGGTTCGCGCGTCCTTCCAGGATGGCGTGCACCGGCACTCCGGCGCGTCCGAGGCTCCGGATCACCCCGAGCGTCCCGTGGTGGAAGACGTTGCGGTCGGTGCGCAGCAGCAGGACGGGAAGGCCGGGGTCGAGCCGCGTCGTGGACGGGACGTGCGTGTCGAGGAACATGCGGTCAGCGGTTCCGTTCCAGCGGATGATGACGTGGCACGGCGACCTTCCTTGTCAATGAATTCTATCGTCGTCCGGCAGGGCCGAAATATTCGCCGAGGACGCCCAAGGACTTACGATACAAGTCCGAGCCGCGATCATCCATTCCAACAGACGTCCTTTCCCAAACCGAGAAAAAGGCGTGGACAACAAAAGCATCGGGCGCGTCCATTCCTTCCCGTTATTGTCGCATTCGCCGGGGAATTGCCGGTGGGCGTTCCTCGGGCATGCCATGACCGTCCGGGCGGGGTTCCACCGGCGGCCCGGCGAGACCGGGCGCGGCGACGTCGCGGGTGACGTCGGCCAGGTGCGCCATCGTCCGGGAGAGGTCGTAGGCGGCGGCAGCGGCGGCCGCCTCCCGGCCCTCCCGCTCCGCGACCCCGGGGACGAGGAGCCGCGCGGCGACCTCCGCGGCGAGCGCGGCGGGATCGTCCACGGGCACGAGCGCGCCGACCCCGGGCCGCACGACCTCCGCGATGCCGGGAATGTCCGTCCCGACGAGGGGGCGTCCGGTGGCGAGGGCCTCCAGCGCGGTCAGCGGCAGCCCCTCCCACCGGGACGGCAGGACGATGACGTTCGCCGCCGCCAGCCAGTCGCGCGGATCCCGCACGGCCGGGACGAGCAGCACGCCCGCCACGGGGTCGCGGCGCAGCGCGTCGAGGTCCTCGCCGCCGCCGACGATCGCGAGCCGCGCGGACGGGCACCGCGCCGTGACCTCCGGCCAGGCCGCGACGAGGACGTCCTGGCCCTTCTGCCTGGTCACCCGGCCGACGCAGACGGCGAGCGGCACGGCGGCGGGCACCCCGAGCCGGGTTCGGGCGGCGAGGCGGGCGGCGCCGTCGGCGGGCCGGAACCGGCGGCGGTCGACGCCGTTGCGGACGACCCGGAACGGCCCGCGCACGCCCGCGAGCGTCCCCGCGCTCAACTCCCCGACCCCGACGCACACGAGCGCGTCGGTCCACCGCGCCGCCGCCCGCTCCCACCGGAGGCTGAGGGCGCGCTGGCGTCCGGTGGCGGCGAGCCATGACCAACCGTGCGGCTGGAAGATCGTGGGCGTGCCGCCGGGACGGCCGAGCAGCCGTCCCGCGAGGCCCGCCTTCGAGGAGTGCAGGTGGACGACGTCCGGTTCGAAGCCCCGCACGAGGCGACGCAGGCCGAGCGCCTCCAGAGGGGTCCGGGGCCCGGGGGCGCGTCCGGCCTGCCAGGGGAACCACGGCACGCCCGCCGCCGCGCACCGCGCGGGCAGGTCCCCGCCCGGCGGGCAGGCGACCGCCACGTTCCAGCCGCGTCCGCGCTGGTCACCGGCCACCTGCCCGACGTAGACGGCGACCCCGCCCGCGTTCGGCTGGCTGACGTGCAGCACCCGAACCGGTGCCCCGGCGTCCGCCTGAGCCGTGTCAGCCGTGTCGGCCATGGCCCGCCCGCCGCCGCTCGGACAGGCGCGCCCGGGTCCGAGCGAGACCGGCGAACGCGGCGGCCGACGCCGACCGCCCGAGGATGATCCGCTGGTTCTGCACGAAGTCCGGCCGCCATTTCAGCTTGTACGGTTCGACGCCGCGCAGCAGGCTGACACCCTGCCGGTGCCGTTCCCGCGCGATGCCGAGGTCCTCGCGCAGCAGCATCAGCGAGACGTCCACGCGGGAGCGCAGGTCGGGGACCGCGCCGTACAGGTACGCGCCGACGTGGCGGTGCCCGATCAGGACGAGGTCGCTGGCGACGAGCCGGCCCCGCGACCGGTACTGGAGGACGGCGGCGCGCCCGTCGCGGACCATCCCGCTCGCGGCCTCGGCGAGGTGGCGGCCGAACCGTTCCCGCGTGTGCTCGGGGTTGATGGGGCGGCCCTGCCACTGCCGAACGTGCAGGTCCAGTAGCGCGTGGACGGCGTCCGCGACCCCGTCCGGCGGAACGGACTCCACCGTGAGGCCCTGCGCGTCGATCTTGCGGAGTTTGGCGCGCATCTTCCCGGCGGAGCGGCGCGGCAGCCGGTCGAGGATGTCGTCGATGCCGTCGACGGGCAGTTCCAGGCACATCGACGACGGCAGCCGCCACGCCCGGTGCGGCCACCGCGCCGCCACCAGGTGCGCCGCCGACCCGGGACGGACCTCGCGCAGGTCGACGGCGCACGTTCCGCGCTCGTCCAGCAGCGCTCTGACGAGGTGCCGGACGGCGCCGTCCGCGTACACGGGATCGAGGAGGAAGTCGGTGAAGTCGCTCTGCTCCGCCGCGAGCGGCACCAGGACCGGGAACCCGTGCCGGACGCCCGCCATCAGCGGCGCCGCCGCGACGAGCCGTCCCCGGCACCGGACCAGGACGAGCCGGAGCCGCCCACGTGTCCCGTACCAGCCCCACCACGCCTTGAGCCACTCGTACGTCTGGAACGGCGTCGCGGCGGGGCTGCGGTCGTACAGGTCGCGCAGTTCGTCGGCCGCGCCGATGAGCGACTGTTCGTCGCGGTGGACCTCCGCCGTCCAGTCGACCGCCGAAGGGGCGAGCCGGGCGGCGGGCACGACGGCCGTCACGACCCGACCTCCACGAGCCGGCGCGCTGACTCGGGCCGGTCCGCGCCGGTTCCGTCGCGTGGACGTCGCCGTCCGCTCAGCACGGCGGCGCTCAGCCCGGCGAGCAGCACGCCCGACGCGGTGCCGACTGCGAGACCGAGCGGCAGGTTCGGCGACGTCGGCGACGACGGCGGCACCGCGAGGCTCATCAGCGTGACCCGGACCCCTGTTTCGGCGCGGTGGGTCGTCCCGTACCGGACGAGCGCGTCGGCGGCGGCGTTGGCGAACCCGGCGGCGTCCCGGGACGTCCGCGCGCTGCCGGTGAGCCGGATCAGCGGCGTGTCCGGCGACGTGGACGCGCGGACGTGCCGGCGCGTCGAGCCCTTCTTGACCTTCGGGAGCGGGCGCGTGGAGTACCGGAGCGTCTCCGGCAGCGGCGCGAGCCGCCCGTACGCCTGCGCGAAGCTCACGGCGGCGGGGGCGGTCCGCCCGTCGCCGGTCTCCTCCACGACCAGCACGAACGCGTTCGCGGTGTAGGTGGTGGGCGCGAACAGCGCGTACCCGAGCCCGCCGAGGAGCCCGGCCAGGACGAACGCGATCGACACCCCGAACCGGCGCAGCGTCGCGGCGAGCGCGCCGCGCCTCCCCCCTCTGCCATCAAGTGGCGGCATCATGAGCCCTTTCTCGTGTCGGAACGGCCTCGGGCGTCTCGGCCCGGTAGAGCCGGGCGAGCCGGGCGGCCTGCTCGGCGATGGCGTAGCGGCCGACGACCGGTGGCACGAGCGCCCTGTCCCGGTTCGCCGCCGACTCCAGGACCCGCCGGAGTTCCACGGTCCAGGCCCGCACGTCGGTGGGCAGGCGCCGGGCGTCCGGGGCCTCGCCGGGCGGGAGGTCGTCGAGGGCCGGGCAGGCCGTGTAGCGGACGGGCAGCCCGGCGGCGAGCGCCTCCACGACCCCGAGCCCGAAGCTCTCCTGGACGGACGGCGCGGCGAGCACGTCCATCGCGGCCAGCGCGCCCGGCATGTCCGGCATGTCACCGGCGAAGGTCACCCGGTCGGCGACGCCGAGGGCCCGCGCGAGCCGTTCGAGCGGGTCCCGCATCGGGCCTCTCCCGGCGACCAGCAGCCGGACGCCGTCCAGCCTGGCGACCGCCTCGACGGCCAGGTCGAACCGTTTCGTGGGGACGAGCCGTCCGGCAACGCCGACGACCGGTTCGTCCTGCGCGATGCCGAGCCGCTGACGCGTGGCGGCGCGCCTTCCGGCGTCGAACGCGAACTCGGCGGGGTCGACGCCGTTCGGGATCACGACGATCCGGCCGGGCCGCACGCCCCAGCCGCGCAGCCGGGCCGCGACGGTCGGCGACACGGCGACGGTCACCGACCCGAACCGCTCGGTCGCCCGGTACAGCACGCGGACGCCGCGCGTCGTGGCACGTCCCTCGATGTGGCCGTCGCCCAGCGAATGCTCGGTCGCGACGACGCGGGACGTCCCCGCCAGCCGGGCCGCGACCCTGCCGTACACACACGCCCGGTACAGGTGGGTGTGGACGACGTCGTACCGTCCCCGCCTGATCAGCCGCACCAGCCGGGGCAGCGCCGCGAGGTCCCGGTTCCCGCGCATCCCGATCTCGTGGACGGTCACGCCCGCCCGCCGGATCTCCGCGCCGACCGTCCCCGCCCGCGTCAGCACCGCGACCTCGCACGCGACGGGAAGATGGCGCAGCAGCAGCGCGAGCTGCCGTTCCGCGCCGCCGCGCTCCAGCCCGGTGATCACGTGCAGGACCCGGGTCACACACGGCTCCGGTGCCGCAGCTCGTGCCGGACGACCTTCGCCCGGAGCCGCAGCGGCCCGTCCCGGTCGCCGACATAGGTGCGGGGCAGCGCGTGCCGCTGCGGTTCGTCGGGGCTGATGTCGCAGGCGTAGTCGTATCCGGCGGCCCGCACCGCCGCCACCTCCCGGGGCGTGGCGTGCCCGTAGGGGTAGGCGAACCCGGTGACGGGCCCCTCGACCAGCTCCTCCAGGGCGGCGCGGCTCTCCTCCAGTTCCTCGCGCAGCTCGGTGTCGTCCGTGCCGGGCAGGGAGACGTGGTGCCGTCCGTGCGACGCGACCTCGATGCCCGCGTCCGCGACGGTGCGGATCTGGTCGGCCGTCATGAGCGGTTTGCGGGGGCCGTCGTCCCACGCGTTGTAGGTGCCGATCCGTCCGGTGACGACGAACACCGTCGCGCCGAACCCGTACCGCAGCAGCACCGGGAGGGCCCGGGTCGCGAAGTCGGCGTAGCCGTCGTCGAACGTCAGCCCGACGAGGCCGCGTGCCCGTCCGGCGGTGTGCGCGTCCAGGTACTCGCGCATGCCGACACCGCGCAGTTCCTTCGCCCGCAACCACGCCATCTGCCGCGCGAACCGCGCGGGCGACACCGTCACCAGGTGCGGGTCCTCATCGAAATGGTCGACCGAGTGGTACATCAGCACCAGCGGCACCGGCCGGATCTCCTCCGCCGGACGCGCCGGCGCCGTCACTCTTGTCGGTTCGGTCGGCTGGCTCACTGCTCTCCCCCGATTCGGTTCTGCCACGACGAAATGAAGCGATGAGAAGGTCGGGTGCGATCAGGACGGTCAGCACCACGAAAGCCGCCCCTGTCACCACCCCGCCCACGGCGAGTTCCACGACCGCGCCGCCGTCGAACAGCGCGGCGGTGAACGCGCCGACACAGCACGCCCCGGCGGCCGCGAGCACGAGCCGGGACACGTCCACGCCGACCCGGCGCAGCGAGATCGGCGCGACGCCCGTGCGCAGCCCGGCCAGCAGCAGGACGGCGGCGAGCGTGATCCCGGCGGCGTTGGCGGCGGCCAGCGCTCGCGTCCCGGCGGACGCGACGAACACGCCGCCGATCACGGCCGTGACGGCGAGGCCCAGGCCCAGCACCAGCGCGGGCCGCCATGTCGGTCTCCGCTGCGCGAAGAACGCCCGCGCGGCGAGCCCGACGGCCGACTGCCCCCACAGCCCGAGCGCGTAGACGCGCATGATCGACGCGGTGCTGTCGGTGTCGGCGGACGTGAACTCCCCGTGCTCGAACAGCACCCTGACGATGGCGGGCGCGAACGCGATGAGGAACGCCGTCGCGGCCAGCACCATCGCGCTCGCGACCACGAGGTCCCGCTGGATCCGGCGGGCGACGAGCCGGGTGTCGCCGTCCGCCGAGGCCCGCGCGAGCCGGGGGAACGTCACCGTCACGATCAGCAGCGACAGGATCATCGGCACCTGCGCGACCTTCTGCGCGTAGTTCAGGTGGGAGATCGACCCGGCGGCCAGCCCGGAGCCGAGGAACCGCTCGACGAACACCTGCGCCTGCCGGGTGACCGTGTAGACGACGACGGGCGCGACGGCCGCGAGGCCCATCCACACCTCGGCCGTGTCCGGTGTGCCGCGTTCGTGAGGGGCTTCGCGGGGGGAGGCGCGCAGGCAGCGCAGGAACGCGGGCGCCTGAACCGCGATCATCAGAAAGCTGCCGCAGGCGACGCCGATCATGATGCTGGTGATCCCGACGACGCCGGACAGCCCGCCGATCACGGCGAGCACGCCCACGTTGTACGCGAGGTAGATCGCGGCGGGCGGCCCGAACCTGTGGTGGGCGCGCAGCGCGGCGCTCATGAACCCCGCGACACCGAACGTCAGCACGGTGATCGCCGTCAGCCGGACGCCCTGGACGGCCGGGCCCCGCTCGGTCAGGCCGGGGGCGAGAACGTCCACCAGGACGGGCGCGGCCACCATCAGCGTGACCGTGACCAGCGACAGTCCCAGGACCATGCGCGGCACCACCGTGCCGATGAGCGGACGCAGCCCGTCGCCCCTCGCGAGGAGCCGCGTGACGAGCGGCACCATGAGCAGGGCCATCGCGTCCTCGATGAGCAGCGGGGAGGCGGTCTCGGGGATCGTCCAGGCGACGAGGAACGCGTCCGTGCCGCCGTCGGCGCCGAACAGGTGCGCCACCGTCAGGTCGCGGGCGAACCCGAGGCCGGTCCCGGCGGCGATCAGCACCCCGGACAGCGCGGCGGCCCGTCCGATCGACGTCATGCGCGCACCGTCCCGAAAGCCCGTGCCGCCACCGTCCCGAGGACGATCGCGACGAGCGCGCATGTCGGCCCGCCCAGATCGGCGTACAGAAAGTTGACCAGCAGGAACGTCACCAGCGCGACGCTCGCGAGCCACAGCGGATCGCGGGCGCGGCGCCGCCGCCACAGCCCGGCGACCAGCACACCGACCAGCGCCAGGAGCCCGGCGAGACCGACCACGCCCTGCTCGGCCAGGAACAGCAGGTACTCGTTGTGCGGCGACAGGAGCGGCTGCCGGACGTACCCGTTCGCGGCGTCGGCGGTCTCGCTGCCCGACGACAGTTCGATGCCCGCGTAGGCGTCGCGGTAGGCCGGGAAGTTCTTCACCCCGACCCCGGTGAGGGAATTGTCCTCCCATATCCGGACGGCGGCGCCCCAGAGGTGGTAGCGGTCGGTCACCGACCGGTCCGGCTCGTGAATCGAGCCGACCAGGGACTTCGACCGGTCCACGACGGTCTGCGACCCGCCGCCCGCGACGGTGACCATCACGAACAGCAGCGCCGCGCAGCACGTCAGCACCTTGACGGCCGTCCACCGGTCGAACAGGACCAGGGCGAGGACGGCGGCGGCGCCGAGCGCGAGCCAGGTGCCGCGGCTCAACGCGACCGCCAGCGCGACGGCGAGCACCCCGAGCCCGGCGAGCGCGGCCACGACGGTGACGACGCCGCGTCCGGGGGCGGCCATCGCGAACGCGGTCAGCACCAGAAACGCGAACCCGACCACGATCGACATGGCCATGACGTCCAGCGACCCGAACGTCCCCACCGCCCGGACGGTCTGGCCGCCCATCGACGCGCCGTTCCCGGTGGCCGACTGCCAGATCCCGTACGCGGCCTCCCCGAGCCCGAGCCCGAGCAGCGACGCGCAGACGATCGTGAGGTCGCGGCGGTCCCGGACGAGCACGACGACGGCCAGCGGCACCAGCACGAAGATCTGTAAGTCGCGGACGAACCCGGGCAGGCTGGACGCGATGTCGGCGGAGCACACCGTGCTGATCCCGAGCCCGGCCACCAGCGGCCCGAACGCCAGGAACGCGGCACGCGGCAACACGACCCGCCTGGTGGCCAGCAGGAACGCGGCGGCCAGCACCAGCCCGGCGCTGGCGACGTCCCCGAACGTGACCTGCACACCCGGGCCGAACGACTCCGAACCGGGCGGCACCCCGACGCTGATCACGGCCGCGGCGACAAGCCAGCTCGGCCGCCGGAAGCTGACCAGCCGCCAGGGGAGGGGGAGCGCGGAGACCGTCATCCCGCGTCCCGGAGGATCATCGCCCGGACGGTCAGCAGCAGGATCTTCAGGTCGCCGGTGAACGTCCAGTGGTCGATGTAGTGGTTGTCGAGCCGGGCGCGCAGCTCGATGGACGTGTCGCCCCGGAACCCGTGGATCTGCGCCCATCCCGTCAACCCGGCGGGCACCCGGTGCCGCAGCGAGTATCCGGGGCACGTCCGGGAGAACTGCTCCACGAAATGCGGCCTTTCCGGACGCGGCCCGACCAGGCTCATATCGCCGCGAATGACGTTCCACAGTTGCGGAAGCTCGTCCAGCGACGTGGCCCGCAGGAATCGCCCGACCTTTCCGACGCGTTCTCCGTCGACCGTCCAGCGGGTGTCGGACTCGCTCTCGTCGACCGGCCGCAACGTCCGGAACTTCAACAGGACGAACTCCTTGCCGCCGAGCCCGACGCGCCGCTGCCGGAACAGCACACCCGGGCCGTCCGACCGCACCGCGACGGCACACGCCACCAACACCGGCGAAGCCAGCAGAACCAGCAACGACCCGACCACCACGTCGAGCAGCCGCTTCGCGAACCTGGCGGACGGCTCCCGCAGCCCCCACCCGACCCGCGCGCAGGTCAGCCCGGCGAGCTGTTCCCGCCGCGGCGTCGGCACCGGCACCATGTCCGACGGCGGCCGGACGAGCAGCGTCTCGCACGGCAACCCGAACGAGACGTGCAGGACCGTTCCCAACTGCTCCGGCTGGACGTCCTCCGCGACCACGACCAGCACATCGACCCCATGCCGCTCGACAAGCGCGGGCAGATCGGCGGTCTCCCCGAGCAGCGGCGCCACGGGCTCCCCTTGAACCCCGGCCGCCACCTGCCCGACCGCGGCGAGCCCGAACTCCCCGCGATCCCGCAAGATCCCCACGAGCTGGGCGGACGTCCCACCGGTCCCGACGACCAGCACGGGCCGCGCCCACGACCGGCGAAACCGGTACGTCCTGACCGCCGCGTTCACGAACGCCCGGACACCGAGCGCCGACCCCCCGGCCACCACCATGATCCACAACCAGGCGACGGCCGCGTCCCGAACCGCGCCCAGCAACAGCACCGCCGCGCCCACGCCCGCCGTGCGAACGAGCACCCGCGGCGCGTCGGCCAGCAGCGACGGGCTCCGGCGCACCCGGTACAGCCCACCGGCCGCGTTGCACACGATGATCGCCACTGCCGCCGCGCCCGGGAGCACCGCGCCCGGCACCGGCCGCAGCGCCGCCACCGCGACCGCCATCGCCCAGCCGTCCGCCACGGCGACGCACGCCGGGCCAAGCACGCCCAGCGCCCGCGCGCCCGCCCCGCGATAGGGAACGACCGGCGCGACGACCGCGGCGCCGGAGGTGAGATCGGACGCACCGGAGTCGATGGAGGGACTCAGCCCCTGGGTACTCATCGCGCGTCCCTTCACCAGGATGCCCCGGCGTTGAAGCCGGGGAGGAACCCGGACTCCGCCAGGACCACAAATGAACTCGACCGCCGCGAAGCGTCGGACTTCCCGCCTTTCACCAGGTGCTCCGACAAGGACCGGCACGGCGGCCACAATCCAGCATCGCGCGCCCCCGCACGCGGATCGCCGCTTTTGACCGCCGCCTTCCCAATCTTGAATAGAAGATCAAGACCGGGCCCCCGGCCTGCGGAAACACCTCCGGAAAACACCATCACCGCGCCAAAGCCAACACCCACCCTCAGCGGCATTTCCACCTACGCCGGAATTCCGCTGTTTTCCGCCGAACGCCCGACACGAAGCGCGACAGATCGCCGAACCGGTCCCCCGAGGTCGCCCTTCGCGGGACAATGGACCCCATCGGACGTGTCGACCCGCCCGCCCCGCCACCGAGCGGGCCGGAACACCAGGCCCGTTCCGTAAGCGATCTTGTTGCCGGGGCGCGGGCCCGGCGGGCTGACGAGGGAGAGCGGTGCGAGGCAAGGCGTTGGCGATGGCGCTGGTCCTGGGGCTGGCGACGGCATGCGGCGGAGGCGGCGGCGACGGCGGCGGCGGCGGGGGGACGACCACGAAGGGCGGCGACGAGGGCACCCCACAGGTGACGATCACCCCCGCGAACGGCGACGGCAAGGCCCGTCCCGACACCGGCGTGACGGTCAAGGCGTCCGGCGGAACACTCGGCCGGGTCTCGGTGAAATCGAAGGGAGCCGACGTCCCCGGCGCCCTGTCCGACGACAAGACCACCTGGCGCTCCACCTGGACCCTGAAACCCGGCGGCTCCTACGAGGTGTCGGCCACCGCGACGTCCCCCACCGGCAAGACCACCACGGCGACCAGCGCGTTCCGCACCAGCCGCGCCACGGCCGCCACCCGGATCAACAACGTGGTCCCGAGCCAGAACGAGACCGTCGGCACCGGAATGCCGGTCTTCGTCCAGTTCACCAAGGCCGTCCCCGACAAGGCCAGGGCCGCCGTCGAGCGCAGCATCGAGATCTCCTCGACAACACCCACCGAGGGCTCCTGGCGCTGGCTCTCCGCCGGAGAGTCCTTCAACGGCCTCCCCTCGGTGGTCTTCCGCCCCGCCCGCCCGTGGAAGCCGCACCAGAAGGTCACCGTCACCGTCCATTACGCGGGCCTGAAGATCGGCGACAACGTCTTCGGTGACCGCGACGTCACCCGCACCTTCCGGATCGGCGACTCCCACACCGTCAACATCAGCGCCAAGACCCACCGCGCGGTCGTCAAGAAGAACGGCCGCGTCATCCGCACCTGGCCGGTCAGCCTCGGCAAGGGCGGCGACGTCCAGCGCGACGGCGTCGACCACCTGATCACCACCAGCGGCGTCCACCTCACCATGGACCGCAGCCGCCTGGAACGCATGCGCCCGCCCGGCAAGAAGAAGGGCGACCCCGGCTGGTACGACGAACAGGTCCCGTGGGCGACCCGCATCTCCAACAGCGGCGAGTACATCCACCAGAACATGGACGACCCGTCCTGCCTGGGCCGCCGCAACTGCAGCCACGGCTGCGTCCGCTCCCCGTCCGCCGACGCGAAATGGTTCTACGACTGGTCCTACCGCGGCGACATCGTCACCATCACGGGAACCAAACGCCCCCTCACCTGGTGGAACGGCTGGGGCTACTGGCAACTCCCCTTCACCAAGTGGACCAAGGGCAGCGCCCTCGGCAAACCCACGACCACCACCCGCCTCCCCTGATCACCGCGAAGTACCCACCCATTTGGGTGACTTGGCGGGCTCGGGTCTGGGCGAGTCGGGGCACTCACCGCCGCGCGGTGGGTGAGCGTCCAAGCGCCAATGAAGGGCGGGCGGAGTCAGCAGCGGGCCGCGGTGAGTCTGATGCGCCAGATGGGATACCAGTCGATTCCGTTCCGCAGGATCCCCGCCGGGACACAACCGACCTGGCTGCCTTCGACGTTGTCGTATCGTGCCGCCGCACCGTCCACCTGGTTGTTGGCGAAGCTTCCCTTACCGAGCCAGTAGCTCAGCGAGTAGCTGCCGTATTTGTAGAACTTGAAAACGTGGGCGCCGCTCGAACCGGGCAGGGCGGCGCAGGCGTATTGAGAGGGGCAGGTGAAGGTGCCACCGTCCTTGACGAACTCTTGCGCAACGGACGGTGACGTCGATGGCGGGGCGAGCACCGAGACTAAGGCTTGTTGAGTGACGTGCACGGTGTACACGCCGTGGGCGTGGGATGTGATGGTGACCGCTCCAAAGACACCGGTGATGGGCGCCGCGTGCGCGGACGCCGTGGTGGCGCTGCCGATCAAAATGACGGCGGCGCCTCCGATGGTGATGGCAGCCTTACGGGAGCCTTTCATGGCCTCGTTCCTCCTTTGGACGCGCGTCGTCCAGGCGCGCTCCTCTAACTGGCCTAGGCGAATGCCAGAAACTGATCTTCACAGGTTTGACTGTGGCTGTAAAGGAGCGTATCAGGTGACGCGTGGTGATGATTTTTACACCAACCGTGATCGCCGCAGCCCGCGCATTACAGGAAAAGGCGGCGGATTTCCTCCGGCGCCTGAATTCTGGCCCGCAGCGGTCGGTGGACGCGACATGGTCCGGCCGGAGGCGTCCGTTCAGGGAGGGGTGGGGTGTGCTTGTGGGGCGGGCGTGCTTCCCGTGGCGCGCGCAAGGTTCTCGGTGCCCTCATCGGGCCGGTTCGCGCCCAGGCCGGAGACAGGTGCCGATACGCCGGGCCTGGCGGGTCACCCGGCTAGATACCGGCCAGCGAAGACACCTGGGTCGGCATCATCACCGGCACCCAGTGGGGACCTCTCCCAGTCAGCCTTCAATATCTCCCCCATCCTCCCCACCGGATCGAACCTGAATGAGAGATGATCGCCGAAAGAGATGTCCTTTCTCCGGAGCAGGGCCTGGAGGGCATCAGCCCTTGCCAGGCGAAGGATGTGGTGGGCTGCCCGTTTCTCCCGCTGTCATCCACGGTCACCCGTGGTCATCCTCGGCACAGACCGCTACGCAGAAGAGCATCACCATTGATCGTCCAGCCTTGGTCAGGCCCGATCGTCCTCGACCTCTTCTGGCGACTACCAGGTGGACGGGTACATGCGGCCCTTGAGGAGTAGGTCGATCTGCTCCGCCGCCGCCCTGGCGTCCCCGCACGGACACAGGTAGGCGGCCTTCCGCACGTCGTAATAGCCCCAGAGCCCCCGGGCACAGACCCGCACGTCGACGACGATTCCGACATCGTCGGCGACGCCGCTCGCGTACACCCAGAGCAGCGGCCTGGGGAACTCGCGCCCGTACAACTTCACGCACCGCCACCCGCGCACTCTGACCGCGAGCGCCAGCACGTCCAGGTACCGCACGGCGGTCCTCCGCCTCCGCCACGTCCACCACCGGCTCAACACGCGACCGCCGCCCACACCCACTTCCCGACCGGCGGCGTCACCTTGACCCCGCAGCCGGACGCGAGCGCCTGGACGATCTGAAGCCCACGCCCACCTTCCTCACATCCCGGCTCCAACGCCCAGGCGTCGCCATCCACGTCGTCGAGGGTCATCTCCACGACCGGTCGCGCCACCGGCATCCCCTCGCTGGGATCCCACACCGCCACCACGACGGCCCCGGCCTCCCGAGTGAGCTTGACCCAGATTTCCCGGTCCAGCGCACTTTGCACCGCATTGGCGACCAATTCACCGGCAACCAGAAGCACATCCCCGGCGACCCGCTCCAGCCCCCACTCCGCAAGCCGGAACCCCACCAACGACCGCACCATCCCCGGCACGGTCACGTCCGCCCGACAAGAAATGTCCAACTCGCCCGCCTGCACCACTTTCGCCACCATTTCCCCCTCCTCCTTTCTTTGCATTCTTCGAACAAGCGTGGCGCCAGTGAGCTAGCTTGTCGCTATTCCGTGAAAGACCCGGAAGTCGAATGAGAGGGGCGTCAGCAGGATGAACGTCAACGAGCCACCTGACCCGAGACTCAACCTCTGGGCGACCATCGCGTTCTACCTGCGGTTTTTCCGCACACAGCACGGCCAGACCGGCGACATCGTCGCGCGCTGGCTCAACCGATCCCGCTCCTCGATTTCCAGACTCGAGAGCGGCGAATCACAACTCAAGGAGAGCGAAGCTGCGATCTTGGACGCGAAGTGGAGTACAGGCGGCCTGTTCGGGATTCTGTTGTGGTTTGCCCGGTTGGGACACGATCCCAACTGGAACAAGAACTACCTCGGCTTCGAGGAGCGCTCCTCCGAAATCCGCATGTACGACGGCCAGGTGATCCCCGCAATGTTCCAGACGCCCGAGTACGCGCGTGCACTGCTCATGGCTGGTCGACCTAAGAACCTGGGAAAGGCCGTCGAGGCTCGCATGGCACGTCAAGCGATCTTGCACAAGCCGGACGCGCCCGAAGTCTGGGTCTTGTTGGCGGAGACGGCGCTAGGCCCGCACGTAGGCGGCCCCCACACGATGCGTGAGCAGATCGCCTACCTGCTCCAACTTTCACAGCTTCCGAACGTGATCTTGCGCATCGTTCCAAACGGTGCAGGAGCCAACGAGGGACTGGACGGACCGTTCAAGGTACTAAAGGTCAAGGAGGGGGAGATCGGATTCCTTGTAGCCCCCAACGGGGGCCGACTAGAGTTGGACTCTGAAGAGGTGGCAAGCCTGCGTAACAGGTTCGACCGGATCGGTGCCGTAGCCCTTCCCGTGGAGTTGTCGCGGGTGACGCTCAGAGACGCGATGGAGAAACTAAGATGACGCTTCCGCCTGCGTGGCGCAAAAGCAGCCGAAGCCCAGAGGGCACCAACGAAGATTGCGTGGAACTCGCGCAACTCCCCACCGGCATCGGCATCCGCGACAGCAAGGCCCCCCACAGTCCCCACCTCACCCTCACCCCCGCAGCCTTCACCAACCTCTACACCCAGGCGAAACAGGGCAAGCTGGACCTTTGACGGAGCAAGCCGTGACCACATGGCGGCAGTCCAGCTACAGCGGCGAGACCGGAGGCGAATGCGTCGAGGTTGCCGCGCTCCCGGCGCCATCGCCATACGAGACAGCAAGGTTGCTCTTGGTCCACGAATCACCCTGACTCCCAACGCCTTCGGGGCTCTCCTCGCTCAGGCAACGGGGCGAGTTCGGCGAGGCCTGCGTTGAGGTGGCCGCTGCGCCTGAGACCATCACCTTCTTGGCGGGTGCGGCTCGTTCTGGAGACGTCTCTGCCCAGCTCAGCCTTGTGGGTGGGGGCAGGTGGTGGTGACCTGCTCGGGCTGCTTGTCTATTCGGGCGAAAGGGGCGTCGGTGCGGGTGGATGGCGGGCGCATTCGTGATCGCGTCCCTGGTGAATCCTACGAATCGCAACTGATCACAGCGTGAGAGCGGCGGGTGGGGCACCGGTCTGGTGGCCGGAGCGGTGGTTTGACACTCACCAATTGCGGTTGGGGGCGGCAAGTTCTGGTCAGTGAACTGGTGGTTCTGCTTTGGTGTATAGAGCATCTCCGAAGAGCCGCTCTACACCAGGAGTGCAATCATGACGACGCTTCGTTTGACAACCGACGATCTGCCTCCGACTGATCGCTTTCCGTACTGGTACGACGTGGCGCTGAGTACGCAAGTTCCTTGCTACCTCCGCAACCCGAAGGTTGCCGACTTTCATGCTTCCCTGGACGCCGTGAACCTGGGCGAGGTACAGATCTCGCAGCTGAAGGGCGCGCCGATGCAGTCGTTTCGCACGGCCAAACTGATCCGGTCGGGTGACACCGAGCGCTATGAGCTCTTCTTCGTACTCCATGGAACCATCGGGATAGCCACGAAGGATCACCGATCGATGCTCGAACCCGGGCAGTCCGTGCTTCTGGACACCCATCGCCCCGCGGAAGGCTGGCAGGAATCCCGGTACGGGCGGGTACTGATGGTCGGTTTTCCTCGTACCGCGCTACGGCTGCCCACTCGTGCGATCGACGACATGATCCCGGGCTCGCTGGACGTGCGAACCGGGCTGGGGGCGGTACTGCTGAGCCATCTACAGCAGGTGCTGCGCCAAGCCGATACCTACACCAACGCGGACCGGTCGGCACTGGCCAAGACCACCCTCGACTTGACCGCGGCCGCCTTTGCCCACCGGCTGGACATCGAGAACACCGTCAACAATGCCACCAGGCGGAAGGTGCTGCTGGCCGAGATCTATCACTTCATCGATCAACAGCTCGCCGATCCCAACCTCTCACCGGCCGCCATCGCCGCAGCTCATCGCATATCGGTCCGCTACCTCTACAAGCTCTTCGAATCCGAGGATATGACCATAGGCGCCTGGATCCGGCGCCAACGGCTACAACGCTGCCACCGCGATCTCGCCGACCCCCTACTGGCCGCACGCCCCGTGCACGCCATCGCCGCTCGCTGGGGAATCATCGACCGCGCCCACTTCACTCGCATCTTCCGCACCGCCTACGGCATGACACCCGGTGAGTTCCGCCAGACCGTCCACAGTGCCACCGGCTGAGTGCACTGTGCCCCACACAGAGTGCACTCCTCGACAACGACACGCCCAGCCGCCGTTTGCCACACTCCCCTTAAATGCCCAAACTCACATGGGAGGAAAAGTGGCACGAAAGTCCATGCAAGCTCTCACCATCACCCTCACCGTCGCAGGACTCGGTCTGGTGGCGTCCGCCGTCCCGGCGAACGCCTCGCTCTCCAGATCGGAGAACTTACCGTCGATCGAGAGTGACCAACCGCCGAACCGGACACCATCGAACATCAATCTGAACTGCGACGTTTCCCCCTATACCAATGGCCCTGGCGGTGCCACCGTCGATAAGGAGATCTGGCTCAGGAACGGTCCCGGCGCAGGTTGCCAAAGCGTGACCGCAACGCTCCGCAAAGGCACGCGACTCGGCGGCTGGTGCTACGACTACAGTAATTCGAACAACCTGTGGTACTACGTCAGCGTCGGAGGCGCGGCTCCACATGGTTGGATCTACGCAAACAACGTCACAGACGTAAATCCGATCACCACCCGCTGCCGGTACTAGGCATGCGTTGATCGGCTTGTGATTCGCGTTAGCGCGGGCGTGGACTCCATTGCTGCCCGGGGGCCGGCAGTTGCGAATGGAGTCTCGCCGGGGGCTGCGTTACGCGAGCGTCTTGGCGTTCGACCGATCGCGTCTCACTCGGATTCCTGAGCGTGATTCACGCCAGATATCGAGCGAAAGCGCCGGTGCTCCACTGTTAGGGGCACCGGCGTTGCGTTTGGTCGGCGAAGGGATGGGCGGCCACAGGACTGTTGTGAGATGAGTTGCGCTGGCGAAGACATCCCGGGAACGCCTCGACGTCGGCCAGGACGTCTCAAGGGGCGGGGCGCGTCCCGGACGTCCTCGATCGCGTCGAACAACAGGAGGGTGTCCACCACGCCAGGGCACCGACGGCATCGAGTCGTCGGGTCCTGGCCTTCGTGGCGATTCGTCGTTGGGCATGAGAATCAGTGCGGGGGACGCTGAGCTGGTTGGAGGCAGAGGGGCGCCGGGCCCGCCGTTCACCGGGGTCGGGATGGCTCCGGGCACTCTTTCCAGGCGAATTCATAGAGGTCGTCGTTGGGCAGTTCCAGGAAGTTCTTCCTGGACTTGTCCGAGCTGTCGACGAGCAGACTCGTCTGGATGCGGATGAGGCGATCCTCGCCGCACGGTTTGTACCACGGTTCGGTGTCTGCGGGCGGAAGTTGCTGGACCCCCTTGAACGGGCCGTTGAGCCTCTCCCATCTAATCGGCACGCCTTGATCGCCCGTGAAGAAGATTCGCGATGTCAGATCGGCTGAGCCATCGGACCCCAACTGTCCACGAACGGTGTAGGTCACCGGCCTGATGGCGAAAGTGTGGCTCGACGGAATCTGGTAATCAAGGAAGAGGTCACAATCCTTCCGGAAGTCATCTGGAGCTGAACCGGGGCCGGTCTTGGCGACCATCGAACCCAGCCCGACGGTGAATCCGGTGTGGTCCTTCTTAAGGGAGAACCTTACTTTTGCAGCCGGTCCGGGCGGGCATCCTGTACCGGAGTACTGCCTCACCTCCAGGGTCATCTCCCCGGGCGGGAGCGGGTCGGCGGATGCCGCGGTGGAGGCCGGGCAGGGCAGGACGAGAGTGGCACTCAGGGCCACGAGCATCGTGCGTCCGGAATTCATCATTGGGCAGCACTCCAGGCCAGGCGTGAGCGAAGGCCGTGCCGGTGGCCGGTACAGCCGCGATGATCCTGGCGCCAGGAATCCACGGTCAGACTAATTCCGATTACCAAACAATGTCAATGTTGATTTCGTTCTGTTTCCTTTCACCTTTTAACTTGAGGGGCGCGGTCCGGAGTCGAACCGGGATGGGCAGATCTCAGGCGCCGCCTACAGCCCCGGTCAGGCGGACAGCACGGCGATCCACACGCACAACCTGACCACGCCCAGCCCGGTCACGCTGACTACGCTCCTCCGCCTCTGCCACTCGGGCACGGCGTCACGAACAACGCTTCTGCGTAGGCGCTAGGCCTTTATTAGTTGGTGGCCGCCGTCGACGAAGATGTGAGCGCCGGAGACGGCGCGGAATCCTTCGTCGGTGAGCGTGACGATGAGTGCCGCGACGTCGTCGGGTTCGGTGATCCGACCGAGGACGGAGTTCTCGGCGATGAATGTGTCGCGTTCCGAATCGCGGATCGCGCGGGTCGCCTCGGTGTTGACCAGGCCGGGAGCGACGGTGTTGACGGTGATCCCGTGGCGGCCCGCCTCGGCCGCGACCTGGCGGGCGAAGGTGTTGAGGGCCGCTTTCGCGGTGGCCTGCGAGAGCGCGCCCGGCATGATCGTGTTGGCGAGCACGCTCGAAACGTAGACGATCTGTCCTGACCGCTGCTCACGCATCAACTCCAGGGCTCGCTGGGTGATGTGGAAGACGGCCGCAAGTTCGCCTATGACCTTGTCCGAGAAGTCCGTCCAGCTCATCGCGCTCGGCGGGGCGAAGGTGGGGGCGATGTTGGCGTTGCAGACGAGCAGGTCGATCCGGGTCCCGGTGGCGATGAGGTCGGCGACCTCGGCCGGGTCGCGGACATCGGCCCGCACGGCCTCGGCCGTACCACCCGCCGACTCGATATCGGCGACCACCGCTCGCGCCGCGCTCTCGTTGCGGTGGTAATTGACGATCACGTGGTATCCGCGCCTGCCCAGGCGGGCCGCGGTCGCTGCGCCGATTCCACGGCTCGCACCGGTGATCAATGCGGTCGGGTTCATGTGCTTCCTCCGTGTCGAGGGCTGCGTGCTCGATGAACGTACGGAGGCTGCTAACTTTTGGAAAGTACATACCTTTAGGTAAGCCCATGAGGTTCCGGGTGGTTTCCAGATGAGAAGAGGGCGACCAAAGAGATGAGTGACGCATTTCATGTCGACTGCCCGGCGCGCGCCGTCCTCGAGCATGTCACCAGCCGATGGGCCACATTGATCCTGACCGGACTGCGTGACGGGCCACTGCGGTTCTCAGAGCTGCGCGCCAGAATCGAGGCCATCAGCGAGAAGATGCTGTCCCAGACCCTCCGCACGCTGGTGGAGGACGGCCTGATCGCCCGTACGGTGCACCCGTCGACACCCCCGGCGGTCAGCTACCGGCTCACCGAACTCGGCGACGGCCTGACACACCTGCTCCACGGACTGATGACCTGGATCGGCGAGCACGCGGACGACGTCCAGGCCGCACGAGCCACCTACCGAACAGGCGCGTCGCTCGCGGGGCGGTGACGCACACGGCCCACCTCATCTGGTTCGGGTTGCGGCGCCCCCTTGGCGTGCTCGGCGTCGTCGCCGTCGTCCGGACCTGGCCTCGCACAAACGGGTCCCGCGCGATGGCCACTACCGCGCACCCCACTGGGACGTCCGTCGATATCGTGCATCCGTGACCGAAGCCGCACAGGGTCCGCTGCTCTTCCTCGACGTTGACGGTCCCCTCATCCCCTTCGGGGCCGCATCACATCACTATCCGACCTACCAGGCGGTCTCGTCGCCGCAGACCGAGGCGAATCCGCTCCTGGACAGGATCAATCCCGAGCACGGGACCCGTCTGCTGGCGCTCCGCTGCGAACTGGTCTGGGCCACCAGTTGGCTGGACGACGCGAACGAGTGCGTCTCACCACGCCTCGGTCTGCCCAGGTTGGTGACAGTGACCTGGCCGAACGCGCCGGAGACCGAAATGCACGACGAACGTGACGGCTTGCATTGGAAGACCCGCACCCTCGTCGCCTGGGCGGCCGGACGCTCATTCGCCTGGATAGACGACGAGCTCACCGACAGAGACCGTGCCTGGGTATCCGCACATCATCCCGGCCCGGCCCTCCTTCACCGCGTCAACCCGAGCAGGGGCCTCACCGAGGACGACTATCGCATTCTCCAGGAGTGGCTACGCATGAACACCGGCTCGGCGGTCGACCTTGGCAAGCCGCACGAACCAGAATGACGGACAGGTTCGCTACGGGTGGCCCCCATGGCCCTTCGCCCCTCTGAACATTGGCGTCGACTTGTCGCCGAAGAAGCTCGACAGATCGCCTCAGGCCGGCTTGACGCCGAATGCGCGTCATCCGCGGAGCTTTTCCCAGAAGCCATTCTCGGCGAGCGACTCTTCGATGTACTCACAGAGCCGTTCGCGTTCGTCGTTGACCTTGTTGAGGGCAAGGCCGAGGCGATGGACGCGACCGAACCAGCACGATCCCACCACTGGCAATCGATACACCGAGGTCCTGGCCGTCCCGCAGCGTTGCCCCGCGGCCACGGATGAGTGCAGCGGCTCGGCTTTCCGAGGCTGCCCAGTCGTCGGGCACCGCGCCCACCGGTCGGGACATTGGTCGTCCGGAGGGCGGGGAGACTGCGGGACACTGGGACGGTGACCTCCGAGAACGGCCGTCCGAGGCCGCCCGTCGCGAGCACCTCCATCGTGGTGCTGTCGCTGGCGCGGCGGATCGAGAGCGAGCTCAACACCGTTCTCGCACCGCTGGGGCTCACGGTCGGCAGGCTCGGGTTGCTCGGCCACATCGCCGCCGTGCCGGGAGCGTCGTTCAGCGATCTGGCGCGAATGTCGGGAATCACCGTGCAAAGCGCGCATGGGGCCGTGAAGGCGCTCGTCGCCGCGGGGCTCGTGCGTGACCACAACGCCCGCGCGGGGTCGGCCTCGACGATCGAGCTGACGGAGCAGGGGCACGAGCTGCTGGACGCGGCGCAGCGCGCGGTGGCCGAGGTCGACGAGCGGGTGTTCGGCCCGGACTCCCCCCGCGCGCATCAGCGGATCGGGGACGCGATACGCACCGCGTTCGCGGACCCGGCCACCGACTGACCTGCCAGAAGACGGCACCTCCCCGCCTTCGACCGACCCCGCCTTCAGGTTTCCTGAAGCTTGGGTTAGCCTTCAGGTTATCTGAAGGTTGGGTTCGCAATGGGGGTCTCATGTCCGAACGAACGGGAGGCCGTCTCTCACGGCGCGCCGTCATCACCGCCGCCGCGGCGACCGCCGGTGTGGCGGCGACGGGCGGAGCGCTGGCGGCGACGCAGCGGGATGGCGCGCCGCCGCGTCCGTCCGGAACCGTGCCGTTCCACGGAGCCCACCAGGCGGGCATCGCGACCCCGCAGCAGCAGTACGCGTTCTTCGCGGCATTCGACCTGGAATCCACCGACCCGGTGAAAGGCGAGCGTCTGACCCCCGCACAGGCCGCGGCCAACTTCCAGCGGCTGATGGGTTGGTGGACGATCGCCGCCGAACGCATCACCCAGGGACACGCCCCCGGCCCCAGACCGGGCGGCCGACCGGACGTGCCACCGGACTCCGGGATCGCCGACGGCCTGGAACCGTCCCGCCTGACGATCACCTTCGGCCTGGGCCCGGGACTGTTCGCACGCATCGGACAGGAACGTCAACGGCCGAGGCGGCTCGAACCGCTTCCCGCCTTCCGCACCGACCGGTTGGAGGCCGCATGGAGCGGCGGTGAGCTCCTCGTCCAGATCTGCGGCGACGACCTCCAGACCATCAGCCGGGCGTTCCGCACCCTACGCAGCCGCGCGCCGGGAGTGGCCCGGCTGCGCTGGACCCAGCAGGGGTTCCTGGGCCGGTTCGGCGACGCGACCCCGCGCAACCTCTTCGGCCACAAGGACGGCACCGCCAACCCGCGTCCCGGGGACGCCAAGTTCGACCGCGCCGTCTGGTCCGACGGCGCGGACGAGCCCGCCTGGTTCTCCGGCGGCACCTACCTGGTCTTCCGCAAGATCCGGATGGATCTACCGAAATGGGACACCTCCTCGACGCGCACACAGGACGAGACGATCGGGCGGCGACGCGACAACGGCGCCCCGCTCAGCGGCGGACACGAGTTCAGCGCCCCCGACCTCGGCAAGGCGGCACCGCACGGCGGCCTCCTCGTCCCCGCCGACTCCCATCTGGCCCTGGTGCGGAACGTCCCCATGCTGCGCCGCTCGTACAACTACGACTACGGTTTCCAGGCCAACAGCCAGCCGGTCGCCGATCACCACGACACCCCGGGCGAGGACCACGACCACGGCCAGGACATGCCGAAACACTCGGGCGGCGGCCACGCCGCCTACGACGCCGGGACCCTTTTCTGCGCCTACCTGCGCGATCCCGCCGAGTTCGTACGCGTCCAGCACAAGCTGGCCGAGTCCGACAGGCTCAACGCCTTCATCCGACACACCGGAAGCGCCGTGTTCGCCATGCCCCCGGGCGCGCGTCCCGGAAAGCACGTCGCCGCCGGTCTGCTCCCAAGCTAACGACCTTTCCATCCCCCACTCACCAGGAGGTATGACATGGACAGGCGGAACCTTCTCCGCACGGGCACGGTCGCCACCACCGGCCTCGGCCTGGGCCTCATCGCAACGTCCCCGGCGGCGTCGGCGTCACCGCAGCCACCTCGTCCACCCAAGCGGCTGCGTGTGCACACGGTTCTCTTCGACGGCGTGGAGGAGCAGGACTTCGCCGGCCCGGTGGAGGTCCTCGGCATTATCACCGGGCGGCACGGGCTGGAGCAGAGCTTCGTCACCGCCGACGGTCCGCGTACGGTCACCACGGCTCACGGTATGAAGATCGCCGTGCAGACCCCCTGGTCCCCCCGGTCGGCCGACGTGCTCGTGGTTCCCGGGGGCGGTGTCGGCTCGGAGAGCGGGGTGGGCGGGGAGATCCGCCGCGGAGTCCTGCCCCGAGCGCTCGCGAGCGCGCAGCGGCCCGGCCTGATCACCACGGCGGTGTGCACCGGGACGCTCCTGCTGGCCGCCGCGAAGATCACGACCGGACGTCCCTGCACGACGCACCACGCCGCCAAGAAGGACCTCGAAGCCCAGGGCGGCAAGGTCGTCGACGCGCGGGTCGTCGACGACGGCGATCTGGTCACCTCCGGCGGCGTGACCTCGGGCCTCGATCTCGGGCTGTGGCTCATCGAGCGTTTCTACGGCCCCGAGTCCGCCCTGTTCGCCGAGAAGGTCCTCGAATACGAGCGGCGCGGCACCGTCTGGCGCTCCAGGTAGGGGACGACGCCGGGGTCTGGTTCGGTACCCGGTTCTGCGCTCGGCCTGGCCTTGGGCCAGGCCGGGCAGTGACGGCGTTGGCCGCAGGAGTTTTTCCAACCCCCAGGTGAAGGGGCCCAGAGGAAATCTCTAATCTTACGCCGCCTATTCGAACCGCGTCGCACATCCTGCCCACAGGGGTCCGCTTCGGATCGCCGCTCGACGCGTTGCGGTGTGGCGGGGTTATGCATCACTGCATAACCCCGCCACGTCGCCTTAACGTGAGGGTCAGTCCCAGTTGATGGCGAGCTGGTCCAGCAGTTCGCCGTTCTCGTAGATCTCGACGACGGAGTTCACGCCGCTGCCGTCAAAGGACGGGCTGAAGTCCAGGGCCTCCCACTGTTCCCCGGCGGCGACATCGGTCTCAGCGACGACCGTGCGCCCGGTGACGTACGTGACTTCCGCCCTCAGGTTGCGGGCCTCCGGGCATTGGACGGACCAGGCCGCGGCGGCCTTCGTTCCCCATTGGGGAACCGTGACCTCGTCTCCGATGATCTCGGAGTCGCACACCGGCGCCGGAGCGGCCAGGGCGGTGGCGGTCAAGGCCGGAGCGGTGGCCGGTCCCACCGTTACGATGGCGGCGAGAGAAAGGCCCGCCAGGATTCTTGCACGCATCAAACGCTCTCCTTCTGATGCCGTTGAACGGTCTTGACGCAATGCAGTTTGTGTTCACAAGCCCCGGCCGGTCGACCCCGCCTACGAGAGGATTCCGGTACGGCTAGCACCACCACCGTCCTTCCGAACTCGACAAACAGCCACGTCCGGCCCGAATTCACTCGGAAAGTGCATGAATCTCGATGCGACTCGCCGCCGGGCGCGTTCCTTGCGAGGGCGGAGCATTCCTCGTCTTCATGACGAATCCTGGGCTTGTCATCGGTTGGTCGCCTTCGCCGTCCTCGATCGGGGGGCCTGTAAGAGCACCGCCGGTTCCACCTGCCTCGGCGGCGGGACGCGGTGGGCGGCCAAAGCTGACGAATCTGTGTCACGTATCGCCTTCTCGCCTGGAAGTCGACGCCGTCCAGTCCCTACCGTGGTGTCCACGACCAGTGAGGAGAGCGATGGCCGTCGTCACCGAGCTGTACAGCTACCCGGTCAAGGGATGCGCGGGAGTGCTGTCGACCGAGGCGGCGCTGACGGAGGCCGGACTGGCGCACGACCGCACCTTCATGGTGGTCGACGAGCATGGGGTGGCGCGGACGCAGCGGCGGGATCCGCGGCTGGCGGTCGTCCGACCCGAGATCGACACCGGCGGGGCGCGGCTGACGCTCCGCGCTCCGGGCGCCGGCGCGCTCCGCGTCGATGTCGAGCTGAGCGCCGATCGGCGGGCGGTGGAGATGTTCGGTGCGCCGTATCCGGGCATCGACCAGGGCGATGTCGCGGCACGGTGGCTGACGGAGTGGCTGGGGAAGCCGAGCAGGCTGGTCCGGGTACCGCCGGAGCACGACCGGGTGACCGACGGATGGACCCCGGGCACTTCCGGCTACGCCGACAGCAGTGCGGTGCTTCTCATTTCGCGAGCGAGTCTGCAGGGTTTGAACGCCCGCCTCGAAGGCCCGGCGCTTCCGATGAACCGGTTCCGTCCCAACATCGTGGTCGACGGCTGGGACCGGCCGCACCGCGAGGACGAGGCCCGCCGGGTCATCATCGGCAATGGCGAGTTGGGCTACGCCAAACTCGCCATTCGGTGCGTCGTCACCACGGTCGACCAGCACACCGGCGTCAAGTCGGGTCCCGAGCCGCTCCGCACGCTCGCCGCTTATCGCCGGGCGTCCTCGGGCGGGGTGGCGTTCGGTGCGAAATTCGCCGTGGTGCGTCCGGGCAAACTCGCCGTGGGCGATGAGGTCGTCGTCACCTCGTGGGAAGAATCCGAACTCTGACCCCCTAACCCTCCGAGAACCCACAGCGATGGAGCCGTGGCGGTCGCATCACAGCGGCGGCTCGGATCTGGGGTTGCCGAATCGTGGCTCGACGACGTGTCCGGCCGGGTCACCGGTCGCGGTCAGCTATTCCGCGGGGCTCAGAGCTTTCCGGGATCGCCGGTCCGGACGAACTCGGCCACCACGCCCAGCAGCTGATGGAGGTAGTCGGCAAGGTCGGTGGCGACGGGCTCGAAAGCGCTGTCCCGGGACGCGGCGTGGGACCGAAGGATCGCGCCAGTGCTGTCGATGGCGTACAGGACGCCGCCGCCGTTGCTCGCGAAAACCACGGCGCCGACGCCGTCGCAGACGTCTACGGCGCCTTCCTCACGGAGCTGGTCGAGCACGTCTTCGGCTGCGTGGACGAAGTGCCCGTTGCCGATATCGGGCAGCACGACCTCACCGATGACCTGGTAAAAGGCCGCCAAGGCGGGCGGCAGTTCCCGCAGTCTGGGCGATCCGACCACGTGAAGGTCGGGTTCCCGGATGTGGTTGTCGCCCGGCGGATAGCCGAGGGAGTCCTCGAATCCCGTTAAGAACGGCCCGAGCATCCGCTCGATCTCCGCACGCCAAGATGTCAGCTCGGTCGTGAAGGCCAGGTCGCTCATGTGCTCAGTTCGCCTTTCCGCTGGCCGACGTCAGCCGTAGCCTTCGAATCGGGCCGTCAAACGCTCGTCGCCCTGGACCCACGCCCGTTCGATGGTCTCGCTTGAGCGAAGCTATGTGCTGGGGGGACAAATGACCCGTAGCGAAGACGTGGTCGACGCGGAGCGGGATTGGGAGGAGTTCTGGGCCTACCTCTGGCCCGTGTGGCGACGTGTTCTCGCGGGCACCGAGTCGTCGACGCCTCCGCCCGCCGGGCCGATCCTGCGGCGACGGCGTCTCACCACCGATTTCGCCTGGGTCGGGACGTTCGAGCCGGTCAGATACCTTCCGGCGGTGACGGAGGCGCTCCTGTGGGACGACAACGGCATGGACCTCGGCCCCCTGACCGGGCGCCATTGGGAGCTGCTCCACCTGGGCGGTCCGGCCGTGATCGACGTCGGTGAGTTGAGCGGCACCCCCGTCGACCACCTCGCGTTGACGGTCGTCGACGTGCGCGACATCGACCGTCTGCGCGAGATTCCGGGCCTGCGGTCCCTGACTTTGGCGCACGGCGACTTCGGTGAGCTGCCCCCGCTTGACCAACTCACCGACTTGACCGTTTACGCCGAGGTGACCGTCGACACCACCCGCATCCCCGGTGTTCGCGTCGTCCGGCGGGACGAGTTGTACTTTCCGCCCTTCGGCCCCGCCGACGTGGACGTTCAGCGGGCTTTCACCACCTGTCCGGGGAGTACGGCCTGAGCCACAGGATGACCTGGAGGGTCACCGACTTGAACCAGGCCTGGTACATGCGTTCGACGTCGGCTTCGCCGTGGCCCTTCTTCGCCAGGAACGGACGCATGGTCGCCGTGATCGGGTAGATGAAGGCGACCATGTAGCGCAGCGGGATGTGCGGCACGGACGGAGCGTCGTCGGTCTGGTTCTTCTTCTCGTGAGTGTGCCGCAGGCCGATCTCGTGGGCGTAGGAAAGCCATTCCTGGTCGTGCGGGCGGCGGCACGTGTCCAGGATCCACTGGCCGAACCGGCCCCGGACGCGGGTCAGGTAGTCCTCCAGGAGCGTGCCGTCCGGGGTCGAGAAGTAGGCGGCGAGGTGCGGGTGCGCCGCCACGAAGCCGTACCAGACGTCCAGGACGTCCTCGACCTGGCCTTCCAGGACGTCTCCCGCCATGCGCAGGGCCTCCCGGTCCTCGGCGGTGAACAGCACGCTCGCCTCCAGCTTGGCGAGCTCCTCCAGGGAGACGGGGCTGGGCGGGGTCGAACCGTAGGTGTATCCGGCCGGTGCCTGTGTGGTCATCGTGCCACCTCTCATCTATAGGACTCCTATGCATATATAGAGAGGAGTCCTATAGGGTGTCAAGCATGGGGAGCAATCAGGATGTCGGCGACAAAACCGTCGATGCTCTTGAGCGGCTGACCGTCGCCTACCGGGCCTTCAGCCAGCAGGTCGCCGGTGCCGAGCGGCTCAGCCCCCTCCAGGCGCAGCTCCTCGCCCTGCTCGCGACCGGGCCGCCGCCGGAGGCTCGCGTCGACGCGCTGCACCGCGAACTCCAGGTCTCGCAACCGACCGTCAGCGATGCGGTCACCGCCCTGATCTCCAAGGGCCTGGTGGCCCGACAGCCCGATTCGACCGACCGTCGCAGGCATCGGCTG
Organism: Actinomadura spongiicola; assembly: GCF_003432485.1. Lineage (GTDB taxonomy): Bacteria > Actinomycetota > Actinomycetes > Streptosporangiales > Streptosporangiaceae > Spirillospora > Spirillospora spongiicola. Next base: position 93,813 of record NZ_QVNQ01000010.1, read on the forward strand.
TCCCTCACCCCGGCGGGACGGGAGACCGCGGACGGCATCGCCTCCCGGCGCGGGGACCTGGTCGCCGTCGTCGACGCGCTGCCCGTGGAGGTGCGCGAGACCGTCCTGAACTCGTTGCTGGTCCTTGTCGAGCGGTTCCACCGTGCGGGCGTCATCACCGTGGCCCGGACGTGCCTGACGTGCCGCTTCCACGAACTGCACGGCGGCGACCACCATTGCGCGCTGCTCAACCTGCACCTCGACGCCGGAGATCTGCGCGTCGACTGCCCCGAGCACCAGCCCGAGAGCGCCTAGGTTCGCAGGCGTGCCAGGGTGGAGACCGGGCCGAGGTGGCCGAGCTTGTCGGGGTTGTTCACCGATCGGATCGTCTGGATCTCGCCGTCGGCGACATCGAGTTCGATCACGCCGACGACATACCCCTCGGTGTCGTAGAGGACGGCGCCCGGACGTCCGTTGACACCGGCCGGGCGGATGGAGATGCCGAGGGTCCGGGCCCGGTCGAAAGTGCCGATGAGCAACCGCGTGACCCGCTCGCGTCCAGCGATAGCGCGCGTGACCGTCTGCGCCTTGCCGCCGCCGTCGCCGCGGAGGATCACGTCCGGGGCGAGCATGCCGAGCAGCGCCTCCATGTCGCCGCCCGTGGCGGCCTCGAAGAACCTCCGGGCGAACTCCCCGCCTTCCGCCCGCCGCACCGGGTCGTCCCGCCGCGGTGGGGCCCCGGCGGCGACGCGTCGCCTGGCGCGGGCGAAGATCTGCCGACAGTTCACCTCGGTCTTGCCGGTGATCCTCGCGACGTCCCCGTACCCGTACCCGAACACCTCGCGGAGCATGAACACCGCCCGCTCCACCGGTCGTAGGGCCTCCAGCAGGACGAGGAACGCCATCGACAGCGAGTCGGCCAGTTCGGCGTGCTCGGCCGGGCCCGGCGCGTCGGCGGCGACGACGACCGGCTCCGGCAGCCAGTCCCCGACATACGTCTCCCGGCGCACCCGCGCGGAACTCAGATAGTTGATGCCCAGCCGCGTCACCGCCGTCGTCAGGTACGCCTTCGGATCGGCGATCGTGGTCCCGGCCCGCCGCGCCCGGGTCAGGCCGAGGAACGCGTCCTGGACGATGTCCTCGGCGTCCCCCACGGACCCGGTCATCCCGTAGGCGATGGAGAACAGCAGCGGCCGGTACGTCTCATCCGGCGACCCAGGCACGGAACCCCTCCCTCCAGCTCGCGTACCGGGGCTCCCAGCCGAGGGTCTTCTTGGCCTTCGCGTTCGAGTACCCGCGCGAGGTGGTCATCTGGGCGACGACGAACTCCCCGACGGCCGGACGCGCGAGCCAGGCGGGCACGCGCGGCGGCGGCTTGGCGCCCACGATCTCGGCCAGGTAGGGCAGCCACTCCCGGACGGGCGCCGGATCGTCGTCCACGATGTTGTACACGCCGGGCGGCCCGCTCTCGATCGCGGTGACCGTCGCGAGCGCGGCGTCGGTGATCTCGATGAACGATGCGACGCCCGTGCCGCCGCCGATGAGCGGCATCCGCCGTCTGCGCACCGCGTCCAGCAGGACGTCCGAGGCGCCCGGCCCGTAGAACCCGCCGTAGCGCAGCACGATGCCCTCCGGCACCCGCGCCGGAACGGTCTCCTCCACATGCTCGATCGCGGCCCGGCCGCCACTGGCCGCCGGGATCGGCCGCCAGTCGTCGTGATCCTCCTCCGTCTTCGGCGGGCCGGGACGCCGGTCGGGCCCGAGGCCCGCGTAGCTCTGCGCGACGACCCTGCGGGTGCCGGCCCGTTCCGCCGCGTCGAGCAGGTTGTCGGTGCCGCGCGTGCGCAGCGCGTTCGTGGCGGCGAACAACTTGTCCGGTTTGCGGATGTCCCGCATGCCGCCGGTCAGCGCCGTCATCTGGTGGACGATCACGTCCGGCGCTGCGTCCAGGACCGCCGCGATCACGGCCTCGCGGTCCAGGCCGTCCAGGACGACCGGTTCCGCGCCCGCCTCCCGCAGGCCCGCGACCCTGCCGGGCTTCCGCGTGGTGGCCGTGACCTCGTGCCCCGCCGTGACCAGGCCGGGGACGAGATACCGCCCCAGCGCTCCGGTCGCCCCCGTGACGAAGACTCGCATGATCCTTCCCTCTCCGCGTGGTGCTTTGCCTTATAGACAGGGCACTACCCGGGTCTGTGACACCCAGGGGAAGTGGCGCGGCCGCCGTCGCGGACCCGCGACCGGATGGCGGCCAGGGTCAGGGGGAGTAGAGCCAGGGGTCGCGCAGGTCGTGGAAGGTCGCTTCCGCGTCGTAGTGCGTCATCTCCTCGTCGCGCCACTCCTTGAGGTCGGGCGGCATCGGTCTGCGCTCGCCCTCCCTCGCGTCCTCCTCGGTGGTGAAGAAGACCTCGATGGTGCAGGCGCCGTCCGGGAAGACGATGAACAGGCCGCCGATGGTGTCCGGCCGCGCCTCGGCCATGGCCCGCGCCTCCTCGTCGGTCCAGAACGGGCGGAGGGCCTCCCGGTCGCGGACGCGGGTCTGGATGAGCTGGACGAACTCCGCCGTGTCCGAGCCTCCCGCGCCGAACTTCTCGACGTCGGTGCTCTCGTTGACTGTGGGTTCGCCGTGGAGCAGTTCCGAGGTGGCCGCCCACCATTCGCGGTGGGCCCGGCGCCTGTCGTTGCGGTGGGCGGCCCGGGGGGACTTGAAGCGCGCCACCCAGATGAACGTGGCGTCGTCGTCGGTCACTCCGGCGGTCGAGCCCAGCCACCCTCGCGGGGCCAGGTCCCGATGCCAGCGGTCGAGCGCGTCATGGAGCCCCGTCGGGTCGCGTGCTCTCCCCTGCGCGATCCGGACGTGCATCCTGCTCTGGAATGGCATCCCCCGCCCCCGCACGCTCCACCGCCCTCGGCCCTACAGCCTTACCCTGGGTCGCCGCGTCCTCACCTGGCGGCCGTCCCGGCGGGTCTTCGGGGGCGGACGATCATAAAGGGGATCGGTGGCGAGGTCACGTGATAGCACCCCGTTCGTAAGGGGGAGGTGCGAAATCGGGGCATTTCACTAGGATGCCCACGTGCACGAAGAGCGAGGTGTCCCGGACGACGGCATGCTGACCGCGCCGCTCCGGCTGGCGATCGACGGCCCGGGAAGCGGGTCGACAGACGAGCCGGCGGGCGGAACAGCCGTCGTGCCGGCCAACGGACCGGCCGCCGGGCCGACCGGTGGCGGGGAACGCGCGCTGCCGGTCGAAGCGGCACCGGTCAGGGTGTTCGCGAGGGACGTCGAGCGGCTCGCCGGGCTGGTGGGCCAGCTCGCCGCCGCCGCGTCCACGCTCGGTGAGCGGCTGGACGGCGAGGTGCGCGACACGCTCGACCAGGCGGAGACCGCGCTGGCCGAGGCGCGCGGCGCCCGCCGGCAGGCCGCCGAGGCCGACGAGCGGGCCCGGCAGGCCGAGGCGCGGGCGGAGGCCGCCGCGCGTGAGGTCGCCGCCGCGCAGGAGGAGTTGGAGAAGACGACCGCCGCCGCGGCCGCCAGCGTCAGCGCCGCGCAGGAGAGCGAGGCGAACGCGTGGAAGGAGGCCGGTGCCGCGCAGCAGGCCCGTGCCACCGCCGCCAACGAGGTCGCGAACGCCGAGGGTCTCCGCAAGCGCGCCGAGACGGCGTGGAGCACCGAGCATCAGGCGCGCACCGACGCCGAACGGGAACGTGACGATCTCGCGACCCGCCTCGCGGCCGAGCAGACCGCGCTCGCCACCGCGCAGGCCGAACTCGCGACCCTCCGGGTCGAGCTGACCGAGGCGCGTGCCCTCCTCAAGACCACGACCGAGGCCGAACGGCAGTTGCGCGCCGAGCTGGCGGCCGCCAAGGGCGAGATCGCGGGCCTCACCGTGGAACGTGACTCCGTCGTCGCACGCGTCGCCGAACTGGCCACCCGCGCCGACCGCGCCGAGGAGCGGGCCGACGCCGCGGAGGTCCGCGCCGAGCGGGCCGAGCTGCGCGCGGACGGCGCCGAGATCCGCATCGACCGCGACGCCTCGACCGTCCGCGCCCTCCAGGACACGCTGCGCGCTGCGCTGGACCTCCCGTCCGTGGAGGACCTGCCCGAGGGCAACGGGGTGCGGGTCGGCGACTCCGGCGCGGTCACCGCGCTGTCCGGTGCCCTGATCGGCGTGGACCAGATCCCGGCCGTCATGGACGGTGAACAGGCCGCGAGGTTCGCCCGCGCGCTCCTGGCCGTCCGCGTGCACCAGGCCACGCACCGGTCCGTGGAGGACGACCCGGAAACGGCCGTCGACGACGAGGCGCCCCCGGTCGACGACGAGTGAGCCCGGGTCAGCGCGGCGGGGCCTGGATCTTGCCGATGCCGAGCGTGTTCTCGGCGGGCATCAGACCGGTCTCCAGCACCTTGATCAGAATGGGCATCGTGAGTTCCGCGAGACGGTCGGCCTTGGCGGGGCCGAGCGTCCGCCACGGCTCGTAGGCGAGGTCGTCGGTCGTCCGCTCGACGGAGTCGCGCAGCTCGCGGCCCCGGTCGGTGGCGGTGCCGTCCGCGTGGACGAGCCCGCGGGACGCGAGCCGGTCACGGGCCGCGGCCCATTCGGCGTCCGTCCAGCCACGGCTCGCGAACGTCCTCACCGACGCGGCGCCGACGGCCGCGAACGAGACCAGCGCCTCCACCGGGTCGAGCCCGGCGGTGAGGAGCGCGGCCACATGCCCGTCGCCGCGCTGCTCGCGCAGGATGCCGATGGCGTGCCAGAGGACGAGATGCGGCTCGTCCGGCCAGGGCAGGTCGGCGTTGGCGGCGGCGAGGGGACGTCCCACGACGCTCGCGGCCTCCGCGGCGGCACGGGCGAGATCGGCGGCCTCACCGACGTCCAGGTCGTCCAGCAACGCCCTGTACATCCGGTCGACGGCCCGGACGCGGGCCTCCAGGACGCGGTCGGGCGACGCGACCGTCCAGGCCGCGGGAACGTACTCGGCGACCTTGCGCGGGCTGAAACTGTAGAAGGCGGCCGAGACGGCCTCGGCGCCGGCCGCGCCCAGCGGCGCGGCACGCCACGCGAAGTAGCTCGGCCATCGTTCGTCGACCGCGTACCCGAGCGCCTCGGCCTCCGCGAAGACCTCGGGCGAGTACCAGAACAGGGCGTGCAGGGGTTCGAGCTGATGCCACATCTGTCGAGCCAGCCCAGCGTCCGTCATGCGACCTCCTTGAATCTTGTCACTGTCAAGACTACCTGAGGGAGAAAACGTTCCGCGCAGGCCCGACCATTCCCTTGGTCAGCACATCTCGGAGAGCAGCGTGAGCCGTTCGCCGGTCTCGCTCTTCCAGACGCTCACGTGGTAGGTGACGCCCTTCTCGTTGCGGGGGACGTGCCGTTGCAGGTCGTCGACATGACCGGCCACGTGGGCGCCCCAGAAAGCCGCGCGCTCCTCGGACCGGAGCCAGGTCAGGACTTGTGAGGCGGACGCCTCGACGGCCACTCGTCCGGTCTTGCGGCGGAAGAATCGACGCGCGTCGCGCTCGGTTAGCCATTTCTGTTGCCGCCGCCACACGACTCCGTCGGGTCCGGCCCAGCGCGCACGGGACGGCCGCCACACGTTCTCATCAGACATAAGCCGATCTTGTCAGTGCGATCCTCCCGACGCCGGATGAAATAGGTCAAGTGGGGCGGATGGAGAGGGCGTGGTGGAAGACGTTGTGCGGGTCGTAGCGGCGTTTGGCCTGTTGGAGGCGGGTGTAGTTGGCTCCGTAGTAGAGGGCGTGCCAGGGGGTGGACGAGCCGTTCAGCTTCGGGTCGGCCAGGTCCGTGTCGGGGTAGTTGATGTAGGCGCCTTCGTCGGCGGTTCCGGCGGGGACGCCGCCGCCGCCGTCGGCGTAGACGTCCCGGTAGAGATCGCGGATCCAGCCCAGGTGGCGGGCGTCCTCGGCGGGGTCGTCCCAGCCGACGAGGAAGCCGACGATGAACATCGAGTCGCGGTGCGACACCGCGGTGGCGTCGGGGGCGACGGTGTTGACGCGTCCGCCGAACGTGTTGATGAACATGTGCCCGTACGGGTGGCCGTAGTCGGACCTGGTGAGATGGTGGTGGACGACGGCGAGCTGCCGATCGGTGAAGCCGCGGCGGCGCAGACCTGACTTGATCTTGATGCGGTGGAAGGGGCCGGGGCCGCCGCCCCAGCCCTTGGTGGCGGCGGTGAGCCAGGGCAGGGTCGACGTCTGGCGCCACGGCCGGACGTCGACGCCGTGGCCGAGCGCGTTCACCAGGTCGCCCAGCAGGCGGTTCGCGCCGGTGTCGGTGGCGACCTGCCCGGACAGGGTGATGGTCTCGGACGGTCTGGTGGTGAGGGTGAACTCGCCGTAGAGGGCGGCGCCGGGTGAGCCGGGCGCCGAGTTGCGTTCCGTCCACCGTCCGTAGTTGCGGAGCAGCCGGATGAACGAGTCGCGGTCGAGGTCGTCCCACGGCCAGTCGAGCGAGAAGTCCAGCACCGTGGCGGGCGGTCTGGGCAGGGAGCGGGTCGGGGAACGGAACCAGTAGCGGGTCACGATGCCGAAGTTGCCGCCGCCTCCGCCGGTGTGCGCCCACCACAGTTCCCGATGGGGGTCGGACGGCTCGCGGGTGGCCACCACGCTCTTCGCCTTGCCGGAACGTCCGACAACGACGACTTCCACCGCGTACAGGTGGTCGACGGTCAGGCCGTGCAGTCGGCACAGGGCGCCGTAGCCGCCGCCGGTGATGTGCCCGCCCGCCCCCACGTCGGAGCCGGTGCCGCCGGGAATGGTGACGCCCCACCCCAGGTACAGCCGCCGGTAGATCTCGCCCAGCGTGGCACCCGCCTCGACCATGAAGGCGTCGCGGCGCTCGTCGTACTCGACGGCCGTCATGGTGGAGATGTCGACGAGCATCCGGACGGCGGGGTCGTCGACGAAGTTCTCGAAGCCGTGGCCGCCGCTGCGGACGGCTACGCGTCGCCTCGTCCGTACCGCGTCGTCGACCGCCCGTACGACGTCGCGGGTGGACGTGACCACGCGGATCTGGTCGGGCCTGCCCTCGAACCGCCGGTTGTAGCCCCGGAGCACCAGGGAGCGGTAGCGAGGATCGTCGGGGCCCACCGTGATCGGCGGGTCCTTCCGGGGGGACGGGGCCGTACCGCCCATGGGGATGGCCGCCGCGCTGAGGGCGGCGCCGCGCAGGACGGCCCGTCGGGAATGGTCGGCCACGGTCGGCTCCTCCGGTCGAGTCGTCGGTACGCGGCCAGACTGGACCGTGCGGTGCGGTCGGGGCATCGGGCGATCCGGTGCATCCGGGTCGATGGAAAGGCTCGAATTCCGGGGGTCGGCGTACAACTTTCTGCCGACGCCGCGCGGTCGCGACCCGGTTAAGTTGACCTTCATGGGTCTGTGGGGACACCGGCGCGCGGTGTTCGACGCGGTGCTGGCGCTCGCCGTCGCCGCGACCACGGCGGCCGGGGACGGTGGCGTGGGCCGCTCGCTGGGCGGCCACGACATCGCCTTTCTGGACCGGGAGCCGCCGCTGTGGTTCGCGGTGCCGCTCGGGGCGCTCGTCGGCGTCGCGGTGTGGCGGCGGCGCCGGTGGCCGGAGTGCCTGGTCGTCCTGGCCCTGGCGGCGTGGGTGACGATGGGCGCGTTCGTCGCCCTGCTGTTGGCGCAGTACACGTTGGCGGAGCGCACCAAGTCCTGGCGCAGGGTGTCGGTCGGCACGCTGGTCGGTGCGGTGCTCGTCGGTTCGCCGGTGTGGCGGGAGGGCGGGCCCGACGCCGCGGTCCCGCTCGGCCTCGGTCTCTGCGCGGCGCCCGCGCTGCTGGGCCTGTACGTCGGGACGCGCCGTGAACTGGTCGCCAGGATGCGGGAGCGGGCCGAACGGGCCGAACGCGAGCAGCACCAGCGCGTCCTCCAGGCGCGCAGCGACGAACGCGCCCAGATCGCCCGCGACATGCACGACGTCGTCACGCACCGGGTGGCGTTGATGGTGCTGCACGCCACCGCGCTGGAGGCGGCGGCCGGACGGGACGCCGTCGCGATCGCCGGGCGGATCGGCGGGATCGGACGGGAGGCGCTGACCGAGTTGCGTTCGCTGGTGCAGGTGCTGCGCGCCGAGGAAGGCGCGCCGCTGGCGCCGCTTCCGGGCCTCGCCGATCTGCGGGACCTGATAGCCCAGTCCCGCGACGCGGGCACGCCGGTCACGCTGGATCTGGTCGACGAGTCCGGCGACCCGCCACCCGCGATGGTCGGGCACGCGGTGTACCGGGTCGTCCAGGAGGCGCTGGCCAACGTGCACAAACACGCGGGCGGCGCGCATGCCCACGTGCGCGTTCGGCGGACCCCCACGGAGCTGCGGCTGTCGGTGACCAACGGACGCGGCGGCGGTTCCGTCCTGCCCGGCGGAGGTCACGGCCTGCTCGGCGTCGCCGAGCGGATCCGGCTCGTCGGCGGGCGGCTCACCGCGGGGCCGACGTCCGAGGGCGGTTTCGAGATCAGCGCCGAGGTGCCCCTGGAGCACGGCCGATGAGCGAGCCGATCCGGGTCCTGGTCGTGGACGACGAGTGGATGGTGCGCGCGATGCTGCGGACCATCATGGAGACCGCTCCGGACATCACGGTGGTCGGCGAGGCCGCGGACGGCGACGAGGCGGTGCGCCGGGCGCTGACGGATCGTCCCGACGTGGTTCTGATGGACATCCGGATGCCGCGCGCCGACGGCCTGACCGCCACCGAGCGCCTCGCCCGGCTCGCCCACCCGCCGAACGTCGTGGTGCTGACCACGTTCAATCTGGACGAGTACGTTCATTCCGCGCTGCGGCTCGGCGCGGCCGGTTTCCTGCTGAAGGACGCCTCCGCGCAGGAGATCATTCTCGCCGTCCGGAGCGCGGCCCGGGGCGACGCCATGCTCTCCCCCAAGGTCACCCGGCGGCTGCTCCAGGATTTCGTGGACGCCGAACCGGGGCGGGCTCGGGCCCGGGAACGCCTTTCGGTGTTGACCGGTAAGGAACGCGAGGTGCTCATCGCGGTGGGCGGCGGGCTTTCCAACGCCGACATCGCGGCGACCCACCATATGAGCGAGGCGACGGTGAAGACCCATGTGAGCCGCATCCTCACGAAGCTTTCCCTCACCAACCGCGTCCAGGCCGCCATTCTCGCCCACGAGGCCGGGCTACTCGGCAAATGAGCCTCAGGGGCGGGGGATGTTGCGGAGATTACTGCGAGCGAGGTCGAGCATCTTGCCGACGCCTCCGGTGAGGACGGTCTTTCCGGCGGCCAGCGCGAAACCCTTCACCTGCTGTGGCGTGATGTGCGGGGGAATGGAGAGGGCGTTCGGGTCGGTGACGACGTCCAAGAGGTAGGGGCCGGGGGCGGCGAGGGCCCGTTCCATGACCGTGCGGACGTCGGAGGGACGTTCGACGCGGGCGGAGTCGATGCCGATGGCCTGCGCGATCGCGGCGTAGTCGACGGGCTCGTGGTCGGTCTCGTAGGACGGGAAACCGTCCACCAGCATTTCGAGACGAACCATGCCCAATGACGCGTTGTTGAACAGGATGATCTTCACGGGAACGCGGTGCAGTTTCACCGTGAGGAGTTCGCCGAGCAGCATGCCGAGGCCGCCGTCGCCGGAGACGGAGATGACCTGCCGCCCGGGGGCGCCGTACTGGGCGCCGATGGCGTGCGGAAGCGCGTTCGCCATCGAACCGTGGACGAACGAGCCCATGACGCGGCGGCGACCGTTCGGCGTGATGTAGCGGGCCACCCAGACGTTGCACATGCCGGTGTCCACGGTGAATATCGCGTCGTCGGCGGCGAGGTCGTCCAGGACGCTCGCCACGAACTCCGGGTGGATCGGGACGTGCTTCTCGATGTCGCGCGTGTAGGCGGAGACGACGTTCTCCAAGGCGCGTGCGTGGCGGCGCAGCATCTCGTCCAGGTACGACCGGTCGTGTTTCTGCCGCACCTTGTCGAGGACGAGACGGAGCGTTTCCCCGATGTCGCCGTGGACCGCCAGATCGAGAGGCGTTCGCCGGCCCAGCTTGGACGGGTCGTCGTCGATCTGAATGGTGTTCTTCCCCGGCAGGAACGGGTCGTACGGGAAGTCGGTGCCGAGGAGGAGAACCAGATCGGCCTCCTGCATCGCCTCGTAGCAGGCGCCGTAGCCGAGCAGCCCGCTCATGCCCACATCGAACGGGTTGTCGTACTGGATCCATTCCTTGCCGCGCAGGGCATGGCCGATGGGGGAGAGCAGCTTGTGGGCGAGCCCCATCACCTCGGAATGGGCGTCCTGGGCGCCCGAGCCGCAGAACAACATGACCTTGCGGGCCCGGTTCAACGCACCGGCGAGCCGTTCCACCTGGTCGGACGGAGGCCGGACGATCCCCTTGCGCACGAGGAAATCGTGTTCCCCGGTCGGATTGGCGGTGTCCTTGCTGGCGACGTCACCCGGCAGCGTCAGGACGGAGACACCGCCGAGGCCGACCGCGTGCTGGATCGCGGTGCGGAGAATGCGCGGCATCTGCGCGGGAGTGCTGATCGCCTCGCAGTAATGGCTACAGTCGACGAAGACCCGTTCGGGGTGCGTCTCCTGGAAATAGCCGCTGCCGATCTGCGTGCTCGGAATCTGCGACGCCATTGCCAGTACCGGCGCCCCCGACCGGTGCGCGTCGTACAGGCCCTGGATGAGGTGGGTGTTGCCGGGGCCGCAACTTCCCGCGCACACGGCGAGCCGTCCCGTCGTCTGGGCCTCCGCGGCGGCGGCGAACGCCCCGGCCTCCTCGTTGCGGACGTGCACCCAGTCGATGCCGTCCGTGCGGCGGACGGCGTCCACGATCGGGTTGAGACTGTCGCCGACCACCCCGTAGATCCGGCGGACACCGGCCTGCCGCAACACCGCGATGAACTGGTCGGCGACCGTCGCCATCGTCCCTCCCCACACGCGCCCCGACGCGCTCCCCCTGCACCCATGCCCGACGATCTTCGGCTGACACTCGCGCCCCGGACGGGTTAAATGGTTTATACCTGAACCAGTTCAAGGAGGTTCCCGAGGTGACGGTCACGGAGAGCAACGGCGACGACCTCGACTTCTGGTCGTTCGTCGACCTCGCCGGGCACCGACTCTCGGACGAGTACGGTTTCCCGCACCGGCTGGCGACCCGCCTGCTGCTGACCCTCAACCGGGCCGCGGCGATCGTCACCTACGACCTGGAGTCCACCGTGCACCGGCCGCGCGGACACTCGTGGGCGGCGTTCCGGCTGCTGTTCGTCACCTGGTTGGCAGGCCCGCTGGAGCCGGGCCGGGCCGCGGCGCTCGCGGGGATGAGCAGGGCCGCCGTGTCGAACCTGACGAAGACGCTGATCGCGGTCGGAATGATGGACCGCTCCCCCGGCGAGCGCGACGGCCGGTCGGTGATCCTGTCCCTGACCGACGAGGGGCAACGCGCGATGCTGGACATCTTCGCCGGACAGAACGAGCGGGAACGGCAGTGGGCGGACGCGCTCACCGAGACCGAACAGCAAATGCTGATCATGCTGCTGGACAAGCTGATCGCGGGCCGCACCCGCTTCGACGCCCGCGAACGAACGTAGTCCGTCCTCCGGCCCGTTCCGCGGAGCGGGTTAGGCCCTTCCCTCTGCCGGAGAAGAGTCGTAGTGTCGGCACGAAAATAGTTAACGCGTTAATCATCGGAGGCGATGGACCATGGCCCACTACCGCCGGGTCGGCCACGTGCCGCCGAAACGGCACACCCAACATCGTCACAACGATCACGGGGGTGGCGAAGGGCGGCTCTACTTCGAGGAGCTGATGGGCGAGGAGGGGTTCTCGTCGGACTCGTCCCTCCTGTACCACCGGGAGATCCCGTCCGCGATCGTCGACTCGCAGCCGTGGGAGATCCCGGACGCGGCCACCACGCCGAACCATCCGCTGAAGCCGCGCCATCTCAAGCTGCACGACCTGTTCCCGAAGGAGACCTGGGCCGAGACCGACGTCGTCACCGGCCGCCGGTTGATCCTCGGCAACAGCGACGTCCGGCTGTCGTATGTCGTCTCCGCCGCCGACTCGCCGCTGTACCGCAACGCCACCGGTGACGAGATCGTCTACATCGAGTCCGGCACCGCGACCGTCGAGACGGTCTTCGGGTCGTTGGAGGTGAAGGCGGGCGACTACGTCATCGTCCCGACGTCCACGACGCACCGCTGGCTGCCCACCGGCGACCAGCCACTACGCGCGTACGCCATCGAGGCCACGGGACACACCGCGCCGCCGAAACGCTACCTGTCGCGGTACGGGCAGTTCTTGGAGCACGCCCCGTACTGCGAACGCGACCTGCACGGCCCCGGCGACCCGATCCAGGTGGACGGCACCGACGTCGAGGTCCTCGTCAAGCATCGCGGGTCGCGCGGCCTCACCGGCACGCGGATGACGTACGCCCGGCACCCGTTCGACGTCGTCGGCTGGGACGGCTGCCTCTACCCGTTCACGTTCAGCGTCCATGACTTCGAGCCGATCACGGGCCGCGTGCACCAGCCGCCGCCCGCCCATCAGGTGTTCGAGGGCCACAACTTCGTGGTGTGCAACTTCGTGCCCCGCAAGGTCGACTACCACCCGCTGTCGATTCCGGTGCCCTACTACCACTCCAACGTCGACTCCGACGAGGTCATGTTCTACTGCGGCGGCGACTACGAGGCGCGCAAGGGCTCCGGTATCGGGCAGGGGTCGGTGTCCGTCCATCCCGGCGGGTTCGCGCACGGCCCGCAGCCGGGCGCGTACGAGCGCAGCATCGGCGTCGAGTTCTTCGACGAGCTGGCCGTCATGGTGGACACCTTCCATCCGCTCGAACTCGGTGAGGGCGGTCTGGCCTGCGAGGACGACGCGTACGCCTGGACCTGGGCGAGGCAGCGGTGACCGGCTTCCCGACCTTCGCCCTCGGCCTCTGCGACGACGCGGCCGTGTTCCCGCCCGGCCTGGCCCCGCTCGCCGTCGCCGTTCCGGCGCACCGCGCCCACCGCTCCTCCTCGTACGCCGAGCTCGTCGGCCCGCTCGTCCTGCCCGCCTCGGCGCTGGACGAGCTGGAACCGCTCCTGCGCGACTCCGACCCCCTCGATCTGTCGATCACCGCGCCGGGCGGCCCGTGCGAGGCCGCGAAGGCGGTCGCGACGGCCGCGCACCTGCCCGTCGACGTGCGCGGGCTGGAGGTCGCCGTCCCGCCGGGGATGGGGTCTGACGAGTTCTTCCGGGTTCTCGGCAGCGTCGACGTGCCCGTCTACGTCGAGGTCCCCCGGGACGAACGGCGTGCGTCGATCATCGCGGCGGTCGCCGAGCTCGGGCACCGCGCGAAATTCCGCACCGGCGGCGTGAAACCCCAGCTGTATCCGAGTCCGGAGGAGCTGGCCGCCGCGATCAAGGCGGTGGTGGACGCGGGCGTCCCCTTCAAGGCGACGGCGGGGCTGCACCATCCCGTCCGTAACACCGACCCGGAGACCGGTTTCCACCAGCACGGGTTCCTGAACCTGCTGCTGGCGACCGACGCTGCCGCTGATGGCCGCCCGGTGGACGAGTTGGCCGCCATTCTCGCCGACCGTGACGCGGCGTCCGTGGCGTCCCGGGTCGCCGGGCTCGGGGAGCGGCGGACGGTCGCCGCCCGCGCCCGGTTCCTGTCGTTCGGGACGTGCAGCATCACCGATCCGCTGCACGAACTCACCGACCTCGGCCTGCTCACGCCCATCCTCCAGGAGTCCGCCCGATGACCCGCGTCGCGATACCCGAGGACTCGCTCTTCGGGCTCGCCAACCTGCCCTACGGCGTGTTCTCCACGCCGGGCACCCGGCCCCGCGTCGGCGTCCGCGTCGCCGACTCCGTCGTCGACCTGACCGTCCTCGACGACGTGTTCGCCGCGCCGTACCTCAACCCGTTCATGGCGCAGGGGCACGCGCGGTGGGTGGAGGTCCGCGAACGGATCCGCGACCTGGTCTCAGGCGACGTGGACGACGCGGCCGTCCATCCGGTCGACGCGGTCACGTTGCACCTGCCGTTCGAGGTGGCCGACTACGTCGACTTCTACGCGTCCGAACACCACGCGTCCAACCTCGGGCGTCTCTTCCGTCCCGGGTCCGAGCCGCTGCAACCGAACTGGAAGCACCTGCCCGTCGGCTACCACGGGCGCGCCGGGACGGTCGTGCCGTCCGGGACGGACATCGTCCGGCCGAGCGGCCAGCGCAAGCCCCCGTCCGACGCGGCGCCGTCGTACGGGGCGAGCCGCCGCCTGGACATCGAGGCCGAGGTCGGTTTCGTCGTCGGCACCGGGTCTCCGCTCGGCACCCCGGTCGGCGTGGACGACTTCGGCGAACGGGTCTTCGGGGTCGTCCTCGTCAACGACTGGTCGGCGCGGGACATCCAGGCGTGGGAATACGTGCCGCTGGGCCCGTTCCTCGGGAAGAGCTTCGCGACGTCCATCTCCCCTTGGGTCGTGCCGCTTCTCGCCTTGGAATCGGCCCGGGTCGCGACCCCACCCCAGGACCCGGAACCGCTTCCGTACCTGCGCGAGAAGAACCCGTGGGGCCTCGACCTCGATCTGAGCATCTCCTGGAACGGGCAGGTCGTGTCCCGTCCGCCCTACCGGGAGATGTACTGGTCACCGGCGCAGATGCTCGCGCACCTGACGGTGAACGGGGCGTCGTCCCGCACCGGTGACCTGTTCGCGTCCGGGACGGTCTCCGGCCCCGACCGGGACCAGCGCGGCGCGTTCATCGAGCTGACCTGGGGCGGCGCGGAGCCCGTCGAGGTGAACGGCGAGCCCCGCACCTTCCTGGAGGACGGCGACGAGGTGGTCATCTCCGCGACCGCGCCCGGCCCGCCCGGCACCCGCATCGGCTTCGGGGAGGTGACGGGCCGCGTCCTGCCCGCCCGCTGACCCTTCAGTGCGCGGGGACCGGGTTCCGGAGGGTCACGTTGATCGTGTTCCACGCGTTCATCGCGGCGATCGCCATCACCAGACCGGCGAGCGTCTTCTCGTCGTAGTGGTCGGCGGCCGCGTCCCAGACGTCGTCCGGGACCCCGTCCGGCTCGTCCGCGATCCGGGTGGCGGCCTCGGCGAGCGCGAGGGCCGCCCGCTCCTCGTCGGAGTAGAACGGCGCCTCCCGCCACGCCGCGACGGACCAGATCCGCTCATCGGTCTCCCCCGCCTTCTTGGCGTCCCGCGAGTGCATGTTCACGCAGAACCCGCAGCCGTTGATCTGGCTGACCCGCAGCCTGACCAGCTCCAGGGTGCGGTGCGGGACGCCACTGGCGAAGACGAACGACTCCAGCGCCAGCATCGCCTTGTACCCCTCGGCGGCGGACTTCCTGACGCTCAATCGTGGCTGCATTGACGATTCCTCCCTATTCTGGATATGGAATATCCAGGATCCTTGCGCGTGTCGCCCCTGGTGGGCGGCACGATCAGGTCCGCAGGTTCGCGAACCGGTTGCGGACGTTGCCGGGCGTGGCCGGTTCCCGCTTCTCGACCGTCCTCTTCAGGTCGGCGATGGTCTGACCCGCCAGTTCCCTGCGCCACGCCATCTCCGCGCGCCACATGGACTGCGAGATGGCGCACGTCTTCCGGTAGTCGACCCCCTCGTGGTCTCCGGGAATCCGGCGGAGGATCTCCTCGCACCGGAACGCCTGCTCGGCGCCCTCGATCGCGGTCACCACGTCCAGCATGGTGATGTCCTCGGAGGCCCGGGCGAGCCGGAATCCGCCCCTGGGCCCGGACGTGGACGTGAGGATCCCCGCCCGCGCCAGCGCCTGGAGCTGCTTGTTCAGGTAGGCCGCCGGGAGACTGAAGAACCCCGCCAGCTTGGCCGCCGGCATGGCCTCACCGGGCTCCAGCCAGGCGAGGTTGATGCAACTGTGGAGCGCCCACTCGACACCCTCACTCATCCGCATATCCTGGATATTAAACGTCCAGGATCACCGGGTCAACCCGGAAAGTCATAGAATTTCATCCCGTGACGCATGTCAGTCCCTCCTTCCGCACGGCCACCGAGGCCGACATCCCCGCCCTCGTCGCGCTCATCGAGTCCGCCTACCGCGGTGACGCGAGCCGCGTCGGCTGGACGACCGAGGCCGACCTCCTCGACGGCCAGCGCATCGACTCCGACATGGTCGAGGCCGTGGTGAACAGCGAGAACGGCCTGATGCTCCTCGCCGAGAACGACGGCGCCCTCGACGCCTGCTGCCAGGTGGAGAAACGCGCCGACCACGCCTACTTCGGAACGTTCGCGGTCCGTCCCGATCGCCAGGGCGGCGGCCTCGGCAAGGCCCTCCTCGCCGAGGCCGAACGGATCGCCCGCGACGAGTGGGGCGCGCCCGAGATGCACATGACGGTGATCAGCCTTCGCGAGGACCTGATCGCCTGGTACGTCCGGCGCGGCTACGTCCGCACGGGCGACCTGCGCCCGTTCCCCTACGGCGACGAACGCTACGGCCTACCCAAACGCGACGACCTCACCTTCGAACTCCTGACGAAGAAGCTCCACCGCGCCTGACCCAGCCTTGCTCTGCTGTTTGAGACTCTCCAGGGTTCCTACCTTGACATCCAGCTGCTCTTCACGGGAAACCTTCACTACCTATTTCAATGACATGGTTGAAGGAGGCGATAGCAGGAGGTGAGGGCGTGAAGTTCGTTCTGGAAGTCGACATGGACCGAGGCGTCGTGGGTGAGGAGACCGTCCGCGAGTTGGAGCGCATCCTGCGGTACTGGGGCGGGAACCTCCGCCACTACGGGTTGAAGCCCGGCGACACCTCGGTCATCTATGACTCCGGTTACAGCGAGGTCGGCCGGTGGCACATCACCGACTCGGGGGAGGCGCCGCCGGAATGAGGCGGAATGCGAGGAAGGCGGGGAGCAGCTCCAGCTTCGCGTGGTCGTCCGGGTAGCGTTCGGCCATTTCCGGCACGGGACGCGGCTCCAGCAGCTCGTCGATGAAGAACCCGGCGGCACGGAACTCCGCGCAGATGGACGTCAACGGACGCCGCCACGCCCGGATCGGCCAGTCCCGGTCCGGGCTCAGCGACTCCTCCACGGGCTCCTCGGTGAAGTACGAGCCGCCCAGCCGCGTCCAGCTCATGGTCGGGTGCTCGGTCGACAGGACGAGCGCGCCGGACGGGCGCAAAATGCGGCGGAACTCTTCGAGCAGGGTCACCCGGTCGTCGAAGTAGTGCAGCGCCAACGCGAACACGACCAGGTCGGCCGAGCCGTCCGGGACCCAGGTCAACGGCTCGGTCAGGTCGTGGACGCGCAGGTCGGCGCGGCCGTCGCAGCGGGCGCGGGCGAGGTCCACGAAGGTGGGGCTCACATCGCAGCCGGTGACGCGGGCGCCGCGGTCCAGCAGTTCGCGGGCGTACAGGCCGGGGCCGCAGGCCGCGTCGAACACGGCGAGACCGGCGACGTCACCGGCGAGGCCGAGCACGGCCGGACGATCGTAGAGGGCGTTGTGGGAGTTGTCCTCGGCATGGGCGGCGTATTCGTGGGCGAAGCGCTCGTACATGCACTGATCGTTTCAAGCCTGTCAAGTCGGAGTGTCAGGAGGCCTTCGCCACCAGTCAGGCTCGTGGCTCACGGCTCCGCCACGGTCGCGCCGGGGCCTTCCGCCGGTTCCCGTTGGGCCTCGCGCTGGGCGGCACGCGACTCCTCCGCGACACGGTCGAGCTCGGCCACGTGCTCCTCGTCACGGGTGAGGTTGTCGCTGGTGGCCGGGTCGAAGAGGTGCAGTCTCTTCGTGTCGATCCACAGCTCCGCCTCCCTGCCGGGCGTGATCGTGCTGGCGGCGTCCAGCGAGACGACGGCCTGGGTGCGGAGCTGGTCGCTGTCCAGCTCCCGGGACAGGTCGCGAAGCTGCGCGGCGAGGTCGGCGGGCGCCTCGTACGGGACGTACGCGTACTGCTCGTTGCCGAGCCACTCGGTCACGTCCACACGCGCCCGGATGATGCTGCCCTGCGACTTCTTCTCATCCCCGACGAGCGACGCGTCCTCGAAATGCTCCGGACGGATGCCGACGAGCACCACGTCACGGTCGCCTACTGCGGCGAGCTTGCGTTCGTCCTGTACCTCGAACCGTCCGAGTGGGGTTTCGAGGAACGAACCGTCCACGGACGCGGGAAGGAAGTTCATCGACGGCGACCCGATGAACCCGGCCACGAACAGGTTGACGGGTTCTTCGTACAGTGCGCGTGGGCTTCCTACTTGTTGCAGGACGCCCTTGCGCAGCACCGCGACACGGTCGCCTAGCGTCATCGCCTCCGTCTGGTCGTGCGTGACGTACACGGTCGTGACACCGAGGCGTCGCTGGAGGCGTGAGATCTCGGTGCGCATCTGACCGCGGAGTTTCGCGTCCAGGTTCGACAGCGGCTCGTCGAACAGGAACGCGTCCGCCTCCCGGACGATCGCGCGTCCCATCGCGACGCGCTGCCGCTGACCACCGGACAGGTGCGAGGGCTTACGGTCCAGATGCTCCGTCAGCTCCAGCAGCTCCGCCGTCTCCTTCACACGGCGGTTCACCTCTTCGTTCGGTGTCTTGGCGAGCCGCAGCGGGAAAGCGATGTTCTCGAACACGGTGAGGTGCGGGTACAGCGCGTAGTTCTGGAACACCATCGACAGGTTCCGCTCGCGCGGCGCGACCTTGTTGACGACCTTCCCGCCGATGAGCATCTCCCCGGACGTGATGTCCTCCAGTCCGACGATCATCCGGAGCAGCGTGGACTTCCCGCACCCGGACGGCCCGACGAGGATCATGAACTCGCCGTCCCGGACGTCCAGGGACACCTCCTGCACGGCCGGGAAACCGTCGCCGTACCGCTTGACGATGTTCTTCATGGTGATGGCGGCCATGATTTCCCCTCAGCCCTTGACGGCGCCGGACGTCAGCCCGGCCACGATGCGACGCTGGAACAGCAGGACGACGATCACGACCGGGATCGTGACGACCACCGCGGCGGCACAGATCGCGGTCGTGGGCTGCTCGAAATATGACTCCCCGGTGAAGAACGCCAACGCCGCCGGAACCGGCCGGGCGTTGTCGGTCGAGGTCAGCGAGATCCCGAACACGAAGTCGTTCCAGCAGAAGAAGAAGGTCAGGATCGCGGCGGTGAACACCCCCGGCGCGGCCAGCGGCACGATCACCTTGCGGAACGCCTGCCAGGACGTGGCCCCGTCCACCTGCGCCGCCTGCTCCATCTCCCACGGGATCTCGCGGAAGAACGCCGACAGCGTCCAGATCGCCAGCGGCAGCGCGAACGAGATGTACGGGATGATCAGACCGGGCCAGGTGTCGTACAGGCCGATGTCGCGCCACAGGTCGAACAGCGGCCCGACCAGCGACACCACCGGGAACATCGCGATCGCGAGCGCGAACGACAGGATCAGCCGCTTGCCGGGGAAGTCCAGCCGCGCGATCGCGTACGCCACCAGCGTCGCGAACGTCACCCCGACGAACGTCGCGATCAGCGAGATGCCGATCGAGTTGATCAGCGCCGAGGTGAACAGGTCGGTCTTGAAGACGGTCTCGTAGTTCTCCCACGTCCAGTCCTGCGGGAAGAACCCCTGGACGTTGCCGATCTCGCTGGGCGTCTTGAACGACAGCATCACGATCCACAGGATCGGGAACGCCGTCCACACCAGGATCAGCAGGGAGACGACGATCCACAGCGCCCTCGAACGCGTCGACTCCATCACCGATCACCTCGCACCTGGGAGAGATCCACTCTGAACCCCTTGATGAACACGGCCGCGATCAGCACCACCGACAGGAACAGCAGCACCCCGACCGCGTTGCCGAGGCCGAGTTCGGTCCGCGTGATGATCTGCTGGTAGGTCAGGAACGACAGCACCTGGGTCTTCTCCTGGCCCGCGGTCATGATGAACACGTTGTCGAAGATCCGCCACGCGTCCAGGGTGCGGAACAGCAGCGCGACGAGGATGGCGGCCTTCATGTTCGGGATCGTCACGCGTTTCAGCCGCTGCCACGCGGTGGCGCCGTCCACCGTCGCCGCCTCCCCCAGGTCGCGCGGCACCTGCGCGAGCCCGGCGAGCAGCAGCAGCGACACGAACGGCGTCGTCTTCCAGATCTCCGACAGGACGATCACGAACAGCGCGGCCCACCGGTCGGAGAACCACGCGTAGTCGCCGAGCCCGAACCACGAGTTGACGAACCCCGACTGGACGTCGAAGGCGTACTTCCATGCGAACGCCGAGATCACCGTGACGATGCCGTACGGCAGCAGGATCGCGGTCCGCACCGTCCGGCGTCCGAACACCGCCCGGTGCATGACCATGGCCAGCGCGAACCCGATGACCAGCTCCACGCCCACCGTGACCACCGTGATGACCAGCGTGGTGAGCACCGTCTGCCAGAACAGGCCGTCGGTCAGCGCGGTCGCGTAGTTGTCGAGACCGACGAAACGCCGGTCGTCCGGCGCGGTGAGCCGGTAACTGAACAAGGACTGGTACAGGGCGTTGCCCAGCGGATACGCGGTGACCAGCAGCATCACGACCACCGCCGGGGTGGACAGCAGCAGTCCCAGCCTGCGCTCGGCCCGGCCGCGGTCGGAGATCTCCCCGCGTACGGGGGCCGTGTCGACGGATGTCATCCGAACACCTCCGATTAGAGCAGGGCCTGGCCGCGCAGGACCGCGCGGATGAACTCGGCGGACTCGCGCGGCGTCGTGCTCGGGTTCACCGACGCGGGCGGATGCCAGCGGCTCTGGATGGCCCCGGAGACGTCCGCGTAGTAGGGCGTGGCCGGACGCGGCGTCGCGGCGGCGATGGAGTCCCGCATCAGCGGGGCCATCGGGAACTCCTTGAGGATGTCCGGATCGGTGAAGATCGCGGGACGTGCGGCGACATTGCCCTCGTCGAGCATGTACCGCTTCATGTTCGCGGGCGAGGTGATGCAGCGGACCGCCTCGATCGCCAGATCGTCTCGGTACTTGCCGTACGCGCTGACGCCGATCTCGATGCCACCGAACGGCGGCCGACTCTCCTGCCCCGGACTCACCCTCGGGTAGCGCGCCCACCCCAGGTCGGCGGGAATGTTCTTGTTGATGGCCCCGGCCTCGGCGTCACCCTGCTCGGCCCGCCAGACATATCCCCAGTTGAGCAGGAAACCGCCGCGCGGACCGTTGATCGTCGCCCGGGACGGCTCCTCGATGTCGGTGGACAACGTCGGGCTCGCCGCCCGCGACCTGGCCAGCTTCTGGATGATCGCCGCGGCCTGCCGTCCCGCCGGAGAGTCGATCTCGATCTTCGCCTCGTCGCCCTGCTCCGCGTCGCTGATGATCCGTCCCCCGGCGGAAGCGATCAGCGCGTTGATCCACACCACGTAGCCCTCGTAGCGGTTGCCCTGCACACCGATCGTGGTGTTGGTCCGGACGGCCGCGTCGATCAGCTTGTCCCAGGTGAAGTCGGCGGCCGTCGGGTCGATGCCCGCCTTGTTCGCGACCGACTTCCGGTACCAGAGCAACTGCGTGTTCGCCCAGAACGGCGCCGCGTAGAGCTTGCCCTCCCACGTCGAACTCCGCACCGCGCTGTCGAACACCCCCTGCGTCAACGGCGCGGCCTCGCTCGCGGTGAACGGCCGCAGGAACCCGGCGTTGGCGGCCTCGGGGACGAACACGGGGTCCAGGCTCATCAGGTCGACACCGGAATCCTGGGCCGCCAGCCGCCTGATCAGCTGCTCGCGCTGCTGGGTCGCGTCGCTGGGAAGCAACGCCGTCTTGATCCGGTACTTCCCGCCCGCGGCCTTCGTGCACGACGCGGCGATCGTCGCCTGCCCCCCGTTGTCCGGGTTGATGTACCAGTTGAGGGTGGGAGTTCCCCCGCCGCCGCCGCAGGCCGTCAATCCCCCGGCCACCAGCGTCAGCGCGACCCCGGCTCTGAGCAGCCCCGTCCGCCGTCGTCCCCCTGGCCCGTGCCGTCCGGTCGCCCTCCCCCGCGGGGAACGGGCACGTCCCGGCACGTCCGGTTCCGCTCGTCCGGCCTGCTCGATTCGCTCGACCATCGGACCTCCCGAAGCCACCCACCCGGGTGCGACACTCCGGCGGGCCGCATCCGTGGCGGTTCGAACTCTATTCGATCACCGGATCCGGTAACTGTCGAGATCCAAAGAGTGATCGAGAACCCCGCTACCGGCCATCGGCGCTTCAAGCTTGTAGAGCATCCGCCACGGCGAACGCACGTGATCAACCTTGACGCGAGCCTGACCCTATCGGGCCATGTCGCCCGGTGGCTGCCTGGCATACTGAGGGTTGGCGGTACGCTACAGGGCATATTGCGATGTAGCTGTGTCCGAGTCGCACAGACGTGATCTGTAAGGGAGCTGCCGGTGCCTGCGGCGATCAGTCCTACGGTGCGCCAGCGACGCCTGCGTGTCGAACTCCGCAAGGCCCGCGACGAAGCGTCCCTCACCCAGGAGCAGGTCGCCGAGAGGCTCGATTGGTCCCTCTCCAAGGTGATCAGAATTGAGTCCGGGGCGGTCAATATATCGACGACCGACCTCAGGGCCATGCTCGCCTTTTACGGCGTCGCGGAAGAGCGGATCAACGAACTCGTGCAGTTGGCCAAAGCCGCACGTGAACGGACCTGGTGGAGTGGTTACAAGAAAATCCTCTCCCAGCAATATTACGACCTGATCGGCTACGAATCCGCAGCCGGCATCATTCGACAGTACGAGAATCTCATCATTCCGGGACTGCTCCAAACGCAGGAATACGCGCAAGAGTACCTCAAGAACGACCTGCCCCCGGAACATTCCACGGATGCCGAAGCGCTCGTTGATGTGCGAATGCGCCGACAGGAGATTCTGGAAATCGATGAGGGTCCGAAGGTTTTCTTCGTCCTTGACGAGGCGGTCGTACACCGACAGATCGGCGGACCTGGGGTAATGCGCGACCAGTTGCGCCATCTCATCGAAATGACCAATCGTTCGCATATCACCATCGAGGTCGTCCCATTCACCGCCGGAGCCAACCCCGGGCTGCGCGGCTCTTTCACGATCCTGGAGTTTCCGTCTGCCGAGGACGACGACGTGCTTCACCTGGAAAGCCCCGGATTCATGCGGGTGACCCGTGACCTCCAGGACGCAGTGGTGACCTACCGGGAACGCTTCGAGAGGCTACGCGAGGTCTCACTCAAACCCGAGGGCACCGCCGTGCTACTCAACCGCCTGGCGGACAGCCTCTAGACCCCAATTTAAGATCATCCGAAAAGGCTGTTTTTCTCCCCGCTCTGCGATGAGCAGGGTGTATCGATCGCTCATGGCCCCGCCTCAACCGGCGGTTTACAATGAGATCTGACAGGTCCGGCGAGATCTTCGTGTCCTACCCGTCGATCGGCGAGGTATGGCTTCTTCGGCAACGACGCCGAGGCGATCGGTGAAACCCTGACACCATCACAGCCAGAGCAACCTGCTCCCTCGCGTGTTTCGGCGAGCCCCGAGCCGGCCTGAACAGCGCATGGAGGGAGACCGGACTTGCCGCGCCCGATACCCGCAGACGTGCAATGGCGAACCAGCACTCACACCAGCGACGGGGCTAACTGTGTCGAAGTCGGAGAACACCGGGGTACCTTCTATCTTCGAGATTCGACGGATCGCGCCGGCCCCACACTGATCATTACTTACAATGACTGGATCAATCTTCTCAGTGCGATCCGCAGTCGCGTGTAAGTCGGACCCCACCTGGCCGGGCCGAGTTTCCATCATCTACCAGCAGGTTGTTCGCACCACCTTGGCCCACACCAGCCTCCCGATCTGGATCGTAAACGTGACCGTGATAGATCACCCCTTTTATCGTGGTGCGAATCGGTTGGAAATGTTCGGGGGGAAGTGCACAAAATCCGCTGCAGACCACCTCGCGAAAGATTCCGTCGGACACGATGAGCGCCACGTTCCGTTCTGGGTGGAGGGCCAGATAACGGTGCAGCGGCCGGGCATCGAGTAAGCGGCTCACGACCACGGGCGCGTCCCCCGCCGGACCGAAGGAGGCTTGCGGTCCCATAATGAGCGCCCCATGGTGAAGCGCGAGTCGCACGCGCAGCCGCTGGTCGGCGGCGGCCTGCCGTCGCATCCCCACGAGCGCGCGTTCGAGGGCGGGGGCGAACAGGCCGGCGACCGTCACGATGTCCGCGTCGCCGGGCAGCACCGCCAACTCTCCATCACCACTGACCTGCTGGAGCCACCGACCTCGGTCCAGCCCGGCATCCTTGGCGGCGATCTCCATTGCCGCCAACAAGTCCAACTGGGCCTGCAGTTGCATGCGCGGCGACCGAGCACTGTACTTCTGAATGTCGACCGCGAGCAGCGGCCGGAAGAGGAGGCGAACGGACGAGTCGGACTCGCCCGACGCCGCCGGAATGATCGACATAGTGCCCTCGCCCCGATTGGGCCCGCGGCCTTGCGGCACGGTCGGCTAGCTTGACCTCCAGTCTGGCATGGCAGACAGGATGCAGACAGCTACCTATATGACCGAAGAGGGCGAAACGACAGGTTGCAGTCAGCCACACGGCCTACAGCCATGATGCAGCTTGGCTGGTTCGTGGGCGCTCTATGGGTAAATGCCCTGATGAGAACCATGGGCGGCCAAGCCACGTGACGGGTTGCCACCTAGCAAAGTGACCTATGCTGACGGCTAACTGTCTCGCCACTGTTTTATTATCTTCGCTCATCCGGGCAGAATCGAGAGTCGGGACATGGCAGCGAAGGAAGGCGCGGAGGAGTGCGGACCCCGACCGACCCGCGACGCCTCCGCGCCTTCGTCCGTGTGGCAGTGGCTGGTCAGTAGCCTCCGCCCGTTCCGTAGCCGCCGCCGGTTCCTGTGGTCGCGGCTCTTGTGCCTGTGGGGGTGGTGGCCCACCAGACGCCGCCTACGCCCTGGCCCTTCACGTCGCCGGGTTGTTCGTCCTTCTCGTAGTAGTACATGGGCCAGCCGTTGACGGTGAGCTGGCAGGTGCCGTCGTCCTTGCGTTCGATGAAGTTGACGAGCTTCCGGTCGACGCCTTCGAGCTTGAGCTTCTTCCAGGTGGTGAAGGTGACGGGCGGCCATGCCTTCTTGCACGCGCCGAAGCAGTTCGTCGTCGGTGGCTTGGCGGTGTCCTTGTCGAAGCGGTACATGGTCCGCCCCTTGCCGTCCGTCAGGATGAGGCCGAGCTTCGGGTCGTTCCTGGCCTTGACGACCGTCCAGCCCTTCCAGCGGTCGCCGGTATCCGTGCGTTTCGCGAGGGCCTTCTTGCCGGTCGGGGACGCGGCGTACCAGGTGCCGCCCACGCCCTGGCCGTTCACGTCGCCGGGGCCGTCGTCCTTGGCGTACCGGTACAGGGGCCAGCCGCCGAGCGTGACCTGCCACGTGCCGTCGGGGCGTTTGATCTTGCCGACCAGGGACTGGTCGACGCCGTCGACCCGCGTCGCCGCCTCGCTCGCCGACACCGGCGGCCACGCCTTGGCGCACGCGTCGGCGCAGGTCGACGCGGGCGGGCGGGCCGTGTCGTTGTCGAAGCGGTACAGCGTCCTGCCGTCGCCGTCCGTGACGACCTTGCCGAGCCTCGTGACGTTGGCGACCTCGAGCGTGGTGGGTTCGGGCACCGGTGACGGGGACGGTTCCGCCGAGGGCGCTTCCGCCGAGGGCTCGGCCTGCGGCTGGGTGCCCGCGGCGTTCTGCTGACCGCGGGGGCTCTCCTGCCCGCAGGCGGTGAGCAGCAGCCCGGACGCGGTCAGGGCGGCCGCGGCGGGAATCGCCCAACGTGGGATCTTCATCGTCTGTGTCCTCCGTGTCGTCTGGGCCCGGCTCCGGTTCCTGGTCCCTTCCGCCGATCGGGGTGGAGCTGCCCGCACTGCTCTCCCGGATCGTGGAGCAGTACGGTGAACCTCACGGAACGGGTTCAACCCCTCGGAACCGGTCACCCCCGCTCCGAGTCAAATGCACTGTTGTATGGCATTTGACGGTTTCGCTAGGCGGTGGAAGTGAGCTCCGACGAAGCTCCGGTCAATCTGGGCAAGCCGGTCCCACCGGCGCCTTCTGGCCCGGCGTGGATCGTGGTACCGGTGCGCGTGGTCGCGGTGATCGTGGTGGTGCCGCTGCGGCTCGTCTACGAGCTGGTCGTGGCGCTGGGCCGTGGCGTTCGGGCGGTGTGGAACGGTCTGATGCGGGCGCCGGTGTGGTTCGGTCGCCTGCTCTACCGGTTCGTCCTCGCTCCGTTCGGTCGGCTGCTCGCGGCCGTCGGACGCGCGCTCGCGGCCGTGCTCGTCCCGCCGCTACGGTGGCTCGGCCGGATGCTGATGGTGCCGCTGCGGGGGCTGGGGCGGGGGCTGGCCTGGCTGCTGGGCGCCCTCGTCACGGTGGTCGGGCTGCTGCTCACCGTGCTCGTGGTTCTGCCCGGGAAGTTCCTGTGGCGGTACGTTCTGCGACCGCCGTTGCTGGTGCTCGCCTGGCTCGGCCGGGGTGTGCTCGCCGTCCTCCGCGCGGTCGGTGGGCTGCTGTTGACCGGGTGGCGCGCGTTCGCGGCGGCCATGGTGTGGTCATGGCGGCTGATCGGCCGGTGCCTCGCCTGGCTGGCGCGCTACGTGATCGTGCTGCCCGCTCAGGCGCTGTGGCGGTACGTTCTGGCGCCGATCGGCGCGGCCGTCGTGGGGACGTGGCGGCTCGCGGCTCGAATCCTGCGGTGGCTGTGGAACGTGCTGGTCGTCGTTCCGGTGCGGGTGCTGGTCGTGGTGCCGATGCGCTGGTTCGGGGCGAACGTGCTGCGTCCTGTCGGGCGCGGCGTCCGGGCGACCTGGCGGATCTGTGTGGGCGACCCCATGCGGGCCGTCCGCCGGACGATGCGGGAGGCGGGCCGCGACGTCCGGTTGTTCCTTCGCCGCGCCTTCCGTGGACACTGAGCGTTCGACCGCTGTGGGCGACTGGGATACTCGGGGACGATGTACCGACTCCTCTTCTCACTGGTCATCGCGCGGGTTCCGGCGGAGACCGTCCACCACCTGACACTGCGTGGGCTCCGTGCGGTTCAAGCCGTGCCCGGCGTCGCGCCGCTGCTGCGGCGGCTGCTCGCTCCGCGCGATCGGGCCCTGGCCGTCCACGCGCTGGGACTGGAGTTCCCGTCACCTCTCGGGCTCGCGGCCGGGTTCGACAAGGACGCCGTCGCGTACGAGGCGCTCGGCGCGTTCGGGTTCGGCCATGTCGAGATCGGCACGGTGACGGGACGCCCGCAGCCCGGCAATCCGCGTCCCCGGCTGTTCCGCCTCCCGCGTGACCGGGCGGTCATCAACCGGATGGGGTTCAACAACCAGGGTTCGGAGGCCGCCGCGCGCCGCCTGCGCGGCCGGGTCCGCCGGACGATCGTCGGGGCCAACATCGGCAAGACGAAGGTCGTCCCGGAGAGCGAGGCCGCCGCCGACTACGTCACCAGCGCCGAACGTCTCGCCCCGCACGCCGACTACCTCGTCGTGAACGTCAGCTCGCCCAACACGCCGGGCCTGCGGAACCTTCAGGCCGTGGAGCACCTGCGTCCGCTGCTGACGGTGGTGCGCGAGGCCGCGGACCGGTCGTCCGAACGCCGCGTCCCGCTGCTCGTCAAAATCGCGCCGGACCTGGCGGACGACGACATCGACGCGGTCGCGGACCTCGCCGTCGAACTCGGCCTGGACGGCATCATCGCGACCAACACCACCATCGCCCGGGACGCCCTGCTGTCCCCGCCCGGCCTGGTGAAGGAGACCGGCGGGCTGTCCGGCGCGCCGCTGAAGGACCGCTCGCTGGACGTCCTGCGGCGCCTCCGCTCCCGCACGGACGGCCGGTTGGCACTGATCTCGGTCGGCGGCGTCGAGTCCGCCGACGACGTGTGGGAACGCGTCCGCGCGGGCGCCACCCTCGTCCAGGCGTACACCGGCATGATCTACGGCGGCCCGCTCTGGGCCCACCACGTCAACCGAGCCCTCTCCCGCCGCCTCCACGAAAGCACCTTCACCACCCTCGACGACGCCCGCGGCTGAAGAACCGCGTCCAGCAGGCTGGTCTCGGCGACGTGACCGGGCCTTGTCGGTTGGGCTTAGGTGAAGAAGCCGTCGGCTATCAGTTCGGGGAGGACGGTTTCGGCGTGGGCTCGCACCTGTGCGGGGTCGGTTCCGGTTAGTTGGGCGATGGCGTCCAGGAGGGGGTCGAGGGGCAGTTCGCCGTCGCAGACACCGGCGAGGGCGGCTTCGACCGTGCCGACTCCGGCGGCGCGGCGCAGGCGGGCGGTCTGGCGGAGGACGATGCGTTCGGGGTCCTCCGCGCCGGGCGGGCCGATCTGTTCCTGAACGAGGCCGGGCGCGACCCCCAACTTCCGTCCACAGGCTGTGGAAAACTTTTCGGCGCGGACGAACCCGTCCAGGACGTCGCGGACGTAGGCGCCTACGGGCTCCTCGACGGCATGGCGGAGTTCTTCGACCCGGACGGTGGGATGCGCGGCGCGTCTGAGTGTGATCCAGCCGAAGCCGATTCCGGTGACGCCGTGCCGGTCGAGATGATCCAGCCACGCGTCGTAGCGGGCGCGGTACTCGGGGGTGCCCGCCTCGCAGGAGTCCCGGAGCCACAACTCGGCGTACTCCGCCGGGTCCTGAACGTCGCGCTGGACGATCCACGCGTCGCACCCGTCCACCCACGAGGCGACCCGATCCTCCCAGGGGACACCGTCGATATGCAGCCAATTCGCCAGGAGTTGGCAGTAGCCGCCGTCGTTGAGGTGCTCCGGCGCCCCGGCGACCAGTCGGCGGCAGAAGTCGTCTCCCGGCAGGCCGGACTCCCGATACGTGAAGTGTCGTCCGCCGGGTGGCGCGACCACGAACGGCGGATTGGACACGATCAGGTCGAACCGGCGTCCCTGGACGGGCTCCAGCAGCGGGCCCTTGAGCGGTTCGACATCGTCCACGCCGGAGAGGGCGAAGCTCATCGCGGCGAGGTCGAGCGCGCGGCGATTGACGTCCGTGACGGTGATGTGCGCGCCGGGATCGCGGCTCGCGAGGTGCACCGCCTGGACCCCGCAGCCCGTTCCGATATCGAGCACGTTATCCACAGGCCTGTGGACAACCAGGCGGGCCAGATTTCCCGACGCGCCGCCCGCACCCACGACGTGATCGGCCGCGGGAACGGTCCCTGAACCCGGCCGTACCTTCACATCGGATACGACATACCCGGCATGTCCGTCGCTGTCGACGGCCTCCAGCGGCTCGACCCGCAGCCGGGGCCGCGCCTCGCCGCCGGACGTCTCGGCGAGGCCCGCGGCGACGAGGGCGTCCACCGGGATCGCCGACGCGTCCACCGGGACCTGCAACCAGAACAGGCGCGTCAGGGTCTCCAGCGGGGAGCCGCCGCCGGTCGCCCGCAGCGCCGGGACGATCTCGTCCCGCGCCAGCGCGGCGCCCGCCACGGGGCCGAGCAGTTCCCGCACACCGGCGACCGTGTATCCGGCGTCGAGCAGTAGGTCGCGAACGCGACGAAGATCGGCCACGGTCAGGTGAGGTAGCTCGCGAAGCCCTTGGCCAGCGACTCGGCGATGCGCTGGCGGAACGACGCGCTGGACAGCTTCGCGGCATCGCCCTTGTTGCGCATGTTGCCGCATTCGATGAAGACCTTGGGGACCGTCGACAGGTTGAGCCCGCCGAGGTCCTTGCGCCTGTCGATGCCGTCCTCGCCGAGGTAGGTGGAGTAGGCGATGCCGGTGCCGTCGCGGTAGGCGTCCCGCAGCGCCCTGCCGAGCCTGGCGGCCCGCGGCACCATCCCGGCGTTCTTTCCGACGGCGATCGGTTGGATGATGTGGAAGCCGTGGCCGGACGCGGCCGCGCCGTCGGCGTGGATCGACACGGCGGCGTCGGCCTTGAGCCGGTTGCCGACCGCCGCGCGCTCGTCGATGCACGGGCCGACGCCCTTGTCGTCCTTGCGCGTCAGCGTGACCTTGGCGCCGCGGGCGCGCAGGATCTTCGCCAGCCGGTTGGAGACGTCCCAGGTGAAGGCGTGTTCGCTGTAGCCGTCACCGGTACTGGTGCCGGTCGTGTCGCACGCCTTGCTGCCGTTGCCGATCTTGACCTGCTTGTTGATCTCGGACGGATGGTCGGCGTTGCCGCCGTTGTGCCCGGGATCGATGACGATCACCTTGCCGTCCAGCGAGGACGTGCCGTCACCGGACGCGGGGTCCTCCCCGGGGAGCGGCGCCTCCCGCGCGTCGGTCGTCGGCGGGTCCGCCGTTCGCTTCTCGTCCGCGGACGGCTCGGCGAAGGCGCTGCACGCGGTCAGCGCGCCGAGGCACAGCGCGAGACCAGCGACGACGTGCCGGGCGGATGCGGTGCCACCTCGATGGCCGCCTCGCTGAATTCGCACCGACCGCTCCTCCGTGATGTCTTCGTTATCGACCCTGACAGTCTGCACGCCGCCGAGGGTTCGTCAAACGAAGTCCGCGAAACCCGTCAGCTGAGCGGGTCGTCCTTGCCCAGCAGCGCGGCGAGGGCGCGCGCCTCGTCGGCGTCCAGGCCGAGGACCACGCGGGGACGGCCCCACGGATGGTCGATCGAATGGGCGACGTAGCTGGCGACGGACTCCGCGACCTGCTCCGCCATGCCCCGCGCGTGCCGCCACTCCGACCACGCGCGTTCCAATTCGCTCGCCGCACGCTGCGCGCACGACACCAGTTCCGGATCACGCACGAGCTGAACCCCCCAGTGGACTTTCTCGTGTCCGCCCCGGCGGGGTTCCCCGTCCGGGCGGCCCAACCGAGGCCACCCGGGGCACCCGCCGGACCATGGAGTCCATTAACCCGCCGACGGCGGGTCACGGACCGGTGAATACGGCAGTCTTGGCCGGGCTCTTACCCGGTGTACACCGCTTCGAGGGACAACAGGCCGTCATCCGGCCGTGCACGCGACGGGACACGGTGGGGTCAGCGCGGGTCACACGACCGGGCGCCTGGCCATGCGCGGGCCCGGACAGGTGTCCGGAGGCATGGCCAGGCAGGGCCGCACCGAACGTCGGGGTGGGTCGGACCTGCGGGAGGGAGCCGAGGCGGGGGGGACGTTCCTGTGACCGGGGCTCACAGGACCGGAGCGGGGCCCGTCGTCGATCTGACA
The DNA here is from genome assembly GCF_003432485.1 of Actinomadura spongiicola. Taxonomy (GTDB): domain Bacteria; phylum Actinomycetota; class Actinomycetes; order Streptosporangiales; family Streptosporangiaceae; genus Spirillospora; species Spirillospora spongiicola. Next base: position 124,905 of record NZ_QVNQ01000010.1, read on the forward strand.
ACCAGGTGCGGGACGACGAGGTTCTGGCGGGCCGTGCGGGCCGGGTCGCCGATGCGGGCGGTCAGCATCTCGGCGGCCACGCGGCCCATGTCCCGGCGGGGCTGGTCCACGCTGGTCAGCGAGATGTGCCGGATCGCCGCGAGATGGGTGTTGTCGTACCCGACGATCGACAGCTGCGACGGTACCCGCATCCCGAGTTCGTCGGCCGCCGACAGCGCGCCGGTCGCGACCAGGTCGTTGGGAGCGAAGATGGCGGTGGGGCGCGGGTCGCGGCGCAGCAGCGCGCGGGCGGCCCGGTATCCGCCGTCCTCGGTGAAGTCACCGGCCTCGACGACGATCTCGTCGGCGAGTCCGTGCCGGCGCATCGCCTTCTCGTATCCGGCGCGGCGGTAACGCGCCGTGGTGGAACGTGCCCCCTCGATGTGCGCGATCCGCCGGTGCCCGAGCTCGACCAGATGGTCGACGGCGAGGCTGGCGCCGAGTTCGTCGTCGTCCACGACGATGTCGACTCCGACGACATCGCGTTCGCCTACGACGACGACCGGGACGCTGGCCGCGGCCTCCTTGAGGGACTCGGGGACGACGCTGAGCAAGACCAGCCCGTCCACGCGCATCTCCAGGAACGCCTCGACCGCCTCCGCCTCGAACAGCGGGTCCCAGCGGCCGCTGCCGACGAGCATCCGCAGGCCCGCTCCGTGCAGGCTTTCCTGAAGGCCGTCGAGGAACTCGGCGAAGAAGGGATTGTGCAGATCGGCGACGATCGCGCCGATCAGCCGGGTCCGTCCTTCGACGAGGCTTCTCGCCACGGCGTTCGGGCGGTAGCCGAGTTCGCGGGCGGCTTGCAGGACCGCCTGTCTTCTCCGTTCGCTCACATGGGGTGAGCCTCGCATCACGAGGGAGACCAGTGATTTGGAAACACCGGCGCGCTCCGCGACGTTCCGGATCGTCGGTTTCGGCGCGGGGACGGCCCTCCCCTCGTCGCGTCTGGCGGGAGAGGGCTCGCTGCGCGGTTGTGGCACAACACCCTCTTCCCGCATGTTGTGCAGGGGGTTCGCTTGATCAGCTGACATGGCACTCCGTCCAGGGGGACCTGCAGGACCTGCCGCGACCGGCGCGCGGTGGGGTTGGAACGCGCCGTCCTCCACTCGGGGAGGAGATGCCATGATGCCGCGCCTTCCCCCCAAACCGCCGCAACAGTGAGTAACGGGCATCCGACAATGGTGGTTCGGGCCTGTGGTGTTCTGGATCACAGCCCGCCGGACGGTGATCGGGAGACGACGAAAAGGCGGTTCTATCCCCTTTTGTCGTCGCAATACGGCACCGGCGCTTGGATACCCTGCCCCGTGGAAGATCGCGCGGTGGCCGACCCGCCACGGGCCCGGCGGAGCGGCGGACGAGGCCGTCGCAGGCTCAGCGTGGACCAGCGTCGGGACGAACTGATCGCGACGGCACTGGAACTGTTCGGCACCCGGTCGCCTGAGGACGTCTCGATCGACGACGTGGCGGCGACGGCGCGTGCGTCCCGCGCGCTGGTGTACCACTATTTCGGCGGCACGCACGAGCTTTACCTGGCGGCGCTCGGCAGCGCGGCGAAACGGCTGTCGGCACTGCTCGAAGCGGCGACCGACGGCGAACCGCTCGAACGTTCGCGCGTCTCCCCGCGCCGCTACTTCGACTTCGTGGAGAGCCACGCGGCCGGTTACACCGCGCTGTCGCGGGGTGGCCCGGCCGACCGTTCGAGCGAGGTCGGGGAGATCATCGACGGTATCCGGCAACTGTTGCCGGACCGGATTCTTCGGTCGCTGGACGTCGCCACACCGCGGCCAATCCTGCGCGTCACGCTTCGCGCGTGGATGGCCGCCGTCGAGACCGCCGGGTTGGAGTGGCTGGAACACCGCGATGTGCCCCGTCCTCAACTGGAAGGACTGCTGATCGACCAGCTTGTGGCCATGTTCCACGCGGCCGGACGCCACGACCCGGACACCGGCGAACTGTTCGACCGGTTTGTCCAGGAAGGGATGGTCCGGGAAGTGACGGGATGACATCGCGGTCGAGGCCGCGGGCCCGTCCTACCGATCCGTATCCTTAGGCGATTTATCTAGACTTTACGGACTGCACCCCATTTGCTGACTGTGTCCTCATGTGGACAAAAAATCACTCATGTCCCAAATTCCGCGCACGTCAGCGGGCATTTCGGCGTCGGATGGCGGGTCGACCGATCGTCGAATGACCGTCGAACGGCCGTCGATCGTCACTCTGAGTGATCGCCGGGCGACCGTCGAGGCCTACCCCGCCGCCCCCGGGGCGGGCGCCGGTGGCGCCCGGCCCGAGGGCGACGCGAAACTGAGCACGGCGACGACGGCCGTCCCCCCAAGCCATCGCCGACGTCGGCCACCGGCGTCAGCCGGCACCGCCATCGGCCATGGCGATCGCGTGCGGAGTCAGGTTCGCACGAGACGAGAACCTGATCGCGCAGCGAGCCGCGCTCCGTGCCGCGAGCGCTACTCCGAACGCTGCTGCGGGATGCCCGCGAGCAGCGCCCGCACCTCCGCCTCGCGGTAGCGGCGGTGGCCCCCCAGCGTCCGGATGGACGTGAGCTTCCCCGCCTTCGCCCACCGCGTGACGGTCTTGGGGTCGACGCGGAACATCGTCGCCACCTCCGCCGGCGTCAGCAGGGGCTCGGCCTCTGGCGTACGTGCTGACATGTTTGCGGCCTCTCCTCCATGGACCGATGACAGCGATCCTGCGATTGATCCTCGCGTGGTCACTGATGTCCCCTATGGCCCGAGTTGAGCCACTATGACATCACAACGTGTAACCTTGCCACCACTCAGCGCTACAAGCAAGTTCCTGGCGGTAGTTGCGCGGAAACCTCCCCGTGAGCGGCGCCTATCCAGTGGACAGTGGGTCACGCTGCGTGATTCTAGCGACACGTATAGTCGTATCGCGCGCTGATTCGGGAAATTTGTTTTAGTTCGCCGCTTCGAGCGCCCGGACGGGCCTCCAGCGGGCCAGCAGCCGCTTGTACATCGCGACGGTCAGCTCGGCCTCGCCGCGCCCCATCCCGGTGAGGGCCACGGCCATCTCGGCCACGGAGTCGTCGGTGCTGAGCGTCCGGTCGTCCAGGAGATGAACGAGTCCTCCATAGTCGAGCTCGACGAGCGCCTGTGGGTGAAACCCGCCGAGCCACCGGCTGAGCGTGTCCAACCGGCCCGCCGACAGCAGGTAGACGTCGCCCGTCCCGTCGCCGAGGTTCTCCCGCACGACCGGCAGCGCGTCCGCCACCCGCCTGCGCGCCTCGCCCATCGAGGTGACGTAGATGAGGGTACGCGCGGGCGCGGCCGTCGCCGACCCCTGACCGGGGACCGGCGGTTCGGCGTGTTCCTCGGACGGCCCCGAGCCGCCGTACCCGGTTCCCGGCGTACCGAGCATCAGGCACCGCTCCTCACGCGCGAACGGGACGAACCAGTCCAACGGCACATGCCAGGTACTCGTCAGGATGTGCGGCCGCAGGCGCTTCCCCGACCGCTTCCACTGCTCGAAGTCGCCCGTCACCCGCTCCGCCACCCGCGGCGGGACGAACGCGGCCGCGACATCGGCGGCGTGCCGGTCCCTGAAGCGTTCGAACGCCAGCCACGAACGCAGCCGCGTCTCCCACGGGCACACGTAGATCATGTCGTCGAGGCGGCGGACGTAGGCGTCCCTGCTCTCCCGCTCCGGCACGACCTCGGGCGGCGAACCCGTCAACCGGAGCGCCGCGGCCCGGTGCTCGACACCCAGCGCGTGGATCCGCCGTGGGCGCCGCCGGGAGTCGGCGTAGACCGTCCACAGGGTCCTCGCGGGCTCGGGAAAGGCGGTCACCGGCTCATAAACCCGTAGGTAGGCGGCGTACGGAAGCACCACCGCATCGTGACATGAGATTCGCCCGGGCGCGGCGGCATCACGCGGCCTAGGCTGATCACAGAGACAGAGAGGAGGGCACTACCGTGCCTAATGTCTTCGGTGCGCCTCACAAGGGCGCCGACCATGCCACCCAGGGGGAGAACCCGTCCACACCCCCCGCAGCCGCCCCGGGAGGAAATCCCTCCCCACCTCCCTCCACATCCCGGTTCGGAAGCCACGAACAGGTCGTCTTCTGCCAGGACGAGGCCAGTGGCCTGCGCGCCATCATCGCCATCTACTCGACCGCGCTCGGCCCGTCCCTGGGAGGCACCCGCTTCTACCCGTACCGGACGGAGGACGAGGCGCTCGCCGACGTGCTGAACCTGTCCAAGGGCATGGCGTACAAGAACGCCCTGGCCGGGCTGGACCTCGGCGGCGGCAAGGCCGTCATCATCGGCGACCCGTCCACCGACAAGACCGAGGCGAAGCTGAGGGCGTACGGGCGGTTCGTCCAGTCACTGAACGGCCGGTACTACACGGCGTGCGACGTGGGCACGTTCAGCGAGGACATGGACGTCGTAGCGAGGGAGAGCCAGTACGTCACCGGCAGGACGGTCGCGTACGGCGGCGCCGGTGACTCGTCCATCCTGACCGCTTTCGGCGTGTTCCAGGGCATGCGCGCGGCGGCCGAGACCGCGTGGGGTTCGCCCACGCTCCGCGGCAGGCGGGTCGGGGTCGAAGGCGTCGGGAAGGTCGGCCACCGCCTGGTGGAGCACCTCGTCGAGGACGGCGCGAGCGTCGTGATCTGTGACGTCAACCAGCCCGCCGTCGACCGGGTCCGGGCGGCGCACCCTGAGGTCGAGGTCGTCGCCGACACGGACGCGCTGGTCCGCACCGAGCTGGACGTCTACGCGCCCTGCGCGCTCGGCGGCTCCCTGAACGACGACACCGTGCCCGTACTGACCGCCAAGGTGGTCTGCGGGGCCGCGAACAACCAGCTCGCCCACACCGGCGTGGAGAAGAGCCTCGCCGACCGCGGCGTCCTGTACGCGCCCGACTACGTGGTCAACTCCGGGGGCGTGATCCAGGTCGCGGACGAGATCGGCGGCTTCGACTTCGACCGCGCCAAGTCCCGCGCCACCGGCATCTACGGCACCACCCTGAAGATCTTCGCGCTGGCCGCCGACGAGGGCGTCCCCCCGGCCGTGGCCGCCGACCGGCTCGCGGAACGCCGGATGTCCGAGGTGGGCAGACTGCGCGGCATCTGGCTCTGAACACGGTCCGAACACCGTCCCGAGGCCGCCGTGCCCCGCCCCACGGCGGCCTTGGCGTGCACACGTGACCACCAGATACACTGTTGTTATCAGCAACAGAAGCGCCGCCACGTACCGTCGATGTACCGAGCCGGGCGCAAAACGGGTACGGTTGTACCCGTGACTGACGCATGGCTCATCAGGCACCGGTTCGTGTGGTACACGCGGTTGATGGGCCCACAAAAGCCCTGACCATCGAGGGGGTCGAGCCAATGGGTCGCGGCCGAGCCAAGGCCAAGCAGGTGAAGGTTGCCCGACAGCTCAAGTACAACAGCGGCAACACGGACCTCGACCGCCTGAAGAGCGAATTGGGAGTCAACGACTCGGGGGACGACTCCTACGACGATCTCGCCGAGAAGTACGCCGACTACGCCGACGACTACGGTACGGACGACCGCAAGGACGGCACCTCCGGTTGACCGGCTGACATCGCGCCACTGCCCCTACGCGGGGCAGTGGCGTTCGTCATATTTCGGCCACCTCAACCCGCCACAGTGACGTAGGTCACCTGCTAACGCCCTGACCGATTCATCAAGGGCTCGGGAGATGACCGTCCGTGTAGAGGTGCGAGCGGAAGGTGAGGGTTGGTCGGCGTGGCGCTGAGTGGCGCGGTGGGGCAATGGGGAGTGGGGAGCCTCCCTCTGTGGCCTGTGGGGCGTTGGAGGGGCTTAGGGGGGTGCTCAGCGGCGTCTAAGAGGTGTGGGGATGATCACAGGGGACCCTTAGGTCAGGGTGGCCTGGCCGGTGCCGGGTGTGATGTCGCCGAGGTGCCAGGCGGGGACGCCGCGGGACGTCAGGAGGCGGAGGGCCTCGTCGGCCGTGTCCGGGGCGACGATGGCGGCCATTCCCACGCCCAGGTTGAACGTCTTGTCCATTTCGGATTGGGGGACCTCTCCGAAGGACTGTAGGACGCGGAACAGGGGCGGGACCTGCCAGGACGAGCGGTTCAGCACCGCGTCCACGGTCGGGGGCAGGGAGCGGGCGAGGTTCGCGGCCAGGCCGCCGCCCGTGATGTGGGCGAACGCGCGGACGTGGCCGGAGCGGGCCAGTTCGAGGCAGTTCCTGGCATAGATCCGGGTCGGGGTGAGGAGTGCCTCGCCCAGGGGACGGTCGAGGTCCGCCGGATGGGAGTCGAGGGTCAGGTCCGTGGTGGCGAGGATGCGGCGTACGAGGGAGTACCCGTTGGAGTGGATGCCCGACGACGCCATGGCGAGGACCACGTCGCCGGGGCGGACACGGTCAGGGCCGAGGATGGCGTCGGCCTCGACCACGCCGGTGCCGGCGCCCGCGAGGTCGAACTCGTCGGCGTCCAGGAGGCCGGGGTGCTCGGCGGTCTCGCCGCCGACGAGCGCGCAGCCGGCGAGGGCGCAGGCGTCCGCGATGCCCCCGACGATGTCGGCGATCCGTTCCGGGACGACCTTGCCGCAGGCGATGTAGTCCGTCATGAACAGCGGTTCCGCGCCGCAGACGGCGAGGTCGTCGATGACCATGCCGACCAGGTCGTGCCCGACCGTGTCGTAGACGCCGAGGCGGCGGGCCAGGTCCACCTTGGTGCCGACGCCGTCGGTGGACGTGGCGAGGAGCGGACGCCTGTAGTCGCGAAGGGCTGAGGCGTCGAAGAGGCCCGCGAATCCGCTGGCGTCGTCGACCACCTCGGGGCGCCTCGCACGGGCCACCCGCGACTTCATCAGTTCGACGGCGCGTTCGCCCGCCGCGATGTCGACGCCGGCGTCCTCGTAGGACGTCATCGAGTGACCTCCAGGAGGTGCTTGCCGCGGGCGTCCCGCTCCACCGGGATGGGGTAGACGCCGTCGAAGCACGCCCGGCACAGGTTGTCCTTGGCGATGTGGGACGCGGAGATCAGTTCGTCCAGGGAGATGAAGCCGAGGGAGTCGGCGCCGATGGAGTCGCGGATCCCCTCCACCGACAGGTTCCCGGCGATCAGTTCGGCGCGGGTGGCGAAGTCGATGCCGTAGAAGCAGGGCCAGGAGACGGGCGGGCTGGAGATCCGCACATGGACCTCGGTGGCCCCGGCGTCCCGCAGCATCGCGACGATCGCGCGCTGGGTGTTGCCGCGGACGATCGAGTCGTCCACCACGACCAGCCGTTTGCCCTCGATCGCCTCGCGGAGCGGGTTCAGTTTGAGGCGGATGCCGAGCTGGCGGATAGTCTGGGACGGCTGGATGAACGTCCGGCCGACGTAGGAGTTCTTCACCAAGCCCTGGCCGTAGGGGATGCCGGACGCCTCCGCGTAGCCGATCGCGGCCGGTGTCCCGGACTCCGGCGTCGGGATGACCATGTCGGCCTCGACTGGATGCTCGCGGGCCAGGCGGCGGCCGACCTCGACGCGGGTGGCCTGGACGCTGCGTCCGGCGATCGTCGTGTCGGGTCGCGCCAGGTAGACGTACTCGAACAGGCAGCCCTTCGGACGGGCTTCGGCGAACCGTTCGGACCGCACCCCGTCGCCGTCGATCGCGACCAGTTCGCCCGGCTCGATCTCGCGGACGAAGCGGGCGCCGACGATGTCGAGACCGGCGGTCTCGGACGCCACGACCCAGCCGCGGTCCTCCAGGGAGCCGAGGACGAGCGGGCGGATGCCCTCCGGGTCGCGGGCCGCGTACAGCGTTCCCTCGTCCATGAAGGCCAGCGAGAACGCGCCGCGGGTGGCGGGGAGGATCTGCCGCGCGGCGGCCAGGGCGCCGCCGTCGCCGTGGGTGGCGAGCAGGGCCGTGAGGACCTCGGTGTCGGTCGTCGCGGTGAGCACGCCCGGTTCGAGCCGTTCCGCCAGTTCCGGGGTGTTGATCAGGTTGCCGTTGTGGACGAGCGCCAGCCCGCCCGCGTCCGACGACCGGAAGGTGGGCTGCGCGTTCTCCCACGTGGACGAGCCCGTCGTGGAGTAGCGGCAGTGGCCCACGGCGATGTGGCCGCGGAGTGTGTTCAGCACGGACTCGTCGAAGACCTGGGCGACGAGGCCCATGTCCTTGAACACGACGATGCGGGAGCCGTCGCTGACGGCGATCCCGGCGGACTCCTGCCCGCGGTGCTGGAGTGCGTACAGACCGTAGTATGTGAGCTTGCTCACTTCTGCCCGGGACGCCTGGTCCGCGGGGACCCAAACGCCGAAGACCCCGCAAGCGTCTTGCGGGGGGCGATCGGTGGGATCGATGTCGTGGCTCAGACGTCCGTCGCGGAGAGGCACGTGCTTCAGTCTAGATGCCGGGTTCACCTGCTCGAATCGGCGGTATCTCCTTAACGGACCTTTACCCCGCGGAACCACGCGCATCAGGGGACGCGGGGGACTCTGGTGACCGACACGTGGAGGACCACATGACGCTGCCCGGGTACCAGACGTATTCGCCTCCCGCTCCGCCCAGGCGGAGCACGCTGGCGAGGTCATCTCAGGTGCTCGGAATCGCCGGGCTGGTGGGGCTCGTCCTGTGCCTGGTGGGAATGATCCCGGCTCTGGTCGGGGTCGTGCTCGGGGCGGTGTCCCTGGTGCGGCGGGAGGGGGATCGGCGTCCCGCGATCGTGGGCGTCGTCTGTTCGTCCTTGGCTCTCGCCGTCGGCGCGGCGGCGCTCTTCGTGCTGTTGAGCAAGGCGGCCCAGTGTGGGGACGAGACCCGGTACCCGGACGACACGTCCCGCCGCAACTGCGTCGAGCGCGAGTTCCCCTTCGCCCAGGCTGACAGGACCTAGAGCGTCAGGTGGGTTCGGCGACTGCTCGGTCGACGGGCAGTGGGAGATGGCCTGACAGGTCCGCGCGGGCTCCGCTGGCACGGACCCGGCCGTCCTCGACGGCGTCGTTCCAGTACAGGCGGCCCGTGGCCAGCCCGATCCACGTCGCGGCGTCCATCTCCACCACATTCGGGGGTGTGCCCCGGGTATGGTGCGGCCCGTCGATGCATTGGACGGCGGCGTAAGGAGGAACGCGAACCTCCACCGAACGGCCGGGCGCCAGCTCGGCGAGCCGGTCGAGCAGGAACCGCACCGCTCCCTTCACGACCGGACGGGACGGTTCGGCCTCGCCCGCCTCCATTCCGGCTAGGACGGTGTCCAGGGCCGCGCGACGCAGCTCGGCGGGTTCGTCGGCGCCCGTGTACGGCGGCAGTCCGAGCGCGGCGCGCTGTTCGTTCAGAACGGAGAGGGTGAGCGGTGTTCGCGACACGTCCCGACGCTACCCGGTCGCGGTGATGGAGCGGGCCGGTGCCACCATTGCCCCCGTGATACCGCGCAGACGGTAGAAAGGGACCCCGGTGCCAGGCCAGGGGGCGGCCTCGGGAAGTAGAGGAGAACGGGGAGGCCGTGGACGCCGTCCCGGAGAACACGGAGGTTCGTCAGATGCCCGAGGCGCTGCCTCTGCAGCCGGGTGACCCGCGAAGACTCGGCGCCTTCGAGGTCACGGGGCGGCTCGGCGTGGGCGAGCAGGGCACCGTCTTCCTCGGCAGGGACCCGTCGGGCGGCCCCGTCGCCGTGAAGGTCCTGCATGTGCGGCTCAGCGGCGAGCCCGCCGCCAGATCACGGTTCGCGGACGCGTTCGCCTCCGCCCGGAAGGTCTCCGGCTTCTGCACGGCCGCCATCGTTCACGCCGATGTGGAAGGCGACCGTCCCTACGTGGTGAGCCAGTGGGTGGACGGACCGTCCCTCCAGCAACTCGTGGACGAGGAAGGCCCACGCGGCGGCGCCGTCGTCGAACGTGTGGCCGTCGGTACAGCGGTCGCTCTCGCCGCCGTTCACCGTGCGGGCGCGCTCCATCACAGCCTGAAGCCCGGAAACATCCTTCTGGGACGGGACGGGCCGCGGCTGTGCGATTTCGGCATCGCCCAAGCGCTGGAGGCCGTGAACGCCTCCTTCAGCGGGCACATGACCGAGGACCCGTCCTACAAGGCACCCGAGCAGCTGCGCGGCTCGGGAAGCGGCCAGGCCGTGGACGTGTTCGCCTGGGCGTCGACGCTTCTGTTCGCCGCCACCGGCGCCCCACCGTTCGGCGACGGTTCGCCGTCCGAGGTGATGCAGCGGATCGTATACGACGACGCGGACCTGTCGAAGGTCCCCGATACGCTCCGGGACATTCTGGCCGGTGCTCTGGCCAAGGACCCGGACGACCGTCCGACGGCAAGGCAGCTCCTCGAACGGCTCTTGGACGAGAAAGCTCCGCTCGCCGGTCGCATGCCGCCCACCATGGTCGACGAAGGCCGCGCGCTCGCGTCCGGGCAACCCGCACCACAGACCGCACCGAACCCCGCGCCAACGATTCCGCCGACGCAACTGCCGCGAACGCCGATGGGAGCTCCGCCCCACCCGACGCCCGCCGGTCCGGGGCCCGCGCCGTCCACGCCGCACGCGTTCACCCCGAGCCCGCCGAGCCCGTCAGGACCCGCCCCGGGCACGCCACCTGATCCGGGGGCCGCCTCCACGCCGTCCATCCCACTGCTGGGGAAGCTTTCCCGCATGCGGCGGCCGCGCCCTGAACCTAGGCCGGAACCCGGGCCGTCCCCCGCCGACCTGGACCCGACGGCCTTCGAGGAAACCGCGGCCTTCCATGCACTGGGCGAGAACGACCCGCCCCGCCCCGCCCAGCCAGACCGGATCGACGAGACCACGAAGCTCGACCCGATCGCCGTCGACCGAACGGCCACGTTCGACGCCGTCGACCTGAACGAGAACAACAGCACCGAATCGGCACCGCACCTCATCCCAGGACTCGTACCCGGCCACGACGACGACGGGCAGAGCCAGTCGCCGTTCGCGTCCCTCGCGCGGATGCGGCGCCCCAGCAACCACGTGCTCGGTGTGGCGCTGTCCCTGTTCATCGGCGTCGGTGTCGGCATCGCCATCATCGCGCTGGTGCTGTGGCCCCAACTCCGCGCCGACGACGACCCACCGCCCGACCACGCGAACGCCTCGGACAACCGTCCGGTGACGACCATCCCGTCAGCGTTCGAAGGGACATGGAAGGGGACGATGGTCAACACCAACCGCAACGTCTCCTTCCCCCTGGAAGTCACGTTCACGTCCGGCGGAACCACGGGCCGCGTGTTCTACCCGAGAGAGCGGTGCAACGGCACGGTCACACTGACCCGGGGTACCGAGAGCGCGCTGAAGATGTCCCTGTCCGTAGGGAAGCCGTGCACGTCCGGGGTCGTCGAGATCACCCGGCAACCGGACGGGACCGTCCAGTACACATGGAGCAGGCCCGGCACGAACCTCGGTTACGGAGGCCGTCTGAACCGAGGCTGAACCGGTCCCGTACAGAAGAAGTGGCTGAACCGCCTTGTCCACAAGGGGACGCTGTGAGTCGCGTCACGTAAGATGGCTCGGCTCCCAGGAAGCGACCGGGCTTCTCGCGCTTCGCCCCGTCCCACTGATCTCTGGGGTTTAACCTTGGCGAGGCACAAACGGCACTTTGATGTCCATTGACCTACGGCAGTGACGAGAGGAGTACACGTGGAGACCCCCGCCTCCGCACGCCGGCGCCGTGGCAGACGCGCCGGTCTGGCTCTCGTGGCCTTCGCCACGGCACTGCCGTTCATCGGCACCGCCACCCCGTCCGCCGCGGCTCCACCCGCCCTCGCCGCCCTCTCCGCCTACGCCGCCGACCCGGGTGACAGCAAGAAGTTCCAGCAGCTCAACCGGCAGATCGAGAAGCTCGACAAGGAGTACGGCGGCGACCTGGCCAAGCTGAAGGACGCCCAGTACGCCGCGAGGAAGTCGCTCCAGAAGTCCCAGGACCTCCAGCAGGACCTCCTCGAAGCACGCGACCTCGTCGCCCAGCTCGCCGCGACCCAGTACATGATGAACGGCGAGGACCCCACGGTCACGTTCGTGACCGACGCGAACCCGAGCGACCTGCTCAGCAACGCCACCCTGGTCAGCCATCTGGCCCAGAACAAGGCCGGACGGGTCAAGCAGATTCAGAAGCTCGTCCAGGACGAACTCCAGGCCCGCAGGCAGGCCGAGCAGAAGATGGCGCAGCTGAAGAAGGAGATCAAGGACCTGCTCAGCCGGAAGGCCGAGATCAAGGCCCTGGTCAAGCGCTACAAGCCCGAGTCGCCGAGCATCGGCATGGGCGGCGTCACCCCCCGCATGCTCCGGGCCAAGAACACCATCGACCTGGAGACCGGCCCGTTCCCCGTGATCGGCTGCACCCGCCCCGGCGACCCGCAGGACCACGGCACCGGCCGCGCCTGCGACTTCATGGTCACGACCGGCGGCGCGATGGCCACGGGCAGCGCCCAGTCAAAGGGCGACGCGGCCGCCCAGTACGCGATCACCCACGCGCGTTCCCTCGGCATCAAGTACGTCATCTGGCGGCAGCGCATCTACGACATGCGCAGCCCCGGCTGGCGCATGATGGAGAACCGCGGCGGAACGACCGCGAACCACTACGACCACGTCCACATCTCGGTCTTCTAGCTGTATTTTTTGCGGCCCGGCCCACTCCGCTCGCCTGGCGGCTCGCTACGTGACCGTCCCTGGGCGAACGCGCATCGCTTCGCGATCCACCCGGCTGTGTTGATCGCAGACCCGGCCCACTCCGCTCGCCTGGCGGCTCGCAACGTGACCGTCCCTGGGCGAACGCGCATCGCTTCGCGATCCACCCGGCTACGCTCGCCTTCGGCTTCGCTGCGCCGGGCGGGTAACGCGTTCGGCGGGGGCTGAGGCCACTGTGTTCGATGGCCATGGAGGACTGGAACGGCCACCTCAAGCTGGGACGGCCCCCACCGTCTCGTCCGGCGGAGAACGGCCCGGGACAGCGCCGGAACGGCGGACTTTCCGCAGGCCGTGATTTCGCTATCAGAACTCGGTCCACTGACCGGCATGCGCCCGGACAATCGGGGCGGTTCGGAGCTCGGTTCTCGGGTCGGCATATGCCTGCGCGAAGGGCGTCCCTCAGGGTTGAGGACGCCCTTTCGCGTTCTTGCGTGGTCGCCGCGTCGATTTGGTGAGCGCGGACGTTGGGGGTCAGTCGGCGTAGCTGGGGAGCATGCGCTCGTGGGCCTCGCGGAGCTCGTGCAGCGGGATGCTGAACAGCTCCTGCTGGTCGCCCTCCGGGGCGCGGCCCGTGACGGTCAGCGCGTCGCCGCCCGCCACGCCGAGCTGCGCGACGGGGACGCCCGCCGACTCGCACAGCGCCGCCAGGCGCGCCTCCGCGCCCGGGGTGACGACGACCATGGCGCGGGCCACCGACTCGCTGAACAGCGCCGTGAACGGGTCGCCCGGCAGCGTGATCCTGGCGCCGAGCCCGCCGCGCAGGCACGACTCCACCAGCGTCTGCGACAGGCCGCCGTCCGACAGGTCGTGGACGGCGGTGACCAGCCCGTCCCGGATGGCGCTCACCATCACCGACGCCAGCGCCGCCTCCGCCTTCAGGTCCACCAGCGGCGGCAGGCCGCCCAGGTGCCCGTAGACGACATGCGCCCACTCCGACCCGCCGAACTCCTCGCGGGTCTCGCCGAGCAGCGCGATCGTCGCGCCGTCGGTGGTGAGGGACATGTTCACGCGGCGGCGCACGTCGTCGTGGACGCCGAGGACGCCGACGACCGGGGTCGGGTTGATCGCCGTGGTGCCGGTCTGGTTGTAGAAGCTGACGTTGCCGCCCGTGACGGGGATGCCGAGGTACTGGCAGCCGTCCGCCAGGCCCTCGACCGCGCGGGCGAACTGCCACATGACGCCCGGGTCCTCCGGGGAGCCGAAGTTGAGGCAGTTGGTCACGGCCAGGGGCCGCGCGCCGGTGGCGGCGACGTTCCGGAACGCCTCGGACAGCGCGAGCTGCGCGCCCGCGTACGGGTCGAGCCGGGTGTACCGGCCGTTCCCGTCCAGGGACAGCGCGATGCCCAGCCCCGACTCGTCGTCGATGCGGACCACGCCCGCGTTCTCCGGCATCGCGAGCACGGTGTTGCCCAGTACGTAGCGGTCGTACTGGGAGGTCACCCACGTCTTGCTCGCGAGGTTCGGCGACCCGGCCAGCCACAGCACGGTGCGGCGCAGCTCGTCGCCGTTGGACGGACGGGTGAGGCGCCCCGGCGTGTCCGACTGGAGGGCCCCGAGGTCCTGCGGCGGCTCCAGCGGACGCTGGTACACCGGACCCTCGTCGACGGCGGTCACCGGCGGGATGTCGACGATCGTCTCACCGCGCCACGTCATGACCAGCCTGCGCGTGTCGGTGACCGACCCGATGACGGTCGCCGGGATCTCCCAGCGGGCGCAGATCTCCAGGAAGCGGTCGACCTTGCCCGGCTCCACCACCGCCATCATCCGCTCCTGCGACTCGCTCATGAGGATCTCCTCGGGGAGGAGCGTCTCGTCGCGAAGCGGAACGAGGTCGAGGTCGATGTGCATGCCGCCCGTACCGGCCGCGGCCAGCTCCGTCGTCGCGCACGACACCCCGGCCGCGCCGAGGTCCTGGATGCCGACGACGAGGTCCTCGCCGAACAGCTCCAGACAACACTCGATCAGCAGCTTCTCCATGAACGGGTCGCCGACCTGAACGGACGGCCGCTTCTTCTGCGACTCCTCGTCGAACGTCGCCGACGCGAGGACGGACGCGCCGCCGATGCCGTCAGGGCCGGTGGTCGCGCCGAAGAGGATCACCTTGTTGCCGGGGCCGGGGGCCACGGCGCGCTTGATGTCCTCGTGCTTCATCACACCGACGCACAGCGCGTTCACCAGCGGGTTCTGTTCGTAGCAGGCGTCGAAGGCCGTCTCACCGCCGATGTTGGGCAGGCCGAGCGAGTTGCCGTAGCCGCCGATGCCCGCGACGACACCCGGCAGGACGCGCTGGGTGTCCGGCGCGTCCGCCGGGCCGAACCGCAGCGAGTCCATGACGGCGATCGGCCGCGCGCCCATCGACATGATGTCGCGGACGATCCCGCCGACGCCGGTCGCCGCGCCCTGGTAGGGCTCCACGTACGACGGGTGGTTGTGCGACTCCACCTTGAAGGTGACCGCCCAGCCCTGGCCGATGTCCACGACCCCGGCGTTCTCCCCCATGCCGACCAGCAGCTTGTCGGTCTTCGGGGCCTTGTCGCCGAACTGGCGCAGATGCACCTTGGAGCTCTTGTACGAGCAGTGCTCGCTCCACATCACCGAGTAGATCGCCAGCTCCGACGACGTCGGACGGCGCCCGAGGATGTTGCGGACGCGCTGGTACTCCTCGTCGTTCATGCCCAGCTCGACGTACGGCAGCGGACGCTCCGGAGACGCCGCGGCGATCGCGACGGTGTCCGTGCCGGAGTAGGCCGGCGCGCCCGCGCCGATCGCGGGCTGCGAACCCGGTCCGGCGCCGATCGCGGGCCGCTGCCCCGCGCCGGACCCGACCGCGGGCCGGGGGCCGTCGCCGGGGCCGAGGGCGGGCTGCGGTCCCGTGCCGAGGTGGACGGTGGGCTGAGGCCCCGTCCCCTGGCCCAGAGCGTGCTGGGGGCCTGTGCCGCGCCCGATCGCGGGCAGCGGACCGGTACCGGGCCGCTCGGGCGGGACGAACGGTTGCGGGCCGGTGTTCGGGCCGACGGTGGGCTGCGGGCCCGTGCCAGGGCCGACCACCTGTAGCGGCCCCGTGCCGGGCGGCACGGCGGGCAGCGGACCCGTCCCACGTCCGACCGGAGGCTGCGGGCCGGTATTCGGGCCGACCTGGGGCTGTGGGCCCGTACCGGGGGACACGGCCGGCAGCGGACCCGTGCCGGGGCCGACCGGGGGCTGCGGGCCGGTGTGCGGCCCGACCTGCGGCTGCGGGCCGGTGTTGGGGCCCACGGTGGGTAGTGGGCCCGTGCCCAACCCCACGGTGGGCTGCGGACCCGTGCCGGGGCCGACCTGAGGCTGCGGCCCGGTGTTCGGGGCGACCTGAGGTTTCGGGCCGACGGCGGGCTGCGGGCCTGTGCCAGGCCCGACCTGAGGTTGCGGGCCGGTGTTCGGGCCGACGGTGGGGAGTGGGCCCGTGCCCAAGCCCACAGTGGGTTGCGGGCCCGTGTTAGGGCCGACCACCGGGAGCGGACCCGTGCCCGGGGGGACGGTGGGCAGCGGGCCCGTTCCGTGTCCGACCTGGGGTTGCGGGCCGGTGTTCGGGCCGACCGGAGGCTGTGGGCCCGTGTTCGGGTCCAGGGGGGATTGGGGAGCGGGCGGAGGCACCGGCGGTGTGGTGAAGCCGTTCGTGTCGGGAGGGGTGGGCGCCGCGTCCGCAACGGTGGACGACGGGTCGCCGGAGGCGCGTTCCTCGGCGAGGGCGCGGGCGAACTCCTGGTCGGGCCGCTCAACGGTGCCGCCGGGAAGGGGCGGGAGGGCCAGGGCCGCCGCCGCGTTGAGCGCCGCCTGGACGGCCGGGTCGACCTGGATGACCGGCTCCGCGGGGGCGACCGGCACCGGCTGCGGCACCGGCTGCGGCTGCGCGGCGCCCGGGGGGGCGGGCTTGGCCTCTTCGAGCATGGCCTCGAATGCCTGGGTCACCGAGGGGTCGACCGGCTGAAGCTCCGGATCGTCGGCGTCGGACTTCAGTTCGCCGAGCCACTCCATCGAGGGCTCGTCCGAGGACTCCTGGGTCGCTCGCCCGGCAGGGTGGGACCGTTGCTCGCTCATGCGTTCTCCTTGTGGGGGACGACCCCCCACGTCCCCCGGTTCACTGCGCTCATGCTGCCACCAGTTTCTTGACCACAGACGTGAAGAAGCCGAGACCGTCCGTGGACGGGCCCGTCAGTGACTCCACGGCGTGCTCCGGGTGGGGCATGAGACCGACCACATTGCCGGCTTCGTTGCAGATGCCGGCGATGTCGTCGAGGGATCCGTTGGGGTTGAGGTCGACGTACCGGGCGACGATGCGGCCGGTGTCGGCCAGCTCCGTCAGGGTCTCCCGATCGGCGGTGTAGCGGCCGTCCCGGTTCTTGATCGGGATCACCAGCTCCTGGCCTTCCCGATATTCGCTCGTCCACGCGGTGTCGGCGTTCTCCACCCTGAGACGCTGGTCACGGCACACGAAGTGCAGGCCCGCGTTCGGCAGCAGCGCCCCGGGCAGCAGGTGCGACTCGCACAGCACCTGGAAGCCGTTGCAGATGCCGAGGATCGGCAGGCCGGCGCCGGCGGCGGCGGTCAGTTCGGTCATCAGCGGCGCGAAGCGGGCGATCGCTCCGGCCCGCAGGTAGTCACCGTAGGAGAACCCACCGGGGAGAACGACGGCGTCGACTCCACGCAGGTCGTGGTCGCCGTGCCAGAGCACGACCGGTTCCGCGCCGGCCAACCGGACGGCGCGTGCGGCGTCCTTGTCGTCGAGCGAACCGGGGAAGGTGATGATCCCCACCCGGGCAGCGTCCATCTGTCTGTTCCTCCGAAATGAGGGGCGGCCGGGACGGGCGGGTCGTACCGCCGATCACCCCGATGCGCGTCACATCCCCCGCGCGCAACCAATCTACCCGGCGCTACGGCTGAGTCGGCGGTCGAGGCGCCGGACCAGTGCCTCATCACGCCAGGTCAGGCGCTTCCGCAGGTGGACGATGGTGCCCCGGTCGGGTGATGAGTCGATGTCCAGGTCGTCCACCAGAGCACGCATGATCTTAATGCCGCGGCCGGATTCGCTCAAAATCCCCCGTTCTCCGGGGGCCGGCCGGGGGCCGCCGCGACCCCAGTCCATGATCTTCAGTGTGCAGACGCCCTCGTCGACCCGTCCGACCACCACGTACTCGCCGGTCGCGCGGGCGTGCTGGACGGCGTTCGTGCAGGCCTCGGAGAGGGCGACCAGAACGTCGTCGACGCAGTCGGTGGCGACGCCCATTCCCCGGAGCGCGTGTCCCACCACCCGTCGGACCACCGGGATGCTCGGCTCCTCGCGCGGCAGCGAGAGCGAGAATCTCATATCCACCCGGACACCTCGTGTCAGCTCCGGAAATGTTCCCGACGGTCCCCCGACCCCGGAGCGTGCTCGACGACTTCGACGCAGCTAACACTTCCCCCGCGGAATGTTCCGTAATCGCTATACTCCCGGGCCCTCCGCAGAGGACTCGTCGCCGGCCGGCTCACGGGCGGCGCCGCTTGGAACGCGCCAATGCGGGTTATCGCCGAACGCTATTCCTTGCTATTTCTGGTCAAGACGGTCAGATAACGCGAACTTCGTAGTTCTCGATGACGGGGTTGGCCAGCAACGTCTCGGCGATCTTGCCGACCCGCTCCAGGGCCGCCTCGTCGGCCTCGCCCTCCAGCTCCACCTCGAACCGCTTGCCCTGGCGGACGGCGACGACCCCGTCAAAGCCCATCTGCGGCAACTTCCGGGCGATCGCCTGCCCTTGCGGGTCGAGGATCTCCGGCTTGAGCATGACGTCGACGACGACACGCGCCATGGCCGCCCCCTCTATGATCAGCGCTTTTCCTTACGATCCTGAAGCGTACGGCACCATTTGCCCATCACGAACCAGCCGCACCCCCCGGAGCCGCCCGATGAACATCGAGGACCTGACCCCCGCGGAGCGCCGTCTCTGGGCGGCGTTTCCGAAGGGCGAATCGGTCGACCTGTCGTCCGGTGACCCCGCCTACGACGACATCGGCCAGTCCGACCAGTGGGGACACGAGCGGGTGGTCAGGGCGGAGGTCCTTGTCGCGTTGCTCGTCGGGGCCGTGGAGTCCGAGCCGGGGCAGGTCGCGGCCGTCCGGCTCGGCGGCGCCCGCATCACCGGCTCGTTGAACCTCGGTCACGCGGAGGTCAGCGTTCCGCTGGCGCTCACCGGCTGCTCGTTCGACGAGGCGCCGCACCTGTACTGGGCGAGCATGAACAGCGTCCATCTGATGCGCTGCCGCCTGCCGGGTCTGATCGCGTCCGGGACGCGCGTCGACGGGCATCTGTGGCTGGAGGGCAGCCGGATCAGCGGCGGCCTGTGGCTGGACGGCGCGAACATCACCGGCATCCTGAACATGTCGGGCGTCCAGTTGAGCAACCCGGGCGGGGACGCGCTGCTCGCCGACCGCCTCACCGTCGAGGCCAACGTGTACTGCGACCAGGGCTTCAGCTCCACCGGCGAGGTCCGGTTGCCCGGCGCCACGGTCGGCGGCCAGCTGATCTTCCGGGGGGCGCGGCTGCACAACCCGTCCGGCGCGGCCCTGTACGCCAGCCGCCTGAACGTGGCGGCGAACGTGTTCTGCGACGGCGGGTTCAGCGCCGAGGGCGAGGTGCGGCTGCGCGGTGCCACGGTCGGCGGGTACCTGTCGTTCGTCGGCGCGCGGCTGTCGGCGCCGCAGCGCACGGCCCTGAACGCCGACGACCTGACCGTCGAGACCGACATCTACTGTTCGGACGGCTTCTCGGCCGTCGGCACCGTCAGCTTCTCCGGCGCCCGCGTCACCGGGCAGCTCAGCTTCCGGGACGCCCACCTGCGACACGACCAGGGGACGGCCCTCAGCCTCCAGCGCGTCCAGGCCGAGGAGCTGCTGCTGCGCACCGCCGAGCCGATCCACGGCACCGCCGACCTGTCCTACGCCCGGATCAACCTGTTGCGGGACGACGCGTCCTCCTGGCCGGAGCGGCTCCAGCTCGACGGCCTCCAGTACGAGACCCTCGATCCGCCGCTCACCGCCCGCGAGCGCCTCGCCTGGCTGCGCCGCGACACCGACGGTTACGCGCCGCAGCCCTACGAGCGGCTCGCGCAGACGTACCGGTCCCTCGGCCTGGACGCCGACGGACGGTCCGTCCTGCTGGCCAAGGCCCGGGACCGGCGCAAGACGCAGGGCATGTCCCGCAAGGTCATCGGCTTCTTGCAGGACGGTCTGGTCGGCTACGGCTACCGTCCGTTCCGCGCGGCGAGCTGGCTGATCGGCCTGCTCGCGTTCGGAACGATCGTCTTCTCCCTGCACAAGCCGGATGTACTGGACACCGGTCAGAAGCCGCATTTCAATGCGTTCTTCTACACACTGGACCTTCTTCTCCCCATCGGCACCCTGGGGCAGGAGATGGCGTTCGCGCCCAAGGGCGTCTACCAGTGGATCGCCAACTTCATCGTCGCGGGCGGGCTCGTCCTCGGCCTGACCGTCGCCGCGGGCGTGACCAGGGCCCTTTCCCGCGAATAACCAGTGCGTCCCCGGGGAAACGAGTGGGATGCGTCACGTTTGCGTCAGGGAAGTGAGCCGGGGGTAGAGACCCGGGTGGCGGGACTTGCATCACAGGGTGTGATGTCTGCCACGATGGCATAAGCGGCTTTCGTCCCTTACCGGGGCCGGGAGCCGTTGGCATCGGCCACCGCACGGCGATCCCGTGCGCCGGCCCCGAACGAGGAGTGTCATCGATGACGATCGACTCCGTGCGCGGCGCGCCCGACACCCCCGAGCTCGCCGAACCTGAGCTCGTCCAACTGCTCACCCCCGAAGGAGAGCGCGTCGAGCATCCCGACTACCCCCTGGACCTCAGTGCCGAGGAGGTACGCGACCTCTATCGCGATCTGGTGATCGTCCGGCGCCTCGACCTGGAGTCCGTGGCGCTCACCCGGCAGGGCGAACTGGGCCTGTGGCCGTCGCTGCTCGGCCAGGAGGCCGCGCAGATCGGGTCGGGACGCGCCCTGTCCGAGAACGACATGGCGTTCCCCACCTACCGGGAACACGGCGTCGCCTGGTGCAGGGGCGTCGACCACCTCAACATGGTCGGGCTGTTCCGCGGCGTCAGCCACGGCGGCTGGGACCCGGCCGAGCACAACTTCCACCTGTACACGGTCGTGATCGGCGCGCAGACGCTGCACGCGACGGGCTACGCGATGGGCGTCCAGCGGGACGGCGTCGTCGGCACACCGTCGGCGACCGCGACCATCGCCTACTTCGGTGACGGGGCGACCTCCCAGGGCGACGTGAACGAGTCGTTCGTGTTCGCCTCCGTGTTCAACGCGCCGATCGTGTTCTTCTGCCAGAACAACCAGTGGGCCATCTCCGAACCGCTCGAACGGCAGTCGCGGATCCCGCTCTACCAGAGGGCGCAGGGGTACGGGTTCCCGGGCCTGCGTGTGGACGGCAACGACGTGTTCGCCTGTCTGGCCGTGACGAGGAAGGCCCTGGAGAACGCCAGGGAGGGGCAGGGCCCGACGCTCATCGAGGCGTTCACGTACCGGATGGGCGCCCACACGACCACGGACGATCCCACGCGCTACCGGCTGAAGGCCGAAGAGGAGGCGTGGAAGCTCAAGGACCCGATCGAGCGGGTCAAGGCGTACCTGGTCCGCAACGACTACGCGGACACGGGCTACTTCGACAAGGTCGAGGACGAGGCCAAGCAGCTGGCGCGGGACCTGCGCAACAGATGCCTGTCCCTGCCCGACCCGAAGCCCCTGACGATGTTCGACCACGTCTATGCGGAGCATCATCCATTGATGACCGAGGAGCAGGAGCAGTTCGCCGCCTACCTGGCGTCGTTCGAGGAGGAGGCGAAGTGACCACGCTCACCCTCGGTAAGGCCATGAACGAGGGCCTGCGCAAGGCCCTGGAGAACGACCCGAAGGTCCTCGTCATGGGCGAGGACGTCGGCAAGCTCGGCGGCGTCTTCCGGGTCACGGACGGCCTCCAGAAGGACTTCGGCGAGGAACGCGTCATCGACACGCCGCTGGCGGAGTCCGGCATCGTCGGAACCGCGATCGGGCTCGCGCTGCGCGGCTACCGGCCCATCGTCGAGATCCAGTTCGACGGGTTCGTGTTCCCCGCCGCCGACCAGATCATCACCCAGCTCGCGAAGATGCGGATGCGGTCGCTCGGCGCGCTGTCGCTGCCGGTCGTGATCCGAATTCCGTGCGGCGGCGGCATCGGCGCGGTGGAGCACCACTCGGAGTCGCCCGAGGCGTACTTCACGCACACGCCCGGCCTGCGGGTCGTGACGTGCTCCAACCCGGTGGACGCGTACACGATGATCCAGCAGTCGGTGCTGTCCCCCGACCCGGTGATCTTCTTCGAGCCGAAGCGGCGCTACTGGGACAAGGCCGAGGTCGACGTCGAGTCGGCGCCGAGCGACTGGACGCCGCTGCACCAGGCCCGGATCGTCCACCCGGGCGAGCACGCGACGCTGCTGGCGTACGGCCCCTCGGTGAAGACGTGCCTGGAGGCCGCGGCCGCCGACGAGGGACGTTCCCTTGAGGTCATCGACCTGCGCTCGCTCAGCCCGCTCGACATCGACACCGTCGTCGAGTCCGTGAACCGGACGGGACGGTGCGTCGTCGTGCACGAGGCGCCGGTGTTCAACGGGTTCGGCGCCGAACTCGCCGCGCGGATCACCGAGCGGTGCTTCTACCGGCTGGAGTCGCCGGTACTCCGCGTCGGCGGGTTCTCCACGCCGTACCCGCCGTCCCGCAACGAGGACGACTACCTGCCCGACCTCGACCGCATCCTGGACGCGGTCGACCGGACCTTCGCGTGGTGACGCCGGTGAGCCAGCCGAAAATCTTCAACCTGCCGGACGTGGGCGAGGGCCTGACCGAGGCCGAGATCGTCAAGTGGCATGTCCAGGTGGGCGACACGGTCGAGATCAACGACACCATCGTGGAGATCGAGACCGCGAAGGCGATCGTGGAACTGCCCTGTCCGTTCGAGGGCGTGGTGACGGACCTGATGGTCGCCGAGGGCGCGACCGTGGAGGTCGGCGCCCCGATCATCGCCGTGACCGCGGAGGGCGGGGACGGCGCGGCGGCCCCCGCCTCGGAGACCGCGGCACCTCCGGCGAAGGAGGCCGTCCCGGTCGCCGACGAGCCCGGCATCGTGTCGGCGCCGCCGAAGGAGCAGCCGAAACGCCAGCCCGTCCTCGTCGGCTACGGCGTTAAGGAGGGGGCGACCAAACGCCGCCCGCGCAAGGCGCCGAACGGAGCACCACCACCCGTGCCCCCGTCCGCGCCGCCCGCTCGTGAGGCGGCGGTCACCGCACCGCCCGCACCTCGTCCACAGCCTGTGGAAAACGGGATGCCGCTGGCGAAGCCGCCGGTCCGGAAGATGGCGAAGGACCTCGGCGTGGACCTCGCGACCATCACCGGTTCCGGCCCGCGCGGCTCGATCACGCGGGAGGACGTTCTCGCCGCGCAGTCCGCGCCCGCCGCGCCCGCCGCCCAGGCCGGTCCGCGTGAGGAGCGGACACCGGTCAAGGGCGTCCGCAAGGCGACCGCGGCGGCCATGTCCCAGTCGGCGTTCACCGCGCCGCACGTCACCGAGTTCCTCCAGGTGGACGTGACCCGGACGATGGAGACCGTGAGACGGCTCCGCGAACTGCCCGAGTTCGCGGACGTGAAGGTCTCCCCGCTGCTGCTGGTGGCGCGTGCGCTGATCACGGCCGTGGCCCGGAACCCGCGGGTGAACGCCACCTGGGTGGACGGCCCGTCCGGCGCCGAGATCGTCGTGAAACGCTATGTGAACCTCGGGATCGCGGCGGCCACCGACCGGGGCCTGATCGTCCCCAAGGTGAAGGACGCGCAAAACCTCGACCTGCCCGGCCTCGCCCGCGCCCTGCACGAGCTGGCCGCCAAGGCCCGCGCGGGCAAGGCGTCCCCGGCCGACCTGTCCGACGGCACGATCACGATCACGAACGTCGGCGTGTTCGGCGTGGACGCCGGAACCCCGATCCTCACGCCCGGTGAGGCGGCGATCCTCGCGTTCGGCCAGATCCGCGACATGCCGTGGGTGCACGAGGGCGAGCTGGCGATCCGGAAGGTCACCACGCTGTCGCTGTCGTTCGACCACCGGATCGTGGACGGCGAGCTGGGGTCGCGGGTCCTGCGCGACGTCGGCGACATGCTGGAGGACCCCGTCCGCATGCTGGCCTGGAGCTGATCGCACGCTCGCGGGGCCGGTGCCGCGCCACAGGGCGGCACCGGCCCCGCGAGCCCTGTTCAGGGGCGGCGTTCGGAGGCGGGGGTCGGGGGCGCGGTTCAGGGGCCGGGCGGGTTGTCGCCGTCGTACAGGCGCTCGTCGCGTCTCGACTGGAACCGCGGCCCGCGCTGCTGCATCCGGGACATCATCAGCATCTGCAACACGAAGGTCACCCCGCCGACGATGATCAGGATGACGCCGATGATGTGAATGTCCACCGGGTCGGTCATCGCGTCCGGTTTGATCGCGAACTTCAGAATCAGCCCGAGAGTGATCGTGAAAACACTGACGCCCAGACCCATGCGATGACCTCCGCCAGACGATCCGTGTCCGTGCTCTTTAACTATCCGTTCGGCTCGTCCGTCACACGTCGAAACGATCACCTACGAGACGGGCACCTTGTCGACCTTCCCGAAGGGACCGCCGTCGAAGGTGATCGACGTGACGTTCCCGGGCGGCGCGGGCAGGTAGACGAAGCCGCGGACGGGCTCGTCCACGCCGGTGCGGAAGACGGCGCGTCCGGGACCGACGTAGGGCGCGGGGGCGCCGGGCGTCCGCGGCCCGACGCGGACGGCGCGGTAGATCTCCTTGGCACCTGGCACCTGGAGGGAGAAGGACGTGAACACGCCGCCCGGGTAGTCCTTGTGCGGGTATGAGGCGTACGGCGGGGTCGGCCCGGGGCCCTCGTTCACGATGTCGAACACGGCGACGATGTAGGCGCCGTCCCGGTAGAACGGTTTGACGTCCAGGCGACGTTTCGCCGCGCCGAAGCGTCCGTACCGGCTCGCGACGGTCTTGCCGTCCTGTGGCCGGAACGCGGCGGGCTCACCGGGGGCGCCGCCCGCACCGGTGGACGGGTCCGCCGAGCCGGGCGTGTCGCCGGGCGCGTCGGTCGCCGACCGCTTGACCTGGTAGGAGACCTCGACCCGGCGGTTGCGGGCGCGGGCCTTGGCGTCGTCGGCGCCGCCCTCCTTGGCGACCGGATCCGTCTCGCCCTTGCCGCTCGCGGTGTAGGCGAAGCCGCGGCCGAGCCGTGACCGCATCTCCTTCAGCACGGCCTCGGCACGTTCCTTCGACAGCCGCAGGTTGTGCGAGTCGCCGCCCTTGGTGTCGGTGTGCCCGGTGAAGGTCAGCGGTCCGGACGCCTTCGCCTTGATCTGCCGCGCGGCCTCGTCCAGGACGGCCTTCGCGCGGCCCGACACCTTCGCCGAGTCGGTGTCGAACAGGACGTCGGTGCGCAGGCCGACCGTCACGCTGGTTCCGCTGGCGCTGACGTCCTTGGTCTCGCCCTCGACGATGTCGTACAGGTCCGCGGGGTTGGCGCCCGTCACGGTCCCCGGCGGTGTCAGCTCGGGGAACGGTCCCGTCCCGGAACGGGTCGGCGACGGCGTGGGCGATGTCGTGTTCCGGGTGGTCGAGCGCGAGCGCGTGGACGAGGGCGAGCGTGACGGCGCGGCCATCGGCTCGGCCGCGCCGGGCCGCCCGCCCGTCGGAGGCGAGAAGCCCGGCGGAAGCGAGAACCCGGGCGGAAGCGAGAAGCCGGGGGGCGGGGAGAAGCCCGGCGGTGGGGAGAAGCCGGGGGGAAGCCCGCCCCCGGGCGTGGCCGACGAGCCCGGACCGGACGGCGGCGTGAAGCCCGGCAGCGGCCCGGACCCTCCGTTGGGCGGGCTGGGCGATGAGGCGGACACGGGGATGCCGGTGAACTCACCGGCCGTGCCCGGCGTCAGCGCCGTGAGCTTCTGGACGTCCGGCGGAAGCGCCGGATACTCGGCCGCCATCTCGCGGGACGCGCCGGGCGCGAAATGGTCTCCGCTCGTCGACCCGGTGGGGCGGTAGAGCTTCCGTCCGACCGGGTCGAGGAGGTCGATGGCGAACGTCACCGACTTCGTCGCCGAGTCCAGCGACGTCACGCTGTAGCGCAGCACCGACTTGGCGCCCTGCCGTTCGACGCCCTTGATCTCGACGCGTGCGTGCAGTCCGTCCGCACCCCCGAACCAGCCCTCCTTCGCGTATCCGGACGTGGCGGCGTGGGAGCCGCCCACGCCCACCGTGGGCGGATCCTTCGGCTCGGCCCTGTCGGCGGCGGTACAACCGGCGACCAGAAGGAGCCCGACGAGGGAGCCGGAAAGGGAGACAGCGGGAGGCAAGGCGCGCATCGGTCATCCGGTCGGGGAGACTGGCGAAAGGACGCGGCCAACAGTAGCCACCCGCCGCGGGCCCCCGCCAACATCCCGACCAGGGACCCGCGACACGAAATGATCACGACGGGGTTCGCGCGGGCGGGACGCTCAGAACGCCGCTTCGGGCAACTCCATGACGTCGAGGTCGGTGGCCTCGGCGATGGCACGTTCCGACCCCAGCCGGGGCAGCACGGTCCGGCAGAAGAACTGCGCCGCCGCGACCTTCCCGGTGTAGAACGCCTCGTCGGAGTCGGACACGGGGGGCCGCCCGTCCGCGCCGCCGAGCGCGGTGAGCGCGACCTCGGCCTGGCGGCACAGCAGCCAGCCGACGATGAGGTCGCCGAGGGCGAGCAGCAGCCGGGACGTGTTCAGCCCGACCTTGTACAGCTCCCTCGGGTTCTCCATCGAGGCGAGCGCCCACCCGACCATCGGGTCGAGGATGCCCTGCACGTCGTCCAGGGCCCGGCCGAGCAGGACCCGCTCGTTCTTCAGCCGCCCGTTGCCCGCGTCGGACTCGGCGAACGCCCTGATCTCCCCCACGAGGACCTGGAGCGCCGCGCCGTGGTCCCGGAGGATCTTGCGGAAGAACAGATCCTGGCCCTGGATCGCGGTGGTGCCCTCGTACAGGGTGTCGATCTTGGCGTCGCGGATGTACTGCTCGACCGGATAGTCCTGGAGGTAGCCGGACCCGCCGAGCGTCTGGAGCGACTCGGCGCCGAGCAGCGCGTACGCGCGTTCGGAGCCGAAGCCCTTCACGATCGGCAGCAGCAGGTCGTTGAGCTTCTCCGCGGTCTCGTCCCGGCGGCCCTCGTACTCGGCGACCTGCACGGCGTCCTGGTAGGACGCGGTGAGCAGCACGAGCGCCCGCATGCCCTCCGCGTACGCCTTCTGCGTCAGCAGGCTGCGGCGGACGTCCGGATGACGGGTGATCGGCACCCTCGGGGCGCTCTTGTCGGTCATCTGGGTCATGTCCGGCCCCTGGACGCGCTCCTTCGCGTACTCCAGCGCGTTGAGGTAGCCGGTGGACAGCGTGGCGATGGCCTTCGTCCCGACCATCATCCGCGCGTACTCGATGACGAGGAACATCTGCTTGATGCCCTCGTGGACGTCGCCGACCAGGTAACCGACCGCCGGGTGCCTCTCACCGAACGTCAGCTCGCAGGTCGTGGAGACCTTGAGGCCCATCTTCTTCTCGACGTTCGTCACGTACACGCCGTTGCGTTCGCCGAGTTCACCGGTGTCGAGGTCGACCATGTACTTGGGGACGAGGAACATCGACAGGCCCTTGGTGCCGGGCCCGGCGCCCTCGGGACGGGCCAGCACCAGGTGGAAGATGTTCTCCGCCATGTCGTGCTCGGCGGAGGAGATGAAGCGCTTGACGCCCTCGATGTGCCAGGTGCCGTCGTCCTGCCGGACGGCCTTCGCGCGGCCCGCGCCGACGTCCGATCCGGCGTCCGGCTCGGTCAGCACCATCGTGGCGCCCCACTTCCGTTCCCTGGCCAGCTCGGCGAACCGCTTCTGCTCAGGTGTGCCGATGCGCCAGAGGATCTGCGCGAAGCCGGGGCCGGACGAGTAGATGTAGACGGCCGGGTTCGCGCCGAGGACCTGTTCCGCGACCGCCCAGGTGAGGGAGCGCGGGGCGAGGCTACCGCCGAACTCGGGCGCGAGGTCGAGCCGGTACCACTCGGCGTCCATCCAGGCCCGGTAGGACTTCTTGAAGCCGTCCGGGACGGTGACGGCGCCGGTGGCGGGGTCGAACTCCGGTGGACGGCGGTCGGCGTCGGCGAAGGAGTCGGCGATCGGCCCCTCGGCGAGGCGGGTGACCTCGGCGAGGACGCTGCGCGCGGTCTCCTCGTCGATCTCCTCGTACGGGCCGGCGCCGAGGAGGTCCTGGCGCCTGAACACCTCGAAGAGGTTGAACTCCAGGTCCCGGACGTTGCTCTTGTAGTGGCCCATGCGAGCCTCCGTTGGATCCCGTGGCGGTCTGGACGACCGGCCGCATCGCGTACTGGTGGGTAACTCACCCTCATGCTACCCGCTGGTAACCGCGGTTGGACATCCAGATTTCACTCAGAAATGGACGCGGATCACATTGAACGCCGCTCGGTCCCCTCTTGTGACACAAATCACGTCCTTCTCAGGTGTAGCACTACTAAGCGGTAGACCAATAGGGACAAATAAGACATTTGGGACTTATGGCTGCAAACATCATGCCTCGCCTGTGACTTTGATCGCTGAAGACGTGACATGCGTCCTAAGGAGGGGTGACCAATCGGCCCATTTCAGGGCGATTCCGCTCTATCTCTTGACAAGATCTCGGATGATCCGATAATGAGCCGGACCCTTCAGGCCGTATGTGGCCGAACCCGACGAATCTGAACCATCATCTGATCTGCTCACTCTTAACGGAGGTAGCGCGGGGGGAGCCACCACCGATCCTTTCCCCTCGCCCCATGCAGAGGAAGGTTCGATCTTGTCGTCTGTTACGGGGTGGTTGAGTGATGCCTGGAGTTCGATCACGGGGTCCGTGTCGTCGGGCGACTGGCGATCCTTCGTCCCCCTAGGGTTCGCGGGACTTCTCGTCTGGGGTCTGTGGATCTACCGCATCATCTTGTCCCGCATGTACAAGCCGGTGGTCAACAACTTCCGGGCGACCACCTCCGTGGTGGTCCCCTCCTACCGCGAGGACCCGGAGATCATGATCCGTTGCCTGGAGAGCTGGCTCGCCCAGGACCCCAACGAGGTCATCATCGTGATCGACGTCGGCGACACCGAGGGCCAGCGTCGGCTCACGCAGGTCACCGACCCGCGGTTGCACATCCTCGTCTACGAGCACTCCGGCAAGCGTTCCGCGCTCGGCGTCGGCATCCGCGCAGCCCGCGGCGAGATCGTCGTGTTCGCCGACTCCGACACCTGGTGGCAGCCCGGGCTGCTCGCCGCCGTGCAGATGCCGTTCGAGGACCCGCAGGTCGGCGGCGTCGGCACCCAGCAGAACGTCTACCAGCGCCACACCAGCGTCTGGCGTCGCATCGCCGACTGGCTGGTCAACCTGCGCTACTACGACTACGTCCCCGCCATGGGCTCCAAGGGCGGCGTCGCGTGCCTGTCCGGCCGCACCGCCGCCTACCGCCGTTCGGTGATCCAGCCCGTGGTCGAGAACCTGGAAAACGAGTTCTTCCTCGGCCGCCGGTGCATCGCCGGGGACGACGGCCGGCTCACCTGGCTGACCCTGTCCCAGGGGTACAAGACCGTCCACCAGTCGTCGGCCCGCGCGATCTCGATGTTCCCCGACTCGTTCCGCGCCTTCTTCAAGCAGCGCATCCGCTGGAGCCGGAACTCCTACCGCTGCTACCTGACCGCCCTGTGGAAGGGCTGGCTGTGGAAGACGCCGTTCGTCACCAAGGTCACCGTGCTGCAGATCCTGCTGACCCCGGTGACCATGGGCGTCACGCTCGGCTACCTGATCTTCAGCCGGATCCTGGGCAACCTGACCCCGCTCGGCATCGGCCTGGCGCTCGGTTGGGTACTGCTCGGCCGCGCCATCCGCGGCTGGTCCCACCTCAAGCGCCACCCCGGAGAGATCCTGTTGCTCCCCCTGACCGTGCTGGTCGTCATCCTCATCTCGCTGCCCATCAAGCTGTACGCGTTCATCACGATGAACAAGCAGGGCTGGCTGACGCGCTCCGCCGACCAGGTCGGTGGCGCCGGCCAGAGCGCGAGCTCGCTCCAGGGGGTGGGATGAGGTGTCAGATGCCCAACCCTCCTCCCCGCCGGTGGGTGGCACGATTCGCCGCTCCCTAGTCGCCGGACTGGCGCTGACGTTCGGCCTGCTTCCCCTGACGCTCCCCCTGGCACTGCTCCCCACCGCTCCCGCGCACGCGGCCCCGTCGCCGGAGGGGGACCGGCAGGCCGCGCTGGTCGACCAGGAGGACCAGAGGCTGTTGCAGACCCGCGCCGTCCTGGCCGCGATCCTGCAGAGCGGTGGTGTGACCGCGGTGGCGTGGAAGACGCCGCAGATCTACGGCTCCAGCCACGGCAAGACGCTCGTGCTGCCGGCGCTGAACACCGACCAGCCGTACACCATGGCCGACCTGATCAAGTACGGCGGCAAGTACGTCAGGAAGCTGCCCGACGGTTCGTACCTGCTCGGCATCCACGTGTTCCTGTCGGACGGCGCCAGCCTGCTCCTGCAGAGCTCGTCCGGCCCGCTCACGCTCCGCATGGGGAGCATCCCGGGCGCGTTCAGCTCGATCGTCAGCTTCGGCGGCAAGGTGACCGTCCAGGGCACCAAGCAGAACCCGGTGCGGATCACGAGCTGGGACTTCAGGGCCGGCAAGCCGGACACCGACCCCAACGACGGGCGCGCCTACATCCGCGCGGTCGGCGGCGAGTTCCACATGAAGTACGCCGCCACCGGCAACCTCGGCTTCTGGGGCGGCCGGACCGGGGGCGTCGCCCTGACCGGAACCGACCGTCCGTCGAGCGAGCAGAAGCACCTCACGAAGGAACAGCGGCACGCCAACAAGCAGAAGCGGCAGCAGGAGAACCAGAACAGGGGCTCCGGCGGCGGCGGACCCGGCGACATCGAGGTCGAGAAGCCGGGTGGCACCGCGACGCACGTCCCGGCGGCCGACCTGGTCACCGGGTCCATCGACCACAGCACGTTCAACGGCAACGCCTACGGCCTGTTCGTGTCCGGCTCCAACCAGTCCAAGGTCACCAACGTCAAGATCGCGAACAGTCTGGTGGACGGGCTGGTCATGCACCGGTTCACCAAGAACGCCACGATCGAGAACGTCACGGTGTCCGGCAGCCGCGGGGACGGGTTCGTGCTGGCCCGCGCCACCGAGAAGATCCGGGTCACCGGATCCGCCGCGCTGAACAACGGGCACAACGGGTTCACCGTCAACGGCACCGCGCTGGCGGAGGGCCCCTCGGCGTCCGGTGAGTCCCTGGAGACCTTCGGCGACAGCTCCATCAACAACAGCCGGGCCGAGAACAACGGCCACTACGGCGTCGAGCTGCTCGGCGGGGACAAGCTGTCGGTGCAGAACACCAAGATCGTCGGCGGTGACATGGGCATCGTCGTGCGGGCGGCCGCAACCCGGGTGCAGATCTCCGGCAACAGGCTGTCCAAGCAGACCCGGCAGGGCATCTCGCTGCGCGACGGCGTCAAGGACGCGAGCCTGGCCGGCAACTCCATCGTCGGCGCCCGCACCGGCATCTACCTCAGGAACTCGTCCGGGAAGCTCACCGGGAACGTCATCAAGGGCGCCAACGCCCACGCCATCACCCTGCTCGGGAACTCCGACGGCACCGAGATCCGCAGCAACACCTTCGAGGGGTCGGGCACCAGCGCCATCAGCACGTCCCGCTCCGACGGAAAGATCAAGAAGCAGGACAACAACACCGACCGGTGGAAGGACACCGCCTCCCTGTGGATGAAGGCCCGGCGCTACCTCAAGCCGATGAACTTCATCTGGGCGTGCGTCTTCACCGTCGTGATCGTCTCGATGATCCGGTCGCGGAACAACCGCCGCCGCTTCGCCCGCCTCGGACGGCACCCCTACGCCCTCCAGATGCCGATGGAGGAGCGCAAGGTGTGGCGGCTTCCGCACCGCGGCGACCGGCAGCGGGCCAGGCCCCCGGCCGCCCCCGTGGGCGGATCCGTGGGCGGTCCGGCCGGCGGTTCCGGCGGTGTGCGCAGGTCGACGACGGTGACGGTGCCGCAGATTCCGGTGCCCGCGCGCCGTCCGAACCCGCAGGGCGCACAGGCGAACGGCGCACACGCGAACGGCGTCCAATCGAACGGCGTCCCGAACGGTGCTCAGGCGAACGGCGGCCAGCCGCGCCGTCCGCAGCCGCACCCGCAGCACGGTCCACAACCGCACGGGGCCCAACCGCACGGCGCCCAGCCGCGCGCTCCACGACCGAACGGGGCCCAGCCCAACGGCGCCCCGAACGGCGCCCCGTCGAACGGCGCCCCGTCGAACGGGGCCTGGTCCGCCGGGCAGCCGCCGCGACAGGGTCTGCCCCAACCCGAACGAGGAGGTGTCTGAGATCAGCGGGCCACATCAGAACGTCCCGGCGCTCCCGCACGACGCGCCGCCGCCCAAGCGGAAGAAGGGCCGCGGCGGCCGGATCTTCACGACCATCCTCGTTCTCGGCCTGGCGGGCGGCGGGGTCTACGGCTACCGCCTCTACAGCGAGCGGACGGCCGAGCCGCCGGACGTCAACGACGTCTCCGCGGCCTCGGCGCGCCAGCAGTCCGAGCTCGTCGACCAGGAGGACATGCGGATCATGCAGATCCGCGCGAAGCAGGAGTCCGACCTCGCGGGCGGCGGCGCGGCGGCCCAGCAGGCGCGTTCGCCGCGGATGCTCAACTCCGCGAACGGCCGGACCCTGATGCTCCCGCAGCGGCGCGAGCCGTACTACGTCGCGGAGCTCGCGAAGCTGGCGGGCGAGGACTTCCAGAAGCAGAGCGACGGGTCGTACCTGCTGCGGGTCAACGTCGTGGTCGCCGGCGGAGG
Source organism: Actinomadura spongiicola (assembly GCF_003432485.1). Taxonomy (GTDB): domain Bacteria; phylum Actinomycetota; class Actinomycetes; order Streptosporangiales; family Streptosporangiaceae; genus Spirillospora; species Spirillospora spongiicola. The sequence continues at coordinate 157,593 of NZ_QVNQ01000010.1, forward strand.
CAAGCTGATCCTGCAGAGCTCCACCGGGCCGCTGACCATCCGGATGCGCAGCGTGCCCGGCTCGTTCACCTCGATCGTCAGCACCGGCGGCAACGTCAAGATCAACGGTTCGGCGCAGAACCCGGTGCACATCACGAGCTGGAACGAGGGCACCCACAAGCCCGACACGAGGGTCGAGGACGGCCGCGCCTACATCCGCGCGATCGGCGGCTCGTTCAGCATGACGCACGCGGAGATCTCCGACCTCGGGTTCTGGAGCGGCCGGACGGGCGGCATCGCGCTGACCGGCTCCGACCGGCCCGACTCCACGGCCGAGCGGAGCGTCGCGGCGGTGCCGCCGCGGGCGGTGGCGCTGCCGAACGGGACCCGCGAACCGACCCGCGGCGGCCGGGACGAGGTCGAGGTCGGCCTCGCGGGCAAGGCGGGCCGCACCATGACCTTCTCCGTGCCGGCGGCGAGCCTGGTGACCGGGACGATCGACCAGTCGACGTTCCGGAACAACGCCTACGGCGTGTTCGTCACGGCGGCGAACCAGACCCGGCTCACCAACAGCACCATCACCGGCAGCCTCGTCCACGGGGTGCTGCTGCACCGGTTCGCCAAGAACGCCACGATCGAGAACACGAAGGTCAGCGGCAGCCGCGGCGACGGGTTCGTGCTGTCGCGCGGCACCGAGGGCGTCCGCATCACCAACTGCACGTCCGACGACAACGGCGGCAACGGCTTCACGCTGAACGGGCAGCCGTTCGCCGAGGGGCCCTCCGCGTCCGGTGAGGCGACGAAGGCGTTCGGACAGAACCTGGTGAGCAGCAGCATCGCCAAGAACAACGGGCACTACGGGTTCGAGGTGCTCGGCGGCGACGACATCGCCATCCAGAACAGCCGCGTCGTCGGTGGCCAGATGGGCATTGTGGCGCGCGAGAAGGCGATGCGCGTCCATATCGCGGGCAACCAGGTGCGGGACGCCGACCGGCAGGGCATCGTCCTGCGCGACGGCGTCCAGAACGCCACGGTCTCGGGGAATATCATCACCGACAGCCGGACGGCGCTGTACATCCGCGACTCCAGCGGCGCCATCAGGGGCAACACGGTGCAGTCCGCGACACGGCACGCGATCACGCTCAAGGGGAAGGTCGAAGGCGCTGTCATCACCGGCAACACCTTCAGCGGCTCCGGTAGGGGCGCCACGGACCTCGACCGTGCCGTCGGCTCCTACCAGAGCAAGGACAACAACACCATGAACTGGAACGAGACCGTGGGCCTCAAGACCTGGCTCAAGCGGATCTTCAAGCCGATGAACGTCATCTGGGGCGGTGTGTTCACGCTCGTGATCATCTCGGTGTTCCGGTCACGCAACGCCGGGCTGCGCATCGGGCGCATCGGCGTCCATCCGTACGAGCAGCAGCGCCAGCTCGAGGAGCGCCCCGTGCGCCTGCTCCGCCATGACGCTCAGAAGGAGCCCATCCACCGATGACGGTCAAGATCGATATCAAGTTCCTCGCGGGCCTGCTGGTCGGCGCGGTCGTCGTGGGAGTGACGGTGTTCATGTTGACCAGCGGCGGCGACGACGGCAAGAAGTCCGAGAACGCGTCCGACGGCCAGACGATCGAGCCGGTGGAGCCCGACAAGGGCGACGACAAGGGCGACGAGGACGGGGGCGGCGACGACCCCGGCGGCGCCGCCCCGACCGAGGGGTTGTCGCTGCCCGTCCCCGAGGGCGGGGGCAAGGTCCGGTGCCCGAGTCCGACCAAGACGGTCGACGACGCCGGGTCGCTCTCGGCGGCGCTGGCGCAGGCGAAGCCCGGCGACGTCATCAAGATGAACCCCGGCACCTACGCGGGCAAGTTCGTCGCGAAGAAGTCCGGCACCCGGTCCAAGCCCATCTTCCTGTGCGGTGACGCGCAGGCGATCATCGACGGCGGCGGCGTGAAGAAGGGCTACGGGTTCCACCTGAACGGGGCCAACTACTGGCGGCTCGTCGGCTTCACGGTCCGCAACTGCCAGAAGGGCGTGATCGGCGACACCACGAACGGGTCCATCATCCAGGGCCTGACCGTGCACGACGTCGGCGACGAGGCCATCCACCTGCGGAAGTTCTCCACCGGCAACATCGTCCAGTACAACAAGATCTACAACACGGGGCTGCGGCGGGAGAAGTTCGGCGAGGGCATCTACCTCGGCACCGCCGAGTCCAACTGGGGATCCATCACCGGCGGCAAGCCCGACAAGAGCGACAACAACGTGGTGCGCGGCAACGTCATCCGCGCGACCGCCGAGGCGATCGACATCAAGGAGGGCACGACCGGCGGGAAGATCCTGAACAACGTGTTCGACGGGTCGAAGATCGGCGGCAGCAAGCACAACGACTCCTGGGTCGACGTCAAGGGCAACAACTACCTGCTCGAAGGCAACAAGGGCACCAAGACACCGGTGGACGGGTTCCAGACCCACGAGATCCTCGACGGCTGGGGCAAGGGCAACGTCTTCCGCAACAACACCATCACCCTCGCGGGTGGCTCCGGCGTCGGCATCAACGACGTCAGGGGCGGCAACACCATCGACTGCGACAACAAGGTCACTGACGGGAAGCTCACGAAGAAGGGCGCCTGTTCATGACGGCTCCCGAAGCCGCAGAAGCCAGCACGTCCGTCAAGGTGCAAGGAGGAGCAATGAACACGACGGAGCTTCCGAGGCTGACCGTCATCGGAACGGGGTACCTCGGCGCCACGCACGCCATCTGCATGGCCGTGCTCGGTTATGAAGTACTCGGTGTGGACGTCGACCAGGGCAAGATCGACAAGTTGGCGTCCGGTGAGGTCCCGTTCTTCGAGCCCGGACTTCCGGAGTTGCTCACCAAGGCCCTGGAGTCGGGACGGCTGCGTTTCGGCACCTCCTTCGAGGAGGCCGGCGAGTTCGGCGACGTCCATTTCGTCTGCGTGGGCACCCCGCAGATGGCGGGTTCGGACGCCGCGGACCTCACCTACGTCGACGCCGCCTTCCGTTCCCTGGCGCCCCACCTGAACCGCCGCGCGCTGGTCGTCGGCAAATCGACGGTGCCGGTCGGCACGGCCAAACGGCTCACCGAGGTGGTCCAGAGCCTGGCGCCCGCGGGCGACGAGGTGGAGCTGGCGTGGAACCCCGAGTTCCTCCGCGAGGGCTTCGCCGTCGACGACACGATGCGTCCCGACCGGTTGGTGTTCGGTGTCGCGTCCGCGTGGGCCGAGGAGCAGCTGCGGGCCGCTTACCAGCCCGTCCTTGACCTCGGCACCCCGGTGGTGCGGACCGACCTCGCCACCGCCGAGCTGGTGAAGGTCGCCGCCAACTCCTTCCTCGCCACCAAGATCTCCTACATCAACGCCATGGCGGAGGTGTGCGAGGCGGTCGGCGCCGACATCAAGGACCTCGCCGACTCCCTCGCCCTCGACGACCGGATCGGCGGCAAGTTCCTCAAGCCGGGTCTCGGCTTCGGCGGCGGCTGCCTGCCCAAGGACATCCGCGCGTTCGCGCACCGCGCCGAGGAGATCGGCGTCGGGCAGGCGGTGTCGTTCCTGCGCGAGGTCGACGACATCAACCGGCGCCGCCGGGCCCGCACCGTCGACCTGGTCCGGGAGATGCTCGGCGGGATCTCCGGCAAGCGGATCGCGGCCTGGGGCGCGGCGTTCAAGCCGAACTCCGACGACATCCGGGACGCGCCGGCGCTGGACGTGGCGCGCACCATGCACGGGCTCGGCGGCCGGGTACGGGTCTTCGACCCGGCGGCGCTCGACAACGCGCGCCGGGCGTTCCCCGAGCTGCGGTACGGCGACAGCGCGTTCGACGTGGCCCAGGACGCCGACGTCGTCGTGCTGCTCACCGAGTGGTCGGACTTCCGGGAGATCGACCCGGAGGCGCTGGCCAAGGTCGTCAAGCACAAGCGGATCGTGGACGGACGCCACGCCCTCGACGCCGAGCAGTGGCGCGCGGCGGGCTGGGAGTACCGCGCGCTCGGCAGGTCCTGACCGTTCGGGGGAATTCCCCCGTGGCACAGGGCCGTTGAGGCGGACGAGGGCCATGGTCGGCCCTCCCGGACGAGGTGCGTCGTACCCGGTAGGCGAAGACGGCGCGTGACAGCAGTCGTCTCGTTCACCGGGAGAGCACCATGGCCTGGATCCTCGTCATCGCCGCCGGCCTCTTCGAGGTCGCGATGGCCCTGTGCCTGAAGGGCGCCAGGGGCTTCACCGAGCCCCTGCCGTCCGTCGGTTTCCTCGTCTTCGCCGTGACCAGTTTCGGCCTCCTCAGCCTGGCGTTGAAGAACCTCGACGTCGGCACCGCCTACGCGGTGTGGGTCGGCATCGGCGCGGTCGGGACGGCGACGCTGGGCATGCTCGTCCTCGGCGACCAGGTCTCCGCCCTCAGGATCGCCGCGCTGGCGTTCATCGTCATCGGCGTCGTCGGCCTCAATCTCGCGGGCGGCGGACACTGAACACCGGACACCGAACACCGGTCGGCCCGGCGTTTCGCAGGTCAGAAGCGGATTGAGGAACGTAATCTCCCGTAACAGCGTCTATGGGACGAGAGAGCGCCCGAGGTGCTCGGACACGGGAGGACGGACCTTGGTCTTCAAGAAGATCCGCAAGGCGATGGGCATCGGCGGCCCATCGATCGAAACGACGTTGCACGACCCCAACACCACGCCCGGTGGTGTCATCACCGGTGAGATCGCCATCATCGGCGGCCAGCACGACTCCGACATCAAGGCGGTCAACCTCGCGCTGCGCACCAAAGTCGAGATCGAGTCCGGCGACAACGAGTACACCACCAACCTGGAGTACTCGAAGCTCCAGGTGGCGGGAGCCTTCGAGCTCGACGACGGCGCCCGGTACAGCATCCCGTTCCAGTTCCCCATCCCGTGGGAGGCGCCTCTCACGCACATGTACGGGCACCCGTTGCACGGCACCACGGTCGGGCTCGCCACCGACCTGGAGGTCGCGGGCGCGCTCGACCCGGGCGACCTCGACCCGATCGCCATCCACCCGCTGCCCGCGCAGGAGCGCATCCTGGCGGCGTTCTCCAACCTCGGCTTCCAGTTCCGCAACGCCGACTGCGAGAAGGGCCGCATCTGGGGCGTCCACCAGGAACTGCCCTTCTACCAGGAGATCGAGTTCTATCCGCCGAGCAGGTACGCACGCGGCATCAAGCAGCTTGAAGTGACGTTCGTGTCGTACCCGCAGTCGATGGAGGTCGTGCTGGAGCTGGACAAGCGGGGTGGCGCGTTCACCGAGGGCCAGGACGCGTTCAGCCGGTTCACCGTCGACTACGCGACCGTCGAGAACACCAACTGGGAGCAGGAGCTCGACGGCTTCCTCCAGGCCGCCGGACGCCGCCGCGGCTTCTTCTGACCGTCCGTGAGGTCCCCTCCGCGAGGTCGATCGTGGAGGGGACCTCCATCTGGAGAGAGGGTCCGTGCCCCAGCCCCCCGGCCTCAACAACGCCGAACGTCGCCTCTGGGCCGCGTTCTCGACCGGCACCACCGTCGTCCTCGGCGAGGACCGTCCCGCCGGGCCGCTCCCCGAACGGATGATCCGCGCCGAGATCATCACCCAACTGCTCCTCGGCGCGGGCGAGGCGCGCCCCGGCTGCGTGGCCGCGGTCCGCCTGCGCGGCGCCTACGTGCTGGGACGGATCGACGTCTCAGGCGGGACGGTCGAGCACGAGCTACGGCTGGAACAGTGCCGGCTCGTCGAGGAACCCGACTTCTCCAACGCCGAGACCCGCCAGCTCCGGTTCTCCGACTGCCGGATGCCGGGGTTCGACGGCGGCGGCCTCCGCGCCGACGGCTATGTCAGCCTGTCGGGCTCGGTCGTCGACGGCGAGGTACGGCTGCCGCGCGCCCAGATCAGCGGTGGGCTGCGGATGAACGGCATCGAGATCACCGTGACCGACCCGGACAAGTGGGCCTTCTTCAGCGGTGGTCTCGTCGTGGACGTCGGCGCGTTCGTCCGCGACGCGCGGATCACTGGCGGGGTCCGGCTCGTGGGGGCGCGGATCAACGGCGGGCTGTTCATGGAGGGCACGACGCTCAGCAACCCCGGCCGCATCGCCCTCGACGGGCAGAACATGGTCGTCGAGGACGCCGCCGAGTTCAGCCGGGGCTTCACCGCGGTCGGGACCATGCGGCTGCGCAGCAGCCGGTTCAACGGCATCCTGTCGTTCTCCCGGGCGCGTCTCGACTCCGGCGACCCCGCCCGCATGGCGCTGCACGCCAGCCACATGCAGGCCGACGAACTGCTGCTGATGCCCACGGAGAAGATCAATGGCCGGGTGTCGCTGTCGTACTCCCGCATCTCCCTGATCATGGACCGGGCGCACGTATGGCCGGACGAGCTCTACCTGAACGGCATGACGTACGAGACGCTGCGCGGCGCGGAGTTCAAGGACCGGCTGAGCTGGGTGTCCCGCGACCCCGAGTTCCACCTCCAGCCGTACGAGCAGCTCGCCGCCTGGTATCACGGCATCGGCCACGACGACCTCGCCCGCAAGGTGCAGCTCGCCAAGCTCCGCGCCCGGCGCCGCGGCCTGCACCCGGTCGGGCGGGTGTACAACCGGCTCCTCGACTGGACGGTCGGGTACGGATACCGGCCGTGGCTCGCGGCGGCCTGGTTCGCGGCGCTCCTCGCCATCGGGACGACCGTGTTCTCCATCGAGGAACCGCGTCCCGTCAAACCGAAGGACGAGCTGCCCGCCTTCCACGCGCTGATCTACACGCTGGACCTGCTGATACCGCTCGACACGTTCGGGCAGCAACTGTCGTACGACGCCGTGAACTGGTCCCGGTGGGTGGCGTACGGGCTCGTCACGACGGGCTGGGTCCTCGCCACCGCGCTCATCGCGGGCGCGACGCGCGTACTGCGACCCGCGTCCAATTGATCTGAACCCGCGGACGGGCCCCGGCGTCCACTTCGATAGGGGACCGACCAGAATGGAACGCCATGGGCACGTATCTGATCACGGGGGCGACCGGCGGTATCGGAACGGCCGTCGCCGAGCTGCTCCGCGAACGCGGGCATGACCTCGTCCTCACCGGCCGTTCCGCCGAACGCCTCGACCGGCTGGCCGCGCGGCTGCGCGGCGCCGCGCACGCCCCCACCCAGGTCATCGATCCGGGCGCGGTCATGTCCGGGCGGCGGAACGCGTCCGTCACCACGATCCCGCTGGACCTGACGGAGCCGCTGCGCATCGAGGCGTCCCTCGCGGCGGCCGGGCTTCCGGCGCGGCTGGACGGCGTCGTCCACGCGGCGGGCATGGTGCACCTCGCGCCGGTCGCCGACATGGAGGCGGTCGAGTGGATCCAGCACCTTTCGGTGAACCTGGTGTCCGCCGCCGAGATGACCCGCCTGCTCCTGCCCGCTCTGCGCGCCGCCGAAGGACACGTCGTCTTCGTCAACTCGACCGCGGGCCTGCGCGCCAACCCGGAGTGGTCGGCGTACGCGGCGAGCAAGTTCGGCCTGCGGGCCCTAGCCGACTCGTTGCGCGCCGAGGAGCCGTCCCTGCGTGTCACGACCGTCTACCCGGGGCGGACGGCCACCGAGATGCAGCGGAAGGTCCGCGCGCAGGAAGGCCACCCCTATGCCGAGGACGACTTCGCCGCCCCGACCACGGTGGCCCGCGTCCTCGTCTCCGCCCTGGAGACGCCGCGCGACGCCGTGGTCTCCGACGTGACCGTCAGGCCGAGCTAGCGCGGCGGCGCAGGAACCAGGCGCCGAGGACACCGCCGATCAGCCCGAACAGGTGGCCCTGCCAGGAGATGCCGGGCTCGCCGGGCAGGACGCCGAGCAGCATCGTCCCGTACACGGCGACGACCGCGACGGCGATGACGAGGTCGGCGACCCGCCGCTCGAAGATCCCGCGGCCCAGCAGGTAACCGAAGAAGCCGAAGATCAGGATGCTGGATCCGAGGGTGTTGGCGGAGCCGGTGAACCACACGCCGAGCCCGCCGACCACGATGACGATCAAGCTCGCCGCCAGGAACTTGGGCACGCCCCGGGCCGCCGCGATGAACCCGAGGATCACGAACGGGATCGTGTTGGCCATCAGGTGCCCGAACCCGCCGTGCATGAACGGCGCGGTGAAGATGTCCGGAAGGTCGCCGACGTCCCTAGGCTGGATCCCGAACCGGTCCAACCACCCGTTGGCCGAGTAGTCGACCGTCTCCAGGACCCACATGGCCACGGTCATGAAACCGATCAGGACGGCCGCCGAGAGCGCACGCGCCCCGTGCTTGGCCAGCCCTGTGGAACGTTGCCTGTCGGGGGGATAGCTCATATCAGTCCACCGTAGTTCTGGGTTCCCCTGCACGGTCAACGCGTGGAACGTCCAGAAGGTGCCTGCTAGGCGGCGGACGCGTGCTCCGACTCCGAGGCGTCACCCCGGACGACGATGACGGGGAGGGGCCGCCGCTCGGGGGCGTCGGCCGTCCGACGCAGGTAGCGGCGCTCCTCGGGCGTGGTGCCGCCCCAGATGCCGTCGGGCTCGCCCACCCGCAGCGCCCAGGCGAGGCAGTCGGCCTTCACCGGGCAGTTGGCGCAGATCGCCTTGGCCGCGTCCTCCTGCGCCTTGAGCACGGGCGCGGAGTAGCCGATCGGGAAGAACAGGTCGGGGTCGGCACCGCGACAGATGGCGTGGTCGCTCCAGTGTTCCTCGTTCTCGGTGTTGTGCATTGGCTTCTCCCTGCGCGGCTAGGAGACCACCCGCAGTCCATCGGTCGGATCGTCTGAACTCAACGTAGTACTACAACCCGTAGTACTACAAGACGTTCGTGAACCTTGCAAGTTAGCGTCCGGATAGCCTGTGAGGCGTGCAGCGTGATCAAGAAGTGACCTTCCGCGAGGCGACGGTCGACGACCTGCCCCAGATCGTCCGGCTACTCGCCGACGATCCCCTCGGAGCGACCCGCGAAACTCCGGGCGACGAGATTCCGGACGCCTACTTCTCCGCCTTCGCGACGATCGCGAAGGACCCCAACAACACGGTGATCGTCGCCGAGGTCGCCGGCCGGATCGCGGGCACGCTGCAACTGACCTACATCCCCGGCCTCACCTACACCGGCGCCGAACGCGCCCAGATCGAGGGCGTCCGCGTGGCCGCCGACCACCGCGGCATCGGCCTCGGCCAGAAAATGATCACTTGGGCCATCGACCGGGCGCGGGCCCGGGGCTGCCGCGTCGTCCAACTCACCACCGACCGCCAGCGCCCCGACGCCATCCGCTTCTACCAGAAGATCGGCTTCCGCCCCTCCCACATGGGCATGAAGTACCACCTGACCGACGGCTGAGGGTTGTCGAGCCTCTAGGAACGGGCCGCCACGCCAGACGAAGAATCCCGAAACCGGACACCCCGGCGCGCTGCTCTGGACGGCCCGGGGGCGCGTCCTCCCGGGGTCAGGACCGCGGCTCGCGAGGTGCCGGACGGGGGGACGGCACGGTCGGCGGGGCCGGCTCGGGCTGCCCGGTCATCCAGCGCAGCAGCCGGAACGCGCGCTCGCACACCGGGTAGGGGGCGTAGACCGCGGTGAGCAGCATCAGCAGCATCACCGCGAACTCGGCGACGTACAGGACGACGGCGAGCCGCGGGTTGAGCAGCATCACCGCGACCGGGACGGCCAGCAGGGTGGCGGCCAGTCCGAACGAGGCCCGTCGACCGGGCCGACGGCCATCGGGAGGACCGCCGGACGGTGCCGTGTGGACAGGGGCGGAGGCAGGGACGCGGGCGCTCATCGGCGCGGTCCCGCGGGACGGCGCCGGATGCCTGCCAGCGCGTACGGCAACCGTCCCGCCCAGGCCGCCCAGCCGACGACGATGACGGCCGGGGCGTGAACCAGGAAGTCGCGCAGCAGCGCCCGGTGCTGCTCGGGCGCAAAGTCGTGAAGCGTGATCTCGACGTCCTCCAGCCACCGCCGCCGGGCCTGCGGCGCCATCAACGCCGCCGCGACCCGCACCAGCCGCCCGCCCGGCACGACCACCTTCCGGCGCCGCCCCGACCACCCCCACAGACGACGCCCCGTCCCCGCACAGAAGATGCTGGGGATTCTCCCTAACCTGCTGTCGAAAAGAACGCCGACCATGAAGCCGACGACGCTGCTACCGACGCCGCCGACGACACCGTCGTAGACGACGACACCGACGCTGCCGATGACGACGCTGCCGAAAAGGGCGACGATGGCACCTCGATCGTTGGGGGACATCAGGCTCCCCCGCCTTCTTCGGCCAGGTCGCGCAGCGCGGCGCGGCGGGGGCGGCGGGCGACGGCCAGCGCGGCGCTGGCCTGGGCGGCGCCACCTGCGGTGAAGCGGTAGTAGCGGCGGGCCGGGCGCCCTTCGACGTGCGGGTCGATGTCCTCCTTGCGGGAGGTGATCCACCCTTCCTTCTCCAGTCGTAGCAGGATCGGGTGGGTGGTGCCGGGCATCAGCCCGGTCTCCTCGGCCAACTCCCGGCCGTACAGCTCCCGCGCCGGGTTGCGCAGGAGCGCCTGCAGCACCAGCTGGGTCTGCAACGTCATCCGTGGCGGCATACCTGAAATCTAACTAGGGGTCCACGGCTTGTCAAAACTCTAACTAGCTCCGACCTGGGCGAAGCTGCACGCGATCGGGCGGCATGGCGTCGGAGGCGGCCCGTAGCTGTGGCAGGTGCCGATGGCCGTCGACCTCAAGCCGCTGGAGCCGTCCGGGCGGGCGATCATGTCCGGGCTCATGGACGGCGCCCAGAACCCGGGCGCCGCCCCGGTCTACGGTGCGCCCGACCGGCGCACGCGCTCACGGCGGCGGGCGAGTGCGTCGTTGAGGATGTTGTCGAGATGGGCGGTCCGGTCCGTGTCCTCACGCTTGTCCGGACCGTACTGCGACTCGGGGACGATCTCGTCCAGCCAGCGCATGTATGCCGCGACCGCCTTCCCCAGGTCCCGGTCGTGCTCGCGCTGCTCGTCGGGCGTGAGCCTCATGGCGTCGGCCTCAGCATCCCGGAGAGCGCGACCATGGCATCGGTGATGTGGTCGGCCTCGACGATCGGCTTGCCTCGCGAGTCGAAAAACCACGGCCGGTTCCCGTCGTCCCTGCGAGGCCGACAGGTGACCTCTTCCATGAAGCGCGGCCCGTGGTCCACCGGCGCGACGACGGTCAGCACGTAGCCGGACAGCTCGACCGCGAAGCCCTTGGCCGCCATGGCCTCTCGCAGTTGGTACAAACGGCTGTAGGCGTGCGGGTGTGGATCGGGCATCGGTACCGTGTTCACAGCCGGACCTCGTTTCCGGTTAGGCCCCGGAACTCCCGGCGTTCGCGCGCCGGCCGGGGCCGTTCTGCTGGGCGGTGCTTCGGTCACTGTTAGTGAATCTGTGGCGGGTGCCACACGTCAGCGTGATAATCACGGCTAGGCGCAGATACGAGCCTCGTATCTGCGGATATCCGGCCGAGGTGCATCGCAACATGTCAGCCGAAAACGCCCGTATCGGCGCGCGCCTGCGCGCCACCCGAAAGGCGCGCGGGCTAGTTGTCGCAGATCTCGCCGAAAGGTTCCGCGATGTCGCACCCGAACGCATCGCTACGCGCCTCCCCAAACTGCGCGACATCGAGCGAATCATCCGCGGGCACGAGGCCGGCGAACATGCGGTAGGACCCCGCTACCGACTGCTGTGGGCCGCCGCCCTGGAGGTTCCCGAAGACGAACTGTTCCGGGAGTCTGAGCAGGCGGAACCGAGCGCGGCGGAGCAGATGCCCCCGGGAGACCTGCAAGCGGTTCTCGCTGCCGTCACCGGGCGGCAGATGGGTTCAAGCATCGTGGCGGATCTGGCCGCACGGGTGCATGGGCTGCGACTCGCCGATGATGTCCTCGCCGGGCGGGACCTGATCAACCCGGCGTTCCGCGAGTTGGACAGCGCACTACGGATCTACCGGAACACCGCGCACGGCGAGCGGACCGGCCGGAAGCTGCTCTCGGTGATCGGCGAGTTCGCTCAGATCGCGGGATGGGTCGCCAGCGACGCGGGCCAGCACGAACGCGCCGCCACCACGTACCGGCTCGGAATCGACGCGGCACGCGAGGCCGGAGACGGGCCGCTCGTCTCCAACCTGCTCGGATCCCTGGCCTACCAGACCACGAACATCGGCGACCCGGGTCAGGGTGTTCAACTGGCCTGCGAGGCGCTCAAGGCCGCCGGGCCGGATGCTCCGCCACGGGCACGAGCGTTGGCCTGGGACCGCATCGCGTGGGCTCATGCGCGCGCTCAGGACGCTCAGAAGGCGATGACCGCGCTGGGCGAAGCACGCGATGCGCTCGACCAGGACGACGGCGGCGGAGGCGACCCCGGGTATCTGTACTGGGTCGATCATGGGGAACTCCAGGTGATGGAGGCGCGGGCATACACCGAGTTGCGCCGCCCCCTGCGCGCCGTCCCGTTGTTGGTCGACGTGCTCAGTCGCTACGACGTCACACACTCCCGCGAACTGTCGCTGTACCTGTCGTGGCTGGCGGTCGCCCTCACAGATGCCAACGAGCCCGAACAGGCGGCCGACGTCGCCGCCCGAATGCTGGAACTGTCGGCCGACGTCGCCAGCGACCGCACAGACAGGCGGGCCGCGGTGGTCCGCGCACGATTCGCCCAGTACCGCGACGTGCCCGCGGTGCGGAAACTCCTGGATCGATGGGACGAGCGGCCTTGAGCGGGCTACGCTGACCCTGCGATGCACCGGCGCCCCGTCCCCCTCTTCGTGAGGGAGACGGGGCGCCAGTCTTACTCAGGGGTCAACCGGTGTAGTCGACGGGGAACGGCTCTACCGGGATAGCACGGATCCTGGACGCGAGCGGCTCACCGACCTCACCGGCGAGGCCGCGAAGGTCCCCGACGAGGCTACGGAGCCGCCCGGCCAGGTGCAGGGCGGCCCCCCTTTCCGTGGTCGTCCTCAACGTGAGCAAACATCTTATTGCCTGATCAGGGGCAACTTCGATCGAATCGCCGCAGGTCAGCCGGTTACGGGTAGAGGAAGTACCACCTGACCGACGGCTGAAGGGTCCGGCGTCACGCGACGGCGACGGCTCCCGTCTTTAGTTTCGGAATCGCCGGGGCCGCCTTCCTCTTTACCCGTACCGTGAGTGACTGTGCACGGACGGTAAGGCGCAGACGTGGAGGGCGAAGGTGGAGTACGGAGCCGAGCTACGACGAGAGGTCCTGTCGGACGGGGTCACTCCGCTGATCGGAGTGTTCGACATGTTCTCCGCCTCCGTCGCCGCGAAGCACTACGACGGGCTCTTCGTGTCGGGCTTCGGGTTCGCGGCGTCCCACTACGGGCTGCCCGACATCGGGTTCATCGCCTGGCCCGACATGGTGGCGTTCGTGCAGCGGCTGCGGCTCGCCTTTCCCGGCACGCATCTGCTGGTGGACATCGACGACGGCTACGGTGACCCGGAGGTCGCCTGCCACGTCGTCGAACACCTCGAAATGATCGGCGCGTCCGGTGTGATCCTGGAGGACCAGCAGCGGCCTCGACGCTGCGGCCACGTCGACGGCAAGCGGATCCTGCCGCTGGACGAGTACCTGACCAAGCTCGACATGGTGCTGAAGACCCGGCGTGATCTCGTCGTGGTCGCCCGCACCGACGCCACCGACGAGGAGGAGGTCCTGCTGCGCGCCAAGGCGCTGGCGCACACCGACGCGGACGTCGTCCTGATCGACGGTGTCCGCAGCGTCGAGTGGATCCGGCGGGTCCGCGAGGTCATCGGCGACAAGCCGTTGCTGTTCAACCAGATCGCGGGGGGCAAATCACCGCGTCTTTCGCTGCCGGAGCTGGCCGAACTCGGCGTGAACGTCGCGATCTACAGCACCCCGTGCCTGTTCGCGGCGCAGACCGCCATGGACGAGGCCATGCTCCGGCTCAAGCGCGACGACGGTCGGCTGCCCGAGATGGCGCCCGGCGCGGTCGGCGTCAAGGAATCGCTGGCGCTTCTGGAACGCAACATCAGCCGCCACCACCCCAGGGAGATCGCGCAACTCCCAGGCGTGACCACTCTCCGGGGTCCCGTCTGACGCTCGGCCCCGGATCCGACCTCAGGCGGCCGGTTCCCGCGCCTCGTGCCAGGGGACGGTGTCGGTGTACTGGTGCAGCCAGGAGATCCGACCGTCGGTCACCCGCCACAGGTGGACGAACTCGGCCTCGTACGCCCGTCCGGTGGCACGCGCCTGGCCCCGATACCGGCCGGTGACCACGACCATGCCGTCGGTCGTCTCGTGCCAGGTCTCCGCATAGGGGGACGTGTCGTACTCGGCGAACACCGCTCCCCACACCCGGGCGAGCGTCTCGCGCGGCCCCCGGAATGATCCACCGGCCCCGCACGGCAGGCCGGGCGCGGTGTGCGCCTCGAACCGCGGATGGAGAACCTCCAGGATCCCCGCCGCGTCGTCCGCCTGCGCGGCACTGTAGAAACGGGCGACGACGTCCGAGTCGGCACTCATGGGCACCACCTTTTTAGAGAAGCCGTTCTAGAATGAATCTAGCACCACCCGAGGGGAGTCCGCGTGGGGAGACCCGCCAAGTTCAGCCGGGACCAGATCCTCGACGCGGCCCTGGCGATCACGGCCGAGACCGGGCCCGGCGCGGTCACGATCTCCGCGATCGCCAGGCGGCTGGGCGCACCGTCCGGCTCCCTCTACCACCGGTTCCCCTCACGCGACCTGCTCCTGGCGACCCTCTGGACCCGTACCGTGCGCCGCTTCCAGGAGGGCTTCGCCGCGGCCCTGGACGACGACGACCCTGAAACTGCTGCGCTGCATACACCCCGGTGGTGTCGCCGACACATGGACGAGGCCGCGGTGCTGCTCCTCTACCGGCGTCAAGACCTGGCCGCGTCCTGGCCCGCCGAACTCACCGAAGACCTGAACACCCGGGCCACGGACGCCCTGACCGCCTTCGCCGCCCGCCACCCCGACATCGACCGGGAACGACTCGTCTTCGCCACGGTGGACGTCCCCTACGGCGCCGTCCGACGCCACCTGGCCGACGGCCGTCCACCGCCACCCCAGGTGGACGACCTCATCACCACCACCTGCCAGGCCGTCCTCGGCACGCAAGGGCAGCGGCGCTGATCAGGCGCGGAGGATGGCCTGGACGACCGTGGGGGTGTCGGTGAGGTCGGGGAGGACGACCTCCGCGCCGGAGAGGCGGAGGTCGGCGGCGGAGGTGGCGCCGGTCGCCACGGCGACGACGTGGGCGCCGCCCTCGTGGCCCGCGCGGACGTCGTGGGGCGTGTCGCCGATCAGGACGGTGTTGGACGCGGTGAACACTTCGTCGTATTTTCCGGCGGCGCGTTCCTGGGCGAGTTTTACGAGGGGCGGGCGTTCGATACCGTCCGTGCCGTAGGCGCCGGCGTCCAGATCGAAGAAGTCGATGAGCGCGAATGCCGCGAGTTTGCACATGGCTATCCGGCGCATGTTGCCGGTGAGTGCCGACTGGATCACGTCGGGTCGGGTGGAGAGGGCTTTCAGCGCGGCCCGCGCGCCGGGAAGGACGTGGCCGCGGTCGGCCATTTCTTTCCGCCGGGCCGTGAACGCGTCGGCGAGCGCCTCGGTGAAGGACGACATCAGGGCGGGTGTCGGTTCGACGCCGTTGCGGCGGAGGGTCTCCGCGGTGATGGCCAGGTCGGTGCGCCCGGCCATGGCCGCCACCGTCGATGGCGGACGGCCGATGAACCGGTGGAACACTGTCCCGTAAATCTCGGCGCTGATGCCGCCCGCGTTGACGATGGTGTGATCGATGTCCCACAGAACCAGTGTGCGCACTCACGCATGCTAAACGGAGCTCAAAGCTTTCTGTTGTCGTTCACCCGGTCGTGGAATCCTGGTCAACGGGGTGTGCGCCGTTGTCTGACTGGAGGAGCCGAGCGTGGCCGAAAGGCATCTAGAGGTTGAGCAGAAGTACGACGCGGCCGCGGAGTTCGTCCTACCGGAACTGGACGGATTGCCGGGCGTGGTGTCGGCCGCGGCCCCGGAGGTGCACGAGTTGCACGCCGGCTACTTCGACACCGCGGATCTACGGCTCGCGGCGCACGGCATCACGCTGCGGCGACGGCGGGGCGGAGTGGACGCGGGCTGGCACCTGAAGATGCCCGCCGGGCCGGACAGCAAGCAGGAACTGCGGGCGCCGCTGGGACGTCCGCTGATCGTCCCGGCGCGGCTGTCGGGGCTGGTCGCGGCGTACACGCGCGGGGAGGAGCTGCGCCCCGTCGCGACGTTGGCGACGCGGAGGACGGTCGTCCGGTTGCTCGGCGCGGACGGCACCACGCTGGTGGAGATCGCCGACGACCTGGTGACGGGGCAGGTGGGAACGCGTACGGAGCAGTGGCGGGAGATCGAGGTCGAACTGGGCAGCGGCCCGCCTGAGCTGTTGAAGGCGGTGGGCAAGCGGCTGCGCAAGGGCGGGGCGCGCAGGGCCGCGTCGTCGTCCAAGCTGGGGCGGCTGCTCGGGCAGGCGGTCGTACCGTCGCCGGCCGTGGCCGCGCGGGCGGCGGCGCGGGCGCGGATCGCGGCGGCCACCAGCAACGGGAAGGGCCCGGTGGTGACGACCGGGGAGGTGGTGCTGGCCTATCTCGCGGCGCAGGTCGAGGCCGTCTTCGAGTTCGATCCGAAGGCGCGGTTGGGGGAGGACGACGCCGTCCACCGGATGCGGGTGGCGGTGCGGCGGTTGCGGAGCGCGCTGCGCAGCTACCGGTCGGTTCTGGACGCGGAGCGGACGGTCCCGCTGGGCCCGGAGCTGCGCTGGCTGGCCGCCGTCCTCGGGGAGGTGCGCGACCGCGAGGTTCTGCGGATGCGTTTCGCGGAGGCACCGGCGTTCGTTTTGGAGGATCTGCAACGGCAGGAACGGTCGGCCTACCGAAGGATGAACGCCAGTCTTAAGGAGCCGCGGTATTTCGCCCTGCTCGACGAGCTCGACAGGTTGATCCTCGATCCGCCCGTGACCAGGACGGGCGAGCGGAAGGCACGGAAGGAGCTGCCGGGTCTCGTCACGCGGGCCTGGACCCGGATGGCCAAGGACTACGCGAGGATCCAGACGTCAGACGATCCCGACCTGGCGCGGCACGACACCCGCAAGGCCGCCAAGCGGGCCCGGTACGCGGCGGAGCTGGCGGTTCCGGTGCTCGGCGTGGAGGCGAAGAGGCTGGTCAAGGACGCCAAGCGCATCCAGGAGGTGCTCGGCGGATACCAGGACGGTGTGATCGCCATGGAGCATCTCGCGGCGGCGGGAAGGCGCACCAGGATTCCGGCGGAGGCGTTCACGCTCGGCGTCCTCTACGGCAGGGAGGAATGCGAGGCGGAGGCGGCGCGTGACCTGCTGCCGACTACGTGGTCGCAGACGCTTGGGCCGTCGTTCTGAGACTGTGGCGCTCCAGGGCGGCCATTGATCCGCCGCTCAGGTGCGCCACCCAGAACTCGGCTTTGCGCAGGCTCGGGTCGTCCGGGCTCTTCTCCCCCATTTCCTTGCACAGCCCCGTGACGAGTGCGGAGACGACCTCGCCATGGGTGCACACGATGGTCGGGACGCCGTCCGCGACCAGGGAGAGAAGCCGCTCGACGGCCCGATCCGGGCTCGTGTCGCCGACGGTGAACGCCGCGTCCGTGACGACGGGTTCGTGGGTGAGGCGCGCGTACGGCAGGACGGTCTCGACGCAGCGGGCCGTCGCGGAGCTGACGAGGCGGGCGGGGCCGTAGGCGTGTAGAAGGCCGGCGAGGTTCGCGGCCTCCGTCCGGCCGGTGGCGTCCAGCGGGCGCAGCTCGTCGGCCTCCCGCCAGTCGAGCTTCTCCCCCGCGCACGCGTGCCGCAGGATCACGAACGGCGAGGTGGTCATCGGGCCGTTCAGGAACTCGTGGAGCAGGTCGACGTCGTGGCCGTAGCTGAGCCTCGCCTCGGCGTCGGCGGGCGGCAGCCAGACGAGCTCGTCGACCTCCTCGTTCGGGATGAACACGCTTTCCGCGACGGGGCGGGCCGCCCAGTAGTGGACCTGTTTCGTCCGGTCGCGGACGGGATAGGTGGTGGTGGGCAGCCTGCGGCCGAGGCGGGGGACGATGCCCGTCTCCTCCTCGGTCTCGCGGACGGCCGCCCGCACCACGTGCTCACCCTTGTCGATCTTGCCTTTGGGGAACGACCAGTCGTCGTAGCGGGGGCGGTGGATCACCGCGATCTCCGGGCCGTCCCGCCACAACAGCACACCGGCCGCCCGGACGGCGGGCTGTGACGCCGCCGTCCCTTCCAGGGGCGTCATTGGTTATCGACCGTCCTCCACCGGCGGCTCTTCACGAGATGCGTCTGGATGTCCTGCAAGGTCTCGCCGGGACGGGCGGTGAGCCGCGTCCACGTGCCGTCCCCGGCGAGCGCCCAGGCGTCGGTGCCGTCGTCCATGGCCCGGTCCAGCAGGGCGAGCAGGTCGCCGCGCTGCGCCCGATCCGTCACGGTGACGAGGGCCTCGACGCGCCGGTCCAGGTTGCGGTGCATGAGGTCGGCGCTGCCGATCCACACCTCGGGTTCACCGCCGTTCTCGAACGCGAACACCCGGGAATGTTCCAGGAACCGGCCGAGGACGCTGCGCACCCGGATCAGCTCGGAGAGTCCGGGCACACCCGGACGCAGCGCGCAGATGCCGCGGACCCAGACGTCCACCGGCACCCCGGCCCGCGACGCCCGGTACAGCGCGTCGATGATCACCTCGTCCACCAGGGAGTTGCACTTGATCCGGATACGGGCGGGATGCCCGGCCCGCCGGTTGTCGATCTCGTGCTCGATCCGCTGCACGAGCCCGGCCCGCAGGCTGTTCGGCGCCACGAGCAGCCGGTGGTAGGAGCCCTGCCGGGAGTAGCCGGTGAGGTGGTTGAACAGCGCGCTGACGTCCTCCCCGACCTCCGGGTCGGCGGTGAGGAGCCCGAAGTCCTCGTACAGTCGCGCGGTCTTCGGATGGTAGTTGCCGGTGCCGATGTGGCAGTAGCGGCGCAGTTGGCCGTCACCGTCCTGCCGGACGATCAGCGCCAGCTTGCAGTGCGTCTTCAGCCCGACGAACCCGTACACGACGTGGCACCCGGCCGTCTCCAGCTTCCGCGCCCACGCGATGTTGGCGCGCTCGTCGAACCTGGCCTTCAGCTCGACGACGACCACGACCTGCTTGCCCGCCTCGGCGGCGCTCATCAGCGCGTCCACGATCGGGGAGTCGCCGCTGGTCCGGTACAGCGTCTGCTTGATCGCCAGAACGCGCGGGTCGACCGCGGCGTCCTCGATCAGCCGCTGGACGGTCGTGGTGAACGAGTCGTATGGGTGGTGAACGAGCACGTCCCGGTCACGGATCGCGCTGAAGACGCTCGCATCCTGCGGCAGCGCCTCCTTCGACGGGACGAAAGGGGGGTACTTCAACTCCGGGCGGTCGAGGTCGGCGATGGACGCCAGGCCGCCGAGGTCGAGCGGCCCGACGACGCTGTAGATCTGGCCCTCGTCCACGCCCAGCTCGGACGTGAGCAGGTCCAGCACGCCACTGGAGATCGACTCCTCGACCTCCAGCCGGACGACCGGGCCGAACCGGCGGCGCAGCAGTTCCCGTTCCAACGCCTGGAGGAGCCCCTCGCTGATGTCCTCGTCGATCTCCAGGTCCTGGTTGCGGGTGACGCGGAACGCGTGGTGCTCCACGACCTCCATCCCGGTGAAAAGCTGGCCGAGATGGGCGGCGATGACGTCCTCCAGCGGCGTGAACCGGTCGGGGGACGCCTCGATGAACCGGGGCAGCAGCGGCGGCACCTTGACCCGCGCGAACATCGTCGCGTCCGTCTCCGGATCGCGGACGATCACCGCGAGGTTGAGCGACAGGCCCGAGATGTACGGGAACGGGTGCGCGGAGTCGACGACGAGCGGGGTGAGGACGGGGTAGATCCGGTCGCGGAACAGCCGCCGCAGCCGTTCCTGTTCCGTCTCGGCCAGCTCGTCCCAGCGCAGGATGTCGACGCCCTCGTCGCCGAGCGCGGGCCGGATCTCGTCGCGGAAGCACGCCGCGTGCCGTTCCATCAGCTCGTGCGCGACCTCGCCGGTCCGCTGGAGCACCTCGCGCGGCTGGCGGCCGCTGGCGGACTGGACGGCGAGCCCGGTCGCCATCCGGCGGGCGAGCCCGGCGACGCGGACCATGAAGAACTCGTCCAGATTGCTCGCGAAGATGGACAGGAACCTGACGCGTTCGAGCAGCGGCAGCTTCGGGTCCTCGGCCAACTCCAGGACACGCTGGTTGAAGCGGAGCCAGCTCTCCTCCCGGTCGAGGAAGCGGTCGTCGGGCAGCGCCTCGGCCGCATGGGGGATCTGTCCTGGATTGACGGTCATACCGTAATTTTCCCTGAGCAAGATGAACGACAGTCGAACTTGGGTGTTTCACCGAAGTATCAGACACTTCGAACATCCCCCAGGTTCCCCCGGCCTAACGTCGACCGGATCAGTGGGATGCGAGGCCACGGCGAACCCCCGGGGGAGAGGTCGGGAGCGGAGGCGGATCAGCAGCCGGACTCGCCCCTGACCAGGCGGTGGCCCAGTCTGCGGGTCAGTTCGGCCACGAACGCGTCCGCGAGCGGAGGCCAGTTCCAGAAGCGCAGGCCCAACTCGGCGAAGGCGCACGGGGTCGGCCAGTTCCAGTCGTTGAGGGCGGTGCGGGCGCCGCAGCGGGCGCAGACCAGCGAGTCCGGGCCGCCCTCCAGCCACTCCTCGACCTCCGGCAGGACGACTTCGAACGGCAACCAGGCCCCGCATCGTGGACAGGTCACGTGGTCGTCCTCGTGGACGTCTCCGTAGAACGCGCTGCGGCCGACGTCGATCTCCAGGCCGTTGGGCCACACGTCCGGAAACCCGCCGGCGTCACCGGTCAGGGCGTCACCGGTCAGGGCGTCACCGGTCACGATCGTCCGGGCGGACGGCCCCGGCGCGTACCCTCCGGGGACGTCGCCGAGCACGCAGTCGGTCCGATCGGCGACCACGATCCCGGCGTCCACAAGCCAGCGAAGGACCCCGCGGGCGAGGTCTGGCGCGTCTCCCTGGTGGGCTTCGACATCCGCGACCCACCGGTTCCACTCCCGCACAAGCACCCACACTACGCCCAGAACGCGCGTTTAAGGAGGGTGTCGGACAGGGAGCAACCGAAGTGTCCACCGGGAGGGCTTCACTCCCGAAGGTGCCGTGTGTACAACGAGAGCGTGACCCCTCACGAGCCTTCCCCACCGGCCATGACGACGGTGTTCTGGCCGCGGTGTTCAGCCGTCCACGGGTGCGCGGGCCGCGCTGTGGAGGGATCGGGCGGCTGCCTCGCCCACCTGGCTCCCGACGAGTTCGACCGGTTCGTGGGTTCGCTGCGTCCGGGCGCCGAGATGGACCTGCGTGGTGTCACCGTCCCTCCCGGGTTATTGGACGCCGTCCTGCGCGCCGTCACCGGCCCGGACGAGCGGCCTCACCTCGGCCGGGCGCGCTTCGACCGGGCGGTACTGCCGTCCGGCGCGGCGCTGCGCGGGATCCTCGTCGAAGGCGACAGCTCGTTCGACGGCGCCTGCTTCCTGGGCGGCGCGTCGTTCTACGACGCGCGGTTCCTCGGCAACGTCTCGTTCCGTGGGGTGCGGTTCGGACGCAACGTGTCGTTCCACGGCGCGCGGTTCCACCGGCACGCCTCGTTCGAGGAGGCCGTCTTCATCGGGGACGCGCTGTTCGGCGAGGTCGGCTGGGACGCCGACGGGTCGTTCCGGCGCGCGGTGTTCCTGGGGGCGGCGTGCTTCGACCGCGCCCGGTTCGGACGGGACGCGGCGATGCAGGCCGCGTCCTTCGGCGGCCCCGTCTCCTTCAAACGGGTGCAGGTCGCCCGGCACGCGCGCCTGGAACGGGCCAGGTTCCGCCGCGGCCTGTGGCTCGGACCGCTGGTCGCGGGCGGCCGGATCGGCCTCACGGACGCCACCGCGTACGGCGGCCTCCGCGTCCGCGCGGCGGCACGGCAGGTGACCGGGCGCGGCGCGGTCGTCCACGGGGAGGCCGACTTCCGGTTGAGGCACGCCGAACTCGACCTTGAGGGCGCCGTCTTCGACGGGAGGGTGTCGGTCAGCTCGCTGCCCCGCCCGCTCCAGGGGCTCACCGAACCGTCCTGGACCGGCCCCACGAACGTCCCAGAACGCTCGGGGAGCGGCTCTCAGGCCGCGCGGGTGACGTCCCTGCGGCGGGTCGACGCCGCATGGATCGAGCTGTCCGACGTCGATCTCAGCGGGTGCGGCTTCCTCGGCCTGCGGCATCCGGACGCGTTGCGCATCACGGGCGACTGCCCGTTCGCGACGGCGCCGCGCCGGTCCTGGCGGCGCCACGGCCGGGGGCACGCGGTCCTCGCCGACGACCTTCCGCCCGCCACCGGCGGGCCCTCCCCCGAGGACGACGACCGTCTCGCGGCCCTCTACGGCGACCTGGCCCGCGCCTCCGCCGACTCCGGCCGCGGCCGTCTCGCCCGCGACTTCCGGTACAGCGAACTGGAGAAACGCCGGCACAGCGAACCCGTCCCGTGGCGACGCTGGGTCCTGCACTTGATGTGGATAACCTGCGGATACGGTCTTCGCACCGGACGCGCCATCGCCTGGATCGCGATCATCGTCGCGCTCATCTGCTCAAGCGCGACACTCCTGCACGACGACAACCGTCACGACGCCGTCCGCATCCTCCACATGAGCGGCGGCCACTCATAACCGCCTCGTGATGTGGCGGGCGCGCCTCCCCAAGGATCTTCGTAAAAAGTCGGTCTCCCGTTTTGTCAGACCCTTGGGTAATCATTCTTGTTATGAGCAGAGACACCCATCCGGGGGTGCAGTGCCCGCACTGCCAATCGCATCTCGCGCTCGTCCCCGTGCCCGCGAACTCCGCCGCCGCACCGGTTCCCCTCCTGCCGATCACCCCGAAGGAGGAATGGCAGCCGCCGCCCGTCGCCGATGTGCTCGCGGTTTACGCCGGGCGCGTCAAGGACACCGCGACCGCGACCCGCGGCGCCGCCAAGGTCAGAGAAAGCCTCAACCGAGCCAGAGCGGCCGCCGCGCAGCGCAGGGCCGCCCAGAAAACCGCCCGTCGAACACCCAAAAGCGCCTGATCGCAAACCCTGATCACATACCGGTCACTAACCGCGCGCACCGAAGAAGGGACGGCACCGCCCTCCATGGCACCGTCCCTTCCCTCCGTCGTCAGCGCGGGACCGAGTCCGTCCATTCCGCGGCGAGCGTGACACCGGAGCCGAGCGTCCCTCCCGCCGGGAAGTCCACCCCCGCCGCCGGCTTCAGCAGCGTGAGCGTGGTGGCCAGCGCGTCACCGGTGCCGAGATCGATGATCAGTTGGTCGCGGACCACGCCCTTCTCCTCCTTGTGGTCGATCGCGATGGCGTGTCCGGGCCTGCCCTCCGGGTCCTTGACCTGGCCGAGCGACCTCACCAGCGGGAGCGACGCCAGCATCCGGTACGCGCCCGCCCGCACCTCCGGCTTCACCGGGAATCCCGTCAGCAGGCCGCCGGCCACCTCGTAGAGCCACCGGTCGGCGTTCATGGGCCGGTCCCCTTCGGTGTCGTGCCCCTCGTAGTACCGCATCAGCCGGGCCTTGAGCCGTTTCGGGTCGGACGGCAGAGCCTGGAGCTCCTTCATTGTCATGTTCCGGCCGAACCAGGCCACCGCGCCCTCGTGCAGGCGGCTGCTCTCCATCTCGACGGGCCCGGGAGCGGTCGTCCCCTCGAACTTCTTACGGGCCTTGCTCCCCGGAGGGGCGACCAGGTAGGCCGTGAAGGTGGTCGGCGACCCCGCGCGCCGCCACGCCGCCGCGTCCTTGGGCGTCGCGGGCTTCGTCCCGAGGTCCTGGCGGCGGTTCAGCACCTTGCCCTTCGGGTCGGTCGGGGTCCAGGTCTCGTACTTGGTCCGGCTGATCACCGCGTAGCTGGAACCCGGCTCGCCCACCATGGACGTGTGCGACTCGATCGACGACTGGTACCAGTACGCCCGCCGGCCGCTGGGCTTTCCACCCGCCTTGTCCGCCGCCGCGAGCAGGACGGTCCGCGCGTCGACGGGCTGTGTCCGCCCGGGGCCTTCGTTCTTCGGCGGCCCGGTCTCGTCCTCACCGCCGGGAACGAGGATCAGCGCGGCCAGCGTCCCGGCCGCCACCGCCCCGGCCAGCCCGACGCCCCAGATCGGGCGGAACCGCTTCCGCGTCGTCCGTGTCGCCGCCACGAGCCGGTCCGGTGCGGGACCGGCGGCCATGGCGCGCGCCAGCTCGGCATGCCGGAGGCGCTCGTCGACGGGCGCGTCCGGGTCGAGTTCCGCGGGACGGGCCCTCCGCAGCGTTCGCATCACGTCGTTCATGACATCTCCCTACTCATGGTCCGAACCTGCTGACGCGTCCCAGCGCGTCCCGTCCCCGGCTCCCCGCCGCTCTCCCCGAGCCCGCCGTCTCCGGCGGCCCGGGTGAGACGCCGCCGCGCCCGGTGCAGCCGCACCCGCAGCGCGGCGGGCGAGCAGCCGACGACCCGGGCGGCCTCGCGCGGGGTCAGCCCCTGCCAGGCGACGAGGATGAGGATCTCCCTGTCGCCGTCCGGCAGCGCCGCCATCGCGCGCAGGACGGCGAACCGTTCCGCCACGTCCTCGGCGATGTCCTCGGCGGGCCGAGCCGTCCACCGCCCGAGTTCGGCGACGAACGCCTCGTGCCGCACCTCCGCCCGGTGCCCGTCGCGCAGCACGTTCCGCGCGACGCCGAGCAACCACGGCAGCGCCGGATCGGGGATGTCGGCGAGGCGCCGCCACGCGATGGCGAACGTCTCGCTCACCACCTCGTCGGCGACCTGCCGCCCGGCGCGGCTGACGGCGTACGCCCACACGCGCTGACGGCACGCGTCATAGATCGCGGTGAAGCGTCGTTCATCGTCGGCTTCGTCTGCCACGGCCTGCTTCTCCGTCCGTCCGGTGTTCGCGTCACCGGGTAGTGGCCCGAGGAGGCCCATCGTTACGCGAGAGCCGTTCAGATCCTGACGAACGAGAGAAGTACCGTGGGAACGAGGCGGGCTCCATTTCGGGGGAAAGTTCGGCACTTGGTGTGCGATGCTGCGGCCCGGTGCCCGTATATTTGCTTGGCGGCAAGCAAGGACTCGCCTGGCCGGGGCGATCACGATGCAGGCCAAGGGAGCTGAGAGATGACCGCGATGCACAGTCGCGGCGCCGAACGGCTCCTCGGTGTCGCCGGTTCCCCGCACCTCCTTCTCGTCGAGGACGACCCGGGCGACGCGTTCCTGTTCGAGGAGCTGCTGTCCGAGGCGCAGCCCGATGTGCGGATCACCGTCGCGACGACGCTCGCCGAGGCCCTCGACGCGCTGCGGCCCGAGATCCAGTGCGTCATCGTCGACCTGGCGCTGCCCGACGCGCAGGGCCTGGACGCGCTGCGGCAGGTCCGCAGCCACGCGCCGAACACAGCCGTCCTCGTGCTGACCGGGCTCGCCGACGCGCACGTCGGCGTGGAGGCCGTCGCCGCGGGCGCGCAGGACTACCTGGTCAAGCAGGACGTCGACGGGGCGCTGCTCACCCGCGCGATCAGTTACGCGATCGAGCGCAAGCGCGCCGACGAGTCGGAGCGGCAGCTCGTGGAGGCGCGGGCGCTGAGCCGGGAGAACGCGCGGCTGGAACGCGGGCTGCTGCCCGTCCCGATCCTCAACGACACGACGCTGCGGCACCACACCCGGTACCGGCCCGGACGCTACCGGGCCCTGCTCGGCGGCGACTTCCACGACACCGTGGAGACCGCGGACGGCTCCGTGCACGTCGTGATCGGCGATGTCAGCGGGCACGGCGCGGACGAGGCGTCCCTCGGCGTCCGGCTGCGCATGGCGTGGCGGACCCTCGTCCTGGCCGGGCACACCGGCGAACGGCTCCTCGACACGCTCGACGCCGTCCTGCGGCACGAGCGGTGGGCCGAGGAGATCTTCACGACCGTGTGCATGATGACGATCGCGCCGGACCGGCGCACCGCGCGGCTGCACCGGGCGGGGCATCCGCGCCCGCTGTTCTTCGGCCCGGACGGCGTGGTGGCCGTCCCGGACGAGCCGCGCGGCCCCGCGCTCGGCCTGATCCCCGCCGTGCGATGGCCGTCCCTCGACATCGAACTCGGCGACTCCTGGGGGCTGCTCCTCTACACCGACGGCCTCATCGAGGGGCATGTCGGCGACGACGGCGACTACCTCGACCTGTCCGGGCTGATGGAGCTGGCCACGGCCGCGCACGGCGCCGGGCAGCGCGGCGACGTGCTCGTCGACGGTCTCATCGCCGAGGCGGAGCGGCTGAACGGCGACGTCCTGGCCGACGATCTGGCGGTGCTGCTGCTGAGCAGAGGCGACGGCTGATGACCGCGGGCGATCCACGTACACCCGGCACCGCCGAGCGGGGGCACGGCCCGGCGATCGTGCTGCCGGAGGCGGACGTCCCGGTGGCGCGGGGCATGAGCCGGATCCGGCTCGGGCAGATCTACCGGATCGGCTCGATCGTCCTCGGGCTGCTCCTGATAGCCGCCTTCACGCAGACCGCTTACGCGCAACACGAGCACACCAAGGCGCGGACCGTGCTGATCGACCGGATCGACCCAGCCGCCCTGGCGGAGTACCGCCTCTCGTCGGCGATCAACCGCCAGGACACCGCGATCCGCGACTACGCGCTGGACGGCGGGCGGGCACCGGTCGCCGACTACCGCGAGGCGGTCGCGCAGGAGGCGGTGGCCGCGGCGCGGATACGGCGGCTCCTGAACGGGGTGTCCGGCGGCGGAGACGTCCTGCGCCGCCTCGACAGCGCCGGGGCGGACTCGCGGGCCTGGCGTGCCGAGTTCGCCGACCGTGTCGCCGCCGGGCCCGGCGGGCAGGGCCTCCAGCCGTACCAGACCCGGCAGGCGCGGTACCTGCTCCACCGGTCGCGCAACGCGCTGACCATGTTGCAGGCCGACACCACCCGGCTGCACGACCGGGCGTCGAGCACGTTGCGGTCCCGGTCGACGACTGCCATCTGGTCGACGCGCGCCGCGCTCGGGCTGGTCGTGCTGGCCGCGCTCGGGCTGGCCCTGCTGATCCGGCGCACCGTGCTGGCGCCGGTGTCGTCACTGACCAGCCGCGTCCGGGCGGTGGCGCAGGGCGACCTCGGGCACTCGCTGGACGTCGGCGGGCCGTCCGAGATCAACGAACTCGCGGTGATCATCGACGCGATGCGCGAACGCATCATCGACGAGTGGCGGGCCACCGTCGAGCAGACCCGGCTGCTGGACGCGCAGGCCGAGGAGCTGCGCCGCTCCAACGCCGAACTGGAACAGTTCGCCTACGTGGCGTCCCACGACCTCCAGGAGCCGCTGCGCAAGGTCGCGAGCTTCTGCCAGCTGATCGAGCACCGGTACGGCGACCAGCTCGACGAACGCGGCCGCCAGTACATCGACTTCGCCGTCGACGGCGCCAAGCGCATGCAGACCCTCATCAACGACCTGCTCGGCTTCTCCCGGGTGGGCCGGGAGACCGACTTCACGGACTCGGTCGACCTGAACGAGGCCGCGAACCTCGCCCTGGACGACCTGGCGGCCCTCCGGGAGGAGACGGGCGCCGAGGTGGACGTCGGCGACCTGCCGCGCGTCCCCGGCGACCCCGGCATGCTCACCCGGCTCTTCCAGAACCTGCTCGGCAACGCGATCAAGTTCCACCGTCCGGACGTGCCGCCCCGCGTCACCATCGACGCCCGCCGCGTAGGCGACGAGTGGGAGTTCCGCTGCGCCGACAACGGCATCGGCATCGAGCCCCGGCACGCCGACCGGATCTTCCTGATCTTCCAGCGGCTCCATCCGCGGGACGCCTACACGGGCACCGGCATCGGCCTTGCCCTCTGCAAGAAGATCGTCGAGTATCACGGCGGCCGGATCTGGCTCGACACCGGCGACCATGACGACCAGGGGGACGCCCCCGGGACCACGTTCCACTGGACGCTCCTGGTCCGGCGACCCCACGACGGGGACGGAGACCGACATGACTGAAACCTCGCACCCGATCGAAGTCCTGCTCGTCGAGGACGACCCCGGCGACGTGCTCATGACCGTCGAGGCGCTCGAGCACAACAAGGTCAACAACATGCTGCACGTCGTCAGCGACGGTGAGCAGGCGATGGCGTTCCTGCGCCGGGAGGGCGAGTACGCGGACGTCGTGCGCCCCGACCTGGTGCTGCTCGACCTCAACCTGCCGCGCAAGAGCGGCATGGAGGTGCTCGCCGAGATCAAGGCGGACGACGATCTGCGGCGCATCCCGGTCGTCATCCTCACCACGTCCGAGGCCGACGAGGACATCCTGCGCAGCTACAACCTGCACGCCAACGCCTACGTCACCAAACCCGTCGACTTCGACCGGTTCATCTCCGTCGTCCGCCGGATCGACGATTTCTTCGTGTCGGTCGTGAAACTTCCCCGCTGACGCGCCGCCCCGGCCGGGGCCCGTGCCCGCGGGGGCCCCGGGATGCCGTTGACGGTGCGGTATGTAACAGTGGGGGGCATGGTGGAGACGCCGGGTGAGGAGGCCGCCGATTCCGTGGCGGCGCTCGATGACGCGGCGTTCGCCCTGATGGACATCTGGACCCGTGCCCACAGCGCGCCGGACGTCCCGGTTCCGTCCGCGCAGCTTCGCGCGATGTTCGTCCTGGAGCGCGGGGCGGTGAACGTCAGCCACCTGGCGGGCGAGTTGGGGGCGCTGGTGTCGTCGGCGAGCCGGCTCTGCGACCGGCTGGAGGCGTCCGGGCTGTTGACACGCGACCACGGGCGGGACCGCCGCGAGGTCACCGTCCGGCTGAGCGCCGACGGCCGGGCGCTGCTCGACCGGCTGCGCCGACGGCGGCGCGAGGAGCTGACCCGCGTGCTCGCCTCGATGCCGACGTCCGCCCGCGCCGCGCTGCTGTGGGGGCTCGTGGAGTTCCATGAGGCGGCCGCCAGGCCCGGTGCCGGGGGCGGCACCTTTTCGCTGCCCGCCTGAGCCGTCCCGAAAATCCGATTTCTTGGCGGTAGCCCGCCTTTAAGGCGAGCCTTCGGGAAATTCGGCGAATATTGCATTTCCTTATGCGCGGGCGCCCGGTTCAATTTTTCGCCATATCCGATACGCGCCCTTCCCCGGTCACTAACATCCGGGCACATGGCGACTCGAATTGTGCGGGATCCGCGCCGCGCCGGCAGGTCCGCCGGCGGCCTGGTGCCGGCGGCCACGGCCGCGCTGCTGCTGCTCGGCGGCTGCGGCACCACCCCCGCCGGGACGGCGTCCGGGGGGACGGCGCCCACGGGGACGGCGACCGGGGGCCAGACCGCCCCGGGCGCGCCGGCGCCGGCCAGGATCCCCCAGGCCACGACGTTCGGCACCGTCTCCGGCGCGCCCAGGGACGCGTCCTCGGACGGCGCCACCGACGGCCTCGTCGTCCACCCGGAGCGGGCCGTTCCCGTGTTCGACCGTCCGGGCGGACGACCCGTCGCCACGCTCCCCACCGAGCAGCTCGGCGCCCCCACCTGGGTGCCGGTGGTGGAGAGCTCCGGCGGCTGGCGGCGCGTGCTGCTGCCGTCCCGGCCCAACGGATCCAGCGGCTGGATCCCCGGTGACGGGCTGCGCGCCGCGCACACGCCCTACACGGTCCGCGTCGATCTCGCGCACCGGCGGCTCACGCTGTTCCGGTCCGCGAAGGAGACCGGGCGGTGGACGGTCGCGATCGGCGGCGCGAAGACCCCGACCCCGCCGGGCCGGACGTTCCTCATGGCCACGCTCGCCCCGGCCAAGAGGACACCGAGCCCGATCGTGCTGCCGCTCGGCACGCACTCGGCGACCCTCGACACCTTCGGCGGCGGTCCCGGCACCGTCGCCCTGCACGGCTGGCCCGACGCCTCCGTGTTCGGCAAGGCCGTCACCCACGGCTGCGTCCGGGTGCCGGAGGACGCGCTGAGGGCGCTGTCACGGGTCCCGCTCGGCTCCCTGGTGTTCATCACCGGCTGACCCGGCACACGCCCCGGCCCCGCCGGTTCCTCCTCAGAATCTCAAGAATCCGGAGAACACACCCATGTCTCACAGCCATGTCGCCGGACGGCTCACCGCCGCCGGCCTGCTGGTCACCGCCCTCGTCGCCGCCGCGCCCACCGCGTCGGCCGCCGCCCCGCGCGACGCCGAGGGGGCCGCGTACGGGCTCACGGTCACCGGGCCGCTCGACGTACCCCCGGTACCGGCCGTGTCGTCCAGATCCGGGGACGTCACCAAGCACCTGCTCCGCGAGGATCACACCGACCTGGTCGACGCGTCCGCCCTGGACGTCAGCGCCGCCGCGGACCGTGCCCGCTCCGCCGTCGCGCGGGTCGCCGTCCCGTCCGCGAAGCTGCGGGCCGACGCCGTCTCCGCCGAGTGCAGGGGCGGCCGGGGCAGCGCCAGCCTGGCCCGCGCCTCCCTGGCGGGCCGTTCCCTGGACGTCTCCCCGCCCCCGAACACCACCGTCCCGGTGGACGTGCCCGGCCTCGGCCGCGGTTCCCTGACCCTCAACAAGCAGCAGCGCCGGGCCGACGGCCGTCTCGACGTCACCGCGATGGAACTCCGGCTGCCCGTGCCGGGCGACGCCGCCACGATCCGGATCGCGTCCGCCACCTGTGGCCGCGCGGCGGCCCCGCCGAAGGCGCCCGCCCCGACCCCGGTGAAGCGCGACCTGCCCGTCACCGGCTGACGGGCGTCCCGCGGCGGCCCGGCCGAGCACCCCGCGGCCCGGGCCGTCGCGGTCAGCGCGCCAACGACTTCTCGAAATGCACGATCGCGCCGCCGTGGTGCACGCGATCGGCGATGTGCAGTTCCTCCGTGAACGCCCGTATCAGTTGAAGCCCCCGCCCATGCTCGGCCAGCGGCGCCCCGCGCGGGGCCTCCCACCCGGCGCCCCGCTCACGCCGCTCACCGGTGCCGAGTTCGTCGGCCGCACCCCCGTCGATGACCTCCACGACGCATCGCGTCCCGTCCATCCGCGCCCGGACCTCGTACTCCAGTCCGTTAGCGGCGTGCTGGATGACGTTCGCGCACGCCTCTCCCAGCGCGAGCGCGATATCGGCACGGATCTCGGAGGCGACCCCGAGCCCGCGGAGAGAGGCATCGAGCGTGTGCCGCACCAGCGGAGCGCTCTCGGCGTTCCTCGGCAGGGTCATTTCGAGAACGACCTCCATGCCAATCGCCTCCGTTCCTCTAGCATCCAGATTTCCCGCTGGTCCTCAACGGAAACTCCAGACCCCGAAAAAACGCGCCCACCAGCGCCGAAACCCATTCGACGCGAAATTCGCGCACCGCGGACCCCTTGACCCGTGGCGCCGGACCGGCAGACTGGGGCGGTGGTCAAGTCGCTGCGCCCGCAGAACTACAACGAGGTCCTCTATGTCGGGCACTTCTTCCGCAAGGGCGTGCCCGTCCTCATGGACCTGTCGGACGTGACGGACGCCGAGGCCAAGCAGATCGTCGACTTCGCCACCGGCCTGGTGTTCGGCCGCGGCGGCGCGATGGACCGCGTCGACCGCCGACTCTTCCTCCTCCAACCCTGACCCGGCACGTCCACGCGCCGGGGCCGATCCGGACCTCCTTCCCCTACCCGCCCGAGGCTCCGGCATTCTCGACGTCCCCGGGTGAGGCGCCTCACGGAACCCGACAGGGATTCGGATCATCTATTTCTCCAGGTTGTGCTCATTGGAGGAGGAGTTCATGGTCCGTCGGGTTTCGCTTGCGGCCGTCGTGGCGCTGGGTGGCACGCTGTTGCTCAGCGGCTGCCAGACCGTCTCGAGCTCGTACGCCTGCTCGAACGG
Organism: Actinomadura spongiicola; assembly: GCF_003432485.1. GTDB lineage: Bacteria > Actinomycetota > Actinomycetes > Streptosporangiales > Streptosporangiaceae > Spirillospora > Spirillospora spongiicola. The sequence goes on from NZ_QVNQ01000010.1 coordinate 189,451, forward strand.
CGAGTGTCACGTGACCGTGACCGGGTCGGATCAGAGCATCGAGGTCAACGACATCGACCTCACCGTCTCCACGATCACCGCTCAGGGCATGACCATCTCGGTGGAGGGCTCGTCCCCGACGACGATCGCGGTGGGCCGGCGCGCCCGGGTCGGCGCGGTGGAGATCACGGTCACCTCGGTGAAGGGCGACGAGGTCAAGTTCGACCTCCGCTGATCATCGACCGCGGCGACTGCGACCGGTCCGCGCCTTCCCCGCACACGGCACCGGCACCTTCTCCACCGGCAACGGCCAGGTCAAGGTCAGCCCCTCGTCAACGGGCACCGCCGCCCAACGCTCAGCGGCACGGCGCAGCGCGTTGACCGCGGGCTCCACGTCGGCGGCCACCACCGGCAGCGGCGCCGCACTGATGATCCCCCAGTACCCACGCAACCGTTCCAAGACCACGTCAACCGCGAGATCCTCTTCGACGGCGTCGTGGACCACCCCGGCGAGCGCCTCGGAGATCCCCAGGTCGTCCGCATGCGCCTTGATGATCTGCTTGGACCGCTCGGCCGCGTGCGGCTTCTGCCGTCCCGAGACCACGACCATATTGGTGAACAACGCACCCGCGGCGACGCTCCCCCAGAACCCCCGCGTCACGCCGAACTCCCGCTCGGCGACGAAATGCGCGAGGTCATGCGGGATGGCGCTCGTCCGGTCGTACCCGGGAACCTGCACCGTCACGCCATCGGCGCGGGCCGCGTTGGCGAAATAACGATTCCCGCCCAACCGCTGAAACGTGACATCCATACCGCCCACCCTGACCGACCACCACCACCCCCCACAACTTCTTTTCCAACGGCCCTAAGGTCGTCAGGGAGTGTCCGACGTCGCACCTAAGTTGCCTCCATGGGTTATGACATCGATTTCGTGGAGGGAAAGCCCGGCCAGTCATGGGAGGAGGGCATGGACGTCTTGCAAGCACGGACCAAAGGCCCGGACGTCCTTACTCGTCCACCGAACTGGGACCTGGTCGTCACCAGGGCGCGAGAGCTTCTCGGGGACGTGTCGGTCGCGGAAAACCCACCTTCGTGGGAGATAGACCACAGCCCAGCCAAGATCCTGGTGAGCTGCATCTCGGGCGAATGGTCCATGACCGTGCCCTACTGGACCGAAGGGGATGCGGCCAGGAGTGTCGCCGAACGGATCCTTGCCATCTGCGAGATCATCGAATCCGCGACAGGGCTTCGAGCCCTCGACCCACAGCTAGGTCAGGCCGTCCTGTCGGAGGGGTGGACTACGGAACGAGCCGCCTCCATGTTCGATCTCGTGGCGGGCGCCCTCAGAAACCAAGAGCGACGTAAGCGGTTGACCCCCGTGATCGCGTCGCTGTTCGGAAACCGATTGCGGGGCGCCGGTAGACTTTAGGGCGCGGATGGTTCACTCGGGGACGAGTGTCGTAAGAGGGAACCCGGTGGAAATCCGGGACTGCCCCGCAGCGGTGAGCGGGAACGACCGCCGTCATACGCACTGGGCCGGACGGCCTGGGAAGCGACGGCCAGTAGGAGACGCCTCGGGAGAGGCGATGCCCGCGAGTCCGAAGACCTGCCTCCGCCCGTGCGCCGACCGGCGCGCGGTGGTCTGCGGCCTCGCGGGAAGGTCTGCGGCGCGCGTGCAGCGTGCCCTGCGCCCGCGGGTCGCCCGTGGCAGAGCGAGGGATGCCGCCATGAACACCACGATCCTCGGATATCCCCGAATCGGGGCGCGCCGGGAGCTGAAGTTCGCCACCGAGGACTATTGGGCCGGACGCGGTGACGCCGACGCGCTCACGAAGACCGGCGCGGAACTGCGCGCGGCGGTCTGGACGGGCCTGCGCGAGGCGGGCCTCGACGCGATCCCGTCCAACACGTTCTCGTTCTACGACCACATGCTCGACATGAGTGTGCTGGTCGATGCCGTCCCGGAGCGGTACCGGCATCTGACCGGGTTCGACCGGTACTTCGCGATGGCGCGCGGCGTGCAGGACGTGCCACCGCTGGAAATGACGAAGTGGTTCGACACGAATTACCACTACATCGTCCCCGAGATCGGGCCGGGGACGCGGTTCCGGCTGGCGGACGGGTCCGCGGCCAAGCCCCTGGCCGAGTACCGGGAGGCGAAGGCGCTCGGTATCGAGACGCGGCCCGTTCTCGTCGGGCCGTTCACCTATCTACTGCTGGCGAAGCCAGCGGAGGACGCGCCGAACGGGTTCCGGCCGCTCGACCTTCTCGACGGGCTCGTCGACGTGTACGCCGAAGTGCTGGAGCGGTTGGCCGGGTCGGGCGCGGAGTGGGTGCAACTGGACGAACCCGCCCTGGTCGCCGACCGGACGGACGAGGAGATCGACGCGCTCGCGCGGGCGTACGCGCGGCTCGGGCGGCTGACCAGCAGACCACGGCTGATGGTCGCCACGTACTTCGGGACGATCGGCGCGGACGCGCTGCGGGTGCTGGCCGCGAGCCGTGTGGAGGCCGTCGGGCTCGACTTCGTGGCGGGCCCCGGCAATCTCGACGTGCTGGCCTCGGTCGGCGGGCTGCCGCGCAAGACCCTCGTCGCGGGCGTCGTGGACGGCCGAAACGTGTGGCGTACCGACCAGCGCCGCGCCAAGGCCACCTGCGCCGCGCTGCTCGGGCTCGTCGACCGGGTGGCCGTCGGCACGTCCTGCTCGCTGATGCACGTGCCCATCGACCTCGACGCCGAGACGCCGCTGGACCCGGACGTCCGGGGGCGGCTCGCGTTCGCGCGGCAGAAGGTCGGCGAGGTCGTCGCGCTCGGGCGGGCGTTGCGGGAGGACGTCCCGCCGTCCGCCGACATCCCGGCGCCCTCGGCGGGCGTCGACCCGGACGTTCGCGCCCGGCTCGACGCGCTCGGCGACGGAACCCGCCGGGGTGACCGCGCCACCAGGTTCGCCGTCCAGCGGGACGCGCTGGGCCTGCCCCCGCTGGCGACGACGACGATCGGCTCGTTCCCGCAGACCCGCGAGATCCGCCGGGCCCGCGCCGACCGCCGCGCCGGGCGCATCACCGACGAGGCCTACACGCGGCTGATGAAGGACGAGATCGCCCGGGTCGTCGCGCTTCAGGAGGACCTCGGCCTGGACGTTCTCGTACACGGTGAACCCGAACGCAACGACATGGTGCAGTACTTCGCCGAACAACTCGACGGATACGCCGCCACCGAGCACGGGTGGGTGCAGTCGTACGGGTCGCGGTACGTGCGTCCGCCGATTCTGCACAGTGACGTGGCGCGGCCACGTCCGATGACGGTGGAGTGGGCGACGTACGCACAGTCGCTGACGAGCAAACCGGTCAAGGGGATGCTGACCGGGCCGGTGACCATGCTGGCCTGGTCGTTCGTCCGGGACGACCAGCCGCTCGCCGACACCGCCCGGCAGGTCGCGCTCGCGTTGCGGGACGAGATCGCCGATCTGGAGGCCGCGGGGATCCGCGTCATCCAGGTCGACGAGCCCGCGCTCCGCGAACTGCTCCCGCTGCGCGACGCCGACCGTCCGGCGTACCTGCGGTGGGCGGTCGGCGCGTTCCGGCTCGCGACCTCGGGCGTCGCCGACAGCACGCAGATCCACACGCACATGTGCTACTCGGAGTTCGGCGAGATCATCGACGCGATCGGCGCGCTGGACGCCGACGTGACCAGCGTCGAGGCGGCGCGTTCCCACATGGAGCTGGTCGCCGACCTGCGCGCCGCCGGGTACGAGAACGGCATCGGCCCCGGCGTCTACGACATCCACTCGCCGCGCGTCCCGGCCGCCGAGGAGATGGAGGAGAACCTGCGGCGCGCGCTGAGGGCGGTGGAACCCGCTCGACTCTGGGCCAACCCCGACTGCGGCCTCAAAACCCGCGCCTACCCAGAGACAGAAGCGTCCCTACGAAACCTCGTCACCGCCGCGCGGCGCGTCCGCGCCGACGTAACCGACTGATCCACGCCATGGAGAAGAACCCGCGACGCGCGCTGCGAGCGGTAGAACCCGGTCGGCTCTGGGTCAACCCCGACTGCGGTCTCAAGACCTGCGCCTACCTGGAGACGTGGGTGTCCCTGCGGAACCTGGTCATCGCCGCGCGGCGCGTGCGCGCCGACGTGATCGGTTGATTCACGGTGTCGTATGGCCTGACCGCCGCTCTCGTTGCGGTCAGGCCATACGACCCCCTCCTCTAACCGCGATCGTCCATCGCCTCGTGGAGGCGTACGAGCTGCTCGCACACCTCTGTGATGTCGGTGACCGGGAGTTTGCCGGTTTCGCCGGAGCGGGCGCACCAGCGGAACGTCGACGTCTCGCACCACACCGTCAGGTCGCCGGGGCTGGAGAGGACGGTGACGCCGAGTTCCTCCCGGGGCGCGAGGCGGTCGACGCCGCGCTGCACGAGCAGCGCCTGGAGGTTTCTCATCGCGTGTGGCTCGTCGACGGGCGCGGGGTGGCGGCGACCGTGTGAGGCGCGGGACACCGGGACGGCGAACCAGGTGGCCTTGCCGCGGACGGACGGGGAGCTGAGCCGGGACCGGGACGGGTGGTGCCCCCACCTGCCGTTCGCGAGGATCTCGATGAGTTGCAGACCGCGGCCGTGTTCGAGCAGGTCATCGGGCGTGTGCGTGCGTGGGTGCCACTGCCGGACCGTGTCGAACGCCTTGACGACCAGTTCGTCGCGTCCGCATTCGCCGCCGCGCTGGTACACCCACAGTTCGGCGCCGGGGACGTCGGGGCCGGCCGTGGCGTGCTGGAGCACGTTGGTCGCCAGTTCGCTGACCATGACGGCGAGGTCGTGGACGTTGTGGACGGCGAGGCCGAGCGAGTTGAGCAGGCCGCGGACCTGGGCTCGCGCGACGGCGGCGATGGACTCGTCCGCGGGCAGGGAGAGGGCCGCGCAGCCGCCGTGTTCCAGGTTCCAGGGGTTCCCGCACACCGGCGCGGCCTTCGTCATGACGCCCACCCTCGGAGGTCTCGCGGAGCTCAGCTGTGCAGATCACAGTCGGGACATGAAGTTGATGGGTTCGCGAGTCGCTATGTGTGAATCACAGATCTAAGCTTCGCACATTCCAGCTCCGGAAGCCCAATGCACGACAAAGCTGGTCCGTACTCGATTGAGTCGTTCACGTGGGCGCCCGATAACCGTCATAACGCGTTCACCCCTGGTGATCGAAGCGTGTACCGGCGGATCACGGACGGGTCGGCGCCGCCGCTGTACCGTTGACGGCGCCTGAGAGAGGGCCGCACACGTGAGGATCCCCCGGGGATGCAGCCCTGGGGGATCCCGTGTGCGGCCCGGTCAGCACCGTCCGCGGCGCGTTCCCGGACGGAAAATCGCCTGGTCAGCGGTCGTATCGTCCGGTTCGTACGTCGTCGAGGAACGCCGCGAAGACGGGCCGGGGGATGATGTGCGCGCCCGCCTCGGGGGTCTTGCTGTCGCGCAGCCCGGTGGCCGTCTCAAGGTCGGCGACCTCGACGCAGCCACCGTTGCTGCTCGCGCTCGCGCGGGCCTTGAACCAGCGTGCCTGAGAGAGGTCCATATCGCTCCAGCTTCAGATAAGTCTTACTCCATTGCAGAGATCAGCTTCTTCAGGTGTTCCGCCGTGTCGGCGGGGCTCAGCGCCGCCCCGCGAATCTGCTCGAAGATCTGGTCATACGCCTCCACACTGCCGGGGGTGTCGATCTCCTGGATGTCGGCGTCGTTCTCCAGGAAGACCACGGGCGGCTCGTCACCGGGGAACCGGAAGATGTTGACCAGCGTGGACATGCCCGGGTGCAGGCCGTCCGCCAGTCGTAGCAGCCGCAGCTCGACCCCTGGACGGGCGGACGCCGCCAGCAGGTGTCGGAGCTGCGTGCGACGGTCGCCCGGATCGCCCCACTCGTACATCAGGGACGCCTCGGTGATGAGGGCGACCAGTTGGGGCGCCGTTCCGTCGTCCCTGTCCAGGATCTGCTGCCGTCTCAGCCGCGCCCGCAGGGCCCGCTCGCGCCATTCGGGCGACTTCGACCCGGACGCGAGCAGCGCCTGCATGTACGGCAACGTCTGGAGCAGTCCCGGCAGCACCAACGGCATGATCACCCGGATGTGGGTCGCGTCGCCCTCATAGCCGGGGAACTCGTTGTCGAAGACGTCGGGGTACTCGCGCCACCAGGCCCGTTGCCGCGCCTGAGCCGCCAGTTCCTCCAGTTCGGCGAGTTCACTGCCCTCGTAGACCCGCGCCAGGTCGCGGATGTCGCTCAGCTCGGGCCGGACCCAGCTGTTGGCCTCGAAGCGGCCGACCTTGCCCCGGCCCCAGTTCAGCCGGTCGCACACCTGGTTGGCCGTGTAGCCCGCCTCGACGCGCAGTTCCTTCAGGCGGCGCGCCAACCGCCGCTTGGCGACGGTGGCCCCGTAGGCCTCACTCAACGGAACCACCTCCCTTGAGAGACGCCTGGTGAGACGACCGCCATCAGCATACGCCTTCGGGATTTGTGAATCACAGATCTGACCGGGGAGTCATGAGGCCGCGTGATCGAACTCGCCGTTCTTCACGCCGTCCAGGAAGCACGCCCATTCGTGCTCGTCGAACACCGAGACGAGGTCGCCGCCCGTGGTGCGCAGCAGTGTCCACGCGCCGACGAAGGCCACTTCGACGGCGCTCTCGCCGGTCCCGGACCGCTTCCATTCCAGCGCCTCGGGATCGACGCCCAGTTCCTCGACGGACGGCTTTCTCATCATGGCCTCCTCGCCACTGCGCAATAACCCCAGCGTGATCCATCACTATCGGCGGCGTCCGGGTCCTCGGCGCCCCATTCGCCGACGAAGGCGAGCTCCGCCGCCGCCCCCTCGTACGGCGGGACGATCTCCAGCCCCTCGAAGAACCGTGCGATCTCCGCCCGGTTCCGCAGGTGGGCCTTGGCGCTCGCGTTGGCGTACACCCCCTCGATCGCGGCGATCGCCTGGGGTGACTGCCGGTCGCCGGTGCCCGCGGACAGCACGAGGTAACTGCCCGGAACCAGCTCGGCCATGTAGCGCCGGACGATCCCCCACGGGTCGTCCTCCGCCGGGACGAAGTGGGTCAGCGCCACCACCAGCAGCGCCACGGGCTCCGCGAAGTCGATGGTCGCGCGGGTCGTCGGGTGACCGAGCAGGCCTTCCGGGTCACGGAAGTCGGCCGTGATGAACGCGGTGCCCGCCGACCCGGCCAGCAGGGAGTCCGCGTGCACCCGCACCATCGGATCGTTGTCGGCGTAGAGGACCCGCGCGTCGGGGGCGACCGCCTGCGCCGCCTCATGGGTGTTGTTCCGCGTCGGCAGTCCGGCGCCGATGTCGATGAACTGCCGGATTCCCTGCTCGGCCAACCACCGCACCGAACGTTGCAGGAAGCCACGGTTCGCCCATGCCGCGTCCTCCAACTCGGGCATCTTCGCACGGATCATTTCCGCGGCCTTACGGTCGACCTCGTAATTGTCGGTTCCGCCGAGGTAGTAGTCGTACAACCGGGCCGCACTCGGAACGGTGGTGTCCACCCCGGGTGGAGCCTGCTCGATCTCGCTCACCGATTGGTCTCCCTTGCCGCGACTTGTGATGCACGAATTATGAAACAGCCTGCCTCATGCGGCGATGGTTCGTTCCGATTCCGCCGGGCATGACGGGGGGATCACACCGGCCGGAAGGGGGGACGACCATGAAGACCGCGCCGGAACTCGCGCTCAGGCAGTGCACGATGCAGTTCGTCGGCAACGCGACGACGATTCTGCGCTGCGGCCCGTTCACGCTGTTGACCGACCCCAATTTCCTGCACCGCGGGCAGCGCGCCTACCTCGGGTTCGGGCTGTCGACGCGGCGGCTGACGGACCCGGCCCTCGACATCGACGAACTGCCCCGCCTGGACGCCGTCGTCCTGTCCCACCTGCACGGCGACCACTGGGACCGGGTGGCCCGCGCGAAACTCGACCGCGGCCTGCCGATCGTCACGACACCGCACGCGGCGCGCCGCCTCCAGGGTTGGCACGGCTTCCGTCACGCCGTCGGCCTGCGCACGTGGGAGTCGCACACGCTGGCCAAGAACGGGGCGCTGCTGCGCATCATCTCGATGCCGGGCCGCCACGCCCCCGGCCCCGTCCAGAGGCTCCTCCCGCCCGTGATGGGCAGCCTGCTGGAGTTCAGTCCGGCCACCGGCGACGTGCAGTTCCGCCTCTACATCACCGGCGACACCCTGATGTTCGACGGTATCCACCAGATAGCGCGCCGCAACCGCGACATCGACCTCGCCGTCCTGCACCTGGGCGGCACCAAACTGCCCGGTGGGCTCCTCGTCACGATGGACGCGACGCAGGGCGCGGACCTGTTGGCGGCGATCCGTCCGGCGAACGCCGTCCCGATCCATCACGACGACTACACCGTCTTCACGTCGTCGCTGGACGACTTCCGCCGCGAACTCGACAGGCGCGGCATGTCAGGGGACGTCACCTACATCGACCGGGGTCAGACCCACACCTTCACCCACGCCTGACCCGTCCCCCTCCCCTGAACCACTATTGTCCGATGGTGGACGAGTATGTGAGTTTCGCCGTCCTTGCAGCGGTACGACATTGCCAGCCACACCTTTTCGTCAGATATCAATTCCCGTATTTGTTCGTGCCGATTCAGTGGATTTGTAAGGAACTGCCGAAAATGGCGGTGCGCACTTGACTTTTACGTTCTCGCGGCCGAGAATTTGAGGTCCGTGCTCTCTACTCTGCCAGGGAAATGATCGGAAATCCCGGTGCGTCCGGACAGCCGCGTGGGCACGTCAACGAACTGAGCACACCGGTCTCCGGGACGGTCGTCCAAACACGGGACGTACTCGGCGATATCCATTTCCACCAGCGTCGGACCACACCGCCCGTGCCACGGCAACTCCCCGCCGCCGGGCTCCTGGTCGACCGCGCGGGCGCCCTCGCCGCGCTCGGACAGGGGGCGGCGGAAGACGATGTGGTCGTCGTCAGCGGCCCCGCCGGAATCGGCAAGACGGCCGTCGCGCTGCATTGGGCGCACGGCGAAAAGGAGAACTTTCCCGACGGCCAGTTGTTCCTGGATCTCCAGGGGCATTCCGCCGCCGGTCCCGTCCGTCCGGTGGAGGCGCTCGGCCGCTTCATTCGTGCGCTCGGCGTCCCCGAGGAAGCCGTTCCCGCCGAACTGGCCGAGCGGTCCGCGCTCTTTCGTTCCATGACGGCCGAGCGCCGCCTGCTGATCGTCCTGGACGACGCCCATTCCGCCGCGCAGGTGAGCCCGATCCTGCCGGGCACGGGCGACAGCGTCGTCGTGGTGACCAGCCGGTGGCGGCTGGCGGGTCTGCTGATGCGCGGCGCCCGCGCCGTCCAACTGCACCCGCTCAGCCATGCCGCGGCGCTCGAACTCCTCGACGTCTCGCTGGGCGCCGAACGCGTCCGTCCCGAACGCGGCATGGCGGAGGAGCTGGTGGAACAGTGCGGCCGCTCGCCGCTGGCGTTGAGCATCGCGGCCGCGCGACTCGCCACGAGACCACGCTGGCCGCTCGCGCGGCTGGTGCGGGCCCTCGCCCACGAACGGCAGCGGCTCCGGGTGCTGTCGACCCAGGACGCCGGAAACGAGATGACGATCAGAGCCACCCTGATGCTGTCCTACCAGAACCTCCCCGACCCGGCGCGACGCCTGTACCGGTTCCTCGGACTGCACCCGGGCGGAACGTTCGACAGCCGGATGGCGGCCTCCCTGGCCGGTGTCCCGGTTCTCGCCGCCGAGGAGGCGCTGGACCTTCTCGTCGAGGCCAACCTCCTGGACGACCTTCCCCGAGATCGGTACCGCTTCCAAAGCCTGGTCCGGCTGCACGCCGTCGAGTTGGCCGAGGAGCACGACCCGGAGCCCGAACGCCGCGAGGGGTTACGCCGCCTGACGGAGTGGCTCGTCACCGCCACGCTCGCGGCGAGCCGGGCCGTAGCGCCGTACCGGCGGCTCGCCGACCCCGGCCTCCTCGTGCACGAACCGCCGGAGTTCGACGACGCGGCGGACGCCCTCGACTGGCTGGACGACGAGTTCGGCAACTTCCGCGCGGTGGCCCGTCACGCGCTGGACCAGGGGTTACACCGTCAGGTCTGGCTTCTGGTCGACGCGAGCTGGCCCCTGTTCATGCATCGCGGCCACCACGTCGAGAGGCTCGACTTCGACCGGGTCGGGCTCGCGGCGGCACGCGCGGCGGACGATCCCGTCGCCGAGGCGAAAATGCTGAACCGCACCGGCCTGGCCCTGCGACAACTCGGCCACCTCGACCAGGCGGCGAACGACTTCACCGCCGCCCTGGACCTGTGGCTGCGACTCGACGTCCCGGTACGGGTCGCGAGCACGCGCCGCCGGTTGGGGCTGCTCGAACTCGACCGCGGAGCCGTAGACGCCGCGGCGGCCCAGTTCACGGCCGCGCTTGAGGTGTTCCGCGCCGAGGGCGAGCAGCGCCGTACGGCGCTCACGCTGTGCGACCTCGGAACCGCCCTCATCAGGTCCGGACGCGCGGGTGAGGCCGTGGACGCGCTGGCCCGGGCCGCGACGCTCCTCGCGGCCGAGCCCGACGCCTACAACCGGGCCAGGGCGCTGGTCCTGCTCGGTCAGGCGCACGCGCTGGGCGGCGACACCGCCGCGGCGACGGGCGCCGTGGACGAGGGCCTCGCCATGATGCGCCGGATCGGGTCGGCCATCGGCGAGGGCGACGCGCTGCACGTCCTGGGCGACCTGGCCCGCGAGGACGGGCGAACCGACGACGCGCGCCACCTCTACACCACCGCCCGAACGATCCTGGCCGGGACCGGAGCCCCGACCAGAATCCTCGACGAACGCCTGACCGAGCTGGACCGCGCCCCCTAGCCGGTCAACCGTCCCAGCGGTCCCAACGGCCCACGCGGGTGGCCGGTGGGGTCCGCTCACGCAGGGCGGCCAACCGGGTCGCCGTCAACGAGGCCGTGGCGGTCACTCGGTGGCCGATCTTCCAACCCGCGTGCAGGACGACGACTCCCAGCCGGTCAACCGTCCCAGCGGTCCCAACGGCCCACACGGGTAACCGGTGGGGTCCGCTCACGCAGGGCGGCCAACCGGGTCGCCGTCAACGAGGCCGTGGCGGTCACTCGGTGGCCGATCTTCCAACCCGCGTGCAGGACGGCGCCCTGGAGCGCCGCCACCGGGTCGCCGTCCCGGAGCCATTCCGCGAGGAACGTCCCGAAGAGGGCGTCACCGGCGCCGGAGGTGTTGACGATCCGGGGTGGTGGCGCGGCGGCGACCCTGATGAGCGTTCCGTCCCGGAGGCCGAGCATGGCGCCGCCGGGGCCCAGCCCGATGCCGACCATCTCGCACCGCTTGTACCGGGCGAACATTCCCGCGATCCACGCGCGGGGACCGGGGAGCCGTTCGTGGCTACAGAAGACGATCCGGGCGTGCTCCAGCCAGGGTCGGCCGTACTCGTCGTCCAGCTCGGCGATCAGGTGGACGTCGACCGCGATCGGGATCCCGAGCGTGGCGGCGGGCTCGACCAGCGGTCGGACGAACCGCGCGTTCGTCAGAACCAGCAGGTCGGCGTCCCGCGCCTGTTCGCGCAGCAGGGGAAAGGGGTAGGCGAACCCGTCGACGGGAGCGAGGTACGGCATCCCCATCCTCCGGCCGTTCCGGTCCACCAGCACGATCCCCAGGGAGGACGTCTCCGAGGCGACGACTCCGGCTCCGAGCAGGCCCCCGCGGCACAGTTCCGAGCGGATCGCCTGCCCGGCGACGTCCTCCCCGACGGCGGTGCACAGGCGGACGTCGCATCCCAGACCGGCCTGAACCCTCGCGATGTGCGTGGCGGCCCCGGACACGCTGAAGTGCGCCCAGGTCGGCGGTGCCGTCGGCTCGTACGACAGCGGGAACGCGTCCACGCGCACGGTCGTGTAGCAGCTGGCGGCACCGGCCACCACGGTCCGGACGGTCATGAGGCCGCCCTCCTCGACGCCGCGTCGGTGGGCACCGCCGTGACCTGTGCCCGCCCCACGGTTTCCAGGGACCCTGGACGTCCGCCGGACGGCACGGTGAACCGCCCGACGACGAGCGCCGCCCGGGGCAGCTCCGCCAGGGGGAGCCCGGCGCCCCACCAGCAGTAGAGGAACGACCCGCAGATCGCGTCCCACATCTCGGCCGCGCCGGGCGAGCTGCGCGTCACGAGCGTCGATTCGCCCCTGACCACGGCCAGGTGGTCGTTGCGGCGCCGGACCACGGCGACGCTGCACCCCGGATACCGGTGCAGCCGTCGACGGAGCCGTTCCTGGACGCCGACCGACACGCGGAACGCCCCGCCGGTCAGGACGTCGGCCAGCTCACGCAGTCCGTCGTCATCGCGGTCGTCGCACGACGCGACGGCGTGCGAGTCGCTGAACAGGAGCGAACCCAGCTTGGCGGCGCCGCACGCGCCGAGGTCGCCGAACAGCACCAGCCGCGGCTCGTGGGGGCAGCCGCCCCTCGGAATGGTCAGCACCGCCGGAGTGCCGTCCGTCCGGTCGGCGGTGTCGTTTCCGGGACGGGTCAGGCAGAGCACCTGGTCCAGCCCGAACACGTGCGTGACGACAAGCCCGTCAGACACGATGCCTCCTCTCGGTGGCGAGGTACGGCGGAACGGCGGGCAGCGTGACCGGCACGGTGGCGGGGACCCGCAGCCGGAGCCGCCGGTAGATCAGTTGTCGCATGTTGTGGTTGAACCGGCCCGGCTCGGAGCTGAGCCGCTCGATCACCGCCCGGTACCGTTCGCCGTCGAAGTCCGCGGCCGCCTGGAGGAGCTGGCGGCGCAGCGAGCCGCGTTTGGAGACGCGCGGCGCGACCTCGGAGAGCAGGGACTGGGCGGAGCCCGGCTGGCAGTCACGGGACGCGAAGTTGCCCAGCAGCACCGGCACGCCCGTGACGGCCGCGTAGGCGGTGACCGAGCCGTGGTCGCCGATGACCCAGTCGGCGGCGGCGAGCACGGCCCGCCAGTCGGCCTCCGGCGGCACGAGGCTGAGGCCGCGTCTCAGCAGGTCGGCGAGCCAGGTGCGGACCTGCCATGTCCCGTGGCCGTACCAGACGTTCGGGTGCAGCAGCGTGACGACGTGGAACTCGTCCTTGGGGAGTTCGGTCAGGAGCCGCGGCCACAGTTCCGCGTTCCGTCCGAGGAGCGACTTCGTCCCCCAGGTCGAGGTGACGACGACGAGTTTGCGTCCGTCGCCCGCGCCCAGCGCCACCTGGTAGGACGACCGGCAGGCCAGGCTGGCGACGAGCGTGTCGTAGCAGGGATCGCCGCACACCACCGCGGCGGGGACCGCCTCCGGGCACGATCTGCCCAGATGGCCGAGGTCCTCGCTGTGGGCGAGGACGATGGACGTGGGCACCAGCGCCCCGTCGTGCACGAGCCGCTGGGAGTCGAGGTCGTAGGCGGCGCGTCCGCCGACCGCTCGTCCCGCGCGGCGGACGACGAGCTTGTTGTGCCCGGCCCCGTGCGGCATGACGATCAGCGGCGCGTGGATCTCGTGGAGCCCGTGGAGGCTCGCGGCCATGGCCAGGTCGAACCGCGTCTGCCTGGCCTGTTCCCAGGGGACCTGGGCCGCGCCGATGGAGGTGAGCAGGTCCGCCACCCCGTCGCCGAACACGTCCGGCGCCTGGGTGAAGACGACCTGGACGCGCAGGTCGTTCTCCAGGAGCCGCGCGGCCTCCAGGACCCGCTGGCCCGAGGTGACGGTGTGGACGACCACCAGCACGGTCTTGCATTCGCGTCGGGTGGCCCACTTCTCGGCGCCGAGCCCTATTGGGACCGGGCGCCATTGATTTTCGGACATTTCCGTTTCACTGCCCCTCTGCTCAGTGTTGTCCGACTTCGCGACCCCACACCGAGCATCGGCGGCCGTCCTTGCGGCACACCTTGCCGAACCCTTGCGGAAGGCTTGCAGTTTCCCCGTCCGGGAGACCCATCGTGGCCAGGGCAGAACGTGCTTACTAGTGGAAATAGTCACTTGACAATGCGAAGATAATAGATGTCAAGATCGGCTTCCCTAGGGAGTGCGGATGGAATTCCGCATCCTCGGTCAGATGGAAGTGTGGTCGGGTGGGCAGCGTCAGCACTTGGGCTGGGCGAAAGAACGCTGCGTCCTCGCCGCGCTGTTGATGACCCCTGGCCGACCGGTGACCATCGACGTGCTGATCGACCGCGTCTGGGACGGTGACGCGCCGCCCAAGGCGCGAGACCTCCTCTACCCGCACATGACGAGGCTCCGCCGCACCCTCCACGCCCTCGGCGAGGCGCGGCTGGAGCAACGGTCGGGCGCCTACGTCCTCGACGTCGACCCGGACTCGATCGACTACCACCGGTTCCTGTCGCTGCGCGACCAGGCCCGCGCCATCGCCGAGAGCGGTCGGCGGGACGAGGCGGTGCGGCTTCTCGACGAGGGGCTGCGCCTGTGGCGGGCCGAGCCGCTCGGCGGCGTCGCCGGGCGGTGGGCGGCGCGGCGGCGGCACGGCATGCAGGAGGAGTTCCTCGGCGCCAAGCTCGAACTGGCGAGGCTGCGGCTCGACCGCGGCGACCACGCGCTGCTGATCCCGGAGCTGACCGAGCTCGTCGACCGGTTCCCGGACGCGGAGAAGCCCGTCGAACTGCTGATGCTGGCGTTGCACCGCAGCGGACGGTCGGGAGAGGCGCTGCGCGTGTTCGAGCACGCCCGGCAACGGATGGCCGTGGAACTCGGCGCCGTCCCCCACGCCGAGCTGCGCGAACTGCACCGGCGGATCCTCACCGGAGATCCGGCACTGATGCCGCCGCGGCAGGCGACGCGGACCGCCTCGCCCAGCGACCTTCCCCGCGACCTGCACACCTTCACCGGCCGGGAGACGGAACTCGCGCGGCTCACGGCGATGGCCGAGGAGGGCGGCACCGCCGTGACCGTCCTGGCCATCGACGGGATGCCCGGGGTCGGCAAGTCCACGCTGGCGATCCACCTCGCGCACGCGCTGGCGCCGCGCTATCCCGACGGTCAGAGTTTCATCGACCTGTGCGCGTACGATCCGGAACGCGAGCCGCTCGATCCGGCGTCGGCGCTCGACCGGTTGTTGCGGGCGATCGGCGTGGTCCCCGAGCGGATCCCGCAGGACCTCGACGGGCGGGCCGCGCTGTGGCGGACCGAGCTGGCCGGACGCCGCGTCCTGCTCATCCTCGACAACGCGCTCGGCCACGACCAGGTGGGTCCACTGTTGCCCGGAACGCCGGGCTGTCTCGTCCTGGTCACGAGTCGGCGCCGTCTCGCCGGACTGGACGCCGCGCGGACCCTCCAACTCGACGTGCTCGATCCCGTCGACGCGGCCGACCTGCTGATCAAGTCGGCCGAGCTGAGCCCGGACGTCGATCCGGCGGCCGTCCGTACCGTGGTCCGGCTCTGCGGTCATCTTCCGCTGGCGGTCCAGTTGATCGGCAACCGGCTGCGGCACCGGACGAGCTGGACGGTGTCGGATCTGGCCGAACGGCTCGGCGCCGGTGGGCGGTTGCTGACCGAGATCCGGGCGGAGAACCGTCGGCTGCATGTCGCGTTCGAGCTGTCGTACCTGGATCTCGACACCGACGGCCGCCGCGCCTTCCGGCTCCTCGGCCTGCATCCGGGCATGGAGCTGTCCGCGTTCGACGCCGCGATCCTGCTGGACACCGAACCGGCCGAGGCCGAATCGCTGCTGGACGGTCTCCACGACCGTCATCTGATCGCCGAGACGCGACCGGCCCGGTACCGGTTCCACGACCTCATCCGCGAGTACGCGCGGCGGTTGGTCGCCGAGCACGATCCACCCTCGATTCGTGACGCGGCCCTCGACCGTCTTCTGGATCACTATCTGGTCGCCGCGTCGCACGCGGACCGGCTGCTGTTCCCCTATCGCGCCCGTCCGGTTCCGACCGTGTCGGAGGCGTTCTTCGAGGACGAGGAACAGGCGCGGGCGTGGATGCGCACCGAACTCGACAATGTTCTGCGGGTCGCGCGTGTGGCTTCTGAGTTCGGCCGCCCCCGCCATGCCGCCTTACTGGCGAAGGCGCTCGGGGAGTATCTCGAAAAGCAGGGGCATTGGCCCGAGGCGGTCGCGATCCACGAACAGGCGGTACAGGCGTGGATCGCGTTGGACGACACCACGGGAACGACGTACGCGCTGGCCGATCTGAGCAGGTTGCTTCTCCGGGCGGGCCGACTCGAAGAAGCGCTTGAGGCCGCCAACAGGGGACGGGAAGTCGCCCGGGACGCGGCGGTTCCCGGAGCCGTCGCGACCGTTCTCGACCAGCTCGGTCTGATTCATTGGCATCGTTCGGACTACGACGTCGCTCTCGGCTACTACGAGCAGGCACTCGAACTCTGGCGTTCGATCGACGACCGGCAGGGCGAAGCGGAGGTCCTCAGCCATCTAGCGATCATCATCTGGCATCAGGGACGCTATGCCGAGGCGAACGAGGCGCTGCGGAAGGCCCTTTCCCTCCACGAGGAGGCCGGAAATCGCGCGGGGCAGCAGATGGCGCTCAACAACCTCGGTGAATTCGAACTCCGGCTCGGGCACGACACCGCCGCCCTCCAGTACTTCGAGAAGGCGGCCGAGGCCATGGAGATGGGCCGCCTACACCGGGCCGTGTGGCTGAACAACGTCGCCACCGCTCGCCTCAAGGTCGGGCAGACCGCCGAGGTGATCGATCTGTACCGGGAGGCGCTCACCATCTACCAGGAGATCGGCGACCGGCGCTGCGAAGCGGCCTGCCTGAACAACATAGGCCGCTGGTACGCGGAGACCGGACGGGAGCGCGAAGCCCTCATCCATTTCCAGAATTCCCTGTCGGTCTCCCGGGAAATCTCCGAACGTTTCGAGGCCACCGCCGCGCTGTTGAACATCGCGGAGACCTATCACCGGTCGGGTCGACACCGGTCGGCGCTCGAACATTACGAGGAGGCCCTGAGCACCGCGCGTTCGATCGGCGACACCTACCAGGAGGCCCGCGCGCTGGACGGAATGGGCCAGGTCACGGCCCGAACCCGCGGCCTCGCCCAGGCCACGCCCTACGACCGGCAGGCCCTCCGGTTGTACGAGAATCTCGGCGTGCCGGAGGCGGAGGCCGTCCGCGCCCGCCTCGCGGAGCGGGACGACGCCGCCGAATCCTGAGGTTTGCCCGAATTCTCTCGATAGCGACAGACTTTTCGGACGCACCCTTTCTGCTAGGGTGAATCCCGGCGCGATCACTATGTGGTGCTTTGTTGCGCGCTGCCCATTTTACTCCGCGAGAGGCTCAACACTTGACTGCAATAGTGAAGATTTTCATGTGGGCTTCGCCCATTGGTGATGCCATCAAGACTATTCTTCACCAGTTTTCATAGACCACTGTGGCGGGGGCCGGGTTCATCGAACCCGGCCCCCGCCATGTCTGTCAGTCGCCGACCGTGAACTCCGCCCAGACCGCACGATGGTCGCTGAGTCCGTCGCCTTCCAGGACGACGCCGTATCCGGTGATCCACTCGGTGGGAAGGGTCGTATGAATCCGGTCACACCGGTAGGCGAGCCCGCGTCCGGTGTACCCCACGGTCGGCGTCGAGTCGCCCCAGTGCGCGCCGACGTCATGGAAACCGGCGGCGCCGAGTTCCTCGGCGGGACGGGTGTCGAACTTCTGGGCCGCCTTGTGCGAGAGGGTTCCCGTGGCACCGGGTTCCTCGCCGATGGCGGCGGCGTTGAAGTCCGCCACGTAGATGGCGTCCAGATGCCGGTGGACGGTCGCCATCTCGGCTTCGGCGAGGCGGGTGGTCGGGCTGCTCGGAGCCGAATGACCGACGAGGAAATGCAGCGGCTCAGGACGTCCGGCGACTTCCAGCTTGACGTTGGTGAGCCCATGGACCCACGGCGGGCCGAGCAGATGTTCCGTCCCCGCGACGGTGACGTCGTCGCTTTCCCGCACGAACACGGCGAGGTCGAAGTTGTAGAAGTTCGAGGGACCGACGAAACAGTACGACATACCGAGTCGCCGCGCGATTTCCCGCGCCCGATCCCACCCGCCGATTCCCCACTGGGCCTCCTGAAGGCCGATCAGGTCCAGGCCAAGGGATCCGAGGATGGCGACCTGTTCCTGAAGGCGGGAGTCGTCCTTCCCCTGTCCGGGGCCGGGGTCACGGTCGAGTCCGCCCTGGAACAGGTTGTAGGTGGCGACGCGAATGGTTCGCGGGGCTCCCATGGCTGGTCTCCGTTCCGGCCGGACGACGTCACGATGAACGATAATGCTCTCGGAAACCGTCCGGCCGGGAAGATCGATCCGGCTCAGTCGTTCGCGGTGGAGGCCATGGAGACGGTCCAGAAGTCGGCGTAGCGGCCGCCGCGGCGGAGCAGCTCGGCGTGGGTGCCCTGCTCGACGACGCGCCCTCCGTCCAGGAAGACGATGTGGTCGGCGCGCTGCACGGTCCGCAGCCGGTGCGCCACCATCACCACCGTCCGGCCGGCCATCAGACGGTCGATGCCGTCGTGGACGGCGGCCTCGTTCACCGGGTCCAGGGCTGAGGTCACCTCGTCCAGCAGCACGATGGGCGCGTCCTTCAGCAGCGCACGCGCGATCGAGACGCGCTGGCGCTCGCCGCCCGACAGGAGCGCACCGCCCTCGCCGACGTTCGCGTCCCAGCCGCCGGGCAACCGTTCGATCACCTCGTCGAGGCGCGCCGCGGTCGCGGCGGCCCGCACCTCGGCGTCGGAGGCGTCCGGACGGCCGAGCCGGATGTTCTCCTCGATGGTGCCGTCGAAGAGGTAGACGTCCTGGAACACGATGGCGAGCTGCTTCATCAACACGTCGGTGCTGATGTCGCGCACGTCCAGGCCGCCCACGCGCACCCCGCCCGCGTCCACGTCGTAGAAGCGCGCGAGCAGTTGCAGGAAGGTGCTCTTGCCCGCCCCGGACGGTCCGACGACGGCGAGCCGCCCACCCTGGGGAACCGACAGCGTCACCCCGTCGATGACCGTACGGTCGCCATGCCGGAAGGTGACGGAGTCGAACTCCACGTGGTGGCTCTGCGGCTCGACCGGCTCGGACGGCTCCGGCAGCGGCTCGGTGCTCAACAGCCCGTCGAGCCTCGCCAGTTCGGAGCGTGCCCCGCGCAGTTTGCCGCTGAGGTCGGACAGCGACAGCAGCGGGTCGGCGCAGCGGGCCGCCAGCACCAGGATCGCCAGGATCTCGGCGGCGCCGACGTCCCCACCGACCGCGAGGTAGGCGCCGAGGGCCAGCAGCACGGTGAACATGGCCTGCACCGTCAGCGCCGACCCGACCACGCCGGGCAGCGCCGACAGAACCGTGCGGCGGGACGCTCGCTGGAGTTCCCGCAGCGAGTCGTCGAGGAGCCGGAACCGTTCGGCGGTCCGGCCGCCGGTACGGAGCACCGGCTGAGCCTGGAGGAACTCGATGACCCGTCCGGTCGCCTCTTGGTCGCGTTCGGCGCGTTCGGCGTCGGCGGCGGTCATGGCGCGTCCCGTCCAACTCTGGATCACCGCCACGATCGGGACGGCGACCAGCGCGGCGAGCCCCAGCTGCCAGTTGAAGGCGAGTATCACGACCACGACCGTCAGGGGCGTCACGCACGCGGAGATGAACGGCGCCAGCAGATGCGCGATCACGCCCATGGCGTCGAGAACGCCCCGGCTCGCCAGTTTGGACACCTGCCCGACGCGTGCGGGTCCGTACCAACCGAGCGGCAGCCGAGCCAGGTGATCTCCGAGCCGGTAGTACATGCCGTGCAGCAGCGTCGTCCCGGCCCGGAACCCGGACAGGTCACTGACGTAGCGCAGCACCGCGTAGACGGCGACCGCCGCGCCGAACCAGATCAGCCACGGCCAGGCGTCCGAGGGCGTGTCGCCCAACAGTTCCCGCAGAACCGGGACCAGCAGGGCGTAGGACAGGCCCTCCGCCACCGCCGTCACCGTCATCAACACGACGGTGCGGCGCACCGGCCCGGCGTACTCGTTTCCCAGAACACGCAGCAGCGTCCGGATCATCGCGACTCCTCCATCTCATCGGCGACCGCCGCCCGTTGGGCCTGCCAGAACGCGGCGAACCTGCCGCCTCTTGCCAGGAGTTCGGTGGGGCTGCCGCGCTCGACGATCGACCCGCCGTCCAGCATCACGACGGTGTCGGCGTCGGCGATCGTCTCCAGGCGGTGGGCGATGACGAGGATCGTCCGGTCGCCCTCCAGCGTCTTCAGGGCGTGCCGTACCGCCTGTTCGGTCTGCGGGTCGGTGAACGCGGTCGCCTCGTCGAGCACCAGCACGGGTGTGTCGGCGAGCAGCGCCCGCGCGATCGAGATCCGCTGCGCCTCGCCGCCCGACAGCCCGGCCTCGTCACCGATCACCGTGTCGTATCCGCGGGGCAGTTCGAGGACGCGGTCATGGATGTTCGCCAGCCGCGCGGCGCGGACCACGGCGTCGCGGTCGGCGTCCGGCACCGCCAACGCGATGTTGTCGGCGACCGACGCACGCAGCAGGTGGACGTCCTGGAAAACGAACGACACCGTCCGGTACAGCTCCCGGCCGCCGATGTCACGGAGGTCGACTCCGCCGAGGACGACCGACCCGCCGGTCGGGTCGAAGAACCGGGGCAGCAGTTGCACCAGCGTCGACTTGCCGCTCCCGGACGGCCCGACGACCGCCGTCACCGTCCCCGGTTCGAGCACCAGATTGACGCCGCGCAACACCTCGTGATCGGCTTCGTACCCGAACCGAACGTCACGCAGTTCAACACGGTGCCCTCGCGGCGCGACCGGACGCGCGGGCTCAGGCAGCGATTGCACCGCGAGCACGTCCTGAATGCGGCCGACCGCCCGCTGCGCGGCCTGCATGTCGTCGAAGCCGTGGCCGAGGGCCGCTACCGGGGCGGTCAGGCCGAGCCCCAGCAGCAGGAACGGCAGCAGATCGGCCGGGGCCATGTCCCCGGACGTGATCAGGACCGTGCCGCCGACGAGCACCACCAGCAGCACGAACGGCGGCGACAGCGCCAGCTGCATCCCCGCCGCGATCCCGGCGAGCCCACGCACCATCCGGTAGAAGGCGGTGACGAAATCGTCGACGGCCGTGATGAAGCGGCGATGGACGCGCCCGGACCCGCCGAACGCCTTGACCACGGAGATGCCCTGCACGAACTCGACGGCCGAACTCGCGATCCGGCCCATGGCCTCGTCGAACTCCTTCTGTTCGCGCAGCCGGGACTTCGTCATCATCAGCGGGACCAGCGCCACCGCCAGCACCACCGGAATCAGCGTGATCAGCGTGAGCCGCCAGTCGACCGTGAACAGGTAGACGAGCGACACCAGCGGCACCACGAACGCGGCGACGAGTTCGCCTGGCGCGTGCGCGATGAACGGGTGGACGGCGCTGACGTCCTCCCCGACCACCTTTGCCAGCTCACCCGTCCGGCGCCGGGAGAACCACCCGAGCGGGACCCGCCCGAGCCGCTCGGCCAGCAGCCGCCGGAACGACAACTGCACCCGGTCGTCCAGGAGATGCCCGATGCCGGACGACGCGGCCGTGAACACCAGCCGGACGAACAGCCCGACCGCGCCGAAGGCCACGACCGTCCAGACACGCCCCTCGTCCACGGGGCCGGGCGCCAGCAGCTCACGTCCCAGCTCGACGACCGCCAGCAGCGGCGCCAGCCCCGCGACGGCCCCCACGACCTGGAAGATCACCACGGCGGCGAAACCCCCGAGATGGGGCCGCAGCAGCCCCACCATCCCCGGCCGCTCGACGTCGGCGATGGTCATCGCGCACTTCCCTTCATGCCCGCCGACTGCGGCCGACGCGGCTCGACAACGAC
Organism: Actinomadura spongiicola; assembly: GCF_003432485.1. Lineage (GTDB taxonomy): Bacteria > Actinomycetota > Actinomycetes > Streptosporangiales > Streptosporangiaceae > Spirillospora > Spirillospora spongiicola. The sequence goes on from NZ_QVNQ01000010.1 coordinate 211,268, forward strand.
TTCCGGCTCCGGCGCGGCCGTGCGGCGCGGAACGACAAGGGCGATCAGGGCGGCCGCCACGAGAAGCCCGGCGCACAACGTCAGCCCGAACGCGTAGCCCTCGTTCAGCGCACCGGGCGTCCCCGCCGACCCGGCCCGATCCTGAGCCGCGGTACCAAGAGCCGCGAGCCCCAGCGCGGCACCGATCTGACGCGAACTGTTGAGCAGCCCGGACGCGGTCCCGGCCTCATGCGACGCGACCCCGGCCGTGGCAACGGACACGATCGGCCCGAGACAAAGCCCGAACCCGACGCCCACCAGCAGCGACGGCCCGAGAACGTCCGCCAGGAATGAACCGTCCACACTGATCAGGCCGAACCAGGCGAACCCGGCCGCGGTCAGCAGCGCGCCGCTCACCAGCAGCACCCGGGGCGCGAACCGGTAACCGACCTTGATGGCGACCACGGAACCGACGATCACCCCGAGGGCCAGCGGCAGGAACTGGACCCCGGCGAGGGCTGGCCCGTTCCCCAGCACCCCCTGCACATAAAGCGACAGAAAGTAGAACGCCGACGCCATGCCCCCACCGACGACCAACATGTAGGCGTTGGCGCCGAGCACCGACCGGTTGGCGAACAGCCCCAGCCGGACGAGCGGGTCACGGCTGGTGGTCCGTTCAACGACAACGAACAGCACCAGCAGCAACACCGCGACGGCCAGGGTGGAGACGGTCACCACGGACGTCCACGCATGCTCGTCAGTGCGGACGATGCCGAACACCAGCAGGCTCATGCCCGCCGTGGCGAGCACCCCACCGAGCACGTCCGGCCGCCCGGCCCGACGCCGCACCGGATCGGCGGCGACACCCCGCCAGGCCATGGCCAGGGCGAACAACGCCATGGGCGCGTTCACGAACATCACCCACCGCCAGCCCGCGAACTCGGTCAGCAGCCCCCCGACCAGCACACCGAGAGCACCGCCCGCCGCGTTCGTAGCGCTCCAGATCCCGAAGGCCCGAACGCGCGCCTTCCCGGTGGGAAACGTCGCGGTCAACAGCGCCAACGCGGCCGGAGCCAGAGCCGCCGCGCCCACCCCCTGAGCGGCACGCGCCGCAACAAGTTGCCAAGGCTCAGTGGCGAACCCACCGGCCAACGACGCGAGCCCGAACAATCCGAGCCCGCCCATCAACATCCGCCGCTGCCCGTACCGGTCGGCCGCCTTGCCCCCGAGCAGCAGCAGCCCACCAAAGGTCAGCGCGTACGCGTGGATCACCCAGGTCAGCCCTACGGCGCTGAAGCCGAGCGCCGAGCCGATCTCCGGCAGCCCGACGTTCACCACCGACAGGTCCAGCGACACGAGGAACTGCACCACCGCCACCGTGGCGAGGATGAGCCCCGGCCGGACGACCTCCCCACTGTGTCTCGTCACAACGGCCTCCATGAGCCTGCTACTTTCGGAACATGTTCCTAAAGTACAACACGAGAGCCCGGGGCCAACGCAAGCCCGGAGGGGCAGCATGATGGGACGGTGCCCGGACAACGAGAACCCGACCTGATGCCAGCGCCGTCCGGCCGCACCGGGCGGCCACCCGCGACGTCCCGCGCCGAGATCCTGGCGGGCGCCCGCCGCCTCATCGACCGGGACGGCTGGGACAGCCTGACGATGCGCCGCCTGGCCGCCGAGATCGGCGTCGGCCCGACGACCCTGTACCACCACGTCCGGGACAAGGACGACCTGATCGTCCAGCTAATAAACGATCACGTCGACAAGATCCCGCGCCCCGACCTGCCCGACGACCCCGGCGAACGGATCGTGGTCGCCTGGCTGGCGATCCACGAGGCCCTCACGGCCTGGCCCTGGGGCGCGGAGGTCCTCACCGCCGACGGCTTCCTCGGCCGCCTCGGCGACTCGGCCCTGTGGTTCATCGAAACGATCGTGGCCGCCGCGGTCGACCACGGCTGCACCCACCTCCAGGCCGTCGACGTCTTCCGCAGCCTCTGGTACTACACGGTCGGCGAAATCCTCGTCCGCGCCCACACCGCCCACCGCCGGGAAGACTTCGCCGACATCGACCGCGAGTTCAGCCTCAGCCGCCTGGACCCGTCCCGCTACCCGACCCTGCGCACCATCGGCGACCAGTGGCCCGAGCGCGCCGCCTCCGACATCTACCCCGAAGTCCTCCACATCTTCGTCAACGGCCTCCTGACCCGAGCCACCCCGACCTGACATCACTCGGCCAGGGCACGGCGCAGGACGGAGCCGAGTTCGGCGACCTGCCGCTGCGACACACCGGACGGGATCGCCTGCGAACCGTGAAACGTACCGGACCACTGGTGCAGTTCGACCGGCACACCCGCCTCCAACAGGCGGGACGCATAGGCGATGCCCTCGTCACGCACCGGATCGAACTCCGCGGTGGCGACATAGGCCGGTGGCAGACCGGAAAGGTCACCGGCACGAGCCGGGGCGGCGTACGGCGTGGCGGCCTCGGCACCCAGGTAATGCCGCCACGCCGCAGCGATGTTGTCGCGCGTTACCCAGGGCGTATCGGTGAAGTTCCGCTGCGACCACGTCTGTTGCCGGTCGTCCAGCACAGGCTGGTTCAACACCTGGAAACAGATCGGCGGCCCCTGCTGGTCACGTGCCCGCAACGCCCCTGCCGCCGCGAGCCCCGCACCGGCACTGTGCCCGCCGACCGCGATCCGGTCCGGGGTGACGCCGAGTTCGGACGCGTGCTCGGACGCCCAGGTCAGCACGGTGTACAGGTCGTCCAGGGCGGCCGGGAACCGATGTTCGGGCGACCTGCGGTAGTCCACGGAGATCACCACCGCACCGGAGCCGCTCGCGATGCTGCCCGCCATCCGGTGCTCGGTGTCCAGGTCACCGATGATCCAGCCGCCGCCGCGCAACCAGATGACGGCACCGTGCGCGCCGTCCGGACGGTAGATCCGCACCGGCACACCCCGTACCGTGCGGTCCTCGACCACCATGTCCTCGACGTCGGGATTCGCGGCGACCACGTCCGACGCCGCCGCGGCCAGCGCGGCGAGTTCCTTCCGCGCGACGGCCGCGTCGGCCAGGTCGACCTTCGGTATCAGCGGAACGAAAGCTTCGAGTTCGGGGTCCATGACGCCCATCCTCACCCCCGGCTCCCCCACGATCATCCGCCAGGCGTCGCGCGTCCCGCCCTGGTAACGCGCCGACCGGCGGCCTTTATCCTGCCGCCATGGAGGCACTCGCCATACGCCTGTCGGGACTGGACTCCTATGCCGAGGGAGCGATCCGCGTCGTCACGTTCTACGACACTCTGATGCGCCGCCGCGTCGACCTCCCGGCACTCGCCCGCGCCTCGGCGGGCCTGGCCGAATGCGTGGCCGGTATCCGTATCCACGGCTCCGGACGGGTACTCCGCGCCGCACCCGACGGCGCCCGTCCCCAAGAACCGGCGCCGCCCGCCTCCACGTCCACGCCCATCACCCTCGACGACGAGGAGGTCGGCACGGTGTGGCTGGAACGCCCCGGCCCTGCCGTCCCGCTCGACGAGGTGCTCCTGGACCGGCTCGCCATCGCCGCCGCGGCGGTCCTGGAGAAGTACGGCCCGGCCCGCACCACGATGACCGACCCCGCCCTCGCCGAACTGGTGATCGCCGCCGATTGCGACCAGGCCGCCAGGGCCCGCGCGCTGCGCCTGCTGGGCTTCGCCGCCGACCTGCCGGTCCGCGTCGCCGCGGTCCGGTCACGCCTTCCCCTCGACGAGGTAGCCGGGATGATCTGCCCGGCCCGCCCGGTGAAGGCCGCGCCGCTCGACGACGTGGGCGTCATCCTGGCCACCACCATCGACCCGTCCCGCTTCCCACCCGGCGTCCACGCGGGCATCGGCGCCTCCCACGCCCCCGACCTCTCCTGGCGACAGGCCCGCACCGCCCTCCGCTTCACCACACCCCGCCGACCCGTCGTCCACCACAACGACCTCGGGGCGATGGCGCTGCTCGCCCAACTCCCCCACAGCGCCCTGCGCGACAACCCCGACGTGGCCGCGATCGCCCTCATCGCCGACACCCCAGAAACCCTGGAAACACTGGACGCCTACTGCACCACCGGCTCCCTACGCCAGGCCGCCGACCTCCTCCACCTGCACCACAGCAGCGTCGCCCGCCGAGTCGAGCAGATCGGCAAGACTCTGGGCACCGACCTCACCGACCCCACCGGCCTGACCCGAGCCAGACTCGCCCTCACCGCCTGGCGCCTCCTCAACAACTGACCCCGCGCGTGGAGCGCCATTTGCACCTGGAAACCGGCCGCCTCAGCCGACTGGAAACTCCTGACAGGTCCACTCGTCGCTCAAGGGGAGGAAGCGGCTTTTCGTGCCGTGCCAGGAAATGACGGCGTTGTCGCGGGCGCGGGTGACGGCGACGAACAGCAGTGACCGAGCGGTACGGAGGTCGCGGCGGAAGCGCAGCGGGTCCTCGGCGGCGAAACGGGTGATCCGCGCGGCCGGGACGAGGCCCTCCCCGACTCCCGCGATGATCATGTTCTGGTATTCGAGGCCCTTGATGCGGGTGCATGGTGCCGATAAGGCGAACGCTCCTCCCGCGGGTGGAAGCGGCGCTAGGCGGTTCGGTGTCCGACCCACGTCGTCGCAGCGGAATCCAGTGCGGGATGGGGTGCGTTCTCGGCGATGTCCTCCCACATTGCGGCCTGTGCCCTTGCGAAGGCCGTCACCGCGAGGTCGGGCGCGGCGGCGAACGCTTGGACCCTGGCGGCTCGAGCTTCCGCATGTGCTGGGTGGTGCCCCTCAGCGATCAGCCAGACGACCCAGCAGGCCGGGTCGATCCAGCGGGCTCCGCGTGTGGGCCACGCCCAGTCGAGCATGTATGCGCGGTCGCCGGTGATGAGGACGTTGCCAGGCGACCAGTCGGTGTGCGAGAGCCAGGCGCCGTCGAACAACTCCGGTCGGTCGCTGTAGGCCGACCAGCGTTGCGAAGCCTGCTTCAGTTCGACGCCGTCCGGTGCTGTCGGCCACTGGATCATCATGGCCGCGATGGGTTGCAGGTCGGGGCTGGACGGTTTGTAGGACGCGGCGCGACCGTCCAGGAAATCGAAGCCGTTGAGGTCCCACCCGTCCTCGGTCCGTGACCAGCGCAACGGAGCCGTGACGTGCCGGACGTACGGGTTGATCTGGCGTTCGCGTTCCTGGGTCCAGGCGCGAGGATGATCTGTGCGCAAGCCCTTGACGAATGTGCTGTCGTTGATGACGACGGAGATTTCAGAGTTGAACCCCTCGGTGACTTGGCGGGCACTGACCAAGGGCCCCGTGTGCTGCTCGATCAGGCCCTGCACCGCATGCCAGAAAACTCGTCCAGTCACCCTGGAAACGTACTGGAGCGGCCCCTCGTCCGCAGGGAGGGCGAGGGGCCGGGGTAGTCACCAGGCGGGATGGGTCATCGGTAAGGGTTGTCGTCGCCACACCCGAGGCCGATGGCGTCCTTGTGATCGAAACGCCAAACAGACGGTTAGCAAGGCGTTCTCGTTTACGCCTAGTACTGGCCGGATTCGGCCATAGCATAGACAGCCTGTTCCACTGCGAGTCACATGATCAGTGACGATTTCGGCGGACCGACGCCTTGATCACCCGAGTCAACCTTTGTAACGTTGAAAATGTGATCGTTTTCGCTATGCCGCTTGCGAGCTAAACCTTAACAGACTGTGCATACCCGACTCACCCTCGAGACAGATACCGTCCACCACCCGTCTTCTTGGAATATTCTTCGCACTCAGCGCATTGGGTCGAGGTACTGGCCGCGCGCTCTTCCTCGGCGATGGCAAACGTTTAGACAGTGTTCTCTGCGAGTTGTTATACACGTCCGCTGCCGGCATAGTGACGAACACCTGCAACCCCGCGGATCTCAGAAGTAAAAAAAGGAGGTGTCGTAGGAGAAAACCAAGAAACCACACGGCAGGGGCGACCCAAACTGACGATTCTAAGCAGCCAGCAACCAAACAAAAGGAGCGACGATCCGTGACAATAAGTCGATTCGCATCATCAATACTCCCAGATGGCGTCGGGAAAAGCATGCTCCCTCCCAAAAACAAACGTCGCGTCTTAACCCTGTTAGCGGTGGTCATGTCCAGCCTGCTGGTGCTCGTCGCCGTGCCGAGCACCGCGGTTGCCGAAGCACCACCGCAGACACCCTCGAATCTCAAGGTCGAACCGGTAGAGTCAGAGGACAGCGGCCACGTTGTATTCAGTGATAAGCCAACGCTCGGAGCGATTGCCACCGATCCAGACGGCGACGCGCTGAACTACACCTTCGAACTCCTGGATGAAGCCAGCGGGGCGGTGCGAACCTTCACCGTCGAGGGAGTCCCCTCCGGACAGGAAGCGGAAACATCCGTGACCGGGAGGATACGCAATCCCGGGGTATTCAAATTCCGGGCGCGCGCGTCCGATGAAAAGGACTCCAGCAACTGGTCCGCATGGAAACAATTCGCCGTGGACGCACCGCTGGCTCCGATGGGGCTCACACCGCAGTCAATTACGAAGCGAATCGACCCAGAGAACCCAGTCTTGTCCGGCGTCGTCTCACGCCCTTCCGGGCGGCCTGTCACTGCGAAATTCTTTCTCTATGACGAAGCCAGAAATCCGATCGGACCACGCCCGTACGGCGAAGGTGTCGCCTCGTCCAGCGAAAGCCCACGCGTCTCAATGCGCCTGCCTGACGACGTCATCAAAGAAGGAAAAACCTATCGCTGGCAGATGCAAGCGTGCGTCCAGTGGGTGTGCAACGAGACACTTGTTGAGCAGCAGTTCACCGTTCCAGTCACCCCACCCACGCCCACAACCCGGACTGTGACCCTGGGCAAGGACAAGCTCAGCCTCGCTACCGGAAAATCTGCAGCAGACGCCTGCTCGGGTAAGGCTTGTCCTCTCAATCCGGATACCCAAGTCCACATCGGCGGTAGTGGCACCGAGGCGCTCATCTCCCTACTCAAGGTTGACATGAGATCGTTGCCCGCCGGAGCCAGGATCGTATCGGCGAAGCTGCACCTTGGCACACCGTCGTGTGCGCCCAACTGTCCCGGCGACGGCAGTGTTGTGGCTCACCAGGTGAGGTCGTCACTACCGGACAACCCCACAGGACACGACCTTCTTACGAGTTCACTGCCAAAGCCGGTCGGGGAGTCGCCCCTGCACGACGCAAAAATTGATCTCGGTGGACTGGCCAACCATTGGCAGAACAGTCCAGGCACCGCGACCGGTTTGGCCTTGACCGCCAAGAACACACCCGCCCCCGTGACGTTCGGCGCTAACGACGTGCCGAAGGAGATGTCGATAACACTGGAGTATCTTCCTGCCAGCGCCCCGGGTAAAGTGTCTAAAATATCTGCCCGAGCTGGAGATTGCGGTGCGCTCGCAGTCTGGGCGCCCCCGGAAGACCTCGGCGCTCATGCGCCTGCACATGCTTCACCGCCAGCGGAGCGAAAGGTCGTCGAAGACTACGAACTTCAGGTTCTGGATTTTTACCGCAATATAGTGCGAACGGTACGCGTGAAGAATCTTCGTACCGTGGTCACCGGTTTGCACAACGCCAAGTCATATAAGTTTCGGGTACGCGCGCGGAGCGCTTACGGCGTTGGCGAATGGACTGAAAGCAACGTGTTCACCCCTGCGGCAGTACCTGGTGGAATGCAGCGCTATCTCGATGGCATGAGCCAATATGTGCTAAGCCGCGAGGGACTGTTGGAGGGCAAGTATCGTGACGCAGAGCATGCCGTCAAAGCCAATCCCCAAGGCAGTGCGTTCCGGGCCGCTCTCTACACCGATGCAGGACATCTGCTCGCAACCCGCGCCTACGGAGCAGCCGGCAAGGCTGCTCAAATCAGCACCAAGGTGAAACCGGCCGACACCTTAGTCAGCTACTCCCCCGAGGAGATGACCGTCACAGTACGTACGACCTTGCATGGTACGACGGTATACTCCAACGGCCATGGAACCCTAGCCGAGAAGCGTGTCACCAATAAGTTCACACGTACCGGGGACTTCACCTTTGCTCTTCCAGCCAGCGAGAAGTCCGGCTCATCGGTTGGCGGCCAGTCGTCACTCGTGCAGTTCATGGCGGCGATCGGAGCCGATGGCCATATTACTGGTAGCGAGCGCATCAACGCCTATACAACCGAGCAGGCGAAGCAGCTTCAGGGGTTGGGCAGCGGCCAGTCTTTCCCCCTCGATAGCGTTGGCGGCGAGAAGACGGAGGCCAAGAAGCGCGCCACTCGCCTAGGGCCCATCGATAATTACAATATCGGAATCTGGGCCGCAAATAACGCACCAACAGAGGAGCACGAATATCCCCAAGACTGCACGAACTTCATCTCCAAAGCAATTCATTATGGCGGTGGCGCCAAGGAGATAGATGGTGACCGGAAGAGCGACGAGGCCTGGTGGCAGAACAGAAGGGTCCGAGTTCTCTGGCACAAGGACTCGTTCACCTGGGCTGCGGTAGTGAACCATCATCGTCACTTCAACGGCCAAGGTCGAGTTTACTGGGAGCAGTCGTACAACGAGGTGAGCGTCGGCGACACGATGTACTGGGAGAATAAGGGGAAGAAGATTCTTACCCATGCATCCATTGTTTCTGAGGTTACGGGCTCCGATCAGTACGGAATCTACTATGCTCAGCACAACTCACCGCACCACGATACATACAAGCCTCTGTGGCAAGGGCTAGCGTCCGGGAGCTACAGCAAGGTTGGTTTCGCTTACGTGCTTTGGTGAGCAGAAGGAACTCGGCACCGAGGCGAAGCAACTAAGGCCTGCGGTGTTCCCCTTGGGTGTGCCTCTAGAGGCACACCCAAGGGGGTGGTCTTGATTGGGCTACCGGAACAGATACCAGGTCATACTGCTCGCCGCTCACACTCACGCTTGAGTTTCAAATCAAGGATAATAGATCGTGAAAGAACGAAGTCAGGGGAAGAAAAGGGATCATCGCATTCCGCGAGGGCTTTGCATAGCCGCGGTGACCTTCAGCGCCCTGGCCGCCTTCACTCTTTGGGCAATGGATGTTCTGGCAGATCGGGCAACCCGTGCTACATGGCGAGCATGTGAAGTTGATCCATCCTCAGCGCAATGGACAAAAGGCTACCCATTTACAGTAGCAGTGTGCTCGCTGGCAGCATTGACAGTGTCGGCGCTCTTGGCCTCGGCCGCGCTGATCGCCGGGCGAAAGTCTTCCACTTGGACTAAGGGAGTCAGTGCTTTCACTTTCTGCTTAGCAGTTGTTTTGCTGCCACCAGCCATATGGAACGTTGAAGAGTACAACGACTACCCGGGTGCAGATATCTCGACTCTCAATGATCCTTGCGTCCACTGATACATGGAATCGCCGACATGAATTCTTACCAGGGTCGACGCTATCTCTTCACTACCACGCCGCGCTTCCAACCCACAGCTTCGGTCTGGACGCGATCGTCATGGCCCGCTACCACCGCATGGCATCAGTGAACTGGAGGATGCCGGTGCCGAGGCACTGGACGGCACGCGCAACAACCGGGTGGTCAGGCTCGAACGCTTGACTCAGATCCTCGCCGAGATCAACAACTACATCGCGCCTCACCAGAGACGAGAACCGCAACGACACCGCCGCTATCCTATTTATCTTGCAGATCGTTCCGGGGGATATCGCCCAGCACTTCTTTACACGCTCCGCTCCGGGGGCCCTGGCGCTTCAGCAGGATCGAGGTTTCCCGTCGAAATTTTCGCTGAAGCGCTCGGAACCTTGGTCAGATCCGTGCGGGTTTCTTTCGCGAAGCTCGGGCGCATCGCATTTCCTTTTCTTTTGAAGTGCACGTGATCACGTACGTGGAGAGCGCGCTTGTCGTATGGATTCGACGAGCGCGCCTGGCGCGGGCGAGGACGAGCCGCTGGCTGCAGAGAGCCTCCGGCCACATGACACCTTTCCGGGCGATAGAGCGCCGAACTGGGCGATGTCTTCATGCTGTTCAGATGCCGAGAACTCTGCCCGGCGGGAGGCGGTGGCGTATCTGTGTGTCGATGACCTTGTGGGTCTGCCGGATGCACCGTGCGCGGTCTTGTTTGGGCACCTCCGGGCCTCGCTGTTCCAGTACCGCGAGGACGACTTTCCACTGGCGGACGGTCAGCGCGACCGTCACGTCGTCGGACGTTGCGGTGAGCGGCTCGGTGGCGTCGGTGATCTGGCGGCAGTCCTCCACGATGTCATCGATGTCCCCGGACCACGTTTCCAGGAGCGCCATCTGCTCGACTTCGAGGCGGAGTGTGTCCAACTGGTCGGCGGTCATCGTCACCTGGAGGGTTTCGGTGCCGGTGCGGTCGGGACGCTCGATCGGCTGAGCCTCATCGTCGAGCTGGTAAGTCCACATCGGCGCCTTGGGCGACGGCCAGAGCCGTAGCAGGTGCCGTTGATGCCGGACGTTGAGGTACCGAGCGTAGAGGCGCAGCTGATAGTCGCCCGCCCCCCCCGTCAAGGTCCAAGGCCAGTGCTCGGTAGCCCTCGGCGTCCAGGATCCGTAACCGCGCGACCGTGAAAGAGACGGAGACCTCCGCGACCTCCGCCCAACCTCCGCCGCCGGAAAGGCGCAGCGGTGGGGGCTCACTCCATGGCTCGACGGCGATGTCGACGACATGGGTGGTGGTGCCCGTACCGATGAAAAGGTCTCCCTCGGACGAATCGAACGTGCCGAAGTTGCGCATGGTCCAGTCGGGAGCGTCAGGAACGAGGTCACCAGTCGAGACCCGATACCAGCCGTCCTCGTTTACCCGTACCGCGGCTTCGGCTCGGTCGAGTGAGCTCATTCGAATCCTTCGTGGGCCGCGCTTTTCTTGGACTCAGCATCGCACCATCGCCGGACGGTCACGCGGATCGCGGCGGACGCCTCGGGGATGAGGACGCTGGATCAGTGGGTGGGTCGGCGTGGACGCGGCAGGAGCGACGGCCGCCGTGCCGCCGCTCTGGCAAGCCGTCCAGTGGGGCGTGGGGGTGGGGTGGTTCAGGGGCGGCGGGGGTGGTGGAGGAGGAGGCCGTTGGCGAAGAGGTCGTCGAGCCAGGCCATTTCTTCTCGTGCCGTGTTGATGCGGCCCACGATGATGCGGGTGACCGGTGGTCGGGTGACGCGCCAGACATCGTGGTCGATGCGGGCGATGTCCCAGCTTGGGAAGCGCATCCGCAACACTTCGAGCTGCCAGCGCTCCCAGACTTTTGTGAGCACGTTACGCACGTGGTCCTTTCGGTCACCGGTTCGTGGAGTTCGGACGGCGTTCGCAGCAGTTGCCGGGAGTGAGGTCGCGCGGGCGAGCAGTTAGGGGGAATCTCGTCCGCGCGACCTCCTCCCCAGTGGCGTCCGTTCCGTCTGGGGGGAAGCGGAACGGGACGCCGGGTCCTCGGCAGGGGTGGGAAGAGGGGTGTGAAGGTGCGGAGAGGCGGCCCCCTCCGACCGCCCCTCCGCTGGTCTTCAAGGCGCGTCGATGACGGCGAAGACGACTTTGCCGGTGTTGTCGGCCAGGGGGCGGACGCCCCAGCAGCGGCAGAACTGGTCAACGATGAGCAGGCCGCGGCCTGCTTCGCTGAGCGGGTCCGTTTCCGGCATGTGGGGGACGTCGGGAGTGGTGTCCTGGACTTCCATCCAGAGGGCGCCGTCGTCGGTGCGGCCCAGCCGTAGGGTCACGTCGTCGTCCGACACGGACGCGTGTTGGAGTGCGTTGGTGACGAGCTCGCTCGCCACCAGGCACGGGACGAAGTCGTCCATGCCCCACTGTCCGGTGACCAGCCGCACGAACCGCCGCACCTCCCCGACCACCCTGAGATCCTGCTTCACCACCATCGCGTTCTCCGCCGTCACCTGGCCCATGATCACTCCTCACGTTGTGTGTCGAACAGCACACATTGAGCCACTACCCGCACTAGAATTTGTGTTGCCCGACAAGGTTGGCCAGTGCGGGTAAGCGATGTCCGTACTGGGTAGATGCCAAGAAGAGGTAAGAGCGTGCCCCGACGCCGACAACGCCCCCGCGAGTCCCCCGCACTCATCGCTTTCGGTCGCCAATTACGGCGAATGCGCGAAGCCCAGGGAACCAAGCAGGAGACCATCGCGCACCTGACGAACTTGAGCGGAGCGCAAGTAAGCAGGATCGAAGGAGGGAAGAGGCGAGCTACCCGAACATTCGTGGAACTCGTGGACGACCACCTCGCGGCAGGCGGCGCCCTCATCAGCCTGTGGGAGGACCTGAACAAGGACGGGCACCCGGTCCCAATCTGGTTCGACTGGCCACAGATAGAAGGCGACGCAAGTGAGATGACCTACTACCAGCTCTGCGTGATAGCGGGGATGGCGCAATCGCCGTCCTACGCTGCCGCGATTCTCGACGGCAACGAAGATGCCGTAGCTGCGCGCCTCGAACGCCAGAAGATCATCGACAAGGATGACGCCCCTACGATCACGTTTCTGGTGGACGAGCAAGCGCTGTATCGTCAGGTCGGTACCGCGGAGACGATGAGGGAGCAGCTAGAGCACCTGCTCATGCTGAGCGAACGTTCCAACGTGACGGTGCAGGTGGTGCTTAGCAGCGGCGAGCACGGAGGAAACGGCAGCAGTTTCGTGATCGCTACGATGGCCGACCGGAGCCAGGTAGCCTATGTGGAGACGGCTATAAGAGGGCTCACGACGGATGACCCCGCAGACCTGGCAGCGGCAGCGCGCGTCCTGGCCGATCTTCGTAATCGAACGCTTCCAGGGAACATGTCGCGCGACCTCATCAGAAAGGTGGCCGAAGAACGATGGACCTGAGCAACGTTAACTGGCGGAAGGCGACTCGCAGCCTGAACAACGGCGGTGAGTGCGTGGAACTGGCAGGCGTGGCCGGGGTAGTGGCGGTGCGGGACAGCAAGGACCCGAACGGTCCCGTCCTCCTACTGACCCGCGCGGCCCTGCGCACGGCCGTCCAGTCCGCCACCGAGACCCACTGACCAACCAGCACCAACCACCCTCCTGCACCTCCAACCCACCGAGTAGCGGCGAGTCGTCCCTTCCTCCCCGGACCCGGACGACCCGCCGCACCTCACCCCTCACACGGTCACAGGCCTACGCCGGTCCACCTACCCCAAAGGTGACCCCGGACGAGCGAACCCGCCCGCTGACAAGCTCGACCACGCGTCCGACACTGGCTCCATGCCCTTGGAAGACCTCACCTGGCGCAAAAGCAGCCACAGCGCCTCCAACGGCGGCAACTGCGTCGAACTGGCGAGCCTCTCCGCCGCCGACTGGCGCAAGAGCACACGGAGTGGCTCCAACGGCGGGGACTGCGTGGAGCTGGCGGACGTGGCCGGTGTGGTGGCGGTGCGGGACAGCAAGGACCCGGACGAGCCCGTCCTCCTGCTGACCCGCGCGGCCCTGCGCACCGCCGTCCAGGCCGCCGCCGACACCCACTGACCGTCCAACATCCTCAGACAGCGCCTGGGAGTGTCCAGACGGACGAGCTGCTCGTCGTCCCGGCCGACCTGGTCGTCCACCCCGACCGGTCCCGCGTGATGCGGAGCGCTTCTTCGATGGTTCCGTTGGACGCTCAGACCGTGCGGTGTCGTCAGGTGGCCTCGATCTCGCGTAGGCCGCGCTTGAACTTCTTCTGGACGTCGGACATGGACTTGTGGCCGATGTAGTAACTGATGGCCGCGTTGCCGATGACCTTCGTGGCGCCGCTCGCGATGGTCCCGGAGATCACGTTCCCGGCCACCGGAATGATCTTGACCAGGGCACGGGCGGCCTCGCGGAGGACGAAACCGGCGCCTACGTTGATGCCGAGGCCCGCCAGGAAGTCGCGTGCCGTGTCCAGCGACATCTCCCTCCCCGAGATGTACGCGATGACAACGACCATCATGATTTGAAGTGACGTGATGATCGGCATGTCCGCCACCGGCATCGGCGAGAAGCCGGTGGCGCCGCAGATGCCAGCGAAGAGCAGGACTACCCTCTTCGCCAGCTTCTCTTGGATTTGCCGAAACTGGGCGAGGCGCGTGAACTCCAGCAACGCCTCACTAGGAATGGTCTCGGCGATCTGCACGGCAAGCCGCTCGATGCCCCACCGGTAGTCACGCTTGGGGTTGACTCGCTCGTCTGGGAACAAATAGAAGGAGGCACAGACGGGTATCGCCCCGGAGGCCACGTGCTTCCAAAGGAACTCGCGTCCGCGCAGATGCCGATTAAATACCTCAACCGCCTCGTTCACGTGCTGCATCTTCTCCGGATCGTCCTCATCCAGACGGACGTCGGAGGGCTCCATCTGATCGCATTGCGTGAGCACCGGAATAATCTTGACCCGGGCTTCTTCCGATACATCGCCCTGCTCGTCCAGGGCCGCACGCAGCGACATTTCCGCGAAGTCGAGGTCGGCATTGATCGCAGAGTCGACCTGCCGAGCCTGAACGCAGAAGAGAATGACGTCCGGGCAGTGGTCGGAGATGGCGGCGCGCAGCGACTCCTCGACCGTGACGTTGGGATCTTCTTCCGTAGGCTGCGATCCCTCCTGCACACCCCGAGTGTCGAGTACTTCGACCGAGCGCCCGCCGAACTGCAACGTCTCCCACTTGGCGGCGCCCGTCTGCGCCGTCACGTGCCCAACGGGACGCAGCTTCGCGGAAGCGATGGCGTTGATGAGCTGAGACTTCCCCGCACCCCGGCGGCCGAGGACCATGACCCGCGGAGAACGTCGCTCGTGCAACAGGCCGTGCAGCTCCTCGATCTCCTTCTTCACCCGGTTCCGCACCGGCTTCGGCAACTCATCGAGCACGCCCGACAGTTGCTTGAGAACACGGTTCATGTACGACTGATCGTCTTGCTCATCCGCCATCTGCGACCCTTGCCTACTTGTGGGGTGGTGAGCCGATTCTAGCCGACGACATCTTGCATTCCGCGTCCACACCCGGCCGTGAGGAGCCGGTCAACTATCACCTTTTCGCTACGGCGAACATGCGGGGCACCGTAAAAGGGACCGGCGAACTTTACGTCACAGCTGAAGCTCTAGCGTCCGTCGGCGATAGGCCCATTCAGCCTGGAGGGCCTAAGCCGCTCGGTGAACACTGCATGGGCCTTCCGATCAGCCTAAGGAATGGCGCGTAGCCGCGCGTCGACCGGCGACGCGATGTGTGGGCCCTGGACGGTGCGGAGCGCCTCCGTCCCCCGGGGCGAAGCGTCCCGGGGGACCAGGTCGGCTCGGATCACCTTGACCGCGATCTGTTCGTGGTCGTCGGTGTCCGTTCCGCCGAAACCGAGTCGCCCGTGCAGCGCCGATCCGCCGGGGATCAGATCGGTCCAGGGCCTCCACTCTTCACCCGCCCCCAGGTCTCTGGTCATCCACTGCTGCTGTCCGAGCAGGGTATGCGGCAATGGATGGGTTCGACCGGCGGACGGCCACATCCGGCGACTTCAGCGGAGTGCGGGTTCCCACCATTGGAGGTTGGCGGGGGCGTGGGCCGTCGGCTCGATGATTTCCCAGGCTTCGGCGATCAGATCGCCGTCGAAACGCCAGACGTCCACGACCGTGATCTCCGGTCCGTTGGGGAGTCCGCGCCGGGTGTGCAGGACGACGTGGTCTCCGTCGGCCAGGACGTGCTTGATTTCGACTTGCATGTCGGCGATGTTTTCCCATGCCGCGCGGATGGCGGCGAGCCATTCGCTTTTCGTCCTTGTCATCGCGTCCGGGCGGTGGTGGAGGAAGTCGTCGCTCAATGCCGGGGCGAGCGCGTCGACGTCGCCGGTTTCGATGAGGTTCGACATTGCGCGTTGGAGGAGTTCCTTCTTGTCAGTGCTCATGGCCGCAGTGTTTCCGCTGGCCAGGGTGTCTGTCGATGAAATCCCATTTCATGGCGCTCGGCTCCACGGTGAGTAGGCTCGTGTGGCGTGGACACGGTCGGGGAGTTGTTGCGGCACTGGCGGCATCGGCGGCGGATCAGCCAACTTGATCTCGCCATCGCGGCCGATGTCTCGGCGCGTCATGTCAGTCTGGTCGAGACGGGGAAGTCCAATCCGAGCGCCGAGATGATCCTCAGGCTTGCCGGGCAGTTGGATGTGCCGCTGCGGGAGCGTAACCGGATGCTCCTTGCCGCCGGGTTCGCTCCCCGGTACACCGAACGCGCCCTTGAGGATGGGGCTCTGTCGGCGGCTCGGGATGCGGTCGCGAGGGTGCTTCGGGCGCATGAGCCGTATCCGGCGCTGGTCTTCGATCGGCGGTGGAACATCGTGATGACGAACCGGGCCGTCGAGCCGTTCTTCGCGGTCGCCGATCCGGAGCTGCTGCGTCCGCCCGTCAATCTGATCCGGCTCGGGCTGGATCCGCGCGGGCTCGCGCCCCTGGTCGTCAACCTCGCCGACGCGCGGGCGGTGTTCCGTGCTCGGGTCTCGCGCCAGCTTGCCGCGGCGCCCGATCCGGAGCTCACGGCGTTGTACGAGGAGCTTCTGGCACCGGCGTCGGAGGAATCGTCCGTGTTGCCGGACTCCGATGTGCTGATTCCGATGATCATCCGCTTTGGGGGGCGGGAGCTGCGGATGTTCTCGACCATCACCACGTTCGGCACCCCGATGGACATAACCCTGGACGAGGTCGCGATCGAGTCGTACTACCCGGCGGATGCCGAGACCGCCTCCTATTTCACCGACCGGTAGGCGCCTGCGGCGGTTCGGCGGGTGTGGACATGGGTAGCAGTCTGGGTTAACTTGGCCAAGTGGACAGTGCGGTTGGACAGGGCGGACGGCCAAGTAGCGCCGCGCAAGGGGCCGCCACGCGGGCCGCCATTCTGGAGGCGGCGGCCGCGCTGATCGCTGATCTGGGGTGGGGGCAGGTCACCACGCGGGCCATCGCGGCGCGGGCCGGGGTGCCGCACGGGGCGGTCAACTACCACTTCCAGGGGAAGGACGACCTGCTCCGGCAGGCGGCCATCGCGGGGACGCTCAATGCCCTGGCGGGGCCACTGTCGATCGCGCGGGCGGCGGGCAGCGTCCAGGAGGTCCTCGACGGCATCCTCGCCTGGTTCACCTGCGGCGCTCTCAACGACCCCTCGGTGGCGCTGTTGCTGGAGACGGCGCGCCAGTCGACCCGTGACCCCCTCGTGCGCGAGCCGCTCGCGACCAAGCTGCGGGAGTTCCGGGCGACGCTGACCGAACTCGTCCGGCGGAGCCAGGAGCGGGGCGACATCGCCGCGGATTCGTCCCCGGCCGGGACGGCGACGATGGTCGCGGCGCTCCTCGACGGCCTGATGCTGCACGTGCTCCTCGACCCCGAACTTGATCTGTCGGAGACGGCCGACACCATCCGCTCCCTTTTGAGAGGCCGATGATGCGACAACGACGCTGGGGCACCTTAATGGCCGAGCACCGGCGACCGGTGATCGGTGTTTGGGTTGTGCTGCTGGTCGCGTGCGCGGTCAGCTTTCCGTTTCTTTTCAAGCAGCTGAAGGCGCCCAACTACGGTGTGGACGGCGCGCAGTCCACGCAGGCCTCGGAACTGGTGGATCGCTACTTCGTCGGTCAGGGCGACGAGCAGGACGTCATCGTCTTCGACAGTAGGCAGGGGAAGATCAGCGACCCGGCGCAGAAGGCGACCGTGCAGAAGGTCGTGGCGCAGGCCCGCCAGGAGACCGGTGTCGTCACCGTCATCAGCCCGTTCGACCCGCAGGCCAGGGGGCAGGTGTCCCCCGACGGGCGCGCCGCCCTGGCGGTCGTCGGGCTCGCGGGCGACGCACGGCAGAGACCCAACCGGGCCGCCGACTTGCAGGACGCCATCGACAAGGTCGACGGGAACGGGGTGTCCGCCTATCTGACCGGCTACTCCCCGATCACCAACGACCAGACGGTCGTGCAGAGCGCCGACTCCGAGCGCGCCGAGTCGGTCGGCATGCCGATCGCGTTCGTGGTGATGGTGCTCGCGTTCGGGGCGGTCGCCGCCGCGGCTCTGCCGTTGCTGCTGGCGGCGGCGGGGCTGATCCTCACGTTCGGCATCATGTACCTGCTGTCGTTCCAGTTCACCTTCGACATCTTCCTGCTCACGATCGTCACGATGATCGGCACGGGGATCGGCATCGACTACTCGATGTTCATCGTCAGCCGGTTCCGGGAGGAACTCGCCAAGCGCGGCGTCGTCCGGGGCGGGGAGCGGCGGCCCGACGCTGTCGCGGAGGCCGCCGGTGCCGCGATCGCGACGTCCGGGCGGACGATCCTGTTCTCCGGAGTCGTCGTCGCCATCTCGGTGTGCTCGCTGTTCATCATGGAGGCCCCGGTCTTCCGGGAGATTTCCACGGGTGTGCTGCTCTCGGTGATCTGCACCCTCGCCGCCGCGCTGACCCTGCTGCCCGCCGTCCTCGCGGCGCTCGGGCCGCGCGTCGACGCCTGGTCGCTGCCCGAGCGGTGGCGTCCGGCGGACGTCCGGCCCGGGGCCGACACCGGGCGCAGCCCGTGGGCCCGTTGGGCTCATCTGGTGATGCGGCGGCCCATCCTGTTCGGGGCGGTCTCCATCGCGATCCTGGTCGTCGCGGCGCTGCCTGTGACGAGTCTGAAGTACGGCATCGACCTCGGTACCGCGTCGCTGGAAGGCCGTCCGACCGCGAAGGCGCAGGCGGTCCTCGAACGCTCCTTCAGCCCCGGGGCGGTCTCACCGGTGCAGATCGTCGTGACCGGGCCGGACGGTGGGCCGCTCGACGCCGCCGGGCGGCAGGCCGCCGGGAAGGTGGCGACCCTCGTCGGCCAGGACCGCCGGGTCGCGAACGTCGAGGTCATGCCCGGCTCCGGGCGGATGCTGGTCAACGCCGTCCCCGCCGTGCCGATCGACTCCAGTGCCGCCGAAGACCTCGTCAGAGATATCAGGAGCGAGATCGCACCGCAGGCGGCGGGGCAGCAGGTGTTGGTGGGCGGTGCCACGGCCACGTTCGTTGACTTGTCCGAGGAGACGACGGACAAGCTCCCCTACGTCATGGCGCTGGTGCTCACCCTGTCCCTGCTGTTCCTGATCGTGGTGTTCCGCAGCATCGTGCTGCCCATCAAGGCGATCTTGATGAACCTGCTCGCCACGGGCGCGGCGGTGGGCCTCACGGTCGCGGTCTTCCAACACGGGTACGGCGAGGGGCTGCTGGGCTTCGAGAGCACCGGGTTCTTGCAGGTGTACCTGCCGATCACCGTGTTCGTCCTGCTGTTCGGCCTGTCGATGGACTACGAGGTCTTCCTGATCCGGCGGATGCGGGAGGCGTGGGACGACGGGCACGACAACGCGACCGCCGTCGCGGTCGGGATCGAGCACACGGCCCGTCCCATCGCCGCCGCCGCAGCGATCATGGTGGCGGTGTTCGGCGGGTTCCTCACCGCCGGGACCCTGGAGTTGAAGGAGTTCGGCCTCGCCCTGTCCGTCGCCATCGCGTTGGACGCGACCCTCGTCCGGCTGGTGCTCGTCCCGGCCATGATGAAGCTCTTCGGTGACTGGAACTGGTGGCTGCCCCGCAGGCTCGGCGGGCGAGCACCCCAGCCCGGGGAGGCCCGCGCGGGCGGCCCTTCGCTCGCCGGCGGGCACGACAGCCCCTGAGCCATTTTCCGCGAGGTGCGGGCGCCCAGCCCCCGGGGCGCCCGCACCGTCCATCCCTCGGAAGGTGCTGGATGCGTTCATCGGCCAGACAGGCACGAACGGTGATCTGTGACGAGGCGCTGCGGCTCTACGCCGCGAACGGCCCCGACAATGTCAGCCTCCGCCAGGTCGCGGCGGCGGCGGACGTCTCACCGAGCCTGGTCATCCATCATTTCGGCGGTAAGGCGGGGCTTCGCGAGGCCGTGAACGAGCGCACCACCGCCGCGTTACAGCGGTTCGCGGAGAACGTCGCGCACCCGGGGCCGGACGAGGCGGCCGGCCCCGGCGACGACGACTTCCTGCCCCGGCTGCTGGTCGGGTTCCTCCCCGTGGACTCGCCGCTGACGGACTACCTGTGCAGGCAGCTGATGAGCGACGACCAGGGGGGCCATCGGACGTTCCGGCGCTGGCACGAGCTGAACCTCGCCCGGCTCGACGCCTCACTCTCCGAGAAGGACAGGACGCTCCGCGCGGCGTGGCTCACCGTCAACCAGTTGGGCGTCCTGTTGCTGCGGCACCATCTCCGCAGGCTCCTCGGCCGGGATCCGCTCGACCCCGAGAGCGCGGCGCGCTGGGCGGAGATGAGCGCCGACGCCTACCGGAGCGGGTCGGGGAACTGATGGATTCGGCGACGGGCGGGCGCCTTACAGGGTTCGGAACGCGGCTGTGGCGGGGCGGCGTGGTGAAGCGGGGAACAGGGCGGACGGACGGCCGAGTCGCGCCACGAAGAACACGCGTCCGGGTGTCGCGAACGTGCGTTGAAGGGCGCGGCGCACGTCCTCGTGCTGGATCACGATGCTGATCGGGTGGAGCACCAGGCCGGCACGGGTGACGTCCAGCCAGTAGTCGGCGAGGGCCGCGGCCGCCGACAGCGTCTCGGGCGGATCGGGGTCCTTGACCGGCAGGCTCATCAGGACGACGACCGGTGACTGTTGGACGACCGCCGCGAGTTGACCGGCTAGGAAGCGCGGGTAGCCGACGCGGCTCAGCGCGGTCATCGCGGCCGGGGCCAGGGCGAGGCGTCTGAGCCACCGGTCGTGCGGTGGGAGCGGGCCGAACAGGTGGTCGAGGGCGAAACCGTCGCCGCGCGCCGACGCCGCGTCGACGCTCCAGCGGATGTACGAGTGCGTCTCACGCCACGCGTCGTCGTGGGCGAAGTCCCGGCCGCCGTGGCGGGCGACGAAGCGGGCGAAACGGTGGCGGTCCGGCCAGGAGCACAGGTGCCGGACGACGACCGGCAGCCTTCCCTCGTCCCGTTGCCGGGCGCGGCGGGCCAGGTCGGTGAGCAGTTCCCCGTCCACCGGGGTGGAGTCGAACGGGGCCCGGTTGGTGTGGCGGCGCCGTGCGAGGGCGCGGAGGTCGCCTAGTGTCTCGGACGGCTCGCCGCCCGGACGGAACTCGGCGACGCACAGCGGCTCCCAGGTGTCCGGGAGCCACACGTCGAAGAGGGCCGCCGCCTGGGGTGACGCCTCGGAACGGGCGAGCGTCCATCCTTGTGCGTCAAGGGCTCGTTGGAGGAGACGCCAGTACAGGCCGCAGCTCAGTCCCATTTCGAGGGCGTGGGCGGGCAGGGCGCCGAGGCGACGTTCGCGGTCGATGGCGAGCACGAGGAACGCGCTCTTGGGCTCCGGTTCCGTCCGTGGCCCGCCGAGGACCGTTGCCGCCGCCCGGCGCGCCGGCCCGCTTTCCAGCAACGCGACGCACCAGGGCTGGCAGTTGTGGGACGACGGGCTGAGCACGGCGACGTCCAACGCGCCGTGCAGGACGTCGGAGAACGCCAGGGCCGTGGTGCGCGAGGTCATCGGTCCCTCCGAGTGACAGGGCTCAGCGGTCGATGTCGGGCGGGAGCAGGAACGGGTACGTCCGGCGCCGGATCCGGTTGTGCCAGAACCGGTCGGCCTTCCGCAGCCGCTGGATCAGCTCCCACATCCGCGCGTCCTCCCGGTAGTACGCGGCCACCTCCGCCTCGGTGAGGGGGGTGTCCAGGCGTTCGGCGGCCTGGTCGAGGAAGCCGGGGACCAGGTCGCCGAGGCCCTCCTTGTGCAGGTTGCCGAGGAAGTCCAGCACCACCCCGCGGGTCGAGTAGAACTTGTCGAAGATCGACTTGGACATGGTGACGCGGACGACGTCGCGCAGCGCCCACGGCAGCGAGGTGAAGAACAGCTTCACGTCCAGTAGTTCCCGGGCGCGGCCGTCCCGCATGAGTGGCGTGGTGACGTCGAGGTACACCAGGTCGCCGCCGACGTCGGTCCAGTTGGACGCCTGCGCGTCCAATCCGAGGTCGGGCGCGACGGCACGGTCGACCGTGTCGAGGAACCTCTTGAAGAAGCCGCGCGCCCACTCCTCGCCCTCGGTGTGCAGCAGTTTCGAGCACAGGCGTTCACCTGGCAGTTCTTGCTGCACGCAGTAGGCCACGACGCGGCCCGAGGGCCGCGTGTGGTGCCATAACCTCGTGTCGGCCACCGTCAGGCCACGTTCGCCGAGCCGGGCCAGGTAGGCGTCCAGCAGCGCGCGGTACCGGTCGAACCTCGCCCGGGTCGGGAAGACCGGCAGGCGTTTGCAGGCGAACGACCCCGCGTCGGTGTGGAGCCGGAGGACGAGCGTGACCTCCCCGTAGCCGAGGACGTCGAGGGCGGAGTCGTCGGTGGTGGCCAGCGCCCGCTGGACCTCGCACTCCAGCCGTCTCAGCTCCCCGTCCGGAACGGCGAACGACATGGCGCGGCCTCAGGCTTCCCCGGCGGAACCGTCGTCGGCGCCGCGTCCCGCCTTCAGGCGGACGACCAGGGCGACCACGGTCAAGAGGGCGACGATGCCGAAGACACGGCGAAGGCTCATGCTGTTCTCCCTTGTGCGAGCGGTTGAATCTGGCTGCGGTGCCGGTCGGCACCGGTGAAGACGAGGACGGCGTTCTGCCCGCCGAACCCGAACGAGTGGCTGACCGCGACGTCGATGTCGCGTTTGCGGGGTTCACCGGCCACGACGTCGATGTCGATGCCCGGGCCGGGCAGTTCGTGGTTGGCGGTCGGCGGCACGAGGGCGTTCTCGATCGAGAGGACGGTGAGTGCCGCTTCGATCGCGCCCGCGGCGCCGAGTGTGTGCCCGAGGACGCCCTTGGCGGACGTCACGGCGGGTTTCCCGCCGAAGAGCCGGTCGATGACACCGGCCTCCGCCGAGTCGTTGAGCGGTGTGGAGGTGCCGTGCGCGTTGACATGGTCGACGTCGCCGGGTGTCGCTCCGGCCTCGGCGAGGGCGGCCAGCACCGCGCGTTCGACGTGGGTGCCCTCGGGGTCGGGCGCGGTCATGTGGTGCGCGTCGGCGGAGGCCCCGTACCCGGCGAGGCGGGCGCGGATCCGCGCGCCCCGGGCCCGCGCGTCGGCCGCGCGTTCCAGGACGAGGATGCCGCTGCCCTCGCCGATGACGAAGCCGTCCCGGTCGGCGTCGAACGGGCGGGACGCCGCGGCGGGGTCGGCGACCCTGCGGGACAGGGCGCCCATCTGTGTGAACCCGGTGACCAGCAGCGGGTTGACCGGGGCCTCGGTGCCGCCGGCGAGGACGACGTCGCAGTCGCCGCGCTCCAGCAGGCGCATCGCGACGCCGATCGCGGTGGCGCCGGACGCGCACGCGGTCGCGGTGACGAAGTTCGGGCCGGTCGCGCCGAACTCCATGGCGAGGTGACCGGCGACCATGTTCGGCGCGATCAGCGGGATCAGCAGCGCCGACACCGCCTGCGGGCCCTGGTTCAGCAGCCGTTCGTGCTGCCGGGTCGACGAATGGTAGCCGCCGGCGCCGTTGCCGACGACGATCGCGACCCGCGCGCCGTCCCAGGTGGACGGGTCGAGCCCGGCGTCCGCGACCGCCTCCCGGGCGGCGGGGAACGCGAGCTGGGCGTGCCGGTCGTGGGTGAGGGAGCTGCGGCGGCCGACATGCTCGGCGGGCGAGAAGCCGGGCACGACGCAGGAGAAGTCGACGGGCAGGTCCGCCAGCTCGGGGTTGGTGGCCGCGGCCGAGCGGGCCGCGCACACGCCGTCCCAGGTCTCGGACGTTCCGATGCCCGCGGCGGTGACCAGGCCGATTCCGGTGACGGCGATGTCGGCGCGAGCGGCGGCGGTCTGCGGGCCCCTCATTCCGTTCCTCCTGTTCGGGTGTCGTCGGTTGTGGGGCCGTCGAGCCGCGGCCATTGGAGGGTGACCGACCCCCATGTGAGCCCGCCACCGAACGCGGTCAGCAGCACGCGGTCGCCGGGGCGGAGCGTCCCGGCCGTGTGGGCCTGGTCGAGCACGAGGGGGATCGACGCGGCGGCGGTGTTGCCCACCTCGGCGATGTTGCTCAGCGCCCGTTCCCGGGGCAGGCCGAGCTCGTCGGCGAGATGGTCGATGATCCGTTGGTTGGCCTGGTGGCAGACCAGGTGGTCAAGGTCCTCCGGCCGCCAACCGGCCCGGTTCAGTGCCGTCTCTGATGATTGGGCCATCTGCTGGACGGCGCGCCAGAACACCGACTTCCCGGCCATGGTGAAGTACTGGTCGCGCGGGTCGGGTTCGGCGCCGGACAGCCGCTGCCGTGAGCCGCCCGCGCGGACGGTGATGAGGTCGGCGCCGCCGCCGTCGCTGCCGAGGTCGAACGGCCCGAGAGCGCCGGGCTCGCCGGGGTCGCCGGAGCGCAGCACCACCGCGCCCGCGCCGTCCCCGAAGATGACCGAGGTGGTCCGGTCGTCCGGGTCGAGGATGGCGGAGAACGCGTCGGCGCCGATCACGAGTACCCGGCTCGCGATGCCGGCGCTGATCAGCCCGGCGCCGGCGGCGAGCCCGTAGACGAAGCCGCTGCACACCGCCGCGACGTCGAACGCCGCCGCGGACCACAGCCCGAGCCGGGTGGCGACGTCGGGCGCCGTCGCCGGGCACGGACGGTCCGGGGTGGTGGTCGCGAGGACCACCGCGTCGGCCGGGCCGCCGCCCGCGGACTTCAGCGCGCGGGCGCCGGCCTCGACCGCGAGGTCGGAGACGGCCATGCCCGGGGACGCGAAGTGCCGGCGGCGCACCCCGGTGCGGGTGCGGATCCACTCGTCGGAGCTGTCGAGCCGCTCCGCGAGCTCGTCGTTCCCCACCGCCCGCGGTGGAAGCCAGCCGCCGACCCCTGTCACGATCGCGGTCCCCATCGGGACACCTCCTGCCGGATCGCCGGGCTGTCTGGACGGTTCCCACCCTGCTGGCCGCCGCTGACCGTGCCGCTGACGGGCCGCTGACGAGCGACTGACGCGTTCCAACGACGGGTGGGAACGTCGCGGATCAGCCCGCCGCGGCCGTCTCCCGGCGGAACCTCAGCACCGCGTCCGACGACTCCAGCGTCGGATGCTGGCCGAGGATGCGCCCGTACATGCGCCGCAGGGACCTGCCGGGCTGGACGCCGAGTTCCTCGTCCAGCCTCATCCGCGTCCGGTGGAACAGGTGCATGGCCTCCGACTGCCGGCCCCCTCGGTAGAGCGCGAGCATCAGCAGCTCGCACAGCGACTCCCGGGTGGGGTGGGACGCCACGAGCCGCTGCATCTCGGCGATGGCCTGCCGTTCCTCGCCGAGCAGCAGGTGGGCGCTCACCAGGTCCTCCCAGGCGGCGAGCCGCCGCTCCTCCAGGAGCGCCGCGGCGCCCCGGCACCGCCGACCGGCCCGGGTGTGCAGCAGCGCCGGGCCGCTCCACAGCGCGAGGGCGGCCTGTAACAGTTCACACGCCTGTTCCGGGTCGCCGGCGAGCTGCGCGCCCGCCCGCGCGGTGAGGTCGAGGAAACGGTTGCCGTCCACGAAAGCGCGGGGGATGTCCAGGACGTAGCCGTTGTAGACGGCGCGCAGCGGCAGTTCGGCGCCGGCGTCCGTCGCGCAGCGGCCGAGGACTCTTCTGATCCGGGTCGCGTGCGCCTGGAGGGCGTTGCGGGGATTCCGGAGAATCTCCCCCGGCCATAGTTCTTCGGTGAGTTCGTCGTGGGAGACCGTCCGTCCGGCCTCCAGGGCGAGTGTGGCGAGCATGGCGCGCACCTTGCCGGCCCGCAGTTCGGTGCGCCTTCCCTGGGCGACGACGCAGACCGTGCCGAGCAGATCGACGCCCATACCGTTACCCCGGATCGAACCGGTCCCCAGATCCGATTTCTTTCCCCATGAATCAACAGCCATTATGACCCTCTGCGTCAGACGAAAACGCATTCTTGGCATGACGGTGTGCGGGGAGTGATCATTTATCACCCCGTCACCCAGAAACTCCCCGTAAAGACCGAACAACTGTTCAGTGAACAAGTCTTACAGAGCAGCGTCCATTCCGCTATCCACCAGTGGGCCATTCTGGTCTCAACGCCGCCGACGCCGGAGCGGCCGGACTCGTCCTTTCGTTGAGCGAGTCCAGCCGCCGTCTCAACGCCGGGAGGGGGTCAGCTCCGCGCGTACCCGGGGTCGAGTCGCTCGCCGGAGGTCTCGTCGATCACCTCGGCCATCTTCGAGAAGTCGGCGACGAGCCGTTGGAACGCCTCCGTGCGCATGTCCCGTTCGAAGTCGGGGACGCTGCTCACCCGGATCACCTCGGCGTAGCGTCCCGGCTCGTCGCCGGACACGCGCAGCACGTCGAAGCCCAGCACGCTCGGCAGTTCGGGGCAGGACGCGTAGTCGACGTTCCGTACCCACGCCTCGAACTCGGCGGGATCGGTGCCCGGATACAAGCAGATGGCGTGCACGATGATCTCCACGGTGGCCGTCCTCTCAGCGCCGGGCGGGTCGGCGGCGGCCGATGCCCAGGGCGCGGGCGATGTTGTTCTTCTGGATCTCGTTGGTACCGGAGAAGATGCGCGCCGGGAGCGCGTCCCGGAGGAGGGCGCCCACGTCGCCCTCCAGCACGCCGCCGGAGCCGCGCACCTGGACGGCGTCGAGGCCGAGCTTGACCGCTGCCTCGCTCACCGCCAGCTTCGCCAGCGCCGACGGGACGTCGCAGTCCTCACCGGCGGCGAGGCGGCGGGCCGCGTCGAGGAGCAGCAGCCGCGCCGACTCCAGGCTCAGCACCATGTCGACTATGCGGTGGCTGACCGCCTGGAACTGTCCGATGGGGGATCCGAACTGTTCACGTTCGGCGGCGAACGCGAGGGTGTCGTTCAGGACGCGGCGCATCGCGCCCAGGTAGATGGCGAACAGGCAGGTGCGCTCCCATTTCATCGACCCGGTGAAGACCGTGGCGCCGGATCCCTCCGCGCCGAGGACGCTCTCAGCGGGGACGATGCAGTTCTCGAAGTAGACGTCTGCGGTCGGGGATCCGCGCAGGCCGGTCTTCTCGTAGGGGCGGCCCACTCTCAGGCCCGGTGTCGCCGCGTCCACGATGAAAGAAGTCAGGCCGAAGAAGCCTGCGGCGGGACGGGTGGCGGCCTGGACGATGAAGACGTCCGCGACGGGGGCGTTCGTCGTGAAGCACTTGCTGCCGTCCAGGACGTAATGGTCGTCCTTGCGCTCCGCCCGGGTGGACAGGTTCAGGGAGTCGGACCCGGCGCCGGGTTCGGTGACGCCGTGGGCGGCGATCCGCTCGCCCGAGCACAGGCCGGGCAGCCAGCGCCGCTTCTGGTCGTCGGTGCCGAACTCCACGATCGGCATCAGGCAGGCGAACAGGTGCGCCGCGACGGAGAAGGCGAAACCGGTGTCGGTGCACCCCTCGCCGAGGGCCTCCATCAGGATCGCGGCGGACTCGGCGTCCAGGCCGCTGCCGCCGTACTCGGCCGGAACCGTGGCGCCGGTCAGGCCCTGCCTGCCGGCGAGGCGCCAGCGTGCGCGGAAGCGGTCGGCGCCGGCCGCGTCGCCGCCCTGTTCCGGCGCCAGGTCGCGGCGGGCGAAGGCGAGTACCGTCTCGCGCATCTCGGTGAGTTCGGGAGTGAGTCGAAGGTTCATCCGGATCCGTCCTCGTACTCCTCGACGAGCAGGTGATAGTTGATGCCGCCGGTGCCGAACGAGCTGACCCCGGCCCGGCGGGGCCGTCCCGGCACGGCGGGCCAGGGCTCGGGTGCGGTCGGCAGGCGGGCCGGGATGTCGTCCAGCGGGAGGTCGGCGGCGGGCGTGCGCAGGTTCGCGTTGGGCGGGAACGTGCGGGCGCGCATGCTCAGTAGTGCTTTGAGCAGGCCTGCGGCGCCTGCGGCTGCGAAGGTGTGGCCGAAGAACGACTTCGCCGAGCCGATCACCAGTGGTCGGGGGCGGCCCGGTTTCGCGTACACCTCGACCGTCGCGGAGATCTCCGCCCGGTCGCCGACCCGGGTGCCGGTTCCGTGCGCCTCCAGGTAGTCCACGGCGGACGGGTCGAACTCGACCTGCTCGAACGCCTGCCGCATCGCGCGGACCTGGCCGTCGACGTCCGGCGCGATCAGCGATCTGGCGTCGTTGGAACCTCCGACGCCGCGCAGCAGGCCGAAGATCGGGTCGCCGTCCCGGACCGCGTCGGACAGGCGTTTCAGCAGGAACAGCGCGCAGCCGTCGCCGGGGCTGAACCCGTCGGCGGCGGTGTCGAACGGGGTGATCCTGGTGTGCGACAGGAGCCCGAGAGCCGAGCACAGCACCAGGTCACGCGGGTTGCACGTGATCTCGGCGCCACCGGCGAGGGCGAAGTCGACGTCCCCGGACCGCAGCGCGCCGACCGCGACGTCGAGGGCCGCGAGCGACGACGCGCAGGCCGCCTCGACCGCGACGGGCACGGCCGACAAACGGAACTCACCGGCGATCAGCGCGGCTACGCCGCCCGCCAGGCAGCCGTCCAGGTCCACGGGCGTCAGCGGGTCTTCGGATGTGCGGAAGCGGGCCCGGACGCGGTCGAGGAGCCGGGCGCGGGCGCGGTCGGAGAGGGGCGCCAGGGCGGGAAGGCCGGCGGCGATCGCGTCCAAGTCGGTTGCCTGGCGGTCGGCGTTGAGCCGCCGGGTTCGGGTGAGGCCGAGGTTGCTTCCGATCGCCACCATGCCGCGATGTCCGGTCAGGTCGTCGGCGCGTCCGTGGCGGGTGAGCGTCTCGGCGGCCACCGCCAGGGCCACCCGCTGGACGGCGTCCATGGCCTTGTACCGGCGTGGGGTGATGCGCAGGCCGTCCGGGGGTTCGTCGGGCGCCGCCATGTAGGCGCCGAGGTCGGTGTAGCAGTGGGTGAGGCTGGCGTCGTTCGCGCGGTGGTACAGCTCACGGTCGAGGACGGCGTCCGGCAGGGGTTCGATGCGGTCCACGCCGGAGTGCACGACCCGCCAGAAGCCTGCGGCGTCGGGCGCGTCGGCGAAGCGTCCGCCGTAACCGATCACGGCGATCGGTTCGGGGTGGGTCGTGTCAACGGTTCCGCGTGATGGTCGTCCCGCGGTCGATGTCTTCGGTCCGCGTGAGTCGTGTTCTTCCAGGAGAAGATGGCAGAGCGCGCCCGTCAGTGAGGCTCCGCAGACGGCGGCGCGGCGCGGTTCCCCGCCGGGTTCGGCGGGCCAGGGCTCAAGCGTCCGGGCGGATCGGAAGGTCGTGCCGTGCGGCGCTTCGGCGTCCGTGGTCGGTTGATGTGGGGGGAGGCGGCGGTGGTAGAGGGCCAGGGCGGCCTTGGCGACACCGGCGAGGCCGGCGTTGGCGAAGGTGCGGCCGGGGAACGTCCCGGGCGTGCCGAGCGTCACCGAGCGGGGCGGGGCGCCCTCGAAGAGGTGGTCGAGCGCGTCCAACTCGGCCTTCGCGGCGGCGGGTGGGCCGCTCGCCGCGCGTTCCACGTAGCGGACGGACCGCGGCTCCACCCCGGCCGCGTCATGGCAGGCGCGGGCGACACGGTGGCGGCGTTCGACGGACGTCGAGTAGCGCAGCGTCCCGGGCCGGGAGTCGTGCTCCAGGGCGCAGCCGAGGATCGAGGCGTAGACGCGGTCCCCGTCGTGGACGGCCGACGACCGCCGTTTCAGCAGCAGCGCCCCGACCCCCTCGGCGACGTCCGCGGGTAGCCCCTTGGCGGCGAGCGCGTCCGCGAACAGCGGGCTCTCCCAGCGTTGTCCGGTGAGCACGAGCGCCGCGTCGCAGCGGTCCCCGCGCAGGGCGTTGACCGCGTGGGCGAGCGCCGCGAACGACGTCGCGTCCGCCGACTCCAAGGTCACGGTCCGGCCGCGCAGGCGGAACGCCCCGGCTATGCGGGCCGGGATCGTGCTCGCCATCTCCCCGACCCGATCGTGCGGGGACGCGCCGAGCCGCTCGGGTAACAGCACCCGCAGTTCGTCCGCCGCGCGCCGCCCGGTCTCACGGGCGTGCTCGCCGAACAGCGCGGGCACCTCGTGTTCCAGGTCCCGGGCGTACCGGGAGCCTTCGACGCGCAGGGCGTTGGCGTACTGGCGGTCGAGGCCGAAGCAGATCCCGGCGATGACGTCCGTCCGGTCGGTGCCGAGCGGGCGCCCGGTGTACCCGGCGTCGGTCAGGCATTGCCGGGCCGCCTCCAGCATGAGTACCTGCATTCGGGACATCGACCGCCGCTGCACCGGTGGGATGCGGTAACGCGCCACGTCGACGCGCACATCGTCCAGCGTGGACGGGACGGACGCCGGTGGGTCCCCGCAAAGCCGCCAGTAGTCACCGGCACCGCGAGCCCCCGGGTACAGGCACGCGATGCCGATGATGGCGATGGGTTCTGGCACGGGCCCGTCACACCTTCGCCGTGTCCTCTGCGGCGGGCTCTTCGGCCGGCCGGTGAGCGCCGCCGGGGGTCGGAGCCTTTCCGTTGCCACCGGCACCGTTCTCGGAGATGCCCGCCTCCTTGCGCAACTGGTCCCGCATGACCACGTACTTGGCGTTCAGCTCGTCGACCGCGACGAAACGGTTGACGCCCCGGCCGCTGACCCGGGGT
This sequence comes from Actinomadura spongiicola, assembly GCF_003432485.1. Classification (GTDB taxonomy): domain Bacteria; phylum Actinomycetota; class Actinomycetes; order Streptosporangiales; family Streptosporangiaceae; genus Spirillospora; species Spirillospora spongiicola. Next base: position 241,701 of record NZ_QVNQ01000010.1, read on the forward strand.
TCGATCCGGGAGACGACGTTCATGTCCTGAACCTCCTGGACGCGCTTCTGCGCGAACAGCGCGAGCTTCGGCACGATCCGCCGCAGGGACGGGAGCCGCAGCACCGACGCCATGTGCGGGTCCTCGTACCAGCGGAACAACACCTGGGTGTTGTCGTCGTCGACGGGCGTGATCCAGACCGTGACGTCGAACGGTTCGGCGTGGATGTGCACCATCCCCGGGAAGGTGAAGGTGACCGTCATGCTCGCCTCGTTCGTCGGGTCGCCCTCGCCGACGAGCCGGAACGAGTGCCGCAGCGTCATCCCGTCCACTTCCAGGTGGCTGTCCTCGACCTTGGTCAGCGCGAGGTAGCGGCGGCGGCCGTCCAGCCCGAGCTTCTTCGGGGTGCCGGCCCAGCCGATGTAGTCCAGGACGTTGAACCAGTGGTCCCGGTGGACGACGGGCACGTGGTAGAAGTCCAGGAGGCTCTCGATGTAGCGGGTGTAGTGCACGGGCTGCTGCCAGGCGCCCGTGGCGTGGACGTCGGAGCGGTCGGCGACCTCGCGCGGGACCTGGATCTCGGGGAGGTCCTTCCGGTCGTCCCCCCACCACACGAAGATCAGCCCGTGGCGTTCCCGGACGGGATAGGTGTCCAGCCGCATCGACTTCGGGATCCGGCCGTTCGTGCCCAGGCACGGCGCGAGGGTGCAACTGCCGTCGGCGGCGAAACGGAAGTCGTGGTACGGGCAGCCGAGGGTGTCGCCGCGCAGCCGGCCGTCCGCCATGTTCGCGCCCTTGTGCGGGCAGCGCGCCGACTGGCAGATGAGCCGTCCGGCGGTGTCCCGCCACAGGACCAGCTCCATGCCGAGGCGCCGCGCTCCGGTGGGCCGCCTCGTGCCGACGTCCTCGGACCGGAGGATGGCGTACCACTGGTTGGGGATCATCCGTTCTTCCTTTCGTCGGTCTCGACGACCTCGACCACGCCGCGGTCGCCGTCCACCATGACGAGGTCACCGGTCTTGATCATTTGGGTGGCGTGCTTGCTGTTGACCACCGAGGGGACGCGGAACTCGCGGGACACGATCGAGCTGTGCGACAGCATCGAGCCGATGTCGGTGACGACCGCGCCGGCGATGGCGAACAGCGGTGTCCACGAGGCGTCGGTGAACCGGGTCACCAGCACCTCGCCGACCTGGAACTCGTCGGCCTGCCAGACGAGGTCCTCGATGATCCGGGCCCGGCCGACGATCCGGCCCGGACTCGCCCCGAGGCCCTCCAGCCGGACGCCGTCCGGGGCCGGGCGGACCGCGCGGGTGACGTCCCACTCGCCGACGAAGCTGAGCGGCGGTTCCGGTAGCCGGGCGTACGCGCGGAACGTGCGCCGGGCCTCCTCCAGCTTCGCGCGGGAGAACACCCGGCGGGGATCGCGGTCGCCGGACAGGTACTCCAGGACGTCCGCGAAGTCGAGGTCGGCGACCTCGTCCAGCGACCGCAGCACCCCGGCCTCGACGAGCCGGCGCCCGACCTCGTAGACGACGCGGCGCACCAGCCAGATCGAGGTGATCATCGACATGCGGGTGAGTTCCCGCAGCCGGCTGCACGTCTCGTACAGGGACATGACCTTCTCGATCGTGCGGCGCTTCGGCGCGGGCAGGCGGCTCAGCGCCTGTGCGGCCTCGTCCTCCCGGGGGTCGTGGGCGCGGTCGAGGACCTCGTCGATGGAGAAGCCCTCTTCGGCGTACCGCCGGATCATCTGGAACACGTACGACGGGTCGTCGATCCAGCGGGGGTGGGTCAGTTCCATCTCCTGGTGGCCCCGGGTGCCGTTCTCCCGCAGGAACGGGACCATGTGGCCGTCCCAGAAGGCGCGTCCCGACTCGTCGGCGCGGAGCCGGGTGGACACGTCGTGCGCGGACCCGGCGCGGATGATCTCCATGACGCGGGGGTCGCGGCGGGCGACCTGGGCGAGGGCCCAGATCTCGCGCGCCGACTCGACCGTCCGCAGGCTGGACATGTCGGTCTTGATGCGGTTGCGGAGGCTGGCGCCCTCCTGGCCGAGCCACGCGCCGCAGAGGGCTTCGAGGACGCCGTAGAAGCCGAACGCGTTCATGTAGTACGGCATGTAGCCGATGTGCATGTCATTGAAGTAGGCGAGGCGCCGCTTCAGCTCCGCGTTCAGTTCCGGGCGGTCGAGCCTGGTCAGGTCGATGCCCTGGGCTCGGTCGAACTCGTAGAACCGCGACCGGACCATTCGCCGGGCGCGTTTCTTCATCGTCCGTAGTTCCGTGATGGACGTCTTCAGCCAGAACGCGGCCGCCTGGGCCTCCTCGCGTGGGCCGCCCGGCCAGGTGCCGAAGGGGTTCTCGTAGGTGTCGAGATCCACCTCCTCGCTGGCGAAACGGCTGGTGAAACGGCTCTGGTCCCGGGTGGGGAGGCACTGGCCCAGCAGGTAGGACGTGTAGGAGATGTTCAGGTAGACGTGCCCTTGCAGGTAGCCCATGTGCAGCGACATGTCGCCTGGGTCGCGGACGCCGGTCGACAGGGCGCAGCCGCGGTGCACGTTGTGCTGGTAGTACTGCGCGAACGACTGGCCGAGCGGCGACATCACGCCGGTGAAGATCTCGCCGATGTCCATGCGGGACCACAGCGTTCCCGTGCGGATCGCGTCGGGCTGGGGTTCCACGTAGGGGCTCGTCCGCCGGTCGCGGACGGGTGTGGTCGTGATCGGGCGGCTCTGGAGGAGGTACGGCGTGCCGTCGCGCATGGCCCACTCGATGTCCTGCTCGGCGCCGTAATGGTCACGGACCCGGACCGCCAGCGCCGCCAGGTCGGCGAGCTGGTCGGGTGTCAGGCACGGGACGTTGCGCGCGGCGGCGTCCACCTTGACGAGCCCGACCGTCCCCGGCACGACCGGCGCGCACTTGGTGACCTTGTACCGGATCTGCTGGTCGACGACCTGCGGGCCGTCGGGGTCGAGGAGGAAGAAGTCGGAGGTGACCTTGCCCGCCACCAGGCCCTCTCCGAGTCCCCAGCAGCCCTCCACGACGAACCGGTCGTCACGGCCGCTGACCGGGTCGCGGGTGAACAGCACCCCGCCGGTGTCGGCGTGCACCATCTGCTGGACGACCACGGCGATCGACCCGGCGTGCGCCGCGTCGCGGTAGGCGGCGGCGCGGTCGGTCCACAGCGACGCCCAGCACACCTTGACGGCGTCGAGCAGGGCGGCGTCCCCGGCGACGTCGAGCACGGTGTCGTGCTGGCCCGCGAAGGAGTGGGACTCGGAGTCCTCGGCGGTCGCCGAGGAGCGGACGGCGACGCGCGGACGGCCGAGATCCCCGTAGGCGTCCAGGACGGCGCCCGCGACGCTCGCGGGGATGTCGGTCGCCATGATCTTTTCCCGCAGTTCGGCGGGGGCGGTTCCGGTGATGCGGGCGTCCAGTCCTGTCTCTTTGAGGAACCGCTCGAACAGGTCGGTCGTCAGGCAGAACGCGGGCGGCACCGGGAGGCCGGCGCGCAGGAGCTCGTCCAGGCGGAGCGCCTTGCCGCCGAGCAGTTCGGCGGGCGGGGGTTCGCCCGCGCCGAGCACGACGAGCTCTCTGTTCGCGGTGGCGGTCGCGTGTGCGGCGGAGGTCGGGGTCGACATCAGATGAGCTCCTCAACGTCGGTGCCGTGTTCCGGGTCCCGGTGGGTGCCGACGAAGGCGCGGAACTCGCCGCCGGGGATGAGGCGGCGCTCCCGCACGCCGGTGAATCCCGCGCTTCGCAACTGGTCGACGAGTTCGGCGGCGTCCGGCAGCGGGCCGCCGAAGTCGGCGCACGAGAACCACAGGTCGAGCACCTCCATGCCGACGGGGCCGCCCCGGCACGGGGTGGTGAGCAGCAGCCTGCCGCCGGGGGCGAGCAGCGACCGGACCCGCTCCAGCACCTTCACCCGCTCGTCGGTGGGGAAGTAGTAGATGTTGTTGTGCATCGTCACGAGGTCGAAGACCGGTTCCATGTCGAGGTCGCGGACGTCCGCCCGGCGGACCTCGACGCGGTCGGCCAGGCCCCAGGCGGCCATGTTCGCGGCGGCGTCGGCGGCGACGTCGTCCTGAAGGTCGATCGCGAGCGCGGTCAGTCGCGGGTTCAGCAGGGCGGCGTGCCGGGCGTAGACGCCGCTGCCGCACCCGACCTCCAGCAGCCGTCTCGGCTCGTGCCGCTCCACGACGAGGTCGACGGCCTCCTCCACGAACGGCCGGATGACCTGGGTGGAGCGGGCGATGACCGCGCCGTCCTGGTCGCGCAGGGTCAGCCGCTTGCCGCCGCGCGCTATGGCCGGGGCCTCCAGCAGGACCGGGAGGTGGAACCGGGTGACCTCCTCCAGCGCGGCGGCGATGGCGTCGTTGCGGGGACGGCCGAGCGCCTTGGCGGCCCGGCCGCGCAGCTTGTAGCAGCCGTCGTCGAATCCGAGTTCGCCGAGCCGGACGCCGATGTCCAGCCAGGCGCGCAGGACGTCCCGGTCCTCGCGGACGTCGAGCGCGTTGGCGAGGGTGTCCAGGTCGCAGGGGCGGACGGCGAGGCGTCGCAGCACTCCGTTGCCGGAGGCCGCAGCGAGGAACGACGCCCGGTACACGGGCGTGACGAGTCCCCGGGCGAGCGACGCCAGCAACGGAACCTGCCGGCTCCGAGCCAGTTTGGCCAGGGTCGCGACATTCATGGCAGAGTCCTCCGGGGCTTGGGGGGCGCGGCGAAGCCTGTGGCGTGCCGTTCCAGTTCACGGTGGAGTTCGCGTAGGAGGGCCGGCCGTTCGGGGCCGGTCAGGTAGAAGTGGCCGCCCGGCAGGTGCCTGCGCAGCGTCGAGCCGTAGGTGTACTCCCGCCACTCGTCGACCTGGTCGGGCGGGGCGATCGGGTCCCCCTCGGCGGAGATGGCCGTGATCGGGCAGTCGAGTGGGCGGCGCGGCGTCCATCGGTAGGTCTCGCACGCGGTGAGGTCCGCTCGGAGGACCGGCATCCGGCGGGCGAACGGCGCGCCGCCCGCCCGCGGGTCGACGCCGGCGCCGGTGAGACCGCCGAGGTCGCGGACGAGGTCGAGCAGCGACTCGTCGGTCAGCTCCGCGCCCATTCCGACGCCGTAGAAGTGGGGTGCCCGGCTGCCGGACACGAATAGGTGGACGGGCTCGTCCGCGCCACGGGCGCGCAGCTCGCAGGCGACCTCGTAGGCGAGCAGCGCGCCCATGCTGTGCCCGAACAGCGCGTAGCCGTCCGTGAGCCGCTCCGCGAGGAGGGCCGTGGCGATGTCGGCGGCCAGCGGCTCCAGTTCGTGGCGGGGCGGTTCTCCGAGCCGGAAGCTGCGGCCGGGTAGCAGCACCGGCACGATCTGCACGTGGGCGCCGAGGTGCGCGTGCCAGTCACGGTAGACCGAGGGGGTTCCGCCCGCGTGCGGGAAGCAGATCAGGCGCAGGCGGGCATTGGGGTCGGCGGTCACTCCCGGGAACCACGGCCCGCCCGGCGCGCGGACGGCGCCGGGGGGCGGCTCGGTGATCTGCGGTGCGGGCATGTCAGCCGCCCAGGAGCTCGCGCCCGGCCGGGGACCGGAGCCATTCGACCGTGCGCGCCATGCCCTCCTCGAAGGAGACGGCGGCCTTGAACCCGAAGTCCTCGCGGGCCCGGTCGATCGGGAAGGACTGGTCGCGCTCCAGCAGATGGACGGCGTGCCGGGTGAGGACCGGACGCGACCGGACGCGCAACGTCCCGTACACGCGTTCGGCGGCTCCGGCGACGCCTGCGGCGAGCGGGCGCGGCAGGCTCACCGACGGCGGTTTGACGCCGAGACCGTCCGCGAGCGCCTCGATGTACTCCCGCCACGTCGTCATCTCGGGGTCGCGCAGGTTGTAGATCCCGCCCGCCGCCTGTTCCGAACCGCAGGCGGCGATCATCCCGTCGACGAGGTTGGCGACGTACAGCAGGCCCGCCGGAGCCTTGCCCTTGCGGACGTAGACCATCTGCCGGCTCTTCAGGAGTGCCGCGATCTCGACGACGAAGTCCTTGCTGCCCGGCCCGTACACGGAGACCGGCCTGATGACGGTGAGCGGCACGTCGGCCTGTTCGGCGGCCCGGATCACCGCCTTCTCCCCGAGGAGCTTGCTGCGGTTGTAGGGCAGGCCGACGTCCTTCGGCTCGGTCCTCTCGTCGCACGGCCGGACCGGGTACCCGTACACGTCGGTGGTGCTGAGGTGCACGAACCGTTCGACGGTGCCCGCGTGGTGAGCGGCGTCCACCAGGTTCTTGCAGCCGGTGACGTTGGCCTGCTCGAACTCCTCCCACGGCCCCCAGTCGGCGGACTTGCCCGCGCAGTTGTAGACGTACCGGACGCCCGCGGTGGCGCGCAGCAGCGCGTTCAGGTCGGTCAGCGAACCCCGCTCGATCTCGACGGGCAGGTCGGCGAACGCCGACCGGTCGCCGCCCTCGCGGACCAGCACCCGCACCCGGTGCCCGATCTCGGTGAGCCGGCGGGTCAGGTGGCCGCCGATGAACCCGGTCGCACCGGCCACGAGCACGTCGGCGGTACCGGACGGCGGCGGTTCGGTCGCGGGCCGGTCCCGGTCCTGGGTCCGGACGGCCGCCCTTGGCGGGGGCACGGTCACGGAGCCGGGGGTGGGTTGGTGCCGACGGTGCCGGGGTGAGGCGTTGTCCATGACGTCCACCAAGAGGTCGAGGGAGCGGTCGAGGTCGGCTTCGCGGTGGTCGGCGTTGACGAAGAACCGCAACCGGCACTTGTCGGCCGGCACGGCCGGGTGGCCGATCGGCATCACGTTCACGCCGCGCTCCAGCAGCGCGGCGGAGATCTCCATGGCCCGCGCCCAGTCGCCGACGATGATCGGGATGACGGCCGTGTCGCGGGAGACACCGGTGTCCAGGCCGCGTGCGCGGGCCGCCGTCCGGAAATGCTCGGCCAGGCCGCGCAGGCGCGCGACACGGTCGGGCTCGTCCTGGATGACCCGGAACGCTTCGAGTGCCGCGGCGGCGTTGGCCGGGGAGATGCCGGTGCTGAAGATGTAGAGCGGCGTCGTGAACTTCATGAACCGGATGAGTTCGCGGCGGGCGGCGATGTAGCCGCCGAGGCTGCCGATGGCCTTGCTGAGGGTGCCCATCCACAGGTCGACGTCGTTCGGGTCGACGCCGAAGTGTTCGCCGACGCCGCGTCCGGTGCGGCCGAGGACGCCGAGCGAATGCGCCTCGTCGATCATCAGCATCGCGTCGTGTCGCCGCTTCACCTCGATGAACGCCGGCAGGTCGGGCAGGTCGCCGTCCTGGCTGTAGGCGCCCTCGATCACCACCAGGGCGCGGCGGAACCGGCCGCGCGTCGCGGTGAGAACGCGGTCGAGGGCCTGCCAGTCGTTGTGCGGGAACGGCCGGCGAAGCGCGCCGGACAGGATGCACCCGCGGACCGTGCTGTCGTGGATCCACTCGTCGTGGACGATGAGGTCCTCGGGGCCGAAGAGGTGCCCGACGGTCGCGACGTTGGTGGCGTGCCCGCCCGCGAACACGATCGCCGCCTCGGCGCCGAGGAAACCGGCGATCTCCGCCTCCAGCTCGTGGTGCAGCGGGGTCTCCCCGCAGAGCAGCGGGGTCGCCGAGCTGGACGTCCCGTAACGGTCGATCGCGGCCTTGGCCGCCGCGCGCAGCCGGGGGTGCGCCGACAGGGCCAGGTAGTTGAACGCCGAGAAGTTCACCATCTGGCGGCCGTTCATCTGGATCAGGCCGGAGTTGAACCCCTCGTGGACGCGTTCGTAGGCGTTGGGGCCGCTCGCCTCGATCAGCCGGAGGCGTTCCAGCATCGCGGCGTATTCCTCCCAGTCCTCGAACCGCCGCTGGATCTTCACCGTCCGGGACGTGTCCGGGACGGGGGCGGGCGCGGGCGCGGGGGTGTACGTCTGGGCCGGTGGAGCCGTCATCGCGGGTTGGGGCGCGACCGTGAGGCCGAGGGCGTCCAAGAGTTGGCCGACGGTGAAGTCCTCGGGCAGGGTGTGGCGGAGTTCCGCGACGCGGTCGGGATACAGGGGGGCGAGGTGCCGTTCCAGCTCGCCCTTCATGAGCGAGTCCAAGCCCAGTTCGCTGCCGACGTGAGCGTGGGGCGAGATCTGGTCGACGGGGAAACCGCAGACCTTGGACATGTACGCCAGGACCCTGGCTGCGCCGTCGCCGGGCGTCACCGTCTGCGCCGTCCTGGTGGGGTGCGCGTATCCGTTGCCGTCCATGTCGGGTTCCCTTCGCGGCTCGGCCGTCCCGTTTCCGCCTGTTGACCAGGGTGTTTTGAGCCAGTAGGTGCCGCGCTCGAACACCGTGTGCGGCACGGCGACCCGCCGGCGCGGGTGACCGGCGTCGAGTCCGGACCAGCGGACGTCCCCGCCCGCGCAGTACCAGCGGCCGACCGACCGGAGGAAGGTCTGCCAGTCGTCCGCCTTGCGGCGCAGGGACGGCAGCCACAGCGCCGACTCGGCGTCCCCGGCGAGGCCGGTGCGCGCCAGGCCGAGGAGGGTGGGGTGCGGGCCGGCCTCCACGAACGTGTCGCAGCCGAGCCTGCGCAGCGCGGCGAGACCGTCCGCGAACCTGACCGTGCCGAGCAGATGGTCGGCCCAGTAGCCGGGGTCGGGACGGCCCATCGGCTCCCCGGTGTGGTCGGAGATCCACGGGATGTCCGGCTCCTTGGCGGTGATGCGGCGCGCGGCGTCCCGTAGCGGGTCGGCGGCACCGGCCATCAGCGGCGAGTGGAAGGCGTGGGAGACGGCCAGTCGGCGGACGACGACGCCCTTGTCCGGTAGGTCCCGGGCCAGTTCGTCGATCTCTTCCACCGGCCCGGACAGGACGAGGTGGTTTCGCGCGTTGACGGCCGCGACCGTGACGGACGGGTGTGCGGCTGCTGCTGCCTGGATCGGCTCCGGCTCTCCGGCGCAGGCGATCATGGCGCCCGCTCCGGGCAACTCGTCCATGAGACGGCCCCGGGTCGCGGCGAGGGTCAGCGCGTCCTCCAGGGAAAGCGCACCCGCGACGCAGGCCGCCGCGAACGCGCCGACGCTGTGACCGAGCACGGCGGCAGGACGCACGCCGAGCGCGCCCCAGAGCCGGGCGAGCGCGACCTCCACGGCGACGAGGGCCGGTTGGCAGTTGCGGGTTCTCTTCAGCTCGGTCGCGTCGTCACCGGTGAAGAGGAGGTCGCGGAGAGAAGTGCCGAGGAGTTGCCGCAGCACGTCGTCCGCCTGGTCGATGACGGCGGCGAAGGCCTGGCTGGACTCGTAGAGTCCGCGTCCCATTCCTGGATACTGCGTGCCCTGGCCGCTGAAGAGGAACGCGGCCTTCGGGGCACGTGCCGTGCGCTCCCCGCGAAGGACGTCCGCGGACGCCTCGTCGGCGGCGAGCGCGGCGAGCGCGCCGTCCAGGTCGGACATCGACCTGGTCACGACGACGGCGCGATGGCCGAGCGCCGCGCGTCCGGTGTTCGCGGCGTGGCACAGGTCAGCGAGTTCGACGTCCGGGCTGGCCGCGATGTGCGCCCGGTACCTGCGGGCGAGGGACGCGAGCGCGGACGGCGTGTGGGCGGACAGGCCCAGCGCCTGGACCGGCCGCTCGGCGTTCGGCGGGGCCGTCGCCGGAAGTGCCTCGGGCGGGCGGGCCACGATCACATGGGCGTTGGCGCCGCCGAACCCGAACGAGCTGACCGCAACGCGGGAGGGTGGGACGCGGACGCGCCCGGTCAGCACGGTGAGGCCTGACCCGTCCCAGGGCAGGTGCCGGTTCGGGGTCGTGAAGTGCAGTTGCGGGGGCAGTTCGCCGTGCCAGACGGTCAGGACGGCTTTGATGAGCCCGGCGATCCCGGCGGCGGCCTCCAGGTGCCCGATGTTGGCCTTGACGGAGCCGACCGGGCAGGGCGAGTCCGCGGCGCGGTCCCGGCCGTAGACCTCGGTGAGCGCCTCCCATTCGATGGGGTCGCCGAGGACCGTGCCGGTGCCGTGCGCCTCGACGTAGTCGATTGCGCGGCCGTCCGTGCCCGCCTCGGCGAGCGCCTGTTCGATGACCTGGCGTTGCGCCGATCCCTTCGGGGCGGTGAGGCCGTTGGCGCGCCCGCCGTGCCCGACGGCGGCACCGGTGATGGTCGCCAGGACGCGGTCCCCGTCGGCGAGCGCGCGGGAGAGTCGTTTCAGGCAGACCAGCCCGGCGCCCTCGCCACGGACGTAGCCGCTCGCCGCGTCGTCGAAGGTGCGGCACGTCCCGTCCGGCGACAGCATCCCGCCGCGGGCGAACGCCACCGACAGCGCCGGGTTGATGATGAGGTTGACGCCGCCCGCGAGCGCCATGTCGCATTCCCCGGCGCGCAGGCTCCGGCACGCGGCGTGGACCGCGACCAGCGAGGACGAGCAGGCGGTGTCGATCGCGAGGCTCGGGCCGCGAAGGTCGAACTGGTAGGACAGCCGGTTCGCCGCGACCGCGTGGGCCGTGCCCGTCGCGGCGTACACGTCGATCGACCGGTGGTCGGACGTCTGGAGGTCGGCGTAGTCGTGGCTGCTGATGCCGACGAACACGCCGGTGTCGGTGCCCGCGACGGCGTCGGGGGCGATGCCCGCGTTCTCGAAGGTCTCCCAGGCGATCTCCAGGAGGAGCCGTTGTTGGGGGTCCATCCGTTCGGCCTCGCGGGCGGAGATTCCGAAGAAGCGGGCGTCGAAACGGTCGATGTGGTCGAGGAAGCCGCCACGGGTCGGGGCCTCCACTCCGGTGACGTCCCATCGGCCCGGGGGCACGTCGGTGACGGCGTCCCTGCCGTCGAGGAGAAGGCGCCAGTAGCCGTCCGGGTCGGGCGCGCCGGGGAAACGGCAGCCGAGGCCGACGACCGCGATCGGCTCCGCGGCGTCGTCGAATTCGGGCTTCGGTTTGGGAGGTGTGTGTTCGTCGTCTTGTTGTTCGCCGCCGAGGCGGTGCGCGACGTCCCGGATGGTGGGTCGGTCGAAGACGGTGCTCGACGGCAGGTCGCGTCCGAGCCAGGTTCCGAGTTCCTCGATGATGCCGACCGCGGCCTTGGACGCCAGGCCCAGATCCGCGAAGGGGACGGTCGTGTCGATGGCCCCGGCGGGCAGGCCGAGCCGGGCGGCGACCTTCTCCACCAGCCATTCTTCGATGTCGGTCGTGCTTCGCGGAGCGGCGGGCGCCGGGGCCGCGGCGTCGGCGCCGAGCAGTCTCAGGAGGGCGGGGATCGACGGTTCGGCCAGGAGGTCGCCCAGGGGAACCCGCAGGCCGAACTCTCGGTCGAGGCGGTTCGCCAGGTCCAGAAGCGCGGGGTAGGTCAGGCCGAGGTCCGCGAAGTCGCGGCGTTCGAGGTCTTGGAGCTTGGTCGTCGTGCCGGGAACGGTGGATTCGATTGTTTCGAGAATTCTCGTCCGGTCGGCGCCGCCTTGCCCACTGCCGGTCTCGCGGCTCACGCTCGCCGCGACGACCGGCAGTCCGAAGGTCAGGAACGCCTCCCGGCATCCCTTCCGCTGGATCTTGCCGCTCGTGGTCTTGCCGACCGACGCCCTCCTGACCAGGACGACGGCGTGCGGGGAGACGTCGTGCTCGCGTGCGATCGCCGCGCGGATCCGGGCCAGCAGCGTCCCGGGGTCGCCGACCCGGGGGCCGTCCACCTCGTAGACGACGACCATCTCCTCGGCGCCGTCGACGTCGACGCCGAACGCGGCGCCGCAGCCGCCCCGGATCGCCTCGTCCACGCGTTCCACGGTCAGCTCGACGTCCTGCGGATAGTGGTTGCGCCCCTGGACGATCACGACGTCCTTCAACCGGCCGACGATGTGCAGTTCGCCGTCCCGTTCGAAGCCGAGGTCGCCGGTCCGCAGGTGTTCGGCGCCGTCCGGGTCGTCGGCGATCCGCGCCTGGAACGTCTCCCGGGTGGCGTCGGGGTCGCGCCAGTACCCGCGGGCGACGCCCGGCCCGCTGATCCAGATCTCGCCGACCCGTCCGGCGGGCAGGCGACGGCGCGTCGCCGGGTCCACGATCGCCACGTCGACCCGGTCGGCGGCGGGTCCGCAGCCGACGACGCGGACGGCGCGGCGGCCCGTGACGGACGTCTCGACGCGGGCGTTCTCCAGCGCCTCCGCGTCGAGGGACGCGATCCGCGGCGCGCGGTCGGCCGGGGTGCCGCTGACCAGGAGGGTCGCCTCCGCCAGCCCGTAGCACGGTAGCAGCGCACGCCGGTCGAAACCGCACCGCGCGAACCGTTCGGCGAACCGGTCGAGGGTGTCGGCGCGCACCGGCTCCGCGCCGTTCAGGGCGAGCCGCCAGGAGCTGAGGTCCAGTCCGGCCGTCTGCTCCTCGGTGATCCTGCTCAGGCAGTAGTCGAAGCCGAAGTTCGGGGACGGTGAGGTCGTCGCGCGGGTGCCGGAGAGCGTCTCCAGCCAGAGCAGCGGGCGTTGGATGAACGTGCGCGGCGCCATGAGGTGCCCCGGGACGCCGCCGTACAGCGGGGTGAGGAGCCCGCCGATGAGGCCCATGTCGTGGTACGGCGGAAGCCACGACACCAGGGCCGAGTCCCGGTCGTGCTCGATCGCCAGGTGGATCGTGCGCAGGTTCGCGACCAGGTTCTCGTTGCTCACCATGACGCCCTTCGGCGTCGCGGTGGACCCGGACGTGTACTGCAAGAACGCCAGCGAAGCGGGGGTCGCTTCGGGGTCGAGCCACGCGTCGGCGTCGTCCTGGCCGCATTCCGTGCTCGCCAGCCAGCGCAGGTTCGTGGCGCCCAGGTCGCCCCGGCTTCCCTCACCGGACTCCAGGGAGTGCTTCTGTTCCTCGTCCACCAGCGCCCACCGGGCCTGGGTGTTGCGGGCGACCGCGGCGAGCCGCGCCGTCGTGGCGCCCGTCCGGCCGGTGTCCGGCGGGTAGGCGGGGACCGCGATGGCCCCGGCGTACAGGCAGCCGAGGAACCCAGCGACGTATTCGAGGCCGGGTGGCAGCAGGAGCAGGACGGGACGGTTGCGCAGCCCTTCCCGCTGGAGCCGTCCGGCGATGGCGCGCGCACGGAGGTCGAGGTCTCGGTAGGTCCAGGACTCGCTGTCCCCGCGCGGGCCGGTCAGGAACCGGTAGGCGAGCCGGTCGGGTGTCAGTCGGAGGTGGTGCCGCAGGATTCCCGTCACCGTGTCCGGCTCGGGACCTTCCCAGTGGGCGTCGATCGGGTTCGGGCGGGTCATCGTTCCACCGCCCCCGACGAGACGGAGGCCGGCACGCGGAGTCGGCCGAGGTCGACCTTGCCGTTGGCGTTGCGGGGCAGCGCCTCCAGCCGGGTCGCCGCGTGCGGGACCATGTACGTCGGCAGGTGCCGTGCGCAGTGTCTTTTGACCTCGATCAGGCCCGGCGCGTCCGCGCCATCGCGGACGGAGTGGTAGAGGACGAGCCGCGCGTCGGCGCCGTCCCCCTCCAGGAGGACGGCGGCCTCCGCGATGGCGGGGTGCCGGAGCGCCACGGCCTCGATCTCGCCCAGTTCGACGCGGTAGCCGGACACCTTAACCATGCGGTCCTTGCGGCCCCGGTAGACGAGCAGGCCGTCCGCGTCGCGGTTCACCAGGTCGCCTGTCGCGTGCCGGGCCTTGCCGGACGGATCCGGCTCACGGCCCCAGTAGCCGGGGGTGACACAGTCGCCCTCGACGATCAGTTCTCCGATCGCGTCCGGGTCGTGGAGGGGTTCGTCGTTCTCGTCGACGACGATGAGTCGGGCGTTTCCGACGGCGCGGCCGATGGGCAGCGGCTCGTCCCGCCGGAGGTCTTCCGGGCGCACCCGGTGGTAGGTGCAGACGTTGGTCTCCGTGGGCCCGTAGAGGTTGTACAGAACCGTCCGGCTGTTAAGGAGCGCGCTCAGTTCCCGGAGTCCCGGCATCGGGTAGACCTCACCGGCGAACAGCACGTAACGCAGCCCGGCGGCGGTCTCGGCCGTCAGCGCTCCGGACGCGGTGAGCAGCATCAGGATGGACGGCACCGAGTACCAGACCGTGACCCCGTGCTCGCGGATGCCGGTCGCCAGCGCCGCGACGTCACGTGCCTGGGCGTCCTCGACGATCCACACCGCCGCGCCGACCGAGAGGGCGACGAACAGGTCGAAGGTGCTGAGGTCGAAGTTGAACGAGGCGTGGTTGGCGAACACGTCGTCCGCGCCGACGTCCAGCTCGCGGCGGGCCCAGCCGGTGAACGCCGTCAGGTTGCGGTGCGAGATCTTGACGCCCTTGGGCGTCCCGGTGGAGCCGGACGTGTAGAGGATCGCGGCCAGGTCGGAGGGGGTGATCCGCGGCGGCCTCGACGTGGCGGTGTCCCGTGCCGCGCCGTCGAGGAACTCGTCGCGGGCGACGGCGGGCAGCGTGTTCGTCTGCGGTACGCCGTCCACCACGACGATCGACGTCGGCTTCGGGGCGGGCTCCAGGCCGTCGAGAAGCGCGAGATGGCGCCTGTCGGTGAACAGCACGATCGGCTCCGCGTCACGGAGGATCGTGTCCGCCCTGGCAGCGGGCTGTCCCGCGTCGATCGGCACGTACGCGCAGCCGGCCCGGAGCGCGGCGAGGACGGTCTCGGCGTACTCCGGTCCCTTGTCCATCCAGACGGCGACCCGGTCGCCGGGACGCGCGCCGAGGCCGAGGATCCCGGCGGACAGCACGGCCACGGTGGCGGCGAGTTCCCCGTAGGAGATCGTCCGCCGTCCCACGAGGGCGGGACGCGCCGCGTGCTCGGGCGACTCGACGTCCGGGAGCCCCACGAGGCCGTCGTCCAGGGATCCGAACCGTCGCGCGCTCACCGGCCCGGCTCCCGCCGCGCGCCGCCCGAAGCCGGCAGGACGCCGGTCTCCCGTCCCGCGTCCACGAAGATCTGGGCGGCGAGGGCCAGGTCCTCGGGCGTGTGCTCGGACGTCACGCTCACCCGCAGCCGGGCGTCGCCGAGCGGCACGCCGGGGAACACCACCGTCTGGCAGAAGAGGCCGCGGGCGCGGACCGCCCGGCCCATCTCCATCGCCCGGCGCTCGTCCCCGATGACGATGGGCAGGATCGCGCTGCGCGTGTTCTCCAGGTCGAACCCGGCGTCGGTGAGGTCCGCGTGCAGCCGGCGGATGTTCGACCAAAGCTGCGCGAGCCGTTCGGGCTCCTCCTCCATGACGTCGATCGCCGCGATCAGCCCGGCGGCCAGACCGGCGGGGATCGTCGCCGCGAAGACGTAGGAGTTGGAGTAGAAGCGCAGGTACTCGACGACCTCCTCGTCGCCGACGACGAATCCGCCCATGCCGGCGAGGGCCTTGCTCATGGTGCCGAGTTCCAGGTCGACCTCGTCCTTGAGCCCGAAGTGCTCGGCGGTGCCGGAGCCGCGCTCGCCGAGGACGCCCGTCGCGTGCGCGTCGTCGACCATGACCCGGGCGCCGTACCGCCGCGCCAGACGGACGATCTCCGGCAGGTCGCACACGTCCCCGTGCATGCTGAACACGCCGTCGGTGATGATCAGCTTGCCGCCGCGGACGGTCTCCGCGCAGCGCTCCAGCACCCGTTCCAACGCGCGCATGTCGTTGTGGCCGTAGATCTTCCGGACGCCGCCGGACAGCTTGCAGCCGTCCACGATGCTCATGTGGTTGAGCTTGTCCACGATCACCGCGTCATGGGTTCCGACCAGCGCCGACACCGCGCCGAGGTTGGCGGCGTAGCCACCGGGATAGACGATGCAGGCCTGCCGTCCCTTGAATCTGGCGAGGCGGTGTTCCAGTTCCTTGTGCAGGTGGTTGGTGCCGCCGATGATGCGGCAGCCCGTGTTCGTCGCCCCGTAGGCGCGGGTCGCGTCGCAGACGGCGTCGATGACCCGCGGGTGGTTCGCGAGCCCGAGGTAGTTGTTCGAGGCGAACATGAGGAACTCGCGGGTCCGGCCGGTCAGCTCGTCGTGGATCCGGGCGCGGTTGACGCACCGGGACCGCAGCGGCATCCCGTACCAGTAGAGGTGTTCGGCCTCGCGTCCACGCAGGTAGGACGTGAAGCTCCGCGCCTTGGAGAACAGGTCGGGGTCGCGGTCGTCGATGAAGTCGCGCATGGACCGGTCGTCCCAGGACGTGCTCGGCTCCGGTCGGGCCGGGTCCAGCTCGCCCACCGCGAGTTCGCGCGGCTCGGGAGCCTCGGTGACCGGGTCCGGGGCGGCCGGTTCCGTCGGGGGCCGCGACGTGCCGGAGCCGGCGCGGTGGGCTTCGAGTTCCGTGACGAGTTCGCGCAGGGTGGGCACCGTGAGTTTGGACGCCAGGCCCTCCGGCAGCCCCAGTTCGTCCGCGGCGTCGCTGATGATGGAGGCGAGCACCACCGAGTCGATGCCCAGCTCGCTCTCCAGTTCGGCGTCCAGGTCGAGCTGGTCACGCCGGTACTGGGTGTGCCGCATCGCGACCGTGAGGACGACCTCGTCCAGCCGCGGTTCGTCGCCCGCGCCGCCGTTCACGACCGCGTTCACGGGCGCGGCGGGCGCCCGCGTCGCGTGCGCCACCGCCTCGATCAGGTCCTGCGGGGTCGCCACGTCGCGGGGCAGCCGCACGTCCGGGCCGAAGTGGTCCCGGACGTCCGCCAGGATGGCGTCGAGCGTGGTCGCGTCGACCCCGAGCTCCCCTTCGAGGTGGCTCTCCGGTCGTAACCGCGACGGGTCGTACAGCGTGTTCGAAGCGATGATCTCCAGCACCCGCCGCCGGACCGAGACCACGGTCTGGGCGCCGTCCGCAAGTTCGGTCATCGGAGGCTCTTCTCCTCCCGGTCCAGCCGGTCGACCAGCGCGGTGATCGCGTCGACCGAGCCGAAGTTCGCGGGCGTGATCTCCTGGAGCGGGACGGTGACGCCGAACTCCCCCTGCACCGCGTGCACCAGGTCGAAGATCGCGGCAGAGTCGATGATGTTCAGCTCGATGAGCGGGGTGTCGGCGCGCAGGCCGTCGGCGTCCCCGTCCAGCAGGGCGTCGGCGATGTATCCGATGAGGAAGTCCGCCGGGGTCACGGTGAGGCCGCCGTCGCGATCCGCCGCTCGATCAGCTCGGCCGCGCGGCCGATGGTGTCCGAGGGCGAGACCAGGTCCTCGCCGAGGTCGGCGCCGGCGAACTCGGACTGGGCCACCAGCAGCAGCTCGACCAGGAACAGCGAGTCCACCTCGAGGTCCTCGAAGGTCACGTCCGGTGCCACGGCGGCCCGGTCCACTTCGAAGCGGTTCACCAGCAGGCCGACCAAGCGGTCGTACACGTCACTCACGACTTCCCCCTATGCCATTGATGGACGGTGGAGAACGGCGGACGCTCAGACTGTGGTGCACCACGCTGACGACGACGCTGACGAACCACTGACCGGGCGGCCGGGAGGGCGAGCACCGAGATCAACGGGTGCGTCCGGCTCGGGGAAAGTCGGTGTCCATGGCGACACCAAGATCAAAAGGCCCCGCGGGCGGTCGGTCACGGGCCAATGCGAGCGGCTCGTTGATCACTTACGTCACGACCGGCGATCAATCGCGGGCCTCGAAATCGTGCCGCGGGCGCGCCGCGGACCGGCGGTGATTCACGGACCGTCTCGACACCGAATCCATTGGGCGCGGTCGGCGAGGTCGGCATGGCGTCCGCGTCCGAGTCCGCTGACCTGGAGAAGTACCCCATCGTTGATCATTTATGCGGCCGAATAGGCCGCCGGTCATCCGGTTGCCGCCTTAGGCCAGATTCGCCACCAACAAGTCACCATCACCACAAAGCAGGGCAGTCATGCCATCATGCCTAGAGATGCCATCGACTCCGAACGCATACCGTAACTAGCGCGACTACTCACAGTAATAACCCGCTATCTGGCTGAAGTTTCAACGATCGAGCTCCTGTTCCCGCCACCGGACGTCCAAGACCAGAAACAGTTTCATGACGGGGGATTACGATTTCGCCATGGAGAGTTCCGCTGACGCCAGGTTTACATATCTCGACGCCATAAAGAACATATCCACAGAACAGCGTCTGCTGCTGTGCTGTGAAAAGCCGATCTACGCCGCCAGTTTCTCGGCACTGCTGGAGGGCACGGCGGGTATCAAGGTCATCGGGCACACCGTCGGGGAACGCGTGCTCCAGGACGCCGCGGAACTCGGGCCGGACATCACGCTCGTCGTCTACCCCGCCCTCACGATCATCTCCCACCAGCGTGAACTCATGGAGTTGGCCGAACTGTCCAAGGTGATGCTCCTCGCCGAGCCGGAGAACGCCCACCGGTCCATGGAGGCGATCGCCCTCGGCGTCCGCGCCGTCCTGTCCCTGGACGCCTCGGCGGATCAGCTGGTCCACGCCTTACGCCTGGTGGCCGGCGGCACCGTGCTCATCCCGGAGGCCGCCCGCCCCACGATCCTCTCCCGCTACGCCTCTTCCACGGCCGATGAGGAACCCTGCTTGGCGGCCAACCTCACCGCCCGCGAGAAGGAGGTGATCCTGCTGCTGCGGCGAGGGGCCTCCAACGTCGAGATCGCCCAGCAGCTGTCGATCTCGATCACGACGGTACGGACCCATGTGCACAACGTCCTGAAGAAACTCGGTGTGCGGACGCGGGGCCAGGCGGTCGCGGTGACCTACGAAAGCGGCTTCACCGCGCAGCTGCGCTCGGCGACCCCGGAATAGGAGGAACACCGCCGGTCCGCCCCGTCCGGATCCGGCCGCCATCCGGATCGTCCCGCCGAACGAATGGGTGGGAAAGGTCCTGTTCGCGAGCCGGGAGGAGACCGGAGATGGACGGGCTTTTCAAGCTCCTCTTGGACCGGGTGGACGCGAACGCGCGCCGGGCCGTGGACGTCTACACCAGCGAGCTTCCCGATTTCCGTTCGGTGGCGAAGGACGGGCGAGCCCGCGCGGCGATGCTGGAGTTCGCGGTGACGTTGCGGCGGCGCGAAGCCGAACTGGCCGCCGACGCGGCGCCCTTCACCGAACAGGACCTGGGAATGCTGACGGCCTTCGGTGAGCAACGCGGAAGGCAGGGCGTCTCGCTGGAGTCGCGGGAGCGCGTCCTCAACCTGCATGACGTGCTCACCCTGCGGGAGATCCACGAGGCGGCCGGGCTGGACGAGGTCGCGCACGTGACGGAGATGATCGGCTGGCTTCCCGTCAACGGGCTGGCCGGTCAGCGCGCCTACACCCGGGGTTTCCTGAGCGGGCACAAGCGCTCACAGCCTTTCGTCAAACGCGTCGAGGACCTCGCGGCGACGCTGCTCGCGGACACGTCCGTGGCGCCCGGCCTCGCCGAGGACCTCGGTATCCGGCTCGCCGACCGGTACGTGGTCACGGTCGTGCGGGTCTCCGGTGGTCCGTTGCCGAAACGGCGTGAAGAGATCGTCGGGACCCTGCTGAAGAGCCACCGGGTGCCGATGACCTGGCGCCGTCCCGAAGAGTTGGTGGCGGTCCTGCCCTGCGGCGACGTGGGAAGCGCGGAGGCCGTGGAGGCCATGGAGGAACGCGCGCTGGGCCTCGTCCGCGACTTCGCGGAGATGCTCGGACGGCCGTGCGCGGCCGGGGCGACCACGGGACGGGTCCGGGCCCTGGGTGACGCGGTCGCGCTGGCGCGCCGGATCAGCCGTGTCGCGCCCGTCGACACCATGCCGCGCCGCCTGCACGGCGTGACCGACGTGTTCGTCGAACTGGGCGTCGTGGAAATGCCGCAGGTCGACAAGCGGTTGCGTGTTCTCGCGCAGCGGCTCGCGAGCGGCCCCGACCTGGTCGCCACCCTGGACGCCTACTACCGGCACGACATGAACCGTCTGCACACGGCCGGCGCGCTGCGTATCCATCCGAGGACCCTGGACTACCGGTTCCGCCGCGTCCGGGAGCTCGTCGGAATGGACCCCGGTTCACGCGACGGTGTGCGGGTGCTCAGCGCCGTGGTGACGCTCGTGCTCGCCGGACGCTGGAGCTGATCCGCGCCGCGCAGGCCGAGCCGGAGACCGTACCGCGTGAGCTGCATCGGCAGGGTGACCTTCGTGGTCGGGCAGGCCGGTTTGCCCTCCCCCCACAGCAATGGGCAGGCGCCGCCGCAGATGGGGAAGATGGCGCAGCTCGGGCAGTACGCGTTCGTGTCGCCGAGCAGGTTCTTGTTCCAGTCGTCGTAGCGCCCTTCGGGCCTCAGTTCGGCGGACTGTGCGAGCATCACATGCCCGATCGCGGTGTTCTCGCGTCCGGGAACCAGTGGCTGCTCGGTGCAACTGTGCAATTGCCCTTCGGGCGCGATGACCTCGGCGCGCCTGTTCACGGCGACGCAGACCATGTGCCGACGTTTGATCGGCAGATCACCGGCCCGGAGGCCGTGGGCGGCGTAGGCGTCGAGCCAGTCGCGTTCGATGTCGATCGCGTCGCGGCGCGCGATCGCGTAGTCGGAGACGTCGTTCCCCCATTCCCGGACGGGCGTCGCGTAGAAACTCACGCGGGGATCGGCGAGACCGGCGTCCCGCATCTCGCGGGCGAACCGCGTGTGCCTGTCCTGGTTGGCCCGGCTGACGTTCGTGCGAATGCTGAACTGGAGGCCCGGAAGGTTTTCCTCGTCGCAGGCCTGCCGGATCACGGTCGTGATATGGCGGAAACTGCCCCGCCCGCTCTTGAGAGGTCGTTGGGCATCGTGCGACTCGGCATCGCCGTCGAGCGTGATCTCGAAATGCGTCACCCGGCAGTCGTGGTACAGCCGCCGGATCTTCTCCAGGGTGAGCAATGATCCGTTGGTCACCATCTTGGCCGTATATGGTTTTCCCGCCTCGACGCAGGCCGGGATCACGGTGGCGGAGATGTCGAGGATCTGCGCGTACCCCATCATGGGTTCGGCGCCGAACCAGCAGACGCCCAGCCCACTGGTGGACGAATCCTCGGCGGCCGCGACCAACCGCCGTTTGATCGCGTCACGATGCTGCTCGCGCTTCGGCAGCCTGAAGTGTTTCTGCCCGCAGTATCCGCAGCCCATGTTGCAGTACGCCGCGGGCATGAGCACGAACATGCGGTCGGTGAGCCGCGCTAGATGGGCCCGGTTCTGCTCGACCACCTCGCTGAACTCGTCCCGGGAGTCCGCCACGATCAGGTCGGCGGCGGCGAGTTCGGTCCGTTCGGCGTCCGACAGCAGGGCGGGCCGGTCGACCAGCCTTTGCAGGACGTCGTCGGCCAGAACGTAAACCTGTTCCGACGCGGTGTGCAGCGCTACGCGCACGAAATTCCCGTTGACGTCGAGCAGTGCCTCGTCCGATACCACCAGAAACTGGCTCGCGTGCATGGCTACTCCCTGGGTGAAATGGACGGTGGGGCGCGGCCTGGCGACATCCGCGCCCCACCGAGAATTCAGCAGCAGCCGAAGTTGGTCTGCTGGCTGTTCTGACAGCAACTCACATTGGACGTGTAAGCGTCCGAGGCGGCGTCAGGCGTGACATTGGTGAGCACGGCCGAACCGGCATTGTCGACCGTTTCCGCGCTCGCCGCGCCCGCGGTCGCCAGACCACCCAGGGTCAGTGTCCCGGCCACCGCCGCCGTCGCCGCGACTCGCTTGACGAGATGCTTGCCGTTTCCCTTCATGGGTACCTCACATCCTTTTCCGTGCCGCAGTGTTCCGCGACATCGTGTCAAGGAGGAAACAGCGATATCTACGTGATTCCGCATAGTTTTCGGCCACGCCGCCAAGGCCGATTTGTCACTTCGCGTGATCCGTCCTTCCGGGGCACGGGTCGTCCTCGATGCCCGCGGCGGCGGCTCCCGCCACCGCCGCGCACGCGTCCACGAACATCCCGGGCGGCACTGGCTGGTCGTTCTGGCAGCTCACCGAGGCGGCGACCATTCCGGAGATTCCGAGCCGCACGTGGACGAGAACGTCTTCGTCCGCGACTACGCCGAAGGGTCGATTCCGGCGACCGGAGTGCGGCGCAGGTGGAAAAATCCTTACATGGGAACTTGGGATATCGGGCCCTTCGATAATGATCACGCGTCCGACTTCGCCATCGACCTGGACGAAGCGCCGGCCGAGCAGCACGCTGAACTGATCGCCCGCGCGTTGAACGCGGTGATGCCGCCGGACGGCGACACCGGTAGCCGATCCGCCGATCCCGCCGTCGCCGCCGCGGCGGTGGTCGCGGCACAGCTCCCGGGTGGGCCGCCCACCGACCCGATCTCCGGTCCGGGGAAGCCGGTGCCGCCCCTGCCCCGTGAACTGGTGCCCTTGGCCATCAGCGCGCTCGATCGAGTCGTCGCGGCCGACTCCGAAGTAAGGCAACTGTGGAGCGAGAGTCCGAACGGACATCTTTGGGAAGAGGAGATCGCTCGGCTCCGAGCCGTTATGGCCGCCGGCAACTCGGACGGGTAGTGCGTTTCGGCTCGGTGGGACGAGTGCGCCGGGGCCTAGATCAGGCTTGTGGGTTTGCGGGTGGTGGCGTGTTCGGTGTCGCTCGCGCGGAGTGCGTCACGGATCGCCGTGTCGGCCTTGCGGAGTTGTTCCTCCATCTCGGTCAGGGCGGTCTGGACGTGCTTCAGTCCTGATCCCTTGACGAGCGGGCCGATTCCGAGGGCGGCGCACAGTTCCCGGTCGGCACTGCGGTGCGCCTCGATGTGCGGGAGTTTCTGGTCGGCGATGGACTCCAGCTCGGCGAACTCGGCCCGCAGCGTCTCCAGGTCGGACTCCAGCGCGGCGACCCGGCCGCGTTGCGCGGCCAGCCGGTCCTCGGCGGACGCGATCTGCTCGGTGAGCCGCTCGGCCCGTTCGACGGTGTCGCGGGTCGCGGTGTCGAGTTCCGACAGCCGGAGCGCGGACCGCACGCCGATCGCCTGGCCCGCCTCGGCCAACTCCCGTTCGGCGTCCCGGACGTCGGACAGCGCGGCCTCGCGACGGTCGAGGTCGGACGTCGCGGCGCGCAGGGTTTCGACCTCGTCCTTCAACGCCTCCAGGCGGCGTACCTCCGCCAGGCGCGTGGTGAGTTCCGCGTGCCGGGTCCGAACGGTTTCGAGTTCGGCGAGGGCGGGTTTCAGTTCGGCGAGAAGGTTCTCGGTCTCGATGAGCTCCGCGCGGTGCTTCTCCAGGTCGGCCCAGGTCGCGGAGAGTTTGGCGGTCACGGCGGGGCCGAAGTCTCCGCCGTCGAGACGGGCCCGGCCGGTGGCGAGCAGCCGGGGCAGGTCGGTGAGGGCCTTGTTCAGCTCGCTGACGAAGCGCAGCCCGGCGGCGCGGTCGCCGTCCGGTCCGGCCTCGTCGGCGAGTTCGGAGATGAGCCTGCCGAGGGTGCGCATCCGTTCGCCGTTCACGGGTCAGGCGGGTCCCTTCATTTCTGTGCGCTTCGGTCGGGGAGGGCGGTGAAGACGGGTTCGGTGTCGTCGTCGGCGGTCGCGACCAGCACTGGTCCGTCGTGGTCGGTGCGGACGCCGAGCCTGTAACGTCCGGCCGGGAGGTGGGACAAGTCGATGTGGAGCTGTGCGCCGTCCACTTCCAGCGGCAGTGCGTCGGTTACGGGGAGGCCGTCCCCACTGCCCTTCGTGACGTACAGGTCGGCTCCGTCGAGGAGCGCGTACTCCCCGATGCCGTACGGCAGTGCGACGAGCCGTTCCTCCAGCTTTCCGGCTCGGTGCCGGTGTAGTGGTATCCGCACGTTGGTGCGTTGTGTGGCTGGTTCTGTGTAGGTTCCTTCGGCCAGGAGGAGCGCGCCTTCCAGGACGGCGTCGGGCAGGACGAGCGGTGCCCGACCGGCCGCGTCGGCTAGGGCGCGGGCGAGGAGCGGGAACGCGGCGAACGCGCCGGTCAGGACGGTGTGGTCGGCGGATCGCAGGTCCGGCACGAGCGGGGTCAGCGCGGCCAGGTATGCGGGGAGCGCGTCCAGCAGGCGGCCCACGGTGATGGTCGGGTCGCTCGCGGTCATCAGCGGCACGTCCCGGAACATCGGGTCCTGGACGGCCTGGTCGCACGCTTCCAGCAGGAAGTCCGGGTCGCCCGTGAGCGCTTCGCGGAGCGCGGCGCGCTGGGCGGGGTCGGTGGTGAGCCCGGCGACGAAGGAGCCGCCGTCGAGCCCGGCGGCGTCGCGGTGCGGGCCCACGGTGATCTCCGCGTCGCGGGCCTCCGCTCGGGCCATGCGGGCGGTGGTCCAGGTGACGTCGCAGATCGCGAGGGTCCCGGTCACACCGCGCCGGGTCGCCGCCGCGGCGCAGGCCGCGAACCGTCCCGTCCCGCGCACCCCGTACGGGGCGACCCGGTGCAGGGCTTCGAGTCTCGCGGCGCCGGGCCCGTGCGGCGCGGCGACGACGATGACCGGACGGTCGAACGGGCCGGGCGGGTCGGACGGTCGCTGGTAGACGCGTTCGTCGCCGTCGACCAGGGTCAGGGTCGCCTCGTCCAGGTCGAGGACGGCCGCCCGGCCCGCCCCGCGTGTCATCCCTTCCTCCAGGGGGTTGCTCCCGACTTGGCGACGCGTCCGGCGAGCGTGCCCAGCCGGTCCAGTTCCTTGCGGATGGGACCGTCCAGGAGGAGTTTGCCCTTCTTCTCCGGGTCCCCGCTCAGGTACCGGATCATGTTCAGGCGGTAGCGGATCTCGTGGACCGCGTACCGGACGGTGTACCGGCGGATCTGAGCGGTCTCCTCCGGCGGACGCCTCAGCATCAGGAGCCTGCCGAGTCGCAGGGCCGAGTCCTCCGCCTCGTCCCGGTCGCGTCCCAGCCGGGTGAGGGTGTCGGTGACGGTGTCGAGCAGGGTCACGAACCGGTCAGGGGTGAAGCGCCACCCGGCTTCGAGGATCTCGTCGCGCACCCAGTCGAACGGATGGCCTTCGTGCAGCGCCCCCGCGCACAGTTCGCCGACGACATCCGGCGGCGCGTCGGGACGGACGTTACGGATGAGCAGCAATGACTCCACCTTCCGCAGTTCTTGGCGGGCGTCGAGGTACCGCCGCCGCCAGGTGGCGTACGCGTTGACGTGGACGAGCGTCGGCTCCACCGACCGGGCGAAGAGCAGGGCGCTGCCGACCTCCCGGTCGATGGCGAACCGCTCGACCAGCTTGACGATCGCCGTGGTGTGGCCCGCCGGTACCCACTCGTATCGGCTCACGAAGGCCGCGAGCGCCGCGACGAGGCGAGAGCGGTGCCGCTGACCTGCCGGGTCGGCGCAGACGGCGTGGAACGCGTCGAAGTAGTTGGGCGATCGGGTGCAGTCCGGGAAGTGGCGTGGACTGCCGCCCAGCCAGGTGAGGAGCCCGTCGATCGTGCCCTTCTCGGCGGACGTCGAGGCGTCCAGCAGGGCCAGTACGCCGGTCCAGGCGCGGGCGTGCGCGGGGTCGGCGTCCGTCATCAGCCAGCGGCCGAAGGCGCCGAGGGTGTCGCCGAACGCCTGAGGCGTCTTCGCGGCGGTTTGCAGGACGGCCGGGACGCAGCGCCGACCGTTCTGGACGAGTTCCGTGAACGAGTCGGGGATGCGGGGTGGACGCGTCCACAACCCGTTGAACGCGTCGAGCAGGACGGGCGGCGCGTCCGGCTCGACGGTCTGGAGCCAGGCTCTCCGTTCGGCGATCGGGCCCGGAGTCACCGCCAGGAGGAGTTCGGCCAGCACGGAGCCGTTCCGGGCGAGCGCCTCGGCCGTCCGTCCCGGGCCGGGCGGGCGGCGCTCGCACAGCAGCGCGGCGAGGGTCGCCTCCCCGCCCGGCAGCTCCCCGGGCGGGCGCGGGGCGGCGAGGAGACCGGCGACGAAGCCGTCGGCGAAGCCGAGCCGGTCGGCGGTCTCGACATAGGCGCCGAGGTCGGGTTGCGGCCGTTCCCGCCACAGCCGGCGGCGGGCGTTGCGGAGCAGAGTGGTGTCCTCGCCGCCGCACTCATGCCACAGCTTCGCCACGAGCGGGAGGTCGCTCGGCTCCGCGACGTCGACCAGCGCGCCGAACACCCGCGCCACCTTGTCGGGGTCGTCGAGCTCGCGGTGGCGTCCACCGGTGAAGAGCCGGACGAGGTCGTCGTGCTGCGCCGTGCCGTCGAGGACGGCCCGCCAGACGGTTCCCGGCCAGTCCAGGTCCGCCACGATCTCGACGGCCGCGCCCGGTCCGGCGTGGAACATCGAGGCGCGCTGGGCGGCGAGCGCCGCCACCAGCCTCGGCCCCGGCCAGCCCCGCGCCTCCACGAGTTCGTACAGCCAACTGTGGTACGCCGCCCCGGCGGACGACGCCGGTGGCGCGCCGGGGGCCTGCCAGTCCAGTTCGAACGAGCCGGGACGGCACACCTGCCCGAACACCATCCCGATCCGGAGGTCGGTGCCCTCGTGCCAGGTCGCGGCGGAGAAGCGGGTTCGCCAGCCCTGCGGGAGCAGCGCGGCGACGGCGTCCATGAACGCGAGTCTCTGCTCGACGGTCAGATGCTCGGCCCGCGTCACCGTCACCGGGCCTTCCAGCAGCAGCGCCGCCGCGCCGGCGACCCGGGCGAACCCCTGGTCGGCGATGGTGTCGGCCAGGTACCGGGGGTCGGTCCCGGTGAGTGAGGCGTGCAGCGCGGAGCCGTCCCGCGGGAGCGGCTCGTCCCGGACGGCGGCGAGCAGCTCACGGTAGGAGACGCCCAGGTCGCCGGCGTCCCGGTACGGCAGGTAGTAGAACGTGCAGGTGGTGATGGGACGGCCCATGGCGTCGCTCTGGTCCGTCCATTCCTGGACGGAGAGGCCGACGTGGTCGCGGTCGCCCGCGCGGGCGGCGGTGAACACGATCCAGGGCAGTGCCCGGGGCCCGGTCCGCTCGACCGGCGGTTCGCCCAGCGACGAGAGTTCGTCGAACACGGCGGGCAACTGCCTGGCGGACAACCCACGACCGCCGACGGTGATGCCGTAGTCGGCGTAACTGTCGCTCTTCTTGCCCCGCACCGCCCACGCCACGGGCACGGTCGTCATCGCCCGTCGTCCTTGAACTGCTGCTGGACCAGCCACATCAGGGGTTCCAGGACGTTCACCGGGTGGGCCGTGCCCAGGATCCATTGGCCGACCTTCCCGTCGAACTCCTGGTAGGAGACGTTCTCCGGTGCGGTCGGCAGGAACCTGCGCGTCCGCGGATCGACACGGAACCCCACCGCCGACGTCAGGAAGAACCTGGTGCGCTGCGGGCTGAAGTACTGCCTGATGACGTTCCTGAGCTGCCGCGTGCTGTTGGTGTCGCCCAACGCGGTGTCAGGCCGCTGCTCCTCGCAGAGGAGGTCGAAGTATTCGCGTGCCGTCGACGACGGCGCGTGCGGGAACTCGTACTCGCCGCGCGGCTCGACATAGAGCCCCTGCCGGTTCACGGCGTTGTAGACGTGCGGGTGGTCGAACTTGGTGACGCAGACCGCGAGGTAGTGCGGCAGGTGCGGATCGTTCCGCCGGAAACGGGCCCTCGCGGCGATCTCCACGATGATGTGCTGGAGGTAGTCGTAGGAGTCGTTCATGTTCGTCTCGCGGACGGGGTCGAGCAGCAGCACCAGGCCGGAACTGGCGGCCAGGTGCTCCGCCAGCCGTTCCAGGTCGGCGGTCGAGTAGGAGGCCGCGCTCTGCCGGGGCGGCCCGCCGGGCTCCGGCACGGCCTCGGGCGTGTGACCTCCGTAGATGCCGCCGGGCGCGTCCAGGACGTCGAGCGACACCATCGCCGTCCGCGTCACCCGCCGCCGCCTCTTCCATTTGGTGGTGACCCGGACGTTCTTGCGCTGGACGCGCAGCCTGAACGACAGGTTCGGCGGCAGGCTCACGGTGGCGTTGGGGAAGACGCGCTGCCGGTGGAGCCGGTCGGACGCCTCGGTCAGGAACTTCCGCGACTGGGCGTCGGTGCCCCAGATCAGCCCGGCCTCCCGCTCTTCCAGCGCGACGCGGATCGCCCCGAGGAAGGTCGTCTTGCCGCTGCCGGGCGGGCCGATGATGCCGATGCGCCCGGCGACGGTGTCGTCGGCGTCGGCTTCTTCGGCGTCGGGCTCGGCGGCGCCGTCCGTCCCGTTCCGAGACGCCCCCGGATCGGTGGCCGTGCCCGTGCCACGGGACCGACCGCCGCCCGGCGACGCGCCGCCCCCGTCCGGTCTCCCCGGACCGGGGGCGCCAGGGCGCGGAGGACCAGGGCGCGGAGGACCAGGGCGCGGAGCACCAGAGCCGGGAGCACCAGGGCCCGGGGCGCCGACACCGGGGGCGGTGTCGACCGGCGGCTGAGCGTACCTGCTGCCGGGTGTCTGGACGGGCTCGTCGTCGTCGGCGTCGTCATCGGGGAAGTTCTGGTACTGCGGAGGAACGGACATGGCACACCACCTCTCAGAGCGGATGAGCGAGCGGAACGGAGAACCGGACGGGCGCCGAAGGCAGCAGTCCGAGCGCGGCGGCGAGGGCACGCGGCTCGGTGCCGTCGAGGCCGAGCAGGGCGTGCTCGCCGAGCGCCCGCCAGACCGAGGCGGGCGTCTCGGGCACCTCGTCGACGACGGCGACCCGGCGGCCGGTGTGCGTGCGGGCGAGGGCCTTCGACCAGTCATGCCTGGACGGGCACACGTCGACGGGACGGCGCCCGCTCCGGTCGGCGACCAGCGGATGCGGAGGGCGGCCCGCGACCGTCAACAGGACGCGCGGCGCACGCGGCGGGGGAACCGTCGAGGCGAGGGCGGTGAGCGCGTCCTCCAGCGGGGCGGCGCCCGCGGTGAACGGCTCGACGGGTTCCGGTAGCCGTTTCAGGGACGAGCGGGTCGCGGCGGGCCGCTCCAACGCTCCACCGCCGTGCACCACGTCGATGATCGTCCGGCCGCGGAACGAGTGGTCGGAGTAGCCCAGGACGGCGGCGTCGACCCGCTCCGCCACCTCGGACGCGAGAAGGTCGAGCAGCCCGTCCAGCAGTTCCCTGCGCCGCCGCACCGCCCTGGCCGGGCCGTTCAGCTCCAGCAGGCAGAACAGTTCCATCCGGCGCGGGGGCGCCACGAACCGCTTCGGTAGGCCTTCGAGGATGCCGGACAGATTCTGCGGGTCGGGGTCCAACCCGGACGGGACCGTCAACCTGACCCGTTCCGGGCCATCGAGCACCGCCCGGACCTGAACGGGCCCGGTCCTTGGCGTCGCCCGCCACGCGGCGACCAGCCGGGGCGGCTGTTCGACCGTGCAGACCGCGAGCGTCGTCGCCGGGCTCATCCCCGGCGCCCGGTACACCGTGACCTCCGCCATCGCGCCGCCGCGTGCTCCGGCGTCGAACAGCGGGTGCAGCGCGGCGGTCACCCGGCTCCCCTTCGGCTCCAGCCGGGCGACGAGGAGCCCGTAGCCGGTGCGGATCGGGCGGGTCGCCGCGACCTCCGTGAGCAGCGCCGCCAACTCGCCCGGCTCCACGGCCGTCGCCGTGGCGAGGTGGCGCGGGGCGAGCAGACGGGTGGCGAGTTCGGGCAGCGGCCAGCCGGGCACCCGGCAGATCGCGATCCGGTCGGGCGGCAGGGTTCGGGCCCATGCGGTGACGGCGGCCACCAAAGCGAGTTCGAGGGCGGGCCGGTCCAGTTCGCGTTCGCCGCCCGCGAGCTGGAACGCGCGCACCGCAGGGTCGGCGGAGAGCATCGGCAGCATCTCGTTCCAGCTCCGCGTCCGGGGCGGTCCGTCGGTGCGGGCCAGGTCGTCCACGAGCGTCGCGGTCAGGCCCTCGGCGGAGACCTCGACGACCGCCAGCCTCGCGCCGCCCGCGAGGTCGGCGACCGCCCGCGCCAGCACCGGTCGCGCGGGCCGGACCGGGACGGAGACCGCCCGGCGCGCCTCGGCCCACGCCGCGTCGTCGGGCACGCCGCGCAGCAGCGGCGCGGTGTCGCGCCAGTCGTCCCCGAGCCGGGCCGCGACCCGCAGGTCGGCTTCCAGGCGGGCCGCGTCGAGCCGCGCCTGGAAGCCCGACTCGTCGCCGCGGCCCAGCCGCCACGGCGTGTGCAGCGTCCAGCCGCAGTCACGGCACCGCGCGTCGGCTCCCGCGGGCCAGCCGCAGACCGGGCAGCGGTCCGCTTCTCGCGGGTCCCGGGGCTCAGACATCGGGGACGTCCTCGGGCAGAATCACGTTGGGGTCGAGGGCCGGGTCGGCGACGACGCGTTCGGCGAGGTTGGCCTCGATCCCGTCGAGCAGGCTCCGCGCTGCCCGGCCGTTGCCGAAGTCGGACGCCCTCATCACCGCGCCGAACCAGACGCGGAGCCGGTCGACGACGCCGGGCCCGAGCGTGTAGCCGCGCGACCCGGCCAGCCCGGTGAAGATCTCCGTCAGCTCGTCCAGCTCGTACGGCGGGAACTCGATGTGCAGCGTCGTCCGGGACGCCAGCCCCTGGTTCAGGGCCATCATCCGTTCCATGTCCGCCGTGTAGCCGGCGAGGATGACGACGAAGCGGCCACGCCGGTTCTCCATCGCCGGGACGAGCG
The DNA here is from genome assembly GCF_003432485.1 of Actinomadura spongiicola. Taxonomy (GTDB): domain Bacteria; phylum Actinomycetota; class Actinomycetes; order Streptosporangiales; family Streptosporangiaceae; genus Spirillospora; species Spirillospora spongiicola. The sequence goes on from NZ_QVNQ01000010.1 coordinate 272,006, forward strand.
TGTCGATGACCTCGCGGCCGAAGTCGTTCTCCCCGCCCTGGGCCAGGCTGTACGCCTCGTCGATGAACAGCACCCCGCCCTCCGCCTCGTCGATGCGCTCCCCGGTGCGGATCGCGGACTGGCCGATGTAGCCGCCGACGAGCTGCGGACGTCCCACCTCGACGACATGACCGCGGCCCAGCAGCCCGAGGCGGTGCAGGATCCGGCCGATCTCGCGGGCGACGGTGGTCTTGCCGGTGCCGGGCGGGCCGAGGAAGGCCATGTGCGGGGCGACGACATCGCCCCGCTCGCGCCTGCGGTTGAGTTCCAGGCGCAACACCATCTGCCGGACCGCGTCCTTGACCTGCCGCAGCCCCGTCATCGCCTCCAGCGGGCCGAGGAGATCCGCCAGGGCGGGCGGCGCCTCGGTGTGCCGGAGATGCTCGGGCGGCAGGTCCTCCACCGCGAGCGGCAGGTGCCGTTCGTCGCGAACGCGCCGGGCCCAGCGGGCGCCGGTGTCCTGGACGAGCGTGCGCATCGCGCGGGCGTTGTCGAACGTCGCGGACCTGTGCCGGTGCATCCGGGTGACGACCTGCTCCAACGCGGCCGTGAACGCCTCGCTCTCGACCAGCCCCTGCTCGGCGAACCCGGCCCGCGCGATCTCGACGAGGACCGGCGGCTCGTAGTCGGGGAACTCCAACCGGAACTGTCTGGGGAACCGGCCCGGCAGGCCCGGGTTGCCGCGCAGGAACTCCTCGATCTCCCGGGGGTAGCCGGCGATGATGACGACCAGGCGGTCCCGGTCGTTCTCCATGCGTTGCAGGAGGGTGGCGACGGCCTCCCTGCCGAACCCCCCGTCGGCCTGGTCGCTCAGCGTGTACGCCTCGTCGATGAACAGGACGCCGTCCAGGGCCCGGTCGACGACCCGGTTCGTCTTGATGGCCGTCTCCCCGACGTACTGCCCGACCAGGTCCGCGGAACCGACCTCGACGACGTGTCCGCTGCGCAGCAGCCCGAGCTCCAGCATGATCTCGCCGACCAGCCGCGCCACCGTCGTCTTGCCGGTGCCGGGGTTGCCGGTGAACGCCATGTGCAGGGCGGTGGCCTCCCGCCCGCGCGGCGGCTGCCAACGCAACGCCTCCAGGGCCTCCCGTACCTGGTCGAGCCCGCGCAGCCCGGCCAACCTGTCCCACACCGTGCCCTCGCCGAGGTCGGGGCCGGACAGGTGCCCGTCCGCGCGCAACCGTCCCGCGTCGAGCGGGGTCCCGGTCGCCGACAGGCTCGCCAGCAGGTTCCGCCAGGTGCTCAGCGGTCGGCGTTCGCGGGCCATCAGCCGCACCGTCCGGGTCAGCCCGCGCCAGTCGCCGATCGGCAGGTCGTCCAGCAGCCGGGCCCGGTGGACCAGCGCGGACAGCTCCGCCTCCTCCGGCGGGCCGATCAGCCCCGGGGAGCCGCGCCGCTTCTCCGCCCGGACGGCGGTGCCGAGCAGACCGGGCAGGTTCCGGCTCTGCCCGGCGAGCCGCTCGACGTCCGAGAGGTGCTCCTGGACGAACACCAGGACGCAGGCGTTGCCCTTGCCGTGCCTGCCGCCCAGCCACGCGTCGAGGGACACGGCGAGCTGCCGCAGCCCGCTGAGGTGGCGCTCCAGGACCTCCACGTTCTCCAGGACCACGGCGGTACGGACGGACTCGTCACCCATCAGGCCGGTGATCATGTCGAGGGCGGCCTCGTCGGTCATCGCGGACGGCGCGGGACCGGGTGCTCCAGAGTCGGACGGCACCGAAGCGGGCGGCGGCCCTTCGTCCGCGGCCGTCCCCGTGCCCACCTGGTGGTAGCCCATCGGGCCCCTGATCCGGCGGGACGCGCGGCGCCCGGCCGTCCTTGCACCCGAGGCGGTGCCGCGCACGAGCCGCGACGACGCGTCGCGGACGGTCAGCATCGTGTCGAGGTTGAAGAACACGACCCGGGCGAAACCGGCGGCGGTCAGCGTCTCGTGCAGGGCCTGGGACAGGTCCATGAGACGCAGGGCCGGGTCGACGAAGACGTCCTGGACGCCGCCGCCGTACAGGACGTACGTGGGGTCGCTCGCCATCGCCGCCCGGTGCAGCGGACGCAGCCGGGTGGGCACGGGCGGCTCAGCCGACACGCCGCCGCCGTCTGCGGATGGCCTCCAGGTCGCCCTCCTCGGGGGTGGGCTCGGTGCCACGGTCCTCGGGGGCTCCGGCGGGAATGCCCGCGGAGCGCAGGCTGCCGAGCATGCTCTCGGTGCGCTGCCGCCGCCGGTCCTCCGCCGCGTCGGAGTCGTAGGACAGCACTCGGATCGCCATTCCGGCGTCGCCGTCCGGGGCGATCTCGACGACGAGTTCGCTTCGTCCCGTCAGGCTGACCAGCTTGCTGTAGTGCGCGCCGCGGAAGTCCTCCCCTTCCCAGGCCTCGTCGGCGAGTTCGTAGCCCTGCTGTTCGAGCGCGGCGATGGCGATCTCGGCGGTGTTGGCGCGCTGCTGGGACGCGAGCGTCCGCGTCCAGGCGCGCTCCAGGAGGTCGGTGAGTTCCTGCTCATAAGCGGGCGCGTCGCGTTGGACGATCGCGCGCAGTTCGTCCAGGGTCAGCGGGCAATCAGGGTCGGCGACGACCCCGGCCTGCTCACGGATCCTGTCCAGGAGCCGGGCCGCGTCACCGTCGGTCCAGAAATTGACGTCGAGGTCGATGTCGTCCAGCACCGTGCCGTCCATGGCGCGCATCGGGACGACGATGTTGGACACGGTGACGGCGTCGGCGGCGTGCAGCGCGTCCAGCGCCTCGAAGCGCGCCCGCTCCCATTCGAGCGCGGCCTCCTCCACGTCGACGCGCAGGTCGCTGAGGTCGAAGTAGAGGTTCTGGACGAGGCCGAGCGAGAACGCGGGCTCCTGCTCGTTGAGCGTGACCGCCGTCTGGGCGAGCCGCTGCTCCAGGCGCCTGAGCCGCCCGGGAGCGAACCGTTCGTGCGGGAGTTCACCGATCGCGGCCGCGAGCGTTCCGGCGTCGTCGAACAGCACGCGTGCCCGTCGCGTGGCCTGGTCGCGGCGTTCGGTGATGTCGGTGACCCGGGCGTCCAGGTCGGCGAACTGCCGTTCGCGTTCTTGCCGTTCCTGGTCGATCTCCCGGCTCAGCCGCTTCGTCTCCGCCCGCACCGCCTTGAGCCGACCCGCCTGCTCCCGGAGCCGCGCACTGGTACGGCGCTCCAGGTCGCGGGTGTGCTCGCTGAGTTCCCGCAGCCTCTGGTCGGTGCGCGCCTGTCTGGTGGTGACGGCGGAGACGGCGCGGTCGATGTCCGCCCGGGTCTGCCGCCGGACGTCGTCGAGGAGCTTCGGCATGTCGCGCCGGACCTCCGCGAGCCGGCGGGCGGCCCGCTGGGCCTCCCGCCACGCACCGGCGTCGACGCTGATCGTCTTGGCACCGCTCACGGTCAGTCCCTTTTCGATGTGGGGGGAACAGGTCTCGTCCGTTCGATCCGGGTCCACGCCCCGCGCACGGCGGCCGACGGCACGCCCACGAGGAGCGCGGAGTCGGCGCGGACCCTGATCTCGGCCCGCCGCGGCCCGGCCTCGAAGTCGACGGCGACGTCCGCGAGCCGGTCGGTCAGCCGGTGCACCCGCTGGTTGGCGCTGCCGCGCATGCCGACGTCGTCGTCGAGGACGTCCACATACCGGCCGTCGATGAGCACGTCGACCTCGGCGAGCAGGGCCTCGGGGCCGGGCCGTCCGCGCAGCTCCTCCAGCCGGTACCCGGTGAAGCAGATCACCGTCAGTTCACGTCGCTCCCGGGCCCGCCGCGCCGCCTCCGCCAGCCCCACCGCCTGCTCCATCGGCTCACCCCCGGAGAACGTCAGACCGGTGACCTCGGGATCGGCCAGCACCGCGTCCACAAGCTCGCCCGGGGACATCACCCGTGCGGGCCGCTCCTCGATCCAGTCCGGCGCCACGCACCCCCGACACCGAAACGGACACCCCTGCACCCACACCACCGCCCGCACCCCAGGCCCAAGCGCCCGCGTACTCGCACAAATCTCCGCGACGTTAAGCAGCCCACTCACTCCCCCCGCTCCAACCGGCGACGCCACAGCACCTCCCCCTCTCGCCCCGAGACCTCGCCCGCGCAGGCAGCCGGGGGGAACACACCCCGACACCGAAACGGACGGCCCTGCACCCACACGACCGCCTCCGAACCGGCACCGAAAGCCCGCGTGCTCGCACAGACCTCCGCGATGTTCGGCAGCCCACTCACTCGCTCCGGTCCGACCTGCGGCGCAACCAGAGGAACCTCTCCTTCACGGAGAGGACGGTGCGCTGGAACCGGCCCTCCTCGAAGTCGCCGCCGGCCACATCGTGGGGGCCGGTGTGGTGGGACGTCGCCTCCATGGGCCGCAACCTGTCGGCCTGCCCTCCTCCGGCCCGGCTTCGGGGCCGATTCCTACGGCCCCCGTACGGGTCGTGGCGGCCGTTGCCGATGTCGCTCCTCGACGGCAGCGGCAGGGGCGGCGGCCCGGGCTGCCGGTACGGGTCCTGCTGTCCCGGCCCGGGCTCGGACGGTCCGGGCTGCTGCGGGATGTGGATGTCGTTCGGGGAATGCCCCGGGAAGTCCGGCGGCGTCTCGTCGGACCACGATTCGGGGGGCGGGGGCTCCGGGTCTCTGCCGAACTGCCACGGGACGCCGGTCGGGGGTGCCGGAGGCAGGTCACGCGACTCCTGCGAGTACCACCGGTAGAGGTTGCGCCGGTTGACGTCCGTCTCCAGGGTCGTGGTCTCCGCGACGAGTTCGTCGATGACCGCCCACCGGGCCGCGCGCAACCGCTCGCCGTAGTACACCTCGTCCTCATAGTGCTGGGCGTCGACCCGGCGGCGGGCCAGCAGTTCCCGCTTGCCCCGGATCTCGTCCTGCCTCCGGCGCACGCGGGCGAGGTTCTCGTAGGCGCCGTCGTTCATCAGCAGCTTGACGATCACCGGCAGGCACTCGATCGCCGTGAAGAACAGGAAGAGCACCAGCCGGGCGAGGCCCAGCGTCAGGCTTCCCGTGCTGGCCTTCTCGAGCGCCTCCATGCGGATCAGCAGGCCGTTGTTCGCCTCGTTGTCGCTCTTCCCCTGTGCCAGGAGCTTCGACTGCGCGTTCTGGAGCTGGCCGAGTTCCCCGTTGACCTCCTCCAGCTGCGTCTTCGCCTGGGCGAGGCGGGACTCGGCACCGCTGGACTCCTGCGTCCTGAGACGGTCCACCAGCGCCGCGCGCTGCTGCTCGACCTTCTTGATCTCGCTGTTCAGACGGTTGCGAGCGCGCTCGAACGCGTCGCAACGCGCGCCGCAGCCCTGTCGACCGGAGGTTCCCCGGCAGTCGGTGCCGGAGTTCACTCCCTCTTCCTCACAGGCGCGCTTCTGATCCAGTTCGGTGAGCTGCCGGCGCATCTCCGCCAGTTTCGTGTCGTAGGCGGCCACGTCCGGGTTGGTCACGGCGGGATCGCCCGACCGCCCTCCGCTGTTGACGACCTGCTGTAACTGCGCCTGCCTGGCCGTCAGGTCGGCGATGCGCCTGCCGGACGAGCCGCTCCGCATCTCCTTGACGTAGTCGTTCCACTCGTCCTGGTGAATCTTGTTGATCTCGGCGCGGATCTCCGTGTCGAAGATCTGCAGGGTGAGCGGCGTCGAGATCACCATGCCGAAGAGGAGGGCGAGCCCCAGGCGGGGGATGGCGAGCTTGTAGGGGCTGCGGGACTCCGCGGGAGCGTCCCAGCCGTCCACCTCGTCGTTCGCGGCCCTGGCGGGCTTGTCCATCGAGCTGACGAGCCAGCGGTCGAGACCGGCGATGCCGAAGAACCAGCCGACGGCGATCAGCAGGCAGACGGCGATGGGCAGGCCGAGCGCCATCCGCATCGCGAGGCACATCGACAGGCCGCCGAGCGAGGCCGTGAACAGGACCGCGCTGCCCATGCCGGTGTACCGCGCCCGGTCGCCGGGCGTCATCGCGAGGACCTCGGCGTCGGCCCCGGAGAACCAGATCAGCGGCGAGCGGATCGGGGCGCGCGGTTCGCCGGCGTCGTCCGGGTGGCGGGGGTCCCGGCCGCCGGGGGTCGGCTCAGTCATCGCCGTGCTCCTTGTCTCGCCGTGCCGGGTCTCGTGGTGGGGGGTCCTGGCGCGTCAGGCCTCGCCAGGTGGGGTCGTCTCCGACCGTGCGCGCCCGGAGAGCGGACCTGTCGAGGGGCCTGCGCCGGAACGGTCGGAAGCCGAACCGTCGCGGCGCCGCCGTCCGTAACCGCAACCGTGGGATCCGGAACGAGGGGACGGGCGCCGGCTCGGGCAGCGGGGGGCCGCCTTGGTGGGGCGCCCATCCGTCGGCCTCCGAACAACGGGCGAGGCTCGGGGGGTCGTCGGGAAGCCACCGTTCGTACGACCTGTCGACGTCCCCGACTCCGGCGTCCCCCGATGGCTGGACGACTCGCCTCCGGTCGAACATCACCGCCCCCATACGGCCTCGCAGGAACCGGCCTAGCCGGAAATTCCATTCCCGCCAGAATATCCGAGCGATCCCCATTCGACCCACGAATATCGACCCGTCACGCCGACCAGGTATTCCAAAATACTGCGCATTTGTTGGAACGCATTGATCATTCCAATCCGGCCGCCGGGTCGCTGGAAGGGATGCCGCGCGTCGGGGTGGACGCCGAAGGCCCGGCCCGCGGCGCGCGGGTCGACCGGCGGGCGTCCCGTCCGGACCCCTGACGGTGACATCGTGCATACAACCTCCTGGACGGCCCTCCCTGCGGGCCGCCCCCGGCGGGGGAAGGCGGCCCGGCGCACCGGCGGCGAATCGAGCGGTGATTTCTGCAAGGAGAGCAGCCTTCGGAAGGCAAGAGGGAGTCGCGTGACACATCTTCCGGGATCGGCCATCCGCGCCTGCGGCGCGTGCGGCGCGTCCGGCGCGGGTGCGCGCCTCGTCGCGGTCATGCGGAACCGGCCCGGGGCAGGCGAAGACCCGACCGGCAATTCTATGATTCCAGCGTTTTACTGGAATGAATGTACGGGCGCTTCGTTCTGGCCGATTATCGCCACTGTATGCCTGTGCTGCACGTTTCCCGGGGCCATTGACCATGCCCGACCGGAAATCGGAGAGGCGCTCGATATGCTCGGAGACGGACCCCTTCCGGATGCCGGGCTGGCGTTCTTCCTCGCGTGCGGCGCGCTGCCCGCCGCGGAACCCGCGCCGCCGGACGTCCGGGATCCGTGGCCGCGTGCGGCGGCGGCGCTCGTGCGCTGCAACGCCGAGACTGTGGCGTTACCGGCGCTGAGCCGGGAACGGCCCGCACCAGCGCCGATCGACCCGGTGGGCCTGCGGCCCGCGGAGCTGCTGGCCCTGGTCCGGGAGCGGAAGACCGAGCTCGCGGACGCCCGGCGACGCTACCGCCGTGGTGCCGTCGGCACGGCCCTGCACCTGCTCACCAGGGACTCCCCCGACCGGCTCGCCGTGGCGCGGACGCTGTGCCAGGGCGGCGCGAACGGCGCCAACGGCGCGATCGTCGAGCGGCTCCAGCGCAGGCTCGCGCTCCTCGACCCGGAGACACCGCCGCACGAACGCGCGGCGGCCCTGGACATGGCGGCCCGAGCCCTGACCGCCGACTCCAAGGCGGCGGTGTCATCCGCCATGGACCGGTTGGCCCGCGCCGTCCGCGCCGCGAACGAGGCCACCCGCCGTCGCCGCGCGGACGCCGTCCTGGCCGCCTGCTACCTCCAGGTTTTGGCCGTCGCGCCCGCCGACCCCGTGGCGACCTGGGTCGCGAGCCGGTTGACGGCCGTCCTGGACGGCGACCGCGCGCTCACCCACCAGCTCCACGGCGACGCCGAACGCTGGCGCGCACGCTTCGAGGAGACCGCGGAACGCGCCTACGAGGCGGCCCGGTCACGCGGTCAGCTGACCTCCAGCTCCTGGACGAGCTGTTCTGCCGCCTTCCTGCGGCGGGGGTCGATGCTGCGCTGAACCGCGTGCCGCGCGTGGACCAGCGCCCGGAGGGGCTCGGTGTTCTTGAGGGCGCGGGCGAGGAGGAGGTCGGACTTGCCCGGTGATGTGGTTCCGGATGGGTCGTGTCGTTGGTGTGCGCCGAGCAGGCCTACGGCGTCCGCGCATCGGCCCAGGAGGATGAGCGCGTTGGCGTGGACGAGTTGGGCGCGGAGGGTCGCGTGATGGGAGCGGCCGAAGCGTACTCGGCGGCCGGTCAGGACGGCCTCGCTGTGCTCACCGGCCGACAGGGCCGCCGCGCGGACCTCGTCCGGGTCGACGGCCTCCTCCGCCCTCATGATCAAGGTCTGCGCGAGGATCAGTTGGGCGATCCAGGTGAACGGACGGTCGGAGCCGTGCACGCGCATGCGCCGCGCGGTCTCCTCCTCCAGCATGTCCAGCGCCCGTTCCAGGTCGCCGGGGGCGGCGCGTTCCCGGATCGCCAGCGCCAGGTTCGCGTGCGCCGTCGAGATCCGGCAGTCGTCGGCCGGGAACAGTTGCGTGCGCAGCTCCCATTCGCGCCGGTAGAGCCGGACGGCCAGTTCCAGGTCGCCCGGCCGTCCACGGCGGCGCACGTACTGCGCGTGCAGCATGCGGATCGTCAGGTACGCGGGGTCGTCGGGCGCCAGCCTCATCGCGGCGGCGCGGCGTGCCAGGCCGGCCCAGACGTCGGCGGACACGGCCGCGTCACGGCCCCGGCTCAGCCACTTCTCCAGTTCGCATTCGATCTGGAGCACCACGGCGCGGCCGACCGTGGAGTCGTGGTCGGCCTCGGTGAGCAGTTCGCGCAAAGGTCGGGGGTCACCGGTGTCGCCGACGTAGGTGACGAGCGTGCACAGTTCGCTGCGCAGTTCCTGGTCGTGGTCGCCCGGCACCGGTCACGCCCCCTCGGTGAGCAGCCGCAGCGCCTCGCGCGGAACCCAGGTGGGGAGGGCCGCGTCGAGTTCCGCGTCCGACAGGCTTCCGAGCGGCGCCTGGAGGTCGCGGAGGCGGCCGCGGATTCCCTCGACCATGCCGGTGATGGCGGCGGGCGCGTGCAGGATCTCGGTGAGGTCGTCGTAGACGGCGTCGACGACGGCGCCGGAGGACACGCCGAACGGGCCGCGCGCCTCCGTGACGACCTTCGCCAGCAGGTCCCCGGCCCTGGTCTCGGTGATCTCGCATGGCAGGACGGTGCACAGGTCCTGGACGGCCGAGTGCGGCGCGGCGAAGCCGTACACGGTGGCCAGGCCCGGTTCCGCCACGGCCCACCGGGAGAGGACGTGCACCAGACTCAGCACCGCGCACCGGACGGATCCGCCGGGCAGCCGCGACAGCCCGTTGAGCCAACCCTGCCGGTGGTCGGCGTACGACCAGATCTTCGCCTCGGCGACCAGGGTCGCCATGGCGTCGCTCCGGTCGAGCAGCGCCCGGAAGTCCGAGTGGCCGAGCGCCTCCTTGAACCGGGAATTGTTGATCGCGTGGTAGAAGGTCGACGAGGAAGTGATTCCGAGTTGCCGGTTGAGGGCGGGACGGGTGGGTTTCGCGGTATACGCCGGAGCCCCCGCGTCGAGAAGATCGCGAAGTGCGCGGTAGATCCGCTCCCGGCCCTCGCTCTTTTCCAGGGACAGCCACCAGTGCGCGGTGGTCGTCCTGTTCAGGCGCGATACGGAGTAGGCCATCGCTCCCCTTGTGCTGACTGATACCTGCCCGCTGCTGGTGCTATGCCCCCACTAGTACATGTCGCATCGCACGGTTGACGACCGTCCGGGAGGACTGTCATGGATATGGCCACTATCTGTCACTATTCGTGCTTTTTATCCCCTAGACGGGCCGGAATTCGGAAGCCTCGTGCCGCCATCGCGGCTCCGCCGAAACCCCACCACCGGGAGGGGTCGTGAACGGCTGGCCGACCGTGCCCCCGGCTCGCGGCCGGACTCGGTCACGGGCGGGGCGGAAGACCGCCTTGGCGCCCTCACCACGGCGGGTGCACGGCTCGTAGGATTGTGGTCACGGGCGGGGAGGGCGGGTGCTGGGTTTCGAGTCAGGGGTCGAAGAGTTTCCGGACGCCCTGCTGGGGCGCGTCGCGAACGTGAGGCCGCTCGCGGTCGGCGGCGAGGCGGTCGTGTTCCTCGTGGAGCCGGACGGCGACTGGTGCCACGGAGCGTCCGAGGCCGTGATCAAGGTCAACAAGGCGGCCCGGGTGGACCACCACCAGATGCGGCTGCTGTCCCTGCACCAGTTCGTCAGGCACGTCCCCCGGATCTTCGACTACGGCGACATCGAGGTGCGCGGCGAGACCGTCGGATGGATGGCCCAGGAGTACTGCCCGCACGGATCGCTGCACGACGTGATCCACGGACACGCGGCGCCCACCGGCGACCTGGAACGGCGCCTGATCATCGCCGAACTCGCGGACTGCCTGAACTTCTGGGTCGTCGAGCAGGGGCTGACGCACACCGATGTGAAGCCCGCCAACATCCTGGTGCGGTCACGCGACCCCTATGAGCTGCTCATCGGCGACTTCGGGGGGACGGCCCGCGACGTCCGGGAGCGGGCGCCGAACGTGCGGGCACCGAGCGGACGGGCACCCGGCAGGCAGACATCGAGCAAGAAGACGCCGATCAAGCAGGCGGCGGGTGGACGGATGGCGTTCACCCTGTCCTACGCCTCACCCGAGACGCTGCGCGGCCGTCGCGGCGCCCCGGCGGCCTGGTGGGCGCTCGGGATCATCGCCTACGAGCTGCTCCTGCGCCGCAAGCCGTACGCGGCCATGACCCGCGAGGAGGTGCGGGCGATGCTGCTGGACGGGCGGCGTCCGGCGTTGACCGACGTCGACGATCCGGACTGGCGCCGGTTGATCGAAGGCCTGCTGACCGTCGAGCCGGAGCGACGCTGGGGCTACGAGCAGGTGGCCGCGTGGGCGGCCGGCCCGAAGCGACGGCTGCGCTTCAACGGCCGCACGTACCGGAAGGTCGAACATCTCGTCGACGACCTGGAGCAGAACTGGGCGACGGGCATCGGCTGGCTGGCCGCGAACGGCGGCGGGGTCGCCGACTGGCTCGTCGAACTCGGCGCGAGCGACGGCGAGGTGACGTACCTGCGCGGCCTCACCTCCGGCCGGGCGGCGCGGGCGCTGGGCAGGCTCACGGCGAGCGTCCTGCCCGATGTGACGCCCCGGTACGAGGGGCGTCCGATCAGCGCGTCGGGGCTGCTGGAGCTGGCGCAGCGCGGGGACGCCGAGCAGCGGTTGCTGCGCAAGGCGTTGCTGGACGGCGCGCTGGAGTACGCGGCCGGGCACCGCTGCGCCCATCCCGGCTGCCGGGGACGGTGCGCCGTCCTCGACCGGGTCGACGCGGAGGTCCCCGAGATCGTGGATTTCGTGGCGGCGAAGGTCGGTTGGCTGCGCGACCGGATCGTCCGGAGCTACCGGGGGCGGGCCCCGGCAGAACTGCCGTCCGACCGCGAACTGACGATGGTGTGGGCGTGGGCGACCGAGTTGACGCTCTGGCCCCAGGCCGCCGGCCGGGCCCGCGCGCTGGCCGTCGGGGTGAGGTCCGACGTGCCCTGGTGGCTCGACCGGCGGCGGATCGCCGAGACCGCCGATCCGGCGACCGTGGAGGGGCGGGGCCACCTGGTCGTGACGCTGCTGCTCGCCGGGCACGCCCGGCGCGCGGCCGCTCAGTAGAAGGACTGCGGGTCGTCCATGGACACCTCCGGCTGCTCCATGTCGATCTTCGGTAGCAGTCCGGCCATGCTGAACAGCGACAGCAGCGGGCGCAGCACCCGCTTCGGCCCGAAGCCCTCGTCGGGGAACTCGGTCGCGTCCTCCCGCGGCTTCGAGACGCCCGACGCGGACGCGAAATGGATGGTGACCTGCGACCCCGACTCCATGGGGTCCAGCCAGTGGCCCGCGCCGTGCCGCTTCAGGAAGGCCCCCGCGTCCACGGTCTCCACCAACACGCTGCGCAGGTCGTTGAGGTGGCTCTCGTCCCTGCGGCGAAGCCAGTCCGTGACGGTGGCGTCGTCGTCGAGACCGTCCAGCATGTCCGACTTGGCGACGACGATGACGGCCGGGGGAAGCCCGCCATTGCCGGTGGCCCGGGTGCGCTCCAGCTGCTCGATCGCGTGCGTGAAGCCCGGGTCGGGAACCCAGTCGCGCCAGCCGTCGCCGGACCTGAGCCTGCTGCCGTCCGCGACGTAGATGACCGCGTCGGCCGCGCTCATGAACGGCGTGTCGTCGTAGCTGAACCTCCGGTAGTGCTCGCCGGGGACGTCGAAGAACCCGACCGCGTGGGTCCGGCCCGTCTGCCGGCTCTGCACCCGCAGGGCGTACGCGAACTCGGGGCGCCCGGGACGGGTGCCTCCCAGAACCTCGTGGCGCACCAGGAACGGGGTGACGCGTTCGTCGTAGAACCGCTGCCGCATCCGGCCGTCGAGCGGCCCGATCCGCAGCTCGCGCCCGATCAGCGGGCGGCTCCGCTCAAGCTGGGCGATCATCGCGGTGAGCAGGTGCGTCTTCCCGGCGGCGCTGTCGCCGACCAGGCCGATGACGAGCGGCTCCATGTACCCGTAGTCGGCGGGCAGCAGGTGCGGCTCGCCGTTGCCCCGGCACAGCCGCATGGCGCCGAGCGTCCGATGCCGGTAGTGCGTCTCCGACTCGTCCGGTCCGGGTGTGAGGACCTCCGGCCCGGACGGTGTCTCCTTCACCAGCGGCACTTCGCCGAAGTCGAACCAGTCGAGCTGGTTCAGGCAGTACGGGCAGGTCGTGAGGCGCCGTTCGACCTGGCCGGGAAACGGTTCGGTCATGAGAACACCACCAGGAGGAGGATGACGGCCACGAGCGCGCTCGCGGCGACCCACACGAGCGGATGCGGACGGCGCCTGCCGTCCTCGTCGACACGGAAGGGGAAGTCCTGCGGCAGGGAGCCGGGTTCTGGTCGAGGCCGCCGGGACGGGGCCGGATCGGCCCCCGGCACCGCCGGCTGTGCGGGCTGGCCGTGCATGTTCGTCAACCTCTCGACGAGATACTTCCTGAACTGGCGGTCTTCACGGTCGTCCAGCGGGTCGGACGGGTCGTCGCCCAGTCGGCGCGTCGTCCCCGTGTCCGTGTGCGTCCTCGTGTCCTGGTGTGTCCTCGTGTCCTGGTGTGTCCTCGCGTCCTGCTGTGTTTTCGCGTCCTGCTGAGTCTTCGCGTCCTGGTGTGTCCTCGCGTGCTGCGGCTTCACCGTGTTGTCGGGCGTCGGTCCGATGTTGTGCTGTGTCTCCGTGACGTCCGCCTGCGTGGGCTCCCGGTCCTCTCTCCGCCCGGGACCGCGCGGCGGCACCGCCCTTCTCGGACGGGCGGGACGCGGCCACCCCGTCATCGCGGCCAGCAGGTCCTCGGCGGTGGGGGACTCGCCCTCGTACACGGGCCGCAGCACCATCGCGAGGCAGGGACGATGGGCCTTCAGATAGCGGAACTCCTCCTCGGCGGACCGGGTGACGTCCGCCTGGTAGCCGAACGCCGAACCTTCGCCGGAGGCGAGCCAGTAGAGCAGCCCGGCGGCGTTGCGCACGTCCCGGACGGCGCCGTCATCGTTGTCGGCCTCGTTGGTCGCCATGCTGAGGTCGGCGATCTGCAACCCTTCGCCGTCCCAGAACACGGTGGTGGACGAGATGGCACCGTGCACGTACTTGTGGTCGGCCAGCACCTGCAACGCGGACAGCAGATCGTGGGTGGGCTGCCACAGCTCGTCCTCGGGGGGCACGGTCGTCGCGACCCGGTCGGCCAGCGCCCGGCCGCGCCGCCGCTGGATCAGCACGGCGCCGCCCTCCTCCGCGTCGAGGTCGTAGCCGAGCAGCTCGGCGAACCGGCTGTCGTCCGCGCCCGCCCACGCCAGGCCGCTGAGGACGAGGAGTTCGTTCTCGATCGCGCGTCTTCCCCTGTCCCCGGGGGCGACCTTGTACAGGCAGTCGACGTCCACGAGGCCGCCGCCCCGGACGGTGCCGTAGTGACCGATGAACCGGGTGCCCCTGACCTGGCCGCCGTCCAGGGTCAGCGTGAACTCGACCCGGTCATCGGCGGCGCCGGTGCGCGTCAGGAGCCGCGTGATCTCGGTGGTCACCCCATCACATCCCGTGTCGATCAGTTCTGGTAGAAGAAGACGATGAGCTGGACCGCGCTGTTGCCCGCGCCGCCCGTCCAGGCCGCCCGGTAGATCGCCGCGCGGAAGCGTGGATCGCCGGACTTGATGGCCTTGGCGGCGTTCCGGCCGAGGATGACCCCGCTGTCGGTGTCGTCCCTGGCGCCGTAGACGAGGTAGAAGCCGACCTGCGCGTCCTCGCCGAGCTGTGCCTCGCATCGGGCGCGGCCGTCCGCGTCCCGCATCTCGGGTCCGTGCAGCCAGGACCGGCGCCTGCCGTCCACCGCCCGGTCGACCTTGGCGAGCAGGTCGGCGGTGGCGGCGCGGTCGCCGCCGAGCAGCCCGTCCGCCTGGACCGGGATCATGAACTCGCAGAAGTCCTGGCCGAGGACGCGCGGCCCCTGCGGTGTGGGCCGGTCGGCGCCCCGGGGGTCCGGCGGGATCTCGGCGGGACGCTGCACGGCCATCGCGACCAGGAACAGCACGAGCATCAGGTCGGCGAACAGCCAGCCCGCGAGATGGGCCGCGCTGAACCGGGAGGCCCGCCGCGACCGCCGGGACGCGCGCCCGCTCACCGTGGCCCGTCCTCGTCCGCGTGGCGCTCGCTCGCGTCCCGCGCGTACGCGACGAACGCGCGGGACTCGGCGACGAGGTCCTCCAGCCGGTCGAGCGCCACGCCGAGCCGGTCGGTGCTCGTGACGAGCCGGTTCACCGAGCCGCTGATCAGCTCGTGGCCGGAGTCCTGGTAGTGCCGGACGGTGTCGGCGTGGTCGGTGGCGGCGAGCGCCGCCCGTTCGACCTGCGTGACCAGGGCGGCGAGTTCGGTGCGCAGTTCGCGTTGCCCGGCGGCGATGTCGTCCTGCAACGCCCGGAACGCCTCCAGCGTCTCGGCGGGCGCCCGCATCGCCTCAAGCGCCCGTTCCAGGGCCGCGGACTTGTCGATCCAGGCCTGGACGGCCTCCTCGATCCGTTTGCCGGTGCTGGTCTCCAGCGCCGCGCGGATCTCCTCGGCGGTGCTCGCCAGCCGGTCGACGAGCCCGCCGACGCTGGTCTCCAACCGGCGGACCAGCCCGCGGACGTCCCGGTAGGACATCTGGTCGTCCGGCGTCCCGGCGAGCAGATGCGTCGCCAGCGCCAGGTCCTGGGTGATCCGCACGCGCTCGTCCTCGAAGCGGGGACGGTCGAGCCGGTTCTCGCACGCGTTCACCGCGATCGCGAACACGATCACGACCGTGACGGTGACGACGACCCACCAGGCCGTGGTCGACAGCGGGTCGAAGTCCTGGACGCCCTGCCTGATGTGGTCGCGCCGGAACGAACCTGCCTGCCAGCCGAGCAGGAACGAGGACTCGCTGCCCGCCTTGCCGTAGGCGCTGAGCGCCTCGTGAAGCTTCAGCCACGTGATCAGGATCGGCACGAAGACGAGCACGTCCCGCAGCAGCCGCGCCCAGAACAGCACCAGTTCCAGGGCGCGGGACGGCGCGGGTTCGGGCAGCAGCGCGTCGGCCGGGTAGGCGGTGACGAGGTCGACGCCCGCCAGGGCGCGGCCACTGGCGGGGTCGAGATCACGGGCCAGCCGTCGCAGCAGCACGGGGCCGGTCGCGTCCGCGTCGCGGGCCTGCCTGTCCGCCTTCGCGGCGTACCCGTCCAGCCGTTGGCTGACGAGGCGCAGCCGCTCGTCGGCGGTCAGGGGGTCCGCGGCGGACCGGCGGTCGGTGCCGCTCGCGGCGGGGGCCGAAGGTGGGGCCATCAGTCGTTCTGTCCTGTCGGTGTCCGGCGCGGTTCGCTCGGGAGTACCGTGGGCGGCTTCGTGACGGTCACGGTCACGGTCGGGGTCACCCGGCGGGGCGGGTCATCGTCCGAGTCGCCTCGCACGAGCAGAATGGAAATGATCAGCGCCAGCACGAGCGCGAGGACTCCACCGCTGATGAGCGCGTTGCGGTTGAGCCCCAACCCGGCGGCGAGCTCCTTGGAGCCGTCTTCGCCGGTCTGGTGTCGGTGGTCTTCGCCGGAACGGCCGTCCGCCGCGTCGTTGCCGCCGAAGGACGGGGGCCGCTTCGGTCCGCCCTGCGGGATCGGGTCCTGAGGGGACGGCGCGGGCGCCGGCTCCGGAACCGGTTCGACCTGCGGGGGACGGAAATGCGGGCCGCGCGTGATCCGGCGGACCAGGTCCTCCGGCAGCCCCAGTCCGACGGCGTGCCGCTGCGTCTCGCCGACCAGGACGGGCAGCACCGCGTCCGCACCGGCCGCAGCGAGGACGGCCAGCCCGAACAGCGGCGGCCCGCCCAGCGCGAGGAGTTCCTGGACGTCGGCGACGCTCAGGCCCGCGCCGTCCTGCGTCGCCCGGTCCCCCACGAGGTAGGCGCTGCCGATGAAGTTCCCGTAGGCGGCGAGGCGACGGTCGGGTGCCGCCTGCCACGCCGACTCGACCAGGTCGATCAGGAAGCCGTTCTCCAGCAGCGCCCTGCGGTTCGCGCGACGCGCGTCGGCGTCGTGGTCGCGGGCTTGCAGCAGGGCGCACACGGACACGAGCAGGCCCGGCTGCCCCGGCCGGGCCGCCAACCCGAGGATGAGGTCGGCGCTGCTGAACCGGCGCAGCAGCTCTTCCAGAACCACCGGTGGCGCGTTCCGGTTGTAGGCGTGCGCCGCCACCTGGAACACGAGGTCGCGGCGTTCGACCACGGCGCCGACCGCCGTCCACGGCCGGTACTCCGTCAGCGCGGCGTCCATCGGCAACGCGCCCAGCACGGCCTTCATGTCGACGATCGGGGCGCCGTAGGCCAGGTGCAGGACGATCCGGTAGAGGTGGGTCTCCTCCTCGGCGGTCGCGTCGCCGGCCGCCACCAGCCGGTGGATCGTCTCGTGGAACGTCCCGGTCTCCCGCAGCAGCGCGCGGACCCTCTCGTTCCCCGCCCGATCCGTCGAGCGGCGCCACCGGTCGTAGGCGGCGCGCATGAAGTGCAGGGCCGCGTCGGTCTGGCCCTCGGCCGCCATCGACGCGGCCCAGCGCAGCAGGTCGTCCACGGGAATGCCGTGCAGCGCCTTCCCGACGGTCGGGTCGGCCGTCACCTCGACGCCGAACCAGAGCGCGAAGTACACCGCCTCGTACTGGTGCCACGGGGTGACCGTCGTGAGCCCGCCGAACCAGTTCGCGAGGACGCGGGACGCCTCGACGACCGTGATGTCCATCCGCCGCGCCGCGTCCGCCAACTGCTCGGCCACGTCCCGCGACTCCCGGGCCTCGGCCAGGTACCGCTCCGCAGCGAGGACGCGCAGCGTCCGGGCGGCGTTGCCGAGCCCGCGCGGCGGGCCCGCGGCCCAGCGGCGCAGCCGGTCGGCGAACTCCGCCGCGCCGACGTGCCGCAGCTCGGCGCGCATCCGGTCCTGCCCGGACGGCCCGTCGAGGTGGCGGCGCGCGTCGTCGTCGAGCGTCCCGGCGATCGCGCGGTCGATGAGATCCAGGACCTTCGTCGCCCGTTGGTGCTCGCTCTCCACCCAGTCCAGAAGCGCGGCCGGGGTGGGCAACGGCGCCGGCGGCGGGGCCGCGTCCGGCAGAGCGGCGAGCAGCATCGCGCCCCGGTCGAGCCGGGCGTCGCCGGTCGGCGCCGTGGTCAGTCGGACGCGGTCACGGCGCGCGTCGTCCAGCTTCGACACCAGCAGGCGGGGCCGCAGCTCGGGACGGGTGACGGTCGCGCCGAGCATCATCGTCCACGGCTCGTCGCCGGCCACCCCGCCCAACCGGCGGACGAGCCCGGCGACCAGGTCGAGATCGCCCGGCGCGATGTCCGCGAGGTAGCGGTCCGTGGGCGCCGCGAGCACGCCGGCGAGCAGCCCCGCCAGCGGCTCGTGCCGCACCGGGAACGCGTCCAGGGCCGTGCGGGCGAACTCCCGAAGCTCCGCCGCGTCCCAGGGCGACAGGGAATCGGGCAGGCCGGGCATGTCGTCGGAGGTCACCCAGCCGGGCCAGGCGTGCAGGCCGAGCGCGAGCCGCGCGTCGACGGTCGCGGCGGGCCCGATCAACGCGTGCACGAGCTGGGAGACCCGGCCGTTGGCGTCCCGGGCCGGCAGCAGCCGCAACGCGACACCATGCTGCCCGAGCCGCAGCGCCCCCAGCGCGACGCACTCGGGGGCGCCGTGGTGCCACTGCCCGACGGCCGCGTCGCCCCCCACCAGACGGTCGGTCCACAGCCGCAGGGCGTCCCTGTCCAGCGAGGTCGCGACGGGACCGAGGCCGTTGCCGCCGACGAGCAGCCGTTCCGACCAGGCGAAAACGATGTGGTCGACGCGGTCGGGCGAAGGCGCGGAACCGCTCATGCGTCCTCCGGTACCGTGCCGAGGCTCTCGCGGGGCAGCACGCCCTTCATCGCCAGCAGGGACAGCAGCGGGCGGAGCACCCGCTGGCGGCGGAACGACTTCTCCGGGTACTCGCCGTCCTGCGCCTCGACGCCCGTCGCCGACGCGAAGTGCAGCGTGGAGTCCGCGCACTTCTGGACGGGGACGAGCCACGACTCCACCCCGCGGGACTTGAGGAAGGCGTAGGCGTCCTCGGACTCCTGCTCCACCGTGTGGAGGTCGAGGTCGTCCTTGCGGCCGAGCCACTCGTCGACCTCTTTGAAGACGCGCAGCGTGTCCGACTTCGCGACGACCATCGCCGCGGGGATCGGCAGGAACTCCCGGCCGCGCCCCGGATGGACGTGCGCGAGGTGGGACAGCACCGCGGTGAACCCGGGGTCGCCGGTCCGGCGGCCGTGCCGCGTGTCGAGGCTCGCGCCGTCCGCCACGAACATCAACGCGTCCGCGATGGACATGAACGGCGTGGACGCGGCGATGCCGCCCCGGGTGAAGATCTCCCCGGGCACGTCGAAGATCAGCAGCGCGTACTGCTCGCCGGTGTGCCCGCTGGTGATCCGGTACGCGCAGGCGAACTCGGGGTTCCCGGTGAGCCGGGTGGCGGGCAGCAGCTTGCGCTCGTTCAGCAGGCCGAGCTGGTTCTGGTCGAACAGCTCCTGCTGGAGGCGCGGGTCCAAGGGGAGCACGTCCAGCCGGTGGGAGATCTTCAACGCGGACTGGCCGAGCTCCTCCATCATCGCCCACAGCAGGCTGGACTTGCCCGACCCCGCCTGCCCGACCATGCCGACGATCAGCGTGGTCATGCCGCCGAGCGCGGCGGGGATGAAATGGTCCTCGTCGGTCATCTCGCAGACCCGCCAGGCGTGCATGGTCCGGTTGCGCCAGCGGACCTCGTTCTCGCCGTCCGCCCGCACCAGCGCGACCTCGCCGTCCACCGTGTCGCGGCTGACGAGCGGGGCGCTGTCCCAGTCGAACTCGCTGAGGCAGTACGGGCACACCATCCTGCGTCCCGGCGGATCGTCCGGCGGGCCCGGAGTGCGGGGCCTGCGCGAGGACGTCTCCGACTCCTGCCCGAACGACGGCGGGGAAGGCGGCTGCGCGGCGGCCTGCGGCGTGGAACCCGGTTGCGCGGCGCCCGGCTGCGCGGCGCCCGGCGGCGTGTAGTCGATCCGGGGCTCGGGCGGCGTCGACGGCGGCATCGGATACGGCGGCCCGTCCCGCCGGGGCGGCATCTTCGGACGCGGGGCTTCGAGATCGCTCACGTTTACCTCACCACCAGGACGAACAGCAGAACGGCGACCAGGGCGAACAAACCGAACACCAGCCACGAACGGGAGCCGCCTTCACGCGGCGACGGCTCCGGCCGCGCCGCCGCCCGCACTTCCGACCACGCCTCCGACCGGGGCCGTTCCGCGACACCGGACCGCCTTTGCCGCGGCGCGACCCGGTTGAACTCCCGCTGCTGGCGACGCAGCTCCCGGAACTCCCTGCGATGGGCGTCGGGCTCGACGCGCCGCTCGTCCGTCCTGGCGCCCTCCTGAGCGGGGCGCTCCTGGGCGGGACGCTCCTGGGCGGGACGCTGCTGGGCGGGACGGCTCCGCCGCAACCGCTCCACCATCTCCCGCGGCGCGGGGGGAATCTCGGCGAGCAGGGCCGGTTCGAGGGACTCGGCGAGACGGGGAGCGGCGTCCGCAAGCCTCCCCAGCGCCGCCGTGGGACGGCCGTCGGTGCTTCCGGCGGCGAGGCGGCACAGCAGCAGCGCCGCCGCCCGCACGTCGGGGACGTCGCTGACCGGCAGCCCGGTGGGCGACCCCAGCGCGGACTCGGTCAACCCCGGAATCGGACCGAGGGCCTCCACATGTCCGAACTCCTGCAACTGGATCTGGAGGCCGTCCCAGAACACGCTGTCGGCCGACACGGCGCGATGCGCGAACCCGAGGTCCGCGAGCGCCGCCAGCGCGCCGAACAGGTCGCGTGCCGCCCTGTCGAGCTGGGCCGCGTCGAGCCGCAGCTTCGGATCGCACCGGAAGATCGGTACGCCGCGCCTGGTGACCATGAGGCAGACCGGGTCCTGCGCCGTCCGGAAGCCCAGCAACCGGCCGAACGCGGTGTGCCGCCCGCTGATGCGGTTGTAGGCGTCGGCCTCGCGGCGCAGCACCTTCGTTCCGGCGCGCGACACGGCGGTCTTGACCAGGGCGTCGCGGTCGCCGGTCCGGCCGTAGCGGTGCACGGCGAGCTCGTTCTCGTGCTGGAGGTCGTCCTGGGGGGTGAAGCCGAGCTCGACCCGTCCCGAATGCCCGAAGGGCTTCTGCAGGACGAACGTTTCTTCCACCGGCGCCCCCGCACGTCCGATATTGAACTGGATTCCGTGCCCATATTTACGGCATTAGGGGTAAGAAGCTCAAGTTAGCGAGAAGGATTGTTATACAGTGGGCTGGTCTGGACCAGTCCATACCACGCCTGGCAATCCGCCCTCCTTTACTCCATCGGACCACCTCGCTTCGCGCCCACACTCCAACATCCGCAAATTGACCGGATATGGACATTCCCGGCACTGCTCACAACGGCACCGCAGACGAACAGGCCACTCGCGTACCATCGTGAATGGCCTTTTCCCTCCGTCGGGCCGGGCCGCCGGAGGTCACGGATCCGGCGCGTGCGCGACGCCCTGACCGTCCACGAGCGAACTTCCTGCTGACCAGCACAAATGGTCAGCGGGGGGCGGAACGCGATCATGTCCGGCCTGTTCAAGACCGGCGCGGACACCAACGTCCTGCGGCCCGATCGCTGTCATCGGGCGCCCGTCCCACTGACCGCGGCGGCTCATCGTCCAGACCGCGCGGCTTGCCGTGGCCACGGGCCGACCGCGGCTCATGAGGCACGGCCCGCCTCCCGGCAGCCGGGACGCGGACCCGGGGCGCACGGTCGGCGAAGTCCCCTGCCCCGGCGACCAGCGATGGACCGCGCGCCGCGTCCGGCCGCCCTGGTTCGGGAGTACCCGCGGATGGACATCGTCCCGGACGGCCTCCACATCCGCCGCCTGGGCACCCCGCCATTCCAAGACGAGGTCGCCATTCCCCTACAGGCCACTCGTGACAATCTGTAGAGGAATGGCGACCACAAAAACAAAAGGCGGCGATTATTGCTGGTCGTCGTCCTTCTTGCGCCGGTAGGAGGGACGCGACTGGTAGCCGGACTGGCCGGAGTTGCCCGCCTTCATGGCGCTGTCCTGGGAGGAGTACTTCGCGGCCCGGCTGATCTCACCGCGCTGGATTTCTCGTTGCAGGTAGTCGAGGGCCTCGGCCTCCTCGGCCAGGTCGTCGGCGAGTTCCGCCGGGGCCTGCGCGCGGGCGGCGTCATTGAGCGCCTGGGCATCGCCGATCTCGCGGAGCGCGGCCTGGGTGTCCCCCTGCGACAGAAAGGCCGACGCCCGCCTTTTGGCCTGCTGGGTCCGCAGGTAGGCGACCTCGGTGCGCACCACCGGATCGGGAATCCGGCCCGCCGCCTCATCTCCCGGCACCACGTTCACGTGCACGGGAACGGTCACGGTGTGCTCCTTCAGCGTGGGAATTTCCACCCAGGTGAACTCCAGCGTCGCCACCTCGGCCAGTCCGAGCGCGCTGATCGCCGGAATCTCCAGGACCACCAGTAGTTTGCGTCTTTCCTCGGCGTAGAAACCGCCGAGTTCGGCCCGCACACCGTTCGGCCCGGCCGAGGACGGCAGCTCGTTCAGCAGCCGGACCGCCCTGACCCGCGCGGACGGTCGGATCAACACCGAGGCGGCCTGGGCGACCAGATCCAGCAGGTTGTCGACCTCCCCGACGATCAGTTGGGCGGCGGTGTCGGGCTCCTCCGCGAACAGTTCGTTCCCCAGGCCCTCCCGGGCGAGCGCCGACATGATCGCCTCGTCGTAGCCCAGGCCGTAGCCGAGCGCCGACGTGGTGACGTTCTGCTCGCGCGCACCGGCCGCGATCGCGCCGAGCGCTCCCGCCTCGGTGATCCCGACATTGGCGTGCCCGTCGCTGACGACCAGCACCGTCGCCCCCGTCGGCCCGGCCACCGACCGGGCCTCCTGGAGCCCGCGCAGGTAGCCCGCCGACAGGTCGGTGGAACCGCGGCAGGTCACCCCCTCGATCGCCCGCTCGACCGCCGCCTTGTCCCGCAGCGGACCGGCGGGCACGACCACTTCGACCTCGTGGTCGAACGTCACGACACCGAAGTTGTCGCTCGGATCCAGCCGGTCCACGACCGTGCTCAGCGCGGTCTTCGCCCCCGCCAGCCGTCCACCCCCCATGGAACCGCTCCGATCGAGCACGACGACGAACGTCCCGGCGGGTCTTTCGGTCCGTTCACCGGACGGTTCCGGGGCCTCGATCTCCATCAGAAGCGAAAGTTCGTCTTCGGTCTCGTGCGCCACGATCTCCACGTCGAGATAGGCGTTCACGCGCATGCGTTCCTCCTCCGGTCACCGATATCGTCGTGGCGGTCACGGCGATCCCACAAGTCATTCCACGAAGACGCACCTGCCGGTCTGCGCATGGCGTCCAGACAGGTCGCGAAATCGCCGGGTCGACATGCCGAGTCACCGAAGCGGCCGTCCGAACAACGTCGCGTTGGCCGAAGACCGCAGAAGTAGACCTCATGGGCGTTGGTCGGCCATTGGCCGGTGGCTAAGAAAGACTTCCCTGACCGCACATGCGGTCGGGGTAGCAAACCCCCGGACGTGTTATTACGGTCAGCGGTAAATGCCGAAGCTCGTCAAGTCACCGGCGCCGTTATGGTTTCGCCGAACTGCCAGTAGCCGGGACCCTTCGCGCCATAGCGTGCGCTGCCGCCGCACCTGGTTCAGACGCCGCACTCGCCCGAATGGATGCCCACGATGACACGAAAGCGGTCGTTGTCCTTGAAGCCATAGAGGTCGTTGTCCTTGAAGCAGAGACCGTCCATGTCAGAGCTTCCGAGAACGCTGCGCTCGCCGCTGGCCCGTCCCTCCGGGGATTGCACGTCGGACAGGGCCTGGCCGCCCCTGAGAACCGTGACCATGCCCTGGGTGGCAGCAGGCTCGGACCTGTCGGTCGCCGGGGCTCGGGCGTCGACCGTGGTCCCCATGGCCAGCAGACCGGCGGTGACGGTGGCCAGCAGGGCGCCGACCGCTTTCGCGGTGGTGTGCATGACGTTCCCCCCTCCCTCTCGCTGGTTCGAAGACGGGCCCGTCCACCGCTGCGCCTGTCACCGCGCGACGGCGGCGGCCGTGCCCTGGAAAGAGGACAACCCGGTGGCCGGGGTGTCCAATAGGGGGGCCGGACAGGCTCGGCCGCCCTCGTCCGGGTCGCGGCCGGAAGCGGACGGCGAGACCCGACCACAATCGGACACGCACAGTCACTGTTCAGACACTCTCGGACAAGATCTGAGGGATAATTGACGTGAGGCACGGCAAGAATCCAGGCGCAGAGGTCCGGCGTGACAATCAGTGATGATTCAGAAGCTTCCCGGACCGTACGTCGGTCCGAGCTGGACTCGGTGACGGGCGGAGAGGAACTCGCGAGACTGCTGGCCGAGCAGTACGCGCGGGCCGATGTGTCGCTACGCGAACTGGAGCTGAGGTCGAACAAGGCGGGCGGGACACGGCTGCCGCGGGCGACCTGCTCGGACATGCTGGCCGGACGCAGGTTCCCCAAGAAGGCGGTGATGTTGGCGTTCCTACGGGCGTGTCAGGTGCCCGAGTCGCAGCTCCCCGACTGGGAGCGGGCATGGGAACGGGTGAAGATCTCCCAGATCTCAGCCGTACAGGCCACGGTGGCGCAACTTCCCGAAGCGGCACGGGACGGACGCGAGGTCTCCCTCAGCAAGTCCGAGGACCGCGTCGCGACCGTGGACCAGAACATCCAGCCGTCCACGGGCGAACCCGGCCGCGGCTGGAGGCGTGCTCGGCGCCGCGTCGGATGGGCGGTCGGGCTGGCCGCCGTCCCCGTTCTGGGCACCGCCCTGGGCCTCTCGGCGCTCATCGATCCGGGGCCGTCCCCTCCCCGCTACCTGACCGACGACGGTCGCGCGTTCGGAAGCGGCGGGTCGAGCCAGTTCACCGTCACCGTCAATCCCGCTCATTCCGAGCTGCGACTGACTCGCCGCCTCGACGCCATCATCGCGAGACAGACCGCGACCATCAGCGTGGACGGGGTTTTGGCCGCGGTCTGGCAACCCCTGCAAGGGGAATCGCGGATGTGGAGAGACCAGAGCGTCGTCCTTCCCTCCGCGCTGACAGTGGGACGCCGACGGCTCACCATCACCAACACGTTCGTGGCCTCGGAGCTGGACTTCAACGAGTTCGCCTACTTCGTCGACCAGAAGGTCGACGGCACCTGGTCCCGAGCCGACACGGTCGACGTCGGCCCGGCCCATCCGGAGAGCGAAGCCGCACACCACTACCGCATCATCCACCAGAACTGGGCCGGTACCCGCCATACCTCCTACCCGGAATGAAGCTCGCCCCCGCCACGGCGCGTCCCGTATGCCGGAGCCATCCTCGGATATCGTCCGTCCTCGCACTCACCAGGAGGGGCCTGATGCGATCGCCTGCTCTTACCCTGCTCCTTGTCGTCACCATGTTGATGACGACCACGGTGCACGTGGGCTCAGCTCTGGCAGTGGTCACGGTGCATCCCAAGGTCGCCATCGCCGCCGACTTCCCCGACCCGGACCTACTCCAAGTCGGGTCCACCGTCTACGCGTACTCCACCAGCAGCGCGGGGCGCACGGTCCCTGTCGCCAGTGCGCCGTCCCCCACCGGACCATGGACCATACGTGGGGACGCCCTGCCCACGAAACCGTCGTGGGTGAAGGAAGGCGGTTTCTGGGCGCCGGACGTCTCCCGGCGCGCGGACGGTCAGTACCTCATGTACTTCACCGCTCCGCGAGCCGGCACCACGCCCACGCGCATGTGCATCGGCGCCGCTCTCTCGACCGACCCCCTCGGCCCGTTCCGGCCCATCGGCGACGCCCCCCTTGTCTGCGACCTGAACGAAGGCGGCGACATCGACCCGGGGAGCTTCGTCGACACCGACGGAAAGCGATACCTGGTCTACAAGAACGACGGAAACGCGCTCGGCAACAACACTCCCTCGATCATCTGGCTCCAGGAGGTACGCCCCGACGGGATCACCTTCATCGGCCCTCGAAGGGAACTGATCCGCAACGATCACCCCGCTGAGCGAGGGGTGATCGAAGCACCCGTACTGATCAGGCGCCCGACCCAGTACGTCCTCCTCTACGCGGGCGTCCCATACTGCGGCAACGACTACTTCACCGGCTACGCCGTGTCCTCTTCGCTCACAAGGCCCTTCACCAAGGCCCACCGTCCGCTGATGACCTCCGAAACCCTCGACGGCGCGGTGCGAGGCCCCGGCGGCGCCGACGTCATCGGCGACCAGCTCTTCTTTCACGGCTGGGTGGGAACCTGCCCCGGGCAGGGCTCACGCTGGGCGTACACGGCCGACCTGGGCTGGGCGAACGACTATCCCGTCGTGCGAGGAAGCCGGGTTCGCTACGAGGCCGAGCGCGGAGCCGTGAACCACGCCGTGGTCCGCACCGGCGCCGTCGGCGCGTCACAGGGCGCCGTCGTGGCCAAACTGGACTACCAGGACAGCTGGGTCGACATTCAAGTATTCGCCCCGACCTCCGGGGAGTACACCGCGCACGTGGCATATGCCGCCGGCTATGGCGACGCCCAGCACACCGTCACAGTGAACGGCACGTCCCGGTTCGTCCTGGATTACCCCGCCCACGGTTGGGACAACTGGAAACAGGTCAGGGCCTCCGTCAACCTGACCCGAGGATGGAACACCATCCGTTTCCAACACCACAACCGCTGGGCCGAACTCGACCACGTCGAAATCGCCTGACCAACCCGCCCCCTCCAAGCGTGCGGCCAACGGGACTCTGAGACACGGCCCAGCCGGCAGGGGTGGTCGCGAAGTTGTTCGCCCCGGTGTTGCCCATGTCCGGGCCGTGGTCAGGGTGTTGAGGCTTGGTGTGGGCGGGGACGGGCGCGGACGTGCATGCGTTCGCCCTGGCGGCCGAAGAGGCTGAGCACCTCGACAGGGCCCTCGCCCGTCGTCCCGAACCAGTGCGGGAGCCGGGTGTCGAACTCGGCGACCTCGCCGGGGCTCAACTGGAGGTCGTGGTCGGCCAGGATGAGGCGTAGCCGTCCGGACAGGACGTAGAGCCACTCGTAGCCCTCGTGTGTGCAGGGGTCGGGTTCGCTGCGGGTGGCCGGGAGGACCATCTTGAAGGCCTGGAGCGGGCCGGTCTGGCGGGTCAGGGGCAGCACGGTGTTGCCGTTCACGCGCTTGGGCTTCAGCCGGACGCGGGGGTCGCCGACCTCGGGCGCGCCCACCAGTTCGTCGATCGGGATCTGGTAGGCCTGCGAGATGGGAAGCAGCAGTTCCAGGCTGGGACGGCGCTGACCGGTTTCCAGCCGCGACAGGGTGCTCGTGGAGATGCCGGTGGCCTCGGCGAGCGAGGACAGCGTGACGTTGCGTTCGGTGCGCAGCCGCTTGAGGCGCGGCCCGACCTCGGCGAGGGCCTCGGTGACCGTGGACGAGTGTCGCATACCCCCATTTCACCTCCGGAGTCCCAGAAATGGCAACAAGAGTTGCCATTGGTCGGGGTCGACGTTCATCGTCTGCCGCGGAGGTGATCGCGATGGACGATCGGACGGGGAGCGGCGGCTACGACGTCGTGGTGGTCGGGGCGGGGGCCGCGGGGTTGAACGCGGCGCTGGTGCTGGCGCGGGCGCGGCGGCGGGTCGCGGTGGTGGACGCCGGTGAACCGCGCAACGCGCCGTCCGCCCACATGCAGGGTTTCCTGTCGCGGGACGGGATGGCGCCCGCGGCGCTGCTGGAGGTGGGCCGCGCCGAGGTCGCCGGGTACGGCGCGGCGCTGATCGAAGGGCGCGTGGAGCGGATCGAGCCCGGCTTCACCGTGCATTTGGTCGGCGGCGCGGCGCTGAGCGCGCGGCGGGTCGTGGTCGCGACCGGCCTGCGGGACGAGTTGCCCGACATCCCCGGCGTACGGGAGCGTTGGGGCGCCGACGTGCTGCACTGCCCGTACTGCCACGGGTACGAGGTCCGCGACCAGCCCTTGGCGGTGCTGGGTTTTTCGCCGCTCGCGGTGCACCAGGCGTTGCTGCTGCGGCAGTGGTCCGACGACGTGACGCTGGTGTCCCACACCTTGGAGTTGGGCGACGAGGACCACGAACGGCTCACCGCCCGGGGCGTGCGCATCGTGAACGGCGAGATCAAGCGCGTCGTGACCGACGGCGGCCGGGTGAGCGGGGTCGAACTGGTCGACGGGCGGACGGTACGGCGCACGGCGGTGTTCCTGTTCCCGCGCATGGTGCCGAACGACGGGCTGCTGACCGGCCTGGGCTGCGAGACCGACAACGGCTGGGTGGTCACCGACCGGACCGGGCTGACCAGTGTGCCGGGCGTGTGGGCGGTCGGAAACGTGGTCGACCCCCGCGCGATGGTGATCTCGTCCGCCGGGATGGGAGCCGCCGCGGCCTTCGCCATCAACACCGGCCTGGTCGACGAGGACGTCGAAAACGCCGTCAAACGCCACCGCGCCGAGTCCGCGAGGGGCATGGAGCGGTGAACGTCGAAACGGCACAGCCGACCACGTCGGTTTCTCGCGGGGCGCTGCCACCGGGTGTCTACCTGCTGGCGTTCAGCCTGTTCGCGATGGGCAGCGCGGAGTTCCTGCTGGCCGGTGTCCTTCCGGGCATCGCCGACGACTTCCAGATCAGCCTGTCCTCGGCCGGGGCGCTGATCTCCGCGTTCGCGATCGGTGTCGTGATCGGCGGGCCGCCTTTCGCCCTGTTGACGCTGCACTGGCCGCGCCGCACCACGCTGGTCACCACGCAGGCCGTGTTCGCCGCGTCCGTCGCGGTCGGCCTGCTGACCGACTCCTATGAGGTGTTGCTGGCCACCCGGTTCGTCTGCGGTCTCGCCTACGCGGGGTACTGGGCGGTCGCGGCGGTCACCGCGATCGGGCTGGTCACCGCCGACCGCACCGCACGCGCCTCCGGAGTCGTGGTCAGCGGGCTCAGCCTGGCGATGATCGCCGGTGGTCCGGCGGGCGCGCTGCTCAGCCACTTCACCGGTTGGCGCGGCGGATTCTGGGGCGTGGCCGCCCTGACCGCCGTGGGCGCGGTCCTGAGCCTGCTGGCGATTCCCGCGACCGGCGCGGACACCGAGCCCAGCGTCCGGCGCGAGCTACGCGTCCTGCGGCGGCCGCAACTGTGGGTCGTCTACGCCGTCACCATCCTCAGCACCGCCGCCTACATGATCACCTACAACTATCTCGCGGCGTTCCTGACCGACATCACCGGTATTCCCGCCGTGTGGGTTCCCGCGATCCTGGTGCTGTTCGGTGTCGGGGCCTTCGCCGGGCTGTCCGTCGGCGGCCGGATCGCCGACCGGTTGCCCACTCATGCGCTTCTGGTCGGGGCGCTCGGGATCCTGGTCGGCTCCGTCCTGCTCGCGGTTCTTGCGCGGCACGCGGTGGCCGTCGTCCCGCTCGTCCTGCTCCTTGGGGTCTTCGGATTCGTGTTGAACCCCGCCATCTACGCGCGAGTGTTCACCATCGCCTCGGCCGCGCCGACACTCGCCGGGGCCACCACCGTCTCGGCGTTCCAGCTCGGCATCAGCCTCGTCCCGGCGCTGGCCGGGGCGGCACTGAGCACCGGCGCGGACATCACCTCCGTCACCTGGATCGGCGCGGCCCTGGCGGCCGCCATCGTCCCGGCCGTCCTCCTCGACCGGACGATCTCGAACCGCCGAACGATGTGACCCGCGCCCGACGTTCACCCATGCGTGCGCGAGGAGCGGTGTAACGCGACGAGGCCCTCCCGTCAAGAAGGGGAAACGGCACATGGCGGGAGGCCTTGGATGGGAGATGAGAAGCCGGTCGTGGAAACAGATCCGGCGGACGTCACCGCGATCGGTCGCGATCCGGCGGCGCTGGAGGTGTTCTACCGGCGGCACGTCGCGGACGTGACCCGCTTCGTGGCTCGCCGGATCTCCGATCCGCACACGGTCGACGATCTGACCACCGAGGTGTTCCTGGCCGCGATCGATGCGGCCGAGCGTTATCAGGTCGGCAGGGGAACCCCGCGAGCGTGGCTGCTGGGCATCGCCCGGAACGTGGTGGCCGCCGAGTGGCGGCGCCATTCCGGTGAGCTCGACAAGGCACAGCGGGCGGGGGGTCATCGCCATCTGGACGGCGACGACATCGTCCGGCTCGAAGAGCAGATCGACGCCGAGCGAGCGGCGCGGGACCTGTACGGGACGCTTTCCGTGCTTCCCAGGCGGCTGCGCAGTGTCATCGAGCTCGTCGACCTGGACGGCCTGCCCCTGGCCGAGGCGGCCGCGGCGCTGGGCATCCGCGACGGCACCGCCCGGGTTCGGCTGCACCGCGCCCGGAGACGACTGAAGGCCGCCGTTCCCCCAGATTACGCGACACCCGCCCGGTCGACCGCCAATTCACCGTCCCCGTTGGCGAAGGGAGCCTCCTCATGAACAGCATCCCCACCGAAGAAACCCCGCTCGCGGGCTACCAGGAACGGCGGCTGGCCGAGCTGACCGCGGTGGTCGCCGCCAGGCAGGAACAGGGCGCGTCGGCGGTCCGGTCGCCGCGCAGGCTGGCGCACCCGCGGTCTGCGTGGGGCATCGCGGGCGCGCTGGGCGCGGCGACCGCCGTCACGGCCGGGCTGCTGACCTGGACGGGAAGCGCGCAGCCCGCCTACGCGGTGACGCGGGATCCGTCCGGCCTGGTCACCGTCAAGGTCACCCAGGAGATCCTGGACTCCCGCAACGCCGACGCGCTCTCGCGTGAACTGCGCTCCCTGGGCGTACCGGCGACCGTGTACTCCATCCCCGAGGGCAAGGTGTGCCCGCAGCCCCATGCCAAGCCGGTCGACCTGCCGCCGAACGTCTACGACATGCCGGACGGCCTCTACACCGTGCCGAGCCGACTCCCACGGCCGTCCGGCGGCTGGAAAATGACGATCAACCCGGGCAACTTCCGCCCCGGCCAGTTCATGATCTGGACGTTGACCACCTCCGGTATCTATGACGAGAGCAACCGCCGTACGGGAAACGGGACCTCGGTCGGCACCTACCTGGTCAGTGGACGAGCCATTCCCTGCGACTACCGTCCGGCGCAGCACCCGCAAGCACCGCATCCAGCGGTCACCAAAGTGATGGGGCAGAAGGACGGCCAGTCAGTCAGCGTCACCGACACCGGCGGCTTCATCACCTTTTCGACTTCACCTTGAGAATGACGCCTCAGTAGCTGCGGAAGCGCGCGTCGGGGGAAATGCGAAGGGGCAGCAGGCGATCTGCTGCCCCTTCTCCCACCGCATCGGAGGGACGGATACTCCAGGCATGGGATACCGCCGAGATGCCGCGCGGACCTCGGCTCCAGCCGTGCCTCGCCTAGACCTGGACGGCCCTCAAGGAGCTCGCCCGGTTGTGGGCGTAGTAGTGGGCCGGAATGTTACTCCTGTATTCTCCCTTCTGGCCCCACAGGCCCCAGCCGGTGTAGTTGTAGCCGTCATAAACACCGAAGTACCGAGTCGTCCGGTTCCAGTAGGAGCTCACTTTGTTGTCCATATTCTGGTCGGCCAGGTTAGGCGAACCCCACTTGAAGTAGGCCATCGTTCCGGTCCCGTCATGGCCGTCGAAGACGCAGTAGTAGCCCACCGGGCACCGGTTCCATCCGGTCGCGGCGAGAACGGGCGAAGTCACGATCGCACCCGACGCGCAGAACATCGCCGTGGCCGTGGCCAGAATCGCGATCCGGCTCTTGATATTCTTCACTGTTCCCCCTTGAATTCCTTGAATGCCGCGACCGAGTATGAAATGTCCACGGAAATCCGGCCAGGGCACTCACAGGGCACCTCCCGGGCTTAGACGTCATCTCATTTGGGTTGGCGCCGGTAGTCTGCGGCCGTGGAGATGGTCGAGC
The DNA here is from genome assembly GCF_003432485.1 of Actinomadura spongiicola. GTDB lineage: Bacteria > Actinomycetota > Actinomycetes > Streptosporangiales > Streptosporangiaceae > Spirillospora > Spirillospora spongiicola. The sequence continues at coordinate 303,478 of NZ_QVNQ01000010.1, forward strand.
GGCTGGTGCCGGAGGAGTTGTGGGAGCTGTTCCAGCGGGTGGTGCCGCCCGCTCCGAGGAGGCCGCAGGG
>NZ_QVNQ01000011.1 GCF_003432485.1 Actinomadura spongiicola
CGAAGTCGAGGAGACCGGCGGCCTCCTCCAGGATCCGGTCGGTGTCGCGGATGTCGGCGTCGATGAACGCCGTGGGCGCGGTGACCCCGGCCAGCAGGGCACGGGCATGATTCAGGACGATCGGATCAAAGCTTGCCGGGTAGTGTGCACGGTGAAAGAGCACGCCATCCGAAGGGATCAACGGCCATGAGTCTCGCCGCAGCGTTCGTCAGGGTCAGCACGGGCAGCCAGGATGAGTCTTCCCAGGTCAAGGTCATTGACCGCTACGCGCAAGAGCACGGGTTCACGGTCGTTAAGACGGTTCGACTCAAGGGGTACAGCGCGTCAAAGGGGATGCAAGAGCCTGCGCTTCGTGAAGTGATCGCGGACATTCAGCGCGGGGACTACAGCACTCTAATTGTCACGGAGTCTTCCCGGCTGGACCGGCGTGAAGACTTGGACGCGCAGGCTGAAATTCTGTTGGCGATTCGTTCGGCGGGTGGCGACGTGATCTCGATTGCGGAACCGACTTTCGGTAAGTCGGACTTCGCTGGACGCGTGGTGACACTAGTCACGCAGTACGGGAACGCCGAAAAATCCAAGAACGTGCAGAGGACAACTTACCGGGGCATGTCGATGATTCGGGACAACAACGCCTTCAAAGGGGTGTTGCCCTCTTTCTGGGCTGCAAGAGGTCGTCGGCACGCAAAGCAAGCGTATTGCACTGACCCGCAGGCGGTAGCCGACATTTACGAGCGCATCGCCAAAGAAGAGTCTCTGAGTTCCGTTGGACGGACCTACGACCTTTACCCGGCAAGCATCAAAACCTTGATCAGGTTCGCGGCAAATCACACGGGAATCGTGGAATGCTCACACACCTATGAAGGCGTAACGGAGACGTGGACGCACGAAGTTACGCCCGTGGTCGATTCTGCTCTATGGTGGCGTGCGAACAAAGTGCTTGACACCAACCGGACGAGTGCCCGTGCAAACAGGGGCGGCCGTCCAGTCGCGTCGCCCACAAATTGGCTTTCCGGAATCCTTCCGTGCCCGGAATGCGGGGGAAAACTCTACATCGCTACCGGACTCACCCCGGCAGGAAACCCGCGAACGCCAAAACTGACATGTATCGGTAAGGGAAAAAAGCGCCTGTCCTGTCGCCGATTCCAGCGTTGCGAGGCAAAGCCGGTCATACAATTGGTCGAAACCTGGTTCGGGAACGACACGACAGACATCCTCGCCTTTCAGCGCGTCGCGGGAAACGCCCATGAACTCGACGCACTCAAGGCCGAACTTCTCAAGATCCAGGCCCGCCTTTCTGCGACTGAGGACGACGACGAACTAGACGCAATGGTCGCGGACCGCAAAGCCATCAAAGCGCGTATCGAAAAGTTCGTAATCGTGCCGGACAGTTACGACTACGCTCCCACCGGGCAGACGGTTGCCGAGATGTGGACGCGCGGCGATGACACCGTGAAGCGCAGAATGGTCCAAGCGGTTCGGGATTCCTGGGGCCTGTCCCTGGTCGTCCACGAGGGAGAACCGCGAATCGTGATCGGGACAGACCCGACGGGCGCGACGGGTGAAGCGGACGGAATCGTTGACCTAGGGGACGGATTGTGTTTCCGTCGCCGAACCTCGCAGGCGGCGTAACCGTTCACCGCAGAACAACAGAGGCTCACTCGGTTCGGGCACCGAGTGAGCCTCTCTCTTGCCGTTGGGTCGTCTATTCCGGGGGTTGGGGTCCGGGGACCACGATCACGATGCGTCCAGCTTCGATGTGGGCGAGGACTTCGGGAAGCCTGACGTCATGGTCTAGGAAGACAACGCCGTGGCCGTGCGCGCTGTCTAAGGGCCCTTCACGGGCATCGTTCAGGGTTCGGGCTCGCCAACGGCGTTCATCGTCGGCGAGTGGTTCCCGTTCGGCGACGGCACGACTGATCCATTCCCGTAGGTCCGGGGGCAGCCGGTAGGCGCGGCGGCCCTCAGGGCGTCCCTGGGAGTCGTTTGCGGCAGAGCCGGTCATGAGGATGGCTCCGAGGTTCCCGATGGACTAGCAGCCTTCTCAGACGCGTCTGCGCGCCATGCGCGTTCCATCTGATAGCTCGGCTTGGCCTCAACCGGCACCGACACGAGACCTCCCCATGCGGATGTGCCCGCGATCAGCAGGGCCGCCATGACGGCGACAACGAGTACGACCTTTAGGAGGATTTCCACGAATTGAAGAAATTTCCCGTCTGGACCAAAGAACATCACATCACCTTCCGATCGCCTTTCCGTCCATTGGTTCGTCGGGCGGTGGTTGGGAGGGTTGGGTGTACCTGTTGATGTGGTGGTGAATGGCGAGGATTGCTAGAGCGGTTTCGATGGCCATACGCACGCCGAGGGATACGACCAGCCACGCGGGGAAGACGCTGACGATTCCGAGCACGCAGAGCGTTAGGCCGATGCGTGGTTCTGCGATAACGAATGCCGTCAGGGCGAATCCGGTGAGAGTGGCCGTGAAGAACTGCACGATCGCATGAAGGTCATTCGCGAAGGCAGGTGTTGCGATTCGGTCGAGTGGCGCGTTCAGATGCCCCATGAGATTTCGCCAGTGGGTCACGTGTCGTCCCCCCACTTCTCACGCGCGTAGGACTCCGCCGCTTTCCATTTTTCGACGTAGCGTGTCATCCATTCGCGGGTGATGGCGGTTGCGGTATAGCTGACGGCTCCGAAGTTTCGGGTTACTGCATAATGGTGGCCTTCCCACTCTTCGCTGGGGATTTCTCCTAGGATTCGGCCGATGCGGTCCACTTCCGTCCGTTCGGCGTCGTCGCCTTCTCCGAGGACCGGTTGAGATATCTCTACGCGCGACGGGATGGGAAGGTCTAGGTTGTTCTCGATGAATGAAGCGAGTTCGCGGAGTCCGGCCGCAACTTTGATGCGGCTTAGCGCGTCTTTGCTATTGGTCACGGTTTTCTCCCTCTCCGTGGGATGTGGTTGAATTTGCGAAGGCCGCTAGGGCAAACGTGGCCAAGTCGAACCGGCTGACGTAGATAAACTGCGCAGCCTGGTCCCCCATTCGGCTGACAATGCGTCGGAGCGCCGCGCATCGGTTATCGTCTTCGACCGTCACCAAAATCCGGGGAATGGTGCCGTCGGGCCCGGCGACATTTCGGCCGATGAAGTCCATGTACTTGTCGAATTTCGCGCGGACAGTCGGTGTGCTTTCGGTGCCTAGGTCCACCTCGATCCACCAATGTTGGCGACGGTTCGTATCGGGGACCGCGACTTTGATATAGGCGTCGGGTCGGAGGTATCCGCCGTTTCCGTCGTCCTGCCAGCACGCGGGTTCAGCAATGAAATCGGCGAGCTGAAGACGACCCTTTCGGACGGCTTCAACACATTGGACGTAGAGTTCAGAAATGACGAGTGCGTGTCGGTGTGACCACCTCCCAGGCTTGATATCCGCCAATTCTTGGGGACCTTTGCGCCCTTCTGCTAGGCGCATAAGACGATGTGCCGAAGGGTCCAGGGAATACACCGTCTGTCCGGAGCCGCTCAGTACGCCGCCCATTCTCCTCTCTGTTGCCGAAACTGCGTGCCAGTCCAGAAGCCGCCGCATGACGTATTGGCAACTGCGTAGAGTGAGTCCGTCGAAATGCAGCCGGTGAATTTGCCCGATCGTCGCGGAGTTGAGCCGGTAAAGCGTAGCGATGATCTCCCGGTCCCGATTTGTAAGACGATTGTCGAGCCAGTTTGTACGAGTTTTGACGCGGGAAGGGGGGCGAGGGGGGCCAGCGGAATTGGGGGGAGTGGGGGGTTGGGAAGGCTGACCGGAGGAGCGGAGCGACGAGGGGCGGATTTCCGGAGGAAATTTAGGCATCCGGTTAGGCTCTTTCGAGGCCCCGACCTGCGCGGACAGGCCCGGATAGACTTCGCGCGAGCGAAGACGGATGCGAATGCGGAACCGCAAGCCGAACGGAAGGGGGTAAGGGATGGCGTAGCCGGTCATTCTTCCTCCTCTTGAGATTCCCAGCTATTAGCGGCCGGATTGATCTGCAGAGCGGTCTTGATACGCCGTGCGCGTGCTTGATCGACGGCGAGCCGGTCATTTCCGTAACGGGTGAGCGAATACAGCCGGACCATTTCCGGATCGTGTAGCGCGCCCGGCATCATGAATGTGGAGCCGGTGACCGGTGCACGTGTGGAACCGTCGATACAAGGCCGCATGGCAATTTCCCAGGCGTCCAGATTAGCCAGGTCTTCCCGCTCCAATGGCGCGAATCTCCGCGCCATTGTGTGCGCATCCGCGTACTCCAACTGAAAGACGATCTGCGTTCGGACGGTTCCGAGAATGGCCGACGCTACCTCGGGAGTAAGTTGGTTCAGATACTGGAAGGCGAGTGTCAACCCCCACCCGAGACCGCGTGCCTGTGCCAGGATGTCAGCCAATTCACGAGCAGCAGCGAAACGAAGAACGTCGGGGAATTCGTCCAGGTAGGCGAAGACCGGCTTACGCTTGTGTTTAGGGACGGTTGTTCGGTGAAGGCATTCTTGCCATAGGCACGCGAGGACCAGAGAGCCTAGGAGTTGCGCGGCCTCCGGTCCGATGGACCCTTTTGATAGAGGAACCAGCAGTATTTTCCCGTCTCTGAATACTGATCCGAGGTCCACCCCTGTGCTCTGCCCCAACATGAGCCGCAACGGAGCCCGCACGGTAAAGGCCCGAATCTTGTTGAGGGTGGGCCCGATGACTTGCAGTTGTTCAGCCTCGCTCATGCGGTCGTAGACACTCCAGAATTGCAGCACCGCGGGGGATACTGTGCCGTTTTTAAGAACCATTCTCCTGAAGTCGGGGTTGAGGAGAAGCTCCGGCAGTTCTACGAGAGTCAGCGGTGACCCGTCGGCACCCCTCGATGAGATTAAGGACAGCAGGGAGTTCCTCATCACGTCGGCAGTTCTCGGGCCCCACGAGGTTCGCCACAATTGTGAAAAGATATGTACGGTTCGGTCAACGACAAGTTCTCGGGAAAGCTCGTCACGGGCAGATTGAAGCAGGTTAAACCCGACCGGCGTTTCGAGGGCCGAAGGGTCCATGAGAATGACGTCATCCAGCCGTTTCTCAGGGATGCGCGCGAGGATATCGGCGACCAGGTCTGATTTCGGGTCTAGAACGACTCCGCCGTATCCCGCGTTGATGTCCTGAAGGAACATGTTCGCCATTAGCTCGGACTTTCCTGCGCCCGTGGGAGCTTGCAGCGACACATGCCTTAGACGGTCGTCAGGGGCGAGCGTGAGCGGTCGGCCCTCCATACCCGGATAATTCGACTCCGCCACAATCAGGCCCGTATTAGGCATGTCAGGCGGTACCGGCAGCTGGGCCGCGCTACCTGTCGCCAATCCCGGAACGGTGATGCCCTGCGGAGGCATCCCCACGACTGCCGCAGCCTCCGCAGCATTCAGCAAGCACGGCCAGGGACCAACCAGGGTGAAGGCCCGTGGATACACCTTTCCGGCAACATAGGCGGACGGGAGGATACGAGGAACGAGTGCTACTCCCGGACTGTTGAGCACGCCCAGGCCCGCCATGACGCCGGACATCAGAAGTCCGGCCCTGCGCTTGTGCGGAGCGGAGACGGCGACCCGTCCACAGGCTTGCAGCAATGGCGTTGACTGCTTTTCCCGGAAGTCGCGCACCAACTCCGCTGGAGGTTCCCCTTTAAGACGAGTGTGACGCGTGTTTCGGAATATCCATTGAATCCGCACGACTTCCGCAGGGTGTAGCGGATAGAGGACGGACAAATAGCCCGCGATGGCGGACGCGCCACGATCGGCGGCGAGCGGACGCCAAGAACGTGAGCAACGCAATTCCCGCGCGAGCCGGATAGCGGGACGGCTGGACAGGTATTCCGGATCATCTTCGATCCGGATGCTCGGAAGCGTCGTGGTAAGGGTGGTGACGACACGTGGCGCGAGAACGGACGGCACGAGAACAAAGTGCCTGATTCCTCGCGCGGTTGCGATGATCTCGAATGTGATCGGTCTGTTGCGGGTTGAGCCTGCCAGAATGCTAAGCATTCGAGAGACGTCGTCAAGGTCGATATCGGATGGCAGTCGGAGACGCAGTGCCATTAGATCCGCACGCCATCTCCGAGCTTCCCAAGCCTGGAATACGGCCACCGACAGGAAACCGGCTGAGAGGAATCCGAGCAGTTCGATTGCGGGCCACCATTGCATAACGCTGTCTCCTCGTGGTCGGTCAGTAGCGGCGACGACGGAGAAAAAGTCCCACGAAAACGATGGCGAGGATTGCGCCACCGACCAGAGGCAACAGAGGCACTAGCCATTGGTATGTCAGATGCGCGAGGTAGGCGATTACGGGGATGGAGATCAGGACGGCGAGAATTCTGGTCCAGATTGAGCGGCGGTAGTACCTGGCCATTGACATGTCCTTTCGCGGAGGCGAATTCGGGCACATCAAGCCTGACCGTGATCAGTGACGGATATCAACGATTCGTATCGCTAGCTAGTAGCAATTCTTTTGATTTCGGTTCGCTGAACCTTGTTGATATGGCTGCCCGGAACGTGCCGAGGACCTGCTATACACTTGCTGCCGGAGCACTGTTTCCGCAGGTCAGAGGGTGTATTGACACGTTCCATAGTTCACAGTGACAGAAGCGGCAAAGGTGACGTATCGTAGACACCTGCTTGAAAGACACCCCGCAGCATGTCCGGCCGGCAGTGTTTGCGCAGGTCAAAGGGGGTTTGCCGTGTGCCTCAAGGGCCTGCGCGCCACGCATGGTCGCGTAAGTGATCTTCTAACTCGGCACCCGACCACGGAGTGGGTAGCCGTATCGCCTTCGAGAACGTCTCTTACGGCACAAAATCGGAACGCTCAATATCGGACCGGTCAGGAGAGCAACGGAAAGGCACTGCGGGAAGTGGCGGCACAAGTGGAAACAGAAGTAGACGAGATCTACGACAAACTACGAGGCGAGGCACTCCACTACGGCGCGCGGAGAGCCCGACTCTACAAACACGGCCGGAAATTAATCGATCTACTCGTACCCGCTAACTCCCCAACGGACGTTAGCTACGCTCTCCGAGCTGTCCAAGCGGAATACCTTATCCGATGCGCGATCTCACTTCTGAAACCACCGGACAGTGAGGCAGTCCGTATCTGCTTGGCCCTGGAAAGCGAGGCAATAGCACTCCAGACACTAGAGAGCCGCAGGCAGAATGCGGCACAACTCTACGGCGTGGCTCCCAACACCTTCCGACTCAAGCACGAACCGGCCTTGCTGTTTGATCTGGCATTCATGATCTACAGCGTTCTTATTGGCGCAGACGGAGCCGAAACGCTGCAAAACCTTCCCGACATCACCGCGCGATCCGAAGAGCAAGGGAAGGGAGATTGAGCGAATGCCGACAAGCAGGGTGACAAAGTGATCGCTCGGCGATCTCTCGGGATGGGATCAGGCCCAAAAGGCGGATGTGGGACTGTGGTCAGTTCAAGCTACCTCGGTAGCTACACGGTCCGATTCGGAGCTACGACGCTACGCAGCGTCAGCCGAGACGATATCGACTCGGGGGCGGCTGTAGGCTTCTCCTTCTCACCCCTGTACATGCCACGCTGGTCGTTCTGATCAGCCGTCAGAGACGGTCTCAGGGCTGCACATAGCCCACTCAGAAGAGTGCCCGCCCCACCGAACGGGACGGGCACTCACGGACGGAGACGGCTAGATCATCGCTCGTCTGAAAGCTCACTTGTTGGTGAACGGAGCATCATAAACCGCGCCCGACCGTAGCGCTTTACCGTCGTTTCGCCACCCCCATGAACCACGAGGCTCACGAGTTCCCGCCGATAGGGAGCGACGAGTATTCCGCCTGTCTTCGTCTGATCGATCCATTGCGGTGGAATATCATCGATTCCGCACGTGATGTGTATCCGATCGAAGGGCGCTTTGTCGGGAAACCCCTCCGCGCCGTCGCCGGTAACGAGATGGGGCGCATATCCGGCGTTCAACAAATGTTGTGCAGCCTGATTGCCGACTTCCTCGTCGATCTCGATTGATGTGACGTTGTGATCGCCAACGACGGCACTTAGTAGGGCTGCCGTCCATCCTGTTCCTGTGCCTATTTCGAGCACATTGTGTCCTTTGCGGGCCCCTAGAAGTGACAGGAACGCGGCGACGGTAGAAGGCGCAGATGCCGATGATGTGAACCGCGCGCCGTCTTTCCCCGCTTCCGTGATGGGACTCTCCCCGGCGTTGATTTGCGTGATGATTGCCACGTCGAGGTAAGCGGAACGCAGCCACTCTTCCGGGTTGGCCTGCCTGTCGATGATGTAGCTTTCATCGTCGTCGGGCGAAACGTAGGCCAGGTCTGGAATGAACAGATGCCGGGGTACTGCCAGAAACGCGTCACGCCACGGGCCGATATCACCGAGCTTTTCAATCTCCCGGATCATCGCCCGGTTAAGGCGTTCCGCCAGATTCACTTTCCTTTCTCGTGCTTCCCGCCGCCGGGGGGGTTCGGCTTTTCCGGGGGAGGAATCGGTCGCCCCTTCTCTTGTCCGTTCTTACTTGGGTCGTCCTCATGCCTACCCATGTGCTTTTTCCTTTCTCGTTTGGTGCTTCTAGATCGTGCTTGACGGCTTAAGTACGGCCGTGCGGAGGAGTTCCCGCGCTAGCCGGATCTCTCGACTCTTCGTCCACTGGGCGGATTCACGTAGGAGAGTTTTCGTCTTCCGATCTAGTCGGATGGAAGCGACCAGGGGAACTAGGTACGAGACCGCCGCCATAAGTTGCGCGGCGCGGTCGAAGTCACGTGTATGCAGGGCTACCCGTGCCGCATCTGCAAGAGCGTGGGCTTCTTGCTCAGGTTCAGAAACCCGAGCGGATTGCTCGAAAGAATCGAAGGCTCGTCGATCTTCGCCCAGGTTATGGAGCACGTTCCCGGAAGCGTGCTGAACCCACCCGGAATCCAGCGGTGAAATACCACTAGCTTCCATAGCTTGGTCGATGAGATGTTGTGATCGACGCTTGGGCACTTCTGGCTTACGGCTCAAAGCCCACGCCATATACGCCTTGAGGGGTGCGCGGAATCCCTCGCTGACGTCGGGGAGTTTCAACCCCTCTTGCGCGTGGAAAGCTGCCCGGTCTGCGTTCTTTCCTTCTGTCAGAAACAGGTCGCTCAACACAGCATGTGCGGCAGCCTGCCTCTCCCAATCCTCGCATTTTCTCGCTAGGTCCAATGCCTTGCCCGCGTACCTTTCGGCGAGATCAGGACGTCCCGAATCGCAGAAAACCCATGCGGCCTGCCGCGAGAATTCTGAAGCTGCGCCTTTGAGTGCCCTTCCCCCATGTGGCAGATATGTTGCCAGGCTTTGCGCTTGTGCATGGATTCTCTGGGCGATTGGTATTCCGCCTAGTTCCTCCCTCATGTCAGATGCGCGCCGGGCAAGTCCCAGGACGTACCCAGGATCTTGGTAAGGACTGTCAGGCGTCTTCGGACCAGTGAATACAATCGGGGCTTTTCCGGCAAGTGCGGCACCGGCTATCTTCATGACGCTTTCGTTGAATTCGCGGCGTTTCACCGGGTTCTCCCTTTTAGGACGGATGACCACTTCCCAGCCTATATACCCCAGGTACTCCGCGTAACGCTTGATTCCAGGGTCTCGGCGTCCTGTGAGGACACTAGACACCCACCCCTGAGAGCGTCCGCCCAGCTCACGGCCTAACTGACGCTGGCTCCATCCGTGCTCTTTCATGATCAGATTAAGCGCTTCGGCCGGATCTGTCGTCTCCATGGCCTGAGCGTACGTCGGAGCGCGGTCAGCTTCTACCGCTTCACGGGCGAAAGCGTGAGTCTGTACGGCACGCAGGACCCGCCCAGGCCACGGAGTTTGATCAGGCGCGCACGAGCAGCAGATACGCCGCTTCAGATCGATCTCCGAAATATTGGCCTGACGGGAAACGAGATGCCCTCGACACGTCTTCGAGGGCAGAGTCCGTCAAGGCGGCCCCGGTCCCGATGAGCCACCATCGGGAGTGCCCGGGGCCTAGGCCCGACAGGGAGGTCGGACCCATGGCAGATCCTACGGGTATGCCGTTGGATGAGTTGGCCCAGGAGCTGACGGGCGAGTGCCGCGCCCAGGTGTCCGGTGAGACCCTGGTCGTCGCTCTGCGCGTGCCTGCGAGCATTCAACGGGCCATTGCCACCGACGGGGAGCGGTTCCGGTGGGGAAGCGAAAACGATCTTGGTTCCGTTAATGACGTACCGGGGGCGGCGGCCCGTGTGCTGTCGGTCCTGTGGGGTGGCAGACGCGGACGGGGGTGCGCGTTGTGACCGACTTGGCCATACCCGAACGCAGACTTGCCGCTCTCGCCATCCATTTGTCCGCACGGGGATTTCTGGCTGACTTTCACGGTTCGACACTCAAAGTCGCCAACCCATGCGAGCGTGGGTGCTGCGATCGTTACCTTAGCGATTCGATCACGTGTCGCCCCCGGAAGGACGACGGTGGAGTCCTGTGGTTCTACACATCGTGGAACGAACCCATCTCACCAGCATATCAGGTCGTTGATACGGCGCTGCGAATGCAGGGGTACCTGCGACCGGCGAAACGGTGACTCATGGGAGCGTTTCCGGTACCTGCCGATCATTGGCACGTGGCGACGTCGCGACACGGAGCTTTGCAGATTTCCCCGGAACGGCAGAACCGCGCCACGGCGCTTGCAATGGTGCGTGATCTGCTTGTACGTGACGGGAATGTGACCGGTGACCCTTCGTACGCCGAAGCGCTTCTAGCGCTTGACAAAGGTTACGACTCGTACAGGGTGGGCCGAATCTTTTACGTGGCGTTCGCGTGCGCGTGTCCGCCACAAACTTACCAACACGACAATCATGAGGAGAAGGCACGGCCTTGGAATCGCTGACCTTTCGGAGATCGTCGCGGTGCGCGGAACTGGACCAAGAAGGGTGTGTGGAAGTCGCGAGCGCGCAAGGGTGCGTTATCGTTCGCGACTCGGTGAACCCGAACGGTCCGATGTTGCGCCTTTCCCCTTCCGTGTGGCGAAAGCTTTCACTATTGGTGCAGGTCGAGCCTGCGTACGCGCGGATCGTCGAATGATTCGCTAACGGCTTGGATGCAGGGGGTATTAGGCCAGGGAACCGGCGACGAGGCTGGGGAGCCGTCGCCGGTTCCCTTCCATAGGGTAGGCCCTGACGCGTCATAGAGCGTGTGGCATGTCTCCAGGAGAGCCTTCTGTGGCAGGTGTGAGAATGGAGCGCGGTACAGTGAAACACTGGCATTTTTGGCGTTTGCGGTGGGATGCAACGAATGTGCTCGCCGGGCAAGATATTGACATCGATTTCTTTTTTGCAAATAACAGGTATCGTACACCGTCTGCGGCTTTTGAAGCCGTCGCACGCGATGCCCTTGCGGAGTACCCCAGTGTTAAACGATCTGCTTTAGTGATGAACCTCTCCGAAGCTCCGGCCGATCGGTCTATCTGTTATCAGGATGGGCCATTTCTTCACGTCGTCTGGAAACTGGTCAAATGTTCCAAAGGACAATGCCCCAAGGTTAGGCGCTCCGCAGCAAACGAGGTCATGGACTGCTTGAGGCGCTCCGACGTTCCGCTAACAGTCCACGAGGGCAAGAGGGAAACTCGCTAGTGACCCCTTGTCACTCGGCGCTCACCTATACTTACTGTCCGCATCTTGGCCCTGTTCAGAGGACTAGGCATCTGAGTATGGGTTAGCTGGACGATCGTGCGTACAACCCGACTTGCTTCGATCCCAGGATGCGGAATTCCATCTGCTCCCCTAACCGGCCCTGTCAGAGCGGTCGCCTGCACATCCGCTCTCGGGTTCCGGTCCCACCGTTGAGGAAGACATCTGCCGTATGCGTCAAATATACGGCACCTATGCGCGTTCCAGGGCAAGCTAGTTGTTACGGATGATCAGCCGAGTCCCGCAATGGTCACATCTTGACCACAAAACGTCATTACGGGGCTTCGGCACGGCGGGCCACCACGGGGAATGGGGGCGGGGGCTTGAACGGACGGCGTCTCGCGATCGCCGACGCACGGCCGGATCCGGCCGGAAGCCGTACGGGGGCACGCCTGCGGGTGGCGCGGCGACCCCCGCGCGCCTGGACCCCACGACGGGACGCGAACCGATTATCGTCGCACGCGCCCGCCCGGACCGGCCGGCACCGGCCGCGTCCACCCCTCCCCGCGCTCTCTGCCTCCGTAGCCCAACGGCAGAGGCATACTCCTTAAAAGAGTAGAAGTGTCGGTTCGAATCCGACCGGAGGCACAGAAACGCACCCCGCACTTCACGGCGACGAATATTCTTCGTCACCGGATGATCAGCTCGCGTTCTTCTCGCGACCCAAAAGGTGAAAAATATTCGGGTAAGGTCGGCCGGTAGTGCAGGTGGGGCGGGTGCCGCCGCTCCGGTGCCCCGGTCGGCCCGCACCGCCCCGAACTCTCGTCACCCAGAATAACGAGGCGACCCCGGGCCGGATACGCCCTTCCGCGAGAAGCCCCACCGCGACACCGGAACTTCGCCATGGCGCCGGCGGGCCGTCGGCCGCGCCGCGACACGCGGTTCCGAGGAGCCGATCCCCGAAACGTCCCGGAAATGGCGTTCCGCCCGCGACCGTCGCGTCCCCGGCCGTCCGGCGCCGTGGCCGTCCGGAGCGCTCCAACGGGAATGTCGAAGGGTTTTCGCGGCGGCGGATAACGCCGACCCCCGTTCCGCTGGCCTGCTGCGGTCAAGATCGTCCTTTATTCTTGACGCATGTTCTGCTGTCGGTTTGCATCGAAGGCGTCGCCGGTTGCGTGCCCGCTGGATCCACTGCGGCGTCAGTATTGCGAGCCGGTGGCATGAAGAGTGATTTTTCAATGAAACTTGGAACCGTGCCGGGACCGAGGTCGAAAGCGGTTCGGGTGTTGGTCGTGAGCGACAATCCCGTATCGCGTATCGGGTTTCGGTCCCTGTTGGGCGCGGCCCCCTCGGTGGACGTGGTGGGCAGCGGAACCGTCGAGCGCTCGATCGTCGGGGTGCGGGTGCACCGGCCCGACGTGGTGCTGCTCGACGCCTCTCCGCCGCCGCCCGACGGGATCGCGCGGCTGGCACGGTCCGGAACCCGGGTCGTGGTCGTGACGGCCGAACAGCACCCGCTCGTCCTCGTCCAGGCCGTGACCGCGGGCGCCCACGGCTGTCTCGTGTACGGCCACTTCGAGCCACAGGCGCTCGCGGACGTGCTGGTCGCGGCGGCGCGCGGCGAGTCGTCGCTGTCGCGTCCCGCGGTGACCGCGCTCGTGCGGTGGGTGCACGACGGCGGCGGGCCGCGACCCGATCCCGGGCTGACCGCGCGGGAGGTCGAGATCCTGGAGCTGATCGCCGCCGGGCTCACCAACCGGGAGATCGCGCGGCGGCTGGTCATCACGGAGAAGACCGTGAAGAACCACGCCCACCAGATCTACAAGCGGCTGGGCGCGGCCGGGCGGGAACACGCCGCGGCGCGCTGGCTGGAATTGAATTCGGCGACCGGTGAAGAGCCGGACCGGCCGTAGCCCCGTCCACGGCGGCGGCCAATCATACGCGGCGGCGAGAGTCCTAGGACCCTGCCCATACCAAGATGGGCCCGCCACCACCTTTACCCGGCTCGCGGCACTGTCGCATGATCAGGTAGTCCACGTTCCAGGGCCATTATCTTTCTGCCCCTTGATGTGAACGGTGTGGAAATTCGGTCGCCGTCGACATCATGTCCGGGGAGGCTCGGTGGAACTCGCCCATCTGTGCGCGGAGGCGTCATGCTCAGGATGACCAGTGAGGTGAAGGGCCGCGTCACGTCGGTGGCCGTCCCCGCGTTCTTCCACCCGACGGCGCTGGACTGGACGACCGTCGCCGACTCCCGCCTCGGAGCGGTCGTGTTCAACGTCGACGGCGGCGCCGGGACCGTCCGGGACCGCGCGTTCGCCGCCGTCGCGCACCGCATGGCCGACGCGGGCGTGCGGCTCGCCGGGTACGTCGACACCGCCTACGGCACCCGTCCGGCCCGCGAGGTCGAGGACGAGGTCTCGCGGTACCGGAAGTGGTACGGCGTCCAAATGGTGTTCCTGGACGAGGTGTCGTCCGTTCCCGGCCACGTGGTCCGGTACGAGCGCATCGCGGCGGGCGTGCGGCACCGGGGCGCGGAGTACGTCGTGTTCGACCACGGCACGTACCCCGACCCCGCGTACGCGGACCTGGCCGACCTCCTCGTCACCTTCGAGGGGCCGTGGTCGGCGTACCAGCATGTCCGCGCTCCCGCGTGGGCGACGCAGATGGACGCCGAACGGTTCTGCCATCTCGTGTACGCCGCGCCGCAGGCCGTCCTCGCGCGGGCGCTGGCGCGGGCCGGGCGGCGCAACGCGGGCGTCGTCTACGTGACGGACCGGGCGGGCGTGAACCCGTGGTCCGGCCTGCCCGGGTACTTCTCCCGGGAGATGAACCTGGTGTACGCGAACCGGTGAGGGCCGCGAACGTCGCGGCACCCCGACTAGGGCGTCCTCGACGATCCGTTGCTCGAGATCCGAGGGCCCCCCGGACGGCGGTAGACGAAGGAGTCCGCGCCGGCGGTTCGCCCGTCCTCGTCCACGGCGGTCGTCGCGGCGCGGACCAGGTCGTGGTCGGGTGACAGCGCGCAGGCCGGGTCGGTGCGGGCGGCGTCGCCGGTCAGCGCGTGGGCCTGGCAGCGGCAGCCGCCGAAGTCGATCTCGCGGCGCGGGCATTCCCGGCACGGCCCGGTCATCCAGTCGGTCCCGCGGTAGGCGTTGAAAGCCGGGGACTCCTCCCAGATCCAGGCGAGCGACCTGTCCCGGACGTTCGGCGCCGCCAGGTCCGGGACGGCGTAGGCGGCGGGGCACGGCAGCGCGGTACCGTCCGGTCCGACCGTGATCGAACGCGCGCCCCAGCCTCCCATGCACGGCTTCGGCACGCCCTCGTAGTAGTCCGGCATGACCCAGACGAGTTCGGGTTTCGTGCCGTGGGCGGCACGCCATTCGGCGACGGTGGCCTTGGCGCGGTCGAGCTGGTCCCGGGTGGGGAGCAGCGCGGCGCGGTTCAGCAGCGCCCAGCCGTAGAACTGGGTGTTGGCGAGCTCGATCCGGTCCGCTCCCCAGCGCGCCCCGACCTCGATGATGTCCGGGAGGTTGTCGAGGTTGTGGCGGTGCAGGACGACGTTCAACCCGAACGGCAGGCCGGCGTCCCGGATGACCGCGGCCGCGCGCTCCTTGTCGCCGTAGGAGGCGCGTCCGGCGATGAGGTTGGAACCGGGGCGCCGCGCGTCCTGGAGGGAGAGCTGGACGCTGTTCAGCCCGACGTCCAGCAGTTCGCCGAGCCGGTCGGGGGTGAGGCCGACGCCGCTCGTGACGAGCTGGGTGTAGATCCCGGCGCGGTGCGCGGACCGCACGATGTCGGCGAGGTCGGGCCGCAGCAGCGGTTCACCGCCGGACACGTGCGCCTGGACGACGCCGAGCTCGGCCGCCTCGGCGAGGACGCGCGCCCAGTCGGCGGCGGTCAGCTCGGCGCTCTTGCGGACGAGTTCCAGCGGGTTGGAGCAGTACGGGCAGTGCAGCGGGCACGCGTGGGTGACCTCCGCGAGCAGCGCCCACGGTGCGGGGATCATCGCAGCCAGCCCTCCGCGCGGATCCGGTCGAGGAACGCGGGCACCTCGTCGGCGAGCGGCGCGTCCGGGTAGCTCCGGCCGAGTTCGGTGACGATGTCGGCCACGGTGCGGCTGCCGTCGCACAGGCGCAGGATCCGGCCGCCCGTGCCGCTGAGCCGCACGGCGCGCTCCGGCATGAGCAGCAGGTCGGCGTCGCGGACGCGGTCGTACCGCAGCATGACGGACCTGTCGAGGGCGGGACGCCACGACGCGTCAGACGGCATCGAACGTCCCCCTTCCGCCCTGCCCCTCGGCGTGCTCGACCGTGTCGAGCAGCGACCAGAGCAGGTCGCACTTGAAGGCGAACGCGGCCAGCACGCGTTCCCGGTCCTCGGGGGTCCGCGCCCACGCCTGGACGAGCCGCAGCGCCTCTTCCGAGTCGCGGCGGCCCTGGCCGACGCGCACCTGGAAGTAACGCAGCCCCTCGCGTTCCACCCACGGGTAGTGCCGTTCCCACGCGGCGATCCGCGTCGCCATCAGGTCGGGCGCGAACAGCTCGGTCAGCGACGACGCGACCGCCTCCAGGACGGACGCGTTCCGGCAGAAGTTGACGTAACCGTCCACGGCCAGCCGGACGCCGGGCAGCACGCCCTTGCCGGACAGCAGCAGCGCCCGGTCGAGGCCGACGGCCGCGCCGAGCCGCAGCCACCGCTCGATGCCGCCGTCGGCGCCGTCGCCGTCCGGGACGCCGTCGTGGTCGTGGACGCGGCGGATCCAGGAGCGCCGCAGTTCGGAGCTGCCGAGCCTGGCCAGGATCAGCGCGTCCTTGACCGGGATGTGCCGCTGGTAGTGGAACCGGTTGAGGACCCAGCGGCGCAGTTCCTCCTTGCTCAGCTCGCCCGCGTGCATGCGCAGGTTGAAGGGGTGGCGGTGGTGGTACCGCTCCTCCCCCAGCGCCCGGAGCCGCCCCTCCAGCTCGGCTGCGCTCAGCCCCGTCCCCGTGCCCGTCACCGTGTTCACAGTTCGATCAGAGCTCCGTCCTGGGCGACCTCGATCCCCGCCTCGGCGAGCTTCCGGTGTCCGGCGTGGTCGGGGTGGACGAGGGGGTTGGTGTTGTTCAGGTGCGTGTAGAGGCGCCGGGCGGCGGGCAGCGCGGCCAGCCGTTCGGCGGTGCCGTTCGGTCCCGTGATCGGGAGGTGGCCCATCTGGGTGGACGTGCGTTCGGTGAATCCGGAGCGGCGTGGTTCGTCGTCGTCCCAGAACGTGCCGTCGACGAAGACGCAGTCGGCGTCCTGGAGTGCGCGGTCCAGCTCGTCCGGCCAGTCGGCGAGCGCCGGGGCGTACACGAGGACCTTGCCGTCCCGCATGTCCCGCACGCGCAGCGCCACCACCCAG
Source organism: Actinomadura spongiicola (assembly GCF_003432485.1). Lineage (GTDB taxonomy): Bacteria > Actinomycetota > Actinomycetes > Streptosporangiales > Streptosporangiaceae > Spirillospora > Spirillospora spongiicola. The sequence continues at coordinate 17,027 of NZ_QVNQ01000011.1, forward strand.
GCGTCCCCGGCGGGGTCGAGGTCGGCGGCGTAACGGGGTCGTTTTCCCGACACCCGGATTCCCTGGATCTCCAGCGGCCCGCCGTCGAGGGCCGCCGGCTCCGTCTCGGGGAGCGGGGTCCAGGACAGGCCGGAGTAGGGGGCCAGCACCCGGTCGAGGCGGAGCCCGTCGGACAGCGCGGCGCGCACCGTGCCGGTCGCGACGATCTCCAGGCCCGAGGCCTCACGCAGCCGCGGGATGCCGAGGGTGTGGTCGAGTTCGGCGTCGGTGAGGATCACCCCGGCGACCGGGGTGGCACGCCGGGCGGGTCCCGGGTGCAGCGGGGGGCACTCCTCGATCTGCTCGCCGATGTCGGGCGTCGCGTTGATCACGTACCAGCGTCCCGGCCCGGACTCGACGGCGAGGGAGGCGTGTCGTCTGCGGAGGGAGGGCTCGGAGCGGGCGGCGGCGCACTCGGCGCAGGCACAGTTCCATTGAGGCACGCCGCCACCCGCCGCGGTGCCGAGTATCAGCATCCGCATCGCGGACGGGTCAGCCCTCAGATGTGAAGTAGGCCGTGACCTCCAGGGAGGTCTCCACGATCTGGTAGTCGGGCGTGACCCAGCGGTCCGCGCGTTCGTCGGTCCGGTCCGCGTCCGTGGCGTAGACGGCCATAGCGGGGTGCTCCTTTCCTCTTGGCTGAGCTCGGAGATCGCCTTCGACTACGGGAAGCGCTTTCCGAGCCCGTTCTCCTTGACCGTACGGCGCTCCAAAACACGCTTCCAGGGCCATTCGTGCCAGGGTCCATGAAGTCCGTGCCAGGTTTCGTGGACCCTGCGACCGGCTGTGCCTGACGCGCCACGGCCCGGCGCGCCCCGACCGTCCGGCGCGCTCGCCGTCTCCCCGAACGGGCCCGGGCGCGCCCCCGAAATTCCATTCCCCGCAATTCCAATTAATGCCGGACAATACGGGCCACCGGATATGGGGAAAGGTCTGCGCGGACGCGACCGTCCGGCCAGGATGCGGGCATGACGTTCCCCTTGATGCGCGGGTACGACCACATCAACGTGGTCGCCCGACTCGACCCCGTCGCGGCGGTGCGCGACAGGGAACTCGGCGATCGGATGCGGAAATACCCGAGACTTCTGCCCGGGGGCGCCCCGGACTTCGGGCACGCCGTCCAAAGAGGGAAAGAGTGGCGTATCGGTGCGCTCGGCTGCGACGATCCGTCCTCCGCCCGGTACGGCCTCGCCATCGACCTGCGGACCGACGCGGCCGAGGAGAAGGACCCCGAGACCGCCCGCGCCCTGCTCGCCGCCGCGGCCCGGCTCGACCCCGAGGAGGGCGAGCAGCTCGCCAAGGACGAGTGGGAGCTCGGCGACCGCCGGTTCCGGGTGGTCCGCGTCGAGAAGTTCATCCTGATCGGCGACCGCGTCATGGAGCCTCCCCGGTCCACGGACGCCGACCTGGCCGGGGACGGGCTGCTCCGCGACCACCTGATCGACCCGCCGGCGCCGTGCGGGCAGTGGGAGGCGCAGCTGCGCCTGAACCTGGTCGGGCACATGCCGCCGCCCGGCACCGTGCCCGACCAGGTCCGCGCCGAGGCCCGCCACGCCATCCGCACCCATCCCGGGGTGGTGCTGCTCCCGCCGACGTTCGTCGTCGTCGAGGTCGACGGCGACTCCTGGGCGCCGATCACCGGCGGTGACGATCCGAACAACGCCAGGGAACGGCTGGCCCGGCACTTCACCGGCCTGCTCCCCCGGCTGCGCGAGTTCCAGGGCGACCCCGCCGGACCCGGTGAGCTCGCCGAGTGGACGGCGATCTCCGAGGAGATCAAGGCGTCGTCCGGGCATCGGATCGTCGTGCGGGGACGCGAGTTCCGCACCGTCCGCGTGTCCCGGATGATGCGGCTCGGCCGGGACGGGCCCGAAGGGCCCCGCCCCTGTGACGAGGAAAGCCACGGCCTCACCGGAGCCGCCGAGGCGTGAGCCCCGGCCCGTCTTTCGCCCCCCGCCTTCCCTATCCCCGCCCGACCCGTCATGATCAAGGCGAGCGGGATCAGTGAGGAAGGTGGTACTGATGTCGCGAAGACTCGTGGTCGTCCTCGTCACGGCGGGAATGGTGGCGGGGGCGCAGGCCGTCCCGGCGCATCCCGACGTGCCGACCCCGCCGGACGCGGACGGAGCCGGATCGGGCGAACGACCGGACGCCAGAACGGCGCTGCTGGCGCCGTCCAGAACGGTCGGAAAGCTGCGGTTCACGTCGACGAGCCGTCTCGCGCCGGGCGTGGTGTACCGGACGTTCGAGACCACCGGAACCGGCGGCACCGTGCTCGGCGACCTGCTGGACGTGGACCTGCGGGCCCGGGGCGTCGGCGTCGACCTGCTGCGTCCGTCGGACGTCGCGGCGCGGCGGCGCGTCACGGCGATGGCCAACGCGCAACGCGCGATCGCCGGGGTGAACGGCGACTTCTTCAACGCCGGCGAGACACATCCCGGGGTGGTCGCGACCGGGGCGCCGTCCGGGCCGGCGGTCGCCGACGACGATCCGCTCAAGGGCGCGGTGCCGAAGGGGCAGCGGTTCGGCCCGTCGCTGCCGCCGGGCACGTCCGCCGAGGACGTCATCGGGGTCGACACCGACGGCCGCGCCCGCCTCGGACGGCTGCGCGTCACCGGCACGGTCCGCTCCGACGACACGCGCGTTAACCTCACGCTGCGCGGCCTCAACCAGTACGCGCTGCCGGTCGGAAGCGTGGGGGCGTTCACCGACGAGTGGGGCTCGGTCTCCCGCAAACGGGCGGTGTGCGGGACCGACAAGGCCCGGAGCGCCCCGTGCAGCGACAACACCGCCGAGGTGACCGTCCGGAAGGGCGTGGTGAGGAGGGTGACCGGCACGGTGGGCGGCGGCGCCATCCCCGATGACACGACCGTGCTGGTCGGACGGGAGAAGGGCGCGGACGCGCTGCGCGCGCTGCGTCCCGGTGACCGCGTGAAGGTCTCCTACGGCCTGACGGGCCCGACCCGGTTCAGCTTCGCGATCGGCGGCTTCCCGATCCTGCGGGACGGCGAGCCGCTGAAGGGCCTGGACCCGAAGGGCCCGGCCCCGCGCACCGCCGCCGGTGTGAGCCGCGACGGACGCCACCTGTACCTCGTCGTCGCGGACGGCCGGTCGAAGCGCAGCGCGGGCCTCACCGTCGCGGAGCTGGCGTCCCTCATGGACAAGGCGGGCGCGGACGGCGCCGTGAACCTGGACGGCGGCGGCTCCTCCACGTTCGTCACGCGGACCAACGGAAAGGCCGTGGTCCGCAACGAGCCTTCGGACGGCAGCGAACGCGCCGTGGCCAACGGCATCGGCGTCTTCGTCGACGACTGAACCGAAGAGGCGCGGGCGGGAAGGGTGCCGAAGCACCGCTCCCGCCCGCGCTTTTCGGCCGCCCGAGACTCACGGCCGAGCCATAGGTAAAGGGTTTCTCAGCGTCCCCAGCCGTCACGTGAGCGCGTTACCTGGCCGGGGAGGCGAAGCCGAAGGCGAGCCTCCCCGGCCAGGTCGCGAAGCGATGCAGCGCTCACACAATCACGGTCAGGGGTACGAGCCGCCAGGCGAGTGCCCCTGGGCCGGGATTGCAAAAACTAATGCCCGAAGGCCAGCATCACGTAGCCCTTGTCGTTCGGATACCGGGTGAACGTGTCGCCGGTGAGGACGTAGACCATTCCGTTGGCGACGACGGCGCCGCCGCCTCCGGCCACTGCGCTGCCGCGGCCCGTGCCGCCGTTGACGGTCGGGAAGTCGGCGATGGTGTCGAACGTCCAGAGAACCTTGCCCGTGTCGGACGCGTACGCGCGGACCTTGCCGTCCAGGCTGCCCTCCCAGACGAGTCCGGGCGAGGTCGTCACGGCCGGTGGGTGGCCGAGTCGGCAGATGTTCGGGTACTGGGCCGCGCCGCCGGTCGTGCAGCCGTCCGCCGGGTTGGGGGTCTTCCAGATGATGTGGCCGTTGGCGGGGTCGATGGCGAAGAGCGTGCCCGGGTTCCCCATGTAGGTCGCCACGTAGAGGCGCTGGCCGTCATAGCTGGTGCCCCACTGGATGCCGCTCAGCCCGCCGCCGGGCATGGGCTCGGACAGCTGGCGCTGCCAGACGATCTCTCCGGTGGTCGCGTCGAGGACGTGGTAGACGCCGACCTTCTGGCCGATGCCGATGAGGCGCTTCCCGCCCGCGGTGAAGATGTTCGGGGTGGCGCCGAGGTCGAAGTCGAGCGCCGTGCCGTCCTTCAGGTTCGGGCAGTACTGCTGGTCCTCGGGGGACGGGCTGGTGCATTCCCGGCGCCAGGTGTCGACGTCGGTCATCTTGCGCGTCCAGCGTGCCTCGCCGGTGGCGGTGTTCAGCGCGAGGACGGAGTCGAAGTGCCCGCCGCTTCCGCTGTAGTTCTGCCCGGTGCCCACGTAGAGCGTCTTGGTGACCGGGTCGATGGCCGGGGAGCTCCACACGCCGCCGCCGGCCGGGCCGTAGCGCGGTACGCCGTTCGGCCAGGTGCCGTCCTGTTTCGGCTCGGGCATGGTGTAGAAGCGCCAGTCGAGCTTTCCGGTCTTGATGTCGCGGGCGTCGACGTGGCCGCGGAACTTGCAGCAGGGGTGGTCCTTGCCCATGAGGTTCTCGCCGCTGGACACGCCGACGTAGACGCGGCCCTCGAAGACGATCGGCGAGCTGGTCACGGTGGCGCTGGGGTAGTCGTCGATCCGTTCCGCCCAGGCGAGCTTCCCGGTGGCCTGATCCAGGGCGTACAGGTAACCCCGGGTGTCACCGAAGAACACCTTGCCCTCGGCGACGGAGGCGCCGTCGCGCACCTGGGTGAGGCCGGTGCCGACCGTGGACAGGTTGAACTGCCACTTGACCTTGCCGGTCTTGGCGTCGGCGGCGCGGTAGACGCCGTCCGGGCCGCCGAAGTAGATGGTGTCGCCGACGACGGCGGGCTGGCTGTGCGGGGCGCCGGCCTGCCTCGGGAACCCGAAGGCCCATTTGAACTTGAGGCCGCCGACGTTCTCCGGCGTGATCTGGCGTTCCTCCGAGGCGTAGCGCGAGCCGACATGGTCCTTGGTCCAGGTCGGCCAGTCGGTGGCGGGGGGCGCTCCGGACGCGGCCGGTCCGGAGGCGACGGCTCCGCCCACCAGCAGGCAGGCGGCGGCGACCAGGGCGGTCGCCCGTCTCTTGGCACGCATGTTGGGGTGTTCCCTTCGGGAGCTGGAGGCCTCAGGAACCTCGGGTGTTCCTGGGGCCGCGGGGATTGCGGGCGCCGCGAGAGCTCCGGGCGCTTCGGGAGGCCCCCGGCAGGACTCCCCTGAGCAGCCGGTCGCGGAGCGCGCCGGTGTTGCGCCGGCTGACGGTCAGCCGGGTGCCGCCGACCCGGAGCGTGCATCGCCCCGACTCGACGACCATCTCGTCGATGTGCGCGAGCGAGACCAGGTGGGATCGGTGGATGCGGACGAACCCGGCGTCCCGCCACGCCTCCTCCAGTGCCGCCAGCGAGACCCGCACGAGGTGGCTGCCGTCCCGCGTGTACAGGCGGGCGTAGTCGCCGTGGGCCTCGGCGTACCGCACCTCCGAACGCCGGATGAAATGGACGGCCCGTCCCAGCCCGACCGGGATGAGTTCGTCGGCGTCGGCGGCCTTGACGACGACCACGACCACGAGACGCTCTTCATCCTCGGTCGAGCGGGACGGTTTCCTTCTCTGCGGCGACGTTCGGTTACGCGGCGTCGGGCGACCCTGGAGTTCTCGGCCATCGGGTGGCGTTCGGTCCTGGAATGGGACCGCTCGAGAATGAACCGCTGTGGCTCGCATGCGCTCATGGAATCGGCGTGGCCGAGGGCGTTCAAGAGGCCACCCCATATCTGGCACGTAGCGCACAATTTGCGGCATTCCACGTCAATCCACCTGGTCGAGGAAGTGTCGGATCAGCCGATTACCGGGTTTTGTTGATCAGAACGCCATGTACTTCTCCCAGAAGTCGCAGTGGTGCTGCCTTCCGATCTCCCTGGTCATCTCGCTGTCGCCCGCGGGCACCAGCGACATGACTCCGGGGTCGGACTGGGTGAACGGCGTCCAGAGCGGAGTGCCGGTCACGGTCGGGTCGCCGGTGCGGGCGAATCCCGTCCACTGTGCCGTGAGCTGCTTGCCGAAGGACACCTGGTTGGGCGTCAGTTGCGTATCACCGAACGGGCTGAGGAAGACGCTCTCGCTGATGTGGTACGCGCCGTTGGGCTTCGTGTCGTCCAGGAAGAACATCGGGGGCGCGTCGGCGTTGTCGGTCTGGTAGGCGAACACCTTCATGTGCTTGGCCATCCGCTTGTCGTTGATCAGCGCCGGGCAGACGGAGTTGGAGTCGGCGACGATCGTGCGGTAGGCGATGAACGCGGACGGCTCGGGGAACCGCTCAATCGGATACAGCTTCATAACCTGATCGGCTATATCCCCATATTGCTGCTGAATATTGGTCCTGTACTCGGCGGGCGTGTTCGCGGCCGGAAGCTGAGTCTCGTCGCGGTCGACGCCGTGCATGAGCGTGACGTCGTTGACCTTTCCTTCGACGAACGCCTGGGCGGGCGACAGGGGCAGGACCTCACCGTCGACGATCGGCGCCTGGGTGCCCACGTCCGGGCCGACGCCCCGTCCGGTCTGCTGGAGCAGCCGTTCCACGGGCACGTTGCGCAGGCAGGCGGCCTGGTCGCCGCTCGTACAGCCGACGGCCCTCGCGAACCGCTCACCGGCGGCCTGGGCCTCTTCCAGCGTCGGCAGTTTCGCCGCGCAGTCCTGCGGCTGCCACTGGATGTCGTTGCCCCGCCGCGAGTTGTACTCGCCGCTCTGCGGGATGCCCTTGTGGAAAAGCCCCTTCGACAGCGGCGAGACGCTGTTGGCGCACACGCTCGAACCGCCCGCGGACGCGCCGTAGATGGTCACGTTCTTCGGGTCGCCGCCGAACTTGGCGATGTTGGCCTGCACCCAGCGCAGCGCGGCCTGCTGGTCGCGGATCGCGTAGTTGCCGGAGGTCGCGCCGAGCGACTTGTGCGCCATGTAACCGAAGATGTTGAGCCGGTAGTAGACGCCGACGTGCAGGATTCCGCCGTTCTTGACGAGGTGCTTGCCGTCGGACGGCGCGCCGAACCGGAATCCGCCGCCGTGCAGTTCGACCATCACCGGCAGCGGCTTCCCGTCGGTGTTCTCCGGGGCCGTGACGTTGACCTTCAGGCAGTCCTCGTTGGTCGAGCCCGGCCCGAGGCCCCGCGGCTGCGGGCAGGACGGACCGGCCGTCGTGGCCTCCAGAGTGGTGGTCCACGGCTTGGCGGGCTGTGGAGGCGCCCAGCGCAGCTCCCTCAGGGGCGGGGCCGCGTAGGGAACGCCGAGCCACGCGCGGACACCGTCGCCGACCGTCCCGCACACCGGGCCCTTGTCCGTCTGGACGGTCGTGCCGGACGCGCACACCAGCGCCTTTCCGGCGCCATTGTCTCCGGTGTCGGCCTGGGCGGCGGCCATCACGGGGGTGAACGCGATCGCCGCGGCGCCGATCACCGGGAGAAGCCATCTTCTGTTTCTCGTCCGCGGCCTCTTCATGCCGGACTCAAAGGCGTCCGGACTTTCCATGCTCCTTGTCGAACTCGGCATTTTCATGCTCGTGTCCTTCACCGTCGACTACAGTTCGACGGGCTCCCGGCGGGCATTTCGGTGCGACCCGCCGTCCCGTCCCCCCAGCGGGTGGACGATAAGTCCGGCATAAGCCGACATAACAGGCGCATGCACGCCGACCACGACGAGCGGTGCCGCCCACTCGCCAAGCGGTACCGCCCCCCGGCCGGGCGGAAGCACGTCCGCCCGAATCCTCCGCCGCGCAAGCTGCCCCGCCACCACCTCCAGCGGCTTCCCCGTACCATCCGCGGCCGCGTGAAGCCGATCGGCCGGGCCGAACTCGTCGTGCCGGTCGACCGGTATGAGCCGGCGTATGTGATTTCGGTGGACTGACCCGGCTGTCGTCTTCCCTGTCGAGGGGAGTGGGCCGTTTTCGGGAGGTCTGTCGGCGGTCAGGCCTACGGTCGTCTCATGATCGACAACACGGTGGTCGACGAGGACACGTTCGTCATGCCGGACGCCTGGCGCCGCGTCCGGCACCCTCGGCGGGACCGGCCGGACGTTCCGTCGGCGCCCGCGCTCGTGAAGGACGCCGTCGAGCGGGTGCGTTCCCTCGTGGACGCCGTGCGCGACGACATCGACGTGGTCCTCGGGCTCCCGGGCACCGAGTCCGGTATCGCGGAGGCCGCCCGTGGCCATCTGCGCGGGGAGCCCGACCCGCTCGGCGCCGCCGCGGTCGCGTACGTCACCGCTCCGCTGAACGAGATGGAGGAGCGGTCCGATCCGCCGCCCGACCGTCTGTTCGTCGACGCCCTGGTCGCCGAGCACGGCGTCGCGTTCGCCGCCCGCGCCTGCGTGGAGTGGGCCGGGATCCATGCCGACAACCCGGCGAACGTCAACCAGACCGGCCTGCCGTTCCGCTTGGGCACCGCGCAGCGCCGGGCGGAACTGCGGTCGATGACGCTCCGCCGCAAGAGTTCCGACGAGATGCTCCACGACTGGTGGCTGACGCGCACGAGCGGCAGGGGGCTGCGCGCCCGCCTGGCCGCCGCGCCCGACGACGTCTACGCCGAGGCCGTGGACTCCATCGCGGACGTCCGCCGCCACCCGCTCCAGAAGGTGCTCGCCGCCTACCTGGCCCCGACTCGTGAGGACTGGGTCGAGGACCTGTGGGCGCGGCCCGGGGAGATCGCGTTCGACCACCTGCCACTGTGGTTGCCGCTCTGCGCCCTCGGCCGGGCGCACCAGCCCGCCATGCTCGGTCAGCGGCTCCGCAACGAGTGCCGACGCGACGTCGTCGCGACGCTGCTCGACGGCGTCGGCGTCGACGCCGTGGTGCCGCTGTTGATCGAGGCCCTGGACAACCCGTACTTGGGCACCACCGACGAGGTCCGGACGATCCTGGAGTTCTTCGCCGCGCTGCCCGGGGACAAGGCGTTCCAGGCCCTCGTCGACCGGATCGACCGCCCCGAGGTCGTCGCGGCCCTGATGGCCGCCGCCCGCCGGTTCCCGGTTCGAGCGATGCGGCTGCTGCCGGGGGCGGCGGTCGCCGAGCCACTGTCGGCGCACGTCCGCGCCAACCCCGGCATCGCCGCGGAGGTGGCGCGCGGCCTGCCCGCCGAGCAGGGGGCGGCGATCCAGGAGATCCTCGACGCGAACGTGCGCCTCCCGCAGGCCACGGACGTCCCGTGCCTGCTGACCGAGCCGCCGTGGACCCGTCCCCGCGCGAAGACCACGCCCGTCGTCATCAAGGATCTGCCCGCGCCCGGCGCCCGCGCGATCACCTGGGCGCCCGGTGAACGCGAAAGCTGGGCGGCGCCCCAGGCCGACCTGTGGGACCGGCGGGCGGAGGGTGTGGATTTCGCCGAGAGGGCCGCGGCGGTCGAGCGGGGTCACGCCTTCAACGTGATCGAGCGTCCCACCCTGTTTCTGAGGGGTCCCGTGGATCTGGTGCGGCCGCTGGTGCGGGATTGGGAGCCCAGCTACGCCGAAATGCGTGAAGTGCACGAGTGGCTGGGGCCGCTCGTCGCACGTCATGAGACGGACGCCTGCGGCCCCGTCCTGGCAGTCGTTCGCCGCGATCCGGGCGCCTTCGGGCATTACACGCTGCCGCTGCTGTCCGACGAGATCGCGCGGACGATGGCCGACTGGCTCGTCCGGCTCAAGGCGGGGGCGGGGACGGCCCGTGCCTGGTTCCGCCGCCACGGAACCGCCGCCGCCCCCTGCCTCATTCCGGACGCGCTGGGCAAGGCGGGCCCGACCCGCCGTGCCGCCGAGGCGGCGCTGCGTCTGATCGCCGACGGGCATGGCCCGGCGCCGATCGTCGCGGCGGCGCGCGTGCACGGTGAACGGGCCGCCGCCGCGATCGAGGCGCTGCTGTCCACCGACCCCCTCGACGACCTGCCGAAGAACGTTCCGGTCGTCGACTGGGCGGACCCGCGCGTGCTCCCGCAGATCCTGCTGCGCGACCGTGAGCGGGCTCTCCCGGACGAGGCGGCCGGGCATGTCCTGACGATGCTGGCCATGTCGAAGCCCGGCGACGCGTACGCGGGCGTGCAGATCGTCCGCGACCTGTGCGATCCGGCGTCCCTCGCCGAGTTCGGCTGGGCGCTGTTCCGCTGGTGGGAGGTGTGCGGCGCACCGGCCAAGGAGAACTGGGCGTTCACCCAGCTGGCGTTGACCGGTGACGACGAGACGGTCCGCCGCCTCACCCCGGTCATCCGGGCGTGGCCGGGGAACGGCGGTCACGCCAAGGCCGTGGCGGGCCTCGACGTCCTCGCGGCGATCGGCACCGACACCGCCCTCCTGCATCTGCATTCGATCTCGCAGCGGGTGAAGTTCAACGGCCTCAAGACCCGGGCGCAGGAGAAGATCTCCGAGCTCGCGGCCGAGCTCGGACTGTCCGCCGAGCAGCTCGCGGACCGGCTCGTCCCCGACTTCGGGCTGGACGCGTCCGGGACGCTCACGCTCGACTACGGTCCGCGCCGGTTCGTCATCGGGTTCGACGAGCTGCTCAGGCCGACGATCGCCGACGCGGACGGCACACGCCGCAAGTCCCTGCCCAAACCAGGCGCGAAGGACGACCCCGAACTCGCCCCCGCCGCCTACGAAAGGTTCACGGGCCTCAAGAAGGACGTCCGGACGGTCGCGGCCGACCGGCTCGCCCGCTTCGAAACGGCCATGATCACAGGCCGTCACTGGCCGATGGCCGAGTTCCGCGAGTTCCTCGTCGAACATCCCCTCACCGGCCACCTGGTCCGCCGCCTGGTCTGGCTGGCCGAGGACGGCCCCGCGTTCCGCGTCGCCGAGGACGGCACGTTCGCCGACGCCGCCGACGACACCGTCACCCTCCCCGAGACCGCGCGGGTCGCCGTCGCGCACCCGGTCCACCTGAGCGACGAGACGAAGGCATGGTCGCGGGTGTTCGCCGACTACGAGATCCTGCAACCGTTCGACCAGCTCGCACGGCCCGTCCACGCGCTCACCGACAAGGAACGCGAAACCGGCCGCCTGACCCGTTTCGAGGGCCGGAGCGTCCCGATCGGTGACATTCTCGGCCTCGTCCGGCGCGGCTGGGAGCGCGGAGGACCGATGGACGCGGGCATCGAGTGGTGGATCTCCCGCCGCATCGCCTCCGACCTGCACCTGGTCGTCACCTACGACTACGGCATCACCATCGGCGCGTCCGACGAGATGAGGGATCAAACCTTCGATGACGTCCGTTTCGCCGTTCACCCCGACCGCTACACCGATCAACGACCCGCCGCGCACGTCCCCGGCGACCTCAACCGGGCACTCGTCTCCGAGGCACTCGCCGACCTGGCCCGGGTGACCACCCCGACAACGGAAACGGCCTGACGGACGCGCCCGGTCGGCGCCGCGCCCGCTCGTGCGTGCACAGGCCTGCATACCGGCCAGTGGCGACGTTGCAGGAGCAGGCCGCATTCGAGGCTTCAATGGCAGAGCCCGAAACCAGCCTTGCTTCGTGTCGGAGCCGACCACGGACCGATCGGCCCGGCAGACGAACCGGTGATCGCTTTTCTGCGTCCTTCCCTAGGACCGGTCTGAAACCACGAGGAGGAACTTCATGAGCGGTGCCGGACACCCGGAGGCGATCGATCTGCATGAGCAGGGGCTTCGGGCGCGGCGCGGGGGCGACGCGGCGGAGGCGGAACGGTGTTTTCGGGAGGCGTTCGAGAAGGGGCACGCGGCCGCCGCCCACGACCTGGCCGGGTTGTTGCTGGACGGAGGCGACAAGGCCGGGGCCGTGGAATGGTACCGGCGCGGGGCGGAACAGGGTGTGCCGGAGAGCGCCTTCGAGGTCGGTTATGTGGAGGAGACGCGCGGTGATTCGAAGGAGGCCGAGCACTGGTACCGGCGGGCCGCCGAGGGCGGACACGCGGGCGGCTACCTCAACCTCGGCGCGATCCTGCGCGGTCGAGGGTCCCTGGATGAGGCGAAGCACTGCTTCCTGCGCGCCTGGGAACTGGAATCCGACGCCAAGGCGGCCTCGAACCTTGGAGCGATCTACGACGACGGCGGAAAGGGCGATCTCGTCGCCGCCGCCGAGTGGTACGGCAGGGCGGCCGACCTCGGTAACGCCATCGCCGCCTACAACCTCGGTTTCGTCTGGCGCGACCGGGAGGACCCGGAAAAGAGCATCGAGGCATGGCGACGCGCGGCCGAACTCCAGCATCCGAACGCGGCCAACGCCATCGCGAATGTTCTTCTGTCGCAGCAGAATGTGAACGAGGCCGTCACCTGGCTGCGGAGGGCGGTCCTGGAGGTCGGCAACGAGAAGGCCGCGCACAAGCTCAGCGATATCTACGCGAACTCGGGTCGGCACCGCGAGGCCCGGTTCTGGGCCGAGTTCCTGGACGGACCGAAGTTCTACAGCCCGGAGTTCGAGGCGTTCGCGAGTGAGGTCGCGGCGGCCTCCATCCATCAGCAGGACGTGTTCAACGACACCTTTGAGCAGAACTACGTCGAATGGGATCCGGCGAAAGCGACCCTGACACTGGACGGTCGCGCCCTGCGCGGGCTCACCGTCCTGGGCAGCTTCTCAAACCTTTCCCAGACCTGGCTGTGGACGTGGGACAACCCGAGTTGGGAGCAGGACCTGCCCGCGTTGGCGGGGCTGCGCACCATTCGGGAGTTCGGCGAGCGCCACCAGATCCCCGAACTGATGAAGGGACACCTCGACTTCTCCCGGTTCAACCATCCCGCCGGGGGCGCGACCACCATGGCCCTCGCCGCCGCCACGCTGATCGGCGCCAAGGGCGTCAGCTTCGTCACCGTCAACGAGGGCAAGGGCCGCCTCGTCCTGGCCACCGACGATCCGAGCGTGCCGACCGCGCGGTTCGATCGCCTGACCGTTCCCCGCCTGCTCATGCAGGCGGCCGAGGTCTGGCCGCACGAGCAACTCCGCGTCGTCCGCGGCTTCATGAATCACCACGGGTTCGAGGTCGACGAGTCACCCGCCGTCATCGTCGTGGAGTCCGCCGACGGTCACCGGGTGACCGTCCGATGCCCCATCGAAAGGGCCAAGGAGCACCCGGAGGTCGCCGCGATTCTCGGCCGTGAGAACGCGAGGATCGTGGAGCACTCCCCCGCCCGCGTCCAGGGCCGTCGCCCGGACGACGACGACCCGCACCGGCTGGCCGTCCTCTTCGACCTCGACGACCGCATCATCACCGTCAGCAGCGGCGCGGAGACCACGGCGGGCGGGTGACGCGGGTGAGGCCCCAAGCCCGGGAGTGACCGGGACGCCGTGGTCACTCGGGCTCGGGGTGGTGGGCCAGGGGGACGAGGGCGGCGTCGATGGCGTCGGCGAGCCGGTGGGGGTCGGGTTCGGTGCGGGCGACGACGTGGAGTCCCTGCATGAGAGGGAGGAGAAGGCGCGCCTTGGCGCCGCAGCGACGTCCGGACGGACCTCGCCCTGTTCGCCGGAGGCAAGGCACCCTGAGCAGGTCGCGTGGGCGGGGTCCCGCCAACCGATTCGGACGTGGTCGCGAATCCGTCAGCAGGACTTCCAGGCCAGGTGGTAGTTCACCTTGGCGCCGCTGCCGGAGTTCAGGGTGATGGTGCTGACCTTCGACGCGTCCGAGGTTCCCTTGTCGACCCGCAGTTCCGTCGTGATGTTGAAGTTCAGCCTGTCACCGCACGGCTTCCACACGAGCTGACCCTCCGCGACCTTCTCGCTGGCCTGGAAGTTGTCCTTGTACGGGCCGGTCAGGTTGTGCGTGGTCGTCTTGGTCTCCGAGTCGGTCTGGAAGTAGTAGCTGGCCCTCTGCACGGCCTTGGCGCCGGCCTGGAGGTCCGCTCGCAGGCGATAGTCGACCGCGGAGACCGCGTAGGTGTAGTCCTCTGGGACGAGCAGTTGCAGGTTGACCCGGCAGGTCTTTCGAGAGTCCGCGGGTGTCGACGAACCGCCCGCCTGGGCGGTGTAGTCGCCGTAGGCGATGGAGAAGCTCTCTCTGTCGGATGCGAGGGAGACCGCGGCGGTGCCCGGCTGGCATCCGGAGCCGTTGACGGCCGCGATATCGATCTTGACGTCCTCCGGGCCGTTGGCGAGCAGCGACGAGGCGCTGGCCGGGGTGACGGGTCCCGCGGCGGCCAGGGCGAGCGTAACGGCGGAGAACGCGATTCTCTTACGCATGGGAGTCCTTTTCTTGAATTCGGTGCTCTGCCGATGGAGCGAGCCCGAAAGTTTGCCTTTCAATGGATGTGGCCCCCAACATCCGGACAGACGGTAACTTGACCCCCCGACCTTGTCAATGATCATACTTTTAACATTATTCAGCTAGCCGAACCGTCAGACCATACATTTCGGTCGCCGTCACTCGAAAACTCGGCCGACATTTCAACAGGGACCGTTCCACTGCGGGCACCACAATTGAAGGGCCCCGGGAGGGCGCAAAGTCCCGCCGGCCGCGATTGACGTCATCGACACGCTCGGTATCCATTTAATTGCCACGTTGACGACTCGTCCCCCATTGACGAGAAGGTGGCGGTTATGATCGGGACGGTGACGCGCCTTGAGGCCGTCCCGAAGTGGTGCCGGGGAAGCTCCCTCCTGAGAGGAGAACCATGCGTGCCTCACGTACATGGACGCGCGGCCTGGTCGTCGGCGCCTCGGCGCTGCTTCTCGGCGGGCTGACCGGCGGGCCCGCCGTCGCGGACGGCGGCGGGACCGGCACCCACGGAGGCGTGCGCGGCCGGCCGGTTCCAGGCGACTTCCGCGCGCAGTCCTCCACCTGGCCCTCACCTCGGCGGGGCTGGGTGCTCGGCACCGTCCCGTGCCCGGCGGGGCGATGCACCGCCGTCGCCACGACCCGCGACGGCGGCCGCACCTGGTCGGCGGTGGGCGCGCCCCCGGCGCCGCTGGCCCCGCCCGGGGAGGCGGGCATCACCAAGATCCGGTTCGCGGACGTCCGGCACGGCTGGGCCTTCGGGCCGTCCTTCTACGCCACGTCCGACGGCGGTCACACCTGGCGCGAAGCCGCGCCGCCCGGCGACGGACGGCGCGTCCTCTCCCTGGCCGCCGACGCCGGCGTCGTCTACGCGGCGGTCTCACCGTGCGCCCTGGGCGTACCGCCCTACGAGTGCGACAAGCCCCCGTCGGTGTGGCGTGCCCGCGTGGGTCACGGGAAATGGCGGCGCGTCCCGGTGACGTTGCCGGCGGGGACCGCGTCCGGAGTCATCCTCGCCCTGCACCAGCGGACGGCTTATATCGCCATGCCCGGCACTGCGGGACAGCCCGACGCGTTCTTCGCGAGCGACTCCGGCCGCCGCTGGTCGCCGCGGCCGTCCCCCTGCGACAAGGAGCACGCCGAGGCACTGGTGGACGTCGCGCCGATGCCACGCGGACGGGTCGCGCTGCTCTGCGTGGGCGACGTCGGCTTCTCCAAGGCGACCAAGCACGTCTTCCGTTCCACCGACACCGCCCGGACCACCTCGGACGCCGGGACCACACCGCGACCGGGCATCTGGTCGGCTCTGGCCGCCACCCCGTCGGGCACCACCCTCGCGGTCACCTCCGTGGCCGACGGAAGCTGGATCTACCGCAGCACCGGCGACGTGACCTGGGCGACGGTCGTGGAGAACCTCGACGGCGGCGCCGGCTGGGAGGATCTGCTGTTCACCACCGACCGGAACGGTTTCGTCGTGTACGCCCCGGCCGGACTGAACGGAGAGGGCGTCCTGCTCGCCACGTCCGACGCGGGAGAGACCTGGGCGCCGGTGACGATCGGCCCGCCCGCCGCCGGAGGACACCGCTAGACCAACGACACCTGGGCGGTCACGGATGCGGAGTGTTGGAGCGGGGCGCGAGGAGCAGCTCACAGGCCAGGCGGACGTCTGCCTCGACGTCGGCCATGGACGCGCGGCCGTTCAGGCTCCACTGGAGCACCCCGGACCAGCACTGCATCAGTAATCGGACGAGCGTCACGTCCTCCACGGTCGGGTCCTCGATCCCGAGGGTCCGCAGCAGGATGTCGCGGAAGGTGTTGTCGATGTGAACGGTGTCGGCGACCGTCGCGACGTGGGCGGTGCTGGACGCGCGCAGCATCGACGTCGACAGGACGGGCTGCGCCATCAGGCACCGGCTCGCGTCCACCAGCAGGTCGGCGACCGCGTCCTCGGCGCCGACGTCGGGTGCGGGCGCCTCGACCCGCTCCCGAAGGCGGTCGACCCGCGCCGCCAGGAGCGCCGTGAACAGATGCGCCTTCGACGGGAAGTACCGGTACAGGGTGCCGATCGCGACCCCGGCCTCCTTCGCCACCTCGTGCATCTGGACGCGTTCGAGCGACTTCTCCGCCCCGATGCGCGCCGCCGCGCGGAGGATGCGTCGGCGGCGGTCATGCTGCTCGGGTGAGGTCGGCTCAGCGGACGGTCGGGCCGATGCGATCCTCGCCACGGTCCTCTCCCAGGGTCCTCGCGGTCTTGGCACGGAACAATATCCAGAGACCCCGGGGACTTCGCGGCCACGCCCTACCGGTCAGTCGGACCAGCGAACCCGTGGCCCCGCCCACGGGCGAGACCACGCGTCCTCACCGGGCGTCGCCGTCACGCTGTGGCCGGTCGGGGGCGGAGGTTCAGGGCGGCGGCGGCGAGGAGGCCGACGCCGACGGTGGCGAGCACGGCGCCAACCACGTCGATCAGGTAGTGCTCGCCCAGGGTCACGCGGCTGGCCGAGACGGCGACCAGCGTCGTCACACCGACGGCGAGCACGGTGGTACGCCATCTGGCGGTCAACTCCATGCTGACCATGAGGGCGGTGAAGGCCAGGGCGCCGAGGATCGTCACATGTCCGCTGGGATACGTCCAGTCCTGGGCGGTGACCGGCGGTCCCGAACGTTGGAAGGCCGCCTGGAGGGCCACGGTGGCCAGGCATGCCGCGAGGAGCACCCCGTGCCGTGGCAGCAGCCGGACGCCCTGGGCGCGGCGCCGCCACAGCAGGGTGGACGCGGCGGCCAGGAGCAGGGCGAGCACGAGCAGGGAGCCGACCCCGCTGACCAACGTGGCGATCGTGGCGGGCGTTGTCTCGGGGCGGGAGTACAGGTGTCCGAGAATCCAGGAGTCCAAGGGGGGAACACGGTCCCCCAGGGCGAGCCCGGCGACCCCCATGGTGGTCAGGCAGACTCCTCCCGCCACGGACATCTTGAATCGCCAGGTGTTCGGAAGCGCTTTCATGAATGGACCGTACGAATCAGCGGGAGCCCCGCGCATCAGGGATGTTCCTGAGACGCCCCTGAGAGTCGACCGCGTCCCGCCTCACGCTCGGTCACCGAGTCGCTTACGGTGACCGGGCATTCACCTTTTCGGAATGACGTTGTCGGCGTAGTGGCACGACCGCCGGAAGTGTGCC
Organism: Actinomadura spongiicola; assembly: GCF_003432485.1. GTDB lineage: Bacteria > Actinomycetota > Actinomycetes > Streptosporangiales > Streptosporangiaceae > Spirillospora > Spirillospora spongiicola. Next base: position 34,491 of record NZ_QVNQ01000011.1, read on the forward strand.
GTGTGACACAAACCGCGCGTGCGCGTATCGCGCCCGTCCTGACCTGCGTCCACAAGCGGTCATTTGTTCCGTTCTAAAAAGAAAAGCAAGCGATCTCCTCTGGACAGTGAGCCGAAGCCCATGCATCTTGATCGTGGAAATGACTCGCATCACTTGATGTAGTCAGATCGCTGCATTCTTGTGAACACCGGCGACACCGGCCGGTTTCACCTCACGCATGCCATGAACGGTTTTCGGCATGCCCACACAACTGAATGCCTTTGCATTGGGCCGGATGACGGATCGGGCTGGTGGAAATGGGACGTGCGCTGGGACGGAATCGGCTGCTGGCCGTCGTGGTCGGGTTGGCGTTACTGCTGTCCGGACTTTCGGCGAGTGTCGGGCCCGTCGCGGAGCGCGCGGAGGCGCTGCCCCCGTCGCCGACCGGGTGCCTGCGGGGCGACCCGAAGGCGGCGGCCGCGGCGGCGCCCGCCGCGTATCGGGCCAGCGTGGCGCCCGGTGCGACACGGCGGCTCGCCCATGCGGGCGCCGAGTTGACGATCGGACCGAACGCCGTTTCCGAACCGGTCGAGATCGGTATTCAGCGGCTGTCCGAAAAGCAGGTTCCCGACCTTGGCACGGGCATGGACAACCTGTCCAAGGGCGGTTATCGGTTCACTCCATCACCGCATCGCTTCGATGCCGAAATCACTGTTTCGCTGCCCTATGACCCCGCCGTCCTGAAGGCGTCGGGGATGACGGCGCAGGACGTGCACACGTTCTTCTTCGATGAGCCGACCGGATGCTGGCGGGCGCTTCGGCGGGTTTCGGTCGACGAGAAGAAACACCGCGTCGTCTCGCTCACCGACCATTTCACCGACATGGTGAACGCCACGGTCACGGCCCCCGAGGGCCCGTCGGTCGAGTCGTTCGACCCGAACGAGATCAAGGGCATTCAGGCGGCCAGCCCGGCGACGGGTGTGAACCAGATCGACGTACCCCAGGCGGGAAATGACGGGGCCGCCCGCCTGGCCTATCCGATCGAGCTTCCGAAAGGGCGCGCCGGGCTTCAACCGTCACTGGCGGTGAACTACTCGTCCGCGGACGCGAGCGGCTGGCTCGGCCTGGGATGGAACCTGACGGTGCCTTCCATCGACGTCGAGACCCGATGGGGAGTACCCCGGTACGACGCGGAGCGCGAGACCGAGACGTACGCGATGGGCGGCGAGCAGCTGACGCCGATGGCCCACCGGGGGCGGCCCGTGCCACGCGAGGCCGACAAGATGTTCCGCCCGCGCGTCCAGGGCGGGTTCGCGCGCATCGTCCGCAAGGGCGACTCGCCCAAGGAGTACGAGTGGGAGGTCACCGACAAGGCGGGATCGCGCTGGTCCTACGGCGGTGAGGGCGCGACCCTCGCCGACGACGGCGGCAACATCTTCTCCTGGGCGTTGCGCGAGGTGCGGGACCGCAACGGCAACACGATCCGCTACCACCACGTGCGGGTCGACGACACCGGAGTTCAGGGCGGGACGGTCGACGGCCGCAACCTGTACGTGAAGCGGATCTCCTACACGGGTCACGGGGATTCCGAAGGACCGTACTCCGTGACGTTCGTCCGCGACCGTGAGCTTTCCGAGGCGCGGCGCCCGGACGTGTCGATCGACGCCCGGGGAGGATTCAAACGGGTCACGGCCGATCTCCTGCGCCGGGTCGAGGTGCGGCTGAACGACACGCTCATCCGCAAGTACGACTTCGCGTACGAGCAGGGGGCGTTCGGCAAGACGCTGCTGAAGTCCGTCGAGCAGTTCGACGCTGACGGGAAGCCGTTCAACAAGCACACGTTCGACTACTTCGACGACGTCCGTGGCGCGGGCGGCACGTACGACGCCTTCAACCGCGTGAACTGGGAGTCGCCCGACGACAACGTGCGCAACGGCGCCGTGGACGGCGTCCGGTCAGGTGCCGGGGAGGCCGGAGCCCTCAACGGCAACACCTCCACCGGTGTCGGCGGACACCTGTACGTCGGATACGGATTCCTGCCCGCGAAGAACGGCTCGGTCGGGGTGAAGGCCGGATACCAGCGGGGCTCGCAGGAGGGCCTGCTCGCCCTGATCGACGTGGACGGCGACGACCTGCCGGACAAGGTGTTCAAGCGCGGCGGCGGATGGGTCTTCCGCAAGAACCTGTCGCGACCGGGCGGGAGCCCGCGGTTCGCCGAGACGACGACCCCGTTGCGGAACCTCCCCGGGATCTTCGACGAGACGTCCAGCACCCGCATCGTCGGCGTGGAGGGCTATCTCGGTCGCAGGGCGGCGCAGCTCGACCACGCCGACACCGTCTCCACGTCCCGGCGCTACTTCACCGACGTCAACTCCGACGGCGTCGCCGACCTGGTGAACGGCCGGGGCGTGCTGTTCGGACGGGTCGGCGCCGACGGCACGGTGACGTACGGCTCCGCGGCCGACACGCCGGTGCCGATCGGGCCCAGCAAGGTCGACCCGAAGGGGCTGCTGCCCGACTACGGCCCCGACCGCGACCGGCGCGACGACTCGTTCCCGCTGGTCGACACCCTCCGCCGGTGGACGGCGCCCTATGACGGCGTCGTGCGCGTCACCGGTACGGTCCGGTTGCAGCCGAGCCAGGACGACCCGGCCGAGTTCGGCAAGCCGGACGGGGTGCGGGTCGCGGTCCAGTTCGAGGACCGGGAGCTGTGGTCGAAGACGATCGCGGCCGACGACCACGGCGAACACACCCCCGGCGACGTGGACGCGATCCCGGTGAAGCGCGGCCAGCGACTGTACTTCCGCGTCGGCTCGGTGAACGACGGAACCGGCGACCGCGTCGCGTGGAACCCGCAGATCACCTACACGGGAATGGCGCCCGTCACCGACGCCAACGGGCTGCCGCTGCACTCCTACACCGCGTCCACCGACTTCACCCTCGCCGGGCGCGCGTCCACCGTCGCCGCGCCCGCCGACGGCACCCTCCACCTGACCGGCGACCTCGTCAAGAAGGCCGCCACCACCGACGACGTCACGATCCTGATCACTCAGGACGGGCGGCAGGTGCTGGAGAAGAAGGTCGCCGCCACGTCGACCGGCACGACCCCGGTGGACGTCAAGGTGTCCGTCACCCAGGGGCAGACGCTCGCCCTGCGGCTGAAGGTCGACTCGCCGATCGACGTGAGCGCGCTCGACTGGAAACCCGTGGCCCGCTACGTCGAGGCCGAGGGGATGGTCAAACTGCGCGGCCCGGCGGCACGCGACGCCCGGTTCGCGCCCGAGTTCGAAGCGCCGTTCGACATCGACACGTATCCGGTGAGCAGCGCCACCGCGCCGCCCCGCCCGTACACGGTGACGGAAAGCGGCACGCTGACGGTCGTCCCGCGGCTGACGGCGGCGTCCGGCGTCCAGGGCCACGCGGTGTTCACGGTCAAGAAGCGGGGCGCCCTGCTCGCCAAGAAGACCGTCGCGCTCGGCGCCGAACCACCCGAGGTGGCGGTGTCCGTCGAGGCGGGCGACGAGCTGTTCTTCGACTTCGCGGTCGCCGACGCCGACCTTACCGGAAAGATCACCGGACATGAGGTGACGGTCGGCGACGCGGCGGTCACCGGCACCCTGCACGGCGCGGCCGCCGAGGGCGTCTTCGGACGGCCTTACCGCGGCTGGTCCATGGCCGGTTACAACGGCAACAAGGAGCGGGCGGGGCAGCCGATCCGGCAGGCCGACCTCGCCGTCACCGACGACATCAAGAACCAGCTCCCCGGCGAGGTCGACCCGCCGAAGGACCGCGACGACTTCGAGAAGGACCCGCGCGTCAAGCCGCCGAACGTCGTCCCGTTCACCCCGCGTCCCGAGCACGGGCGGTGGGACGCGGGCGAGTACTCGTGGGTGTCGGCCGGTGAGGTGTCGAGCGCCCGGTTCGGCGGCCGGACCATCGGGCTCCCCACCGCCGGTGACTTCGACGACGTCCGCGCCGTGCCGCGTATGTCCCGGACGAAGCAGATCTCGCTGAGCGGCGGAGGCGGCGGCGACGTGATCAACGTCGGCGGCAGCGTCGCGGACGGCACCACGACCGGCGAACTCGACTACCTGGACATGAACGCCGACGGTTTCCCCGACGTCGTCGGCGCGGGCGGGGTCCAATACACCGACCCGACCGGCGTGCTCGGCGCGACCAGGGGGCGGGTGCCCGGCGGGGCGCTGCGCAGATCGGAGAACGTGGCGGGCAACGCCAGCGCGGGCAGCTCGGCGCGGACCATCACCACCGGACGCGGCCATTCCACGCCGCCGGCCTGGACCACGTCCAACACCTCCTCGGCCGGCAACGAGATGCCGCCGCTCGGGCTCGGCGGCAGCCACGGCACCGCCAGATCCGACGCCGAACACGACCTGCTCGACATCAACGGCGACGGGCTGCCCGACCGCGTCTACAAGGACGGCCGCGCCGCCCTCAACCTCGGCTACCGCTTCGCCGACCCCGAACCCTGGCGGGGCGGGAAGCTCGACGAGGGGACGACCGTCAACAACGGCCTCAACATCGGGTTCAACACCGACTTCTATGCCATCGGCGGCGGCGCGTCCTTCGAGCAGAGTTCCTCGTCCACGAAGAACTCCCTCGCCGACGTCAACGGCGACGGGTTGATCGACCGGGTGTTCACCGGAGACCCGCTCAGGGTCGCGTTGAACACCGGTACCGGGTTCGCCGCGCCCGTCCCGTTCAACGGAAGCCTCGGCGGCGTCAACGAGGACCGCGGTGCGACGCTCGGCGGGGGCGCCTACGCGCGGTTCGCCCCGTGCTGGTTCTTCGGTTGTTTCGTCATCAACCCCGGCGTGAACGCCTCGATCGGTGTCTCCCGCACGCAGCAAACACTGCGGGACATCAACGGCGACGGGCTGGCCGACCATCTCGCGTCCAGCAGGGACGGCGAGTTGAAGGTGGCGTCGAACCAGACCGGGCGCACCAACCTGCTCCGCAGCGTGCACCGGCCGCTGGGGTCGCGGATCGACCTGGACTACACCCGCGACGGCAACACCTACGACCAGCCGCGGTCGCGCTACCTGATGTCGTCCGTCTCCGTCTCCGACGGGCTGCCGGGCGACGGTCCCGACATACAGAAGACGACCTTCACCTACGCGGACGGAGCGTACGACCGGCGGGAGCGGGAGTTCCTCGGCTACGGCCGGGTGACCAGCCAGGACCGCACCGACGACGGCAAGGTCTACCGGACGGTCACCCAGGACTACGACACCCGGAATCACTCCACGCGCGGCCTGGTGAAACGGGAGGCCGTGGCGGATGCGTCCGGCGCGCTGTACACCGAGACCCTCAAAACCCACGTTCTCCGCGACGTCGACTCCGGTGACGTCACCGACGGGCGCGGCGACACGGGCACGGTCTTCGCCGAACTGGGGCGGATGGAACAGCGCTGGTACGAGGGCCGCGCCGACCCCGGCAAGATCACCTCCACCGAGATGTCGTACGACAAGTACGGCAACGTGGTCCGCACCGTCGACCGCGGTGAGCCGGGAGCCGCCGACGACGTCGAGACGACGACCCGCTACACCGAATGCACCGACACCCACATCATCGGTGTCGCCGAGGCGACGGAGGTGCGCAGCGGCGGAGATCTGCTCGCCGCCAGCGAATCGACGGTCGACTGCGACACCGGCAGGGTCACCCGCCACCGGGCCAAGTCCGGCACCGGTGACGACGCGGTCACCGATCTGACCTACAACGACAACGGCACGATCGCGTCCATCAAGTCCCCCGCCAACCACCGTGGGCAACGCTACGAACGCACCTACACCTACGACGACACGACCGGCACCCACGTCACGTCCACCGTCGACAGTTTCGGGCTCCGCTCCACCGCCGCCTACGACCTGAGGTTCGGGCAGGTCACGACCGCGACCGACGCCAACGGCCAGGAACGGAAGACCACCTACGACGCCATCGGACGCGTCGACACCGTCACGGGCCCGCACGACCACGACGCCGACCGCCCGACGATCGACTTCGAGTACCGGCCCGACGCCGACGTGCCCTACGCCGTCACACGGCACCTCGACCGCGCCGCCGACGGCTCGGTGAAGGCCGACACCATCGACACCGTCACCTTCACCGACGGGTTCGGACGCGCCGTCCAGACCAAGATGGACGCGGAGATCTCCGGCGCCGACGCCATGACGGTGTCCGGCCGAGCCGTGTTCGACGAGTTCGGCCGCGTCGTCGAGCAGTACTACCCGACCAGTGAGCCCAAAGGCCCCGCGAACTTCACCTTCAATCCCCGGTTCGACACCGTCCGCCCGACCACCACCACCTACGACTCCCTGGGCCGGGCGCTCCGCGTCCAGTTGCCCGACCAGACCGTCACCACCACTGCCTACGGCTTCGGTGAAGACCGGTCGGGGACGCTCCAACTGGAGACCGTCGCCACGGACGCCAACGGCAACCAGACCCGGTCGTACTCCGACGCCCGCGGCGAGAGGACCGCCGTCCGTGAACCGGGCGCCGAGGACGGTCAGGCCCCCATCTGGACGAGTTACGCCTACGACGGTCTGGGCCGGCTCACCAGGACGACCGACGACCACGACAACGTCACCACCGCCGCCTACGACCTCCTCGGCCGCCGCACGAAGGTCACCAGTCCGGATTCCGGGACGACGACCACGGTCCACGACCCGGCGGGCAACGTCATCCGCAAGGTCACCGCGAACCTCGCCGCCGCCGGCAAGGCCGTCACCTACACCTACGACCACAACCGGCTGACCGCGATCCGCTACCCGACGTTCACGGGCAACGACGTCCGCTACACCTACGGCGAACCCGGCGCCCGCCACAACGGCGCGGGCCGCGTCGTCGAGGTCCGTGACGCGACGGGACGCACCAACCGGAAGTACGGGCCGCTCGGCGAGATCACCGAGGAGACCCGCCGGGTCGACGTCCGGCACCTCGACTCGCGCACCTTCACCACGTCCTACCGGTACGACAGCTGGAACCGGATGCTCCGGATGACGTTCCCGGACGGCGAGGTCCTGTCGTACGGCTACGACAGCGGCGGAAGCGTCGCCTCCGCGGACGGCGTCAAACGCGGCCAGCGCTACCGCTATCTGACCCGGCAGCACTACGACGAGTTCGGCCAGCGGACGCTCACCGAACTCGGCAACGGCACGGTCACCCGCTACACCTACGACGCCGCCGACCGGCGCCTCGCCGTCCAGGAAGCGAAGATCCCGCAGGGATACGCCTTCCAGAACCTGCGCTACGACTACGACGACGTCGGCAACGTCACGTCCATCGAGAACGACACCACCAGGCCGACGCCGCAAGAAGTCTGGCCCAAGGTCGGCGGCCCGACGAAACAGACCTTCAAGTACGACAATCTGGACCGGCTCACCTCAGCACGCGGTGAGTTCGACATGTCGGCCGACCTCACCGACCGCTACCGGTTCGACCAGTCGTACGACACCATCCACAACCTGACGGCCAAGAGCCAGCAGCACGAACTGGTCACGAGCGCGGGGCACGTCCAGGGCAAACGCGACACTAGTTACCAGCACCGCTACACCTATTTCGGCGACGGTCCGCACGCCCCCACCTGGATCGGTGACGCGCACCGCCGCTACGACGCCAACGGCAACCTGACCAGCAGCGACACCCAGTGGGGACGGCTGCGGCGACAGATGGTCTGGGACGAGGACAACCGCCTCGCCTGCGTCCAGGACTCCACCCAGGCGCCGGACATGCCGCAGAACCCGGACGGCTGCTACGCCCCCGGCAAGCCCCCCACGGTGCGGTTCCTCTATGACGACCAGGGCAACCGCGTCATCAAGCAGTCGCTGCGCACCCACGTCTACCCGAGCGAGACCTACACCCAGCGCGACAACGTCTCGTTCAAACACGTCTTCGTCGGCGGCGCCCGCCTGGCGACCAAGGCCGTCAAACAAGGCCCCTTCCACGAAGACGCCCAGTTCTTCTACCAGAAGGACCACCTGGGCACGACAGGCTTCGGTACCGACGCTCGAGGCCGCGTCATCGAGCACAACGCGTTCTTCCCTTCCGGGGAAACGTGGATCAGCGAGAACCTGGGCGAACGCAACCCCTATCAGTTCACCGGTAAAGAACTGGATTCCGAAACCGGCCACTATTACCACGGCGCCCGCTACTACGACCCGAGAAGCGGCGGCTGGCTGTCCACCGACCCCGCCGCGGAACGCTATCTCAACGGCAGCGCCAACGGCGGCGTCTACAACTCACGCAACCTCTCCTCCTATTCCTACTCCTACAACAACCCGGTCAAGCTCACCGACCCCGACGGCAGGGTCGTCAATGTCGCCGCGGCCGCGGCGGGCGCCGTCAGCGGCGCGGTGATCGGGGCCGGCATCGAGCTGGGCATGCAGTGGTGGAAGGGCGAGGGCTATAACTGGCGCGCCGTCGCCGGAGCCGCGGCCGGCGGAGCCGTCACCGGCGCGTTCGCCGGCCTCACCTTCGGCGGCAGCATCGCCGCCACCGGCCTGACCAGGGCCGTTGTCACCGGCAGTAAGGCCGTGGCCCACAGCGCCGTCTCGAACGCGGCGGGCGAAGCGACGAGCGCCGCCGTCCAGGGGACGAGCATCAGTGAGGGCGCCCTGGCCGGAGCGGCCACCGGCGTTCTCGGATCTGTCGGCGAAGCTGCCGCCAAGGGCGTGTTCAAGGGCGTGTCCATGGTCGCGCCCACGGCCATGGAGGTCGCCGAACGGAAGGTCGCTCAGTACAAGCAGACCCTGTCCGCCGTGCTGGAGAAGGCGCACCAGGCACGGGCGCAGGGACGGAAAGTTCTGGGTAAAAAGGGGGAACGTAAGGTTTCCGGGATCTGGCATCCGGAACTCGAAGTGGTGGAGTTCGGGATCTCCGGGATGAAGAACAACCAGGGCTTTGTCCATCACTCGCTAACGCAGGAAGCTCTTGAACTGGTAGACCCGGCAGAAAGAGCGAAGTTCTGGTCCTACTGCGCAGAGACATATGCCTGCTCGAGAACTTTCTATGCCTTGGAAGCCGCCGGTAAGACGGTCACCCGAGACACTCTTAAAGACGCGATCATCATCACCGTAAAGGCATCCAAAAAGGATGCGACCCATGGCATGTTGGAACCACGATGCCACGGATGCACGGTGATGCTCGAATACTTGAACGCTCATCCCTAGTGTCTGGGCGGCCGCCGTTCGGTGCGATCAGACGAGGTTGTCCTCGACGGTGAGGCCGAACTCGCCGCGGCCGTACATGGAGAGGGCGTGGTCCACGTCGTTCGCGACGTGGACACTGCCCGCGTGGGCGTCGCGCCAGGCGCGTTCGATGACGTTGCCGCGATGAAGGGAGTTGCCGCCCGCGGTCTTGAAGAGGATGTCGATGGCCTCGATGGCGCGTTCGGTGCCGCGGACCTGGTCGCGGCGGGCGCGGAGGCGGAGTTCCATCGGGATCCTCTCGTCGCGGGCGGCGTACTCGTGGATCTCGCGGACGTTCCGGTCGGTCTGGAGGATCGCGGCGTCGATCTCGGACGCGGCGCGAGCGACGGCGACCTGGGCGAACTGGTCCTCGGCGAAGCGGCCGCCGCCGAGGCTGAGGCGGATCCGGTCGCGCATCAGGGTGACGTAGTGGTCGTGGCAGCCCGCGGCCATGCCGATGACGGCGGCGGTGATCGTGTTGGTGAAGACGGTGCCGAACGGCATCCGGTAGAGGGGGCCGGGGTTGACCTCGCGGCCGGGGATGTGCAGCCGGGCCTGCTCGATGTTGCGCACGGCGCGGTGGGACGGGACGAACGCCTTCTCGACGACGATGTCGTCGCTGGCGGTGCCGCGCAGGCCCATCGAGTCCCACACCTCGCGGATCTCGTAGTCGCGTCTCGGGACCAGGACCGTCATGAAGTCGACGGGACGCCCTTCGGCGCCGACGACGAGGGCGCCGAGCAGGGCCCAGGAGGCGAACTCGACCCCGGACGAGAACGACCAGCGGCCGGTCACCTCGAAGCCGCCGTCGACGGGGGTGAGCCGTCCGATCGGGGCGTAGGAGGAGGCGACGAGGGTGTCCGGGCCGGGGCCCCAGACCTCGCGCTGCGCCTCGTCCGGGAACAGGCCGAGATGCCAGGAGTGGACGCCGAGGATCGCGGCGACCCAGCCGGTGGAGCCGCACGCGCCGGAGATGGCGCGGACGACCTCGTAGAAGGCGACGGGGTCGTCCTCGGCGCCGCCGTGGCGGGTGGGCTGGAGCATCCGGAACACGCCCGCGGCGGTGAGTTCGCGGATGGTCTCGACGGGAACGCGGCCCTTCTCGTCCACGGCTCGGGCGCGTTCGGCGATGCCGGGCAGCAGCGCCCGCAGGGCCTCCAGGACCTCGTTGCTCATCGACGGCTCCCGCCTTCCCTCTCCGACCGGCTTGACCTCGACATTACTTGAGGTCTTAGCGTCCTGAACGACCGAGGTCGGAGGAGGACACCGAAATGCGAGTCGCGGGATTCACCGAGCCGGGCGGACCCGAGGTCCTGAGGGTCCTGGACGTCCCTATCCCGGAGGCCGGGCCCGGGGAGGTGCTCGTGCGGGTGCGGACGGCCGGGGTGCAGCCGTTCGACCTGGCCGTCCGGGCGGGATGGTCGCCGCCGGGGACACCGGAGGGGTTCCCCCGCGTGCCGGGCAACGAGTTCGCGGGCGTGGTCGACAAGGTCGGCGACGGGGTCACCGCCCTGTCGCCGGGCGAGGAGGTGCTCGGCAACTGCCGCCTCAACGCCTACGCCGAGTACGTCGTCGTCCCGGAAACGGTGCTGGTGCGCAAGCCCGCGAGCATGGGATGGGAGGTGGCGGGCGGCTTTCCCGCCGCGGTGATGACGCCGCACATCGCGCTGGAGGAGATGGCGGTCGGCCCGGGTGACACGCTGCTGGTGCACGCGGCGGCGGGCGCGGTCGGAACCGTCGCCGTGCAACTCGCCCGCGCCGCCGGGGCCACGGTCGTCGGCACGGCGAGCGAGCCCAACCACGCCTACCTTCGGTCGATCGGCGCGATTCCCGTCGCCTACGGCGACGGCCTCGAAGAGCGCGTCCGGGCCGCCGCGCCGAACGGGGTCGACGCCGCGCTCGACGGCGCCGGCGGGGACGCGCTGGCCGTGTCCCTCAAGCTGGTCGAGGACAGGAACCGCATCATCACGATGGTCGAGCACGAACGCGCGGCGGAGTTCGGCGTGCGGATCACGCCCGACAAAAGGTCGGCGTCCAGGGTGGCGGACGCGGCGCGTCTGTATGACGAGGGACGCCTGAAAATCCACGTGCGCGGGGTGTTCCCGCTGGAGCGGGCCGCGGACGCGCACCGCGAGGTCGCCACCGGCCATGGCCGCGGCAAGGTCGTCCTGGCCGTCCAGGGCTCCGCCTAGCCCGCCGCCGCAGGTTCCCGGGCCGGAGGAACGCGGCACCCCTTGACTGACGCGGCCTCGGCGTCGCTTGTTAGAAAGGAAGGGCGATCCGCTATCAGCCCCGAGGGGAACAGATGTCAGCCGAGCCAGCGCTCACCGACGGTGCCGGGGCCACGCCCGGCGAGGCCCTAGATCCGGTGGAGTTCCGGAAGGCCATGGCGGAGTTCGCCACGGGCGTCACCGTGATCACGGCGCTCGACCGCGGGGAGCCGGTGGGCTTCGCCTGCCAGTCGTTCGCCTCGGTGTCCCTGGAGCCTCCGCTGATCCTGTTCTGTGTCGACCACCGTGGCCGTTCGTGGCCGCGGATCCGGGCGGCGGGACGTTTCTGCGTGAACGTGCTGGCCGAGGAGCAGCGGGACCTGTGCGAACGGTTCGGGTCGAGGCGCGGCGCGAAGTTCGAGGGCCTGGACTGGGAGGCGTCCCCGTGGGGCACCCCGGTTCTCCCGGACGTCCTGCTGGGCGTGCACGCCGTCGTCCACGACGTGCACCGGGCCGGGGATCACGATGTCGTGATCGGACGGGTTCTCGGCGTCGAGCGGCATGACACGCGGGACGGCGTCTGGCGGCGTCCCATGGTGTTCTTCCGCAGCCGGTTCGGCGTCGGCGAGCCCGACGGGCCGATCGCCCCCGACCCGTGGGGGGTGGGCGACCGCTGGGGCTGGGGCTGAATTCATCACAGGCCCGGCCCACTGCGCTCGCCTGGCGGCTCGCTACGTGACCGTTCCCGGGAGCGAACGCGACATCGCTTGGCGATCCGCCCGGTTCCGCTCGCCGGGAGCGTTCACCAGTGCTCGGTGCGGAGGTGGTGGTGGAGCGTGGCCAGTTCCAGGTGGGCCTGGTGGCAACGCACGCACGACCAGACCCCGGTGGGCACGGTGAAGCCGTGCGCGGCGGCGTCGTCCCGCGCGCACAGCTGGTGGTAGGTCTGGACGAGGCGCCGCCACGTCCGCCGGACCGCCGATGACATTCCCGCTCCCTCTCCGAGGTCACTGCTTGCGATCGGCCCAGGATAAGGCAACGGGAATGTCAAGGCGAAACGCCGATCAGATCGATCTTCACTGGCCGATCTTCACGCCGGGTTCGCCGTGCCGGTACTCCAGCGGTCGCATCCCGCGGCCCCCGGGGATGTTGCCCCCGGAGCGCATCCGGCCGGTCGGCAGGATCGTGCGCCCGAAGGTGTGTTCCATCATCATCGCGGCGGCCGCGAACAGCGCCAGGACGGCGGCCGCGACGAACAGCCAGCCGCCGACGTCCAGGCTCCAGTTGGACGGGGCCCAGAAGCCAGCGGCGGTGAAGCCCGCGCCCGTGGCCAGGCACGCCAGCAGCAGCGCCATGGCGAGGTTCACGCCGAGCGCGGCCAGCGCGGCCAGCCCGCTGATGACCGCCATGGCGATCCACCAGAACGCGAAGCCCTCGTTGGCGGCACCGAGCGTCGGGGCCAGCGCCGCCGGATAGGCGCCCACGCTCACCAGCATGAACAGCAGGCCCCAGCCGACCCAGAACGCGCCCCAGGCGCCGTGCACGGCGGTGGCGAGCCCGTCACGGGCCCGGTAGGCCCACATCCCCGCCAGGAGCTGGGCGATGCCGCCGAGCACCAGGACGAGCGGCCACAGGGCCAGTGGTGTCAGGGCCGTGCCGTACCAGTCCGCCTGCCAGGCGCCGACCATCATGGTCGCGGTCGCGAGGCCGAACAGTCCGAGGATGGACGGCGCCGCGACCGGCTGCAGGGAAATGCGTGTCCGTTGCTCCCAAAGCGCGTGCTCACCGGGGACATCGGCGCCCCTGCCCGGGGCCGCGCTCGCGGCGCCCTCGGCCGGCGTCGCAGCGGTCCGCCCGCTGGACATCGGCGGTTCCGCACGCTCTCTACGCCTTGCCATGAGATCCCCCTTTGCAATTCGGAGAGCCGTACCCCCCTCCTAACCGTGCCTTGATGGGTCAAACAGGATCAGAACGGATACCAAACGACATATCGGGCACCGTTGGGTTCGTTTACCGAACGCGCGGACGCGCATGGCGTCGGGTTTACCGTCCGGCGGGCCGGCAGTGGATCTCCAGGCCGGGGGCCGCGCACCACCCGATCAGCTCGAACAGCCTCTCGATGTGCGGGGCAACGGCGTGCAGGACGAGCGGCCGGTCGCCCTCGTGCAGCCCGCAGGCCGCGAGCGTGAAGGCACGTAACCCCGCGACGTCGACGAACTCGACGGCGGCCAGGTCGACATGGACGTCGCCGGGCGCGCGGTCCCGGGCGGCGCCGAGCGCGCGGGTCACCTCCCGCGCGTTCGACACGTCGACCTCACCGCTCATCAGCAACCGCGGCGCGGTCGCCGTGGCCACGACGCGCAGCAGCGGCGTGTCGAGTTCGACGACGTCGTAGCGCGGCCCGCGACCGGGAGACACCCGGTCACCCGGTTCCAGGCCGTCCTCGTCGCCGGTGGTACGCCAGACCGTCATCCGCTCCTCACCTCGGCCCCGGGGGCGCCGCTGCCCTGGGCGGTCCCGTCCAGGCAAGGTTCTCATCCGCGGGCGACATCCGGTCGCCGCCGGGCCGAAAAGCCCTCAGAGGCGCGGGACGAGTGTCGCCGGGGTGATCGGCAGGCTCCGCACGCGGACGCCCGTCGCGTGATGGACGGCGTTGCCGACCGCCGCGGCGGCCCCGACGATGCCGATCTCGCCGATGCCCTTGGCGCCCATCGGGTTCAGGTGCGGGTCCGACTCCTCCACCCAGACCGCGTCGACGTCGCGGACGTCGGCGCACGACGGGACGTGGTACTGGGCCAGGTCCCGGTTGAGGTAGTCGCCGAACTCCCGGTCCATGACGCTCTCCTCCATCAGCGCCATGCCGATCCCCATCGTCATGCCGCCGATGAACTGGGACCGGGCCGTCACCGGGTTGATGATCCGCCCGGCGGCGAAGACGCCGAGCATCCGGCGGACCCGGACCTCGCCCGTGTCGGCGTCCACCTCCACCTCGGCGAACTGCGCGCCGAACGCGTGCCGGGAGAACGCCTCCCGCGCCTTCACCTCCTCGGTCGTGTCGGCGGACACCTCCAGCCCCTCCGCCGGGAGCCCGCCGTTCAACTCGGCGCGCAACGCCTCGCACGCGCGGACGACCGCCGTGCCCCAGCCGGCCGTCCCGGACGAGCCGCCCGCGACGGTCGCCTTCGGCAGCGAACTGTCGCCGATCTCGACCCGCACGTCACCGAGGTCGGCCTTCAACGTCTCCGCGGCGATCAGGGCGAGGGTGGTGCGGGCGCCGGTGCCGATGTCGGCGGCCGCGATCCGGATCGTGAACGTCCCGTCCGGCTCCGCGCGGGCCGTCGCCCGGTTGGGGGCCATGTAGGCGGGATACGTGGACGCGGCGACGCCCATGCCGACGAGCTTGCGGCCCTCCCGGCGGGCCCGGGGCGCGGGGTCTCGCCCGGCCCAGCCGAAGCGCTCGGCTCCCTCCTGGAGGCACGCGACCAGGTTGCGGGAGCTGAACGGCAGCCCGTTCTCCGGGTCCCGGTCGGGCTCGTTGCGGATGCGCAGCTCGATCGGGTCGACGCCGGTGGCGACGGCGAGCTCGTCCATGACGGACTCCAGCGCGTACATGCCGGGCGTCTCGCCCGGGGCGCGCATCCACGACGGAGTCGGGACGTCCAGGGCGACCAGCCGGTGCGACGTGCGCCGGTGCGGCGCCTGGTACATGACGCGGGTCGGCGTCGCGGTCTGCTCGGCGAACTCCTTGACGGTGGACGTCTGCTCCACCACGTCGTGCAGGACGGCGTTCAGGCGCCCGTCGGAGTCCGCGCCGACGCGGAAGCGCTGGATCGTCGGTGTCCGGTAACCCGTCGTCGCGTACATCTGCTGGCGTGGAACCGCGAACTTGACGGGACGTCCCACGGCGCGGGCGGCCATCGCGGCAATGACGACGTTCGGCCGAGGGGACCCCTTGGAACCGAACCCGCCACCGACGTGCGGTGACACGACCCGTACCTGCGTCCGGTCAAGGCCGAACACCCGGGCGATGATGTTCTGCACGGACGACGCGCCCTGCGTCGAGTCGTACAGCGTGAGGCCGTCGTCGTTCCACTGGGCGAGCGTGGTGTGCGGCTCCATCGGATTGTTGTGCTCGGCGGGCGTCGTGTAGGTGACGTCCACGCGCACGGCCGAACACCCGTACGCGTCCTCGGGTTCGCCCTGCTCGGTGTCGGCCGGGAAGGTGGGGTTCACCTTGTCGGGCTTGTAGAGGTCGGGATGGTCGGTGCGCAGCCGCACGTCCGGTGACTCCGCCGCGTACTCGACGCGGAGACGACGGGCCCCCTCCCGCGCTGTTTCGAGCGTCTCACCGACCACGACCGCGACGAACTGGCCACGGTAGGAGACCGTCCGGGACTGGAAAAGGGCCAGTTCGCCGTCCGGCGGATCGTGGAGCTTCGGCGCGTTCTCGTGGGACAGGACGGCGAGCACGCCGGGAAGCGCCAGCACGGAGTCGGCGTCCACCGCGACGACCTCACCGCGTCCGACGCTCGCCTGTACGGCCGCCGCGTACGCGACGTTCTCGACGGGATACTCGAACGCGTACCGCGCCGCTCCCGTGACCTTCTCGCGGCTCTCCAGGCGTTCGGTCATGCCGTCCCCTCCACCAGTTCCGTCAGCGTCCGGACGATCAGGTTGCGCGCGAGCGGCACCTTGTAGGCGTTGTCGCGCAGCGGGGCGGCGGCCTCCAGCTCGGCCTCGGCGGCGCGCAGGAACGACTCCCGCGTCGCCGCCGACCCGCGCAGGACCGCTTCGGCGCGGCGGGCCCGCCACGGCTTGTGCGCCACGCCGCCCAGCGCCACCCGGACGTCCCGGACCACGCCGTCGTCCACGTCCAGCGCCGCCGCGATCGACACCAGCGCGAACGCGAACGACGCCCGTTCCCTGACCTTGCGGTACCGGGACGGCATGCCGAGCGGCGGAACCTCGACCGCCGTGACGAGGTCGCCCGGTTCGAGGACGGTGTCGCGTTCGGGCTCGGCGCCGGGGAGCCGGTGGAACTCGTCCATGGGGATGGTCCTCTCCCCGGCCCGGTTCCGGACGCGCACCGACGCGTTCAGCGCCGCCAGGGCCACCGCCATGTCGGACGGGTGCGTCGCCACGCACGCCGTGGAGTGCCCCAGGATCGCCAGGTTGTGATGCTCGCCCTCCCGCGCCGGGCATCCGCTGCCGGGGTTCCGTTTGTTGCACGGCTTGGCGGCGTCCTGGAAGTAGGAACAGCGGGTGCGTTGCAGAAGGTTGCCGCCGACGGTCGCGAGGTTGCGTATCTGCCCGGACGCACCCGCCAGGACGGCCTGCGCCAACATGGGCTGTCCCTCGCGCACCGCCCGGTCCGCGGCGAGGGCGCTGTTGCTCACGGCCGCGCCGATGACGAGCCCTCCGTCCGGGGTCAGCTGGATCTGGTCGTACGGGAGGTGCGCGACGTCGACGAGCCTGGCCGGTGTCTCGACGCCGAGCCGCATCAGATCGACGAGGTTGGTGCCGCCACCTAGGTAGTACGTCTCGTGGTCGTGGCGTGCCAGGGCGTCCTCGGCGCTGGTGGCGCGCTCGTAAGTGAAGGGCCTCATGCCTCGGCGGCCTCCCGGTCCTGGGCCGCCTGTTTCACGGCGGCGACGATGCCGACGTACGCTCCGCACCGGCACAGGTTGCCGCTCATCCGTTCGCGTATCTCGTCGTCGTTCAGAACGGGGTCGGAGCCGAGGTCATCGGTCACCACGCTGGGCCAACCTCGGGCGACCTCGTCGAGCATCCCCGTCGCGGAGCAGAGCTGACCGGGGGTGCAGTACCCGCACTGGAACGCGTCCTGTTCGATGAACGCCCGCTGGATCGGGCTGAGCTGGTCGCCTTGCGCGAGTCCTTCGACGGTGACGATGTCGGCGCCGTCATGCGCGACGGCCAGCGCGAGGCAGCCGTTGGCGCGGCGTCCGTCGATCAGGATGGTGCAGGCGCCGCACTGGCCGTGGTCGCACCCCTTCTTCGAACCGGTCAACCCCAACGTCTCGCGCAGCACGTCCAGGAGGGACGCTCGCGTGTCGACGTTGAGCCGGTGTTCCTGGCCGTTCACGACGAGGGTGATGTCGGCATGTACCGGGGTGGTCGCGTTGTTCATGGTTCCGGCCTACCCTGGAAGCCCTGTCGATCACAACACCTCGACGGCCGTGTCGACGGCGCTTCTCACGTCTCCGTCCCGCGGATACAGCAGCGCGCGTCCCGCGACGATCCCCCGCACTCCCGGGATCCGCAGCGCGCGCCGCCAGCCGTCCAGCCACTCCCCCGGCTCGCCGCCGGTGTCGCCGCCGAGCACCAGCACGGGCAGCGTCGTCGCCGCCACCACCCGTTCCATCTCCGGCACGACCGGTGCCGCCAGCCACGTGTACGCCGACGTGACGCCGAGCCCGGACGCGACCGACACCGCGCGGATCATCGCCTCCGGCGTCACCAGGTTCCGGACGCGGCCGTCGACGCGGTGCGCGACGAACGGCTCCACCACGGCCATCAGCCGATGCGACGCCAGCCTCGACACCGCACGCGCGCAGCCCTCCAGGGTGCGGACGGTCGCCGGGTCGGTGTCGTCGACGCGGAGGAGCATCTTGCCGCCGTCGAGACGGGACGCGGCGATCGCGTCGGCGTCGTAGGCGGTGAACCGGTCGTCGACCTCGAACACCGTCCCGGCGAGCCCGCCCCGGTTCATCGACCCGATCGCGAGACGGCCGTCCAGGACGCCGAGCAGCATCAGGTCCTCCAGGACGTCGGGGGTGCCGATGACGCCGTCCACGCCGGGCCGGTCGACCGCGACGCACAACCGGTCGAGCAGGTCGCGCCGGTCCGCCATCGCGGTCAGGTCGCCGCCGACGCCGAGGGTCCCCCGCGCGGGCTGGTCCGCCGCGATGATCAGCAGCGGGCTCGACCCGCCGGGCGGCCCGTTCCGGCGCTCCCGGGCCGCCGCGGCCTCGGCGATCGCCTCGGGCCGGGCGGCGCGCACGCCGGTCAGATCGGTCGGATCGCCGACACGCGCCTCCCCGGGCCCGCCGCCGCCCGCCATGCGTCAGGTGGAGCGGTCGGTGTCGGTGAGCGTCTCCAGGACCTGGCGCACCGTCTGGCTCGGCAGCGGCGCCGGCAGGCCCTTCCACTTGCGGGACGCGGCCAGCGCCGCGGCACCGGCACCGCTCCCGTACACGGCCGCCGCGACGAACGACGCCAGCTCCGGCGGCAGCTTCTTCTCCAGCAGGATCACGTTCATCCGGTACGTGGCGGCCGCCGCCATGGCGCCGAACGCCCCCGCCACGACCCCCAACCGCAGCGCCGGCAGACGCTGCCGCGCCTTGGCCGCCATCTCCTCCTGCGCGGCGTCGATCACCCGCCGGACCAGCAGGAGGTTCTGCTCCAGCGAGTCGTCGATCTCCGCGGGCTCGTACGACTCCGTCATGCCCACGCTTTACCCAAAAGCGTGCGAGAGATTCCGGAGAGCAATGTGTCACCATCGGTAACTTCGTGGGTGCTGTAAGTTGCCGATCGGCCCCAGGCCCCGACGGACTCCGTGGCCCCCGACAGAGAGGCCGGTCGATGCAACCGTTCGAGCTGCCCGACTTCTACGTCCCGTACCCGGCCCGGCTGAACCCGCATCTGGAGCGGGCGCGGGCCCACACCATGGCGTGGGCCCGCGAGATGAGGATGCTGGACGACCACCGCGACCCCGGCACCCCCGACATCTGGAACGAGCCACAGCTCGAAGCGATGGACTACGCGCTGCTGTGCGCCTACACCCATCCCGACTGCGACGGCCCCGAACTCGACCTCATCACCGACTGGTACGTCTGGGTGTTCTACTTCGACGACCACTTCCTTGAGGTCTTCAAGAAGCATCACGACCAGGCGGGCGCACAGGCGTATCTCGACCGGCTTCCCCCGTTCATGACGCTCGACCCGCCGGACCCGGCGAACGCCGTGGAGCGCGGGCTGACCGACCTGTGGGCGCGGACCGTCCCGGCGCGATCGGTCACCTGGCGTCGCCGCTTCTCCGAAAGCACCTTGAACCTGCTCCGCGAATCGCTGTGGGAACTGTCCAACATAAGCGCCGGGCGCGTCCCGAACCCGGTCGAGTACATCGAGATGCGCCGCAGGGTCGGCGGGGCGCCCTGGTCGGCCGACCTGGCGGAGCACGCCGCGAACGTCGAGATCCCCGAACGCGTCGTGCGGACCCGTCCGCTCCGCGTCCTCAAGGAGACGTTCTCCGACGGCGTCCATCTGCGCAACGACATCTTCTCCTACCAGCGCGAGACCGAGGCGGAAGGAGAGATCAACAATTTCGTCCTGGTGATGGAGCGCTTTCTGGGCATCGCCCCGCAGGCCGCCGCCGACACCGTCAACGACCTGCTCACGTCCCGGCTTCGCCAGTTCGAGAACACCGCCGTGACCGAGCTGCCGCAGCTCTTCGAGGACCACGCCCTCGACCCGGTCGAGCGCCTGCGGACAACCCTGTACGTGAAGGCCCTCCAGGATTGGCAGTCCGGGGGCCACGAATGGCACACGCGCTCCAGCCGCTATATGAACAAGAAGGCGCTGGGCATGTCCGCCGCCCGGGTGCCCGCACTGCTCCGATCGGGCCGGATCAGCCTGCCGCACGTTCCGTACCAGAAGGTGGGTCCGACGTTGCTCCCGGACTTCGACGTCCCGTACCCGGTCCGCGTCAACCCGCACCGCGAACGCGCCGGGGAGAACGTCGTCGCCTGGTGCCGCGACATGGGCATGTTCGACCCGCGACCGCGCCATCCCGAGCCGGTGTGGGACGCGGAGCGGGTGACCGGTTTCGCGTTCGAGGTCTGCGCCGCGTCCGTCGCCCCCGACGCGAACCCCGAGGCACTCGACCTCGTGACGCGGTGGCAGGCCTGGGGCGCCTTCGTCGACGACTACTTCCGCGCCGTCTTCAACCGCGACCATGACATGGCCGGGGCGAAACGGTTCCACGCCCGCCTGCCCGCGTTCATGCCCATGGACTGCGGCACCACGCCCTCTCCCGAGAACGCCGCCGAGTCCGGCCTCGCCGATCTGTGGTCACGCACCGCCACCCCCATGGACGACAACGGCCGTCACGAACTCCGCGCCGCCGTCGAGCACATGACCGAAAGCCGACTGTGGGAACTGAACAACCATCTCCAGTCGCGCGTCCCCGACCCCGTCGACTACCTCGAAATGCGCCGGCGCGCCTTCGCCCCCGAACTGACGCTGACCCTCTCCAAAGTCGAGCACGCCCGCGAGATCCCCGCGCGGGCCTTCGAGAGCCGCACCCTCCGCGAGATCGAGGCCTCCGTGATGGACGTCGGCTGCCTCCTGAACGACTGCTTCTCCTACCGCAAGGAGATCGAGGACGAGGGCGAACCCAACAACGGCGTCCTCGCGGTGCGGAACTTCTTCGCCTGCGGCCGTGACGAGGCCCTGTCCATCGTGAACGACCTCATCACGTCCCGCCGCCACCAGTTCGACCGGCTCACCGAACACGAACTCCCGGCCCTCGCCGACCGGCTCGCGCTGGACGGCCCCGCCCGCGCCGCCCTGTCCGCCTACGTCGGCGAACTCCGCGACTGGACCGCCGGAGTCCTCCGCTGGCACCGCGAGTCCGCCCGCTACGACGAACGCGGCACGCCGCCGCGCGTTCCGCGGCCCACCGGCCTCGGCACCTCGGCGTTCCGCCCGGTCAGGGGGTGAGGGACTCGCGGGCGGCCATCAGGGCGAAGCCGAGGAGGTTCTGGCCCCGCCAGGCCGACACCTGCTCGGCGCGGGGGTCGTCGACGGCCAGCCCGATGCCCCAGATGCGGTCCACCGGGCTCGCCTCCACGAGAACGCGGTCGCTCGTACCGAGGAGATAGTCGCGGAGTTCGTCGTTCTGGGAGAACTTGGCCACATTGCCCTTCGTGACGATGGCGAAGCGGTTGTCCCGCCAGGCGCGCTCGTCGAAGTTCCGGACGCGGCGGCCCAACTTCTTCGCCTTGCTCGGATCGGACGAGGCGACGATGGCGGCGGCGGAGTCCTCGTCGCCGAAAAGACGCGCCTTCTCGGCCATCATGTAGTGCTCGGCGGTGGCGTAGGTGACGCCGTCCACGGTGAAGGGCGACGGCCACCACTGGCTGAGGCAGCCCGGATCGATGTTTCTGTGACCCCAGAAGAACAGGAACTTCAGGGGCGTGCCCTCGTTCTGGAGGCGGAGCAGTTCGGCGACGTCCATGGGGAAAGCGTGCCAGGAAGGTCGGACACCGGCGAGCGGCTTTCCGGCCGGGCCGCGGCCGTTCGGCATGAGGTCTAGACCCATTTGCGGAAACGGGCCGGTCATCGGAACATCTTCTCCATCTCAGGCGGCCCTACAGGAGGACAGCAGTAGCGATGAGCAACCCCTTGGCGAACCCTCGTCGTACCAAGATCGTCGCGTGGCCGGAGCGGCCGCCGACGGACACCGGCTCCGAGCGTCCGACGGAGACCGAGGCGAGAGAGACCGCCGCGCGTTGACGGCCACGGCCGAACAGATGTCGAACCCGTCCGGCTCCCCGGACGGGTTCCGCCGTTTCACGCGGCGGGCGGGGCGGTGCTGGCGCGCAGGACGACCTCGCCGGCGACGCGTTCGACACGGCTGCGGCGCGCGGCGGGTTCGCGAAGCGCCAGGCCCATGACGCGTTCGCCCATCGCGTCCAACGGGAGCGCGACGGTGGTGAGGGACGGGGTCAGGTCGCGGACGATCGGGATGTCGTCGAAACCGGCCAGCGAGACGTCGCCGGGCACGGACACGGCGTTGTCGCGGAACGCGGCGAGCGCGCCGATCGCCATCAGGTCGGTCACCGCGAACACGCACGTCGGACGGTGCTGGAGCCGCACCAGTTCGGTCGCGGCGGCATACCCGCCGGCACGGGTGAAGGGCGCCTCGACGATGCGCCCCGGCGGGATCCGGACGCCCGCGCCGGCGAGCGCGTCGACGAAGCCGCCGAGCCGGTCGGAGGCCGTCGTGAGCGCGCGGGGGCCCGTCAGCACCCCGAAGTCGCGGTGCCCGAGGTCGAGCATCGCGCGGGCGAGGGCGGCGGCGCCCTCCCGGTTCTGCGGCAGGACCGCGTCGACCCGGAGACCGCGGTGGCGGCTGAGCACGGCGACACGGCCGCCGGTGCGCTGGTAGGGGTCGAGTTCGGCGCACATCGACCGCTCCCAGTCGCGGTCCTCGTAACCGGAGCCGATGAGCAGGATGGCGCGGGCCCGCTGGGCGCGCAGCATCGCCACGTACTGGACCTCGCGGGCGGGGTCGTGGAACGTGCTGGCGAGCATCACGAGCACGCCGTGGTCGGCGGCCGTGCGCATCACTCCGTCGGCGATGGCGGCGAAGTAGGGGTCGCTGACGTCGTGGCAGACGACGCCGACGGACTTGCTCGACGAGCCGGCCAGCGCCTGCGCGTGCGCGTTCGGGGTGTAGCTGAGGTCGGCGGCGGCCGCGAGCACGCGCTCCCGCAGGTCGGCCCGGACCTGGGAGGTCCCGTTGAGGACGCGGGACGCGGTGGCGAGCGAGACCCCGGCCTCCTCCGCCACGTCCTGGAGCTTCACGTTCGCGCGGCCCCGGGCCCCCTCCCTCCCGGCCGTCACGGATCGGTGCGCGTCCCCCGGTTCCGTCATCCCCCGCCCCCCTCGCCGCCGGCCGGCGTGGTCCCGCTCCGCGGAATCCGCGCCCGTGCGTCACCGTACCCAGAAAGCGTTTTCCCGAACGGTGTCGAACGGTCGGGGCCGGTCAGCGCAGCCGGGCGGCGAACAACCCGTCGTCGGTGGCGGCGACGAGCGTGCCGTCCGGGGCGAGGGCCAGGTCGTGGACCGGTGCCGGGACCTTGACGCGGTGGGACGGGTCGGGCTCCGCGGCGTCCCAGGCCAGCACCGCGCAGGGGTCGTCCCGGAGCGCGGCGGCGACCAGCAGGGGGCCCGCGCCGGAGGCCGCGACCGGCCCGCAGGGCTCGGGGACGGTGAGGACGGCGAGACCGTCGCCGTCCACGCCCCGGACGCGCAGGGCGCGCTCGGCGACCTCGACGAGGACGAGGCCGTGCGGCGACGGCGCCATCACGGCGCGGCCGGACGGGACGGCCGTGACCGCGTCCCCGCCGCGTTCCACGTCCAGGACGAGCACGTCGGCGCCGCCGGTCAGCGCGACGACCGGGCCGGACGCGGGGGTGGCGTGCAGCATCGACCGGTCGATGTCCGTGTGGTGCCCGAGCCAGAGGGTGAACTCGGCCAGCCGGTCGCCGGTCGCGGCGTCCCAGACGACGACCTCGGCGTCGCACGCGGGGCCGAAGACCGCGACGACCGCGCCGCGGCCGGAGTGGGCGGCGAGGCCGAGCAGGTCGGGTTGGCCGTCCACGACCAGTTCCCCGCCCGTGCCGAGGTCGTGGACGTGGACGCGGTCACGGTGCGTCCACGCCACGATCGGCGAGGCCGCGGGGACGCCGAACGTCCACTCGGCGCGTCCGGCGGGGAAGCCGGGGATCGGCGGGCCGTGCACGGCGCCGGACGTCAGATCCCACAGCTGGCCCGTGTTCGCGCCGTGGGACGTCCGGGAGGCGAAGGCCAGCGGCGGCCCTTCGGAGGTGGCGGCGACGCCGTCGAACGCCCCTTCCGCGAGCGGGGAGGCCTGCACGCTTTCCGGCATGCGTCGGAGGTTAGGCCACGCGACTCAGATCGTTCCATGGAGTCAGGAAAACCAGACCGGGACGTGATTAGAGCACGACCTCGCGGAGACGCGCGGCCGCGTCCTCGGGCGGAACGTCGTTGAGCCAGGCGCCCATGCCGGACTCCGATCCCGCCAGATATTTGAGCTTGTCGGGGGCGCGGCGGACGGAGAAGAGCTGGAGCTGGAGGCGGACGAGGTCGCGTCCCTCGCCCACGGGCGCCTGGTGCCAGCCCGCCACGTACGGGAGCGGCGCGCCGTAGAGGGCGTCGCAGCGGCGGAGCAGGTCGCGGTGGAGGGCGGCCAGCTCATCGCGTTCGGCGTCGTCGAGGGCCGGGAGGTCGGGGACGTGGCGGTGCGGCGTCAGGTGCACCTCGACGGGCCAGCGGGCGGCGGCGGGCACGTACCCCGTCCAGTGCTCGCCGGACAGGACGACGCGGGGCCCGGCGAGTTCGGCCTCCAGCACGTCGCCGAACAGCCCGGGGCGGGCGGCGGCCCGCGCGAGCACCCGTTCGGTCCGGGGTGGGACGAACGGATACGCGTAGATCTGTCCGTGGGGGTGGTGCAGGGTCACGCCGATCTCGACGCCGCGGTTCTCGAACACGAAGACCTGCGCGACGCCCGGGAGCGCGGACAGTTCGGCGGTCCGGTCGGCCCAGGCGTCGACGACCGTCCGGAAGCGGGTGACGGGGAGGTCCGCCATGGACGTGGAGTGGTCGTCGGTGAAGCACACGACCTCGCAGCGCCCGTCGCCCGCGAAGGACGGGAACCGGTTCTCGAAGACCACGACGTCGTAGGACGGGTCCGGGATCTCCGAGGCGGGACCTCCCGGGCACAGCGGGCACCGGTCGGCGGGCGGCAGGAACGTCCGGGCGTTGCGATGCGCCGTGATCGTGACATGGTCGCCGGTGAGCGGGTCGCGGCGGATCTCGGACACCGGCTCGACCCGCGCGAGGCGTCGCGGGTCGGCGACGGGCACCCGGCCCGGTGTCTCGTCGTAGTAGACGATCTCGCGGCCGTCGGAGAGCCGCGTGCGTGTCCGGTGCATTGCCCGGGATGCTACCGGCGGCTCGCGGGGCGGTCGTGTTTCCCGAGGTGCGTGACCAGGCGCTCTCACCGGGAACAGAGCGTGGTCGCCCGGGGTTCTGGGCGACATGAGCGACTATGGCAGGCCACTGGAGTTCGGGTACTTCCTCGTCCCCAACGCGGACGATCCGCTTCTGGACACGGCCCGTGCCGCCGACCGGGTGGGGCTGGACCTGATCGGCGTCCAGGATCATCCCTACCAGCGCCGGTACGTCGACACCTGGACGCTGCTCAGCATGATCGCCGCCGTCACCACGCGGGTCCGGGTGTTCCCCGATGTCGCGAGCCTTCCGCTGCGGCCACCGGCGGTGCTGGCCAAGGCCGCCGCGAGCCTGGACGTCCTGAGCGGCGGACGCGCCGAACTGGGTCTCGGCGCGGGCGCCTTCTGGGAGGCGATCGAGGCGTTCGGCGGCCCGCGCCGGACGGGCCGGGAGGCGGCGGACGCGCTGGAGGAGGCCGTGACCGTCGTCCGGGAGGTCTGGAGCGGGGAGCGGAACCTCCGTTTCGACGGCGACCACTACCGGTTGAAGGGCGCCAAGGCCGGGCCGGTCCCGGCGCATCGGATGGAGCTGTGGCTCGGCGTCGGCGGCCCGCGCGGTCTGGCGCTGACGGGACGGGCCGCCGACGGCTGGCTCCCGTCGACGCCGTGGGCGCCGCCGGAGCGGCTGCCGGAGCTGCACGCGCGCATCGACGAGGCCGCCGTGTCCGCCGGACGCGACCCGGCGGAGATCCGCAGGCTCTACAACGTCAACGGGACGATCACCGACGGGGCGTCCGAGGGGTTCCTGCGCGGTCCGGTGTCCCAGTGGACGGACGAGCTCACCGATCTCGCCGTCGGCTCCGGGATGGACACCTTCATCCTCTGGGCGGAGGGCGACCCGGAGACCCAGATCAGGCGATTCGCCGAGGAGGTCGTGCCTGAAGTCCGCGCCCAGGTGGCGCGGGAGCGCGGCGCCTGACACGGGCTCTGACACGGGAGGCGTAGCAAGGTGGGGCGAACTGCGACGCAGGGGTGAATTCGGCGTCCCCCCTGCGGACGATGCGCCGACCGCAACCCTGCGAAATGGTGATTCCAGGGAGACCGGGGCAACGGCCCCGTGTCGTCGAGCGGCAGGAGAGAGCCACTATGGAAGGCCGAGTCCGCATCAGAACCCGCAAACGTCCCACCGGTCGCAAGTCCAGACGTTCGACCCTCGACCTCCGCACGCCGTCCGGTCGGGTCCTGCCGTACTGAGCGGTGCCGCTCCAAGGTCAGCGTGCCCGCGTCGGCTCGGAGCGCCGACGGGACGCTGACCGTGCCGTGACCTGTTCCTGGGGGGTGTCGCGCAGGAGGGCGTAGTCGCGACCGATCTCGCTGGCCGCGACCAGGAGGAGCGGCAGGTACTCCTCGATCATCGTCTCGTGCGAGACCTCCGCGACGAGGGCGCTCACGTTCACCGCGGCGATCACGGTGCCGTCGCCGTCCCGGATCGGCGCGGCGATCGAGCGCACGCCCGGGGACATCTCCTCGTCGGTCTCGGCCCAGCCCCGGGACCGGATCTCGCGCAGATCGTCTTCCAGGCGTCCGATCGGACGCTCCCGGAACGCGGGGGTCCCGGACGCGGACGGCGCGTCGAGCGCGGCCGCGAGGTCGTCCGGCGCCAGCGCGGAGAGCAGCGTCTTGCCGAGCGCGGTGCTCCGGGCGGGGAACCGCGTCCCCACGTTGATGACCGTGGCGACGACCTTGGGAACCGCGACGCGCGCCACGTAGATGATGTCCGCTCCGTCGAGCTGCGCGACCGACGCCGCCTGCCCGGTCGCCGCGACCAGCTCCCGCAGATGCGGTTGAGCGATCTCCCACAGACCGGCCGAGAGCGTGTAGGCCACGCCGAGTTCGAGGACGCGCGGGGCGAGCAGGTAACCGGCCGGGCTCGACCGCACGTAACCGAGCTGCTCCAGGGTCAGCAGGATCCTGCGTGCCGTCGCCCGCGCCAGCCCGGTCTCGCTCGCGATCTCCGACAGCGACATCGGGCGCCGGCGCGTGCCGAACGCCTTGATGACGTCGAGGCCACGGGCCAGCGCCTCCACGAAGTCGGGGCCGGTCTTCTCGCGCGACATACACACCTCTCCTGGCGCACCGGAACGCCGATGGCAACCGTATGGCGAACAACTGTACGGCACAGTCCGCCACCGCGCAGCGTGAGGCCGCGCAACTCGCACTCTTGACACTGGTCACGGGCGCCACCTACCTTCGACCGCACTACGAACGATTCGCCGCTATGCGAACGCATACGTCCCATGGCCGCCCGCCCGGGTCAGCGCGCTGACCCGGGCCGCTCCCGGACTGCCTGGGCTGACGGATCACGTCAGCGAGCCGGAACCATCCAGGAGGTACGAAGTGGCAGGCTCACCCCGCATCCGAGGGATCGCCGCGATCGGCGCGCTCGCGCTCGCGCTCGGCGCCTGCGGATCGGCGGACGACTCGCCGTCCGGCGGCGCCGCGGACACCACGACCGAGGCCCTTGAGGCGCTGACCGGGACCGCCGTCTACGGACGGCCGCCCGCGAAGGCCCCTGCGGTCGCGCCCGGCAGGAAGGTCTGGATCGTGTCCTGCGGCCAGAGCGCCATCGGCTGCCAGACCGGAGCCGAGGCCGCCGCGCAGGCGGCCAGGGCGGTCGGCTGGACCGCCCAGATCTGCGACGGCAAGCTCAACGCGGGCGGCGCGTTCGCCGGGTGCGTCCGGCAGGGCATCGCGGCGAAGGTCGACGCGATCGTCACCGAGGCGATCGACTGCGCGGCCGTCAAGGAGCCGCTGAACGAGGCGAAGACCGCCAAGATCACCACGATCGACTTCTGGGGCTTCGACTGCGACACCGGCGAGAGCGCCACCGGCGAACGGCTGTTCACCGCGTCGGTCGTCCCGTCGGAGAAGTACCGGACCAACGAGGCGTACCAGCGGGCGATCGGCGAGGCGCGGGCCGAATGGGTCCGGGCGCGCTCCGGCGGCAAGGCGAACGTGATCGAACTGCACTTCACGGGCACCAACATCGGCGCCGCCCTCCACGAGGGATTCCAGCGCGGCATCAAGAAGTGCGCGGGCTGCGAGGTCGAGACCGTCGAGGTGACGCACCAGACGTTCGGCAACACCCGGCAGATCATCGAATCGGCGCTGCTCAAGAACCCGAAGGCGAACTGGGTCGCGGTGCCGCTCGACTCGCTCGTCCTCGCCGGGGCGGGCCAGGCCGTCGCCGGTTCGCCCCGCCGCGCGGACGTGAAGCTCATCGGCGGCGAGGGGCTGCCGCCGAACCTCGGACTGATCCGCCAGAACCAGGGGCAGAGCGCGGCGGTCGGGCAGCCGATCGACTGGTACGGCTGGGCCGCGATCGACACGCTCATCCGGGCCTTCGCCGGGGAGCCCGCCGCGCCGTCCGGCATGGGCTTCCAGATCGTCGACACCGCCGCGAACCTTCCGGCCGACGGCGCCTACCGGGCGCCGGTCGACTTCCGGTCGGCCTACCGGCGGGCGTGGGGCCGGTGACCGTCCCGGAGTCCGTCGCGGAGTCGGAACGTCCCGCCTCGCTCGTGGTGTCGGACGTGCACAAGTCGTACGGCGCGGCGTCGGTGCTGCGGGGCGTGTCCTTCGCGCTCACCCGGGGCCACATCCACGCGCTCGCGGGCGGCAACGGCTCGGGGAAGTCCACCCTGATCAAGGTTCTCGCCGGCATCGAACGCGCCGACGGCGGCGTGCTCACGCGTCCCGGTCGTGCCGAGACCGAACTGTCCGGGTTCACCCCGGACCACGCCCGCGCGGCCGGGCTGCGGTTCGTGCACCAGGACCTGGGGCTGCTCCCCGACATGACCGTCGCGGAGAACGTCGCCTTCACCCGGGGCTTTCCGCGGGGCGGCGGGCGGCGGATCGCGTGGCGGAGGCTGCACGAGACGACGCGGGCGCTGCTGGAACGGTTCGAGGTCGACGTCGATCCCACGGCGGTCGTGCGGACGCTGCGTCCCGCGGACCGCGCGATGGTCGCGATCGCCCGCGCCCTGGCCGACGACGACCCGGACCAGGTCCTGGTCCTGGACGAACCGACGGCCAGCCTCCCCCACCACGAGGTCGACATCCTCCTCGAAGGGCTCTCCCGGCGCGCCCGGCAGGGCCAGACCATCCTGTACGTGAGCCACCGGCTCGACGAGGTGTTGTCCTCGGCCGACGCGGTGACCGTCCTGCGCGACGGCGCGGTCGCGGCCACCCGAGGCACGGAGAACCTCGACAAGCTGCACCTCGCCGAACTGATGGCCGGACGTTCCCTCGGCACGCTCTACGGCGACCGGCGCCGCCCGGCCTCGGCGGAGGAGCCGCCGTCGGATCCGGTGCCCGTGCTCGAAGCGCGCGGCCTGTCCGCCGGACGGATCGGCGACGTCGACCTGGAGGTCCGGGCCGGGGAGATCGTGGGCCTGGCCGGGCTGCTCGGATCCGGCCGCTCGACCCTGCTGAGGGCGATCTTCGGCGCGGTCCGTCCGGTGTCCGGGACGGTGAAGCTCGACGGCACGGCGTTGACAGCGCCGTCGATCCGGGCGGCCATGCGCCGCGGAGTCGCCCTCGTGCCCGAGGACCGGCTCGCGGACGCCCTCTTCCCCGAGGCGTCGGTCGCCCGGAACATCACCGTCGCCACGCTGGCGCGGCACGTGCGGTGGGGGCGGCTCTCCCGCTCCCGCGAACGGGCCACCGCCACCGGCGCCATCGAGGAGCTGCGGATCAAGACCGCGGGCCCGGACCAGACGGTGACCCGGCTGTCCGGCGGCAACCAGCAGAAGGCGGTCGTCGCCCGCTGGCTCCAGCGCGCCCCCCGGCTGCTGCTCCTCGACGAGCCGACCCAGGGCGTGGACGTGATGACCCGCGCCGACCTCTACGAACGGGTCCGCGCGGTCGCCGCGTCCGGCACCGCCGTGATCGTCGCCTCGTCCGACGTGGAGGAACTGGCCCATCTCTGCGACCGGGTGGTGGTCCTGCGGGTCGGACGGGTCGCCGCGGAGCTCTCCGGAACCGAGATCTCCGTCCGAAAGATCGTCAAATACTCCTACGCGGATCAGGAGGCATCATGAGCGGCACCCGCCTGCGGGAGTCGGCGCGGGGACCGGCACGGAATCCGGCGACGTCCCCGCCGGTCACCGCGCGGACCGGGCGTCTCGGCGCGGCGGCGGAACGGTACGGGCTCGTCCTGCTGCTCGTCGGGGTGGTCGCGTTCTTCAGCGTGCTGCCCGCGAGTTCGGCGGCCTTCACCTCCCCCGCCAACGTCCAGGCGGTGCTCGCGAGCATCGCCGTGGTGTCGGTGCTCGCGGTCGCCGCCGTCTTCCCGCTCGCCTGCGGCCAGTTCGACTTCTCCGTGGCGGCCACGTCGCTGGTGTCGTCGATCGTCTGCGCCGCGCTGATGTCGAACCACCACGCCCCGCCGGCGCTCGCGGTGCTGTGCGGGGTGGGCGCCGGTGTGCTGGTCGGGCTCGTCAACGCCGTGCTCGTCGCGCTGCTGCGGCTGAACGCCTTCATCATCACCATCGGCATGGCGACACTGCTCCCGGGCATGGTGCAGTGGTACACGCGGGGCGTCGACCTGGTCCGCGGCGTCCCGCGGCCGCTGCGCGACTTCGGTTCGCTGACCTGGCTGGGGCTGCCCCGGGTGATCTGGCTGGTCGCCGCCCTGACCGCCGTCTGCTGGTTCGCGCTGGCCCACACCGCCTTCGGACGGCGGCTCTACGCGATCGGCGGCAACGCCTCCGCCGCCCGGCTGGTCGGCATCCCGGTCACCGCGCTGACCTTCGGCGCGCTCACGATCTCCGGTGGGCTCGCCGGTGTCGCCGGGGTGATCCTCACCGCCCGCAACGGCGGCGGGCTCGTCAACAGCGGGGTCGACCTCCTGTTCCCGGCGCTCGCGGCCGTCTTCCTCGGCGCCACGGCGATCGACCCGGGCCGCTACAACGTGCTGGGCGCGGTCATCGGCACCCTGTTCGTCGCCGTGTCGGTCAGCGGTCTGACGCTCGCCGGGGCCGCGGAGTGGGTACCCGCCGTCTTCAACGGCGCGGCTCTGATCATCGCGGTGGCCGTCTCGACGCTCCTGGCACGCAGGCACGGCACGTCCTAACCCGTCCCGGCGGGGGTGGCGGCCGCCTACACCGTCCGCGGGCACGTGCTCGGGGTTGTAGGAGATGGTCTGCCACCCCGCCGCCTGGCAGGTCTCGCACCGGTACGTGCGGTGCCCCTTGTAGCGGGCCCAGGCCGGTGGGCAGTCGCAGGGCGTCCATCCGACCCGGACGGCACCGACCCGCAACAGGTGGCCATAAGGGCAGGTCAGTGGCCTGTGATCAGCGTCCATCGGCAGCCATCATCGCACACCTGTTCGAGTGGATACCGCTCGGCCTCGTCCCCCACGAAACAGAAGAAACGGAGGTGCACTCTTGCCATACTTCGTCAGACATCCAACAATGGACATAATACGTCGACAGGGAACGTCCGTGTTCCCTTCTCGGGCTTGACTCGCGTCCGGAGAGACGGAGGGACGGTCATGCGCTCGAAGCGTCACCGCCCTGCCCGGGCCGCGCCCCGCCGGCCGGACCCGTTCGCCGACCCGTCGCCGTACCTGACCCGCCATCCGCAGCGCCCTGCCGGAAAGGCCGGCATCCGACCAACCCACGGAAGGTGATCATGTACCGTGCAGTTCGGCGACGCTCCATCGTCGTCGCGGCCCTCGCCGCACCGCTGCTCCTCGGCTCCACCGCGCAGGCGGCCGACGCCCCCGCGCAGACGCGGGCCCGGATCTCCACCGCCCATGTGCTGCCCGGCGACCGGGTCTACCCCGAGGGCATCGCCGCCGATCCCCGCACCGGCGACATGTACGTCGGCTCGTACGAGGGCGGCACGATCTACAAGCTCACGCCGGGCCGGCGGGACGCCGAGCAGTTCCTGCCCCCGTTCATCGACGGCCGCTCGCAGGCCCTCGGCCTGGAGGTCGACCGCGCCGGGCGTCTGTGGGTGGCGGACCGCCTCACCGGGGTCGCGGTGTACGACATCGCCACCCGCCGCCTGCACGCCCGTTTCACCATCACCGACCAGAACCCGCGCCTCGTCAACGACATGGCCATCACGCCGGACGGCACCGCCTACATCACCGGCAGCAGGCGCTCGGTGGTCTACCGCATCACCCCCGAACAGCTCGCGGACGCCCATGAGCAGGGCGGGGACGCGCCGCTGACGCCCGCCTTCGACCTGTCCGAGGTCGTGGAGCCGCACGCGCCCAACACGATCACCCTCAACGGCATCGTCGCCGAGCCGTCCGGACGCTACCTGCTGACGGTGGACATGACCGGCGGCGACCTCTACCGCATCGCGCTGCCGTCCGGCGAGGTCGAGAAGGTGGCCCTGAGCGGAGGCGACCTCACCACCGGCGACGGCATGGAACTGCACCATGGCACGCTGTGGGTGGCCCACCCCATCAAGGACGCCTACGCGATCGGCCGGTGGCGCATCGGCTCGGACGGCCGGACGGCCCGGTCGACCGGGCGGCTGACCGACCTGGCGTTGCAGACCCCGACGACCCTGCTGCGCAAGCACGGCAAGCTGTACGTGGTCCGTTCCCAGTTCGACAAGGGCGGCCCCACGGGACCCGGCACGCCCCAACTCCCCTTCTCCATCGCCGTCGTTCGCGGCTTCTGAGCACGTGACCGATCCGCCGCCCCGTCCCGGGGCGGCGGATGCGGCTCGCGGGGGCCCGCTCAGGAGGCGGGCTTCATCGTGTAGCAGTAATTCGTTTTGCCCTTGAAGTAGTGGCGGGCGCGCCCGTCCTTGAACCGCCACCGGCATCCGGCGTCGCGCTGGGCCGACGACAGTTTCATCACACCGCCCTTGCGTTTGACGCAGTACGCGCCGGGGCTCGGCGCGTCCCGGTACTCGACCCACTCCCAGCCGAGCGTCACGCAGTACGCGGAGAAGTGCCCGGCGCCGAGTTCGACCCGGACGAGTTTCGGACGGCTCCGCGTCGGTGTCGGCGACGGCTTCGACGAGGGCTTCACCGACGATCTCGGCGTCGCGGACCTGGACGGGCTCTTACTCGGACTGGACGCGGGGGCCCTGGCCGCGTCTCCCGGCTGGTTCGCGCCGGGAGTTGACGTTCCGGTCATCGCGCCGGTGGAGCCTCGGGGCTCCGCGCGGGCGTCGTCGCGGGGGGAACCGCCGTCCGCCGCCCACACCACCGCGAACGCGACCGCGACGACGGCGACGAACGCGCCGCCCGCACCGGCGAGGACGGCGCCGCGGCGCCCACGCCCGGGCGACCCACCCGGCCCGGGGCGGGTGGACCCCGTCTCGGGAGGTTCCTGCGCTACATACCGCTCGTGAGGGGCGGTCACCGCGTCGGCCGCGACCGGTTCGGGCGGCAGGGGCGGAAGCGCATCGGCGGGCAGCGCCGGAATAGCCGGAACGCCCTGGACCGGGGCCGCCGGGAAACCCGAGACCGGAGCCGCCGGAACGCCTTGAACCGGGGCCGCGGGAACACCCGGGAACGGGGCCGCCGGGGCGGGGGTCAGGGCAGGCCCCCGGCCCGCACGGCGGACGAGACGGTCGAGGACGTCCCGCGCGGACGGGCGGCGCGCCGGGTCCTTCGCGAAGCATTCGGTGAGCAGGCCCCGCAGTGGCTCCTCGATCCCGTCGAGATTCGGCTCCCCGTGCGCGATGCGGTTGAACACCACCGCGATCGACTCGTTCCCGAACGGCGGGCGTCCGGTCGCGGCGAACGCCATCGTCGACGCCCACGCGAACACGTCCACGGCGGGTCCGAGTTCGCCCGGTTCCAGCTGTTCGGGCCCCATGTAGGCGGGTGTCCCGATGGCTCGGCTCACCATCGTCTGCGCGCCCGACAGCGCGCGGGAGATGCCGAAGTCGATGACGCGGGGGCCGTCCGCGCCGATCAGCACGTTGTTCGGGTTGAGGTCGCGGTGCACGATGCCCGCGTCGTGCAGCGCGACGAGCGCCGTCGCGGTCGCGACCGCGAGCCGGTCGAGCGCGCTGCCGGTTCGGGGGCCCTGCTGGGCGACGATCCGGCTGAGCGGCGGCCCGTCGACGTACTCGCTGACGATGAAGCGGCGGTCGCCGAACGTGCCGGAGTCGAGGATCTGCGCGGTGCAGAACCGCGCGACCTGCTTGGCCGCGTCCATCTCGCGGGCGAAGGTGTCGAACGTGCCCGCACCGTTGAGGTCGGGGGTCAGTTGCGGATGGAACACCTTCACCGCGACGCGGGCGCCGGTCGAATCATGCCCCAGATAGACGACGCCCTGGCCGCCCTGTCCGAGCCGGGCGGCGAGCCGGTAGGCGCCGATCTGTCGGGGATCGTCGGGTTCCAGGGGCGGCACGCGTGGCAGTGTAGTGGCGACGATCCCTCAACGATCGCGATGCGCGATGAGGCGAGCCAAGGCGCGGAGTTCCGCCGCAGGGACGGCGGCGAGGTCGGCGGCGTCGAGTTCGTGGAGCGCGTCGGCGAGGAGGGCGTCCGCGCGTTCGGCGGCCCAGGCGCGGCCTCCGGCGGCGTCGATCAGCGCGGCGGCCCGGGACGCGTCGTCGCCGGAGAGGGGCTCGTCGCTCAGGTACAGGGCGGCCAGTTCGGCGCCCGCGGGCGTGGCGGAGGTGAGCGCCGCGACGACGGGCAGGGACTTCTTGCGCGAGTACAGGTCGGCGTGGACGGCCTTGCCGGTGACGGCCGGGTCGCCCCAGATGCCGAGCAGGTCGTCCACTAACTGGAAGGCCAGGCCGAGCCGTTCGCCGAAGGCGTGCAGGCGGGCGGTCTGGACGGAGGTGCCGCCGCCGTGGGAGGCGCCGAGCGCGCACGCGGCGCCGATCAGGGCGCCGGTCTTGCGGCCCGCCATGGCGACGCATTCGTCGAGCGTCACGTCGTCGCGCTCCTCGAACGCGAGGTCGGTGTTCTGCCCCTCGACGAGGTCGGTGACGGCGTGGCCGAGGGTCCGGACGGAGCGCGCGAGGGCCGGGGAGCCGCCCGCGGCGTCCGGGGCGGGCGCGTTCAGGTCGGAGGCGTCCGGGCCGGGCGCCGGACGGGGCGGGGCGGCGACGAGGGCCTCGAACGCGGCGGCGAGCAGCGCGTCCCCGGCCAGGACCGCGGCGCTCGTCCCGTAGACGGTCCAGGCGGTCGGCCGGTGCCTGCGGGTGAGGTCGCCGTCCATGACGTCGTCGTGCAGGAGCGAGAAGTTGTGGGCGAGTTCGACGGCGACGGCGGCGGGCAGCGCGGTCTCGGCCGCGCCGCCCACCGCCCGCGCCGCCAGCAGCGTCAGCGCGGGACGGATCGCCTTCCCGGACGCGCCGGACGCGGACCGCCCGCGCACGTCGCGCCAGCCGAAATGGAAAGCGGCGATGTCGCGCATCGTGCCGGGCAGGGTCTCGACCGCGTCCCGCAGGGCGGGGTCGAGGAGGGCGCGGCTCCAGGCCAGGACCTCGTCCGCCGACCGGACGCCGCCCCCTCCGGGGTCGCCCGCCCGGGGGTCGGACGGCGGACGATGGTCGCAGCGTAGGACCGCCGGGTCCTGCCCCCAGACGGACATGTGTTCCCCTTCTATCCCGCCGGTGCTAGCGGGCGATCTCCACGTTCTCCAGGACGCCGAGCGCGTCCGGGACGAGCACTGCCGCCGAGTAGTAGGCGCTGACCAGGTACGACATGATCGCTTTGTCGTCGATGCCGGTGAACCGGACCGACAGGCCCGGACGGACCTCGTTCGGTATCCCGGTCCGGTGCAGCCCGATGACGCCCTGGTCGTCCACGCCGGTGCGCATCGCGATGATCGAACTCGTCCCGGTCGGGCTGATCGGGATCTTGTCGCAGGGGTGGATCGGAACGCCGCGCCACGCCTGGACACGCTGCCCGTCCACCTCGACGCTCGCCGGGTACAGGCCGAGTCGGGTGCATTCGCGGCCGAACGCCGCGATCGTCTTCGGATGCGCGAGGAAGAACCGCGTCTTGCGGCGCCGCGCGAGCAGTTCGTCCATGTCGGCGGGTGTCGGCGGCCCGCCCCTGGTCTGGATGCGCTGTCTCAGGTCGGCGTTGTGCAGCAGCCCGAAGCTCCGGTTGTTGATCAGCTCGTGTTCCTGCCGCTCGCAGATCTCTTCGATGGTGAGCCTGAGCTGCTGCTCGACCTGGTTCATCGGGTCGTTGTAGAGGTCGGCGACGCGGGTGTGGACGCGCAGCAGCGTCTGCGTCACACTCAGCTCGTACTCGCGCGGTGAGGCCTCGTAGTCGACGAACGTGCCGGGCAGCACCGGCTCGCCGTCGTGCCCGGCCGCGACCTCGATCGCCGCCTCGCCGTGCCTGGTCTGCGGCGGGACGGGCGCGTCCCGGTGCCGCTCCAGATGGACGCGCAGCGCCTCGTACCGGCCGGTCAGCTCCTCGATCGCCTCCCCGGGGAGGGTGAGCACGATCGTCGGGGTGATCGCCCGGTAGGTGCTCGGCCATTCCCCGCCCGGACCGTGCAGGGCCCGGTCGCCGAAGAACCGGCCGTCGGCGAGGATGTCGACCCGGGCGGCGGCGCCGTACTCCCCCGGCTCGGTCACCTCGACCTTGCCGTGCGCGATCAGGTGGACGGCGTCGGCGGGACGGCCCGCCTCGGCGATCGTATCACCGGGCTCGTACTCGCGCTGGACGAACCGTCCGGCGACCGCGTCCAGCAGCGTCGTGTCGGCGAACCCGCGCAGCGGGGGCAGTTCGGCCAGTTCCGGCGGGACGGCCCTGACCGTGGCGCCGTCGTTGACGAAGCTGACGAGCCCGTCACCGAGCTGGTAGGTGAGCCTGCGGTTCACGCGGTAGGTGCCCGCGTCGGCCCGCTCCCACGGCAGCCGCCGCAGCAGCCA
Organism: Actinomadura spongiicola; assembly: GCF_003432485.1. GTDB lineage: Bacteria > Actinomycetota > Actinomycetes > Streptosporangiales > Streptosporangiaceae > Spirillospora > Spirillospora spongiicola. Next base: position 71,556 of record NZ_QVNQ01000011.1, read on the forward strand.
GCGGGGGGTGATGCCCGCCATCTGCGGAACGGACTTGGTCGTGGTGGCCAGGTTGCGGGCGGCCCTGGTGGAGAGGGACAGCCGGTGCTCCGTACCGGGTGGCGTCTCGGTCACGAGGCGGCACCGCCGTGGGCGATCTCGACGGACTCCAGCATGCCGAGCGCGTCGGGCACCAGGACGGCGGCCGAATAGTAGGCGCTGACCAGGTAGGAGATGAGCGCCTTGTCGTCGATGCCCATGTAGCGGACGGACAGGCCGGGCTGGTACTCGTCCGGCAGCCCCACCTGGTGCAGGCCGATGACGCCCTGCCGTTCCTCACCGGTCCGCATCAGCAGGATCGAGCTGGTCCGGGTGCGGCTGACGGGGATCTTGTTGCACGGGAAGATCGGCACGCCGCGCCAGGCGGGGACCTTGTTGCCGCCGACGTCGACGCTGTCGGGGTAGACGCCGCGGGCGCTGCATTCGCGGCCGAACGCGGCGATCGCCTTCGGGTGGGCGAGGAAGAACGCCGGGTCCTTCCAGACGAGGGTGAGCAGGTCGTCCATGTCGTCGGGGGTGGGCGGCCCGGTGCGGGTGTGGACGCGTTGCGACAGGTCGGTGTTGTGCAGGAGCCCGAAGTCGCGGTTGTTGACCAGCTCGTGCTCCTGCCGTTCGCGGAGCGCCTCGATGGTCAGCCGGAGCTGCTGCTCGATCTGGTCCATCGGCTCGTTGTAGAGGTCGGCGACGCGGGTGTGGACGCGCAGGACGGTCTGCGCGACGCTCAGCTCGTATTCGCGCGGCGCGAGTTCGTAGTCGACGAACGTGCCGGGCAGCACCGGCTCGCCCTCGTGCCCGGACGCCAGGTCGATCGCGGCCTCGCCGTACTCGTTGTGCGCGAGGCTCGGGCCGGAACGGTACTCGTCGAGATGCGCCCGCAACGACTGGGACTGGCCGAGCGTCTCCTGGAAGTCGGTCTCGCTCATGCTGAGGATCGTGCAGGCGGTCACGGCCTTGACCGTGTACTCCCATTTCGCGGGTTCGTCTCCCTCGGCCGTGCCGAGGAGGGCCTGTTCGCCGATGAAATCACCGTTCGCGAGCGTGCCGAGGACGGCGTCCGCGCCGTACTCGCCCGCGCCGATCAGGCTGAGCTTGCCGTGCGCGATGAGAACGACCCGGTCGACGGGACGTCCCCGCTCGACGACGACGTCACCGGGCTCGTACTCCTGCTGGGTGAAGCGGCCCGCGATGGCGTCCAGCGTGAGCTCGTCGTCGTAGCCGCGCAGCGGTGGGAGTTCGCCCAGTTCGCGGGGGATGACACGGATATCGGCGCCGGTGGTCACGAAGGTGACGCGCCCGTCCCCGAGCGTGTAGGTCAGCCGCCGGTTGACCCGGTAGGCGCCGCCGGACGCCTGCACCCAGGGCAGCAGTTTCAGCAGCCACCGCGACGTGATCCCCTGCATCTGGGGGACGGACTTGGTCGTGGTCGCCAGGTTCCGTGCCGCCGTGGTACCGAGGCTCAACTGCTGCTGTTCCTGCTGTTCGGTCACGTCCACACCACCGATTTCGTCGCGGGTTGCCAGGGAGCGGCCTCGTCCGGCCAACCGTGACGCTACCCACGGTAATCAGGTGATCGCATGAGGCATCGCGTCCACCACTTTTTCGCCATGCAGCCACACAAGTCGCACCCGTTCGTAACAGCCCCACACCAGGCGGTGAACACCCCGAACCTCTCGCGTGCGCGTCTGGCTAGGATGCGGCCATGTCGCCCGTGCCCACCGCCGGAGAATGAGGTGGGCAGGCGCCGCTACCGCAGGCTTCTCGTGGGGCCCGACACCTACCGCTGGCGTACCGCGCATCAGCACCGGAGGGACGGTCGGCGGCTCGTCGACTGCCGCGAGGTCGTCCTGCTCCGCCGGGAGGGACGCCCCGGCCGCGTCACCGTGGTGTTCCGCGACGGACCGGGGCTGATCGTTCCGGACGGCGGCCCCTACACCCACAGCGGCGGCGTCCGGCGGGCGGGCGACGACACCACGCTGAACCTGCACCGCCCAGCGGTCGTGCGCGCGCTCCTCGACATCGCGCTGGCACAGGGGGCGGATTTCGAGTCCAGCAGGGAAATCGACGGCTGGACGGTCCTGGACGCCGTACGCGAGGCCGTGCCGGAGCAACCGCCGCCCCCGGGAGGCGAATCATCCCGGTGAGGACGGCGTCGCCGCCGCCCAGACCTGTCGTACCTGCGGCTCCGGCCCGAGCAGCGCCGGACGTTCGCTCTGCTGGATTCGTCGGGGCCGCAACCCTGAGGCAACCGGCGCAGTTCCGCTACCGCTTCCACGTCCCGCAGGACGTGCCCGCTCACGTCACATGGGTGCCGGTGACACGGTGCCGTCAGCAGCCCGGTCACCGGTCACCGGTCACCCGGATGTCACCCGTGCCAAGGGTTGCCGTCGGTGTCCAGGGTGGTGCCGCCCTCGCCACCGTCCGTCGTGACACGGGTGCCGTTGGCGCTCAGTTCGAAGTCCGACGTCACACGCGTACCGTCCTGGGTGGTTCCTCCGGTGACGCGGGTTCCCTGGTCGGCCATGGCCGGGGCCGCGAACAGGGTCATCGAAAGAGCTCCAACGGTGATGCTCGTCGCGACATATGCGATTCTCATCGCGCCCTCCTCTGGTAGTCGGCTCACTTCGGCGCCGGACCAGGGGATCGACAGCCCCTCCGGCACCTCGTACACAGCCTCCGCCCCTGCCGGAGCCCTAGAAAGGTCAGCTAAGGGGCATTGACCGGACATGGCATCCCGATCTCTCCGGTCGTCCGGTCTCGCCAGGAACAGGAGGCGAGATCACCGCGCGACTTCGACCCGCCGCGAGTCGACGGGCTCCCCGGCCTTCTCGATCGGCACGCCCGCCGTCTCCGGGATCTTGATGATCGGGATGAGCGCCACCAGCCCGGCCAGCATCAGGTAGTACGCCGGGACGTAGTTGGACCCGGTCACGTCGATCAGCGAGCCGACCAGCACCGCCGCCGTCCCGCCGAACAGGGACGTGGAGACGTTGTAGCCGATCGCGAACGCCCCGTACCGCACCTTGGTCGGGAACATCGCCGGGAACGTCGCCGCGATCACCGCCAGGATCAGCACGAGCAGCCCACCGATGATCGCGTACCCGGCGGCGACGCCGAGGAAGTGCTCGGTCTGCATGAGCGCGAACGCGGGCCATGACAGCAGGACGAACCCGACCGCCGCGGTGATCAGCAGCGGTTTGCGGCCGATCCGGTCCGACAGCGCGCCCAACGGCACGATCACCATGATCATCGCCGCCTCCACCCCGATGGTGATGAGCTGCGCCGTCCTGTCGTCCGTGTCGAGATAGTCGACGAGGTAGGACGGCATGAACGTCAGCAGCGTGTAGTCCGCGACGTTCAGCAGGAACACGATGCCGATCAGCATCAGGATGGCGCGCCAGTAATGCTCCAGGGTCTCCTTCAGCGGCGACCGGGCCTTCTTGCCCGCCTCCTCCATGTGCTGGAACGTGGGCGTGTCCTCGATGCGCGTCCGGACGTACAGGCCGACGAGGCCGAGCGGCAACGCGAGCAGGAACGGGATGCGCCACCCCCAGTCGCGCATGGCCTCCGCGCTGAGCGCGAGGTCCATCAGCAGGACGAGACCGGCGCCGAGGATGTAGCCGCTCAGCGTGCCGAGTTCGAGGAAGCTGCCGAAGAACCCGCGGCGGCGCGCGGGCGCGTACTCGGCGATCATCGTGGCGGCGCCGCCGTACTCGCCGCCCGTGGAGAAGCCCTGGATCAGCCGGACGAGGAGCAGCAGCAGCGGCGCGGCGATCCCGATCGTGTCGTAGCCGGGCAGGACGCCGATCACGAACGTGGAGCCCGACATCAGGATGATGGTCGTGGCCAGCACCTGTTTGCGGCCGAGCCGGTCGCCCATCGGGCCGAAGAACAGCCCGCCGAACGGGCGGGCGAGGAACGCGGCGGCGATCAGCGCGAAGGAGCGCAGCGTCGCGCTGCCGCTCGCGTCCTCCGGGAAGAACACCGTGCCGATGATCGCCGTCATGACCCCGGCGCTGAACACGCCGAAGTCGAACCACTCGACACAGTTCCCGATCGCGGACGCGATGACCGCCCGATGGACGGCCGGGAGGTCGCTCTCGCCCGGCTCCTTCGCCTCGGTCTGCTCGTCCGCCGGTTCCGCGTCCGCCGCTGGCCTGTCCACGGGCACGGTGTGCCCCAAGATCGACGAAGCTAACGGCGGGACTTCTTCCCGGAGCCGCCGGATTTCTCGGATTCATCGCCCGCGGGGCCGTCCGGCATTGTGGGAATGACGGTGGTGCGCTGCGGGTCGTCCGCCACGTCCTTCTCGGGCTCGTCGGGCTCGTCCGGCTCGCCAGGCTCGTCCGGGAGTTCGGCGGGTTCGAGCTCGTCCGGGAGTTCGTCGGTGCGTTGCGGGTCGCCGCCGTCCAGCAGCTCGTCGAGGGTGGCGGTGGCCTGCGTGTCGTTCGCGCCGCCGCTCGCCGTGTCGAGCAGGGGAAGGTCGTCCTCGGGAATGGACATCAGCGCCTGCGTCTCCTGCGCCTCCCGGGTGATGACGCCGCTGGCGAGGACGGTGTTGCGGTGCCGCAACGCCCCGTTCTCGCGGAGCAGGTTGTCGACCTCGGCGCGGACGCGGGCGACGCGGCGGCTCGACCGGACGTGCACGGTGAACCCGCCGACGGCGAGCCCCAGGATGAAGGTCGCGACCGGGATGCCGACCGATATCGGGGCGAGCGTCGCCACCAGGGCGATCGTGACCAGCACGACGACCACTCCAAGCGCGAGTCTGTGCTCCTCCATCCAGTCAAGGACGGCGTTGACGCGCTTGGGGATTCGCACTCGTCTTCCTCCACTCGGCTCGGAACGGTGACAACGACCGGGCCTTCGCACGGTGTTCCATTCGCGGGCGGCACGGTCGTCGTTGGGAGCACCACCGGGCTCCGCAGGCTGTGCGGCACCGGCGGCCGGGCGATGTGGGCGGGCCGCCGGACGGCGGCGCCTCGCCTCCCGCGGTCCCTGACCGGCGGAAGGCCGATCGAAACCCTAACACCGTCGCGGGACGTTCCTGTGACCGGTGTCCCGCCCGGAGCGGGACACGCCGGGATGCGAGCACCGTCCCCCGGCGAATATCGTCCATGGATATGAGCGAACACTTTGACGTCGTGGTCCTGGGCGCGGGCCCGGGTGGATATGTCGCCGCGATCCGGGCGGCGCAGCTCGGGCTGAAGACGGCGATCATCGAGGAGAGGTACTGGGGCGGGGTCTGTCTCAACGTCGGCTGCATCCCCTCCAAGGCGCTGCTGCGCAACGCCGAGCTGGCGCACATCCTCACCGCGGAACAGAAGACTTTCGGGATCAACGTCGAGGGCCGGGTCTCGTTCGACTACGGCGTCGCCTACCAGCGCAGCCGCCAGGTGTCGGAGAAGCTGGTCAAGGGCGTCCAGTTCCTGATGAAGAAGAACAAGATCACGTCGTTCGAGGGGCGCGGCACGTTCACCGACCCGAACACCCTTCAGGTGGCGAAGGCGGACGGCTCCAGCGAGACCGTGACGTTCGCCAACTGCGTCATCGCGGCGGGCGCGCACACCAAGCTGCTGCCGGGCACGTCGCTGTCGGAGCGGGTCGTCACCTACGAGGAGCAGATCCTCAGCTCTGAGCTGCCGGAGAGCATCGTCATCGCGGGCGCGGGGGCGATCGGCGTCGAGTTCGCGTACGTCCTGCACAACTACGGCGTGAAGGTGACGATCGTCGAGTTCCTCGACCGGATGGTCCCGAACGAGGACGCCGACGTGTCCAAGGAGCTGGCGAAGCGTTACCGCAAGCTCGGCGTCGAGGTGCTGACGTCCACCCGCGTGGACGCCATCGACGACTCCGGCGAGAAGGTCAAGGTCACGGTCACCGGCAAGGACGGCGCCCAGCAGGTGCTGGAGACCGACAAGGTCCTCCAGGCGATCGGGTTCCAGCCGAACGTGGAGGGCTACGGGCTCGACAAGACCGGCGTCGCGTTGACCGAGCGCGGCGCGATCGACGTGGACGGCCGGTGCCGCACGTCCGTCCCGCACATCTACGCCATCGGGGACGTGACCGCCAAGCTGATGCTCGCGCACGCCGCCGAGGCGATGGGCATCCTCGCGGCCGAGACCATCGCGGACGCCGAGACGATGGAGCTCGACTACGTGATGATCCCCCGCGCGACCTACTGCCAGCCGCAGGTGGCGTCGTTCGGCTGGACGGAGGCGCAGGCGAAGGAGCAGGGCTTCGACGTCAAGACCGTCAAGTTCCCGTTCAGCGCCAACGGGAAGGCGCTCGGGCTCGCCGAGGGCGACGGGTTCGTCAAGGTGATCAGCGACGCCAAGTACGGCGAGATCCTCGGCGCGCACATGATCGGCCCGGAGGTCACCGAGCTGCTGCCCGAGCTGACGCTGGCGCAGCAGTGGGACCTGACCGTCCACGAGGTCGCCCGCAACGTGCACGCGCACCCGTCGCTGGGCGAGGCGATGAAGGAGGCCGTGCACGGCCTCGCCGGACACATGATCAACATGTGAGGTTCCCGCGGGGCGGCGGGCGGGTCCGGCGCCCCCGTCCGCCGCCGGGGCGGTCGTCACCGGTTCACGGCGTGTTCCACCTGTTGAGGGCCTCGTAGGCGGGACGCCATTCGTTCTCGAAGGCGGCGCGGGCGGGCGGTGGAAGGGGAGCCAGCGCCGCCGCGACGGTGGCGGGCGCGGCGCCGTCCAGCATCCACGGCAGGATGCGCGACGCGTCAGGGCCGATCTTGGTGGCGTGGGCCTGCCCGAAACGCGCCAGTTGTTCGGCGGTGACGACCTCGTCCATCAGCGGCAGCGCCTTGTCCTCCTCGTGCCTGAGATGGGCGGTGAGCCCCTCGGTCAGGGCACCGACGAGGTCGCCGAGCGGTTCGTTCCCCGTGTCGATCGCCTCGATCACCGGGTCGATGGCGGCATGCTCGGCCTCCATCGCGTCCAGAAGCGCCAGGTCGTCGGGGCGTCCGGCCAGCGCGTCACGCATCACCGGCCACAGTGTCTCGTCCTCGGCGGTGTGGTGGGCGTGCAGCGCCTTGGTGAACAGTTCCCAGCCCGGGGCGCCCGCCAGGATGCGGCGGGGGTCGTCGTCCTCGCGGGCGGCGAGCTTCGCGAGGTGTTCCAGTTCCCTCCTCAGCGCGTTGTGCATCGCGTACATCAAGGTCCAGTCGTGATTGGGCATGTTCGTTTCCCCTTCGTCACACCACTGACGAAGCGGCGGAGGGAAACGTGACCCCTGTCAGGGCGTCGAGGTGGTCGAGGGCCGTGCGGAGGAGTCCGGGGCGGGACGCGCGAGCCGGCTCAGCAGCCGCTGCCCCTGGCGGGCGCTGATGTCGAGGCGCCGTCCGAGTTCGGCACCGGTGATGCCGGGCTCGGCGTCGAGGAGCGCGAGCGCCCGCGCCTCGTTGTCGGTGGCGACGCTGCGGGGCACCCGCGGCGCCTTCGGCCCGGCCTTCTTCTGTGGGGCCTTCTTCGGCGGCGGTTCCGGGACGCGCGGTTCCGGGACGGTCGGTTCGGGCGCGGTGAGTTCGGTGACGCGGGTGAGGGCCTGGTCGAGCATGACTCCGTCGCGGAGCATCCAGACCACGTCCGCCGGGGCCTTGGCCTTCCACTTGCGGCCGTAGTGCGCGCCCAGGAGGGCCAGGGCGTGACGGCGGCGCTGCTCGGCGACCAGCGCCTGCGGGTAGGACGTGATCTGCCACAGCACCATGCGCCGCCACAGCCGGAACGTGGACAGCGGCGCCAGCATCCACCGGGTGGCGGGAATCCCTTCCCGGACGGTGCCCGCCGCGATGCCCGCGCGCCGCCGGATCGCGTGCCGGACGGCCTCGATGAACGTCACGAACAGCACGGGCATCGCCGCGTGCATCACCATGCCGGTGGCGTCGCCGTGCGCGGCCGACACGTTGAGCCAGACCGTCGCGCCGGTGAACGCCATCGCCATCCACCGCAGCGCGGGCATCGGCATGGCGAGCCATTCCAGCAGCAACGCCACCGACACCAGCGCGAGGATGCCGAGGTCGACCCCGGCCGGGACGATCCACGCCTGGTCGCCGAACCACGGCTCGGCCACGTCCCGGACGGAGGCGAACGACCCGTAGCCGCCCAGTCCGGCGAGCCCGGCGAAGAACACGCCGCCGACCCCGGCGAGGATCTTCTGCGCCCGGGTCAGCGGAACGACGGCCGTCGGCGTCTCGCTGGTCATGCACGTGACCGTAGCGCGCCGACGCCCCCGTCCGGACGAAACAGCCGAAACCCCTCAAAACACCCAGGTCAGGGGCCTTCGCGACCGCCCGCGATCAGCGCAGCGGGTCGAACGGGGCGAGTTCCACCGGACGGCGCCCGGTGGCGATCATCTCCGCGAGGAGGTTCCCGGTGGCGGGGCCGAGGGTCATCCCCCACATGCCGTGCCCGCCGCCGACGAAGACGTTCGGCGACCGGGTCGCGCCGATCAGCGGCAGCCCGTCCCGCGTGCACGGACGCGACCCGACCCACTCGTCGCGCCGGTCGTCCATGTCGGCGCCGCGCAGCAGCGGACGGGCCGCCTCGACGATCGCGTCGATCCGGCGCGGGTCGAGCGGCGCCTCCGGGTCGCGGAACTCCATCATCCCGGCGACGCGAAGCCGGTCCCCGAGGGGCGTGCACGCCACCTTCTGGGCGGGGAAGTAGATCGGGCCGTCCGGAACGCGTTCCATCGGCACGCTGAAGCTGTATCCGCGGCCGGCCTGCACGAGCGCCCGCACCCCGAACCTCCTGGCGAGCCCGCCGAGCCACACACCGCTGGCGATCACGACGGTGTCGAACGTCTCGACACCGTTGCCCGGCAGGCGCAGCGCGACACCGCCCGGCACGTCCCGCAGGTCGGTGACGGGCACGCCCGTCCGGATCTTGCCGCCGCGGTCGAGGACGGAGTCGGCCAGCGCGTGGACGAACCGCCCAGGGTCGATGAACCGCTGCCCGCGCAGCAGGATCGCCGCGCCGATCTCGTCCGACAGCGCGGGCGCCAACCGCCGCGCCTCGTCGCCGCCGAGGACCTCGAACTCGATGTCCTGGCCCGCCGCGCGGATGTGCTCGACCTCGTCCAGGAGGAATCGGCGCTCCCGCTCCGTCCGGTACGCGGCGATGAAGGACCCGGCGCCGCGCGTCTCGGCCTGGACGCCGCCGTCGATCAGCGCGTCGAAGCTCGGCAGCGCCCGCCCGTTGATCGGCACGAGCGACTCCATGGACCGCCGCCACCGGGCCGCCGTGCTGTTGCGCGCGAACCCCGCCAGGAACCTGATCAGCCGCAGGCTCGCGGTCGGTGGGACGTAGACGGGCGACGCGGGGCTGAGCACCGCCTTCACGCCGTAGGACAAGACCGCGGGCTCCGGCAGCGGCGTCGCCAGCCCCGGCGTCAGCCAGCCCGCGTTGCCCCAGGACGCGCCCGCCGCCACGTCGGCGCGGTCGAACACGGTGACGTCGGCGCCCCGCTCCTGTAGGAACCACGCCGTGGACAGCCCGACCATGCCCGCGCCCACCACGGCGACCCGGCGCGGATCGGCGCTGGTAGCCATGACATCCCCCTCCTCATCCACGATGCCACTTCCGATGATGGACCTGCCCGCCCTCACCGCCCCTGTCCATTTCCCCCAACTCGACCGGGTCGCATAGTGTGAAACGCACAATGATCACGGTGTCGGATTTCGTGGAGTCGCTGGGCCCCGGCCTGCTCCGGCTGGTCGCCCCGGGACGTGACACGCAGGTGCACGACGTCGTCCTGGCCGAGGAGACCGCCGGACGCCCCGGCGAGATCGTCCTCGGCGCCGGGACGACGGACGCCGTGGCCCTCCTCGAACGGGCCGACGCCGCCGGGGCCGCCGGGGTCGTCCTGAAGGCGCCCCTGCCCGGCGAGGCCGTCACCGCCGCCCACCGCCTGCGCCCGGCGCTCGTCGAACTCCAGCCGGAGACGTCCTGGACGCACGTGATCTGGCTGGCACGCGCCGCCATCGACCACGCCCACGCGCCTCCAGGCCCTTCGGGCGACGACCTGTTCGCGCTGGCCGACACCGCCGCCGAGATCGCCGACGCACCGGTCACCCTGGAGGACGCGCGCTCCCGCGTCCTCGCCTACTCCGGCCTCCAGGGCACCACCGACCCGGCCCGGGTCTCCACCATCGTCGGACGCCGCGTCCCGCCGCAGGTCATCGCCCACCTCCGGGCCTGCGGGGTGTTCCGCAGGATGGCGCGTTCCAGCGACCCGATCATGGTCCCCGCCGGTCCGGACGGCATGTTCCCCCGCCTGGTCGTCCCGGTGCGCGCCGGAGGCGAGTGGCTCGGCTCGATCTGGGCGGTGGCGAAGACACCGATCCCCCCGGACCGCGTAGACCGCCTCACCGACCTGGCGTCCGTCATCGCCCTGCACCTGCTGCGCCTGCGCGCGGAGACCGGCGTGGCCCGGCGCGTGTCGGCCGACCGGCTCCGCGCGGCCCTCCGGGACGGTACGACACCCGTCCCGGCTCGTCCGCCATGGCGTGTCGTGACGTTGGGCGGCGAGTCCGGCGACATCCGCCGCCGCCTCGACCTGTGGGAGGCGATCACCCACCGTTTCGGCTGGCACCGCCCACTCCTCACCGACCTCGACGACACGCTGTTCGCCGTCCTCACCGATCTGCCGGGCCGCGACCCCGGCACGATGCCGTGGCTTCACGACGTCGTCGCCCGCGTCCGCGCCCACGACCGGGACCTGTACGCCGCCGTGGGCGGCCCCGCTTCAACGCTCGCCGACCTGCCCCGCTCCCGCGCCGAGTCCGCCGAACTGGCCGCCCTCCAGTCGTCCGGCCGCCTGCCTCTCGGTCTGGTCTCCCTGGACGACGCCTGGCCGACCGTCACCGTCGAACGCGCCCGCAAGGCCACCGGCACCCACCTGCTCGGCGGCCCGCTCCCCGCCCTCCAGGCTCATGACAGGAAACACCAGACGGCGTTCCTCCCCACCCTCGCCGCCTGGCTCGACCACTACGGCGACACCAAGGCCACCGCGCAAGCACTGGACGTCCACCCCAACACACTCCGCCACCGCCTGAAGCGAATGACCGAGGTGACTCCCCTCGACCTCACATCACGCGAAACCCGCCTGGCCCTCCGCCTCCAACTGACCACGCTCAACGGCGAGCGGTAACAACCCAGGCCCGAGAACCAAGCCACACACCGTCATCCCCCAGATATGCGCCCAGCGTCTCCCTCAGCCGCCCGACCGCCTGCTCCGCAGCACCAGGCTCCAACCCGTCCAGCACACTCCTAGTTGTGCTGAACCCACGAACCCACTCCAACGCGACGTCGACGTTCGGACCGTAGTAGACCGGCTCCTCAACATCCGTCAACGCGACATCGCTGAACCCTGCGGCCCCCAGAGTCCCCTCCAAGACCTCCGGTTCACCGAGCGAGAACGCATCGGGCACACCAGACCCCGCAGACACACCGAGAGCTCGCTGGACGGCGACGGCCCACTCATTGCGTTCACGGGACTGCCAGACGATCATCGCCAGCCGTCCGCCCGGACGCAGCGCCCTCCGGATATTGGTGAAGGCCGCCACGGGATCCCCGAAGAACATCACCCCGAACCGACTGATCACCAGGTCGAACCGCTCCACGGGCAGGTCAACCTGCGCATCCGCGCACGCGAAGTCGACGTTCCCGATCCCTTCCCTCCGCGCGATCTCCCGAGCACGCTCAATGGCCCCCTCCGAGACATCGACCCCGTATGCACTCCCCGCCGACGCCGCCCGCGCGGCTTCCCGAGTCGTCTGCCCCGTCCCACACCCGATGTCGAGCACATGGTCACGCGGCCCCACCCCCGCCGCCCGCCGCAGCACCTCGTTGTGCCGCCACAGTTCATCGTCGAACCCGATGCCGCCGGTCATCGAACCAACCCTTGCTCGGCCGCATAGGCCTCAAGACGGTCCGCCAACTCACTTGGACGACTCAACGCGGCACAGTGCCCGCCGTCCATTTCGTCCGGCACGATGCCAAGCCGCTCCTCCGCGACCCGCCGCAGAAACGCCGGAGTAAACACCCGGTCATCACGAAAGAGCAAGACCCGGGTCGGGACGTCCGGCCAGGCTTGAAGCGGCGACGGCTCCCCCATCCGGGCCACGGACTGGTCGGGCGCCCGCCTCATCGCCTCGGCGGCCAGCTCCGGCGGAACGTCCTGATAGAACAGCGCGACCGTGTCTTCATAAGATGACTGCTCCTCCTCATACCGGGTGTTCGCCCAATAATCATTCGGCGCCTCCCCCGGCACAGGAATCATGGGCGCGGTCAGTACGAGCAGCCTGGCCCCCACCCGCTCACAAACAAGCGGCCCGGTGAGCCCACCGAACGAATGCGCCACCACAACGAGATCACGCAGCTCCCCGACCGCCCCCACCACGGCATCGACATACTCGGGCAACCCGGCGGAGTCGTCATCACAGGGAAGATCCGGCGAAACGACCTCATGCCCCCGCGCCCGCAGCTCGGCCTCCACCAGATGCCAGTACCACCCGACATCCCCAGCCCCATGAACCAACACAAACCCCGCCACACGTCCCCCTTCGCGAATGCCGACCAGAGCTAACGATCAACACCGTCCCAGGAATGATCCTGCCGCCCACTCCGCAGCGCGGCAACGGACTCAACGAGCCCCGCCCGCTCCAACGCACTGAGAACATCGTCGACCGTCTCCGGCGGGTTCATGCGGGAGTCGACGATCTGCTGGACGCAGGCCCAAACGACACGGTCGTCAAGCGTGATCTGGTCGAGCACGAAGTCATCCGGTGACTTCGCCTCCAGATTCCAGACCTCCATGTCCGCCGCGGGGAAGTCTCGCAAGTTGGACGTGACGATGACCTGAGCACCCACCTTGATCGCGGCTGCGAGAACGTGGCGGTCACCCGGGTCCGGCAGTTTCAACCCCTCCATCAAGGGCTCGTACCCCTCGACCAGGCAGTCGCGGACGGCAGCGTTCATGAGCCCACGCAAGCGCGCGAGTCTCTCCGGCGGTATACCAGGATGGTCCGCGGCGAGGTTGCCGAACATCTCGTCCAGGATCGCGTGAGTCCACTTCGCCTGTACCAGATCCGCCTGAGCTAAGCGGATGAGCAGGTCCCTCAGCGTGTTCCCGTACAGGACGTTGGCGTCGTAGATGACGACGAATGCCATGGTCAGAACCCGAGTTCCTGCCCGAGGGCGGCGAGCTCATCGGCGGCTTCCCGTCGCTGTAGATCATCGCGGCGCTTGTACTCCAGGACGGCCTCCACGGTGATGCGGCGATGCCGACCCACCATGCGGTACGGGATCGCTCCCGACTCCAGCAGCCCGATCAAGAAGGGACGGGAAACGTTAAGTAGGTCCGCCGCCTGCTGGGTGGTCAACTCGGCACGGGAGGGGATGACCGATATGCCCCTCCCCTCGGCCGCCTGGGTCAGGATGTAGGCGAGCATGCTCACCGCGTCCCGGGGCAGGATCAAGGGATCGTCCACGCCCAACTCGCCGGCGACCCGGACCGTCTCCTCGTCCGGATGCCGCATGAGGTAGTCCTTGATGCGCCGGACCGCCCGCTCGGCCGCCTCGGCGTCTATCGCTCCCGGCTCGATCGACCTCACCTGGACACTGGTCATGGCTCCTCCCTCTTACCGCAGTATACGCAACAATCGAAATAAACGCAACGCGCTGAGGCTTCGGCGGAACACCCTCCAAGATCGACAAAAGCTTCGGCCCCACCGCGGACCTCGGGGTGCTGAGGGCCGCGGTGGGGCCGGGGCGGGGGGCGGTCAGTACATGAGGCCTTGGTTGACGGCCTGGCGTCCTACGTGGACGGTGCCGCGCCCGCCGGTCGAGTCGTGGTGGGCCGTCGTAACGTTCCACCGGGACACCGGCGACGCTCGCAAAATTCTGCGCACGGCGATTCTCCAATCCACGCTTCGACTACCTACGCCAACCACAATCAGCAAACACAAGAACGCACGCCATGTGCATGCGGCGTCACACAAGCTCGCCGCGGATACCGCGACAATAGAAGGATAGGCGAGCAAAACGCCTCGTTCCACAAGGACTGAGGGTCAGATGTTCAATGTGGATTTCGAGGGGTACAGAAACTCCCCCGCGCCCGATCACGGCGCTGGCGCACCTCAGTGCACAGCCACGTTCAACGAGCAGGCTTCCGAACGACGCATCAGCCACCGCTCACAGCCCCCCACCGCCGGATCGGAAGCCCCATAAAGTTGAATCGTCTACTTTCAAGCCCGGGAAGACCACACGAGTACGCGGTGTCGGCGGCACCGGTTCTCCGCGATTACGCGGCCTACACGAACACCCCCGCTCACAGTTTCAATTTCTCTGCACGACGGGAGAAGTTTGCCGATCGATTTTATGAAGTAACCACGACTCCGCCGACGCCCGAGCGTCCGGGCCGGGTGCCCACGAATTCGATGGTCACGCCACTGCGGACGCGTTCTCCGAGGACGGCGGCGATGGCGTCGGTGACTCCGGCGACGAGGCGGGCGATGATCTCGTCGGCGTCGGGTCGGCTGAACGCACCCTCCTTGATGCCGAACGTCACGCTCGGCGAGGGCGCCTCCGCCGAAAGGCCGCCGATGCCCCACCTGCCACGCGGCAGGCCGATCAACTGCACGACGGCGATGCTCCGTGCCCACTCCCCGTAGACGGCGACGACCGCATCGGTCAGCTTCTCGATCAGCGCGGCCTCACGTCCGACCAGGTCGCTCTCCAATGCGTGAACGGTGAGATGGGGCATACCATCCTCCAACAGGTTTACAAACAAATTAGCTTTGAGAATAAAGCTATGAGGAGGGTGCGCGAGATGTCAACGCCTGACCCCACCGAGGAGGCGGTGAGGGAATTGCTTCTGGTGATGCCAAGGCTGGTCGGCAGGGTCAAACGCCTGCCGGTGCCGGAGCAGTTGCGGTCGTTGGAGCTGGCCCCACGGCACTTGTCGATGCTGTCGCTGCTCCTGCTCGACGGTCCGCTCACCGTCTCCGAACTCGCCAGGATGTTGAGTGTGGCGCCGACCACGGTGAGCCTCATCGTGAGCGAGTTGAGCCGCAAGGGGGTCCTGGTGAGGCGGGAGGACGACGCCGACCGCCGCAGACGCATCGTCGACATCAGCCCCGAGAGCCGTCCCGCCATCACCCAGTGGCTGTCCCCCGGCGCCCAGGCCTGGCGGCACGCCCTCACACCACTGAGCCCGGCCGAACAACGAACCTTCGTCGACACCCTTCTCAGGTACGAGGAGGCCGTCAGTGGCAGCGATCGGACGTCCCAATGACGCCCCAACTCACGATGCTCGGCCCCTTCACAGGCCTTTGGCGAGGTCGCCCGCGACGCGCAGATCGTAGAGTGTCCGCGCCGCCTGGCTCTCGTCGGCGTACCACTCCGGCACCGGCGTCAGAGCCTCACTACGGGCCCGCGTCCACTACTCCATCGACCAGGCCGCCGCTTCCTCTGCCGTCGACAAGGTGGCGCCCATCAGACGCGCGTTCTTCTGGAGCCATGCCCGCACCATGGACGGCGTGATGTCGGCCTGGTCATCGTGACGGAGCTTGTCGTCCGCTCAGTCCTTGCCGTTGCCACGCCACGAGTAGCAGTGCCAGTGGAGTCCCTTCACCTTCCAGACGTCGGGCTCCCTGGCATACATAGCGTCGAAGTCACACGGCGGGACGTTCACGTTCACAGGCCCGAGGGGGCGGACGTGAGTGCACGCAGCTCGCGGGCCTCCGGGAGTGGCCGCGCCCACTCGGGGAGGCGGTGGAGGATCTGCCTGGTCATGTGTCGTCGGCGGGCGCTTACCGGAGTTTCTTGGAGGATCTCACGGGTCTGGTCGAGGCCTGTGTCGATGTCGCCGCTGTTGATCGTGCCCATCGCGCGGATGATCGTGAGGTTGGCGACCGGGCCGAGGGTGCCCGGCGGGTAGAGGGCGACGGCCTCATCAAGGGCCCGGTTCGCCCGCTTGTCCTTGATGAGGGTGTAGACGTACGCCTCGTTCCACCGTTGCCGCGCTTCGCTCCATCCGAAGATGGCCGGGTCGCCTGTCACGGCGTCGGGCAGGCGGTCGAACAGCTTGGAGAGGTCGTCCATCGCTTGGCGTGCGGTTGCTTTGTCTCCTTGCTCTGCGGCGACGCTTGCCCGCGCGGAATAGGCCCGGGGTAGGCCACCGCAGGGTGCGCCGTCTGCGACGTGCACGGCTTCGGCTGTCCGAGCGGCGATCTCCTGCCGTGGCAGGCCGTACCAGAACCCCTCCTCCGCCTCACGTGCCCGCGTCCACACCCTGAGGTCGCGATCCCCCGACGCGTCG
Source organism: Actinomadura spongiicola (assembly GCF_003432485.1). Lineage (GTDB taxonomy): Bacteria > Actinomycetota > Actinomycetes > Streptosporangiales > Streptosporangiaceae > Spirillospora > Spirillospora spongiicola. The sequence goes on from NZ_QVNQ01000011.1 coordinate 87,936, forward strand.
GCGGCTCGACGGGCCGTCCCCCAGGCCATGCGCGCACCTCTGCGCTCGCCGATGTCACCCAGTTCGACGGCCAGTAGAGCCGACAGGCTGGCACTAACTCGCAGGAGGTCGCCCCGATGAGCTTTGTCTCGTTTCAGGAGTTCCCCGACGCCGAAGAGGTCGGAGGTCAGATCGTTGATCAGTGAACCTATTGGCTGCTGATTGATCAGCAAGCCGTACTCGCGGACCGCGAGTTCCCATTCGCCCACGTCGACGGGCTGATCGAGAACGCCATCGATACTGGAGAGGATCTCTTCGATGGCGGTCGCGGAGATGGCCGTTCCGGCGCCCATGGCGGCGAGGAGTTGGAGTGCGGTGCGTCGTTTCACGTCGTCCCCTTCGTCGGGGATGGGGCTGTGTTGTACGGTACCCGGCGGTTGATCGGTCGATTCCTCCCCGAAGAGATCCTTTTCGTCCATTTCGAAGGCCGTGGCGTAGGCCGAGCCCCAGTCGGCGGGGAAGACCAGGCCTTTCTCATGGCGGTTGATCTGGCGGTAGAGGCTTTTGACCTGGCTCATATCGGGATCGTCTATGCCAACCGCGGCATAGAGACGGCGGGCCGTCTTGAACGGGCCCCATCCGCGGGAGCGGCGTTCGGCCTCGATTCGTACGGCCCATTGAGGGCGTGGCTGGTCTGACATGGGGATCAGCGCCCTTCGACAGGGGGTGGGACATCCCTTCCAGGCCAGCATTGTCGCCTTTCCCGGTCCGTGTGCGCACGGTTTCACTGAGTTAAGAGCATGATTTCCGTCCGCTCATACCCGAGAAGAAGTGAGTGTGCGTAGTTCGCGGGCCTCCGGGAGGGGGCGGGCCCACTCGGGGAGGCGATGGAGGATCTGCGTGGTCATGTGTCGTCGGCAGGGACTGATCGGTATGTCTTGCAGGATCACGCGGGTCTGGTCGAGACCTGTGTCGATGTCGCCGTTGTTGATCGCACCCATCGCCCGAATGATCATGAGGTTGGCGACCGGACCTAGGGTGCCCGGCGGATAAAGGTCGATGGCATCGTCGAGGGCACGGTTCGCCCGCTTGTCTCCGATGAGGGTGTAGACGTACGCCTCGTTCCAGCGGAGGCGCGCTTCGCTCCATCCGAAGGTGACCGGGTCGCCCGTTACGGAGTCGGGCAGGCCGTCGAACAGCCTGGAGAGGTCGTCCATCGCCTTACGGGCGGTCGCCTTGTCTCCTTGCTCTGCGGCGACGCTTGCGCGCACGGAATAGGCCCGGGGTAGGCCACCGCAGGGTGCGCCGTCTGCGATGTGCATTGCCTCGGCTGTCCGAGCGGTGATCTCCTGGCGCGGCAGGCCGTACCAGAACCCCTCCTCCGCCTCACGTGCCCGCGTCCACACCTTGAGGTCGCGATCCCCTGACGCGTCGGCGGCTCGACGGGCCGTCCGCCATGCCATGCGGGCGCCTCTACGCTCACCGATGTCGCCGAGTTCGATGGCCAATAGGGCCGACAGCCCAGCACTGATTCGCAGGTGGTCGGCCCGATGAGCCTTGTCTCGTTCGAGAAGCTCTCCGACACCGAAGATGTCGGCAACCAGATCGTTGATCAGTGAGCCCACCGGCTGCTGGTTGATCAGGAAGCCGTACTCGCGTACCGCGAGTTCCCATTCGGCCACGTCGACGGGCTGATCGAGAACGCGGTCGACGCTGGAGAGAATCTCATCGAGGACGCCCGGAGGAATCGCCGTTCCAGCGGCCAGGGCGGCGAGAAGTTGGAGTGCGGTGCGTCGTTTCACGTCGTCCCCTTCGTCGGGGATGGGGCCGTGGTGTACGGTACCCGCCGGTTGATCGGTCGATTCCTCCCCAAAGAGGTCCTTTTCCTCCATTTCGAAGATCGTGGCGTAGGCCGAGCCCCAGTCGGCGGGGAAGACCAGGCCTTTCTCGTGGCGGTTGATCTGGCGGTAGAGGCTTTTGACCTGGCTCATATCGGGATCGTCTATGCCAACTGCGGCATAGAGACGGCGGGCCGTCTTGAACGGGCCCCATCCGCGGGAGCGGCGTTCGGCCTCGATGCGCTCGGCCCAGTGGGGGCGTGGCTGGTCGGTCATGGGGGGATCAGCGCCCTTCGACGAGGTCAGGCGAAGTCACTTGGCAACCAGCATTGTCATCTTTCTCGGTCCGTGTGCGCACGGTTTCACTGAGTCAGGAGCGCGAGTTTCGCTCGCTCATACCCGAGAAGGCGTGAGTGTGCGTAGTTTCTGTGCCGCTGGAAGCGCACGGGCATCTTCGGGGAGGGCGCTCAGCACGTTCTTGGCCAGTGTTCCGGTGCCAGCGGCCAAGAAGTCGGGGCGCTCCTGGAGGGTCGTGACCGCCTGTTGCAGTCCCAGATCGACCTGACGTGACCGCACCAGAGCTTCGGCTTGCATCAGGGCCAGGTTCTTGATCGGCACTATGGAGCTCGACGGGTAGAGCGTGATCGTCTCATCGAGTACTGCGGCTGCACGGGAGTCCCCGGTGCGTGTCAGAACGTACGACTCCGCCCACCTCAGCTGACTCTCACGATATGCCAGGACGGTTTGCGAGCCGTCAGTCTCCGGGAGTCGCATCATCGTTTCTTTGATCTTGTTCAGCGAGTTGAGCGCCTCGCCGTGGTCCCCTCGATCTGCTGCCAAATATGTACGCGCTGCATGGGCCCTGGCCAGTCCGGCGGACGGCGTGCCCTTGGCGATGGCGATGGCTTCGTCGGCCAGGTCGGCCACGACTTCGCGAGGCCGTCCGGCCCAGTACGCATCCTGTGCCGCCCTGCCACGCGTCCACACCTGAAGTTCGTGGTCGCCTGACGCGTCGGCGGCGCGGCGAGCAGTGCCCCAGGCGATCCGAGCGGGACGATCTTCGCCTGCGTCGCCCAGTTCGATCGCCAGCAGGCCAGAGAGCCCGGCGCTGATTCGCAGCAGCCGAGCCTGCTCGAAGGGCGCCCGCGTTCGGTCGAGCAGCCGCCCGACCGCAATGATGTCGGCCGTCAGATCTCCGGCCATCGAACCGGTCGGTCGGAGTCGAGACACGAGCTGCTGACCGTACTCGTGGACGGTGCGTTCCCACTCGTCCACATCAACGGTGTCTCCAGCGGCTCGGTCGATGCTGGAGAGCACCTCTTCGAGGGCGCCCGGGGGGATCGCCGTCCCGGCACCTAGAGCGGCGAGAAGCTGAAGTGCGGCGCGGCGTTTCACATCGTCCCCTTCGCCGGGGATAGGACCGTGTTGTACGGTACCCGCCGGTTGATCGGTCGATTCCTCCCCAAAGAGATCCTTCTCCTCCATTTCGAAGACCGTGGCGTAGGCCGAGCCCCAGTCGGCAGGGAAGACCAGGCCTTTCTCGTGGCGGTTGATCTGGCGATAGAGGTTCTTGACCTGACTCATATCGGGATCGTCTATACCAACTGCGGCATAGAGACGGCGTGCCGTCTTGAACGGGCCCCACCCACGAGCGCGGCGTTCGGCCTCGATACGTACGGCCCATTGGGGGCGTGGTTGGTCGGACATGGGAAACAGCGCCCTTCGACGGGGGTGGGACGTCCCTTCCAGACCAGCATTGTCATCTTTCTCGGTCCGTGTGCGCACGGTTTCACTGAGTTAGGAGCGTGATTTTCGGTCGCTCGAACCCGAGAAGAGGAGAGGTCAGAACATGGACATGCCTACGGTCATCGTGCCGAAGCTCGGCGGCATCACTCGTGCGAGCCGGGGGGCGAGGACGTTCGGGTGGCGGTTGGACGAGCGGTCGGTGGGGGCCGCTCGGCGGGTCGTGCGGGAGACGCTGACCGCGTGGGGGCTCGTCGAGGGGGACATCTACACGGCGGTGCTGCTTACCTCCGAGGTCGTCACCAACGCCGTGCGTCATGCGCGGGCGGAGCTTCTGGACGGGGTGGTGTGGGTCCGGGTGTGTGTGACGGACGGGCGGCTCCGCGTGGACGTGACCGACCCGGAGCCCGGGTTCCCTCGGCATCTGGTGGCGGCCGACACCGACGAAGGGCACCGGGGCATGGCCGTGGTCGCCGGGTACGCGGACCGCTGGGGTTGGCACCCCGCGCCAGACGGCGGCAAGACCGTGTGGTGGATGCAGGTCCTGGAGGCGGGCGATGAGGCGGGCGGGCTGCCGATTTTCAGGTGCGTCTTGAAGGAGCGGTGACAGACGCAACAAAGCGGCTGTGCCAGGCCTGAAAACGCAACGAATGGCCAGGACGACGCAAGGTTGGCGCATTGGATCGCCGGTCTCGGGTTCTTAGGCTTTTCGAGCGGTCGAACTAGCCCCTGGAGATGCGCATGAGCGTTCTGCCGGTGACGGAACCGGGTGCCGTGCGGACGGCGTTGCGGCGGCGGTATCTGATGTGCCGTCCCGAACACTTCGCCGTCACCTACGCGATCAACCCGTGGATGGACCCCGCGGCGGGTGCCGATGCCGGAAAGGCCGTCGAACAGTGGGAGGCGCTGCGGGCGGCGTATCTGGCGCTCGGCCATGAGGTGAGTCTGATCGATCCGATCGAGGGGCTGCCGGACATGGTGTTCGCGGCGAACGGCGCCCTGGTCGTCGGCGGGCGGGCCTACGGGGCACGGTTCGCGCATCCGGAGCGGTATGCCGAGGGTCCCGCGTATGCCAAGTGGTTGCGGCAGAACGGGGTCTCGGAGGTGCTGGACGCGGAGTACACGAACGAGGGTGAGGGCGATTTCCTCACGCTCGATCACGTGATCCTTGCGGGGACGGGATTCCGGACGGAAGTCGCGGCCCATCAGGAGGCGCAGGAGTTCCTCGGGCGTCCTGTCGTGACGCTCCGTCTTGTCGATCCGCGCTTCTATCACCTGGACACGGCCTTGTTCCCCCTCGGTGGCGGGAACGTGGCGTACTACCCGGGTGCGTTTTCGCCGGGGAGTCGGGCAGTGCTGGAACGGTTGTTTCCGGACGCGATCCTGGCAGGTGAACAGGACGCGGCGGTGCTCGGTCTCAACGCCGTGTGCGATGGCCGCAACGTCGTCATCAACGCCGAGGCCGTCGGGTTGACGGCGACGTTGCGGCGCCACGGATACGAGCCCGTCCCTGTGGACATGTCGGAACTGCGGAAGGCGGGCGGCGGGCCGAAGTGCTGTACGTTGGAGCTCCGTTGACGATCTTCAGCGAAGAGGCCCCGTGGAGTACTTCGTCTACTGCCGTGACCGGTCGGGAACCTGGGAGCTGCGTCTTGAACTGACCGAAGACCATTGGTCGTTCATGGACCGGTATGCGGAGGAGATGATCGCTCGCGGTCCCACGTTGACGCCGGACGGTGAGCGGACCACGGGCAGCATGCACATCGTCGACCTGCCCGATTCGGCGGCGGCGCGCGAGTTCGCGTTCGAGGAGCCCAACTACAAGGCCGGTGTTTACGGCGAGGTGCTGATACACCGCTGGCGGAACGTTCTAGGCCGGACGATGTGGGAGTTCGAGGGAGAGCGGGCCGGGTACCAGCGCTTTCTGATCCTCGCCCATGGCGAGCCGTCCAAGGCCGATGATTCGCTGGACGGGGCGCACCGCGAATACCTCGACGGCGACTACGCCGACCGTCTCATCGCCTACGGTCCGTTGCTGTCGGAGGACGGCCACGAATGGACGGGCACCGCCATTCTCGTCGAGCTGCCCGACCGGAGCACCGCCGAAGCCATGATGGCGAACGACCCGCACACCAAGAACGGTTCGTACAAGGACATCGAAATCCACCCCTGGCAGTTCGGCGGCCGCTCGTCCTCATAAGGCTTTCAGCCGCTCGAATGCATCGTTCCAGCCCCTCCTGGAACGCCTGCTAGGGGTGCTGGAGTTTCCGAGATTCCCCTGATGTCCGGCGTCCGGCATGCTGCTCGCCACAGCAGCCCACATCAGTATTTTCCCCAATAACGTTGGGCTTGCCCCATGGATACCTTTTGCGGTGATTTCCTCGATCAACCGCGGAGGTTGACATGTCATGTCGGCAATGGCTCGGCAAGCTCACCATCGTGTGCGCGTTAGGGGCGTTAACGGCGCCGCTTGCCGCGGCCGGGGCCTCAGCCAGTACCGGCCCCGAAGCTCAGAACAGAATCGTGATCAGCACCTCACCGGCCGCGCCTTCGGCGGCGGGGGCGACGGCCCTGGCGGCCTGCAACCGCTACAACCGGACCGCGCTGTGCTGGAACACCAAGCTCACGGTGACGGTCCTGAAGAAGAAGGTGGTGGTCGGTCGGCTCTACGGCACGATCACCCAATCGATCAAGCTCAACACCAAGAACCGGGCGTTCTCCGAGAGTTTCGCGCTGAAGACCGACAGGATCGTCGGCAACGCGGGCGGAATCCGCGCCAACGTCGCGGCGTCGTGCGGCACGGGCTGCAAGGCGCGCACGAAGGGGCTCTCCGGCACGCTGGTGGCGGGCCGCACCATCAAGGGGACCGTCAGTTACGCCGACGGGACACGCCGGGTCCACGCCGCCCGCACCACGTACCGGATGACGCTCGTCAAGGCCGGATACACCCCCGGCGTGCCCACCTGGCGGTCACCGATCGACTTCCGGTGCGACAACCTGCTGAAGGGCCAGAAGGCGGGCTGCGTCTTCCCCAGGTTCACGCCGTCCATCACCTCGCTGCGCTCCTTGCGGTTCATCGCACCCAACATCCGTAAGTGGCAGGGACGAGGCGCCCCGAAGACACTGCACCGCAACAGCCACCTCACGAACGGCAACCGTCGCGCGGTCTGCGGCAAGGCCAAACTGCCGAAGGGCTGGAAGGCGCCCAAGGGCTGGCCCACGCCGCTGAGCGACCCCAAGAACAAGCCGAGCTGTGACGAGTACGCCTTCGCCGGGACCAACCAGGGCGGGAGCAGGGCCGGGAACGGCTACGGCTGGGTGCCCAAGCGCGAGAACGACAGCCAAGGCGCACAACTGAAGAACTTCTACTACGCCCACAGGGTGTTGGACGCGACCTCGTCCAAGGCCCGAGGAGACGCCTTCAACGTCGCCATGTAACCCCGAGAAGCGGGCAGGGCGCCGCCGCCCCTGGCGGGCGCGTCCTGCCCTGCTTCGCTTTCGGTCGCCGCGTCGCGGGAGAGGATGTGTGTCATGGGTGTGCAGGACGACCGCAGGACCGTTCACAGTGGGCTGATCCATCCAAGCCACCACCAGTACTGGCTGCGCGACCAGGTCGAACCGAACGTCGACACGTTGTACGACAACGACGATCCGGGAGCCGATCCCCTGGTCGCCCTCGACGACAGCGGTCGCATGGCCTGTATTCACACCGGGATGTACGGGTTCGACCTGCCGGTCACCGTCGAGACCTGGTCACGTCCTCCTGAACCGGACCTGGACTTATGGGAGGAGGTCATCGAGTTCAGCCTGCGTCTCGGGGAGGGCGCGTCCGTCGAGTCCCTGCTGTCCGACGGCCACCTCGGCCTCGACCTTCCAGGGGCGACCGGCGACTACCGCATCCGCCTGCACGCCACCGGTCGCAGAGAAGCGGCAGTACTGGAACACCTGTCGCTCGCCGAGGGCGACGAGTTGGTCGAGAAACACATGATGCAGATCTGGGCGGCACCCTCGGCCCCGGTGCGCTGGCTCAAGGAACTCCCCCGATCGGTGGAGGAACTCGACCCCTCGTTGCCGCGAACCGACTTCTACGTGGAGACCTCCACCGGCCAGTACTGGCTCAGCGACTACACCACGGGCCGGCACGCCGCCGCCGTGACCGGCAAGGGCAACGGCGTCATCCTGCCCGAACCCCCGGGACACATGGCCGCGATCTTCACCGCGCGGGACGACGCCATCGTCGAGGTCGTGCTGGACATCCTCGACAAGGCACCGGAACTCGACCTCGACGGCTGGGACGAGGGCGCCGAGGTGAGCATGGTGCTGACCGGGCCCGACGTCGGCTGCAACTTCGGCGAGATCGACTCGTCCCCGCCCGGCTACGTCGACCTGCCCGCCGAGGTGGGGCATTCCCGGACCTACCGGGTGCGGGTCTCGGTCAAAGGTCGGCGTCGTCCTCATCGGCTCGCCGATCACCCCGGCGATCAGCGGTACGCCGAACGCCATCTGATCCAGATCTGGGCCGCGCCCGACGGGCCGGAGAAGACCTGGAAAACCGCCGGACGTTGACGTCGTCCCGTCGCGGGAACGGCAAGATGGTTCGTCATGCGGTCCGACGAGCGGCGGTGGCGGGACGAGCGGGCGGTTCTGAACGCGTCCCGGGGGCGGCTCGGTGAGGCGGCGAGCCGCCTGTATCGGGATGTTCCACGGGTCGCGGGGACGGCCTTGTTGTGCCGTACGGAATGGATCCCGGACGCGCCCGTGCCGCTGGAGGACGTCCGCCTGGAGTGGGTCGACCGGCCCGCACCGGCCGTCGTCGCCGAACCCGCGGAAGGGCTCCCGGACGGCTACCGCACCTACGCGGAGGCCATGGGTGTTCTCGCGCCGCCGAAGGTGTTCGAGGACCGCCCGAGTTACCGGCTCCTCGACGCCCGGCCGCCCGTGCTCCGTCTCGGACCGGCCCGGTACTTCGACGGCGTGAACGTGGGCGAGTCCGTGGCGCACGAGTTCGCGGTCGGGGACGACGCGCTGCGGCGGCGCGTCGGTGACCCGTGCGACCTGACGCGCCGGGCGGCGCTCACGGCGATCACGACCGTGACCGTGACCGCGTCCGGGTCGTACGTCCTGCACTGGCGGGACCCGGCGAAGGTCGCGCACGCCGGTGGGCTGCACCAGGTCATGCCCGTCGGGGTCTTCCAGCCGTTGGACGGCGAACGTCCCGACATGTGGGCGTGCATGGTCCGCGAATACGCGGAAGAGCTCCTCGGGACGGGCGAGAACTACGGCGAGGGGTTCGTCCAGCGGGAGTGGCCGTTTCACCGGGCGTTGACGTCCGCCCGCGAACAGGGGCGGCTGCGGGCGCACTTCCTGGGGTTGGGGGTGGATCCGCTCACGTTCGCGCTCGACCTGCTCACGGTCGTCGTCATCGAGGACGAGGCGTTCCAGAAGTTCTTCGGGAGGCTGGTCGCGGTCAACGACGAGGGCGCGGTGTCGATGGCGCCGTTCGACGGGACGGTGCCGGAACCGATGCAACCGGCCGGGGCCGCCGCGTTGACGCTGGCGTGGCGGCATCGGGAGGCGCTCGGGATCACTCCCGGCTGAGGTCCTTCAACTCGTCCAGGGCGTCCACCAGGTGATCGACGAGTTCGGACGGGTCGGGAACGAGGTCCCGGCAGGCGACGATGCCGACGTTGACCTTGCCGTCATAGGAGAAGACGGTGATGTTGAGGCCGCCGGTGATGTCGGTGATGACGGAGATCGGGTAATAGGCGAGCACCCGGGCCCCGCACAGGTACAGCGGGAACTGCGGGCCCGGCACGTTCGAGATGATCAGGTTGATCGGACGCAGGGACATCGTCGGCGCGGCATGGAGCGCGAGGCGGGTGAGCGGCGCGGCGAGGGGGGCGGGCGCCAGGGCGCTGATCTCCCGCACCCAGCTTCCCGACGAGCCGGTGAACCGGCGTTTGGCGGCGTCCATGTCGCGCCGGACGGCGAGGTAGCGTTCCGCCGGGTCGGGGATGTCGGTGGCCAGCGGCGTCACCATGACGGAGACCTGGTTCCCGGTGTCCGAACGGGCGGCGCCGCGCCGCAGGGACACCGGGACGGCGGCGACGAGCGGACGCCCCGGCAGATCACCGTGCTTGTCGAGCCATTTGCGCAGGGCCGTCGCGCACAGCGCCATCACCACGTCGTTGACGCTGCCGCCGAGCGCCCGCCTGATCTCCTTGACAGTGTCCAGGGGCAGTTCGCCGCAGGCGACGGCGCGGCGCCGTCCGATGGGCAGGTTGAACGGCGTCGGCGGGGCGCTCAGGGGCGGCGCGGTCGGCACGGCCCGGCGGCCCAGGGCGCCCTGCATCACCGCCGACACGAACCGGGCACCTGGGAGCGTCGCCACCCCCGGGATCTCGTCGAGATACGGGACGGCACGCGCCACCGACACGGCCGTGCGGACGGGATGCAGCGCGGCCCTCCACAGCCCCGTGCGGAGCATCCGGGCCGGGTCGGGCGCGCGGGCCGGTTCGGTGTCGTCGGCGGGCAGCTCCCGGGGTTCGGGTGACAGGTCCAGGAGGGCGGCGAGCGCCTCGGCGGCCAGCACGCCGTCGACGGCGGCGTGGTGCACCTTCGCGTAGACGGCGGTCAGGCCGTCCGCGAGGCCCTGGATGAGGAACATCTCCCAGAGGGGCCGAGAACGGTCGAGGGGCTGTTCGTGGAGCATGGCGACGACGTCGGCGAGCTGCCGGTCATTGCCGGGGGCGGGCAGCCCGATCTCGAAGATGTGCCGTCCGGGGTCGAAGTCGGGATCATCCTCCCAGTAGGGATGGTCGAGGTTCAGCGGGACCTGGACCAGGCGCCGACGCAACGGACGGGCCGCGAGGTGCGCGCGGTCGCGGACGAGCGCGGCGACGAGCGGCACGGTGAGCCGCCCGCCGGGGCAGGCGGACGCGTCGACGATGCCCAGCCCCGCGATGTGGGCGTGGGTGGTCTCGGTCTCGGCGTTGAGAAAGGTGGCGTCCACGGTCGTCAGCTGGCTCATGCTCTCTTCCGTCTACTCGTCCTGCGTACCTGTCTTCAGGTGTTATGCGCCCGGAACGACGCGAAGCAACGCGCCCCGCCGACAAGTAACCCGGACTTAACGGGACGTTTCGTGCTTTTAATCTGGAAGATTTCCGGCGACCGGGAAAAGATTTGGCTTCTTCCGGCCCCATGTGATCAGAAAGCTTCAGAAGACCCGCCCAAGCGGGCGTTCTCGGGACGAGCCCGTGATCATCACACTAGGGTTGTGCCCCATGACGGGACGACCACTCTCCGAGATCGTCGAAGCCGGATGGGCGACCGCGCTGGCACCGGTCGCCGGCACGATCGCCGCCGCCGGAGACTGGCTGCGCGCCGAGGTCGCCGCCGGGCGCCGCTACCTCCCCGCCGGGCAGCACATCCTGCGGGCCTTCACCCAGCCGTTCGACGACGTCCGCGTCCTCATCATGGGCCAGGACCCGTACCCGACGCCCGGCCACCCGGTCGGCCTCAGCTTCTCCGTCGCCCCGGACGTCCGGCCGCTGCCCGGCAGCCTCATCAACATCTTCCGCGAGTACTGCGACGACCTCGGCCACCCCGAACCGTCCAACGGCGACCTCACCCCGTGGACGGAACAGGGCGTCTGCCTGCTCAACAGGTCACTGACCGTCATGCCCGGCAAGCCCGGTTCGCACCGGAACAAGGGCTGGGAAGAGGTCACCGAACAGGCGATCCGGGCCCTCGCCGCCCGTGGCGGCCCGCTCGTCGCGATCCTGTGGGGCCGCGACGCCCGCAACCTCAAGCCGCTGCTCGGCAACGTGCCGTGCATCGAGTCGGCGCACCCCAGCCCGATGTCCGCCGACCGCGGCTTCTTCGGCTCCCGCCCCTTCAGCCGCGCCAACCAGCTCCTCGAACAGCAGGGCGCCGCCCCCGTCGACTGGAAACTGTGTTGATTGCAGGACCGGCCCACTCCGCTCGCCTAGCAGCTCGCTACGTGACCGCCCCTGGGCGAACGCGCATCGCTTCGCGATCCACCCGGCTCCGCTCGCCTTCGGCGTCGCTGCACCGGGCGGGTCACGCGTTCGCGTGCGGGCTGTGTTTACTACAGGACCGGCCCACTTCGCTCGCCTAGTGGCTCGCTACGTGACCGCTCCTGAGCGAACGCGCATCGCTTCGCGATCCACCCGGCTTCGCTCGCCTTCGGCGTCGCTGCGCCGGGCGGGTCACGCGTTCGGGTGCGGGCTGAGGCCGGCTCGAACGTGCCCTAGCCGAGTTCGTCGTCGGGGAGGCGGTGTAGGAGTGTCGCGAACTCGCCGGAGGGGGCCGCGGTCGCCGACAGCGGCGTCAGGCGGCGCGCGCCGTGGCTCCAGTAGACGCCGGGCGCGCAGGGGTCGTCGGCGTCGGCGTGCATCTCCCGGACGACGTCCGCGAAGACCGGCAGCACCTCCCGGACCGCCGACGAGGTGATCGGGTACAGCAGCAGCGTGCTGTGACACGGGACGCCGACCAGCGCGCCGTGCTGGTTCGGCCACGGCAGGAACTGGTCGACCTCGCTGAGCAACGCCGACACGTAACGGCTGCCGGGCTTCGTGACGACCCGCACGTTGCGGCCCGGGAGGAGCGGCTGGTCGCGGACGGCGACATCGGCCAGTTCCCGGTCGTGGGTGTTCGTCATCACATAGCCGAGCTTGTGGAGGCCGAGCAGACCGGCGCGCGCCTTGGTGAGCGGGCCGCCGTAACGGGGATGCTCGATCATCACCATCGCGTCGAAATGGTCCCCGGCGGGAACGACCACCAGGCCCTCACGGTCGCGCGGCGCGAGCTTCGGCACGATGCGCAGCCGCAGCAGCTCCCGGACGTCGCCGAACAGCTCCATCTCCCCGACGGCGAGGAACGCGCGGTCACCGACCTCGCGGACCCACTCGTCCACCACCCGCGGCCACGCCGAGCGCGGCTCCCGGGCACAGCGCTCCAGCACCGTCCAACTGGAGGCCCTCGCCTCCGACCGGCCGACCGGCAGCACCACCTCGGAGGTGCCGGAGTCGAACCAGGCGGTGGGGGCCAGAGCGGGGAGCACATCGCGGATGAGCGCGTGCACGTCCGCCGCCGCGTCCAACGGTTCCATCAGTCGCTCATCCCCTTTCATCCTCTGAAGCGATCTTGGTGCCTCGGCGGCTCACGTCACAACCCCACCTTCTCAGAGATGCGGCCCGTTGTGGGAGGCATCGCCAACCCCCGACCGGACCTCGCTGATCATGGACGCCTCAAGTACCGTGCTCACATGCCCGAAATCGTGTACCCGCCGGTGATCAAGACGGCCCAAGGCGTGTTCAAGGCCCTGAACCTCAAGATTCGTCTGGAGGGGGCGGAGCGGATTCCCCGCACCGGCGGCGCGGTTCTCGTCAGCAACCACATCAGCTACCTCGACTTCATCTTCGCGGGCCTCGCCGCGCACCCGTCCGGGCGGCTGGTGCGGTTCATGGCGAAGAAGGAGATCTTCGACAGCCGGATCGGCGGGCCGCTGATGCGCGGGATGCGGCACATCCCCGTCGACCGGGACGCGGGCGCCTCGTCGTACGCGGCGTCGCTGCGGGCGCTGAAGTCGGGCGAGATCGTCGGGGTGTTCGCGGAGGCGACGATCAGCCGCTCGTTCACGGTGAAGGAGATCAAGAACGGCGCGGTGCGGATGGCGGTGGGCGGCAAGGTCCCGCTGATCCCGGTCACGCTCTGGGGGCCGCAGCGGCTGTGGACCAAGGGCCACAAACGGAAACTCCTGCAACGCAACGTGCCGGTGACGATCCTCGTCGGCGAACCCATGTACCCCAAGCGCGGCGACGACTACGACCAGGCCACCCGTGACCTGCACGCGCAACTGTCGGAGCTGTTGGAGAAGGCGCAGCGCGAGTATCCCGACGTGCCCGAGCCGGGCGAGACGTGGTGGCAGCCCGCCTACCTCGGCGGCACGGCGCCCACTCCCGAGGAGGCCGAGAAGCTCGACCTGGAGGAGGCGGAGGCGCGCAGGGCCGCCCGCGAGAACGAATCCTGACCGGCCGTTACGACCGGCGACGGGCTAATTCGGTGGACTTCGTTCGCCGTCGGGGCTGATCATCCTTGTATGACCACGTCGCAGGAGGTTGTGCGTCTCATAGAGTCCCAGCGGAACATCACCGACCCCGGGCCGGACTCGACACTGCCCGTGATCTTCAACCTCAGCGACAGGAACTCCCCCGCCGACGTGATGGACGTGTTGTCGCTGCGTCCGTTCGCGTCCGGTGAGCAGCCGTGGTCCCGGTCGACGCGGCTGGAGTACGTCAAGGCGGAGGCGCCGCTGCGTCCCGACGACGCCCGGATCGTGCGGGTCGCGCACGAGAAGAACAAGGAGTCCGTCCTCGCGGAGGGCGACGGGTACACGCTGCTCTGCAACCGGTGGACGAACGGCATCGCCTACGTCGCCGTGTCCGCCGTGTCGGACGAGCTGGCGGAGACCATCCTCGAAGCGTCCGTGAAGGACGCGACCGACCCGCCGAAGGCGGACGAGACCAGCGTCGAGATGGGCTTCTGGCACATGGGGACGCACGGGCCCACCCGCAGCGAACGCACGATCGCCGCCGACGCGTGGACGGACATCCGGCGCAACTACACCGCGCCGGTCGCCGAGGCCCTCGACAAGGTCATGGGCCTCACCGGTGAGGACGTGTCGGGACGGCTGCTGCTCCTGCACGGCCCGCCCGGCACCGGGAAGACCACGGCGCTGCGCGCCCTCGCCCGTGCCTGGAAGGACTGGTGCCAGTCCGACTGCGTCCTCGACCCGGAGGCGCTGTTCGGCACGCCCAGCTATCTGATGGAGGTCGCGGTCGGCGACGACGAGGACGAGAACCGCCGCTGGCGGCTGCTGATCCTGGAGGACTGCGACGAGCTGATCCGCGGTGAGGCCAAGCAGTCGACGGGCCAGGGCCTGTCACGGCTGCTGAACCTCACGGACGGGATGCTCGGGCAGGGCCGGGACGTGCTGGTCGCCATCACCACCAACGAGGACCTCGCCATGCTGCACCCGGCGGTGGTCCGTCCCGGCCGCTGCCTCGCGCAGATCGAGGTGGGTCCGCTCACCCGGACGGAGGCGGTGTCCTGGCTGGACGGCACGGACGCTGCCCCGGGCGAGATCGGCGCGGACGGCGCGACGCTGGCCGAGCTGGCCGCCCTCCGCAGGGGCGAAGAGCGGCCCGACGGCATGGCGGGCCCGGCCACGGCGACCGGCTTCTACCTCTAGCCCGCCGCCGACTTCGCCAAGGCCTGGTCGATGTCGGACCACAGGTCGTCCGGGTGTTCCAGGCCGACCGACAAGCGTACCGTTCCCTCGCTGATCCCGGCGGCGGCGAGGGACGCGGCGTCCATCTGGCGGTGGGACGTGCTCGCCGGGTGCATCACGAGCGTCGAGACGTGTCCGAGCGACGGGCCGAGCGCGATGAGCCGCACGGCCTCCGAGAACGTGCGGCCCGCGTCCCGCCCGCCGGTCAGCTCGAACGCGAGGACGCCGCCGCACCCGTCCGGCAGCAGGCGCCGCGCCACCTCGTGCTGCGGGTGGTCGGGCAGACCCGGGTAGTGGACGCGGGTGACGGACGGGTGCGCGGCGAGGCGGCCGGCGATGTCCAGGGCGGACGCGCTCTGCCGCGCCACCCGCAGCGGCATCGTGGCCATGCCCCGGACGGTCAGCCACGCGGCGAACGGGTCGGCGACGGCGCCCAACTCGGCGGAGTGACTCCAGACGCGCTTGTGCACGTCCCCGTCGGCGAATACGGCGACGCCCCCGATGACGTCGCCGTGTCCGCTGAGGTACTTCGTCGTCGAGTGGACGACGACGTCGACACCGTGCTCGATCGGTGCGCAGAGGAGAGGGGCGAAGGTGTTGTCGACGACGGTCAGCACGTCCGTCCCGCGTACGGCCTCGGTGAACGCGGGCAGGTCCGTCACGTGCGTGGTGGGGTTGGCGACCGTCTCCAGGTAGAGGAGACGGGTGGTGGGACGGAGCGCGTCCGGCACCTCGGCCGGGTCGTCGCCGGGAATGAAGGTGACGTCGACGCCCCACCGTTCGGCGAGGTCCTGGAACAGCGCGAACGTGCCGCCGTACAGGGCGGACTGCGCGATGACGTGGTCACCGGAACGCAGCAGCCCCATCAGGACGGTGCTGATGGCGCCCATCCCGGACGCGGTGGCGAGCGCCCCGGCCCCGCCTTCGAGTTCGGTCACGGCCCGTTCGAGCGACCGGACGGTCGGGTTGCCCATGCGGGCGTAGAAGAACGTCTCCCCCGGGTCGTGGAAGGCGGCGGCGAGGTCGTCGGCGGCGTCGAAGGAGAACAGGTGACCCTGGTAGAGCGGCACGCCCATCGGGCTGCTGCCGACCGGTTCGGTCACGGGCGGGTGGACGGCTCTGGTCTGTGGATGGCGCATGTCTCCAGCCTGCTGCGCGAGCCACGGCGTTGAAACGGCCAATTGCGACCAGTGGCCCGGACCACGCCCCCTGTCGATCGCGGCGCCGGACCACCGGCCCGGCCGGGGCGCCGCCGCCCTGTTGCCCGGTACGGTTCCCGGAACGCCGACCCACCCACCCCGCGAGGGTGAGCCGGCGACCGGGTCGCCCCGGACGAGTGACGGGTGGCGTCCCTCGGCCGGAGACACGAGCATCGCGCGTCGGGACGGGCCCGCACCATCCGTGAGACCACCGGCAAAATGAGCGGGACCGCGGGGGTCCGTGGAAACACGTACTACGGGTCCGCTACGGGGTGGCTCGGGCGAACAGGCGCCGGTACACGTGCCGCAGACCGTGGAGATCACTGACAGGTTCGGCGAACGGCAGCCGCAGATCGAACGAGCCGTGCGCCTCCGGCCGCGGCGCGCGGCAGCGTACCCACAGCCCGTACCGGTCGAGCGCCAACGGCCGGACGAATCCGGACGTCGCGGACTCGGACGTCTCGGACTCGGGCGGCGCTGACGCGAGCACGGAGTCGGGCAGCAGCTTCGTCAGCTCGTCGCGGTGGCAGCCGTCCAGGTGCGTGAGGATGCCGGACTCGACGGCGACGAACGGGTCGGGCGCGGCGGCCGCGTACTCCTCGGGTTCGAGGGTGGCGCTTCCCCAGGCGTCGTCGATCTCCACCTGCGCGACCTCCAGGGCGAGGATCGTCCATTCCCGCCGGTCGTTCCCCTCCGGCGAGCCGTCGCGGATCTCGGCGAGGTCGAGCAGCTCGGGGCGCGGGTGGGCGTGCGAGATGCGGATCGCGGCGGCGCGCAACTCCCCGTCCGGGATCTCGCTGAGCCAGCCGTGCAGCCAGGCCCGTCCACGGACCCGGTCGGCCAGCGTGACCGGCGCGACATCGGAGATCCGCAGCGTGGCGGGCATGTCGGTCTCCGCCTCCGAGGTGGCGGCGCGGAGCGCGGTGGCGATCGGCGACGCGGACTGGACGAGCAGCAGCGGCCTGCCGTCGCGGTCGGTCGTGTGCGCCGGGACGGGCGCGTACGGAACGCCCGGGGCGACGAGTACGCCGTCCGCGATGCCGAACGCGAGGGTCCGCGCCCGTTCCGCGGCCGTGGGCCCCTCCAGCGTGGGCCCCTCCACCGTGATCTCCGTTCCCCGCACCGTGACCTCCTTGACCGAGAAGCATAGGTTAGGCTTGCCTAACTTAGGTCAACCTAACTCCCAAGGAGCGTGATGAACAACCCTCGTCCCAAAGTGCGGATCTCGCGGGCCCTCGGCATCCCGCTGACGCCGAAGGCCGTGAAGTACTTCGAGGCCCGCCCCTACCCGCCGGGCGTGCACGGCCGGGCCCGCAAGCAGGAGTCCGACTACAAGGTGCGGCTGCGCGAGAAGCAGCGGCTCCGCGCGCAGTACAACATCCGCGAGGCGCAGCTCCGCAACGCGTTCGCCAAGGCCGCCAGGACGGGGGGCAAGACCGGCGAGGCGCTCATCATCGACCTGGAGCGCCGTCTGGACGCGCTCGTCCTCCGCGCCGGGTTCGCCCGCACGATCTATCAAGCGCGCCAGTTCGTCGTGCACCGGCACGTGCTGGTGAACGGGCGGCGCGTCGACCGTCCGTCCTACCGGTTGCGCCCCGGCGACGTCATCAGCATCGCCGCACGTAGCCGGTCCATGGACGCCTTCCAGATCGCGGCCGCGGGCGGCCACACCGAGAACGTTCCGGGCTACCTCGACGTCCGGCACGACGCCCTCGCCGCGCAACTGACCAGGCTGCCGGAGCGCCGGGAGATCCCCGTCATCTGCGACGAGCAGCTCGTCGTCGAGCACTACTCGCGGTAGTTCAGTGGAGGGCGCCCAGCTCCTTGCGGGCCGTGGTCCGCAGGGTCCGCAGGGCGTCCACCAGGACGCGCCGCTGGTCGTCGGACAGCGGCCCCGCGAAATGCTCGCGCAGGGTCTCGGCGTGGACGCGCAGCGCCTCCTCCAACTTCGCGTGTCCGGCGGCCGTCAGCTCCACCAGCTGGCGGCGGCGGTCGCCGGGCGCCGGTTCGCGGCGGACCAGCCCCGCCTCCTCCATCCGGTCGATGATCCGGGTCATGCCGCCGCTGGTGAGGACCAGCTCACCGGCCAGATCGCCCATCGCGAGCGGGCGCTCGTGGGCTCGCGCCAGCCGCAGCAGCACCTCGAAGACCGCGTGCCGGATGCCGCAGCGGCGCTCCAGCTCCCGGCCCGCGATCCGCTCCAGCGCCGACGACGCGCCGAGCAGCGCGCCGAACTCGTGGACCAGCTCGTCCGGCACGGTCCGGTCGGTGTGGCGTTCGCCCTGCTCAGTCACGGTTGCCATGATGCCCCGCCTTCGTCCAGCGTCCCGTCCCATCGGCACAACGCGCGATGCCCCGCGTACCTTCCGCACCCACTGAACCACCCTCCCCCGATCCCGCGTACCGACTCCTGAACGACGCGTTGACGGCGCATGGACGGCGCCCGGGTGATAAGGCACTCTTCTCCTATGCCACAGAGTCACGGCACGCGCAGACGTCCCGACCCCACCCCGCGCCACGGCCGTTCCGGGCGGGGCCGATCGGGACGGCGGCGCGGGCGTGACACGGCGGAGGTGCCCCCGCCGCGACGCTCGCCCGAGGCGCGCGACCCGTTCGGCATCGACGGGCCGGAGATCCGGCCGCCGAAGAAGCGGCGGCTGCGGCGCCTGCTGACCAGCAACGTCACCATCATGATCGTGGCGATCGCCGCGATCGGCGCGGCGGTCGTGCTGGTGGACATCAGCCGTTTCGTCGACGAGGGCGACACCAAGCCGCCGAAGGCGGCCGAGGGGGACCTGTCGACCAACGAGATGCTCACCAGGCTGATGGCGAAGACGGACATGGACCCGATCGTGGCGGACGCGATCGCCGCCGCCAAGAAGCGCGCCTACGAAGAGAACAAGCGCGAGATGGAGGAACTGAGGAAACGGGCCGAGAAGGAGGCCAAGGCGCGTGCGGAGCTGAAGGAGCGGCAGGAACGCGAGCGGCTCGCCAAGTCGAACCCGAGCGCCAAGCAGAACAAGGCGTACGGGAAGAAGATGAACGCCCTCAAGGGGTGGGGCCGCTGCTGGAGCTCGCTGCTGACGCTGTGGAACCACGAGAGCGGCTGGAACGAGCGCGCCGAGAACCCCTCCAGCGGCGCCTACGGCATCCCGCAGGCCCTGCCCGGCACGAAGATGGCGAGCGCCGGATCCGACTGGCGCACCAGCTCCCCCACGCAGATCGCGTGGGGGCTCGGTTACATCAAGGCCCGGTACAAGACGCCGTGCGGCGCGTGGTCGTTCTGGCAGTCGCACAACTGGTACTGACGGGTAAGCCCCCCGCACATCGTCCCTTTCGCTCCGCTTTCATGCCCTTTCGGCGTTGCGCTTGATCATGACGTGCGGTGCGGTGCGAGACTGCTGCACATGACTCTGGGGACGATCGTGCTGACGGGAGCCGCGGGCCGGATCGGCACCGCGCTTCGGGGACCACTGCGCGACGAGGCGAAGCGCCTCGTCCTGGTCGACATCGCGCCGCTGGACGCCGAGGCGCCGAACGAGACCGTCCTCAGGGCGGACCTGACCGACCCGGCGGACGCGGGGCGCGCCGTCGAGGGCGCGGACGCCGTCGTCCACCTGGCCGGGGTACCGGACGAGGCGCCGTTCCCCGACCTGGTCGAGCACAACATCCTCGGCACGCAGCGCGTCCTGGAGGCGGCGCGGGTGGCGGGCGTCCCCCGCGTCGTGCTGGCCAGCAGCAACCGGCTCACCGGCTTCCACCCGTCGACCGAAACCGCGTCGGCCGTGACGCCGCCGAGACCGGACGGCCTGTACGGGGTCAGCAAGGTCGCCGTCGAGGCGCTCGGCCGCCTCTACGTCGACAAGTTCGGCCTGGACGTCGTGTGCCTGCGCATCGGCAGCTTCGTGGCGCGTCCCTCGGAGCCCCGGCACCTCTCCACCTGGCTCAGCCCTCGTGACTGCGCCGGGTTCGTCCGCGCGGCGCTGACCGTCCCGTCCCCCGGCTTCCTCGCCGCCTACGCCGTGTCCGACAACCCGCGGCGGTTCTGGGAACTGGACGAGCGACTCGGCTACGCGCCCCGGGACAACGCAGCAACTTATGACATTCCGGACACATTTGTGGGCGCGGACGTGCCGCAGGGCGGCGACTTCGCGTCCGCCGAATACACGCTCCAGTATCTGGACGAATCGGACACGAAGCGCGGGTGAGGTTTCGGTGATGTTTTTGGTCACATGGAAGGGCACGGACCGTTATCCTGACCTGAGGATTACTGGTTCCTGACGGAAAGTCGAAGGGATCTATGCCAACGTCGACCTGGTTCCGCCTCAACGTCGCCAAGCGTGAGCGGGTGCTGGAGGTCGCGATGCGCGAGTTCGGCGAGAACGGGTATTCGACCGGCAGCCTGAACACCATCGCCCGCGAGGCGGGCATCGCCAAGGGCTCGCTCTTCCAGTACTTCAGCGACAAGCTGGAGTTCTACGCGTTCGTCTGCGACGAGGCGTCCCGCCGCGTCCGCGAGGAGATGGAACGCCGCATGGAGCGGATCGACTTCGACCAGCCCTTCGACGAATGGCTGGTCGACGCCATCTGCGACTGGACCGAGTACATGGCCGACCATCCGCTGGAGCGCGGGGTCACCGCCGCGACCAACTTCGAACTCGACAACAGCGTCCGGTCCGTCGTCCGCGACACGGCGAACCAGCACTACCTGCAGGTCATCCACCCGCTACTCCAGGTCTGGCAGGCCCGGGGCGACATCCGCGAGGACGCCGACCTGGAGGTCCTCGCCACCTGGTTGATGACGCTCCTGCCGTTCCTGGCCCTCGCGCCGTACTACGACGGCCTCGACCCGATCCACGGCCTGCGCGGCCGCACCCCCGCCGAACAGCGTCCGGTGATCCGCCAGCTCGTCGCCGGGTTCCGGCCCATCTTCGCTCCCGACAAATAGCCTCCGTCGAAGGACCGGGGCACTCTTTTCAGCGAGTGAGGACGTACTCCTTCGGCCTGGCCCTGCGGGCGGTGGCCCAGAACTCGAACGAGGGGCCGGGCCACACGGTGCGATTGACGCCCTGGTCGTCCAGATACCAACTGTCGCAGCCGCCCGCGCTCCACACGGCGCGGCGCAGCCGCCGATGCACACGGTCGTTGTAGCGGCGGGACACCTCCGGTCTCGGTTCGATGGTGTCGGCGCCGCGGTCCCGTAGCAGCCGCAGGCAGCTCATGACATGCCGGATCTGCACCTCGATCATGAACACGACGGACGTGTGGCCGAGCCCGGTGTTCGGGCCGAGCAGCATGAAGAAGTTCGGCAGGCCCGGGACGGTCGTGCCGCGGTGCGCCTCGATGCCGTTCGCCCAGATCTCCTGGAGTTTGACGCCGCCGCGTCCGGTGACCCGCAGGTCGGTGAGGGCCTCGGTCACCTTGAAGCCGGTGCCGTAGATGACGCAGTCGACCTCGTGCTCGCGTCCGTCCACGGTGACGATGGAGTTCTCCCGGATTTCCGCGATGCCGGACGTCTCCAGTTCCACGTGCGGGCGGGTGAGCGCCGGATAGTAGTCGTTGGACAGCAGGATCCGCTTGCAGCCGATCCCGTAGTCGGGTGTCAGCTTGGCGCGCAGCTCGGGGTCGGCGACCTGTCTCTCGAGGTGCCGCCGCGCCAGCCGCTCCTGCGGTCCGAACAGGCGCGGGTCGACGGTGAAGCCGACGCCGCGGGCCTCCAACCCCCAGTAGACGCCGGCGCGGAACACCCGCGCGGTGCCCGGCACCATCGAGAACGTCCGGCGGAGCCGATCGGAGATGGGGACGTCGGGTTTCGGCTGGACCCAGGGCGCGGTCCGCTGGAACACGACGACGCCGGCCGCCTTCTTCACGACCGGCGGGACGAACTGGACCGCGGACGCGCCCGTCCCGATGACGGCGACCCGCTTGCCGGTGAGGTCGTAGGAATGGTCCCACTCGGCGGAGTGGAACGCCCTGCCCCGGAACCGTTCGGCGCCCGGCAGCTCGGGCATGGACGGGACGTGCAGCGCGCCGATGCCCGACACGACGGCCTTGGGGGTGAGGGCCGTCCCGTCCGCGAGCGTCACCTTCCAGCGCCGGGCCGCGTCGTCCCACTCCATGGCGTCGACGGCCGCGCCGAACCGGATGTGCCCCCGCACGCGGTACTTGTCGGCCGTGCGCTCCATGTAGGCGCGGATCTCGGGCTGCGACGCGAACATCCGCGTCCACCCCGGGTTCAGCTCGAACGAGAAGGAGTACATGTGCGAGGGCACGTCGCAGGCGCAGCCGGGATAGGTGTTGTCGTACCACGTCCCGCCGAGGGCGTCGTTCTTCTCCAGGATCACGAAGTCGTGGAACCCCGCCTGTTTGAGCCGGATCGCCATGCCGAGACCGGCGAAGCCCGAACCGATGATGACGATCGCCGGAGCGCGCTCGCTCATGTCCCGTCCTCTCGCGTACCTACCCGGAGTAGGTTAATCGCCGAGCGCCGCCTCGACCTTTGTACGGTGGGAACCGCTCATCCGACGCCTGGGAGGTCCACATGCCCCTTGCGCACTTCGACGGGGCGCTCGCCGTCGTCACCGGAGCCGGCAGCGGGATCGGCCGGGCCACCGCCCTGGCGCTCGCCGGGCACGGCGCGACCGTCGTCGCCGCCGACATCGACCTGGACGCGGCCGAGCGGACCGCCACCCTCGCGAAGTCGGTCGGCGCCGGAGGGGTCGCCTACCGGGTGGACGTGTCGGACGCCGCCGCCATGGAGACGTTCGCGGCCGAGGTGAAGGAGTCGCGGCGGGTCCCCGACATCCTGGTCAACAACGCGGGCATCGCGGTCTCCGGGTCGTTCCTCGACACCGGGCTGGACGAGTGGAACAGCGTCGTCGGCGTCAACCTGTGGGGGGTCGTGCACGGCTGCCGCCTGTTCGGCAGGCAGATGTACGACCGGGTGCAAGCCCTGCCCAACAAGCCCGACACCCCCAACTTCGGCGGGCACATCGTCAACATCGCGTCGGCCGCCGCGTACGCGCCGACCCGCACGCTGCCCGCGTACTGCACGACGAAGGCCGCCGTGCTCATGCTGAGCGAGTGTCTGCGCGCCGAGCTGGCGAGTTCCCGCATCGGCGTCACCGCCGTCTGCCCCGGCTTCGTCAGCACCGACATCGCCAAGAACGGGCTCTACGCGGTGCGTGACGAGTCGACCCGTGAGCGGCTGCGCGAGCGCGGCCGGCGGGCCCTCCAGATGCGCAACTACCCGCCGGAGAAGGTCGCGGAGCGGATCGTGCACGCCATCGTGAAGAACAGGCCGGTGGTCCCCGTCAACTTCGAGGGGCATCTCCTGCACACCCTGTCGCGGGTGTCCCCGGCCTCTCTGCGCCTCCTGGCGAAGCTGCCCGCTCCCCGCGTCTGATCGCGGAACCCGCGGCCGCGAAAAGCGACCACCGGGCCATTTTGTTTGACTCCAAATACTGGCGAGAAAACGGTTCGGAAATGCCATCCGCATTGGCACATGCAACGGAAACCACTAGGGCCGCGGAGCGGGGTCCACTCCGCGGCCCGTCGACGAGTACGGCTTACTGACCTGGGCTCATCTCACCCAGGACACTCCTACCGATTGTACGGTCACGTCGTCGACCTCCTCCTCCCCGGGCGTCACGCGCGCCGATCACCTGGCATGGTCCGGGAGCATAATCGACGCGCTCCCTCCCCTTTAGCGACCACCTTAGAAGCTGTTGACAGGGAATATGCCATGATCGGCCGATTCAGGTCAGAAATCATTTAGCGCCGCGAGCACTTCCCGGGCGACGGCCGTGACCGTGGCGAGACTCGCCTCCGCCCGGTTCTCCGGCGCGTCCCGATCGGGCGCGCGCTCGCCGTAACTGACCGTGACGACCGTGTTGCCGCTCCGGGCGGTGAGCTGCCCGACGACGGCCGGGCCCGCCTTGTCCGCCTTCAACCACTCGTCCGCCTTGAACCACTCGTCCGCCTTGAACCAGCGGTACGCCTCGTTCCCGACGCCTTGCTGGCGTTCCAGGGTGATCGTCTGGACGGGCGGGGCGTCGTTGGCCTCCGCCCATCGCGCGTCGTAGGAGCCCTCGGCGTCCCGCACCGGCGTCACGGTGTTCCCGGGCGCGTACAGGTGCGCCTCCACGCGCAGCCACGGGAACTCCGCCCCCGCCGAGGAGTACGTGCAGGTGGTCAGCGTCGAGTTCGCGCTCTGCCGCCGCGTCGCCCCGGGGACGACACGGTCGACGGTGCCCTGCGACACCGTCCCGCAGGGCGGCGGAAGCGCCCGCGCCACCCGCGGACCCGCCGGTGTCGACGACCGCGGTGGGGCCGCCCTGTCTCGCCCACCCGACCCCGGCATGGCCGCCCTGACCGGTTCCGACCGGGCGGCGGCGTCGCCCGGCCCCGGGACCACCAGGTAGGCCAGGACCGCCGCGGCGGCGAGCGCGACGCCGCCCGCGGACCACGCGACCCGCCGGGAACGGTACGGGCCGCGGTCGGGAGACGGCGGCTCCGGCGAAGAATACAGCCGATGGAACGGTTCAACCGGACGCTCTGGTCCCACGCCTCGCACCTCACTCCCGTCTTGGATCCCCGTCCTGGGCCCCCGGGTCAAGGTAGGTCAGGCCCCCGGCCCCTGACCAGTGTTGACTGTCGGTTCCCGTGGACACAATGAAGGGATGCTGATAGCGGACCTCACCCGGACCTCGGCCGCGGTGGCCGCCACCTCTGGCCGGAAGGCCAAGGTCACGGCCCTGGCCGAGTGCCTGCGCGCGGCCGAGCCCGGCGAGGCGGCGATCGTGGTCGCCTACCTGTCCGGAGAACTGCCGCAGCGGCAGATCGGCGTCGGATACGCCGCGCTGCGGGACGTCCCCTCACCCGCCCCGACACCCACCCTCACCGTCCGGGAGGTGGACGCGGCGTTCACCGAGATCGGCGCGGTGTCCGGGGCGGGGTCGGTCGCCCGGCGGCGCGAACTCCTCGCGGCACTGCTCGGCCGCGCCACCCGTCCCGAACAGGACTTCCTGATCAGGCTGCTGGCCGGCGAGCTGCGGCAGGGCGCGCTGGACGGCGTGATGGCGGAGGCGATCGCGGCGGCGGCAGGGGTGCCGTCCGCGGAGGTGCGGCGGGCGGTGATGCTGCGGGGGTCGCTCGGCCCCGTCGCCACGGCGGCGCTCGGCACCGGGGTCGAGGGGCTGCGCGCGTTCACGTTGGAGGTCGGGCGCCCGATCAAGCCGATGCTCGCGGCGTCCGCGCCGTCCCTCGACGACGCCTTCGGGAAGCTGAAGGCGGACGCGGCCGTGGAGTGGAAGCTCGACGGCATCCGCGCGCAGTTGCACGTG
The DNA here is from genome assembly GCF_003432485.1 of Actinomadura spongiicola. Lineage (GTDB taxonomy): Bacteria > Actinomycetota > Actinomycetes > Streptosporangiales > Streptosporangiaceae > Spirillospora > Spirillospora spongiicola. Next base: position 113,353 of record NZ_QVNQ01000011.1, read on the forward strand.
TCCGGCGGCGAGACACGGGTGTTCACCCGGACGCTGGACGAGATCACCTCCCGGCTGCCGGAGGTCGTGGCGGCGATGGCTGAGCTGCCCGTCCGCGACGCCGTGTTCGACGGCGAACTGATCGCGCTACGCCCCGACGGCCGTCCCCACCCGTTCCAGGTGACGGCGGCCCGTACCGCGACCCGAACCTCCAAGGCCACCGAACCGGTGCCGCTCGCGGTGTTCCTGTTCGACGTGCTGCACCTCGACGGCGTCGATCTCCTCGACGCCCCCGGCGCGGACCGGAACGCGGCGCTCGCCCGGGTCGTGCCGGAGGCGCTGCGGATGCCCCGGGCCGTCACCGGTGACCCGGCGCGGGCCAAGGAGGTGTTCGACGAGGCGGTCGCACGCGGCCACGAAGGCGTGATGGTCAAGTCCCTCGACACGCCCTACACCGCCGGGCGGCGCGGCGCGGGCTGGATCAAGGTGAAGCCGCGCCACACCCTCGACCTCGTCGTCCTCGCCGTCGAGTGGGGGCACGGCCGCCGCCAGGGGCTGCTGTCCAATCTTCATCTCGGCGCCCGCGACCCCGAGTCCGGCGGGTTCGTCATGCTCGGCAAGACGTTCAAGGGCCTCACCGACGAACTGCTGGCCTGGCAGACGAAGCGGCTCCGGGAACTGGCCGTGCGGGAGGACGACTGGACGGTCCATGTCCGCCCCGAACTGGTCGTCGAGATCGCGTTCGACGGCGTCCAGCGCAGCCCCCGCTATCCGGGCGGCATCGCCCTCCGCTTCGCCCGCGTCCTGCGCTACCGCCCCGACAAGACCGCCGCCGAGGCCGACACGATCGACACGGTCCGAGCCGTCGCCCCCGTCCTGGACTGACACACCCGGTCGCGGGGCCCCGGACAAGCAGCAGGGACTAGCGCACCCGGTCGTGTCTGTTCGGCGGCGGCTCCTCCTCCGACGGGGCGGCGCGGGCCCGGCGCCGGGAGGCCGCGCGTGTCCGCAGGCGGGACTCGGCCCTGGCACGGCCGCGGGACGTGCCGCCGCGACGATCGTGCGCCTCGGCCCGACGTTCCGCCCACACGCCCGCCCTGCGTCCGGCTCCGCGGGCGCCGGCGGCTCGGGCGGCGCGGGCCGCTCGGGCGGCCGCCCTGCGTTCGGCGCGGGCGGCGGCTCGGCGTTCGGCGCGTCCGGTCGCCCGGGCGCCGCGCAGTCGGCGGCGGGCGCGTTCGGCGGCCTCGTTGCGGCGCTGCAACAGCTCCGGCGGGATCAGGTCGTGGCGTCCCGCGATGAACTCCTGCACCCAGATCTTGCCGCGGATGAGGGGCCGCCGGTACTGCTCCTCCCGCCGGACGGCCCGCAGGTACCGGCGGGACTCCTGGTCGTAGCGCCACCGCGACCAGGGCGAGGCGGGCCGCGCGACCCGGACGGCGCCGACGATCAGCAGCGCGGGCAGGAACAGCCCGATGAGCCCGGTCCAGATCTTGCCCTTCAGCAGCGTGAGCACGGCGAAGATCAGGTTGACGATGAGGAACGCGACGTAGAGGCCGCTGAGGTCGCCGCCGCCCGGGTCGATGCCGACGCCCTCGTAGCCGAACGGGCGGACGCCGAGCAGCAAAAGCCCGGTCACGGCGATGGCGACGAAGACGGCGTCGACGGACGCGCGGCCCTTCTCCGTCCAGTAGACGTCGCTGAGATGCAGGATCAGCGCGAACTCGTCCAGCACCAGCGCGGAGCCCATGCCGAACACGACGGCCGCGACCAGATCCAGGCGGACGTGGCCGTCCGGTACGGCGAGGCTCGCGACGCCGCCCGCCAGCATCAGCACGACGCCGAACACGACATGGTGGATGTGGACGTCACCCGCGGTCACGTTCCGGATCCAGCGCACGTCGGAGCGGATCAACCGCACGTTCACCCGCGTCAACACGAACGTGACGATGAACGCGACGAAGAAACCGAACAGCGGCAGCCGCCCGGTCGCCACGATGCGTTCGTCGAACATCTCGATCATCTGCCCCCCGCAACCTCCATCATGCCCGGCGACATGCACGGATATCGTGGGACTCCAACACCGGACACCGCGGAACTGTGACATTTCAGGGGGAAGGCCGCTGTGAGCCGTACCGTGGATCGCACCGACCCGGCGTATCGCGCCTGGGTGTCGGAGGCGATCCGGCGTGTCGACGCCGACGCCAACCGTAGTGCCGACACGCACCTGCACGTGTTCCCGCTGCCGCCCGACTGGGGCATCGACCTGTACCTGAAGGACGAGTCCGTCCACCCGACAGGGTCGTTGAAGCACCGGCTGGCGCGGTCGCTGTTCCTGTACGGGCTCGCGAACGGCTGGATCCGCCACGACACGACGATCATCGAGGCGTCCAGCGGGTCGACCGCGGTGTCGGAGGCGTACTTCGCGCGGCTGCTCGGGCTGCCGTTCGTCGCGGTGATGCCCGCGTCCACCAGCCCGGAGAAGATCCAGCTGATCGAGTTCTACGGCGGCCGCTGCCATCTGGTGCGCGACCCGTCCTCGATCTACGACGAGTCGCGGCGGCTCGCGGCCGAGTGCGGCGGCCACTTCATGGACCAGTTCACCTACGCCGAGCGGGCCACGGACTGGCGCGGCAACAACAACATCGCCGAGTCGATCTTCGAGCAGCTGCGGCTGGAGCGGTTCCCCGAGCCGTCGTGGGTCGTGGTCGGCGCCGGCACCGGCGGGACGTCCGCGACGATCGGCCGGTACGTGCGGTACCGGCGGTTCCAGACGCGGCTGGCGGTCGTCGACCCCGAGGGCTCGGCGTTCCACGGCTCCTTCGCCGACGGCGACCCGGAGCGGACGGCGGCGGGCTCCCGGATCGAGGGCATCGGGCGGCCCCGGGTCGAGCCGTCGTTCCTGCCCACGGTGATCGACCGGATGGTCCGGGTGCCGGACGCGGCGTCCGTCGCGGCGATGCGCTGGACGGCCGAGGTCAGTGGGCGCGACGTCGGCGGCTCGACCGGCACGAACATGTGGGGCGCGGCGGAGCTGATCGCCGAGATGCTGGCGCGCGGGGAACGCGGCAGCGTCGTCACGCTGATCTGCGACGGCGGCGACCGGTACACCGGGACGTACGGGTCGGACGCCTGGCTGGCGGAGCAGGGCCTCGACATCGCGCCGTACCGGGCCGCGCTGGACGGCTTCCTGAAGACCGGCGAGCTGCCCGCCTTCCCCTGACCCGGCGCGGCTATCCCGTGACGCGGACCGGGTTGAACAGGTCGGCGTAGATCAGCAGCCCGCCCATGACGATGAGGACGGCCGCCATCACATACGTCACCGGAAGGGCCTTGGCGACGTCCACATATCCCGGATCCGGCCTGCGGAAGATCTTGGCGAACAGCTTCTTGATCGCCTCCAGGATGGCGCCGGCGATGTGACCGCCGTCCAGCGGCAGCAGCGGCACCAGGTTGAACAGCCCGACCGCGAGGTTCAGCGACCCGAGCAGCATCACGAAGTAGGACACCTTCTGGGTCGCGGTGTAGTCCGCGTCGGCGGCGACCTCGCCGCCGATCCGGCTGACGCCGACGACGCCGATCGGGCCGTTCGGGTCGCGTTCCTCGCCGCCGAACGCCGCGTTCCACACCCCGACCATCTTCTGCGGCATCCGCACCAGGGCCCCGGCGGTGCGGGCCGTCAGATCGCCCATCGTGCTCGCGACCGCGCCCGGCCCCTGCCGCTCGACCGCGCTGGCGGGGGTGATGCCGAGGAACCCGACGTTGACGATCTTGTCCTCGTTCTCCAGGTCGCGCAGCTGGTTACGGGTGATCGGGACGGTCAGCGTCAGGTCCTTGCCGTCCCGCCGGACGGTCATCGGCACGCTCCGCCCGCCGGAGTCGCGGATCAGGTTCTGGAGATCCCGGTAGTCGTCGATCCTCGTGCCGCCGAACGCCGTGATCTGGTCGCCCGGCTGGAGGCCGACCTGCTTGGCGGGGGTCGGCGGCGCGTTCGCCGGGCATTCCCGCAGGTTCGCCTGGCTCGCCGGGACGATGCACTGCGCGACCTTCTGGATCACCGGCTGCGGCTGGTTGGTGCCGATGCCCATCAGCAGGATCGCGAAGAACAGCACCGCGAGGAGCAGGTTCATCGCGGGCCCGCCGATCATGATCAGCATCTTCTGCCACCACTTCTTGGCGTAGAAGACACGGTCCTCGTCGCCGGGCCTGACCTCCTCCAGCGCGGCGCCGCGCGCCGACTCGATGAGGCCCTGCCAGGGGCCGGTGCTGGCCCGCCGGATCTGCCCGGGGGCGTCGCCCTTGCGGGGCGGCAGCATCCCGATCATGCGGATGTAGCCGCCGAGCGGGATCCACTTGATGCCGTACTCGGTCTCACCGCGCCGCCAGGACTTCATCGTCGGCCCGAAACCCACCATGAACTGGGTCGTGCGGACCTTGAAGAGTTTGGCGAACGAGAAGTGCCCGAGCTCGTGGAGCGCGATGGACACCAGCAGGCCGAAGAACAGGATCAGAGCCCCAGCCAGGTAGGCCATCCGCCACGTCCCTCCGCTCGCGCGCCACCCCGCCCGCGAGGTGATCTCCAACAATCACAACAGGGTACGTCAACCGCCCGCGTTCGGTTGAAATCCCACCGGACCCCGTGGCTGGTCGCGGAACGGGGCCGCTGCTAGCCTGGCCGGGCCGACGACCCCGTGCGGGAGAGTCCCTCGCAGCCGGTGAGGGACGCCGAAGGAGCAACTCCTCCCCGGAACCTCTCAGGCCAACGGACCGCGAGGGCGAGGCGACCTCTGGAAAGCGGGGACGCGACGTCCCCCGCCGAAGGTGAAAGCCCGCCGGACGGACGGGTGAAACTCTCAGGCGCCGATGACAGAGGGGGAGGCACCGACACGCCCGGTGCGCGAGTGGGACGATGGACCACATGCGCCCGTGACGAAGGAGCCGAACCCATGTCCGCCGATCCGAACCCGAATACTCCGGTGAAGACGCCGTTGCACGACGTCCACCTGGATCTCGGCGCGAACCTCGTGGACTTCGCCGGTCATCTGATGCCGCTGCGCTACGCCGGCGAGACCGCCGAGCACCAGGCCGTGCGCACCGGGGCCGGGCTGTTCGACCTGTCCCATATGGGGGAGATCTTTCTCTCCGGGCCGGACGCGGGCGCCGCCCTCGACCACGCGGTGGTCGGGAAGCTGGCGTCGATGGCCGTCGGCAAGGCCCGCTACACGATGCTCTGCGCGCCGGACGGCGGCGTCCTCGACGACCTGATCGTGTACCGGCTCGGGGACGAGACGTGGATGGTCGTCGCGAACGCCGCCAACGTCGCCGTCGTCCGGGACGCGTTGACGGAGCGGGTGGCGCGCTTCGACGCGGCCGTGGAGGACCGTTCCGCGTCGTACGCACTGATCGCGTTGCAGGGGCCGCGCTCGCAGAAGATCCTCGGCGCGTTCACCGACGCGCCGCTGGCCGACCTCAGGTACTACGCGATCCTCGCGGGACGGGTCGCCGGCGTCGACGCGCTCGTCGCCCGGACCGGGTACACGGGCGAGGACGGGTTCGAACTGTTCGTGGACGTGGCCGACGCCGTCCCGCTGTGGAAGGCGCTCGAAAGGGTCGACGACGTGGTGCCCGCCGGGCTGTCGGCCCGCGACACGCTGCGTCTCGAAGCGGGCATGCCGCTGTACGGCAACGAGCTGACACCGGACGTCACGCCGTTCGAGGCGGGCCTCGGACGGGTCGTGAAGCTGGACAAGCCCGGCGACTTCGTCGGGAAGTCGGCCCTGGAGGCGGTGGCGCAGACCCCGCCTGGTCGTAGGCTCGTGGGACTGGTGGCGCACGGACGCCGGGCGCCGCGCAAGGGATACCAGGTCGTCACGTCCGGCGGCACGCCGTGCGGGGTCGTGACGAGCGGCGCCCCGTCCCCCACACTGGGCAGGCCGATCGCCATGGCGTACCTCGACAGCGGTGTCGAGGAGACGGGCCTCGCCGTGGACGTCCGCGGCCGGCCCGAGCCGGTGGACGTGGTGGCCCTGCCGTTCTACAAGCGATCCTGAACAGAACCCGCCCAGGTGTCTGCGGCGAACCCCGCAAGGAAGAGAGAGAAGTGATCGTGAGCGTTCCGGAGCAGCTCCGCTACAGCGAGGAGCACGAGTGGGTGTCCGGCCTCGGCGGTGAGGACGGCATCGTCACCGTCGGCATCACCGCCCACGCCGCCGACGCCCTCGGAGAGATCGTCTACATCGAGGTCCAGCCGTCGGAGGGCGACACCGTCGAGGCGGGCGAGCCCTGCGGCGAGGTGGAGTCGACCAAGTCGGTCAGCGACATCTACTCCCCCGTCAGCGGCGAGATCACCGCGATCAACGCGGCGGTGGTGGACGAGCCGAAGGTCATCAACGACGACCCGTACGGCGAGGGCTGGATCTTCAAGGTCCGCGTCTCGGAGGAGCCGGGCGACCTGCTGGACTCCGCCGCCTACGAGAAGCTGATCGAGGAGGCCTGACCGGTGAGCCTGCACGACCCGCTCGCCGCGATCGACCCCGAGATCGCCGAGGCCGTCGCCGCGGAGCTGCGGCGGCAGCAGTCCACCCTCGAAATGATCGCGTCGGAGAACTTCGCGCCGGTGTCGGTGCTGGAGGCGCAGGGCTCCGTGCTGACCAACAAGTACGCGGAGGGCTACCCCGGCAGGCGCTACTACGGCGGCTGCGAGTACGTCGACGTCGCCGAGCAGCTCGCGATCGACCGGGCCAAGGCGCTGTTCGGCGCGGAGCACGCGAACGTCCAGCCGCACAGCGGCGCGCAGGCCAACACGGCCGTGTACTTCGCGCTGCTCCAGCACGGTGACACGATCCTCGGCCTCGACCTCGCGCACGGCGGGCACCTCACGCACGGGATGCGGCTGAACTACTCCGGCAAGACGCTGAACGTGGTGCCCTACCACGTGCGCGCCGAGGACGGCCTGGTCGACATGGACGAGGTCGCGACGCTCGCGGCCGAGCACCGTCCGAAGATGATCGTGGCGGGCTGGTCCGCGTATCCGCGGCAGCTCGACTTCGCGGCCTTCCGGACGGTCGCCGACTCGGTCGGAGCGCTGCTCATGGTCGACATGGCGCACTTCGCGGGCCTGGTCGCGGCGGGCCTGCACCCCTCGCCCGTCCCGTACGCCGACGTCGTGACGACCACGACGCACAAGACGCTCGGCGGCCCCCGCGGCGGGCTGATCCTCGCCCGTGAGGAGTACGGCAAGAAGATCAACTCCGCGGTGTTCCCCGGCATGCAGGGCGGCCCGCTGGAGCACGTGATCGCCGCCAAGGCCGTGGCGCTCAAGGTCGCCGCCTCGCAGGAGTTCCGCGAACGGCAGGAACGCACCGTCGAGGGGGCGCGGCTGCTCGCCGACCGGCTCCTCGCCGAGGACTCCGCCAAGGCCGGGGTGAAGGTCCTGACCGGCGGGACGGACGTCCATCTCGTCCTGGTCGACCTGGTGGACTCCGAGCTCACCGGGCGGGACGCCGAGGACCGTCTGCACGGCATCGGCATCACCGTCAACCGCAACGCCGTCCCCGGCGACCCGAGGCCGCCGATGGTGACGTCCGGGCTGCGGATCGGCACCCCCGCCCTCGCCACCCGCGGCTTCACGTCCGAGGACTTCGCGGAGGTCGCCGACATCATCGCCCTGGCCCTCCAGCCGTCCTACGACCGGGACGCGCTGGCGGCCCGCGCGAAGGACCTGGCGGACAAGCATCCCCTGTACCCGGATCTGTGACGCCCCGCGCCCCCTCCCCGCCGGGAGGGGGCGCGCTACGACGAGGTAGCGCATGGCCATCAGCGTTTTCGACCTGTTCAAGATCGGCATCGGCCCGTCGTCCTCCCACACCGGTGGTCCGATGGCCGCCGCGCACCGCTTCGCCCGCGGCCTGCACCGCGACGGCCTGCTGGAGAAGACCGCGACCGTCCAGGCGGTCCTCTACGGTTCCCTCGGCCTCACCGGTAAGGGCCACGGCAGCGACAAGGCCGTCATCCTCGGCCTCGAAGGCGACAAGCCGGAACTCGTCGACGTCGACCGGGTGGACGAACGCCTGGAGGCGATCCGCGCACGCGGCGCCCTGCGCCTGTTCGACGACCACGACATTCCCTTCGTCGTCAACGAGCACCTCGTCTTCGAGCGCAAGGAATCACTCCCGGGCCACCCCAACGGGATGCGCTTCACCGCCTTCGACGCCGCGGGCCAAGAACTGCGCGCCCGGGTGTACTACTCCGTCGGCGGCGGCTTCGTCGTGGACGAGAACGCCACCGGCGCCGACCGCATCAAACCCGACGACACCGTCCTGCCCCACCCGTTCGACACGGCCACCGAACTCCTCGACCGCTGCCGCGAGACGGGCCTCTCCGTCTCGGCGCTCATGCTGGAGAACGAGCACGCGTTCGGCCGCTCCCCCGAGGAGATCCGCCGGGATCTCCTCAACCTCTGGGACGTGATGCGCGCCTGCGTCACCCGCGGCTGCACCCGCGAGGGCCTCCTTCCCGGCGGCCTGAAGGTCCGCCGCCGCGCCCCCCAGCTCCACCGCCAGCTCACGGCCGAGAAGCCCGCCGATCCCCTGCACGCCATGGACTGGGTCACCCTGTTCGCCCTCGCCGTCAACGAGGAGAACGCCGCCGGTGGCCGTATCGTCACCGCGCCCACCAACGGCGCCGCCGGGATCATCCCGGCCGTCCTGCACTACTACGACCGTTTCGTCCCCGGCCGCGACGACGAGGGCGTCGTCCGGTTCCTCCTCGCCGCGGGCGCGATCGGCGTCCTGTTCAAACAGAACGCCTCCATCTCCGGCGCCGAGGTCGGCTGCCAGGGCGAGGTCGGCTCGGCCTGCTCCATGGCCGCCGCCGGGCTCACCGAGGTCCTCGGCGGCACCCCCGAACAGGTCGAGAACGCCGCCGAGATCGGCATCGAGCACAACCTCGGCCTCACCTGCGACCCGGTCGGCGGCCTCGTCCAGGTCCCCTGCATCGAACGCAACGCCGTCGGCGCCATCAAGGCCATCAGCGCCGCCCGCATCTCCCTCCGCGGCGACGGCCGCCACTTCGTCTCCCTCGACAAGGCCATCAGAACCATGAGGGACACCGGCCGCGACATGCTCGACAAATACAAGGAGACCTCCCGCGGCGGCCTCGCCGTCAACGTCATCGAATGCTGACCACGGATAACCGCTGGAAGGATCGCGAAGCCCCTCACTAGCCTGACGAAAATGAACGTCGAACTGCCACGAACGCTTCAGGACGACCTGACCGCCATCGCCGCGGACGAGGGCCTTCCGCTGGAAGAAGCGCTCACCCGGGCGGTCACCGACTGGGTTCGGCGACGCAGGGAGCACCGGGCACGCGTCCACACCCTGATCCAGGAGATCATGGACGAGGACGCGACACTGCTCGCCCGACTGGGGGACGCATGATCACCCCCGCCGACCTCATCGCGATCAACGCGGCTCTGCACGGCGGGACGGCCCAGGTACGGGACCCCGGCCTCGTCGCCTCCGCCGCCGCGCGTCCGCAGGCCGTCACCTTCGGCGCCGAGGCGTTCCCGACGGTCGAGGAGAAGGCGGCCGCGCTGCTGCACTCCGTCCTCGGCAACCACCCGTTCGTCGACGGCAACAAACGCGTCGGCTGGACGGCCGCCCGCGTCCTCCTCGCCCTCCACGGCAAGCGCCCCGGCCTGTCCGAGGACGAGGCGTTCGACCTGGTCGTGCAAGTCGCGGCCGCCGGCTCCCGAACCGACGTCCAAGAGGTCGCCAAGGCGTTGCGGGTCGGGCCCCGACCGACCACCTGCTAGACGGATCCCTTCCGGGACGTCGATCCGGCGATCAGACCAACAGGTGATGCCTCGCGAAGCCGACGTGCTCGGAACGGCGGTGCAGCGAGCATCGAGCCACCGGCTCCGGCGGGCCGGTCGACGAACGTTCGCTCGCGGCGTCCGGGAGATTCGCAGGTCCGATAAACGGCCGTACGGGTTTCGGAGGGTGGGTGTGGGAGCATCGCGGTATGCCGGTCGATTCGCATCTGCTCGCCATGTTCATCGGGACCACGCTTGTGGCCCTGCTCATTCCGGGCCCGGACATGTTGTTCGTCCTCGGGTCCGGAATGCGGGGCGGGGCGCGGGCCGGGCTGCTCGCGACGGCGGGGGTGGCGACGAGCGAGGGCATTCACATCGCCGTCGCGGCCGCCGGGTTGGCGGCCCTGTTCGCGGCGGTGCCGACCGCGTTCACCGTGGTCCGGGTCGTGGGCGCGGTCTACCTCGTGTACCTCGGTGTGCAGGCCATTCGGCATCGTGGAGACCAGGACGACATGATGTCCGGAGGAGGGATCTCCGGGCGCCGCGCGTACGTCAACGGTCTGGTGACCAATCTGCTGAACCCGAAGATGGTCACGTTCACGATCGCGTTCCTCCCACAGTTCATCGATCCGGCGCGAGGTCATGTCTGGATGCAGTTCGCGGTGCTCGGGATCGTCCTGATCGCGCTGGAGTTCCTCGTCGACGGAACGGTCGGCGTCCTGGCGGGCCGGATCGGTGACTGGCTGCGCCGCCGCCACACCGCGCGGCGGCGGCTCAACGTCGCCGTGGGCGGCCTGTTCATCGGTCTGGGAATCAGACTCGCCGCCGAACGGTGAACGGCGGTCAGAAGGTGCGGGCGCCGCGTCCGGTCGGCGAATGCGCGCCAACGCGGGCCTCAGTGCCGCAGTGACGGCAGACGACCAACAAACACAGCGTGTCCCGCAGGAGTGCCGCCCTCGAAGGTGAACGACGTTCAGAAGGCGCGGGCGCCGCGTCCGGTGGGCGAATGCGCGCCGAGGCGGGCCTCGTTGCCGCAGTGGCGGCAGACGACCAGCGGGCTGAGCGTGTGGCCGCAGGAGTGCCGCCACCGGACGGGCGGGTCATCGGGGTGCAGGTGCCGGTCGCCCCATCGCATCAGCACGAGAAGGACGTCGCAGAGTTCCACGCCCGCGGGCGTCAGGTGGTACTCGTAGCGGGCCGGGTGGTCGCTGTAACGTTCCCGGCGCACGATGCGGTTCGCCTCCAGCTTGCGGAGACGGGACGTGAGGATGTCGCGGGGCGCGCCCGTGTTGCGGACGATCTGGTCGAAGCGCCGCACGCCGTGGCTGAGCTCGCGGACGGCGAGCAGGCTCCAGCGTTCGCCGACGAGTTCCAGGGTGTCGGCGATGGAGCACTCGCGCGGGACGGCGTCCTTCGGCATACCGGAAGGGTAACCTCCGCTCACAGTCTCTCGATCACGGTGGCGTTGGCCTGGCCTCCCGCCTCGCACATGGTCTGGAGCCCGAACCGGCCGCCGCGATCTTCGAGCGCGTGCAGCAGCGTCGTCATGATGCGGGCGCCGCTGGCGCCGAGCGGATGGCCGATCGCGATCGCGCCGCCGCGGACGTTGACCCGCGCCGGATCGGCGCCGATCTCGCGCTGCCAGGCGAGGACGACCGGGGCGAACGCCTCGTTCACCTCGAACAGGTCGACGGCGTCCAGGGTGAGCCCGCCGCGGGCGAGGACCTTCCGCGTCGCGGGGATGATCGCGGTGAGCATCAGCAGGGGGTCGTCGCCGGTCACGGCGAACGCGTGGAAACGGGCCCGGGGGCGCAGGCCGAGCCGGTCGGCGACGTCCGCGCCCATCACGAGCACCGCGGCGGCGCCGTCGTTGATCGGGGAAGCGTTTCCGGCGGTGACCTTCCAGCCGATCTCGGGGAACCTCTCGGCCATGCGCGGGTCGTAGTAGGCGGGCTTGAGCCCCGCGAGCACCTCCAGGGATGTACCCGGAGGGCCGCTGTGGGCGCCTTCGTCGACACCGGCTGTTCGTGGTCGCCGGTTCGTCGGTGTGGTGGGTCCGGTGACGGGGCGGACGGTCTCGTCCCACTGGCCGGGCCAGGCGACCTCGCGGGCGAACTCCCCGTCGCGCCATGCCTCGGCGGCGCGCCGGTGCGACTCGTGGGCGTAGGCGTCGAGTTCCTCGCGCGACAGGTTCCAGCGGGCGGCGATCAGCTCGGCGCTGATGCCCTGCCCGACGAGGCCGCCGGGATACCGTTCGGCGAGCATCGGCCCGAACGGGTCGCCGCCGGGCGGCACGTTCGTCCCCATCGGCACCCGGGACATCGACTCGACCCCGCAGGCGATCGCGATGTCGTACGCGCCGCTCTGCACGCCCTGCGCCGCGATGTGCAGGGCCTGCTGGGACGAGCCGCACTGCCGGTCGACCGTCATGGCGGGAACGCTCTCGGGGAACCCTGCGGCGAGGACGGCGGTGCGGGTGATGTTGAGAGCCTGCTCGCCCACCTGGGTCACGACCCCGCCGATGACGTCGTCGACCTCCCCGGAATCGATGCCGGCGCGTTCGACGAGGGTCCGCAGTGTCCGTGCGAGTAGGTCGGCGGGGTGGTGGTCGTGCAGCGTCCCGGTCGTCTTGCCCCTGCCCAGCGGTGTGCGCACCGCTTCGACGATCACCGCGTCCCGCATGACCACCTCCGTTGGATTTTCCAACTTACTCGTCGAGTGTCTGGGGGGTTAGTTGGAGAACACAACCCAGTGATGGTGTGGCATGGCTCACAGGCGCGGGGGGACGAACGAAACCCGGGGCCGCGGCGTGGTGACCGCGACCCCGGGCCGTCGGGCCGCTCAGCGGGAGGGGCCCATGCTGTGGTCCGTCTGATCCCTCCGTACGTCGAAGCGCCCCTCGGCGGAGCCGCCCAGAACAAGGTTGGACAAGCGTGCCTCCTCTGGCCCTCGACGTCAGGTTCCCTTCGGACATTAGCCCTGATAAGCAGACAAGTCCGTCAACAGTTGCTAAAACGCTCTTAATCCTTGTGAAGGTCTCCCGGGGTGCGCCGGGCACGCGTCAGCGGTCGGCCAGGTCGGCGATGAGTATGTGGATCACGCGGTCGCCGGTCAGGGGCCGGATCAGACGACGGACGTCCTCGGCGATCTCGGGCAGGGGACGTCCGTAGCGGACTACCACGCCCACCTCGATCTCGCCGTCGCCGACCGTGACGCCCGTCAGCGGCGGGCCCGCGCGGCGGGTCATGACGCGGCCCCGCGGACCGGCGGTCAACTCCGTCACGTCCGGGCACGCCAGGGCCGCTTCGGCGATCCGGTCGGCCAGGCTCGTGGCCATGGGCGCGTGCGGTGCGTCCGTCCAGGCGATCATCGGACGTGGGGCTCCTCGGGGTAGCCGGTGCGAACGCTGACGTCGTCCACGGTGATGGTCACCTCCGCCGCCTCCAGGCCGCACATGTGCGCGACCTCGGTGACGACGGTGTCCCGGACGGCCCCGGCGAGGTCCGGGCCGGGCGGCCCGGACCTGACGAGGAGGTCGATGTCGACGGCGGTCCTGGGCCCGCGACCCCGGACGTGGGCGCCCCGCACGGCGGTGCCCGACCCGTCGACATGCCCGGCGGCCATCGCCGCGACCTTGGCGACGACGGCTCCGGAAATCCTGGTCTGGCCGCCGGGCGGAAGGAATCTACCTCTTCTGCCGACGCCTTTCCATCGCGGTTTACCGACACCGCCCCAAAAAGGGCCCGGCGCGTCATCCTGGCTCATTGCGCCCCCACGATCCGGCTGACATGCCATTGATGCTCGCAAACGTCACACCGAAATCGCCATATCGGAGAAAGACCAGGTCAACGCCGGTTTACCTCTACCCCTTGAACATCTCGCGCATCTTCCTGGCGGCGTCGCCGGGCTTTTTCTTCTGAGGTTTCTTCGGCTCGGCGGGCGGGCGCCCCTCCCGGTCCTTCCCGGTCGTGTCGGCCTTCTTCTCCGGTTTCTCGGTCACGACGACTCCCCCGATCTCGCTTCACCGTCGTCACATTCGTACCCCGCTTACCCCGGGTAGAAGCGCACCTCGGGACGACCGACCTGACCGTAGTGGGGACGGCGGCGCGCCAGGCCGTTCTCGGCGAGGTACTCGAGGTAGCGGCGGGCGGTGACCCGGGAGACGCCGGTGAGGTCGGCGGCCGCGGCGGCGGACAGGCCGTCGGCGGCCCCGGCCAGCACCTCGGTGACGGCCTGGAGCGTCTCGTGGCTCATGCCCTTCGGCAGCGAGCGGTGGTCGGGGGTGCGCAGGGCGGCGAGCATCCCGTCCACGTCGGCCTGGCCGCTGACCTCGCCGGTGCCGACGGCCTGCTCCCGGAACCTCCTGTAGCTGACGAGCTTGTCCCGCAGCGACGCGAACGTGAACGGTTTGAGCAGGTACTGGACGACGCCGACCGACACGGCGGAGCGGATCACGGCGAGGTCCCGGGCGGAGGTGACGGCGATGACGTCCACGTCGCTGCCGCCCGCCCGGAGCGCCCGGCACACCCGCAGGCCGTGCGTGTCGGGCAGGCCGAAGTCGAGCAGGACGACGTCGACGGGCGTCCGCTCGTAGAAGCGCAGGGCGTCCGCGCCGGAGTGGACGACGCCGGAGACGGTGAACCCGGCGACACGTTCGACGTAGGCGCGGTGCGCCTCGGCGGCGACGAGATCGTCCTCGACGACGAGCACTTTGATCATCGAGACCCCAGGGGAAGTCGGACGGTGAAGATGGCTCCGCCGTCATGGCCGACATGGACGTCGCCGCCGTGCCGCCGGACGGCCTGCCCGACGAGCGCGAGGCCGAGACCGTGGCCGACGGGCCCGCCGGAGGTCTTGGTCGTCCAGCCGCGCCGGAACATGTCGGGCACGGTCGCCGGGTCGACGCCGGGCCCGCTGTCGGCGACCTGGAGGACGAACTCGCCGCCGTCCTTGCGGGCGCTGACGACCACGCGCGGCGGCCGGGCACCGGTGTTGGCGAGGGCGGCGTCGATGGCGTTGTCGATCAGGTTACCGAGAATGGTGACGAGGTCGCGAGGCTCCACCACGCCCTCGATGGCGCTGTCCTCGGTGACGACGAGGTCGACGCCGCGCTCCCCCGCCTCCGCGGACTTGCCGAGCAGCAGCGCGGCCAGCACCGGTTCCGTCGCCGAGCCGACGACCCGGTCGGTGAGCCGCTGCGCCGTCGCCAGCTCGGCGGTGGCGAACTCGACGGCCTGGTCGGGACGGCCGAGCTCCACCAGCGACACCACGGTGTGCAGGCGGTTGGCGGCCTCGTGCGCCTGGGAGCGCAGCGACTCGGCGAAGCCGCGGACGGTGTCGAGCTCACCGGTCAGCGCCAGCAGCTCGGTGTGGTCGCGCAGCGTGACGACGTTGCCCATCGCGCGGCCCCGGGACTTGACGGGCGAGGTGTTCACGACGAGGACGCGGGTGTCGCCGACGTGGATCTCGTCCGATCGCTGCTCCCGGGAGGTGAGGGTGGCGGCCAGTTCGCCGGGGAGCCCGAGGTCGCTGACCCGCCGTCCCCGCGACGAGTCGGGCAGGTTCAGCAGGTCGCGGGCCGCGTCGTTGCACAGGACGACGCGGCCCGCCCGGTCGAGGAGCAGCAGGCCCTCGCGCACCGAGTGCAGGATGGCGTGGTAGTAGTCGAACATTCCGCGCAGCTCGCGGGGCCCGGCGCCGCGGGTCTGGCGGCGCAGCCGCGCGGACACCAGGTAGCTGCCGCCGATGCCGATCGCGAGGACGGCGGCGGCGACGCCGAGCAGGTACAGCAGCCGCTGCCGCAGCTCTCCGGAGATCACCCGTACCGTGATGCCGACGGCGACGAGCGCGACGACACGGCGGTCGTCGTCGAAGACGGGCGTGACCGTGCGCACGGACGGGCCGAGCGTGCCGGTGTAGGTCTCGGTGAAGGTCCGCCCGGCGACGGCGGGCCCGGTGTTGCCGACGAAGTTCCCGCCGATCCGGGACGGGTTCGGATGCGTGTAGCGGACCCCCGCCGGGTCCATGATCGTGATGAAGTCCACGCCGGCCTCGCGGCGGACGCGTTCGGCGTACGGCTGGAGGAGCCGGCTGGGATCGGGGGTCGCGAGCGCGGCACGGACGTTCTGGGAGTTGGCGATGGTCGCGGCGACCGCCGTGACGGTCTGCGCGGCGGCGTCGTTGGCGGCCCGCTCGGCGTCCAGGTACGCGACGGTGACACCCGCCGCGACCAGCAGTCCGACGATCGCGGCCTGCAATACCAACAACTGCCCTGCCAGGCTCCAGCGGCCCGGCCTCAGCCACGCGGGAAGACGCACTCTCGCACCCCATCGTCTGCTCCACGCCGTGAACGAAATGTACACAAGCATGACCCCTCGCCACAGGATCGCGCATAGTCACCAGTACGCAGAACGCAACCTCGGCGACCGACCTACCGATAACTATCAGACGAATTCCGGCGAATTCCGACGACAACCACCCGCGTTGACTTTCATCCCCAGCGCAGGTACCCGCCGTGTGCATGCGCCCGCTCCACCGGCGCATGGGTGCCTGCCAAGGCGCGGGCGCCCGTCCGGGTTCTGTGGCCCCGGACGGGCGCCGCACCTTGCATCACCGCAGTAGAGGGTATGACCGGGCACCAGCCCGGCGAGGACGATCAGAGGGAGATCCCGTGTTCGCGCAACCGCCCGCTCCCATCGCGACCGGGTTCTCCCTCTGATCGAAAGACCTGGCCGTCCGGCGTCAGCATTCCCCCGCTCCTGACGCCGGGCGGCCATCCTTAGAACGGTCCGATTCAGTGGATGTCCGGTTTCGGACGCCGGCGCCGCCCGAAACGCACGGACGCGGACCGGAACCGGATCACCACCGGAAGGTCAGGCATTCCGATCATGTATCGGTAGCGTTCGACCGGGCCCGCGCCCAACTCCCCGTAGATCTCGCTGAGATGGGCGTCGCCCGCGCAGACGATCCGCATCCGCAGCCGGGGCCGGACGACCGTGCCGGTGAGTCGGACGCGGGAGTCCTCGACACCGGGAAGGTCCCGCGCGTCCCGGTTCAGATCCTCGGCCGCCGACCGGGCGAGGACACGGGTCCGCGCGTCGACGTCCGGCCACCGCCGGTGGATCAGCGCCCGGCACTGTAGGACGAGCCACAGCTGCCCGGCGAGCGCCGCGACCTCCGCGACGACCGCGGCCGTGACGAGGAACCAGGTGTTGTCCTCGACGAACCGCAGCACCGCGACGTCGATGAGAGGCCGGGCCGACAGCGGGCCGCCGGACGCCCCGGCGGAGAGGGCGGCGAGCGCGTCGAACGCGCCGAGCCCCGCGGCGAGCGCCGCCCCGCCGCACAGGAACAGCGCCGCTCCGGTCAGCGCGATCGCGATCCTCATCGTCAGTCCTTCCGCCAGCCGAGCCGGACGTCGACGTCCGGACGGCGCATCGGCTCGATATGGTCGAGGCGCTCGTCGACCGCGTCGCGTACCAGGTCGGCGAGGTTCGCCGGGTTGCGGTAGTGCGTGGTCGCCCAGACGACGACGTTCCGGCGGACCGGGCCCGGCCCCCGGACGCGGGCGCGTTCGATGCCGGGGACGGCCAGCGCGGCGTCCTCCAGCGCGCGGCGGAGCGCCGCCCGGCCGATGACGCCCGCCAGGCGCGGGTCGGAGCCGGCCAGCGGAACGCCGCGCGGGCGTCCCGGCAGCGACGCCAGGAGGAACGCGAGCCCGAGGACGGCGACGGCGCCCGCGCCGGCCAGGACCTCGGGGTCGTGCCAGGCGCGGCGGCGCAGCGCGTCCGCCGCCGCCGCGACCCCCGGCACCGGATGGACGGCGGATCCGAGCGCCGCGGCCAGCAGTTCGACCGCGGCGACCCCGCCGACCACGGTCACCAGCAGCGCGGCGGCGAATCCGGCGAACGCGCGGCGGGGCCGGAACTCCCGGACGGCGAGCCGCCGCGCCCGCCGCTCGTTCCGCGCCTCCTCGATCAGGTCCTTGACCAGCGTCTCGGCCATGCTCGACCCCCGTGAGCCTCGGCACGTGCTTCCTCACTCATGGTGATCCATCGTCACGTGGAGCGAAACTCGCCATGCCGACATCTCACGCCTTCGGCTGGACGAAAGCGCAGGTCAGAGTCCGAAATCGGACGGCCGGGTCAGCGGAAGACGACGGTGCGGTCGCCATTGAGCAGGACGCGGTGCTCGGTGTGCCACCGGACGGCACGGGCCAGGGCGAGGCATTCGACGTCGCGTCCCACGGCCACGAGCTCCTCCGGGCTGTGGGTGTGGTCGACCCGGGCGACCTCCT
Source organism: Actinomadura spongiicola (assembly GCF_003432485.1). Lineage (GTDB taxonomy): Bacteria > Actinomycetota > Actinomycetes > Streptosporangiales > Streptosporangiaceae > Spirillospora > Spirillospora spongiicola. The sequence continues at coordinate 131,439 of NZ_QVNQ01000011.1, forward strand.
GCTCGATGATCGGCCCCTCGTCCAGGTCGGCGGTGACGTAGTGGGCGGTGGCGCCGATCAGCTTCACGCCGCGGGCGTGCGCCTGGTGGTAGGGACGGGCGCCCTTGAAGCTCGGCAGGAAGGAGTGGTGGATGTTGATGATCGCGCCGGGGAGCTTGGCGCAGAAGTCGTCCGACAGGATCTGCATGTAGCGGGCGAGGACGACGAGGTCGGCGCGGTAGTGCTCGACGAGCGTGAGGATCTCGGCCTCCTGCGCCGCTCTGCCGCCCCCGGCCCTGCCGCCCGGCCCGACCGGCAGATGGTGGTAGTCGATCCCGTACGACTGGGTGAGGGGCCGCAGGTCGGGATGGTTGGACGCGACCGCGACGATGTCGATGTCGAGCAGCCCCGACCGGGTCCGGTAGAGCAGGTCGTTGAGGCAGTGCCCGCCCTTCGACACCATGATCAGGACTCGTGGCCGTTCGGCGAGCGCGTGCAGCCGCCACTGGAGCCCGAGCTCGGGCACGAGGGAGGCGAAGGCGCCGCGCAGCCCGTCCGGGTCGGTGCCGTCCGGGGCCGCGAACTGCACCCGCATGAAGAACGTGCCGGACTCGGCGTCCCCGAACTGCTGGCTCTCGACGATGTTGCATCCGCGCTCGGCCAGCTGCCCCGACACCGCGGCGACGATGCCCGGCCGGTCGGGACATGACAGGGTCAGCACGTACTCGTTCACGGTCTCACTCTCGCGGGGAACGGCGGCTCGGAAAGTGCCTTCGAGCTTACGCGGCGCCCGCCCGTGGCCGGGGCCGCGCGGACGCGCCTTGACCGAACCCTCACCTCGAACATAAGTGAGAGATCTTCATATTCGCTGGGTAGCATGACGCCGTGACGAGCAAGAGCCTCCGGGACCGCTACGACACCGCCACGGCCGGCATCGAAGCGCCGTTCGCCGTCGTCGACCTGGCCGCCTTCCGCGCCAACGCCGCCGGGCTCGTCCGCCGCGCCGCGGGCAAGCCCATCCGGGTCGCGAGCAAGTCGGTGCGCTGCCGGGCGCTCCTCACGGAGGTCCTCGCCATGGACGGCTTCGCCGGGATCATGGCGTTCACGCTGCCCGAGGCCCTCTGGCTGGCCCGGGAGGGCGTCAGCGACGACATCCTCGTCGCCTACCCCACCACCGACCGGGCGGCCGTCGCCGCGCTGGCCGCCGACCCCGACGCCACGCGCGCCGTCACGCTCATGACCGACGCGCCCGAGCACCTCGACCTGATCGAGAAGTCCGCGGGCGGCCGCCGGATCCGCGTGTGCGTCGACGTCGACGCCTCCTACCGGCCCCTCGGCGGCCGGGTCCGGATCGGCGCGCTGCGCTCCCCCCTGCGCACCCCCGCCGAGGTCGCCGCGTTCGCCGCGTCGATCCTGCGGCGCCCGACGCTCGACCTCGCCGGACTGATGGCCTACGAGGCGCAGATCGCGGGCGTCGGGGACACCCCGCCGGGACGTCCCGTGCGCAGCCGGACCGTCCGCGCCGTGCAACGGCGGTCCCGGATCGAGTTGGCCCGCCGCCGGGCCGCGGTCGTCCGGGCCGTCCGGGACCTGACGAACCTGGACTTCGTCAACGGCGGCGGCACCGGCAGCGTCGAGACGACCGCCGCCGAACGCGCCGTCACCGAGGTCGCGGCGGGATCCGGCCTCTACCAGCCGCACCTGTTCGACCAGTACTCCACCTTCACCGGACGTCCCGCCGCGCTGTTCGCGCTGCCCGTCGTGCGCCGCCCCGCCCCCGGCGTCGCGACCTGCCTCGGCGGCGGCTACCACGCGTCCGGCCCCCCGGGCGCCGACCGCCTCCCCCGCCCGTACCTGCCGACCGGCCTCTCCTACGACCCGTACGAGGGCGCGGGCGAGGTGCAGACGCCCCTGCTCGGACGGTCCGCCGACCTGCTGTCCGTCGGCGACCGCGTCTGGTTTCGCCACGGCAAGGCCGGCGAGATGTGCGAACGCTTCGACACTCTGCACCTGATCGACGGCGACCGAACGGTCCGAACGGTCCCGACCTACAGAGGCGAGGGCCACACGTTTCTATGAAGGGGGCGACCCCCTTCGACCCCCGCGCGACGCGGGCGATCCTCACGGCGCAGTCACGGTCCCCGTGCCCCTTGCGGTCAGTGATGCACCGCTCCGGTCGCCCGCGTCGTCGGGTCGTACGGCTTCCGGCGCAGGACGCCTCCAGCCGTACGACCCGTACCCCGGGTTGGGGTTCGGGCCGGTGGCGCGGATTGGGTTCGCACCCGTGCCCCGCTCGGGGTTTGAGGCCGTGGGGCGGGTTGGGGTTAGGTTGGGGGGATGAGTGATGCTCCGGTGATCAGTGTGCGTGGGGAGGCCGTGGTGGAGGCCGAGCCGGAGATCGCGCGGCTGTCGGTGCACGTCCAGTCACAGGAGACCGACCGCCGCCGGGCCCTCGACCGGCTCACCGAACGCAACCAGCGCTGCCTCGACCTGGTCGCCTCCTACGGCGAGGCCGTGGAGAAGGTTGAGACGGGCGGGCTGTCCATCGCGCCGCTGCTGAAGTACAAGCGGCGCGAGGGGGATGTGCGCGCGTACCGGGGCACGGTCTGGATCAAGATCACGGTCGTGGACTTCGGGGTGCTCGGCGAGCTGGTCACCCGGCTCGGTGACATGGAGCGCGCCTATGTCGACGGGCCCGAGTGGGCGCTGCGCCGCGAGAGCGAGGTGTACCGGCGGGCGGCGCGGCAGGCCGCGCACGAGGCCGTCGAACGCGCCCGCGGCTACGCCGAGGCGCTCGGGTCGCGGCTCACCGGCCTGGTCGAACTGTCGGACGAGGGCCTCGGCCGGGACACCGGCGGCCCCGTCACGCTCGCCGCCGCCTACGGGCGGGAGCGGAGCCGGGGGGCGGCCGAGGAGCCCGAGCCGATCGACCTGGAGCCCGTGACGCAGGTCGTTCGCGCCGCCGTCGAGGCCCGCTTCACCGTGACGCCCCCCGAGCTGAACGGGTAGGGCCCGCGGCCCGTACACCAGGACGTGGGAGGAACGGACTGCGGGGAGTTCCGCGTCGGCCTCGGCGTCTACGCCCTCGGACGGCTGCCCGGCGCCGAGGCCGACGAACTGTCGGCGCATCTGCGCGGCTGCCCGCCGTGCCGCGCCGAACTCGCCGAGCTGCGGGACGTCACCCAGATCCTCCGCCGCACCGTCCCGGCACGGACGGGCGCCGGCCGCGGACCGCGGACCGGCGCCTCGGGGAGGGGACTCAGCGGCGCCTGCGCCTACGGCCCCAGAGGATCAGGGCGGTCACGGTGACGGCGGCTCCGACGCCGACCAGCACCAGGCGCTTGTCCGAGCCGCCGCCCGGCGCGTCCCCGGCCTCGACGACGGCGTCGTCGGAGCGCACGATCGCACCGACGGCCCGCGCGACCTGACCGGCCTCCTCCTTCAGCCGCTCGGCGCCCCGCTGCGCGATGCTCCGCGGGTTGGCCCGGGCGGCGAGCTCGTCGACCGTGCGCACCAGCCGCTGGCGGCGGATCTCGATCTCCTGTTCCAGTTCGTCGGGGCTGCGGGCGCTGTCAGCCATGCCGTGTCCTTCTCGTGTCGAGCGAAGTGGGCGCGGGTCCGTACGGACGAGACCGTGCCGACGAAAGGTGATCCGAACAGTCTGGCAGGTTCTCCCGGCGAACGCCCGAGGTACCCCAGCCGGTACCGTTGGGTTCATCATTCGAGCGAAAGGCGGGACAGGGTGTCCGAGCGGCTGCAGCCGGGCGACGTCGCCCCCGATTTCGAGCTTTCCGACGCCGACGACGCCACGGTGTCGCTGGCCTCGTTGCGCGGGAAGCGCGTGATCCTCTACTTCTACCCGGCGGCGCTCACCCCCGGCTGCACCAAGGAGGCCGTCGACTTCCAGGGCAGCCTCGGCGACCTGGAGGCGGCGGGCGTCACGGTCATCGGCATCTCCCCCGACAAGCCGGCCAAGCTCGCCAAGTTCCGGGAGAAGGAGGGCCTGTCGTTCCCGCTGCTGTCCGACCCGGACACCGAAGTGCTCCAGGCCTACGGCGCCTACGGGGAGAAGAAGCTGTACGGCCGGGTCGTCGTCGGCGTCATCCGCTCCACGTTCATCATCGACGCCGACGGCAAGGTCGAGAAGGCGTACTACAACGTGAAGGCCACCGGCCACGTCGAACGCCTCCGCCGCGACCTCGGCGTCTGACGTCGAACAAGAGGTACGGGCGGGGGGATTCGAACCCCCACGGTGTCGCCACCAACAGGACCTAAACCTGCCGCGTATACCTGGTTTCGCCACGCCCGCCGGTGCTCCGTCCGGAACGCGTTCAGCTTAGCGGTTCGATCCGAGGCCGCGGCAACGAGTTTCCTCCGTCCCCGGGATAAGGGGCGCGCCCTTCGCGAAATTGCGGACAGGAACGGTGAGAATTTCCCGCATCATTTGCGGGACGGTCTCGGCAGGGCGGGCGGGGACGGCCTAGGCTTGAGGGGCCGTCCGCCAGCACAGTCGGTGACATCATGATCACACGTCCGGCGGGGTCCGCGCAGAGCGACTCCTTCACACACCGTGTGCTGCCCTACGACGGCATGGACCAGTATCTCGACGGCGTCCTGCCGTTCCTGCTGGACGGGGTGGACGCGGGCGACCGCGTCGTCGCCGTCTGCGGGACCGGGCGGGAGACGCTGCTGCGGGACGCGCTCGGCCCCGCCGCGCCGAATGTCGAGTTCCCCGACCCCGCCACCTGGTACGCGCATCCGCCACGGACCCTCGCCGACTGCCTCCACGACGCCGCCGACGCGGCCCGGAGCGGGTACCGGCTCCGGGTCCTCGGCGAGCCCGTGTGGGCGACGCGGTCGCCGATCGAGGTCGCCGAATGGCAGCGGACCGAGGCCGTCACGAACCTCGCGTTGCGCGGCACCGGCGCCTCGATCATGTGCCCGTACGCGGCGGCGCTGCCCGCGGGCGTCGTCGCGGCGGCCCGCCGGACGCATCCGGAGACGGTGCACGGCGCGCGGGCCGTCACCAACCCCGGGTTCATGGACCCGTGGGCCTACTGCGAGCGACACGACGGCGAGCCCCTGCCGGAGCCGCCACCGGACGCCGACACGTTCAAGATCGACCTGCCGGACCTGTACTGGCTGCGCGCCTATGTCGGCGAGTACGCCCGGCGGACGCCGCTGCCGGAGGAGGACCTGCAACGGCTCCTCGTCGCCGTCACCGAGATCGTCACCAACGCGCTGCGGCACGGTGAACCGCCCATCGTGCTGCGGATGTGGACGGACGCGTCCGGCGGCGTGCCCGCCTTCGTCTGCGAGGTGGGCGACGCGGGCCGCTGGCCGCCCGGCACCGGGTACGGGCTGGTACCGCCGCGGCCCGGTGACGCCGCGTCCGTCGGCCGGTTCGGGCTGTGGGCCGTCCGGCTGCTGTGTTCGACCGTGCAGATCAGGCTGGGCGACGGCGGCAGCGTCGTCCGGCTGAGGTTCGCACTGCCCCCATCCGCCGACACGAACGGAGCGTGAGGAACTCCATGCATTGGGCACGCGAAGTCCCCGGCCCGGCGTACCCTGAGCGAACCACCGAAATGGATCGGCAGGCCATGGAGACACCCTGGTTGGCCAAGCGTCCCGTGAGCGCCCTCCGGCCGGGCGACCACGGCTGGCTGGCCTACAGCGGTCTGGAGGAACGCGACCGGGTCATCGGCCCCTTCGTCCGGGAAGGCCTGGAGACCACCGAGAAGGTCGTGTACGTCACCGACGCGCCACCGGACCGTCTCCCCGGCCTCGGCTCCGGGCACCGGATCGACGTGGACGCCCACCGCCGGACCGGCGCGCTGCGGGTGATCTCCCTGCGGGACGCCTGCCTCGACCGGCACGGCGACTTCGAACCCGCCAGGATGGTGGACACGCTCGGCCGCGAGGTCGGCGAGGCGTTCGACCAGGGTTTCCGCGCCGTGCGCATCACCACCGACCACAGCTGGCTGGTGAACGGGCCCCGGCGCTCCGACCTCGGCCAGGTGCTGGGCTGCGAGCACCGCGTCGGCGACACGGTGTCGCCGAGCACGATGGCGATGGCCATCTGCCAGATCGACCGGCGCGCGTGCTCGCCCGCCGAGCTCATCGCCCTCCGCGACACACACGAGGTCCTCGTGGAAGTGAACCCCGAATTCGATGACGGGATCCTGAAGATCGTGCGCACCTTCGAACCCGACGGGCTGCGCGTCGAAGGGGAACTGGACGCCGCCCGCCACGCCGTGTTCGCCGAGCAGCTGTCGCAGGTGAACACCGGCCGTGGCCGCGTCCATCTCGACTTCTCGCGCCTGGCGTTCATCGACCTCGGCGGCCTGCACCTGCTGGCGAAGCACGCCACCCTGCGGCCCGGGGGCGAGCCGCTGGTGCTCGACCATCTGTCGCCGCACGTGGAGAACGTCATCGAGATGGTCGGGTGGCACCGGCTGCCGGGCCTCGTCCGCGGCGGCGACGAGGGGCCACGGCCCGGTTCGGGGGGCGTCGGCTGATGGCCTTGGAGCACAGGGCGTTCCTGTACCGCGGTACCGACGACTTCCTGTCCGCCACCGTCCCGTTCCTCACGTCCGGGCTGGAGCGTGACGAGGCCGTCCTCGCCGTGGTCCGCGAACCGAACCTGTCCGCTCTGCGGGACGTGTTCCCCTCCGCCGACCCGCCGATCCAGTTCATCGACGCGGCGGGGTTCTACCGGCATCCCGTCCACACCCTGCGGGACTACCAGACCGTCGTGACGGCCAGCGCCCCCCGCAAAGTGTGCGCGGTCGCCGAACCGGTCTGGCAGGGGTGGGACGAACGGCGGACACGAGAGTGGATCCGCTACGAGTCCCTCATCAACGCGGTGTTCGAGAACTCGGGCGCCCGCGCGCTGTGCTCCTACGACACCCGAACGCTGCCGCCGCGCATCCTCACCGAGGCCCGGCGCACCCATCCCCTGCTCCTGGACGGCGGGCTCACCCGTTCCAGCGATCACTACGTCGACCCGGTCACGTTCGGGTCGGGCTTCGACCGCGGCCGGCGCCCCGAACGTCCCGACACCGCGGAGTACCTCCCCGTCGACGGCGACGACCTGCACCCGTTGCGGACGTTCGTCAGCGAACGCGCCCACAAACACGGCCTCACCGGGCAGCAGACGCAGAACCTCGTCACGGCCGCTGACGAGGTGGCGGCGAACGCGCTCCGGCACGGGACGCCGCCGGTCGGCCTCTGGATGTGGCAGACCGGCGACGACCTGATCTGCGAGATCGGCGACGGCGGCCGCTGGCGGCCCGGCCCGAGCCCGCTCACCGGCTACATCCCGCCCGACTCCGCCCTCCAACGCGGCTTCGGCCTGTGGACCGTCCGGCTCCTGGTCGACCTGATGGAACTGCGCACCGACCGGAACGGCACCTTCGTCACGCTCTACAGCCGTCTGTGACGCTCGGGGTCAGGCCACCGCTTCGGGGATGAGGGCGGCCAGGGCGCGGAAGGCCTTGCCCCGGTGGCTGATCGCGTCCTTCTCCTCGGGGGACATCTCGGCGGTCGTGCGGGTCTCGCCGTCCGGGACGAAGACCGGGTCGTAGCCGAAACCGCCCGTGCCGCGCGGCTCGCGGATGAGGGCACCGCGCAGTCGGCCCTCGACGCAGTGTTCGACGCCGTCCGGGACGACCAGGACCGCCGAGCACACGAACGACCCGCCGCGCTGCTCGTCCGGCACATCGCCGATCTGGTCGAGGACGAGCCGGAGGTTCGCGGCGTCACGGTCGCCGGTGGCGGCGCCGAGGCCCCCCGACCAGCGGGCGGACAGGACTCCCGGCATGCCGTTCAGCGCGTCCACGCACAGGCCGGAGTCGTCGGCGACGGCGGGCAGCCCGGTGAACGCGGCGACCGCCCGGGCCTTCAACAACGCGTTCCCCTCGAACGTCAGCTCGGTCTCGGGAACGTCGGGGGCGCCGGGGAACTCGTCGAGGCCGACGACGTCGAAGTCGCCGAGGATGCGCCGCAGTTCCGCGACCTTGCCCTTGTTGTGGGTCGCGAGCACGATCCTCGTCATCGGGCGAGGGCCTCGGCCTGGACACGGGTCAGTTCGGCGCAGCCCGCGGCGGCGAGGTCGAGGAGCGCGTCCAGTTCGGAACGGTCGAAGGGGGTGCCCTCCGCGGTGCCCTGCACCTCGGCGAACCGGCCGTCGCCCGTGCACACGACGTTCATGTCGGTGCCCGCGACGTTGTCCTCCTCGTAGCACAGGTCGAGGCGGGGCTCGCCGTCGACGACGCCGACGCTGACCGCCGACACGGACGTGACGAGCGGGTCGCCCCTGAGCAGCTTGCGTTCCCGCATCCACGCGACGGCGTCGGCCAACGCCACGTACGCGCCGGTGATCGCGGCGGTGCGGGTGCCGCCGTCGGCCTGCAGGACGTCGCAGTCGAGCTGGACGGTGTTCTCGCCGAGCGCCTTGAAGTCGACGCACGCCCGGACGGACCGTCCGATCAGCCGGGAGATCTCGTGGGTGCGGCCGCCGATCCGGCCCTTGACGGCCTCGCGGTCGTTGCGGGTGTTGGTGGCGCGCGGCAGCATCGCGTACTCGGCGGTGACCCAGCCGAGCCCGCTGTCGCGGCGCCAGCGGGGCACCGACTCCTGGACGGACGCGGCGCACAGCACCCGGGTCGCGCCGAACTCGATGAGCACCGACCCCTCCGCGTGGTCGAGCCATCCGCGCTGGAGGCGGACGGGACGGAGCTGGTCGGGTGCGCGATCGTCGGGGCGAGCCATGCGCCTTACCCTAGCGGGGTTCAGAGGGTGTACTGGGCGCCCACCCGGGCCAGGTCGATGGCCCCTTCGTAATCGCTCCCCCTGGCCTCCTTGAGCGAGACGTCGCTGTCGTTCCACGGCACCAGATGGGTGAGGACGAGCCGCCCCACCCCGGCGCGGGCGGCGTGCTCACCGGCCTCGCGGGCGGTCAGGTGCAGCCCCTCGGGCAGGCCGGGCCGGTCGAGGAACGACGCCTCGCAGAGGAACAGGTCCGCGTCCCTCGCCAGGTCGACCAGCAGGTCGGACGGGCCGGTGTCGCCGGAGTAGGCGAGGGTCCGGCCGCCGTGCTCGACACGGAACGCGTACGCCTCGACCGGGTGCGGCATCAGCGCGGTCGTCACCCGGAACGGCCCGATCTCGTAGGGGCCGCGCGGCAGGGGCCGGAAGTCGAACGCCTCCGACATGCCGGGGTCGGGCGCGAGGTCGTAGGCCTTGGCCATGCGGGCCGCGGTGTCCGACGGGCCGTACACGGGGATCCGCGGCGGCGGGCCACCCGGACGGTACTTGCGCGCCACCCAGTACCCGCACAGGTCGAGACAGTGGTCGGCGTGCAGGTGCGAGATGCAGACGGCGTCGATCTCGTACAGCGAGCGGAAACGCTGGAGCGACCCGAGCGCGCCGTTGCCGAGGTCGAGCACCAGCGCGTACCCGTCCGCCTCGACCAGGTAGCTGGACGCGGGGCTGTCCGGCCCCGGGAAACTGCCGGAGCAGCCGATCACAGTGACCCGCACGCTCACTCCTCCTTCGTGTCCCCCGAGGAATTCAGGTCAGGGCCTTGCCCAACACGTCGCCCAACGCGTCCCGCGCCCGTGCCGTCGCCTCGGCGCGGGCCGGTCCGCGGTCGTACGGCACTCGGTACACGTCTTCGACGGACTCGTCGGCGCTCGACACCAGTGTGACCCCGTCTCCCATGACATACGAGATGACACTGGTCAGCCCGGAGTAATGTGTACGGCCGGCTCCCGGCGCGGCTCCCGGGGCGGCACGGCCGTGTCCGCGCGGACGGCCCGGTGGCGGCGTCCGGGAGGCCGTCCCCACGGGATGTTTCGGCATGGTGCACAAGGCTAAGCGACTCCGCGCGGCGCGGGCGGCTCATGCGTTGGACATCACACCCGGGAATGTCACACTCCGGACGTCACGCCGGGGACGTCACTCCGGGGTGCGGGGGGCGCGGGCGAGTTGGCGGCTCTGCGCGACGAGGCAGCCCGTGGAGTCCCACACCTCGACGTCCTCGTCGAACCAGCCGCCGGCGAGGAGGCGACCGGTGCCGTGCACGGCGAGCCAGCCGGGCGCGGGGACGGCCCGCATGTGCCAGGTGAGCTCCACGGTCGGGGCCCAGCCGTTCCGGCCGAGGTTCAGCGTCACCGGCGGCAGCGCGTCCACCGCGAGCGCGAGGGAGTACGGGTCGGGCGCGTAGCCGTCGCGGAGCCGGAGCCAGGCGCGGACCTCGGGACGTCCGCTGGGCCGACCGTCCACCCAACCCATCAGGGCGGGGTCGAAGCGCAGGTCGAGCCGGTCGGTGAAGTCGCGGGCGCCCGGAACCGGCCGGAACGGCGCGCACCGCTCCAGCGGCGGCATCCCGGGCGGCTCCGCACCGGACCAGGCGGGCTCGTCACCGGCGTCGAGCGTGCCGGTGGTGATCAGCGCGTCCACGGTGGGCCGACCGTCCTGGACGAGCGTGACCAGGGACGTGGCGGTCGTGCGTCCCTCCTTGCGGGGCTCGACGATCACCTCAGCGGGCCCGGCCGCGGCGACGCGCAGGAACGTCGCCGCGGTCGAGACGGGATGCGTGTGCGGGGAGGCGGCGACGGCGGCGCGGGCCAGCACGGCCAGGAGATAGCCGCCGTTGAGTGCCCCGGCGATGGCGTAGCCGCCGTCCAGGACGGTCTCGAACCGGCCCTCGCCGACCCGCCGGACCTCGGTCGCCGCCCCGAACCCGACCATCCGTGCCCTCCGACCGTCTAGAACAGCGTTCGGGAACGAACTGTACCCTGCCGGACGATCAGGCCCAGAGCTGGCCTTCGAGCCGGGCCTCGGCCTCCTCCAGGGTGCCGCCGTACGCGCCGGTGGACAGGTACTTCCAGCCGCCGTCCGCGACCACGAACGCGATGTCGGCCCGCTCCCCCGCCTTGACGGCCTTGTTCGCCATGCCGATCGCCGCGTGCAGCGCGCCGCCCGTGGAGATCCCCGCGAAGATCCCCTCCTGCTCCAGCAGTTCGCGGGTGCGGCGCAGCGCGTCCCCCGACGTGACGGAGAACCGGGTGGTCAGCACCGAGTCGTCGTACAGCTCCGGGATGAAGCCCTCGTCGATGTTGCGCAGCCCGTACACCAGGTCGCCGTACCGGGGCTCCGCCGCGACGATCTTGACGTCCGGCACCCGCTCGCGCAGGAACCGGCCGACGCCCATCAGCGTGCCCGTGGTGCCGAGCCCCGCGACGAAGTGCGTCACCGTCGGCAGATCCTCCAGAATCTCCGGGCCGGTGGTCTCGTAGTGCGCGAGCGCGTTGGCCTCGTTGCCGTACTGGTAGAGCATCACCCAGTCGGGGTTCTCCTCCGCCAGGCCCTTCGCGACCCGGACGGCCTCGTTCGAGCCGCCCGCCGCGGGCGAGGAGATGATCCGCGCCCCCCACATCTCCAGGAGCTGGCGCCGCTCGGCGGAGGTGTTCTCCGGCATCACGCAGATCATGTCGTAGCCGCGCAGCTTCGCGACCATCGCGAGAGAGATGCCGGTGTTGCCGGACGTCGGCTCCAGGATCGTGCGGCCGGGCGTCAGCAGCCCTTCCTTCTCCGCCTTCTCGATCATCCAGAAGGCGGGACGGTCCTTCACCGACCCGGTCGGGTTGCGGTCCTCCAGCTTCGCCCAGATCCGCACGTCGGCGGACGGCGAGAGCCGGGGCAGCCCGACCAGCGGCGTGCGGCCGAGCGAGTCCAGCAGCGAGTCGAAACGCATGTCCCTGCCCGCCGACCCGCGTCAGCCGCCGGCCACGGCCGGCAGGATCGTGACGCTGTCGCCGTCGGAGACCTCGGTCCCGAGACCGGCGAGGAAGCGCACGTCCTCGTCGTTGAGGTAGACGTTGACGAACTTGCGCAGGCCCTTGTCGTCCACCAGCCGGTCGCGCAGGCCCGCGTGCCGGGTGTCCAGGTCGGAGAAGAGTTCGTCGAGCGTGTCGCCCTTGCCCTCGACGGCCTTGGCGCCGTCGGTGAGGTTGCGCAGGATCGTGGGGATCCGGACCTCGATCGCCATCGCGATGATCTCCTTAGTTCGTACGGGGCTTCCCGCCCCCAGCGTCACAACCGGGCGGGGCACGGGGGAATTCCGGGGTGGGTTACGACCGGATATCTCGGCCGGATCGACGCGTCAGCGACAGTCGTAGACGACCTCGGCGCGCGAATGGCCGAACAGGAAGCTCTGCACGGGCGGCACGGCGAAGGCGCGAATACGGCGCCGTGCGCCCGCCTTGTGCCCGCTCGTCCCCATGACGGCCAGTCTACCGGCCGTCCCCGGGGTGCGTCCGCGCACCGCCGCGCCACCGTTTCAGTCGTACGACTCGACGATCTTGACTTCTTCCTCGACGACCTCGCCGTCCACCATGAGGTAGGAGCGGAACTCGACCTCCTCCGGGTCGCGGGTGGACACGAGCACCCGGTGGATGCGCGGATCGGCCAGCGGGTTGCGCAGGTAGTCGATGTCGGTGCGGGACGGGTACGCCTCGGTGGAGGTGTGGGAGTGGTAGTGGACGATCTGCTCCTCGCCGTTGGCGTCCATCTCCCGGTCGACCCGCAGCAGCTCCTGCGTGTCGAAGTTGTGGTAGGTGGGCGACCGCTCGGCGTTGGTCATCGCGATGAATCGGGTGGGCCGGTCCGATCCCACCGGTCCGGCCACGATTCCGCATGCCTCGTCGGGATGGTCGGCGCGCGCATGCGCGATGATCTTTTCGACCAGAGCACGTTCGATCGTCAGCATGCCCCGAAGGTTACCCGGGGGGCGTTTCCGAACGGCCTCCGGGCTCGGCCCGTTCGATACGGCCGTCCGGATACGCGGGTGTCACCGGACGCGGAGGTGTCGCCCCCGTGCCGCGAGCCGTGTCACCAGAGGACGCGGACCAGGCTCTCCTGGAGCATCGTGAGCCAGTCGTAGGCCGCGAACATGGGCGCGCGGGGGTCGCCCGCGTCCAGGGTCTCCGCCTCCTCGTACCACTCCTCGGTGATGTCGAGCCGGGTGCCGAGCGCCAGCCGGACGTCGTTCAGCGCACGCAGCCACGCCTGCGCCTGCTTCTCGTCCAGGACGATGTCGGCCCCCCGGTCGCCCAGCGCGCCGAGCACCGCCGCGGCTGCCTCCCGCTTGCCGTCGCGCAGCCCCATCTCGGTGTAGCGGCGGAACTCCTCCGCGGCCTCGCCGTCGTCGCGGTACGCGTCGGGGAACAGCCGGGCCAGGACGGGATCGTCGGGCGTGGTGGCGTTCTCGGCGATGCCCAGAGAGGCCAGCTCGTCGTCCGCGCCGGGAGCCTCACCGATCAACGCCAGCATCTGCTCCATGAGGGCGCGCAGCAGCGCGACCTCCTCGGTCTCCAAGCGGACCTTGATGCCGTGGCGGGTCTTCGTCACATGGCTCACCGGGTCAGTCGTCCCGTTTCACGGTGGCCCACAGCCCGTACGAATGCAGGATCTCCACGTCCCGCTCCATCTCCTCGCGGGTGCCGTTGGCGACCACGGCGCGCCCCTTGTGGTGGACGTCGAGCATCAGCTTCTCGGCCTTCGGCTTGGCGTAGCCGAACACGGCCTGGAAAACGTACGTGACATACGACATCAGGTTGATCGGATCATTCCAGACGATGGCCAGCCACGGCCGGTCGGCGCTGACGTCCTCATCGACGTCCGGCCGCTCCAGCTCGACGGGCGCGGGCGCCGTGCTCATGGCGGTCATTCCGCGTGCCCCCTCTCTCCGTGCGGTCGTCCCCGGTGCGAGACGCGGCCCACCGCACCCGATGCTATGCGCCCGCTCGCCGGATGTGATGACCCGCACGACCATCGTGCCCACACCCGGCCCTAAGGTTCCACTTGTGGACCTAGCCGACGGCACCGCGCTGCTGACCGACCAGTACGAGCTGACCATGCTCCAGGCGGCGCTGCGCAGCGGGACCGCCGACCGTCGCGCCGCGTTCGAGGTGTTCGCGCGGAGCCTGCCCGCCGGGCGCCGCTACGGCGTCGTCGCCGGGACGGGACGCCTCCTCGACGCGATCGAGCGCTTCCGTTTCGACGCGGCGGAGCTGGACTTCCTCACGTCGAACGGCATCGTGGACGAACCCACCGCGCGATGGCTGGAGAAGTATCGCTTCACCGGGAACGTCTGGGGTTACGCCGAGGGCGACTGTTTCTTCCCCGAATCGCCGATCCTGGTGGTGGAGGGGACGTTCGCGGAGGCCGTCCTGCTGGAGACCCTCGCGCTGTCGATCCTCAACCACGACTGCGCGATCGCGTCGGCGGCGTCCCGGATGGTGGCGGCGGCGCAGGGCCGGCCGATCATCGAGATGGGGTCGCGGCGGGCGCACGAGCGCGCCGCCGTGGCGTCCGCACGCGCCGCCTACATCGCGGGGTTCGCCACCACGTCCAACCTTGAGGCGGGCCGCCGCCACGGCGTGCCGACCGCCGGGACGAGCGCGCACTCGTTCACCCTCCTGCACGACAGCGAACGGCACGCCTTCGCGTCCCAGCTGGCGGCGCTGGGCGAGGGCACCACGCTCCTGGTCGACACCTACGACGTGGAACGGGCCGTCCGGACGGCCGTCGAACTCGCCGGGCCGTCCCTCGGGGCCGTGCGGATCGACAGCGGCGACCTCGGTGTCATGGCCCGCCTCGTCCGCGACCAGCTCGACTCCCTAGGCGCCCGCGACACGCGGATCGTGGTCACCGGTGACCTCGACGAGTTCGGCATCGCCGCGCTGGCCGCCGCGCCGGTGGACGGCTACGGCGTCGGGACGTCCCTCGTCACCGGGTCGGGCGCGCCCACGGCGGGCCTCGTCTACAAGCTCGTCGCGCGGGCGGACGCGCCCGGCGACGACGTGCCCCTGCGTCCGGTCGCCAAGCGCTCCCCCGGGAAGCCGAGCCGCGGCGGGCGGAAGATCGCGGTCCGCCGCGTCGACGGCCACGGCACCGCCTACGCCGAGGCCGTCTCGACCGGGGAGCCGACCCCGGGGCCCCGCGACCGCCTCCTCCAGGTCCCGCTGGTGCGGAACGGCGAGATCGTCGGACGCGAGTCGCTCGCCGCCGCCCGCGAGCGGCACGCGCGTTGCGTCGCGGAGCTCCCGACGACGGCGACCCAGCTCTCCAGGGGTGAACCCGCGCTGCCCACCGAGTTCGTCGACGGCGATCCGCCCCGCTGACCGCGCCCACCTGGGGTACGGTCGGAGTGAAACGGGTACAGGGAGCGGTCATGGGCAAGAAGGCTCTGATCATCATCGATGTGCAGGTCGACTTCTGCGAGGGCGGCTCGCTCGCGGTGGCGGGCGGCGCGGACGTGGCCACGGCCATCTCCGGGTACGTCGCCGCGCGCCGGGCCGAGTACGCGCACATCGTGGCGACCCGCGACTTCCACCTCGATCCGGGCGACCACTTCTCCGCGGAGCCCGACTTCGCCGACACCTGGCCGCCGCACTGTGTGATCGGCACGCCGGGCGCCGACTTCCATCCCAACCTGGCCCTCGCGCCGATCGAGGCGGTGTTCAGCAAGGGCCGCGAGAGCGCCGCCTACAGCGGTTTCGAGGGCGTCTCCGACGACGAGCAGCCCCTCGCCGACTGGCTCGCCGCCCGCGGCGTCGACGCCGTGGACATCGTGGGCATCGCCACCGACCACTGCGTCCGCGCCACGGCCGTGGACGCGGCCCGCGCGGGACTGCGCACCACCGTCCTGCTCGACCTCACCGCCGGGGTCAGCAAGGCGACCGTCGACCGCGCCCTCGACGAGCTCGCGCGGGAGGGTATCGCGCTGACCGGCGCACCGGTGGTGGCCGCCTGACCCCCGCGTGCTGATGTCACCGCCACCCCCCACGGTGATCGTGGTCGCCGGTGTGTCCGGCAGTGGCAAGACCACCGTCGGCGCCCTCCTCGCCGAACGTCTCGGCTGGGACTACGCGGAGGCCGACGCGTTCCACCCGGCGGCCAACATCGCGAAGATGCGCGCGGGCCGTCCCCTGGACGACGCCGACCGGCTCCCCTGGCTCCGCGCCATCGCCATGTGGATCGACGACCGGCTCACCACGGGCCGACCGGGCGTCGTGACCTGCTCCGCCCTCAAACGCCGCTACCGCGATCTGCTCGCGGGCGGCCGTCCCGCCGTCCGGGTGGTGCTTCTGGACGGCGACCGCGACACGATCGCGGCCCGGATGAGGGACCGCGAGGGCCACTTCTTCGGCGCCGAACTCCTCGACTCCCAGTTCGCCGACCTGGAGGTCCCGGGCCCGGACGAGAACGTCCCGGTCGTGCCCGTCACGGGCACCCCGGCGGAGACCGTCACCCGAATCCTTGGGGCGTTGGCGTCCCCATAGCGTTCAGAGTTCGTTGAGCAGCATCTCGGCCGCGTCATGGAGCGGGTGGCCCTTGGGGACGGCCCGCCGGAGGCCGCGTGCCGCCTTGATCGCCGTCCTCTTGTCGGCGCGGTCGCCGGTGACCCGGTACCGCAGCATGTGCACCACGGCGAGGTCCTGGAGGCGTTCGGGGACGTTGTGGTCGCCCCGCGGGGTCAGCCGCCACGCCTCGTGCGCGCACCGGATCGCGGCCTCCAGATGCGTCACGTCGTCGGTCTCGCGGTAGTGCAGCGCCAGGGCGGCGGCGAGCTCGCCCCGGCGGGTCGCCTGGGCGGCGGGGGGATCGTCGCGGGGAGTGGCGGCGACCGCCTGTTCCAGCAGGGCCACCGCCGCGGCGATCTCCTCCGGCACGGGACGCGTCGTCTGGTATCGCAGCTTCCGGGCGCGGCCGAGGTTCGACAGGCGCATCGCGTGGTCCTCGTGACCGGGCGGCGTGCGACGCGTCGCCTCGCGCAGCCGGTCGACGGCGGCGTCGAGCGTGGCGGCGTCCCCGGTCTGCGCGAACACCATCTGCTGGAGCAGGGCGAGCTGGGAGATGCGACCCGCGTAGGCCGGATGGTCGTCCTCCGTCCGCTCGACGAGGGACTCCGACAGCGCGGTCGCCTCGCGCAGGTCGTCCTCGTGTCCGGTGCGGCCGTACCGGCGCTCGACCAGGCCGATCAGGTTGCTCTCGTACATGCGCGGGTCGAGGTCCTCGTCCGCCGCCGCCAGCGCCCGCCGCATCAGCGCGGCGCACTCGTCGAGCTGGGCCAGCGGGGTCTCCGCCGGGGTCATCGCGGCCCGCAGGTTCAGCCCGTCGAGCTGGTCGGCCGGGCCGGGGACGGGCTCCGCGGACACCGCCTCCCGCAGGTCGGCCCGCTCGGCGGCCAGGTCGCCGCCACCCCGCGACCGGGCCAGCTCCAGCAGCCGCGTGGCCTCGTCCCTGTCGTCCACGTCGTCCTGTACCAGCTGGCGGCCGTAGTACAGGAGCCCCGCCGCGGACGCCGCCCGCGCCAGGGATTCCTCCGGTGGGTCCGCGTCCGGTGCCGCCCGTAACACGGCGGTCATCAAGGCCTGCGCGTCCCGAACCCCTGCGGGCGCGAGCAGGTCCGCACGATCGCGCGCCTCGACGAACCGCCCGAGCCGCGCGAGCACCGCCTCCAGGATCTCCTCGAACCCTGCCAGGTACACTCCGTACCTCCCGAAATGGCGCGTAGTTATTGATCATCCTGGGACGCGCCGCCGCACACAAGCTCCGGGCGGCCCCCCTGACCCACTCCGGTCACCACGGTGCGAACGTGAGCGCGGACGGGTCCGGCACCGGCCGGACGAAACGCGCGCCGGGCGTCAGTGGCGGCGTTTGGCGGCCCAGTCGCGGATCTTGGCGATGCGCTTGCGGATGTCGTCGGCGCTGGCCTGGGCGATGGGCGGGCCGCCGCAGGAGCGGCGCAGCTCGGTGTGGATGACGCCGTGCGGCTGGCCCGTGCGGTGGTTCCAGGCTCCGACGAGCCCGTTCAGCTCACGGCGCAGGGACGCCAGGTCTTCGGCGGCGGTGCGGTCGGCGCGCGGGTCGCCGGTCTTGCGCTTGCGTTCGGTGGCGAGCTGGTCGGCCTGCCGCTTGCGCAGCAGCGCCGACACCTGCTCGGGTTCGAGGAGGCCGGGGATGCCGAGATACTCCTCCTCCTCGGCCGAGCCCGGCTCGGCGTGCATGCCGAACTCGCCGCCGTCGTACAGGACGCGGTCGAACGTCGCGGACGCCTCGACCGTCTCGAACGGCAACTCCTCCCCGACCGCGTCGGGGGTGTCCTTCTGCCGGTTGGCCTCGGCGAGCAGGTCGTCGTCCAGGCCGTCCTCGCGGACGGGACGGTCGAGGACGTGGTCGCGCTCGGTCTCCATCTCGGCGGCGTGGCCCATCAGCGTCGGCACCGAGGGCAGGAAGACCGAGGCGGTCTCGCCCCGGCGGCGGGCCCGGACGAAACGGCCGATGGCCTGCGCGAAGAACAGCGGCGTGCTGGTGGACGTCGCGTACACGCCCACGCACAGGCGCGGGATGTCGACGCCCTCGGACACCATCCGCACCGCGACCATCCAGCGGTCTTCCGACTCGGTGAACCGCTTGATCTTCTTGGACGCGGACGGGTCGTCCGACAGCACGACCGTGGCGCCCTGGCCGGTGACGGCGCGCAGCATTCCGGCGTAGGCGCGGGCCGTCTCATGGTCGGTGGCGATCACCAGGCCGCCCGCGTCCGGAATGGCGCGGCGCAGCTCGGTGAGCCGCCGGTCGGCGGCGGCGAGGACCTGCCTGATCCAGTCGCCCTTCGGGTCGAGCGCGGCGCGCCACGCCTGGGCGGTCTGGTCCTGGGTGAGCGGCTCGCCGAGGGTCGCGGTGATCTCGTCGCCCGCACGGGTGCGCCAACGCATCTCCCCCGCGTACGCCAGGAAGATCACCGGGCGGACGACACCGTCGGCGAGCGCCGGGCCGTAGCCGTAGGTGTAGTCGGCGCGGCTGCGGCGGACGCCGTCGGGGCCCTCGTCGTACTGGACGAACGGGATCGGGTTGATGTCGGTGCGGAACGGCGTGCCCGACAGGCCGAGGCGGCGTGTCGCGGGCTCGAACGCCTCCCGGACGGCGTCGCCCCAGGACAGCCCGTCGCCCGCGTGGTGCACCTCGTCGAAGATGACCAGGGACTTGCGGGACTCGGTGCGGTTGCGGTGCAGCGCGGGCCGCGCGGCGATGGTCGCGTACGTGACGGCGACGCCGTGGAAGTCCTTGCCGACGGGCCCGTCGCCGTTCTGGTACTCGGGGTTGATCTTGATGCCGACCCGGGCGGCGGACTCGGCCCACTGCCGCTTGAGATGCTCGGTGGGGCACACGATCGTGATCGCCGAGACGATGCGGCGTTCCAGCAGCTCCCGGGCGAGCCGGAGCGCGAACGTCGTCTTTCCGGCGCCGGGCGTCGCGACGGTGAGGAAGTCGCGCGGACCGGGCGCGGTGCCGTCCGGCCCGAAGTAGGCCTCCAACGCCTGCTGCTGCCAGGCGCGCAGGGACGACGCCGTCCCCCAGGCGGCCCGCTCGGGGAAGGCGGGAGGCATGCTCGATGCGGCGAAGGTGCTCACGGTCATCGAAGGCTATCGAGCCGCACCGACAGATCGCGCCGCCCGCGCCGCACATGTGCCGAGATCCACAACTCCGGGGCACGGCGTGGGCACGGCCGGGCGCGGTTCAGCGGGACCGGTAGGCGGCCCAGGACGCGCGGATCCGGCGGCCCTGGCCTGCGGTGAACTCCCGCATGCACGCGTCGTGCGCGTAGTCCATGAAGTTGTGCACCGGGTCGGCGCCCCGCCCCGGGCATGTGTCCCGGAAGTGAGGACATCCTTCCGCCGGTGCGGCCTCGTACGGGGTGTCGGCCACCCCGTCGCCCGGCGGCACGCATCCGCCCTCGAACGTGTGCAGGAGGCCGAGCCAGTGCCCGATCTCGTGGACGGCCGTGTACCCGCGGTTGAACGACTTGTACTGCCCGCGCGGCACGCTCCGGTAGTCGATGACGACGCCGTCCATGCGCGGGTTCTTCCGAAACTGCTGCGGGAACGTGGAGTAGCCCAGCACGTCCGTGCCCACCGCTGCGGTGAAGATGTTGAGCGTGCCGCGTCCCCCCTTGCGCAGCCGCCGTTTCATCGGCGCTTCGTACCGGTGCGGGTTGTCGAACCACGCCGGCTGGTCGAAGCTGTCATAGCTCACCAACCGGAACCGGAGGCGCGTGTCGACACCCCCCGTCCTTCCTCCGTAGGCGGCGTTCAGCGTGGAGATCTGCCGCCGCGCGGACGCCTCGGACACCCTGCCCAGGCTTCCGCTATGAACGACGTGGAACCGCACCGGGACGACGACGGACCGCGCCCGGCGCAGCGCCGTGTCGAGATCCCGTTCGTCGGACGTGCCGAACCGGTCGAGGAGCGTCCGGCGAAGATCGGCGAGCATGGCGACGACCTGGCCGCGGTCGAGGTCGGCCCGATCGGCCGGGTGCGTCACCCGGGCCCCGCCGTCCGACAGGGCGCCTGAAAAGCAGTCGTCGCCGTGTGCCGCCACCCGTGCCGCCACCGGTGCCGCCCTGACCCGGGGCCGGTCACCCACCGAGCCCGAAACGACACAGAATGTAACCAACAGTGCGCATAGCGAAACCCCGGCCATCCGCCGCATTCATCCCCCGTAAAGGTGTCAACACCAAGGCCCCGCGATCAGCCCCCTGATCGCGGGACCCTACTCACGCACGCGCGTCGACGGCCGCCGGTCGGCGGCCGGTCACTCGTCGCCCTCGCCGCCGCCCGACTTCATCGACTCATAGATCTTCTTGCACTCCGGGCAGACCGGGTACTTCTTCGGGTCCCGGTTCGGCACCCAGACCTTGCCGCACAGCGCGATCACCGGCGTGCCGGTCACCGCGCTCTCGGTGATCTTCGCCTTCTTCACATAGTGCGCGAACCGCTCATGGTCGCCGTCACCGTGCGAGAGGTCCGGCCGGACATCGGTCTGGGTGTCGCCGTCGGGCAGGATCTTCGTACTCACATCGTTCACCTTAGTTCAGCGTCGGGTCCTCGGGGAACGTGGAGACGAACGCCAGGTCGCCGCCCTGCCTGCGCAGAACGTGTCGCCAGAGCCCGTCCGGGTCGCCCGCGAACACGTCCCCCGCCTCCGCGGGCACCAGGTACCACGAGCCCTCCTCGATCTCCGCGCGCAGCTGCCCCGCCGACCAGCCCGCGTAGCCCGCGAACACCCGCAGTTGCAGCAGCTCGGCCGCGAGCAGGCCGGGCGGTGCCTCCAGGTCGACGAGCCCCACCCGGGAGACCTCGGCGCCGCCGTCCAGGGCGCGCCACCCGAGCGGCTCCTCCTCCCCGGGAAGGCGGGCCAGAGCGAGCGCGTTCTCCAGCGCGACCGGGCCGCCCTGGAACACCACCGCCGGTCCGGTGACGAGCTCCGCCCACGGCGGCAGCACCCGGTCGACCGGTACCTCGGTCGGCCGGTTGAGGACGACGCCGAGCGTGCCGCCCTCCATGTCGTGCTCGACCAGCAGGACGACGCTCCGCCGGAAATTCGGATCCTCCAGCTGAGGCGTCGCCACCAGCAGGAGCCCCACCCTGATGCCGTCTTCCATGCGTTCCATGATGCGTTGCGCGGACCTCCGGCGGCACGTCCGCCGTCTCGTTAGCCTGTTACGCATTCCTATCGATGGGGATATCGGCACCACAAGGACCTAGGTTAAGAATGATCTAGAGTTCGTTTCGGCCACCCGCTCGATGCCCGCCAGTTGGGCCGGGGAGGACAGCAATGCAGTTGCCCAGGGTCGTCATCGCGGCCGTGTTCATCGTGATCGGCGCACTGATCGCGGTCCCGGCGCTGGTCAGCTGGATGTCGCCGGACTCCGAGCCCGCGGCCTCGGCCACCACCTCGCCCAGCGCGTCCGGGGGCACGTCCGATCCGTCCGCGTCCCCGAGCGGGGGAACCCCGGCGCGTCCGGTGACCGCCACCATCGGGACGGTGTCGTGCCCGGCGAGCACGGTACGGGTCACCATCCGCAACACCGGCACCAAGACCGAGGACTTCGGGATCGAGAAGAACGACGACACCGCCGCGATTCCCGGCCAGATCCGGCCGGACGCGACCCGGACCGTGGCCGTCCGCGTCCGCGAGGACCGCCGCACCCGTATCACGGTCACCTGGGCCGGCAAGCGCCTCACGTCCAAGACCGTCAAGGCGAACTGCGAGAAGGCGGAGGCGGCGCCCGCGCCGACCAAGACCCCGCCGGACGAGCTTCCCAACACCGGCCCCGACGCGGTCCTGTGGGCCCGCGCCGCGACCGGCGTCGGCGTCATCCTCACCGGCGTGATCATCTTCTGGTACGGCGGGATCTGGCCCCGCCGCCGCGACCAGATCTTCCCGAAGAAGAACTCCTAGACCTCGGCCGTCACGCGAGCGCCAGATCGCGAAGCGACGCGGCGCCCGCACGATCACGGGTCAGGGGTGCGAGCCGCCAGGCGAGTGCCCCTGACCCGGGGTCAAAGCGACGACAGCCTCGCGTACCGCGCCCGCCACCCGGGTGCTGACCTCCGGGTGGAAGACGCTCGGCACGATGTAGTTCGGGCCCAGCTCGTCCGGCGTGACGACCTCGGCGAGGGCCTTCGCGGCGGCGGCCAGCATGTCCAGGGTGACGCCGTCCGCCTGCGCGTCCAGCAGCCCGCGGAACACGCCGGGGAACGCCAGCACGTTGTTGATCTGGTTGGGGTAGTCGCTGCGGCCGGTGGCGACGACGGCGGCGTGCTCGCGCGCCTCGTCCGGGGACACCTCCGGCTCGGGGTTGGCGAGCGCGAACACGATCGCGTCGTCCTTCATCGTGGCGACGTCGTCGCCGGTCAGGATGCCGGGGGCGGACACGCCGATGAACACGTCGGCGTCCTTCACGGCGCCGCGCAGGTCGCCCGCATAGCCGGCCGCGTTGGTGCGGGACGCGATCCAGCCGAGCGACTCGTCCAGGTCGTCGCGGCCGGCGTGGACGGCGCCGCGGTAGTCGCACACGACCAGGTCGCGGGCGCCCGCGTGCATCAGCAGCTTGAGGATGGCGGTGCCCGCCGCGCCCGCGCCCGCCATCGTGATGCGGACGGAGCCGATGTCCTTGCCGACGACGCGGAGCGCGTTCGTCAGCGCGGCCAGGACGCAGATCGCGGTGCCGTGCTGGTCGTCGTGGAAGACGGGGATGTCGAGCAGCTCGCGCAGCCGGGCCTCGACCTCGAAGCAGCGGGGCGCGGAGATGTCCTCCAGGTTGATGCCGCCGAACGCGGGCGCGAGGATCTGGACGGTCCGGACGATCTCGTCCGTGTCCTGCGTGTCGAGGCAGATCGGCCAGGCGTCGATGCCGGCGAACCGCTTGAACAGCGCCGCCTTGCCCTCCATGACGGGCAGCGCGGCCTCCGGGCCGATGTTGCCGAGCCCGAGCACCGCCGACCCGTCCGTGACGACCGCGACGCTGTTGCGTTTGATCGTCAGGCGGCGGACGTCCTCGGGGTTGCGG
The DNA here is from genome assembly GCF_003432485.1 of Actinomadura spongiicola. Taxonomy (GTDB): domain Bacteria; phylum Actinomycetota; class Actinomycetes; order Streptosporangiales; family Streptosporangiaceae; genus Spirillospora; species Spirillospora spongiicola. Next base: position 154,846 of record NZ_QVNQ01000011.1, read on the forward strand.
GCGATGGCGAGGGAGACGCGGGCGACGCCGGGCGTGTACGCCATCGACAGCTCGTCGCGGTTGCGCAGCGGCACCTTCGACTGCATCTCGATCTTGCCGCCGAGATGCATCAGGAACGTCCGGTCGCTGACCTTGTGGATCTTGACCGCGTCGATCCGCTCCAGCGCCGTCGCGATCGCCTCGGCGTGTTCGGTGTCGCGGGTCGCGATCGTGACGTCGATGCGCAGCGTCTCGTGCCCGGCGGTGTTGACGTCGAGGGCCGTGACGATCCCGCCGGCGTTCTCCACGACATGGGTGATCTGGCTGACGGCCCGGCCGCCCGCCGGCACCTCCAGCCGGACGGTGATGGAGTACGACACGCTCGGCACGCTCGCCACGACAACTGTCCCCTCTGCTCAGACGAGAGCCGCGGCCCGGTCCCATTCGGCGGCTCGGAACGTCCGCGCCGCGACGGCGATGGGCTCGCCGGGCGCGGACGTGGACTGCCTCGTCGCGCCGATCACAGGGCGGCGGAGCCGCGGATCGGCGGGTTCGGCCCCGTGGACGCGCTTCACCTGGGCGGGACGGGCGCGGTCATTGGCATCGAGCATACGCTCAACCTCGCCGTCCGGTGTCCCGATCGCCCCAGGTCGTCCCGCCCGGCGGCGCCGCGACGGCGGCGCTCCGGCCAGGCGGGACGGCGAGTCGGCGACGGCCGCGGCCGACCGCGGGTCGGATGTCAGAACAGGGCCGACTGGAGTGACCGGCGGGCCTTGGTGACGCGCGGGTCGTCCGGCGGCAGGAGGTCGAACAGCGACAGCAGGTGCCTGCGCGCCGCGTCGCGGTCGTCGCCCGCGCTGCTCCGCACCGCCGACAGCAGCCGCTCGAACGCCTGCTCCAGGCGTCCGGCCGCGATCTCCACGTCGGCCGCGCTGATCTGCGTCTGCACATCGCCCGGCTTCTCCGCGGCCTCCCGGAGCACGCGTTCGGGGTCCAGGTCCCGCACCCGCCGGCTCAGCTCGACCGCCGCGAGCCCCTGCTTGGCCCCGGCGTCACGCGGGTCGCTCGCGAGCATCTGCTCGAACGCGGCCTTGGCGCCGTCCAGGTCGCCGCGCTGCAGGGCGTCCTCGGCCTGTTGCCGCACCGGGTCGACGGCGGGCGTGTCCCCGGGCTCCCCGGGTTCGGGGGCCTCCAGCAGAAGGCCCTCCTTGACCAGCGCCTCGAAGAGCTGGTCGATGGCCTGCCGCACCTGCGCCTCGGGCGCCGCCCCGTTCAGGAACGGAAGCAGCTGCCCGGCGACGACCGCCGCCACGAACGGGATGCCGCGCACGCCCATCTGCTGCATGTACGCGCCGAGCTGCGGGTTGGCGTCGATGTCGACCTTGGCCAGGATCCACTTGCCGGCCGCCTCGGCGGCGAGCTTCTCCAGGATCGGCGAGAGTTGCTTGCACGGGCCGCACCACTCGGCCCAGAAGTCCACCAGGACGGGAACGGATTGCGATCGTTCCACGACCTCGGCGTTGAAGGTCTGGTCGGTGACGTCCACGACGTATTCGGCGGCGGCCCCGCCCGCGCCCGTGCCCGCGGGCGTGCCTCCGCCCTGGGCCCGGCGCTCCTGCTGCTTCCGGGCGGCCGCCTGGCGCGCCCCCAAATCGATGGCCCCGTGCAACGAAAAGTCCCGAGAAGGCATGGGTCCATCCTGCCCCATGACCGGCGGTGGCCGTGCGCCCGTACGCTCCCAGCGGACCGGACGGGCCGGCGCGACCGTCCGGCCCACCGCCCCCGACGTCCAATTCACCATTTGTCCGTATTATTCAGAATTCTGGGATTTCGGTGGGGCAGGCAAAAAATCCAGACGCGCTGCCGTAAAGGCAAAAAGATTGCTGACAGCCATCACCAAGCCCGGTTATAGTCACCGTGTCGATGCATCGCGGCACGGCAAAAGCGACCGGCACGCCGGGCCCGCCGAACGGCGGAGGCCCGGTCCGACGGGCGCCACGTGGCAGTGTTGGGGGACCAGGCCACCGGCGCACCCGTTTCACGGGACGCGCCGACCGGCCGCCGCGACCGCATGACGAGTAACGGGGGGAAACTTGTGATCGCGGATCATTCCGTGATCGTGGCCCGAGGAATGGGTGTCCGCCGCGGGGGGCGGTGGCTCCTGCGCCCGGTGACCTTCGGCGTGCCCGAAGGCGTGGTCGGCCTGGCCGGTCCACCTGGTGCCGGGAAATCCACTCTGCTGGCCACGTTCGCGACCTTGCGCAGGCCGAATGCCGGTGCGCTGCACATTCTCGGGCACGACATCACGACCGCCGCGGGCCTGCGCGCCGCACGGGCCGTCATCGGATACCTGCCCGCGCGGTTCGCGCGGGCCGAGCACATGACGGCCCGCGAGTTCGTCGAGTACGCGGCCTACTACAAGCGGACGAGCGCGTCCGCCGCGCGGTCCATGGTGCGGCGGCTCGACCTCGTCGAGGCCGCGGGCACCGAGCTGGCGCTGCTGCCGCCCGACGTCCGCCTCCGCGCCGGGCTCGCCGCCGCCTGCGTCCACGAACCCGACGTCGTCCTGCTGGACGACCCGTTCGGCGAGCTGTGCGCCGCCGCCGAGCCGTGGCCGACCGGCGCCGCGGGTCCCGGCCACCACGCGCTCACCGCCGCCATGGCGGAGCTGATCCCGGTCCTGCGCTCCCTCGCCCCGGCGGTCGTCGTCACCGCCGACGCCACGGGAACGCTCAGCGGCTGGTGCGACCGCCTCTTCACGCTCGCCCGCGGCCGGCTGAGCGAGCAGCCCACGCACTCGGCCGCCGCCCGCCGCGGCCGGACCGCCGCCGACCGTCGCGGCGCCGGCGCCGCGCGGCGACGCGACACCGGCGTCATGGCCCCGCAGGCCATGACCCCGCAGGCGGCGGCCCCGCAGGCGGTGACGCCCCAGGCGGTGGCCCCGCGGGGCGCGTCGACGTCGCGGAACACCGGTCGCCGCCGACCGGCGCGGCTGACGTTGCCGGAGATGACGCTGCCGCAGATCGCGAGGCTACGGCCCCGGCGGCCGCCCGCCCGGAGCGCCTCCGGTGTCTGACCTCGGACGGGTGCTCCGGCTGGACGCCCGTCGCACGGCACTGCTGGTCGCGGTGCCGGTCCTCACCGTGGTCGGAACGGCGGCCGCCGCGATGTCGCTGTGCCCGGTCGCGTACTGGGACAACACCGTCGTCGCGCTGCTCAACGCCGTCCGGTTCCTCGGTCCCGTCGCCGCGGCCCTCGCCGCGTGGACGGCGGTACGGGAACGTCCGCTCGACTATCTGCGCGACCTCACGGCGCGCTCGCCCGCCACGGGCGTCCTGTTCGACCTGCTGCTGCTGTCCGCCGCCGCGCTGGTCTCCTACGCGGCGGTGACGGTCGTGGTCGTCGCCGCCACCCTCGCCCAGTCGGAGGCCGGGCATCCGCACCCGCTGGGCGTGGTCGCGGGCGCGGGCTCCCTCGTCCTGCACGTCGTCGTCGGCTACCTGACGGGACGTCTCGTCCCGCACCGCGCCACGGCCGCCCTGGTCCTCACCGTGGCGGCGGTGTGGGCGGCGGCACGCGTCCCCGGCGTGTCGTGGTGGAGCCTGCTCCCGCCGGCGGCGTTCGACCACATCGCCCTGTTCACCACGCTGCGTCCCGAGATCCTCGTCGACCAGCTCACCTGGGCGGCCGGGCTGACGACCGCGCTGATCCTCGGCTACGTGATGTGGGCGACGCGGCGGCTCCTGATCGTCCTGCCGCTCGTCGTGGCCCTCGGCGCGACCGGCGCCGCCACGCTCGGCCTCCACCGTTCCGACGGGACGGTCACCCCCGTGTCGGCCGAACCGGTGTGCCGCGACTGGCCGCTGACCGTCTGCGTCCACCCCGCGCTTCGTGACGCGCTGCCCAGACTGATCGCGGCCGCCACCCCGCTCGCCGCGCGGCTGAACGGGACGCCCGGCGCTTTCACGACGGTGGAGCAGCGTCCGGCGTGGGCTCCTCTCACGGTCGCGGACGGCGTCGCCACCGTCCACCTCGACGAGACCCTGGCCCCCGGGTACGCCGCGCGGGCGGTCCGGCAGATCAGCGAGACGCTCAAGGACGCCCGGACCTGCACCGATCCGCCGAACCGGTATCGGGAGCTGGTCGACGCCTGGCTCCTCGGCGACGATCCGCCGAGCGTCCCCGACGCGCGGACCGCGCGCCGCTTCGCGTCGTGGAGCGAGGCCCGGCGCCGCTCCTGGCTACGCGTCCACTTCGCCGACTACCGCGACTGCACGCTGGGTCCCGTGAACTTCCAGCCGTTCGAGCACCCGCGTCTCTACGACGCGGAGGCCGACACGGGACGCTTGGCCCAGTAGCGCTCCACGAAGAACGGCGCGACCGGCAGCACGCCCGCCCCCAGGGCGAGGACCGTCCGCCTGAGGTCCCATCCGAGTCGCGAGCGGACGACGAACACGAGCCCGATGTAGGCCATGAACAGGACTCCATGCGTCGGTCCCATCACCTGGACTCCCGCGTGCGCGTCCGCGCCGTACTTCAGCGGCATCGCGACCAACAGCAGCACCAGGAAGGAGATCGCCTCGGCGAGGGAGACGTAACGAAAAACACGCACCATGTCCACGCCCGATGGAACGCGCCTGCTCGCGCCCGGGTTTCGGGCCGCGCTATGGCTTCGCTCACACCGACCTAACCGTCCCGCCAGATACGGAGCGGTTCTTCCGGGAAGATCCGGTAGATGGACAAGGACGCGTCTCCGAAGCCCGTGCGGCCCCGGCGCGGGCTGCTCGTCCCCGTGCTGCTCGTCGTCGCGACCATCGCGGCCGTGCTCGTGGCGCAGCAGGTCCTGCGCGGCCTCCCCGGCTGGCTCAACCCGTTCGCCGAGGAGACCAAGGACCGCAGCGGGCCCGTCCTGCTGAAGTCGATCCGCGACCTGCACCGCTACGAGGCGGCCAGCGGCAACTTCCAGGTCATCGTCGACCTGGAGAAGGACGCCAAATTCCTGCCGAGCGCGCTGCGCGGCAAGCGCACCCTCTTCGTCGGGAACGGCTCCGTGGACGCCTATGTCGACTTCTCCAGGCTGGGCTCCGGCGCCGTGAAGGTGAACGCCGACCGGACGGCCGCGACCCTCACGCTGCCGCACGCCCAACTGGAAAAGACCAACCTGGACACGAAGAACAGCTACGTCTACGCCACCGAACGCGGCCTCTTCGACCGCTTCGGCGACTTCTTCGGCGACAACCCCAACAATCAGCAGCAGATGTACGTTCTGGCGTCGCAGAAGATCCAGACGGCCGCCGCGCAGAGCGGCCTCAAGGAACGCGCCGACGCCAACACCAAGACGATGCTGGAGAACATGCTCAAGGCCCTCGGCTTCACGACCGTGACCGTCAACGTCGGCTCTCGATGACCGACCGGCTCAGCGCCGGGCGGTTCATCGCAGGGCGGCTCGGGTCAGGAGGGGGGCACCCGGAGGATGAGGGCGTCGCCCTGGCCGCCGCCGCCGCACAGGCCCGCGGCGCCGGTGCCGCCGCCGCGGCGCTTCAGCTCGTGGGCCAGATGCAGGACGATGCGGGCGCCGGACATGCCGACCGGGTGGCCGAGCGCGATGGCGCCGCCGTTGACGTTGACCTTCTCGGGGCCGACGCCGAGGTCGCGCATCGACTGGACGCCCACGGACGCGAACGCCTCGTTGATCTCGATGAGGTCGAGGTCGTCGACGCTCAGACCGGCCTTGCCGAGGGCGTGCGTGATCGCGTTGGACGGCTGGGACTGGAGGGAGGTGTCCGGGCCCGCGACGTTGCCGTGCGGGCCGATCTCGGCGAGCCAGGGAAGCCCGAGCTCCTCGGCCTTCGCCTTCGACATCACGACGACGGCGGCGGCGCCGTCGGAGATCTGCGAGGACGAACCGGCGGTGATCGTCCCGTCCGCGCCGAAGGCGGGCCGGAGCCGGGCGAGGGACTCGACGGTGGTGTCGGCGCGCACGCCCTCGTCGGCGGCGAACACGACCGGCTCACCGCGCCGCTGCGGGATCTCGACGGGGGCGATCTCGTCGTCGAACACGCCGTTCTTGGTGGCGGCGGCGGCGCGCTGGTGCGAACGGGCGGAGAACTCGTCCTGCTCCTCGCGGGAGATGTTCAGCTTGGCGTTGTGGCGCTCGGTCGACTCGCCCATCGAGATGCCTTCGTAGGCGTCGGTGAGGGCGTCGTGGGCCATGTGGTCGAGAAGCTCGACGGAACCGTACTTGTAGCCGCCGCGCGACTTCGGCAGCAGGTGCGGGGCCTGGGTCATGGACTCCATGCCGCCGGCCACGACGATGTCGAACTCGCCCGCGCGGATCAGCTGGTCGGCGAGCGCGATCGCGTCCAGCCCGGACAGGCACACCTTGTTGATGGTGAGGGACGGAACGGACATCGGGATGCCCGCCTTGACCGCCGCCTGCCGGGACGGGATCTGCCCCGCGCCCGCCTGGAGCACCTGCCCCAGGATCACGTACTGCACCTGGTCGCCGGACACCCCGGCCCGCTCCAGCGCCGCCCTGACGACATGCGCGCCGAGGTCGACCGCGGAGAAGTCCTTCAGCGCGCCCATCAGGCGGCCGATCGGGGTTCGCGCACCGGCGACGATCACGGACGTGGAGATCATGTGGGGCCTCCAGAGCGAAGGGCGGCGACGTTTGTCACCATACCCAGGAGAACATCGTTCGGTTCCGTCCGGCCCCCTCTGTAGGCCCGAGTAGGGAGAAGACCCATGTTGACGCGTATCGACCACATCGGCATCGCCTGTCACGATCTCGACGCGACCGTCGAGTTCTACACGTCGACCTATGGCTTCACGAATGCACATTTCGAGGTGAACGAGGAGCAGGGCGTCCGGGAGTGCATGCTGAAGATCAACGACACCGGGGACGGGGCGGCGAGCTATTTGCAGCTGATCGAGCCGATTCGGGAGGACTCGGCGGTCGCGAAGTGGCTGGCGAAAAACGGTGAGGGCGTGCACCACATCGCGTTCGGAACGGACGGGGACGTCGTCGAGGAGGCGGCCGGAATCGCGGACAAGGGTGTGCGCGTGCTCTACGACGCGCCGCGCGGCGGATCCATGGGCTCTTTGATCAACTTTTTGCACCCGAAGGACTGTCACGGCGTCCTGACCGAACTCGTGCAGAAGCGCCGGGGAACGACATGATCTTCTCCGGGCCCCCGGGGGCGGGGCTCCGGCGCCGGTACGGCCGGATCGTGACGCGTTCGATACACGGAGTCGAACCGGGCGGCCCGGACCGCTGCTCTGTGACTGTTCGGACACATTTGGTGCATTTGCACAGCCCATCCACGGGCCGTCATCCGCCTGGTGGGCGCGATCACAAACGCTGACAAACCACGCAGCGTGTCAAGATGAACCCCCAACACGGCAGTGTCGGGAGTAGGCTTCATCTGCCGGAAGAGGTCTGGGGCACTGAGCCCGTTCATGGAGCCCGTCATGCCGTCGTGCCAGGCGATCAACCGGTCCCCGGAACCACTGGTAGCCCCGTCACATCAGGATTGAGCCACATGCAGTCCGACATCGACGCCCAGCTCAGCAATTTCTTTGAGGACACGCCCCCACGCGAGTTCGACGTGGTGCTTCGCGGCTACGACCGGCACCAGGTCGACGAGCACATCAAATCGCTCGACAACGAGGTACGGCAGACCCGCGAGCAGACACAGGCGCTGCAGCGGGAGTTGTCGGACGCGCATCGTCAGCTCCAGGAACAGGAGCGTCCCACCTACTCCGGTCTCGGCGCCCGCATCGAGCAGCTGCTCCGCCTCGCCGAGGAGCAGGCCACCGAGCTCGTGCAGGCCGCGCGGTCCGAGGCGAACGAGATCAAGGCGGCGGCCAAGGTCGACGCCGCCGAGCAGCGCGCCAACGCCGAGAATGACGCCGCCGAGCTGCGCGCCAACGCGCAGCGCGAGTGCGACGAGATGCGCAACGCGGCCGAGCGCGAGGCCGACGACGTGCGCACCTCCGCCCGGCGGGAGGCCGACGAGCTGACCTCCACGACCGAGCGGGAGGTCGCCAAGCTGCGCGCCACCGCCGACCACGAGGTGGCCGAGAAGCGCGCCGGTGCCGAACGCGAGATCGCCAAGCTGCGCACCACCACCGAGCGGGAGGTCGCCCAGCTCCGGGCGTCCACCAAGCGGGAGCGCGACGAGATCCTCACGACCGCCAAGCGGCAGGCCGACGAGATGCGGGCCCAGGCCCAGCGCATCCTGGAGGAGAGCGAGGCCCAGCGCGCCCAGGCGGAGGCCGAGTTCGAGATCCAGCTGGCCGCCCGCCGCGAGGAGGCCGACCGGCAGGACGCCGAACGGCACTCCGCCGCCCAGGCCGCCACGCAGAAGCTCGTCGCCGAGGCCGAGCAGCGCGCCGCGTCCGCCGAGCAGCGGGCCGCGAAGGCGACCCAGCAGGCCGAGCAGACCCGGCGCGAGGCCGACTCGCACGCCAAGCAGCTCATGGCCAACGCCCGCAAGAACTCCGACAACGTCATCGCCGAGGCCAAGTCGCAGGCCGAGCAGCTGCTCGCCGAGACCAAGGCCGAGGCCGACCGCGTCCGGACGGCGGCGCAGCGGCAGGTCGACGAGCTCACCCGCCAGCGCGACAGCATCACCAGCCACCTCAACCAGCTGCGCCAGCTCATCGGCGGCGTCGCGCCGAACCTCGGCGGCGACGCCGAGCTGGCCCCGCCCCCGGAGAAGGCCGCCATCCCCGCGGCCGACCCCAAGCCGGCCCCGCCGCAGCAGGCCCAGCCGAAGCAGCAGCCCGCCGCCCAGCCCGCGGGCAAGGCGGCGCCCGCCAAGCAGAGCCAGGCCAAGAAGTCCGAGGAGGACGACGAGGACTGGTGGCAGGAGTGATCCCGCCGGCCGTGTGACACGGTCGACGAGCAACAGGGAAGCCTAGAGGTCGCGAACGCCTCTAGGCTTTCCTACGTCTCACCACGTAGTGGCTTGATCAGGGGTCCGGCCCCCGGGCCGGGGGAGCGACTGCGGCTGGACGGAAGAGGAGAGCGGCGTGCCCGACGAGACCGCCAACGAGAAAGGCGCGCAGGCGCGAGCCGGTGACGCACGCCCGGCGAACGACGGCAGGGTGCCCGCTCCCGCCCCACCCGCCGACGACACCGACACCCCCGCCGACCCCGAGACCCCGGACAGCGAGGCCACGAACGCCGAGGCCGCCACCGAGGCCGACACGGACGCCGGAACCGACGCCAGCACCGATCCCGGGGGCCGGACGGAGCCGGACCGGCCCGCAGAGCCCGCCCGGCCCGATGAGCCGGACGAGGAGGCCGTCGCGGACAGCGGGGCGCTGATCCCCGAGAAGGCCGACGAGCCCGTCGGTGAACGCGACCCCGCCACCGGCACCCCCGTCAACCTCCCGGCGGAGGTCCCGGCGGGCGAGCGGGTGGTCCGCGAACGCGTGGTGCGGGAGCGGATGGCGCCCGAGCCGGAGGCGCCCGACCCGGCGCACGACGTCGAGCAGCGCAGGCGCGAGGCGGGTGTCGACCACCGCTTCCCGTTCGGACGGCCCGGCGAGCCGCTCGGCCGCGCCCACCCGTTCGTGTTCGGTTTCACCGCCGCGCTCGGCGTCATCACCGCGTGGATGCTGGTGCAGGCCGCCACCAACGCCAAGTCCGTGATCGTGATGATCGTCGTCGCGATGTTCCTCGCGGTCGGGCTGAACCCGGCGGTGGAGCGGCTCCGCAGGTTCGGGCTGCCGCGCGGCGCGGCGGTCGCGACGGTGTTCCTGGGCGTGATCCTGTTCTTCGCCGGGTTCGTCGCCTCACTCGTCCAGCCGGTGTCCGAGCAGGTCACCGAGCTGCGCACGAAGATCCCGGAGTTCGTCGGGCAGTTGCAGGACAACAAGACGCTCGCCGACTGGGACAAGCGGTACGGGCTGCTGAAACGCGCCGAGAAGACCGTCAACAGCGACGGTTTCCAGGACAGCCTCACCGACATCGCCACCGGAATCGGCAGGGTCGCGGTCAACGGCGTCTTCCAGACGATCACCATCCTGATCCTGACGCTGTACTTCATGAGCTCGCTGCCGCAGATCAAGACGTTCTTCTACCAGTTGGCGCCGCGGTCCCGGCGGGCCAGGGTCGCGCTGCTCGGCGACGAGATCCTCGACCGGATCGGCGGCTATGTCGCCGGGCAGTTCACGATCGCGTTCATCGCGGGCACGACGTCCTACATCTTCCTGTCGATCGTCGGGGTGAAGTACGCGCTGGCGCTCGCGCTGATCGTCGCGGTGACCGACCTGATCCCGCTGATCGGCGCCACCATCGGCGCGGTGATCGTCTGCCTGCTCGCGTTCCTGACCGGGAACCTCACCGATCTGATCATCTGTGCGGTCTTCTACCTGATCTACCAGCAGGTGGAGAACTACGTCGTCTATCCGCGCGTCATGAAGCGGACCGTCGACGTCCAGCCCGCGGTGACGATCGTGGCGGCGCTGGTCGGCGGGACGCTGCTCGGCGTGGTCGGCGCGCTGCTCGCGATCCCGACGGCCGCGGCGATCTCCCTGCTGATCCGCGAGGTCGTCATGCCCCGCCAGGAGACGATGTAGCGTCCGGCGGCCGGTACGCTCCGCGGGACGCGTCTCAGCGGCTGGTGCGGGCCAGCGCGGCGGCGAACTCGGCGATGGCCTGGTTGAACAGGTCGGGTTGTTCGACGGCGCACAGGTGCCCGGCGCGCGGGATGACGAGCAGTTCCGCGTTCGGTATCGCCTCGGACATGGCGCGGGCCTCCTCCTCGGTGGCCAGGGCGTCCTCGTCCCCGATCATGACGAGCGCGGGCACGCCGAGGCCGCGGAGCGTGTCGAAGGACTCCGGTCGGTCCGCCATGGCCCGCTGCGCCCACGCGGCGGCGTGCGGCGGCGTCGCCTGGACGAGACCGCGGACGCGCCCGTAGACGAGGGCGCGCTGCCGGTAGGTGGTCGGCCCGACGAGGTTCGGCAGCACCTCCTCCACGAGGACCTGCGTGCCGCCGTCGCCGTCGAGGCGGCTCGCCTGCCGTAACCGGTTCTCCCGGACGGTCGCGCTGTCGGCGGCGGCGCGGGTGGCGGCCAGCACGAGCCCGAGGACGAGGTCGGGGTGGCGCCTGCACAGCGCCATCGCCACGTAGCCGCCCATGGACAGGCCGCCCACGACGGCCCGTCCGAGACCGAGGCGCCGGAACAGTCGGGCGACGTCGTCGGCCATCGCGTCGATCGAGGGGTCGTCGTCGCCGAGCACGGAACCGCCGAAGCCGCGCAGGTCGGGGGTGACGACGCGGAAGCGCGGGGCCAGGCCCTCCCGTTGGGCCAGCCACATCGCCGAGGACAGCGGGAACGCGTGCAGCAGAACGAGCGGCGTGCCGGAACCGACATCCCTGGCGTACAGCTGCACGGTCATAGGCGGTCCTCCCGGAGGGTGTCACCGAAGGGCCGCCGGTGGCGCGGCGGCTCGCCCTTCGTCTACCCGCTCTCGGGTCGGGACCGACGGGAGTGGCCGTGACCGGCCGTCTCGAAGCTCCCCGTTGCTATCCGCCCGTTTCATCCCATTCGGTGGGGAGGGGGGCGGCGTTCGGGGCGACCCGCTTCACGATCTCGTTCAGGACGATCCGCACATACGGCTCCCCGACCCACAGATGCTTGGCGTTGTCGACCGCGATCACCTCGGCCTGCGGGACGCGCTTGAACCGTTCCCGGGCCTCCGCCGGGCGCAGGAAGTCGTCGAACTCCGGGACGAGCGCCACGAGGGGCCGTCCGTCGGCGCCCCAGGCGTCCAGGTCGGCGTCGCCCGCCCGTTTCAGCGGCGGCGACAGCAGGATCGCTCCCTCGACCAGCGGGTCACGTCCCCACCGGAGGGCCAGCTCGGTGCCGAACGACCAGCCGAGCAGCCACGGCCGCGGCAGGTCGTGGTACTCGGTGTACTCCAGCGCCGCCGCGACGTCGAACCGCTCGGTCTCCCCCTCGCCGAACTCGCCCTGGCTCGTGCCGCGCGCCGAGGTCGTCCCGCGCGTGTTGAACCGCAGCACGGCGATGTCGGCGAGCGCGGGCAGCCGGTAGGACGCCTTGCGCAGCACGTGGCTGTCCATCATGCCCTCGGCCGTGGGCAGCGGATGCAGGCAGACCAGTGTCGCCACCGGCGGCCGTTCGAGCGGCGACGCCAGCTCGCCGACCAGTTCCAGGCCGTCGGAGGTGTGCAGCGTGATGTCGTCACGCCGCGCCGGCAGCACCGAGGACGCCCTGATCTCCGCCATGTGATCTCCTTCAGTAACGCGGTGCGTCGCGTGAGCGCCGGACGCGCGGCGCGCGCCGGGTCCGTGCCTGCCAGCAGGGGCGGTGCCAGTGCCGCCGGTCCTCGCCGTCCCGGTCGTCGGCCCGCCAGGCGACGACATGCCCGACGCCCGGCGGGATCTCCTGGTCGCATCCGGGGCACCGGTACGCCTTCACCGCCCCGGCCCCGGACACCGCCCGGACGATCCATTCCCCGTCCGGCCCCTCCTCGGTCTCCTGAACCCACGGCCCGCCGCCGTTCCCGGCGGCACGGCCGGAGACGGCGCGACGGTTCTTGCGGGGGCTCATGCTTCGAGGATATTCAGCGCAGCGGGACACCGGCTGTGACGTGTTCCACGAGCAGCGGCGTGGGGGCGAGCGCGGGGTCGCGGGTCTCGGCGTGCAGGGCGCGCAGCACCTCGACCGCGCGGTCCACGCCGAGCCGGTCGAGTTCGGCGATCGGGCCGATCGGGTAGCCGCAGCCGAGCGTCATCGCGTCGTCGATCGCGTCGGCGCCGGCGTATCCGGCGCCGAGCATGGCGGCGGCGTCGTTCAGATACGGGAGGCGCAGCGCGTCCACGATGAACCCGGCCCGGTCACGGCAGCGGACGACGGTGAGACCGAGGCGCCGGATCACGTCCACGGCCCGGTCGGCGATGTCCGGGGCCGTCGCGACGGTGGCGGCGATCTCGGCGAGCGGTCCGGCCGGGTCGGGCAGGTGCAGCCCGACGACGTCGGCGGGACGTCCGGTCGCCATCGCCTGCCGGACCACCGACCCGTCCACGGACGTGACGGCGAGGACCGCGCCCGGTTTGACCGCCTGGACGGCGGCGGACAGCAGCGCCCGTCCGGCCTCGGCGTCCTCGGCGGCCTCGATGACCAGGTCGCAGTCGGCGAGCCCGGCGGCGGAGTCGCGGACGGGGCTGCCCGCCCGGTCGCACAGCGCGGCGACCGCGTCGGCGAGCGGGCCGACGCCGACGACACCGACGATCGGCGGCGGACCGTCCGCGGGTTCCGCCTCGGTGGCCGGAGAACCGTCGTAGGCGAAGAAGCCGCGCCCGGTCTTGCGGCCGAGCAGCCCGGCGGTGACGAGCTCGCGGAGCAGCGGCGAGGCGGCGTGGCGGCGGTCGCGGGTCTCGGCGTAGATGGCGTCCAGCACCCCGAGGCAGGTGTCGAGGCCGATCAGGTCCATGAGGGTGAACGGGCCCATCGGCAGGCCCGCGCCGACCCTCATCGCGGTGTCGATGTCGTCGCGGGTCGCGTGCCCGGAGTCCAGCAGCGCGACGGCCTGGTTCAGGTAGCCGAAGAGCAGCCGGTTCGCGACGAACCCGGCGCGGTCCCCGACCGCGACCGGCGTCTTGCCGAGGCCCTTCAGGAGTTCGGCGACGCGGCACACGGCGTCCGGCTCGGTGAGGACGGTCCCGATCACCTCGACCAGTCTCATCACGGGCGCGGGGTTGAAGAAGTGCACCCCGACGACCTTGGCGGGACGGCTCGTCCCGGCCGCGATGCCGGTGACCGACAACGAGGACGTGTTCGTGGCGAGGACGGCGTCGTCGCCGCACACCCGGTCGAGCTCGGCGAACACCGCGCGTTTCAGGTCGAGCCGCTCCGGGACGGCCTCGACGACGAGGTCGCAGGCGGACAGGTCGGTGAAGTCGACGGAGAACGCGATCCGGTCGAGGATGGCGCGCTGTTCCTCCTCGGTGAGCCTGCCGCGTTCGACGGCCCGTCCGGTCGAGCGTCTCAGGTGCCCGCGCCCGCGTTCCAGCGCCTCCTCGTCCACCTCGACACCGACGACGGCGAGGCCACCGCGCGCCAGCACCTCGGCGATGCCGGCGCCCATGGTGCCCAGTCCGACGACCCCGACTTTGCTGAACGAACGACCAGTCATGAACGGCAGTCTCGCAGAGCGCGCACGGCCGCACGATGCCGGGTACGACGGGGATGTGCGCCTCGGAGTCTTCCTTCTCGCCGCCCGATTCCCCGACCAGGACGACGCCTCCGCTTTGACCCGCACCGTCGAGGCGGCCGTCGCCGCCGAACGGGCCGGGTTCGACGACGTGTGGCTCGCCGAACACCACTTCATGTCGTACGGGGTCGTCCCGTCGGCGACGGTCCTGGCCGGGCATCTGCTGGCCGTCACCGGCCGGATCGAGGTGGGGACGGCGGTCAGCGTGCTGTCCACCCAGCATCCGGTGGCGCTCGCCGAACAGGCGGCGATGCTGTCCCTGCTCTCAGGCGGCCGTTTCCGGCTGGGGGTCGGACGCGGCGGACCGTGGCGCGACCTTGAGGTCTTCGGCACCGGCCTCGACCGCTACGAGCACGGTTTCGCCGAGTCCCTCGACCTTCTTCTGGCGTGGCTGCGTTCCGACCGGGTCGGGTGGTCGGGGGAACGGTTCCGGTTCCGTGAGGTTCCGGTGGTGCCGCGTGCCGCCGTCCCGCCGCCGGTGGCCGTCGCGTGCACGTCCCCGGCCACGGAGGCGCTGGCCGCCGCGCGGGGGCTGCCGATGTTGCTGGGGATGCATGTCGGCCCGGACGAGAAGGCCGCCGCCGTCGCCCGCCACGGCATACACTCCGCCCCCCACATCTCCACCCATGTCGCACAGGTCGCCGACACCCGGGAGCAGGCCGTCGCGACCCTCATGACCGGGATGCCGCGCTGGCTCGGCCCCGGGTTGGAGGGGTACGTCGCCGTCGACGATCGTCCGCGGCCGTCCCCCGACCCGGTCGGCTACACGCGACGCATGTGCGATCTGCACCCCGTCGGTTCGCCGGACGACTGCGTCGAGTCGCTCGTCACCACCGTCGAACGGACCGGCATCCGGCATCTGATCATGCTGGTGGAGGCCGCCGGGTCCCGTTCGGCCACGCTGGAGAACATCGCGCGGCTGGGCGCGGACGTCCTGCCGAAGGTCCGCGCCGCCACGAGCTGAGGCGCGGCGCGCCGCCGAGAGTTGAGGCGCGCCGCGCCGGGTTCAGCAGTCGCGCAGTTCGGGCGACTGGTTGAGGATCTGTTCGCGGGGCGTCACGAACGTCCGGTAGGCGCCGGAGTCGCCGCTCGGGAACACGGCGACGCGATGGCAGTTCTGGAACGCCAGCTTGACGCCGAAGTAGCGCTCCAGCGTCCCGCGCATGGAATCGCTGGCGAGCACCCTCAGCAGCTGGCCGCGGGCCTGCTCGTCGGGCGGCGGTTCCACGTTGTCGGCGAAGTCGCCGCCGTCGACCTGGAGCCGCGCCACCAGACCGCTGATCATTTCCCAGGCGTAGGGCAGGGACGTCTTGATGCACTCGACGAACGCCGCGTCGTCGACCTCGCCCTGCTGCGCCCTCTCCAGGAGTTCCGGGGTCACGTCAAGAGACATGCGGGGGTCCTTTCGCAGTCGTCGGATCCGCTCTCGACGCTAGATCAGGGTCCCCGCCGAATTCCAGGCTTGACAAAGATTTTCATTCCGCTACGCGAGGCTCCCCGGCGGCCCCCGCGCGCCGGGACGCGGTCAGCGCGCGGGCGCGGCCCCCTGCCGGGACGTCCGCCGCTTGATCGGCCTGGCGACCCGCTCGGCCCGCTCGGCCCAGTAGTCGCGGGCCCGCCGCGCCAACCGCCCGGCCCGGATCGCGTCCGCCTCGGCCCGCATCTCTCGCTCCCGCTCCCGTATGACCGACCGCATGATGTCGTGGTGGTACAAGACGCCTCCCCGTCTCCCGGGCCGAACGGCACGACCCGGCAGTTAAGAGACTCGTCCTAAGGCCACCTCCCCCACATCGGCAGGACGCCTTAGATCCCGCATCCGCACGTCTTAGCCGACGCCCCCCACTAGGGTTGGTCGGCGTGCGTCTCGTTATCGCCCGCTGCAGCGTCGACTACGCCGGCAAGCTCACCGCCCACCTGCCGATGGCACCCCGCCTGATCCTGATCAAGGCGGACGGAAGCGTCAGCATCCACGCCGACGACCGCGCCTACAAGCCCCTCAACTGGATGAACCCGCCCTGTTCGCTGCGCGAGGAGCCCCATGAGGAGAACGGCGCCGTCGCCCGCTGGACGGTCACCCACGGCAAGTCGGGCGAGCGGCTGATCCTCACCATCGAGGAGATCCTGCACGACACCCGCCACGAACTCGGCCTCGACCCGGGCCTGCAGAAGGACGGTGTGGAGGCGCACCTCCAGGAGCTGCTCGCCGAGCACATCACCACCCTCGGGGACGGCTGGACGCTGATCCGCCGCGAGTTCCCGACCGCGATCGGCCCCGTGGACATCCTCTGCCGGGACGCCGACAGCGCCACCGTCGCCATCGAGATCAAACGCCGTGGCGAGATCGACGGCGTGGAACAACTCACCCGCTACCTGGAACTCCTCAACCGGGACCCGCACCTCGCCCCCGTCCGAGGCGTCTTCGCCGCCCAGGAGATCAGACCGCAGGCCCGCGTCCTCGCCGCCGACCGCGGCATCGACTGCGTCACCCTCGACTACGACGCCCTCCGCGGCATCGAACACGAGGGCACCCTCTTCTGACGGCCTTTTCGATCAAGAGATCGGACCGATCGGAAGCGGTTTCCTGGTCATTACCCCCGAACCATTTCCCGGATTTCGAGAAGGCCGCTGAACGTGAGCCTTCTTCGGGAATGTTCGCCACAGTGAACTTTTGCACACCGTGAACCGCCCAACGCCCTCAAGAGTCCTACGAAGTGGCGGGGACGGCGGCGGCGCGGGGGGAGGCGATCATGGGCCCTGGGGTGAAGATCAATGGTCGATACCAGCTGGAAGATCGGATCGGGCGGGGCGGCGTAGGCGAGGTCTGGCGCGCGAAGGACCTGCGTCTGCACCGCCAGGTCGCCATCAAGATCCTGCTGTCGCGGATGCGACCGAACCACCAGGCGATCGCCCGGCTCAAGCACGAAGCCGAGATCCAGGCCGCGGCCGCGGGCAAGCATCCCGGAATCGCCGCCATTCACGATATCGGCGAGTTCGATGGACAAATGTTCGTCGTGATGGAATATCTCGAAGGCCGAGACCTGAAAAAGGTACTCGATGACGCCCCGAACGGATTACCCGTCGATCAGGCGTTGTCCATGGCGATACAGATCGCGCAGGCTCTGGCCGCCGCCCATGCAAGCGACATCGTCCATCGTGATATCAAGCCCGCCAATCTGATGCTGCTCCCCGACGAACGGGTGAAGATCCTCGATTTCGGGATCGCGCGATTCGCCCAGGCCACCTCGGGGCTCACCAGCGAAGGGCACGTGGTCGGCACCCCGGCGTACATGGCTCCCGAACAATGGTCGGCGCAGCCGGTCGATGAGCGAGCCGACCTCTACTCGTTCGGCTGCGTCCTGTACGCCTTGCTCACGGGCCGTCCTCCGTTCGCTCCCGACCAGGCCCCCGGCGTTCTCGGCGTCCAACACAGGGAGAGCTCACCGCGAAGCCCCGGCTCGCTCCGTTCCGGCATTCCCCCGGCGCTCGACGACCTGGTGACGCGGTTGCTCGCCAAGTCTCCCCACGACCGTCCGAGAAACGCCGAAGCGGTCGGCGAGGAACTCTCCGCGATCCGCGGCGGCGACGGAACACCGCCCGCGCCACGGCGACGAGTCGGATGCGCCGTTCAGTTCGCCGTCGGCACGCTCGCCATGCTGATGTTCGCCGGCGGTCTCGCCGCGATGCTCGACACTGACGACGCCCCCCGACCCACCTCCCGGAGCCTTCCGAGCCCTCCGTTCACGCCGATAACACCCCCAACGGCGGGAAGCCCCGGAACTCTCATTCCAGGCGATGGGACGGCGTTCCCGCCGGACGGGGACGTCACCATCCCCGATGGAACGACGGTGACCGCGAACCAGGTCTTCAAGAAGACATGGAAGATCCAGAACAGTGGATCGGTTCCCTGGCGAGGTCGTTTCCTCACCCGGCAGGGACCCGCCGAGGGCCCCGGGTTATGCGCCTCGGTTCCTCAGGTTCGAGTGCCGGACACCGCGCCCGGGAAGTTCGCGCTGATCTCCGTCACGTTCACGGCGCCCGACCTCCCCGGGTCGTGTCGCGTCGACTGGAAGCTGACCGACGCGAAGGGCCGCCCCTACTTCCCGAACCACGAGGGCGTCTACGTGCTGGTTCGTGTCGCCGAAGCACCGTGAGCATCGAACATGAGGGCACCCTCTTCTGAGGCCGCACGCGGGGCGCCGGTGAGGCGGCATCATTACGGGCATGACGTTTCAAGCCAGCGGCACCTTCGACATCGACGCCTGGGACGCGGAGAAGCCGTACGAGGAGCAGGGCGGCACCAAGCTGACCCGGATCCACGTCGGCAAGACCTTTCACGGCGACCTGGTCGGGACGAGCAGCACCGAACTGATCACCGTGGAGACCGCCGCCGGGCCCGTCGCCTATGTGGGCGTCGAGCATCTCCAGGGGATCCTGCATGGGCGCGAGGGCACGTTCGTCCTCCAGCACAGCGCGGGCAGCGAGGACGGCACGCCCGACACGCAGTGGCTGCGATGGTTGATCGTCCCCACGTCCGGCACCGGCGAGCTGGCGGGCATCCGCGGGGTCGGTCAGATCACCGTCGGCGAGGACGGTGGCCACTCCTGGGCGCTGGAGTACACCCTCGACTAGGGACGGGACGGCGCCGCACGCCCGGTAATGTTCACCTATGCCCCCGGCCCCCACCGACGCGACGACGGTCGACTTAGACGGGACGCCCGGGGAACGGCGGTGTGGCGAGAGGGGCCGGGAGCAATGAGGGGAACTGCGCACGGGACGCGAGGGGCCGCGGCGGTGCGGCCGAGCCCGGTGTTCCTCGCGATCGTGGCGGCGACCGTCCTGTGCGGGCTGATCGCGTGGCGGTACGGGAACGATCCGTCCAGGTCGGCGCGGCTCGCGCTGTTCGGGTTCGTCCTGTCCGCGTGGGTGCTGTCGCTGTGTCTGCACGAGTTCGGGCACGCCTACATGGCGTTCCGGTCGGGCGATCGCGGTGTCGTCCAAAAGGGGTATCTCACGCTGAACCCCCTGAAGTACTCCGACACGCTCCTCAGCTTCGTGATCCCGGTGGTGTTCATCCTGCTCGGCGGGATCGGCCTGCCGGGCGGCGCGGTGTGGATCGACCGGCATCTGATCCAGGGGAAGCTGCGGCACAGTTTGATCTCGGCGGCGGGACCGCTGTCCAACGCGGCGTTCGCGGTGATGCTCGCGGTCTTCTACAAGAACTTCGCGCACCAGGATCACGGCATTTTCTGGCTGGGCGTGGCGTTCCTCGCGTTCCTACAGGTCACGGCCGCGGTCCTGAACCTGCTGCCGATCCCGGGGCTGGACGGCTTCGGCATCATCGAGCCGTATCTGCCGCGCCGGTTGGTGGACCAGGCCCAGGCCTACAGCGGCTACGCCTTCCTCGTCCTGGTCGCGCTGCTCTGGCTCGACCCGATCAACGAGGCCTTCTTCGACCTGGTCTTCAACATCACCGACGTGTTGGGCCTGGACGAGCTGCCGATCCAGTTCGGTCACACGCTGTTCCAGTGGTGGAACGACTGATACGGCCGTTCAGGCCGACAGGTGCCGGGTGATGCGGCGGAGTTGCTCGGCGTAGCGTTCACGGAACTCGGGTGAGTCCGGGTCCAGCCCGAAGACGCGGCGCACGGCGAGCGGCATGGTCACGGGCGCCGAGACCATCGCCGTCATCGCCAGCATGACCGCGGCCGGGTCCAGGTCGTCGGCGAGTTCTCCGGCGGCCTGGCGACGTTCCAGGTCGGACAGGTCTTCGTGGTCTCCGGGGATGTCGTCGAGGTCCTCGGTGAGGCCGCGCCACGCGTTCAGCCGCGTCCCGCGCGGGTCGTCCAGCACATGGTCGAGATACCGGACGACGATCTCGTCGAGCGGCACGGCCGGGTCGTTGAACTCGACCTCTCGCTCCAGCCAGCGGCGGCTCAGCGCCCGGTACAGGCCCTCCTTGCCGCCGAAATAGTAGTTGATCAGCTGTTTGTTGAGGCCCGCCCGGTCGGCGATGTCCTGGACGCGGGCGCCCGCGAAGCCGCGGGCGGCGAACTCCTCCAGCGCGGCGTCCAGCAGCAGCCGCCGCGACCGCTCGGCGTCCAGTTTGCGCTCGTCCGGGGCCGGGGATCGCCGGGGTCGGCGCGTGGTGTCCGTCACCCGCCACATGCTAGCCGGGTGCCTGACCAGCTCATCCATCCGACTGTTTGACATGTTCAACCAGACGGTTGAAGATGAGGCTCATGATTCTTGTTACCGGAGCCACCGGAAATGTCGGCCGTCCCGTCGTGGACGAACTGCTCCGCGCGGGCGCGAAGGTCCGCGCCCTGACCCGCGATCCCGCCACGGCGCGGTTGCCGGGCGGCGTGGAGGTGGCTCACACCGACACATTGCCGTTGACCGGCGTCACCGCGATCTTCCTCAACCCGGCCGTGTTCTGGGGCGGCGTGGACGACCTGCTGGTTCGCGCGGTCGACCACCGCGTCCGCCGCGTCGTCATGCTGTCGACGTCGGCCGCCCTCGACCCCGATCCGTCCAACGAGATCGCCGCTCACCATCGGGCGATCGAGCGCGCGATCGAGGAGTCCGGGATGGAGTGGACGTTCGCGCGCCCCGGCGAGTTCGCGTCCAACGCCTTGGCCTGGCAACAGACGATCCGCGCCGGTGCCGCCGTGCGCGGACCGTACGCCGCCGCGCGCAGCACGCCGATCCACGAGCGCGACATCGCCTCCGTGGTCGCCCGTGCCCTGCTCACCGACGAACTCGTCGGCACACGGCCCGTGCTCAGCGGCCCCGAGTCGATCACCGCGCCGGAGATGGTCCGGCTCATCGGCGAGGCGACCGGCCGCCCGGCGCGCTTCGAGGAGATCACCCCGGAGGAGGCGCGGACGGAGATGCTCGCCCACCCCCACATGCGGCCGGGCGTGGTGGACGCCCTGCTCAAGCTGCGGGCCGAGTCGGTCGAGCATCCGCCGGAACCGTCCCCCGAGGTCGAGCGCGTCACCGGCCGTCCGGCGCGTACCTTCGCCTCCTGGGCCGTCGACCACGCCGCCGACTTCCGCTGACCGGGCCTCCCGCGGCCGGGGGCATAGGGTGGATTACCAGCGAGTACCCTTCGCCCCAGACAGGCCTTGCCAGCCCTCCCGGGAGGTTCCTGATGTCCGTGGCCACGGAGAACGCCGAGACGTTCGCGTCCCTGAACCCGGCCACCGGCGAGGTCGTCGCCGAACATCCCGTCCGGGACGCCGCCGCCGTGGCCGCGGCCGTCGAACGCGCCCGGGAGGCGGCGGGATGGTGGAGCGCCCTCGGCTGGAAGGAGCGCAGGCTCCGGCTCCTGAACGTCAAGGGCTCCCTCGCCAGGAACCTCAACCGGATGGCCGAGCTGATCCACCAGGAGACCGGCAAGCCGCTGCAGGACGCCCAGCTCGAAACGATCATCGCGATCACGCATCTCGACTTCGCCGCCCGCAACGCGCACAAGGTCCTCGGCCCGCGGACCGTCTATCCCGGCCTCATGGCGATCAACCACAAGTGCGTGCTGGAGTACCAGCCGCTCGGCGTCGTCGGCGTGATCGGCCCGTGGAACTACCCGGTCGTCACCCCGATGGGCTCGATCGCCTACGCGCTGGCGGCCGGGAACGCCGTGGTGTTCAAGCCGTCGGAGTTCACCCCGGGCGTCGGGGTGTTCCTGGCGGAGCTGGTCGCGGCGGTCGTCCCCGAACATCCCGTCCTGCAGACGGTCACCGGGTTCGGGGAGACCGGCGCGGCGCTCGCCTCCTCCCCCGGCGTCGACAAGGTCGCCTTCACCGGCTCGGCCCGGACCGCCAGGCGCGTCATGACCGCCTGCGCCGAGAACCTCACCCCGATCATCGCCGAGTGCGGCGGCAAGGACGCCTGTGTCGTGGACGCGGGCGCCGACCTCGACGCCGCCGCCGACGCCGCCCTGTGGGGCGCCATGGCCAACGCGGGCCAGACCTGTATCGCCATCGAACGGATCTACGTCGTCGACGACGTCTACGACGCGTTCCTCGGCGCGCTCACCGCCAGGGCCCGCGAGCTGCGGCCCGGCTTCGACCGCGAGGCCGCCTACGGCCCGATCACGATGCCCGGACAGCTCGACGTCATCGAACGCCACATCAGGGACGCCCTCGACAGGGGCGCGACGGCGGTCGTGGGCGGCGTCGAGTCCGTCCGCAGGCCTTACGTGGAGCCGGTCGTCCTGACGGACGTGCCGGACGACTCGTCCGCCGTCCGCGAGGAGACCTTCGGCCCGACGATCACCGTCCACCGGGTCGGGGACCTCGACGAGGCCGTCGAGAAGGTCAACGCGACCGGCTACGGCCTCGCCGGGGCGATCTTCTCCGGCGACCGGTCCCGCGCCATGGACGCCGCCCGCCGGATGCGCACCGGCATGGCCTCGATCAACGCGTTCGGCGCGTACGCGCAGATCGCCGCGCTGCCGTTCGGCGGCGTCGGCGAGTCCGGTTTCGGCCGTGTCCACGGCCCGGACGGCCTGCGCGAGTTCGCCCGCCCGAAGGCCATCACCCGGCAGCGTTTCGCGGCCATGAACCTGGCGTCGTTCACCCGGACCGACAGGGACATGGCCCGGGTCCTCGGCCTGGTCAACATGCTGCACGCCCGCCGGTACAAGCGCTGAGGCCCCGGCCTGAGGCCCCTACGGGCGACTAAGGCGCTCTGAGGCCGCCTAGATAAGGCGTCGTCCCGATGTGAGGGGTGCCGCCTTAGGACGAACCTTGTACATGTCGGGCCGAAAGGGCCCGGCGGAGACAAGGAGAGCGACATGATGCGTCCGGACTTCAGCAACGTCATCATCAACGACCGCGTCAGCGCGCTGCGCAAGGAGGCCAAGAAGGCCCGCCGCGTCCGCGCCGCGAAGGCCCTCAAGCGGTGACGCCCCCGGCCTGTCCGAGCGGTTCCGCGCCCCCGTCCGAACGGACGGGGGCGCTTTCTCGTGCGCGGCGATCCCCCGGGCCGGAGGTCAGGTGCGGGCGGTGGCGGGCTTCAGGGGCGAGCGGCCGCGGATGAGGTCGGCGGCGCGTTCGGCCAGGGCGATGGTGGCGGCGTTGGTGTTGCCGCGCGGGACGGCGGGCATGACCGACGCGTCCACCACGCGCAGGCCCTCGACACCACGGACTCGGAGTTCGGGGTCGCAGACCGCGCCGTCCGCGCCCATCGCGCAGGTGCTCGTGGGGTGGAACAGGGTCGCGCATTCACGGCGGACGAAGTCGACGAGGGCGTCGTCGGTGTCGACCTGCTCGCCGGGGGCCCACTCGCCGCCGGTCAGGGACGCCAGCGGCCCGGTCGCGGCGATCTCACGGGCCTGCCGGACGCCGGCGACCAGGATGTCCAGATCGGACTTGGCGGCGAGGTAGGCCGGGTCGATCAGCGGTTTGGCGTGGGGACCGGCGGAGCGGAGGGTGAGCGCGCCCCGGCTCTCGACGGCCACCGCCGTGACCAGGACGGAGAACAGGCGCTCCGACGTCTCGGTGAGCCCCTGGTTGACGTAGGGCGACGGCATCACGTGGTACTGGAGGTCGGGCGCGGGCAGGCCCTCGACCGTCCGGACGAACCCGCCCGCCTCGGCGACGTTGGACGCGTACGGGCCGCGCCCGACCGCCTGGTAGAGGGCGAGGGCTCGGGCGTTCGCCAGTTCCCACAGGGGCTTGGACCGGGGCGTCGCGAACATGACGTTCACGAACGGGTGGTCCTGAAGGCCCCGCCCGACCGGGGAGTCGACGAGGACGTCGATGCCGACGGAGCGGAGATGGTCGGCGGGGCCGATGCCCGACAACATGAGGAGCTGCGGGCTGTTCACCGCCCCGCCCGACAGGACGACCTCGGCGTCGGCGCGGGCCGACACGGTCTCGCCGCGCGCCTCGTACCGGACGCCGGTCGCGCGACCGTCCTCCACCAGAACCCGGGTGGCGAGGGCGTCGGTGACGACCGTGAGGTTCGGACGGTCCGCGACCGGGTGGAGGTAGGCGTCGGCGGCCGACCAGCGGCGGCCACGCTTCTGCGTCACCTGGTAGAAGCCGACGCCGTCCTGGTCGGCGCCGTTGAAGTCGGGGTTCGCGGCGAGACCGTACGCCTTGGCGGACTGCACCCACGCGCGGGTCAGGGGGTGCTTGAAGCGCAGGTCCTCGACGCGGAGGGGGCCGCCGACGCCGTGGTACGGAAGCTCGCCGCGCTGCTGGTCCTCGGCGCGGCAGAAGTAGGGCAGCAGGTCCTCGTAGCCCCAGCCGTCACAGCCGTACACGTCGCGCCAGGTGTCGAAGTCGTACCGGGCCCCGCGAACGTAGACCATCGCGTTGGTGGACGAACTCCCCCCGACCGTGCGACCCCGCGGCCAGTACACCGAGCGTCCCGCGGCGTGCTCCTGCGGGACCGTGGCGTAGTCCCAGTCGAAGGGGCCCTTCATCATCGAGCCGACCGCGGCCGGAATGTGGATCTCGGGCGCGTCGTCGGGCGGGCCCGCCTCCAACAGCAGGACCGTGGTGGAGGGGTCCTCGGTCAGTCTGGCGGCGAGTACGCATCCCGCGCTGCCCGCACCCACGATGATGTAGTCGTACACGTCGGCCTCCGGGTCATTTCCCGAAACCCTACCGAACGGGCTTCTGCCCTCGGCCGCGGCTAGGGTGATCGATATGGCGAAGAACAGGGAGAACCCCGTCGTCCTCTCGCGGATCTACACCAGGACGGGCGATGAGGGCACCACCGCGCTGGGCGACGCGTCCCGGACCCGCAAGACCGATCCACGGCTCGCCGCCTACGCCGACGTGGAGGAGGCCAACGCCGCGATCGGGACCGCCGTCGCGCTCGGTTCCCTGCCGGAGAACGCGGTCGCGCTGCTGGCCCGCGTCCAGAACGAACTGTTCGACGTGGGCGCCGACCTGTGCGCGCCGGTCGTGCCCGACCCGGAGTACCCGCCGCTGCGCATCGACCAGCCGTACATCGACCGGCTGGAGGCGGACTGCGACGAGCAGAACGAGTCCCTGGCGCCGCTGCGGAGCTTCGTCCTCCCGGGCGGGACCCCGGGCGCGGCGCTGCTGCACGTCGCGCGGACGGTGTGCCGGCGCGCCGAACGGTCCGCGTGGGCGGCGATCGAGGCGCACGGCGCGGCCGCCGACGGCGACCCGGAGGCGGCGGAGGGCGGGGTGAACCCGCTGACGGCCCGCTACCTGAACCGGCTGTCCGACCTGCTGTTCATCCTGTGCCGCCTCGCCAACGTGGAGCACGGCGACATTCTCTGGAAGCCCGGCGGAGAACGCTGACCGTCGGGGGTGGGGTTAGCCCCACCTCCGGGAGACCGGCTCCCCTCCTGGTGACGGCGTCCCCGGTCGAGCAGGCTGGTTCCTACGGGTGTACAGCGACAACAGGAGTGACCACGTGAGGACCCTGACGATCTCGGCCGCGCTGACGGCGGCCGCCGCCGCGACGCTGACCGGCTGCGGCAACCTGAGCTTCGGGACGCATCACGAGGACCGCACCTACTCCGCGCCCGCGAACGTCACCGCCCTGAAGATCAGTGGCGCGGGCCATGTGGAGATCACGACGTCCGACTCCCCCGGCATCAAGGTGCGGGAACGGCTGCGCTGGTCGAACGATAAGAACAAGCCGACGCCGCGGCACATCACCAGGGGCGACACGGTCACGCTGTCGTCCTCGTGCGCCAGGGCCACGATCGGGGTCACCCAGTGCGGCGTCTCGTACCACGTCCAGGTGCCGAAGGCGACGCCGGTGGAGGTCCACACCGACGACGGGTCGATCACCGCGTCCGGCCTCGGCGGAAACGTGAAGTTGCACAGCGACAACGGCGCGGTGCGCGTGACCGACCTGCGCGCGACGTCGGTGTCGCTCAGCTCCGCCGACGGCGGAATCCACGTCTCCGGTCACGTCAAGACCGCCGACCTGCACAGCGACAACGGTTCCATCCACGCCACCGGCCTCACCGCCGACAGGCTGACCGCCCGGAGCAAGGACGGCAGCATCGACCTCGGCGGGCGCGCCACCGTCGCCGACGTCGGCACCGACAACGGGTCGATCGTGGCGGGCGGCCTCACCGCCGACAGGATCACGGCGAAGACCGACAACGGCGGCGTCGACCTGCGGCTCACCACACCGCCGTCCGATGTCCGCGCGGCCAGTTCCAACGGCTCGGTCCATGTCCGCGTCCCGACCGGCCAGAGCTACGCCATCAGCGCGTCCAGCTCCAACGGCGGCGATCGGATCGACTCGGCCCTCCGCCAGGACTCGACGTCAGGCCATCGCATCCACGTCCGCAGCGACAACGGCGACGTCGCCGTCTCGCCCGCCTAACGGACCCGGCGGGACCCCCGCCGGACGGGGGCCTCGGACGGGCCGTCGCCGACGCTCAGGCGGGCACCTCCGTTGACCGCGACGGTCGTCCTGGCCAGATGCTGGGTGACGTGCGCGATCGCGTCGACGTTGGAGTCGAGGAGCTTGAGGTTCACGTTCTTCAGCCGGTCGCACTTCTTGTGGTAGCACGGGTCGTACGGTTTACCCGCGCTGCCGCCGAACGCCTCGGCCTCCGCGGCGGTCTTCACGCCCTCGGCCCCGGTCGCCATTCCCCCGGCCGGAATGCCGGCCTCGACGAACGGGCCGTAGTCGGAACGGCCGTCGAACACGTGCTCGGTGGTCGGCAGGTGGCGGCGCTCGAAGTAGTCCCGGAACATCTTCTCGATCGCGCCCGAACCGGCGGGCGCCCGGACCCCGGCGCGGACGGAGTGGTCCCCGTCGTACACGCCACGGGTGCCGTTGACCGAGCCGAGCATGTCGAAGTTCAGGGCCAGCGCGATCGACTTCCGGTCGGACGGCGACAGCGACTTCACGTAATGCGTGGAGCCCCGGAGCCCCTCCTCCTCGGCGCCCCACCACGCGAACCTGACCCGGTTGCGCAGGCCGTCCTCGCCCAACTCCTTGATCTTCGCGGCGATGGCGAGGAGCGCGGCCGCGCCGGTGCCGTTGTCGTTGATCCCCGGGCCCGCGGGAACGCTGTCGAGGTGCGCGCCGACCAGCACGACGTTGTCGCCGCGTCCGTGGTCGGTGTCGGCGATGACGTTGGCGGTGCGCCGCTCGCCGTGCACGGTGTCGGTCCGCACCCGCAGGTGGAGCCCGCCCTTCTCCGCCGCCTTCGCCAACGCGGCGCCGACCTTGTGGGACGGCCCGATCACCGGAAGCGTCGACGGCTTGTTCAGGGTGCCGTTCACCGGCCCCTTCTCCCCGGGCCCGTTGTAGATCACGACGGCGGACGCGCCCGCGGCCTTCGCCTTCGCGGCCTTCGTCTCGAACGTGCAGGTCCCGCGTCGCAGAAGCGCGATCGAGCCCTTCGGGAAGTCGGTGAAGTCGCGTTTCTCGCAGCCGCTCGTCCCGTCGCCCTTGGACGGCAGGTCGACGGCGGTCACCCGCGCGGTCACATCACCCGACCCCGAGTACGCGAACGTGCGGAAGTCCCGGCCCTCCTGGTAGGTCGCCTTCGACGGCTCCGTCCGGGCCAGCACCGCGTCGGACCGCTCCCGCCAGTACGGGTGCCTGAACTTCTGGATCCGCGGGGTGAGGCCCGCCTTCCGCAGCCGTCCCACCACGTATTTCACCGACACGTCGTATCCGGCGCCGCCCGACGCGCGGTTCCCGCCGTTGAAGTCGGCGATCTCCTGGAACGCCCTGAGGTGCGCCTCGACGTCCTTCGCCCGGACGAGCGCGGCGAGATCGGGACGTGCCTCGACGCTCGTGCCAGCCGACGTCGGCACACCCGACACGACGGGCACGGACAGGAACGCGGCGGGCAGGCAGGCGGCGGGCAGCGCCACGGCGGCGCCGATGAGCAGCTTGCGCACGGGGACTCCTGTGGACGGAGACGGACCAGCAGCGATCCTCGCCGCCCACGCCCGACCCGCCGTGATCGGCGCGCCGCCACCGCACCGACCCCATACCGAAGCCTTACCGCACGCCGACCGACTTCCGCGGCCGGCTCACTCCGGGGACGGCAGGTCGACCGGGAAGCCCGGCGGCGCGGCCTCCAACCAGGCGAGGAAACCCGTCAGCGCCTCCGCGCCCATCGCCAGCTCCACCGTCAGGTCACCGTCCCTGACCTCGATGATCGTCACATCGGGCGGCAGGCTCTCCGTCTCCTCCGGGCCCGGGCCGCGCCGGTTGGCCACGACAAGGCCCCGGCGGTGAATCACCTGCCGGGGCCTGGTCCGGAAACCGAAGACACGATGCCACTGAAGGACATCGCCTTTGTAACGCCCGAAGCCGAGACGCCACGCTCCCGGGACCTCCCCGTCCCGGGGCAGCTCACGCAGACTGCACTCCACGGTGCCGCCGCCGCGGGCGAACAGCCGGCGCCGCACCACCATTCCCACGTACAGCAGTACCGCGACAAGGACGACCGCGGCGAGCACCCCGCCCACGTCCACCGCCAGGTGCTCGCCCAATCTCCCGCCGTCCGCCGAAGCCTCAGGCTTCGATGCCCGCCGCGCGCAGCCGTGCCCGGGCCCGCCGCTCCGGCGTCGCGTCGTCGTTCTCGGCCGCGAGGGCGTCCTCCAACGCCCGCCGGGCGTCCTGGACGTCGATGTCCTTGCCCAGCTCCGCCTGCTCGGCCAGCACCGACACCTCGTCGGCGGCGACGGAGAAGAAGCCGCTGCCGACCATCGCGAGGAACGGCTCACCGCCGTTCGCCGGCTCGATCTTCACCACACTGCCGTCGAGGAGGACGCCCAGCACCGGGGCGTGGCCCGGCAGGATGCCGAGCGAGCCCTCGACGGTCTGGGCGACCACCATCTTGGCCTCGCCGGACCAGATCTCGCGCTCCGGCGAGACCAGCCCGACTCTCAGGTTTGCCACGTCTGCTTCCTCCTCGGATCCGGAGGGGCCGCCCTGACCCGGGCGGCCCCTCCGGAGCGGATCACTTCTCCAGCTCGCGGGCCTTCTTCTCGGCGTCCTCGATGCCGCCGCACATGAAGAACGCCTGCTCGGGCAGGTGGTCGTACTTGCCTTCGGCGATCGCCTTGAAGGAGGCGACGGTGTCGTCCTTGGACAGCGTCACACCGGCGATGCCGGTGAACTTCTCCGCCACGTACATCGGGTGCGAAAGGAAACGCTCGATGCGCCGCGCCCGCTGGACGGTGACCTTGTCCTCCTCCGACAGCTCGTCGATACCGAGGATCGCGATGATGTCCTGCAGCTCCTTGTACTTCTGCAGAATCCGCTTGACCTCCTGCGCCACCTGGTAGTGCTCGTTGCCGAGGATCTGCGGGTCCATGATCCGGGACGTGGAGTCCAGCGGGTCCACGGCCGGGAAGATGCCCTTCTCGGAGATGCTCCGCGACAGGGTGGTGGTGGCGTCCAGGTGCGCGAACGTGGTGTGCGGCGCCGGGTCGGTGATGTCGTCGGCGGGCACGTAGATCGCCTGCATCGAGGTGATCGAGTTACCGCGCGTCGAGGTGATCCGCTCCTGGAGCACACCCATCTCGTCCGCCAGCGTCGGCTGGTAGCCCACCGCGGACGGCATCCGGCCGAGCAGCGTCGACACCTCCGAGCCCGCCTGGGTGAACCGGAAGATGTTGTCGATGAACAGCAGCACGTCCTGGTTCTGGACGTCGCGGAAGTACTCCGCCATCGTCAGCCCGGACAGCGCGACCCGCAGGCGGGTGCCCGGCGGCTCGTCCATCTGCCCGAACACCATGGCGGTGTCCTTGAGGACGTCCATCTCGTCCATCTCGACCCAGAGGTCGTTGCCCTCACGGGTGCGCTCGCCGACACCGGCGAACACCGAGGTGCCACCGAAGTTCAGCGCGACCCGGCGGATCATCTCCTGGATCAGCACGGTCTTGCCGACGCCCGCGCCGCCGAACAGGCCGATCTTGCCGCCCTTGACGTAGGGGGCCAGCAGGTCGATGACCTTGATGCCGGTCTCCAGCATCTCGGTCTTGGACTCCAGCTGGTCGAACGGCGGGGCGCCGCGGTGGATGCCCCACCGCTCGGTGACCTCCAGGCTGGCCGTCGGAACGTCCAGCGCGTCGCCGAGGGTGTTCCACACGTGGCCCTTGGTGATGTCACCGACCGGGACCGTGATGGACGAACCGGTGTCGACCACCGGGGCGCCGCGGACCAGGCCGTCGGTCGGCTGCATCGAGATGGCCCTGATCATGTTGTCGCCGAGGTGCTGCGCGACCTCGAACGTCAGGGTCTTCTCCTCGCCGCCCAACGTGACCTGCACGTGCAGCGCGTTGTAGATCTCCGGGATGGCGTCGGCGGGGAACTCCACGTCGACGACCGGGCCGATGACACGGGCGACGCGCCCGGTCGCGGTCGCCGTCTCTACCTGAGCAGTCATTATCACTCCCCGCCAGACTCGGCGAGCGCGTCAGCGCCACCGACGATCTCGCTGATTTCCTGGGTGATCGCGGCCTGCCGCGCCTGGTTCATCTGGCGCGTGTAGACCCCGAGCAGTTCGTTGGCATTGTCGGTCGCCGACTTCATCGCCCGCCGGACGGACGCCTGGAACGACGCCGCCGACTGGAGCAGCATGTGGAAGATGCGGCTCTCGACGTAGTTCGGCAGCAGCAGGTCGAGCGCGGCCGACGCGGACGGCTCGAACTCGTAGGCCGGGGGGACCTTCCCGGACTCGGCCTCCTCGATCTCCAACGGCAGCAGTCGCTTGACCTGGACGGCCTGCGTCAGCATCGAGACGAACTCGGTGTAGACCACGTGGATCTCACCGACCCCGCCCTCCGCGTCGGTCTTCAGGAAGTCCTCGGTGAGCCGTTGCCCGATCCGCTCCGCGTTCGCGAAGTCGGGCCGGTCGCTGAACCCGTGCCACGTCTCGGCGACCTCCCGGCCCCGGAAGCGGTACCAGGTGATCCCCTTGTTGCCGATCACGTATGGGATCGGCTCGCGACCCGCGTCCCGCAGCCGCCTCATCAGCGCCTCGGACTCGCGGATCACGTTGGCGTTGTAGGCGCCGCAGAACCCGCGGTCACTGGTGATGACCAGGACGGCGCTGCGCCGGTCGGTCGGCTGCTCCTGGAGGAGCGGATGGTCGATCCCGACGTGATGGCTCACCAGCGCGGTCAGGGCCTGGGTGATCTGGTCGGCGTAGGGCTTGGAGGCCGTCACCGCCTGCTGGGCCTTGACGATCCGCGACGTGGCGATCATCTCCTGGGCACGCGTGATCTTGGCGGTCGACTTGACCGACTTGATCTGCTGCCGGAGTTGGCGAAGCTGTGCGGCCATCGCCGTCAGTCCTTCTTGACGCGGGTGATCGTCTCTTGACCCACGGCCTTCTTGTCGATCGGCTCCACCGGCTCCTCCGCGAGGATCTCGCCCTCGCTGGTCTGGAAGCCCTTCTTGAACTCCGTGATGGCGTTCTTGAGGTTGGTGAGGGCGTCGTCGGACAGCTTGCCCGTCTCGCGGATCGTGGTCAGGACGCCGCCCTGCTCGCGCTCCACGTAGTCGAGGAACTCGCGCTCGAACCGGCGGATGTCCTCGACCGGCACGTCGTCCAGCTCACCGGACGTGCCCGCCCACACCGACACGACCTCCTGCTCGGCCGGGAACGGCGAACCCTGGGGCTGCTTCAGCAGCTCCACCAGCCGCGATCCGCGGTCGAGCTGCGCGCGGGACGCCGCGTCCAGGTCGGACGCGAACGCGGCGAACGCCTCCAGGTCACGGAACTGCGACAGGGCGAGGCGCAGCGTACCGGCGACCTGCTTCATCGCCTTGATCTGCGCGTCGCCGCCGACCCGGGACACCGAGATACCGACGTTGATCGCCGGACGGACGCCCTGGTTGAACAGGTCCGTCTCCAGGAAGCACTGCCCGTCGGTGATGGAGATGACGTTCGTCGGGATGTAGGCCGACACGTCGTTGCCCTTGGTCTCGATGATCGGCAGACCCGTCATCGAACCGCCGCCCATGTCGTCCGACAGCTTCGCGCAGCGCTCCAGCAGCCGGGAGTGCAGGTAGAACACGTCACCGGGGTAGGCCTCGCGGCCCGGCGGGCGGCGCAGCAGCAGCGACACCGCGCGGTAGGCCTCGGCCTGCTTCGACAGGTCGTCGAAGATGATCAGGACGTGCTTGCCCTGGTACATCCAGTGCTGCCCGATCGCGGACCCGGTGTAGGGGGCGATGTACTTGAAGCCCGCCGGCTCGGACGCGGGCGCCGCCACGATCGTCGTGTACTCCAGCGCGCCGGCCTCCTCCAGGGAGCGGCGCACGTTCGCGATCGTGGAGCCCTTCTGGCCGACCGCGACGTAGATGCAGCGGACCTGCTTGCTCTCGTCGCCGGACTCCCAGTTCTCCTTCTGGTTGATGATGGTGTCCACGCAGACGGTCGTCTTGCCCGTCTGCCGGTCACCGATGATCAACTGCCGCTGGCCGCGGCCGATGGGGGTCATCGCGTCGATGGCCTTGATGCCGGTCTGGAGCGGCTCGCTCACCGACTGGCGCTGCACGACGGTCGGGGCCTGCAGTTCGAGCGCGCGGCGCTCGGTGGACTCGATCGGGCCCTTGCCGTCCAGCGGGTTGCCCAGCGCGTCCACGACGCGACCGAGGAAGGCGTCGCCGACCGGGACCGACAGGACCTCGCCGGTCCGCCGGGCCTTCTGGCCCTCCTCGATCTTGCTGAAGTCACCCAGGACAACGGTACCGATCTCGCGCACGTCCAGGTTCAGAGCCAGACCCCGGGTACCGTCCTCGAACTCGATGAGTTCGTTCGCCATCGCGGACGGCAGCCCCTCGATGTGGGCGATGCCGTCGCCGGAATCGACGACGGTGCCGACCTCCTCGCGAGCGGCGGCGTCGGGCTCGTACGACTGGACGAAGCGCTCCAGCGCGTTCCGGATCTCGTCCGGACGGATCGTCAGCTCCGCCATGATTCCTCTCTTGCTCCCTCAGAAGTCCGCTCTGCCGGCCTCAGCCGGTGCCGAGCCGCCGGCGGACGTCGTCCAGCCGTCCGGCGATCGTGCCGTCGATGATCTCGTCCCCGAGCTGGATCGACAGTCCGCCGATCACCGTGGGGTCGATCTCGATGTTCAGGTGTACCTCGTGGCCGTAGGCCGCGGCGAGCACCGCCGCGAGCCGTGTGCGCTGGGCCTCCGGCAGTTCGACGGGGGTGCGCACGAGCGCGACCAGCCGCTGCCTCCGCTGCGCGACGAGCCTGCCGTACTCGGCCAGCCCGCCTTCCAGGCTACGTCCTCGCGGGCGCAGCACCAGTTCGGTGACGAGCGTCAGCGTCGACGCGGTGACCTTGCCGTCCAGCAGCGCCTCGACCAGGCCGAGCTTGCGCTCGTCCGGCAGGCCGGGACCGGCGAGCGCGCCGCGCAGTTCGGCCTCGCCCTCGATGACCCGGGAGAACCGGAACAGCTCGTCCTCCAGGTCGTCGATCCTGCCGTCCGCCTCGGCGCGTGCGGCCTCGGCGGTCACCGCGAGGGTCTCCAGCGCGTCGGCGAGTTCCGACGGCTTCGACCAGCGCAGCCGGACGACATCGGCGACCAGCCCGAGAGCGGCCGGCGACACCTTGCCCTCCAGCAGGATCTGGACGAGCTGCGCCTTGTCGGCACCGTCCCGCGCCGGGTCGGAGACCGCCCGGCGCAGGCCGTGCTCGTTGTCGAACAGGTGCAGCACCGCGAACAGGTCGCCGCCCAGCCGCGCCAGGTCGGCCGACGGCACGACCGCCTCGAACCGCTCCCTGGCCTCGGCCAGCGACGCCCTGCTCACCGCTCCCGTGATGGTCATGATGTGATCTGCTCCTGCGTGCGAGCGCGCTCCTCAAGCTCTTCGAGGAACCGGTCGACGACCCGGCTCTGCCGCGCGCTGTCCTCAAGGGACTCGCCCACGACACGTCCGGCCAGCTCGACCGACAGGGCGCCGATCTCGGCGCGCAGCGACTGCAACGCCTGCTGCCGCTCCGCCTCGATCTGCGCCTTGGCGTTCTCGACGATCCGGCGCGCCTCGACCTGGGCCTGCTCCTTGGCCTGGGCGATGATCTGCGCGCCCTGCTCCTCGGCCTTGCGACGCTCGTTGGACGCCTCGAGCGCGGCCGCCTTCTGCTGGGCCTTGTACTCGTCGAGGACCTGCTGGGCCTCTTGCTGCGCCTGCTCGGCCCGTTCGAGACCGCCCTCGATCGCCTCGGTGCGCTCCGCCAGCGTCTTCTGGATGCGCGGGGTGAGGACCTTACCGAGGAAGATCATGACGACGGCGAACGAGAAGATGCCGACGACGAGCTCGAACGTATGCGGAATGAGAGGGTTGTTCTCCTCCGCCGCAAGGACGGACGCTGCTTGGATCATGTCTGCAGCCCTTCCTCAGATGGGATCCGGGTCAGATGCCCTGGAAGATGAACGGCGCGACCAGACCGATCAGGGCCAGCGCCTCGGTGAGGACGAAGCCCAGCATCATGTTGGTGCGGATCACGCCGGTCAGCTCGGGCTGGCGGGCGATGGCGTTCACGCCCTGGCCGAAGATGATGCCGACGCCGATGCCCGGACCGATGGCCGCGAGACCGTAGCCGATCGAGGTGACGTTACCGCTGAGCTCGGCGGCGAGGACTCCCATGGGATTCATTCCTTTACTGTCGGCCGGCGAGTGTTGTTCGCCGGTCTTGGCTGACGAGGTTGTCGATGTGGGCGGATCACCGAGGCGCCGCCGCGGGCTTAGTGTTCCGCGTGCAGGCCGCTCTGGATGTACATGGCGGCGAGCATCGTGAACAGGAACGCCTGCAGGAACTGGATCAGCAGCTCGAACGCGGTCATGACGATCGTGACGAGCACGCCGATGATGCCGACGCTGAACCCGGCCACCGTGGGCTTCTCGAACAGGAACCAGAAGCCGACGAGGCTGAAGAACGCCAGGATCGTGTGCCCGGCGAACATGTTGGCGAAGAGCCGGACCGCGTGCGTGAACGGCGCCAGGATGAAGGTCGAGAGGTACTCGATCGGCACCAGCAGGAAGTAGACGGGCAGCGGCAGGCCCGAGGGGATCATGTTGGTGAAGTACTTCACCGGGCCCTGGTGCTTGATGCCCAGGTAGATCTTGATGAAGTAGACGGACGCGGCCAGCACCGCCGGGAACGCGATGTGCGAGGCGATCGGGAACTGGATGATCGGGACGACCGCGAAGATGTTCCAGATCCAGATCAGGAAGAACACCGACATCAGCAGCGGCATCCACTGGTCGGTGTTCTTGCCGAGGAAGGGGCGGCCGATCTGGTCGCGCACGAACATGTAGCCGACCTCGCCGAGGTTCTGCACGCCCCGCGGGACCAGCTTCGGGTTGGCGAACGCGCTCCAGAAGAACACGACCACGACCAGCGAGCCGAAGACCGCGAAGACGACCGGCTTGGTCAGCCACTCGGGGCCACCGGCGAACAGGGGCGGGAATTCGAACAGCTCCGGCCCCGGGGCCTTGAATTCGTCCCCGGAGGAGGCGAGAACCGTCTGCGCGTTCACGCGGCGTTCCCTTCATCAATGTGGTGATGTTTCACGAAGGCTTCCTCGGCGGCTTCCTCGACGGCGGGGCCGCTCAGAGGGAGTGGCGACCGTACTTCACGTAGACCAGGTAGATGGCGAGCACGACGCCGATGATCACGCCGATGGGTATCAGCCAGCTCTGGCCGGTCCACTCGGCCAGCAGCCACCCGAGACCGCCCCAGATGATCATCCCGGAGAGAAGGTAGCTGGGCACGGACCAGGCGGCATCGGCGAATTCCCGTTGGCCGTCCTCCGGCCGAGGCTTCTGCTCGCTCATCGCGCTCCGGACGATAGCAGGCCATCCAGGCAGTGGTCATATTGGAGTAGTCCGGGGGTACCGGCGCCGTCCGTGGCGGGGTCATCACGGACTCCGGTCCAGGACGTTCTCGGGCTCGTCGATGTACAGCTTCTGCTGCATGGCGATGCGGAACTCGGCCGCGATCCACAGCAGCGCGAGCGCGATGACCGTCCAGCCGAAGACCGTGGTGTTCCAGATCGTGACCTCGTCCATGGCCCTGACCAGGACCATCACCGCGAGGATCTTCACCGCGTAGCTCGCGAGGGCGGCCAGCATCATCGTCTGGGTGGAGATCTTGGCGGCCCACGAGACCACCAGCGCGCTGATCGAGAAGAACGCGATCACCACGACGGAGGCCAGCGCCGCGGCGAGGGCGCCCTTGCCGCCCGCGGTCAGCAGGCCGATGAGAACGGCGCCCACCCCGGCGGCCGCCGCCGGGATCGCGGCGCCGCGGAGCATCCTGGCGTCGGAGGTGTGCATGAGGGCTCCGGCTGGTCACGTTGAGTGGTCGGCTCTTGTTCGTGAAAGGTATCACAAGCGTCCGGTATGTCCACAATTACCCTAGAGGTAATGCGAACTCCGAAGCGTACCGACCTCGCGGTCGGCACCACGGACTCTAACCGAGTTCACCCGATGGTCAGCGCGGGTTCACGGCACGCCCGCGCGGTGCCGCGAGGACCGTCCCGCGGGCGGCGGCTCCGGAGCGACGCCCCGCCGGGGACGACGCTTGGGCTTCATGAGCATGAGCAGCACCCCGGTGATCGCGACGACCAGGGTGATGCCGACGGTGACCCAGGCGGCGTCGAACACGGCCAGCCCGACCAGGCCTGAGGCCAGCAGCCCGACCCAGCAGTACATGATCAGCACGGCGCGGCGGGTGGAGTGGCCGAGTTCCAGCAGCCGGTGGTGCAGGTGCTGCTTGTCGGGCGCGAACGGCGACCTGCCCTGGTTGGTGCGCCGCCACACCGCGAGCAGCATGTCGATGAACGGGACCGCCGCCACCGCCGGGATCAGCAGCAGCGGAACGAAGAACGGGAACAGCCCGTTGGCGAGGATGGCCGGGTCGAACTGGCCCGTCAGCATGATCGTGGACGCGCTGAGCAGCAGCCCGATCAGCATCGAGCCGGTGTCCCCCATGAAGATCTTGGCCGGGCTGAAGTTGTGCGGCAGGAACCCCAGGCACATCCCGAACAGCATCGCCGCGATGAGGGTCGCGGCGGTCAGGGTGCTCAGCCCGTACTCCCGCGACAGCAGGTAGGCGTAGGAGAACAGCGCCAGCGCGGCGATCCCGACGACGCCCGCGGCCAGGCCGTCCAGCCCGTCGATGAAGTTGACCGCGTTGATCGTGGCCACGACGACGAGGACCGTCAACGGCACCCCGTAGGCGGGCGGCAGCGTCAACGACTCGCCCGTCGGCAGCGGGATCACGTAGATCTGGATGCCCTGCATGATGAAGATCCCGGCCGCGGCGACCTGACCGGCGAACTTGGTGAGGGCGTCCACCTCCCAGCGGTCGTCCGCGATGCCGATCAGCACGAGCAGCCCGCCGGACAGCAGCAGCGCCCGGGTCACGTTGATGTCGCCGTCCGCGAGGACCTTGCGCATCTCCGGCAGCCCCGTCGCCACTACCAGCGCCGCCACCATCCCGCCGAACATCGCCAGGCCGCCGAGCCGGGGCGTCGGGATGACGTGCACGTCGCGTTCGCGGGGAACGGCCTGCGCGCCGAACCAGACGGCGAACACGCGCACGATCGGGGTCAGCAGGTAGGCGACGAGGGCGGCGACGAGGATGCTGAGCAGGTACTCCCGCATTCCCCCGCGCCTCCCCTCACCGGTCGCCGTCGCCCGCGCACGCCCCGTACCCCGTCCGCGCGGGCCGTCACCTTGGTAGACGGCTCGCCGGGACGATCTGTTCACACCGGGACCGATCAACTCTAGTCCCACCGGCGCACCGGTCGTGGCCGGTCACACCATCCGGTGCCGCCGCCCGCACACGATCCCCACCCCGACGATCACGAGCGCGAGTCCGGCGAGGGAACGGTCCCCCAGCGAGAACGCCCAGGGCCCGTGCGCCGCGATGTCGTCGACCGCGTCGGCGACGACCAGCACGAACCCGGCCGCGCCGAGGCCCGTCCCGACCTGCCGGGGCGGCGCCGGGCGGCGCGCGAGCAGGGCCACGGCCGCGAGGGAGAGGGTGAGCAGCGCGGTGCCCGTCCAGTCGCCCGTCCAGCGCGGCGGGACGTACCGAGGCGGCGGCACGGCGATCGCCCGCTTCGGCAGCCTGACCCTGACCGTCATGCCCTCGCGCGGGGCGAGCGCGCCCTGGACGAAGTCCACGGCGAACGGCCCGTCACGGTCGCGCAGGCACCGGGTCGTCACCCCCGGGACGCCCGCCCGGCAGGTCACGTGCCGCAGCGGCACCGGCGCCACCACCCTGACGGCCGCGTGCCCGATCGGCACGTTCCAGCCCGTCCCGAGCGCGTCCCAGACCAGCTCGTCGTGGCGGTCGCGCGGCGTGAACGCCCACGCCACCTCGTACTCGAGCACGTACGCCTGCCGCCCGCTGACCTCGCGGCCCCGGTCGCCGACACTGATCCGCACGTTGTTCAGGAACTTCGTCGTCCGGACCCGGGACGGGGCGCCGGTGGACGAACTGCTCCGCACGCCCCGCACGTCGTACACCCGGTCACCGTGCCGGAACGGCACGCTCCGGACGATCCCGTGCTCGCCCTCCTCGTCGAAGTCATAGGTGATCGTCTCCCGGACGTACAGGACGCCGTCCACGCCGATGGACAGCACGACGTCGTACGTCGGGATGTGTTCCCGCGACCTCCCGTCGGCGGCGACGGGCGTCGCGAGCCCGAACGAGAACAGCATGAGCACACCCGCGACGATCGCGGGCCCCCGGAAACGGCCACGCACGACAGGCATGGTTTCACCGTTGCCGCCCATCGGCCCGTGTAACGACGTCGATACTCCCCCCAGGTCACAGACCACTTCCGGTCCGCGACAGCATGCGGAGCACGCGGGTCGGGCGCCGCCGGTCAGGCGTCGTTGGTCGTCGCGGGAGCCGCGGGCTCGTCGGCCGAGCCGGACGGGCGCCCGGTGGGGTCGGTGGGGGCCTCAGCGGGCTCGTCCGGAGATCCTGCCGGGGACGCCTTGGTGAGGGAAGGCCCGGGAACGTCGGGGCTCGACGGGGGCTCTGCGGGCTCCCCGTCCTCGTCGTCCTCGTCCGTCAGCAGCACGCCGACCACCGAACGGATCTTGTCTTCGGGAATGGCGCCCGCGCGCAGCAGCCGCGGCACGGACCCGGTCAGATCCACGATCGTCGACGGTTCGACATGCCCGGCCACACCGCCGTCCAGGTAGACCGAGACGGAGTCGCCGAGCATCTTCTCGGCCTCCTCGACGTCTCGGGCGGCGGGACGACCGCTGAGGTTCGCGCTGCTGACCGCCATCGGGCCGGTCTCCTTCAGCAGCTCCACCGCCAGGTCGTGCATCGGCATCCGCAGCGCCACGGTGCCCTTCGTGTCGCCGAGGTCCCACATGAGGCTCGGGTTCGCGCGGACCACGAGGGTCAGCGCACCCGGCCAGAACTCCTCGATGAGGTCCTGCCCGTAGACGCCGAGGTCCTCCGTCAGCGCGGTCGCGGCCCGCACCGACCCGACCAGGACCGGCGGCGGCATCTCCCGTCCCCGGCCCTTCGCGGACAGCAGCTTCTCCACCGCCGCCGCCAGGAACGCGTCCACACCGACGCCGTACACGGTGTCGGTCGGCAGGACGATCAGCTCACCGCGCCGCACGGCCGACACGGCCTCGGCGATCCCGCGGGTGCGCTCCATCGGATCGGAGCAGTCATAACGTCGGCTCACGGTCGCCCGTCTTCCCATCTGCGCAGCGCTCGTCCGGTATGGCACCGCCAAGGATAGCCGCGCTCCGGCGCAGCCCGTCTCCGCCCACGATCCGCGCGGGTCGGCGCCGGTGAGGCGGGTCAGTCGGACGCCGTCCGGGCCGTGACGAACCGGTCCCGGTTGGTGAGGTCGCGGCGGTTGCGGACGTCCCGCCAACCGTTCTCCTCCGCGAACACCCAGTAGACGTCGTTGCCCTGAAGATCGCTGTGCTCGACCGCCACGTACCCGCCGGGACGCAGCAGACGCCGGGCCGTGCGCTCCACCACGCGGATCGCGTCCAGCCCGTCGTCCCCGCCGCCCCACAGCGCGTCGGCGGGATCGTGGTCGCGGACGTCGCGCGGCACGAACTCCCACTCGCTCATCGGAATGTACGGGGGGTTCGACACCACAAGGTCGACAGTGCCGTTCAACTCCGGCAACGCGGTGGCGAAGTCATCCAGATGCAGCCGCACACGGCCGCGCTCGTCCAGCTCCTCAACGTTACGGGTGGCGTGGACGAACGCCGTCGGATCCTTCTCCACGGCGTGGACCCGGGCGCGCGGCGCCTCCAACGCGACCGACAAAGCGATCGCCGCCGAGCCCGTGCCGAGATCGACGACCAGGGGATCACGGACGTCCATGTCCCGCAACGTCTCCAGCGCCCACCCGACCATCACCTCGGTCTCCGGCCGCGGGACGAA
Source organism: Actinomadura spongiicola (assembly GCF_003432485.1). Lineage (GTDB taxonomy): Bacteria > Actinomycetota > Actinomycetes > Streptosporangiales > Streptosporangiaceae > Spirillospora > Spirillospora spongiicola. The sequence goes on from NZ_QVNQ01000011.1 coordinate 195,477, forward strand.
CACGCCGGGCCCGACCTTCAGCTCCAGATACCGGAAGAACGCCCGCCCCGTGATGTGCTGCAACGGCTCGCCCGCCTCCCGGCGCGCCACGAACTCCCAGAACCGGGCGTCGAACGCGCTGTCGGGGACGTTGTGCAGCTCCGACCGCTTCACCCCGTGCACGGCCGCGGCGAGCTCCTCGGCGTCCGCGCGGGGCGAGGCGGCACCCGCGTCCGCGAGCCGCGCGGTCGCCCTGGCGATCTCGTCGAGCAACAGCTTCATGCCCCTGCCCTCCGTAGGGGGACGACCCCCCACACCCCCCGGTTCGCTCCGCTCATATTTTTTGGGCTTCGGCCAGGCGGCGCTCCATCTCGGCGTCGACGAGCGCCTGCGTGACGTTGTGGAGATCGCCGTCCAGGACCTGGTCGAGGTTGTAGGCCTTGTAGCCGACCCGGTGGTCGGAGATCCGGTTCTCCGGGAAGTTGTAGGTGCGAACCCGCTCCGAGCGGTCCACCGTGCGGACCTGGCTCTTGCGTTCGGCGGCCGCGGCGGCGTCGGCCTCCTCCTGCGCCATCGCCAGCAGCCGCGACCGCAGGATGCGCAGTGCCTGCTCCTTGTTCTGGAGCTGGCTCTTCTCGTTCTGGCACGAGACGACCACGCCCGTCGGCTGGTGCGTGATGCGGACCGCGGAGTCTGTGGTGTTGACGCTCTGCCCGCCGGGCCCGGACGAGCGGTACACGTCGATGCGCAGGTCGTTCGGGTCGATCTGGACGTCGACGTCCTCCGCCTCGGGGGTGACGAGCACGCCGACGGCGCTGGTGTGGATACGGCCCTGCGACTCGGTCGCGGGAACGCGCTGCACCCGGTGGACGCCGCCCTCGTACTTCAGCCGCGTCCAGACCCCCTCGTCCTGCACGCCCTTCGCCTTCACGGCGACGGTGACGTCCTTGTACCCGCCGAGGTCGGACGGGTGCGAGTCGATGACCTCGGTCTTCCAGCCGGCGCGCTCGGCGTACCGCAGGTACATGCGGAGCAGGTCGCCGGCGAACAGCGCCGACTCCTCGCCGCCCTCCCCCGCCTTCACCTGGAGGATGACGTCCTTGGCGTCGTTCGGGTCGCGCGGCACCAGCAGCCGCCGCAGCCGCTCCTCAAGCTGCTCGCGCCGCCGTTCCAGGTCGGTGGCCTCGGCGGCGAACGCCTCGTCCTCCTTGGCCAGCTCCCGGGCGGCGGCCAGGTCGTCCTCGGTCGACGCCAGCTCCCGGTGCGTCTCGACGATCGGCCGCAGTTCCGCGTAGCGCTTTCCGAGCTTGCGCGCCAGGCTCTGGTCCGCATGGACGGACGGATCGGCGAGCCGTTCCTCGATGCCCGCGTATTCGCTGATCAGTTCGTCGAGATTCACGATGTGTCCTGGCCCGTTCGGAAAGGCCCGGAGACCCTTCGGTGAGTCCCCGGGCCGTCATCTGGTCGCTGGATGCGGCGCTCGTCCTACTTGCCGGCCTTCTTCTTGCCGAAGCGCTGCTCGAAGCGCGCCACCCGACCGCCGGTGTCGAGGATCTTCTGCTTGCCCGTGTAGAACGGGTGGCAGTTCGAGCAGACGTCCGCGTGGATCACACCGTTCTCGGCGGTGCTGCGGGTCTCGAACGTGTTGCCGCACGTACACGTCACGGTCGTGACGACGTAGTTCGGGTGAATGTCGGGCTTCACGGGTTCTCCTCGCTTCTGGCGGTACCGGGCGCTCCGCCTCGCATGGCTCGCATGGCCGTTCGCGCAGCCGCGGAGCCATGAGAGAAGTGGAAACGTGAACCGGTGCCGCAGCGGTTGGTTCCGAGCGGTTGGGTTCCAAGCGGTTCTCAGAACCACTCGGCCCCAAGTGTGCCAGATACGTGAACGTGCCGACGTCACCGGGCATTCCCGATCTTGGACGTCCCGGACCGGAGGCCGCTCAGCCGTCGGCGCGGCCCAGGTAGGCCAGGACCGCCATGACCCGGCGGTGGCCGCCCTGCGCGGGTTGCAGGTCCAGTTTCATGAAGATGTTGGAGATGTGCTTCTCCACGGCGCCCTCGGTGACGACGAGGTCCTCGGCGATGGCGCCGTTCGACCGTCCCTGCGCCATCAACGCCAGCACCTCCCGCTCCCGCGGCGTCAACGCGTCCAGCGGATCGCCGGTCCGGCGGCGGCCCAGCAACTGACCGATCACCTCCGGGTCGATGACCGTCCCGCCCGCGGCGATGCGGCGGACCGCGTCGATGAACTCGGCGATGTCCGCCACCCGCTCCTTCAGCAGGTACCCGACGCCCTCGGCGCCGCCGCCGATGAGGTCGGTCGCGTACCGCTCCTCCACGTACTGCGACAGGACGAGGATCGGGGTGCCCGGACGGCGTTCCCGGACGGCCAGCGCCGCCCGCAGCCCCTCGTCGGTGAACGACGGCGGCATCCGCACGTCCACGATGGCGAGATCGGGTTCGTGTTCCTCGACGATGCCGAGCAGACCGGGGCCGTCCCCGACCGTCGCCGCCGTCTCGATCCCGGCGTCGTCGAGCAGCCGGACGAGCCCTTCGCGCAACAACACCGAATCCTCGGCGATCACAACCCGCATCAGCCCATTATCGGGCCTGTGCCGACGAAACGGGGCCGTCCGCGGACGCGGACGGCCCCGTTCGGAAGTCGGACGCCTCAGGTCACCGGCGGCCCGGTGATCACCAGGTGCACGGCAGATCCGCGCGGATGATCGTCGGACCGCCGGGCGGGCTGTCCACGATGAGCATCCCGTCGATCGTGGCGGCCCGGTCGGCCAGGCCCGCCAGGCCCCCCTCGGACCGCGCGACCGCGCCGCCGACCCCGTTGTCGATCACCTCGACGACCACCCAACGGTCCTCCCGGACGACCCGGACGGACGCGCGGGTCGCGCGGGCGTACTTGGCGATGTTCGCGAGCGACTCGGCGACGATGAAGTACGCGATGCTCTCGACCGCCGCCGGAGGACGCTCCGGCAGGTCCACGTCGACCTCCACCGGGACGGGCGCGCGGCCCGCGAGGCCCGACAGCGCCGGGTCCAGGCCCCGGTCGGTGAGGATCGCCGGGTAGATGCCGCGGGCCAGGTCGCGCAGCTCGGAGATCGCCTCCTTGGTGCCGGCGTGGGCCTGCTCGATCAGCGCCCGCGCGCCCTCCGGGTCGTCTTCCAGCTTGGCGCGGGCCCGGCCGATGTCCATGGCCACGGCCAGCAGCCGCTGCTGCGCCCCGTCGTGCAGGTCGCGCTCGATGCGGCGGCGCTCGAACTCCGCCGCGTCGACACCTCGGGCGCGGCTGGCCCGCAGATGCTCCGTCCGCCTCCGCAACTCCACGTTCTCCTTCTGCGCCGGGCTCGGGCCGAGCATCAGCCCCGCGAACGCCGAATGGCCGATCGCCATCACCCGCGTCACGTACATCGCCACGACCAGTCCGAACAGCCCGAGCACGGAGATCGGCAGCGCCTCGATCGGGTTACCGGCCCAGTACGAGACGAACCCGGCGCTGACCTCGGCGCCGCTTCCGTCCACCGCCACGATCACCGGCATGAACAGCAGCATCACCGTCCCCGCCCAGATCGCCGCGGACACCACGAACTCCAGCAGCGTGATGGGGAACAGCGCCAGGAGGTAGACCAGGTCCTTCCAGGTGGCCGGGTCGGCCGCCATGCTCTTCAGCTTCACCAGCGGGTTGCGCACCTCCGGCAGCGGCCGGTACGGGCTCGGGATCTTGACGCCGAACGCCGCCCGGACGAGCTGCCGTTCCAGCACCGCGCCGAACCGCCACGCCACCATCAGCAGCGCCAGCATCGGCAGCCCCACCCAGATGATCAGCAGGCTGACCGACAGGGCGAGCCCGACGACCAGCACGACGAACCAGCCGAGCCCGAACGCCAGTGCGGCGGCCAGGTAGATCGCCGAACGCCAGGTCAGCGACGACTTCAGCAGGCCGAGCGGCGTCCAGGGGCCGTTCGCGACGGTCGACGCCGCGTCTCCCCCGGCGTTCAGCATCGTGGCCCACCGCGCCGCCGCCCATCGCGCGGCGGCGCCGGCGGCGGTCGCTCCTCCGCCCCCTGCCTTCCTGCTCAGCTCGCTCACGACGTCCCTCCATGCCCGTTCCAACCTACGGTCCAAGAGTGCCCTGGCCCAGGTGGAGGGACCATGATGCGCGCCGCCCAATCGGGGGTGGGGCTAACCCCACCATCGTGGGGAGGCGCGGGGAGGAACGCCGAACGCCCCCGCCCGGACCGTTCCGGGCGGGGGCGCGCACACCTCGTCAGGCCTTGACCAGGCGGCGGCTCAGCGGTCGTCGGAGACCGTGGTCTTCTGCACCTGGAGCAGGAACTCGGCGTTCGACTTGGTCTCCTTCATCTTCTCGATGAGGAGCTCCAGCGCCTGCTGCATGTCGAGGGCGTGCAGGACGCGGCGGAGCTGCCAGACGATGCGCAGCTCCTCCGGCGCCATGAGGATCTCCTCCTTGCGGGTGCTGGAGGCGTCCACGTCCACCGCCGGGAAGATCCGCTTGTCGGCCAGGCCCCGGTTGAGCTTCAGCTCCATGTTGCCGGTGCCCTTGAACTCCTCGAAGATGACCTCGTCCATGCGGGACCCGGTCTCGACCAGCGCGGTGGCGAGAATGGTCAGCGAACCGCCGTTCTCGATGTTGCGCGCCGCGCCGAAGAACCGCTTCGGCGGGTACAGCGCCGTCGAGTCGACACCACCGGACAGGATCCGCCCGGACGCGGGCGCCGCCAGGTTGTAGGCGCGGCCCAGCCGGGTGATCGAGTCGAGCAGCACGACGACGTCGTGGCCGAGCTCCACCAGCCGCTTGGCACGTTCGATCGCCAGTTCCGCCACCGTGGTGTGGTCCTCGGCGGGACGGTCGAAGGTCGAGTGGATCACCTCGCCCTTCACCGTCCGCTGCATGTCGGTGACCTCCTCCGGACGCTCGTCCACGAGGACGACCATCAGGTGGCACTCCGGGTTGTTCTTGGTGATCGCGTTGGCGATCGCCTGCAGCACCATCGTCTTACCGGCCTTGGGCGGCGACACGATCAGGCCGCGCTGTCCCTTGCCGATCGGCGACACCAGGTCGATGATCCGGGTCGTCAGGATGCCGGGGTCGGTCTCCAGCCGCAGCCGCTCCTGCGGGTACAGCGGCGTCAGCTTGGAGAAGTCGACGCGGTTCTTGGCCTGCTCGGGCTCCATCCCGTTGACGGTGTCGAGCCGGACGAGCGCGTTGAACTTCTCGCGCCGCTCACCCTCGCGGGGCTGCCGGACGGCGCCGGTGATGACATCGCCCTTGCGCAGCCCGTTCTTGCGGACCTGGGCCAGCGACACGTACACGTCGTTCGCGCCCGCCAGGTAGCCGGTCGTGCGGACGAACGCGTAGTTGTCGAGAATGTCGAGGATGCCCGCCACCGGGATCAGGACGTCGTCCTCGGTGATCACCGGCTCCTCGTAGCGCTCACGGCCACGGCCGCGGTTGCGCTCGCGGAACCGGCGTCCGCGACGGCTCCGGCCGCCGCCGTCATCGTCGTCGTGCTGGCCGCCGCCGCCCTGGCTCTGGCCCCGCTGACGGCCACCGCCCTGGTCGCCGCGGTCGCTCCGCTCGCCGCGTTCGCCGCGGTCACCCCGGTCGCGGCCCTCGCCGCGTTCGCCGCGTTCCCGGCCACCGCGCTGACGCTGGCGCCCGCCGCCCTCGCGTCCCTCCCGGCCGTCGCGTCCGCCGTCGCGGTTCTCGCGCCCGTCGCGTCCCCCCTGGGACTCGCCGTCCTCGGCGTTCTGCTCGCGGCCCTGGTCACGATCGCGCCCCTGGTCGCGGTCGCGGCCCTGCCGGTCGCCGCGCTGCCGTCCCCCGTGCCGCTCGCCCCGGTCCGCCCGGTCGGACTTCTCGGCCTTGTCCGCCCTGTCCGCCTTGTCGGTCGTCTCGGTGTCGGCGGGCTTCTCTGCCTGCTCCGTCTGGGGCTGCGCCTCCGGCTGCCCGCCGGCCGCCGGCCGCTCGCCCGCCGGAGCGATGTCGGTGAGCGCGACCTGGTCGTCGGACACCTCCCGCTTGGCGGCCGCGGTGCGGGTCCGCCGGGGGCGTTCGGTCTTGGCCGGCTCCTGCTGGGCAGTCGCAGCGGCTCCCTGCTCGCCCCCCGCCGAGCCCTGCACTCCGCCGCCCTGCTTCTCCTGAATGGCGGCGATGAGCTGGCTCTTGCGCATCCCGGTCACACCGGTGATGCCGAGGCTGGACGCGAGCGCCTTGAGCTCGGGCAGCACCATGGCCGACAGGCCGGTGCCGGACCGGCGGCGCCGGGGGGTGGCGGGCGCGGCGTCGGCGGCCTGTGCGGCGTCGACGGGTCCCGTGCTCGATGCGTCCGTAAGGAGTTCGCTGGATTCGCTCACTAAGGGTCCTTCCCAGGGAGCGGGCGTTGGCCGGTTTTCGGCCAGCCGACCCGGTAGTGCGGCCCGGCGGGGGCGCCGGGACGGGCTCCGCTGATCACGGTGGGGCCGGGATCTGCGTGTTCTGGGCACAGCCAGATGGTGTACGGGACGGTTCGCTCGCAGGTGTCCCCGCTACCGCCACGTCCGAAGTTTCGCTGGAATGCCGGACAACGGGATGTCACGGTGTCGGGAAGCCTAGTACGCGGAACCGACACGGCCGGAAGGCCGATCAGATGACGCGCGGCTGACGAGCACGCTGCCCCGAACGGGGCATCTGGTGCGGCATTCAGCCTAACATCACCAGGGCGCACTGCTATTCCCCAGAGGTCGATGTCTTCGCATTTTACCTAGCGGGAACACGCTGGAACCCGCACCGGCCGCCGCGACACGTCTGCCCCCGCCCCCGGTGCCGCCATCAGGGCCGGAGCGAGGATTCTCCGGTCACGACGCGTGCGCCGCGGGTCGCGACGTCCAACGGGTGCTTGAGCCACCCATTACCCACTTCGGGAGCTATCGAATCAACTTGTGATGCGCTTGTGAAGGCCAGGACAGTAGGTCCTGCCCCGGAAATCACCGCCGGGACACCCGCCGCCCGAAGCCGCCCGACCAGTTCGGCGGACTCGGGCATGGCGGGCGCGCGGTAATTCTGATGAAGGCGGTCCTCTGTCGCGTCGAGGAGGACATCCGCGCCGAGCCCGCCGGTCAACGCGGCGACGAGCAGGGCCGCGCGTCCGGCGTTGGCGGCGGCGTCCCCGTGCGGGACGGTCTCCGGCAGCAGCCCGCGGGCCCGCTCGGTCGCCAGCCGCTGCTCCGGAACATACGCGGTGACCTGCGTGATCTGTGTTTCCAGGCGGACGAGCCGCGGCCCGCCCGGGGTCGTCCAGGCGACGGTCAGGCCGCCCGCGAGGCACGGCGCGACGTTGTCGGGGTGCCCTTCGATCTCGGTGGCGAGGCGGAGCGCCTCGTCGTCGCCGAGGAGTTCCCCGGCCGGGTGCAGCGCGCGTGCCGCGACGATGCCCGCGACGATCGCGGCGGACGACGAACCGAGGCCCCGGCTGTGCGGGATCCGGTTGCGGCACCGCAGCCGCAGGCCCCCGGGCCGCCCGGCCGGACCGGTTCCGGCCAGGTCGTCCAGCCGGTCGAAGGTGCGGCGCAGCACCTTGACGATGAGGTGCCGCTCGCCCCGGTCGGCGACCTCCGCGCCCTCGCCGTCCACCTCGATGGTCAGCCCGCCGCCGGTCAGCTCGACCTCGACGTCGTCGTGCAGGGACAGCGCGAGGCCGAGCGAGTCGAATCCGGGGCCGAGGTTGGCGCTGGTGGCCGGGGTCCGCACCAGGACCGGCCCGTCCGTCCAGCCCACCTCAGGTGAGACCGAGTTCCGACGCGGCGGAGTGCGCGTCGACCTTGATCGTGGTCGGGGCGGGCGCGCCGGAGATCGCCCAGTCGGGGTCCTTGAGGCCGTTGCCCGTCACCGTGCATACGACCCTCGTCCCCGGCGTGACCCCGCCCTGCTCACTCGCCTGGAGCAGGCCCGCGACGCTCGCCGCGGAGGCGGGCTCGACGAAGACGCCCTCCTCCCTGGCGAGGAGCCGGTACGCGGCCAGGATCTGCCGGTCGGTGACCGAGGCGATGGCGCCGCCCGACTCGTCCCGCGCGGCGACCGCCAGGTCCCAGGACGCGGGGTTGCCGATCCGGATCGCGGTCGCGATGGTCTGCGGCTTCAGGACGGGCTCGCCCTTCACGAACGGCGCCGCCCCGGACGCCTGGAACCCCAGCATCCGCGGTGTCTTCGAGGCCACGTCGGCGGCGGCGTACTCCTTGTAGCCCATCCAGTACGCGGAGATGTTGCCCGCGTTGCCCACGGGCAGGCAGTGCACGTCGGGGGCGTCGCCGAGCGCGTCCACGATCTCGAACGCGGCCGTCTTCTGCCCCTGCAACCGGTACTTGTTGACGGAGTTGACGAGCGCCACCGGATAGTCGACGGCCAGCTTCTGGGCCAGTTCGAGGCAGTCGTCGAAGTTGCCGTCCACCTGGAGCAGCCGCGCGCCGTGCACCAGCGCCTGCGCCAGCTTCCCCATCGCGATCTTCCCCGCGGGGACGAGGACGGCGCAGGTCATCCCGGCCCGTACCGCGTACGCGGCGGCGGACGCCGACGTGTTGCCGGTCGAGGCGCAGATGACGGCCTTCGCGCCGTCCTCGGCGGCCTTGCTGATCGCCACGGTCATGCCGCGGTCCTTGAACGAACCGGTCGGGTTCGCGCCCTCCACCTTGAGGAACACCTCGCAGCCGGTCAGCTGGGACAGCCGTCCGGCGGGCAGCAGCGGCGTGCCGCCCTCCAGCAGCGTCACGACCGGCGTCGCGTCCGTCACCGGAAGCCGGTCGCGGTACTCCTCGATAAGGCCACGCCACGCGCGGGCGTTCGCGTTCACGTTCGGACTCCCTGAATGACCTGCGATGTTGCCCGGAGTCTACCGGTGCCGAAGCGGCCGCTCTCCTCGCCACTCGGGCAAAGAGAACGTTCTACTCCTCGCCCTCGACGCGCATGACGCTCGTGACCTCTCGGACGATGTCGAGTTCGCGCAACCCCTTGACCGTCGCGGCGAGGGCCGCGTCCGGCGCCCGGTGCGTCACCACGACGAGCTGTGCCTCTTCACCCAGGCCGACCTGCCGGACGGCCTGTATCGAGACGCCGTGCCTGGCGAACTCTTCGGCGACCGTGGCGAGAACACCGGCCTCGTCGGTCACGTCCACCTGAATGTAGTAGCGCGTGACCGTCTCACCCATCGGCAGTACTGGAAGCTTCGCGTACGTCACTTCCACCGGGCCGGGTGTACCGCCCGCCACGTTGCGGGCCACCGCCACCAAGTCGCCGAGTACGGCGGACGCCGTCGGAGCCCCACCGGCCCCCGCGCCATAGAACATCAGTGAACCGGCCGACTCCGCCTCGACGAACACCGCGTTATAAGCCTCACGGACACTCGCCAGCGGATGCGACCGGGGAATCATCGCCGGATACACGCGAACCGATACGCCACGGCCGTTCCGACCGTCCTCCGAAGGGACCCGCTCACAAATGGCGAGCAGCTTGACCACACAGTCCATGCCCTTGGCGCCGGCCACATCCGCGGCGCTCACCTCGGTGATGCCCTCACGATGGACGTCCGCCGCCGTCACCGGAGTGTGGAACGCGAGCTGCGCCAGGATCGCCGCCTTGGCCGCCGCGTCGAACCCCTCCACATCAGCGGTCGGGTCGGCCTCCGCGTAACCAAGCGACTGCGCTTCCTCCAACGCGTCGTTGAACCCGGCGCCGTGCGTGTCCATCTGGTCGAGGATGTAGTTCGTGGTGCCGTTCACGATGCCGAGCACCCGATGCACGTGGTCGCCGACCAGCGACTCCCTCAACGGCCGCAGCAACGGGATCGCGCCCGCGACGGAAGCCTCGTAGTACAGATCGGCGCCGTACTCCCGGGCCGCCGCGAACAACGTCGCGCCGTCCTCCGCCAGCAGCGCCTTGTTCGCCGTGATGACCGACTTCCCGGCCTTCATCGCCTCCAGCATCAGCGACCTGGCCGGCTCGATCCCGCCGATGACCTCGATGACGATGTCGACGTCGTCCCTGGTCACCAAAGCCTGCGCGTCCGTCGTCAGCAGGCTCCGGTCGACGCCCTCCCGCACCCGGTCCGGGCGCCGCACCGCGATCCCGGCCAGCTCCAGCGGCGCCCCGACCCGCGCGGCCAGATCGGCCGCCTGCTCGTTCAGCAGCCGGACGACCTCCGTTCCGACCACGCCGCATCCGAGCAGCGCCACGCGCAGTCCGGGTTTCACGCTTCGACCTCCGCATCGAGCCGCAGCAGGTCCTCGGCGCCCTCCCGGCGAACGATCACGCGCGACCTGCCGTCCCTCACCGCCACCACGGCGGGCTTCGGGACGTAGTTGTAGTTGCTGGCCATCGACCGACAGTACGCACCGGTCCCCGCCACCGCCACCAGGTCCCCCGCCGAAATATCTTCGGGGAACCACAGGTCCCGCACCACAATGTCGCCGCTTTCGCAGTGCTTGCCGACAAGCCTACTGAGCATGGGTGATGCGTCGGACGACCGGCTCGCCAACACGCCCGTGTACTCCGCGCCGTACAGCGCGGTCCGCAGGTTGTCGCTCATGCCGCCGTCCACGGACACGTACGTCCGGAGGCCCTCGACGTCCTTGACCGTTCCGACCTCGTACAGCGTGACGCCGCCCGTCCCCACGATCGCCCGCCCCGGCTCCACCGTCAGCCGCGGCATCGACAGGTCGTACGCCCTGCACTCGCGCGCCACGATGTTCCTGAGCCCGTCCGCGATCGACTTCGGGTCGTGCGGCTCCTCGCCCGGCAGGTACGCGATGCCGTACCCGCCGCCCAGGTCCAGCTCCGGAAGCTCGACGCCGTGCTCGTCCCGGATCGCGACCAGCAACTCCGCCAGCCGGTGCGCCGCGACCTCGAAGCCGTCCACGTCGAAGATCTGCGACCCGATATGGCTGTGCAGTCCCACCAGTTCCAACTGCGGCAGCGCCAGAACCCTGCGCACCGCCTCCAAGGCCGCGCCCGAACTCCTGGAGAACCCGAACTTCTGGTCGTCGTGAGCGGTCGCGATGAACTCATGGGTGTGCGCCTCGACACCGGTGGTGACACGCACCATCACCTTGGGCCGCACACCCATCTCTTGGGCGAGATACCCCACCCGGGCGATCTCCTCGAACGAATCGAGCACGAGCCGTCCGACCCCGACCTCCAGCGCCCTCTCGATCTCCCAGGTCGCCTTGTTGCTCCCGTGCAAGGTGATGCGCTCGGTGGGGAAATCGGCCGCCAACGCCACAGCGAGCTCACCCCCGCTGCACACGTCCAGGCCGAGCCCCTCCTCCTTCACCCAACGCGCGACGGCCGTACACAAGAAGGCCTTGCCCGCGTAGTGCACGTCCCCGTCATGGAACGCCGCCGCGTACTCCCGGGCACGGCTCCGCACGTCCTCCTCGTCATAGACGTACAGGGGCGTCCCGTACTCCCGCGCGAGATCCCGCACGTCGACGCCACCGACCGTCAGAACGCCGCCGTCCCTCTTGGCGCTCCTCGGCCAGACCGCCGGCTCCAGCGCGTTCAGGTCGTCCGCGGGCCCGGCCGGATGATCCTCCGGCAGAACGTCGGCATGCCGCGGCCCAGCAGGATGTACTCGACTCATATTCGCTCTCTAGGGGTCTCACCGATCACATTCAGCCCGTTGCCGAGAACGACCTTCACCGCCTCGGCCAACCGGACCCGCCCTCCGTGCACCGCCCCGGGCATCTCATCGCCCTTCGGCACGGCCGGGCAACGCTCATGGACGTCGTGGTACGCCCCGGCCACTCTCTCCAAACACAACATCAGCGGCCTGGCATCCCGTTCCCGCTCCGCTTGAAGCACCCTCCCCCGAACGTCCCCCAACGCCCCCACCAACTCGCCTTCTTCCGCCCCCACCCGCGACAACGGCCCCTGCCGCACCCCGAGCTCCGCGGCCCAACGTCCCACCCAACAAGCCCGCGCATAGGCGTACCGCACCGAGAACCCAGGATTCTCGAACGTCCGAGGCCACTCACTCCACCCCCCCGGCACCCGCACACCTCCGAACTCCTGCCGCAGAACCCCCTCCACAACGTCCCCCACCCCACGGACGACCCGCACGAACCCGGGCCCACTCACGGACCCCCCGACCCGCCGCGCGATCACCCAGGGATCAACCCCCAACCGCAACGCCACAGGACTCTCGAAAACCCCGGCGCCCCGACTGAAAACCACGACCCCCCGAGGCACCACCACATCAAGCTCACCCTCGGCCACGGCGTCCCGCACCGCGCCCACCAGGGCATCGCCCACCTCGGCTGGAGTCACACCGGTGAGACTATCCGGACACCGCCGCGAGCTTCCGAACGGTCTGGATCAGCTGATTCGGGTCGAACGGCTTGGTCACGTACGCGTCGACCCCGATCTCATGCCCCCGGCGCACATCATGCTCCTGCGCCCGCGCCGTGATCATCACGACCCTGATGTGCGCCGTCTCCGGGTCCTCCCGCAGCCGCACCGCCGTCACCCACCCGTCCAGCCTGGGCATCATCACGTCCAACGTGACGACGTCCGGCCGCACCTCGGCGACCCTCTCCAAACAGTCCTGACCGTCCACCGCGGTCGCCACCTCGAACCCCTCCAGTTGCAGGTTCACGGCGATCAACTGGCGGATCACCTCGTCATCATCGACGACCAGCACGCGTCCCAGTGGCTCGGTCACGGCCACGAAGTTAGCCCACTCACCCCCGTGGCGCACGGCGAACGTCCACGTGCGCGTCCCCCCGCCAACCCTGGTAACCTTCTACCGCGCGCCACCAAGGCCGCAGGGCCCCCTTAGCTCAGGGGATAGAGCAACGGCCTCCGGAGCCGTGTGCGCAGGTTCGAATCCTGCAGGGGGCACCGATCCCGACAGTTCGCGAACCTTCTCGGCGATCACCTCACGGTGGGCGCTCGGGAGTGCGGAACACGGAAGGCAGCATGGGTTGGGGCGTGGTCCTCGCCGACGTGCGCTACAGCGAAGACGATTCCATGATCGGAGTCCTGGTCCAGGTCGGCATTGACCCTGAACTCCCCCGCGGCGGCACGCGCGGACGCCCCGCCGTCAAGAAGCACTGGCGTGCCGAAGTTTCGCTCACCACCGAACTGGCCGCCCGGCCCATCGTCGAGCTGGCAACAGGGGATGCCAAAAGCAACGCTGCACGTTCCTGGCGCCAGTGGCGCGAGGAATGCCGCTCTTCCCCGCCGGAGACTCGTGATCATTCTCGTGAATAGCGTGGACGTCCGCCTACGTCAAAGTCGCGGCAAGAAGGTCGGGAGCGGTCCCTCTGCCGCGGCCACTCGGTGACGGCCGGGGAGTCTGAAGCGACGGCGAGCCGCAAGGAAGCCAGGTCGTCGCTTAGATTCGTCGCCCAGTGCCCTCAAGCAGGTCATACCAGCCCGCGGTCGGGCGGCTACTACTGAGGGTCTGGCCGCATAGATGTTTGCGCGACGCTGTCGGACGCGTCCTGGTCGGTCAGGCCCATCTGGGCGGCCAGGTCGTCGCGCAGGCGGGTGAGGCGGGCGATCTCGGCGTCGAGCGCGTCGAGCCGTCGCCGCGCGATCCCCGACCCCTGCCCGCAGCCCGCGCCGCCGGGACCGTCCTCGTCCAGGAGGTGCAGCAGGTTCGCGCAGTGGCGGAGGTCCTCGACGGTCAGCCCGACGCCCAGCAGGCGGCGGATGGTTCGCACACGCGCCACCTCGCGCGGCCCGTACCGGCGCTGCCCGCCGGACGTGCGGGACGGCGGCGGGAGCAGGCCGCGCTGCTCGTAGAACCGCAGTGCGCGCGGGGTGGTCCCGGCCGCCGCCGCGGCGTCGCTGATCCGCATCGCTGCTCCGTTCTCGGCGCCTACAGTTCGACGATGACGGTGCCGAGGTGCCGCCCGCCGATCATCTCGTGCAACGCGGGCGGGGCGTTCCCGATGCCCGCGACGCGTACATGCGGGAACGTGACCTTCCCGGAGCGCAGCCAGCCGCCGAAACGTTCCGCCCATTCGCGGTTCGCCGCCGGGCCGGTGGAGCCTCCGAAACCGCGGATCTCGATGCCCTTGAGGATCACCTGGAAGGTGTCGATCTCGACCGGGGCGGTGCCGCCCGCGAGGTCCGGCGACAGCTGCCCGGCCAGCGCCCCGACGAGCGCGAACCGCGCGCCTGGACGGGCGGCGGCGATCGCAGCCCGGAGCTGCTCGCCGCCGACGTTGTCGACGAGGACGTCGATGCCGTCCGGCGCGGCCTCCGCGAGCTGGTCGGCGATGCGCCCGCCCGTCCCGCGGAGGATGGCCGCGTCGTAGCCGAGCTCGGCCACCAGGCGCTTCGCCTTGTCCGGCGAGCCGGTGCTGCCGATCACGCGTCCCGCGCCGAGCGCCCGCGCGAACTGACCGGCCAGCGACCCGATCCCGCCCGCGCCGCCGGACACGAACACGGTGTCGCCGGGACGGAGCCGCGCGTCCCGCGTCAGCGCCGTGTACGCGATCGCCGCCTGTCCCAGGTGGGCCGCCGGGTCGGGCAGCGTGCCGTCGAGCGGCGAGCACTGTCCGGCGGGGACGGCGGCGTACTCGCGCCAGCCGAACCAGTGCTCGACGAGATCACCCGGCCGCACGCCCGCGTCGGACGGTGCCGAGACGACCTCGCCGATCGCCTTCCCGTACAGCGTGTCGCCCGGTCGCAGGCCGGGGAACGGCGCGCCCGGCACGCTTCCGCCGATCAGGGTGCGCAAAGCGGGGAAGACGTGGAAGAAGCGGTTCCTGACCAGCACCTCGCCGTCGCCGGGGACCGGCATCGGCACCTCGACGACGGCGAAGTGGTCCGGTTCGGGCAGGCCCTCCGGCCGGACGACGAGCCGGACCTCGTGGGATGTACCGGGCATTCTCAACGCTCCTCACCACAGAAATCCTTGAACCCGTGCACGACCTCGCGACGCTAACCCCTGACCCGTGCGTCAGGGTCAAGGGCCGAGTTCCCGGATTCTGCGGACGGGGGTGTCAGGCCGGGTCGATGAACTGGTGGTCGGTGCGGATACGGCCCTCCTCGGCCTGGACGTCGGCGGCTTCGGCACCGGCGTGACCGCCTGCGACCAGCCTCAGGCGCGTCGCCACCTCCTCCCGGGTTACGACCGCCCCACCTACGACATTCGCCTCTGGCGTCCCAGGACCACTCGGCGGGACACCGGACGGTGGCCACACCGCCGGCGCTCGCGAACAGGTAGGGGTTCGCGATCGCCGCTCAGCGTGTACACAGCGTGTGTAGGTCGTCCGGACGCGTCGGGCTATTCGGGGAGTAGCGTGCGGGTGAAGTGGGCTGCGGCGGCGTCTGTTGCCGTTGTGACCTGGGGTTCCTGGTCGTAGAAGGCGAACTGGTCGCCTTCGGTCCAGACGAACTCCTTCGGGCCGGGTAGGGCGGCGTGGAAGCGGCGGGCGCCGTCGGGGATGGCGGCGTCCTCGCTGTGGACGAGCAGGACGGGCTGGGTGAGTTGCGGCGCCAGGGAGATCGAGTCGTACTGGAGCCAGCCGTCCCACGCCATCACCGCGAAGCGGTTGGGCCACTGCGGGAGGCCGCCGCGTTCGGGGTTCAGGTAGAAGTCGATGTCGAACGGCATCGCGGCGCGGGGGTCGGAACCGCTGACGACCGGCACGTACTCGACCTCGCCGGTCTTCTCGTACTGCTCGCGCGCCCGGGCGGCATCGGCGAGTTTGGTCGCGACACCCTCGTCGCCGCCGTACACGTCCCGGCAGATCGCGGGGTCGTGCAGCCAGGGCGCGACGAGCGCCAGCGACCGGATGCGGGGGTCGCGGACGGCGTTCCCGCTCATGTACATCGCGGCCGCGCAGACGCCGAGGGCGCCGAGACGGGCGGCGTCCACGGCGGGATGGCCGGCGAGGAAGGTCACCGCGTGCTCGATGTCGCTGATCTTCAGTTCCGGCGCCTCGTAGTCGCGCGGTTCGCCTTGGGATTCGCCGTAGCCGGTGAAGTCGAAGGACAGTGCGGCGAACCCCCGGTCGGCGAGACGCTCGGCGTACCGGTCGGCCATCAGCTCCTTGACGCTCGTCCAGGTGCCCGCCACGACGATGCCCGGCGCCGGGTCGGCGCCGTCGGGCAGGAACAGGTTGCCGGTCAGCGTGACGCCGCCGGAAGGGAATTCGACCTTCTGCTTCGAGGTCATGAACCTTCGGCTCCTCATCAGTTCGCGTAGGTCAGTTCGGCCTTGGTGATGGACGAGCCGTCCACGGTGAAGGCGTAGTAGGCGTCGAAGCCGCCTTGGCCGCCGGGGGCGAAGCGCACGAGGAGGCGCTGGTGGCCGGGGCGGTTCTCGGCGACCTTGAGGACGGTCAGGCGGCCACCGATGACCTCGGCCTCGGCCCAGGCGCGGATCGCGGCGCGGCCGGTGAAGCGCCGTCCGACGTCGATGAGCTCGGCGTCGTCGGCGAACGCGCCCGCCAGGGCGTCGAGGTTCCGGTCGTTGACCGCGTTGACGTAGGCGTTCACCGGCGGTAGGAGCCCCTGCGCGGGGCTGTCCGCGCAGGCGGCGGGTGTCTTCTTGGGGTCCTCGGCGGTGAGTTCCCGCGCGACGGCCTTGATGTTCTCCTGCACGATGGTCGGGAGGTCCGCGACCGGCGGGTGGCCCGGGTAGGCACGGTCGAGTTCGGTGGTGATCGACTTCTGTTCGCCCGTGCTGACCGTCCTGCCCTCGGGTGAACTCGGGGCGATGGCGGGACGGACCAGGCCGCGGAACGCCCGCAGATACCGGCGTTGCTCGTCGATCAACGCGCGGGCCGGGCCCGCGGCGCCGTGTCCGGGGTACATGGTCTTGGCGCCGGGGAAGCGGCCGCCGAGCCGGTCGAGGATCTGGAGCCAGCCGCAACTGCTCCCCTCGATCAGTGCGGGGGTGACCTTGCCCGTCGCCAGGTCACCGGAGAACAGGTCGCCGGTGTCGGGACGGTGGTAGACGGTCGCGGTGTCGGACTCGCCGTGGGCGAATCCGGCGGTTTCCAGGCGGAGTCCCGCGACCTGCAACGGCGCGCCGTCCTCGAAGACACGGTCGGCGTAGATGAGCTTCGTGGGGAAGTTCGGGTTGGACGTACGGGCGAGCGGATAGAAGCCTCGCTTGTCCTCCCGCATCGTCGTGTCCGTCGCCTTGGACGCGTAGACGGGGGCCTTGGGGAACGCCTCGCGAAAGGCGCCCGCGCCGCCGACATGGTCGGGATGGGAGTGGGTGAGCAGGATCGCGACGACCGGTTCGCCGGTCTTCTTGATCTCTGCCAACGCCTTGCGGGCGTCGACCGGCGTGCGCAGGGTGTCGATGACGATCAGCCCGTCCGGCGCTTTGATCCAGTAGGTGTTGACCGAGCCGGGGTTGGACGAGGCGAAACGACCCGGTTCGGAGTGTCCCCCCACGGTGTTCCGTCTTGGTTTTGACGCTTTGTCGTCGCTGGAGCAGCCCGCCACTGGCGCGATCGCGCATGCGGCGGCGGAGCCTGCGGCGACAAGGCGCCGCAATCTCTGGTTCATCGAGAGCCTCTGTGAAGTCGGGGGGTCGGCGGAAGTCGTCCGCGCGGGCGCGCACCCACCGCTGGAAGGTGCGGGGTTCGCGGACGATCGACGTGTCGAACGATCGGTTCACGCGGAGTCGAAGCACGCGTTCACGTACTCGGCACCGCGTCGGTCATGTCGCTGTTCCTGCCAGGCCGCCGGTAACGAGCGCGGTCACCGCGTGCCCGCCGCCAGGGACATCAGGTTCCGATTGCCGTCGGCCCAGGTGGCGGCCATCACCACACCGGCGATTTTCCACACACCCTCCACCCGAACCAGGTCAAACTGGTACGTTCCACCCTGCGTCCACAGCGGCCCACCGGACGGATCACTGAGCCGATGCGTGGCATGAAACGCCGCCGCGCACACCGCGCTGTCGCCTTCCAGGGTGACCAGATGGTTGGTGACCAGATGATGCGTGGCGTCGAACGCCCCCAACAGACCCGCCCAGACCTCGACGATCTGCGCCGGCGTCAACGTGACCGGCACACCACCGTGCGAGCTCGTGAAGTCCAGGGTGACCGAGTCCGCGAACACCTCGCCCAACCGGTTTAACTCACGTTGGTCGGCGTACCACGCCATCCGGGTACAGGCCTCGATGATCGCAAGGCGATCGGCGGTGTCACTCATGCGCCCCATCCTGGGACCCGCCGCTCGAACCCGTCCAATACCTGCTGTAATAACCATCAGTTATGGACGCGCCTTACGCGACCCGGTCGGCCGTACGCGATCGACCCACGCTCGGCCTGGGACGCGACCAGGCTTTGCGGCTGGACGAGGGGGCACCGAGCACACTGGCGTGACGACGTGAATGAGGGGGGAACATGTCCGCGATCCGCACAGAGGTAGTGGAGACCTCGTCCCTGGGCGACCGCAGCTACCTGGCCCATGACGGGCAGGTCGCCCTGGTGGTCGATCCACAGCGCGACATCGACCGCTTCTTGACCCTGGCCGGACGGCTGGGCGTCCGCGTCACGCACGTGGCCGAGACCCACCTGCACAACGACTACGTCTCCGGCGGTCTGGCGCTGGCCCGGTTGACCGGCGCCGCGTACCTGGTCGCCGCCGCCGACGACGTCGCCTTCGACCGCGTGGCCGTGACCGACGGCGACGAGATCGCCGTGTCGGAGACGATGCGCGTCCGCGCGGTCGCCACGCCGGGCCACACCTTCCACCACCTGTCCTACATCGTCTCGGGCCCGGACGGTCCGGTCGGGGTGTTCACCGGCGGGTCGCTGCTGTTCGGCACCACCGGCCGTACCGACCTGGTCGGAACGGAGCACGCCCGGCCCCTGGCCTACCGGCAGCACACGTCGGCGCGCCACCTGGCCGACCTCCTACCGGACGGCGCGCACGTCTGGCCCACGCACGGCTTCGGAAGCTTCTGCTCGGCGGGCCAGTCCGACGTCGCGGCCTCGACCATCGGGCAGGAGAAACGGTCCAACCCGGCGCTGCGGCTGGAGGCCGACGACTTCGTCGCGGAGACCCTCGAAGGGCTGGACGCCTACCCCGCGTACTACGCGCACATGGGCGTCCGCAACACCACGGGCGCGGACCCGGTCGACCTCACGCCGGCGCGCGCCGCGGACGCCGCCGAACTACGCGAGCGCATCGCCGCGGGCGAGTGGGTCGTGGACCTGCGCTCCCGCAAGGCGTTCGCGCGGCGGCACCTGGCGGGGACGCTGAGCTTCGGCCTGGACGGCCCGATGTCGACCTGGCTCGGCTGGATGATCGAGTGGGGCACGCCGCTCACGCTGCTGGGCGACAGCCGCGAGCAGGTGGCGGCCGCGCAGCGGGAACTGGCGCGCATCGGCATCGACCGCCCGGCCGCCACCGCGAGCGGCACCCCGCGGGAGTGGGCCGGGGGCGACGCGACCCGCCTGGGCGGGTTGGCCGTCGCGTCGTTCACCGACCTGGCCGCCGCACGAGCCGGGCGCGTCCCCGGTCACCTGTCCGCGCCGGACGTCGTCCTCGACGTGCGGCTGCGCAACGAGTGGCGCGCCGGACACATCGACGGCGCGACCCACGTTCCGCTTCCCGAGCTGCCCCACCGCCTGGGCGAGGTGCCGCCCGGAACCGTCTGGGTGCACTGCGGCTCCGGCTACCGGGCCGCCGCCGCGAGCAGCCTGCTCCAGCGGGCCGGACGCCGGGTGGTGCACATCGACGACGCCTTCGAAGACGCCGCGGACGCGGGCCTGCCCATCACCGATCACTGAACCCGCACAGGAGACTTGATGACGCCCCCACCCCTTCCTGTCACCCTGGACACCGGTGACGCGCCCCGCCTGATCGACGGGCGCACCCCCGGCGAATCCGAGACAGCCCACATCCCCGCGATGAATGATGACCATCCGGGACGCGTCGTGTCGCAGGGCTGAGGCCTGGTAGTGCCCCTGGACGTCCTCTCCGCCTCACCGCCCCGCAACCGGCCGGACCGCTTGCCTGACCGCCGCCGTCAGGTGAGCGAGCGGGCGATCCAGTCGGTCACCGACGTGTGGCGGGGGCGCCAGTCCAGGTCGTCGCGGGACCGTACGCCGCGGACCCGGCTGTTCGAGCCGAGGGCGTAGACGGCGGGCTCGTATCCCCATTCGGCGATCGCGTCCTCGATGCCGATGGGCCGGGGCGGCGGGAGCCGGAGCGCCGACGCGATCGACGTGGTGATATCGCGGAAGGTGGCCTCGCCGTTCTCCACGAAGTAGAAGGAGCCAGGCGCGGCGCCCTCCAGGGCCCGGACGTACAGGTCGCAGGCGTCCGCCAGGTGGACGTTGGACCAGATGTTCGCGCCCGCGCCGATATGCCGGGGCGTCCCCGTCCGCCGGGCGGTCGCGACGAGGCGGGGGATCTGGACGCTGTCGGCGCTCAACCCGAGACCGGTGCCGTAGATCATCGTGTTGCACAGCACGACCGAGCGGACGCCGCGGTCGGCGGCGGCCATCACCTCGCGGTCGATCGCCACCCTGGCCGCCTTCTCCGGCGCGGGCCGCCACGCGCTGCCGGGCGCCACATCGGCCTCGGTGTAGACGTCGTCCTGGACCTCGCCGTTGGAGGCCTCGCCGACGATGCTCGACCCGCTGGTGTGGAGCAGCGGTTTGCCGGAACCGTCCAGAGCGGTGAGCAGCGCCTGGACGGCCCCGGCGTGGTCACTGTCGGCGGCGTTGACCACCGCGTCCGCCGCGCGAGCCTCGTCCGCGAGAACCCGCTGGTCGTCCAGGTCGCCGAGGACGGGATCGACCCCGAGACCACGGAGCGCGGCGAAGGCGGGCTCCGAGCGGGTCAAACCACGGACGTGGTGGCCGTTGCTGAGCAGCGTGACCGCGAGCGAGCCGCCCAGGTAGCCGGTCGTACCGGTCAGGAAGATGCGCATGGGCGTCCTGCCTTTCCCGCGAGGATGTCCCGCGCGGTCGGTGCCATGACCAACGGTTCTACCAAGGGGCATGCGCAGGTGCTCGCAGGCGCGCTTCAGCACGGCGATGTCGCGGACGCGTCGGCGGTGAAGTGCTCCCCGTGGAGGTCAGGCGGTGGGGAAGGAGGTGATGGCGCGGGCGGCGCGGGCGGCGATGGCGGCCAGGGGCTCGGCCAGTTCGGGTGGGTCGAGGAGGGTGTAGTCGAGGGGCAGCAGGGTGACGCGGTAGGCGAGGAAGTGCAGCGAGTCCGAGCGGGTGTGCAGAAGGCATGTGGTGTCGTCCACCGGTTCCAGGACGCCGTGCCAGGCGGTGACGTGCTCGGCGGCCTCGGCGGCGGGGACGTGCAGCAGCACCCGGGCGTTGATCGTCCCGGACCCGCTGGCCAGCGTGTCCATCACCCAGGCCGCGGCGTCCACGCCGCCGGGCAGGGCGCGTTCGGGGCCCCGGAGTCCGGTGCGGTGCGGGTCGGTGATGCGGTCGACGCGGAAGGTGCGCCAGTCGGCGCGGTCCTCGTCGTAGGCGACCAGGTACCAGCGGCGGCCGACGGTGGCGAGCCGGTGCGGTTGCGCCAGCCGCCGTGTGCCGGCGCCGCCGGCGGAGGTGTAGGCGAAGCGGATCTTCTCGCGGGCGGTGCAGGCGGCGGCGAGCAGCGCCAGGAGTTCGGGGTCGGCGGGCGGTGGGCCGGCGACCTGGGGCGGCAGGGCGAGGGCCGCCTCGCCGAGGGCGGCGACGTGGCTGCGCAGCCGTGCGGGCAGGACCTGTTCGAGCTTGGCCAGCGCGCGGGGGGCGGCGTCCTCGATGCCGGCGACGGCGCCCGCGGCGGCGGTGCGCAGCCCGACCGCGATGGCGACGGCCTCCGCGTCGTCCAGCAGCAGCGGCGGCATCGCCGTGCCCGCGGTGAGGCGGTAGCCGCCGATGTTGCCGCGGGCGGCATGGACGGGATAGCCCAGCTCGCGGAGCCGCTCGACATCGCGGCGGACGGTACGGGGCGTGACGCCGAGGCGTTCGGCGAGTTCGGAGCCCGGCCATTCCCGGGGAGTCTGGAGGAGGGACAGCAACCGCAGCAGCCGTCCGGACGGATCGCGCATGTTTCTCATCCTGCCGTCCTTCTAGGACTTTTAGTGACCTAATGGCCGCCTATCGTCGTAGACGTCAGCCGGGAACGCCCCGGTGGGATGAGGGGAGAACGACATGTTCCGTGGATTCGCGACGATCGTCTTCTGGGCCGACGAACTGGAGGCCGCGAAGGACTGGTACTCGCGCGTGCTGGAGATGAAGCCCTACTTCTCCCGCCCCGGCCCGGACGGGAACACCGCCTACTACGAGTTCCGCGTCGGCGACTACGAGAACGAGTTCGGGCTGATCGACGGCCGGTACCGCCCGTCGTCCACCGAGCCGGGCGGGGCGATCATGTACTGGCACGTGGACGACCTGGAGGGCACGTTCGAGCGGCTGCTGTCGCTGGGCGCGAAGGAGCACCAGCCGATCACCGCCCAGGGCGACACCGGGTTCGTCACCGCGTCGGTGGTCGACCCGTTCGGCAACGTTCTCGGCATCATGACCAACCCGCACTACCTGGAGATCCTTGAGACGCTTCGTCCTTCCAGCGAGAACTAGCGTCTCGAACGCCGCCTGACGCTCCCCCGGCGGGGCGTGAGGCGGCGTTCGGTGTTCGGCGGCGTTCGGTGTTCGGGGGGTCGGTGACCGCCTGCGGCCAACGTGCCCGTACGAGCACGGGCCGTGAGGGCCGGCCGGGAGGATGCTGTCCGTGTCGGACTACTCTCTGGACTGGACCGTCGTCGATGTGGAGACCTCCGGGTTCCGGCCCTCGCAGCATCGGGTGCTGTCGGTCGCGTTACTCGCGATCGGCGGGGACGGCCAGGTGACCGGCCGGTTCTCGTCGCTCGTGGACCCCGGCTGTGATCCCGGCCCGGTGCATGTTCACGGGCTCACCCGGCAGCGGCTCGCGGGGGCTCCCAGGTTCGAGGAGGTCGCTCCGGACATCGCCGCCCTGCTCAGCGGACGTGTCATGGTCGCCCACAACGCGCGCTTCGACTACGACTTCCTGGCGCACGAGTTCGCCCGTGCCGAGGTGCCCCTGCCGGTCGACCGGCGGCTGTGCACCCTGGCGCTCAACCGCCGGCTGGCACCTCCCACCCCGGACATGCGGCTGGGGACGCTGGCCTCCCACTACGGCGTCGTCCAGCGCAAGGCGCACGACGCGGCCGACGACACCCGCGTCCTCGCGGGAGTGCTGAACGGGTCGCTCGCCGCCGCGGCCCGCCTCGGCCTCGACCTGCCGCTGGTGCCGTGCCCGCCCCGCCGGACCGCCCAGGTCCCCGACCACCCGGAGCGCGTCCCGAAGGTTCCCTGCGCCTACCGCAACCCCGGTCGGCTCGCCGCCGGCGCGCCGCTCGTCCAGGGCATGAAGATCGCGATCACCGGAGACACCCGGACGCCGCGCGCCGAGCTGGCGGCGAGGGCGGCCGAGGCGGGGCTGAACGTGATGTCCACGGTCAGCCGGCACACCAGCGCGCTGGTGACGAACCACCCCGGCTCGCCCAGCACCAAGAGCAGGCGTGCCGCGGCCGAAGGCGTCACGCTCGTCGACGAGCCCACCTTTCTGCGGCTGCTCGAAGACGTGCGTCCCGGTGTCCCGCACGGTGTGCCGACGGGCGCGCAGGGTCCGCGACAGCCGGCCCCCGCGAAGCCGCGCCCCGGGCGCGGCCCGTTGACGGGACGGCGGGTGCTCGTCCTCGGCGGCACCCATCCCCATGCCGCGGCCACCCGCGCACGCGTCGTCGAACTCGGCGGCGCCGCCGCGGTCAACCTGTCCGCCAGCGTCACCGACGTCGTCGTCCTCCCCGGCGGGGACCGCGATCGGCGCATGGACCGCATCCGCTCCCTCGAAGTGCCCTTGCGCGAGGAGCCCTGGCTGGAGAAGCCGTCCCCGGCGCAGCCGTTCGGCGCCGGCGCGGCGGGGCCGAAGTCGCCCGCGGTCGTCGTCCTGCCGCGGGGCGGCGCCACCGATCTCCCCGCCACCTCGCAGGCGGCGCGGTGGACCGTCGCCGCCACCTGGACCCACCGGGCGGCCTGCGAGATCGACCTCGTCGCCTTCGCCCTGGACGGAGACGGGCAGGTGTCCCGTGACGAGGACTTCGTGTTCTACGGCGCCCCCGAGGTGCCCGGCGGCGCCGTCACCCTGTCCGCGGACGGTCCGGCCGAGCAGTCGATGACGGTCGACACGGCGAGCCTTCCCCCGGCGGTCCACAAGATCGTCATCGCCGCCGCCATCGACGGGACCACGACGTTCGGCACCGCCGGCGCCATCGAGATCACCGTCGCGCCCGGCAGCGGCGAGGCGGTCCTGGCGCAGGCGACGCTCGACGCCGCCACCACCGAACGCACGATGCTCCTGGCGGAGATCTACCGGCGCGGACCGTCCTGGCGACTGCGCGTGATCGGCCAGGGGTACGACCACGGGCTGGACGAGTTGGCCCGCGACTACGGCGTCGACGTCGACGACTGAACGGCGCGACGGCACGACGGTCGGGGATCAGCGGCCGAGGCCGGCGTCGCGGGCGCGGAGGATCGCCTCCGCGCGGTCGGCGACCTGGAGCTTGGCGAACACGGTCGAGACGTTGTTGCGGACGGTCTTGGGCGACAGGCCGAGCCGCTCGGCGATCGCCGGGTTCGGCAGGCCCAGCGCGACCAGTTCGAGGACGTCCCGCTCCCGGGCGGTGAGCTGCGGGAACGGTTCGTCGGCGGCGGGCGCGGCCGCGATCCGCGCGAAGTAGTCCGCCACCCGGCCCGCCAGCGCCGGGCCGAAGATCACCTCGCCGCCGGCCACCGCGGACACCGCCCGCAGGATCTCGTGCTGGTCGGCGCCCTTCACCAGGTATCCGCGGGCTCCGGCGAGCATCGCGGCGAACACGCTCTCGTCGTCCTCGTGCATGGTCAGCACCAACACCCCGGTCTCGGGGCGGGCCGCGAGGATCCGGCGGGTGGCGTCCACGCCGCCGAGCCGTGGCATCTGGAGGTCCATGACCACCACGTCCGGGCGCAGCCGGGCCGCCATCTCGACGGCCGTCGCCCCGTCCGGCGCGGTCCCGACGATCTCCACCTCGCCGGTGGAGTCCAGCATGAGCCGCAGCCCGTCCCGGTACACGGGATGGTCGTCGGCGAGCAGCACCCGCGGTGTCATGGCGCGCTCCCGGTCACCGGCAGCGGTTCCCGCTCGGCGACCTCGCGCGGCCCGAACGGCAGGACGGCGCGGACGAGCGTCCCGCCGCCCGGCCGGGCCGACACCGCGCACCGCCCGCCGAGTTCCTCGGCCCGCTCCCGCATCCCGACCAGCCCGACGCCGACGAGCGCTCCCGGCGGGACGCCGCGCCCGTCGTCGGCGACCTCCACCTCCAGCGCGTCCCCGGACGCCTCCAACCGGACGTCGCAGCGCGTCGCCTCCGCGTGCCGCGACACGTTCGCCAGGGCCTCCGCGACGATCCGGTACGCGGCCTCCTCGGCCGCGGCCGGGAGCGCCGCGAGTTCGCCCGCGCAGTGGAGCCGCACCCGCATTGACCGCCCCTGGAACCGTTCCGTGAGCTGCTCCACCGCCCCGACCAGGCCGAACTGGTCCAGGGACGGGGGCCGCAGGTCGTGCACGAGCCGCCGGACGTCCGACAGCACCACCGACAGGTCCTCGCGGACCGACTCCAGGGTCGCGTCGGCGGCGGCCCCGTCCCGCGGCGCCAGGTTGCGGGCCGCCTCGATCTTCAGTGCCGCCGCGGCCAGCGACGGGCCCAGGCCGTCGTGCAGGTCGCGGCGCAGCCGCCGCCGCTCCTCGGCGATCCCGGTCACCAGCTGCTCCCGGCTGCGCTGGAGCTCCTCGGTCAGCGCCGTCGCCCGCGCGGCGGCGGCCGCCTGGCGGACCACGTCCGCGAGGAGGCGCTGGTCGGACGCCGGAAGGCGGGAGCCCGTGCGCGGCACCAGCGCCAGCCGCCCGATCGCCGCGCCCCGGTACCCGAACGGCAGGACGACCACGTCGTCCCGGGCCGTTCCGTGCTCCACGACGACCGTCCGGCCGTCCGCGCGGTCCAGCTCGACCCGCACGTACGGGGACCGGAAGGACTCCGCCACCACCCGCGCCACCTCCAGCAGCAACTCGTCCGGGCCCATGGAGCGCTCAAGCCGGCGTGCCAGTGCCGACACCACGTCGTAGGGTTCCGCGCGCCCCGTCAAGACCCGGTTCACCCACCGTTGCAACCGCAGCCGCAGCGGCGCGTACAGGACGGCGACCACGCCCGCGCCCGTCACCGCGGCGATCGGCTCGTCGATGAACGTCCCCGCGAGGACGAACACCGCCACGTCGATCCCGACCACGACCGCCGCCAGCGCCGCGTACAGGAGCGTCCAGCCGAGCAGCAGGTCGACGTCGTAGAGCCGGTACCGGGCGACCGCGACCAGCACCGCCACAGCGATCGCCGCGTGCATGAGGATGAGGGAGATGTCGCCGATCCACCAGTTCAGCGACGGCGAGAGCACCTCCGTCAGCACCATGCCCGAGGCGAACGCGACGACGTTGACGACCAGCGCCAGCAGCATCCACCGCAGCTGCGTCCGCCGCACCGGGTCCGACCGGCGGAACCGCACCGTGAACGCGGCGATCGACACCCCGAAGGACGTGAGGAAGCCCGCGTAGAACATCCAGCCGGACACCGGCCAGATCCCGGCGGGGAGCGGCGGCGTCAGCGGGTCCAGGGGGACGTCCCGCAGGCCGGGCGCGAGCGGCTCACCCCGCGAGAACACGTCCCACGGCACCATCAGCAGCGCCAGGACCCCGACGAACTGCGCGGTGATCGCCGCCCCCACCGGCCAGCGCCATCGCCGCGAGGGCAGCCGCCCGTCCGGGAAGAACATCAGCGTCAGCGGCACGATCATGTTGATCATGGGGCCGAAGCGGCCGCCCGCGTACACCGCGAACGCCGTCAGCGGCAGGTCGCCGTCGTGCTCCAGCACCGACAGCGACGCGTACGCCGCGGCGACCCCGTCCAGGACCGCGATGGACCCGCCCGCCAGCATGAGCCAGGTCAGCGGATGCCGCGGCAGCCGCGTCGCGAGGACACCGCCCGCGACCGCCACCGGCAGCCCCGACCCCGACGACCCCCAGTGCGCCCAGTTCAGCGGGTCCGGCGGTTCGCCGGCGTCCGCCAGCAGGACGTCGAGCCAGACGGTCGCGACGGTCGCCGCGGCGCACAGCACGGCGATCGCGACGGCGGGCGGCCTCAGGAGCCGCTCGGCCCGAGGCGCCGGGTGAGCGCTCCCCATCAGGCCAGCTTGACCCGCGCGGCGTCCCGATCACCTGGGTCCGGCGTCCTTGCAGGCCAGGACAAGGGTCACTGGTGATTCGGGGGTGGGCCGGGGCCGCTCGCGCCGTCCCTGTCACTGGCCGCCCGGGACATCGGGGACGGAACGTCAGGGTCACCGGCGGCGCGCCCCTGCGCCGCCCGTCACGGGAGAGAGAACCGAATGACCGTGCACATCCGGCCCAGCTCCGTCTATCCGCACGACCCGTCCGACCCCGGCCCCGGAGGGCTGCTGCTCCGGACCCGCCTCACCGGCGCCGCGCTCGTCGCCGGCACCACCGCCTGGATCACCGGGCTGCTCATCGCCGGGGACGACATCCAGGACGACGTCGTCCCCGTCGAGATCTGGGGCAGCCTGGCGTTCCTGCTGGGCGTGGCGTCCCTGGTCGTCCTGGTGCTGTCCACGAACGCCACCGGGAGCCGCAAGGGCCGGTACATCCCCATCGTGGAGCTGGTGCTGCTCGTGCCGGCGATGATCTGGTGCCCGCTCATCGTCGCCTATCCGGACGACACTCCCGCCTGGGTGATCCCGTTCGACATCTGCTGGCCGCTGTCGATGCTCGGCATGCTCGTCATCGGCATCGCCGTCGCCAGGGTCGGCCGCTTCCGGGGACTGCTGCGCTGGCAGGTCCTGCTGTGCGGACTGTGGCTGGTCGTCGCGGGCGCGGGGCAGGCCGCGCTCGGCGACGAGGGCGGCACCTATCCGGGCGCGGCCTGGCTCGGCATCTCCTACGGCGTCCTCGGCCTGCGGCTCGCGGTGACGCCCCGCATCGTCCTGCCGGCCGCCCCCGCCGCACCCGCCACGCCCGCCGCGCCCGCCGCGCCCGCGTCCTGATCGGCCGGTCGGGCGGCTGAGCCCGCCGGTGGGTTGTCTCGAAGGCCGTCCGCCCATGGACGGTCCCTCGACGGGAGCGGGGGCCCCGAACCCACCGGCGACCAGCCCCGCTCTCCGGCGCTGACCCGGAGGCCGTCCGCCCGAAGGGGTGTCAGGTCATCGAGCCTCCTGGCTGTTTGTCTGGAAGTGTCATTGGTTGTCGCTCGTTCGATAGACGGCTCGGGAAGCGGCCGTGAGAAGATCATGAACCTATGGAACTGCGGTCGCCGGTGCGGTGGGTGCGGGCGGCGAGCTTCGCCGCCGCCTGTGCCGTGCTGGCGGCCGGCGGCCATGTCGCGGGTGGTGGACGGCTCGACCGGTCGGCGGTCGGCGTCGGCTTTCTGGTGATGCTCGCGCTGGCGCTCGCGGCCACCCGCCGGGAGAGGACGATCGCGACGATCCTGCCCGCGGTCGCCGCCGCCCAGGCGGTCCTGCACTTCTCGCTGTCGCAGGCCGACGGGGGCCATACGGCGGCCGTGCCCGCCGCCGAGGCGTCCGCGGCGATGTCGATGCCGATGCCCGAGCCGCACGGTGGCTCGGGCGGGCTCGCCATGCTGCTCATGCACGCCGTCGCGGTGCTGGTCACCTCATGGTGGCTGGAGTGCGGCGAGGCCAGGCTGTGCGCGCTGGTGCGCCGGCTGGCCCGCTGGACGCTGCGGGCGTTCGCCCGGCTACGGCCGGCGCCCGTGTACGGCCCGGCTCGTCCGATTCGGGCGAGGCGCCGGCTCCAGGCCCCGGTGGACGCCGTCATCCTCCGTTACGCCATGGTCAGGCGCGGGCCTCCGGGGAGCGTGGCCGCTCACGCCTGACACCGGGGCCTTCTGGGGCATCGGCGTCGCCGTTCTCGAGCGGAAACGTCACGGCACCTCAGCCCTCCAGGGCGCGGTGCCGTTTCCCCCGAAGATCTCCGGTCGGTGCGGTGCTCCCGCCGCATGGCGCGTGCCGTACCGGCTGGGCGCCATGCCTTGGAGCCCGTATGTCAACGACGTCCGACTCGCCGTCCACGAAACCGGACCGCGACCGTCCCGCCCCTGAACCGGCCGCCCCTGACCCGGCCGCCCCTGACCCGGCCGCCCATCCCGGCACGACCCGCCGCTCCGCTCGGCGCGAGGTGTGGCCGCTGGTGCGGCGGCTGCACTTCTACGCGGGCGTGTTCGTCGCGCCCTTCCTGGCCCTGGCCGCCCTGACCGGGCTGGCCTACGCCTTCACCCCGCAGTTCGACGCCGTCGTCTACAGCGACGAGCTACGCGTCGACCGGGTGGCCGGTGCGCGCCTGCCGCTGGCCGACCAGGTCCGGGCCGCCATGGCGGTGCAGCCCGGCGCCGTCGCCACCATCGTCCCCCCGGCCGAGGCGGACGCCTCGACGCAGGTGGTCCTGTCCGTGCCGGGACTGGGCGAGAAGGACCGCACCGTGTACGTCGACCCCTACACCGGTCGCGTACTGGGCGTGCACACCACGTGGTCCGGTAGCACGCCGATGACCGCCTGGCTGGACGAACTGCACCGCAGCCTGCACCTCGGCACCCCCGGACGGTTGTACTCGGAGACGGCCGCGAGCTGGCTGTGGGTCATCGTGACCGCCGGGGCGCTGATGTGGCTGGGCCGACGCCGCCACTACCGGGGCCGCGGCCCGTCCCTCCGGGCGTTCCGGTTCGACCGCTCGGCGAAGGGCGTGCGGCGCACGCGGAGCAGGCACGCCGTGACCGGCGCGTGGCTGGCCGGGATTCTGCTGTTCCTGAGCGCGACCGGCCTGACCTGGTCCGACCATGCCGGAGCCCGGTTCGACACGGCTCAGGAGAAGCTTCGGTCGACCGCGCCCAAGCTCGACACCGCACGGCCCGGAACCACGCCCGCCCCCGGCGGCGGCGGTGGGCATCACGGCGGCGGAAGCGCTCCATCCGGAACGGCCGACCCGGCCGCCGACGTCGACGCGGTGCTGGCGACGGCGCGAGGGGCCGGGATGGCCGGCCCGGTCGAGATCAGCACGCCCGAGGACGCCCGCGGCGTGTGGAGCGTGGCGCAGGTCGACAACCGGTGGCCGGTGCACCGGGACAAGGTCGCCGTCGACGCCTCCACCGGGCGGGTCACCGACCGCGTGACCTGGGCCGAGACACCCTGGCTCGCGAAGCTGTCCTCCCTCGGCATCCAGTTCCACATGGGTCGGCTGTTCGGCTTGGCGAACCAGATTCTGCTGGGTGCCGCCGCGCTCGGCCTGCTCGGAGTCATCTTCTGGGGCTACCGGATGTGGTGGCAGCGCCGTCCCACCCGCGCCGACCGCCGCGCGTCCTTCGGACGCCCACCGGCCCGCGGCGCCTGGCGAGACCTTCCGCGTCCCCTTCTCCTCCTCGGCGTCCCCGCCGTCCTGCTGGTGGGGTGGGCGGTGCCGATGCTGGGGATCACCCTGGTCGCCTTCCTCACGATCGACGGCCTCCTGGGTGCGTGGCGCCGCCGCCGGACGGCCCCGACCGGCACCGGCTGACCGCGCCGGGTCCGGTGGCCACCGAAAGGTTGTGTTCGATATTTCGAACGTCAATCCGTATTTCGGATCAATTTCAGGAAAACCATTGACTCGTCTTGATCTGCGACCGACGATCGAGATCATGAGGAGAGCGAGAGGAAATCGACTCAGAACGATCGGTGCCGTACTGGCGGCCCTGGCCCTGCTGGTCGGGACCATAGGTTCCGTCCAGGCGAAAAGTTCCGCGAAGGCCTCGTCCGCGGCATGGTGGCAGCCGCGCCCCGGTGAGGCGAAGAACTGGGACTGGCAGATCGACGAGCCGTACAACGTTTCACGAACCCGGACGATGTACGACCTCGACCTCTGGGAGTTGGCCGACGGCGGGCCCAACTCCTATCTGGAGTATCCGGGACATCCGGAGCTTCCCCGGATTCACGTGGAAGAGGGCGCGCTCGCGGGTAAAGTCGACGAGCTCCACCGCAAGGGAGCCAAGGTCATCTGTTACCTCGACTCCGGCGCCTACGAGCACGACGAGAACCGTGCGGACCGGCATCTGTTCCCCGGCTTCAAGCCGAATCTGGCTGACATCCCCGACAATCCGACCCGGCCCGAGCCGGACTCGGTCATCGGGTGGCACACCAACGACGGGCAGTGGCCGGGAGAGCGCTACCTCGACATCCGGCGGGACTCCTGGCCCAAGTTCGCGCATCTGATCTGGGCGCGGTTCGCGCTCGCCAAGCGCCTCGGCTGCGACGGCGTCGAGCCCGACCAGAACGACATGGGTCCGAGCTCCGGAAACTCCCCGGGATGGGAAATGACGGACGACGACCAAATCGACTGGTACCTCGAAGTGGCCAGGCAGGCGCACGCGTTGGGCCTGTCGGTGGGTCTGAAGAACGGTCACGACCTCAACGACCGCACGCGGTTCCCGGAACTCGTGAACGCCTTCGACTGGGCGCTCCCCGAGGAATGCGTTTCGCTCGAACAGTGCGGCAACCTCAGTCCCTTCATCGCCGCGGGCAAAGCCGTGTTCGCCGTCGACTACACGGTCAATTCACAAACCGACAGGAGGACGTGCCAGACGCATGTGAGGTACGACTTCGACGGAATCATCAAGGACGAGCCGCCCACGTCCGCGTACCGTCTGCAATGTAAGCTGTAACCCACGGCTCGGGGGTGCTGGGTTTCTGCCCAGCACCCCCATTGTGGTGTCGGTAGGGATTGCGCGGCTGATGTCTACATGATGGCGAGTTGGCCGCCGTCGATGACGAGTTCGGCGCCGTTGACGAAGGACGCGTCGTCGGAGGCGAGGAACGCGTAGGCGGCGGCGACCTCGTCGGGGTGTCCGGCGCGGCCCAGCGGGATGTGCTCGCGTTCGTAGGCGGCGACGTAGTCCGGGTCGCCGCTCTCGGCCTCGATGGCGGCGTTGAGCGGCGTGCGGATATAGCCGGGGCAGAGGGCGTTGACGCGGATTCCGTACGGGCCCAGTTCGACGGCCATCGTCTTGGTCAGCAGCAGGACGCCGGCCTTGCTGGCGTTGTAGTGGGCGTAGCCCGCCTCGCCGCCGAGGGCGTTGGTCGAGGCCATGTTGACGATGGCGCCGCGGGTGCCGGCGGAGCGCATCGAGGCCGCCACGCGCTGGGCGACGAGGAACATCCCGCGCAGGTTGACCGCGAGCACGGCGTCCCACCGGTCGGTGGCGATGTCCAGGAACGGCTCGCGGTGGGCGATCCCGGCGTTGTTGATCAGAATGTCCACGCCGCCGAGGAACTCCCCCGCCGCCGCGAGCATCCGCTCGACCGAGGACTCGTCGGACACGTCGCACCGCGCCCCGCCGACCCCGTCGAACTCGTCGAGGGTCTCCTGGACGCCCTCCAGGCCGCAGACGAAGACGCGGGCCCCCTCGTCCAGGAACCGCCGGGCGGTGGCGTGGCCGATGCCGCTGGTGCCGCCCGTGATCAGAACTCCCCGGTCCCTCAGTCCGCGCATCGGACCGACCTCCTCTTCGCCGTGATCTCCAGTTCGCGTTCGACCCGGCCCCCGCGGACCCCGAACGCGAGGTCGAACAGGTTGCTGACCGGGCACACATGGTTCGGGATCAGCTCGATCCGGTCGCCGATGGCCGGACCGCCGGTCTCCGGGCCGTGGCCGACGCCGTGCTCCTCGTAGAGCATGTCGAGGCGGAGCCCGGGACGGCCGACGACGCCGATCGTGCCCGGTGCGCCGTCCGCCGCCAGTGCCTTGGTGCCGGCGTCCACGACGAACCGTCCCGGCACGGGCGTGGCCACGACCGTCGCCAGCACCCGTGCGGCGCAGGTGTCGTGTGTGGCGACGCCGAGCCCGGCCATCGTCGTGTCGTTGAGGGCGTAGGTTCCGGGACGGATCTCGGCGACCTCCGCGGCGGCCGCCTCCCACCGGGCGGTCGGGGTCGCGCCGAGGCTGATCTCCAGGTCGCCGCCGCACAGCCGGACCGTCTCGGCAAGCTCGGCGACCTCACGTTCGGCGATCTCGCGCAGCTCGGCGGTCGACCGGGCCCGGTAGGAGTGGCCGGCGTGGCTGCACAGGCCGACGACCGTCACCCCCGGGACCCGGTCGATGTCCGCGACCAGTTCGGCCGACCGCCTGCCGGGCGGACGGCCCAGCCGCCCAAGCCCCGAGTCGACCTCGACCAGGACCTCCACCGGCTCGCGTCCGGCCATGGCCCCCACGCCCGCGGCGACCTCGGCGGAGTCGAGGCTCACCCGCAGCCGGACGCGCTCCCGCAGCCGCCGCAACCGGGCCAGGTTGTGCGCGCCCCAGACCGGATAGGCCAGCAAAATGTCGGCGCATCCGGCGTCGGCCATCACCTCGGCCTCGTCGAGCGTGGCGCAGGTGAGCCCGGACGCCCCGGCCGCGAGCTGGAGTCCCGCCAGGTACGGCATCTTGTGGCTCTTGATGTGCGGGCGCAGCCGGGTCCCGCCCGCCTCCGCGAGCCGCGCCATCGCGTCGATGTTGGCCTGGGCCCTGTCCAGGTCCACGATCAGCGCGGGCGTCTGGATTTCCGGCGGCATCGTCGAGTTCCCTTCGTCGCGCGAACGCCCGGCGCCGCGCTATCCCTTGACGGCGGTCGAGGTGAGCGACTGGATGAAGGTGCGCTGGGTGAGCAGGAACACGATCAGGACGGGCAGCGTGGTGATGACGTTGCCGGCCATCACCGCCGACCAGATCGTGTGGTGCTGCCCGGCGAAGGTCGTCAGCCCGAGTTGCAGGGTGTAGTTGTCGTCGGTGGAGATGGCGATGAGCGGCCAGGTGAGATCGTTCCAGGACGTGAGGAACGTCAGCGCCGCCAGGGTCGCCAGCGCCGGTCTGGCCAGCGGCAGCACGATCCTGACCAGGACCTGGAGGCGACCGCAGCCGTCGATGATCGCGGCCTCCTCGATGTCGCGCGGCAGCGCGAGGAAGAACTGCCGCAGCAGGTAGACGCCGAACACCGAGACCAGGTTGGGCAGGATCAGCGCGCCCAGCGAGTCGGCCAGGCCGAGGTTCTTCATCAGGATGAAGGTGGGGATCATGGTGAGCTGGAACGGGATGATGATCGTCGCGACCAGCAGCCCGAACAGCACGCCGGAGCCGCGGAACCGCAGCCGCGCGAACCCGTAGGCGGCCAGCGAGCACAGCACGAGGTTGGAGACCACGCTCACCAGCGAGACCAGCACCGAGTTGAGGAACCAGCGCGGGAAGTCGGTGTTGGTGAAGACGTAGCGGTAGCCGTCCAGGTGGATCCCGTCGGGCACCAGCGCGGGCGGGTACTTGTTGATCTGCGCGTCGGCCATGAACGACGCCAGGACCTCCCAGAGGAGCGGCAGCACGAACAGCAGGGCCAGGGGCGCCAGCCCGACGTGGGACCAGTCGATCCGGCGCCGGGGACGGGACGGTGCCGCCACCGTCCGGGACGGGGACGTCCCGGAGCGCACTTCTTCGGCAGTCTTCACGCGAACCTCCGTCGAGCGCGCGTGAGCAGGTAGCGGACGCCGCCGAGGGCCAGCAGGACCACGGCGAGGACGTAGGCGGCAGCCGCGCCGTAGCCCGCGTCGAACACCTTGAACGCCTGGTTGTAGATGAAGTAGACGACGACGGCGGTGGAGCCCAGCGGCCCGCCCCGGGTGGTCGCGTAGACCAGGTCGAACAGCTGCATGGCGACCAGGCTCTGCCAGATCACCACGAAGGTGGTGACCGGCCGCACGCTCGGCAGCGTGACGTGGCGGAAGATGTTCCACCGGCCCGCGCCGTCGATCCGCGCGGCCTCCACCAGGCTCGGCGGGATGTCCTGGAGCGCGGCCAGAAAGATGATCACGCAGAAGCCGGTACCGCCCCACAGCCCGATCCCGGTCAGCGTGTAGAGCGCGGTGTTGGGATCTTCGAGGAAGCCCTGGCGGGGGATCCCGAACGCCGACAGGATCCGGTTGGCCACACCGAACCGGGCGTCGCAGATGAAGGCGAACAACACCCCGGTCGCGGCCGGCGACACCACGAACGGCACGATCACGCACGTCCGGTAGATGCCGATCAGCTTGGTGCGCGGCCGGTTCAGCGCCATCGCGATCAGCAGGCCGAGGCCCGCGCTGCCCGGGACGTACAGCGCGGTGAAGATCAGCGTGTTACGGATCGACTGGCGGAAGGCCGGGTCGTCCAGCAGCCGCTCGTAGTTGTCCATCCCCACCCAGCGGCCCGAGGTCACCAGATCGGAGTCGGTGAACGAGAGCAGCAGCGACCAGACCATCGGCAGCAGGCTGAGGCCGAGGATGAGCAGCGTCGCCGGCAGCACGAAGGCCCATGCGGCCGGGGTCTCGCCGAGTGCCCTCTTCATGGGGCGGGCCATCGGTCACTCCTCCGTGGCGAGCGCCGAGTCGGCCGCCTTCGCGGCCCGGTCCAGTGCCGGCCCCGGCTCCATCTTGCCCAGCAGGACGGCCGCGATGGCCTCCTGCACGGCCTGGGAGAGCTTGGGGTAGGCGCGCAGCGTCGGACGGGTGCGCATCTTGGGCAGGTTGTCGATCCAGACGTCGAGCTTCCACCGGGCTTGGTAGGCCGCGTAGCTCGGGTGACGGGACGCGCTCGCACGCAGCGGCAACTGACCGGTCGCCAGGTCCCAGCGCAGGTCCTGTGCCGGGCGCGTCAGCCAGAGCAGGAACTCGGTGGCCGCCTTCCGGCGCTCGGACCCCTTGTCCATGACCACCCAGTTGTCCGGGCCGCCGATCGTGGTGTTGTCGCCGTTGAACCCGGGGAGCGGCGCCACCGCATAGTCGATCTTCGCGGGTCCGATGTCGGCGAGCGCCCACGGACCGGCGACGAACATCCCCATCTTCCCATTGTTGAACAGCTGACCCATCCGCGCGCCGGCCGAGTCCTGGTCGAGATAGACCGACTTGTCGGCCACGGACATGTCCCGCCAGACCGTGAGCCCGCGTACCCCCTCGGGACCGGCGAAGCGGGACCTGCGGCGGTCGGGCGTCACGATGTCGCCGCCCTGCTGCCAGACCAGCGGCCACAGCCGCCAGGTCACGTCCTCGCCGTCGGCGATCGGCCACGCCGTTCCGTACGTGCCCTTGGACGGGTCGGTCAGTGCCTTGGCGGTGGCCCGGAAGTCGTCCCAGGACCAGCCGGGTTTGGGCGGCGCCACCTTCTGCTCGGCGAAGAGCTTCTTGTTGTAGATGACGGCGAGGTTGTCGGTCAGCGCGGGGATGGCCCGCACCCGGCCGTCGACGGTGGCCGCCGCGCGGGCGGCGGGCCAGAAGTCGTTCCAGTCGACCCCCGGCGCCTGCACGGCGGAGGTCAGGTCGGCGACCTTCCGGTTACGGGCGATGCTGGCCAGGTCGGAACCGTAGATGTAGCTGATGTCGGGATAGCTGCCCGAGACCAGGGCGGCGGTGACCTTCGGCAGGAGCTGGTCGGCGGTGGACCCGCCGCTCTGGCTCACCACCTTGATCTTGGGGTGGGTGCGGTTGAACTCCGCCACCAGCCCGTCCAGGGCCTTCTGCGCGATCTGCGTCTGGCCGTGCCAGAAGACGATGCGCACGGTGCCGTCGGCGGAGACCCCGCCGTCGTCTCCCGAACACCCGCTCAGCAGGGCGCCCGCGAGGACGGCCGCGCAGGCCGTGGCCGACCCTATACCGATCTTCATCGTCGATCTCCTTTCCCGTCGCTGTCGTGGAAGGCGGGTAGCCAGCGCGCCTGCTCGTCCAGGAGTTCGTCGGTCAACGCCTGGATGTCGGGCAGAGGGAGCAGGGCCGCGGTCAGCCGGTCGAGGGTGAGCGCGGTGTTGACGAGCCGACGGGAGCGGGTCCGGTAGGCCTCGACCACGCAGGACTGGAAGGCGATCGAGGGAAGGTTGACGGCGGCGCAGGCCGCGGGCAGGTCACCGACGCGGGTCGGCTGGACGCCGCTCGCGTCGACCAGGCAGGGGACCTCCACGCAGGCGCCGGCGGGCAGGTTCGTGATCAGGCCGTCGTTGGGAACGTTCCCGTAGATCACGCGGGGTGTGCCGGTCAGGATCGAGTCGACGATGCCCGCCGCGTACTCCCCGCTCAGCGTGAGCGGCTCGGCGGCCAGCTCGTCTGCCAGCGCCTCCTGTTCGGCGTCGCCCTGCCCGCTGCCGATCGCGTGGTAGTCCCAGCGCTCGGGCAGCAGCTCGGCGATCAGCTCCGGCGACCGGCGGAAGTGCGGGAAGTACTCGGAGACGTGGTGGCTGGACTCGGTCGGGAAGTAGCCGGTGAGCTTCATGACCTCGGTGCGGACCCGTTCGCGGCCGCCCGCGTACCATTCGTCGATCTCCACGACCGGGTCGTGCTCACCGCGACTGTAGGCGAGCATCGTGTCGTACAGGCGAGGCAGGATCGAACGGCCCTCGTGCTTGAACTCCAGCATCCAGGCCTGGTGGTTGATGCCGGCGGCGCGGAACGACCAGGTGCCCGGGGCCAGTCCCATGATGTCGGCGAGCTGACCGGCGGTGTGGTGGACGGAGTGGCACAGCCCGACCGCCTTGACGCCCCGGCTCTGGAGGTACGCGCAGTTGATCGACATGGGGTTGGCGTACTGGAGGACGAGGGCGTCCGGACACAGCTCCAGGACGTCGTCGGCGAGCCCGTCGAGCACCGCCATCGTGCGCAGCCCGCGCATCGCGCCGCCGGGGCCGAGGGTGTCGCCCACGGTCTGGTCGATCCCGTACCTGCGCGGGATCTCCATGTCCAGGGTGTAGGCGCTCTGGCTGCCGACCTGGAAGCACACGATCACGAAGTCGGCGCCGTCGAGGGCGGCGCGGCGGTCGGTCGTGGTCTCCAGCTCGATCTTGTACCCGTGGGCGGACGCGACCCGCCTGACCAGACGCTCGGTTCGCGCGAGCGGCACCGGGTCGATGTCCATCAGGGTGTAGGCGGCCTCGCGCGGGCTCTCCAGCGCCAGGAAGTCGGTCATCAGGCGCAGCGGGAACTCCTGTCCCCCGGCGCCGATCATCGCGATCTTCGTCATGAGTCTCCTGTCTGGGGGTGCCGGTCGTGGGTGTCGCGCAGGGGGGTGTCGCGCAGGGGGGCGGGCAGGAACTCGTCCGGTACGTCCTGGAAGACGACGGGACGCAGGAAGCGCCGGATCGCGGTGAATCCGACCGAGGTGTGCAGCGGGTCGGTCGTGGACGGCCACGGGCCGCCGTGCTGCATCGCCGGGCTCACCGTCACGCCGGTCGGCCAGCCGTTGTGCACGATCCGCCCGGCCCGCGCCGCCGCCATGACGAGCAGCGTGCGGACCAGCGCGGTGTCGGACTGCTCGGCGTGGATCGTCATCGTGAGGCTGCCGGGCAGCCGTTCCACGGCCGCGACGAGTTCGGCGACCGAGTCGTACTCCGCCAGCACCGAAACCGGGCCGAAGCACTCCTCCAGTAGCGGGCCCGCCAGTTCTCGCGCGGGAACCTTGAACAGTGCCGGTGCCGCGACGTCCCCGCTGGTCGGTATCGGACGGACGAGCGGCGTCACCCCCGGGGCCTCGGCCAGGGCCGCGACGCCGTCCCGGTAGGCGGCGGCGATCCGTTCGCCGAGCAGCCGCCGCGGCTCCACCAGGGACACGGCTTCGGCGAGCCGGTCGTCCAGGCCGTGCCCGCGGCTGATCAGCACCACTCCCGGTTTGGTGCAGAACTGGCCCGCGCCCAGGGTGTAGGACGCGACGAAACCGTCGGCGATCTCCGGGCCCCGGGCCTCGACCGCGGCGGCGGTCACCACCACCGGGTTCAGCGAGCCGAGTTCGCCGTAGAAGGGGATCGGGTCGGGGCGGGCGTGCGCGAGGTCCGCCAGGGCCCGTCCGCCGGTCGCCGATCCGGTGAAGGCGGCGGCGCGGATGTCGGGGTTGGTGACCAGCGCCCGTCCGGCCTCCATCCCGTGCGTCAGGTCGAGCACACCCTCGGGGAGCACCTCGGCGACCAGCGCCGCGCACAGCTCGGACAGCCGGGGATGCCCCGGATGCGCCTTCACGACCACCGGGCAGCCGGCGGCGAGCGCGCTCGCGGTGTCCCCGCCGGCGACGGAGAAGGCCAGCGGGAAGTTGGACGCCGCGAACACCGCGACCGGGCCGATCGGGACGAGCATGCGGCGCAGGTCGGGTCCGGGTCCGTTCCGGTCGACGATGATCTCCCGGAACCGGCCGTCGAGGACGCCGTCCGCGAACAGGTCGAGCTGGTGGGTGGTGCGGGCGAGTTCGCCGGTGAGCCGCTCGGCGCCGAGCGCCGTCTCCTCGTCGGCGAGCGCGACGAGATCCCGCTCGGCCGCGCGGAGCGCGGCGGCCACGTCGCGGAGGAGCCCGGCCCGCTCGGGCAGGGGCAGCGCCGCGAAACCGGGCGCGGCCGCGGCCGCTGCGGCGCAGATGTCGGCGACCCCGTCCACGGTGGTCTCGGCCGGGGCGCTCATCGGGCGAGCCCCGGCAGCAACCGCCTCGCGTTCTCGGCGTACACGAGTGCGAGCACGTCGTCCGGGAGGTGGACGCCGGAGATCGTCCACCGTCCCATCGGCGGCGGTTCCTCGGGCGAGTACGGGAAGCACTCGTCGTCGGTCTCCATGAAGCGGAAGTGCAGCGGGTAGGCCGTGCCCGAGTGCGGGATCTCGTCGGTGCCGAACAGCACCCGGTCCGGGTGGCGCGTCATCAGGGCGCGGGTGGCCCTGGGCTGGCGGCCGAGCTGGTTGAGCCGGGCGGCGATGTCGATGTGCAGGTTGGGATAGGTGTCGAGCATCCGGCTCACCCAGCCGAGGTCTTCGGCGTTGCCGCCGCCGTGCACCGCGACGAACGTGGTCCGCGGATGGGCGCCGACCACGGCCTCCAGGGCGTCCATGAGGCGCTCGAAGCTCGGCAGTCCGGGCCGCGCGAACGACCACTCGGGGTGCGCGAGGAGGATCTCCAGCAGCTCGTTGCGCTCGTCGACGGGGTCGAAGAAGGCCCTCGGGTCCGCGGTGTGGATCCAGACCGGCAGGTCGAGTTCGCCGGCGGCCTCCCACAGCGCGTCGAGCCGCGGATCGTCGGGCAGGACCGGCTCGCCGCGCCCGTCGCGCACCTCCAGGCCCAGGTCCTTCCACACCTTGAGGCCGCCCGCTCCGGCCTCCTTCGACTCGGTGAGGCTCTTCACCAGCCGGGTGTCGCCGTCCGGCAGGGCCAGCTCCGCCCAGTCGACATGGCAGAAGGTCACGAACCGTCCGGGATGGGCCGCGTCGTAGCGGGCGAGGTTGGCCTCAAGCTCG
This sequence comes from Actinomadura spongiicola, assembly GCF_003432485.1. GTDB lineage: Bacteria > Actinomycetota > Actinomycetes > Streptosporangiales > Streptosporangiaceae > Spirillospora > Spirillospora spongiicola. The sequence continues at coordinate 235,862 of NZ_QVNQ01000011.1, forward strand.
GCGCCCCACCGGCCGTCCAGGTTGACCAGGCTCCGGACGTTGTGCTCGTCCATGGCGGCCAGCAGCGCGGGGACGTCGGGGACCATCCATTCGCCGGGGCGGCCGTCCCAGTCGCTCAGCCATCGGCCCAGGTGAGCGTGGGCGTCGACCGCGGGGAACCTGGCTCGCGGGACCTCGTGTTCCCGGACGGTGAGCCGCCGGCGCGGAACGTACCGGCTCAGCAGGAGTGCGTCGGACATCATGCCACCCGTTGTGTTCGAGATTTCGAACAGCATTCGAAATGCTGATGGCGGGACCGTAATCGACGTTTTATTTCATCGTCAAGGTCAGACGAGGTGGCCGAGACGGGCGGACAGCACACCCGCCCTTTCCCGCACGAGATCACCGAGCCGGTCCCGCACGTCGTCGTCCCAGCGCGGCGACGGAACGGAGATGCTCATCGAGGCGACCAGCGCGCCCGTGTGGTCGTGGACGCCCGCCGCCACGCAGTGCACCGCGTCGTTGGACTCGGCGTCGTCGTGGCCGAGACCGGTCTCGCGGGTCCGCGCGATCTCCTCGCGCAGCCGGTCCGGTGAGGCGATGCTGTTCGCGGTCATGGTGACGAGTTCGCGGTCGTCCGGGAAGAGTTCGTCGAGCTCCTCCGGCGGCAGCCCGGCGAGCAGCACCTTGCCGAGGCCGGTGCAGTGCGCGGGCAGGAGCCGGCCGACGGTCGAGACCATCCGCACCGGATGGGTGCTCTCGGCGCGGGCGATGTAGAGCACCTGGTCGCCTTCGAGTACCCCCACCTGGACCGTCTCTCCGCAGGCGGCGGCCGTCTCGTCGGCGACCTCCTGGGCCTCGCGGATCAGGTCGAGGTTCTGGGCGAACACCCCGCCGAGCTGGAACAGCCGGACCCCCAGGCGGTAGCGCGTCGGCTGGCCGGGCACCGCGACCAGGTAGTGGCGGCCGACGAGCGTGGTGAGCAGCTCGTGGACGGTGGTCCGGGGAAGCCGGAGGCGCGCGGCGATGTCGGGGGCCGACAGCGTCGGGACGTCGAGGAAGAGCTCCAGAATGTTCAGCGCCCGGCTCACCGCCGGAACCTCACGCGCCATGGTCCACCTCTTCTTTGTGCCGCAGGGACGGGACGGGGGCGGCGTTGACACCCCACACGGACAGAGATTATCGTCCGGCACAGGATATCGGACATTGTTCGAAATATCGAACTCGGAGGCAGGATGAGCGATCTTCCCGGCGAGGCCGCGCTTCGGGACCTCGGACTCCCGGCCCGCGGGGAGGGCCCCGCGGGCTCCACGGCGCGGTTCCCCGACTCCGGTTCCTGGCGGACGGAGATACCTTCCGTCGAAGGGCCCGCCGTCCTCCAGGGAGTGCTGGCCGAGATCGAGCGCCTCGACGTGCCGGTGCACCGGGTCAGCCAGGGCAGCGGGGTGTGGATGCTCACCGACGCGGAGATCACCGAGATGGTGGGCGCCTGCGCGGAGCGCGGCATCGAACTCTGCCTGTTCCTCGGCCCCCGCGGCACCTGGGACATCGGCGGCTCGGTGCGCTCGGACTCGGGCGGCGCCGGGCTGCGGGCGCGCGGCCGTGACCAGCTCGCCCAGTGCGTCGCCGAGGCCGAGCGCGCGGCGGCGCTGGGCGTGCGGTGCCTGCTGGTGGCCGACGAGGGCGTGCTGTGGACCCTGCACCAGATGCGCGCGGGCGGACGGCTGCCCGCCGACACCACCTTCAAGGTCTCCGCGCTGGTCGGGCCGGTCAACCCGATCGCCTACGGCATCTGGGAGGGCCTCGGCGCCGACTCCATCAACGTGCCGAGCGACCTCACCCTGCACCAGCTCGCCGAGATCCGGCAGGTCAGCGCCTGCCCCGTGGACTTCTACATCGAGGCCCCCGACGACCTCGGCGGATTCGTCCGGCTGTACGAGGCGGCCGAACTCGTCCGGTGCGGCGCGCCCATCTACCTGAAGTTCGGGTTGCGCAACGCCGCGTCCGTCTACCCGGTGGGACGACATCTGCGGGACGTCGCCGTGGCGAGCGGACGGGAACGCGTCCGGCGCGGCCGGCTCGTGCTCGACCTGCTCCAACGCTACGGAGCCGACGCCGCCATGTCCCCCCTCGGCAGCCGGGAGCCGGGGAACCTGGTCAGGTTCCCGGTCCCCGTCACGGTATGAAGGCCGAGATCGCCTGGCGGGGACCGGCGCGGCTCGGCGAAGGCCCCACCTGGGACCCCGCCGCCGGGCACCTTCTCTGGGTCGACATCCTCGCCCGCGAGGTCCACGCCTACGGGCCGTCCTCCGGGGCCGACCGCGTCCTGCTGCGTACCGGCCAGCACGTCGGCGCGGCCAAACCCCGCGCCGCCGGCGGCCATGTGGTCAACCTCCGCGACGGAATCGGGGCCTACGACGCGGACGGCGGCTTCACATGGCTCGCCGACCTCCGCGCCGACGGCCGCCGCGGAAACGACGCGGCCGTCGACCCGCACGGCGCGCTCTGGGCGGGCACCATGCGCTACGACGAGGCGCCCGGCGGAGGAAGCCTCTACCGACTGGGCCCCGACCACCGCCTCCATACCGTGCTCGCCGGGGTGACGGTGAGCAACGGCATCGCCTGGAGTCCCGACGGCCACCGGATGTACTACGCCGACACCCCCACCCGCCGGATCGACGTGTTCGACCTCGACGACTCCGGCCTGCCGACAGACCGCCATACCTTCACCTCCGTGACCGGCCTGCCGGACGGCCTGACCGTCGACACCGACGGCTGCGTCTGGACCGCGATCTGGGAGGGAGGAGCCGTCCACCGCTACACCCCGGACGGCGGGCTCGACCTCGTCATCGATCTCCCTGTCCCCCTCACCACCGCCTGCGCCTTCGGCGGCCCGAACCTCCACGACCTCTACATCACCAGCGCGGACGGCCCCCTCTTCGTCGTCCCCGACGCGGGCCAAGGCCTACCCCCCACCCCCTTCGCCGGCTAAGGAGCCACGGTCCCCCTGCGGGGCGGCGTGGTGCCGGTGGCGGCGAGGGCGGCCAGGGCGGCGGCCGCGGTGAGGGCGAGGAACATGTTCGGGTAGCCGCCCAGCGCGGTCGCAAGGGCGGCTCCGGCGAAGGGGGCGATGGCGGTGGCGATGGTGACGGGGGCGGCGAGGATGCCGGAGAGGAAGCCGTAGGCGGCGGTGCCCCAGCGGTCTGAGATGGCGGTGGCCTGGAGGAGTGTGGCTATGCCGCGGGTCGTCCCGGCGAGGAACGCCACCGCGATCAGTAGGGCGATCGGGCCGGGGACGAGGGCGAGGGCGGCGGTGGTGGCGGCCGACAGGGCCAGGATCGAGACGGTGCGGGCGCGGACGCCGGTGCGGCGGGCCAGGGTGCGGTAGCCGAGGCGTCCGGTGACCTGGCCGACGCCGCCGAGGCCGAGCGCCCAGGCCGCGACGCTGGGATCCGCTCCGCGGGAGACGAGCAGCGGGATCAGGTTGACCACCACCGCGAACGCCGTGAAGGCCGACAGGGTCATCGCGGCGGTGAGCAGTAGAAACGGCCTGCTGCGTACCGTGCCCCACACGACGGCGCGGTTCGTGGGGTGGGTTTGGACGGCCCGGTTCGACGGGCCGTCATGTGGTGACGGCCATGGGCGGCGCAGAGCCAGCCAGTGCAGCGGGATGGTCAGTACGGCCAGCACGGCGGCCAGTGCCAGGTAGGTGCCGCGCCAGGACAGGTGGGACGCGAGCGCGTCGGTGAGCGGCGCGAACACCGTGCTGGCCAGCCCCGCGATCAGGGTGAGGGTGGTCAGCGCGGTGACGTGCCGGGGTGCGTAGTAGCGGGTGAGCACCGCGAAGGCCGGTTGGTAAAGGACGGCGGACATCGCCATTCCGGCGACGAGCCAGCAGGCGGTGAACCACCACAGGTTCGGCGCCGCCGCGAGTCCCGAGAGGGCCAGCACGGCCAGGATCGAGCCGCCGGTCATCAGGGTGCGCGGGCCGTGGCGGTCCAGGGCACGGCCGACCGGGATGCCGCCGAGTGCGGCGACGATCAGGGCGGCGGAGAACGCGGCGGTGATCGCGCCGGTGGACCAGCCGGTGTCGCGGGTGATGGTCGGCGCCAGGACGGGGAAGGCGTAGTACAGCACGCCCCAACTAGTGATCTCTGTGACGGACAACGCGGCCAGCGGGCTGTTCATCGCGCGCCGCGCGTGGCCGCCCGCCGCGTCAGGCATCGGCGGGTTCGGCCTCACCCGAGTAGCCGTGCTCGATCCCGGTCGAGAATCCGAGTCCGGTCGGTGCACCAGTACTGATGCTTATCGGCTCGGCGGCCGACGGTGTCGAGCAGGACGTCCCGCATCCACCGTCCTGTGCGGTGGGTCGGTCTTCGGTGACCAGGTCGGTGGAGCAGACGCCGGTCTCGGGTAGGTCGAGTTGGACGGTGTCGGCCGCGTCCCGGTCCCCGGCGAGCGCGGCGACGATGGAGCGGACCTGTTCGTAGCCGGTGGCCAGGAGGAAGGTGGGGGCGCGTCCGTAGCTCTTCATTCCGGCCAGGTAGAAGCCGGGTTCGGGGTGGGCGAGGTCGCGTTCGCCGTGTGGCGGGACGGTTCCGCACGAGTGGAAGTTCGGGTCGATCAGCGGGGCCAGCTTGGTCGGGGCCTGGGTGGCGGGATCGAGGTCGAGCCGAACTTCGCGCAGTATGTCCAGGTCGGGGCGGAAGCCGGTGGCCGCGACCACGGTGTCGGCGGTGATGACGCGGTCGCCGTCCTCGGTGGTGCCGGTGACCTGGACGGCTCCGTCACCGGTGGTGAAGCGGGTGATGGTGAAGCCGCGGATCAGGTCGATCTCGTTGTTCTCCACGGCGTTCTTCAATCGGGTGCCGAGTGCGCCGCGGGCGGGCAGGCCGTCGGCGTCGCCGCCGCCGTACAGGCGGGCGACCGACGACCCGCGCACCGCCCAGGTGATGCGCGTGCCGGGCGCCGTCCTGGCGAGTTCGGCCAGGTCGAGAAGGGTGTTGGCGGCCGAGTGGCCCATGCCGACGACCAGGGTGTGACGTCCGGTGAAACGGTCGCGGTCGCGGCCCAGGACGTCCGGCAGCGGCCCGGTCAGACGCGCGGCGGCCTCTTCCTCACCGGGCGCGGGCAGGCCGGAGTGTCCGAGGGGGTTGCCGTGGCCCCACGTTCCGGACGCGTCGATGACCGCGCGGGCGGGCAGGTCGGTGACGGTGCCGTCCGGGCCGACGGTTCGCACGAGCAGCGGGCGCTCGTCGCGGCCCAGGGTGCGGGTGACGTCCATGCCTTGTCGGGACACGGCGACCATGCGGGTTCGCGTGTGGATTCGTCCGGCCAACTCGGGGACGCGGGCCAGCGGTGTCAGGTAGTCGCGGACGAGCTCGGCCCCGGTGGGCAGCGTGTCGGGGGCGGGTGGCGTCCAGCCGGTCGGCTCCAGCAGGCGCCGGGCGGCGGCGTCGGTGTCGTAGCGCCATGGGGAGAACAGCCGGACGTGTCCCCATTCGGAGATCGCCGCCCCGACCGCGTCCCCGGCTTCGAGGACGACGAAGTCCAGCCCTCGCTCGGCCAGATGCGCCGCCGCGGCCAGCCCCACCGGCCCGGCTCCGACGACCACCACCGGAAGCCCCGCCTGCTCGGTGTCGTCGACGCATCCGCATCCGGCGGCCTTCTTGGCCTCGGTCACGGTGACCGTCGGATCCAGAGACCGTTCGGTGCCGGTACAGCAACCGCCGACTCCGCAGCAGGCGCTCTCCACCTGAGACTGGTTCACCTCGGCCATGGACCTCTCCCTTGCTTCGATGCTCTTCTAATCAGGCGCCAGTTTGCATCTTACATAGATGGATGTCAAATTAGATGCATGTCTAAGTTGCTGGAGTTGGAAGACGTCACCACCTCGGTGTGCTGCGAACCGCTGAGCGAGGCCGACTTGAGCGAGGCGGAGGCCGTCGAACTCGCCGGGGTGTTCAAGGCCCTGGCCGACCCCATCCGGCTCCGACTGCTGAACATGATCGCCTCGGCCGAGAGCGGGGAGGCGTGCGTGTGCGACCTGACCGTCCCGTTCGACCTGACCGCACCGACGATCTCTCACCACCTGAAAGTGCTGCGCCAGGCCGGATTGATCGACGGTGAACGACGCGGGACCTGGGTGTACTACCGGGTGATCCCCGAGCGAGTGACCCGGCTGGCGGGCCTGTTCACGCTGCCCGACCCCGCCTCGGCCGGTGCGCCTTGAGCAGATGATCGAGGACGTGTCGGGCGTCCGCGCCGACACCGCGCAGCGTCGCGGACGCGAAGCAGCGCTGCCACTCCAACCCCACATAACCCAGCCCCGGATGAGTGGCCGAGACACCGTGACGATGCTTGGGCTGTCCGTGTTCGTCGAGTGCGCCCAACTCGGTCAGGTACTCGACGCCGGGCCGGAATCCGGTGGCCAGCAGGAGCACGTCGATGTGTTCGCGCGTGCCGTCCTGCCACACCACGTCGTCACCGTCCAGGCGGGTGAACATGGGCCGCCGGTCGGGATTACCGGTGGCGATCCGCGCCCGGTAGGTGCCGGTGTCCAACACCGGTGTGCCCTTCCCGCCGGTGAGTAGCCGGCGCGCCCGACCGGCGGTGTCCAGGCCGGTGCGTTGCAGCCAGATGTGCATGTCCACGCCGAGCAGCCGTTGGGGCATGAACCGCAGCGGATGCCGGGTGGCCAGTGTGACGCGGGCCTGCCCGCTCAGCTCGATGCCGATCTGCACAGCCGAGTTCCCGCCGCCGACGATCACGATCCGCCTGCCCGCGAAGTCCTCCGGTCGCCGGTAGTCCGAGGAATGCAGGACGATGCCGGAGAACGTTTCCAGTCCTGGTGGTTCGGGACGGTACGGACGGCCGAACGCGCCCGTCGCGGCGATCACGATCGGCGCGCTGAAGCTCTGCCCGTCCTCTACGACCTCGAATCGCCGCCCGGTGGAGTCGGCGGCGACCTTCACCACGCGATGTCCGGTGCGAATGTCGGCGTCGAGGCGCTCGGCATAGCCGGTCAGGTAGGTGATGACCTCGTCCCGCGTGGGATAGCCGTCCGGGTCGCCGGGAAATCGAGCCCCGGGCAGTGCGCTGCGGCGGGCCGGGGAGAACAGCGTGAGGCTGGCGTAGTAGTGCGGCCACGACCCGGCGGTGGACCGCGAGGCTTCCAACAGCACCGGCGCCAGGCCGAGCGCACGGGCTACGTGGGCGGTGGCCAACCCGGCCTGACCACCTCCGATGATGACGATGTCGGCATCCATGAGCGCCAACATATTTTCATTTCGTTAAATGTCAATATAACGATGGGTGCGCTAGGATCCCGGGCAGAGGACGGGAGGTGGCGTGAGCGAACCGGTGGCGAGCACACTCGGCTGCGGCGCCGACGGCGCCGTCCGGCTCGGCCCGCAGGCACGCGAGTTCCTCAAAGCCCTCGCCAGCGAGCAGCGCCAACAGATGCTGGAGCTGTTCACCGGCGGGACCGAACTCACCGTGGGCACCGTCGCCGAACGGCTGGGCATCGCCCAACCGACCGCCTCCCAGCAACTCGCGCTTTTGCGTCGCGGCGGCCTGCTCACGTCCCGCAAACACGGCAAGCAGGTCTTCTACCGCGTCGACGTCGCCGCCGTGGAGCAGTCGCTCACCGAGTTGCAGACCTACCTGCGCACCTGCTGCCCACCGCCTTAACGGATCCCCCTGGCCAGGCTCCTGACGACGGAGGCGAAGGCGGCGACGGAATCGTTGATGCAGATCGCCCGGCCAGGCCGGCTTCACCCTCCGTCGAGGCAATGGGAACCGCTCGTGTGCCGGGTGCTTGTCACCAGGTCACGGGGAGTTCGTGGAGGCCCTGCATGGTGCCGCCGCGTCACCGGCTGAGCCACGCCCGATCAGAGCGAGCGCCACGGCGAGGAGTACCGGCGCGACCGCCGTCTTGAGCACCTTCCGCTTGGCACCGACGTCGCTGTGACGTCCGGATGGCCCTTGTTTCGCGGTCCTGGAGCTGTGCGGCAGGACCAACCGGTGGAGGGGCCGGACGCCGGTTCCGGTTCCGTGGTGGTGTCTGGGTGCGTGCACACGGGAAATGAAGCCTGGAGCGCTGTGGACGTCACAAATCGGTGCCGTCGCCCCGTCCAAGGGGACGACACAGAACAGGAGCCGATCATGAGAGTGCTTGTGGCAGGAGCGACCGGAGCGTTGGGCAAGCAGCTGGTGCCGCGTCTGGTCGACGCGGGACACGAGGTGTTCGCCATGGTTCGCAGCGAGTCCGCCGGGGCCGCCGCCACGGGGCTCGGCGCGGCGCCGGTCATCGCCGACGCGCTCGACCGTGAGCAGGTCGAGGCGGCGGTGCGGGAGGCGAACCCGGAAGTGATCGTCCACCAGCTGACCGCCATCGGGCACATCGACACGCGCCACTTCCAGCGCAGCTTCGCCGCCACCGACCGGCTGCGGATCGAGGGCACCGACAACCTGCTCGCGGCGGGACGCGCGGCGGGAGTGCGGCGCTTCGTGGCGCAGAGCAACGGCGCGTTCACCTATGCCCGGACGGGCGGCCCGGTGAAGACCGAGGAGGACCCGCTGGATTCGTCGCCGGTCAGCGAGATGGCCTCGATGATCGGGGCGGTCCGGCATCTGGAGCAGGCCGTGCTGGATTCCGACCGGCCCGAGGGGATCGTGCTCCGCTACGGCGCGTTCTACGGACCGGGCACGTCGATGGAGCCGGGCTCGGAGCAGCTGGAGATGATCCGCAAGCGCAGGTTCCCGGTCGTCGGCAAGGGCGACGGAGTGTGGTCGTTCATCCACGTCGCCGACGCGGCGGAGGCGACGGTCGCGGCGATCGAGAAGGGCCACCGCGGTGTCTACAACATCGTCGACGACGATCCCGCGCCGGTCGCCGACTGGCTGCCGGAGGTGGCCGCGATGCTGGGCGCCAAGAAGCCGATGCGCGTACCGCGGTTCGTCGGACGGCTCGCCGCCGGGCCGGTCGGCGTCGTCCTGATGACCGAACTCCGCGGCGCGTCCAACTCGAAGGCCAAGCGCGAGCTGGGCTGGCGTCCGGCGCACCCGACCTGGCGCCAGGGCCTCAAGGCGGCCCTTTGACCCCGGGCCGATCCCGGCGAACGAACCCCACATCCGACCACCCGCGAACCGCGTGGCCACCGGCCATGCGCCTGCGCTCCCGGCGGCGCTGACAAGGGCGGGGACGCCTCACGACGTGCCCGAAGCGCCGCCGGGAGATCCACCGGGAGGTCACGACGGGAGGGCCGCCTCCGTCAGCCCTCGTCGGTAGCGGAGGCGGCCTTCTCCGCGTCCGCCGGGCCGTCCGCGCGGCGCCGCGCGCCCGGGCCGAACCAGAACAGCAGCACCAGCCCGGCCGCCGCCCGCGCCTTCAGGTCGATCCTGACGAGCCGCTTGGTGAGCCGCTGCGTGGTGACCAGCAGGGCCAGGCCGAACGGCAGGATGCCGAGGCCGCTCTCCAGCGCGTCCAACCTCAGGACGCCTTGAAGGTACTGGACCAGGTAGACCAGGAAGCTGGTGAGCACCAGCGCCAACAGCAGGAGGTTCAGGAACGCGGCGGCGCGGTCGCGGTCGGCGAACACGGCGGCGGGCAGCAGCGGTTCGGCGCCGCGGCGCGGCCGAACCGCGACGGCCTGGGCGACCTGGTGGCCCGGGCCGAGCGCCTGTCCGAAGCGCCCGATCCGCTGGACGCCCTGGCCGAGTGGACGCGGCAGGCGGTCCGGCACTTCAGCACCCTCCGCGGCCTGGTCGGCATCCTGGCGCGGAGCATGTACGACGAGGGCACCCCCTCGCACGAGATGTGCGGCGCCATGCACGAGAGCGGCGCGACGCTGCTGCGCACCGCGCCGAAGGCCGGCCGGGTACGTGCCGCCCTCTCCCCCGACGAGCTGTTCGACCTGCTCACCGGGGTGGGGTGGGTGCGCGAGAACTCTCCCGCCGACCGCGACCGCAGCGACCGCCTGTTGAAGCTGATCCTGGAAGGACTCGCCACCGGGAGCGATGTATAGGCCGACCCCCACCACACCGTCGACCCCGCCGGGCCGGGCGACCGCGTCCGCACGGCCGAGTCGACCGCCCTGCTCGACCTGACCACCGCGCCCGGCACGGTGGTCGCCTGCGCCGGTATTAGTTCCTCGATCGGAGGAGGGTGATCGGCGATCAGATTGCCACGTCCAGCGATGCAGGGCGGCTCACTCGAAACAACGGAACGTGAGGCTGATACGGCGTCCGGCGGAACCGGCGCGGGGCACGCCGTGCGTCCAGGCGCGCTGAGTCGCCCGCGTCATCAGGAGCAACGATCCGTGCTCAAGGGCGAGTTCGGTGCGGTGAATCCGGTCGATGCTACGGAACACCAGGGGACGGGTCGCGCCGAGCGAGACGATCGCGATCGCGGTGGCCGGAACCAGACCCTCGTAGGAGTCCTGGTGGAAGCCCATGGTGTTGTCGCCGGTCTCGTACCGGTTGGCCAGGCAGTTGTTGAAGGGATGGCCCGCGAACTCGCCGACGCGGGCCGCGATCGCCGTGATGCGCAGAGGCATCTCCACGGGGTCGTAGTGCTGGCCGGAGTAGTTGTAGGGGACACCGAAACTTGCGGTACGGCGCGCACGCATGCGGTCGTCCCAGGCCACCTCGGTCAGGAGGAACGCCAGATCAGCGTCGGCGTCGGGCAGCGCGGCCGGGAAATGGCGGACGCCGAGGGGCAGTGCGGTCATGGTCTCTCCGTCGCGAAGGTGAGCTCAAGCAGCGGTGCGGGGGCGCTCACGTTGTTGTCGCTCGCGGCGAAGGGACGACATGGCTCGGGATCCTAGAAGGCCCCGAACCCGACGACCACCGAATAACAACCGCACCGGTCGCGCGCCCGACCGCGGACCGCGCGACCGGCACACGGAGCGGCCGGGCAGGGGAAGCCCTTGACAGCGGGGCGGGAAGCGTTCTAACTGGCAACAAACCTTTCTGTTGTTCCCCCGCTGAAGGATCCGCTCCCATGAACTCCTCCCGACCGCCGCGCGCCGGATCGCGCTCCAAGCAGCTGGTGGCCATCCTCTCCTCGCTGGTGCTGTCGGTGGCCGGTACGGGACCGGCGGTGCGCGCGGACGTCGGTCCGGCGTCCGGCGCCGCCAAGGTCGCGAGCATGCAGGACATCGTTCCGGTGCCGGTCACGGCCGAACCGGCCACGGGCGCCGACCACACGATCACCGGCGACACGGCGATCTACGTCCAGACCGGTTCGGCGGGCGTCGGCGACTACCTCGCCGCCCTCCTGCGCCGGTCGACCGGCTACCCGCTGCCGGTCAGGAGCGCCACCGCCACGCCCACCGACGGCATATCGCTGCTGCTCACCGGCGCGGACCAGACCGTGGGCAGCCAGGGCTACCAGCTCAACGTCACGCCCTCCACGGTGGTCATCCGGGCGAACCAGCCCGCCGGACTGTTCGCGGGCGTGCAGACGCTGCGGCAGCTTCTCCCGGCGGCGGTCGAGAGCACCACCACGCAACCGGGCCCCTGGCAGATCCCCGGCGGCCGCGTCGTCGACTATCCACGGTTCGCCTATCGCGGCGCCCACCTCGATGTCGCCCGCCATTTCTTCACCGTCGACGAGGTCAAGCGGTACGTCGACGAGATCGCCCTATACAAGATCAACTATCTGCATCTGCATCTGACCGACGACCAGGGCTGGCGGATACAGATCAACAGTTGGCCCCGGCTGGCGACGTACGGCGGCGAACTCGAGGTCGGCGGCACCCCCGGCGGGTACTACACCCAGGACCAGTACAAGGACATCGTCGCGTACGCGCAGAGCCGCCACATCACCGTCGTCCCCGAGATCGACATGCCGGGCCACACCAACGCGGCGCTGGCCTCGTACGCGGAACTCAACTGCAACAACGTCGCGCCGCCGCGCCGCACCGACATCCAGGTCGGCTACAGCTCCCTGTGCATCAACAAGGACATCACCTACAAGTTCGTCGCCGACGTCATCCGCGAGGTCGCGGCGCTCACTCCCGGCCCCTACCTCCACATCGGCGGCGACGAGGCCAGCGCCACGCCCCAGAAGGACTACGTCACATTCCTCAACAAGGTGCTGCCGATGGTGCAGGAACAGGGCAAGATCGCGATGGGCTGGCACGACATCGTCGACGCCACCCTGCCCACCTCGGCCGTCCCGCAGTACTGGCAGACGGGGACGTCGCACGCGGGAGTTCAGGCGGCGGCACGCCGAGGCAACAAGATCCTCATGTCCCCGGCCAACAAGTCCTACCTCGACATGAAGTACAACTCCAGCACCCGTCTCGGGCTCAGCTGGGCGGGCTACATCGAGGTGCAGACCGCCTACGAATGGAACCCCGGAACGCACATGACCGGCGTGACCGAGTCGCAGGTGTTCGGCGTCGAGGCACCACTGTGGTCGGAAACCCTGCTGAACATCGCCGACATCGAGTACATGGCGTTCCCCCGGCTTCCGGCCATCGCCGAACTCGCCTGGTCGCCGCAGTCCACCCACAACTGGAACGCCTTCCGGCAACGGCTGGGCGCGCAGGGACCGCGCTGGCAGGTCATGGGCGTCAACTTCTACCGCTCAAGCCAGGTGCCCTGGAGGACCGACAACAACAACCCGGGCAAGTGCACCGAACCCGAGTGGGACGGCACGGCCACCTATGTCGGCGGTGACAAGGTGTCGTACAACGACCACACCTGGACCGCCCGATGGTGGACGCGAGGCGACGCCCCCGGCAACAACCCCCAGGACGTCTGGACCGACAACGGCCCCTGCTGACGTCCGGCTACACAGAACGCCGGTAACACCACTTACCTGCGGTATTTGTGCCAGGCCTTTTCGATGGGCGACGACAGGAAGAGGAGGAGGAGCGTCCAGTAGTTCAGGCTCGGGACGGTCAGCGCGAGGACGAGGGCGAGGGCGAGGAGCGCGGCGGCGGTGACCGATCCGGGAAGGGACTCGGGTGGTGGTGGAGCCGTCTCGGACGCCAGTTCGGGGTTCGCCCGGACGATGAGTTCCAGCCCGGTCTGGAAGAGGACGGCGGCGAGGATCGTGGCGATGTAGAAGCCGGCCGTGAAACGGTCGTCGCCGTAGACGCCGACCATCTCCGTGGGGAACGGCAGCACGACGATGGTCAGCAGCCACCCGACGTTGCACATGAGCAGCGGCTTCGAGTAGGCGCGGACGTGCCGGAAGAAGTCGTGGTGCACCAGCCACAGGCGGCTGATCACCGCGAAGCTCAGCAGGAATCCGAAGATCTCCGGTTGATGCTCGGTGATCACCTCGGCTGCGCTCTGCCCGTTCCGCTCCGCCTGGGGAACGACGTTCACCAGGGGCAGGACGAGCAGGGTGACGGCGATCGCGACGACGGCGTCGGTGAAGTACACGAGCCGGTCGGGGTCCCTGGGAATGGCCACCGCGATCACTCTGCCACCCGTCCCGGCGACGGGAGGTAAAGGATCCGGCAACGAAAGGATGAAACCGCGTTCGAGGACCCCGCCGCCGAGGCGCGTTCGGTGGGGAACTGCATGGTCGTGCCTTTCGGGAGTGCTTGGGAACAGCGCTCCCGGACGACCTGTCGTCCGACCGTGATTCGCGACGCCTTCTACGCCGGCCAGAACGATTCACAGAGGTTTGTGCCCATGGTCCCGCCGAGCCAGACGGTCGAGGGCGCACATGCCGGTCATAACCGAGTGGGCCAAGGGCGGCTATCGGACGATGGCGGAACTGTTGCAGAGCATCTCGGACTTCGTTGCGGGCGCGAGCTGACCGGCAGCCATCGAAAGCGCGGGAACGGGCGAGTCCTTGTTGCCATCGGAATCGTGGATGAAGGTGACGATGCTGATCGCCACGCCCGTCACCAGCAAAGCCCCGTAGAATACGAGCAGCGTGTGCGACATCGTCACTTTGCGTGGTGCGGTGTAGGGGTCGCCGAGGTATGGCCGGGTGTCCATCGAGAACGGTTCGACGGCCGAGTCGGGCTTGCGCGCGTCGTTGTAAAGACACCGGAACAGGCGTTCCTGGCGCAGGAAGTAGCCGTCAAGCCACCAGAAGGCGACGTTCAAACCGGTGGCGGCCAGCGCGAGCCATGGATTACTGCCGCTTGCGGCGAGGCCGTAGAGCGCGGCGGACGCCGTCAGAGCCCAGCCCTTGGCCAGGAACGAATTCCCGGCGAGTCGCGTTATCGCGGACTGGATGAACTCCAGATGCTTGATCCGTCCATCACTCGGGAAATCCGTCACCTTGGTGACCCGCCACGGACGATCATGTGTGACTCACCCACAACGTAGGGAATCCCGCATAACGCACAAAATGCCATGGCGACCCCCGTGACTCGTCAACGTGACCGGACGCCGGTTCAGCGGCGGACCTCCGACATTGTAGGTGCGTCGGAGCCGGCGCCCTGGGCGCTTGTCCGCTCTCGGACAGTACGGCAGGACGTCACGGGAGGCGCCCATTCTCGAAGTCCGCGCTCGTCCAGGCCAGGTGGTCAGCCGGCCTGAGCACCTGGCCTGGGATTTTCCCGAAGTTGTCGGGTCTTCGCTGTCAGCAGCGCTTCCAGTCGTAGTGGTAGGTCGTCTTGAGGTTGCCATCGGTGGAGTCCATGCTGATGAAGCTGACCTCCGACTTGTCCGAGGTTCCCAGATCGAGCAGCAACTGCGTGTTGATGTTGAAATTTCGCTGCTCACCGCACGGCGACCACATAAGCTCGGTATTGTTCACCAGGTCCCTGATATGCCAGCTTCTCTCGAAAGGGCCCTCCAGGGATACTTCCCAAGCCCTGCCCTCCATTCTGCCTTGGAAATAGTAGGAGGCGCGTGGGAACGCTCTCGCGCCTTCCTGCAACGAGGCGTAACCACGGTAGTCCACCGACGAGATGGCGTACTGGTAGCCGTGCGGAACGTGCACTCTCAGATTGATCTGACAGTTCTTGCGCTCATCGGTGACCTTTGATTTTCCTCCCACCCGGGCGAGGTAATCGCCGTAGGTGACCGTGAAGGAGTCGTTGGACTCCGACAGGGCGACCGCGGCGGTGCCGATCGGGCAACCGCTGCCGTTGACGCTCGCGATCTCGATGCCGACCCCATCGGGGCCGTGCGCGAGCACCTGCTCGGACGCGGCGGCCGGGGCGACGGTCACCGCGGTCATGGCGAGCGTGACGGCCGCGAAGGACATGGGGATTCGTCTGCGCATGCGATTCCTCAATTCGGAAGTGGGCGCTTCCGTTCCTTCGACGACGAGGAGGCAGCGCCGGAAGTATGGACCGAACGGTCATCTCCAATGAGATGGACCCGAGAACCAGGCAAATGATAACTTTTACAGTCAAGTGCTGTCAATCAACAATTTTCAACTTTGAATTTTATCGATCTACAGGCAACGGGGCGCCCGTTGACGTTGATCAGTGGCACCCGGTCTTCGAAGTATCGTTCCAACGAACGTTCCGGCATTGTGCGGGGGCCATGGTGGGCGCCACGCGTATCAGTGAATGGCCGGGAACGGACACCCCGCTCAGGCGGTCCGCTTTCGTCCCGCACCTTCGTGGGCGGTGCGGGTCGGTCGGCGGTCGTGTCGCCGCGGTGGCGGCGGCGAGGTTACGCTGTCGTCCCGTGCCGAAGACGCGCCTCGACCTCGCTCGGATTCGGGCGGCCCGCCAGGTGATCGACCCGGTCTTTCTCGACACTCCGCTGTACCGTTGCGAGGCGCTGGAGCCCGACCTCGGATGCGCGGTGAGCGTCAAGCTCGAAACGGCGAATCCGGTCCGCAGTTTCAAGGGACGCGGTACCGAGCTCGTGGCGAGCGGGCTCGCCGAGAATGGTTCGCGTGCCGTGGTGTGCGCGAGCGCGGGCAATCTCGGTCAGGCCCTCGCGTGGTCCGGCCGCGGGCGGGGGCTCTACGTCACCGTCGTGGCGTCCCGCTTCGCGCCCGCCGCGAAGCTCGACCGCATCCGCGCGTTGGGCGCCGAGTTGGAGCTGGTGGACGGCGACTTCGACATGGCGCGCGAGCGGGCGGCGGCGATCGCGGAACGCGACGGCGTCCGGCTCGTCGAGGACAGCCTGGACGTCGAGACCTGTGAGGGCGCGGCGACCATCGGCCTGGAACTCGTGGACGCCGGGCCGTTCGACGCCGTCCTGATCGCGCTCGGCGGCGGGGCGATGGCCACCGGGGTGGGGCATGTGCTGAAGGCCCGCGCGCCCGGCGTCGAGGTGATCTGCGTCCAGCCGGGCGGCGCACCGGCGATGACGCTGTCGTGGCGGCGGCGGCAGGTCGTCACCACCGACTCGACCGACACGATCGCCGACGGCGTCGCCGGGCGCCGTCCCATCCCGGCCGTCCTGGACGATCTGCTGCTGGTCGCCGACGACGCCGTCCTGGTTCGGGATGCGTCGATCATCGCCGGAATGCGGCTGCTCTTCGACCACGCGGGGCTCGTCGTCGAACCGTCGGCGGCGCTCGGCGTCGCGGCGATCCTCGAAGACCCCGACCGCTTCGCCGGACGCCACGTGGTCACCATCGTGTGCGGAGGCAACGTCGACGTGGACGCCTACCACCGCTGGATCGGCGCGACTCCCCTCCCCCCGATTAGGGAGGTCGACCACGGCCCGGAATCACACGGCCGCGTCTCGCCCTGACGGGATTCTCTCCGTTCGTCTTCGACGGGGAGCCCACCGGCGACCTGGTGCGCCTTTGGGAGGCGGCGCGCCATCAAACGCTCGCGTAGGCGCACAGCAGGTACAGGGCGGTGATCCCGCCCGGCAGGTCGGGAAGGACGAGTTCACCGGACGGAACGGAACGCACCGGCAGGTCGGTGTCGAGAACGCCGTGGAACAGGCAGGGCCAGTCGGCGCTCGCCACGCAGTCGACCGGCACGTCCGCGCAGGGGCCCTCACCCTGGCGGGGCGTGAACAGGACGGGCAGGACGGAGCGGCATCCAGGGTCGGCCGCTTCGATGAACAGGTCCATCCGGGTGATGCGGAGGTCGCAGCCGCCGGGGACGTAGGGGAACAGCTCGCGGGGCAGCCGCAGCGGCCAGGGACGTCCCGGGGTCTGGAGGCGGTGCCAATCATCGGGGAGATCGCGCCGGACGTCGATGAGCCGGAGCCCGGCGCCGGGAAGACGGTGGGCGGCCGCGCCGCGGGCGGCGGCGCGGAGCAGGTCGCCGCCCTCCCGTGCGGTGTAGTTCAGGGCCATCACGACGTCGCTGACGCTGTCCGGAGAGAACCGGTTGTCCTCCGGCGGCAGTTCGACGCGCCAGCGGCTGACGGCGCCGCGGAACTCGAACGGCAGGTAGCGCTCGTCGTGGAAGTTCAGTTCGAACATGCCCGAGTCGTTCTGGCCGCTGGAGGTGGCGATGGCCTCCGTCGCGTCATAGGCGTGGACGATCCGGGGGTCGTCGGCGGCGGCGTCATAACCCGAGGTCGCGCCGGAGTCCGACGCACAGCGGGTGCAGGCACCGGACGCGCAGGGGCAGGTGCGCGGCAGACCTCCGGCGGCGCAGCGGCAGGGCGCGGGCGCGGCCGATGTGGACGGAGAGTCGCAGCACCGGGCGGGTCCGTCGCGTAGGGACGGGTCGACGCGCGTCCGGCTGCTCAGCAGGGTCAGGCGGCAGTTGACGCTGGTGTACGGGCCGACCACGCACGGAATCGTCAGCGTGACGTTCTTGATCCGTCGCATGTAGTGGCCGGGATGGTCGAGGTCGAGCAGCCATTCCGGTATCTCGATCTCGCACTGCCCGGTCTGCTGGAGTTGCAGGAACGCCAGCGGGAAGTCGACGCGCAGGGACAGGTGCCGCGTCAACTCGTACTCGCGGCAGTTCTCCTCGATGTAGGCGGTCTCGATCCGGCGTAGCGCCAGGTGAAGGCCTTCCCCGGCGAGGAGCCCTTCGCGCAGCGAGTCCCAGCCGGCGGACGGAAGGGCGGGGGCCGCGTTGCCGCGTTCGTGGACGAAGGCGCGCCGTGCGCGGCGGGCGAGCCGCAGCGCGAGGTCGTACAACTGCCGGTGCAGCGCGGCCGTCTCGCGTTGCAGGTGCAGGTAGAGCTCGGCGCTGGTGAACCGGTCGCGCAGGTAGTCCTGGACTTCGCGGGCGTTGTCGATCTGCCGTTCGTGGACGTTCAGGTCGCGCAGCGCCGCGTCCCGGTGTCGTTCCGCCGCGAGGATCTGCCGTTCGATCTGCTGGAGTTCGACGCCGACCACCTGGATCTGGTGGCGCCATTCGTCGTCGCGGCGCTCCCAGCCGCCCTCGGTGAGGCTCAGGCCACCGCTGGTGCCCGCGTTCTCCGCGACCTGGTTCAGGATGCGGGAGGCCGTGCTGAAACCCGCCGCGAGCTTGTTGCCGAGCGGGAACTGGTTGAACTGGAGCGGCGTGCCCATGACCCCGGCGATGCCCAGCCAGAAGTCGGGCGTCATGCCGAGGCCCTGGGCGATGCCCTCGGACACGTTGCCCGCGATCCGCGACGCCGTCGACACCACGGTCATGGCCTCGTATCCCAGCTCGCCCGCGTTGTTGCCCACCCGGAGCAGCGCCTGGTAGTACGCCAGCCGGGTCAGCGCGCCCTGCTTGGTCTTCTGGAGCGCCTGGACCTGCCAGTCGGCCTCCCGCCACTGGAACTGCCGCGTCCGCAGGCTCAACTCGGCGAGTTGCCGTTCGTGCGTCGTCCGGAGGACGGCGAGGGCCTCGGCGTCGCCCTTCTCGTAGGCGGCGAGCAGGTTCGCGCCGAGCGCGCGGACCTCGCCCGTCAGGTCCAACGCCTTCTGGACGAGGTAAGTGAACCGGTACGGGCCGACCGGGCCGTGGCAGTTCGCGCCGTCGCAGCCGTCCGCGCAGAGGTCCACCGGGTCCGCGGGAACGTCCGGGCCGCGGTGCAGCCGATGGGCGTCGATGTCATGCCGGACGAGGGCGAGCCGGTCACCGGTCCGCTCGTACAGGGAGAGGAGCCGCGGGTTCAGCGGGGCGGAGCGCGGCACGAAGTCGGCGAGGACGGCCGGGGCGTGGTCGACCTCCCCGCCGATCCGTCGGGGCGGCGGGCCGAGGAGACGGGCGAGCATGTCGAGCAGGACGCGGGCCTGCCGCGCCGCCTCCAGGTCGCCGCGCGTGAACGCGGTGTCCGCGGCCTGGGCGAGGGTCTCGGCGTAGGACAACAGGACGTTCTGGCGTCGCGCCACCTCCACCCCGACGTAGTCCGTGCGCCAGGTGTTGTCGGATTCCAGCGGCCGGTAGGCGAGGCCGTACCAGGCCAGCGCGGCGTCGTTGCGGCAGTGGGCGCGCAGTGCGCCCGCGACGGCCGTCGCGATCGGGAACGGCGACGGTTGCAGGGGCGCGCCCGGCGGCCTCATCGTGAAGTACGGGTAGGCGGCCATGGCGCCCGGCAGGGGGACGTCCGCGTCGTCGGGTGCCGTGACCAGGGGCAGGACGACCGCGTCGTCCAAAGACATGTCGTAGCGGAATCCCGGCGCGGTGGGGTCGGCGTGGCCGGCGGGCCGCACGGCATCGGGCACGGTGAAACGCAGGGAGTCGCCCGTGCGGCCCTCGAACTCCAGCCGCGCACCGCCGTGGCCGCGACGTAGGAGTACCGTTTCGGCGCTACGGCGGGGCGGCTCGAACCGGCCGTCGCGGACCCGGCACCAGTACAGGTGCACGCCGTCCGCCGGAGGCCAGGCGAGGAGGCCGGGCAGCTTGTCGGGCCGATGCCAGTCGGACGTCTGGTCGGCGGGGCCTTCCGGTGTCGAGACCACGACACCGGCGTCGGCGTCCTGGACCGCGTCCGCGTCGTCGTACACGGCGGCGCCCGCCAGCCAGAAGTAGTACTCGTCGATCCCGTCCTCGGGGCGTTCTTCGCCGCAGTCCTGGCAGCAGCCCCCGGCGTGTTCGAACGGTGCGAGGTGCGCGGACGCCGGTGGGATCCCGGCGGCGGCGACCCGGACGAACGGCACGCCGAGCGAGATCGCCGCCGTGAGCCAGAGCGGCGGCGCGGTGCCGGGTCCGGCCGCTTCGAGTTCGGCGGGCGTCCGTTCGGCCACGGTGCGGGCGCCGCCCTCATCTCCGGCCGCGTCGGCGTGCGCGGTGGGCAGGGCGACGGGGGCGAGCCACGACGGCTGTGCCGGGGGCACGGGGGTACCGAGCAGCCCCAGCCCCTCCGGCGCGGGCGACAGCAGCCGCTCCAGCGCGAGCGTCCCGTCCTGGAGGAGGGTGAGGTCGGGGTGCTCCGGCGGGCGGGGTCCGCGCCACCAGGCCAGGCCGCCGGGGATCGGGACGGTCAGGGCGTTCTCGCGGAGCCGCGCGTCCAACATCCGGAACGCCTCCGAGCGGCGGGCGTCGCGCAGGTCGTCCCATTCGATCCAGTTCTCCGGATACGCGGCCTGATACGCGCACGTCCGCCATTGCGCGAAGGTCGCGAACCGGTTCCGCCACACCTCGCGCAGCGCCGGCGGGACGGCGAAGCCCGGTTCGGCCCCGAGCAGCGCCCGCTGCATGAACGCCTGCACGGCGGCGATGCCGTCCTCGATCCGGGTCACCCGCTGCCCGAGACCCGCCTGGACGTCCTGGAGCAGCAGGTCGGACAGGTCGCGGGGTTCGGCGGCGAACCGTCCAGGCCCGCACAGATAGGCGAGCAGCGCCCGCCGGGCCCGCTCCCGCAGCCCGTCGTTCAGGCGCCGCAGGTCGGTGTAGCGGCGCGGGTGGCCGTTCTCGACGTAGGCGTCCTCGACGAACCGGAGGAGGTCGGCGACGCCCGGCAGCGGCGGCGTCCCGACCGGTGCGGCGGGGTCGTCGGCCGCCCACAGGTACGGCCGGGCGGCGCCGATGTCCCGGGGGACGAGGTGGCCGGTGATCCGATGCAGCAGCCGCGAGCCGTGCCAGGCGCGGATCGCCCAGCGCTCGTCCTCCAGATCGTGCGGGCCGAGCCGGTACGGATCGGGTGGGACGTCGGAGTAGGCGGTGACGAGCGGCGCGTGGCCGGCGTCGATGCCGAGGTGGCGGAGCAGGTTGGCGGGGTCGTCCGGTTGCTGCTCGGACACCTCGGCGAACAGCAGCCAGGCGGGACGTTCACGCGCCGTCCGGGTGCCGCGCCGCAGGTCGCGGTAGTCGTAGAGCCGTTCCCACACGTCGAAGAGGGCGGCCTGCCGGGCGCGTCCGGGATCGGTGCGGTGGTCGGCGACGACATCGGTGAGGTACGGGTCGCCGACGGGCAGCAGGTCCGGGGCGAACCAGGCGCGGTGGGTGTCGAAGGAGTCGGGTCCGGTCCGAAGGTGGGACGTGCCCGCGAACGTCTCCCCGTGCGCGAGGAGGTAGCCCAGCTCCGACTGCCGGTAGCCGAGCACCGGCCGCGCGGACAGTTCGAACCGCTGCGCCAGCAACAGCGCCTTGAAGGCCCGCTGGTAGGTGCGGCGGATGTCGCGGAGGCTGCTGGTGTAGAGGCCCTTCAACCACGCGGCGGCGGTCTCGCCCGGCCGGATGGCGGTGTAGGTCCGCGTGTCCGCGTCGAGGGTGGGGTTGCGGATGACGCCGTCGCCGAGCGTCGTGTCCTTCGCGGCACGGAACAGCCGGTCGAACGGCAGGGCGGTGACGGCGTCGCCGGTGTCGGGTCCGGCGTAGGCGAACTGGAATCCGGTGCGTGCGGGCTCGGTGTCGGCGCGGTGGGCGAAGTCGGGTTCGACCTGCCGGGCCTCGATCGTGATCTCGTAGGCGCCGCGCCGCAGCCGCAGCGGGCCCGACCGGTGGCCGGGGGCCTCGTCGCCGGGCATCCCGTGGTTGAGGACGGTCCAGGTGCGCTGCCCCCGGCGCAGGACGACGCGCCAGCGCCGTCCCCCGCACCGGTCCCCATGGTCGTCATGGGGCTCGGCGTGGGTCTCGTCGGGTGTCTGGTCGGGGGTCTGGCCCGCGTGGAAGTGGTAGGTGCCCTCGTTCTCGACGAGCAGGACGCCGTTCCAGGTCACGGCGAACGGCTCGGCTCCGCCGAGGGGCTCGCCCGTGGCGTCCAGGAGAGCGAGACCGTTCCGGACGCTGACGTACCGTTCCTGCTCGTCGGTCAGTTCCAGGTCCATCGCGGGGAGGACGGTCGGCACGGGTGCGTTCGTCACATTCCGGACCGCCCCGAACGCGCTCAGCGGGCCGCGCACCTCGCGCCAGCGCAGCGAAGCGTTCGGTTCGTCGGCGGTGTATTCACCGACGAGCCCGGTTCCGCGCAGGCCGAGCAGCGCGGCGAAGGCGCCCGCGCCGGGCCGCCACGGCCAGGTGACGTCCGGTGGGGCGCCGGAGTCGCGCTCCCACGGGCTCAGGCCGAAGTTCTCGTCCGCCCACAGCCCGCGCAGGATCAGCCACGCCGCCTCGACCGCCCGCTCGTCATCGCCGGACTCGTCCCCGGTCGCGGCGAGCACGTGCCGGGCGAGATGCCCGGCGACCACCTGGCAGCGGCGCACGAACAACGCGTACGCGTGCTGGAACAGGGCGAAGCGGGAGTCGTCGTCCCCTTCCTGGACGAGCGACTCGATGGCCTGCACCGGGTTCTCGAACAGCGCGGCGAACGGCGCCCACGCCGCACGCGGCGCGAAGTACAGGTCGCGCACCGCGCGCCGTTCGACCGGGTTGAGCGGACGCAGGTGCAGCAGCCGGTCGAGGACGTCGGCGTCCAGCAGCGGCAGCAGGCAGTACAGCTCCTCGGTGGCGCGGTCGTAGGCGAAGCCGCCCTCCGGCGGGCCGCCCGCCCACATGTCCGGCGAGGTGTCGGCGGCGGGCAGCGGCACGGCGAACCGGGTCTCCGCCGCGGTCACCGGGATGCCGCGGCGGCGCAGCTCGGCGGCGAAGAAGCGGCGACCGAGCAGTTCGAACGGGTCAGGCGCCCCGGTGGGCGCGGTGTACCCGAAGTCGGCGTGCAGCGAGGCGACGATCCGCGTCCAGGGCCAGGAGGCGGCGTCCTCGTCGGACACCGTGACGTCGCCGAGGGCGCCGCGCAGCGCCCACAGCGAGTGCGGGCCCTGCCCGTCGAACGGCTCGGTGTCGCCGAGTCCCAGCGGGTCGTCGGCGGCCTCGTTGCGGTCCTGGAGGGGGAACGGGTCGTCGCCGCCGAGATGCTCGCCGGTGGTGAACAGGAACAGCAGCTCCCCCACCGTGAACGGGGACAGGTAGATCTTCAGCAGCGCCTCGGCGAACCGAAGGGTGGCGGCGGGACGGGCGTGCCAGGTGTCGGACGGCGTGGCGGGGTCGAATCCGCACAGCACCGACAGCGGATCGAGGTTCGCCCTGATGATCTTGATGAGTTCGGGGGTGGTCTCCAGGTTCGGGTCGGCTCGACCGGCGGTCTCCTCCACGCCGTCCAGGAGCAGGTGGGTCGCGCGTTCCCACTCGTCGGGGGTGACGTCGTCCGCCCACAGGGCGAGCAGCGGCACCCGGCCCACCGGGCCCGACCCGTCGCCGCCGCCGAGCGGGACGCGGAGATCGTCGCACAGCATCAGCAGCGCGGCGAGCTGGCGCGGGAAGTCGGGGTTGACCGCGCCGTCCGCCGTGAAGATGTGCAGGACGGCGTCGAGGTCGGCGAGCGTCCCGAACGACAGGCCACCGCCGCGGCGCTGACGCAGCGCCCGCCACAGCCGCACGACCAGGGCGAACCGGACGAGCGCGGCGGAGCGGTCGGCGTCGCCCTCGCCGGTGAACCGCGCCCGGTACTCCTCCGGGTCGCACGGCGGGCAGTCCGACAGGCGCCCCTCGCCCTCGTCCCGGCGCCGCCGGGCGATCTTCACGACGTCGAACGGAACGATGCCGCCGCGCTGCATCTCGACGAGGTCGCAGTACTCCAGGCCGGTGCGGGCGAGCAGTTCGGGGAGCCGCACGGCGATCTTCGTCCAGTGCGTCCGGCCGATGGTGGGACGCGGGAACCCGTACAACTGCCAGGCCGCGGGCACGCCCTCCGACGGCTCCTCCCCCGGCGTGCGGGTGAAGAACATCGCGTACTCGTGCGCGGTCAGGCACAGGTATTCCAGCGCCGTCTCCAGCCGCACCGGATACCGCCGGCGGTGCGCGTCGAACTCCGCCGGCTCGTGGGCCGGGTCGATCGCGAACTCGGTGATCCGCCTGCGGAACCGGCGCATGACCTCGTACCGGCTCGTCCCCGCCGCCTGAAGGTAGGCGCGGACGGTGTCGATCCCCTGGTCGTAGGGCAGCAGCGGCGATCCGGCGTCGGCGCGCAGCGCCGCGTAGGCCGCGGGCAGCGGCGCGGACGGCGCGGAGTGCTCCGGGAGCGCCGCGAGCAGCGTGCCGGGATCGTGCGCGTCCGGGCCCGTGACGGCGTGCCCGCCGACCTGCTCGGCGGCGGTGTCGAACACGGCGCCGGACGGTGTGCCCCCGGCGACCACCGCCGCGACGAGCCGCTCCAGACTCTCGATGACCAGGTCGGCGGACGGGACGGGCGTCGCCAGGTTCGCGGCCGTGGCGCCGAGCGCGCCGAGCGGCCCCCGGCGCTCTTCCAGCAGCCCGCCCAGGTTCACCTCGGCGGGCGGGAGCGGCTCCGCGCAGGTGCTCCCGTCCGACACCCGCAGCAGGTCGCTCAGATACGCCACCAGGCCGAACGGGGACCGGTGTTCGGGCGGCAGGCAGTCGGTGAGCGTCCCCGGGTTGACCGGCGCGAACCCGTCGCCCTCCCCCGGCGGCTCGGCGCGGGAACCGCCCGCGGCCTCCTGGATCTCGAAGGCGAACGGGTGGGCGACCGTCCCCGCCAGCGCGTCCTCGAAGTCGTCGGGGCTGAGCGCGGCCACCGCGTCGACCGTGGTGAACCCGCGTGCGTACAGCGCCTCCATGAGCGAGAACCGCAGCTCCGCGAGCGGTTCGCCCGGTGCCGCGAACGCGGTCAGTATGTGCAGCGCGTCGATCGCGTCGAGCGCCGCGAGCAGCCACGCCCGCGCTCGCGGGTCGCCGGGGAACACGCCGAGGACGGCCGAGCGCGTGGCGTCCGGGTCGCGCGGGGCGCCCGGCGTGTACGTGCCGCCGCCGTGCGCCGCGTACCCCGCCTCGAAGGACGCGAAGATGTCGGGTCGCGGCCGGGGCAGCGTCGCCGGTGTCTCAGGTTCCGGCGACGTGGACGACGCCGCCGAGTACGGGACGGTGAAGAACTGACGCAGGTGCCGGAGGAACGCGTCGACCCTGTCCTCGGGAGTGCTGGACGTGCCCGCCTCGGTGAACGGCGGCAACAGGTCGAGGCGCGGCGGCGCCTGCGGCGGCAGGAACAGGGCGCGCCACCGGGACTCGGGGACCGCGCGCAGCTCGGCCGCCGTGGTCACCCCCAGCTCGGTGGTGACGGCGGTGATGAGGGGCGCGAACCCGCCGGTAACGGCATGCAACAGCAGCGCCAGGTACGCGGACGCGCCCGGCCCGGCCGCCGTCGCCGGTCCCCAGAATTCCGGGTCGATGGTCGCGGTCGGGCCGGTGTGCGCCAGCCACGACTCGACGAGCGGGCGGACCGCCGCGTTCAGCACGACGGGCGGCGCGGGCGACGAGGCCTGCCCGATCGCGCGCAGCCGCCGCGCCGCCTGCGCCGGGACGAGCGCGGCCCCGGTGGTGGCGGCCGGCGGTTCGGCGCCGGCGACCATGCCCGCCTCGATCGCGGTCTCGATCGCCACGAGCACCTTCGCCTCGGTGTCGGCGCTCGCCATCGCGAACCGCTGCGCCACGTCCACCTGGGGCGGAAGCTGGGCGCCGAGCGCGTAGAAGTAGGCCGCCGGGACGACGAACGGCGGAGCCAGCACGCTGCCCGCCGGATCGCCGGTGAGCGTCACCGAGGCGTGCCGGATCGTCGTCCCGTCCCCGGCGCCGGGCGGCAGCGGAATCGTCAGCAGCGCCGAGCGCGCCCCGTTCACCGGGCCCTGCGCCGGGCCCGGACCGGTGAGGTTCTCGCCCGCGCTGAGCCGCTCGCACATCATCGCGGCCCAGACCGCGTAGACGAACCCGGTCAGCCGCAGCGCGTTCCCGTCGTGCGTCGCGTAGTAGCCGTCCAGTTCGGCCTCGAACCGGCGCCGGGCGTTGTCGACGTCGTCGTTGCCCGGCACACCCGGCTCCGGGGCCGTGTACATCTCGGCGAGCGGCCGGGGCTCCGGCGGCGCCGGGTGGACGGTCCGGTCCCATTCGATCTCGGCGGCGACATGCTTCGCCTGGGCGGCGCTGAGCGTGGTGCGCTCGGCGATGGTGGCGCCGTCCGCCGGGTCGAGCGCCAGGACCGCGTCGATGGCCTTGACCAGGGACGCGAAGTCGGGCGGGGTGCCGTCCTGCGGCAGTTCGAGGCGCCCGCCCGCACCGGACGCGGCGACGGGCAGGGCCGCGTACGCGCTCGGCGCGAGCCCCACCACGTCGGAGAGCAGGATGGGCAACTGCGTCACGGTGACGACGGTGGCGTTGAAGTCGATCCGCCGGTCGGCGATCGGGGCGTCGTCGCGGGTGAGCTTCAACCGCAGGTCGAACGAGGTGCCTTCCGGATACTCCGGGTGGTCGGCGGGCGGCTCGGCGACGATGACCGCGGTGGCCGCCGCCATCGGCAGGCGCGTCGTCGGCGGCAGCGGCGGGATGGCCCCGACATCGACGAAATGCTGGACGATCGCCGTGCTGGTCAGGTCGACGGCGATGTCCGCGACCGAGGTCGAGGTGAACACCCCGCTCGCCGTGCCGAGGGACGTGCCGTCGGCGGTCGAGCCGAACCCGAGGTCGAACGCCTCGACGGTCAACCCCGACAGCGCGGAGGTGAACGCGGCGCCGGTGACGGGCCGGGTGGGGCGCAGCCTCACGACGATGAGAGCGGGCATGGGAGTTCCCCCTATTTCCAGTACGACTTGATGAATCCGCCGACCGCGCCTGCGGCGGCTCCCACAGCGGCGCCGACGCCGGTGCCCACCACGGGCACGATGGAGCCGACGACCGCGCCGATCGCGGCGCCCGTCGCGGCGCCCGCGATGGTGCCCGCGGCGACGCCCGTGGTGCGGCCGTAGCGCTCGGTGGCGGCGGCCTCGACCTTCCCGCCGACGTAGCCGCCCGCGACGAGGCCGCCGGCGGCGATGCCGGTGACGGGGTTCGCCGACAGCGCGAGCGCGCCGCTGGTCACGTTCACCGCCGCGTCGGCCTTCTCGGCGGTCGTGTGCGCGGTCGCGGCCTGGAAGACGCCCGCCGCCAGCGCCACCGGCCCGGCGACCTTGCCCACCACGCGCAGCGCCGGGGCCGCCGCGCGCAGCACCCGCGCCGCGCCGCCCGCGACCCTGGACCCGATGCCCGCGGCCTTGGCCGCCGTCGCGGCCTCGCCGCCGACGGCCGCGGCCTTGGTTCCGGTCGCCGCGACCTCCGCGGTCGCCGGTGCCGCCGCGGCGGCGCTCTCCCCGGCCCCGGCGGCGGCCTGCGCCGCCTTGGCGGCCGGAGCCTCGGCCTGGGCGGCGGTCTGGGCCGCCGCCTGCGCGGTCGCCTCGGCCGCCGCGCCGGTCTCGGCGGCCGTCGCCGCCACGGGCACCGCGCCGGGCACGGTCCGGCCGTTGACCGTCACCAGCTCGACCCCGTAGACGCCGTACTTCTGGCTGATCGTGCCGCCGCCGTACTTGATGTCGCCGATCTTCTCCGCGACCTCGGCCGTCAGTTGCTGGCCGACCGTCAGCGACCGGCCCTCCTTGACGGCCACGAGGTCCAGGTTGTGCGCGCCCTTCGGGCCGCCGGGGGTGCCGCCGATCTGCTGGATCTGTCCAGCGACCACCCGGACCTCGGAGTAGACCCGTTCGATACCGCGGAACGGAGACTCGGCCGCCTTCAGTCGCGCGAGAAGGTCGGTGGCCTTGGCGTGGGCCGCCGTGCCGAAGGGGCTCGCGCCACGTCTGGTGAAGTCGAGCGTCCGCTCGGCTCCGGCCTCGAATCCCGCCTGGTTGCGGATGAAGGTGAAGATGTCGTCGATGCTGTTCCCGCCGGGCGGCGTGCCCTGGTGGCCGGACGGGTCGGTGAGGCGGACGGGGTTGGCGGCGACGTACACGTACGGGGACGGCGCGTCCCGGGGCCCGGCGGGGTCGGGGCTGATCCAGCGGCCGAGCCACGGCGCGTAGAACCGGGCGCCGTGGTACTGGAGCCCGCTCTCCGGATCGCGTTCGCGTCCGGTGAACCGGTACCGCTTCGGGGCGGCCCGCGCGCCGGGCGACACGGCCTCGTAGGCCGTGCCGCCGTACGGGTGGTACTCCTCCCGGGTGAGGATCCGCCCGAACTGGTCGAGTTCGAGTGTCGGGGAGCCGAGGTGGTCGTCGAGTTGGTGGCGGACGAGCAGCGCCGGGCCCTCGTCGTCGCCGCGGGTGCGTTTCTCGATGAGCGCGACCCGGCGGTCTTCGTCCAGGACGTGCAGGGTCGTCCGTTCCAGCGTGACCGCGCCGTCGGGCGCGTACTCGCGGAACACCTCGAACGGGCCGAGGTAGAGGCGGTCGCGGACCCGGATGCGCTCGCCGTCCGGGCCGGGCCGGTCGGTGACCTTCCGGACCCGGGTGCCGGACGAGTCGTAGCACGACCAGGTGGCGTCGAGCAGCCCGCCGCCCGCGTCCGGCGGGCGGTGCGCCGTGCCGTGCAGGCGGTCCTCCGGGTCCCAGTCGAGGAACGCGAGGCCCGGGAGGGCGGTGGCGTTGCCGTGCCGGTCGTGGTCGAGGCGGTCGCCGTTCACCGCGCCGAGCCGGTTCCCGGGAACGCCGGGTTCGAGGAGGCTGTCCTGGTCGTAGCGGTAGGTCCGCGTCCAGCCGGGGGTGGCGGGGTCGGCCACCGCGTGGACGATGTCGAGGAGGTTCCCGGCGGGGTCATAGGCGTACCGCTCGGTGTAGCGGCTCATGGCGCCGCCGTCGTGCGGATGGAGCGGGGGCGGTCCGCCGCGGCGAGGGCCCGGCGGGCGGAGGCCGTGGGCCTGGGCGAGGTGCTCGCGCCCGGTCGCCTCGGCCAGCCGGTACAGGGCGTCGTAGCGGTACCGGCCGCCGGGCCGGACGACCTGGTTGCGGAAGAACAGTGTCTGCTCGGCCTCGTCGCGGACGGACGTCACGTTCCCGGACGGGTCGTAGACGTGCCACAGGTCTTGGAGCCGGTCGCCGTCCCGTTCGGTGACGATGCCGCGCAGAAGGAAGGTGTAAGGGTCGTAGGCGTAGTCGGTGCGGGCCCCGTTGCCGTGCTCGACCGTGACCCGCTGCCCCCGCGCGTTGTACTCCACGCCGGTGACGATGGGCACGGGGTCGCCGTCCGCGGGCCGGGTGTCGAGCCGTTCGAGCAGGCCCGCCGGGTTGTAGGCGGCGGTGATCGTGTCGCCGTCGGGGGCGGTGACGTGGACCGGGCGTTGCAGGGCGTCGAAGGCGACACGTCCGGTGTACCGCTCGGGTTCGAGTTCGACCGGGCCCGCCCAGTCGGGGGCCTCGCGGTAGTCGCGGACGACCTGCCGGGTCGCCTCGGCGAGGTTCCCTTCGGGGTCGTAGCGATCGTGCGTGACGACACCGGACCCGTCGTAGGTCCGGTGCATCTGGGTGCGCAGGTTGCGGGCGGCGGCGTCGGGGAGGTTCTCGCCGTACTCGACGCGCTGGTGTACGCGTTCACCGTCGATGCCGGGCCCGGCCACGAACGCCCGGACGGGACGGTGCAACGGGTCGTACTCGGTGCGGAACGTGTGACCGCGCGCCGTCCAGGACGCGCAGGCGGTGCCGAGGACGTCGTGCAGGACGAGCCCGGGCCCGGTGTCGATGCCCGCGCTGGAGATCACCGCGCCCGCCATGTCGTAGCCGATCCGGGTCACGGCGCGGCCCAGCGGATCGCGGATCTCCCGGGTGCGGCCCTGGACGTCCAGCCGGACCAGCGTCCGGTCGTACCGGTCGCCCGCCGATCCGTCGGCGCCGCGGTCGTGCCGGACGGTCAGGAACGAGCGGCCGAGCGGGTCGGACCAGGCGCGGTCGGGGGTGCCGCCGTGAGCGAGGGTCTGGACGGCGGCGTCCTTCTCGTCCTCGCCCAGCTCACCGGTGACGCGCGTCTCGTACCAGGTGCGCCAGGGCGTTCCGGCGGCGTCGAGCCCGTCGAGGTAGCGGCCGACGAGTCCACGGACGTCCGGGTCGGCGTCGGGACGCAGGGCGACCGTGTCGTTGGCGTCCCAGGTGATGAGCCGCCACGGATCGAACACGACCTTGGCGTAGGCGCCGTCCGGCCGCAGCGTGGCGACGGCCCTGCCGACCGGGTCGTAGAACACGATGTCGCTCACCCCGACCGTGCGGGCGAACTCGAACGCGTGGGTGTGGCTGAAGAACGGCTCGTACTCGCGGACCGGCAGGCCCTTGTTGTTGTGGATCGTCCATCCGGTGCCGCTCCACCGGGGGCGGCCGTCGGCGTCCGGCTCGGCCTGCGCCTTGTGCTGGGCCGCCCGTCCGGCGCCGTCGGAGTAGGTGATCATTTGAAGGAGGTCGGTGGGGGCGTCGGGTGGCCGGGCGGCCACGTGTTCGGTCCGGCTCAGCAGCGCCGTCGCGGGCGGCCTGGGGTCGGTGTCGTCGCGGGTGCGGTGGTAGGCGTCGGGGTCGTGGAGGGTGCGGCTCGTGGCCCGGCCGAGGAGCCGTTGCGCGAGGCCGGGCCGGTGCGGGTCGGCGAAGTAGGCGAGCAGGTCTTCGTCGGTGGGGTCGAGGTCGAGCCCGGCGACGGTGTCGCCGAGGTCGTCGCGGTCGTCGCCCGGTTTGCCGCGGACGGCGGTGGCGGTCAGCCGTCCCAGCGCGTCGTAGGCGGCCTCGGTGAGGTTGCCGTTGGCGTCGCAGGTGACCCGGGGCTGGAGGACCCGGTAGTCGTAACCGCCGGGCAGAACCCGGTCGCCGTCGCGCTCCCCGACGCTGACGACGTTGCCGACGGCGTCGGTGGTGGAGACGACGAGCAGGTCGTACGGGTCGTAGCGGAGCCGGGTCGTGGCCCCGAACGGGTCGACGAACGCGTGCGGCAGGTAGAAGCGGTCGGCGGGTGAGCCGCCGTCTTCGGGGGTGAACAGGACCCGGCCTGAGGGCGCCCACCAGGCTCCGTCGTCCCGCACATACCCCGCCGCGACCAGCCGGGCGGCGTCCACCCGGTCGCCGTACTCGGCGTCGAGGAGTTCGTCGGTGAGGATCTGCCGGACGGTCTCGTACGGCAGCGCCAGCGGTTCGATCGCGCCGAACGGCAGCGGGCCGCTCAGGTCGTCACGCGAGAACAGGGACCGTTCCCGCTCCAGGAGCCGCCGGGCGGGGCCGTCCGCGCCGATGTCGTCCCACGCGGTGACGGGCAGGTCGGCGGTGACGGCGTCGAGCGCGCCGCGCAGCTCGGCCTCGGTGAACCGGTCACCGGACGGCCGCCGCCCGACGACCTCGGTGACCTTCTTCTCGCAGGGCAACGGCGTCCGATAGGCGGTGTCGGTGTCGATCGCGTGCGTGTACCGCTGCTCGGTGACCAGCACGCGGGTGCGGGCCTGCTCGGCGCGGTCGGCGGCGGTGAGCACCGGATCGGGGTCGGGGTGCCGCCGCCCGTACGCCACCGCGACCGCGCGGAGCACGTCGCCGTACTCGCCGACGTCGAGGACGAACTCGTCCTGGACGCGGGGGTCGGCGACCTCGCGACCATCCACCCTGTACCTGACGCGTTCGTGGTGCTCCTCATGGGACTCGGTCAGGTAGGAGGTGAAGACGGCGGGACGGTGACCGTCCCCGCGCGGGGACCCGTGCCCCGCCTGCCGCAGCTCGACCGTGTACGCGTGCTCGACGACGCTGTACGGGCGGTCGCTCTCGGGGGTGCCGTCGAGGCCGTAGGTCTCCTGGCGGAGCAGACTTCCGCGCAGGACCCGCGCGGCCTGCCGCTCCTCGTCGGGGGTGAGCCGCGCCGGACGCGGCGGACCGCCGGGCTCGCGCACCAGGACTCGCGACGTGGCACCGCCCGGCGCTCCGGTGTGGAACCACGACCGGACGAGAACGGGAGCGATCACGGTGGCCGGGTCGTGGTTGCTCGCCGCCGCGCCGGACGGGACGAGGGCGCCGATCTCCTCGGTGTCCCACTGCTCGACCATGCCGAACCCGCCGAACTCGCGTTCGACGCCGTCGTAGTGGCCGTCGTGGTAGGCGTAACGGGTGGTGAACACGTTGCGGGAGACGGCGTCGCGGGTCTCGACCCGCTCCACGACATGCACCGGGAAGGGCAGCTTCGTGGGCCAGGGGCGGCCCGCCGCGCGGTCCGCCGTGGAGAACCTGGTGGACGTCGTGTAGGTGACGGTGGTCTCCGAGCCGAGGTTGTTGCGCGTCCCGGTCAGCAGGTAGGGCTTGCCCGCGCGCATCAGGTCGACGTAGCGGAGCGGCGCGGACCCGTCGCCGGGCAGCGGCGAGGACCACACGAGGCACAGGGTCCCGGTGCCGAGCAGGTCGACGGCGCCGACCTGGATCGCCGAGTCGATGCGCGGGAACCGGACGGGGATCTCCTCGGCGGGCGCCCATCCGTTGCCGGACCGGTTGGCGTACAGGCGGACACCGTCCGCGCCCAGGTAGATCAGGTCGCTGGTGCCCGACCCGTCGACGTCCGCGAGGATCACGCGCCGGGGGTCGAACGTGTCGGGACCGGTGGGCAGCGGCGCGCCGTCCATGACGATCCGCCGTCCGAACCGGCCGTGACCGAGGCTCGGCCAGTAGCTGACCTCGCCGTCGCGGACCCGCACCAGGTCGGCCAGGCCGTCGCCGGTCATGTCGGCGAACTGGACGGTCTCGACGGGATCGCTTGGATGGAGCCACCCGTCGGCGCGGCACGGCACGGCCGCTCGGATGGCCTCGTCGAAACCGTCTTCGCCGAGGGACCTGTGCCAGGTGAGGTCGTCGTCGCCGAGGACGAGGACGTCGGCGAGGCCGTCGCCGCTGAGGTCGACCAGCCGGGTCCGCGCGTCCTGCCAGTCGAGGACGGGACGGGAGCCGAACGGCCGCCATGACGTCCAGGTGCCGTCCGCGCGTTCGCTGAACCCCGGGACGGGCCCGTCGAACGCGACCAGGTCGAGGGTGCCGTCCCCGTCGAGGTCGAGCAGTTCGCGCCGCCCGCCGCCCAGCCCGGACGGCACGGGCCGCGTGTCGACGGCGCGCAGGGGGGCGAACCGGCCGGAACCGAGGTTCGCCTTGTAGAACAGGGCTCCGGCCTGCTCGGTGAGGATGCCCGGCAGCCCGTCGCCGTCGAGGTCGGTCCAGCGGTAGGCCGGGGTGGTGACCCCGGCGGGCAGGTTCTCGGTGTCGTCGAGGACGCGCACCTCGTCGCCGATCTCCGCGGGGGCGTAGGTGAACTCGACGGGAGGCATGGCGCGCGCCGTCCCGTTACGGAACCCGCGCCCGGTCACGGAGGCGAGGGTGGTCAGCCCGGACGGGCGCTGCACGTCGTAGGTCAGATCGAGCGACTGGACGAGCCCGTCCGCCCCGGGCTCGTCGGGGAAATGGTGCAGGAGCAGGACGCGGCGGCAGAGCCGGTACGTGCGGACCTCGAACCCGGAGCGGTACGACGAGAACGGGTCGGGGCGGCACGTCCAAGAGCGTTCTTCCTCGCCCGTGTCGCCGTGTTCCCCGTAGTCGAGGACGAGTTCGAACATCCAGTCTGTGGAGCGCCGCTCGTCCGGGGACAGCGGGATCAGGTTGCCGTACCGGACGCGTTTGAGATGGCGTGCCACGGTCCGAGCGGCGGGGTCGCGACCGTTCTCGTGGGGCGCCGTGACGTCGACGCCCGCCGCGTCCTCCGCCTTGTACTCGTAGCGGGTCGCGTTGCCGCGGCCGTCGAAGCTCGCGGAGGCGAGCCAGGTGAAGACGCGGGCGGGATCGGACGGGTCGGCGATCCGCTCGCCGGGTGTGCGACCGAAGACGGTGGTGACGTTGTCGCGGCCGGTGACGCGCCAGTGGATGTCGCCGGTGCCGTCGGTCCAGCGTTCGATCCGGGAGAACGCCTGGTCGGCCCGGGGACGGTACCGGCGGACGGCGTATCGGCGGCCCGCGCGTTCGACGCGGCGCGTGCCGGGCACCGGGACCAGGTCGTCGCCGCCGAGGAGTTGGAAGGTGTCCTCCTCGCCGGGCGGTCCGGAGTCGCGGTAGCGCGGGACGCCCCGGTCGGTCCGGCGGGTGACGGCGGGGACGTCGAGGCGCCAGCCGAGGCCGAAGACGCCGCCGCCCGCGCCCGAGTCGTAGCCGAGCGCGAGCGCCGGGGCGAATCCCTGGCGGGCCGGGCTGATCGGGATCGGGATCGTCAGTGTGCCGGTCCCGTTGGCGGGGTTGGCGGCGAACGTCTCGCCGAGGTCGCGGATCGCCCCGCCGCCCTTCGGCGTGGAGATCACCGGGGTGCGCGGCGGGCCCTCCGCACCGGATCGTCCCGTGTCGTCCGCGTCCGAACCGGCCCGCCATGGCGTCATCGCTTCTCCCCGGAAGTCGGCCGACCGATCCTTGACCGTCTACATAACAGGGAAGCAGAAGAGCCTTAATATGTCGCCGAAATTTCTTCGCTCAATGGTGTCCACAATTGGTCGATGCCATTTATATCGAAAAATGCGGATTTGATTGGGAAATGGCCGCTTGCTCAGTGTTCCGGGGCGCAGGTGAGGTCGGCGCCGGGGAGGCGGCCGGTGAGCCAGTAGGCGTTCACCCGGTCGCGGACGCAGGCGTTGGGATATCCGCGCTGGTACGGGGCGTGGACGAAGGCGTCCAGTGTGATCATCTTTGAGCCGCGCAGCAGCCGGTGCAGTGCCTGGTTGCTCTGGTATGTGGTGCGGGTGTCGCCGGTCGCGGCCACCATCAGCGCCGGAAGGTCCGTTCTAATCGTGGTCGGCGTTTCCGCGGGCCGGGTCGGCCAGTACGCGCAGGGCCCGATGTTGTGGCCCAGCGCGCCGAAGATCGGCGCGTCGGCCCGGTGCTTCCGGATGTCGCGCCAGTAGACGGCCGGGTCGCGGGGTGCGGCGACGTCCCCGCAGATGAGTGAGACCTGTCCGCTGCCGTCACGCGCGTCCTTGGCCGTCGGCGCCATCAGGTACGCGAGTTCGTCGGCCAGGTCGGGGGTGGGCGCGGCGGGACGTCCCGCCGCCGCCTCCCGCATCACCCGCACGGCCCCGGCGAGGGAGGCACGTGACGAGTCCTCGTCGGTGCCGAGGAAGTCGACCAGGACGACCGGCACCAGAGTGGCGTCCACCCGGTACCGACCTATTTTCAGCGGCCGTTCGCCGGACACCGCGTGGATGCGGCGCACCAGCTTGAGGATCTCGGCCCCGGTGTCGCCCAAGCCGTACTCGGCGTCGCGTTTCGCCGCCCATTCGGCCCAGGCGGCGAGCGCCTTCTCGTTGGCGTCCACTGCGGGCGCCAACAGGCGCGCCCCCCAGACGTCGGGGTCCATGGAGCTGTCCAGGAGGACGCGGTCGAGCCGTCCGGGGAACATCGTCGCGTACACCGCGCCGAGGTAGGTGCCGTACGACGCGCCGTTGTAGGACATCTTCCGCTCGCCGAGCACGCTTCGGACGACGTCCATGTCGCGGGCGATGTTGCGCGTGCTGATGTGCGGCAGCAACGCGCGGTTCGTCTTGGCGCACCGGTCCGCCAGGTCCTTGGCGAACCATGCGGATTTCTCGAAGGAACGGCGGGTCGTCCCGGCGCCCTTGATCCAGGTGCCGACCTTCCATCCGCAGTCGACCGGGGCGCTGCGCCCGAGCGATCTCGGGTCCATGCCGACCAGGTCGTAGCGCGGCCCGGCCGCCCCCATCACCTGCCGTATGTGGGGCGGCATGTCGAGGGACGGGCCGGGTCCGCCTCCGTTGATGAGCATCATGCCGAGCCGTCGCTGCCCACCGGACGCCTTCAGCCGCGAGATCGCGACCTTGATGGTGCGGCCGTCCGGCCGGGAGTAGTCCAGCGGGACGGTGACGTCCGCGCACCGGGCACCGGCCGCGTCCAGGTCCTTGCCGACCTGGTCGTCCGGGCCCAGCGTGCACGCCTTCCAGACGAGGCGCTGCTGGTGGAAGCGGCTCAGCGGCCCGGCCGGGGCGCCACCCGCGGACGGGCCCATCGACACCAGCGTCGTGGCGGCCACCGCGCCGCCGGTCATCAGCGCGGCGGCGGTGCGCAGCGTCGTCATGGTCGCTCCGTTCATCGCGGGTCGCACAGCGCGGTCTGGACGAGGTTCAACTCTTCGTCGAACGCCGCCTTGGTCGAGGGGTTCTCGTTGAAGGCGATGGCGACGCGGCGGCCGGACGGGGCGACACCCGAGATCGTGGTGAAGCCGTCGATGTCACCGGCGTGGCCCCACCACGTTCCGCCGCAGCGCAGCGGCGTGCCGATCAGCCCGAGCCCGTACGCGGCGCCGTCCCAGACACGGTCGGGGTCGAGGGCGACGGTCACCTTCATCTCCGCCGGCGACTTCGGCGGCAGCAGCCGTCCGCCGAGGAGCGCGTCGTAGAACACGCTCACGTCCCGCATGGTGGAGATCAACGCGCCGCCGGTCCAGGCCGTGGACGTGTTCATCTCGGTGTAGTCGTCCCAGCGGACCGCAGGACCGTCGTCGCGGTGAACGTCTTGGTGATGCTGCCGACCCGGAACCGCGGGTCGGCGTTCATCGGCCGTCCGGTGCGCCGGTCGGCGACCCCGCTCGTCGCCGTCCACGTTCCGCACCGCGGATCGTCCACGCGAACGGTCGCCCCGGTCAGGCCGTGGACGCCCGTCACCCGGTTTAAGACGTGCCGGACGGCGCCCCGATCGTCGCACCGGCGCGCCGGGCTCTCGGCCAGCGCGGGCGGGGCCGCGACCGTCCCTCCGATCGCGGCCGCGACCGCCAGCACCGCGACGGCACCTTGACGAAGGCTATGACTTCTCGCTGACTCCCCCGTGTCCATATCGGCGAATCTAGATCGTCGCCGACCCGGGCACACTGCGGGGATCACCCTGAGCGACCGTGGGGGCACCCCTATGGTGATCTTCGGGACACCCTCATCGACTTCGAGTGTCCGGTTCGGCTATGCGGCGGCGGGCGTCGCGGGCGCCTCGCGGGTCGTCGACGGCGAGCGCCGCGCGGAGCCGTTCGCCGTGGAACCACAGGGCCGTCCAGGGGTCCTCCCCGGCCGGGTCGCCGCGCAGGACGAGCCGGTCGGCGCCGTGGTGGTGGCCGACGTACTGGAGGCGGTGCCCGAGCTGGTCGGACCAGAAGTACGGCACCGGGTCGTAGGGTTCGGCGTGGCCGAGGAGGTTGCGGGCGGCGGTCCGGGCGGACGCCGCGGCGTGGTCCCAGTGCTCGACGCGGATCCGGGCGCCGAACAGCCGGGACGGCCACCGGACGATGTCCCCGGCCGCGTACACCGGGCCCGGCCCGGCGCGCAGGGTCGCGTCGGCCTCGACGGCGCCGTCCGGCGAAAGGGGGACGCCGCTTCCCAGGAGCCAGCCGGTGTCGGGCCGGGCGCCGATGCCCGTCACGACGATGTCGGCGTCCACACGGCCGCCGTCGGTGAGGCGGACGCCGCGCTCGTCCACGCCGTCGACGAGCGTTCTCAGCCGGAGATCGATCCCCTGCGCGGCGAACCACGGGACGAGGTGCTCGCCGAGCGCGGCGGGCAGCGCCCGCGCGAGGGGCGTGGGCGCGGCGTCGACGACGGTGACCTTCAGGTTCAGGGCGGCGGCCCGGGTGGCCACCTCGTTGCCGACCCAGCCCGCGCCGACGACCGCGACCGAGTCGGCCTCCCGCAGTGCCGCGCGCAGCCGCCGCGCGTCCTCGACCGTGCGCAGTTCGTGGACGGCGCGGGACGCCCCGGCCAGCCCGATGGGTGACGAGCCGGTCGCGAGGATGACGGCGTCGTGGCGGTGGGCGCCGCCGGTGCTCTCCACGGCGTCCGGGCGCAGCCGCAGGGCACGGCACCGTAGCCGCAGGTCGACGTCGAGGTCCGCGAGGTCGGTCGGGAGGGTGGTGTCGTCGACCGTCCCGGCCAGTAGTTCCTTCGACAGCGGCGGACGGTCGTAGGGCGGGTGCGGTTCCGCGGTGAGCAGGGTGATACCGCCGTCGTAGCCCGCCGCGCGCAGCGTCACGGCGGCGGTGTGCCCGGCGAGGCCGCCGCCGACGATGACGACGCGGCGCGGGGTGTCGCCGCTCATGACAGGTGCCGGGTCAGCGCGCGCAGGGTGCGTTCGCCCGCCGGGTCGTCGTCGGTGCAGCAGGGCAGGACGGCGATCTCGTCGACGTCGTAGGACGCGAGGCGTTCACCGACCGCCTCCTCGTCGCCGAGTGCCGCGATCGCGTGGACGAGTTCGTCCGGGACGGCCGCCAGCAGCTCACCGGGGTGCGGGCGACTCCGGGCGAACGCGACCACGTCCCCGAACCCGGCCTCCTCGAACATCTGGGCATAGCCGGGGGCGGCCAGGTAGCCGACGACGGCCCGGCGGACCTGCTCGCGGGCCTGGTCGCCTCCGTCCACGGCCACCGGGACTCACGCGGCGACGGGCGGCACCTCGACGTCGAGTTCGAGTGCCTCGGACAGCAGTGACGCGGCGAGCCGCCCGGCCGCCTCCGGCGTGACGAGGCTGACCACCATCCGGTCACCCTGCCGCGCGGCGACGCGGATCGCGGCCGGTCCGAACGCGGCGATGGTGATGGGCGCCGCGGGTGGGGGCAGCCGCAGCCGGTATCCGTGCGTGCGCAGCACCTTGCCCTCGAAGTCCGGGCGGTCGCCCGCGAGCAGGCGCCGGACCAGCCGCGCCGATTCCGCGAGGGCCTCCGGCGGGTTGCGCCGGTCGCGGCCGTGCCACTGCTCGACGACATGGGGGCTGGAGTTGCCGAGCGCCACCGCGACGGGACGGCCGGTGAGGTCCGCGAGCGACGCGACCCCCATCGCGATCATCACCGGGTCGCGGACCGCGACCGGCAGCGGCCCGGTCGTCAGCGCGATCGACCCGGTTCGCGCGGCGATCGCCGTCGCCAGCGCGAACGCGTCGTAGGTGGCCATCTCCCCGATCCACAGCTCCGGAAATCCGAGGGCGTCGGCGAGGACGGCCGTGTCCAGCGCCTCCCCCGGTGGCCTGTCCTGCCAGAGGCCGAGGGAGACCGACAGTCGTGCGGCCGGTCCGGTGGTCATCGGGCCGCCTCCGTCCGGGGGCGTCCGCCGCGAACCTCCAGGCCGCCGTCGCTGGGCAGCACCGTCCCGGTCATGAAACGGGAGTCGCGGGGGTCGGCGAGCAGGACGTACAGCCCGGCGTGGTCGTCCGCGTCGCTGACGAACCCGAGGGGGATGTGCCGGGCGATCCGTCCGAGCCGCTCGTCCAGGCGGTGACCTGCGCTGCCGAGCGCGTCCAGCCCGGCCAGGGCCGTGCGGGTGGCGCCCGGGGCCACGCCGTTCACCCGGATCTCGGGCGCCAGTTCGTGGGCGAGCTGCCGGATCAAACCGATGACCGCGTGCTTGGACGCGACGTACAGCGTCCCGCCGCCGCCCGCGTACAGGCCGCTGGACGACACGGTGAAGATGAGCGTGCCGCCGGTCAGGCGGAGCGCGGGCAGCGCCGCGTGCGCACCGAGCATCGGGCCGAGCACGTTCGTGCGGAACAGTTCGTCGAACGCGCCGGTGAGCCGGAAGCCGTCCATGTCCTCGAAGGACGCCGCGTAGTCGTAGACGCCCGCGTTGGCGACGTAGGCGTCGAGGCGGCCGAACGCGTCCAGGGTCCGGGCGACGGACGCGGCGTGGGCGTCCGCCGCCCGGACGTCGCCGACCTCGACCGTGACCAGGTCGCCGTGGTCGCGGGTGAGCGCGGCGGCCCGCCCGGCATCGCGTTCCAGGACGCCGACACGGGCGCCCTCGGCGACGTAGCGGTCGACGACCGCGCGGCCGATGCCGCTGCCGCCGCCGGTCACCAGCGCCACCCGGCCGTCGAGCCGACCGGGCGGCCCGGCGGGTCGTTGCTGTGCCGTCATTCCAGTCGCCGTCCTCGCGGGTCAGAAGAAGGTGTTGATGTTCTTGGCGGGCAGGACCGCGTGCCGCAGCACGACGAGCCGCCGCGCGATGCGCAACCCCTCGGGGGTGCGGCGCAACACGTCTTCGCGCCGCCCGTACAGGGTGGCCGAGTCGATGTCGCCCTGTCCGCGATGGTTGACGATGACCGAGCGGACGAGCAGTTCCCCCGCCGTGTCCGTGTCCTCGACCTCGATGTTGGACACCACGTGCAGGTGCCGGGTCGCCGGGTCCTCCGCCCACGCGGTCGGGGCCGTGAACCGGACGACCCGGCGGC
Source organism: Actinomadura spongiicola (assembly GCF_003432485.1). GTDB lineage: Bacteria > Actinomycetota > Actinomycetes > Streptosporangiales > Streptosporangiaceae > Spirillospora > Spirillospora spongiicola. The sequence continues at coordinate 276,048 of NZ_QVNQ01000011.1, forward strand.
GCAGGTCGTCGAGCGTGTCGTCGAAGTAGGCCATGCGGGACGGGGCGTAGCTGCCCTCGGTGTCGGCCCGGCCCCGGTTCTCCACCCCGGGCACCCAGTAGTGGGCGTCGTCGCAGAACAGGTCGAGCCACTCGGGGTAGCGTTCCTCGTCCAGCAGCCGCGCCTCGTACGCCAGGAACGCGTGGACCTCCCAGTACACCTCCGCCGAGGTCATCGCGTCTTCTCCAGGTCGTCCCATGTCGCGGCGCGCAGCAGTTGTGACCAGCGCCGGTAGAACGCCCGCTGGTTGGCGTCGTTGATCTGGCCGCGGTGCACGTTCCCCGGCAGTTCGGGGTGGTCGATCGCGGTGTCGGACCCGAGACCGTAGTAGAGCCGCTGCCGCCGCGTCACCACGCCCTGGTTGGAGCGTGTGGCGAGTTCCCAGTTCTCGCCGTCGTCCATCTCGAAGACGCCGGACGGGGAGAACGTCATCATCGCGCCCTTGCGCCAGGCGTCCTTGACCTCCGGTGGAGCGTTCCGGTTGACCAGCACCCACGTGTGCAGCTCGGTGCGGTGCGGGCCCTTGGGCTGCCAGGTGCGGAACGTGTTCTGGCCCGGGAGGAACGAGAAGTTCGGGAAGACGTTCACCGAGCTGATCGACCCGACCATGCGGGCGCGCAGCTCGCCGAGCCGTTCGGCGACCCGTTCCTGGTTCTCCCGCAGATAGTTCATGATCCGTTTGTCGCCGAGGGTGGCGGCGTTGCCGACGCCGTCGAGGTTGAACTCCCAGCAGTGGCCGTGCGCGTTGACGTGGTAGCTATCGGCGTCGTCCGCGCCGAGTTCGGCGACACCGCGTCCGATCATGGCCTCCGCGCCGGACGCGTGCGTCCATCCGGCGTGCAGCGCGTCGCCCGCGAAGTTCTCCGCCGCGATCTTCCAGTTGCAGCCCAGCACGGACTTGATCGAACCGCCCGCGAACTCGGTCCCGCCCGCGTCGTTGTCGAGCATCACGTCGAGGTAGTACGTGAACTCGCCGAGGTAGTCGCGCAGCGGCGGCGCGTCGGGGTCGAACGTGGCGAACACCAGTCCCTTGTAGGTGTCGAGCCGCGCGACGGGGGTGAGGCCGAGCCGGGCCTGGTCGAAGGTGGGTTCGCGTCCGTACGCGGCCGATTCGTGGACGCCGTTGAGCGTCCCGTCCAGGCCGAACGACCAGCCGTGGTAGTTGCACACGAATCCGCGGGCGGTCCCGGCCTCGGCGGTGCACACTCGGTTGCCCCGGTGGGGGCAGCTGTTGAGGTAGGCGCCGATGGACCCGTCACGCCGCCGGACGACGAGGACGTTGTCCTCCCCCATCCAGGTGGTGAGGAACGACCCGGGCTTCGGCAGCTGGGACTCGTGCGCGACGAACAACCAGCACCGGGCGAAGATGCGTTCCAGTTCCAGTTCGTAGACGGCCTGGTCCCAGAAGACGCGGCGGTCGAGCCAGCCGTCGTCCAAGCCGCAGAGGGAAAGCAGTTCCGGGTCGGTTCCGGTGGTCATGAGGATGCCTCCTGGGCCGAGGGGGCGAGGTGGGCGACGACGTGACCGTCCTCGACGGCCGCCGGGTAGACGGTGAGGGGACGGGTCGCCGGGAAACACAGGGGCCGCCCGCTCGCGAGGTCGAACTCCGCCCAGTGGACGGGGCACACCACCCGGTCGCCTTCCAGGTCGCCGTCGCTGAGGGACGCCTCGGCGTGCGTGCAGGTGTCGTCGGTGACGTGCACGGTCCCGTCCACGTTGGCGACCAGGACCGGGCCCGCTTCCTCGGTGACCACGCGCAGCATCCGTCCGGGCGGCACGTCCGCGAGGCGGCACAGGACCGTGCGGCACCCGCGGTCGGTGACGTCAGAGCGCATCGGCCGTCTCCAGCGGGAGCAGCTCGGCGAACCCGAGGCCGGTGATCCACTCGGGGACCGCCTCGTAGCCGATGACCTCGCCCCGGCACGGCCCGACGGCCGCCATCGCCGCGACGAACGTGCGGATCTCCAGGGCGCCGTTGCCCGCCTCCGCCTGGATCCGCCCGTCGTCGAGCCCGGCGAGCCCGGCGGTGTCGCCCGCCGTGACGCGGTCGAGGACCATCCGGTCGAAGTCGGTGTTGAGTTCGCCCATCCGCTCCGTCCCGACCCAGTGGCTGATGCCGCCGCTGCCGATGACGACGACGCGTTCGTCCTCGTCCGCGTCCTGGACGGCCGCGCGGATCGCCTCGCCGACGCGGACGGCGCGCGGCAACGGGATCAGCGGCTCGACGCCGCACGCCAGGTAGACGGGGATCACGGGCACGCCGAGCGGCTCGGCGACCAGGTGGTAGGGGATGACGACGGAGTGGTCCGCGGTGAAGGTCGGCGCGACCGCCCAGTCGACGCCGTTGCGGTGCCCGTGGGCGGCGATGTGCCGGGCCAGCGGCGCGTTGTCGGGCAGCGGGCCGCGCGTCAGCCCGGGAAGCCGCTCGACGGGGCCGTCCAGGTCGCCGGTGGCGATGAGCATCTGCGGCAGGCAGCCGGGGCCGAACAGGATGTAGTGGTCCGCGCCGATGATCAGCACGGTGGTGGGGTCCAGCGCGGCGAGCCGCCGCGAGATCTCCGCGTAGGCGTGGTGCACCCGGTCGCGCACCGGCGCGGGCGGCGCGTCCGGATGCGTGAGCATCATCGGGTCGTGGGGCAGCAGGAAGCCGCCGACGACGGTGCCCATGGTCACTCTCCCCTCGGTCCGCCGGACGCGGGGACGTCACCGCGCATCCGGGCCAGATATGCCTTGTCGCCCCGTTCGCCCGCGGCGGGGAGCATCAGCCAGAAGCCCCACACCAGCATCGGGTTGGCGCCGAGCCCGGCCAGGGCGCGCACGTCCCGGTCGGTGAGCAGGCGCAGCTCGCCGCCGGTGAGCCGGTAGCGGCGGGCGAAGCGGTCGGGGTCCTCGGTGAACGTCTCCCGGGCGCGCCGGTCGGTGTTCAGGTCGTACAGCGCCTTCTCGACGCCCGCGAGGCTCATGACAGCCGTCCGGCGAAGTCGTCGACGAGGGCGGTGAAGGCGGCGTGCCGCTCCAACTGCACCCAGTGGCCGCAGTGGCCGAACACGTGCAGGTCGGCGGACGGTATCTCGCGGGCCAGGCGCCAGCCCAGCTCGACCGGGATGACGCCGTCCTCGCGGCCGTGCACGACCAGGGTGGGACGGTCGATGGTCCGGAGCCGCTCCTCGGGGACGCCTCTGATGGGCGTGTCCCCCGGCGCGGGCTCGGGGATCAGTTTGCGGTACGCGTCCTGCGCGCCCGGACGGGCGCTCGCCTCGTACCGTGCGCGCACCATCTCGTCGGTGACCAGGTCGGGATCGTGCGGGAACAGCCGCAGGATGCGGCGCATCTCGTCGAGGTCCGGCTCGTAGTGCCAGCCCGCCCGGAGCCCCTCGGTCATCGTGAACGTCCCGGCCGGGGTGCCGAGCAGGACCAGACCGTCCACGCGGGACGGGTCGCGCAACGTGGCGGCCAGCGCCAGACCGCCGCCGAAGCTGTTGCCGACCAGCACCGCGGACGGGATGGCCAGGGCGTCCAGGAACCCGAACAGGTGCCGGACCCACAGCTTGATGCCGTAGGTGGCGTCCTCCTGGAAGCTCGTGCGGCCGAACCCGGCGATGTCGGGGGCGAGCACCCGGTGGTGCCGCGCCAGCTCCGGCAGGGTCCGCGACCAGTTGGACCAGGCGGACACGCCCGGCCCGGACCCGTGCAGCAGCACCACGGGCCGTCCGGAGCCCGCCTCGTGGTAGACGGTCTCGTGCCCGGCGGCCATGATCCGGCGGGTCCGGGCGGCCTCGTCGCGAAGCCCGCTGTCCATCGACACCACCCCTCAATTCGGTCGGTCGATCAATCGAATAAAACGGAAGTTAGCAGCCGAGTCCCCGCACTGTAAAGCCGATCGGTCGACCGATCGGACGTTGGGTACCATCGGCGGATGACACCGGAGAAGGCGGCACCACAGACGGAACAGGCCCCCGGCGGGGTCGCTGACCAGGCACCGAACGGCGAAAAGAACGGCACCGGGAACGGCGTGAAGGCGACGCGAAGGCGGCCGGGACGCAAGCCCGGCAGCCGCGCCGACGACTGGGAGGTCAAGCGCCGCCGGATCCTCGACGTGGCCGCCGAGGTGTTCTTCACCCGAGGCTACGAGCGGGGCACCACCAAGGAGATCGCCGAGCGGGCCGGGATGAGCCAGCCGACGATCTACCACTATGTGGGCTCCAAGGAAGTCCTCATGACGGAGATCGCGCGGCAGGTCGACCGCGACTTCACCGGCGCCCTGGACGACGCGCTCGCCGAGCCCGCCCCACCCGAGATCCAGTTGCGCCGCATGATCGAGGCGTTCGTGCGCGCGCTGGCGCTCAACCAGCGCACGTTCGCGGTGTACTGGAAGGAGTTCCGCTCGCTGCCCAAGGACGTCGGCCGCGAGGTCAGCGGCCACGAGCGAGACTTCGTCGTCCGGGTCGAGGAGGTGGTGGCACGCGCCCAGGAACAGGGGATCCTGCCGTCCGGGCATCCGACGCGCGTCGTCAGCGAGGGGATCCTCGGAATGATGAGCTGGATGCACTGGTGGTTCAAGCCCGACGAGTTCGACGCCGACCAGGTCGCCGCCGCGTTCTGCGATCTGATCGGGCTGCCCCCGGCGCCCGGCGACTGACCCGTCCGGCCGACCCGGCGGCGCCGTCCTTGGCTCGCCTCCCGGTCGCCTCCCGGTCGCCTCTCGTCCGCCTCGCGGGTTCGACCTGCGTCGATGTGGGTGTTGACGTTCAATCAATTGAACGATAGAAAAAATCCACCGCGGGTGAGAGGAGAACCCCATGCCTGCTCTGGACGAGACCGTCCCCGGTGGTGAGCGGCCGATGGCGGAGGGCCGCCGCGTCACCACGATCGTCGGGGCGTTGCGCGACGCGGTCGCCCACGCCCCCGGGCGGACGGCCGTGACGTGCGGCGACCAGACCCTGACCTACGCCGAGTTCGGCCGGGCCGCGGACGTCCTCGCGGCACGGCTGGCGGCGGCGGGCGCACGCGGCGGCACGGTCGCGCTCGCGATGCCCAACTCGCCGCGCATGGCGGTGGCGATCTTCGCGGTCTGGGCCGCGGGCGGCCGCGTCGCCTGCCTGAACCCGGGCTACACCCCCGCCGAGCTGACCCCGCTGCTACGAGCGTCGGCACCGGCGCTCGTGCTCACCGACGCGGCGGCCGAGGCGCCCGGACCGCACGACGCCGCCACCGAACTCGGGCTGACGATCCTTCCGGTCACCGACCAGGACCTGCGCCCGGACGGCGGCTCCACCCCCGAGGCGGTGAGCGACCCCGCGCCCGGCGACCGGGCGGCGCTGCTGTTCACCGGCGGCACCACCGGCCTGCCCAAGGGCGTGGAGTACACCCACGAGGCCCTGCTGAGCACGGTCGAGGGCGCCGAACTGTGCTGGCCGACCCGGCTGGACGAGGAGATCTGGCTCAACGTGGCGCCCATGTTCCACATCTGGGGCCTCGCGATCGGCTTCCTGCACCCGGTGTACGCGCGTGGCGGCCTGGTCATGGTTCCCCGGTTCGTTCCCGCGACCGTCGTCCAAGAACTGGAACGGCACCGCGCGACCATGTTCAGCGGCGGTCCTGCGGCCGTCTACGGCGGCGTCCTGTCCGTCCCGGCGCTGGCGGACGTCGACCTGTCGGCGCTGCGGGTCTGCCAGGGAGGCGGTTCGGCGATCTCCGCGGACCTCCAGGAACGCTGGCGGGCGACGACCGGCCTGTCCATCCACGAGGCGTACGGCATGACGGAGCTGGCGCCGATCGCCTGCAACCCGCCCGACGCGCCCCCGCGGCCCGGCTCGGTCGGGCTGCCCACCCCGGGCGTCGAGATCCAGATCGTCGACCTGACCGGCCACGAGCCGCTGCCGACGGGCATGACGGGCGAGATCCGCGTCCGCGCCCCGCACATGCTGCGCCACTACCTCGGGCTGGACGGCGCGCCGATCGAGGCGCTCACCGACGGCTGGTTCCACACCGGCGACATGGGGCGCTTCGACGAGGACGGCTACCTGCACATCGTCGACCGCAAGAAGGACATGATCATCGTGGGCGGCTTCAACGTCTATCCACGCGAGATCGACGACGTGCTGCTGGCGCACCCGGCCGTGGCCGAGTCCGCCACGGTCGGCGTCCCCGACGACCGCAAGGGCGAGCGTCCCGTCGCTTTCGTGGCGGCCGGGCCGGACGCCCCGCTCGATTCGGCGGAGCTCACCGAGCACTGCGCGCGGCACCTGGCCGCCTACAAGCAGCCGGTGCGGATCATCGCCGTTCCGCAGCTCCCCCGCACCCCGGCCAACAAGATCGACCGGATCGCGTTGCGCCGCCATCCGGCGCTCGCGCCCGGCGCGCGGCCGTCCACGAGCTGACCCGGGCGGACAGCGTGGTCCGTCTCCCGTTCCCCTGCACTGCCGCCGAGCACGCCGCGAACTCCACGGACGGTCCGCCAACGAGATCCGGTGGGACGCGTCGACGGGTTCGGCCGACCGGACCTCACCGACGGAAGTGATCGCATATGGCGGGCGGACCACTCAAAGAACGCGTCACCTGGGACGGCGGCGGGCCGGGGACGCCCGCCACGGACCCATTCCTCTCCCTCGTCACCACCACGCGGGCGGCGGACGGGGACAGGCGGACGGCCGTCGACAAGGCCGTCACGCTGCTGAAGTCGATCGCCGAGTACGACACCGAGATCGGGGTGAGCGAACTCGCCCGGCGGACCCGGCTGACCAAGTCCACGACCTTCCGGTTGCTCGGCATCCTCGAACGCAACGGCCTCGTCGACCGGGTCGGCGGAGGCTACCGGCTCAGCGCGCGGCTGTTCGACATCGGCACCCGCGTGTACGGGCCCGGCCCGGGGCTGCTGCGCGAGCGGCTCCTGCCGTACCTGGTCGACCTGCACGGCATGACCCATGAGACCGTGCATCTGGCGGTGCTGCACCGCACCGAGATCGTGTACGTCTACAAGCTGCACGGTCACCGGTCGGCGCGGGTGCCGTCCGAGATCGGGTGCCGCCGTCCCGCGCACTCCACGGGCGTCGGGAAGGCGCTGCTGGCCTTCGACCACGACGCGGCCGAACTCGTCGTCGACGGCCCCCTGCCGGCGCACACCCCGTACACGATCCGCGACCCCGAGGCGTTGCGGCGGGAGCTGCGGCGCGTCCGGGAGGACGGTATCGCCGTCGACCGGCAGGAGACCGTGACCGGCCTCTGCTGCGTCGCGACCCCGATCATGGGCGCCGGGCGGCGTCCCGTGGCGGCGCTGTCCGTCGTCGTCGCGGACCACAGGTTCGACCCGGCCCGGCTCGCGCCAGCCCTGCGGCGGGTGGCGCACCAGGCGTCCCGCGCTCTGTCGGCCACGTCGGCGAGCGCCCCGCGTCGGCTCTGATCTTCTCCCCTTTGGCCTGCGCGTTCTCGCGCCGTGCCACATGGCGGCACATCCGCTTTCGGTTCTCCCGGGCTCGGTTCACAGTCGAGCCGCATAACAGCCATGCACTCCCTGTGGAGGAGGGCCCGTCCAGATGTTGGAAGTCACAGACCTGACCGTGCGGTACGGCCCGCACATGACCGCCCTCGACCATTGCTCGCTGTCGTGTCCGGCCTCCGGTGTGGTCGCGGTGCTGGGCAGCAACGGCGCCGGCAAGACCACGCTGATGCGGGCGATCTCCGGTGTGCTCGACCACCACGGTGGCCGTGTCGCCGGAGGCAGGATCACCTTTCGCGGGGAGACGATCACCGGCCGGGACCCGGCCTGGATCGTCGGGTCGGGCGTCGTCCAGGTCCCCGAGGGTCGGCGGGTCTTCGCGGGCATGACCGTGGAGGACAACCTGCGGGCGGGGGCGGTCCGCGCCGGGTCCCGGTCGGTGCGCGCGCAGGCGTACGACCGCGTCCACGCGTTGTTCCCGGTGCTGGCCGAGCGCCGCGACCAGCGCGCGGGGCTGCTGTCGGGCGGCGAGCAGCAGATGCTCGCGATCGGCCGGGGGCTGATGTCGGAGCCGGACATGCTGCTGCTCGACGAGCCGTCCCTCGGCCTCGCCCCGAAGATGGTCGAGCACATCGGACGCGTCGTCACCGAGATCCGGGCGCAGGGCACGGCCGTCCTCCTGGTGGAGCAGAACGCGGCCATGGCCCTGTCGATCGCCGACCACGCCTACGTCATGGAGGCCGGGACGGTGGCGCTGGAGGGCGACGCCGCGGACCTGGAGGCGTCCGACGAGGTGCGGGCCCGCTACCTCGGCGACCCGCGCGGACCCGAGCCGACGACGACCGGCCGGGGCCGCTCGCTGAGCGTGTGGGTGCCATGAGGCTCAGCCTGCGGGAGGTCTCCCTGAACTTCGGCGGCGTGCGGGCGCTCGACGGGGTGTCCTTCGACGTCGAGCCCGGCAGCGTCCACGCCGTGATCGGGCCGAACGGCGCGGGCAAGAGCTCGTGCTTCAACGCCGTCTGCGGCATCTACGCGGTCGGCGGCTCGATCCGCCTCGGCGACCGGGAGCTGACCGGGCTCCCACCGCACGTGGTCGCCGGGCTGGGCGTCGCCCGCGCGTTCCAGAACATCGCGCTCGGCGGTGCGGACACCGTCCTGGACAACCTGATGGTCGCCCGGCACCACCTCACCGGCGCCGGTTTCGTGTCCGCGGGGCTCGGGCTGCGCCGCGTCCGCCGGGAGGAGCACCGGCACCGGCTGCGGGTCACCGAGATCGCCGAGTTCAGCGGGCTCGCGGACGTCCTGGACACGCCCGTCGCCGAACTGTCCTACGGCGACCGCAAGCGGGTCGAGTTCGCCCGCGCGCTCGCGATGGAACCGCGGGTCCTGCTGCTGGACGAGCCCGTCGCCGGGATGACCTACCACGAGAAGGCGGCGACCGTCGCGCTGATCCGGGAGACCCGCGAGGTGCTCGGCGTGTCGGTGGTGCTCGTGGAGCACGACATGCCGCTCGTCATGGGCCTCGCCGACCGGATCACCGTCCTCGACTTCGGTCGGGTCATCGCCGACGGGCCGCCCGCGCATGTCCGCGAACATCCGGACGTCCTGCGCGCCTACCTGGGAGCACACCCATGAACCGCCTGATCGAACTTCTCGCCATCGGCGTCTCGCTCGGATCGATCTACGCCCTCATCGCCGTCGGCTTCGCCGTGATCTTCAAGGGCACCCGGGTGGTGAACTTCGCCCAGGGATCGATCCTGCTGCTCGGCGCCTACATCGTCGCGGTGCTGTCCCCGCATGTCGGTTTCTGGGCCGCGCTCGGGTTCGGGCTCGCGGCGGGCGCGCTCGGCGGCCTCGCCCTGTACGGGCTGGTCGGGCTCGTCCGGCACGGCGACCACATGACGCTGTCGATCCTGACGATCGGCGCGGACGTGCTGCTCGCCACCGAACTCGCCCGCCGCGTCGGGTCGCGGGTGATGCCGACCGGCGACCCGTGGTCGGACGGGGTGCTGCGGGTCGCGGGGTTGACCGTCCCGCACGCGCGGGTCGCGGCGCTGCTGTCGGCGCTGCTGGTGATCGGGCTGCTGTTCGTGGTGTTCCAACGCACCGCCTGGGGCGTCTCCTGGCGTTCCGCGGCCGCCGACCCGGAGGTCGCGACGCTCATGGGGATCAGGCTCCGGCGTGTCCGCGGCGCGTCCTGGCTGATCGGCGACGCGCTCGCCACGCTCGCCGGACTGTTCCTCGTCGCCTTCCCCAACACCGGGGTGGAGGCGCACACCGGGCTGCTGGCCCTGCGCGCCATCCCCGCCGTGATCATCGGCGGGCTGGACTCCCCCGAGGGCGCCGTGCTGGGCGGTCTCGCGGTCGGCGTCGCCGAGACCCTCGTCGCGGGATACGGCGACGAGTTGGGCTTCCTCGGCCAGGGTGCCGGGGACGTCACGCCCTACCTGCTGATGATCCTCGTCCTGTTGTGGCGACCGTCCGGGCTGTTCGGGAGCAGGGAGGCCGTCCGTGTCTAGGCCCACGTCCAAGGTCACCCGGTACGCGGGGACGGCGGCGGCGCTCCTGCTCCTCCTCGCGATGCCCTACTACCTCGACGCGTTCTGGTTGCAGGTCGGCGCGTTCGTGATGGCCGCGATCATCGGCGCGATCGGGCTGACCGTCCTGGTGGGGTCGGCGGGGCAACTGTCCCTGGCGCACGCCTTCTTCCTGGCCGTCGGCGCGTACGGTTACGCGTTCCTCGCGGGCGAGCCCGGCGCCGGTTCCGCCGGGACGACCCTGTCCGGGCCCGGCCTGCCGACGACCGTCGCCGCGCTGCTCGCCGTCGCCCTCGCCGGGGCCGCCGGGCTGGCGTTCAGCCCGGTCGCGGGACGGCTCCACGGCCTCTACCTGGGCGTCGCGTCCCTCGGCCTGGTGTTCCTCGGACAGCACGTCCTGTTCAACGCCCGTCCGGTGACCGGTGGCTTCAACGGACGTCCGATCCCCGAACTGTCCGTCCTGGGGTTCGAGTTGACCGGCGACGAACCGGACCTGGTGCTGCTGGGCGTGCCGTTCGGTGCCCGGGAGCGCCTCTGGTACATGGCCCTCCTCTGCGCGGTCGCCGCCTACGTCGTCGCGGGACGGATCGTCCGCGGCAGGCCGGGCCGGGCGCTGCGCCTCATGCGGCAGAACCCGATCGCCGCCGCGAGCATGGGCGTTCCGCTGCGCCGGTACCGGGCGGGCGCGTTCGTGTTCTCCGCGATGTACGCCGGGGTCGCCGGGATCCTGATCGCGCTCACCGCGCGGCGCGTCGTCCCCGACCACTTCGGCCTGGTCCTGTCGGTCGAGTACCTGGCGATGGTCGTCATCGGCGGCCTCGGCTCGGTCCGCGGCGCCGCGGTCGGCGCGGCGTTCATCACCGGGACGCCGCTCGTCCTGTCCCACTACGGCGACGCGATCGGCGTGTTCGCCCGGCCCGGCGAGGACGGGATCGACGCCGCCACCGCCGTCCGCCTGCTCTACGGCGCGGCGATCGTCGCGTTCGTCATCGGTTCAGCTCAGAAGGGAAGACCCCATGCCATCACGATCACGATGGACCGCGCTCGGCGCGCTCTGCCTGGCGTTTCTCGTCGCCGGTTGCAGCGGCAAGGCCGCTGAGGGCACGGGCGGCGCGGGCGACGACGGGGTGAAGACGGGCCCCGGCGTCACCGCGAAGACGATCCGGCTCGGCGCGATGAGCGACCTGTCGGGCGCCGTCTTCGGGCCGCTCGGCCGCACCCAGGTCCAGGGCAACCAGCTCTATATCGACAAGATCAACAAGGCCGGGGGCATCTGCGGGCGGCGCCTGGAACTGGTCGTGAAGGACCACGGCTACGACGTCCAGAAGGCCACCGTCGCGTTCAGCGAACTGGAGCCGCAGGTGCTCGGCATCACGCATCTGCTCGGCTCGCCGATCACCGCCGCGCTGGAGCCGGAGATCACGACGAAGAAGCTGCTCACGGTGCCGTCGTCGTTCGCGTCGTCCCTGCTGAAGAGCGAGTACCTGGCGGTCCTCGGCACCACCTACGACATCGACATGATCAACGGTCTGGCCCATCTCGTGTCGAAGGGGAAGCTCGCCAAGGGCGACACGGTCAGCCACATCTACTTCGAGGGCGAGTACGGCACCAACGCCCTGAAGGGCAGCACCTGGGCAGCGGGACGGCTCGGCCTGACGTTGAGGGGCGTCCAGATCAAGGCGACCGACGCGGACCTCACCGCCCAGGTCACCAGGCTGAAGTCGGACGGGGCGAAGGCGATCCTGCTCAGCGCGTCGGCCCGCCAGACCGCGTCCGTCGCGGGCGTGACCCGCTCGATCGGCCTGGACGTGCCCATCGTGACGCAGACCCCCGGGTTCGACCCGGCGCTGCTCGACACTCCCGTCCGCGCGGCGCTGGAGAAGAACCTGACCGTCCTGACGTCCTACGCCCCCTACGGAGCGGACGCACCGGGCCCGAAGGAGGTGGCGGCGCTGTTCAAGGCCAAGCACCCGAACGAGCCCCCGAACGCGCTGGTCGACTACGGCTACGTGTCCGCGCAGGTCATCGGTGAAGCGCTCAAGCAGGCGTGCACCGACAAGGACCTCACCCGCGAAGGGCTGGGCACCGCCTACCGGAAGCTGAAGAGCCTCGACACCGGCGGGCTGATGGCCCCGATGGACTTCACCGTCCGCGGCGCCCCCGCGTCGACGCAGACGTTCATCTCCAGGGTCGACGGGTCCGCCGAGGGCGGCCTGGTCGCGGAGACCGGCCTGTACCGCGCCCAGATCACCCCCGAGTACAAGGTCGGATGAGCGACGGCGGCGCGGGCCCTCGGGCCGCGAACGGGCAGAATGCCAAGCATGACTGTGAACCTGCCTGAGGGCACCGCGCTGCCGCTGATCGGTTTCGGAACCTGGGAACTGCGGGGCACGACGGCGTACGACTCGGTCCGCGCCGCGTTGGACATCGGCTACCGGCATCTCGACACCGCGACGCTGTACAAGAACGAGGCGGACGTCGGCCGAGCCGTCAAGGACAGCGGCCTGGACCGGGAGCAGGTCTTCATCACCACCAAGCTGCGCCCGCAGGACGCGCGGCAGGCCCGCGGCGCCCTGGAGTCGAGCCTCCGCCTCCTCGACACCGACTACGTGGACCTCTGGCTCATCCACTGGCCGACCGGCGAGGACGACCTCGTCCCGACATGGCAGGCCCTGTTGGACGCCAAGGACGCGGGCCTGGTCCGCAATGCCGGAGTGAGCAACTACAGCCCGGAACAGATCGACCTGCTGACCAAGGCGACGGGCCGCCAACCCGCCGTCAACCAGATCTCCTGGAGCCCCTCCCGGCACGACCCGGCCCTTTTGGAGGAACACCACCGCCGGGGAGTCGTCGTCGAAGGCTACAGCGGCCTCAAGAACGCCGACCTGAACGACCCGACCCTCACCGAGATCGCTGAACGGCACGGGGTCACCCCCGCCCAGGTCGTCCTCCGCTGGCACCTCGAACACGACATCGTCGTCATCCCCCGCTCCTCCCGCCGCGAGCGCATCGCCTCCAACTTCGACCTGAACGGCTTCGCCCTCACCGAAGAAGAGGTCGCGGCCATCGACTCCCTGACCTGACCGAGGGGCGGCGCCGACCCGGCGGGACGGCGCCGCCCGCTCACCAGGCGAATGTCAGCATTGACGCCACGACCGAGACCGCCGCGCGGCCATGAATCGTTCGACGGCTAAAGCGTGTCTAAAGGCAGGCGGGGGCGGTGTTGACGCAAGTGAGTGTGGGGAATGAAAATGCGGGTCTCGGGTATTTCGATCTGGACGGCAAACACTGATGTCGACGATCGCCGCGGACCTTGTCGCGCTGAAGAAGATGGCCCTGCTGTTGACGGCGCCCCCGGAGGGGCGGGTGCGGCGGCGTTATGAGTTGTACGCCTCTTTCAGTCTGGGCGAGCAACTGACCGACACGTCCTATCTGAACTTCGGGTACTGGGACGACGGGTGCGAGAGCCTCGACGACGCCTCCCGGGCCCTCGCCGATCTTCTGGCCGACCATGCCCGGTTCACCGCGGGCGATCACATTCTCGATGTCGGTTGCGGCTACGGCGAGCAGGACTTCCACTGGCTGCGCACACGTGAACCCGGGCGGATCGTGGGAGTCGACATCACTCCGCACCATGTGCGGGCGGCCGCGGAGCGCGCCAGGGGCCTCGAAGGCGGCCTCACCTTCCAGGAAGGGTCGGCGACTTCGCTGGACTTCGCGGAAGGGAGTTTCGACCGGGTGGTCGCGTTGGAATCGGCGTTCCATTTCCGTACCCGCGAGGATTTCTTCCGTCAGGCTTACCGGGTTCTTCGTCCCGGGGGCGTGCTGGCCCTCGCCGACATCATTCCGCCGACCAGGGGCTCGGGGCCGGTGCCCGCCAGGCGGGAGAACCGGATCGGCAGGGCCGTCCACCCGGCCAACTGGTATCCGGCGGACGGTTACGTCGACCGTCTCAAGGGAGCCGGATTCCACGATGTCCGCCTGGTCTCCATTGGCGACCGCGTGTACGCGCCACTGCGGAAGTACTTCGCACGGAAGATTCTTGATCCTCATCTCCGGACGAGAGGCTTGAAGAACCTTCTCCTCTGGCAGTTGCGGCGGGAGGTGCGGCGCGAGTCGGCGGACGAACTCAACGTCGACTACGTCGTCGTCAGCGCGACAAAGCCCGGCGAGGCCATTGTCGACGGCGATTAGCGGCGCTTTAGACGCCTCGGTTTTAATTGCCGCGAAGCGATCCGCACAGAGGGGAAAGCCCCGTGGCCAAGAACCGGCGTCGAATCAAGGTCTTCCTCGGGCACCTGATGGAGGAGATCGGTTATGTGTGCGGTGTGCTGCTGGGACATCCGATGCCGCGCACGAAGCGGTCGGCGTCGCGTGGCGCCACGCCTGAACTGACGGCGCCGCCGTCCGGACATCCGGAGCGCGTGTCGGCGGAGCCGCCCACGGCCGAGGAAGAACACCTGTGGCGTCAGCTCGACGGGCTGCTGCGGGACTGAGCGGACCGGTCCGGTGTTCTCAGGGGGCGCTTTCCAGTTGCGTGATGATGGGCGTCAACAGTTCGTTCAGCCCGGCGACCATGACGGTGAGGGCGCGGTGGGCGGTGTCGACGAGGTGGTCGTCCGGGTCGTCGGGCGCGGCCGGTAGACCCTCAAGCGGCAGTGGGGCGTCGACCAGCAGCGTCGCCCGCGCGTAGGGGACCTTGGCCAGGTCCTGTTGGGCGGGTTCGACGAACTGACCGAAGACCTCCGGCCAGCCCTGCCAGCCGCGGTCGCGCCACCACGTACGGGTCGTCTGCAGCGCGTCCGGCAGCGGCGACACGAGCGTCACCCCGGCGGTCAGCGACCCGTCCCAGGTGTTGCGGACGCAGGACACCGACAGCACCCGGCGGTGCCAGCGCACCAGGCCGGGTGACGAGATCGGCGGCGTGGCGACCCGCCACGCGGCGCAGGCGAACGAGACGGGCGCGATGTCGCCCCAGGTTCCCTCGAACTCACCGAGGTTGGCGAAGAGCGTCTCCGCGTAGCGGCCCGCACCGCTTTCACCGGCCTCCCTGTCGTGCCGGTTGTCCAGCCAGAACGCCTGCTGCGTGCTCATCTACGACGATCTCTCCGTTCAGGCGGAGGTTATTCCGGCCGTGGGTGGGCTGTCGGGGACGGTGTTGGGTTTGGGCACGCCCTTGAAGGTGAACTTGGCGTTCTCCACCGTGTTCTCCTTGTCGTCGGGATCGAAGCCCTCGGTGCCGACCAGCACGATCTGCCCGGCCTTGAGCTCGCTGTACAGGATCTTCTCCGACAGCTGGTCCTCGATCTCCCGCTGGATCGTGCGCCGCAACGGCCGCGCACCCAACACCGGATCGTAACCGCGCAGGGCCAGCAGGTCCTTGGCCTCCTGCTGAAGCTCGATCCCCATGTCGCGGTCCTTGAGCCGGTCATCGACCTTGGCGATCATCAGGTCCACGATCTGGATGATCTCGTTCGGGGTGAGCT
>NZ_QVNQ01000012.1 GCF_003432485.1 Actinomadura spongiicola
CCCGCCCCTACCGGCCCCAAACCAACGGCAAGGTCGAACGCTTCCACCGCACCCTGCTCCAAGAATGGGCCTACGCCCGGCCCTACCACTCAGAAACCCAACGCCGCCAAGCCCTTGCGCCCTGGCTGCACATCTACAACCATCACCGCGGACACACCGCACTGGGCGGCCAACCACCCGCCAGCCGCGTCACCAACCTCACGGGGCAGTACAGCTAGGCGAGCGAAGTGGGCCGATCCTGAGTAGACACAGCGTCGAGGCGGCGGAGCGCGCCGCGGACGACGTCCGGGTCGGTCGTGGCCCAGAACGGCGGCAGCGTGCTCTTGAGGAAGCCGCCGTACCGTGCCGTGGCGAGCCGCGGGTCGAGGACGGCGACGACGCCCCGGTCGTCCATGGACCGCAGTAGCCGTCCGGCGCCCTGCGCGAGGAGTAGCGCGGCGTGCGTCGCGGCGACCGCCATGAAGCCGTTGCCGCCGCGTGCCGCGACCGCCCGTGACCGCGCGGACGACACCGGGTCGTCGGGGCGGGGGAACGGGATGCGGTCCATGATGACGAGTTGCAGCGACGGTCCGGGGACGTCCACGCCCTGCCACAGCGACAGGGTGCCGAACAGGCACGTCCGCTCGTCCTCGGCGAACTGTTTGACCAGCAGGGACGTCGAGTCGTCGCCCTGGCACAGCAGCGGATGCGACAGGTGGTCCTTGAGTTCGTCGGCGGCCTGCCGGGCGGCCCGCATCGACGAGAACAGGCCGAGGGTGCGGCCGCCCGCCGCCTCGATCAGCTCGGTGATCTCCGTCAGGTACGCGTCGGGGAGTCCGTCCCGTCCTGGTTGCGGCAGATGCCGCGCGACGTACAGGATGCCCGCCTTCGGATGGTCGAAGGGCGACCCCACGTCCAACCCCGACCAGGCGACCTCGACCTCTTCGCCCTTCTCCGTCGCGGTTCGGGCCAGGCCCTCGGCCGCCGTCTTCGCGTCCCCTGAGGCGCTCTCGTCCAGCGGCGGCAGGCCCCATTGGCGGGCGAGCGGTTCGAATGACCCGCCGAGCGTCAGCGTCGCCGATGTCAGGATGGCGGTGCGTTGCTCGAACAGCGTCGTCCGCAGCAGCCCGCCGACCCCGATCGGCGCGACGTGCAGTGCCGGTGGACGCTTGGGCCGCCCGTCCTGGACGAACGGTTTCTCCAACCACACCACGTCGAAACGCTCGGCCATCGCCGGTTGGAACGCCTCCAGCGTCCGGACGGCCGTGACGTGCAGTTCCTCCAGGGACGACCGGGCCGCCTTCCGCGCCGCCATGTCACCCGGGTCCGCGTCCTTCTTCTCCGGCCCGAGCGCCGTGACACACGCGTGCGCGGCGTCCCGGACGGCCGCGAGGGCGTTGCCCAGGGCGGGGGGCAGGACGTCCATGCGCCCGGCGGGCAGATCCTCCAACAGGAGCCCGAGGCCCTCCGCGGCCTCCTTCAACCGGTCGGCGGTGGCCTCCTCGATGAGCCGACCGCACCGGCGGGCCGCCATCTCGACGGCGGCCGCGCTCAGATCACCGGTGGCCACCGACGTGACCCGGTCGACGAGCTCATGCGCCTCGTCCACGATCACCACGTCGTGTTCCGGGAGAACCTGGAACTCCTCCAACGCGTCGATAGCGAGCAACGCGTGGTTGGTGACGACGATGTGCGCGTCACCCGCCTCCGCGCGGGCCAGTTCGGAGAAGCACACGGTGCCGTGCGGGCAGCGCTGCGCGCCCAGGCACTCCCTGGCGGTGACGGCGACGTGCCGCCACGCCTGCTCGCTCACCCCCGGCACCAACTCGTCACGGTCGCCCGTCTTGGTTTCCTCGGCCCATTCGTTCAGCCGTTTCACCTGCCGTCCGAGCGTGGAAAGCTGCTGCGGATCGAACAGGCTCGGCCCTTCGTCCTCCTCCGGCACACCGGTCTGCACCCGGTGCAGGCACAGATAGTTACGGCGGCCCTTGAGGATCGCGAACCTCAGCTCCGTCCCGAGCAGCGGCCCGAGCGTCTCCGCGAGCCGCGGCAGGTCACGGTCGACGAGCTGACGCTGCAACGCGATCGTCGCCGTCGAGACGACGACCGTCGTCTGCTTCTCCACCGCGTGCCGGATCGCCGGGACGAGATACGCCAGCGACTTGCCGGTGCCGGTACCGGCCTGCGCGGCGACATGCTCCCCGGACGTGATCGCCTTCTCCACCGCCCGCGCCATCGTCACCTGCCCGGGACGCTCCGCCCCGCCGATGGCGGACACGGCCGTGCTGAGCAGCGTCGCCATGTCGGGAATACGGGTATCGCTGTCGCTCAACAGATCAGGGGCGGGCACGTCGCACAACGCTACAGCCCGCGACGGACACCCGCGTCCCGCGCGGAGTTATCCACAATCAGCAAGGAGGCGTTGGACGTGAGCGTGTGACTGAGAGTGTCGGGAACATGACTCCTCTGGTAATCCGCACCGCTGAAGACGCCATCGCCGCCGTTCCGTACCTGCTGGGGTTCCATCCGTCCCGCAGCCTCGTCGTGATCGGCTTCGACAACGCCGTCCACGGCACCTGCGCCGTCCGGCTCGACCTGCCGTCGTCCGGCGCCGCCGATCGGGTCGCGGCGCTCCTCGCCGGCAACGGCTTCCGCCGTTCGCTCCTCCTCGGCTACGGCCCCGACGGCGAGGTCCGCGAATCCGTGGCCGCCCTCAGCGCCGCCCTGGACGCCGCGGGCGTTCCCGCCGCCGAGGCCGTCCGCGTCGCCGACGGCCGCTGGTGGTCCCTGACCTGCGACGACGACTGTTGCCCCGCCGAAGGCGTTCCCTACGACAGCTCCGCCACCGTCGTCGCCGCCCAGGCCACCTTCGCGGGCCAGGTAGCCCTCGCCGATCGCGCCGAACTCGCCCGCACCGTCCAGCCCTTCGACGGCCCCGTCCGCGCCTCCATGCGCCGCGCCACCGACCGCGCCGAAAGACGCTCCCGCACCCGCCCCGACACCACCCACGAGGCCATCACCTTCATCACGACCGTCCTCGCCCGCGCCCACACCGGAACCCGCCCGACCGACGACGAGGCCGCCCGCCTCGGCGTCCTGCTCACCGACCTGCGCCTCCGCGACGAGGCCTGGGTCCGCATCGACGAGGAGTCCCCCGCCGCCGACATCGCCTTCTGGCGCGACATCGTGCGCCGCGTGGAAGAACCGTACGTGCCCGCCCCCGCCTCCCTGCTCGCCTTCGCCGCCTACGCCGCGGGCGACGGTGGCCTCGCCAACGTGTCCCTGGAACGCGCCCTGGACATCGACCCCGGCTACTCCCTGGCCCTCATCCTCCGCGAAGTGATCAACGCCGGAGTCCCCCCAGCAAGACTCCGCCTGCGCATGACCCCCGACGAACTCGCCACCGCCTACAACGACCGAAAAGCATGCTGACACCCCAATACCAAGCCCCCCCAAGCACTACGCCGGGTTGTGAGCCACGGCCTGTGGTGGATCGTCTTCGGCGTGGTGACGCCTGAGGCCTGTCGTAGACGCCAGGACGATGTGGAGACCGATGCCTCCACGTCATGGGGGCGCGGGCATCGCGGGCCTCGGCGCGGTCGTCCTCAACGCGGCCGGGCTGCTGTACGTGGTGCCTGTCTTCGGAAAAACAGACGGCGACTTCGTCAGCGCCACGATCGGTGCGCGACTCGACAAGGAGACGCTGCTTGCGTGACGCGCATGCAGAATCGGATTTCGGAGATCGGTGGAGATGATCAGGGGGATACGGCCTGGCCGGGGGTGCCGGGGTCGAGGCGGCGGCCGGGGTTGCGGGCGTTCCAGTCGCGCATGCGGGGCGGGTAGCCGACGATCTGGACGTCGTACACCGGGAGGCCGAGGTCGCGGGCCACCTTGCCGATGACCTTGGGGGAGCCGACGCGGCGGCGGGTCCATTCGCCGTCGTGGGCGACGGCCACGGCGGTCGTGTCGGTGGCGAAGGTCTCCGGTTCGACGAAGAACTCGACGCCCCGGCGCGACCGGGCGAAGTCGATCAGTGCTTCGATGTCGGAATCGGTCGCCTCGCGGTCGAATCTCGTCACCGTTGATCCGCGGTTCTTGCGGATACCGAATCGGTCCCGGAACCTCATTGCCCGCCCTGTCGTCCTGTGCCCCGGATCGGTTCCGGGGTCGGTCGTGGTGTAGACGATAACGACGGTTCGATGGTGCCGGGTTCCCGACACAGTTGCGGCGTCCCCGGCGGCGTGGGGGCCGAGCCCTAGACTGGCCGCTCAGGGGGGATCGGCAGCGGGGGTGTTGATGGACGGGCCGAACGTGGTCCGGAGGGGGGCCGCCGCGGTGCTCGCGGCCGCGATCTGCGGTTGGCTGAGCACGCTGGGACAGAGCGCCGCACCGGTCGAGCTCCTCGCCGCGACGCGGAGCGAGGACCCTCCGCCGAAGCCCGCTCCGAAGCCGAAGCCGAAGCCACCGCCCCCGGACTGTGCCCGCGCGAAATGCGTGGCGCTGACGTTCGACGACGGTCCTGCGGAGAGCACGAGTGAGCTGCTGGACATCCTCGCCGCCCGCAAAGTGAAGGCGACGTTCTTCCTGATAGGGGAGAACGTCGCCAAGCACCCGGACCTGGTGCGGCGTGAGCATGAGGCCGGGCACGAGCTCGCCGACCACAGCTACACGCATGCCGACCTCGGGGCCGCGTCCAAGGAAGACGTGCGCTCCGAGCTGACGAAGACGCAGGACGCGATCCGGCGGGCGTCCGGTGTGACGCCCGTGCTCCTGCGTCCGCCGTACGGGTCGACGTCCGAGCGGCTGGCCGGGATCACGCGGCGGATGGGCCTGGCGCAGGTGATGTGGTCGGTGGACCCCTTGGACTGGGAGCACCGCGACACCGGAGACGTCGAGCGCCGGGTGCTGAAGGCGGTGAAGCCGGGCGACATCGTGCTGATGCACGACATCCACCGCACGACCGTACGAGCCGTCCCGAAGATCATCGACCGGTTGGCGGCCGAGGGGTACGTGTTCGTGACGGTGACGGAGCTGTTCGGAGGGCGCCTCGAACCCGGGCAGGAGTTCGTCCGGCGGAACTCAGGGGAGCCTCAGGGTCTTCCCTGATGGTCGGGCGCGCCGGCGGCGCCGAGGATGGAAGGCATGAACAGCAGTTACGCGGTAGGAGATCTGAGGGTCTCGGACGCCGAACGGGACGGAGTCGTCGAACGCCTTCAAGACGCGTACGCCGATGGCAGGCTGGAGCACGACGAGTTCGACACGCGCATGCAACTGGCGATGACGGCCAAGACGCGTGGCGACCTCGCCGTCATCACCGCGGACCTGGCTTCCGCGCCCCGGTTCGGTGCGGTCGACGAGGCGCCGACGGGTGAGGACCGGATGCTCGCGGCGGCGGCGCACGCCGTGGCGGTCCCGACCCTGTTCGTCGGGCCGCTGGTGCTGATGCTGGTGAGCGGCAAACGGTCGGAGTACGTCCGGCGGCAGGCGGCGGAGGCCGTGAACCTCCACGTGACGCTGCTGCTGATCACGATCGTCACGTTCGGGGTCGGCGGACTGCTGTACGCGGTGACGTGGATCCTGTCGATCATCGCGGCGTTCCACGCCCTGGCGGGCCGCACGTTCCGCTACCCGTGGATCCTGCGCCTGGTGAAGGAGCCGCGCCCCGGCATCAGCGGATGAGACACGCGCCCGCGTGTCATGGCTCGGGTACACCGCGCGTGTCGTACCGGGCCTCACGGCTAGCCCGCCGCGATGCGGCAACACCAGACCCGAGCCCGGTCGAAATGTTGCTGTGCGGTCGCGTGAGCGGTCGTTTGTGAGCACGCTGAGGATTCGAGTGATGCTGTGCTCGGGTGTCGGTGGCGTGTGGTGGTGTGGTCGAGGTGCAGAGGGTTTTGGTTGCGGATCTTGTTCTGCATGGATCGTGTTTCGGTGGCGCGGCGGGCTCTAGGGGTGGTGTGCTTGGGGCCGGGGCGTCTGGTTTGGGGATGGCCTGTGGGCGTGCTGCGGTTGGTGGTGGTGGGTGGGAGTGTGTAAGTGCGGTGGGGCTTCCAGTGGTGTTGTGGTTGGGGTTGTGGCATGTGGTGGTGTGGCTGGTGGTCGCGTTGTCGGGGCTCCCTTGAGACTGCCGGGTTCTCATGGTGTTGTGTTCGAGGTGGGGGGCTGGTGGGGTGGGGGCGGTGAGGCTGGTTTGTCGAGGTGGGACATCGGGGAAAGTTGAGCGTGGCCGCCTTCCTGCGGTCGCGTCGCCTCCGGGAGATGAAACGACACCGATGTATGTGCCTGTGGCCTTATTCCCCTTCCTACCTGTGACTCCCCTAACGTCCGAGTCGTATGGACCGTCCATGGGATGATCGATTAACTGTGTCCGGGAGGGGTAGATGACGGAGCTTGCGGTCGAGGGCGGTCACGAGCGCGCGGTGGAGGCGCTTCGAAGGTCCTACGAGGCGATTCCGGCGGGCACGCCGGTGCGGTTGGCCAAGCGGACCTCGAACCTGTTCCGCTGGCGCGACCCCTCGGAGGCGCCCGGCCTGGACGTGTCCGGGTTCGACAAGGTGCTGGGCGTCGATCCGGAGGAGCGGACGGCGCAGGTCCAGGGCATGACGACCTATGAGGCGCTGGTGGACGCGACGCTTCCGCACGGCCTCATGCCGACGGTCGTCCCGCAGTTGAAGACCATCACGCTGGGCGGGGCGGTCACGGGGCTGGGGATCGAGTCGACGTCGTTCCGGGACGGGCTCCCGCACGAGGCCGTCCTGGAGATGGAGGTCCTCACCGGAGACGGCCGGATCGTCACCGCGACGCGTGACAACGAGCACGCCGATCTGTTCTACGGCTTTCCCAACTCGTACGGGACTCTCGGGTACACGCTCCGGCTGAAGATCGAACTCAGGCCGGTCAGTCCGTATGTCCGGCTGCGGCATCTGCGGTTCCGGGACGCGGCGGAGTTGTCCCGCGTGATGGGCGAGATCACCGAGTCGGGGACGTTCGAGGGCGAGAACGTCGACTTCATGGACGGCACGGTCTTCGGCGCCGACGAGCAGTACATCACGCTCGGTTTCTTCGCGGAATCGGCGCCCTACACGTCCGACTACACCGGGCAGAAGATCTACTACCGGTCGATCCGGCAGCGGTCGGTCGACTTCCTGACGATCCGCGACTACCTGTGGCGCTGGGACACCGACTGGTTCTGGTGCTCGGGCGCGTTCGGCGTCCAGAACCCGACCGTCCGGCGGCTGTGGCCCGACAAGTACAAGCGGTCGGACGTCTACCGCAGGCTCGTCACCTACGACCGGCGGTACCACATCGTGGCGCGCGTGGACCGGTGGCGGGGGCAGCGGCCACGCGAGGACGTCATCCAGGACATCGAGGTGCCGGTCGAGCGGCTGCCGGAGTTCCTGGAGTTCTTCCATGACAAGGTCGGCATGAGCCCGGTCTGGCTGTGCCCGTTGCGCGCGAAGGAGCGGTGGCCGCTCTACCCGCTGGAGACGGGACGGACGTATGTGAACGTGGGCTTCTGGGGGACGGTGCGGCTTCCACCCGGGCAGATCCCCGAGTACCACAACCGGCTCATCGAGCGTAAGGTCGCGGCCCTTGACGGCCACAAGTCCCTGTACTCGACCGCTTTTTACAGCAGGGACGAGTTCTGGCGGAACTACGACGGGGAGACCTACCGGCGGCTCAAGGGGAGTTACGACCCCGGCGGGCGGCTGCTGGACCTCTACGACAAGTGCGTGCGCGGACGCTGACCAGGCGGCCGCATCGGGGGATTGCCCGGACGGGAGCGGCGACCTTCGCCGTCCCGGGCGGGTGAAGAGACAGGAGGGATCACCATGACGCTGGCCAGGGTCTTCGAGCAGCTCGCCGGGGCTGCGGCGCCAGTGGAGTTCACGGCCTACGACGGGTCCCGGGCGGGGTCACCCGGCGCCGACATCCGGGTCGACGTCCGTTCGCCGTACGCGGTGTCGTACCTGCTGCACTCGCCGGGGGCGCTGGGCCTGGCACGCGCCTACGTCACAGGCATGATCGACATCGACGGCGACATGATCGCGGCGTTGACCACGATGCAGCAGATCCTCGGGGAGGTGACACCGCGCGACAAGGCGCGGATCCTCCGCACGGTGATGCGTGATCCGCTGCTGCGCGGCGCGGTGACGCGTCGGCTGGACCCTCCGCCGCAGGAGGCGCCGTTCAGCCGCATCCCGTCGTGGCTGCGGCACTCCAAGAAGCGTGACGCGAAGGCGATCTCGCACCACTACGACGTGTCCAACACCTTCTACGAGTGGGTGCTCGGCCCGTCCATGGCCTACACGTGCGCGTGCTACCCCCGAGAGGACGCGACGCTGGAGGAGGCGCAGTTCCACAAGCACGACCTCGTGGCGAGGAAGCTCGCGCTGAGGCCGGGGATGCGGCTGCTGGACGTGGGCTGCGGCTGGGGCGGCATGGTGATGCACGCCGCGCGGGAGTACGGCGTCAAGGCGCTCGGCGTCACACTGTCGAAGCAGCAGGCGGAGTGGGCGCAGAAGGCGATCGCCGACCGGGGGCTGTCCGACCTGGCGGAGGTCCGTCATCTGGACTACCGGGATGTGACCGAGTCCGGTTTCGACGCGGTCAGCTCCATCGGCCTCACCGAGCACATCGGCAAGCAGAACCTGCCGTCCTATTTCTCGTTCCTGTACGGGAAGCTGAGGACGGGCGGGCGGATGCTGAACCACACCATCACCCGTCCGGACAACCTGGCGCCGCCCCGTAAGGAGAACGGGTTCATCAACCGGTACGTGTTCCCGGACGGTGAGCTCGAAGGCCCCGGTTTCATCCAGATGAAGATGAACGACGCCGGGTTCGAGATCCGCCACCAGGAGAACCTGCGCGAGCACTACGCCCGCACGTTGACCGGTTGGTGCAGGAACCTCGACGAGCGCTGGGACGACGCCGTCGCCGAGGTCGGTGACGGCACCGCCCGGGTGTGGCGTGTGTACATGGCGGGCTGTGTGCTCGGCTTCAACCAGAACTGGATCCAGCTCCACCAGACGCTGGGCGTCAAACTGGACGCCGACGGTTCGAGCCACATGCCGCTGCGTCCCGACTGGGGATCGTGACCTTGTAGTCGTCCGCGAACCATGACGAGCCGACCGGGCATCCGGTCGGCTCGTCGGCGTCGCGGGCCCCAGGGTGCCCAACCCCGGGTCAACATTCGTACTGCCGGGATATCGCCGCAGGTGAACGGGGGTAGGCGTTGCTCAGGACCGTCGAGTTCGGGGGGACGCGAGGCCATGCACATCCGGTCCCCGGTGAGGCCGATGCTGGCCGCGGCCATCGACCGGATCCCGCCGCCGCGGTCGTGCCCGGGCGGCTGCCGGTACGAGCCGAAGTTCGACGGTTTCCGGGCGATCGCGATCGTGGACGACGGCGGTGCCGTCCGGCTGTCGTCCCGCCGCCGGACCCGCCTGGACGACGGGTTCCCCGAGATCGTGGCGGCCGTCCGTGAGCGGCTCGCCCCCGGAACGGTCGTCGACGGCGAGATCATCCGCTGGGGGACGGACGGACGCCTCGACTTCGGCGCGCTGCAACGCCGCCACGTCGCCGGACGGCGCCGCGCCGAACTCGCCAGGACGGAACCGTGCCACTACGTGGTGTTCGACGTCCTCGAACACGGGGGCGAGGACCTGCGGCCCCGCCCGCTGCGTGAACGCCGCTCGATCCTGGAGGCCCTGCTCGGCGGCGGCGAGTCGTCCGCTCGGGTCGTCCTCACCCCGCAGACCTCCGAGGTGGAGGAGGCGATGGTCTGGTTCGACGCGCTCGCCGTCCAAGGGGTGGAGGGCCTTGTCGTCAAGGACGCCGACGGCCCGTACCTGGAGGGACGGCGCCGCTGGCGGAAGGTGAAGCGCCGCGTCACGACCGAGGCGATCGTCGGCGGTGTCACCGGGACCCGGCAGGCCCCCGAGTCGCTGATCCTCGGCCGCTACGACGCCGACGGCCGACTCCGGGTCGTGGCGCGGACGACGCCGCTGCCGCCCGGGGCGCGCGCCGCGCTCGGCGACCTGCTGCGGCACGCCGGACCCGATCATCCGTGGCCCGCGGAACTGCCCGCGGGGCTCGCGGGCGGCGTGTACGGGTCGCATCCGCCGATCCGCTACGTCCGGACGGAGCCGGAGACGGTCGTGGAGATCAGCGCGGACGCGGCCGTCGAACGGGGACGCTGGCGACACGCCGTCCGGTTCGTCCGCGTCCGACCGGATCTGGAGCCGTCGCAGGCTCCGCCGTTCGGCGCCTGAGTCACTCCAGCCAGCCGAGGACATGACCGTTCACCTCGGTGGGACGGTCGAGCTGGAGGAAGTGCCCCGCGCCGGTCACCAGGTGGGCGCGGGAGCCGGGGGGAAGCGCCGCGAGGACGCCGCCGAGGTCGCCGCCGGGCGCCACCACGTCCGCGCCCAGGCAGCCGTCCTCGGAGCCGTGCAGATACAGGACGGGCACCTGCCCGGCCCCGGTCGGGGACTCGGACGGACGGAACGAGGCGTTGAACATCGCGCGGTAGTAGCCGATCGCGGCGGCCACGTTGGCGGGTGCGGCTAGGCAGTCCATGGCGTGATCCACGTCCGGCGTGTGGTCGCCGGACGGGGACCAGTCGCGCCACAGCCCTTCGACGAACGCGCGGTCGACGACCGCCTCGGCGAGCGGGGTCTGGAAGAGGAAGACGTAGAACGACCGCTTGGTCTGCTGGTAGTCGAGGAACGTCGCGGCGGTCACGGGGAGCGGCGGCACGGACATCGCGACGGCCCTGCGCCACCGTCCGGGAGCGAGATCCGCCGCGCCGTAGGCGGCGAGGGCGCCCCAGTCGTGGCCGATGAGGACGGCGTCGGGGCCGCCGCCGAGGGCCTCGTGTAAGGCGACGGCGTCGGCGGCGAGGGTGTCGCACCGGTAGTCGCCGTCGCCGGGGACGGACGTCGGCGCGTAACCGCGCAGGAACGGCGCGACGGCGCGGTATCCGGCGGCGGCCAGATCGGGCATGAGATGCCGCCACGTGTGCGCCGAATCGGGGAAGCCGTGCAGGAGGAGCGCGAGCGGTCCGTCCGCCGGGCCCGCCGTGAGAACGCCGAACCGCAGCCCGTTCGCCGTGACCGTTCCGGTGGTGATGTCACCCATGCCGCCTCCTCGGTCCGTCGCGCACGCTACCCCGCGGGCGCACCGTGCGTAGTGTGATGCGGGTCACTCGGGTGATCGGTGCGCGCACGCCGGTTTACTTTGAGAGGCTGCCTGTAAACCGAACTCGGGTGGGAAGCGACGAGGGGGCGGACGCGGTGCTGAAGGTCGACGACATCAACCTGACGGACTGGGAGTTCTGGAGGAGCCCGCACGACCACCGGCAGGAGGCGTTCAAGGCCCTGCGCGAACACCCCCAGCTGGTGCTCTTCGAGGAACCCGACGTCACCTTCGTGCCGCAGGGCCCCGGCTACTACGCGGTGACCCGGCACGCCGACCTTCTCGAGGCGTCCCGGCGGCCGCAGGACTTCTGCTCCGGCAAGGGAGCCACCAGCATCTGGGACATGCCCGGTGACCTGCACGAGTACTTCGGCTCGATGATCAGCATGGACGATCCGCGGCACGCGAAGATCAGGCGGATCGTGTCCCGGGCGTTCTCCCCGCGGATGATCCAGCGGTTCCAGGACCAGGTCGAGACCGTCGCCGCCGAGATCATCGACCGTGTCACGGCGGGCGAGGGCACGGGCGACTTCGTCGCCGACATCGCGGCCCGGCTGCCCTTAAAGATCATCTGCGACATGATGGGGATCGCCCCGGAGCACTACCAGACCGTCTTCGACTCCACCAACATCATCCTCGCGGGCAACGACAGCGAGTTCATCCCGTCCGACGACCCGGAGCAGATGGGGCTGGCGCTCCTCGGCGCGGGCGAGACCCTCAAGGGCCTGGTCGAGGAACTCGGACGGCAACGCCGCGTCGCCCCCACCGACGACCTGACCTCCGCCCTCGTGAACGCCAACATCGACGGCGAGTCGCTGACCGACCAGGAACTCGGGTCGTTCTTCATCCTGCTGGTCGTCGCCGGTAACGAGACCACCCGCAACGCCATCGCGCACGGCCTCGACCTGTTCACCCGCCATCCCGACCAGCGCGCCCTGCTCACCGAGGACTTCGAGGCCCGGATGCCCGGCGCCGTCGAGGAGATCGTGCGGTACGTGTCGCCGGTGATCTGGATGCGGCGCACCGCCACCCGCGACACCATGCTCAACGAACACGAGATCAAGGAGGGCGACAAGCTCCTCCTCTACTACTGGTCCGCGAACCGGGACGAGTCCGTCTTCACCGACCCGGAGCGGTTCGACATCCTCCGCGACCCGAACCCGCACGTGGGGTTCGGCGGGCCGGGGCCGCACTTCTGCCTCGGCGCGCATCTGGCCCGGCGCGAGATCACCGTGGTGTTCCGCGAACTGTTCCGCCGGACGCCCGGCATCCGCGCCACCGGCGAGCCCGATCGGCTGGAGTCCAGCTTCCTCAACGGCATCAAACGCCTGCCGTACACGTTCTGAGCCCGGCCACCCGACCAGGACGCAGGGCCCGCGCGGAGGACTTCCGCGAAGCGAACGCCGCGGCGGTGCCCCGCCCGCGCCGCACAGCGCAGGCGACGCCCGCGGAGGGGTCCCTCGCGAAGAAGGCCGCGGGACGGGGCACCAGCCCGCCCCGTACCGCTCAGCGCAGTTCGCGTTTGAGGATCTTGCCGGTGGCGGTCATGGGCAGCTCGTCCCGGAACTCGACGATCCGCGGGTACTTGTAGCTCGCGAACTGCTCCCTGCCCCACGCGACCAGGTCGTCCTCGGTGACGGTCGCGTCCGGCGTCCGGATCACGTACGCCTTGATCTCCTCGCCGAGGGACGGGTGCCCGACGCCCACGACCGCGGCCAGCGACACGTCCGGATGGGTCATCAGGACCTCTTCCAGCTCCCGCGGATACACGTTGTACCCGCCCCGGATGATCATGTCCTTGGAGCGGTCGATGATGAAGTAGTAGCCGTCCTCGTCGCGGCGGGCCACATCACCGGTGCGGAACCAGCCGTCCCTGATCGCGTCCGCGGTCGCGTCGGGGCGGCCGTGGTAGCCCTTCATGATGTTGTGCCCGCGGATCGCGATCTCGCCGGGCCCCTCGCCCTCGATCTCCTTCCACTCCTCGTCGATCAGCTTCATCTCGACGCCCCAGACGGGCAGGCCGATCGACCCGGGCTTGGTCGGACGGTCCGGACGGTTGAACGACGCCACCGGCGACGTCTCCGACAGCCCGTAACCCTCCAGGACGTCCACGTCGAACTTCCGCTTGATCCCTTTGAGGACCTCCATCGGCATCGCCGAGCCGCCCGACACCGCGACCCGCAGGTTCTCCCGGATCGTCGCGATGTCCTCGTCGGAGGTGGCGTGGGTCAGGAGCCCCCAGTACATCGTCGGGACGCCCGCGAAGACGCTCACCTTCTCCTTGACCATCAGCTCGACGGCCTGCTCGGCGTCGAACCTGGCCTGCATGACGAGCGTCGCGTGACGGTAGAACCCCACGTTCATCACGCAGGTCTGCCCGAAGATGTGGAACAGCGGCAACGTCGCCAGCATCGTGTCGTGCAGCGTCCGGTAGAAGAGCGTGTCGTCCACCATGGCGTTCAGCAGGAGGTTGTGGTGCGTCAGCTCGGCGCCCTTCGGCTGCCCGGTCGTCCCGCTGGTGTAGATGATGACGGCGGTGTCGTTCGGCTCGGTCTGCACCGTCTCGAACGTGTTCGGCCGGCCGCCGAGCGCCGCCCAGAACAACTCCGCCCCTTCGATCGGGGACTCCGTCGCCGCCGGGTTCACGGGCAGCAGGACGAAGTGCTCGCAGCCCTCGGCCTGCTCGAAACCGGCATACCCCATTTCGCCGAGCGGCAGCTCCGGCGTCCCCTCGAAGCAGAACAGAACCTTCGCGTCGGAGTCTCTCAGGTGGTAGGCGACCTCCCGCGGCTTGAGCAGCACGTTCAGCGGAACGACCACCGCGCCCGCCTTCAGCGCCCCGAAGTACACCATCGGGAAGTACGGCAGGTTGGGGCAGGACAGGGCCACCTTGTCGCCGGGCCGGACACCGCGATCCCGCAGCAGGTTCGCGACCTGGTTCGCGACCGAGTCGATGAACGAGTAGGGCAGCCGGATGTCGCCGAAGACGACCGCTTCACGGTCGGGTGTTTCCCTGGCGGCGTCCTCCAGCAGCACGGACAGGTTGAGCATGGCACTCCTCGCGCGGACGGTGACCGGCTGGTTGGGCCCTCGAAGGGTCCATGACCCGTTTCGCTCATCCTCATACATGGCGTCCACCGGCGCCATGTTTCGCGCCGCGCCGATGGGCGATCTCCTGGGCGTCCAGGTGGCGCGACGGGGGAGTGCCGGGCTCGTCGACGCGCACCGGGCGAGACGGACGGACGCTGCGGGGAGACCGCCCGGAAAAAGAAGGAGG
Source organism: Actinomadura spongiicola (assembly GCF_003432485.1). Classification (GTDB taxonomy): domain Bacteria; phylum Actinomycetota; class Actinomycetes; order Streptosporangiales; family Streptosporangiaceae; genus Spirillospora; species Spirillospora spongiicola. Next base: position 14,456 of record NZ_QVNQ01000012.1, read on the forward strand.
GACCGGGCGGGAGCGCGGTCCCGCCCGGTCCCTCAGGTGCGGGCGACGGAGAGCGACGCGGCCCGCGGAGGGTGGTCTTGTGTCAGCTGAACTCCACGTCGGAGCACTGGTAGAACGCGTTGCCGGTGTCGGCGATGTCCCACACCGCGAGCAGAAGGTGCCTGCCCTGCTTGGGCGGCAGCGCGACCTCGTGGGAGAGGGTGCTCGGCGGACGCCGGCCACCGCCGCTGAAGGTCCCGAGCGGCTTCGATTCCAGGTCGGCGCGCGTGAGCGGCTTCGTGGGGTCCCAGCCGTCCTTGGTGACGTAGTAGTGCCACGAGGTGGTGGCGTGGGGGACGGCGTGACGCCAGGTGAACGTGAACGACTGGCCGCTCGTGAGCTTGTTCGTGGGCCACTGGCCGTTGCGCGGGTCGTCGAGCTGCTTGAAGCGGCCGACGCCCCCGGCGCAGATCGTGCCGTCACGGGGGCCGCGCTGCGGGAACCCCTTCGGGCCCTCGACGCTCGAAGGTTCGTACTGGATCTCGCCACAGTTCCGCGCGGTGCCCTTCTGACAGAACAGGGCACGGCTGATCGGGGCGGTGGTGTAGCCGTGGGACAGCGCGGGAGCGGTCGTCACCATGGTGATCCCGGCGGCAGCGACGGCCGCGTACGCGAATGTGCGTTTTCTGGGGGTACGGAGGTTGGCGGGCATACTCGGTCCTCCTGGCGGGGGGTGGAGGCGACCTTGGTCTCGGAGTTCGGTAGCCACGAACGGACGGGCGGACATGGAGTGCGGAAGCTTTTTATAGGAAACCTTCCTATTAGATTTGAGGATGGAGGATGGACGCCCACCGCGTCAACCCCCGAATTTCCGCGACCCGGGACCGGCCGTCCCGGCCCGCGGCGAGGGCCTCCCCATCGGTCGAATCCCACCCCATCACCCACCCCGGCACCGTTACTATGTGCGACTTCCACCGAGAAGAGGTGCGCCATTTTGATCATCTTCGGCTGGCGGGTGGTGTTCTTCACCCTGACCAGGGGAGTCTTCCACTGTCCCAACTGCGGCGGCGACCGCGACTACCGGCGCAGACAGGGCCGCAACTTCTTCACCCTGTTCTTCGTCCCCGTCATCCCGCTGACCAAGGCGGGCGGCGAGATCGTCGAGTGCGACGTCTGCCACGGACGCTGGGAACCCGCCGTCCTCGACGTGCCGACCACCGCGCAGCTCGCCCAGATGCCCGCCATGCTCCTGCGGATGACGATCGCCCAGGTCCTGCGCTCGGGCGACTACACCGACCCGACCGCCCGCGGCCGCGCCGTCGCCGTCGTCCGGCAGGCGGGCGAGCACGCCTACGACGACAACGCCCTGAACGCCGACCTCGGCCGACCGTTCGAGGAGGTCCGCGTCGAGATCGGCCACGCCGCGCCCGCCCTGGCGCCCGAGGCCCGCGAGAGCATCCTGCGGGCCGCCGCCGAGATCGCCCTCGTGGACGGCCCGCTCAGCGTCTCGGAGGAGGAGACCCTGTCCGCCGTCGGCGCCGACCTCCGGCTCACCCGCGTCCAGGTCACCGGCGTCATCTCCCTGGCCCGCCAGGAATCCGGCCACTGAACAGGCGGCAAGAACCCGCGGCCCCGCTTGCGATTGCGCTACTGTTGATGTATGTCGGCAAGGCTGCTCCTCGAACGACCACGTTGACGCGCTGACGTCGACGTGGTGGCCCCTCCTGCGCGAGGGGCCCTTTCATGTCGGAGGACGGCCCACCGCCTTGGTGCAGCCAGCGAGCGAGCAAGAAACCGGAGTCTGGAAACGTGAGCAGCGACGTCACCCCTCGCACGACGACGAGGGGAACAGGAGGGTCGTCCCCCCTGAACGACTCGTACGATCCACGGGCCGTTCAGGACAAATGGCAGGCCCGATGGGCGGAGCTCGAACCGTTCGCGGCCGACGAGAAGGACGACACCCGGGAACGGCGCTACGCGCTGGACATGTTCCCCTACCCGAGCGGTGACCTGCACATGGGCCACGCGGAGGCGTTCGCCATCGGCGACGTCCCCGCCCGGTACTGGTTCCAGCGCGGCTTCAACGTCCTGCACCCCATCGGCTGGGACTCCTTCGGCCTGCCCGCCGAGAACGCCGCCATCAAACGCGACTCGCACCCCGCCGAATGGACCTACGCCAACATCGAGACCCAGGCGACGTCGTTCCACCGCTACGCCCCGTCGTTCGACTGGACGCGGCGGCTGCACACGTCCGACCCCGAGTACTACAGGTGGACGCAGTGGCTGTTCCTGCGCTTCTACGACCGCGGCCTGGCCTACCGTAAGGGGGGCCACGTCAACTGGTGCCCGAAGGACCAGACCGTCCTGGCCAACGAGCAGGTCGTCGGCGGGCACTGCGAACGCTGCGGCACCCTGGTCGAGAAGCGCGTCCTGACCCAGTGGTACTTCAAGATCACCGACTATGCCGACCGGCTGCTGGACGACATGGAGCAGCTGGAGGGCAAATGGCCCGAGCGCGTCCTGCTGATGCAGCGCAACTGGATCGGCCGCTCCACCGGCGCCGACGTCGACTTCGTCATCGAGGGACGCGACGAGCCCGTCACCGTCTACACCACCCGGCCCGACACCCTGTTCGGCGCGACGTTCATGGTCGTCGCCGCCGACGCCGCCCTGGCCGAGGAGATCTGCGCCCCCGACCAGCGGGCCGCGTTCGAGGCGTACCGCGATGAGGTCTCCCGCGAGAGCGAGATCGAGCGGCTGTCCACCGAACGTGAGAAGACCGGCGTGTTCCTGGGTCGCTACGCGGTGAACCCGGTCAACGGGGAGCGGCTGCCGATCTGGGCGTCGGACTACGTCCTGGCCGAATACGGCCATGGCGCGATCATGGCGGTTCCGGCGCACGACCAGCGCGACCTGGACTTCGCGCTGAAGTTCGGCCTGCCCGTCCGCGTCGTCGTCGACACCGGCCTGCCCGACCCGGCCGACACCGGCGTCGCCACGCCAGGCGACGGCGCGATCGTCAACTCCGGGCCGATCGACGGGCTGGCGAAGGACGCGGCGATCTCCCGCATCATCGAGATCCTGGAGTCGCGGGGCACCGGCCGCGCCGCCGTGAACTTCCGGCTGCGCGACTGGCTGGTGTCACGGCAGCGGTTCTGGGGCTGCCCGATCCCGATCGTGCACTGCGAGGCGTGCGGCGAGGTCCCCGTCCCCGACGAGCAACTGCCGGTGACGCTGCCCGAGGGACTGCGCGGCGCCGACCTGGCCCCGAAGGGCACCTCCCCGCTGGCCGCCGCGACCGACTGGGTGAACGTGGCATGCCCCAAATGCCACGGCCCCGCCAAACGCGACACCGACACCATGGACACGTTCGTCGACTCGTCCTGGTACTTCTTCCGCTACTGCTCGCCCCACTACGAGGACGGCCCGTTCGACGTCGAGCAGGTCCGTAAGTGGATGCCGGTCGACCAGTACACGGGCGGTGTCGAGCACGCCATCCTGCACCTGCTGTACAGCCGGTTCTTCACCAAGGTCCTGTACGACATGGGCATGGTCGGGTTCACCGAGCCGTTCCGCCGGCTGCTGAACCAGGGGCAGGTCATCAACCAGGGCAAGGCGATGTCGAAGTCGCTGGGCAACGGCGTCGACCTGGGCGAGCAGATCGCCGAGTTCGGGGTGGACGTCGTCCGGCTGGCGATCCTGTTCTCCGGACCGCCGGAGGACGACATCGACTGGGCGGACGTGTCCCCGCACGGCATGGCGAAGTTCCTGTCCCGCGTGCACCGCATCGCCGCCGAGGTCACGTCCCCGCCCGGCGCCGACGCCACGTCCGGCGACCAGGCCCTGCGCCGCGTCACCGCCCGCACGATCGACGAGGCCACCACCCTGATCGAGACGCAACGGTTCAACGTGGCGATCGCCCGGATCATGGAACTGGTCACCGCGACCCGCAAGGCCATCGACTCGGGCCCCGGCCCCGCGGACCCCGCCGTCCGGGAGGCGGCCGAGGCCATGGCGGTGATGCTGTCGCTGTTCGCGCCCTACACCGCCGACGAGACCTGGGAACTGCTGGGCCGCGCCGCACCGGTGATCAACGCTGGTTGGCCCTCCGCCGACCCGGCCCTGCTGGTGGAGGAGTCGGTGACCTGCGTCGTCCAGGTCGCCGGGAAGGTCCGGGACCGCCTGGAGGTTCCGCCCGGCATCACGGAGGCCGACCTGGAACGTCAGGCCCTGGCCTCGACCAAGGTCCAGGACGCCCTGGGCGGCGCCGAGATCGCCAAGATCATCGTTCGCCCGCCCAAGATCGTGAACGTCGTCCCCAAGCGCTGACCCCCGGCACGCCACACCCCGTTCACGGCGCCCGACCGGGCGCCGTGAACGCCCCCTTGACACACTTTTCGGGCCGCTTCGAGGCGGCGACAGAGGCCTACGCCGAGAATTGCGCCCACGAACGTCATCTGGCGTCGCGCATCTCTGAACCCGGTCGTTCAGGTCGCTGACCGCCGCGCTTCGTCGACCGCTCCAGGTGACGTCAAGCGCCTCAATCCCCTCCAGAACGAACGAAGGGCGGCCACCGATGGTCACCGATGGTCCGCCCCTGGTTCGTCGCCCGGGAAGGGCGCGGAGGTCACATCTTGCGGAGGACCGCCACGACGCGTCCGAGCACCGTCGCCTCGTCGGCGGGAATCGGCTCGTACGCCGGGTTCTGCGGCAGCAGCCAGAGGTGCCCGTCGTCGCGGCGCTTGAACGTCTTCACCGTCGCCTCACCGTCGATCATGGCGGCCACGATGTCGCCCTGCTCGGCCACCGGCTGCTGCCGGACGACCACCCAGTCACCGTCCGCGATCGCGGCCTCGATCATCGAGTCACCGGTGACCTTCAGCAGGAAGTGCGTGCCCTCGCCGACGAGCTGCTTCGGCAGCGTGAACACGTCCTCCACGGCCTCCTCGGCGAGGATCGGCCCACCCGCGGCGATCCGACCGACGAGCGGCACGTACGCGGGCGCGGGCTGTGCGGAGGCCGACTGGACGCCCGCCGCCTCGTAGGTCTCCTCGTCCGTCCGCACCGGCGTGGCGCCCGGCACCCGCACCTCGACGGCACGCGGCCGGTTGGGGTCGCGGCGCAGGAAACCCTTGCGCTGCAATGCCCGGAGCTGGTGGGACACGCTGGAGGTGCTGGTCAGCCCGACCGCCTCGCCGATCTCGCGCATCGAGGGCGGGTACCCACGGCGCTGGACCGAGTCGCGGATCACCTCCAGCACCATGCGCTGCCGCTGCGTCAACCCCGTCTCGTCCATGGGGCCGTCGGGCAGCTCCCGGACCTTGCTCATCGCTCGTCGCCTCCCGGGCGCCTCGATCCGTCACTCCTTGTCATGAACGCTATCGCGTCGAAGCGCGATGATCAAACAATTGTTCGAAGTGGTACTCGCTTTTTCTCGGCGCCTCCTGGTAGAACATCGTACAGACGTTCGATCGAAAATGCATTCGACGTCGAGGAGGGGAGAGATGTCCGGTTCGCCGCGCAGTGACCCTGCCCCGATCCGCCTGACCCGCCGCGGACGCGCCGTCGTCATCTGCTTCGCCGCGACCGTCACGCTCGTCTCGCTGTGGCTGAACGTCGGCCCCGGCGCCCTGGCCGGGGGCCGCGACTCCCGCGACACCCCGTCCCGCGCCACCAGGACCGTCGTCGTCGAACCAGGCGACACCCTCTGGGACTTCGCCGCCGACGCCGATCCCGACACGGACCCGCGCCTCGTCGTCCAGCGCATCATCGACCTCAACGGCCTGGGCGGCGACCCCACCGTCGTGCCGGGCCAAGAGCTCCGCCTCCCCGCCCGATGACCGTACACCCGGCACGTGCGCGAAGCCCGTTAGCGACCCTTGGAACACATCCCTAAGAAAATGTCTCCCATGTGAGACAGGCCGTCCTCTCCCCGAGCCGGATGCGCGTCCGTTGTGGCGCATGTGCCCGCGTGCGCGGCCACGGGAGGTCGCCGACCGCCCGGGCCGCGAGACCCGCTAATTTCTGGGACATCTGGGGCCCAAGGGCACCGGCAGCCCCCGTTGTGACGCCCGGGGGCCGAGGGGAGCGACACGCCCGGGGAGGAAGCCGGGACAGCCGAACATGAGCTGGCCGGACGGGCGGATGTGACGTTCGAGGCACCGGATCAGGTTGCACATGCCTGCGCCGAGCCGTACCGTTGACCACAACATCTAGTAGTCACACCAATGTGCTTTACCCATATGTAGCACCGCGCGGCGGTTGAAGCGTTTTCGTCAGGGGAGGTATCCAACGTGCACTGCCCGTTCTGCCGCAACCCTGACACCAAAGTGATCGACAGTCGTGCGACCGACGACGGGGGCGCCATCAGGCGTCGCCGGTCGTGCGCCGAATGCGGTCGGCGATTCACCACACAGGAGAATGTGCTCGTGATGGTGGCCAAGCGAAGCGGGGTCACCGAGCCGTTCTCCCGAGAAAAGATCATCGCCGGGGTGCGCAGAGCCTGCCAGGGCCGCCCGGTCGACGAGGATGCGCTCGCGAAACTGGGGCAGCGGGTCGAAGAGGCGATCAGATCGTCCGGCTCCGCGGAAATCCCCTCCCATGAGGTCGGGCTCGCGATCCTGGGCCCGCTTCGTGAACTCGATGAGGTCGCATATCTGCGATTCGCCTCGGTCTACCGGAGCTTCGAGTCCATCGACGACTTCGCCAAGGAGATCGAAGCACTGCGAAGGACCGGCTCCCCGGGGGAGCCCGGCCCGTCCCGCTAGGGACGGATTCCGAAACACAGCAGCACACGTAAGAGCGCCACCGCGCGGGCATGGCCCGCGCGGCGGCGGGGTTGTTCCTGAACAGGGCCCCGGCGGGTGGGCCCGAGAGGGGGAAGGTCATGACGGAGACGGTGAGCGGCTCGGCGGCACGGCGCGGCAAGGGGGGGCGCAAAGGGCTGAAGGTCGAGCGCATCTTCACCACACCCGGCGTGCATCCGTACGACGAGCTGCGCTGGGAACGTCGTGACGTCGTCATGACCAACTGGCGCGACGGCTCGGTGAACTTCGAGCAACGCGGCGTCGAGTTCCCCGACTTCTGGTCGGTGAACGCCGTCAACATCGTCACCTCGAAGTACTTCCGAGGGGCGGTCGGCACGCCGCAGCGGGAATGGAGCCTGAAGCAACTCGTCGACCGCGTCGTCCGCATGTACACGGACACGGGCCTCAAAGAGGGCTACTTCGCGTCCGAGCAGGACGCCGAAATCTTCGACCACGAACTGAAGTACGCCCTCGTCCACCAGCTCTTCAGCTTCAACTCGCCCGTCTGGTTCAACGTAGGCACCAAGTCCCCGCAGCAGGTGAGCGCGTGTCTGCCCTACGACTCGCTGGTCAGCACACCCGCGGGACTGGTTCCGATCGGCCGACTGGTGGAGCAGGACGCGGTCGGGGCCAAGGTGTACGACGCCCAGGGGCTCACCCGCGTCGTCGCCACCAAGGCCAATGGTGTGAAGGATGTGCTCCGCGTCCACACCAAGGCCGGCTACACCTTGGACGTCACCGCCGACCACCTCGTCTGGAAGGCCACGGGCGCCGGGACGGGACGCTTCGTCCCCGCCGGCGAACTCAAGGTCGGTGACCAGCTCGAATGGCACAGGCGCGACGCCTTCGGCGAATCCGAGATCACGCCGCGTGGCTTCGCCGAGGCCGCGCTCGCGGGCTGGCTCCAGTCCGACGGCTTCGTGGGCCGCTACGAGAACGGGACGAACCGTTCGCTGACCATCGAGGCCATGACTGTGACCGACGCCGAACGGGAGTGGGTCCAACGTCACCTGAATGTCGTCTTCCCCGACGTTCACCGGCACGAGCGCACCGTCGAAACGCAGGACCCCACCCTCGACTGCCGTCGTACCAGGCTCTACGGGAACGTGCTCCAGGAGTTCGTGGACGAGTGGGGGCTGATGGCCCGCGGGGTCGACATGGTGGTCCCCGAACGGCTGTTCACGGCCCCCCTGCCCGACGTCGCCGCGTACCTCCGCAGCATCTTCCAGGCCGAGGGTTTCGTGTCCGCGCGCCCGTCCTCGACGGTCATCGAAGTCGACATGATCTCCGAGAAGCTGATTCGCGGCATGCAGCGACTCCTGCTGCGTTTCGGAATCTTCTCAAGGGTCGGCTTCAAGGAGGACGCGCGGGCGGACCGGCACGGCTGCTGGACGCTCCGCATCCAGAACGCGGGAGATCGCCGCATCTTCGCCGACGAGATCGGATTCGTCGACCCGGCGAAGGCGCTCAAGATGCACCAGGGTTTCGACAAGCCTGGACGCCCCGCCCACCCGACCAAGCGGCTGGAAATCGCCAAGGTCGAGCACCTGGGTCCCATGGACGTCTATGACATCCAAACCGAGAGCGGAGAGTTCCTCTCCGACAACATCCGGGTCCACAACTGCTTCATCCTATCTGTGGACGACACGATGGAGTCGATTCTCGACTGGTACAAGGAAGAAGGCGTCATCTTCAAGGGCGGGTCCGGTGCCGGGCTGAACCTGTCACGTATCCGGTCCAGCAAGGAACTGCTCTCGTCCGGAGGGACGGCCAGCGGACCCGTCTCGTTCATGCGCGGCGCCGACGCCTCCGCGGGGACGATCAAGTCGGGCGGCGCGACGCGGCGGGCCGCCAAGATGGTGGTGCTGGACGTCGACCACCCCGACATCGAGGAGTTCATCGAGACCAAGGCGCGCGAGGAGGACAAGATCCGCGCGCTGCGGGACGCCGGGTTCGACATGGACCTCGGCGGCAAGGACATCGGCAGCGTCCAGTATCAGAACGCCAACAACTCGGTCCGCGTCTCGGACGAGTTCATGCACGCCGTCGAATCCGACGGCGAGTTCGGGCTGCGCGCCCGGATGACCGGCGAGGTCGTCGAGACCGTCAAGGCCAAGGACCTGTTCCGGCTGATGGCGCAGGCCGCGTGGGAGTGCGCCGACCCCGGCATCCAGTACGACGACACGATCAACGACTGGCACACCAACCCCGAAACCGGACGTATCACAGCAAGTAACCCTTGTTCCGAATATATGAGTCTGGACAACTCGTCCTGCAATCTGGCGAGCATCAACCTGCTCAAGTTCCTCACGGACGAGGGGACGTTCGACGTTCCGAAGTTCGTGAAGCTCACCGAGCTGATCATCACGGCGATGGACGTCTCGATCACGTTCGCCGACTTCCCGACGGAGAAGATCGCGGAGACGACGCGCGACTACCGGCAGCTCGGGATCGGGTACGCCAACCTCGGCGCGCTGCTCATGGCGACCGGGCACGCCTACGACTCCGAGGGTGGACGGGCGATCGCCGCGGCGATCACGTCGCTGATGACGGGTGTCGCCTACCGCCGGTCGGCGGAGCTCGCCGGTGTGGTCGGTCCGTACGTGGGCTACGCGCGCAACGCCGAGGGGCACAAGCGCGTCATGCGCAAGCACGCCGCCGCGAACGACGGAATCCGCACTTTGGATGCGATGGACAAGGCGATCCACGCGGCGGCCGCGAAGCAGTGGCAGGAGTGCCTGAAGGTCGGTGAGAAGCACGGCTACCGGAACGCCCAGGCCAGCCTGCTCGCTCCGACGGGGTGCCTGACGGGCGACACGCTGGTGACGACCGACCGCGGCCTGATGCGCCTGTCCGAGATCGGCGACGTGTACGGCGATCGCTGGCAGGACTTGGACATGGTCGTGTCCACCGACGAAGGGCCGCGTCAGGCGACCAAGTTCTTCGTCAACGGTGAGGAGCCGACCCGCCTCATTCGTACCGGGGGTGGTTACACGATCCAGGGAACTCTGACTCACCGCGTGAAGGTGGTCGAGGCAGGGACGGGCGCATGGGTGTGGCGTCGACTGGCGGACATCCGTGAGGGTGACCTGGTGCCCATGCAGATGCGGACGCTCGTCGGCGACCGTCGACAGGTTCCGCTGCCGGTCCTCGATCAGGCCTACTACGCCGGTGACCGGCATATCGATGTTCCCGACTCCGTCACTCCGGAGCTGGCCGAACTCGTCGGCTACTTCATGGGGGACGGGAGCCTCCACGCGAAGGGCCTGCGACTGTGCGTGGCGGACGACTCGTTCGACGTCGCCGAGCGGTTGCAGATTCTCGCGAAGGACTTGTTCGGCATCACGCCCGTCGTGGTCGAACAGCAGGGATATCGCGAGGTGACCCTCTCATCCATGCGGCTCGCCCGGTGGTGGAAGGCGGCGGGCTTCGCGAAGGACCTGCCCGGCGCCGACCATTCGGGCAAGGGCTGGACGCCCCGGGTGCCCTCCGCGATCCTCGAAACGAACGACGTCGAGGTCTACGCCGGGTTCCTGCGGGGGCTCTTCGAGGCGGACGGGACGGTGACCGAAGGCGTCCCCAGCCTGTCGACCGCCTCCGAGTCCTTCGCGGGCGAAATTCGGACGCTGCTGCTCGCGCTGGGCCTCGCAACGACCACACGTACGACCGTCAGCGGCTTCGGTGGGGACATCTACCAGGTCCGTATCCGGAACCTCGACCATGCGTTGAGCTTCGACGAGATCGTGGGCTTCATCGGTGAGCGGAAGGCGCGGCTCATGGCCGCGTTGGAACCGGCGCGATCCGCGAAGAACGACTATGTGGTGCTCTCTCGGACTGATTGGGACGAGATCGTTCCGGTGGGTCATCCCTTGAGGGCCACCGTCCTCCAGTCGATCCGGAAGAACGGTGGCGTCCCCCGGATGGTGGCGCGCTCCCTCTTCACCGAGACGTTCCATGAGCGGCTCGGACACGCGCTGGAGTACCTGTTCGAGCGCGTGGCGGCCAATGAGGACGGCGGCGTCCAGCCGACGTACGACCTGTCCGTGCCGGAGAACGTCACTTACGTGGCCAACGGCATGGTGAGCCATAACACCATCGGATTGATGATGGACTGCGATACGACCGGTATCGAGCCCGATCTCGCGTTGATGAAGTTCAAGAAGCTCGTCGGCGGCGGGTCCATGCAGATCGTCAACCTGACGGTGCCGCGGGCGCTGGAGAAGCTCGGTTACCAGCAGGAGCAGATCGAGGCGATCGTCGAGTACATCTCCGAGCACGGGCACGTCGTGGACGCGCCCGGGCTGCGTCCCGAGCACTACGAGGTGTTCGACTGCGCGATGGGGGAGCGGGCGATCAGCCCGATGGGGCACGTGCGGATGATGGCGGCCGTCCAGCCGTTCCTGTCCGGCGCGATCTCCAAGACGGTGAACATGCCGGAGAAGGCGACCGTCGAGGACATCGAGAAGGTGTACTTCGAGGGGTGGCGGCTCGGCCTGAAGGCCCTGGCGATCTACCGGGACAACTGCAAGGTCGGCCAGCCGCTGTCGGCGGCGGGGAAGAAGGAGACGGTCAAGGAGGTCCCGGCGGCGACCGGGCCGACGCCGCCGGTGCGCAGGCGGCTGCCGAAGCAGCGTCCCGCGACCGTCACGCGCTTCTCCGTCGCGGGCGCCGAGGGTTACATGACCGCTTCGTCCTACCCGGACGACGGTGTCGGTGAGGTGTTCCTCAAGCTGGGCAAGCAGGGTTCCACGCTCGCCGGTGTGATGGACGCCTTCTCGATGGCGATCTCCATCAGCCTCCAGTACGGCGTGCCGCTGGAGACCTGGGTGGAGAAGTTCACCAACATGCGGTTCGAGCCCGCCGGGATGACCGACGACCCGGACATCCGCATGGCCACCTCGGTGATGGACTACATCTTCCGTCGGCTGGCCCTCGATCACCTGCCCTACGAGGAGCGTGCGGGTCTCGGCATCCTGTCCGCCGAGGAGCGCGCGATGCAGGCCAACGGAGAGGACCCCGCCGCCCTGCACGCCGAGGACGAGGTCGACCACGAGTCCCTGGCGCAGTCCGCGGCGATCGCCCGGCCCGCGGCGCCGGTGTCCGCTCCGGCGAGCGAGGCGCACTCGTCCATGGAGGTCATCGAGAGCCGGCAGGGCCGTACCGCGGACGCGCCGTTGTGCCTCACCTGCGGGACGAAGATGCGCCCGGCGGGCAGCTGCTACGTGTGTGAGGGCTGCGGCTCCACCAGCGGATGCAGCTGAAGCGTTGAAGCAGCGGGGCAGGGGAGTCGATTTCGGTCGGCTCCCCGTCCTGCGTTTCCGGCTGAAGTGGTGTCTTGGGGCCGCTGTTCTCGTTCTGTGGTCAGCGGGTCTTATCCGTTGGTTCGTCTAGCGGTGTTCGCTCGGTTTCCAAGGCGGAGATGACGGAGAAGGCCGCGTCGCAGGTGCCGCACGTCGCGTCGCCGAAAACGTGTGTGAGGCCCCAGGCGAGCCTTGGTCGGGCGTCCCGCACGGCTGCGTGGTGCAGGTGCCGTTGGACGTGCCCCAGGTCGTCCGGGGAGGCCGGGCGGAGCGGGATGGGGTGGACGTCACCGAGGTCCCAGTCGCGAATGGACGAGTAACAGCCGTAGTCCCCGATCACGATGCTGACCTTGTCGGAGCACCGGGGGCAGGGGACGTCACAGCAGAAGTCCAGGAAATCGTCCAGCAGGTCGCTCAGCATGGGAAAGCCGTCCAGTGCCAGTTTTGCGCGGAAGAGGGCCCCGTAGTCGGCCGGATTTCCCGACAGGCATTCGTCGGCTGAGGCGCTGAGGATGGTGACGGGACGGCGGAGTTCCTCCTTCTCGTTCAGAGGTCGCCCTTCTCGTAGACCGGCTCCGTAGATCGCGCCGGCGAGTTCGACCGCGCGAGGTCGCACCGCCCGGTTCGCGTGTCGGGCGAGCGAGGCCAGCGGCGGTATCGCCGCGATGCCCGCGTCGCAGGTGGTCCCCTGGTGCCAGAGCCGGGTCCAGAGCTCTGCCCAGGCATCGTCGGCGCCGGTCTCCGCCGCCTGGAGCAGTGCGGGGACATCGTGTGCCGGGCCGTACACATCGTGCAGGCGTGCCCAGTCGATCATCGTCGGAGTCAACCACGACCGTGGCGTTCGGGTGGTCAGCGGGTGCGGCCGCGGGGTTTCAGGGGGGTGGCGGGAAGGGTGGGTGCGGGGATCGGCGGGCCGTCGTAGCCGTGCACTTCGCCGAACCGGTCGCCGGTCATCCAGTCCTGGCGTGCTCGGGCGATCTCGTCGCCGGTGCGGGCGACGAAGTTCCACCACATGACCAGTTTCTCCGCGAAGGGTTCGCCGCCCAGGAGGACGACTCCGCTGTCGCCATCGGCCGCCCGGAGGGGGAGTTCGCGGCGGCCCGAGCCGAGGTACAGCATGGAGCCCGGCTCAACGAGCATTCCGTCTATTTCCGTTATTCCGGACATGGTGAGGGCGGCGTACTCGAAGTCGGGTTCGACCGGCAGGCGCGCCTCGGCTCCGTCCGCCAGGGCGAGGTCCGCGCCCATGATCGGGGTGAAGGCGGTGCCGGGGGACGTGGCCGTGTCGAGCCGTCCGAGGATCACCGTGGCGTCGAAGCCGGGGGCGCGCACGGTGGGGAGTTCGGGGTGGTGTTCGAAGGCGGGGTCGGTGTCGCGGTGGGTGTCGGGGAGTGCGACCCACAGTTGGGCCCCGTGCAGGAGGGGGGCGTGTGTACGCGGTGACTCCTCCGAGTGGGCGATGGCGCGTCCGGCGGTCATCAGTCCGAGTTGTCTGGGACGGACGGTCTGGAGGCTGCCCAGGCTGTCGCGGTGCAGGACTTCGCCCTCGTGGAGCCAGCTCACCGTCTGCAGTCCTACGTGCGGGTGCGGGGGCACCTGCATGCCGGGTTCGTCGGTGATGTCGTCCGGGCCGTAGTGGTCGACGAAGCACCAGGCGCCGACCATGCGGCGTCCCAGGCTGGGCAGTAGCCGGCGGACGACCGTGCTCTCGCCGAGCGGGACGCGCCGTGGAGGTAGGAGTTCGCGCACGGGACGGCCCGGCACGTCGTCCCGTCCGCCGCACTCGACCGTCTTCGGTCGAACATCGAGGTTGCTCACCTGCGCCGTCCTTCCGCGATCGCCACCGTTGACGGTTCCCCGCGACCCGTCCGTCAAGCCGACCGGAATCAGCGGTCGGACGGCGGGGTTCGAATGTACGTGATGCACGGTGAGTACAAGGTTCCCGGTGGCAAGCTCGTCGTCGCCGATGTGGACGTGGTGGACGGCCTCCTGCGCGGGCCGAGGATCAGTGGCGACTTCTTCATGGAACCCGACAGGGCCTTGGAGGACATCAACGCGGCACTAGAGGGCCTTCCCGCGGGGTTGGACGCCAAGGCGATCGGCGAGCGCGTCGAGGCGGGTCTGCCGGAGGGCACGGTGATGCTCGGCATCACCGCGGAGGCGGTGGGGATCGCGGTGCGGCGTGCCGTCACGCGGGCGTCCGACTGGCGCGACCACCCCTGGCGGCTGGTTCACGAGGCGCCGCAGGAGCCGGCGCTGCACATGGCGCTGGACCAGGTGCTCGCCGAGGAGGTGGGCGCGGGACGGCGCCCGCCGACGCTGCGGGTGTGGGAGTGGGCGTCGCCCGCGGTGGTCATCGGGAGTTTCCAGTCGCTGCGGAACGAGGTCGACGCCGAGGCGGCCGGACGGTACGGCGTGGAGGTCGTCCGCCGTATCAGTGGCGGCGGCGCGATGTTCATCGAGCCCGGCAACACGATCACCTATTCGCTGTACGCGCCGGAGTCGCTGGTGGCGGGCATGTCGTTCGTGGAGAGCTACGCGTTCCTGGACGACTGGGTGCTCGGCGCGCTCGGCGAGTTGGGGATCAAGGCGTGGTACCAGCCGTTGAACGACATCACGTCCGACCAGGGCAAGATCGCGGGTGCGGCGCAGAAGCGGCTCGCCGCCGGCACGGTGCTGCACCATGTGACGATGGCCTACGACATCGACGCCGAGAAGATGCTGCGGGTGTTGCGGATCGGCAGGGAGAAGATCTCCGACAAGGGGGTCGCCAGCGCGGTGAAGCGGGTGGATCCGCTGCGCCGCCAGACCGGTCTCGCCCGCGAGGAGATCATCGATCGGATGATCGCGCATTTTCGGGGCCGGTACGGCCTGGTCGACGATCGTCTGGGCGAGGACGAGGTGCGGCTGGCCCGGAAGTACGTGACCGACAAGTTCAGCACGCGGGAATGGACGGCTCGCGTCCCCTGAGGCCGGTCGAGGGCCGGTTTCTGTGGGTGGGGGCGTCGTGTCCTGTCCGGTGGGCGGTGCCCCGAAACGGGGGTCGACGGTCGGACCGGAACTCCCGGTGGTTTCCGTGCGTCCCTCATGGCAGGTCGCGGGGCCCGTGCGAGGGCCCGTAGGTTTGGGGACATCGATCGATGATGGGGAGCGTTCATGTCGATGCAGAAGGGCGCCAACACCGCGGTGCCGGTTCCCTCGGTCCGGGTCGAACTGGGGTGGCAGGGTGGTCCGGGCGTTCCGGACGCGGACGCGTCCGCGCTCCTGCTGGCGGACACGGGTCGGGTGCGTTCGGACGATGACTTCGTCTTCTACAACCAACCGGCGCACAAGTCGGGCGCGGTCCGGCATGACGGCAAACAGCGGGGGCCGACGGTCCTGGACGTCCTGTCGATCGATCTCGACCGCGTCGAACCCGCCATCGACAAGATCGTCGTGGCGGCGTCGTCGGACGGCGGGACGTTCGGTCAGTTCCAGGGGCTGTACGTCCGCGTGGTGGACGCCGGAGCGGGAACGGAGGTCGCGCGGTTCGACAGCCAGGGCGCCACGACCGAGACGGCGTTCGTGCTCGGGGAGCTGTACCGGCGGCAGGGCGCGTGGAAGTTCCGCGCGGTCGGCCAGGGCTACGACTCGGGTCTCGCCGGTCTGGCCACCGACTTCGGCATCTCGGTCGACGACCCCGGCCAGGCCGCCGCGCCTCCGCCGCCCGCGCCCCCTCCCGCGCCGACGCCCCCTCCCGCGCCCGCGCAGCCGCAGGCGGCGCCGCCTCCGCCGCCCGCCGGCCAGTACGCGCCCCCGCCCCCGCCGCCCGGTGGCCAGTACGTGCCTCCGCCGCCCGGTGGGCAGTACACGCCGCCTCCGCCGCCGGGCGGCCAGTACGCGCCACCCTCCCCTCCGCCTCCGCCCGCGCCGCCCCAGGCGCCGCAGCGGCAGGGCGCCGCGATCTCGCTGACCAAGAACTCTCCGTCGGTGTCGCTCACCAAGCACGGCGCGACGTCCGGTCACATGCGGGTCAATCTCAACTGGACCGCGCGTGAGGGCGTCGCCAAGGGACGGTTCGGCAAGCGGCGCCGGGGCGTCGACCTCGACCTCGACCTGTGCTGCCTCTGGGAGCTGAAGAACGGTCAGAAGGGCATCATCCACGCGCTCGGCGACATGGGCGCCCTGGAACGCCCGCCGTACATCAAGCTCGACAAGGACGACCGGACGGGCGCGGTCGAGACGGGCGAGAACCTGCACATCAACCTCGACCACACCGCGGACTTCAAGCGGATCCTGGTGTTCGCCGAGATCTACGACGGTGCCGACGACTTCCGTGGCCTGGACGCGGTCGCGACGCTGTACCCGGTGGGCGCGCCGCCGATCGACATGCGCATGGACGACTGCGTCGACGCGTCCCGTGACGCGGTCCTCGCTCTCATCGAGAACGTGAACGGCGAACTGGTCGTCCGCAGGGAGGGCCGGTTCATCCTGCCGCCCCCCGGCCGTCCCCGCTGGGGGAAGATGACGGTCGACCAGGCGTACGGGTGGAACCTGGAGTGGGTCGCCTCACGCGGTAAGGACTGAACGTCCCCTGTCTGCATGTGTGCTGGTACGGGCCCGGACGTTGGCTGATCCTGCCGATTGCTCCGGGCCCGATGGCGAGGGTAGGAACGTCGCATGAGCTCTGAGCGGCAGTATCCAGTTGTTCCCGCACCGCGTTTCGAGGTTCCGGAGGGGGAGGCGGTTCAGCGTGTGGAGGCGTTCGCCGACACGATGACGTTGCGCCGTACCGTGCGCGACTTCTCCCGACGCCCCGTGCCGATGGACGTCATCGACCACGCGATCCGTGCGGCGGCGACCGCTCCGAGCGGCGCCAACCTGCAACCGTGGCGGTTCGTGGTCGTCACCGATCCGGAACGCAAGCGGAGGCTCAGGGCGGCTGCGGAGCAGGAGGAACGCGAGTTCTATGAACGGCGCGCCTCCCAGGAGTGGCTCGACGCGCTGGCGCCGTTGGGAACCGACTGGCGTAAGCCGTTCCTGGAGGACGCCCCGGCCGTCATCGTGGTCTTCGAGGTGCACAAGGGTCCGGAGACGCCGCGTCCCTACTACGTGAAGGAGTCGGTGGGGATCGCCGTGGGGTTCCTGCTGGCGGGACTGCATCAGGCGGGCCTGGCGACCCTCACGCACACGCCGAGCCCCATGCGGTTCCTGAACGAGGTGTGCGACCGTCCGCAGGAGGAACGGGCCTACGTCGTGATCCCGGTCGGGTATCCGGCCGACGACGCGATGGTGCCCGACATCACGCGGAAACCGGTGGAGGACGTCATCGTCCGGCTGTGACCCCGCCGGGGCGGAGGGCCGCGGAGGGCGCCGCTGAGGCGACCTACGCGGCCTTCAGGGAGTCGGCGAGCTTCTTGTCGCGGGCGACCCGCACCAGGGCGGCGGTCAGCCGCGCCAGGTCCTTGTCGGGCACGGTGGAGGCGAGTTCGCGGGCGTCGGTGGGAAGCCCGAGCCGTTCGGCGCCCTTCTTCACCTGGCCGTCGACGTAGGGGCGCAGCCAGGGCCAGATGGACTGGGCCTCGCGGCAGAAGATGTCCACGCCGGTGGGGCCGATGCCGGGGAACTCGCGGAGCAGTTCGGCCGCCTTGCGCGGGTCGCGTCCGGCGTCGATGGCGAGACGTCGCAGGTCTCCCTTGTACTTGTCCTGGACGATCCGCGCGGTGTCGCCCAGGCGGGACGCGGTGCTCTCGTCGTAGCGGACGTAGTGGCCGCGTCCGAGTGCGTCGACCCGTTCCTGCCAGGTCAGTCTGCTCATTCCGCGTGGTGTTCCACCGCCCGCCTCGAACAGTTCCCGGGCGGCGGCGACGGCGATGTCGGACGAGATGCGCGCGCTCAGCAGGTTGGCCAGGACGAGGAGTTTGAACAGTGCGGCCGGCTGGTCCTTCAGCGGGATGCCGGCCTGTTCGGCGAACGTCTCACCGGACTCATGCAGCAACTTCTTCACGACGGTGTCCATGGCATGCACCTCCCGTTGACGCGGCCCTACCCGGGACTGTGGCGATGACTCATGCCGGGACGCCGATCAGGGACGAGAGGCACGGTCACAGGAGACTGAGTTGCCCTTCTCCTGCGAGCGGGTCACGGGGCTTCTTCAGATGCCGCCAGCGCGGCAGGTCGTCGAGGTAGGACCAGGACATCCGGTGATGCGGCGTCGGCCCGAACTCCTCCAGGGCCTTCTGGTGGACGGGTGACGGATAACCGGCGCTGTCCGCGAACCCGTAGCCGGGGAAATCTTCGTCCAGGCCCGCCATCAGCCGGTCACGATGGACTTTGGCCAGGACGGATGCGGCCGCGACGGTGACCGACCTCTGGTCGGCCTTGACCTCGCAGCGCACACGCCAGGGGCGGCTCAGGAAATCGTGCTTGCCGTCGAGGATGACCACGTCGGGCGGTACGGGCAGCGACTCCAACGCGCGGACGGCGGCGCGACGCAGGGCCTCGGTCATGCCGACCTCGTCGATCTCCCCGGGGCCGGACTCGCCGATGGCGTGGCCGGTGAGCCATCCGGGCAGCAGGGCGGCGAACGACTCGCGGTGCGTCTCGGTGAGGAGTTTCGAGTCGGTCAGGCCGATCGTCCTGTTGCCGCGTCCCTGGAGGACGGGTGGCGGGGTCAGGTCCGTGACCGCCGCGCACACCACGACGGGGCCCGCCCACGCGCCGCGTCCCACTTCGTCCACCCCGGCGATCGTGACCGTGCGGCCCTTCGGGGCCGACAGGGCGAGCAGCTCGTCCTCGATCTCATAGCCCGCGACACGCGAGATCTCCTTGGCGGCGGGGCCGGGTTCGAGGCCGGGCAGAGCGCCCGTGGGATCGGTCGGGGATTCCATGCCGCTCATCATCGCAGCCGCCTGTTCCCACCGTGGGGAACCGAACCGCTACTTCTGGACAGCACAAATGTGGTGGTGCTGGGACGGAGGTCTTCCCTGTTCCGTACCAGGCAGGCGCGGGGAGGCCAACGAACCGGGCGCGGGGAGTGCCGTTCCGGGCGGTCCTGCGCTTTACTCGCTTCTGATGGCATTGTTCGGCAGGTCTCGCTCCCGTGCGGCGAAGGACGCCGCGGCGCGGGATCTATTCGAGCGCCTGCGGTGGCGGTACTTCCAGGTGACCCCGGGAGTGCGGTTCCTGGGCGGGCTGCTGCTGATCGCCCTGGTGGTGTCGGCGACGGTGGTACTGGACGGGCCGTTCCTCGCCGCGGCGGCGTTCACGGCGATCCTGCTCGTCGTCGCCCATCTGACGTTGCGTTCGCCGACGGGGATGGCGGTCGTCGCCGTCATCACGGCCTGGCTGGTTCTCTCGGTGCCGTTGGGACGGCTCTACCCGGACGAAGAACACCCGCCGTATCTGAGTCCTGAGCTGCTCCTGGCATTGCTGGCACTTCCGGTCGCGTTCGTCGCGTTCCGGTTGCGCGGGTACACGCCGTGGCGTTCCACGCTCGTCGCCCTGGGCACCGCCGGAATGACGACGGCGGCCGTGGTGCATCCGCTGCCGGAGGCGAACGTGGCACCGGGCTGGATCGCGGCACTGATCGTCCTCGGCTACCGCTGGGATCAGGCGCGGCGCACGGTGCCCGCCGAGGCGTACGAGACGGGGTGGGTCCAGGAACAGGCGGGTCCGAAGGGGGACGGAACGGCGACATCGCGAAAGAACCCGTCCGGCAACGACAAACGCGACCGGCCGGAACGTGTCGACAGGGCCGCGAAGGACGACGGGCCGGGCCGCCCCGGCAGACCCGACCGGCGTGCCGCCGACGACGCCGAGGCCGGTGCCGCGTCGGCCGGGCACGCGGGCCACGACCAGCGCGTCGCGGCGCAGACGACCGACACCGCCGAACCCGGACGCGCGGCGCCCGCGGAGCCGCGCGGGGAGGCCACCCCGGAGATCTCGGTGGCGGACGCGCTCGCCGAACTCGAGGACATGATCGGGTTGGAGCCGGTCAAACGGCAGGTCCGGTCGATCGCCGCGTCGATCGAGGCGGCGCACATGCGCGCCGCCGCCGGGGTGCCCACGGAGAAGCCGATGCGGCACTTCGTGTTCGTCGGACCGTCCGGGACGGGCAAGACGACCGTGGCGCGCGTCCTCGCCAAAATCTTCTACGCCTTCGGGTTGCTGCCGGAACCGGCGTTGGTCGAGGCGCACCGCGCGGACCTCGTCGGGGAGTTCCTCGGCGCCACGGCCCTCAAGACCAACCGGCTCGTCGACTCGGCCCTGGGCGGCGTGCTGTTCGTCGACGAGGCGTACGGTCTCGTCAACTCCGCCGAGGGGCAGCCCGACCGGTTCGGGGACGAGGCCGTGCAGACGCTCCTCAAACGCGCGGAGGACGACCGCGACAACCTGGTCATCATCCTCGCGGGATACGACGCGCAGATGGCCGAGTTCCTCGACTCCAACCCCGGGCTGGCGTCACGGTTCGGCACGCGCGTGCACTTCCCGTCGTACCGTCCGTCCGAACTGCTCCGGATCGCCGACTACCACGTCGGCCTCCGCGAGGACCGGTTCGACCCGGAGGCGCGGCGGCGTCTCGCCGCGCGGTTCGAGGAGGTCGAACGGCGCGGCATCGTCGACGAGCTGGGCAACGGACGGTTCGTCAGGTCCCTGACCGAGGCGGCCGCGCGGGCGCGCGACGTGCGCGTCGTGAACGCCGCCTCCGGGTCCGCCGGACCGGCCGCGCCCAGCGCCGACGACCTGGTCACCCTGCGCGCCGAGGACGTCGAGGCCGCGTTCGCCGAGGTCACCGAACGGTACCGCGGGTACGCGGAGACCCCGACGCTCGACGAGGCGCTCCGCTCGCTCGACGCGATGATCGGGCTCGAACCGGTGAAACGGCAGGTCCGCGAGATCGCCGCCCAGCTCCAGGTCGCCCGGATGCGTGAGGAGCAGGGCCTGGTCACCCGCCCGCCGACACGCCACTTCGTGTTCACCGGGCCGCCCGGAACCGGCAAGACGACCGTCGCCCGTGTCCTCGGCCGCATCTTCGCCGCGGCCGGGCTCCTCGCCCGTCCGGAAGTGGTCGAGGCGCAGCGCGCGGACCTCGTCGGTGAGCACCTGGGCGCGACGGCCCTCAAGACGAACAAGGTGGTCGACTCCGCACTCGGTGGAATTCTGTTCGTCGACGAGGCGTACGCCCTGAGCAACCCGGGTTACTCCGGAGGGGACGCGTTCGGCGCCGAAGCCGTACAGACCCTGCTCAAGCGCGCGGAGGACGACCGGGACCGTCTCGTCATCGTCCTCGCCGGATACGAGACCGAGATGGACGGGTTCCTGTCGTCCAACCCCGGGCTGGCGTCACGGTTCGACGTCCGCGTCGACTTCCCCTCCTACGGGCCCGACGAGTTGCTGCGCATCGCGCAGCTCATCGCCGAGGAAGGCGGCGACCATTGGGAGGACCGCGCCCTGGACGACCTCGCCCTGGTGTTCCAGCGCGCCTGCGGATCGGGACGGATCGACGAACTGGGCAACGGCCGGTTCGCCCGGTCCATGTACGAGAAGGCATGCGCGCGGCGCGCGCTGCGGGCCGCCGGGCTGGGCGACGCCGCCACCGCCGCCGACCTCACGGTCCTCACCGCCGACGACGTGCGCGACGCCTTCGCCGAACTCACCCATCGCCTGGGCTGACGCTAGGCGAAACGGACACGCCGAGCCCTGTCACGTCTCCTGCGGCACCTCCTCGACGCCCCCAAGTCCCTCATCCGCCGGGCCGATGCCGTGTTCTGGAGTGCCGTCAGGACGGGGTGCGGGCGATCCGGAGCTCACGGAGAGCGTCGGCGGCCGGGAGGGGCGTGTCGTGTCGGCGGCGTGCGATGTAATCGGTGGATGGAATCGGTGACATGGGCGCAGGTCCTGGGCTGGCGTATGCGGCGGCAGCTCGTCGAACGCGCGGGCGACGCGCCGGTGGTGGAGGTCGCCCGGCGTCTGGCCGGGGTGCAGGCGCAGGTCGCCTCGTCAGCCGAATTCGCCATCGCGGTGCGGCAGGCGGCCCCTGAAGCGGGTGCGGTACGACGGGCGCTCATCGACGAACGGACCCTCGTCAAGACGTGGGCCATGCGTGGAACGCTGCATCTGCTGCCCGTCGACGAGGCCGCCGCCTATCTCGTGCTGTGCGCCGCCGTCCGCCACTGGGAGAAACCCGTCTGGCAGCGCAACTTCGGGGCCACGCCCGCCGACCTGGAGGCGATGGCCGGGGCGGCCGCCGACGCGCTCGCGGACGGCGCGGCGCTCACGCGGGAGGAACTCACCGAGGCCATCGTCGCCGAGACCGGCTCCCGGCACCTCGCCGAGGTCCTCGGCTCGGGTTGGGGCACCATCCTCAAACCCCTGGCCTGGTGGGGCGTCCTCTGCCACGGTCCGTCACAGGGAACGCGCGTGACGTTCACCTCACCGGAGCGGTGGCTGCCCGGTTGGAGGGGCCTGCCGTCCGTGGAGGACGCCGCCCGCACCGCGATCCACGCGTTCCTCGGTGCGCACGGGCCCGCGACCCCCGACATGTTCGACAACTGGCTGATGCGCAAGATGAACCGGAAGAGGGACGTCAAGGGCTGGTTCGCCGCGGCCGAGGACGGGCTTTCCACCATCGAGGTGGACGGCGAGCAGATGTACGTCCTCGACGAGCACCGGGACGAACTTCTGGCCACTGAGCCCAGCACGTCCGTCCGGCTGCTCGGAGCCTTCGACCAGTACGTTCTGGGCGCGGGAACGGGCGCGGCCTACCTTGTGCCCCCGGCGCGTCGCAAAGAGGTGAGCCGGGCCGCGGGCTGGATATCCCCGGTCGTGCTGTACCAGGGACGCGTGGCCGGCGTGTGGGAGGCCAAGGACGATGACGTGACCGTGACCCCGTTCGAGGACATTCCCGCCGCTCCGCTCAACGACGCGCTGGGTCGTGTGAAGCCGCTGCTGTAAGGCGTCGCACGGGCGGCCGTCACAGGTGAAAGCGGAGGCGCTGGCCCGGACGCAACTGCGCGGCGTCGGCGACCGAGGACGAGGCGAGCACCGCGATGACGGGGTAGCCGCCGGTCGTCGGATGGTCGGCCAGGAAGATGATGGGCGTCCCGCTGGGCGGCACCTGGAGCGAACCGGTCACCATGCCCTCGCTGCCGAGTTCGCCGTCGCGGGCTCGGGCCAGCGGTGGCCCGTCCAGCCGCACGCCGACCCGGTTGCTGTCCGGCGACACCATGTAGGACGCGGTGGTGAGCGTGGTCAACGCGTCTTCCGCGAACCAGTCGTCACGTGGACCCGGCAGTATGCGCAGTACCGGCGTCTCGGGGAGGGACGGCACGGGCGCGACGTCCACGACGATGTCACCGAGATGTTTGGTGTCGCCTATTGGAAGGCGATCCCCGGACGACAGCGGCGCGGGCCCGAGACCGGACAGAAGGTCGGTCGAACGGCTCCCCAGGACTTCGTCGACTACGACACCACCGCGGACGGCGAGGTAACTGCGCAGCCCGGACGTCGGCGTCCCGAACTCGACCAGCGCACCGTCCGGGACGTGACACGGCGCGCCCATCCCGCATGCGCGGCCGTCGACCCGCAGCGGAACGGGCGCCCCAGTCACCGCGATCCAGGCGTGCCGGTGAAACCGCAGCGCGGCCCCGCCGAGCGTCAACTCCACGCCCGCCGCGCCCTCGGAATTGCCGACGAGCCGGTTGGCGAGGCGGAGGGCGGGCTCGTCGGCGGCTCCGGAACGCGGCACGCCGAACTGCGCGCGGCCCGGCCTGCCGAGGTCCTGGACGGTCGCGAGCGGCCCGGGCCGCACCACCTCGATCAAGAGGACCCCTCAGGCACGAAACGGACGCGTGTCCCCGGACGGAGCAGAGACGGCGGATCGCGCGTCACGTCCCACAGCCGCAGTCCGGTCCGGCCGAGGAGCCGCCAGCCGCCCGGCGACCGCGACGGGTAGACGGCCGCGTACGGACCCGCGATCGCCACCGAACCCGCCGGGACCGACGTCCGCGGCGACGCGCGCCGCGCCACGTGCAGGCGGGGATCGAGACCCGTCAGATACCCGAAACCGGGAGAGAAACCCAGGTAGGCGACCGTGTACTCGGCCGCGGCGTGCCGGTGGACGACCTCCTCGCGCGACAACCCCGTGTCGTCGGCGACCTCGTCCAAGTCTGCGCCGTCGTAGACCACCGGGATCTCGACCGGTTCGGTGTCACCCCCGGCGCTCTCAGGCAGCCGCAACCGTGGAAGCCGCGCGGCGAGCAGGTCCAGGTCGGCGGACGGGTCGAGGATCACCAGGACGGTCTGTTCACCGACGACGACGTCCACGACGCCAGGGATCGGTTCGTCCCGCAGGGCGGTGTTCAAGCGGTGGGCGGTCGCGAGGTCATCGGCCTCCACGAGCAGGGCCGTGTCACCGGCGCGCAGCACTCTCACGCGAACGACTCCAACACCACACCCGCCTCCGTCAGCGCCGACCGTACCGATCGGGCCAGCTCCACAGCGCCGGGAGTGTCACCGTGCACGCACATGGACCGGGCGTTGAGCACGATCTCACCGCCGTCCACCGCCGTGACGGTTCCCTCGGTCGCCATCTGGACGGCGCGCCGGGCGACGGTGTCCCGGTCGTGGATGACGGCCCCCGGTTCACGGCGGGACACGAGCCGCCCCGACGGCGTGTACGCCCGGTCGGCGAAACACTCGGTGACGACGGTGAGCCCGTCGGCGACGTCGCGCAGCGCGGAGTCGCCGAGCGTCAGCAACGGAAGCGACGGGTCGTACGCCCGCACCGCCTCGGCCACCGCACCGGCCTGCTCGGTATCGCGGACCGCGCGGTTGTAGAGCGCCCCGTGCGGTTTGACGTACGCCACCCGGCCCCCCTCCGCGCGGGCTATGCCGTCCAACGCCGCGATCTGGTACAGGACCTCGGCGGTCAGTTCCGGCGCGGGAACGTCGATCTCCCGGCGTCCGAAACCGGCCAGGTCCCGGTACGACACCTGCGCGCCGATCGTCACCCCGCGCTCGACGGCCGCCGCGCACACCCGCCGCATGATCGACGGATCGCCCGCGTGGAACCCGCACGCCACGTTCGCGCTCGTGATCACGTCCAGGAGGGCGAGGTCGTCGCCCAGCTCCCAGATGCCGAACCCCTCACCGAGATCGGCGTTGATGTCGATGACCGCCATGCCCAAGACCTATCACCGATCTTCGTGTCTCAGACGGCCGCCCCGGTCGTGTTCCGCCGCTCGTGTCCCGATCCGCGTGATCGTGAACCGGGAGGGTGGCGTCCGAGCACGTCGGACGCGCCTGTGAGCGCCTGTGAGACCCCGAAGGGCGGGGAAGGCCGCCCAGTTCTCGTCCGCGTCCGAGAAGGGCTCTGTGGCGGGCTGATGGCCGTAGGGGCGGGGAGTTCACTCGGGGCGCGGAGCCGGGAGGGCGTCGGTCCTGGCCGGGGCCCACACGCCGCCGATGGCGTCGTAGACCGCCAGGATCGTCTCCTCGCCGTCGCCGGTCGAGCGCCAGAGGCGGGCCCCGTGCGGCGGCCGCATCGGGACGCCCGCGGACTTTTGAGCCGGGCCGTCCACCACCGGGCTCTTCCTCGTCGGCGCGCCCAGGGGGAGCTTCCCGGCGGCCTCCGGCACAGCGGCCTCAGGCACAGCGACGTCGGGGGCCGACGGTTCCGGAGCGGCAGGTTCAGCAGCGGCCTGCTCGTGGACGGCGGGTTCGTGGACGGCCTGTTCGGGGGTGACGGGTTCGGGGGCGGCCTCTTCGGGGGTGGCGGGTTCCGGAGCCGCGGGTTCCGGCTCGGCGGGCTCCTCCGCCGCGACCGGCTCGGGTGACAAGCCGTTCGGGTGGGTCTTGTTCGGGTCGAGCGCCGCGCTCAGCTCGGAGAGCGTGTACGGGTCGATCGCGGTGTGCGATTCGTCCTGCGCCCGGTCGACACCGTGCGCCCGATCGACGCCGTGCGCCCGATCGACGCCGTGGGAGGAGCCGTTCACCGGTGGGGGCGTGCCGCCGACGATCGGGTTGGGCCCCGAGAGCGCGTTCGGGTTCACCGTCCCGTACGGGTTGGTGACGTCCGGGGCGAGGGACGGTGCCGCGCCGGTGACTCCGAGCATGCGGGTGATGACCGACGAGTCCAGCAGGACCTCGCTCGGCAGGCCCCAGTTGATCGCCAGCCGCCAGGTGGGATCGGGCCAACCCGCCGCGAGCCGGGCGAAGGAGGTGCGCCGGTAGAGGCCCGGGTGCCGGTCGCCGGTGCGGGCCAGCGCGCCCGGCGAGGTGAAGACCGTGACGTAGGTGCTGCTGCCGATCGTGATGGTGGGGAACTCGGCGTGGTCGGGATCCTCCACGGCGGGGGCGGTCGCGGGGAGCACCAGGTCGGCGCTCGCCAGCAGCCGGAAGTACGTGGTGTTGTCGCCGTTCGCCTTGGCCTCGGCGAGACGGGGCTCCAGCGGGTCGGCGTCCGCGTGGGGCGGGCCGTCGGGGGCGAGGGGGGTCCCCGCGGGCGGAGCCGCGGCGGGCGGCAGGGCGGGCGGTGTGGGCGGCGGCGAGAGGGGCGGCGGGGGCGGCGGGGGCGGCGGCGCCGCGGTGGGCGGCGACCCCGCCTCCGCGAACCACCCACCGAACGGGTGATCGGAGGCGCCGCCGGACGAGGCGCGGCGCTTGTTCACGCGCGACGGGTCCGCGACGTCGATGCCGAAGTCCGTCAACTCGATCAGGCCGGTGCCGTGCCGGTGGAACGATTCGTACACCAGGTCGGACGGCCGCCGGACGCCCTGGACGTCGCGAAGGGCGGTGACCATGACGTCGGCCAGCCGCGAGAAGTCGCCGTCGGTCACCGCCGGCATCCCGCCGGGCGTGCCGAACTCCGGCAGTTCCGTCCACCAGTTGCGGGGGGCGGGGTCGGCGGGCGGGCGCCAGCCCACGTCGCTCATGATCTCCTCGTCGGCCTTCGTGAGCAGCAGCGGCCCTTCGAGGAAGTTGTTGCTGACGGCCTCGGCGTAGAGCCGGTCGGGCTCGCGCATGGCCTGGACGTAGTGCCGGCTCTCGTCCCGCTCCCGCACGATGAGGATCGTGTCCCGTTCGAGACCCGCCAGCTCACGACCCAGCCGCCGGGCGAACTCGGACCACTCCAACAAGATCACTCCCTACGACCGGGGCCGGCCCCCCGGGTCCCCCGCGAGACCGTGTCCGAGACCTGATGATTGCCGCCGGGGACGCCGCGTGCAAACCGGGAGTTCACTCCGGTGCGGGTTCGTGGCGGAGCGCGCGCAGCGCCTCGTGGAGCGCGTCGGGATCGTCCCCGTGGAGGTCCAGGACATCGATGAGTCTGTGCAGGATCTCGTGGCGTTCGTAGCCGACGTCGAGCAGCGACTGTGCGGTATCCCACAGCTGCGGCGGCTCGCCGTCCCACAGCCGCCGGGTGAGGCGTTCGTGCGCGTCCAGGTGCTCCTCGTCGCCGCCGGGGTGTTCGAATTCCAGGATGACGCGCCGGTCGTCGGGGTCGGAGGGGTCCAGGGTCGATAGATCGAGGTAGCCGTGCCGCCCGGTCCGCCTGTGCGTCCCGGACAGGAACGGCAGGGCGAACGCGCGGCGGGGGAGCGCCTCCAGGTCTCCGTCGGGCAGGAGGCGGTCGACCACCGCGCGGTCGAGGCCGAATGCGGCCGGGTCGCGGTAGGCGTCGGCGAACTTGGCGGTGGCGTCCCAGAGGGCGTCCAACGTCACCCTGATGCCCTCCTCGGGCAGCCCCGTGCGCCGACCCGCCCACCGCACCCACGCGGCCAGCACGTGCGGCACGGCCTCCTGCTCGGTCGGGGACAGCAGCACTTTGCGCGGCAGCCAGTCGAGCAGGAACATCTCGCATTTGACGGGACTGACCCGAAGTGGCCGCCCGAAGTCGTGGGTGCAGCCGTAGTCGATGATGCGGTCGACGCACCGGCTGGCGGCGGACAGGTCGGACAGGTGCCCGGCCTCCTCCGACGCCAGGAACCTCGCCGCGATCGTCGCCCGCCTGTCGTGCCCGTACACCGGAGGGTCGGGCAGGCGCCCACCCGGCGGGAGGATGTCCACACGTGCTCGGACGAAGGCGTGGTAGGACCCGAAGTTCTCGTTCACCGGCGGGTCGCGGGTGTCGTCGGTCACGTCCAGCGCGCTCAACAGCAACGCCCTGGCGTCCCGTGGATCGAGGGGCTCGAACCGAATGAGGGGGTTCTCGCGGCCCTCGCGGCGGCACTGCTCCAGGAGGTCATCGACCCTGGACGAGACCCAGGCGTCCCTGACCATCCCCGGCATCGGCGGGCGCACGACACGCGTGGCGCGGGCGAACGGGTCGGTCGGATCGAAGACCCCGGCCTTGTTTCGGTCGACCAGGACGACCAGGGCGTGCCGTTCGGTGCCGCCGTACGTGTAGGTGCAGACGACGGAGTCCTGGTCGCCGTAGACGTCCCGGGACACGAAGCACTCCTCGGACGCGACCATCCCCACGTGGTCGGCCCAGCCGGGCCTGGCGACGCCGTTCCCCATCAGGTCCAGCGCGGCGCGTTCGGCCTTCGCCGCCTGACGGGGGGTGCCCATGTAGGCCATTCCGATGAGCAGCCCCAGCGCGGCAGGGGTCCCGGCCGCCGTGGCGTGGTCGACGAGGGCCTCGCCGATGACCTCCTCGACGTCGCCGCCCGGCACCCGCTTCCCCCACCACGCCCCGAGGATCTCGCTGACGATGAGTTCGGCGTCCAGGGGGCTGCGCACGGCAAGCAGCTCGCGTGCGTGCTGGAGCATGCCGTCGAAAATCGCGGAGACCTCGCCCGGGGGTGTCGACTCGTCCCGGCCCGGTTCCCCGGAGGGGCGGTGGCGGCTACGGGGACTCACCCCTCTAGCCTCTCAGATCAGACGTGGGCGGTGTCCCCTACACGTCCGAAGAGGGACCTCAGCCGTCCGCCCCGGCCGCCGACGCGCGCCGTGAGGGCGGCTCCGATTTGAGTCTCCCGGTGAGATGCTCGCGAGCCATCCGTTCGACCCTGGCGGAAGTGACCTCCAGACCCAGATGGGCCATGCGCGCCTGGACGTCGGCCACGCACCGGTGCACCGTGTCCGACGGGACGGACACGAACTCGTCGCAGAGCCGCCGGGTCAGTGCCTCGCGGATTTGGCTCCGGTGATCGGCCAGTGCAGGCATCAGCGCACACCTCCGTGCACGGGGTTCCGGTAGAAGGCTCTGCCTTGATGTCCCATTCCAGTGCTTTTGCGGGGAGAGTCAATACGTTCCGGGAGGTGGTTTGGCAAATTCTGCGCCGTCCCTGGTGGAGGCCTCGCGAACCGCGGGTGTCACCCTGGGCTGGACGGACCTCAGACACTGCGCAGACCTCTGACGGTGGCGCCCGTCCATAAGTCGCCCGTCCATAAGCGGGGCGACGGCGTCATCGTCGTCGGCCCCGCCTCGATCGGCCGTCCGGCGTCAGTGGGTGGCTTCCGAGAGCCCCGCCGTGCGCGGAGCGCCGGGGGAAAGCGGGGCGGTGGGGGAATCGGCGCGCAGTCATCGCACGCGAACACCCCGGTCGAGTCCGGCAAGTGTCCGACGCGAACACGCGGCCGAGGCCACCTCTTGTGGCAGACGACGCACGCGGCGCCCCGACGCTGCGCCGGACTCAACCCACTCGGGTCCACGGTCGGCTCGTTCGCCTGACGTATCATCTTCGCCCCTCCGCCCGTTCGTTCTCGTTCACCTCCACAATCGAACACTCGCGCCAGGCGTGATGCCCAGGTTTCGGGCGTTCTCGTAAGACTTCTGAGAGATTCGGACCGGCCCTAAGCTGGGCTCATGGCCACGAAGGTTCATCTCACCCAGCGTCCTGAAGCCGACGAACTGCTCGGCCGCAGCCCCCTGGCCGCGCTTGTGGGCATGCTGCTCGACCAGCAGATTCCGATGGAGTGGGCCTTCACCGGTCCCTACACCATCGCCCAGCGGCTCGGCTCCGACGACCTGGACGCCCACGAGATCGCCGCGTACGACCCGGAACGGTTCGCCGCGTTGCTGTCGGAGAAGCCCGCCGTGCACAGGTACCCGGGCTCCATGGCGAAGCGGGTTCAGCAGCTGTGCCAGTACCTCGTGGACAACTACGACGGGGACGCTGAGCAGGTCTGGAAGGGCGTGGACACCGGCAAGGAACTGTTCAAGCGCCTCAACGGCCTTCCCGGCTTCGGTAAGCAGAAGGCCCAGATCTTCCTGGCGCTGCTGGGCAAGCAGTACGGGATCCGGCCGGACGGCTGGCGTGAGGCGGCCGGGGCGTACGGGGAGGAGGGCTCCCACCGGTCCGTCGCCGACATCACCGGCCCCGAGTCGCTCGCCCAGGTCCGGGCCTTCAAGCAGGAGCAGAAGGCCGCCGCCAAGTCCGCCAAGTCCGCCAAGTCCGCCACCTGAGCGGGCCCGTCGCCGACGCGGACGCCATCGCGTCAACTCGCCGAAAAAGCCGAGTTGACGCCCTGTGACACGGTAGCGCCGTAACATCTCGACTCGCCGTCCTGGCGGACCGCCTCCCGTGTCCTCCACGACGGTGTCCGATCCGACGTGTTCGCCGGGGCCGAAGGGGACAAGTATGTTTCAGCAGGGGTTCCGTACGCGGCGAACCATCGGGATGATGAGTACCTGACTCCGACCGGTGTTGTGATGGAGGCGGGAGCGCTAGCCTGCTCCCATTCACTCATAGTGATGAAAAATTGCCGCGCGGTACGGGACCCTCTGGGGCGGAGGTGTTGTCCTTGAGCACCGAGACGTCCGTTCCGCATCCCCGCGTCTCAGGGGTGGAGGGGCAGCCCATGGATGCGACCGACGCCGCGCTGTACGCGACCTTGCTGACCGAGGCCCCCGCCGGGCTGGCGTTCTTCGACCGCGACCTGCGCTGCCGTAGGGCCAACGACGCGCTCGCGGCGCTCCTGCGGGTGCCCGTGCGCGACCTGCAACAGCGAAGGCCGCGCGAGGTTCTGCCCGAGGCGCTGGCGACGGCGTTCGAGACCGCGCTGCGCAGGGTGATCGACGAGAACCGTCCGCTGAGCGACCTCGATCTGGTCGTCCCGGCCGGTGAGCCGTCACCCGACCCGCACGAAGCGGACGAACCTTCCGCGTCGCCGTCCCCGCCACCGGCGCCATCGTCCACGTCGGCTTCCACGTCGGCTTCCACGTCCACCGCGCACACCGTCACGGCCACGGCGCTCGACGAGCGCATCCTGGCCTGCTCGTGGCTGCCCGCCAAGGGCGCCGACGGCGAGCACCTGGGCGTCGTCCTGACCGCGCTGGACGTGACCGACCGGCGCAGGGGCGAGGAGGTCATCCGCCGCAAGGAGCAGCGCTACCGCTCGCTCGTGGAGGCCAGCGCCCAGGTGGTGTGGGTCGCCGCCCCGGCCGGCGGCGTGATCGACGACGCGCCCGAGTGGCGCGCGATCACCGGCCAGACGCCGGACGACTACGCGGTCGGCGGATGGCTGTCGGTGGTGCACCCCGAGGACCGTCCCCGCATCGAGGCCGCCTGGCGCGACTGCGTCGAGGAGAACCGCGTCTTCGAGACCAACTACCGGGTCCGCACCAAGAGCGGCACCTACCGCCACTTCGACGTGCGGGCCGTGCCCATCTGGCAGGGCGACGCGGTCATCGAGTGGGTCGGCGCCAACACCGACGTCACCGGGCAGCGCGAGGCCGAGGAGATGCGCGGGCGGCTGACCGAGCAGCTGTCGGCGGCGGCGCTGCGCACGGCGCGCCTCCAGCAGGCCACGTCGATGCTCGCCGAGGCCCTGACCGTGTCCCAGGTCGTCCAGGTCATCACCGAGGTGGGACGGTCGGCCATCGGCGCCGACTACTCCGCGGTGGCGCTCCTGGACGACGACAAACTCCGCCTCAGGATCGTGGCGCCGTCCCAGCCGGGCGCCGAGAGCGAGACCGCGCCCGTCTCCCGCGACGAGATCAAGGTCAGTGACCAGACCGTGATGTCGGTGGCGGTGCGCGAGAGCCGGCCGTTCCTGGCCGAGCACCCCGACAGCCTGCGCCTGCAACTCGGCCACGGAGAGCGGGACCTGTTCGCCCAGCACATCGAGGAACGCGCCTGGGTGGGCCTTCCCCTGCTCGCGGCGGGCGCCCCGATCGGCGCGCTGCGCTTCTCGTTCACCCGGCCCCGGGAGATCACCGAGGAGGAGCGGGTCTTCCTGGAGGCGCTCGCGGGGCAGTGCGCGCTGGCCGTGGAGCGTGCCCTGCTGTTCGAACGCGAGCACCGGACGGCCGAGGAGCTCCAGCGCAGCCTGCTGCCGAGCGATCTGCCCCAGCTTCCCAGCATGGTGCTGGCCGCCCGCTACAACCCCGCGACCCGCCACGTCCAGGTCGGCGGCGACTGGTACGACGTGTTCCGGCTCCCCGACGACCGGCTCGCCATGGCCGTCGGCGACGTCATGGGCAAGGGCGTCCTCGCCGCGGCCGGTATGGGACGCGTCCGCAACGCCCTCAGGGCGCTCGCGCTGAACGATCCGCGTCCGGCCGCGGTCCTGGCCGGGCTCGACCGCCTGTTCAGCGCCACCGAGGACGAGGAACAGTTCACCACCGTCGCCTACGCGGTCATCGACCCGGAGACCGGGCAGGGCGAGTTCAGCAACGCCGGGCACCCGCCACCCCTCCTGATCTCCCCGGACGCGCCCGCACGCGTCAGCGCCCGGGAGCCCGGCACGCCCCTCGGCTGGCCGAGTCAGCGACAGCAGACAAGTTTTTCCATCGAGACCGGCAACACTGTGGTCTTCTATTCCGATGGACTTGTGGAGAACCGTAGACGTGGGGTGGACGCAGGGCTGGAGGAGCTTGTCGCCGTCGCGGCGGACGCCCCACCTGAAGTGGTAGGAGATCCCGAGAGACTCGTCGACTTCCTGGTCGATCGGATGCTTGCCGGGTATGAGCAGGTAGACGATGTGACCGTGCTTGCTCTGCACGTCCCGCCCAAGTTCGCCTGAAACGCGCCGGAGACGACGCGAAGACGGCGGAGCACGTTCGAAGGACCGTCCGGCGCCCTCTAAGGTGGAGAGTTACCGGGTAGGACTTCACAGGCGGAATGCGCAGCAGTGCCAGAATGCTTGACCCAATGAGAGCGGGTACGCTGCGGTCCCGCACCGGGAGGTCCGTTCCGTGTGTGGTCCCACCCAGTGTGAGGCCGGGCCCATCAGGGCACTCGGGTCAGCCAAGCCACACGTTCGTTCGAGAGGTATTTGTGTCGCCTGCTAGCTCGACCTCGAAAGCGTCAGATCTGCACGATCACGTCATCGCGCAACTGATCGAGCGTGGACGGTCCCAGGGCAATCGCCTCGAAGCCGACGACGTACGACGTACGTTCGAGGAGGCCGACATCCCCGTGTCTGCGGCCTCCAGCATTCTGCGGAGCCTCAGCAAGGAGGGTGTGACCGTCATGGTGAGCGCTGCCGACTCCGCGGCGCCCAAGCGTTCGCGCAAACGCGCGTCGCAACCGGTGCGCAGGCCCAAGACCGCCGCGGCGGCCAAGGAGCAGCCCGACACGGTGACCGCGGTCGTCGGCGACGACGCGGTCCCCGGGGGCGCCGCCGAAGGGGTCGCGGCCGAGCCGCGCCCCGCGGCCGTCGAACCCGCGCCGAAGAAGGCCGCGCCCGCCAAGGGCGCCAAGTCCAAGAAGGCCGCGCCCGCGAAGAAGGGCGTGGCGCAGGCCGCCAAGGCGGCGGTCCCGGCCAAGCCCGACGCCAAGAAGGCGTCCGACGACCCCGAGGTCGAGGACGACGTGGACGTCGACATCGACGCCGACCTCGCCGACCTCGACGTCGACCTGGAGGACGACGCGGCCGCCGAGGTCGTGGAGACCCCCGAGGACGACGAGGCCGTCGCCGCGCCCGCCGCGAAGGCCGCGCCCACCGGCAAGCCGACCGAGGGCGCCGCCAACGAGGAGGAGGGCTTCACCCTCGGCGACGACGACGAGGACGCCCCCGCGCAGCAGATCGCGGCCGCGGGCGCCACCGCCGACCCGGTCAAGGACTACCTCAAGCAGATCGGCAAGGTTCCCCTGCTCAACGCCGAGCAGGAGGTGGAGCTCGCCAAGCGCATCGAGGCCGGGCTGTTCGCCGAGGAACGCCTCGCCGTCGCCGCGTCCGCCATGTCCGAGGAGGACCTGGAGGACTTCGAGTGGATCGCCGAGGACGGCCGCCGCGCCAAGAACCACCTCCTGGAGGCCAACCTCCGCCTGGTGGTGTCGCTGGCCAAGCGCTACACCGGCCGCGGCATGCTGTTCCTGGACCTGATCCAGGAGGGCAACCTCGGTCTGATCCGCGCCGTGGAGAAGTTCGACTACACCAAGGGCTACAAGTTCTCCACGTACGCCACCTGGTGGATCCGGCAGGCGATCACCCGCGCGATGGCCGACCAGGCCCGCACCATCCGCATTCCGGTGCACATGGTCGAGGTCATCAACAAGCTGGCCCGCGTGCAGCGGCAGATGCTCCAGGACCTGGGCCGCGAGCCCACCCCGGAGGAACTCGCCAAGGAACTCGACATGACCCCGGAGAAGGTCGTCGAGGTCCAGAAGTACGGCCGCGAGCCCATCTCCCTGCACACCCCGCTCGGTGAGGACGGCGACAGCGAGTTCGGCGACCTCATCGAGGACTCCGAGGCCATCGTCCCGGCGGACGCGGTCAGCTTCACGCTCCTTCAGGAGCAGCTCCACTCCGTCCTGGACACGCTCAGCGAACGCGAGGCGGGTGTGGTGTCGATGCGGTTCGGCCTCACCGACGGCCAGCCGAAGACCCTGGACGAGATCGGCAAGGTGTACGGGGTGACCCGGGAACGCATCCGCCAGATCGAGTCCAAGACCATGTCGAAGCTGCGCCACCCGTCCCGCTCGCAGGTCCTGCGCGACTACCTCGACTGACCGTCACCCGACAGGCACGAATTCAGGGCCCCTCCTCTCGGAGGGGCCCTGATTTTCGCGCTACCGCCTGGAGCCGAAGGCCCCCTAGGGACGATCGCGCACGTCCCTACGACAACAGCCCTCCCTGGCTCGACGACGTCCGCCACCGCCGCGACGCGGGGCGCAGGCGACCACCAGCTTCCAGAAGCCGCGGTGGCCGAACCCGATTGCCGGATCACGGTGCCGGACGGTGTGGTGCGGCCTGTGGTGGCGCGTATCCGCAGGCCGGTCGGGCGCAGCCGACCACCGGGCGCCCCGGCTCCGTCAGCAGGTCCCAGAGGGCGTCGTGGCCGAACCTGGTGGCTGAATCGGGGGGCCGACGGCGGGCTGCGGCACTCCGGTGGCCGGTGACGGGTCCGGTCATGTGGTCGCCTGAGGGAGGGGTGAAGAATGTCACCTGAAGGTTAGAGTTGGACGAACTCGGTGGTCCGCGTCACTGGACGATACCTTTCTGCCACGTATCGTGATCAATCAATAACGTTATGTAGTTGTGGTCGATTGGCTGAACGGGCGTGGAAATGCGAACGGCGGCCACCGTTTCCGGTGGCCGCCGTTCGGGGCTCCTGCTATATGGGGATCACCGCTCGTCGGTCGGGGCGGTGGCCGGGGTTTCGTTGAGCCGGTCGGTCTCGTCCTGAATGTCGGCCCCGTTGGCGCGGAGGGCCTCTGCGTACTTGCGTCCGTGGTGGGCGCAGAACAGGAGGTCGCCGCCGCCGACAAGGACTGCACGGACGTAGGCCTGAGCGCCGCAGCGGTCGCATCGATCGGCGACGGTCAACGGCTTGGTTGGGGCAAGGGCTCCAGTCACGGCACCTTCCTCATGCTCGGGGTCGGTACTTAGGACAACATCTAACCCGACGCCGACGTTCCCAACCTGGTTCTTCGTACGCCCACAGCAGAATGGCCCAATAAGTGACCGACATCACATTAGACGGTACGATGCGACGGGACATGCGACTGCTCGCCCGCGATCCTTCGTGAGAAGGGCGGCGACGGCCGCGGCGACACCCGTGACCGGACCTTGATCCGTGACCGGCGACCGGGACGGGAGCGTTCCGGGTAGCCTGCCAAAGGTCGGATTTCGTCGTGCGGCCGAGCCGGCGGAAGCGCTGGAACGTCCGTGGCGGCGAGCCTTTCGGAGGACTGTCGGTGACCGGGGGTACTCTTCTGCCGACCGTCCCACCCCCGAGGAGCACAGGCACGTTGACCGCCGCGACCGCAGAAGCCACCACCGAAGACCCGCACGGCTACTCCGCCCGGCACCTGTCGGTGCTGGAGGGCCTGGAGGCCGTGCGCAAGCGACCCGGCATGTACGTCGGGTCGACCGACAGCCGAGGCCTCGCGCACTGCCTGTGGGAGATCGTCGACAACAGCGTCGACGAGGCCCTGGCGGGCCACTGCACGCACATCAGCGTGACGCTGCGCGCCGACGGGTCCTTCGAGGTGGCCGACAACGGCCGTGGCATCCCGGTCGACATCGAGCCGAAGACGGGCCTGCCCGGCGTCGAGCTGGTCATGACGCGGTTGCACGCGGGCGGCAAGTTCGGCGGGGTGTCCTACACGGCGTCCGGTGGCCTGCACGGTGTCGGCGCGTCCGTGGTCAACGCGCTCTCCGCCCGGCTGGACGTGGAGGTCGACCGCGACGGGCACACCCACGCGATCAGCTTCCGGCGCGGGCTGCCCGGCGAGTTCGCCGACGACGGCCGCCCGAACGCCCGGTTCAAGAAGAGGTCCGGCCTCCGGCAGATCCGCAAGGTCGCCAGAAAGGTCACCGGCACCCGGACCCGCTTCTGGCCCGACCAGCAGATCTTCCTGAAAGAGGCCACGGTCGACCAGGCCCTCGTCCTCGACCGGATGCGGCAGACCGCGTTCCTCATCCCGGGCCTCACCATCGACGTCCGCGACGAGCGCGGTGAGGAGACCGTCGACGAGACGTTCCGGTTCGACGGCGGCATCAGCGAGTACTGCGCCTACCTGACCAAGGACGCCCCCATCATCGACGTGCTGCGGCTCCAGGGGCGCGGCCACTTCACCGAGACCGTTCCCGTCCTGGACGACCAGGGCCACCTGACGCCCACCGACGTCGAACGCGACCTCGAGGTCGACGTCGCGCTGCGGTGGGGCACCGGCTACGACACGGTCACCAAGTCGTTCGTCAACGTGATCGCCACCCCGAAGGGCGGCACCCACGTTCGCGGCTTCGAGCGGGCGGTGCTGAAGGTGCTCAACGAGCAGCTCCGCGCCACCAAGCTGCTGAAGAACGGCGACGAGGACGTCGTCAAGGAGGACGTCCTGGAAGGCCTCACCGCGGTGGTGACGGTCCGGTTGCCCGAACCGCAGTTCGAGGGCCAGACCAAGGAGATCCTCGGCACCTCCGCCGCCACCCGCATCGTCTCCCAGGTCGTCCTGCGGGAGCTGCGCGCGGTCTTCGAGAACCCGTCGCGCGGGCGGAAGCAGCCGCTGCGGGCCGTCCTGGAAAAGGTCGCCGGGGCCGCCAAGACCCGCATCGCCGCCCGCACTCAGCGCGACAACCAGCGCCGCAAGAACGCGCTGGAGAACTCGGCGCTGCCCGCCAAGCTCGTCGACTGCCGCGCCACCGACGACCGCAGCGAGTTGTTCATCGTCGAGGGCGACTCGGCGCTCGGCACCGCCAAGCTCGCCCGCGACTCCGAGTTCCAGGCGCTGCTGCCGATCCGCGGCAAGATCCTCAATGTGCAGAAGGCGTCCGTCGCCGACATGCTGAAGAACGCCGAATGCGCCGCGATCATCCAGGTCATCGGCGCCGGCTCGGGCCGCACCTTCGACATCAACGCCTCCCGCTACGGCCGGATCATCCTGATGGCGGACGCGGACGTCGACGGCTCCCACATCCGCACCCTGCTGCTCACCCTGCTGTACCGGTACATGCGGCCGATGCTGGAGGAGGGACGCGTCTACACCGCCGTCCCGCCGCTGCACCGCATCGAGCTGGTCAAGCCGAAGAAGGGGCAGGACAAGTACGTCTACTGCTACAGCGACGGCGAGTTGACCCGGAAGCTGGTGGAGTTCGAGCGCAAGGGCCAGCGGTGGAAGGAGCCCGTCCAGCGCTACAAGGGCCTCGGTGAGATGGACGCCGACCAGCTCGCGGAGACCACCATGGACCCGCGGTACCGCATGCTGCGCCGGATCCGCGTCGAGGACGCCGACGAGGCGACCAAGATCTTCGAGTTGCTGATGGGCAGCGACGTGGCCCCACGGCGCGCGTTCATCACCGCGGGCGCCTCGGAACTCGACGCCGAACGCATCGACGTCTGACCGGCGGCTCGCCACCTCACCCGCCCGCGCGGTCCCGTTCTCCGTGGTCAGGGGTTGATCGTCGATCATCGGGCGGCAAGAGCTCGGTCAACTCCCGCGCGACGCCGCCCGGCTGCCCCGAGCATGGGGACCGTGCTCAGAACCCGCATGATCGCGCACTACCTGCGCCCGTACGCGCAATGGCGGATCAACCGTCCGGACCCGTGTGACGACGGCCGCAACGCCCGCGCCGCGATCGGTCTCATCGACGCGGCGACCTACGTGACGCAACTGGAGGACGGCGAACCCGTCATCGTCCGCCTGGCCCTCGCCGGTTGCTTCGACCGGGGCCATTTCGATCCGGGGCCCGAAGGCGAGAGACTCGTCCGCTTCTGGCACTACGACAGCGTCGACGGCGGCCCGCCGGATCTCCTTGAGGCCTTGGCGGCGTCCGCCGAACACGGGACGCGTCACGGCCCGCGCGAGGCGCGTCAGGGACACGACCTGGCGACGTTGCCGCGTCCACGCCAGGGCGAAGTCACTCCGGCGTAATTCGTCCGGTGTGGTTCAGGCCTTGTGATTACACGCGCTGAAATTACGCCGGGTCGTCTTCGGGCTTCCACTTGATTCCGCAGCCGATGCTCGGCGTGTGCGGCTCCGGGACGTCCCGGCCCGCGAGCACCAGGTCGAGCGCGGCCCTGAGCGACGCCCCGTCCGACGCCACGTCGTTCCTGGGCCGCGCACCGTCGAACTGGCCCCGGTACGCGAGCCGACGCTCACCGTCGTAGAGGAAGAAGTCCGGGGTGCAGGCGGCCCTGAACGCCCGGGCGGTCTCCTGCGACTCGTCCACCAGGTAGGGGAACGTGAACCCGGCCCGTTCGGTCTGCTCACGCAGACGCTCCGCGCCGTCGTCCGGGTAGTTCGTCACGTCGTTGCTGCACACGGCGACGGTGGCGAGGCCCTTGCCCGCGTACTCGGCCGTGACGGCGCCGATCTCGTCCTCGATGCGGCGGACGTACGGGCAGTGGTTGGACAGGAACATGACCAGCAGCGCGGACGCGTCCGGGAAGTCGTCGTGCGACACCGTCCGGCCGTCGATGGACGGCAACGTGAACGCGGGAACCGTGGACCCAAGCGGAACCATGAAGGATTCGATCGCCATGCGCGCCATTGTCGCGCACGCCGACGCGGTCAGGGGAGCAGCGAAGGCCCGGACGGCCGACGAGTCCCGCGTGCCGTCGCGCCGGTGCGGAAACCGCGCGGGTACGCGCCCGTGATCCATCCGGGACCCTCCGCGGTCAGCTCTCGTCCTCCTCCGGAGGCAGCGGCGCCAGGGGCCGCTGGCCGACGTCAGCGGGCTGTCGCGCCGCTCGTCCGGCCCGGCCCCGCGTTTCATCCCCCGATGCGGCGGTCCGGTGTCGGCTGCTGGGCGCTACGCCTGGTGGTCGGGCAGGCCGCGTTGGGGCTCTCCGCGGTCAGCTCTCGTCCTCCTCTGGGGGTGGTGGCCCCAGGGGGCCGCTGATCGACGTCAGGGGGGTGTCGAGTCGCTCGCCTGAGCCGTCGCGGCGGCCCATCGTCACGTTCAGTGTCGCCGGGCGGCCGCCCGCGGCGGCGGCTCGTAGCGGTGTCGGTGCCGCCCAGGCCTGGAGCAGGACGTCCTCGCCCTTGAGGAACCGGTGCGCGCGGACCCCGCCGGTGGCGCGGCCCTTGGACGGGAAGTCGGCGAAGTCGGCGAGTTTGATCGCGCCGGTCTGGGTGCCGGGCAGCGCCGACGACGACCCGGAGACCGTGATGACCCGTGCCTCACGGGTCGGGTCGATGGCGCCGAACCACAGGACGCGGGCGCCCGCGCCGAGTTTGATGCCCGCCATGCCGCCCGCGGCGCGGCCCTGCGGCCGGACGAGCGAGGCGGCGAAGTGCAGGAGTTGCGCGTCGGTGGTGATGAACACGAGGTGCTGATCCTCGGCGAGCAGTTGGACGGCGCCGACGACGCGGTCACCGTCCTTCAACGAGATGACCTCGAACTCGTCACGGTTGGCGGGGAAGTCGGGGACGACCCGTTTGACCACGCCCTGGGCGGTGCCGAGGGCGAGGCCGCCTCCCACCTCGGACACGGCCGCCAGACCCACGACCGTCTCGTCGGGCTCCAGGTCGAGGTATTCGGTGATCGGTGCCCCGCCCGCCAGGGACGGTGGTGACGCCGACGGTGGTAGCCCAGGTAGGTCGAGGACGTCGATGCGGACCATCCGGCCCAGCGACGTCACCGCGCCGACCTGCCCCCGGACCGTGGTGGGCACGACGGACGTCAGCACGTCGTGCGCGGCGCGGGGGCCGCTGTCGGGCAGCGGACCGGCGTCCTGGGTGCGGGCCAGCAGACCGGTGGACGACAGCAGCACCGTGCACGGGTCGTCGGCCACCTCCAGCGGCACGGCCGCCGCTGCGGTGTGGCCCGAGGACTCCAGCAGGATCGTCCGGCGGGGCGTCGCGAACTCCTTCGCGACCTCGCCGAGCTCCCGGGAGACGACACCGCGGAGCTTGCGCTCCGACTCCAGGATCGCGGTCAGCTTGGCGATCTCCTTGGCGAGCTGCTCCTTCTCCTTCTCCAGTTCGAGCCGGTCGTACCGGGTGAGGCGGCGCAGCGGGGTGTCCAGGATGTACTGCGCCTGGATGTCGGAGAGCTCGAAGATCTGCATCAGCCGTTGCTTGGCCTGCGCGGCGTCGTCGCTCTGCCGGATGACCTGGATGACCTCGTCGATGTTGAGGAGCGCCACCAGCAGGCCCTCCACGAGGTGCAGGCGGTCCTCGCGCTTGGTGCGGCGGTACAGCGACCGGCGCCGGACGACCT
The DNA here is from genome assembly GCF_003432485.1 of Actinomadura spongiicola. Lineage (GTDB taxonomy): Bacteria > Actinomycetota > Actinomycetes > Streptosporangiales > Streptosporangiaceae > Spirillospora > Spirillospora spongiicola. The sequence goes on from NZ_QVNQ01000012.1 coordinate 55,584, forward strand.
CGATGCGATGGTCGATGTAGACCTGCAGCATGTCGCGCAGGCCTAGGGTGCGGGGCTGGCCGTCGACGAGCGCGACGTTGTTGATGCCGAACGTCTCCTCCATCGGCGTCAGCCGGTAGAGGTCCTGCAGGACGGCCTCCGGGTTGAACCCGTTCTTGATCTCGATGACCAGGCGGAGGCCGACGTTCCGGTCGGTGAGGTCCTTCAGGTCGGCGATGCCCTGGAGCTTCTTCGCGTTGACCAGTTCCTTGATCTTGGCCTTGACGCGTTCCGGGCCGACGGCGTAGGGGAGTTCGCTGACGACGATGCCCTTGCGGCGGGGCGTGACGTTCTCGATGGACGTGGTGGCGCGGGTGCGGAACGTCCCCCGCCCGCGCTCGTAGGCGTCGCGGATCCCGTCCAGGCCGACGATCTTGCCTCCGGTGGGCAGGTCGGGTCCGGGGACGTGGCGCATCAGCTCGTCCAGCGTGGCGTCCGGGTGGTCGATCAGGTGCCGGGCCGCGGCGATGACCTCGCCGAGGTTGTGCGGCGCCATGTTCGTGGCCATGCCGACCGCGATGCCGGACGCCCCGTTGACGAGCAGGTTCGGGAACGCGGCCGGCAGGACCTCCGGCTCGGTCTCCTGCCCGTCGTAGTTCGGGCGGAAGTCGACCGTGTCCTCGTCGATGGAGGCGACCATGAGCATCGCCTCGCGCGACAGGCGGGCCTCGGTGTACCGCATGGCGGCGGGCAGGTCGTCGCCGCCCAGCGACCCGAAGTTGCCGTGCCCGTCCACCAGCGGCATCCGCATCGCCCAGGACTGCGCCATCCGCACCATCGCGTCGTAGATGGCGCTGTCGCCGTGCGGGTGCAGCTTGCCCATGACCTCGCCGACGACGCGGGCGCACTTGACGTGCCCGCGGTCGGGGCGCAGCCCCATCTCGTTCATCGAGTACAGGATCCGGCGCTGCACGGGCTTCAACCCGTCGCGCACGTCGGGAAGCGCCCGCTGGTAGATCACCGACAGGGCGTACTCGAGGTAGCTGCCGCGCATCTCGTCGGAGACGTCGACGTCGACGATGTTCTCCTCGAAGTCCGGCGGTGGGGGAGGTGCCTGGGATCCGCGTCGTGCCATGCCCCACATTGTGGCCGGTCCCGGGGACATCTTTCGCCAGCCCCACCGGGTGCGGCGGCCGGTTCACCGAAATCGGTTCCGTTCCGTCACCTCCGCGCCCCTGGCGGATCGAGGCCGGACCGTTCCGGTCGCCGCAGGTGGACGTCTCGTCGGACGCGCCGCCGCCCCTAACGGCGGGCCATGACGAGGCTTCCCCGCTTGGTCACGGGAAGGGGGGTGCGGAGGCGGCGGGCGGCCGCCGCGGCCTCCGGGCGGGGGACGCGGCGGGCGACCAGGTAGTCGCGGATGGCGTCGTGGTCGGGCAGCGTGATCAGCGGTGCGTCCCAGCGTTCCACCTCGACCTCGTCGAACACCTCGCAGACCCGGTCGGCGGCCTCCTCGGCGTCGAACGTGGTCGGCCGGGGCCGCCAGACGGGCGCCAGTTCGGGGCTGTCGTTCCGGCAGATCGCGGTGGCGAGCAGGACGCCGCCGGGGGCGAGGACACGGCGTGCCTCGCGGAGGGCGAGGCGCGGATCGTCCAGGTGGTAGAGCATGTTCACGGCGACGGCGGCGTCGAACGTTCCGTCCCGGAAGGGGAGCCGAGCCGCGTCCGCCCGCACGCGCGGACCCGGATGGGCCCGCAGCAGGGCCGCGGACGCGTCCAGCCCGACGAGCCGGAACGGCGGCGGGTCGGGGAGCGCGTCGCGGAGGGCGCCCTCCCCGCAGCCGATGTCCAGAACACGGGACGGCTTTTCGTGGAGCAGCTTCGCGGCGATGTGGTCGTGCAGGCTCCGCGCCCCGATCAGGTACTTCCTGGTGACCCTCGCGGCGAGGCGGAAGCGCTCGGAATCGGAGTCGTGGTCGGGTGTGCGCGCCATGGACTGAGTCTGCCCCGTGGGCCGCCCCGAAAAGCGTCGTCAGGCGGTCGCGCCGCCGTCGACGACCAGGTCGTGCCCGACCACGTGGCTCGACGCGTCCGACGCCAGCCACAGCACCGCCTCGGCGACCTCGGACGTGTCCGCCACCCGCCCGGACGGCGCGGCGACGCGCATCCGCTCCGCGCGTTCGTCCCGGGTCTCGCCGGGCAGCAGCGACATCGGCGTGTCGCTGGCGCCGGGGCTCACGGCGTTGATCCGGACGCCGTCGGCGACGTGGTCGAGGGCGGCGGCGCGGGTGAGGGCGCTGACCGCCGCCTTGGACGCCGCGTACGCTGCCAGGCCGGGGCGGCGGCCGTGCGCGCCGATGTTGGACGAGACGTTCACGATCGCTCCGCCGCCGTGCCGCCGCATGTACGCGACCTCGTGTTTCATCGACAGGAACACGCCGGTCACGTTGACCGCGAGGACCTCGTCCCAGGCGGCCTCGTCGACGTCGGCCAGGGGGCCGGTCGCGCCGAGGATCCCGGCGTTGTTGACCGCCGCGTGCAGCCCTCCGTGCCGGGCGGTCACGGTTTCGACCATGCGGGCGACGGCGGACGTGTCGGTCACGTCGGCGACGACGTGGTCGGCGTGGTCCGAGCCGACCTCCTTGACGGCGTCGGCGAGCGCCGTCGCGTCGCGTCCGGCGAGGACGACGGTGGCGCCCGCGCGGGCGAAGGTGTGCGCGAGGGCGCGGCCGATGCCGCCCGCGCCGCCGGTGATGAGGACGGTTCTGCCGTCGAACGACATGGCTGTCTCCTCCAGAGATACTAGATCGATCGTTCTTGAATCGGATTGGAAAGGGTCCGTGTGGCGGGGCGGTGGGAGGTCAGTCGAAGAGGGCCAGAGCCTCGCGGGTCGCGTCGCGGAGGCGGTCGTCGTCGCCCGGCGCGCGGCCCAGCACGCGAAGGCCCTGGAAGAAGACGACCAGGAAACGGGCCAGCGAGCGGGGGTCTCGATCCCCGGGCAGTTCACCCTGCGCGCGGGCGCGAGTTAGCGCGGAGGTGAGGGACGCCTCCAGGAAGGTCCAGCTCGCCTCCACCAGCCGCGCGGCCTCGGGGTCACGTGCGGCGAGCTCCACCGCCGTGTTCACGACGAAGCAGCCGTTCCGCGGACGGCCCCGGAACGACTGCTCGGCATAGTCTTCGATCAGCCGTCTGACCTGCGGCAGGACGGGCCCCGGCCGGGACAGCGCCTCCGCGATCGCCGGGTCGGTGGTCCGGAGGTAGCGTTCGAGCGCCTTCAGGTACAGCTCGTGCTTGCCGCCGAACGTCGCGTAGATGCTCGCGCGGGCGACGCCCAGGCACGCCACGAGGTCGGCCATGGAGGTCGCCTCGTATCCACGCTCCCAGAACAGCTCCAGCGCGCGTCGCAGCGCCTCGTCCGGGTCGAACTCCTTCGCCCTGGCCATGGCGGGAGCGTAGAGCTATCGAGAACGATCGGTCAAATATCGGCGCTGAGGACGGGCCGCGGCAGCCGGGTGCCGAGGTCGAGGACGTCCAGGACCGCCCCGTCCGGGGCGAGGGCCTCGACGACCGGGCCGCGGCGCGCACCCCACACCACGACGGCGTGCCCGTGCGCGGGGACGTCCAGCAGCCGCTGGCCGATCCTGATCCGCGCGACCTCGGCCGCCGCGTGCAGGCGCGCCTGGTTCACCCATTTCGCGCCCCAGGGCAGGAGCCGGTTGGCGTTGCGGACCGTCCGGCCCGACCCGTACTTCAGCAGGTGACGTCCCATCTCCCCGGACGAGCGGCGCGTCAGGGGCTCGGCGGGCGCCGAACCACCGCCGCCGCCGAGTTCCCGCCACTCGCCGTCACGGCGGTGGAACGTCCAGCCCTCGATGAAGTCGGCGCCCACGGACGACCCGTCCCCCGACCGGTAGAGGAACGTGACGACGGCGACGTCGCCGTCGATGTCGAGCCCCAGCGGGAGAAAGCCCCGTCCTTCGTCGAAGGTGGCGGGGGCCGGGGTGGGCAGGCCGTCCCTGAGGAGTCGCAAGCACTCCTCGAGCACCTCGTCGTCGTTCATGGTGGGGACCTCTGGATCGTACGGGTGGGACGGTTCGAGCATGACCGTGCCGGCGGGGCGGTGCGGGCAGGATTGCGAACACAAGATGTGGGCAGAACAACGGGGCCTTCCCGCGAGAAGGCCCCACGTCGGACTCACTCTAGACGTCCGGCTCGCCTGGTTTCACCCATCTGGCACACTCCCGTCGGCGCTTCGCCATGAGGTGTTCATCTCACTTCCACCGCGGCCTCACCAGGTGTGACCGGCTGGGACCGGGGACGTGTCGAGCGCCTCACCCGAATGGGTTTGCGTAAGTTGCATGGAGCGAGTTAACTGCTGACATGACCTCCGTACGCCAGTGCCATGAGCCTCCGCTGTCCCCGCGGGCCATGCGGCGTATGCGGTGTTGTCGAATGTGCGACCGCTGAGGGCCCCCGTCCGAGGCTCGCGCCCCGAAGCGAGCAAGCCCCGAGCCGGAAGTCGCGCATGCACTTCGTTCGCCATCTGTTGAGCCACGGCCCCTACCCGCCCGGACTCGCCTGACCACGCCCGTGCCCGGTCGACCCTGCCGGGCCGCGTGTCCGGCCGACCGTGTTCGACCGGCGGCGCCCGGTCGACCGGCGCGGCTGACCGTGTTCGGCTGATCGCGATTCCGATCCGCGCCGCGCTCGCGGCCCGCGTCCCGCCCAGACCGTCGCCCACCCGGCGGCTCTCCGTCACGCCTGGACTGATTTCCTGTGATTCAGATCGAAAAACTTCGAAAGGTGTACCGCGGCCGAGACCGCGAGGTGACCGCCGTCGACGGCGTCGACCTCACCGTCGCCGAGGGCGAGGTCTTCGGCGTCCTCGGCCGCAGCGGCGCCGGTAAGAGCACGCTGCTGCGCTGCGTCAACCTGCTGGAACGTCCCGACGAGGGCCGTGTCGTGATCGACGGCCGTGACCTGCTCTCCCTGCGCGGCGCCGAACTGCGCCGCGCACGCCAGGGCATCGGCATGATCCACCAGCATTTCGGGTTGCTCGGCAGCCGCACCGTCGCCGGAAACGTCGCGTTCCCCCTGGAGGTCATGGGCGTGCCCCGCGCGGAGCGGGCCCGGCGCGTCGCCGAACTGCTGGACCTCGTCGGCCTCGGCGACCACGCGAAGGCCTATCCCTCGCGGATCTCCGGCGGCCAGAAACAACGCGTCGGCATCGCCCGCGCCCTCGCCGGACGTCCGAAGGTCCTGTTGTCGGACGAGGCGACGTCCGCGCTCGACCCCGAGACCACGGCGTCGATCCTGGACCTGCTGCGCGACCTGAACCGGCGGCTCGGCCTCACCATCCTGCTGATCACCCATGAGATGGACGTGGTCAAGAGCATCTGCGACTCGGCCGCGATCATGCGCGACGGTCGCCTCACCGAGTCGGGGCCGGTGCCCGAGCTCCTCGCCCGTCCGGACTCCGACCTGGCGCGCGGCCTGTTCCCGCTGCCGCCCGCCGACCCCCGTGAGGGCACCACCCTCGTCGAGGTCACCTTCGTCGGCTCCGTCGCCGACGAGCCGTTCGTGTCGGCCCTGGCGCGCAAGTACTCCCTGGACGTCAACATCCTCGGCGGCGCGGTCGAGACGGTCGCCGGCGAGCGGGTCGGGCGTCTCCAGCTCGAACTGCCCGGCGACCCGTCCCTGAACGCCGCCCAGCTCGCGTTCTTGCGCGAGTCCGGCCTGACCGTGACCGTGCTGAACCCCGCGACCCCCGAGGAGGCGCGATGAGCTGGGACGAGGTCACCCCGCTGCTGTGGCCCGCCACGGTCGACACGCTCGTCATGACCGGTGTGGCCACGCTGTTCACCGCCGTCCTCGGGCTGCTGCTCGGGGTGCTGCTGGTGGTCACCGAGCGCGGCGGGCTGCTGCCCGCGCCGCCGGTCAACCGGGTGCTCGGCCTGGTCGTCGACATCGGGCGGTCGCTGCCTTTCCTGATCCTGATGGTGGCGATCATCCCGTTCACCCGGGCGGTCGTCGGCACCAGCATCGGGAACGCGGCCGCGATCGTCCCGTTGACGGTCGGCGCCATCCCGTTCTACGCGCGGCTCGTCGAGATCGCGTTGCGCGAGGTGGACCCGGGCGTGGTCGCCGCGGCGAACGCGATGGGCGCCACCCGCCGCGAGATCGTCGGCAAGGTCCTGCTGCGGGAGGCGCGGCCGGGCCTGGTGTCCGGCCTGACCGTCACCGTGATCGCGCTGATCGGCTACACGGCCATGGCCGGGACGGTCGGCGGCGGCGGGCTCGGCAACCTCGCCGTCGTCTACGGCTACGAGCGCTTCGAGACCAAGGTCATGGTCGCCACGGTGGCGCTGCTCGTCGTCATCGTCCTGGCCGTCCAGGCGATCGGGGACCTCGTCGCCCGCCGCCTGACCCACAAGTAACCGCTTGAGACACAGAGAAAGGCACCTGTCGTGCTACGCAAGATCACTGTCGCGCTGGCCTCCGTCGGGCTCCTCGCGGGACTGACCGCCTGCGGCTCGTCGTCGGCGTCCGACGATCCGGACGCCCCGCTGAAGGTCGCGGTCAACCCCGTTCCGCACGGCGACATCCTGACCTACGTCAAGGACAACCTTGCGGCCGAGAACGGTCTGAAGATCGACGTCGTGACGTTCAACGACTACCAGCAGCCGAACACGGCGCTGAAGGAGAAGCAGGTCACGGCCAACTACTTCCAGCACGTCCCCTTCATGAAGGAGTTCGAGAACGAGTCCGGGACGAAGCTGGCCTTCGTCGCGCCCGTCCACCTGGAACCGCTCGGCGTGTACTCCAAGAAGGTCAAGAACCTGGGGGCGGTTCCGCGCGGCGCGACGGTCGCCGTGCCGAACGACCCGGCCAACCAGGGCCGCGCGCTGAAGCTGCTCGCCGCCAACGGCCTGCTCACCCTGAAGCCGGACGCGCCGGCCACCGCCACCGAACGCGACATCGCGAGCAACCCCAAGGAGTTGAAGGTGAAGCCGCTGAAGGCCGCGCAGCTGCCCCGGTCGCTGGCGGACGTGGACCTCTCGGTGATCAACGGGAACTACGCGATCGAGGCGGGGCTCGCCCCGAACAAGGACGCGCTCGCCGCCGAGAAGCCCGAGGGCAACCCGTACGCCAACGGCGTCGTCACGCTGCCCGAGAACAAGGACGACCCGCGCGTGCAGAAACTCGTCCGGCTTCTCCAGGGGCCCGAGGTCAAGAAGTTCGTCGCGGACAAGTACCAGGGGTCGGTGCTCGTGACGTCCTGACCCCACCAAAGCGGGCGAATCAGAGGAAACCCGGGGATTGCGCGGTGTACTGTCCGTCGCTCCTGATAGGACAGGGCCCGACGATCTCGCTCGCGAAGGGGACCCATGGGCGTTTACCAGCACCTCGAAGAGTACGTCGGCCTGCCGGTGGTCACGTTCAACGAAGAGACGCGACCGGACGGGACCGAGGAGGACGACGGCCGCGGGTCCGGGCCCGGCGGGGAGTTCCCGCCCGCGGCGGAGGCCGCCTGGTACGTCGGGACGTCCTTCAACGGGGAGTCCTTCGCGGACACGTTCGCGCGGTTCCTCCAGGTTGTCGACACCACCGAGGTCACGGCACTGATCATCGGCTACTGGGGCGCGTCCTACGACGACGACGTCGCCGACCCGGTCGATCTGCTGGAGAAGGCCGCCGGGTCGTTTCCCAAGCTGAAGGCGCTGTTCCTCGGCGACATCACCGGGGAGGAGTCGGAGATCTCCTGGATCGAGCACTCCGACATCTCCCCGCTGTTCACCGCGTTCCCCGACCTGGAGCGGTTCGAGGTCCGCGGCTCACAGGGGCTGCGGCTCGAACCGATCAAGAGCGACCGGCTGAGGGTGCTGCGGTTCGAGTCGGGCGGGCTGCCCGCGCACGTCGTCCGGACCGTGGGAGCGAGCGACCTGCCGAACCTGGAGCATCTCGACCTGTGGCTCGGCGAGGAAAACTACGGCGGTGACACGACCGTCGCCGACCTCGCGCCGTTCCTCAGCGGCGAACGGTTCCCCGCCCTGCGCCATCTCGGCCTGGAGGACAGCGAGATTCAGGACGAGATCGCGGCGGCGGTCGCGGGCGCGCCCGTCGTGGCCCGGTTGGAGTCGCTCAGCCTCGCGATGGGGATTCTCACCGACCAGGGCGCCGAGGCGCTGCTGTCCGGTCAGCCGCTGACGCATCTGCACGCTCTCGACCTGCACCACCACTTCCTCTCGGACGCCATGATGGAGCGGGTGAAGGCGGCGCTTCCCGACGTCGAGGTCGACCTGGACGAACAGGAGAACCGGGACGACGACTGGCGGTTCATCGCGGTGTCGGAGTGACGTTCACGGTCGTCGGCACGCCCGGCGATCGGCGTCCCGCGCTGTTCGCGGCGGCGTGCCGGTCGTCGGGGCTGCCCGAGCCCCGGCTCGTCGCGTGGACGGACGTGCTGCGCGGCGCCGACCTCGACCTGCGCCCCGGTGACCTGCTGCGCGTCGACTCGCCGGGGGAGGACCCGGAGGCCGACGCGCTGCTGCGCGGCCCGGGCGATCCGGCCCGGGTCGGGGGCGGAGCGCGCTGGTACCGGACGTTCACGGCGGCCCTCGGCCGGTTGTCGGCGGCGGCGTCGGCCTCCGGTGCGCGGCTCCTCGGCGATGTCGAGGAGATCGCGGTCATGTTCGACAAGCGGCTCGCCCATGCCCGCCTCCTGGCCGCCGGGGTGCCCGTCCCGCCCGCCCTGCCGGAGGTCGACGGCTACGCGGCGCTTCGCTCGCGGATGGACGAGGCGGGGGAGCGGCGGGTGTTCGTCAAACCGGCGCACGGCTCGTCCGCGTCCGGGGTCGTCGCGTTGCAGATCGCGCCGGGCCGGGTCAGGGCGGTCACGTCGGCGTCCATGACGGGCGACGTCCTGGTCAACTCGCTGCGCGTACGCGCCTACGACACCGAGCACGAGGTCGCGGCCCTCATCGACGGGCTCGCGCCCGACGGGTTGCACGTGGAGCGGTGGATGCCGAAGGCCACGGTCGGCGGCCGTGTGTTCGATCTGCGGGTCGTCGTCGTCGACGGTGAGCCGACGCACGCGGTCGCCCGGACGAGCCGGCACCCGATGACGAACCTGCATCTGGGCGGTGCGCGAGGAGATCTGACCGCGGTGCGGCGGGCCCTTGGGCCGGACGGATGGCGACGGGCCCTCGCCGTGTGCGCGCGGGCCGCCGCCTGCTTCCCGGGCAGTCTCATGGTCGGCGTCGACCTGCTCGTCGGCCGGGGGATGAAGCGGTTCGCGGTCTGCGAGGTCAACGCGTTCGGCGACCTGCTCCCCGGGCTGACCGGATTCCCCGGCGGCCCCGCGGAGCGGCTCGACACCTATGCCGCCCAGGTCAAAGCCGTTCTCGCGGGCACGTGGGGCACGTCGGGCACGACGGGGAAGACGGCATGCGTCACGACATGAACGACATCGTCGGCAGCCATGACCTGCTGATGGTGACTCTCGACACCCTCCGCTACGACGTGGCCGCCGAACTGGCCGCGTCCGGGGAGACGCCCACCCTTACAAGACATCTCCCGGACGGCCGCTGGGAGCGCCGCCACACACCGGGCAGCTTCACCTACGCAGCGCACGCGGCGATGCTGGCCGGTTTCCTGCCGACACCCGCGTCGCCCGGACGGCACCCGCGTCTCTTCGCCGGAACGTTCCCGGGCAGCGAGACGACCACCGACGGCACATGGACGTTCGACGCCGCCGACCTGCCGTCCGGGCTCGCCACCGCCGGGTACCACACGGTCTGCGTGGGCGGCGTCGGGTTCTTCAACAAGCTGACACCGCTCGGTTCAGCACTGCCGTCACTGTTCGCCGAAAGCCACTGGGCACGCGAGTTCGGCGTGACCGAACCGAAGTCGCTGCCCAACCAGATCGACCGCGTCGCCGAGATCATGGCGCGGCTGCCCGCCGACCGTCGCCTGTTCATGTTGGTGAACGTCGCGTCCCTGCACCAGCCCAACTGGTTCTACCTGGACGGCGCCACACCCTCCGACGGGGACACCCGCGCCAGTCACGCCGCCGCGCTTCGACACATCGACGCGCACATCGACCGGTTGTTCTCACTGATGCGCCGCCCCTGCTTCGTCATCGTGTGCTCCGACCATGGGACCGCGTACGGCGAGGACGGCCACACCGGGCACCGCATCGGCCACGAGGTCGTCTGGACCGTCCCGTACGGGGAGTTCGTACTGTCGTGAATCCTTACCAGGCGTACGTCTACGCCTACCCGCACAAGACCGCGTACCGTCCGTTTCCCGTCCCTCCCGCGCTGCGCGACGTCTGGGCCGGTGAGTCACTCGACGCGCTCTTCCTCTACCTGCACGTGCCCTTCTGCGAGATGCGGTGCGGCTTCTGCAACCTGTTCACCCGCACCGGCGCGCCCGAAGAGCTGACCGGTGCCTACCTGGACGCCCTCGACCGTCAGGCCACCGCCGTCCTGGACGCGCTGGGCGACGCCGGTTCCTTCGCCACCGCCGCTTTCGGCGGCGGCACACCGACCTATCTCACCGCGCACGAACTGGAACGCCTCTGCGACATCGCCGGACGGTTCCCAGGATTCGGCGCGATTCCGCTGGGCGTGGAGACCTCACCGGCGACCGCGACCACCGACCGGCTGACCGTGCTCGCCGACCGGGGAACGACCCGGATCTCCATCGGCGTGCAGACCTTCCTCGACGACGAGGCCCGCGCGGCCGTCCGGCCACAGAAACGCGCCGAGGTCGAGGCCGCGCTGGGCCGGATCCGTGCCGTGGGCTTCCCGACCCTCAACATCGACCTCATCTACGGCATCGACGGCCAGACGCCCACGACCTGGACCCGCTCCCTGGACGCCGCGCTCGCCTGGCGGCCCGAGGAGATCTACCTCTATCCCCTCTACGTCCGGCCGCTGACCGGCCTCGGCCACCGCGCGAAGGACTGGGACGACCACCGCCTCGGCCTCTACCGGATCGGCCGGGACCACCTCCTCGCCGAAGGCTACGAACAGGTGTCGATGCGGATGTTCCGTCTACCCTCCGACACCGCCAACGGCACCGAATACTGCTGCCAGACCGATGGCATGGTCGGGCTGGGCTGCGGAGCTCGCTCGTACACCTCGCGCCTGCACTACTCGTTCGAGTACGCGGTCGAGACACGGGCGGTGCGTTCCATCATCGACGACTACGTCCGCGAGGACGACTTCACCACCGCCCGCGTCGGCTTCCCGTTGGACGACGACGAACGCCGCCGCCGACACCTCATCCAGTCGCTCCTACAAGCGGAAGGCTTGAACCGAAGCCTCTACAGATCCCGCTTCGGTACAGACCCACTGGACGACTTCCCCCTCGACCTCAAGACCTTCCAAGACCGCGGATGGCTGGACACGTCCGGCAGCACGCTGCGGCTGACATCAGAAGGTCTCGCCTACTCCGACGCCATCGGCCCGGCATTGTTCTCACCGCAGGTCCAGGCGCTGATGGCGTCCTACGAGGCCCGCTGATGGAGCATCTGACCATCCTCTACCGGGGGCCGCTCGCCAGTTGCGACTACGACTGTCCGTACTGCCCCTTCGCCAAACGCCGTGACAGCCGGGAGCAACTCCGCGCCGACCGCGCCGCGCTCGAACGCTTCACGAAGTGGGTCACCGCCCAGGACCACCGAGTCTCCGTCCTGTTCACACCATGGGGCGAGGGTCTCGTCCGGTCCTGGTACCGGCGTGCCCTCGTCGAACTGAGCCACCTGCCGCACATCGAACGGGTCGCGATCCAGACGAACCTGAGCCACCGCGTGTCATGGACGTCCGATGCCGACCGGACCCGCCTGGCGCTGTGGGCCACCTACCACCCCGGCCAAGTGGCCTACGACCGGTTCCTCGCTAAATGTCGTGACCTGGACGCCCGTGGGGTGCGGTTCAGCGTCGGCATCGTCGGCCTGCCGGAACACCTCGACGACGCCCGGCGCCTCCGCGCCGACCTGCCCGCCGGAACGTACCTGTGGGTCAACGCCGCCGAAGGCCACCGGTACAGCGACGCCGAAGCGGACTCCTGGACGGCCATCGACCCCCTGTTCCCGGTGAGCCGCCGCCCGCACGCCAGCCGCGGCCTTCCCTGCCGGACGGGCGACACCGTCGTCTCCGTCGACGGCGACGGAACCGTCCGCCGCTGCCATTTCGTCCCCACCGTCCTCGGCAACCTGTACGACGACTCGTTCCGGAACGCCCTCGCCCCCCGCTCGTGCCCCCTCGACACGTGCGACTGCCATATCGGCTACGTCCACCTGGAACCCCTCGGCCTGTACGACACATTCGCCGGAGGCATCCTGGAACGCATCCCCGCCCTCCTCGCCCACAGCTAGACCCCGCCCCCGTGCCGCGGAGGGACGACACGATGCGCGGTGGCTCTGGCCACCGCATAACCGAGTGACTCGCCTGGTGAAACGACGCCGAAGGCGGCCTCACCATGCTTACCGCTAGGTGATTTCATGTCCGCTCGAACCGGGGACGGGGGCTTGCCTGGATCTTTCCCACGGGGTTTCGGCTTCCACGTGCTCGTGTGACCTGCGAATGAGGTGACGCCGAAGGCGGGTTCCACCACGCGAACAGCGAAGCGATGGTGTGGGCGTCCGGGAATGGCCGCGTGATGTGCCCGCAGGCGAGGTGCTGTGAGGCTCGAACCTGCGGGAGCACACGGATCGACGGCTGCCCGCCCGGGGTTGGGTGGCCCCGGGCGGGGGTCAGGTCTGTTTTTCGGGGTGGTAGTCGGCCTCGTCCACACCGAACGTCCAGGCGACGCCCGCGCGGGCCGTGCGGGTGTCGGGCGGGACGCGCAGGTAGTAGGTGCGGTAGGTGCCGTCCGGCTCCGGGGTGGAGTTCACCACCTCCACCATGACCACCGGTTCGTCGCCGGGCAGGTCGATCGACCACAGGACGCCCGTCTCGTCCCGGTGGACGGGGCGCGCGCCGGTCTCGGCCAGGTAGCGGTCGTAGCCGAAGATCTCCAGCATCACCCGGCGCAGCTCGGCGTTCTCCTCGGACAGGATGCGGGACGCCGTGAGGTCGGTCAGCGAGTCGATGAAGTCGTGGGGGATCGGCATCCCGCGCCAGGCGTGCAACGCGAAACCGTCGGGGTAGGCGAGGGCGGGGCCGTCACCGCGGTGCAACCGTCCGGGCTCGTCACGGTGCAGCTCGGACGGGCGTTCCGACAGGATCACCAGCCGCTCGTAGGGCCACCACCAGCCGGTGGCGCGGGCCGCGTCGGCGAGGCCCGCGAGCGGGCCGTCCAGCCGTCCGAGCGTCTCGAACAGCGCCAGCCACGGCGCGTCGTGCTGGCCGAGGACCGCGTCGAGCGACGCGCTCCGCAGGAGGGACGCCGCCTCCGCCCGTTCGGCGGACTCCTCGCCCTCCGCCACCGCCCCGATCGCGGCGCGAACACGCGTGACCAGGGACTGCACCTGGTCCCAGAGGAGACCACCCGTCTCGGCCCATACGCGCGGCCACTGCTCCGGCCCCTGTTCGGAACAGGCCGCGGCGCGTTCGGTCTCCCACGGGCGCGTTCGCACCGCGGCGAGGACGCTCGGCCCGGCGGCGGCGCCCGCCAGATCGGCCCTGGCCTGGTCGACGAGGTCACCGAGCCCCGCCTTGGCCAACGCGTCGCCGTGCCCGGCCAGCAGGGCCGCGACCGCCGCGCCGCGGACGGGGGAGGGCACCCAGATGTACCGTTCGGGGGCGTCCAGACCGGCGGCCGTGTACGCTGCCGCGACGGCGGTCTCCGCCCGGTCGCGGTCGGCGGGGCCGGTGCCGAACGCGACCGACTGCCAGTCGCCCACCACGTAGTGGGGTTCGCGTGTTGTCACGGTGAGCATTCCGGCCCCTCAGTCGGCCACGACACGGACGGAACCGGGCACGTACTCACGCTGGCGGATCACCCGGTACCAGCCCTTCGGCAGGCTGATCGGGGCGTGCTCCTCATGGACGAGCCGTCCGCCCGACGGCAGGTGCAGATGGTCCGGCGCGAGCGGGTCGGGAACCCGCAGCAGCGACCCGGGCGCGGACAACGCGTGCGCGTGCCCGGTCGCCTCGCCGAGCGCGAGGACCATGCGTCCACGGCCGTCCCGCGGTGCCGGAGGCAGGTCGCGCACGGACCGCGGAACCGCCTCCTCGGACACGGGCAGGATCAGGATGTCTCCCTGTCGGTACATGCCGTGAACGTAACGTCCGCCACCGACAGAACGAGCGCCTCCGCCCGCCGCGTCAGAACCCGCGGGTGCGGCGCGCCGCCGGGCGGGCCCAGCGCCCGGACGCGGTCAACCCGACGTGCTGGAACGCCCGGACGAGTTCACCGCCGAGGTTGACGCCCGCGCCGAGCGCGAGGGCCACCGACACCGCGCCGATCAGGCTCAGCACACCCGACTCGGGGGAACCGGTGTTGAGCTCGACCATGCCCCGGTAGAGCGCCGTTCCCGGCAGCAGGGGTCCGATGGCGGGGACGACGTACGGCATGACCGGCTGTCCGTGCCTGCGCGCCAACCAGTTCGCCAGGACGCCGACGACGGTGGCGGACACGGCCGCCGCCAGCACTGATGGAACGTGCCAACCGCGGACGAGGACGTACAGCACCCAGATCAGGCCACCACCCAGGGCCGCGGCGGTCAGCACGTCCCGCGGCACGGCGAGCGACACCGCGAACGTCAGCGAGATCCCGGCGGCGGCCAGCACGGCGACCGGTTCGAGCGACGCCGCGGGCGTGGGCAGGTGCCGGACGTCGATCGGCGCGCCCAACGAGACCGCGAGGTAGACGACCGCGCCCAGCCCCGACACGATCGCCGCGATCATGAAGAAGACCTCCAGCACCCGCGCCCCCGCGCTGACCAGGTCACCGGTGATGCCGTCCTGGATGCTGGCGACCAGCGGACGTCCCGGCAGCAGCGCCAGGATCGCGCCCGTGACGACCGTCGCGGCCTGGCCCGGATTGCCCATCGCCACCACGATCGCGGCCGCCCCCGCCCCGATCGCGGCGGCCACCGTCAACTGGAAGAACTCCGCGATGCCCCGGCGCGCCAGCGCGGCGGCGGCGCGGTCGCCGAGCAGGGTGGCGATGAACGCCGTACCGGCCACGAGCGGTCCACCGCCGGTCAGCACACTGCCGGACGCCGCGATCAGCCCCAGCGACACGACCAGCAACCACGCCGGGTACGGGGGGCGGGCCGTCTTTATCCGCGCGAGCCTCGCATGGGCCTGGTCGAGTTCCAGCATCCCGATGGACGCCTGCTGGACGAGTTCGTGCAACGCGGTGAGCCGCCAGAACGCCGGTGTACGGCGGCGGATGGCCCGCGTCCCCGTCACCGGAGGCTGGCCCTTCCCGGGATGCGCGGAAACCAGCAGGCTCGTCAGCGTGACCTGCACTTCGCAGCGGGGAAGCTCGAAGGCGACCGCCAATCCGAGCATGGCCTCGTTCACGCGCTCGGTCGTCT
The DNA here is from genome assembly GCF_003432485.1 of Actinomadura spongiicola. Taxonomy (GTDB): domain Bacteria; phylum Actinomycetota; class Actinomycetes; order Streptosporangiales; family Streptosporangiaceae; genus Spirillospora; species Spirillospora spongiicola. Next base: position 71,061 of record NZ_QVNQ01000012.1, read on the forward strand.
CACCGCTCGCCAGAAGCAGCTCACCGACCCGCAGGACGAGGTCGACGGCCCGCGGATCGACGATGTCGCCGGGCTCCTCTTCCGGGGGTTCGGGGGGCGTGTGGTCCATCAGGACCTGCCACGTTCGCCGCAAGCGTTCCCCCGCGCCCATCCCCGCCCGTGTTCCTTCCCCGCCGGAAACCGATCTTGAGGGGCAGGCTACCCGCGCCACCGCGTCCGAAAATCGTGCCTCGCCTATCCACAGAACGGGGTTCTGGTGCGGGGTGCTCCGCGCCGCTGGTACGAAGGACGCATGAGCAATCCCGACGCGCTCCGTGACGAGGCCGAGCGCTGCCTGCGCGCACTCGCGGGCGACCACGCCCGGCTCCGCGACGACCAGTGGACGGCGATCGGCGCCCTGGTCGTGGAGCGACGCCGGGCCCTGGTGGTCCAGCGCACCGGCTGGGGCAAGTCCGCCGTCTACTTCGTGGCCACCCGGCTGCTCCGCGACCGCGGCGCCGGGCCCACCGTGATCGTCTCGCCGCTGCTGGCGCTGATGCGCAACCAGATCGAGGCCGCCGACCGCGCGGGCATCCACGCCCGCACCGTGAACTCGGCCAACACCGCCGACTGGGACCAGGTCTTCGCCGAGGTCGAGGCGGGCGCGGTCGACGTCCTGCTGGTCAGCCCCGAACGGCTCAACAACCCCGAGTTCCGTGATCTCGTCCTGCCCAAGCTCGCCGCCGGGGCCGGGCTCGTCGTCGTGGACGAGGCGCACTGCATCTCCGACTGGGGCCACGACTTCCGTCCCGACTACCGGCGGCTGCGAACCCTGCTGGCCGAGCTGCCGCCCGGCACCCCGGTGCTCGCCACCACGGCGACCGCCAACGCCCGCGTCACCCAGGACGTCGCCGAACAACTCGCCGGCGACGACCCCCTCGTCCTGCGCGGCCCGCTCGAACGCGACTCCCTCCACCTCGCCGTCGTCAGGCTGCCCACCGCCGAGCAGCGCGTCGCGTGGCTGGGCGAGCGTCTCAACGAACTCCCCGGCTCGGGCATCATCTACACGCTCACCGTCGCCGCCGCCCACGAGATCGCGGGCTACCTCCGCGACCGGGGCCACGAGGTCGCCGCCTACTCCGGCCAGACCGAACAGGCCGAACGGCTCCAGGCCGAACAGGACCTCCAGGACAACAAGCTGAAGGCCCTCGTCGCCACGAGCGCCCTCGGCATGGGCTTCGACAAGCCCGACCTCGGCTTCATCGTCCATGTCGGCGCCCCGCAGTCGCCGGTCGCCTACTACCAGCAGATCGGACGCGCGGGACGCGGCGTCGACCGCGCCGAGGTGATCCTCCTCCCCGGCCGGGAGGACCGTGACATCTGGGCCTACTTCGCGGGCCTCGCGTTCCCGCCGGAACCCGTCGTCCGGCAGACCCTCGACGTCCTGGAGGCGGCCGGACGTCCGCTGTCCACGGGCGCCCTGGAACCCCACGTCGACCTCAACCGCACCCGTCTCGACATGATGCTGAAGGTCCTCGACGTGGACGGCGCCGTCCACCGCGTGAAGGGCGGCTGGACGGCGACCGGTCGCCCCTGGACCTATGACCGCGAACGCTACGAACGCGTCACCGCCGAACGCCGCCGCGAACAGCAGGCGATGCTCGACTACATAGCGACCTCCACCTGCCGGGAGGAGTACCTACGCCGCCAGCTGGACGACCCCGCCGCGGCCCCCTGCGGCCGCTGCGACAACTGCACGGGACGCCACCGGCCCGCCGACGTCACCGAGAAGAGCGCGCTCCAGGCCCGTGACCGCCTGCACCGCCCCGGCGTCGACATCGCGCCCCGCCGCATGTGGCCCGCCGGTGTGAAGGACGACCTCGGCGTCTCCGGCCGCATCGACCCCGCGCTCCAGGCCGAGACGGGCCGCGCCCTGGGCCGTCTCACCGACATCGGCTGGGGCAACCGGCTCCGCGACCTGTTCGCCGCCGACGACACCGACGTCCCGCCGGACATGCTGGACGCCGTCGTGAAGGTCCTCGCCGCCTGGGACTGGTCCGCCCGCCCCACCGGCGTCGTCACCATCGGCTCCCGATCCCGCCCACGCCTGGTCACCACCTTCGGCCGCCGCATCGCCGACATAGGCCGCCTCCGCTACCTCGGCGAACTGACCCCTCTCGGCGATCCCGCCCCCCGCCGCCACAACAGCGCCCAACGCCTTCGCTCCGTCTGGAACACCCTGACCGTCCCCGACCCCCTGGCCTCGGCCCTCCCCGCCACCCCCGGCCCCCTCCTCCTGGTCGACGACCGCGTGGAAACCGGCTGGACCATGACCGTCGCCACCCGTCTCCTCAAACAATCGGGCGCCCAGACCATCCTCCCCCTGACCCTGTCCACCCCCACCTAATCCACCGGCCTCACGTGCCCCATCCGCACCACCTCGCCCTGCGTCACCTGGGTCTGCCTCGCCGGGCCTGGCCGCCTGAGGTTGTGTCGCCTTGGCCCCGCTTGCCTTGGCCCCGCTCGCCTTGGCCGTCTTGGCGGGGACCGGCCTTGGCCTGCGCCACGACGGGTGACCGGTGCGGTGCCTCCTCGCCCCGCGCGGGAGGCACCGCACCGGGGAGGGGGTGGCGGGTGTGCCGCCCGCGCGCCCCCGTGGGCGCGGGCGGGACCGCCGGTGTGGCCTGGTCCGTCGCGCGTGCCCGTGCGTGCGGGACGATCGAGGTCGGCCCGTGCGCGCGGCCCCGCGCACGGGCCGACGTCCGGCCCCGGCGCCGCGGCGGAGAAGAGCCGCGGCGAACGGGAGTTCGGGTGTCCGGACGGCGGCCCCGGCGGCCGGCACCGCCGGGGCGCGCCCGGGAGCGCCGCCGTCCTGTCGGGACGGATGACGGCGGCGAGCGGATGGCCCGGAGAAAGTGTTCTAGAGATTAGAAAACTCTGTCCAGTTGTTTGGCAGAACATCTTGAGATAAGTTGAACGGGAAATGTCATCACTTCCCGTCAAAGTGACCGTTCGGCCATTTTCGGCGGGCTCCGGAGCAGGTAGTAGGGTCCCCTTCCGTGTCCTCGAACCTCGACGCACTCCTCGACTGCCCGTCCGGGCTGTTGGACATGACGTTCGACCAGCTGCGCACGCTGCTGGTCGTGCGCGAGACGGGGTCCGCGCTGCGGGCCGCCCGGGTCATGGGGCGCGAGCAGTCGAGCGTCCAGAAGCAGCTCGACACCCTGAACCGCAACAGCCAGACGCTGTGCGGCGAGGTGCTGACCGTCCGGCAGGGACGCGGCAAGGACTACCTCTTCACGCCGACCGGCGAGACCACGGTCGAGTTGGCGCGGACGACGTTCGAGAAATGGCTGGAGTCGATCCACTGGAGTCGGCGCCGTCTCGGCAGGATGCTCACCGTCGGAACCACCGAGTTCACGTTGCCGATCGTGTCGCGGGCGTGGGACCGGGTCTCGGAGGAGTTCCGGCAGCGCGAGGTGGAGTTCAAGGTCGCCCACGTCCGGACCAAGGATCTGTGGTCGCGGCTGGAGACCCGGCAGGTCGATCTGATCTGCGGCAGCATCGTCAGCACGCCCGAGGGCGACCTGCGTCTGAAGGAGTACGAGGTCATCGAGTACGCCCGGGGGCAGGCACTGCTGCTCACCAACCTGCCGGAGGCCGAACTGCCGAGCACTCCGGTCGAGACCAGCCGTCTCGGCGGGGTGCCGCTGGTGGTGCCGCCCGCCGGGCTGGTGGCCGACCTGCTCGCCACCTGGTACGGGCCGAACTTCCGGGAACGGCTCTCGGTGGTCGCCGACATCGACGACGTGCACTACGGGCTGTCGCTGCTGCGCTCCGGGTTCGTCCGCGGCTGCATGATCGTCACCGGGTCGATCGGACGTGGGATGGCCGCGCAGGACGATCCGGACGCCGTTCCGCTCCGCACGATCGCCCTGCACGACGATCTGGAGCCCAGGGCCGAGCTCATGACCGGCGCCTTCGTCCGCCGCGCCGACCTCGAACGCTATGACGCCACCCACCCGCTGAACCGCCTGTGGGCCGCGGTGAAGGAGGACGTTCGCACCTACACACCGCTCGCCTGAGCCGGTTCCGCTGAGGCGATTTGACGTGTGACTGTACGCTCGTTAGCGATCTCAAGTACGCCAACCGGTTCTAACCGGCACACATGGCGCATAGAGTCGTTAAGTGAGCAAACCATCCGGCGGCACCTTGGTGGACGTCCTGCGCAGGCTAGAGAACATCCGAGCGATCACCGACGAATCGTTCGTGGACATGGACGTCGACAAGTTCCTCGACACCCTGCTGGAACGCGTCCAGCAGGTGCTGGACGTGGACACCGCCGTCGTGCTGCTGCTCGACCGCCAGGCACAGTACCTCGTGGCGACCGTGGCAAGGGGTATCGAGGAAGAGGTCGCCCAGGCGTCCCACGTTCCGGTGGGAGAGGGTTTCGCCGGGCGCGTCGCCGCCGAGCGACGGCCGGTCTCCCTCCCACACGTCACCGCCGACGAGGTGTACAACCCCCTCCTGGTTCAGCGGGGCCTGCGTTCCCTGCTCGGTGTTCCGCTTCTCGCCTCGGGCACGCTCGTGGGTGTTCTGCACGTCGGAACGGTCCGCGAACGCCGGTTCACCTCGGAGGAAGTCGAATTCCTCCAACTCGCGGCTGGGCAGGCGGCGATGGCCGTGCAGTCCCTGCACAACCGGGCGGAACGCGCCGGGGCCCGGGAACTGCAACGCAGCCTGGTGCCGTCCGTGCCGTCGAGCGTTCCGGGCATCGAGGTGTCCGCCCGGTACCGTCCCGGCAAGGCCGACGTCGGCGGCGACTGGTACGACGTGTTCGCGCTTCCCTCGGGCGAGACGGGCGTCGTCATGGGCGATGTCGTCGGGCACGGGCTGCCGGCCGCCGTCGTGATGGGACGGATGCGCAGCGTCCTGCGGGCCTACTCGCTGGACAGCGATGACCCGGCCGAGGTGCTGGGCAAGCTCGACCGCAAGTTCCGGCATTTCGAGCCCGAGGTGACCGCGACCGCCCTGTACGCGGTGTGCGACGCCACGCCGGACCGGGTCCGGCTGTCCTCGGCGGGGCACCTGCCGCCGATCCTGGCGGTGCCGGGCCGGTCGGCGCAGACGGTCGACATGAAGTCCGACGTGCTGATCGGTCTCGGCGAGGACGTCGCCCGCCACACCGCCGTCATCGACTTCCCGCCGGGCGCCGTGCTGTGCCTCTACACCGACGGTCTGGTGGAGCGCCGCGACAGCGAGATCGACAGCGGGATCTCCCGGTTGTGCGACTCCGTGTACGCCGGGCCGCCCGAGGCGGTCGGGGCCGCGGTCATGAGCGCGCTCGTCGGCCGACTGCCGGCCGAGGACGACGTCGCGCTGCTGGTGCTGCGCCGGTCGCTCTCCTGAACCTCGTCCGGCCGGACGGCACCTGTTGCGCGCTGTAGTACTGCTCGGCCGTGCAGTACCGCGGGTCGAGCCGGTCAGGTCGGGGGCGGGTCTTCGCTACCCGTTCGCTGATGGGGCGGGCCAGGCTGAAACCGATGACCATCAGCAACGTGGACCGTTCCAAGGCCGGTTCTCAGCAGGACCGCTCACTCGGCGGCCACCTCGTTGGCCAGTCGATGCCGGCGACGGTGGCGATCCACATGCCGCGCGTCCCGGACGGATCATGCCCGTCTCGTCGGCCAGGCGGCGAACGCCCGCGACCTGGGCGGGCCCCCACACTCGACGGCCGCACCACCGCCCTCCAACGAGTGCCGTCGTCCAAGGCGTTTGACTTCGACCGTGAGCTACCGGCCATGGCGGACGGTGATCTGGTGGCGACCTCCGGTCCCGGGCGCGGCAGGTCGTCGCGGACGTCGCCGAGTCGGAGCACGAACAGGCCGCAGACCAGCGGGGCGAGCCTGCCGGAGATCGCGGCGAGGCCCCGATCCGCGGGTCCCGTCCGGCCAGGAGGGGCAGGGGGACCCGGGCCGGGTGTCGCCGTCGGACTCGCCGTCGGACCGACATCGCCGACGCCACCAGGACCGACGACCGACCTGGGCGCCGTCGAACTCACCGTCGACGGACGGTGTTACTTGATCTGGTTGTCGACGACGTCGAGGGTGGGGCGGGCGCCCAGGTGCTGCATGGCACGGGCGGCCAGGCGGCAGCCCGCGGTGAGGGCGTCGGCCGGCTGCTTCCCGTCCAGCCAGGGCGGAAGGAAGCCCGCGACGAACGCGTCGCCCGCGCCGGTGCCGTCGACGATCTTCTCGACGGGCTCGGCGGCGACGGTGACGGGCTCGGGACGGCCGTTGGTGTACCAGAGGGCACCGTCGGCGCCGCTCTTGATGACGACCTGCGGGTACCAGGCGGTGAGGACCTTGGCGGCCTGCGCGGGGGTGTCGCGGCCGGTGAGGATCTCGGCCTCCTTGGCGTTGACCACGAGAAGGCGGGCGCCCTGCGTCCACTCCAGGAAGGGCTCGGCGCCCATCCGCTTCAGCGGCGAGGACGAGCCGCCGTCCACCGACACCGACATCTGCGCCTTGCGGGCGAGATCGAGGGTGTGGATGGCCGCCTTGCGGGAGCCCTCGTTGATCAGGGCGTAGCCGGACAGGTGCAGGTGCGTCCCGTGCGAGAACAGGTCCTTGCAGCGCTCGATGTCCTCGGGGAGGAGCGCCGCGTTGGCCCCGGGGTCGGACAGCATCGTCCGGTCGCCCTTGTGGGTGACCATCACCACGCAGGTGCCGGTGGGACGCTCGTGGTCCATGACGAGGCGGGCGTCGACGCCGTACCCCATCAGCTCCATGTCCCGGTTGCGGCCCGCGATGTCGGAACCACGTCGGCCGACGAAGGCGACGTCGACCCCTTCCACGGCGAGCCAGGCGGCCACGTTGGCGCCCGAGCCGCCCCCGTGGATCGTCACGGCGGCGGGCGTGTCGCTTCCCTTGGCGAGAGGAAAGGCGGCACGCGCCACGGTGTCTGTCATGAGATCGCCGACCACGACCACGCGCGTCATGGAGTCATCACCTCGATCAACACGGCCCGCGCGAGCGGCAATTCTGGGCGTGTGCTCGACCGTAACAGCTCCGGAGCCCCGATTAGGTCTCGAACGCGCAGCGATCCCCGAGGAAGCCCGGATTTTCCTCTCGCGAGGGCGGAGCGTCCGTGCCTTACTCTCGGGTACGTGACCGAGCGTTACCCGGATCAATGGGAGGCCGACGTCGTCCTCAGCGACGGCGGAACGGCGCATCTGCGCCCCATCCGGCCCGCGGACGCCGAGCTCCTGCGCGACTTCCACGCGCGGCTGTCGCCCGAAACGATCTACTACAGGTTCTTCTCGCCGCGCCCGCGACTGTCGGATCGTGATGTCGAACACTTCACGACCGTCGACCATGACCGGCGAGTCGCGTTGATTGCCACGATTGGCACGGAAATGGTGGCAGTCGTCCGCTATGACCGGCTCAATGATCGGTTGGAGACGGCGGAGGTGGCGTTCCTGGTGGAGGACGCGCACCAGGGCCGCGGGCTGGGGCCGGTGCTGCTGGAGCACATCGCCGCGGCCGCCCGGGAGCGGGGGGTGCGCCGGTTCGTCGCGAGCGTCCTGCCCGACAACCGCCGGATGACGCGGGTGTTCCGGGAGGCGGGATACCGGGCGGAGCAACGGTTCGAGGAGGGCGTGATCGAACTCGTCCTGGACCTGGAGCCGACCGAGACGTCGATGGAGGTCATGGCGGCCCGGGAGCACCGGGCCGAGTCGCGGTCGATCCAGCGGCTGCTGTTCCCCCGGTCGGTCGCCGTGATCGGGGCGAGCCGGGCCGAGCACAGCGTCGGGCAGACCGTGCTGCGGAACCTGCTGTCCGGAGACTTCACCGGCCCCGTCTACCCGGTGCACCCCACGGCGGTGGCGGTGGCGGGCGTGCGCGCCTACCAGTCCGTCCTGGAGATCCCGGACGACGTGGACCTCGCGGTCGTCGCCGTGCGGGCCGACGCCGTCCACGAGGTCGTCCAGGAGTGCGCGGGCAAGGGCGTGCGCGGCCTGATCGTCGTGTCGTCCGGGTTCGGAGAGATCGGGGACGACGGCCGCGCCCGGCAGGAAGAGCTGGTGCGGCTCGCTCGCGCCTACGGGATGCGCGTGGTCGGCCCGAACTGCCTGGGAATCGCCAACACGGACGGGGACGTACGGCTGAACGCGACCCTGGCGCCGACGATGCCGGGACGGGGGCCCGTCGGGTTCTTCTCCCAGTCGGGCGCGCTGGGAATCGCGATCCTCCAGCGGACGGCCGAACGCGGCCTCGGCCTGTCCACGTTCGTCTCCGCCGGGAACCGGGCCGACGTGTCGGGCAACGACCTCATGCAGTACTGGGAGGAGGATCCGGCGACCAAGGCCGTCCTGCTGTATCTGGAGTCGCTCGGCAACCCCCGCAAGTTCGCGCGGCTGGCGCGCAGGCTCGGCCGCCGCAAACCGATCGTGGCGGTCAAGAGCGGGCGCAGCACGCAGGGCGTCCCGCTCGGGCACGCCGCACGCGCGCTGACACTGCCCGACCATGCGGTCAGCGCCCTGTTCGAGCAGGCCGGAGTGATCCGGGTCGAGGACCTGTCGGAGCTGTTCGACGTCGCCCAGATACTGGCCTACCAGCCGCTTCCGACGGGCGACCGCATCGCGATCATCGACAACTCGAACTCGCTGGGACTGCTGGCGCAGGACGAGGCCGTGGCGCTCGGCCTCGACGTCCGGCCGCGCGTCGACCTCGGCCCCCGGGCGGACGCCGACGACTACGAGGCGGCGCTCGCGTCCGCGTTGGACGACGAGTCGGTCGACGCGGTGGTGGCGCTGTTCACGCCCCCGACGATCGGGGGCTACGACGTGCGCGTCCCGGAGCGGATCGTGCGGCTGGCGTCCACGGCCGGCAAGCCGGTCGTGGCGACGTACCTCGGCACGGAGGGCATGCCGGTCGACCTGCGCGTCACCGGTCCGGACGGAACGGCGGCGGAGGGGTCGGTGCCGTCCTACCCCTCGCCGGAGGACGCCGTCCGGGCGCTGGCGTACGTGATCAGGTACGCGCGGTGGCGGCGGCGTCCCACGGGTCGCGTACCGGAACTCGACGGAGTGGACCGTGACCGGGCCAGGACGCTCGTCGCCGGCTGGCTCGGCCCGGGAGGCACGGACGGTCCGGTCGAGGCCACGGCGGGGCAGGCGGCCGAGCTGCTGGCGTGCTACGGCGTCGAGGTCGCCGGGGACGGGGCCACGGGCGGCGTCCCGGTCCGCGTCCTGATCAGGGAGGACCCGTCGTTCGGCGCGGTCGTCTCCTTCGGCGTCGCCGACGAGATCGCGGCACTGCTCGACGACCGCGCCCACCGCCTGTCGCCGCTCGCGGACGTGGACGCCGCGGAGATGATCCGCGCCATCCGCACGGCGCCGCTGCTGCTCGGGCATCGCGGCGCGGAGCCGGTGAACCTCGCGGCCCTGGAGGAGTTGCTGCTCCGCGCGTCCCGCCTCGGCTACGACCTGCCCGAGGTGGCGCGGCTCGAACTGAGCCCGGTCATGGCGGACGCGTCGGGCGTCACCGTCCGGCACGCGACCTTGACCCTGGACAGACCAGTGGGCCCACGACCCGAACTGGAGCCACGCCGACTCTCCTGACCCACCCGCGACCGCCCGCGCCGGCCGTCTGCCACGGACGTCAGTGACAGCGCCCCCGCGGCCCCGAGGAGCGGGTGCGGCGGGCGACACGTCCGCGCGGCGCCCGTTCCCCTCCCACCGCGCCGGGATCACCGGCCCTGAGCGCCGTACCGCCAGCGACCGCGCGGTTCCAAGAGCCGACACGGCGGCCGTCGTCCTCCTGCCACGCCGGGGATCACCGGCTTTCCTCTCTTCGTCCACGATGGCGTGCTGGCTGACCGTTTGTGCGAGGGGCGGCGTGGCGGATGGGGCGCCGGGATCACCGGGGTTCCGGTTCCCGTCCGTGGTGATGTGCTGGGCGCGATTGGGTTGTTCAGCGCGGTGGTCCGGGCGGGCCCGGTGGGGCGGGTTCCGGGGTCGGCGGGATCGGGTCGGGTTCCGGGCCCGGCGGGACCGGGTCAGGGACGGGCGTCGGCGGGGACGGGTCGGGCGCAGGCCCCGGTGGGGTGGGCTCCGGCGGCGGTCCGGGCGGGACCGGTTCGGGGGACGGGCCAGGCGGCACGGGGCCAGGGGGCTGCGGCGCGGGGCCCGGGGACGGACCGGGCGCCGGGTCGGTGGGCGGGACCAGCGGCCCCGGGGGCGGCGCGGGGTCCGGTGTCGGGGGCGGCACCGGCGGCGGCTTGGGAAGCGGCTTCTCGTCCATGTCGATCCCGTACCCGCGATGCGCCCGCGCTAGCGTCGATCACGGTCCGATGGGCGGCCATGTGCGCGTCCGCCCCCGGACAGGGCAGGATGGGGCCATGAGGGAAACCCGAGCGACCGCCGGCGGTCTGCGCACGGCGATCGAGCGCAGCGGTTACTACCCGGACCTGGTCGCGGACGCGGTCGAGTCGGCCATCGGGGACGAGCCCGTCGTGGCCTACGTGGTCCACCACGAGGCGACGTTCGACCCCGCCATGGAGGTGCGGCGGCACGTGACGGTGCTGGTGCTGTCGGCGAGCCGGCTGCTGGTGTGCCACACCGACGAGCACCCGCCCGGCGAGGGCATGGCCCAACCGCACGCGTCCACCACCACCGAGGCCGTCAAGCTGGAACGCGTCCAGTCGGTCGCGGTGACGCGGGTCGTCCCGGACCCGGCGTCGTACGTGCCGGGGGTGCCGCCGACGGAGGTCGTGCTGACCATCGGCTGGGGCGCCATCGCCCACATCGACCTTGAGCCCGCGACGTGCGGCGACGAGAACTGCGAGGCCGACCACGGCTACACGGGCAGCGTCACCGCCGACGACCTGTCCCTGCGGGTCAGCGAGGCCGCCGACGGCGCGGACGCCGTCGGGCAGGTGCTGGCGTTCGCCGAGGAACTGTCCGCCGCGACCGCCCGATGACGCGACCCCCCGATGATCCTCCGGTGATCGCGGCGGCTCCCGGCGGCCGTCCCGAGCCGCCTGTGCCACGGTACGGGGAGGGCGCGCTCGCGGATCTGCCGCCCTCGGTGCTGGCGTCCCTGGGCGTCCCCGGCGCGGTGAACGTCCTCGGCCTGCCGCCCGTGCCGCGCGTCTGCGTCCTGCTGATCGACGGGCTCGGCTGGGAGCAGCTGAAGGCGCACCCGGACGAGGCGCCCTTCCTGAACGCGATGGGCGGCGGCCCGATCACGTCCGGATTCCCGGCGACGACGGTCAGCAGCCTCGGCTCGCTCGGCACCGGCGCGCCGCCCGGCGAGCACGGGCTGCTCGGCGTCCAGGTCGCGATCCCCGGTACCGGCAGGCTGCTGAACTGCCTGCGCTGGCAGGACGGCTCCGTCGTTCCGGAGGAGTTCCAGCCCGTTCCGACCGTGTACGAGCGGGCCGCGGCGGCTGGTGTCGAGACCGCTTATGTCGCGCTTCGCCAGTACAGCGGCACCGCGCTCAGCCGCGCCACGGCGCGCGGCTCCCGGTACGTCGCCGCGCAGAGCCTCGGGCAGCTCGTCGGACGCACCGAACTGGCCCTCCGCCAGGGCGACCGCTCGTTCGTCACCGTGTACCACGCCGACCTCGACGCGACCGGGCACCGGTTCGGGACCGGCTCCGCCGACTGGCGGCACCAACTGCGGTTCATGGACATGCTCGTCCAGGAGATCGCGGCCGTCCTGCCCGCCGGGTCGGCCCTCCACGTGACCGCCGACCACGGCATGGTCGACCCGACGGAACGCGTCGACGTCGACGCCGTGCCCGAACTGCGGGACGGCGTCGCGCTCCTCGGCGGCGACGCCCGCGCCCGGTACGTCTACAGCGAGCCCGGCGCCCACGCCGACGTCCTCGCCGCCTGGACGGCCCGGCTCGGCGACCGCGCGTGGGTCGTCTCCCGCGAGGAGGCCGTCGCGAACGGCTGGTTCGGGCCGCTAGGACCCGGGATGCGGGAACGCGTCGGTGACGTGATCGCCGTCCCGCACACCGATCTCGCGATCGTCGCGACCGAACGGGAACCGTGGCTGAACCGGATGGTCGGCATGCACGGTTCCCTCGTATCGGCGGAACAACTCGTCCCGCTGCTGACCACGTCCCGACCCTGAGAGGGAAGGTGCCCGAGATGAAACAGGATTCGCCCCTCCCTAATCGGGGCAACGACGGTCAAACTGACCGTGTGCACCCTCTCATCGAAGTGCTCGCGCTGGACTCTCTGCTCCGGCGGCAGAAGCCCGTGGTCCTCCTCGACGTCCGATGGCATCTGGCCGGTCCCCCGGGGATCGAGTCCTACCGCAGAGGGCACCTGCCCGGCGCCGTGTTCGTCGACCTCGACCGGGACGTGGCCGGGCCGCCGGGGCCCGGCGGCCGCCATCCGCTGCCCGACCCCGTCGCCTTCGAGTCGGCCATGCGCCGCGCCGGGGTGTCGCAGGACGGTCTCGTCGTCGTCTACGACGACGCCGACTCCACGGCCGCTGCGCGCGTCTGGTGGTCGCTGCGGTACTTCGGGCACGACAGGGTCCGGGTCCTGGACGGCGGGTACCGCGCGTGGACTGAGGCGGGCCGTCCGGTGAGCGACGACGACCCGGAGGTCAAGCCGGGCGACTTCATCGCCAACCCGGGCCGTCTCCCCGTTCTGGACGCCGAGGGCGCCGCCGAACTCGCCACGGCCGGGGTCCTGCTCGACGCCCGCGCCGCCGAGCGGTACCGCGGCGACCAGGAGCCCGTCGACCCCGTCGCCGGTCACATCCCGGGCGCCCGCAACGCGCCCACGTCGGGCAACGTCGGCGTGGACGGCCGGTTCCTGCCGAGCGAGCTGCTGCGCGAACGCTTCGCCAAGCTCGGTGTGACGGACGCGGTCGACGTCGGCGCCTACTGCGGCTCCGGGGTGACCGCCGCCCACGAGATCCTCGCCCTCCACCTCGCCGGAATTCCCGCCGCCCTCTACGTCGGCTCCTGGTCGAACTGGGTGACGGACCCGTCCAACCCGGTCGCCACCGGCGACGACTGACGGGCCGCGTTCGCGTGGGCCGGTGCCTCAGCCCGCGCCCATGCACAGGAGCCCGAGGACGCCCGGAGGGCGCGGGACGGAGGCCAGTGCGCGGGCCGGGTCGTGTCCGGCGGCCAGCGCGGTGTGGAACGCGGACATGAACTCCGGTGTGGCCGCGTCCTGGACGGGCGTCACGCTGGCGATCACCGTGGCGGCGCCGAGGGCGAGGAGGACACTGGCCATGCCGAGCACGGCGTCGCCCTCGTCGGCGCGGCCGATGTCGCAGGCGGACAGGACGATCAGGCGCGGCGGCACGGTCAGCTCGTCCAGGTCGTGCACCGTCAGATGCCCGTCGGCGAGGCGCAGCCGGGAGAACAGGGCGTTGCCCTGCCGGAACTCGCCGTGGGCGGCGATGTGGGCGAGGTCCGCGCCGTCCAGGGCGTCCAGGACGGTGTCCGCGCGGGCGTCCGGGCCGTCCAGGACGACGGCGCCCGGGTGCAGCACACGCAGGGCGGCGATCTCGCGTTCGGTGTGCCGGAGCCCAGGGCCCGCGACCAGGACGGTGTGCCCGTCCGCGGGTGCGGTGGCGCGGGCGTGCAGCCAGGCCCCGGCGGACGGGACGATCGTGAACGCCCGCCCGGCCAGCGACGGCAGCGCCGCCCAGGGCAGCGCGTGCAGCACACCGGCCGGGGCGATGACGAGGTCCCGGTCGCCGAGGTCGGCCCGCAGCGGAGCGAGCAGGCGGTCGTCGAGGCGGACGGCGGTGTCGTCGAGGGCCGACAGCGCCCGCGGGTCGTCGCCCTCGGCGAGGCGGCGCGTGGCGTAGCGGACCAGGCCGGTCTCCCGGGCGGCGGCCTCGTACGAGCCGAGGCGGTGGCGGCGCGGCGTGCCGCCGACGACGGTCACGGCATGCAGATCCGAGCCGACCGCGATCATCTCGATGAGCGCACGCTCACCGAGCGCGGCGGCGACGCGGGAGAGGCCGGCGGGCCGCGGCGGCGCGGCGCCCGCCGGGCGGCCGCGCGTCCGGGACCGGATCTCGGCCTCCAGACCGGCCAGGTCCCGGGGCGGCGCCGCCGATGCGCCGCCCCGGGCCGTGCCCGCCGTGTGCTCGGCGCTGAGGGCGCGGAGCGCGGTCAGCGCCGCCGCGCGCTCGGGGTCCTTCGGCGGACGGACGCGGGCGGGCCGCGCGATCGCCCGCCGCCGCTCCTCGACGGCGAGCAGTTCCCGCGCCGATCGGGCAAGTTCGAGGCCGAGCCCGGCCAGTTCGGTGGCGAGTCCCGACGCGCGGGCCCGCAGGTCCAGCGCGTCGAGCGCCTCCGCGTGCTCCTCGGTCACCCGCAGGCCCGCCCTGACCGCGGCCAGGGCGCCGGCCCGGTCGGCGCGTGCGGCGCGTTCGAGGGCGACGGCGTGCCAGGCGGCGATCCGCGCGGACGCCGGGCCGCGCCGCCGCCCGACCGGCGACAGCAGGTGCCCGGCCGGGCGGCCCAGGGACAGCGCCACCCGCGCGGCGACGATCCGGGCCTCGTCGGCGGCGTCCGTCCAGCCGCCGGCGCTCAGCCGATCGGCCGTGGCCACGGCGGAGCGCAGCAGCACCGCCGAGCGTTCACCGGACTCCCACCGGGCCCGGAGCAGCACATGCTCGGCCAGCGGCACCCAACCGGTGCGTTCCTGTTCGGCGAACGCCGCCCGTGCGCGTTCGGCGGCGTCGGTGCACTGCTCGGGATACCCGGCGGCCAGTTCGGCGTGGGCGAGCAGAAGGAAACCGTCCGCCATGTCGCATCGGTAGCCGTTCGCCGTCGCCGCGTCCAGGGCCGCGATCAGGACGGGACGCGCCTCGCCCGGCAGCCCCGCCATGATGAGGGTCTCCGCCTGATCGAGCCGGCACTGCGCCAGGCGTTCACCGCTCAGGTGCCTCTCGGCCTCGACGAAGAGCCGTAGCGCTCGCGGGACGTCCCCACGGCGCGACACCGCGAACGCGAGATTCCCCCTGGACATCGCCGTCTGGTGACGCAGCCCCGCCGCCTCGCCGACGGCGACCGCCTCCTCCAGCGCCGACTCCGCACCGGCGAGGTCGCCGCGTAACGCACGCGCGAGCCCCAGGTTGGTGAGGAGCCCGTTGAGCGCGGCCGGGTCATGGCCCTGTCGCAGGCGCGGCAACGCCTGCGCGGCCACGGTGTGCGCCTCGTCCAGGCGTCCGGCCCTCGCCAGTGCGCACGCCTTGTTGGCCGCGAGACGGTCGGCGTCCGCGCCGTCCAGCACGGTCTCCGCCTCCGTCGCGTGGGCCAGCGCCCCGGCGACGTCGCCACGGGCCGTGAGCAGCCCGACGAGGTTCATGCGCACCTGGGCCGCCGTGTAACCGTCCGACCGGGCCAGTGCGCGCTGGAGGAACGCCACACCCTCGTCGAGTCTCCCCAGCTCCTTCGCGGCGAGCCCGGCCACCCGCAGCGCGAGCACCCCGCCGCCCTCGTCGAGGAGGGCGCTCGCCCGCGCGAAGGCGGTGGCCGGGTCGACCGCGGCGAGGTGAAGGAGGGCGCGCTCGTCGAACGGGCCCTCCACCCCCTTGGGACGGTTCCTCCGGTGGCGCCCCCACCGGAGGAACCCGGCCGTCACAGCCGGATCCAGCTGGTGACGATCGTCGTGCCGTCGTCCAACCGGAAGGCGAGACTCACCAGGCCCTCGGGCACGCGCGGCACGCAGAACAGCCCGGCGGGCTCCGCACGCGTCGTGATCCCCTCCGGCGGCAGGTCACGGTGCCGGACCTCGACTAGGGCGGGCATCGACGGGACGAGCCGCCCCATCAACTCCCGGTCCCGGCCGTTCTCCGACACCTCGATCTCCACCGAACCGTCCGGGGACGCGAACGTCAGCACGCGGTTCGCCGCGCCGCGGACCCCGGCCGCCGCCCGCGCCGACCGGTCGCGTTCCAACTCCGCCAGCGTCGCGGACGGCGCCAGCCACGCGATCGACGCGCGGGCCGCCGCCAGCACGTCCGCCGGCACCGGGTCCAACACGGTGAACGCCTCGCGGACGCCCGCCAGCAGCTCGTCGTCGGTCACTGGACGAGCCTCCTCAGCGCGTCCAGGCACCGGGCCCGGGTCGGTCCGACGCTGCCGACCGGGATGCCGAGCGCGGCGGCCAGCTCGGCCTGGCTCGACACGACCGCGAACAGCCGCAGCAACGTCCGGCACCGCCGCGGCAGCGCGCCCAGCGCCGCGCCGACCCGGCCGACGCGTTCCCGGCCGATCACCACCCGCTCGGGGGGCGCCTCCGGAGCGCGCGGCGCGGGCACCACCGGCAGGTCGCGTCCACGCAGGCGCACCAGGCGCAGGCTCTCGCGCCGCGCGGTCGTGGCCAGCCAGCATCCGGCGGCCGACGGATCGCGCAGCCCGCCGATCCGTTCGACCAACCGCAGCCACGTGGTCTGCACCACGTCGCCGGAATCGGCGTCGTTCAAGTCGTGCGAGCGTGCGATCGACCACAGCAACCCGCTGTACCGCTCCACGAGCCGGGCCCACGCGGCGCCGTCGCCGTCGCGCGCCCGGACCACCAGCTCGCCCGTACCGTCGTCCTTATGGGCCACCGAAGTCTCCTCCCGAGGCCCCCCGCTGACGTTCACCCTAAGGCATAGAACGGTCACTCCGCGTGGACGGTCGCCAGTTCGCGACCGTGCCGTGCTCACGAGGCCACGACCACGCCGAGGCCCGGTAGCACGGGGCGCCCCGCCGGATCCAGGACGCGGTCGGCGGCGGTCACCGCGTCGATGCCCTCCGCCGCCGCGAGCCCGGCGATCCGGCCCGCGACGGCCGGCGTCGCGAACGACGTCCCGCTCCAGGTGGCGTAGCCCTCGAACAGGTCGGGATCGACGCCGCGCACGGGCGGGCGCGTCCCGTCGAACCGCACGAACGCGCTGACGACGTCCACGCCCTGCGCGCACGCGTCCACCCACCAGCCGTGATTGGAGAACGCGGCGCGGTCATCGCCGTCCAGCGCCGCGACGCCGATGACGGGCTTCATCGCGGCCGGCCAGAACGGACGGTCCGTCGCCGCGTTCCCCGCGCACGCCACCACGACGGTGCGGCGGCCGAGCGCCGCCATCGCCCGCGCCAGTAGCGGCGACGGACGATCGTCGTAGGTGTGGCAGCCGAGCGAGAGGTTGACCACGTCGACGTCGCCCAGCCCGGCGAGCCACTCCAGCGCCCGGATCACCGCCAGTTCGTCGCCGACCCCGTCGCCGCCGATGACGCGGCGCGCCCGCAACCGCGCCGACGGCGCGTGCCGCAGCACCACGCCAGCGACGAACGTGCCGTGACCGGCCTGCGCGTCCAGTTCGAAGTCCAGGTCGGCGTCCAGGACCTCCTCCACCTCCGCGCGTTGTTCCTCGTACCAGTCGGTGCCGGCGTACCAGGGGTGCGGCGACAGGCCGGTGTCGAGGACCGCGACCGTCACGTCCCGGCGCGGCGCCGCCCCGGCCTCGGGGGCGGGCAGCGGCGGGGCCGGACGCGGCAGGTCCGCGGGACCGCTCCACCACATCGGCTGCCCGTGGACGAGATGGTTCGGCGACACGCTCAGCCGCCGGGACCTCCGCTCCGCGCCGAGATCGGCGGCGAGCCCGCACACGTCCACCTTCGCCCGGGTGCGCAGCCGCAACCGCGTGACACCGCACTCGTCGTGCCGCGAGTCGTACCAGCGCCGCACGAGCGTCTCGGCGGCGCCGGCGTCCGGCCCGGCGACCAGAAGCTCGTCGCGCCGGATCAGCGCCGGGCGTCCCGGCACCGGCTCCACCACGACCGCGTCGGGATGCCGCGCCAGGATCCGCTCCAGCCGCGCCTGTTGGTCGAACATCCGTCCTCGCTTTCGTCACCTGCCCGGCCCCGCACACATCGTGCACGATCGACGACACTTTGTGATCGGAATCGGACGTGGCGGAACGGCCGGAGGCGGCCGTCCCCATGCGCGGGTTTCGCCGCGCGTCCCCTCACGAGGCCCTAGGCTTGGACGGGCAGGCCCGGTGAACGGTGTGCATCCTGTGGTCAAGCGTTCGATAATCCGTGAACTCACAGTGGTGCGACACGTGCCGATGATGCACAATGAGGGACGCGGACGCCGACTTGGGACGTACGAGGCCGTAGGGGAAGACGAGCCTCGGTACAGATCCAGGAGGTCCGGTGACCGCACGTGGCGTTTTCTACGTCCACTCCGCGCCGCCTGCGCTGAGCCCGCACATCGAGTGGGCCGCCGCAGGTGTTCTAGGTGTGCCCGTTTCCCTTGAATGGACCGATCAGGCGGCCGCGCCGGGAACGCTGCGCGCCGAGCTTCATTGGGAGGGGAGGCCGGGTACCGCCGCGGGCATCACCTCGGCGCTGCGAACGTGGAAGCTGGTGCGCTTCGAGGCCACCGAGGATCCCACGCCGGGCACCGACGGCGTCCGTTTCAGCTTCACCCCGTCCCTCGGGGTGTTCTCGGGCGTGATCGGTGCCAACGGCGACATCATGGTCCCCGAGGACCGGCTCCGGTCCGTCATGGCGAACGCCGCCGTCGGCAAGACCACCCTGGAGCACGAGCTGGACCGCCTGCTCGGCACCCCCTGGGACAACGAGCTCGAGCCCTTCCGCCGGGCGGGCGACGGCGCCCCCGTCCGCTGGCTGCACGCCGCCGTGTGAGCCCGGTGACCGGCTGACGCCGGCCCCTCGGTGCGTGCCCGCCCCGCAACGTGCGCGCCCCGCCCGGGGTATCCCCGGCACGGCAGCTGAGCGGCGGCCACACCCCCACACCGAGGCCGCCGCCGCACAGCGAAACGGCCCGGCGAGCATCCGCTCGCCGGGCCGTCCCCGTCCCCGGGCCACAACCGCTCCTGGAGCGCGTCGGCATGACGGTGTTGAGCGGTGACGGCACCCGATGCCGAGCCGTCGCCAGGCGAGAGACAGCGCGGCGAGCGAGGGCCCACGCCGGTCCGTGTCCGTCTGGAGACCGAAACGCTCGTGGGGCACGTGCGTCAGCGTGACGGTGTTGAACGGTCGTGGGGCGCGTGCGCTCCGCGTCAGAGTGGGTGAACGGTGGTGGCGTTCGTCATTGAGGGCGCAGGCGGGTGCGAAAGGGCCCGGCGAGCGAGGTGCCGTGCTCGTCGGGCCCTTCGGGTGGGTGGAGGTCAGAGGGCGCGTTCGAAGACGACCGACACGTTGTGGCCGCCGAAGCCGAACGAGTTGCTGAGCGCCGCGGCCGGGCCGTCGGGGAGCTTGCGCGGCTCGTCGCGCACGATGTCCAGGTCGACCTCGTCGTCGAGGTCCTCCAGGTTGGCGACGAACGGGACGAGGCCCTCCTTCAGCGCCAGGATCGTGAAGATCGACTCCAGGGCGCCGGCGCCGCCGAGCAGATGTCCGGTCATCGACTTGGTGGCGGTGATGACCACCTTGCTCGCGGCCTCCTCGCCGAGCCCGGCCTTGGTCGAGGCGAGTTCGGCGACGTCACCGGCGGGCGTCGAGGTGGCGTGCGCGTTGATGTGGATGATGTCGGACGGTTCGAGCCCGGCGTCGGCGAGGGCCCGCTGCATCGCCTTGGCCTGCCCGGAGCCGGTCGGCTCGGGCAGCACGATGTCGAACGCGTCGTTGGAGTAGCCCGCGCCTGACGCGATGCCGTAGACCCGCGCGCCACGGGCCCGGGCGTGCTCCTCCGATTCCAGGATCATCACCGCCGCGCCCTCACCGAGGACGAACCCGTCCCGGTTCTTGTCGTAGGGCCGGGACGCGCGCTCCGGCTCCTCGTTGCGGGTCGACAGGGCGCGCATGGAGCCGAACGACGCCATCTGCAACGGGTGGATGCACGCCTCCGTGCCGCCGCAGATGATCACGTCGGCGCGGCCCGTCCGGATCATGTCGATGGCGTAGCCGACGGCCTCACCGCTGGACGCGCACGCGCTGACCAGGGCGTGTGAGCCGGCCGTCGCGCCGAACTCGATCCCGACGTGCCCGGCCGCCCCGTTCGGCATCAGCATCGGGACGGTGAAGGGGGACACACGCGCCCAACCCTTCTCCTTGTACACGTCGTAGCTGTTCAGCGCGGTGTGCAGGCCACCGATGCCGCTGGACACCACGACCCCGAGCCGATCGCGGTCCACCACGAAACCGCCCTCGACACCGGCCTTGTCCATGCCCTTCTGGGGTTTCCCGCCGGTGGACGGCGCGAACCCGGCGTCCGTCCAGGCCTCCCGCGCGGCGACCAGCGCGATCGCCTGGTTGCGGTCGAGGCGGCGCAGCGACTGTTTGGGCAGGACCGTGTCCGGTTGCACCTTCAGCGTGGCGGCGAACCGGACCGGCAGGTTCTCGACGTCGTCCCAGTCCAGTCTCCGTACCCCGGACTCTCCGGCGAGCAGGGCGGACCAGGTCGACGGCACGTCTCCGCCGAGTGGGGTCGTTGCACCGAGACCCGTCACGACGACTCTGGTCTGGCTCTTGCTCATGGTGGCTGCTCCTTGCGGGCTGGAGAGGGGATGGGACCGGGCGCGCCGCGGGGTTCCCGTCCGGAACCCGCGGCGCGCCCGCCCCGTGTCGTTCAGCTCTTGGCGGGGGCCTTCTGGACGTAGTCCACGACGTCCTTGACCGTCTTCAGGTTGCGCAGCTCGTCGTCGGGAATTTCGACGCCGAACTGGTCCTGGGCGGCGACGGCGATCTCCACCATCGACAGCGAGTCGATGTCGAGGTCGTCGATGAAGTTCTTCTCCGGGGTCACCTCGGCCTTGTCGATGCCGACGATTTCATCGATGATCTCCGCGAGGCCGTCCAGGATCTGCTGTTCGGTGGCGACTTCTGCCATGGTCTGCGTTTCTCCTTCGGTGGTTGGTCCAGAGCCTGTGAGAAGGCGTGACGGCCTACGGGATCTGGATGACTTGGGCAGCGTAGGACAGCCCGGCGCCGAACCCGACCAGCAGGGCCGGTGCGCCGGACGGCACGTCGCCGCGTTCGATCATGCGGGACAGGGCCAGGGGGATGGAGGCCCCGGAGGTGTTGCCGGACTGGACGATGTCGTCGGCCACGACCGCGTTGACGGCCTTCAGCCTGCGGGCGATCGCCTCGATGATCCGCAGGTTGGCCTGGTGGGGGACGACGGCGGCGAGCTCCTCGGGCTTGATCCCGGCGCGTTCGCACGCCTGCGCCGCGACCGGGGCGATGGCCGTGGTCGCCCAGCGGAAGACCGACTGCCCCTCCTGCCGGATGAACGAGTGCCGGTCCTCAATGATGATCTTGTCGTATTTGTCGCCGGCACTGCCCCAGACGACCGGGCCGATGCCGGGGGAGTCGCTTCCCGCGACGACCGCGGCGCCCGCTCCGTCCGCGAAGATGATGCAGGTCGAGCGGTCCGTCCAGTCGATCCACTGGGACATCTTCTCCGCGCCGACGACCAGCACGTTGCGGGCGTTCCCGGCGCGGACGGCCGCACTGGCGGTGGCCAGCGCGTAACAGAACCCGGCGCACGCGGCGTTCAGGTCGAAGGCGCCGGGCGCGTCGATGCCGAGGCGGTGCGCGACCTGCGGGGCGTAGCCCGGCATCGGCGACTCCGCCGAGCAGGTCGCGAGGATCACCAGGTCGATGTCGGACGGGTCGAGGCCGCTGCCCGCGAGGGCCTTGCCGCCCGCGTGCACGCCCAGTTCGACGATGCCCTCGTCGTCGCCCGCGATTCGGCGCTCGGCGATGCCGACGCGGGTGCGGATCCATTCGTCGTCGGTGTCGACGGTCCGCGCGATCTCGTCGTTGGTGACGATCCGCGCCGGCCGGTAGTCGCCGAACGCCAGGACCCGGGCCCCGGCCCGCGCGTCGGGGATCTGCAGCCCGCCGCTCATGAGGCGTGCGCCTTGATCAGCTCGCGGGCCTTGTCGAGATCGTCGGGGGTCTTGAGGGCGACGCGCTCGACGCCCGGCAGCTCGCGGCGGGCGAGGCCGGTGAGCGTCCCCCCGGGCGGCAACTCGATGATCGCGGTGACGCCGAGGTCGCGCATGGTGGCCATGCACAGGTCCCAGCGGACGGGCGCGCTGACCTGCTCGACGAGCCGCGTCACGAAGTCCTGCCCGGACTCGACGACGGCGCCGTCGCGGTTCTGCAGCAGCCGCGTGCGCGGGTCGGCGACGGGCGCGCCGGACGTGACGCGGCGGAGCGCGTCGACGGCGGGCGCCATGTGCTCGGTGTGGAACGCCCCGGCGACCGACAGCGAGCGCAGCCGCGCCTTCGAAGGTGGTTCGTCCGCGAACTCGGCGAGGTTCCGCACCGTCCCGGCGGCGACGATCTGACCGGCGCCGTTGACGTTGGCGGCGGTGAGCCCGTGCTTGTCGATGGAGGCGAGGACCTCGTCGGGGTCGCCGCCGAGCACCGCCGTCATCCCGGTCTCGGTGACGGCGGCGGCGTCGGCCATCGCGCGTCCCCGCTCCCGGACGAGGACCAGCGCCGTCTCCGGCGACAGGACCCCGGCGATCGCGGCGGCGGCCAGCTCCCCGACGCTGTGCCCGGCCACCACGTCCGGAACGCCGTCGACACCGTCGTAGAGGGCCTCGTGGCCGGCGATCGCGGCGGCGACCAGCAGCGGCTGCGCCACCGCGGTGTCACGGATCTCCTCGGCGTCCGCGACCGTCCCGTACCGGACCAGGTCGAGCCCGGTCACGGCGGACCACCACGCCAGACGATCGGCGACGCCGGGTATCTCTAGCCATGGCTGCAGAAAGCCGGGGGTCTGAGCGCCCTGGCCGGGCGATGCGAGGAGGATCACAGCGTCCAGCCTGCCGCGATCGCCCCATCCCTCACGATGCGGATCGGCACGAACTTTGGTCGGACCCCTTTGTACGACCCCTACAACCTCAAGGTCATCAGCGTTTTTGGAAACGGCCGAGGACGAGCGCGATACGGAGGGTGAAAGCGTTGCGGCCGTCGGTGGGGGCGAGGCCGGTCAACTCGCTGACGCGCCGCAGCCGGTACCGGACCGTGTTGGGGTGGACGAACAGCAGCCGCGCGGTGGCCTCCAGCGAGGAGCCCTGTTCGAGGTAGGTGGTGAGCGTGTCGAGGAGCGGGGCGCCCGCGGCGAGCATCGGGTTGTAGACGTTGTCGACCAGATAGCGGCGCGCCTCGTCGTCACCGTCCAGCGCCCGTTCGGGCAGCAGCTCCGTCGCGTGGACGGGACGCGGCGCGTCCGGCCAGCCCGCGGCGGCGCGGAGCCCGGCGACGGCGGCGTGGGCGGAGCGGGTCGAGTCGTAGAGGTCGCCGACGCGGGGGCCGACGACCACCGGCCCCGGCCCGCACTTGGCGGCGATCGGACGGGCCGCCTCCATCGGGTCGGCGTCGCCGCCGACGATGACGATGACACGGTGCCCCTGCACGCCCGCCAGCACGTCGGACCTGGCACGGCGCCCGGCGAGCTGCATCTGGTCGATGGTGACCTCGGGCTCCTCGTCCTCCGGGGTGAACCCGGCGACGACGGTGACGGGCTTGGACGTCCAGCCGAGCGCGGCGGCCCACGAGTGCATCCCGTCGTCGACCTCGCCGCGCAGCACCGCGTTGACGACGAGGGCCTCCAGCCGCGCGTCCCAGGCGGCGCGGGTCTCGGCGGCACGCGCGTACACCTGCGCGGCGCCGAACGCGACGTCCCTGGTGTAGCGGAGGATCGCCTCGCGGAGCTGCGCCTCGCCGCCGGGCGCGGCCAGCTCGTCCAGCCGGGTCTCGACCACGTCGATGATGACGCGCACCATGTCGATGGTGTGCTGGAGCTTGATGGCGCGGAGCAGGTCGCGGGGCGCGGTGCCGAACACCTCACCGGCGATGGCCGGGCGGGTCCGCTCGTTGTTCTTGAACCATTCGACGAACGCGGCGATGCCCGCCTGGGCGACGAGACCGATCCAGGAGCGCTGGTCGGCGGGCATGCGCCGGAACCAGGGGAGCTGCTCCTCCATGCGGTTCAGCGCCGCGGTGCCGAACGTCCCCATGGCCTTCTCCAGGCGCTGGGTCGTCTGCTCACGTATCTCGGTCTCGCTCGCGGTGTCCACCTCCCCAGGGTGCCATCACGCCGGTGATGGCCCGGCCCGAGGTCAGCCGGGTGTCACTTGGACAGGCCGTCCGAGCCCGCGGGTACGGTGCGAGGCGTGGAGCCCGTCGAAGCCCTGCGCCGCATCGCGTTCCTGTTGGAACGCGCTCACGAGCCGACCTACCGTGTCCGCGCTTTCCGCGCGGCCGCCGACCTCGTCGATCGGACGCCCGCCGACGAACTCGCCGCCCGCGCCCGCGCGGGCACGCTGACCGCCCTCCCCGGCATCGGCAAGGTCACCGCCCTCGTGATCGAGGAGGCCCTGCGCGGCGAGACCCCCGTCTACCTGCGCCGCCTGGAGGCCACCGAGGGCGAGCCCGTGGACGAGGCCACCGCCGCCCTCCGCGCCGCCCTGAAGGGCGACCTGCACACCCACAGCGACTGGTCGGACGGCGGTTCCCCCATCAGGGAGATGGCGGAGACGGCGCGCGCCCTCGGCCACGAGTACATCGCCCTCACCGACCATTCACCGCGCCTCAAGGTCGCGAACGGCCTGAGCGCCGACCGCCTCCGCCGCCAGCTCGACGTCGTCGCCGAACTCAACGAGACCCTCGCGCCGTTCCGCGTCCTCACCGGCATCGAGGTCGACATCCTGGACGACGGCTCCCTCGACCAGGACCCCGCCCTCCTCGAACGCCTCGACATCGTCGTCGCCAGCGTCCACTCCAACCTCCGCATGGACCGCGTCGCGATGACGGAGCGCATGGTCGCGGCCATCGCCAACCCCCGCGTCAACGTCCTCGGCCACTGCACCGGACGCATCGTCAAGGCGGGCGGCAAACGCGGCGGCCTGCGCCCCGAGTCCCAGTTCGACGCCGCCCTCGTCTTCGACGCCTGCGCCGCCTACGACGTCGCCGTCGAGATCAACTCACGCCCGGAACGCCTCGACCCGCCCAAACGCCTCCTCCGCCTCGCCGTCGAGGCGGGCTGCCGCTTCGCCATCGACTCCGACGCCCACGCCCCCGGCCAACTCGACTGGCAACCTTTCGGCTGCGAACGAGCCGCCCGCTGCGCCGTCCCCGCCACCCAGATCGTCAACACCCTCCCCGCAGCCCCCCTCACCACCTGGTCCCACTCCAAGCTCTGACCGTCGAGTCTTGAATGTCGCAGGTGGGGCGTACGGTCGGCGGGTGAATCGCACCGACCGGTTGTACGCCCTGGTGGAGGAGTTGCGCGCGTGTGCGCCGCGGCGGGTCAGCGCGCGGGAGTTGGCCGCGCGGTACGAGGTGAGCGTTCGGACGATCGAGCGTGACATCGGCGCGTTGCAGCAGGCCGGGGTGCCGATCTTCGCCGATGTGGGGCGCGGCGGCGGATACACCCTCGACAGGAGCCGGACGTTGCCGCCGCTGAACTTCACGCCCGCCGAGGCGGTGGCCGTCGCGATCACGCTGGCGCGGGCGGGCGGCTCGCCGTACTCGCGGGCCGCCCGCACCGCCCTGCACAAGATCGTCGCGGCGATGTCGGCGGACGACAGCGCGTCGGCGCGGGAGCTGGCCGAGCGCGTCCGGTTCCTGACGCCGGCCGGCGGGGGCGAGCCCGCGTCCGTGCCCGCCGTGTTGGAGGAGGCGATGTCGGCCCGGCGGGTCGTCCGGCTCCACTACGTCGCCGCGGACGGCGTGGAGACCCAACGCGACGTCGAACCCGTCGCGTTCACGGCCGTGTCGCTGTGGTGGTACCTGATCGGCTGGTGCCGTCTCCGCGGTGAGGCCCGTGTCTTCCGCATCGACCGCGTTCGACGGGCCGCGCTGCTGGACGAGCCCGCGCCCGAACGCAGCTACGAGGAGCTGGCCCAGCCCCCGTGCGAATTCGTGGTGCGCCCTCTCGAATTCGTCTGAGAAATGCCGACAGGGGGCTGTCGCGGAGCGGGCCGATGCTGGTCGCGTACCGATTGAGCAGCAGAGGAGAGGGCCATGACAGTTCCCGCGTTCAACACCGTCACGTGGTTCCAGGTCGGTGCCGACGCGCCGGAGAAGGCGCGGCGGTTCTACGGCGACATGTTCGGCTGGAAGTTCGCGGTGAACCCGGACGACGACGGCTACGACCTGATCAGCTACCCGGGGGCCGGGGAGCCGGCCGGCGGTATCGCCTACAGCGCGGACCCGTCCGAGAACCACGCGATGTTCTTGGTACTGGTCGAGGACGTCGACGCGGCCTGCGCGCAGACGGAGAAGCACGGCGGAAAGGTCGCCATGCCGACGGTGACCACGGGCAACGGCCTCACGTTCGCCTACCTGGAAGACCCGGCGGGTAACCGTTTCGGCGTGTTCACGCCTCCGGCGACCTGACAGGCCGAGGGCCCCGAGCGTGTGCTCGGGGCCCGTCCGGGTGATCGCGGCCTACGCCTTCGCGGTCACCGGGATCAGCTCTCCCCGCCGGTGTTGCTCTCCGGGCTGCCGGCGCCGCCCGCGAACACGTCGCCGACGTCCGCGTTCAGCCGGTAGCGCTCGATCGCCTGCTGCGGCGTCTCCGACTTGATCTCGCCGTTGCGGGCCAGGCGGGTCAGGACCGCCAGGACGATCGACGCGGCGTCCACGTGGAAGAAGCGGCGGGCGGCGGCGCGGGTGTCGGAGAAACCGAAGCCGTCGGTGCCGAGCGTGGTGAAGTCGGCGCGCACCCAGGGTGCGATCTGGTCGGGTACGGCGCGCATGAAGTCCGACACGGCGACGATCGGCCCGGGGACGTTGTCGAGCCTGCGGGTGACGTACGGGACGCGCTGCTCGGTGTCCGGGTTGAGCAGGTTCCACTCGTCGCACTCGCGGGCCTCGCGGGCCAGTTCGTTCCACGAGGTCGCCGACCACACGTCCGCGGCGACGCCCCAGTCCTCGGCGAGGAGCCGCTGCGCCTCCAGGGCCCACCGGCCGCCGACGCCGGACGCCAGGATCTGCGCCCGGGGCACCTCGCCGTTGCCGGACGACACCTCGGGCGCGGCCTTGTACCGGTAGAGGCCCTTGAGGACGCCGTCGACGTCGAGGTCGTCGGGCTCGGGCGGCTGCTGGTACGGCTCGTTGTAGACGGTGAGGTAGTAGAAGACGTCCTCGCCGTTCGGGTGTTCCTCGGAGGTTCCGTACATACGGCGCAGCGCGTCCTGGACGATGTGCGCCAGCTCGAACGCCCACGTCGGGTCATAGTGGACACATGCCGGGTTCGTCGCGGCGAGCAGCGGGGAGTGGCCGTCGGCGTGCTGGAGGCCCTCACCGGTGAGGGTGGTGCGGCCCGCGGTGGCGCCGAGGAGGAATCCGCGGCCCATCTGGTCGCCGAGCGCCCACATCTGGTCGCCGGTCCGCTGGAACCCGAACATCGAGTAGAAGATGTAGACGGGGATCATGTGCTCGCCGTGGGTGGCGTACGCGGTGCCCGCGGCGATGGTGGACGCCATCGACCCGGCCTCGCTGATGCCCTCGTGCAGCATCTGCCCGCTCTCGGACTCCTTGTAGGAGAGCAGGAGCTTGCGGTCGACGGCGTCGTAGGTCTGCCCGTGCGGCGAGTAGATCTTGGACGTGGGGAACAGCGAGTCCATGCCGAACGTGCGGTACTCGTCCGGGGCGATCGGCACGAACCGGGCGCCGATGTTCTCGTCCTTGATCAGATCCTTGAGCAGCCGGACGAACGCCATGGTCGTCGCGACGTTCTGCTTGCCGGACCCCTTCTTCAGCTCGCCGTAGACCGGGTCGCCGGGCAGCTTCAGCGGCTTGGCGCGGACCACCCGCTTCGGCAGGAACCCGCCGAGGGCCGCGCGGCGCTCCCGCATGTACTGGATCTCGTCGGAGTCCTCGCCCGGGTGGTAGTAGGGCGGCAGCGGCTCCTCCAGCGCCGAGTCGGGGATGTCCAGGTAGAGCCGGTCCCGGAACTCCTTCAGTTCGGCCTTGGTGAGCTTCTTCATCTGGTGGGTGGCGTTGCGGGCCTCGAAGTCGGAGCCGAGCGTCCAGCCCTTGATGGTGTGCGCGAGGATGACGGTCGGCTGCCCGACGTGCTCGCGGGCCGCCTTGAACGCCGCGTACACCTTGCGGTAGTCGTGCCCGCCGCGCGACAGCTTGCGCAGCTCGTCGTCCGACAGGTGCTGGACGATCCTGCGCAGCCGCGGGTCGGCGCCGAAGAACTTCTCCCGGATGTACGCGCCGGACTCGACGCTGAACGTCTGGAACTGGCCGTCCGGGGTGGTGTTCATCTGGTTGACCAGCACGCCGTCGACGTCCTGGGCGAGCAGCGGGTCCCAGTCACGGCCCCAGATGACCTTGATGACGTTCCAGCCGGCGCCGCGGAAGAACGACTCCAGCTCCTGGATGATCTTGCCGTTGCCGCGGACCGGTCCGTCCAACTGCTGCAGGTTGCAGTTGACGACGAAGGTGAGGTTGTCCAGCTCCTCGCGGGCGGCCAGGCCGATCGCGCCGAGCGACTCCGGCTCGGACATCTCGCCGTCGCCGAGGAACGCCCACACGTGCGACCGGGACGTGTCCTTGATCTTCCGGTTGTAGAGGTAACGGTTGAACCGCGCCTGGTACACCGAGTCGATCGCCGTCAGACCCATGGAGACCGTGGGGAACTCCCAGAAGTCCGGCATGAGCCGCGGGTGCGGGTACGACGACAGCCCGCCGCCCGGATGCGAGTGCTCCTGCCGGAACCCGTCGAGCTTGTCGCCCGGCAGCCGTCCCTCCAGGTAGGCGCGGGCGTAGATGCCCGGCGAGGCGTGGCCCTGGATGAAGACCTGGTCACCGGACTCGCCGTGGTCCTTGCCGCGGAAGAAGTGGTTGAAGCCGACCTCGTACAGCGAGGCGGCGGACGCGTAGGTGGCGATGTGCCCGCCGACCCCGATGTCGGGACGGTTCGCCCGCGACACCATGATCGCGGCGTTCCACCGGATATAGGCGCGGATGCGCCGTTCCACGTGCTCGTCGCCGGGGAACCAGGGTTCGTGCTCCGGCGGGATCGTGTTGATGAAGTCGGTGCTGCGCAGGCTGGGCACGCCGACCTGTAGCTCCCGGGCCCTCTCCAGGAGCCGGAGCATCACGTAGCGCGCCCTGCCACGGCCCTCGGTCTTGATGACCGTGTCCAGCGACTCCAGCCACTCCCGGGTCTCGTCCGGGTTGATGTCGGGCAGCTGGCTCGGCAGGCCGTCGCTGATGATCGAAAAGCGTTGACGTCCGGAAGCCACGGGGTCCCCTCTGTCCTTGCCGTCCTTGCTGGTGAGACCGGTGCCGCCAGGAGGGAGGCCGCCGGTCACCGGCCGACTGTTCGTCGCCTCGGTCTGTGATCCATCGTCGCCGTTAACGACGGCTAACGCATCTCTACCAGTCGGTAACCATTGTCCCCGGTGTCACCGGGTACCGCCCCCTGCGGCGCCGTCGTCACGGGCTCTTGCCACGGCCGTCGTCGTGGGCCGCTTTTTCACGTGTCGGGAAGATTCCCCTCGACGGGGTGAGGGGAACGTATGAGGCTGGGAACATACGGCACCACGTGCCCGGCACGGTCCGTCCAGGTGACGGACGTACGAGCTTGGGGGAGTGATGAACGGACAGGTCGGAGACCGGCTGCACGTTCACGGCAACGTCGTGGGCCAGCCGGACCGGATAGGAGAGATCGTCGAAGTGCGCGGCCCGGACGGCGGGCCGCCGTACGTGGTCCGCTTCGCCGACGACCATGAGGCGCTGGTCTACCCGGGACCGGACGCGGTGATCGAGCCCGGGGAGCGGATGAGCCACCAGAGCTGAGGCGCGTCCGGGGATTTCGGATGCGTCCGGGCCTCCGTATCGGGTACACACGGGATCATGGAGAGCACCGTGGTCCAGGTGACCACCGGTACACGCGAGGTCGTGCACGACATCACGGCCGAGTGCGAGGAGTTCGCCGCGTCGGCGGGCGGCGACGGGTTGCTGCACGTCTTCGTCCCGCACGCCACCGCCGGTGTGGCGATCCTCGAACTGGGGTCCGGCAGCGACGACGACCTGCTCGCGGCGCTGGGCGACCTGCTTCCGGCCGACGACCGCTGGCGGCACGCCCACGGATCGCGGGGGCACGGCCGTTCGCACGTCATGCCCGCTCTCGTCCCACCGTTCGCGACGCTCCCGGTCGTCGGCGGACGGCTCGCGCTGGGCACCTGGCAGTCGGTGGCCCTGGTCGATCTCAACGTCGACAACCCCGATCGCCAGGTCAGGTTGTCCTTCGTCAAAGGATGACCCCGAAGGTGTCACCCTACGTGAGCATTCCATGACGGTGATTGTCGTAATCGGGCCAATGAGGCCACCAAAAGCCGGGAAGACACTTGCGCTAGGGGCCCTCACTTGTGTGGACTGTCCCGCAAACACCGCACGGGTGCGGGCGGGCCACCCGGCCCGGGGGCCGGAGAGCACGCGCACGACACCGTGCGGACGACGACAATGGGAGGACTTTCGTGAGCGCGACCGCGGGTCAGGCGCAGTCTGAGCGCAGCCTGGCCGAACGGCTCGGCCTGAAGGCGGGCCAGGTGGTGCAGGAGATCGGCTACGACGACGACGTCGACGAGGATCTCCGGGAATCCGTCGAGGCCGTCACGGGGAACGAGCTGGTCGACGAGGACTACGACGACGTCGCCGACGTCGTGCTGCTGTGGTGGCGCGAGGACGACGGCGACCTGTTCGAAGGCCTGACCGACGCGATGATCCCCCTTGCCGGTGGCGGCGACATCTGGCTACTGACGCCCAAGGCGGGCCGGGACGGCCACGTGGAGCCCAGCGACATCGGCGAGGCCGCCCAGACGGCCGGCCTGTCGCAGACCAGCAGCGTCAGCGCGGCGAAGGAGTGGTCCGGGACGCGACTGGTCGCACCCAAGGTCCGCAAGTAGCGCGGACGTCCACGGCGCCCCGGTCCGGCGGGCGCCGCGGGAACGTATGGACCGGGCCCGTCGCCCACGACCGTGGGGGCGGGTACGTCCCTGCCGTCGGTGGGGCCGAGAATCATGGGAGAGGCTTTGGCGCTTGAGGTGGGCGACGGCGCACCCGACTTCGAACTGAAGGACCACCACGGCACTCCGGTGAGGCTGTCGGACTACCGGGCGGGCGGACAGGGCAGGAATGTCGTCCTGGTGTTCTACCCGCTGGCGTTCAGCGGCGTCTGCACGGGCGAGCTGTGCCAGATCCGGGACGAGCTGTCCACGCTGGACGGCGGTTCCGGTGACAAGGCGCAGGTGCTCGCCGTGTCGGTCGACTCGATGTTCACGCTGCGCGCCTGGGCCGACCAGGAGAAGTACCAGTTCCCGCTGCTGTCGGACTTCTGGCCGCACGGTGGGACGGCACGACGCTACGGCGTGTTCGACGAGGACAGGGGCGTCGCCCTGCGCGGCACCTTCATCATCGACACCGAGGGCGTGGTCCGGTGGAAGGTCGTGAACGCGATCCCGGACGCACGCGACATCGGCGAGTACCGTAAGGCGCTCGCCGATCTCTGAGTGAACGGGCCGGTTGGGCACTCCGGTCGGCCCCCGCACCCTGGAGGTGTGATGCCCTGCTTCCGTTGCGGGGCGCGGCAGACCGATCCCGTGCGCGGCGTGAGCCTGTGGAAGCGCGGGGTCCGGGCGGACCGCCAGATCCTGATCTGCCCCGGCTGCCAGTCCGCCCACGACTGGGCGGACGATCTCGACCGATGCGCGGCGTGCGGATCCGTCGCGCTGGTGTGCCGGCTCGGCGAGGTCGAGTGCCGCGACTGCGGCCACACGCGCGAGGCCATCCCCGCCGACCTCGTGCGTTCGGGCACCGCGCCCGCCGCGCCGCCCGCGTCCGGCGACAGCGACCTGTCCGAGGAGGTGGCCGCGGCGCTGAACCGCGTCCTGCGCCGGGGCCGCGCCACCTGACCGTGGCATATCCCTGACGGAGGGAGGCACGGCCGTGTTCGGCTACGCCCGCACCGCCATGGCCGGGACAATTCAGCCTTGACGTGGCATTTTGCCTGCTGCCACGCTGCGCGGATGCCGATCGTGTTGTTGCGCCTGGTCAACCGGATCACCCGGCGTTCCTGGCGGGCGCCCGCGCTGGTGCTTCTCGGAGCGTTCGTCGCGGGCTGGCTGCTGATCGTGGTGTTCGAGGAGCCCGGCGCCGACCTCAAACGGCCGGACGAGTACCTCTGGTACTTCCTCGTCAGCGGCACCACCACCGGCTACGGCGACCTGTCCCCGACGACGGTCGGCGGACGGATCGGCGGCGTGATCGTCATCGTGGCCGGGCTGACCGCCGGCCTGGTGATGTTCGCCGAGCTGACGCTCTGGATGGGGAGAGGACGGACGATGAGGGCCAACGGCCAGGCGCGGCTGCACAGACGGCGGCACCTCGTGATGATCGGCTACGACAGGGAGCGGCTGCGGGCCGTCATCGGCCAGCTCCGCGCCGACCCGGAGTTCGCCGGGACGCCCGTCGCCGCGATCTTCTGGCCGGGGGAGCTGACGGGCGAGAACCCCGACCCCGACCTGTACGACGTGGTCGCCTACGACGAGACCGCGTACGAGCGGGCGTGCCTGGAGGCGGCCCGCACCGCCGTGGTCGTCGGCCGCACCGACGACGAGACCGTCCGGGTGATGCTCGGGGTGGCGGCGTACCTGCGGCGGAAGGGCGAGACGTCCGTCCATCTCCTGGCCGGTCTCCATGACGGCGTCCGCCGCGGGGAGATCACCGAGGCGCTCGAACTGATCAGCCGGGACATCGAGACCGTCGACGTCGACGACCCCGCCGTCATCGCGGTCGCGGTCCGCAACCCCGGCGTCGCGTCGATCTACCACAACCTGGCCAGCACGCTCGACACCGACGGGACCCTCTACCGGGTGGACGTCCCGGACGACGCGGGCGAGTGGTCCCGCATCGACCTCTCGGTCTTCCTCCTGCACCGTGGCAGCACGTTGCTGGCCGTCGGCGAGTCGCACCGTCCGAACGCCCGGTTCCGGCTCACCCTCGAACCGGACGAGAAGATCCGCGGCGGCCAGTCTCTGGCGGTGGTGGCCCCGGCCCGCCCCGACATCCCCTGGCACGACCTGTAGCTCAGGTCGGGTCCAGGACGCGGAAGGCGATCCCCGCGTGGGTCAGCCGGTCGATGAGGGCGTCGCCCATCGCGGTGGCGGTCGTGACCTGACCCGCGGTGACGGGCAGTTCGTCGTGGACGAGGCACAGCGCCGACTCGGCGATCATCTTGGCGGTCTCGTCGTATCCGGGATCGCCGCCCGCCACCTCGGTGACGACGCGTTCGCCGCCGCCCTCCCCGGTGAACGTCACGCTGAACCAGTGCCGGGCGCGTCGTTCCTTGGACGGCCCGTCGCCCGGCCGGCGGAGCCCCAGCAGGAGCCGCCGGGTGGGCGGCAGCGCGGAGAGGGCGACCAGGGCGCCCGCGCCCGCCACGAGCCCGGCGGCGCGGTGGAGGCGCCTGACGGCGAGGTAGTGGCCATAGGTGAAGTCCGGCCCGTAGCGCTCCAGCGCCGCCGCCGACCGGATCACCACCCGCGGGTCGAGGGTGGGCAAGGGCAGCGCCCGGCCGTCCCCGATACGGGTCTTCGGCGTAAGGCGCCGCGAGACGCGCGCCGTGCGCCCGGCGGGCCGCTCCTCGGGCCGTCGACGTCCGGCCCGTTGGGGGCGTGTCGCGTCCGCCAGGGCCCCGACCAGCGAGTGGAGGGTGCCGCCGGACGCGTCGGCGCGGACGCGCACGAACCCCTCGACGCGCAGCGGAACGTTCTCGGGGAGTCGCTTGACCGTGAAGTAGGCGCCGAGGTCGGCGGGGATCGCGTCGAACCCGCAGGCGTGCACGATCCGCGCGCCGCTGCGGACGGCCTCGTCGTGGTACTTGGCATACATCCGGTCGACGAACGCGGGCTCGCCGGTGAGGTCGACGTAGTCCGTCCCGGAACGCGCGCACGCCGCGACGAGCGGCTCGCCGTACCTTGCGTACGGGCCGACGGTCGAGATGACGACCCGCGCCGCGTCCGCGATCCGGGCGGTCGAGTCGGGGTCGGTGGCGTCGGCGTGCAGCAGCGGCAGGTCGGCGCACGCGGGATCGATCTCGGTGAGCCGGTCGCGGACGGCCGCCAGTTTGGCCTGGTTCCGTCCGGCGAGCGCCCAGCGCGTCCTGGAATCGGCATGCCCGGCGAGGTATTCGGCCGTGAGGCCACCGGTGAACCCGGTGGCGCCGAACAGCACGATGTCGTAAGCCCTGTCACCGGTCACGCACCCTCCCACTGACTCCGAGTTCTCGATTCTGTCCTGTTCGCTCGGGGCGTGCTCGCCGACGCGGCGGTGTGGGCCACCGCACTCGTCTAGGGTTGCTCCGGTGTGGGGGGAGGTGGTGGCGTGACAGGGCTCGCCGTGGCGATGGACATCGTCGCCGTGGGCTTCTTCGCCTGGTTCGTGGCCCTGGTGACCCACGGCAGGACCGTGCCCGCCGACGAGGGGGGCCAGTCCGTGGCGATGCTCCTCATCGCCGCCAGCCTGGCCCTGCTGTCAGTGTCCCTCTGGAGCCTTCCCTGACGTCCGCGAAGGCATCGACGACCACCTCGGCCCCGTGACGATCCCTCGGCGACGCGGGCCCCGGGTCGAAGAGGGAAATGCCACGAATGCGTACATTGGACGACATGGAAATGTGGGGGAAAAGGTGCTGAACCCTGAGGAGCTGTACGAGCTCGACACCGATCTGCCCGAGATGACGGGGCCGGTGCTCCTGCACAGCCTCGACGGCTTCGTGGACGCCGGTTCCACCGGCCAGCTCGTGCGGGAGCACCTTCTGGAGGCGCTGGAGCACCGCGTCATCGCCCGCTTCGACGTCGACGCGCTGATCGACTACCGGGCGCGGCGCCCGCCGATGACCTTCGACCGTGATCACTGGGCGTCCTACGAGGCGCCGGAACTGGTGGTGCGGCTGCTGCGCGACGAGGTCGGAAGCCCGTTCCTGATGCTGTCCGGCCCGGAACCGGACCGGCTCTGGGAGGGGTTCACCGCGTCCGTCCTGCACCTGGTGAAGCGTCTGGACGTCGGGTTGGTCGTCGGGTTCCACGGCATTCCGATGGGCGTCCCGCACACCCGTCCGGTCGGCGTCACCACGCACGCCACCCGCCCCGAGCTGGTCACGCGGAACTCGTGGTTCGACAAGGTGCAGGTCCCCGGCAGCGCCGCCGGGCTGCTTGAGCTGCGGCTCGGGGAGGCGGGCCACGACGCGGTCGGGCTGGCCGTGCACGTGCCGCACTACCTCGCGCAGTCGGCGTACCCGGCCGCCGCCGTCGCCGCGCTGGACGCCGTGGTCGCCGCGACCGGGCTGGTGCTGCCCGTCGAGCGGCTCCGGGAGGCCGCGACCGCGACCGACGCCGACATCGCCGAGCAGGTGGACGGCAACGACGAGGTGGAGAAGGTCGTCCGGGCCCTGGAACAGCAGTACGACGCGTTCGCCGGGGCCGCCGAGCGCGACAGCCTCCTCGCCGAATCGCAGGACATGCCCACCGCCGAGGAGCTCGGCGCCCAGTTCGAGCGGTTCCTCGCCGAGCAGGACGGGCCGGACGCGCAGGGCTGACACCCACTCCGCCGACATATCCCGCCCGTCGCTGGGTACGCGAGCCCGGAGAGGGGAGGCTCGCACATGGCCCAGATGGTGAACGAAGTGATGACACCGGTGCCCGTGTCGGTGTCCCCGGACACGTCCCTGGTCCGGGTCGGGGACCTGATGCGGCAGCACGGGATCGGCGACGTCCTCGTCGTCCACGAGGGGCGGCTCCGCGGCCTGGTGACCGACCGCGACATCGTCGTCCGCGCCGTCGCCTTGGAGAAGGACCTGGGCGCGACGCCCGTCGCCGACATCTGCAGCACCAACATCGTCACGGTCGCGCCGGACGCGGACGCCGACGACGCCGTGCGGCTCATGCGGCGACACGCCGTCCGCCGCATCCCGGTCGTGGACGGCGACCGCCCGATCGGAATGGTCTCCATCGGAGACCTGGCCGTCCAGCGCGACGAACGCTCGGCCCTCGCCGACATCAGCGCGGAGCCGCCCAACACGTGATCTGATTCAATCGACGTCTGTGCGCGACGTCATCGTGGTGGGCGCGGGTCCCGCGGGGTCCGCGGTCGCCTGTCATCTGGCCCGGTTCGGTCTGGACGTCCTCGTCCTGGAGAAGTCGTCGTTCCCGCGTGAGAAGGTCTGCGGGGACGGGTTGACGCCCGGCGCCGTCCAGGAACTCCGCAGGCTCGGCGTCGATGTGACCGGGCCGGGCTGGTTCCGCACCGGCGGCATCCGCTTCGTCGGCGGCGGTCACCGCCTCGACATCCCCTGGCCGGACGGTCACGGCCTCACCCGCACCCGCGCCGACCTCGACGAGCTCCTCGCCCGCAACGCGGTCGCCGCCGGAGCCGACCTCCGGGAGAACACCAAGGTCACCGGGCCCCTCCGGGCGGACGGACGGATCACGGGCGTCCGCGCCGCCGACGGCGACCACCGGGCCCGCCTGGTCATCGCCGCCGACGGCGCCTCGTCGCGGCTCTGCGTCGCGCTCGGGCTCCGGCCCCGGCGCGACCGTCCCATCGGCATCGCGGGCCGCCGCTACTACCGCAGCCCCCGCCACGACGACGACCACCTCGAGATCTGGCTCGACCTGGCGCCCGCCGGTTACGGCTGGGTGTTCGGCATGGGGGACGGCACCTGCAACGTCGGGGTGGCGTTGCTGCGCAGCTCCCACCCCGACTATCACGGGCTCCTGTCCCGCTGGCTGGCCCGGCTGCCGCCGGAGTGGGGCCTCACCGAGGAGAACGCCGTCGGCTCCGTGCGCGGCGCCGCGCTTCCCATGGGCTTCAGCCGCGGACCCCACTATCTGCCCGGGCTCCTGCTCGTCGGCGACTCCGGGGGCATGGTCAACCCGTTCAGCGGCGAGGGCATCGCGTACGCGCTCGAAGCCGGCCGCCTCGCCGCCGAAGTGATCATGACCGCGTTCTCCTCGGCGTCGCCGGAACGGGTCCTGCGGACCTACCCGTCCGCCCTGAAACGCGCCAACGGCGGCCCGTTCACCCTCGGCCGGGCCGTCACCCGC
Organism: Actinomadura spongiicola; assembly: GCF_003432485.1. GTDB lineage: Bacteria > Actinomycetota > Actinomycetes > Streptosporangiales > Streptosporangiaceae > Spirillospora > Spirillospora spongiicola. The sequence continues at coordinate 108,131 of NZ_QVNQ01000012.1, forward strand.
GCCCTCGACGACCCGCGCCTCATGCGGCTCGCGACCCGCCACGGGCTGTCCCACCCGTCCCTCATGCGCCTCGCCCTCACGATGGTCGGCGGCCTCCCCGCGCCGGCGGCCCCGACCGCGGCCGACCGCCTCGCCGTCGCGCTGACCCGGATCACGCCCGCGTCCTAACCTGTGCCGCGACAGACAAGGATCATTCGGACACAATCAAGATCCCGACCCGGCCGAGACGCTGGACTGGCACAAAGTTTGGGAGGACAGCACATGAGCGAGGCTTACGACATCATCAAGGCCCACTACGCGGCGTCGGACCGCGGTGACCTGGCCGGAATGATGGAGGCGTTCGGCGACGACATCGCGTGGACGGAGATGGCCGGGTTCCCCTACGCGGGCACCTACGTGGGCCTTGACGAGATCAAGTCCGGCGTGTTCGGGCGCCTCAACGCCGACTGGGAGGGCTTCCGCGCCGACCCCGACGAACTGGTCGACGGCGGCGACGGGACCGTCGTCGCGATCGGCCACTACTCGGGCACCTACCGGGCCACCGGAAAGCCCATGCGCGTACGGTTCGTCCACGTGTGGCGGGTGAAGGACGGCAAGGTGACGGGCTTCGAGCAGTTCACCGACACCCATCTCGTCCGCCAGGCCATGGCCTGAGACATGACGTCGATCTCCGTCCGGGCCGGGCTGCCACTAGCGCGATCCGGCCCGGACGGTGCACCATGTGTGCATCAGGGGAATGGGGCTTCATCTGGGGAAATGCGCATGTCCATGCTCATCCGCACGTCGGATCTTCCGGTCGCCGAACGGTTCGACTACTGGCGCAACTCGGTCACGGACATGTTCGTGCCGCTGCGCGCCGACACGACCCGTCCGGAACGGTTCGAAGGCCGCCTGCGCGGACGTGAGCTGGGCGCGCTCACGGTGGCCGACGTCGCGTCCACACCGAACATCGTGCGCCGTACCGGGGCGTTGATCTCCCAGTCGGACCCCGGACACTACAAGATCGGCGTGCAGCTCAACGGGTACTGCCTGCTCACTCAGGACGGGCGCGAGGCCGCGCTCGTCCCCGGCGACTTCACGATCTACGACACGACGCGCCCGTACACGCTCGCGTTCGATGACTCGTACCGGCAGCTGGTCCTGATGGTCCCGCGCCGCCTGCTGCACCTGCCCGAGGACGCCGTAGCCGGTCTCACCGCCACCCGGATCTCCGGCCGACAGGGCGTCGGGGCGCTGCTGTCCCCGTTCCTGCTCCAGCTCGCCCAACAACTCGACGACCTGGACGATCACGGCAGCGTCCGGCTCGGCGACAACATCGTCGACCTTCTCGTCACCCTCCTCGCCGAACGCCTCGACATGAGCGCGCCGACCGCCGACGCGCGCCGCCGCGCCCTGCTGCTGCGCGTCCGCGCCTACATCGAACGCCACCTGGACGACCCGGACCTGTCCCCGGACGACATCGCCGCCGCGCACTTCGTCTCGTCCCGCCACCTGTACAACCTGTTCCGCGAGGAGGGCACGACGGTCTCGGCGTGGATCAAGGAGCGCCGGCTGGAGCACTGCCGCCGCGACCTGCGCGACCCGCTCCAGCTGCACCGTCCCGTCAGCGCCATCGCGGCCCGGTGGGGTTTCGTGGACGCGGCGCGCTTCAGCCGCGTGTTCAAGGCCGCCTACGGCGCCAGCCCCCGCGAGTACCGGGTGACGATTTCCGGCGAGTGATCGTTACCGATCCAGTCAAATCTCGTACACCCACAGACAAGACCCGGACGCCGTCTCCGGCCGAGACTGGGGCCGAACCTGCGAGGGAGGTCCCCCCCATGAACACTCGGCTCTACATCAACGGCGAGTGGGCCGCGGCCGCGGACGGTGCCGAGTTCACCACGTCCGACCCGGCCACCGGAGCCGTCCTGGCGTCCTGCGCGGAGGCCGGACCCAAGGACGTGGAGAACGCCGTCGACGCGGCACGGGCCGCGCTGCACGACCCGGCGTGGGCCAGGATGGCGCCGAACGCCCGCGCCCGCCTCCTCTGGCGCGTCGCCGACCTGATCGAGACGCACCAGGCCGACCTCGCCGAACTGGAGACCCGCGACCAGGGCCAGCCGCTCGGCGTCGCGCAGGCGGTCAGCGTCAACGGCGCCGCCGAGCACTTCCGCTACTTCGCGGGCTGGGTCACCAAACTCGAAGGCGCGGTCTCTCCCGTCTCGTTCCCGGACACCCTGCACTACGTCCGCCGCGAACCCGTCGGCGTCTGCGCGCTGATCACCCCGTGGAACTTCCCCCTCATGATCGCCGCGTGGAAGCTCGCCCCGGCGCTCGCCTGCGGGAACACCGTCATCATCAAGCCCGCCGAGCAGACGCCGCTCACCACCGTCCGGCTGATCGAGCTGTGCGCCGAGGCGGGCTTCCCGCCCGGCGTGGTCAACCTCCTCACCGGCGGACCCGACGTCGGCCGCGCCCTGGTCGCGCACCCCGACGTCGACAAGGTCTCCTTCACCGGCTCCAGCTCCGTCGGACGCGAGATCGTCAAGGCCTCCACGGGCAACCTCAAGCGCGTCACCCTCGAACTCGGCGGAAAGGCCCCGAGCGTCATCGCCCGCGACGCCGACATCGACAAGGCCGTCGCCGGCAACCTCCAGGGCGCCCTCCTCAACAGCGGCCAGGTATGCGCCGCCTACGCGCGCCTCTACGTCGACCGCCGCCGTGCCGACGAGTTCACCGAGAAACTCGCCGCGGCCGCCTCCACGCTCCGCCTCGGCCCCGGCCTCGACCCCGAGACCCAGATCGGCCCCCTCGTGTCCCTCGAACAACTCGACCGGGTCGACTCCCTCGTCAAGACCGGCACCGAACAGGGCGCCGAACTCGTCACCGGCGGGCAACGCGCCGACGGCCCCCTGGCCAACGGCTACTTCTACAGCCCCACCGTCTTCGGCGGCGTCACCGACGACATGACCATCGCCCGCGAGGAGATCTTCGGCCCCGTCCTCCCGGTCCTCGCCTACGACGACCCCGAGGAACTCGCCGTCCGCGCCAACGACACCGACTACGGGCTCGCCGCGTCCGTGTGGACCCGCGACCTGTCCACCGCGCACCGCCTCGCCGCCGACATCCGCGCCGGCGCCATCTTCATCAACATGCTGCCCATCCCCGACGCCGCCGCCCCCTGGGGCGGCTACAAGTCCAGCGGCTGGGGCCGCGAGATGGGCCCCTACGCCCTCGACGCCTACACCGAGGTCAAGGGCGTCTGGGTCCACCTGGACACCTGACCCCACAACCCCACGCGGAGACCCGGTTCGCCACCCCGGCGAACCGGCCCTCCGCCGATATCCACTTCGCCCCCACACCCCCGAACCGGGTACGCTTTCCCGGCGACACGGGCGCGTAGCTCAGGGGTAGAGCACTCGCCTTACAAGCGAGGAGCCGGCGGTTCGAAACCGCCCGCGCCCACCAGCGCAAAGACCCCGTTTCCGATCAGGGAAACGGGGTCCGCGCAGCCCGGCCGTCCCATGCTGTAGATCATCGCGGCCCGCACACTGTCATGGTCCTCTATCACCGGCGGCGGCGCTTGGGGCTGCGGCGTGGTCCTGTGCCTGGCCGCCCGGAGCGTGCGGCGTGGGCGCCGGTCACCGTACGGCCGCGCCGGGCCGCGCATCCTGCGCCCGCCGCCCGGTTCGCCAGGCGCCGGCGGTCACGGGTCCGCGCCGCCGCCGTACGCTCACCCCATGTCCGTTCAGAGGCCTGGCCTCCCTCCAGAGATGAAAAACGCACTCCAAGGACTGCGCCGAGTGCGAGCAGGACGCCCCGACGACTCAGCCGATCCCCTCAGCCTCGCGAACTGGCACGAAGACATGGCCCGCGTCTTTGACGAGCTGGCCCAGCATCTTCTGTTCGAATCAGACCGGGTACAAGCCGCTGCCGCAGCCACCAAGGCCCGTGAACAAGCCGCCCGACTCCGTTCCACGGGTACAGACGGTGCCTCCGGCGGGGCCTTTGACTCTGGGAAGCCGAGGGCGCGCCCGTGACGGTTGTTGGTGGCTTGAGGATGCCTGAGCTTCCCGTCTGTCGTCCCGATCGGGGATCTACCAGACAGGGACCAGAGGGGTGAAGGTCGTTCGTCCGGTGGGGCGCTCCATCTTCACCCCTGACCTTGGCCCGGCAGATGGAAAGCTCAGGCGGGGAGCGGTGTGTGCCCACGCGGGAGGACGGTCCCGTGCCATTCGCGCACCACTTGGGAGGCGGGAGTTGTGAGGCGCGGCAGCTCAGGGCCTTGATCAGCCTGCGTGACCAAGCCGCATGCCCGCGCCCTTAGGCTGTGGCGCAGACTGCATGCCGTCCCAGACGAGCGGCCAAGGCCCAGGTCAACGCCGCTCAGCAGATGATCGCGGCTCCTTACCAACGAGGGGCCGGCGGTTCGAAACCGCCCGCGCCCACGCGGCGGCAGGGCCATGATGCGCAACAGCGGATCATGGCCCTTACAGTGTTAGTGCCGGACTGGTGGTCAGCCCTCTCGGTTCGGTGCCATGACCCAAGGTGCCCAAGAGGTTGATGCAGTAGCAAGCCAACGAGGTTTCCGCTCCAGGGCGTTCGAAGATCGTCTAGGAGCGGTACCGTTGGTGGGCGGCCGAGGGCACCCTTGAAGCGATCTTATTGCACGTCCATGACGACTCGGTCGGCCGTATCCACTGAACCGTCAGTGTCGACCCTTTCGTGCGCACGAACCAGCCCACCGCCGTGGCCGCACAGGGAAACGCCCGCCGCGGAGCACTCGGTGGCCGACGACCGGTCTTCAAATCGACCCTCTACAAGCGCCGCAATGTGATCGAATGGTGCATCGGCTGACTTAAAAGGGCGGATGATCGCCCTCCGGTCCGGCAAGCTTGCCCGCAGCCATCCGGCGGCGACCGTCTTGGTCGCTGCCCTGCTGTGGATCAACCATGATCCACAGCAGGGCATTTCGATGCATACAGTCATGGCCTCAGTCGGACACCTGGGCGGTTGTGTCGATAAGCCACCAGGACACCACCGAGAATGGCCCCACGCCATCGGAGGACGGAGCTCGCAATGCAGTGGATAGGGACGGCCCCGGCCTGGGCCTCGGCGGTCATTGCGGTCGCCGCGTTCATCGTGGCCCTGCTCGGGTACCTCAGGCAGTGGTCACCGTCTGCCCGCCGAACGACGGGCTGGCTTGTATGCGTGCTAGGTGGGCTCTCCGCGGGCACCGCTGTGGTACTCCTAATCTTCCGCGACACCATGCGAATGGGCGAGTCACCGGTACCTTTCGTTTTGTTGTGTGCCGGCGTTCTATTGGCGGTCGGAGGCGCGGTGAGTGCCATGCGCGCGCCGCGCAGCTCGGAGCACCGACGACTTCGAATCATAGCGCTCGCTGTACAGAAGTACATCGATCGTTTCGACGATTCGGCAGGCTTCAACTCTCGGGGCTTCGTGCAGTTGACCGCGGATGGCGGCAAGCGGTTAACCCGCGTCCTGTCTCGCACTCGAGTACCTGTGGTGGCACTCATTGGTGAACAGGGGGCAGGCAAGAGCGTGACGTCCCGGCAGGTTGTCCGGGAGATCTGTGCGCGTGGCACGTCGCGGAGGCGAGGCCCAAAGCTCATGGCCGTCTACGTGGATTTGGCGGCTCTCCAGCGAAGGGGACCCATAAACGCGGAGATGATTCGAGCGCATGTCCTGGAGACCGTCGGAGCCGACGACCCGGATGTGCGAGATGCCATGGAAGGCTTCCTGCGCCGACCGCCCGACCAACCCCGCTGGCTGTTTGTCTTCGATTCCTTCGACGAACTCCCCGCCCTGTGGGCTCCGGGTCCCAGGGAACGTATGGCGCGCGAATATCTCGACGCTATTCACCGGTTCGTCAACGCTGGACCGGCTTTCCAAGCGGTAATCACCACGCGAGACAATGAATTTCTCGAATCCTTCACTGGTCTTCGCGTGCATGTAACGCCGCTCTCTCAGCCCCAACAGCGCAAATTAATCGCGGCAGCCGGTCTAGGGGGCCAGGTGGCCGCCAAGATCATTCACCGGCTCCGTGCCGACTGGGCGGGTGCGGTGGCCGCGAGCAATCCACTGCTGCTCAGCCTCATCTGTGATCACGTAAGTGACACGGGAGGCGCCGACCTGCCGGCGGACCTCTATGAGATCGTGGATGTGGCGGTCACGACAAGGTTGCGGGGCGCGCCTGGCTCCCGTCTGACGGACCAGGAAGTTCGGTCTGTGGCGGAGGACGTAGCCTACTGTTTGGCGTCCGATGATTCGTTGGGCCGTGCCCCCACCGATCACGACCTGATCGCCGCGCTCGGCAGGCGGACTGGTGTGGATGCAGGCTCGGCCAGGCTCGCCCTTGAGCATCTGCGTCGGGCGCGCATAGCCCAGAACGACCGGCCGGGGTCCTTCGCATTCGCGCACAGCGTGTTTCTAGATCACTTCGCTGCTGGGTGGCTATTGCGTGCCGGAGCCGAACCCGAGGTCCGCGACCTGCTTACTGACCACCGCTGGCGGGAAGCGGTGATCGCCGCATTACGCCTCGGCCCGTCCGACAAACGGCGGCGGTTGCTGGAGACGGCGGGGGACATCCTCGACCGGGAAGCGGCTTCGATCGACCTGGCTCGGGACGTGCATTCCCTTCTTGGGCTCAGCCCTAGGCAGCAACTCCCCATGGCCACCGGAAGTTTTACCTGGCCACCTCCAGCGCTGCACATCCTGCGCATACTGGCAGAGTCGGTGCGCCACCAGAACGACACGGCATTAGGCCGACTGCGCACCCACGCCGATGTGTTCGTCCTCAACGCGTTCATCGGGGGAACCCAGGCCGACCAGCGTCCAGCTCTCGAACTGCTGGCGTGCACGAGTTCTGAGGTCGCCGTCTGGGCTACCGAGCGTGCGAGTTCGTCCCGTAGTACGCTTCTTCGGCGGGCTGCCGCACATTCCCTCGTCTCCGTTCCCGAAACGTTCGCCGACCTATCATCCCATGGGCGTTGGGATGTCCTCAGATACCTGCCGCGTGACGTCCCCCTTGTCGACAGAACGCTCGCCATCGGCGACACCACCCCGCCTGGGACTGGTGGTTCATTTCCGCGTACACTGCTGGACTTGCTCCGAGTGGGCCAGATTTGCTCAGTGGGGCTCATTATTCTGGGCGTATGGCGCTCGATCGGCCTCTGGAATGAAAATCATCTCGAGTGGTCAGACGTCATGATTCCCGTTTTCCTGGGTGTGTCGGGCGGCGCGTTTCTCGTAGGTTGGAGCAGCGCCGGATGTCGCCTTCCCTCGCTGCCTGCAAAACTGACCGTATACGGGATCAGTGCGGCCACGGCCATCCTCTTCGCGGCGGGGATCGCGACCGTGGAGGAAGCTGTCATCGAAATTGTTCATGGACGCCTCGGCAACGCTATCGGCTGGTTGATCGCCATTCATATGGCGACTTGGCCGGTCGCCGTGGTGGCCGCCTTGACGATCAAGCGGCCCACGAGACCGGGCGAGTGGACGCTTCCGCACCTCATGCCGGTCAGGAAATTCGCAGCCAGGTACCGAACGCGAAGTCTTAAGGCCAATATGAAGCGCAACGCCAAGACGGGTTTGGCGCTGGCGGCAGTGGCCGGCTTCCTCGCGGGGTACACTCTCGCCCCCGTCGGGTCATTCCCACACGCTGATCCGGTAGCCGTTAGGGAAAACACCGGCCTGACGGCCGCTCTCGTGCTGCTGGTGATGATCGTGCTGGCTGCGTGGTGGCGACGGAGGCTGGCGCGCGCCGAAATTCGGCGCCGACTCGCTGATGAACCTCCCTCGGGTGAGCAGCTCCAGGAGTGGCTGCGTCGGGCGACATATCGTCCGGAGTTGACACGGTTGCTGCGGCTGGTGGATGCCACTCCGGCAGAAAAGCTTGTGGGTGCGGCTGACGTGCTCAGCGATCTTGATCGAGCCTTGGAACAAGTCACCCGCATGGTTCCGAGGCGGACTACGATGCCCATTCCGGCCGCAGTATGGGACGTGGGACCCGAATTCATCAGCCCGGGCTTCCGAGAGTGGATGATCGCCTACGACAAGGACAATCCCGGCCTTCTGCCCTGGTTGGCGGAGCCTCCACACCGGGATCAGATTGCTGGTGCGGTGGAGCGAGTGCGGGGACTGGCCACGCGGGGACGGACCGCTCAGTACTCGCCATAGGCAGAGGTATTGCTAGGAATAGGTAACGGTTTTCGCTCTGTAGGCCGCTAAATGCCCGAGAGTCAGATGGGCATTCGGCATTGTGGGAGCGTCTGGCTGTTGTAGTTACTACACGACTGCTAGTTGCTTTAGCGCGATGAGAGCAGTGGCCATGTTCGCCGCCGAGTCCTGGCGATGACCGACGGCCTCGGCGGGTAACACGGAGACGTACGTATCCAGCACCACCGTGATAGGCGTTCTCAAGTCGTGTGGCACAAGGTAGCGAACGAGAGCCTGACGACCACCGACGCCAGCGAAGCCCGCACGTAACTGAGCTGCGAGGGGATGGCACTACGGCGGACTGCTCTCAACGCCGCAACCGTCTCACGTCCGCGAGACGCGCTCAGCGGACGTCCGTAAAGCCTGCCCGGGGACGTGGCTTTGCCTAGGGTGTTGGCATGGGGTATGAGGTGCACGTCGCGCGTAAAGCCGACTGGTTTGATGAGGGGGGCCTGAGATCAGTTCGGGGAGTAAGCGACTATGGTGGCTGCTGATCCTGAGTTGGAGATGGTAGCGGCTCACGCGGAGGTGGATGGCGGGGCTGTACTCAACTACGCCAATGAGTGGTTGGCGCGCATGGTCGTCCACCCCGCGCTTGAGACGCTGGGGGCGTGGCTGGACTGGTGGGACGGCTGCATCGGGTGAAGAACCCGAATGAGGTTCTGATCGCCAAGATGTGTGAGATCGCTAAGAAGGTGGGTGCCCGCGTTCAAGGGGATGAGGGCGAGTAGTACGACGAGTGAGCCGGCCGCCCCCGGTGTGTCGAGGCGCTCGCGTGGCTGCTGGCGGAGAAATTGCGTTGGGTGATGGTTTGCTGGGTGGCAGGATGCGGTTGTGAGCGTTGCGTCGGAGTCGCTTGATCGTCTTATTTTGCAAGGGCAGGTCCTGACGGCGGTCAGGTGGATTATGGGCACCTATGAGTGTGGGCTGGCGGACGCCACGTGCTTTCTCTATGCGCGTTATGACGAGCTGCGTCGGTCGCGGCCCGGGGACTTCGCCAAGAGCCATGAGGAGTACTGGAGGGGCGTCTATACGTGAGGGCCTCCGGGTGTTCAGGCGTAGTGGGCGGCTATTTGTTTGGAGGTCGGCCAGCGGGAGTAGGTGGGGGACTGAGGCCAGCCTTCGGGGGAGTCCTGCCATTCCTCCTGGCGGCCGTAGGGGAGGATGTCTATCAGGGCGAAGGTGTGGGTGAGTTGTTCGGTGCCGCGGCCGTTGGTGTGCCAGGTGCGGTAGACGGTGGTGCCGTCGCGGAGGAAGACGTTGACCGCGAAGCCGCCTCCCGGGGGTGCGCCGACGTCGGTGCCGAAGGGGCTGTTGGCGGTGGAGTACCAGGTCATCTTGTTGCCGACGCGGTGTTTGTAGGCGAGGGCCTCGTCGATGGGGCCCTGGGTGACTATGACGAACCTGGCGTCGTAGGCGTCCAGGAATTCGAGGCGGGTGAACTGGGATGTGAGGCCGGTGCAGCCGGGGCACTGCCAGGTTTTGCCGGGGAACCACATGTGGTTGTAGACGATCAGTTGGGTCTTGTCCTCGAAGATGTCGGCGAGGCTCACGGGGCCCTGCTCGCCCTCCAGGGTGTAGTCGGGCATCTCGACCATGGGGAGTCGGCGGCGTTGGGCGGCGATCGCGTCGAGTTCGCGGGTCGCGGCCTTCTCGCGGGCGCGTAGGTCGTCGAGGTGGCGTTGCCAGGTCTCGGTGTCGACGATGGGTGGGAGTGCTTCGGCCATGGCTCCTCCTTGTGGTTTTGATGTGTAGACCATGGCCGGTCGTGAAACTCATCGGAGGGGCCATGGTCGTCCATGGCCCCTCCGGGCGGTCAGCAGAGGTTGGGCGGGCTGGAGGTTCGGCAGGTGTTGCCCAGGAAGCGGTTGGTCTTGCTGCCGCTTCTGTTGACCAGGTCGTACGGCGCGTTCTCGCGGAGGTCGTTCGCCTTGATCAGGTTGTGCGTGGCCGGACGGCTGCGTGGTGGGACGCCGCGGAAGAGGACGATTCCGCCGGAGTAGGCGAGCTTGCCCCGGTTCTTGTGGACGGTGTTCTTCGCGACCTCGTTGTGGTCACCGCCGAAGAACAGGATCCCGGTGCCGTTGAGCGCGGGAGCCGGGCCGTGCGGCGCGCAGAACTTGTTGTTCTTCGAGACGTTGTTCTTCCAGATCGTGGTGTTGCCCTGCCCGGTTCGCTGGCCGTCGTCGACCAGGGCGATTCCGGTGCAGTTGTCGGTGAACGTGTTGTCGTGGACCTTGATGTGGCGTGCGTGCCGGATCAGGAGGCCGAGCGCGTTGCCGGACGAGTGGTTCCAGGCGACCTCCGTGCCCTGGGCGTTGGCGGTGTCGCCGACGTAGAGGCCGGCGTCGTTCTTGTTCTCGATCGTCCAGTTCCAGACGAACTCGCCGCGGGTGGAGTTGAACTGGGCGATGCCGTATTCGCCGTTCTTCTTGGCCAGGACGGCCAGGACCTTCATGCGGTCGGTGTAGTTGCCGTAGACGCCGGTGTCGCGGAAGCCCTGGACGGTCACCTGCTTGATCACCACCCCCGTGACCGGGTGCTTCGGTCGTCCGACGACGCAGATTCCCATGCCGGGGACCTTGGCCTTGGCGCAGTGGTCGGTGCGGCCGGGACGGATGATGGTGTCGTTGCCCTCGCCGCGGATGGTGAGGGGCTTGCGGACGAGGATGCCGCCGTCGTAGTGACCGGCCTTGAGCCGGAGCGTGTCGCCCGGTCTGGCGCGGTCGACGGCCGACTGGAGCGAGTGGCCCGGCCAGACGATATGGGTCTGTGCGCCGGGATGCGCCTGGCTGGAAGGTGCGATGGCGGCGAGCCCGGCCAGCGCGACGACCGTGCCGAGTGGAGCCGCAATAGTACGCCTCATCCTTTTCCCCCGTTCTGTGTTTTTCGCCGCACGGTGCGGCGGGGAATTCCTCGCTCATTTTGAACCGGGAAGATCATGTATAAGGGATCAGAAAGGTAAAAAGATAAAGTGCGGATGGTGGGTGGCGTCCCGGCGGCGGCTCGCGGGTTTACATGGCGTTCACATACGGGCAACAGGTCCGAAATGCCCGGTTGGCAGGGTGTGTCCTGCCCGAGCAGCGTCTGAAGGGACCCACGTTGAGCTACAAGGCCGAGTACATCTGGATCGACGGCACCGAGCCGACCGCGCGGCTGCGGTCGAAGACGAGGATCCTGGCCGATGGCGCCGATCTGCCGGACTGGGGGTTCGACGGGTCCAGCACCAACCAGGCGCCCGGTGACCACTCCGACTGTGTGCTCAAGCCGGTGTTCACCTGCCCTGACCCGATCCGGGGCGGCGATTCCAAGCTGGTGCTCTGCGAGGTCTACCTGGTGGACGGCACGCCCCACGAGACCAACTCGCGGGCCAAGCTCCGTCCGATCGCCGAACGGTACGAGGCGCAGGACTCCTGGTACGGGATCGAGCAGGAGTACACGTTCTTCAAGGACGGGCGTCCGCTGGGCTTCCCCGAGCGGGGCTACCCCGCCCCGCAGGGGTTCTACTACTGCGGTGTGGGCGCCGACGAGGTGTTCGGGCGTGAGATCGTCGAACGGCACATGGACGCCTGCCTGGCGGCCGGGTTGAAGATCTCCGGTATCAACGCCGAGGTCATGCCGGGGCAGTGGGAGTTCCAGATCGGCCCGGCGGGCCCGGTCGAGGTCGCCGACCACATGTGGGTCGCCCGGTGGCTGCTCTACCGCATCGCCGAGGACCACGACGTGTCCGCCACGCTCGACCCGAAGCCGGTCGAGGGCGACTGGAACGGCGCGGGCGCCCACACGAACTTCTCGACCAAGGCCATGCGCGAGGGGTACGACGCGATCATCACGGCGTGCGAGGCGCTCGCCGAGAAGGCGCAGGAGCATGTCGCGGGGTACGGGGCCGACATCGAGCGGCGGCTGACCGGGATGCACGAGACGGCTCCGTGGAGCGAGTTCAGCTACGGCGTGTCGGACCGTGGCGCCTCGGTGCGGATCCCGTGGCAGGTCGAGGTCGACAAGAAGGGCTACATCGAGGACCGCCGTCCGAACGCCAACGTCGACCCGTATGTGGTGACTCGTTTGATCACCGGTACCTGCTGCGCCGCGTTGGAGAAGGCCGGGCAGATCTGAGGCTCCGCCGGAGAAAGGCGGCCAAACATCTGCAAAATGGTGCGCTTAGGGGAGTTCCTTCGCTCGGCGCCGGGTATCCCCTCCTCGTTCGCACGGGGGAGGGGACATGCCCGATTCGTCATTCGGGCGGTACTCCGGCGGTCTGCACGGCAGGCGCGCCGGCCGCCCGGCGCCACGGCCCTGGGAACGGTCGTTCCGGTGCCCGTCCACGGCGCGTCGGCGCCCCCTGGAGGCTCCGGCTAGACGGTACGAGGACTTCGTCGCGCTGCACGAGGAGATCTCCGCCGGGTCCGATCCGCGGCTGCGGCCGCTGTGGTGGACGGGGATCTCCGCGGCGCTGTGCGGCGGTGTCCTGGCGTTCGCGTCGGTGGCGGCGCTGCGCACGATGGCCGGGGTCGACGTCCCGGTGTTCGCGGGTGGACGCACCGGCGCGGTCCCGGCCGCGACGAGCTACGCCCTGTGCGCGATGGCGGGAACGATCCAGGCGACCGCGTTGATGCACCTTCTCGTGGCGTCGTCGGCGCGGCCCGTCCGGGCGTTCGCGTGGATCGGCGCGATCGCGGTCGTGCTGCTGACGATCCTGCCGCTGGTTCTGGAGGGCCCGTTCGACGCGGCGCTGGCGACGTCCGGCCTCAACCTGGTCGGCGGGACGGCCGTGGTGGCGCTGCTCTCGTTGGTGGTGGTGGGTTCGCGGCCCTTCCCACCCGAGGGTGGGCGCGGACGGTTCTGAGCACGGCGCCCGCGGCCCGCCGGCGTCCCGGGGGTCAAGGGACCTCCAATGTTCCCTGCGGCGGCGGCATCGGCGTGCCCGCGGGTGTGTCGTCCCGGTGATCGCGGTGTCGCCGACCGTAGTGTGGCGCACCGTTGTTGCGAGCCGCACGGGACGTCGGGGGGCAGTGCATGGCGGCGGACGCGGGCGAGTACGGGCGAGGGCCGGACGACGGCCCCCGGACGGAGATCATCGGGGTGACCCCGTTCGGCCGTCCGGCACCCCATCTCGTCGTGGCGGTCGCGCGGGCCGGGGGCGTCGGCGTCCTCGATCTCGGCGCCGACCGCGCGCCGGGCCTCGCCGCGCTCGCGGACGTGCGCCGCTGGTGGACGGGTCCGTTCGGCGTCCGCGTCCCCGCGGGGTGCCGTATCCGGCCGGCGGAACTCCCGGACGCCGTGGACACCGTCCTGGTGGACGCGCCCGCGCTCAGGTCCGACGATTCGCTCGACATCGCCGGGTTCGCTCGCGGTCGCCGTCTTCTGGTGGAGGTCGTCGGCCCCGACGAGGCCGCGGCCGTCCTTCCCGTCGCCCGCGGTCTCACCGATGACGTGGGGCTCATCGCGCGGGGCTCCGAGGCGGGCGGACGCGCCGGTGAGCTGACCGCTTTCGTCCTGTTGCAGAGGCTGGTGGCCGACCCGTCGGTGGACGTACCGGTGTACGCCTCGGGTGGGATCGGGACGCACTCGGCCGCGGCGGCGGTGGTCGGTGGCGCGGCCGGGGTCGTCCTGGACGCGCAGCTCGCGCTCGTCCGGGAGGCCGACACGGCGCCGGGGCCGGAGGATCCGCTGGCGGCGGCGCTCGCCGGGCGCCACAAGACCGCCGGGGGCGTGGTCCAGGCCGTCCGGGACGGGATCGCGGCGCATCTGCGGGCCGCCGTCCGCGTCGAGCCGCTGGCGGCGCGCACCTCGCCGGTGGTCGTTCAGGGGCCGATGGCGCGGGTCAGCGATGGTTCGACGTTCGCGGGCGCGGTCGCGCAGGACGGCGGCCTGCCGTTCCTCGCGCTCGCCCTGATGGACGGCGACACCGTCCGGGCCCTGCTGCGGGAGACCGCCGACCGGCTCGGGGGACGGCCCTGGGGCGTCGGGATCGACGGGTTCGCCCCGCCGGACGTCCGGGCCGAGCAGCTCGCCGCCGTCCACGAGGCCGGGCCGCCGTACGCGTTGATCGCCGGCGGGAGTCCGGCGGAGGCCGAGCCGCTGGAGGCCGCCGGGACCAGCGCGTACCTGTACGCCCCCACACCGGACCTGCTGGAACGATTCCTCGACGGCGGCGCGCGCAGGTTCGTGTTCGCGGGCCGGGAATCCGGTGGCCCGGTCGGGCCGCTGGCGAGCTTTCCGCTGTGGGACGCCCAGGTCGAACGGCTGATGGCGTGCGGTGACGACACGGTCGCCGGGCTGTCGGTGATGTTCGCGGGCGGGATCCACGACGAGCGGTCCGCGGCGATGGTGGCGGCGCAGGCCGGGCCGCTGGCCGAGCGGGGCGCCGACGTCCGCGTCCTGATGGGCACCGCGTACCTGTTCACCTCGGAGGCCGTGGCGGCGGGCGCGATCCTGCCGGGCTTCCAGGACACGGCGCTCGACTGCGCCGGGACGGCCCTGCTGGAGACGTCCCCCGGACACGAGATCCGCTGCGCCATAACCCCCTATGTCGACACGTTCGCCGACACCCGCCGCGAACTGGAACAGGCCGGGACGCCGCGCCCGGAGGTGGGGCGCCGGCTGGAGAAACTGAACCTCGCCCGCCTGCGCCTCGCCGCGAAGGGGCTGCGCCGCTCGACGCCCGTGGCGCCCGCCGTGCAGCGCTCCGAGGGCCTGTACGTGATGGGTCAGGCCGCGGCGCTGCGCTCGGCCACGACCACCGTTGCCGCGCTGCACGAGCAGGTCACGGCGGGCGCGACCGCGTTCCTGGCCGCCCGCGCCGCCGAACTCGGCCTCACGGGGCCGCGTCCCGACCCGGTCGGCGCGGCGCGTCCCGCCGACATCGCGATCATCGGGATCGGGCGCGTGTTCCCCGGCGCCCGCGACGCCGACGGCTACTGGGCGAACATCGTGGGCGGCGCCGACTCGATCATCGAGGTCGCGCGCCACGACGCCGAGGTCCCCCGTGGCCGGCTCACCGGTGGCGAGGCGCCGTCCAGGTGGGGTGGGCCGCTGCCCGACATCGCGTTCGACGCGCTCGCGTACGGGATCCCGCCGGGCGCGGTCGGCGGCATCGACCCGGTCCAGCTCCTGGCGTTGGAGGTCGCCGCCCGCGCGCTGCGCGACGCCGGATACGCCGACCGCCCGTTCGACCGGGCCCGCACCTCCGTGATCTTCGGCGCGGGAGGCGGCGGTGACCTCGGCGCCGCCCACGCCATGCGCGCCGCGCTTCCCGACTACTTCGGCGAAATCCCGGCCGGGTTGGACGAGCAGCTCCCACGTCCGGTGGAGGGCTCGCTTCCGGGGGTGCTCACCGGGGTCATCGCCGGACGGATCGCCGACCGGCTCGGCCTCGGCGGCACCGCCCACACCGTCGACGCGGCCGGCGCGGCGTCGCTCGTCGCCCTCGACACCGCCTGCAAGGACCTGCTCGTGGGCGCCAGTGACATGGCGCTGTGCGGGGGCGCCGACCTGCGCGGCGGCGTCCGGGACCACCTTTACGCGGCGGCGGGCGCGCTGTCGCCGTCCGGCCGCTGCGCCGCGTTCGACGCGTCCGCCGACGGGGTCGCGCTCGGTGAGGGCGTCGCCTGCGTCGTCCTCAAGCGCCTCGCGGACGCCGAACGCGACGGCGACCGGATCTACGCGGTCGTCAAGGCGGTCGCCGCCGCCGGTGACGGGCGCTCCGGCGACCTCGCCGCGCCCAGCGCCGAGGGACAACGCCGCGCGCTGGACCGCGCCTACGAACGCGCGGGCGTCGCACCCGCCTCGGTCGGGCTCGTCGAGGCGCACGCGGCGTGCACGGCGGTCGGCGACCGGACGGAACTGTCGGCCCTGCGCTCCACCTTCGCGGACGCCGCCCCGGGCGGCATCACGCTCGGATCGGTCAAGGCGCAGATCGGGCACACCGGATGCGCCGCCGGGCTCGCCGGACTCGTCAAGACCGCGTACGCGCTGCACACGGGCGTGCTGCCGGGGGCGCCGCATCTCGTCCGTCCCAACGTCGCGTGGGAACCCGGCGGCCCGTTCTCGTTCGGCGGCGCCGCCCGCCCGTGGGCGACGCCGCCCGGCGAACGGTTCGCGGGGGTGAGCGGGTTCGGCGTCGGCGGCGTGCACGTCCACGCCGTCCTGTCCGGATACGACGGCGCGCCCGAACCGGTGTCCGGGCTCGCCGAATGGCCCGCCGAACTGTTCCTGATCCGGGCCGCGGACCGGTCCGCGGCCCGCGCCGAACTCGACCGCCTCTCGGCCCTCCTGCCGGGCGAACCCCGGCTCCGCGACCTCGCGCGAACGGCCGCCGCCGTCGACGGCCCCCTCCAGGTCGCCTTCGTCGCCACCGGCCTGGACGACCTTCGACGGAAACTCGATCTCGCCGGGGAGTTCCGCCCGGCACCGGGCGTGTTCGTCCCGTCCGGCGAACCGGGCCGGGTCGCGTTCCTGTTCCCGGGGCAGGGCTCGCAGCGTCCGAACATGCTCGCCGACCTGTTCATCGCGTTCCCACGGCTCCAGCGCCTGCTCTGCCTTGCGGGCGGACGGTACGCCCCGGCGATGTTCCCGCCCGCCGCGTTCACCCGCGCCGCGACCCGGCGCCACCAGGCGGAGATCAACGACGGCCGGGTCGCGGAGCCGGCCCTCGGCATCGCCGGGCTGGCCGCCCACCGCCTCCTGACCGCCGTCGGCGTCCACCCGGACCTCGCCGCGGGCCACGGGTACGGGGAGCTCGCCGCGCTGTGCGCCGCCGGAGTCTTCGACGACACCGGCATGGTCGAGTTCGGCGCCGTCCGCGCCGAGGCCGCCCTGTCCGCCGGCCTGTCCGCCGGTCTGTCCGCCGGTCTGTCCGCCGCACGGTCCGCCGAGGGGGACGAGCCGGGCGCGATGGCCGCCGTCGCCGCGTCCCTCCCCGACGTCCGCGCGGCGCTGCGCGGCCTCACCGAGGTCGTCGTCGCCGGACACGACGCGCCGCGCCGGGTCGTGATCTCCGGGACGTGCGCGGGCCTCGACCGCGCCCTGCGCGCGCTGTCCGCCGCGGGCGTCGCCGTAGAACGGCTCCCGGTGGCGTGCGCGTTCCACAGCCCGCTCGTCGCCACCGCGTCCGCCGAACTGCGCGCCGATCTTCTGCGCCGCGACCTCCGCTCGCCCGCCTTCCCCGTCTGGGCGAACACGACCGCCGCGCCCTACCCGACCGACCCCGCCGAACTCGCCGCCACCCTCGCCGGTCAGATCGCCGCGCCGATCCGGTTCGCCGAGCAGATCGAGGCGATGTACGAGGCGGGCGCCCGCGTCTTCGTCGAGACGGGCCCCGGACGCGCCCTCACCGGCTTCGTCGGCCAGATCCTCGGCGACCGCCCGCACACCGCCGTGGCCTGCGACGTTCCCGGCGAGAACGGCATCGTTCGCCTCCTGCACACGCTCGCCGAACTCGCCGCCGCCGGTGTCCCCGTCGACCCGCTGCCCCTGTTCGCCGGTCGCGACGCCCGCCCGCTCACCGGCCCCGCCCCGGTGCCCGGGTGGGTGGTCAACGGTCGCCTCGTCCGGACCGCCGACGGCGGATACCCGGCGGGCGCGCTCCGCCCGGCCGAACGCGTTCCCCTCCTCGCCCCGCACCCGTCGGAGGCCGCCGTCCTCGAATACCTGCGCACCGGCCGCGAGATGATCGCGGCCCAGCGCGAGGTGGTGCTCCGGCATCTCGGCGCCGCGCCACCGCCCGCCCGGAAGCCGCGACCCGATCCGGCGGAAGCCTCCGTTCCGGCGCCGCGTCCCGCCCTCCCCGAGACGGCCGCGACGCCCGTGCGGGCCCGTCGGACCGGCCGGAGCGAGCCGACGGCGGTGTCTCCGCGCGAGATGCCGCCCCGAACCCGGGAGAAGCCGCCGCCGGCCTCCGCCCCCAAGCCCGTGGACGTGCGGGTGCGGCCGCGTACCGGTGTCGTCCGGCAGGTTCTGCGGGTCGTGGAACTGGACGCGCTGCCGACGCCCCCGGAGTCGGGGACGATGTTCGCCGGACGCCACTTCCAGATCGTGGACGACGAATGCGGCGTCGCACCCGAACTCGCCACGATGCTCGAACGGCTCGGAGCACGGACACGGACCTCACGCGACGTCGACGTCGACGTCGACGGAGACGGGGACGGGCTGGTCCAGCTGGCGGCGCTGCGTCCCGCGTCGGCACCGGCGCTGCCCGGCGCGTACGCGGGCATCCGGCAGGCGCTGTCCGGTGGGCTGCGCTGGCTCGCCGTCGCCGGCTGCGCGGGCGGGACGTTCGGACGGCGGCTCGACGGCGGCGGCACCGGAGACCCGGCTCCGGGCGCGGGACTGCCGGGCCTGGCGCGGACGATCGCCCTGGAGTACCCCGACGTTCTGGTGCGGGCCGTGGACGTCGACGTCGAGGCCACCCCGCGTGTGATCGCGCAGCGGATCCTGGCGGAGCTGCTGGACGCCGACGCGCCGGTCGTGGTCGGGCACGAGGGCGGGCTGCGGCGCGGGCTGAGCGTCGTCCCGGTGGAACTGGACGGCGAACCCGAGGCGCCCGTGGGCCCGGACGGTGTCGTGCTGCTCACCGGAGGCGTGGGCGGCCTGTCCGCGCGGATCGCCCTGGAGCTGGCCCGGACGAGCGGCTGCCATATGGAGATCGTGGGGCACGCGCCGGAGCCATCCGGTGACCTGGCGGTGTTGCGGGAACACGCGGCGTCCGTCAGGTACCACACGGTGGACGTGCGTGACCGGCGGGCGGTGCGGAACGTCGTCGACGGCGTCTACGCGCGGCACGGGCGGCTCGACGGCGTGGTGCACGGCGCCGGAATCGTCGACGACCGCCCCATCGCCGACAAGACGCCCGAGGTGTTCGAACAGGTGTACCGGACGAAGGTGGACGGCGCGTGCGCGCTCGTCCAGTCGGTACGACCCGACCTGGGGTTCTTCGTCGTCCTCGGTCGCGCCGCCGGTGTGCGCGGCGATCCCGGTCACAGCGATCACGCCGCGGCGAGCGACGCCTGCGGCACGCTGGCGAACCTGTGGCGGACGCGGCTGCGGGGGAGGGTCCTCGTCGCCGACTGGGACGCGCCCCCCAGTGCCGAGGGGATCGAGCCGGTCGATCGGGACGCGCCGGACGTGGCCGTAACGGCCCTGCTGCGGGAGATCGCGCACGGCGACGAGACACACGTCGTGTTCACCGGGACCGGGCGATGAGCGAGGCGGGGGAGCCGATCGCGATCGTCGGCGCGGGGGCGGTGTTCCCCGGCGCCGGCTCGGCCGCCGAACTGTGGCGCAACGTCTTGTCCGGGTTCGACGCGATCACCGACGTGCCCGCCGGGCGGTGGGATCCCGCGCTGTACTACGACGCCGACGCGTACGGGCGGCCACCGGAAAGCGACCGGTTCTACTGCCGGAGGGGCGGGTTCGTCGACGACCTGGCCACGTTCGACCCGGCGCGGTTCGGGATCGCGCCGGCGGCGGTGCCGGGCATGGAACCCGACCAGCTGCTGGCGCTGCGGGCGGCCGGGGACGCGATCGCGGACGCGGGCGGCGACGAGCGGCTGCCCGACCGGTCGAGGATCGGCGTGGTCATCGGACGCGGCGGCTACCTCACCTCGGGCGTGGCGCGGTTCGACCAGCGGGTCCGGACGTCCCACCAGCTCACCGGGCTCCTCGCCGAACTGGTGCCGGAGCTCGGGGAGCGGCGACTGGACGAGATCCGCCGGGCGTTCTGCGAGCGGATCGGCCCGGACCCCGCCGACGCCTCGATCAGCCTGGTGCCGAGCCTCGCCGCGTCCCGCATCGCCGACCGGTTCGACCTGCGCGGCCCCGCGTACACGCTGGACGGCGCGTGCGCGTCGGCGCTGCTGGCGGTCGAGCACGCCGTGCGGGCACTGCGGAGCGGGCAGGCCGACGCGATGCTCGCCGGGGCCGTCCACCACGCCCATCACGCCACCGTGTGGAGTGTCTTCAGCCAGCTGCGGGCGCTGAGCCCGAGCGAGACGATCCGTCCGTTCGACCGGGCGGCGGACGGGACGCTCCTCGCGGAGGGAACCGGGATCGTCCTGCTCAAGCGGCTGTCCGACGCCGAACGGGCGGGCGACCGCGTGTACGCGGTCGTCCTCGGCGCCGGTTCGTCCAGCGACGGCCGCGCCGCCGGGCCCATGAGCCCGAGCGTGGAAGGGCAGGTCCTCGCCGTCGAGCGCGCCTGGCGCGACGCGGGACTCGACCCGGCCGAGCCCGGCGCGCTCGGTCTGGTCGAGGCGCACGGCACCGGGACACCGGCGGGCGACGCGGCCGAGCTGGCGACCCTGCACCGCGTCTTCGGGGCCGACGGCCCGCCGATCGGGCTCGGCGCCGTCAAGTCGATGATCGGGCACGCGATGACGGCCGCCGGGATCGCCGGGCTGATCAAGGCCGCGTGCGCGGTCCGCGACGGTGTCCTGCCGCCGACGCTGCACGTGGACGACCCGCACCCGGCGCTGGAGAACGGCAGGCTGCGGCCCGTCCGGGAGGCGGCCGAGTGGGAGCGGCACGGCGGTCCGCGACGCGCCGTGGTCAACGCCTTCGGGTTCGGCGGCGCCAACGCGCACGTGATCCTTGAGGAGCCCCCCTCGGGCCGGGTCGCCCGGCGGACGCGACGGTGGACGAAACGGTGGAAACTCGACACACCACGTTCGGACGAGCCAGGTCCCGACGAGCAACGGTCTGACGAGGCCGTACTGCGGCTGGCCGCCCGGACGACCGCAGAACTGGCCGAGGCCCTGACCGCACGCGACGAGGACCTCCTGGCACGCGCGGCGGACGACGTCCCCGACCTGCCGTGCCGCCTCGCGATGGTCGCCCCCACGCCGCGCAGGCTCGACCTCGCGCGGGCGGTCGTCCAGCGCGGCACCGCGTGGCGGGGCCGCAGCGACGTGTGGTTCTCCCCCCGGCCGCTCCTCGCGGAGGGCGGGCGCCTGGCGTTCGTGTTTCCCGGGTTCGAGCCCGCCTTCGACCCCCGCGTGGACGACGTCGCGGAGCGTCTCGGGCTGCCGCGGCCCGCGCTCACCGGCCGCACGGACCTGCTCGGCCACGCCGCCGACGCGATCGCCGTGGGCGGCCTGCTGGCCACGGCCCTCGTCGACCTCGGCGTGGAACCGGACGTCGTCGCGGGGCACGGCCTCGGCGAGTGGACGGCGATGGTCGCCACCGGCGTGTGCGACGCCGACGCGGTCGAGGGGCTCCTCCGGGCCCTCGACGAGGAGGTCCCGGACGACCCCGGCGTCGTGTACGCGGCGCTGGGCTGCGGCGCCGCCAAGGCGCGCGACGCCGTCACGGGACGCTCCGGCGTCTTCGTCAGCCACGACAACGGCCCGCACCAGTCGGTGATCTGCGGTCCGGTGGAGGAGGTCCGCGAGATCCTTGGACGGCTCGCGGCGGAAGGCGTGCTCGGGCGGGAACTGCCGTTCACGTCCGGTCTCCACACGCCGCTGGCCCACGCGCACGAGAAACGGGTGCGGTGTTCGTTGGAGGCGCTGCCCGTCCGTGGGTCGCGTGTGCCGCTGTGGTCGGCGACGACGGTCGCGCCGTTCCCACGGGCCGCCGCCGACGTCCGTGAACTCGTCGTCCGTCACCTCCTCGAACCGGTCCGGTTCAGGGAGCTGATCGACGAGCTGTACAACGCGGCCCATGTGCGGGCGTTCGTGCAGGTCGGGCCGGGGAGTCTCACGGGTTTCGCGGACGACGTCCTCGGTGACCGCGAGCATCTCGCCGTGGCCGTCAACGCGCCGAACCGGGACGGCATGGCCCAGTTGCGCCGCGTCGTCGCGGCGCTGTGGGCGGAGGGGTACGGCGCGGCGCCGTCGCCGCCTCCCGCCACGGGCATGCGGCTCGACCTCGGGACGCCGCTGGTGAGGCTGGACGGCGCCGTGGCGCCCCTGCGCCTGGCGTCCGGGGTGCCGTCGCTTCCGGTGGACGATCCCGTCCTGGCCGAGTTGGAGGCGCTGCTCGACGACGCGGCGAGCGGGGCGCAGTCCGTCCTGGACGCGCTCGGTGACCGCGCGGGACCGTCCGGGCGGTCCGACGACGCGCCCGCCCCGGTTCCGCCCGCCGAGAACGCGCGTGCCGAGGACGTGTGCCCTGGGAACCTGGGCGCGCCCGGCGTGGACGAGCCGTCCGGGGCGGCGGCGCCGACCACGTCGCGGGTGTTCTCGCTGGAGACGATGCCGTACCTGAGCGACCACTGTGTCGTCCCGCAGGCCCCCGGCTGGCCTGACATGTCGGACAGGTTCCCGATCGTTCCGCTGGCCACGCTGCTGGAGGTCCTGGCGGACACCGCACGGGCCCTCCTGCCCGGGACGGTGGTCATCGGGTTCGAGAACGTCCATGCCGCCCGTTGGATCGTGGCCGCCCCTCCGACCACCGCCGCCGTCCGCGCGCATCTCATCGACGAGCGTGACCGTCCCCGCAAGGTGAAGGTCGTCGTCGAGGGTTACGCGGACGGGACGGTTCTCCTCGCCGACCGCTACCCGGCGCCGCCCAGCCCGGACCGCACCCCGTTGACGGTCGAAGGGCCGCCGATCGTCACCGCCGAACGGCTGTACGACGAACGGTGGATGTTCCACGGCCCGCTCTTCCGCGGCATCACCGAGATCACGGCGCTCGCGGAGGACGGCGTCCGAGCCGTCCTGACATCCCTCCCCGCGCCGGGTGCGCTGCTGGACAGTGCCGGGCAACTCTGCGGCCACTGGATCCAGGTGTACGGCGACACGAACCAGACCGTGTTCCCGGTCGGGATCGAGCGGGTCTCCTTGTACGGGCCCCAGCCGTCCCTCGGCGAGCCCGTCGTGACGACCATCTGGAACCAGTCCCTGACCGACACCACCATGCGCTGCTCGGCCGAACTCGTCCACCGGAACGGAACGGTCTGGGCACGGATCGACGGATGGACGACCCACCGCTTTTACACCGACGAGGCCCTCTGGCGGATGAAGTTCACCGCCGAAGTGTCGGGAACGGGCGAACCACAACCGGGCGGCTGGTGCCTGGCCCGTAAACGTTGGGACGGCACCGCGTCACGCGACCTTCTCATGCGGCAGTACCTGTGCGCCGTCGAACGCGCCGAGTACGAGGCACTTCCGCCGTTCGCGCAGGGGCCATGGCTGCTCGGACGCATCGCGGCCAAGGACGCCGTCCGGGACCACCTGTGGCGCAACGGTCACGGGCCCCTGTTCCCGGCCGAACTCACCGTCCATGGGGGGCCGACGGTGACGGGCCCCTTCGACGAACCGCTGACCGTGTCCATCGCCTCGGAGGCGGAACTGGGCGTCGCCCTGGTCAGAACCGGCGACGAACCGGCCGGCATCGGTCTAGCCCGCAACGAGAAGGACGCGCGGGTCCGCGCGGCCGAGCAGGCGGTGCTCCAGTCGATGAACGTCGGATCCCGCCGTGGGGCCGACCGCCCGGAACTGACCGTGACCGTCGCCGACGCGGAACGGCTCCTCATCGCCGCCGACGGCACGGTCACCACGGTGGAGACACGGGAAATCGACGGACACGTCGTGGCCTGGACGGCCACGGACGGCGGCGCAGACATGGAGGAGGCCCGCGCATGAACGACGTTCTCTCCGAGGTCGTCAAGATACTGACCGACGTGGTGGGGGAGGACTTCCCGCCCGACGCGCGGATCGGCCCCGCGACCACGTTCGGCGACGACATCGGGCTGGAGAGCATCGAGTTCGTCGCCCTGGCCGACCGGCTCCGCACCCGCTACGGCGACCATGTCGACTTCCCCGGATTCCTCGCCGACCTCGACCTCGACGAGATCACGAACCTGACGGTCGGGGACGTCGTGGACCACATCACCGAACGGGAACGGGCGCACGTCTCGGCGTCCCGCTCTTCCGCCGCACTCCCGGAAGGCGATCGATGAACGCGCGCCGTGTGCACGTCCCGTCCCTGCTGGACGATCCCGGGATCCGGCGCGCGAGGACGTCGGCGCGGCGGTTCCTGTTCGCCGTCCCACCGCCGACCGGCCCCCTCGCCCCCTCCTCCGACTCGAACACCGGTCTGGGCGGCGACCCGTCCACCGACCCGGTGGTCGCGGTCGCCGCCGAACTCGTCCACCGCGGCCACAAGGTCGCCTGGACGGGACACCGCCCGTCCCTCGAACGGCTGCTGCGCCCCGGTTCCCGCGTGTTCGGGTCCGTCGACGGCGCGTTCGCGGCGCGCCTGCCCGGCCTCCGCGGCGACCGGCTGCGGCTGCGCGGCCTCGCCGCCCTGCGCTTCCACTGGGAGGAGTGGGTCGTGCCGCTCGGGCACGCCATGATGCCGGGCGTGGAGAAGGCGATCGACCGCTTCCGCCCGGACGTGGTGGTCTCCGACCAGTTCGTGCTCGCCGCGCCCGTCGCCGCCCGGCACCGGGAGATCCCCTGGGCCACGTCCGCGACGACGCCGGTGGAGTTCACCCGCCCGCTCGGCCACCTGCCGAAGGTCGAGGAGTGGGTCCGTGAACAAATCGCGGACTTCCAGCTCGCCCACGGCATCGACGACCTGCTCGACCTGCGATTCTCCGACCATCTGGTGCTGGTGTTCTCCTCCGGCGCCCTGGTCGGGGACGTCTCGTTCTTCCCCGACCATTTCGCCTTCGTCGGCCCGGTGCCGGGCCGTGCCGCGCCCCGGGCGTTCCCGTGGGACCGGCTGGACGGCCGCCCCGCCGTGCTCATCACGCTCGGCGCGGCGGACGGCCCGTCCGGCGACCGGTTTCGCGGGGTCGCCGCCGAGGCCGTTCGCGACATGGACGTCCAGGCGATCCTCGTCGCGCCGCCGGGCGCGGTGCCCGACCCGCCGCCGAACGTGCTCGTGCGGGAGGACGTCCCGCGCCTCAAGCTGCTCGAACGCCTCGCGGTCGTGGTGTGCGACGCCGACCACGGCACGGTCTGCGAGTCCCTCTCCCACGGGCTTCCGCTGGTGGTGGCGCCCGTCCGGGACGATCAGCCCGTCATCGCCCGGCGGGTGGAGGCGGCGGGCGCCGGGATCGCCGTCCGGTTCGCCCGCGTCCGCCCGGACGAGATCAGAACCGCGCTCGCCACCGTTCTCGCGGACGGCGCCCACAGGGCCGCCGCCGGACGAGTCCGGGACTCCTTCGCCTCGGCCGGGGGCGTCGCCGAGGCGGCCGACCGCCTGGAGAAGCTCACCTGAGCCCCCCGGGCGCGGGCCTCAGGACGTGAGGGACGCGTGGAGGCGGCGGGCGCCCTTGACGGTCGCGTCGAACGACGCCTCGGCGACGGCCCTGGTCAGGAAGTGGCACAGCCAGGTGACCGCGAACGTGCCGATGATCAGGATGGGCGCCCAGGACCAGGTCAGATGGACGATGATCCGTTCGACGGCGCCCTGCGGGTCGGCGACGGGTTCCCAGCTGTTGAGGCGGGCCCAGCGTCCGAGGAAGACGCCGACGGCGCAGACGGCGTGCGCGGCGATGGTGACACGGCCTTGCCAGGCGCCGAGGCCGAGGCGGGCGAGATGGCGGAGCGCGGCGCCGAGGGCCAGGTAGTAGGCCAGGAAGCCGGAGCCGATGAACACCGCGTAGACGGGCAGGATGACGCTCACGACGGGCCCGCCGCGGTCGGCCAGCAGGATGTCGCCGCGCAGATGCACCAGATCGGTCACGACATACGGAGCATTCGGCAAGAAGAGAACAAAAAGGACAAGTCCGGCCCACCAGAAGGGTGAGCGGGACGGTCGCCGACCCCGGAAGAGCACCCAGGCCAGCCCCACCGGAATCCACGCCAGCAGGGTGTTCCACCCCATCCACCAGGCGTCACGGCGCAGGACGTCGACCAGATTCGGTGCCACCTGTTCCAGTACCCCCATGATCCCCATCATGCATGATCATCGGCGTCGGCCGTGTGGAGAAAGAGATCGAGCAGGCCGTCCACGTGGCCGAAAAGGGACGTCGCCTCGCGGAGCCGTTCCGGCCAGTCGGAGTCGGTGCGGAACGCGCCGACCGCGGTTTCGAGCGCCGACGGGGTCCCGCCCCAGAGGGCCACGGAACGGGCCCGCGGATCACGTTGGTCGCGTTCCCACCAGGTCGTGACATGACCGAACTGGTCGGCGAGAGTGTCACCGGGAATGGTTCTCTTATAGGCGGACGCCCATTCCTCGCTCAGTCGATGCCTGCCCGCGTCCGGGTCGTCCCGGTGCGCATGCTGGAGTTCCTCCAGAACGAGGCACCAGCGGTAGGGGGCCGCGAGGAACTCCGTCTCGCCGTCGGTGCAGGGGGCTCCGTGAAAGGTGGCGACGAGATGCCCGGCGAGCCCGGTCGGAGCGCCACGGGCCGCCACCGCGGCGTCGACCGCGTGGGACAGGGCACAGTCGCGCAGCCTTGAGGGCAGGCCGTCCAGCACGGAGACGTCCGGCTTCGGCGGCCCCCAGCCGGTCAGATGGGCCGCCGCGGCCAGTTCCGCCCACAGGACCAGCTCGGGACGGTCGGCCACCGCCCGCTGGGCGGCGCGCATGTCGCGGAGGGTGCACGGCAGGTCGCGGCAGTCCGCCCCGCAGGTGCCGCTTCGCGGGCTGACCAGCGCGCGGGGCGACGCGACCGGCGCGGCCTTCTCCAGGTGCGAGCCGTCCGGCATGCGGACCAGATGCGGGTAGTCCATGCCGTCGGTGAACACCGCGCCCTCCCCGGGCGTGAGCGTCACCAGGAACCGCGACTGCGCGTCGGTGATGTTCATGGTGGCGCCGACCGCGTCCCGGTCGTCCCGCGCGGGCAGCCGGTGGACGATCTTCACGGCGGTGTTCTTGATGACGTCCGGGACGAGCTTGGACGGGATCTGCTCCGCCACGATCAACCCCTCCCCGTACGCGCGGATCTCCGCGAGGAGGCTCGCGAACGTCTCCACGGCATGGGACGCGGGCCCCGCCTGCTCGCTACGGCGCAGCAGCCGGTGCGCCTCCTCGAACACGGTCAGATGACGCAGCCCGGCGCCCTCGCCCGCCCGCTGCCGCATCCGCAGATGCTCCACGAGCCGGACCAGGACCGTCCCCATGAGGAACGCCTTGTCACGGTCGTCGCCGACGTCCTCGATCTCCAGGACGACGTTGCGGCGGAGGAGCGCGTCGAAGTCGATCGGATGGCCGCCCTCGAAGAACCGGCCCGTCGTGCCGAGCCGCAGGCTCGACAGCCGGACACGGACGAACCCGCGCACATTGTCGGTGATCTCCTGGCCGTAGCCGATCTCGGTGACGACCTGTTCGGCGGCGGCCTGCAGGTCGGCGAGCGTCGGATGGCGCGGCGCGGCCCCGGGGACGGACGGTTCGCCGAGCGCCAGATCCCACCCGAGCCGCTCGTAGCAGCGGGTCAGCGCCGCCGACAGCACCTGCGGGAACGGCTCATCGGCGTCGAACGCGGCGAGGAACAACGCGCGGACGAGATCGGCGTGGGTCTGCAACGGGAACGGCCGCCCGTCCGGGCCCGCCGCCGGTTCCAGCGGGTTGATCCCCGCGGCGATGGCCTCGGTGTCGCCCGGCCGGATCGTGATCACCTCGGCGTCCGGGAGCCGCGCCGCCATCAGCCGGTACTCGGCCTTCGCCGGCTCGACCACCAGCCACGGCACCCCCGCGCCCGATGCCGCCGTGAGCAGCGACCGGACCGTCTGCGACTTGCCCGCGCCGGTCGCGCCGCACACGAACGTGTGCCGGTTCAGGCTGGACAGCGGCACCGACATCGGCCCGACGTCGCGGCGGTCGCGGTCCAGGACCCGGCCGAGGGCCACGCCGGTGCCCGCCGACTCGGGCGTCACGTCGAAGTCGGGCCGCATCACGAACCTGATCCCGGCGACCTCCCGGACCGGCGGCCGGGCGAGCGCCGCCACCAGCTGCGTGCTCGCCTCGAACGGCCCCGCGGCCCCCGGCACCAGGGCGTACGGCAACCGGCTCAGATCGGCCGACGCGCACACCAGCGCCGCGACCCGCGCCGCCGCCCGCTCGGTCGCCCCGCCCGCCATCAGCCGCACCCGCCACAGCCCCGACGTGGCCGCCCGGCGCAGCTCGCGGTGCCGCCGCTCCAACCGGACGGCCGCGACCGACTCCTCCGGCGACATCTCCGCCATCGACTGGGCGCGCCGCTGCCGGTCGGCGAGGTCGTCGGCGAGGAATCCGGCCTCCGCCGGGTCCACGGGCTCGGCGACCAGCAGCCACGCGAACGGCCGCGTCCAGACGGACAGGAGACCGTCCTCCAGGGACGGCCTCGCGGGCTCGTCGGGCGCGTCGTCGTCCACGAGCAGGCCGTCCGCGATGGCGCCGACGCTCACCCAGTGGGCCATGGAGTCCTCGGTGATGCCGTCCGGCACCGGCATGCCGCGTCCACCGGCCGGGAGGCTCAGCGTCGTGGCCCGCCCGTCATGGTCGGCGAGGAGCCCGTCCCCGCCGACGAACACCTCCGTGGGGCCGGACGGCCGTGTGCGCCGCCACCCGACCAGCACCGGGTCCCCGCCCGCGTGGTACGCCGACACCAGCGCGGCCAGCCGCTGGTCACGCCACTCGTCACGCCCGTCCGTCTCGTCCGGACGGGGCACCTCCAGCAGCCGGCACACCGGGAGGCCGCGCACCATGTCCCACATGTCAGTGAGTGCCATGGCCGGTCAGGCTATTGAGCAAGAAGCCCCGTGGGAAGCCCGAAACCGGATGGACGACCTGACAAGTCCGGTGTCAATCTGCTTGGGTTGATCACGCATCGCCGCGCACACCCCGTCCAAGGCGTGACGATCACCCTGCATCCGAACAGAACGGGAGTTCAGCGTCGTGAGGGGTGAACCCGTCGATCACGGACGGCTCGGGTCGCGCGTCGAGCGGCTCTTCAGTCCCGAACCGCGCCTCGGCTGGGTGTTCCGGGACCGCCGGGTGTTCCTGCGGCCCTTCGCCGAGGCCCCGCCGCTGCAGCGGCCGCTGCCGGAGTACCTCCCCCGCCGCGTCGCCGAGACCGAGGCGTTCGCGCGGCGCCACCTCAACCGGACGCTGCCGGTGAGCCTGGGCGTCGCCTCGATCCTGGTGCTCTTCGCCGCCTGCGCCGCCGCCTCCAGCGGCCCGAGCGGCTTCCCGGTCGGGACGCTGGTCCTGGCCGCCATCGCCGCCTCCCCTGGGGCCGTGATGGCGTCGTGGGCCGTCCGGCAGCGGCAGAGCGCCCGGGACGCCTACGAACTGGCCCGGCGGCAGAACACCGACGGGTACCACGAACAGGCCCGCCAATGGCAGGCCCGCAGGCAGGCGCACGACGCGTCCGAACACGCGCGGCTGGACGGGCTGCCCGAATGGGGCGCGGTCACGCGACCCGGCCGCCGCGTGGACGTGTTCGGCGGGACGCTGTGGTCGTGGGAGGCGCTGCTGACCACGTACGGGGCGTCCACGCTCGCCGTCCAGCCGCTGCTCGTGCTGGACCTGTCGCGTGAGGTCGTCAGCCGTGAACTCGTCGAACTGGCACGGGAGGCGTGGATGGGGGTGGACGTGCAACTGCTGCCGAGCCGCCAGTCGTCGTCCAGCCTGCTGACCGACCTGTCGCCGCGTGACCTCGTCGACGCGATCGTCGAGTCCATGCACGGCGGCACGCCCGACGCGGCGCGGGCCGAACGCAGCATGGACGACCGGATCCTCACCAAGATCTGCGAGGCGCTCGGCGACCACGTCACCCTGGGCAGGATCGCGGCCGCGCTCCGCGCGCTCATGGGCGAACCCGACGACGGCGAGGACCTGACCCGGGACGAGCGGCGGCGCATCGCGAACGAACTGTTCACCGTCGAGTACCGCCGCCAGGCCCACGCGAACCTGTCACGGATCGAGTCGTACGTGCATCCGCTGGAGGACCTCGGCACCGAACCCGAGCGGACCGGCGCCGGCTACCTGACGTGCGTCGCGCTGGACAGCCACGCCCGCAACGTCCGGTCCGAGCTGCTCACCGACCTGATCGTGCAGTGGGTCACGCACCGCGTCACCGCGTCCCGGGAGGCCACCCCCGCGGTCGTCGTCGTGGGCGCCGACGACCTGGCCCGCCGCCATCTGGAACGCCTGTCGGACGCGTGCGAACGGCGCGGCGTGCCGCTCACCCTGCTGTTCCGGCGGCTGCGGGACACGTCCGCGGAGATGATCGGCGGCGGGGCCGTCGCGTTCATGCGGCTCGGCAACCACGAGGACGCCGCCCGAGCCGCCGACTTCATCGGACGCGACCACCGCTTCGTCCTGTCGCAGATCACCAAGAACGTCGGCGGGAACGAGTCGCACACGTCCACCGTCACCGAGGGCGAGGGCGACTCCGAGACCCACAGCACCAGCCGCACGACCGGCACCGCCACCACCTGGGGGACGAGCCGTTCCTCCGGCGCCAGCTACTCGGGCGGCGAACCGTTCGGCATGTTCCCCGACCGCTCCACCTCCTACTCGCGCGGAAGCAACCGGGGCGGTTCCACCAGCCGCAGCGACACCGAGGGGACCGCGACCTCCACCTCCCGGAACTGGTCCGCCGCCCACGCCTACGCCGAGGGCACCAACTGGAGCGACGCCGACACGACGCAACGCGTGTACGAGTACGCCGTCGAACCCGTCACCCTCCAGCACCTTCCCGACCACGCACTGCTCCTGGTCGAGTCGGCCACCGGCGGGGGACGCACCCTCACACCGGTGGAATGCGACCCGTCGATCGTCACCCTGGACCGCGTCACCACCGGCCCCCTCCCGGAGCCGCCCGCCCCGCACGCCGCCCTCCCCGGCCCGGAACCCGCCCAGAACCCCCTGTGGGCCGCGCAACCCCCACCGACGTGGGCCGCGCCGCCGTCGACCGACCCGGGCCCGCCGCGCCACCGTCCACCCGGAGAAGGCGGCCCGCCGCCCCTCTTCGGCGGCAACCACTGAACCCTCAGCCGAGAAGCTTGCGACGCAACCCCTCGGCCCGCCGGACCAGGGGGAGCGGCATCGCCCGCCCGCTGTCGTCGAGCCGTTGCTCCACGGCCGCCAGCAGGTCGGCGCCCAACCCCATCCGCACGACCGCCGCGTCCGTCCGCGCCTCGGACCGGCCCGTCAGCAGACGCCCCGACAGCCGCGCGGCATGGGCGGCCCCGACCGGCAACGCCACCACGACCGTGACCGCCGCCGCGACGACGGCCATCAGGAAGACCAGCACGAACCCGATCGGCATGTGCCACGCCACGGCCCGCCGCCACATCGACGCGACCGGATCCCACAACGCCCGCCACACCCACGACGCGACCCGGCTCGGCGCCGTGACCTGTTCCCGGAGGAACGCGGGCCCCGCCCACCAGCCGAGCGAATGCCCCAACTCGTGCGCGAGCACCGCCGCCAACCGGTCCGGAGGCAGCGACCGTGCCGCATGGGACGTGACCGCGACCGTCCGCCCGAACGGCGTGCACGCGTTCAACGCGTCCGCGTCCACGACCACGAGCCGGTGAGCGCCACCGCCCGCCCGCCGCTGGACGTCCCGCCACGGCTGCTCCAACCGCCTCCGCTCCTCCGCGGTCGGCTCCCGGTAGCCGTACGCCTTCGGCGCGCTGAGCGTGGCGAGCAGCGAAACCGTCCAGAGGGCGAACAACACGACACCACTCCAGACCGGCCGCACCATAGGCAACCCGGCGGCAACAACCGAGACCACCACGGCCTCCACAAGCACGACCGTCCCGACCGACGCCCACCGCCGCCCGTCGCCGCGCTCGGGGACGTCCACCGCCCGCGACCGCCCCGGGGGCAGGAAACGAGGCTCCGCCGCCCCCACCGCGGGCAGGGGCATCTGAGCAAAGGCCGCCACCGACTCGGCGGATGCAGACGCCCCACTCACCCCGGCCGCTGCGACCGGTGCGCCATCACCCCGCGCCCCCACCGATCCGGCGTCCTCGTCCGCCACCGACCGATCCCGGGTCTCAGCCGGCTTCTCCGGCGGTAAAACCTGTTCCGCCTGCGGGGACGCGAGACGAGGAGCCGTACGAAAGGGCGGCGGCGGCCCAACCGACCCGGCACCATCCACCCCCCGAGCCTCCCCGGCCGACGGCGCCACACGCCCCGGCCGCAACGGCACGCCGCCCGGCGGGACACCGATCCGCGTACGAGGCGGCGAGGAAGCAGGCGACTCGGTATCGCCGGGCGCGGCAAGAGGCGGCGCGGTTGGTGGTGGTACGCGTCCCGGCCGCGGAGTGGCGGCGCCTGGCGGGGCGCTGTCCGGCGTTGGCCGTGGTGGCCCGGAAGCGGGCGGGTTGGTGTCGCGGGGCGTGGCGGAAGGCGGCGTGATCGGTGGTACGCGTCCCGGATGCGGAGGTGCGGTGCCTGGCGGGGTGCTGGTTCGCGTGGGTGGTGGCTTGGATGCCTGCGGGTTGGTGTTGCTGGACGCGGCGGGAGGCGGCGCCGTTGGTGGTGGTAGGCGTCCCGGCCGTAGAGGCGGAACACCCGACGGGTCGTCGGTTCGGGCGCGTGGTGGTTCGGGGGCGGGTGGGTTGGTGTCGGGCGGTGTGGCGGGACGCGACGTGGTTGGTGATGGTACGCGTCCTTGCCGTGGGGGCAGGGTGTTTGGCGAGGCGCTGTCCGGCGTTGGCCGTGGTGGCCCGGAAGCGGGCGGGTTGGTGTCGTGGGGGGTGGTGGGGGGCGAGGCGTGGTCCGGTCGTGGGGGTGGGGCGGTGTTGGAGGGTGTGGGGCGGCGGCGGGCGCGGCCCTCGTAGCGGCGGGACTGGTCTGTCCAGGTCTGTCCGTCCCAATAGCGTTCGCGGCCCATCAACTCCGGATCTGGGTACCAACCAGGTGGTGCGCTCACCGGACTCCGCCTCCCGTCGAAATCAGGTCAAGGCTTGCGCACGTCGCGACTCAGCGTCAACGGGGTGGTCACAGCTTGGGGGTGAAGGGGCGCTGATGGGCCGGGTCGTCCGGTTCGGCGAGGCCGCGCAGGGCCGTCTCGACGAGTTCGATGCCGTGCAGGAGGGTGACGAGGCGGGCGCCCTCGCGGCGGTAGGTGTCCAGGACGGACTCGATCCCGTGCGGGGGGACGACGTCGCCGAGGTCGACGCGGGCGGTGCGGAAGCCCTCGCGTGCCGCCTCGACGGACGCGGCGACGTGATGGCGGGCCATGCGGGCGAGGGCGATGGGGTAACGGCGCAGGACGCCGTACCGGCGGTACTCGGGCGGGACGAGTTCCAGCAGCCAGGCGAGGGCGGTGTCCTCGAAACGGTCGGAACCCGGTGGGTGCACCTGCGAGGGCCAGCCGGGCGGAACGTAGGTGCTCACCTGGAAAGGATAACCTCAGTTCGAACTTACGTTCGAGTGATGATGTCGTGCGTCATTCGGGGCCGGACTCGCGGCGGATGCGGATCTTGCCGGAGGTGAGGTCGTCGCGGGTGGCGCCCGAGCCCGTCTGCTCGTGGTCGTCCTCGCGGAGCAGCTTCTGCCGCTCCTGCTCCTCGACCTTGATCTTCTTCGAGCCCTCGAACACGGAGGCGAGGTCCTCGGCCAGGCCGCCGCCGAAGCCCGCTCCGGTCTTGCCGTCGCCGCGGATGGCGCCCATCAGGGTCGGCTTGCCCGTCCCGTCACGGGGCCATTCGACGGTCTCCTGCTCGGCCGGCTCGGGGCGGTTGCCCATGGCACGGCCCTTGACGCGCTTGCGGCGACGAAAGGGTGACTTCACACATGCTCCAACGCGATGAGTCTCCAGATTGATCCCGGGGGACGTTCAGTGTCCGAACGACCATCGGGTCGGGGAGCCGGTGAAGTCTCCCTGGGCGAGCCCGAACGCCTGCTGTGGCCGCACCGCGACGGTCGCGTTCACCTCGGGGTCCAGGAAGTCCACACGATATCGGGTCGCGTACTTGGAGTTGACCAGGTCGATGAAGCGTTGCAGGTCTCGCCTGTCGGTGAGGATCTCCGCGCGTCCCTCGATGACGACGGGTTCCTCGGCCCCCTCGGTGGTCACCACGACCTGCGGGTTCGCCCTCAAATTCAGAATCTTGCGGGACGGCGCGCTGCTGCTGAACAACAGCGCCTCGCCGTCCCAGGCGCCCCACACCGGCATGGCGTGCGGGCGTCCGTCCGGACGGACGGTGCACAGCCAGAAGTTGCGCGCGGACTCCAACCGTTGGACGGCCCAGGACCACGGGAGCAGCCCGCTTCCCTCGTCCGGTCCCCGGACTCCGTAGCCGGGCATGTGCGGCCGTTGTGCGGTGGGCTTGGCAGACCGCGGTTCCGCGGAGGCGGCGGAAGCCGACATGGGCGAACTCCTCTCGATCGGGATGCCCCCCGTCCATCGTTTCAGACGCGGGCGCTCCCGAGTGACGCTCGTTGGCGGGGTCGCGGCGCGGTAGCCTGCGGGACGTGCGCCTATCCCATGTCATCGCGGTCCTCGAAGAGCTGTATCCGCCGTCGTGGGCCGAGTCCTGGGACGCCGTCGGGCTCGTCTGCGGCGATCCTGACCAGGAGGTCCGCCGGGTCCTGTTCGCCGTCGATCCGGTGGCCGCGGTGCTGGACGAGGCACTGGAATGGGACGCGGATCTGATCGTCACGCACCATCCGCTGCTGCTGCGCGGGGTCCACTCGGTGGCCGCGACCACGCCGAAGGGACGTCTCGTCCACCGGATGATCGTGAACGGGGTGGCGCTGCACACCGCGCACACCAACGCCGACCGCGCCGACCCGGGCGTGTCGGACGCGTTGGCGCGGGCGGTCGGCCTCACCGGCGTGTTGCGTCCGATGGTCCCCGCCGACGACGATCCCCGCCGCGGCCTCGGCCGGATCGGGGAGCTGGACGCGCCGCTCACACTGCGGGACTTCACCGGACGGGTGGCCGCCGGGCTGCCGCCCACCGCCTGGGGTGTGCGCGCGGCGGGTGATCCGGACCGTCCCGTCCGCACCGTCGCCGTGTGCGGCGGCGCGGGCGACTCGCTGCTGGACACCGCGCGGGCGGCGGGCGTCGACGTGTACGTCACCGCCGACCTGCGGCACCATCCCGCGTCGGAGTTCGCCGAGCACGGCGGGCCCGCGCTGGTGGACGCCGCGCACTGGGCGACGGAGTGGCCCTGGCTCGCCGACGCCGAACGGCGCCTGGTCGCGGCCTCACCGGAGGCGGGCAAGCTGGAGACGCGGGTGTCCACGATCGTCACCGACGCGTGGAGCCTCCACGACGAGGGAGCGCGTTGACGTCGCCGGCGCACGAAACAGGATGAGCTTCACAGCAAGGGGTCACTTTGACTAATCCACCGCCGGAATCCGTTGTACGGGAGCGTGACGGATCGGCCATCCGCACGGGAGGTTCTCGGTGAAAGCCGCACCGCAGGCCCAGCTTCGCCTGATCGACCTGCAGGAGCTCGACAGCTCGCTGGACCGGCTGGCGCACCGGCGCCGGACCCTGCCCGAGCTGGCGGAGATCGAGCGGCTGGAGACCCGGCTGACCGAACTGCGCGACGCGATCGTGGCCGCCGAGACGGAGGTCGACGATCTTCAGCGGGAGCAGCGGAAGGCGGAACAGGACGTGGAGCAGGTCCGCACCCGCGCCGACCGTGACCGCAAACGGCTCGACTCCGGGCAGGTGACGTCCGCCAAGGACCTCGGCAGCCTCCAGGCGGAGATCGAGTCGCTCCAACGCCGCCAGTCCGACCTGGAGGAGGTCGTTCTGGAGATCATGGAACGGACCGAGGAGGCCGAGGGCAGGGTCGCGGCGCTGCGCGCCGACCAGGCCACCGCGCAGGAGGAACTGGCCGCCCTCGTCGACCGCCGTGACACCGCCCAGCGGGAGATCGACGAGGAGGCCGCGACGACCACGACCGCCCGCACGGCCGTCGCCAAGGACGTCCCGGACGACCTGCTCGCCCTCTACGAGAAGCTGCGCGGCCAGTTCGGCGGCGTCGGCGCGGCCAAGCTGTTCCGCGGCGCCTGCCAGGGCTGCCACCTGGCGCTCAACACCGTGGACCTGAACCGTATCCGCGCCGCGGCCGACGACGAGGTCATCCGCTGCGAGGAGTGCCGCCGCGTCCTCGTCCGGACCCCAGAGTCGGGGCTGTGAGCGCGGGACGCGGCGGGACGGGCGGTCGCAGGCTCGTCGTCGAGGCGGACGGCGGTTCGCGCGGCAACCCCGGCCCCGCCGGGTACGGGGCGGTCGTCCGCGACGCGCTCACCGGGGAGGTCCTCGCGGAGGTCGCCGAGGCGATCGGGCACGCCACGAACAACGTGGCCGAGTACCGGGGCCTGATCGCCGGGTTGACGGCCGCCGCCGGAGTCGACCCGTCCGCCCGCGTCGAGGTCCGGATGGACTCCAAACTCGTCGTGGAGCAGATGTCCGGGCGCTGGAAGATCAAGCATCCGGACATGATTCCGTTGGCGACACGGGCCCGGGAGCTCGCGGCGGGCCTCGGCGCGGTGTCCTACGGCTGGATCCCGCGGAACCGGAACGCGCACGCCGACCGGCTCGCCAACGAGGCGATGGACGCGGCGGCCCGCGGCGAGCCGTGGGTCCGCGGGGTGGAGGAGACGCCGGGGGAGCCGGAGCCGCCGCCGCCCGGCTGGTCGCGGCCGTCGTCCACCTCGATGACCACGGTCCTGCTGCGGCACGGCGAGACGCCCCTGTCGGTCGAGCGTCGCTTCGCCGGGATCCGCGACGTCCCGCTCACCGCGAACGGCGTCGCACAGGCCCGCGCCGCGGCCCTGACCCTGAAGAACCGTGGGCTCGACGCGATCGTCAGCTCCCCGCTGTCCCGCTGCCGCGCCACCGCCGCCGAGATCGCCGCCGTCACCGGGCTGGCCGTCCGGGTCGAGGACGGCTTCCGCGAGACCGACTTCGGCGAGTGGGAGGGCCTCACGTTCGCCGAGGCGGACAAGGCGTGGCCCGTCGAGATGAAGGCGTGGCTCGCCGACCCGGACGCCGCCCCGCCCGGCGGGGAGAGCTTCGCGCAGGTGTCCCGCCGTGTCCGCACGGCCCTGGACAAGTTGAAGGTCCGCCACCGCGAGCGGACGGTCCTCGTCGTCTCGCACGTCACCCCCATCAAGCTCCTGGTGCGGGACGCGCTGGGCGCGCCGATCTCGGCCCTGTTCCGGATGCACCTGGACGTGGGGGCGCTCTCGTCCATCGACTGGTACCCCGACGGCCCCGCGACCCTCCGCGCCTACAACGACGTCCACCATCTGGAGAGCTGACCGAAGCCCGTTCGGTACGCGTTCGACTCGCGCACCCACTAACCTTGAAGGACGGCGGACGAGCCGGCCGGACGGCCGCGTCGGGGAGCGATCCCCGTCGAGGAAAGTCCGGGCTCCACAGGGCAGGGTGGTCGGTAACACCGACCCGGGGCGACCCGCGGGACAGTGCCACAGAAAACAAACCGCCGCCGGTGCGCCGGCGGTAAGGGTGAAACGGTGAGGTAAGAGCTCACCGGCGCCCACGGTGACGTGGGCGGCCCGGTAAACCCCACCCGGAGCAAGGTCAAGAAGGGGCCGCGAGGCTCCGCGCAGGTGCTCGAGGGCTGCCCGCCCGAGCCTGCGGGTAGACCGCTGGAGGCCGTCGGCAACGACGGTCCGAGATGGATGGCCGTCACCCGACCCCCTTTCGGGGGCGTCAGGTACAGAACCCGGCTTACAGGCCGACTCGTCCGCCTCCATCCCTCTCATCTGCGACGCGGCACTCATAAGCCCGCCGGCTCCCGCCGTGGATCCGTCTGCGCTTCACCGACAAGACTCCCGATCGCACCCGGGTCCATCGTTTCGCTGATGCTCGCGTGCCCGAGACGGCTCTGCGCGACCCTCGGGTTCAGGTTCGAAAGGTGGCGGAGGTCGTGAAACCGCGCGTCCTCCGGCGGTCCGGCTGCCACGACGACCTCTCGCCGACAGCCACCGGACGATCCCGCGGCACCGGTTCGTGACGAGCACCTCGTCCGCACCCCAGCCCGGTCACTGCATGTGCCGCGTGCCCTCGGTGAGGATCAGATAGTCAGCCGGGGCGCCTTCGTCTCGAACGGCATTCGATGCATTTCAGCCGTGGCCCCTCTCGTGTCAATGCTGACACTGATCGACTCCAGGATCTTCTGCCGGGGCCATATGACGCATACCCGTGCGCCGAGAAGATGGGATCCACGGCGCGCGCTCATGTGCGAAGCGATGAGAGTCGCCGAGTGTCGAAACGACCGACCGTGGTGGGTGCGCCCGAACCGGCCATGTCGGCGCCCGATGTGCGTATGGCGGGTGGGTTTACGGGTGGCTGTTCCCGGTGCGCAGGAAGTTTTCCAGTTCGCGGATGTCGTCCAGGTCCTTGTCGCGGCCCAGGGCCTGCTTCCAGGCGAGGGTCAGGTCCAGCGGCAGGAAGTTGACGCCTTGTACCACGTCCGCTTTTTCGATCAGGTGGTCGACGTCCCATCCCAAGGTGCGAGGGAACCAGCCGTTGAGTATCTCAACGTGAATTCCATGGCGGGAAATGTGGGCGACGAGCACGTCATCGTAGGGTGCGCGGGTGACGCCGTACCGTGTTTCGACCTTTTCCCATTCTGGGCCGCGTGCGACGATGTCGATATCCTGAATGCTGGAGCGCAGACCGTGGACGAGGAGCGGTGCGCTCCCCGCGACAATGAAATCCGCATACCTCAGATCAAGGGACTCCAGCGTCTCGATCAGGGAATCCACATCGTTCAAAGTGCCCTCTACATGGGTTTCAGGTCGAGTGCGACCCGTACTATGACCGCCCAGAGTACACCGAAGAGAACACTGAGGAAAGTTCCTATGATGAATCTCTCACCAAATTTCCTTTCCTTCTCGATCTCGGGATGCCTGGCCAGCGACTTCGCGGCGATGACCAGCGCCGCGGCCGCCGCCTGGCCGCCGGCGACGAAGGCGAAGACCAGGGCCCGCTCGAACCAGCCGATATATGCGTAGGTCTCGCTGAAAGCTAATATTTCGGAGCGGGTGCGCGGAGCGCCGGTGTCGAAGCGGGCATATATTCGCGCGACTATTTCATGACTGACGAAGGTCGCGGCCAGGAAGCCCGAGAGCACGATGATGAGACTTCGGTTGTTAATCTTGGAGAGGACGCTTCCCGGCGTGAGTTCGAAGTCGATCGAAATTTCGAGCAGCAAAAGGGTCAGCGCGGCCAGAATCAGGGCGCTCGCCACCGAGCGTCGATGCGGGGAACTGCCCTGCCTCCTCATCCAGGAGACCGCGAAACCCAGTTCGCGCCTGGTGCGCGTCACCATTCGGACGAGATAGATGCGGATTCCGAACAGCCGATCCGGAGCGGCGTTCTGGGAGTTCCCGTCAACGATCTTCTCCCACACCCGCAGCGCGCAGCACCAGAACATGGCGAGAAGCGTGAGCGCGACGACCTTCCACCAGGCGAGCGACGGCGCCAGAACCCAGACGCTGTAGAGCCCGGCGAACACCACCCGGAACAGGAACGACCGCCGCACCTGCGGCAGGCTGTCGGGTAACAGGACCGCCACCCACAGCCCGATGAGCACGCTCGCCGACTCCATTCGCCCTCCCGTCGCCGCCGGTTAGACGGACGATCGAACCCCTCCGTTCCTGGCCGAACCCCAGTGGCAGAGGGCTCACCTCAATTGGGGCGCACGACACAGAGAGGTTGAAACGGGGCGCTTAATGTCAAGGCAAGAGCTGATCGCCTTGATCGGTGACGAAGCGGGGCCGGTGCTGAGTCCCCGTGGAGAGGAGCACTGATGTTCGTCATCGCTTTCGTGGCCCTCGTGCTCGCCGGGGTTCTGGCCGGTGCCGTCTACCTGTGGGACTTCTCGCGCGCCAGCCGGCGCGACGCGCTGTTCCTGCCGGCGACCGACCGTCGCGCTCGGCGGGCGCGCCGTATAACGGGGATGTACGCCCGCGACTATTCACGCAACGAAGAGCTGGTCACCCCGCTGGCGGGAGAGCGCCGCGGGGTCTGACGGCTCGATGACCGTCCAGCGAGGATCCGTCGACGACGCGAGCGCCACCGGGGCCGACCCTCGCCGGGACATCGGAGACCGTGAGGATCGGCGCCACAGGGGCGCGCCGCGGCGTGGCGGTCACGATTCGGTGCCCCTCCGGCCCCGGTGGCCGCGGCTTTGGCAGCTGGGGCCGATCGCTTCCCGGTCCACTGGCAGGTGAGGTCGGCGAAAACCGGCGGCGCGATACCCGTCCGCCCATTTAGAGGAGTGCTCGCTCCAGCTCCCGATTCACAAGGGCCGGCCGTCACGTGAGCGCTTGTCCGGCCCGTCTGAGCGCACAGTGGGCGCCCCTACCAGCCCATTCGAGGGTTGGTCGCTGTGATGGGCGGCAGAGCGGTTCCAGGTGTCGCACACCCTCGGCCGACGCTGGGTGCCCTCAGCCGGGGCTGTAGGGCACTCAGGTGAGGGTGCGGGGGTGTGGGGGTTCGTCCGGGACGGGCTCGGCGGGAACGGGGGAGAACGTTCCCGTGGTGCGGTCGAGGATCTCGACGTTGGCGGACTGCAGGTCGAGGTAGAGGCCCACGAGTTCGATCTCGCCGGACTCGACCCGTTCCCGGAGCCACGGGTAGGTGAGGAGGTTGTCCAGCTGCTGCATGACGTTGATCTTGCAGAGGCGGGTGAGAGGCGACTCGTCCGTGCCGGACGGTTGTTCGGCGAGGAAGCGGGCGAGGCTGTGGTTGCCGTGTTTGAGCCAGCGGGACAGGCCGGGCAGGTGCTCGACCTCGGCGCCGCCGGCGAGGAGCGCGGCCATGGCGCCGCAGTTGGAGTGGCCGCAGACGGTGATCGTCCGGATGTCGAGGACGTTGGTGGCGTACTCGACGGTGGCCGCGACGGAGTCGTCGGGGGTACGGGAGCCGTGCCGGGGGACGAGGGCGCCCACGTTCCGGTTGATGAACAGGTCGCCGGGGCCGCTGGCGGTGATGATGTTGGGGACGATGCGGGAGTCCACGCACGTGATGAACAGATGCTGGGGTTTCTGCTCCATCGCCAGCTCGGCCATGATCGGCCGGACGAGCCGGGCGGTGCGGCCGTGGTACTCGCGGACGCCGGCCAGCAGCACGGCGGCCGGGGACACCTCGGGCGCGTCGAGTTCGGTCTCGGAACGCCGCCGACGATTCGCCCATGGAGCCCACCAACGGGCAGACGGTGGCGTTTTGCGCGGCTGAGACATTTCGCCTGTCACAGCCCTTTCATACCAAGCCTCGTGAACCTCGTCGATGTCGACCCTGCCGCCATGACGTTCGTGGGCCAGCCTCCACTGGTGGACGGCGTCGAACGCGGCGTGATCCATGAAGTCGACGTTCAGGTCCAGGTCGACATGGGAGCCGGGCGGAACGTCCTGCAGGAGGCGCGTCACCTTCGGCACGCCGAGGAACGTGAGGGTGCCCTCGACGACCACGTGAACGCGGGTAGGCACGGGCCCGTCCTCCGGTGCCGGGACGAGATGCTCCGCGCGGACCGACAGCCGGGTCAGCCGCCGCAGCGCCATGATCGCCATGATGCCGATGCCGAGCAGGACGCCCTCGCCGAGCCCGAGGAAGACCACGCCGACGAGGGTGGCGAAGTAGGCGGGCGCCTCCCGATGGTGACGAAGGTCACGCACGCGGGCGGTGTCGACGAGGCGGAGTCCGAGGACGACCAGCAGCGCGGCGAGCGCGGGCAGCGGCACCTGTTCGATGAGCGGGCCGCAGGCGAGCGCCAGCACGAGCACCCAGACCCCGTGCAGGACCGTGGACGCGCGGGTACGGGCCCCGGCCTCCATGTTCGCCGTGCTCCGGACGATCACACCCGCGATCGGGAGGCCGCCGAGGAACCCCGACAGCGCGTTGCTCGCGCCCTGCCCGAGCAGCTCCCGGTCGAGGTCGGCGCGGGGGACGCCGGCGGGACGCCGGCGGTCGATGGCCACGCTGCACAGCAGCGATTCGACGGCCGCGACGAGCGCGACGGACACGACGGCGCCGACGATGCCGGGCAGCGAGCCGTGCGGCAGGACGGGGGCGTCCCATCCGCTGAGGAGGGTGTCCGGCAGTTCGACGCGCTGCGCGTTCCAGCCGAGCGACCACGCGGTCGCGGTGGCGAGGGCGATGGCGGGCAGGGGGCCGGGGATGAGCCGGAGCCATCCCCCGCGCGGAAGTCGCGACCAGACCAGCAGGACCAGGACCGTCAGCGACCCGAGCAGCGCCGGATGGGTGTGCGGGTGGAGCAGTTGCCCCGGCAGTTCGCGGAGGTTGTCGATCGCCGACTGCTGGGGGCTGCCGCCGAGCACCACGTGCACCTGCGCCAGGATGATGACGACGCCGACGCCCGCGAGCATTCCGTGGACGACGGCGGGGGAGACGGCGAGCGCGGTGCGGGCGACCCGGCTGGCGCCGAGCGCGAGTTGCAGCAGCCCGGCGAGCAGGGTGATCGTGCAGGTGGCGCGCCAGCCGTAGGTCTGGACGAGCCCGGCGACGATCACGGTGAGCCCGGCGGCGGGTCCGCTGACCTGGAGCGCCGATCCGCCGATGCAGCCGGCGACGATCCCGCCGACCACGGCGGCGATCAGCCCGGCGGCGACCGGGGCGCCGGAGGCGACCGCGATACCCAGCGACAGGGGGATGGCGACGAGGAAGACCACCAACGAGGCGGGGAGGTCATGCCGAAGGGTGGAAACGCTCGGTAGTCGTGGAGTCACTCCGCATATATATCCGGCCCCGTGCCGCTTCACCCCTGAACACGTCGAGGGCCGCCGGACACGTCCGGCGGCCCTCGTTGGAAGGTGTCAGCGGCGGTAGTTCTCCCAGTCGTCGGCGGGCTGGCGGGAGCCGTACGGGCCGGTGTCGTTCGGGTGGCCCTGCTGGTAGCCGCCCGGTTGAGGGACGCCGTACCCGCCGGGCCCGTACGACTGGGTGGCGCCCGGGTCGCCGTAGCCGCCGCCCGAGGCACCCTGGTCGGACGGTGGGGAGAGCGGGTCCGCGCCGCCGTTGTAGCTGCTGCCGCTGAAGTCGCCGTAGACGCCCTGCCCGTCGGTACCCGTACCGGAACCGCCGTCGAACGTGGCGTACGGTTCCCGGCCGGTGCCGTTCAGCGGGTCGTCGTAGCGGGACGAGTCGCCGTACGCGGGAGCCGTCGGGTAGCCGTCGCTCTGCTGACCCTGTCCGTAACCGGACGTGCCGCCGAGCCCCGACTCGTAGCCGGAGGGCGCGCCGGAGTCGTAGCCGCCGGTCTGGCCGGATGTGGACCACGGGCCGGTGGTGCCGGTCCCCGAGCCGGTGCCGAACGAGCCGGTGCCGAGGGGGTCGCCGAGCGGGTCGTTCAGCGAACCGCCGTAGGAGCCGCCGCCCGTGTCGGAAGGCGAGCCGGACGACCGCTGCCGGTCGTTCTGGATGCGCTGGAGCAGCTCGTCCACGGTCGGGAGCTTGTGACCGTCGGTGTCGGTGCCGGGGGCGCCGCCCTGCGCCGCGGCCGCGGGCGGCGGAGGAGCGGGCGCCGCGGGAGCGGGCGGTGCGGACGGCTCGTCGGTGCGGCCGAGGGGCAGGCCGAGCGGGTCGGACACGCGCGGGTCGGACACGCGCGGGTCGGACACGCGCGGGTCGCCGCCGGGCTGACCGCCGCCCGACCCGGACGAGCCGAGGCCGAAGTCGTAGCCGTCCTGGCGGCCCGCCGGGGGCGGACCGGCGGCGGCGGCGGGACGACCGCCCAGCGGGTCGGACCCGTAGGACGGCTCGTGCGTCCCGTGCGGGGACGGGTCGCCGTAGACCGGGTCGGGGGCGCCGCCGTACTGGTCGCTCTGGCCGAAGTCGGCCGCGCCGAACGCCGGTTGCGGCTCCTGCCCGCCATAGGTTTCCTGCCCGCCGTACATGGGCTGTTCGGGGACGCCGGGACCGCTTCCGTAGGGCGGTTGCGGGCCGCCCTGCGGGCCGGGGCCGCCGGGTCCGGTGAGGTCGGCGGGGATCGGGTCGAGCGCGGTGGAGCCGGGGTCCTGGTTCGCGAACGGGGAACCGCCCTGGAAGCCGCCGGGCGCGGCCATCTGCTGGGGACCGGTTCCGCCGCCCTGGCCGCCGGGCGCGCCCATGCCGCCGAAGGTCGGGCCGTCGGCGCCCAT
Organism: Actinomadura spongiicola; assembly: GCF_003432485.1. Taxonomy (GTDB): domain Bacteria; phylum Actinomycetota; class Actinomycetes; order Streptosporangiales; family Streptosporangiaceae; genus Spirillospora; species Spirillospora spongiicola. The sequence goes on from NZ_QVNQ01000012.1 coordinate 152,342, forward strand.
GGAGACCGGCTGGGTCAGGTTCGGCTGGTGCGGGAGCGGCTGGTCGGCGGGGGCCTGCTCGACCGGCGCCTGCGCGTTCAGCGGGTCGGCGGCGGGGTCGACGTCGCCGCGCTCGCCGTCGTGGTCGTGCTGCCATGGGAACTTGGGCTTGTCGAAGGTGATCGTCGCCCAGTAGTCGTCGTCGGCCATCTCGTCCGACGCCTGGCCGCTCGGCGCCGGCGGGGGCGGGGCCTGCGGTCCCTGCGGTACCTGAGGCCCCGGCGGCCCCTGCGCCGCCTGGGCGGTGGGAGCGGCGAGCGGGCCGCCCGCGACACGGCGGTCGTGGGCCGGCTCGGGAGCGCCCTGACGGTCGTAACCGGAGTCGTACCCGGTGTCGTAGCCGTCGTTGTACCCGTAGCCCTCCGGGCCGCCCATGTCCTCGTGCTGTGGGGCTCCCCGGCGGCCGCGCGGCTGCGGCTCGTCGTCCATCCAGTCGTCGTCGTCGCGTCCCGCTCTGCTGGCCCGCAGGCCCAGGGCCACGAGGACGACCACGAGGACCACGACCACGATGAGGCCGAAGACCACGATGTATGAAGTCATGCCACCACCCAATGCCTTGGCTCGGCGAGGAGTTCCGGCGCGGACCTCGGGCCCGTTCCGGCTGTCGCCGGCGGCCTGTCGTCCTCGGGAGTCCGCCGCCCCGGCTTAGCCCGATTCTGTCCGACCGCTATGACCGTTGTCACACCCTTCGCGCACATTTACCCTCACACGGCGCGTGCCGACCGGTCCAATTCCGCCCGTCGGTACGCCCCTGTCGGCTCCGGCCCCCCGGTGGGGTCCGCCTTGACCCTGTGCTGAGACTCCACGGTCAACGCGCCTGCTTGCCGCCGAAGTTCCCGGTGATCCGTCCCCGTCCGATCGTGTGCTCGGCGATGGCGGGCAGCGAGTCCTTCAGTGCGGCGCCGTTCTGGAACGGTGCCGGATCGTCCAGTGCGTAGATGGTGAACCGGTACCGATGCCGCTCTCCCTTGGGCGGGCACGGCGGCGCGTATCCCGCCTTCTTGTCTGTGGTCAGTCCTTCGACGGTCCTGTCCAGACGTGCTCCCTCGACGACTTCGTTCACGGTTCCGTCGATGCCCGCGATCACCCAGTGGACCTGGGCGCCGCCGGACGCGTCCGGGTCGTCCATGACGATCGCGAACGATCTGGTCCCGGCCGGCGTGCCCGACCACCGCAACGGCGGGGTCTTGCCCTGCCCGCCAGGGTACGTCGTGCAGCCGTATCTCGGGGGCAAGTCGCGGCCATCGCGGAACACGGGGCTCGTCACCGTGAACCATTCGGACAGCTCGGCGCTCTTGTTCTGGGGCTCGCCGATCAGCCCGCAGCCGCCGACGGTGCCGGCGAGCGCGAGCGCCGCGACCGTGGTCACGGCCGCGGCCGGAATCGGACGCCGGTCTCTGCTCATCATCGATTTCGCTCCCGGGCGAGATCGTACGCCGCGCGCCGCCGCGTCGCCGTCAACTCGGCTCCGCGTCTCGGTGGCCGCGTCCGCCGCCGGCGCCCCCTTCCGTGTCCGCCCCAACCATAGGGCTTCGCGGGGAGTGGATCGCGCCTTTCGTCCCGTCGGGTGACGGCCCTCCCGGCGCGGACCTTGTGACGTTGGTCATGCGTGCTTTGGTCATGTATGTCGGGAAAATTGGGAAGGAGTGGCGAGTTTCACAGCCTCACGCGCCCGATTCTTTGCCGGTTCGGGAAATTTTCCTGTTCTTCGCAGGGTTCTGATTGGTGTCGGAGGCGCCCCATCGAGTAGCTTGTGAATGTCTTCACAAGCCGACCATGACATTGGAGACCGCAATGGCCAGGACCGCCCAGGAGACCCCTGGTGCTCCCCACATCCTCATCGTGGGTGGCGGCTATGTGGGCATGTACACGGCGCTGCGCCTGCAGAAGAAGCTGAAGCGCGAGCTGAAGCGGGGCGAGGTGCGGGTCACCGTCGTCGACCCCAACACGTACATGACGTACCAGCCGTTCCTGCCCGAGGCCGCAGCCGGGAACATCTCCCCGCGGCACGTCGTCGTTCCGCTCCGCCGGGTCCTTCCGAAGTGCACCGTGCGCAAGGCGCGGGTGACCGAGCTGAACCACGAGGAGCGCTGGGCGATCGTCCAGCCACTGGCGGGAGCCCCGGAACGCATCTCCTACGACTACCTGGTCATGGCCGCGGGCGCGGTGCCCCGGCTGCTGCCGATCCCCGGGCTGGCCGAGAACGGCATCAGCCTGAAGACGGTCGGCGAGGCCATCCACCTGCGCAACCACGTCCTCGAACAGCTGGAGATCGCCGAGTCGACCGACGACGAGGAACTGCGCCGCAAGGCGCTGACGTTCGTGTTCGTCGGCGGCGGGTTCGCGGGCGTCGAGGCGGTCGCCGAGCTTGAGGACATGACGCGCGACGCGACCAGGTACATGCGCAACGTCACCCCGCAGGACCTGCGCTTCATGCTCGTCGAGGCCACCGACCGCATCCTGCCCGAGGTCGGCCCCGACATGGGCAAGTGGACCGCCGAGCAGCTGCGCGGCCGCGGCATCGCCGTGAAGATGAACACCCTCCTGCGGTCCGCCGTCGGCGGCCGGATCGAGCTGTCGGACGGCAGCGCCTTCGAGGCCGGGACCCTGGTGTGGAACGCGGGTGTGAAGCCGTCCCCGGTCGTCCGGAACGGCGACCTCCCCGTCGACGAGAAGGGCCGCGTCAAGGGCACCGAGTACCTGACGATCGAGGGTCTCGTGCGCGCGTTCACCGCGGGCGACAACGCCGCGATCCCCGACCTGACCCAGGACGGAGAGTTCTGCCCGCCGAACGCGCAGCACGCCGTCCGGCAGGCCAAGCTGCTCGGCGACAACATCGTCCGGTCGCTGCGCGGCAAGACCCTCAAGCCGTACGTCCACGGCAACCTCGGCACCGTCGCCGGCCTCGGCCTGCACAAGGGCGTCGCGAACCCGCTGGGCTTCAAGCTCAAGGGCTGGCCCGCGTGGTTCTTCCACCGCACCTACCACGGCGCGATGGTCCCGACGTTCAACCGCAAGATCCGCGTCGTGGCGGACTGGACGCTCGCGCTGTTCCTCAAGCGCGAGACCGTCTCCCTCGCCACCGTCGAACAGCCACGCGCCGACTTCGAACTGGCAGCTGTGTCTATGGCGGCGCCCTCCTCCGTCGGGCCTGGAGGCCCTCCATCGTCGTGAACTGCGTGCGATCGCTGGCATCGCTCCGGCTCGCCTTGCGGCTCGCTGCGCGATCAGGTTCTCGCTCCGCTGAACCTGCCTTCGGACGCGATCGCAGACCCTGAGGTTGTCGCGGGGTGGCGGTGACGGGCTGGAGTGGGTTCGGTACGGCAGTGAGCCCGGGTCCCTGACAAGGGACCCGGGCTCACTGTTCGGACGACTTGCTCGCGTGGTTACGCGCGCTTCTTGAAGGCGCGGAGGGAGAGGGGGGCGAACACCAGGCAGATGCCGACGCCCCACGCCAGGGCGATCAGGGCGTGTTCGAGGACGGGACCGCCGACCAGCAGCCCCCGCATCGCCTCCACCAGGTGCGTCACCGGGCTGTTGTCCATCACCCAGGCCACCGGGCCCGGGATGCCCTCGGTCGACTTGATGAACGCGGTGCTCAGGAAGCTCAGCGGGAAGATCACGACAAAGCCGAAGATCTGCACCTTCTCCGGCTCGTTGACCTTCATCGCGATCAACACCGACGTCCACGAGAACAGGATCGCGAAGGTCAGCAGGAGGGCGAACGCGGTGAGCAGGGCGAGGACGTTCGTCTCCAGCCGGAACCCGATGGCGAAGCCGACCGACAACAGGATCAGCATCGACCACGCCTGCTTGGCGGTGTCGGCGATGATCCGGCCGAGGAGGGGGGCGCTGCGCGCGATCGGCAGGCTCCGGAACCGGTCGAAGACGCCCTTGGTGATGTCGGTGTTGAGACCGAACCCGGTGCTCATCCCGGCGAACAGGGCGTTCTGCGCGATGATGCCGGGGATCACGATCGGCAGGTAGGCGTCGACGCTGCCCTCCATCGCGGGGCCGAACACGTACGAGAACAGCAGCACGAACATGATGGGCTGGATGGACAGGTCCAGCAGCTCCATCGGGTTGTGTTTGATCTGGACGAGGTTCCGCCAGGCCAGCGTGAGGATGTTGCGGGCGGCCGTGGCTGGGGCGACCCGCTTGGAGAGGTCCTGCGGCGCGAACGTCGCGGTGGTCATGCGGACGCTCCTTCCTTGTCGGTCGCCTTCTGCCTGGTGGACTGGGCCAGCTCGTCGGCCTCGGCGTCGATGTCGTCGGTGTGGTGGCCGGTGAGCGCGAAGAACACCTCGTCCAGGCTCGACTTGCGCAGCGACAGCTCGCCGACGGTGATGCCGGCCTCGTCGAGCCGCCGGACGACGGCGGGCATCAGTTGCGGGTCGGTGATCGGGGTGCTGATCAGACCGTCGCGGACCTCCGGAACGGCCCCGGCCAGGTCGCCGACGATCTTCGCCACGGCGTCCAGGTCGGGCTGGTCGATCGGCCGGACCTCCAGCACCTGACCGCCGACCTGCGCCTTCAGCACGTCGGACGTGCCGTGCGCGATCACCTGGCCGCGGTCGATGACGATGATGTCATCGGCCAGCTGGTCGGCCTCCTCCAGGTACTGGGTGGTCAGGAGCACGGTGACGCCGTCGTCGGTCAACCCGCGGACGATGTCCCACAGCCCGTTGCGGCTGCGCGGGTCGAGGCCGGTGGTCGGCTCGTCCAGGAACAGGATCTGGGGCCGTCCGACCAGGCTCGCCGCCAGGTCGAGGCGGCGGCGCATCCCACCGGAGTACGTCTTGGCGGCGCGCTCGGCGGCGTCGCTGAGCTGGAAGCGGTCCAGCAGCTCGGCGGCCCGCGCCCTGGCGGCGCGGCGCGGCAGGCCGAGCAGGCGGCCGATCAGGATGAGGTTCTCGGTGCCGGTGAGCATCTCGTCCACCCCGGCGTACTGTCCGGTGAGGCCGATGAGCTGCCGCACCTTGTGCGCTTCCCTGACGACGTCGTACCCGCCGACGTGCGCGGTGCCGCCCGTCGGTTCGATCAGCGTGGCGAGGATCCGGGTCATGGTGGTCTTGCCGGCGCCGTTCGGGCCGAGTACGCCGAGAACCGTTCCGGCCTGGGCGGTGAGCGAGACGCCCGCCAGCGCCTGGGTCTCACCGAACCGCTTCTCCAAGCCCTCGGCCTGGATCGCGAACGTCATGTGATCTCCTGAGAGTGTGTGATCTCGCCGGACGCCTCCGCTCCCAAAAGGAGCAAGACCAGCCAAAATAGGTGGTGTCCGGTGTGATGCGCATCCTGATTTTCTCGCCGCCCGCGTCAGGCGCCGTCGTGAGACGCCAGGGGCGTCCCACAACCTCGCATCCGCCACTGACAAAACGGTGGCATCCGCTCATTCGTGCCCGGAGTCCCGTGGTTCGCACCCGGAGGAAACAACGGGAGGACGCCTCCGGCGTTCTAAACTTCGCTGTGTGACGTCGGTGCGGCGCGGTCACCACAGGGACGGCGGGGAGTCGCACCCGCCGCGTTTGCGGCCGCCCGAACACCGGGTGTCGCGCCGCGCGATCGCGCACTGGGCGATCGAGTACCTGTTGCTGTGGGGGCTCGCGTTCGGTCTCGCGGTGGGCGTGGCGGCCTGGGTGGGCGACTCCGGGTGGAGCGGCATGCCCGGCTGGCTGGCCGGCCGGATCGGCTGGCTGCCGTACGTCGTCGGGGCCGCCGGGCTGCTCATGGTGACCGTCGCGCCCGTGTGGCGGTACCGCGTCCACCGCTGGGAGGTCAGCGCCGACGTCGTCTACACCCGTACGGGCTGGTTCAGCCGCGAATGGCTGCTGGTGCCCGTGGGCCGCATCCAGACCGTCGACACCGAGCAGGGCTGGATAGAACGGATGCTGGGCCTCGCCACGATCGAGGTCAACACGGCCTCGCATGTCGGGTCGTCCGAGGTCTCCGGCCTCCCGGTGGACGTGGCGACCCGCCTTGCCGAGGACCTCGCGCACCGCGCGCACGATCTCCGCGACGACGCGACGTGAACCTCCGAGACGACGGGCCCGCGGGCGAACCCGCCGCGCATCCGCACCGGACGGTCGAACCGTCGTCCAACGGCCGCCCCGACGCCGGCCACCATCCCGCGCCGAACGGGAACGGGACGTCCCTGCCGGACGCCGGTGACGAGCAACGGCTGCACCCGCTCACGTTCGTCGTCGGGGCCGTCCGGGAACTCATCGCCCTGGTCGCCGCCGCCGCGACGGGGCTTCTCGTCGGCGGGCTGTCCACGGCGTTCTACTTCGCCCTCACCGGGCTCGCGGTCGGTCTGCTGTTCCACGTCGCGAGCTGGGCGACGTTCACCTACGTCCTGTACGGCGACCGGATCGAGTTCCGGCGCGCGCTCATCGGACGGTCGGTCAAGAGCATCCCGCGCGACCGGATCCGGGGCGTGGACATCACCGCGTCCCTTCCACACCGGCTGCTCGGGCTCGCCGTCGTCCACATCGACGCCGGGGCGGACGGCGGCGAAGGCTCTCTCAACGCCGTGTCCCGGAACGAGGCCGACCGGCTCCGCGGCGTCCTGCTGGCCCGTGACGCGCCCGCGCCTCCGCGCCGCGTCCTCGCCCGGATGAGACGCCGCTGGTACGTGTACGCGCCGCTCAGCGGCGCGTACCTTCTCACGCCCTTCGCGTTGGCGGGCAGCCTCCTCGGCACCGCCTACAACCTCGGCGACGACCTCGGGCTCATCACGCGGGAACGGGTCGAGAACCTCGGGCATGACGTGGTGGGGCTGCCCACCGCCCTGGTCGTGGCGCTGACCATCCTCGTGCTGATCGCCATGCCCGTCATGTCGGTCATCGTCTTCACGCTGTTCAACTGGGACTTCACCGTCCACGAGAGGGACGGCTCGGTCGTCGCGGAACGCGGCCTCGTCACGCGCCGCAGCGTATCCCTCGAACGGCGCCGGCTGCGCGGTGTAGAACTGGCCGACAACCCGTTCGAGCGCGCGGCGGGCGTGACCCGCCTCGGCGCGCTGATCACCGGTCTCGGGGACGCCGCCCACCGGGGCCGGCTCCTGCCCGCGGCGCCCCGCGCGGTCGCCGAGACCCTCGCCGCCCGCGTCGTCGGCGACGTCCCCGGCCCCTTGGTGGCGCATCCGCCGGCGGCCCGGGGACGCCGCCTGATCCGCGCGGTGGCCCCGCCCGTGGGCGTCGCCGTCCTGGCCCTGCTCGCCGGTCAGCCGTGGGTCGCGTCCCTGTGCGGAATCCTGGCGGTCCTCGCCGTCCCGCTCGGGCTCGACCGCTACCGGCAGCTCGGCCATGCCACGGACGGCGCGCGCCTCAGCGTCCGTTCGGGCTCGCTGCGCCGCCGCCAGGTGGTCGTCGAGCACGGCGCCCTCGTCGGGTGGCGCATCCGCCGGACCCTCTTCCAGCGCAGGCTCGGCCTGGCGACGCTGTTCGCCGCGGTCGGCGCGGGGGACGGCGGCTACGCCGCCACGGACATGGCGGAAGAGGACGCGGTGGCCCTCGCCGCCGCGATATCCCCCGCCTGGGTGACGCCGTTCCTGGAGGTTCCGCCCGAGCCCGGCCGCTGACGTCGGGCGGCGCTACTCGGGACGGCGGGCGCCGAACATGATCTCGTCCCAGGACGGCACGGAGGCGCGCTTGGCCTTGGACTTGCGGCGCCGCGCCGGTCGCGCCGCGGCCGGTTCCCCACCGGCCGCGGCGGGCGACGCCCCGGCGGCGGGCTTGTCCTGCGCGGCCGCGGCGGGCATGGCGGGACGGCCGGTCTGCTTCTTCTTCGCGGGTGGGCGTGGGGACGGCCGCTGCGGGGCCCGTTGCGGCGCCGGGGGCGTGTCGGACGCGGCCTCGTCGCCCTCGGCTTCGGGGGGCTCGGGCGGCGCGGCGGGCTCGGTCTCGCGCGGGGGAGCGGGAGCCTCGCCGGACGCCTTCTCGTCCGATGCCTCGACCGGTGCCTCGACAGGCGCCTCGTCGGGCGCTTCGACAGGCGCCTCGTCAGCTGCTTCGTCGGTCGCGGTGCCGTCGACGTCGCCGGTCTCGTCGCCGGTCGTGTCTTCGGGCCTGTCGGTCGCCGCCTCCGGCTCGCCGGCGAGGGCCGCGTCCTTCTCGGCGGCGTCGCCTTCGTCCTCCTGCTCCGGCGGGCGGCCGGGTTCGCGCGACTCCACGGTCGCGGGAGCCTCCGCGGCGGGCTCGGGCGTCTCGGCGGGTCGGGTCTCCTCGGCGGACCGGGTCTCTTCGGTGGACTCGGTCTTCTCGGTGAGTTCGGTCTCGTCGGCGGGCGCCGGCTCCTCGGACGGTTCGGTCGCGGTGGGGGCGGCGGTCGGACGCAGCGGTGCGGGCGGGCCGGCGGCGGGTTCGGGCCGGTCGCCCGCCTCGCGGGGCTGGGCGGCGGCCTCGCGCAGCGCCACGGCATCGCCCGGCCGGCGGAACGGGCCGCGGGGGTCGTTCCCGGGGCCGTGCTCGACGACGGAGGCGTGGGGCTCGGCGGCGCGGAGGGGTTCGCGGACGGCGGGCCGGTCGTGCTGTTCGCGTCGTCCGAGCCGTTCGACCGGTTCGGGCTGGTCGGGCTCGGTGGGCAGGCCGCGCGGGGCCAGGTCGCGCGGCTGGTCACGAGGGGGCAGCTCACGGGGCGGCAGGTCGCGGTCGCTGGAGACGACCTTCATGGCGGGACGGCGCGGAACGAGCGGGGTGACGGTGTCGGAGAGCGGCTCGTCGTCCCATTCGACGGCGGTGAGGCGGGCGGCGATCTCGTCCAGCGGGGAGACATGGCGCCGCCGCGGGTCGAAGGTCCACTCGGCGGCGTGCGGGCGTCCGTTGTCGAAGAAGGACAGCCGGACGCGCCAGGTGTTGTCCTCGCACTTCCAGGAGTCCCACTCGACCTCTTCGAGGTCGACGCCGCCGCGGCCGAGGCGTTCCTCGACGGTCTCGCCGAGCGGTGGCCCGGGGGTGGACTCGCCGGGGCGGCGGACGGCGACGCGTTGCGCCTGCTGCGCCATGTACTCGCGTTCCTGCAGGACCGGGCCCTCGAACCAGCGGACGCGTTCGACCGGGATTCCCGCCGACTCGGCGATCTCCTCCGCGGTCTCCCCGGAACGGATTCGGGCCTGGATCTCCTTGGGGCGCAAGGGACTCTCCACTTCGATCTCGAACTGGCCGAGGCGGGAGAAGTGCCCACGGACCGCGGCGCGGAGCCGGTCGTCGACGGGCAGGGTGAACCGGGTGCCTCGGCCCGCGGTGGCCAGGACGAGGTACGTACCGTCCTCGCTGACCGCGACGAGGCGCAGCTCCTGCATGCGTGTCCTTCCTGCCCTGTCATGATGGCACGGAGGACCCCGGACCCGCCCGCCGTGCTCTCAACCGGCCGGCCGTCCGATGCCCACCGAGGGCGCATGCGTGCCCTTCCCCCGGTTCCCGAGTCTCTCTTTCGGACACACCTGCTGCCAGCACCGTACCCGGCATGTCCGAACATCGCCGCTCTCGAAGCCCTCTTCACGAGGCCGAAGAGGGCACCTGACCAAGCTTGCCGGGGACGCGACCGGCCCGGGGGCGCCCGGCCGGATTCTTGTCCATCTTTTTCCACACCGTGCCCGACGGACGTCCGGCCCCGAGCGTCCCCCGACGTTGTGAGCGTCACGTTCTCGATAGGAACAACCTCAATGTCCCGGTTAGTTGGTCTTCCGGGGATTCGATGGCGATCAATGGCGATGGACAGGGGTGAGTGACCGAGATGCCGCGTAAGCTGCCGGAAGTCAGCACGACGCAGCTGGTCGCCAGCGCGGCGGCGACGGCGATCGCCGCCTTCGGCGCGTCCTATCTGGGCGTTTACGGAACGATCATCGGCGCGGCGCTGATGAGCGTGATCTCGACGGCGGGTTCGGCGGTCGGCAAGCACTACCTCGACCAGGGCCGCGAGCAGATCAAGGAACTGACGCACCTGCAGACGGCCGCGCGGCGGCGGGCGACGGCGGAGGGCGCGGCGGACGAGGCGACCAGCGCCGACCCGACCCGCACCATCGCGTGGTCTGGCGACCCGAGCGCGACGCGGTTCGAGCCGGCGTTCGGCGGCGGTGACCCGAACGCGACGCGGCTCGACGGCACGTACGGCGCCGACCCGGGCGCCACCCGCATGGACCCGGTCGACGCGATCGCCGCGTCGCTCGCCGAGGAGGCGGGCGAGGACGCGGTGCGCCAGGTCGTCCGCCGGTCGGCGTGGCGGAGCACCGTCGAATGGGCGAAGGCGCGCTGGGTGATGCTGGTGGTGTCGTCGGCGGTGGTGTTCGGCATCGTGCTCGGCGGCATCACGATCTACGAGGCGACCACCGGGCAGACCATCGGCAAGAGCGACAAGGGACTGACCGTGAGCAACGTCCTCGGTGGTGGAGGCGGGCAGACGGAGGACGCGCCGTCGCCGTCCCCGAGCGACGGTCCGACCGAGCCCGGCGCCACCCCGAGCGGCACGCCGACCGGTGAGGTGCCGCCCACGCGGCCGAGCACGCCGGACGGTGAGCCGACGACGCGGCCGACCGAGCAGCCCACCGAGGAGCCCACGTCCGCGCCCACGACCCCGCAGCCGACGCAGCCGGACACCCCGGCGCCCACCGAGGGTCCGCAGGGCGGCGGTGGCCAGGAGCCCGGGGCCCCCGACCCGCAGGGCCGCTCCGCTCCGATCGGCTAGCGGGTCAGTCGCCGAACACGCGTCGCGTGTACGGGTTGGCGAAGCGGCGGTCCGGGTCGAGTTCGTCCCGGACCGCCTGGAAGTCCCGGAACCTCGGGTACGCCTTCTCCAGGTACGCCGCGTCGCGCGTGTGGAGTTTGCCCCAGTGCGGGCGGCCGTCCAGTGAGGTCATGAGGTCCTCGACGCCACGGAAGTAGTCCTCGTGCGCGTCGCGGTGGTAGACGTGCACGGCGATGAAGGCGCTGTGCCGTCCGTGGGCCATCGACAGCCAGGCGTCCTCTTGGGGGAGCACCCGGACCTCGATGGGGAAGCTGATCCGCCAGTCCCGTCGTGCGAACAGGGAACGGAGTTCGCGCAGCGCGGGGACGAGCCGCTCGCGCGGGATCGCGTACTCCTGCTCCTTGAAGCGGACCGTCCTCGGGCTGGTGAAGACCTTGTACGAGGTGTCGCTGTAGGCGCGGGCACCGAACGCCCTGGCTGAAATGCCGTTCACGAACGGCGTGGCGGCGGGCACCGAATGCGTCAGCCGGTTCACGGCCCCGAAGACGGTGTTGGACAGGAAGCGGTCGTCCAACCAGTGCTTGAGCTTCGACAGTGGCTCCGCGGGGCCTTCGACGCGGTTGTTGCGTTTGGTCAGGCACCCCTCGGTGTGCGGGAACCAGTAGAACTCGAAGTGTTCGTTGTCGGCGTCGAACTCGTCCAGGCGTGCGAGCACCTCGTTCCACCTCATCGGTTCTTCCCGCGCGTGCAGGAGGAAAGATGGAACGGTCCGCCAGGTGACGGCGGTGACGACGCCGAGCGCGCCGAGGCCGGAGCGTGCCGCGTCGAACAGGTCGGGGCGCTCGTCACGCGAGCACGTCACGATGGAGCCGTCGGCGAGGACCAGTTCCAGCTCGGTGACCTGTGAGGCGAGCCCGGAGGTATCGCGGCCGGTGCCGTGCGTGGCGGTCTGGAGGGCCCCGGCGACCGTCTGCTCCTGGATGTCGCCCATGTTGGCCAGCGCGAGTCCGTGGTCGTCCAGGACGCGGTTGAGTTCGCGCAGCGTGAGACCCGCCTCGACGGTGACGAGCCGGGACGCGGTGTCGACCGATCGGACGGCCGTGAGCCCGGCGGGCCGCAGCAGGACGCCCTCCGCGACGGCCGCGCCGGTGAAGGAGTGACCCGTGCCCGTCATACGGACCGTGAGTCCGTCGTCGGCGGCCGCCCGGACCGCCGCGGCCACCTCGTCCGTGGTACCCGGGGTCACGACGCGGCGCGGGGCGGCCCGCTGGTTTCCCGCCCAGTTCTTCCAGGTCGGGTGGGGCACGGGGGACATGCGGCGACTCTACTCGCCCGCTATTCGCGAGGAAAGCTCACGTTTTGCGGCTGATGGCAAAGGTGCGGCGTGAGCGCTGGGAGACAGCTGATTTGATGGAGGTATGACTTCGCCCGCGCACACGAGCGCGCCGTACGACGCGCTGCTACTGCTGTCGTTCGGCGGGCCTGAGGGGCCCGAGGACGTGCTGCCGTTCCTGGAGAACGTGACACGCGGCCGCAACATCCCCCGCGAACGATTGGAAGAGGTGGGGGAGCACTACTACCTGTTCGGCGGGGTCAGCCCGATCAACCAGCAGTGTCGTGACCTCAAGGCCGCCATCGAGGCCGATTTCGCCGCCCACGCTGTGGAGCTTCCCGTCTACTGGGGAAACCGGAACTGGACCCCCTACCTTGCCGACACCGTCCGGCAGATGAGGGCGGACGGCATCCGGCGAGCAGCCGCATTCGTCACGTCCGCCTACAGCGGGTACTCCACCAACGACCAGTACCTCGAAGACATCGAGCGCGCACGCGAGGAAGTACCGGACGCGCCCGTCATCGACAAGCTGCCCGTCTACTGCGACCGGCCCGGCTTCCTCGAACCGTTCGCGGACGCCGCCCAAGACGCGCTGAACCGGCTGCCCGAAGACGCACGGTTGGTCTTCACCGCGCACAGCGTGCCGCTCGACCAGCCCAACCGGGAACTGTACGTCGCGGAACTGGAGACGGCCGCGCGGACGGTCGCGTCGAAGGCGGCCCCCGGGAAACCGTGGGACCTCGTCTACCAGAGCCGAAGCGGCCCGCCGACCCAACCATGGCTGGAACCCCAGATCACCGACCATCTGGAGAAACTGAGCGGCGAAGGCGTCCGCGCCGTCGCGGTCGTCCCGATCGGCTTCGTCTCCGACCACATGGAGGTCAAGTTCGACCTCGACGTCGAGGCCGCCGAGCGGGCCGCCGAACTCGGCGTCGCGTTCGCGCGGGCCGCCACCCCGGGCAACGACCCCCGCTTCGCCGCGCTGCCCCGCCACCTGCTCGCCGACGCGACATGAGCCACGCGGACGAACTGCTGGAACTGGCCGCCGCGACCGCGCGGGAGGCCGGCCGGATGCTGGTCGACAAGCGCCCCCCGGACGGACCGGACGTCGTGCAGACCAAGTCGTCCCCGACCGACGTCGTCACCCTGATGGACCGCGCCGCCGAACAACTCGTCATCGAGCGGATCCGGGCCGTCCGCCCGGACGACGCGTTCCTCGGTGAGGAGGGCGGCGACCACGCGGGCGGCAGCGGCGTCCGCTGGGTGATCGACCCGATCGACGGGACCGTCAACTACCTCTACGACCTGCCCGACTGGGCGGTCAGCATCGCCGCCGAGGTGGACGGCACGGTCGTCGCCGGGGTCGTGGAGATACCGCTGCGCGGCGAGACCTACACCGCCGTGCGCGGCGGCGGCGCCCTCCGGCACACCGCGTCCGGCGCGCGGGAGCTTCGCGTGAACTCCCAGGTGCCGCTCGGTGAGGCGCTGGTGGCCACGGGGTTCGGGTACGCGGCGGGACGGCGTGCCCGGCAGGCGCGGGTCCTCACCGGCGTGCTGCCACGCGTCCGCGACATCCGCCGGGGCGGCTCCTGCTGCGTCGACCTGTGCGCCCTCGCCGCGGGACGGATCGACGCCTACTACGAGCGCGGCGTCCAGGCGTGGGACATCGCCGCGGGCGGTCTGATCGTTCGGGAGGCGGGCGGGCGGATCGAAGGCCTGCACGGCGCGGCGCCCAACCCCGAACTCACCATCGCCGGGGGACCGGGCACCTTCGAGGCCCTGCACGACCTCCTCGCCCCGCTGGACCCGCTCGGCGACGACTGACACACGGCACCCGGTGTGCGCCGGGCGCGGGGAAACGAACACGGGGCCCGGGACCGTGGCCGGTCCCGGGCCCCGTACAGGTCGTGCGCGTCGTTCAGTCGCAGCGGGGTGGCTCGACGCCGATATCGTTGTTCGCTGCGATCCGGCGCAGATCGTTGATCTCCTCCTGACGAATGTCCGCCAGGTAGGTGTCTCCCTCTGCGTGGGCGTTCCGCAGCGACGTGTACGCGTCATCGAGTCGCTGCTGGATCATGCGTGACAACTCGCCCATAGGCCTCCTCCCGGATCGTGCCCAGGCTTACCCAGGCCTAGGCTGAAGGTAAACCTGTCCGCCCTGCAATTTTCGCCGGGATTTGCGGCGAGAGCGGCACCGCGCGGACGACGATCATCTGAACAGGCGTTTACGGGCGCCTTACGGCTCCCGTGGCATATCTGGAATCCCCGGGGCGGCGGCCGCCCCGGACATGGAGGGGGACCCCGTGCGTGTTCTAGTCGTCGAGGACGAGCGCGTGCTCGCCGACGCGATCGCGACCGGTCTGCGCAGGGAGACGTTGGCCGTGGACGTCGCCTACGACGGCGCGGGCGCGCTGGAGCGGGCGGGCGTCAACGACTACGACGTGATCGTGCTGGACCGTGACCTGCCGAAGGTCCACGGCGACGACGTCTGCAAGCAGCTCGTCGCGCAGCGCTACCCGGCGCGGATCATCATGTTGACGGCGGCGGGGGAACTGGACGACCGGGTCGAGGGCCTGTCCATCGGCGCCGACGACTACCTGGCCAAGCCCTTCGCGTTCGCCGAGCTGATCGCCCGGGTGCGCGCCCTCGGCCGCCGCGCCGCCGCGCCGCTGCCGCCCGTGCTGGAACGCGCCGGGATCACCCTCGACCCGGCCCGCCGCGAGGTCGCCCGCGACGGCCGTCCCATCGAGCTGACCCGCAAGGAGTTCGCCGTCCTGGAGGTGCTGCTCAGCGCGGACGGCGCCGTCGTCAGCTCCGAGCACCTCCTGGAGAAGGCCTGGGACGAGCACATCGACCCGTTCACCAACGTCGTCCGCGTCACGATGATGACGCTGCGCAAGAAGCTCGGCGACCCCCCGGTGATCGAGACCGTGCCCGGGGTGGGATACCGGCTGTGACCACCGAACCCACGCCGCAGCACGGCCCCGACGAACCGCGTCGTCCGGGGACCGGCGAGCACCGCGCGTGGCGGCGCCCCGGCCCGCAGCAGGTCCCGCAGCCGCCGCCCGCCGTCAAGGGGATGTGGCACGGCGGCGACATGAAGGCGCTGCCCAGGATGAGCGTCCGGCTCCGCCTCACCCTCCTGTACGGGCTGCTGTTCTTCCTGGCGGGCGCGCTGCTGGTGTTCGTGATGTCGCTGCTGATGGCCGACATCCTCGGCGGCGTCAAGGTGATCGGCTTCAACATCACCGACGAGCAGGCCGCCGCGTTCCAGCGCCAGTTCGTCGAGCAGACGATGCGGCGGCTCGTCGGACGGTCGCTGCTCGCGCTCGGCGGGGTCGGCATCATCACGCTGGTGCTCGGCTGGTTCGTCGCCGACCGGGCGCTCGGCCCGCTGCAGCGGGTCACGACCACGGCGCGCCGCCTGTCGGAGAGCACCCTGCACGAGCGGATCGCGCTGGAGGGCCCCGACGACGAGATCAAGGAACTGGCCGACACGTTCGACGCGATGCTGGAACGGCTCGGGCAGGCGTTCGACTCGCAGCGCCGTTTCGTCGCGAACGCCTCCCACGAACTGCGCACCCCGCTCGCCATCAACCGGACGCTGCTGGAGGTCGCGCTCGGCGACCCCGACGTCTCCGACGACCTGCGCGCCGTCGGCCGGACGCTGCTGGCGACCAACGCCCGCCACGAGCGGCTCATCGAGGGGTTGCTGCTCCTCGCCCGCAGCGAACGGGAGCTGGTGACCCGCACGCCCGTCGACCTGGCCGAGGTCGCCACGACCGTGCTGGAGCGGCCCGGACGGGGCGGCGACGACAGCGACGTGACCGTCCATCCGGAGCTGACGCCGGGGAAGGCGCTCGGCGACCCGGTGCTGCTGGAGCACCTGGTGTCCAACCTTGTCGACAACGCCGTCAAGCACAACGTCGAGGACGGCGGCGAGCTGTGGATCCGCACCGGCATGCTGGAGGGGTACGCGACCGTGCAGGTGGAGAACACCGGTCCGGTCGTCCCCGCCTACGAGGTGGAGCGGCTGTTCGAGCCGTTCCGGCGGCTGAACGCCGACCGGGTCGAGTCGTCCAAGGGCGCCGGGCTCGGCCTGTCCATCGTCCGGTCGGTGGTGCTGGCGCACCGTGGCGCCGTGTACGCGGCGCCGCGCCCCGGCGGCGGGCTGATCGTCACCGTCCGCCTCCCACCCGGCTGAGCCCACCCGGCTGAGCCCCGCCGGGGGCGTTACTTGAGCGCGGCCGTCGCCACGGTCGGGTCGCCGTCGTAGTCCATCTCCAGGCCGACGTACCTGTCGCTTCGCACGGTGGCGGCCGTTCCGTTGTAGAGCAGGGGGATGAGGGCGAGGTCGTCCAGCGCCGTCTTCTCGGCCTGCTGGAACAGGCTCGTCCGGGTC
This sequence comes from Actinomadura spongiicola, assembly GCF_003432485.1. GTDB lineage: Bacteria > Actinomycetota > Actinomycetes > Streptosporangiales > Streptosporangiaceae > Spirillospora > Spirillospora spongiicola. Next base: position 168,796 of record NZ_QVNQ01000012.1, read on the forward strand.
CCGGCGGAGTGCGTCCTGAGCGCGGTGGAGATCAGGTCGTCGAAGCGGACGTTCTTCCAACCGGCCAGGTTGGAGTACATGTTCTTGTCGGTCGCCACCAGTGTGCCGCCCAGCAGCGGCCACAGCATCGTGTAGGCGCCGGGGTAGTCGGGGCCCCAGGGGAACAACACGAGACCGGACGCGTCGGCCGCGACGATCTCCTTCCGGAACCGCGCGTAGTCGCTGAGGGGGACGCCTCTCGTCTCGACCTTCCAACCGAGCGTCGGCGACTCGAGCATGGCCCGCACGGCCTCCACGAACCGCCGGTACTCGGGCCTCTCCCGGTAGTAGAGCCGGATCGTGGTCCCCGGCTTGAGGCCCGCCCGCCGCGCGAGCTCCAGGGCCTTCGCCGGGTTCGCCGCCGCGCACGAGGGGCAGGCGCCGGGCTCGCCGAAGCCGGGGATCGCCGCCGGGACGATGCCGTGGGCGGGCTTGTAGACGCCGCCGAACAGTTCGCTGAGCTTCTTCCGGTCGATGAGGTGGGACACCGCCTCCCGCGCCTCCTTGGACTTCATCGGCCCCCGCGCGGTGATCGGGACCAGCAGCCGCGTGAACGACGTGCTCCGCGACTTCAGATCGGGCCCGCCGGTCATGCCGAGGGACTCGATCGCGATGGGCGCCCAGTCGACCTGACCCGCGGTGTAGCGGGCGCGTCCGAGGTCCGCGGTGGCGACCATGGAGATCTCGACGCCGTCCAGTCTGGTCTTGCCGAACGCCCAGGCGTCGTTGCGGGTCAGGGAGGCGCGCACGCTCGGCTGGTACTCCTCCAGCTTGAACGGACCGTTGCCGACCGGGTGCCGGTTGAAGGTCGTGTTGTCGTGCCGTCCCGCCGCCTTGGGGGCGGGCATGAACGCGGGTTCGGACAGCCGAGTGGGAAAGTCGCAGTTGGGTGAGGTGAGCGCGACGCTCAGTTCCGTGTCGGAGACCCCCACGACCCCGGACAGCGTCTCGGCCTTGCCGTCCGCGACCGCGGCGAAGCCCTCGATGTCGTTCATCAGGTAGGAGCCGCCGCCTTCGCTGGTGACCCCGGCGCTGCGCGCCCATCCGCGGACGAACGCCCCCGCGTCGACGGGCTCGCCGTTGCTGAACGTCGTCCCGCCCCTGATGCCGATCTTCCACTGCCGACAGTCCGGGCCCGGCGTGATCCGGGTCGCGAGCCGGTTGCGTGTGACGCCGTCCGCGCCGACTTCGGTCAGACCGGTGAACAGCTGCTTGGTCAGGAAACGCCCGGTGCCGGAGATGACGTGCGACGGGTCGATCACGTCGTTGATCGTGCCGGCCGAGAGCGCCGTCATCCGGAACGTGCCGCCGGTCCGTCCGTCCGGTGCCGGTTCGGGGTCCTCGCCCCCGGTGAGCTGGACGGCGATCACGGTGCCCGCCACGACCAGGGCGACGAGCGCGGCGCCGCCGACGCTCGCCAGCACGCCGATCCCGCGCCTCCTGCCCTTCACCGGGTGGGTGGGGCCCGTCCCCAGGTGCGGAGGGGACGGCGGAGGCGGTGCCGGGGGAGGCCACGCGGTGTGCCCCCGCGTGTTCTGAGGCGGGACCGGAGACGGGGGCGCCCACGCCGGCGACGGCGGCGCGGCGGGTGGCGGCTGGACGGTCCGCAGCCGCGCCGACTCGGTGGCCGCCGTCACGGCGCCCCGGGTGAGGATCACCGAGTCCTCACCGCCGGTCGCCTCCGGCGCGGCGCCCGGCTTCGGCAGGCTCCCCGCCAGGTCCAGCAGGTGCGCCAGGACGTTGGGGGCCGTTGGACGCAGCGCCGGGTCCTTGCTGAGGCAGTCCGCCACGACCTGGCGCAGTGGTTCTTCCAGGACCCCGAGGTCCGGCGGCATGGTGAGGATCCGGTGCATGACCGCGGGGATGGAGTCCTGCCCGAACGCGGGCCGCGCCGTGGCCGCGTACACCATCGTGGTGCCCCACGCGAACACGTCGGCCTCCGGCCCGACCGGCGCCCCGGAGATCTGCTCGGGCGCCATGTAGGCGGGGGTGCCGACGGCCGTGCTCGACAGCGTGCCCGTCGCGTCCAGCGCCCGCGCGATCCCGAAGTCGATCACGCGCGGGCCGTCCGGGGCGAGCAACACGTTGGCGGGTTTGAAGTCGCGGTGCACGACGCCCGCCTGGTGGATGGCGGCGAGCGCCGTCATCGTCCCGATCGCCAGCCGGTCCAGGTCGGTGCCGCGCCGCGGGCCCTCGTCCGCCAGCACCCGCGACAGCGGCGGGCCGTCGATGTACTCGCTGACGATGTACGGGCTGTCGCCCTCGACGTCGGAGGCCAGGACGCGGGCCGTGCAGAACGCCGAGACGCGCTGGGCCACCGCCACCTCGGCCGCGAACCGCGCCCTGGCCTTCGGGTCGCCGCTGAACCGCGCGTGCAGCAACTTCACGGCGACCCGGCGCCCCTCGTCGTCCTCGCCGAGATAGACGGTGCCCTGACCGCCCGCCCCGAGGAGTCCGGTCAGCCGGTAGGAGCCGAGACGCGACGGATCACCCCCGCGAAGGGGGGTGATCTCCATCGTCACTTGCTCACGGTCCCGAAGGCGCTCGCCGTCGCGGCGGACCGGTTCTCCCGCCACTCCCAGCGCAGGATGTCGCCCGACGGGGACGGCTTGAACTTGATGTAGCCGGGGGCGCACTCCTTCGGATCCATGCCCGTGAGCGGCGTCTCCTGGTACTCGATCTCCGAGCTGTTCGCGTCACCGGACAGGTGCGAGAGCCGGGTACGGCATTCGACACCCGAGTTGGCCGGGTACGTGTACGTCCCGAGCCCCACCGAGTAGGCGAGCGTGAACCGGACCTGGAAACTGGTGTTGCCCGAAGCGGCGCCCGGCTGCGTGCCGTTGCCCCGGAACACCCCGATGAGCCCCTCACGTGTGCCGCTGAGGGTCGGCGACGGTATCACGGGCGGCGAGTAGGTGTTCGGCGGCACGTACGGGTCGGGGTCGTCGTCGCCGGAGGCGGCGACGACGATCGCCACGATCACGATCACCACGATGAGCACGAGGACGCCGCAGCCGATCGCGAGGGCCGGCCCGGCGCCGCCGGACCGCCTGGGCGGCGTGTAGCCGAGCCCCGGCGGTCCCGGCGGCATCGGCTGCCCCATCGGCTGCCCCATCGGCATGCCCCGCTGCGGCTGCGGCGGGGGCGGCATCGCCCCGCCCTGGTACATCGGCATCGGCGGCGGCGTGATCGGCTGGGGCGGCGGGGTGTTCGGCCCCGGCATCCCGCCCTGGTGCATCGGCATCGGCGGCGGGGTGATGTGCTGTTGCGGCGGCTGAGGGCGGGGCGCCGGCGGCACCGGAGGCGGCGGCGGGAGCTGCGCCGCGATCCGGGTGCCCTGGTTCAGCAGCTCCTCCTGCCCGGCTCCCTGACCGGCGGGCGCGGCGCCGACATGGCCCAGCAGGTGCAGCAGGAGTTGCGCGGCCGGAGGGCGCAGGCCCGCGTCCTTGGAGAGGCAGCGTCCGATGAGGTCGCGCAGCGGGCCCGGGGGCAGCGCGGACAGGTCCGGCTCCTCGTTGAGGATCCGGTTGATGATGACCGGCAGCGTGTCCGCCTCGAACGGCGACTGCCCGGTCGCGGCGAACACCATCGTCGCGGCCCAGGCGAAGATGTCCACGGCCGGGGTCAGCGGCGCGCCGGTCAGCTGCTCGGGCGCCAGGTAGCCCGGCGTGCCGACCACCATGCCGGTGGCGGTCACCGCGCTCTCCTGCGAGTTGACCGTCCGGGCGATGCCGAAGTCGACGACGCGGGGGCCGTCGGACGCGAGCATGACGTTGTTCGGCTTGAAGTCGCGGTGGACGATCCCGGCCTCGTGGATGGCGGCGAGCGCCGTCACCGTGCCGATCGCGAGCCGTTCCAACTCCTGGGGGCTGCGCGGCCCGTCGTGCGCGACCACGTCGTGCAGCGACGGACCGTCGATGAACTCGCTGACGACGTACGGCTGGTCGCCCTGGACGTCGGCCTCCAGCACGCGAGCCGTGCAGAACGGCTCGACCTTCTGCGCCGCGGCGACCTCCCGGCTGAACCGGGCACGCGCGGCGGGATCGTTCGCCATCTGGGCGTGCAGCAGCTTGACGGCGACGTACTCGCCCCCCGGCGCCCTGCCGAGGAACACGGCGCCCTGGCCACCGGCGCCGAGCCGCCCGACGACCTCGTACTGCCCGAGTGCCCTAGGATCGCCCGGCTCCAGCGGAGCGGCATCCGGCATCTGACCTCCAGTGACCCGCAGTGATGTCCCGCGATGATGTGCGCCGGGCCCGATGGGGGGCCGCTATGCCGGCGATCGCCGGGCAGACCCCGCAGGGGACCCGCCCCCAACCTCAGGCGGGCACGATATCGCGTTAGTTCAGACGTTTCACCGAAGAGTCTGGTTCGACGGTCGACCAGGTCGGGTGACCCGCCCGGCGCGCCGGGCAGGTCGGCGCGCGCAACTCCGCCCGGACCGATATGATCCCCGACCGCCGCGGGATCCACGGCGGGGCGTCCACCGTGCAGGGAGCAGCACGGTGACATCCGTCGAAATGTGTGACGGAAGACACAGTACGAGGAAGAGATGCGGGTGATAGGTGTCACTCGTGGGGACGGTCGCGCCTCGTGTGTCGCGGGTCACCAATCGTGACAGAATTTCCCGCCCGGATCGGGCACAAGAACGGCCCCCCGAGCGTTAGTTCCGCGCGACGGGGCGCATAAAGCACTGAGGGGGATGGAGACAGAAGATGGCGACCGACTACGACAGCCCACGCAAGACAGACGACGATCTCAGCGAGGACAGCCTCCAGGAGTTGCAGGCCCGCCGCGCGGACAAGGCGGCCAGCATCATCGACGAGGACCTGGACGCCGGTGAGGTCGCCGAGCTTCCGGGCGCCGACCTGTCGAACGAGGAGCTCACCTTCCGGGTGGTTCCGCGGCAGGCCGACGAGTTCACCTGCACGCGGTGCTTCCTGGTGCATCACCGCAGCCAGCTGGCCACGGAGAAGAACGGTCAGCCGGTCTGCCGCGAATGCGCCGCCTGACCGGGAGTGGCCGCCGGGTGACGGGAGAGAGCGAACGACGTGATGACGAGGTGGAGCCGTCCGGCCATGACGGCTCCACGGAGGTCGGCGAGCTGATCGGACGGCTCGTCGGCGACGAGCGCATGGACCGTGAGACCCGCGGCCGCCTGCTCGGACGGCTGGCCGGCCTGCTCGGCCAGAACGCCCGCCGGGCGGGCGCCGCGGGTGTCGCACGCGGCCGGTGGCTCGGCGAACTGCTCGTCGAGGCCGCCCCGCACATCCCCATCCGTGACATCGACACGCTCCAGGCCCACCACCCCGGCCTGATGGGCGAGGAACTCGCCGACAAGATCGTCAAGGTCGCCGCGAACGGCACGACCGCGGTCGGCGCCGCCGGGGGCGCGCTCGCCGCGGTGGAGTTCGCCGCTCCGCCGCTGTTGCTGACCGCGCCCGCCCAGCTCGCCGCCGAGACCCTCGTGATCGCGGCCATCGAGGTCAAGATGATCGCCGAGCTGCACGAGGTGTACGGCGTGCGCGTCCAGGGCGGCGGCACCGCCCGCGGCGCCGCGTTCGTCACGTCCTGGGCCCGGCAACGCGGCGTCAACCCCCTGGAGACCGGCTCCCTCACCAGCGCGCTGGGCACGGCCGCCAAGTCGGCCCTGCGCAAACGACTCCTGCGCACGTTCGGCCGCAGCCTCGGCACCATGGGCCCGTTCCTCACCGGCGCGGCCGCCGGAGCGGCCCTCAACCGCTCCGCGACCAAGGCCCTCGCCAACAAGATACGCAAGGACCTCGGCGCGACCGTCGGACCGCCCCCGATCGACCCGGGCACTCCGCCCCCGGTCGCCCCGGGCCCCCACTAGCCCTCCGTCAGCCTTCGGACCTGAGGTTCGACGGCAGCTCACCGGTGCCCTTGGCCCACTGCCTGGCGGCGGCACGGGTGGCGAGCAGGCGCGCGAGCTCCATCCCGACGCCCATCACCACGGCCCAGCCGATCGCCTCGGTCAGCGCGACCTCGGGGGACTCGGGGTTCGTCGGCGGCTCCTTCCCGGTGCTCTTCTTCCAGGCCAGCGTGATCGCCTTCTTCGCGACGAAACCGCCCGCGAAGGCCGCGGCGCCGGCCATCACCCGCCAGCCGAGGTCGCCCTTGTCCGCCATGTTCGTCCTCCAGTCGTCCTGTCCTGTCCGACGCTACCGGAACGGCCCGCCGCCGGCGGTGGCGGCGACCGCCGCGACGCCGCCGAACAATTGGCCTGCGATCCGGGTCGATGTCAATACGATTGATCCATGACAGAGCAGCCGCGTACTCCTCATGTGCCCGCCAAGCCCTCCCTGGACGGCCTGGAGGACAAGTGGGTACGCGTCTGGGAGGACGACGGTGTCCACCGTTTCGACCGCACGCGTCCGCGCGGCGAGGTCTTCTCGATCGACACCCCGCCGCCCACCGTGAGCGGTTCCCTCCACGTCGGTCACGTCTTCTCCTACACCCACACCGACACCGTCGCGCGGTATCACCGCATGCGCGGTCGGGCGGTCTTCTACCCCATGGGCTGGGACGATAACGGGCTTCCCACGGAGCGACGCGTCCAGAACCACTTCGGCGTCAGGTGCGACCCGTCGCTTCCGTACGATCCCGACTTCGAACCCCCCGCCAAGCCCGACGCGAAGCGCCAGCAGCCCGTGTCACGCCGCAACTTCATCGAGCTGTGCGAGCGGCTCACCGCCGTCGACGAGAAGGCGTTCGAGGAGATGTGGCGCCGCGTCGGCCTGTCGGTCGACTGGAACCACCTGTACACGACCATCGGGGACGTCTCCCGGACGGCGTCGCAGCGTGCGTTCCTCCGCAACCTGGCGCGCGGTGAGGCGTACGTGTCCGAGGCGCCTACCCTGTGGGACGTCACGTTCCGCACGGCCGTCGCGCAGGCCGAACTGGAGGACCGCGAGCAACCCGGCGCCTTCTACCGGATCCGCTTCCACGGGGACGAGCGGCCCGTCTACATCGAGACGACCCGTCCCGAACTGCTGCCCGCCTGCGTCGCCCTGGTCGCGCACCCGGACGACGAGCGGTACCGGGAACTCTTCGGGACGACCGTCCGCACGCCGCTGTTCGGCGTCGGCGTCCCCGTCGTCGCGCACCGGCTGGCCGAACCCGACAAGGGATCCGGCATCGCGATGATCTGCACGTTCGGCGACGTCACCGACGTCACCTGGTGGCGTGAGCTCGACCTGCCCACCCGCGCGATCATCGACTGGGACGGGCGGCTCGCCGTCGACCCGCCGGACGGCGTCCCCGCGCGCCCCTACGACGAACTCGCGGGCAAGACGGTGTTCTCCGCCAGGGAACGGGTCGTCGAGCTGCTGCGCGAGTCCGGCGACCTGGACGGCGAACCCCGCAAGATCACTCGGCCGGTGAAGTTCTACGAGAAGGGCAACAAGCCCCTGGAGATCGTCACCACCCGGCAGTGGTACATCCGCAACGGCGGGCGGGACGAGGGCGTCCGCGCCGAACTGCTCGCCCGGGGCCGTGAGCTGGAGTGGCATCCCGGCTACATGCGGGCCCGCTACGAGAACTGGGTGGAGGGCCTGAACGGCGACTGGCTGATCTCCCGCCAGCGGTTCTTCGGCGTGCCGATCCCCGTCTGGTATCCGCTGGACGACTCCGGCGAGCCCCGCTACGACGCGCCGATCGTCCCCTCCGAGGACGCCCTGCCGGTCGACCCGTCGTCCGACGTCCCGCCGGGCTACACCGAGGAGCAGCGCGGCGAGCCGAACGGTTTCGTCGGCGACCCCGACGTCATGGACACCTGGGCGACGTCGTCGCTGACCCCGCAGATCGCGGGCGGCTGGGAGCGCGACACCGACCTGTTCGGCCGGGTCTTCCCGTACGATCTGCGGCCCCAGGCGCACGACATCATCCGGACGTGGCTGTTCTCCACGGTCGTCCGCTCCCATCTGGAACACGGGTCGCTGCCGTGGCGGGGCACCGCGCTGTCCGGATGGATCCTCGACCCCGACCGCAAGAAGATGTCCAAGTCGAAGGGGAACGTCGTCACCCCGATCGACCTGCTGCGCCAGTACGGCTCCGACGCCGTCCGGTACTGGGCGGCCGGGGGCCGTCCCGGCACCGACACCGCGTTCGACACCGGCCAGATCAAGGTCGGCCGCCGTCTCGCCATCAAGATCCTCAACGCGTCGAAGTTCGTCCTCGGCCTCGGCGAGGTCGAGCCGGACGCGCCGGTGACCGAGCCGCTCGACCGGGCGATGCTGGCGGCGCTGTCCGGGGTCGTCAAAGACGCGACGGAGGCGTTCGAGGGCTACGACTACGCGCGGGCCCTGGAACGCACCGAGCGCTTCTTCTGGGAGTTCTGCGACGACTACCTGGAACTGGTCAAGACCCGCGCGTACGGCGACGGCCCGGACGCCCGGTCGGCGTGGGCGGCGCTGCGCACGGCGCTGTCGGTTCTGCTGCGCCTGTTCGCCCCCGTCCTGCCGTTCGTGACGGAGGAGGTGTGGTCGTGGTGGCGGCACGGGTCGGTGCACACCGCGTCGTGGCCGTCGAAGGCCGAACTGCCGCCGGGCGGAGACCCGGCCGTCCTCGCGGCGACGGGTGAGGCGCTCCGCCAGGTCCGCAAGGCCAAGTCGGAGGCGAAGGCGTCCATGCGCGCGGACGTGTCCCGCGCGGTCGTCCGCGGCGCGGAGGTCACCCAGATCGCCCGCCCGGACCTGGAAGCCGCGGGCCGCATCGCCGACCTGACCCTGGAATCCGCCCCCGCCGCCCTCACCGTCGAAGTCACCCTGGCCCCCACCTCCTGAGAGACCAGCAGAGCGGGAACCGTTCCGGATATCGCAATACTTCCGCGGCCTTAGTCCCTTTCTGGGAAATGTCCGAGATGTTTAATGCGTGGTCATCTGGCCTGCTAGGCTGCCGCAAACCCATTGCGGGGAAGGACGGGCATGTCACCGCCAGAAGGCCCAGGTAACGACCGGCCAGGGGCGACCACGAGGCCGGTGCCGCCGACGTCACCGTTCGGCGGCGTCCCGGTGACGGCGGCCGGCGGGGGCATGGAGTTCGACCTTCCGATGATCGAAGCGTTCGGCGGCAAGCTGATTCGAGCGGTGGGCAAGGAACTGACCGCGGCCCGCAAACACCTCAACGGTGCGCCCCGGCAGGTGGAGGCCACGGCCTTCACCACGTTCTGCATTCCGCTGGCCCATGTCTACGTCCAGGCCACCGAGTACGCGGACGAGGATCTCCTCACCAAGGAGAAGGTCCTGACGGATTACGACGCCAAGCTCAAGAAGACCGCCGAGATCCTGCGCGAGGCGGAACGGAAGAGCACACTGCAGAGTAAGTAGCCCGCCAGTGCCAACGAGGAGACCGGAGTGGCCGACAACGGCTTAAGCGCCCTGGAGAACGTCGCCAAGGCCGCCTATTGGGAAGCGACCATCGCGGCGTTCTTCATTCCCAACGCCTGGTCCATGGTGGCCATCATCTACCAGGCGCAGTCGAACCCGGGGCAGCTCTGGGACGCCGCCGACGAATGGTATGAGGTCAAAGAGCGCCTGGTGGCGGCCGACAAGGAGGTCACGGCGCAGCTCAAGGCGCTGAGCGAGCGCGACTGGTCGGGCAAGGATCGTGACCTGTTCGACAAGAAGCTGCACGACTACCAGAACCAGATCCGGGTCTCCTACGCCTTCGCCGTCGCCGTCCATCTCACACTCAAGATCATGGCCATGCTCATCGCCATGTTCATCATGATGATGTGGGCTTTCGCCACGATCATCTTCATCTACGCGATGATCATCTTGGTGCTGTTGGGCCTGATGGCGATCCCCGTCCTGAATACATGGGCTACGGCTGCGCACGCCTCGGTGAAGTCACAAGCCACCGTGATCACAGGCCAGCTATACATGATCCTCAAGTCTGCGGCGGCGGGACTGGAGACTTTCGGAAAAGGGGCCGCCGCCACGCTGGGCGGGCTGATGGCCATCGACGTGACGGGCCAGATGCTCACCGGGAACACCGCTGCCTACCTCGACTTCGGCCAGGCAGCCGTGAACAGCTGGGACGATGTGGCCAAAGGCCATCTCGCCCTCCTGGAGCAGAAGCTGACCGGCCAGTTCATGAAGGGGAAGAAGCTGGGCGGTGCCGACCTCGGAGCGATCGGTAAATACAAGTTTCCGATGGCGAAGATTCCAAAGAACGCGCGTCCCTGGTTCGAAAGGATCGGCGGTGTGAAGGGCGCGTTCGATGTGGGTGTCCCAGGCGCTGAAGAGGGAACCTTTCCCGCTGGAGGATCGCCGACCATCACCCGACCCGTCACGGGGCTCGGGGAGAAGTATGGCGACCCTTTCGTGGAGCGAACCGATGCGCTTCCTCCTTCGTGAGCGGAGAGACGATAATGCCATCGACCCAGGAAATTGAGTTCAATAATAGTGCCGACGGCCTTCCTTTGGTCTTTGTTGCATGTATCGTTATCGGCGGTGGGGCGGTCTGGCTGGGAACAAGGCAGGATGGCTGGTTGGCGATCTGCCTGTTCGTGGTCTCCGCCCTTGTGCTGGTGTACGTGGTCTATGTCACGCAGTCTCTACTGCGCGTGGGCCCGAGCAAGCTTTCGCTGACGCCCAAGGGGTTGGTCTCCAAGGTCGGGGGGAAATGGGACGTGGTGCCGCCCGAAGCCATCGAGGCGGTCGGGCTGGTGCGTCACCGGGGGGCGGGGGTGCCGGCGGAACTGTTGCTCTGGTACGACCGGTCCCGGATGGCGGAGGTGCCGAAGAACATCCGGCGGCGTGAGACGGCCCCCGGCCAGATCAGGCTGGCGCATGTCATGGACGAGCGGAACTTCTTCCCGCCCCACCGGGTCAAGGAAGTGCGGGAACTCGTCCAGGCCCATGGACTGGGGGAATGGCGGAACCGTGGGGCGGGGTCCTGACACCTCAGTTCATTCGAGGGAGGTTGGAGTACATCTCGTCAGCGGTGACGGCCATGGCGAGCGTGATTACGTCCCAGCCGGTGGAGCCGTTGGTCTTCAGGTCCACGGTCCAGGAGTCGCCGCTGATCGCGATGGTGGCGATCGGAGCGCCGGAGGTGTCGACGGCGTCGAGTGAGTCCCACGCCGGATTGGTCGTGATCGTTCCCATCGGTGCGCCGTCCGCGTCCTGGACGGTGAACTCCACCTTGAGGATCGCCAGTCGGCGTTTCTTCTTCTTGACGAGCGCGGAGGGAATCCCGTCGGCCGCCGTCACGCGGCACTCGTCGTCGTCCTCGCCGTCGAAATCGGGCATCTCGAACAACAGCGCGCCGTCCGCCCGAACGATCCGCAGGGTTCCGCCCGAGGTGAACATCGTGCGCCAGGTTCGGCGCGGGCGCTCCACCCTGGCCAGCACGTTGCCGTCCCAGTCGGTGAAGACGTCGTCGGAGTAGAGCAGTTCGCCGGTTCCGAGAAGCGTGCTCATCGCTCGAAATTCCTCCGCATCTGCTCGAAGATCTTGTTCGCGTCGCGGAGGCCGCCGGTGAACAGGTCCTGGATGCCCGCTATCGTCTCCTTGAGTTCGGCCGGGTCGGGCTGCAGATCGGCCGGGTTCGCGGCGCCGAACAGTTCGCCGGTGAGTTCGTCAAGTTGACGTTGGAGGTCCTGCTTGGCCGCCTGCGCGACCTCGACAATGATCTCAGCCAGTTTCTCCGATCCCTCGCGCATGGCGCGGGGATCGATATGAAGTTCAGCCAGGTCGCCGGAAGGACCCCAGCCGATTGTGACGCGGCCGTCGGCCGATTCGGCGCGGCCGACCAGTTCGGCCGTCCGTGACTTCAGCTTCTCCGTGTCGGCCAGCTGACGCTCGGAGGCGCGCAGGATTTTCTCGAAGTCGAACTCGGGAGGTAACAAGGGGAGCCCTTCACCGTCTCGTTCACCAAATGTCAGTCCAATAGTAGGCTCACCGGAATCTCGTCAGTGGCCGATTGCGACCACTCTGCGGTGCAGGATGGTGCGTTCTGCTGCCGTCCAGGCGGTCGTCGTCAGCAGGTACAGGCCCGCTGCCAAAGGGACGAACGCCGCCACGGCGACCGTTCCGAAAGGCACGAGGCGCGCGACCGTACCCATCGGGCCCTCGGCCGTCACCCGGCGGGACGACCACGTGGCCACGGCTGCGAGGAGAGCGAACAGTCCCAAGAAGACGAGTGAGGGCGGGGAGAACAGGCCTGCGCCGACGACGCCGATCCAATTCTGCCCGAGCGGTGCCGCCAGCAGCGTGTGCGTGAGGAGCAGGTTCTGGTGGCCGGCGACCGTCGCGGAGACGAACAGCCGGTACATGACCATGAAGAAGGGCACCTGCACGAGCATCGGCAGGCATCCGGCGGCCGGTGATACGCCCTCCGCCTCGAACAGCGCGGCCGTCTCCCGCCGGAGCCGCACCGGATCCTTCGCGTGCTTCCTCTGGAGCTTCTGTACCTCGGGCATCAGGCGGGTCCGCGCCCGCTCGCCCCGCGCCGCGGCGACGGACAGCGGAACCATCAGCAGGCGCACCGCGGCGGTGAACACGACGATCGCGAGCGCGGTGGCGAGACCGCCGGCGAACGGGTGCAGGACGTCCGCGAGCCCTCCGACGAGGGCGGCGGCGACCGAAACGGGAAAGTCGAGCATGAGAGAGCCTTCCGGAGAGAGGAGATCGGTGGCGTTTCGGCCGCGCTCAGGCGGCCGCGATCTCCGTTCCGGGGGCTCTGGGACGGGGACGTCCCGGCGCGTCCGGATCGCGTTGCGGGAGGTAGGCCGTGCGAAGGGTTCGGTCGCGCAGGGTCGTCCGGACCCGTGCCGGTGTGGATTGGTGGCGGGTCGTGGGGAGCCGGACGGTGGCCAGGATCAGCAGGCCCGTCACGGCGACCGTGGCCAGGGCCAGCAGGCCCGGGTTCCCGGAGGCCGCCCACCCGGCCACGGCGAATCCGCGAAGTATCGCGGAGATCACCAGCGACCAGATCATGAGTGGGCCCTTCTCGGCGGCGTTCCGTTCTGATCGACGCTTGCCGGGACCGGCGGGTTCCCCGATGTTCGATATGCGCGTTTCTTCCATAAGTGGGCGAAACTTCCGGGCGGGGGCATACTGCGGAGCGGGTAGGGTCAACTGCCGGACTCGCCCGGTGGCGGCGTTTCAGCGCCGGCCGGGCATGGCGCCCTGGGTAGGGTCGTGAGGTTTCCGGCACGTGAGCGGCGAGGTGGACGCGTGAGCAAGGTCGATGTGCTGATCCGGCGGCTGGATCCCGGGCTCCCCCTGCCGGAGTACGCGCACCCGGGCGACGCGGGCGCCGATCTCGTCGCGGCCGTGGACGTCCGGCTGCCTCCCGGGGAGCGCGCCGTCGTCCCGACCGGCATGGCGATCGCGTTGCCCGATGGCTACGCCGCTTTCATTCACCCCCGGTCCGGTTTGGGCGCTAGGTTGGGGGTGACGATAGTCAACGCACCCGGTACGGTCGACGCCGGCTATCGGGGTGAGATCAAGGTGACCCTGCTGAACACCGACCCCCGCGCCACGGTGAGCCTGCGGCGTGGAGATCGCATCGCGCAGATGGTCGTGCAGCGGGTGGAACGGGCGGTGTTCCACGAGGTCGCGGAGCTTCCCGGATCGGCGCGCGGAACCGACGGTTTCGGCTCCACCGGCGGATTCGGTCGCGGACCCGGCGAGCGTGGGCTCGCGGGCGCGGATAATGCAGGCAATGAGCACAGTCGAGAAGGAGCGTGAGTCGTGGTTTTTGGACGTCGCCGGCAGGCCGAGGAGCCCGAGAAGGGGCCCGAGGTGACCGAGGAGCCGGCGGAGGCCGCCGAGGAGGCTCCCGCCGATGAGGCCGCCGCCGAGGCGGCGCCCGCCGGGGGCGGTCCCTGGGACTCCGAGGACTCCTTCCCCGATTTGCAGCGGCTCGACTTCGGGTCCCTCCGGATTCCGGTGGCGGAGGGGCTCGGTTTCCAGGTGAACTTCGAGGCCACCCAGGTGGACGAGGAGGGCAACCCGCTCGACGGGCGGCCGGTCGCGGTACTGGTGCAGTACGAGGAGAGCGCCATGCAGTTGCAGGCGTTCGCCGCCCCGAAGCGCAGCGGCATCTGGGACGACGTGCGCCGTGAGACCGCCAAGGACATCCAGGAGGAGGCCAAGGGCCAGATCCAGGAGGGCGAGGGCCCGTTCGGCCCCGAACTGCTGGCGATGGTGCCGCAGCCGCTGACCGAGGAGGTCCTCGCGGAGATGCCGGAGGACTTCCGCGCGCAGATCCCCGCCGAGTTCATCGAACAGGGTTGGGCGCCGCAGATCATCCGTTTCCTCGGTGTGGACGGCCCCCGCTGGTTCCTGCAGGCCGTCGTGCAGGGCGCCGCGATCGAGAACGAGGAGCAGTGGCAGGTCCTGGAGGACGTGCTGCGCGGTGTCGTCGTCGTCCGCGGTGACGCCCCCATGCCCCAGCGCGACCTGCTGGAACTGCAGATTCCGAAGGAGTTCCGCGAGGGCGGCGCGGAGGAGGAAGAGGAGGCCGTGGAGACCTTCGACCCCTTCGAGCGCGGCCCCGAGATCACCGAGGTCCGCTGACCCGGATCGCCCCGGACACCGGCCGCACGCCTTTACGGACGTGCGGCCGGCGGCTTTTCGCTGGGTCGTGCGCGCCCCGGCCCTTGCCTTCGACGCCTCCCGAGTGCTGAATCAGGACATGTCGAAGAAGACACGGAAACGCCGGGCCCGTAAGCGCAGCAAGTCCAACAAGGGCAGGCGGCCCAACGCCCGCCACTGAGCGGGCTAGCTCTCGATCATCTCGAACGTGATCGCGTGTTCGACGCCGACGGCGCGTCCCGCCTCCTCGGCGTTGCCGGTGAGGAACGCCGCCGCGTCGAACTCCTCGCCCAGGTTCGAGAAGTACACCTCGTGGGCGAGCAGCGAGTCGATGCACGCCGGCAGGTGGCCGGTCACGTCCACGTAGTGCGTGGCCCGCGGTGACCCGCCGAACAGCGCGAACCGGACGCCCTGCCACGGGTCGAGGCCGAGGTCGCGGAACACCCACCGGTTGGCGGCGTCCCTGATCGCGTCCGCGACGGCGAGCCCGAGGACCCGGTGGTCGGCCATGTTGAACCCGCCGCCGGGGAACGTCTCCCGGAAGTTCAGCGACAGCACCACGTCCGGCCGGTGCCGCCGGATCGCGGCGGCGAGCGAACGCCGCAGCGGCAGCCCGTACTCCAGCACGCCGTCCGGGAAGTCGAGGAACTCCACGGTCTCCACCCCGACGATCCGCGCGGCCTGCACCTGTTCGGCGCTGCGGATCCGGGCGACCTCGTCCGGATCCATCGAGTCGATCCCGGCCTCCCCGCGGGTCGCCATCACCTCGACCACGGTCTTGCCCTGACCGGTCCACTTCGCGATCGCCGCGGACGTTCCGTACTCCACGTCGTCGGGATGCGCGACGAGCGCCAGCGCCCTTTCCCAATCCTCAGGTACCTCGTCCATCCCCTCATCCTCGCCCACGGCTACAGGTAACGCAGCCACAGGTACGGGGTGGCGAGGGCGACAGTGACGAGGGTGACGACGAGGCCGTAGCGGGTGAAGTACCAGAAGCTGATGGGCGAGCCGTGGCGGGCGGCGATGCCGAGGACGACGACGTTGGCGCTGGCGCCGATCGCGGTGGCGTTGCCGCCGAGGTCGGCGCCGAGGGCGAGCGCCCACCACAGGACCTGGCCGTCGTCGCCGGGGTACTGCCGGACGAGGTCCGCCACGATCGGGCTCATCGTCGCGACGTAGGGGATGTTGTCCACGATCGCCGACAGCCCGGCCGACGCCCACAGCAGCAGCATCGCCGCGGCGCCGAGCCGGCCTTCGGTCGCGTCGGCGGCGGCCTCGGAGACCTCGCCGATCACGCCGGTCTCGACCAGCCCGCCGACCATCACGAACAGCCCGGCGAAGAAAACCAGCGTCGGCCACTCGACCTCGCCCAGCGCGTCCTCGGTGGTCACCTTGGTCGCGGCGACGAGCAGCCCGGCGCCGAGGAGCGCGACGACGGACGGCTCGTAGTGCAGCACGGGATGCAGCACGAACGCGGCGACGACCACGGCGAGGACGGCCAGGCCCTGCACGAGCAGCCGCCGGTCGGTGATGACCTCCCGTTCTTTCAGCGCCATGACCTCGGCGGCGAGCTTCGGGTCGTAGCGGAACGCCGAGCGGAACAGCCAGCGGCAGAGCAGGCAGAACACCGCCATCAGCAGCACGACCAGCGGTGCCAGGTGAACGAGGAAGTCGTTGAACGACAGGTCGCCGCGGCTCGCGATGATGATGTTGGGCGGGTCGCCCACCAGCGTGGCGGTGCCGCCGATGTTGGACGCCATCACCTCGGCGACGAGGTACGGCTCGGGTCGCAGGGCGAGCCGTTCGCAGACGAGGAACGTGACCGGCGCGATCAGCAGCACGGTGGTGACGTTGTCCAGCAGCGCCGACGCGGACGCGGTGAGGACGACCAGCATCACCATCAGCCGGTAGGGGCGGCCCCGCGCCCGCTTGGCGGCCCAGATCGCCACGTACTCGAACACGCCGGTCTGCCGAAGCACCGACACGATCACCATCATCCCGAGGAGCAGGAAGATGACGTTCCAGTCGATCCCGGACTCCTCGGAGTAGAAGGAGTCCTCCGCGTCGGTGATGTGCAGGAGCAGCATCAGGCCGGCGCCGCCGAGCGCCACCGCCGTCCGGTGCACCTTCTCGGTGGCGATCAGGACGTAGGCGCAGAGGAAGATGACGATCGCGACTGTGGCCTGCACGAAGTCTCCTGATCGGCGTACGCGTGACTGGACCTGCCGACCAGACTTCCCGGCGCACCGTCAGCGACTGTAACCCGTCCGCCGCGGGCCGGGTGACACCGGGGGCGGCCCGGCGCCCCCGGCGGGGGTGGGGTTTTGCCTACCTCGATCGGCGTGCTGGACCCATCCTCCGCGGCCGTCGCCGTCCGTAACTTCGATCTTGCAGGCGCCCCGAGGTGGGGCGATGGGCGGAAGGTAAGGCGATGATCGGACGTAAGGGACCGGCCCCCGTGGGCGGGGCACAGGGCCAGCCCCAGGGGGAGGCGCTGCGCCTGGACGGCGTGCGGAAGGTGTACGGCGCCGAAGACAACCGGGTGGTCGCGCTGGACGGCGTGTCGCTGTCGCTGCCGACGGGGTCGTTCACCGCGGTGATGGGGCCGTCCGGGTCGGGCAAGAGCACGCTGCTCCAGTGCGCGGCGGGCCTGGACCGTCCCACCGAGGGGCGGGTCTTCGTGGAGGGCGCCGAACTGTCCGGGGACGGCGAGGCCGCGTTGACGAAGTTCCGCAGGGAGCGGATCGGATTCGTCTTCCAGCAGTTCAACCTGCTGCCGACGCTGACCGTGACGCAGAACGTGGTGCTGCCCCTGAAGCTCGCGGGCCGGAAGGTGGACCGGGGGCGGGCGCGGACCGTCCTCGAACGCGTCGGCCTCGGCGAGCGGCTGAACCACCTGCCGGCGGAGCTGTCCGGCGGGCAGCAGCAGCGCGTGGCGATCGCGCGGGCGCTGGTGACGCGGCCGCGGGTGGTGTTCGCCGACGAGCCGACCGGCGCGTTGGACACCCGGAGCGCCCGTGACGTGCTGGTTCTGCTGCGGGAGTCGGTACAGGTCTCGGGGCAGACGGTCGTGATGGTCACCCACGACCCGGTCGCCGCGTCCTTCGCGGACGCCGTCCTGTACCTGGCGGACGGGCGGATCGTCGGCCGGCAGGTCGCGCCGACCGCCGAGGCCGTCGCGGAACGGATGACGCACCTGGCCGAAGAGGTCGAGCGGCAGCGGACGATGGCGGAGGCGTGACGATGTTCCAGTTGGCGATCAGTTCGCTGCGCAGGCGAGCCGGGGCGTTCGCGGCGACCTTCCTCGCGATGTTCCTCGGCTCGGCGATCATCATGGCGTTCGCGTCGATGCTGGACACGGCGGAGGCGAGCGGCGCGACCGGAACGGCCAGGGAGACGCTCGTCGTGATGGCGAACGTCGTCGGCGGCTGGGGCCTGCTACTGGTGATCTTCGCGGTCACCTCGACGCTGACCCTGTCGGTCCGGCAGCGGGCCGCGGAGGTGGCGCTGCTGAAGAGCGTCGGCGCGACCCCGGCGCAGCTCCGCCGCATGATCGTCGGTGAGGCGGCGGCTCTGGCCGTGGTGGCGGCACTGCTCGGGATCGTCCCGGGGATGCTCCTCGGCCGGGGGCTGCTCGGCCTGCTGCACGACACCGACCAGGTCCCGGCGGACGTCGGGTACAGCTTCGGCCCGGTCGCGCTGTCCATGGGCATCGGCATCACGTTCGTGTCCGCGGTCGGCGCCGCGCTGATCACGGCCCGCCGCACGACCCGCGTCCGGGTCGTCGAGTCGCTGACGGCCGCGGCCGTCGACACCGGACGGCTGACCAGGAAGCGCATCGTGTTCGCGGTGATCTTCATCCTGGTCGCCGTGCAGCAGGCGATCATCACCGTGACCGTGATGGACGGCAAGGGCACCGACGCGATGGCGACGTCCGGGCAGGCCGACATCCTCGCCGCGATCGGCCTGGCGCTGCTCGCCCCGGCGATCATGCGGCGGGTGACGGCGCTGGTCGCGGGTCCGCTACGGCGGTTCGGCGGCGCGGCGGGCGGGCTCGCCGCCGACACCATGCGCCGCCGCACCTCCGCGCTGGCCTCCGCCGTCACGCCGATCATCCTGTTCGTCGCGACGGCCGTCGGGACGCTGTTCCTCCAGGCCACCGAGAACGCGGCGGTGGCCGCCTCCGGGCTCGCCAAGACCAACGAGCAGAAGAACATCGAGACGCTCAACTTCGTCGTCATCGGCATGGTCGTGCTGTTCACCGCGATCATGCTGGTCAACACGCTGGTCGCGGCGACCGCGCACCGGCGCCGCGAGTTCGGCCAGACGCGGCTCGCCGGCGCCACGCCCGGCCAGGTGCTCGGTGCCGTCGCGGTCGAGTCGGCGGTGCTGACCGTCACCGGGGTCGCCGTCGGAACGGTCGCGTCCGTCTTCACGATCGTCCCGTTCGGGCTCGCCCGGAACGACTCGGCCACCCCGGACGGCAGCGTGTGGACCTACCTCGCCGTGGTGGCGCTCGCCGCCGTCCTCACCGGGGCCACCGCCTACGCGGCGACCCGCCGGGCCGTCCGCGTCCCCGCGGTCGAGGCGGCGCTTCGCTGACCGGCCGCCGAACCGGCACGCCGCCGCGTGGGCGCCCATCCGCACGGGATGGGCGCCCACGCGGCATACTGGCGCGTCCGGGGGTGGTGCCGATGGACGAGCCCGACAAACGCCGCATCCTGATGCCCGCGGTCCTCGACGAGGCCGAGCGCGCGGAGCCGCCCGGCGAACCCGAGACCGGGCTCGTCCCGGTCCGCGACCCCGAGGACGTCGCCGACCCCGGGACCGCCGACCGGCCCGGCTCGGAGGGCGACGAGATCGGCGGCGCCGCGCAGGCCGCGCCGCCGGGCGTCGCGCACTCCAGCGCCGTCATGGCGATCGGGACGGTCTTCTCCCGCCTCACCGGCTTCCTGCGCACGGTCGTGATCGGCGCCGCGCTCGGCACCGGGCTGCTCGGCGACGCCTACCAGGCCGCCGAGATGATCCCGTACACGGTGTACGAGCTGCTGCTCGGCGGGCTGCTCGCCAGCGTGTTCGTCCCGTTCCTGGTCAAACGGCGGATGCGGGACGCCGACGGGGGAGCGGCGACCGAGCGGCGGCTGCTCGGCGTCGTGCTGGTGTCGCTGGCCGTCCTGACCGCCGCCGCCGTCCTCGCCGCCGACCAGCTGATCTCCCTGTACGCGGGCGGGTACCAGGGCAGGCAGCGCGAGGTCGCGGTGCTGCTCACCCGGATCCTGCTCGTGCAGATCTTCTTCATCGGCGTCAGCGGGCTGGCGAGCACGCTGCTGAACGTCCGACGCCGGTTCGGGGCGCCGATGTGGGCGCCGGTCGTCAACAACCTGATCACGATGGCGGCGGGGCTGCTGTTCCTCTGGATCGCCGGGCGCGGCCGGACCACCGCGAACGTCACCGACGGCCAGCTCGCCCTGCTCGGGATCGGCTCCGCGGTCGGCACGGTCGCGCAGAGCGCCGTCCTGGCGTGGACGCTGCGGTCCGCCGGATTCCGCTGGCGCCTGCGCCTCGACCTGCGCGGCTCCGGGCTCGGCGAGGCGGTGCGGGCCGCGTCATGGATGCTGCTCTACATCGTCGTCGCGCAGGCGGGCGTCCTCGTGACCGCGAACGTCGCCACCCGCGCCGGGGACCGCGCCGTCGACGCCGCCGGGCACCCCGTCACCGGCAGCGGCCTCGCCGCGTACAAGTTCGCGCTCGTCGTCTTCCAGCTCCCGTACGCGATCATCGCGGTGTCGGTGATCACGGCGTTGCTGCCGAGGATGAGCGCGCACGTCGCGGACGGGCGCCGGGACCTCGTCCGGGACGACTTCTCCCGCGGCCTGCGCCTCGCCTCGGCGCTGCTCGTCCCGCTGTGGCTCGGGATGCTGGTGTTCGCGGTGCCCGGCTCGGTCACCTTCTTCGCCTACGGCAGCCTCACCGAGGACGGGGCGCGCCGCATCGGCGCCGTCCTGACGGTCTTCGCCGTGATGGTGCTGCCGTTCACCCTGCACCAGCTCCTGATGCGCGTCTTCTACGCGCTCGGCGACACCCGCACACCCGGCCTGATCGCCGTTCCGGCCGGGATCGTCCAGGCTGGGACGGCGTTGGCGCTGCTCCGGTTCATCCCGGCACGGCAGGTGGTCCTCGGCCTGCCCGTCGCGTACGGCCTGTTCTACGTGGTCGGCGCGGCGGGGGCCGCGTTCGTCCTGCGGCGCCGTCTCGGCGGCATGGACGGCCGGCGGATCCTGCGCGCCCTCGTCCGGCTGCACCTGGCCGCCGCCCCCGCCGTCGTGTTCGCGGCGGCGGCCGTGTGGGGCCTCGGCCACCTGCCGGGCGAACGGCTCCCCGCCCTGCTCGCCCTGGTCGTCGGCGGGCTCGGTGGCGGGGCGCTGTACGTCCTGACGGCCCGGCTGATGGGGGTTCCGGAGATCGGATATTTCACCGCGATGGCAGCGGCGAGAGTCCGCCGTTCCTGACCGAGGGCGGGGGGTCCGATTCGTCCGGGGATGCCATACGCTTCGTGGCATGGACGAGGAATCGGCCGATCGGGGGAAAGGCGGCCTGCGGCGCTTCCTGCGGCGCATGGCGTCGAGCAGGGCCGAACTCGAGGCCGAGGAGCTGCAGAAGTCCTCCGGTGACGAGGGCGCGACGCCGATCACCGAGTGCGCCGAGCGCACGCGACACCGTGTGGCGGGTACGCTGCGTACGGTGACGCTCCGTCCGCGGGGCGGCGCCCCGGCGCTGGAGGCGGAGCTGTACGACGGCACCGACGTGATCAGCCTGGTCTGGCTCGGCCGCCGTAAGATCACCGGCATCGACCCGGGGCGCATGCTGCGCGCCGAGGGGCTGGTGAGCACGCAGGACGGGCGCAAGGTCATGTTCAATCCGCGATACGAGCTGCGCGGCGGTTCGTGAGGGCCGCCACGGCGGTCGGGAGTTCGACGTGAGCGAAGTGGAAACGCCCCAGGACGACAGGGTCGCGCACGACACGGTCGAGGCGGCCGTGCGCGCCCAGCTCGCCAAGGCTCTCGGCGGCGTCCGCGGCATGATCGAGGCCGCGGTCCCCGTCACCGCCTTCACCGGCGCCTATGTCGCGACGAAGGACGTCAAGCTCGCCGTGGGCGCCGGCGCCGGCGCCGCGGTGCTGCTGCTGGCCGTGCGGATCGCGCAGCGCTCCAACCCGCAGTTCGTCGTGAACAGCCTCGTCGGCATCGCGGTCGCCGCGTTCTTCGCGCTGCGCTCCGGCAAGGCCGAGGACGCGTTCCTGCCCGGCATCATGCTCAACGCCGCCTACGCCGCCGCGATGATCTTCTCGATCGTGGTGCGCTGGCCGCTGGTCGGCTTCATCATCGGCACGGTCACCGGCGACCCGACCGCGTGGCGCCGCGACCCCGGGATCGTGAGGCTGTGCTCCCGGCTGACCTGGCTGCTGGTGTTGCCGTGCGCTGCGCGGGTCGCCGTCCAGTACCCCATCTACCTGGCCGACGGCGACCAGAGCGGCCTGCTCGGCCCCGCCAAGATCGTCATGGGCTGGCCGTTGCAGGTGGCGGCGCTGGCCGCGATGGTGGGCCTGCTCGCCCGCGGCCGCACCCCCATCGACCGGCCCATCGACCGGGAGAAACCCGCCTAGCCGCGGCGCCGTCGCGGGCCGGTCGAGGAGGCTCGCCTCCCCGACCAGGCAACGCGTCCGGGCGGCCCGTCTCAGTGGCCGCCGAGGAGTTCGGCCAGTTCGTCCTCCACGTCCTGGCTGGCGAGGAACATCAGCTCGTCACCGGGCTCCAGCGTGTCGTCGGCCGTCGGCACCAGCACCCGGCCCTCCCGCAGGATCGCCACCAGCGCCGTGTCGCGCGGCCAGTCCACCGAACCGACCCGCTGCCCGCCGAGCGGCGCGTCCTCCGGCAGCGTCAGCTCCACCAGGTTCGCCTCGCCCTGCCGGAACGTCATCAGCCGTACGAGGTCGCCGACGCTCACCGCCTCCTCAACCAGCGCTGACAGCAGCCGCGGCGTCGACACCGCCACGTCCACGCCCCACGACTCGTTGAACAGCCACTCGTTGTTCGGGTGGTTGATCCGGGCCACGACGCGCGGCACCCCGTACTCGGTCTTCGCCAGCAGGGACACCACGAGGTTGACCTTGTCGTCACCGGACGAGGCGACCACGACCTGGCAGCGCTCCAGCGCCGCGTCGTCCAGGGCGGAGATCTCGCACGCGTCGGCGAGCAGCCACTCGGCGCGCGGCACCATCTCCACCTTGATGGCCTTCGGGTTCTTGTCGATCAGCAGGACCTCGTGCCCGTTCTCCAGCAACTCCTGCGCGATGGACCGGCCCACCGCGCCCGCCCCGGCGATCGCGACCCGCATCAGGACTCCTCCCCGTTCCGCGCCGCGACGGCGGCG
The DNA here is from genome assembly GCF_003432485.1 of Actinomadura spongiicola. GTDB lineage: Bacteria > Actinomycetota > Actinomycetes > Streptosporangiales > Streptosporangiaceae > Spirillospora > Spirillospora spongiicola. Next base: position 191,835 of record NZ_QVNQ01000012.1, read on the forward strand.
TTGACGCGTTCGAGATCGTCGGCGCCGGCCATGATGTGCACGATGTCGCCGTCCTGGATCACCGTGTCGCGGTCGGGGACGAGGGCCTCGCCCATCCGCGACAGGAACGCCACCCGCGTGCCCGCGTGCTCCTCCAGCGCGCCGACCTTCTCCCCGACCCATAGCCCCCCGGAGTCCAGTTCGGCGAGGACGACCGCGCCGGTCGGATCCCGCCACAGCGGCTCGGCGCCCTCGGGGAGCAGCCGCCGCAGGATCTGGTCGGCGGTCCACCGGACGGTCGCGACCGTGGGAATGCCGAGACGCTGGTACACCTCCGCGCGCCGCGGGTCGTAGATCCGGGCCACGACGTTGTCGACGCCGAACGTCTCCCGCGCCACCCGGGCCGAGATGATGTTGGAGTTGTCGCCGCTGCTGACGGCCACGAACGCCGACGCCCGCTCGATGCCCGCCTCGGCGATCACTTCGCGGTCGAAGCCGAACCCGGTGATGCGGCGCCCCCTGAACCCGCTGCGCAGCCGCCGGAACGCCTCCGGGTTCTGGTCGATGATGGCCACCGAGTGACCCTTGTCCTCCAGGATGTGCGCGAGCGTCGAACCGACCCGCCCGCATCCCATGATCACGATATGCACGGCCGTTCCTTCTTCCGTCCAGGGAGACGTTCCCCCTGTACCCCCCGCGCCGTGCACGGCATTCGTCGATGGCCGCCCATGCCGTGCCGCACTCGAGGATCGTTTCCTGTGAGGATCCCTACCGGGCTGCAAACCTACACATCCCCCCAGGGGAGCACTACCCGGCCCGCCCTCATGCAGGTGGGGGCGAAACGGCCGCGTCCTGCCCGAAGGCTAGGCTCTCCTCTCGTGTCGAAGGTTCCGAACCTTACGAAGCGGCTGCTCGTCGGGCGGGCGCTGAGCAGCTCCCAGCAGCACGAACAGCTTCTCAAGAAGCGCATCGCGCTACCGGTCTTCGCCAGCGACGCCCTGTCGTCGGTCGCGTACGCCCCGCAGGAGATCCTTCTCGCGCTCGGAGCGGGCGGCCTGGTGATGTACCACTACACCCCCTGGGTCGCGGCGGCCGTGGTGGTGATCCTGCTGACGGTGGTCGCCTCGTACCGGCAGAACGTCCGGGCCTACCAGAGCGGCGGCGGCGACTTCGAGGTCGCCACCGAGAACCTCGGCGGCAACTGGGGCGTGGTCGTCGCGAGCGCGCTGCTGGTCGACTACGTCCTCACGGTCGCGGTGTCGGTGTCGTCGGGGGTGGAGAACCTCGGGGCGCTGCTGGGCTTCATGCGGCCGCACGAGGTCGCCGTCGCGATCGGCATCGTGGCGCTGCTCACCATCGGCAACCTGCGCGGGATCAAAGAGGCCGGCGTCGCGTTCGCGATCCCGACCTACCTGTTCATGTTCGCGGTCCTCAGCATGCTGCTGTGGGGGGTGGTCCGGCTGGTCGCCGGCACCGACCTGGAGGCCGAGACGGCGGGCTACGAGGTCCGCGGCGACGAGACCGACGTCGCCGGGTTCGCGCTGGTCTTCCTCCTGCTGCGGGCGTTCTCGTCCGGCTGCGCCGCCCTCACCGGGGTCGAGGCGATCAGCAACGGCGTGCCCGCGTTCCGCAAGCCGAAGGGCGAGAACGCCGCGAAGACGCTGCTGGCGCTGGGGCTCGTCGCCATGACGCTGTTCGGCGGCGTCACCGCGTTCGCCTACATCACCGACGCCAGGTTCGCCGAACCCGACCACGGCAGTCAGTTGATCGACCCCGAGACGGGACGGGCCGTCGAGCACGCCGACCCGGTGGTCGCGCAGGTCGCGCACACGGTGTTCAGCAACTTCGAGCCGGGCTTCGCGCTCGTCACCGCGATGACCGCGCTGATCCTGTTCCTGGCCGCCAACACCGCCTACAACGGGTTCCCGGTGCTGGGATCGGTGCTCGCGCAGAACCGCTACCTGCCGCGGCAGCTCCACACCCGCGGCGACCGGCTCGCCTACAGCAACGGCATCATCATCCTCGCCACCATGGCCGGGCTGCTGATCTACGCCTATGACGCGTCCGTCAGCCGGCTGATCCCGCTGTACACGGTCGGCGTGTTCGTGTCGTTCACCGTCAGCCAGGTCGGCATGGTCCGGCACTGGAACCGGCTGCTGGCCGCCGAGCCCGACGCGGCGCAGCGCCGCCGGATGAAGACCTCCCGCGGCATCAACGCGTTCGGCGCCACCCTCACCGGCGTCGTCCTGGTCGTGGTGCTGATCACCAAGTTCGCCCTCGGCGCCTACATCGTGTGCATCGCGATGCCGGTGCTGTTCCTGCTGATGAAGGGCATCAGGCGGCACTACGACCGGGTCGCCGACGAGCTGGTGCCGTCCGGGGAGGAACTCGCGCTGCCCGCCCGCAACCACGGCATCGTGCTCGTCTCTAAGATCCACAAGCCGACGTTGCGGGCGCTGGCCTATGCCCGCGCGACCCGTCCGTCCACGCTGGAGGCGGTGACGGTCGCGGTGGACGCGGCGGAGTCCCAGCGGCTCCAGGCGGAATGGGACGCCCTCGACGTCCCCGTTCCGCTGAAAATCCTCGACTCCCCTTACCGGGAGATCACCCGGCCCGTCCTCTCCTACGTCAAGAACGTCCGGCGCAGGAGCCCCCGCGACGTCGTCACCGTGTTCATCCCCGAGTACGTCGTCGGCCACTGGTGGGAACAGCTCCTGCACAACCAGAGCGCCCTGCGGCTCAAGGGACGGCTGCTGTTCCAGCCGGGCGTCATGGTCACGAGCGTCGCGTGGCAGTTGCAGTCGTCCGACCGGCTGAAGGGACGGGTCGAACCGCCCGGACCCGGCTCGTCCAGGCGCCCGCCGCGGACCGGGGCGCCTCCCGGTGCGGGTAGTGTTTCGGAACGTGACTGACCTCGAACCCGACGTCCTCGACCTGGAGGTCGGCAACGTCGCCAACGGCGGATTCTGCGTCGCCCGGCACGAGGGCCGCGTGGTGTTCGTCCGGCACGCCCTGCCCGGCGAGCGGGTCCGGGCCCGCGTCACCGAACGCGCCAGGAACTTCCTCCGCGCCGACGCCGTGGAGATCGTCGAGGCGTCCCCCGACCGGGTGGAACCGCCGTGCCCGTTCGCGGGCCCCGGACGCTGCGGCGGCTGCGACTGGCAGCACGCCGCCCTGCCCGCGCAGCGCGCCCTCAAGGCCGCCGTCGTGGAGGAGCAGTTGCGGCGGCTCGCCGGGATCGAGCGCACGGTGATCGTCGAGGAGGTCCCGTATCCGGTGGAGTCGGACGTGGCGCCGCCGCCGGGCCTCGGCTGGCGCACCCGCGTGCAGTTCACCGTCTCCGGCGGCGCCGTCGGGCTGCGCCGCCACCGCTCCCACGACATCGAACCCGTCGACGAGTGCCTGATCGCCCACCCGGGCGTGGAGCTGATGGGCATCGAACGCAAACGCTGGCCGGGCGCGTCCGGGGTCGAGGGCATCGTGTCCGCGACCACCGGCGACCGCGTCGTCGTCCTGCGTGGCCGTGACCGCCGCAAGATCCGGGTGCCCCGCCTGGACGTGCCGGTCCGGCTCGTCCGCGGCAAACCCGAACCCGGCGCCGGGCTCCCCTACGTCCGCGAGGAGGTGGCGGGACGCCTGTACCAGGTGAGCGGTAGCGGTTTCTGGCAGGTCCACCCGGGTGCCGCGGAACTCCTCGCCGGCGCCGTCGTCGACGCCCTGGAACCAAAACCGGGCGACATCGCGCTCGACCTGTACTGCGGCGCGGGCCTGTTCGCCGGGGTCCTCGCCGACCGGGTCGGGCCGGACGGCCTCGTCGTCGGCGTCGAGTCCGACGGGCAGGCGGTCCGCGACGCCCGGTTCAACCTGCGCGACCTGCCGCAGGTTGCCATCGAGCGCGGCGCCGTCGAGGAGGTCGTCGGCGACCTGGAGTTCGGCCGCGCCTCCGGCGGGTCCCGGGCGCAGAACAAGCGCGGCGGCGGCCACCAGGGCGGCGAGCGCGTCGGCGGCGCCGACGTCGTCGTCCTCGACCCGCCCCGCGCCGGCGCCGGACGCGACGTCGTCCGGCATGTCGCCCGCCTCGCCGGCCGCAAGATCGCCTACGTGTCCTGCGACCCCGCCACCCTGGCCCGCGACCTGGCGTACTTCGGCGAGCGCGGGTGGACGCTGGAGACCCTCCGCGCGTTCGACGCCTTCCCCATGACCCACCACGTGGAGTGCCTCGCGACGCTCGTACGCGGCTGATCCACGCCGGGACCAGCGAAATGCGGTTGCGCCGGGACATAGCGTGGAAGGGTGATCGAGCTCAGAGAGATTCCCGAAGGCGATGTCGACCGGATGGTCGACCTCGCCGGAGTGGTGTTCCACAACCGGGTCGAGAAGTCCGAGTACGAGAACGAGACGTGGCTGCCGCGGCGGGCCGAGCGCACCGGCGCCTACGACGGTAAGGATCTGGTCGGGCAACTCGCGGCCTTTCCCGCGCGCCTCGCCGTACCTGGAGCGGTCCTCGACTGCTCCGCGGTCACGCTCGTCGGGGTGCTGCCCACCCATCGTCGCCGCGGTGTGCTCACGTCCATGATGGACCGGATGCACGCGGACGCGGCCGCCGCGGGACGCCCGGTCGCCGCGCTGTGGGCGTCGCAGGGCGCCATCTACGGGCGGTACGGCTTCGGTCTGGCGACCCGCGCGATCGACCTGGAGGTCGACTCGTCCCGGGAGCTTAAGCTGCGCACCGAGCCCGATTCGGCGCCGCTGCGGCTGCTCGACACCGCGTCCGCCCCGGAGGTCCTCGACCCGATTTACACCCGTGCGCTGTCGACGCGTCCGGGCAGTCTGCTCCGCGAGCCCGAATGGTGGTCGCGGTTCGTCCTCCCCCCGACCGACCGGGAGGCCCCCGGCTTCACCGAGCCGCGCGTCGTCGCCCATCCCGCCGGATACGCCGTGTACCGCACCAACGCGGAGCGGACGGTCCGGGTCGACGAGCTCTTCGCCGAGACGCCGCGGGTCGAGGCCGCGCTCTGGCGGTACCTCGCCTCGATCGACCTGACGTCCCGTATCCAGGCACCCGGCCGGCCGGTGGACGACCTGCTCCCGCACATGGCCGTCGACCCCGACCAGGTGTCCGTCAAGGGCGACTGGGGCGCCCTCTGGCTCCGGCTCGTCGACATGCCGACCGCGTTGCGGTCCCGTTCCTGGGCTACCGACGACACGTTCGTGCTGGAGGTCGGCGACCCGCGCGTCCCGGCGAACGAGGGACGGTGGCGGCTGCGGGTCGGTGCCGCACCGGCCTGCGACCGGACGACGGAGCCACCGGACCTGACCCTGTCGGCCTCCGACCTCGCCGCCGTCTACCTGGGCGGCATGCCGGTGACCACGCTGGTCCGGGTCGGCGCGGTGACCGAGCACACGCCGGAGGCCGCCGTCCGCCTGGACGCGGCCCTCGCCGTGCCGTTCGCGCCGTACATCGCCGACGACTTCTGACGCGCCCGCGCGCCGGGGATCTTTGCCGGGGTTTGAGGCATGGTTAGGGCCGGTGAGCGGAACCGGTCGTGAGAATGAGATCCAAGATCGTTACCGTGCCGCGGCCGGACGATCGAGGACCCTTCACCACGAGGCCTTCACCACGAGGACCGGAAGTCGCCTGCCATGTCCCCGCCATGTCCCGCGTAGCCTGCGCGCCACCGGCACGGGCCGTCGTCCACGACGGTGTCGCGGTCGTCATGCCCGCCTACCGTGAGGCGGCCAACCTGGCGTCCACCGTGGAGGACTTCCTCGTCACGCTGGACGCCGCGGGACACGACCACCGGATCGTGATCGTCGACGACGGCAGCCCCGACGCGACCGGCGAGATCATGGACGAGCTGGCCGCGCGGTACCCGGACCGGATCATCGGCGTCCGCCACGCCGTGAACCGCGGGTACGGCGCGGCCGTCCGGACCGGGATCACCGCCGCGCTGGAACGTACCAACCTGCGGTGGCTGCTCCTGACCGACTCCGACGGCCAGTACAAGGCCGCCGACCTCCTCGCGCTGCTGCGCCTCCGGCGGGAGCAGCGCGCCGACGGCGTGATCGGGTACCGCCTCCACCGCGCCGACTCGCCCGCCCGCCGCCTCAACGGGCATCTGTGGACGGTGGCGAACCGCCTGCTGCTCGGCACCCGCAGCCGGGACGTCGACTGCGCCTACAAGTTGCTCGACCGGCGACTGCTCGACGATCTGCGGCTGGTGGGCGAGGCGGCCGCCATCGACCCGGAACTGCTCGCCAAGATCCAGCGGCGCGGAGCCCGGATCGTCGAGCATCCCGTCGACCACCATCCCCGCGAGCACGGCCGTCCCACCGGCGCCTCGCCGTGGGTGATCGCCAGGTCCCTGGTGAGCATCCTCGGCGTCTACCGGAACCTGATCGCCGAGGGCCACCGGTGGCGCGCGGCGCGGTGGCTCGTGCGGCCCCGGGATCCGGTGCTCGCCCTGGTGACGCTCGCGGCGGTGGTCCTGTCGGCCGTCGCGTTCGCGCACCACCTTCGGCACGGCACCGTGCTGGCCTACGCCGACTCGCTGTCGCACCTGCTGATCACGCGCCGGGTGATCGACGGGCCCACCGCGGGCGCGGCGCAGCTCGGCGGGGTGTGGCTGCCGCTGTCGCATCTGCTGTCGCTGCCGTTCGCCTGGAACGACGTCCTGTTCTACTCCGGCTTCGCGGGCGCGGCGGTCTCGATGGCCGCCTACGTGGTGACGGTCCGGTACGTCTATCTGATCGCGGCGCGGATGGCGGCGGACCGGACGGACGGTGCCGGAGACCGGGTCGCGGGCGCCGCGGCCGCCGGGCTGTTCGCCCTCAACGCCAACGTGCTCTACCTCCAGAGCACCCCGATGACCGAACTGCTGCTCTTCGCGTGCGTCGCCGCGGCCGTCCACCATCTCCAGGCATGGTGCCGGACCGGACGGTACGAGCAGTTGGCGATGGTGTCGTGCGCGACGGTCCTGGCCACGCTGACCCGCTACGAGGGCTGGGTGCTCGCCGTCGCGGTGACCGCCGTCGTGGCCTATGTGTCGGCGCGCCGCTGGAGGAGCTACGCCCGGGTGGAGGCGCATCTCGTCTTCTTCGGGGTGGCGGCGTTCAGCGGTGTCGTCGGCTGGGTCGGCTGGAGCTACGTGATCTTCGGGGATCCGCTGTACTGGTACTCCGGCGAGTACGCCGACCCGTCCCTGTGGGCACTGTCCGGCGACCGGAACATCGGCGCCGCGGGCGTCTCGTCACGGACGTACGCGCTGGCGATGGTCCATGACCTCGGCTGGGTCACGCCGGCCGTGGCCGCCGCCGGGCTGCTCGTCCACGGATGGCGCGAGCGGGCGCGGCCGGTGTCCGTCGCCCCCTACACCCTGCTGGTCTTCCTTCCGTTCTTCGTCTACGCGCTGTACTCGGGGCAGCGTCCGCTGCACGTCCCGGAGATCCACGGGGGCTCCTACAACGTGCGGTTCGCCCTCGTCATGATTCTGGCGGCGTCCGTCTTCGCCGGGTATCTGGTGTCGTTGGCGCCGCGCGGGACACTGCCCCGGACCTGCCTCCGGACGGCCGTCGCGGCCGCCGCGGTCGCCACGGTGCTCGCGGTTCCCGGGACCGCGACCGTCGCCGAACCCCTGAGCTGGAACGCCGAACGGCAGGGACGGGCGGTCCGGGACGGCGCGGCGTGGCTGCGCCGCCACTACGACGGCGGCACCGTCCTGATGGAGAACTACGGCAACGAGCCCGTCGTCTTCCACGCCCAGATCCCGATCGGGCGGATCGTGTACGAGGGCAGCTTCGGGCTGTGGCGCAGGGCGCTCACCGACCCGGCGGGCGGCGGGATCCGCTGGATCTACGCGCGGACCGTCCCGAACCTGCCCGACGAGACCTGGCGGACCCTCCGCGACACGCCCGCCCTCACCCGCCACTACACCCTCGTCTACCGCGACGCCGTGCAGCGCGTCTACCGCCGAACGGACCCTCGATGACGCAGACGACGCAGGTGAAGGCCGCACCGGCGTCGTCCGGGCGGACCCACCCCATCGCGCCCCTGACCGACGAGCTGAGCGCGCGGCGCCTGCTGAGCCGCGGTCAGGCGGTAGCGGGCGGAACGGTGTTGGCTGGGCTCGCGCTCGCGCTGATCGTCGACATCGTCGTCGAGTCCGGTCCGCCGTTCGCCTGGGGACAGGGCGTCGTCGCGCTGCTCACCGCCGCGTACATGCTGACGCTGCTGTTCCGGGCGGTCCTCGTCGCCGGGGCCTGGCGCTCCCCGGTGATCACGTTCGGGGACGGGGAACTCCACGGCCTGCCCGACGAGGAACTTCCGGACTACACCGTCCTCGTTCCGCTGCACCGGGAGGCGAACGTCCTGCCGCTTCTGCTGGACCGGCTCGGACGCCTGGACTATCCCGTCGACCGGCTCCAGATCCTGCTGCTGATCGAGGAGGACGACGACGAGACCCGCGCCGCCCTGCCCGACCTCGACCCGCCGTTCGAGGTCGTGATCATCCCTCCGTCGCAGCCCCGCACCAAGCCGAAGGCGTGCGACATCGGCCTCGCGCGGGCCCGCGGCGAGTTCGTCGTCATCTACGACGCAGAGGACCGCCCCGACTGCGACCAGTTGCGCAAGGCCGTGCTGGCGTTCCGCTCCCTGCCCGACCGGACCGTCTGCGTCCAGGCGGAACTCCAGTACTGGAACCCGTGGACGAACTGGCTGACGCGATGTTTCGCGGCCGAGTACGCCACCAACTTCTGCCTGTGGCTGCGGAGCCTCGACCTGTACCGTCTGGCGATTCCGCTCGGCGGGACGTCCAACCACTTCCGCGCCGACGCCCTCGCCGACCTCGGCGGCTGGGACCCCTACAACGTCACCGAGGACGCCGACCTCGGCATCCGCATCGCCCGCCGCGGCTGGGAGGTGCGGATGATGGCGTCGGTCACCGAGGAGGAGGCCAACAGCCGCCTGGGGAACTGGATCCGGCAGCGGAGCCGCTGGATCAAGGGGTACATCCAGACGTGGCTCGTCCACACCCGGCACCCACTGCGCCTGTGGCGCGAACTCGGCACCAGACGCATCATCGCCTTCCACCTCACCATGGGGTTCTCGACGCTCACGACACTGGTCAACCCGTTCTTCTGGGCGCTGACCCTGGTCTACGTCTGCACGGGCACCCGCCACGTCCAGGCCCTGTTCGCGGCGCCGACGCTCTACTGCGGGGTGACGGCCATGGTCGTCGGCAACCTGCTCGTCATGTACTGCCTGATGGCGGGCTGCATGGAACGCGGCCTGTACCGCGCGGTGCGGGTCATGCTCACCGTCCCGCTGTACTGGGCGCTCATGAGCGTCGCCGCCTACCGGGCCGTCTTCCAGCTCGTCCGGCCGAGCCGGCGCCATTTCTGGGAACTCACCGACCATGGCCTCGTCAGCCAAACTCCCGACCCGGACGCGTCCGCGCGGACCTGACCCCGCACTGATCTTGTAGTGGCAGGATCGGTACCGGGCGCGTCGACGGCGAACGGAGCGGTTGTGAGCGATCTGGTGGAGTTCCTGCGGGCCAGGCTCTTCGAGGACGAGGACACCGCGCGGTGGGCGGCCGACTACCGGTCCCGTCCGAACGGCGGTCCCGACCTGTCGGGTTCGGAGCGATGGCAGTGGGTCGAGACGACCTCGGGCGAGCGGCTCCGTCTGGGACGTCGCCCGATGGACCACCTCCAACGGCCCGTCTCGCTGCGGAGCGTCAACGAGTACCCATGGCGGAGCCGCCCGGGGTACGGGCCGCACTTCGTCCTCGACGTCTCGTTCGTGAAGGAGGGCGTGGCGCTGCACGTGGCCCGCCATTCACCGGCGCGGGTGGTGGCGGAGGTGCGCGTGAAACGCCGCCTCCTCGACCTGCACTCGCGAATGAACGGGACGGGCGTCTGCGAAGCATGCGGCGAACACGTCCGCGAGGGCGGCTGTACCACCCTCCGCCTCCTGGCCACCCCATACGCCGACCACCCGGCATACCGAGCGACCTGGCGCGTCTAACCCGACGCCCCCACACCGGACGGTCACAAGCTGAGCGGCCGTGCGTCGCGGACACTGGACGGTCGGGCCCTGTGCCGGGCGGTCGCGGTGGTTGTGCGTCGGGAGCTCGGACGGTCGGGATGCGTACCGGATGGGTGCGTACCGGTACTCGAACGTGGCGTGGTCATGTGTCGCGGGCGCTGGACGGTCGAAGCCTAGGCCTGGGCGGTCGCGCATCGGACTGTCGTCGCTGAGCTTCCACCTGTCGGTCTTCGACATCCTCGGGATGCTCGGCGCGGGCGGCGCGCTCGTCCTGCCCGGCTCGGACGCCCGCACGGACGCGGCCGCGTGGACGCGGATGGTCGGTGGTGGGGCGGATCGGGGTGGTGGAGGTTTCCTGGTGTTTCCGGCATGCTGGGCGGCATGGCCGGGGACGTGGACCGGGAGCGGGTCGCCAAATACGCGGTCGCCCGGCGCGGGTCGCTCGGGCTGACGCAGGAGCAGGTCGCCGAACGGGCCGGGGTGACGGTCAAGACCATCTACAACCTGGAGTCGGGGGAACGGTGGCCGCAGGCGCGGACCCGTGCCGCCGTCGAGGAGGCCCTGCGGTGGCGGCCCGGTGATCTCGCGCGGGTCGGTGAGGGCGGGGAGCCGCTCGGCGGACGGGACCGGGACGCGGCCGACGAACTGCCCCGCGAACTCGCGGAGCTCAACGCCTATTTCGCCGATCTGCGGACCGACCCGGGCGAGAAACGGCGCCTGGCGCTGGCGTTCCTCCGCGCCCTCTACGGGGAGCCGGACGGACGTTGAGTTACCGGGTCTTTCCGCCGAGAGTCATTTCCAGAACAGCACCTTGGCGGTGCCCTGGGTGACCGTGGCGGGCGCCTCGCCGTGCTGGATCAGCTGGAACCGCACCCGGTGGCCGGCCCCGACGGTGTCGGCGGCGAGCCCGTACACCAGGTTCGTCGTGTCGCCGACGGACACGAAGTCCTGGACGGGGCCGACCGCGAACGTGTCGGTGTCCTCGATACGAACCTCGATCGCGCGGGCCTGGATGAGGGTGCCGGCGGGGACGCCGGTGACTGTCGTCGCCACCGACAGGCTGTAGTGGGCGGAACCGGTCAGCAGGCTCGGGCCGCCCTTGTCGTGGTGCTGGTGCTCGCGGTCGGAGTACTCCTTGGCCCAGCCGACGGTCGTCCACGCGCCGGGAGGAAGCTGCTGTCGCTCGCCGCCGGTGCCGACGGACACGTAGTCGGGCATGTCGTCTCCCTCGGGCGAGACGCCGACGCGCCACTGCCCGTAGTCGCTCTTGACGGCGCGGTCGTAGTCGACGGTGACGCCGTTGATCCGCTGGTCGTTGGAGTACTGCTGGAGGTGCGCGCGGTCGTCCCACCGGCCGTCCGACCAGGCGTAGGTCTGCCAGCCAAAGGTGATCTTCCCGGCGTCGAACGCGCGTTTCAGTGGACCGTGCCCCGCGTAGAGGCCGACGCGGCGGCGGCCGAGGACGCTCGCCGCGCCGTCGAGGTAGGCGTTGATCTCGTCCTGGTGGCCGGGGGAGGCGTCCCAGTCGGCGGCGAAGTAGATCGGCCGGTCGTCCGGCATGCCGCACGCCGTGGCCTGCGCGGCGGCGTCCCGGGCGTCGGCGACGCCCGCGGCGCGCCCGTCCAGCGGGCGCTTGGCGGTGGTCTCCCAGACGACGACGAGCCAGATGCCCGCGTCGGAGAGGCTCTCGGCCTCCGCGCGGGTGAGGTTCTTCCCGGTCTTGTCGTGCGAGAGGTAACGGCACGCGAACTTCACCCCGGCGCGTTTGAGCGCGGCCACGCCTGGACGGCCCCACGCGTAGTCGACGCCGAAGACAGCCATGTCAGCTCCATGGGTCGCGGGTGCGGTCCGTCCGTCGCATTCAACAGGGCACGCCCGGGCGGCGCAGCGGAACCAAGGGTGTTCCATCCGTGACGACAGTCGTCACTATCTGTCACGACACGCCGACACGGCGCTAGGCGGACGGCCGGGCGCTCGCTACAACGGACCTGTCCGTAGGAAGAAACCGCAGGCCACGGGGGGCTCATTGTGATCCGGACATGGAGGGGGCGCGGTCTCCTCATCCTGGCGGCCGTGCCGCTGGCGGGGGCCGTGCCGATGGCGGACGTGGCGGTGGCGAAGCCGCCCCCGCGCCCGAGGACGCACGCCGAGCCGTCGAAGGGCGTGGTGCTGCGCACGGCGGCTCCGGAGAAGGCCGTGGTCCCGGGACGCGCCTACGCGTGGGCGTGGACGTTCCGGGTGACAGGCAAGGCCCGCGCGAAGTCCGGCGAGGCGGTGTTCCGGGCGACGCTGCCGGAGTCGCTGGCGTTCGTGTCCGGCGAGAAGGCCTGCGCGTCCAGTGGACGGGAGGTCGTCTGCGCGCTCGGCACCGTCCGGCGCGGTCAGAAGATCGGCGGGGTGATCAGGGCCAAGGTGCTCAGGCGGGCCGAGCCCGGTAGGACGATCAGGCTGCGCGGCAGCGTCACCTGGCGCGGGACGCGCGTGACCACGCGGTTCCCGGACGTGCGCGTCTCCCGCACCGCCGACCTCGCGATCATCGAGACCGCGCCGGCGAAGGCGCGGAGCGGGGCGCGGATCCGGTACGCGCTGGGCGTCCGCAACCTGGGCCCGGCCACGGCCGAGAGCGTGACCGTGGAGTCGCGGGGGCCGATCAGGCTCGTCGGGCACGACACCGCCTGCCTGCCGCGTGGCCGCGACTACGTGTGCGCGGTGGGATCGCTCCGGGCCAGGGCGTCCAGGACGCTGCACTTCGAGGCGGTGCCGCGCGGAAGCGTCCGGGCGGGCACGGTGCTGGAGTCGTCCTGGCGGGCGACGTCACCGACCCCGGACGCCGACGAGTCGAACAACCGTGCCGTCGTCCGCACCCGGATCACCGCTCCCCGCTGAGCGAACCGCTGGTCGGTGGCGCGAGCAGGGGTACGCGGGTAGCAGGATGGGGTCATGCGACTTCGGATCTTCACCGAGCCCCAGCAGGGGGCGAGCTACGAGACACAGCTGACCGTCGCCAAGGCGGCGGAGGACCTCGGCTTCGACGCGTTCTTCCGCTCGGACCACTACGTCAAGATGGGCGACGTGACGGGCGAACCGGGCCCGACCGACTCCTGGATCACCCTGGGCGCGCTGGCCAGGGAGACGAGCCGGATCAGGCTCGGGACGCTGGTGACGGCCGCGACGTTCCGCCACCCGGGCCCGCTGGCGATCTCGGTCGCGCAGGTCGACCAGATGAGCGGCGGTCGCGTCGACCTCGGTCTCGGGACGGGCTGGTTCGAGGTGGAGCACGCCGCGTACGGCATTCCGTTCCCGAGTCTGGGCGAGCGTTTCGCGCGCCTGGAGGAGCAGTTGGAGATCGTCACCGGCCTGTGGGGGACGCCGGGCGGCGAGACGTACTCGTTCGGCGGCGAGCACTACACGCTGACCGACTCGCCCGCGCTGCCCAAGCCCGCCCAGGCGGGCGGCCCACCGATCATCATCGGCGGGACCGGGGCGAAGCGGACGCCGCGGCTGGCCGTCCGGTACGCCGACGAGTACAACGTCCCGTTCCAGCAGCCGGACGACACGCGCGCCGCGTTCGACCGGGTCCGGGCCGCGTACGCCGAGGCCGGGCGGACGAAGCCGCTCGTGTACTCGATCGCGCAGGTCCTGTGCTGCGGCCGTGACGAGGCGGAGGTGAAGCGCCGCGCCGCCGCGATCGGACGGGACGTCCCCGAACTGCGGCAGAACGGCCTCGCGGGCACGCCCGCCGAACTGGTCGACAAGCTCGGCCGGTTCGCCGAGATGGGCGCAGAGCGCGTCTACCTCCAGGTCCTCGACCTGCACGACCTGGAGCACCTGGAACTGATCGCCTCCGAGGTCATGCCCCAGCTCTGACCGCCCCTGAACCACGTGAGGGCCCGCGGCGGGCAACCCCCCGCGGGCCCTCACGCGTCACGTCCCGGGTCAGGCCGGCACCTCCTCGATCCGCGCGTGCCTCGGCAGCAGGAAGGTCGCCAGGAAGGTGAGCCCGAGAAGCCCGACCACGACCCACATCGTGATCTTCATGGCGTCGCCGAAGCCGGTTTTGGCGGCGTGCTCGCCCGCGTCCGCGACCGCACTCTGGACGGCGGGCGCCGATCGCGGCGCGGCGGCGGTCACGGTCGCGACGTCCGCGCGGAGCCGGTGGCAGGAGGCCGGGACGGCGGCGGCGTCCTCGGCGGTGGCGCGGTCGCGACCGCAGCCGCGGACGCCGTCCACGATCCGGTCCTGCCACGCGACGGGGACGGAGGCTACCGCGAGGTCCGCGCGGAGGGCGGCGGCGTCGCCGTCCGCGGCGGTCGCCACCTGCCCGCCCAGCAGACCGAAGAAGACCGTTCCGAGGACGGCCGCGCCGAACGCGGCGCCGAGCTGCTGCACGGCGGTGAGCGTGCCGCCCGCCGATCCGGTCTCCTCCGGTTCGACGCCCGCGAGGACGATGTCGAACAGCGGCCCCATCAGCAGGCCCATGCCGACACCGGTCACGGTCAGCGCCGGGGCGAGCTGCCACGGCGTCACGTCGACGCCCGCGTACCGGAGGATGAGGGAGAACGCGGCGATTCCGGCGGCCATGATCAATGCGCCCGCGTGGATCACGGCGCGACCGAAGCGCTGGACGGCCTGCACGACGCCGAACCCGAGGACGATGCCGACCGACCAGGGGATCTGCGCGAGGCCGGCCTTGAACGGCGAGAAGCCGAGCCCCATCTGGAAGAACAGGGACAGCACCAGGCCGAGGCCCGCGACGGCGGCGAAGAACACCAGGCCGACGCCGAGGCCGCCGGTGAAGCCGCGCCTGCGGAACAGGCTCGGCACGATCAGCGGGTCGTCGCCGGCGCGCTGCCTGCCGATCTCGTACCGGGCGAACACCGCCCAGACCGCGAGCGACGCGGCCATCATCAGGAACGTCCAGACGGGCCAGCCGTGCTCACGGCCCTGGACGAGGGGATAGATCAGCAGCCCGGCGCCGAGGGACGCGAGCGCCGCGCCGACGAGGTCGAGCCGGGACGTGTGCTCGGCGCGTCCTTCGGGCAGCAGCCGCAGCCCGGCGAGGACGGTGGCGGCGCCGAGCGGCAGGTTGATCAGGAAGATCATCCGCCAGCCGGTACCGAACAGGTCGGCGTCGATCAGCCAGCCGGCCAGCACCGGCCCGCCGACGGACGACAGCCCCATGACCGGCCCGAAGAGGCTGAACGCCGCGGCCATCTCCCTCGGCGCGAACATCTGTTTGATCATCCCGATGCCCTGCGGGAGCATCAGCGCGCCGAACAGGCCCTGGACGGCGCGGGCGCCGACGAGCATGCCGGGGGAGACGGCGACACCGCACAGCAGTGAGCCGATCGTGAACCCGGCGGCGCCGACGAGGAACATCCTCCTGCGCCCGTACAGGTCGCCGAGGCGCCCGCCGGTGAGGAGACCGATCGCCATGGCCAGGGTGTAGCCGGCGGCGAGCCACTGGACCGTGGCGGCGGAGCCGCCGATCTCGGCGCGGATCGTCGGGGCCGCGATGTTGGTGATCAACGCGTCCAGCATGTCCATGATCTCGGCGGCGAGGATCACGAAGAGGGCGGCCCAGCGCCTGCGGTACGGGGCGTTCGCCGCGCGCTCGGGGGTGGAGATCGACGGCATGGTCATGAGCACTCCAAGAACAGTGTTCGTTCGATACGAACGCTGTTCTAAACTAGGAACGATGTTCGCGTCAAGTACGCTGTTCGCGAGGTCTGCCGAGACGGGACGAGGACCGGAGGGACTCCGACGTGGCCACCGAACGCCTGGACATGCCGACGCCGCCCGGACGCAAGCCCCGCAAGGCCGCGCCTCCGCGGCAGCCGCTCAGCCGGGACGTGATCGTCGCCACCGCGATCCGCGTCCTGGACGCCGAGGGCCTCGACGCGGTGACCATGCGCCGCGTCGCCCAGGAACTCGGCACGGGCGCGGCGTCCCTCTACGCCCACGTCTCGGGCAAGGACGAGCTGTACGAGCTGATGCTCGACCACGTCGCCGGGGAGATCGCGATCCCCGTCACCGATCCCGCCCGCTGGCAGGAGCAGCTGAAGGCGCTGGCCAAGGCGATCCGCCGGGTCTACCTCTCGCACAACGACATCGCGAAGGTCTCGATGGGACTGATCCCCACCGCGCCCAACCTGCTCCGCGTCGCCGAGGCGCAGCTCGCCCTCATGCGGGCCGGCGGTGTCCCGCCGCGGATCGCCGCGCTCGCCGTCGACGCCCTCGGCAGGTACGTCGACGCCGACGCGATCGAGGGCGTGGTCTACTCGGCCAAGCTCAGCGGCGGCGAGGACGCGTGGGAGCGGTTCCGCCGCTACATCGACGAGATCCGTGCGTACTACGCGGCCCTGCCCGCGGATCGTTACCCCAACATCGTCGCGATGTCGGACGAACTGACCGCCGACGCGGGCGACGCGCGCTTCGAGGTCGGCATCGACATCTTCATCCGCGGCATCGCCTCATACGCCGAGCCCCCGTCCTCCTGAGCGAGGACGTCGTGCTCAAGGAGTTCTAGGCGAAGACGGCTTGGAAGGCGGCGTGCCTGGGAGAGCCCTTGGCGGTGTCCCAGACCGCGAAGACGACGTGCTCGAACCGGTCGGCGAACTCCCCGCCCGGACGCAGCAGCCCCGCGAACACCTCCGCGACCTCCCGCGGGTCGTTGCGGAAGACGCCGCAGCCCCAGGCGCCGAGGACGAGCCGCCCGTGCCCGTTGACCAGCGCCACGGCGAGGACCTTGCGGGCGCGCCGCACGAGCACGTCCCGGATCCGCTCCGCCTTGGCGGCGTCACGGATCGCGCCGCGGTTGGGGGCGGGAGACGTCAGGAACGCGACGCCGTACGGTTCCTCCAGCAGGACGCCCGCGTCGTCGCGGAACACCGGCACGTCCGGTGAGTAGATCATGTGGTCGCTGTAGAGAAGGTCGCCCTGCGCGCGGTGGAAGTCGTAGAACTCCCTGGCCGAACGCAGCGACGTGTACAGCCCGGACGATCGGGCCAGCCCTTCCTCCTGCGCGTGCGCCCCGTTCAGGAACCCGCCACCGGGGTTCTTCGCGGAGGCGAAGTTCAGCGCGAACGGAATGGCGCCGGGACCGCGCAGACGGCGGGCGGCGGCCAGCGTGGTCTCGTCGGTGACCTCGATGCGCGTTCTCGTGGTGGGGTCGGCCGGGGGCAGACGTTCCAGTAACTCGTCCAGTTCGTCCGGCCGGTACAGGGTGGTGTCACGGACCGTTCGGGCCAGGTCGTCGGCGATCGATACCGTGCGGCCGGACGGGGCGACGTAGTCGCCGCGGTCGAGAACGGCCACGGTCTCCTGTGCCGTCCTCCGGCGGGGGTGTCTGCTCATATCGCTTTGGATTCTGGAGACACGCGGGAGCGGGGCGCAAATCATTTCGACCGTCGGGCGAAAAAACCGATGTGGAGTGGTCGTTCCGGTCCGCCACACTTGTCGGTGTGCTTCTGACGATCACGACGACCATGAGCCGGGCGACCGAACTGGGATTCCTCCTCCACAAGCATCCGGGCAGGGTGCAGAAGTTCGAGCAGTCCTTCGGCACGGCTCATGTCTTCTATCCCGACGCGGACGAACGGCGTTGCACGGCCGCGCTGTTGCTGGACGTCGATCCGGTGAAACTCGTGCGCACGCGCGGTCGAGACACGCCGGACTTCTCCCTCGGCCAGTACGTCAACGACCGTCCCTATGCGGCGTCGTCGCTGCTGGCGTCCGCGATGGCGAACGTGTACCGCACCGCGATGCGGGGACGGTGCGACCCGCGTCCTGACTTGGCGGAGACGCCGATTCCACTCGAAATCGTCCTGCCGGCCCTTCCGTGCCGTGGCGGCCCCGGGCAGGCGGAGCGGTTCTTCGCGCCACTGGGCTGGGACGTGTCGGCCGTGCCGGTCCCGCTCGACCCGGAGTTCGGCGAATGGGGCGACTCCCGGTACGTGACCCTCACCCTGACCGGGACGCTGCGCCTGGCCGACGCGCTCAACCAGTTGTACGTGCTGCTGCCCGTCCTGGACGACGCCAAGCACTACTGGATGGCACCCGACGAGGTGGACAAGCTCATCCGGGCAGGGGAGGGCTGGCTGGCCACGCATCCCGACCGTGGAGCCATCACGCGCCGGTACCTGGCCAACCGGCGTGGTCTCGTCCGGACCGCCCTGGGTCGCCTCGCCGACGCCGACGAAGCGACCGAGGAGACGCTCGACCCCGTACAGGTGGAGGAGGAGCCCACTCCGGAGGACGGTGAGGAACAGCCGGTGTCGCTCGCCGAACAGCGTCTCCGGTCGGTCGTGCGGGTTCTGCACGAGGAGGACGCCCGGCGGGTCATCGACCTCGGCTGCGGCTCAGGGAAACTGCTGTCGCGACTCGCCCAGGACGACTTCTTCAGCGAGATCTCCGGTACGGACGTGTCGCACCGTGCGCTGTCCCACGCCTGGCGGCGCCTCCGCTGGGACAAGCAGCGCCGCCCGAACGACCGTGTCAAGGACGTCTTCCAGGGCGCGCTCACCTACACCGACGAACGGTTCCGCGGCTACGAGGCGGCCGTGCTCATGGAGGTCGTCGAGCACATCGACCCGCCGCGTCTCACGGCAGTGGAACGCGTCGTGTTCGCGGACGCCAGGCCGCGCGTCGTCGTGGTGACGACCCCGAACGCCGAGCACAACGTCCGCTACGAGGGGCTGGCGCCGGGGGCGATGCGCCACTCCGACCACCGTTTCGAATGGACGCGCGCCGAGTTCCGCGCGTGGGCCGACGGGGTCGCCGCCGCGCACGGCTACCGCGTCCGGTACGTGCCCGTCGGCGCCGACGATCCCGAGGTCGGCGCGCCGACGCAGATGGGGGTGTTCACCCGATGACCGAGGTCAAGGTCCCGGAGATGGGGCTCGTCGTGCTGGTCGGCGTGACGGGGTCCGGCAAGTCGCATTTCGCGCGCAAGCACTTCAAGCCGACGCAGATCGTCTCGTCCGACTACTGCCGCGGCGTCGTGTCGGACGACGAGAACGACCAGTCGGCCACCGGCGACGCGTTCGACCTGCTGCACTACATCGTGGCCAAGCGGTTGCGCCGCGGCCTGCTGACCGTGGTCGACGCGACCAACGTGCAGAGCGCGTCGCGGCAGTCGCTGCTGCAGATCGCGAAGGAACACGACGTGATGTCGGTCGCGATCGTGCTGGACGTCCCCGAGAGCGTCGCTGCGGAACGCAACGCCGTCCGCCCCGACCGGGACCTGCCCCCGCACGTCATTCCGCGCCAGCGGCGCGAACTGAGGCGCGGGATGCGCTCGCTGGCGCGCGAGTTCCGGCGGCACCACGTGCTGACCGGCGTCGAGGAGATCGACGCCGCGACGATCACCTACGAGAAGGCGTGGAACGACCGGCGGGACCTGACCGGGCCGTTCGACATCGTCGGTGACGTGCACGGCTGCCGCGCCGAACTGGAGGACCTCCTCACCGACCTCGGCTACGAGATCGACCGGGACGCGCGGGGCCGCGCGATCGGCGCGAGCCATCCCGGCGGACGCACCGCCGTGTTCGTCGGCGACCTCGTCGACCGCGGACCGGACACGCCGGGCGTCCTGCGCCTGGTGATGGGCATGGTGGCGGCCGGTGACGCGCTCTGCGTCTCGGGCAACCACGAGGCGAAACTCGTGCGCGCTCTCCGCGGACGCAAGGTACGGGTCGCGCACGGGCTGGCCGAGTCGCTGGAACAGCTCCACGCCGAGACGGACGAGTTCCGCGACGACGTCCTGCGGTACATGGACGGTCTCATCAGCCACTACGTCCTGGACGAGGGGCGTCTCGTGGTGGCCCACGCCGGGCTGAAGGAGGAGTACCACGGTCGTGCGTCCGGACGTGTCCGGTCCTTCGCGCTCTACGGCGACACCACCGGCGAGACCGACGAGTACGGGCTGCCCGTTCGCTACCCGTGGGCGCGTGACTACCGGGGCAAGGCCATGGTCGTGTACGGACACACGCCCGTCCCGGAAGCGGAGTGGGTCAACAACACGATCTGCCTGGACACCGGCGTCGTCTTCGGCGGGAAGCTGACCGCGCTGCGCTACCCCGAACGTGAGCTGGCGTCGGTGCCCGCGCGACAGGTCTGGTACGAGCCGACCCGTCCCCTGGACGTGGCGCCCACCGCACCCGGTGGCCGCCGGGAGACCGACGTCCTCAACATCGAGGACGTGCTCGGCGCGGGCGGTGTCGAGACCCGACTGATGGGCCGCGTCACCGTCCGCGAGGAGAACGCGCTGGCGGCGCTGGAGGTGATGAGCCGGTTCGCCGTGGACCCGCGCTGGCTCGTCTACCTGCCGCCCACCATGGCCCCCGCCGCGACGTCGCAACTTCCCGGATACCTGGAGCACCCCGCCGAGGCGCTCGCCGCGTACCGGAACTGCGGCGTGACCCGCGTCGTGTGCGAGGAGAAGCACATGGGCTCCCGGGCGGTGGTCGTCGTGTGCCGGGACGCGTCGACGGCGGCCGACCGCTTCGGCGTGGACGACGGAACTACCGGCGCCATCTACACCCGAACCGGACGCTCCTTCTTCCGCGACCCTTCCCGCACGACCGAGGTACTGGACCGGCTACGCGCCGCTATCGGTGCGGCGGGGCTCTGGGACGAGCTCGACACCAGTTGGCTCGTCCTCGACGGTGAGCTGCTGCCGTGGTCGGCCAAGGCCATGGAACTCATCCGCACGCAGTACGCGGCGACCGGCGCGGCCGCCCGCGCCTCCCTGCCGATGGCGGCCGACCTTCTCGCACGCGCGGAGGAACGCGGTCTCGACCTGGGTGGGCTTCGCGCGCACATCGACCGGCGCGCAGCCAACGCGGACCGCTTCCGCGACGCCTACGCACGCTACTGCTGGACGGTCGACGGCCTGACCGGGCTGCGGTACGCGCCGTTCCAGATCCTCGCCGGAGAGGGCAGTTCCTGGGCCGTCGCCCGCGACCACGAATGGCACATGACCGTGGCAGGGCGGCTCGCCGACCACGACCCGGCCGGATTCGTCCAGCGGACGGGTTCGCTGACCGCCGACCTGGACTCGCCGGAGTCGGAGACCGCCGTCACCGAGTGGTGGGAGAAGCTCACCGCGGCGGGCGGCGAGGGCATGGTCGTCAAACCGCTGGCCCCGCACCCGGACGACCGGCGCGTCCAGCCGGGCGTCAAATGCCGCGGACCGGAGTATCTACGCATCATCTACGGCCCGGACTACCGCGAACCGGAGAACCTCGACCGGCTGCGCGGCCGGTCGCTCGGCCGCAAACGCTCGCTGGCGATGCGGGAGCACGCGCTCGGCGTGGAGGCGCTCGACCGGCTCACCGACGGGGAACCGCTGTGGCGGATCCACCAGGCGGTGTTCGCCGTCCTGGCTCTGGAATCAGAGCCCGTCGACCCGCGCCTGTAGGAGCAGACGTAGGGCCCGCCCCGGCGAATCAGGGGGCGGGCCGTACCAATCCGTCACCCGGTCGGCTCTGGGAGAGCCGCTCAGGTGGAGAACAGCATGTGGAAGACGCTCCCGCCGTAAGGGCGGTGGTGGGGGCGCCCACCGTGGTGATGATGGTGCACCTGCGCCGCCGGGGCCTGCCAGCCCGGCCCGGCCGCGGGCGGCGGCGCCGTCCGGTACTGCGACTCCATCTGTGCCAGAGCCTCGAGCTCGCCATAGTCGAGGAAGATGCCCCGGCAACTGTCACATTGCTCGATGTGGACGCCGCTGCGCGTGTAGGTCCGCATCACGCCACGACATTTAGGGCAGTGCATCGCCTTCCCATCCTTCCATTACGGATCCCCAGGTAGAGGTCAAATGTAGGGCAGGTCACGCGCCACGTCATGCCACGTCCCCCGCCCTCGATATCCTTCCGCAGGCATCGATCATCGCCTGCTCCGGCCCGTCGAGCGGCCGGTTCCCCCTTTCCGCGGATATGACGCACGTGGCGGCGATCTGGATCGCCAGACTTCGCGCGGGTACGTCCAGGGTCGTCCAGGGGTCGCCGCCGGCGGGGACGGCCGGACCGCCCGCCTCCGTGTACGCGCCCAGGAAACGGCCCCAGTCATCGGGGTGCAGGACTCCCGCCGAGTACAGCGCTGCCGGACGCGCGAGGTCCCACACCGGGTCGCCGACGCCGAGGTCCTCGATGTCGATGAGCCGCCACCGTCCGTCCCGCCCGCGGACCATCTGCCCGAGGTGCCAGTCCCCGTGGATGAGGCACTCCGACGCCCCGGGCGGTTCCGCGCCCTCACCGCGAATCCAGGCGGGGAGGGTCGCGAACGCGTGTCTCACCACGTCCGCCGCGGGGCCGTGACCCAACTCCGAGACCCGGCGCGCCACACGGGCGGGACGTCCCCAGGAAGGCGCGTCCACCGGCACGGGCGTCGAATGGAGCGCCGCCAGAAGCCGCGCACCCTCCTCCCAGGGCGGGTCCTGACGCGGATCCACCGGCTCGCCGTACGGGGAGACCGTGACCGTGCGTCCGTCGACGTCGAGCGGCGGCCCCAGCGGACCGACCAGGACGTCCGGCACGGTGACCGCCACCCGTATCCGTTCCAGGAAGACGGCGCCGTGCTCGCGGTCGGCCTGGTGCGCCTTCACGGCCACGTCCCCGACGCGCACCACCAGAACACCGTGCCGGTCGTACAGCGTCTCCGGCTCGGAGGACACGGACGCCGAGTCACGCCCGATCTCAACGAGGCGGGCGAACAGGCTCGACTGGACGGTCTCGGTGTGCACCTGGACAGTCAACCATTCGCGCGGGCCCGTTCCGACTAAGACGTCATCTCATTTGGGTTGGCGCCGGTAGTCTGCGGCCGTGGAGATGGTCGAGCGGCTGGTGCCGGAGGAGTTGTGGGAGCTGTTCCAGCGGGTGGTGCCGCCCGCTCCGAGGAGGCCGCAGGG
>NZ_QVNQ01000013.1 GCF_003432485.1 Actinomadura spongiicola
TCGGTACGCTGGGCACGAGGTCTCCGGTGGTGATGGTCTTCTTGGTCGTTGATCCATCTACCGGAGACCTCACTCGTATCCAGGCGCGACATGCCGCCCGAACCAGGACTTTCTAAACAGGACCTAGGCCTCCCGGTCGGCCACCTGGTCTACGCCAAAGGCAACGAGACCCCCGCCCGGCACATCGTCCGCCGCTCCGGAATCGAGATCCTCGGCCACGCTCTCGACCTCGACGCAGAGCCTTCGGACCTTCTGGCGCAACTCGGTCAGCTCGCCGGAGTTCTCCACAGGGTGCAGCGTGACTTGAACTGAAGTCTTCCTTCACTTTGTATGAGGTTATGCCTCTTCCATTGCGCATGATCGACCCATCGCGGCTGGCGGCCCGGCGCGTGGAGCTGGGGCTTACCCGTGCGGCCTTGGCCGCGAGAGTCGGAGTTTCGCCCAGAATGATCTCTTTCTACGAGGAGGGCAGACATACCCCAACACCGTCGCGTCTGGAGCAACTGGCCGCAGCGCTAGGTTGTGATCTTGAGGGACTGACGGGCATTCCCCGAGGCCAGGAGACCTTGGTTGACCTGAGATACGCGGCGGGGCTGACCTTGGAACGGGCCGCTGAACTGCTACGGGCGTCGCCGATCGGTCGGGAAATGGCTGTCTCGGCGCCCAAGATCTCAGCGTTGGAGAGCGGCCAACCGGTCCGTGGACGTCGCTGGCAGGAGCCCGAGGCGACGGGGCGCCTTCTCGCCCCTTTTGCCAAGGCTTACGGGGTTCCGGTTCGCATGGTCATGGACGCATGGATGCGTACGCGGCCACATGAGCCGGCCCCAGCACTGGCCAACAAGCGCAGGCACGAGCCTTCCAAAGCCGCGATGGCGACATGGGAGTCCTTGAACGAGCGTCAGCAGGTCTATCTGGGTGAGATCATGCGGGACGATCGCATGACGGAGACCGAGATGTGGATGCGCCGGGTCCAGAGGCTGCCCGTTCCTCGGGCCGCGGAGTGGCGCAGACTGCCGTTGGCCTTCAAGGCAGCGCCCTCCGCGGTGGGATACACCCGGTTGCAGGAGCGGTTGCGTCAGAAAGGTGTCCATGACCCGGGTGCCGGGCAAACGGTGCACGCGCTGGAACGACGGGGCCTGCTGGTGATCACCGAGGATTCGGTCGAGCATCCCGCCATCGGAGAGGTCGGACGGGTGCTCGTTCAGCTCAGCCGACGTGGTCGTGCGGCCGCCCAGGCGGGGCTCGACGAACCGGGTGAGCCGGACCCGGCGACCCATTTGCTGTCGGAGTGGCTCTGGGGGGTCGTGGCGCGTGTCGCTGCCGCTGAGCCCGCCGGGTTGGAGGACGATCAGCTGGCCGGCCGCTCGCTGTTCTTCATCGGCGTGGGTTACCGGAGCAAGGCCGGGGGGCGGCCGAGCCGCGGCCTGGTCGACTCGGTGCCCGTGATGGCGCCCGAGGGGACCCATGTCGCTGAGTACCGTTGGCGGTTGACTCGTCTGGGGCGGCGCCACGTGATCGAATACCTCGACATCTACCGAGAACTCTATCCAAACGTCGATACCACGGAAATTGGTACTCCCGCCGCCTAAACGACATAATTGTCACCATTTTCGTTCCGGGCGCGGTTTGTCAGAGGCGCCCTCTACGCTCGTAAGCCGTGACCAGTTCATCGGACGAAGGCGCCAAGACGCTTGATGACGTCCGGGTCCGCTACCTGGTGACCCGGGCTGCGCTGCGCGCGGCCAAGGCGATGACCGCCCCCGGGTTGAGCCCGCAGCGGCGCCTGGAAACACTGATGGAATGCCACGGCACGATGAACGCGGCACGCGGACCGGATAGCCCCCGCCTGCAGTTCGGCGAGTTCCGGAAGGCACTCAAAGGGGATTTGGCTGCCCTGCTGCCTGAGGGGGTGACCCCACTGGATCTAGACGGGATGATGGTCGTCGACCGAGACGGGCAGATCACCGAGGACGCCTTTGATCTGGATCTTGAGCAGCGGATGCTGCTGCACACGCTCCGCAAGCTCGATACGTTCGCGGGTACGGTAAACGACCGGGAGCTCCAGTCGGAAATCGATCAGGAGACGGCCTTCACACTGCTGCGCAAGCAGGGCGAGCAGCGCGTGTACGAGGCTGGGCGCACGGACCTGATCCGCTGCCCCGCAGGGCCCGTGGATGACTTGTGCGAGCTTCGACTGCCCCCACTGGTCGCGGACTTCTACCGGGAGATTCCCTATGACTCCCTGTACCAGGGCTGGTGGTACCCGTGTCCGATCTGCAAGTGGCC
Source organism: Actinomadura spongiicola (assembly GCF_003432485.1). Classification (GTDB taxonomy): domain Bacteria; phylum Actinomycetota; class Actinomycetes; order Streptosporangiales; family Streptosporangiaceae; genus Spirillospora; species Spirillospora spongiicola. Next base: position 2,287 of record NZ_QVNQ01000013.1, read on the forward strand.
CATGCGGATCGTCGTACGGAAGAACGCGGGAACCGCTGTGGGAGTCGCACGTTGTTGGCACACGCCCCACGCGGACATGGGAGCCTCATACCTGTTCCGATTGCCGACCGACGCCAGCGCACCGGACCTGCTGCCCGAACCCTCGCCGCCTCGCCCAAGCGGCCGCGAGGCCATCCTCTCTCCGGACCTCGGAGATGTTCCACAGGCTGTTCCTGCCAAGGGCCACAAGGCCCTCAGTCGGGGAATCTGGCGCTATACAACCATTCCCGGCCTGCCAGAACTGGACCTGCACGATCGGCTGGCCGAACGAGGGCTGAGGGTCTCACTGTGGCCAGGGCTGGACGCCTACGACCTGCTCGTCGAGATAAGTGCGAAGCGGGGCAAGAAGACGCGGCTCAAGGTCGATGTCAAGGACTACACCTCGGCACCGACACTGGCGAAGCTCATCCATGCCCAGGAAGGCGACCGCGGCGGAGCCGACTGGCTCGTGGTGCCGGACTACCGGGCCGGCCAGGTGCACCTGCTTTCGGGGGTCTGCGAGAAGTACGACATGCGAGTGGCCACGGCATCCGCGTTCGGCGAGATGGTGTGTGAGAAAGCCGGGGTGAGCTGGACATGAGTGACATGCGGATTCCGGAGACCGCGGTCTATACCGCCCTGGCCCTCGCCGCCCACTACTTCCCTCTGACCGTTGACGGTGACTCCCGTAGCGCCGCGCCGTTCGCCCAGGCGGCGTTCCTCCTTTCTGGGAAGTACCGGGCCTGGGACAAGTGGGGAGAACTGTCTCACGAGGAGAAGCAGCGGATCGCGTTGGTCTGTTCCATCGCTCCCGACGAACTCGTCGACGTTCGAAAGTTCTCGGTGGCGGCTCGCTCACTGCTGGCTCGGCTGGACGCGGCCGATTCGGGTGCCCCATCTGTTCTGGCGGCCTTCGAACTCGTCGGGGAGAACCCCTTCACGGCTGATGCCGCGTTCCCCAGGCTCGGGGGCGATCTGCTCGGCTACGTCGATCGGATGACCGCCCGCTTCCGTCGCCCCAGCGCTCGGCCCAAGCCGCCACCATTCGCCGGTCCAGGGACGTGGCGCACCGGGGAGATCTTCGTCAAGGATGTGGGACAGGTCCACGGACGACTGACCATCCCCACCTACCCCCAGTTCACCGAGGCGCTCAGCCACGAGCACCTCCCACACGTCTCGACGGTTCCGTACCAGGCCGACCTGCGCATTCCCACGGAGGAACTGCTCGCCCTCGCGAAGCTCATCGACGAGCGCTTTCCAGAGGACGGGCGCTACCTGCACCGTATCCTCGGGCAACTCTTCGACTTGCTGCAGACCACGGACACCGTGTCCCCGGCGGAGGCGCTGACGCTGACCGCCGGCGGATTGGAGATCTTCAACGCACCGACCGGCACTGGCAAAAGCGTCCTTGTCCGCGTGATGGCCGTGTGGTTCGCCGCCCACAGCCTGCGTGTCGCGATCGTCCTGCCCGACATCAAGGCTTGCCTGGCGATGACCTGGAACGTCCGGGAGGACCTGGCCCACCTGCACCGCGCCGGGCATATCGAGCACGAGCCCGCCTGTGCGCACCTGATGTCTTCCTCGGGGATGCATGATCGCGCACTCAAACTCGTCTCGCTGATCAATGAGTCCGCGGACGCGCCCGGCGAGTGGGGCGAACGCGCCGAACGGGACATCGATCCCCTGGCGTACGGATGCGCCCAGAAGACGTTCCTGGAAAGCACTGGTGACTACCCGCCGGGCCGGGAGCCCTGCCTCTCACTGCATGGACAGAGCGTGGGGGCAGCCGCCTGCCCTTGGATTCCGACCTGCGAGAAGTACGCTCCGGTCTACGAGGCGGCCGACGCCAACGTCATCATCATGAACCACTACGCGTTCATGCAGGGCAACCTGCGAATCGGCATCAACCTCGACGGTCGACCCGTGCGTGGCATGACCGCGGCCGAGTTCGCGCTGCGGACCTGCCACACGGTCATCGTCGATGAGGTGGACCAGTTTCAATCCCGAGCTGTCGACAAGTGCGCCTCCGAGATCGTCCTGCACTCTCGTCGACACTGGTCGGCCGCGCCTCAAGAGGTGGACACCGACTCCAAGCGGCTGCGTATCGACGACGAGCACAACCTCCTGCCCGCCGTCAACCATGTCCGGCTCATGGCCGAATTCCTGCTGCTGAGTATCTGCAAGAACGCACTCAGCCTGCACGCATCGGAGGACGCCCGGGCCCAGGAACGCATCCCGGACCAGACGAGCACCCGCTGGCACTTGGCGCGTGGACGGGACCGCACCCTCCTTCGGCTGTTGTGGCCGGAAGCCGATGCGGGCGATGGGACGGACATCCCCACCGAGATCTTTCAGCAACTCAATGCCCTCATGCCGGCCCGCTATCAGCGCCACGATCCGCTCACCGGTCAGGCGAGCCTGCCCGAACCCGACTGGCACTGCGTCAGGGACGCACTCAGCGCGCTCGTGACGCCACGCGGCGAGCACCTACTGGACACGGTCAAGATCGAACTGCACCGGCTCCTCGAAGAGCGGATCAAAGATCCGCATAAGCGCGCACAGGCCATCAACCTGCTCGTCACCCGCACCGTCATGATCGAGTTGGATGAGGCGCTGTCCGTCCTTCAGGGGAAGGCCCACGGCTACCGTTCCTCTGGGTTGCGCTCGGCTCACAAGATCGCAGAGAACTTGCAGGCCTCCGCCATCTCCTCCGTGCTCCCACTCGGAATGCTGGGTCGCTCTATCACCGGCTACCGCGTCACTGGACTCGACGACAAGGAGAAGAACGCGGCCCTGGTCTCCCAGACCATCGCCGGCGATCCGCACACCTTCACCGCCGAACTGGGCGGCATTGTCTCGCTGGTCCTGGCAGGCGTCGAGCGGCCGGTGATGGGGCTGTCGGCCACCGCCTACTTCCCCCAGGCGGTCCGCGAGCACCTCCACGCCCCCGTGCGCTGGTGGATGACCGACGCCCAGGCCAAGTCCATTCGAGCCAGGAAGCACCGCATCGACTACGGCGAGGGGCACCCCCTATTCGGCCAGCCCATCGTGGTCTCGGGCACCCACGCCAGCCGCAAGAAGGACGCTCTCATTGAACTCGGTGGCAACCTGTACGACGAGCACATCCACCGAGAACTCGAACGCACAGCCGCCAAGGACCCCGATCGAGCGCATGTCCTGGTCGTCGCCAACTCCTACGAGCAGTGCTCGTGGATTTCCCACGGCATCACCAGGGCCGGGAAATACAAAGGCGGGCTGTGTCTGGCCGTCCGGGCCGAGGACCGGCACAGCGGCAATCCTGAATTGCCCAGAGAGAACGTGGCCGTACGCCTAACCGCCGAGGAATTCGAGGACTTCCCGCGCCACGGGAAGATCCTCGTCGTTCCGCTGCCGCTGATCGCCCGTGGGCTCAACATCGTCAAGGGAACTCGCTCCGCTGTCCGATCCGTCTACCTGTGTGTCCGCCCTCTCGCGCTGCTGAGCGAACCTGCCGAGATGTACGGCAGCATCAACGCCGCCGGCCTGCGGGCATTGCCGGCGGGCGGCGCTTCGGACCCGTCGCGGGCCCTGGCCGAAGCCAGCGATGCGGCCTTGGACCGGCTGGCGCTCCTTCTGCGCACTGCCCCTCAGTTCACGGCCATGCACAAGTCCCTGCAGAACGAAGTGGTCGCGGGCATGATCGTTGACCTCATTCAACTCGCCGGCCGAGCTCGCCGCGGCGGCACCGAGGCCGTGCTCCACATGGTCGACTACGCCTTCCACGAGGACACCTGGAGCGCCGACCTGGAGACGGTCCTGCGACGAATCCACTCTCTGTGGACCCCCGAAACCCGGCAACGCATGAACGACCTGTACGGGGAGGCACTCAACGCCTTCCTCGCCTACGCCGGAATCGAACCCCATACGCCCGAGGCACCGGGCAACTGACGAGACTCAGAAGAGAGGGCGGCACGTGACCGAGCAGGATCGCGTCCCCGGCAAGTACCTCAACTCCCTCGCCTTCCGCTGCACCCCTGAGCTGGTCGGCGATGCTGCCGTCTACGTACGGCATTTCGATGAGACGACCTGGAAACTCTGGGACGACTTCGACCTCCTGTGCAAGAAGAGGTTCAAGAACGACTCGGCCCAGGCGCCTTATTCCATTGCCACCACGGTTCTGAGCATGATGGGCGGCGGCTACGTCCACTTCGATCCGAACCGTCGGGCGCCGTTCCTCGCATCGCTCCGCCCGATCAACGGGAACCTGCTCCGCCGGGTCTTCACCCTCACCTACCACCTGGCCCTCGGGCAGGACATCGGCACGATCGACCTCACCGCACCCCCAGAGCTTGCCAAGCGGATCGCTGACACTCCCGAACACAGGCACCTGCTGGCCGCGTTCCTTCAGCCCGGCAACACCCAGCCCACCGCCCCCGGCTGGCTCTATAAGACGGTCGCCTGGGACCTGTCCCAGCGCTTCTCCTCCGAGCCTTGGGTGATCTCCGACAGCAGGACCATCACCCTGCGGCCCGACACCACAGGTGGTGTCGTGGCCTTCGACGATCCGTGGCAGAACGAACAAGGGGGCCGCTACGCCCTCTCCCGAACCGCGTTGAAGCTGAAGACGCTGCCCAACATCACGAGCCCTGTTCTGCTCCTGAGCTCCCGGGTAACCCGCATCTCCTCCTCGCTCGTCTTCTCGGCCACGGTCATCGCTGAGCAGCCCGGACCGGACCGGCCCCTGCTGGAGGTCGCTCTTAACGGACGTGGTGGTGCCCGCAGCATCAATTGCCTGGCGCTCCAGGCCCTCGGCCGCCTGGAGATGGACTACTCCATTTTGCGCACCATCGACGAGCGATCGAGAAGCGAGCAGCGGCTTCTCGCCGACGCGAGGGCGAACAAGGCACCTGCCCGCTTCCCTCGCGAGCACCCCGGGCAGGTCTGGCCCGTCCTACCTAAGAATTACTCCTTCCCCATCGGGGTCGGGCCTGGCATGCAGCACCTGCGGCTGCTGCACCAGCACTTCACCAAGGTCTTCGCCGACCGGGCCGAGCCCCTGGAGATGCGCGAAGTGCGCATGAGCCTGCCGCACCGGCCCACCGACCCAGAGAACATTTCAAATCGGGAGTACGAGCGCCGCAAGGAGGAGCGCGCTCTGCACCCGGATCCGAAGACACTCGGCCCGATCCGGCCGCGGGGCAGCCTCTTCCCCACTCCGGGATCCATCTTCGCGTCCGTCAAGGCCGCCGGGTTCGAGAAGCTGAGCCTTGTCTGCCTGTGGTACCAGGACGAGACCCGACTGCGGATGCTCGACACCTTCTGCAAGACCTTCGATCTCCCGCCCGACGGCCTCGACCCGCGGGAGGGCGAGGAACTTAGCCTGCACAGCGACCAGATCACCGCGGTGTTTCATCGGGTTCCGGATTTCCTCATCCCTGGACCGGCCGGCAGCCGCAAGGAGGCGCTCAAAGCCGTCGAGACGCCGCTCCAGTCCCAGAACGGAGTCCTCGTCGGAGCCTGGTGCGAGACCGAGATCCCCACCGCCGACGACACCGACGACGAGACGAGCCCCGAGGACATCGACGCCAAACCGCAAACCAAAAAGATCCTCGCGGACCTTGACGTGCCTACCCAATACCTCAAAGGCAAGGACGAGAAGGGTCCCATCCAGCCCAAGGAGAAGGATCACCCTGCCGAGATGGCCCTTCTCGACCTCTACCGTTCTCTCGGTGTGATTGACGATCGCATCGCCAATGCCCTCAGCCCCGAAAAGGGCGGCTATCCGGTCGACCAGATCGCGCATGTCGGGATCCATGTGAGACAACAGAACAGACGCAAAGGCGAGTTCGGCCAACCTAAAGTGGTCATCACCGCGTCAGCCCTCATCCCCCCGACGGCCGTCGATGGGACCTGGACCATGCTTGGCTGGAGCTCCACCCGGCCGACGTGGCAGCCCTACCGCCTCGCGCAACCGGCCTTCCACGCCAGCGCGTACCCGGAGAACACCGGCGACAAAAAGAACTATCGGCAGCGCTGGGACGAGGCGGCCGAGACCGTCGAACGTGCCCTCGCGGACCTCGCCGAAGACCTGGACGGCATCCCGTACGTCGTCACCGTGGACGAGCAGGCGTCACGCCGTATGTGGGACGGGTTGCAAAACGTGCACCAGGGCGGATCGCCCCAGGACGGCAAGAGCCGTTACTGGCTCCCCGGCATCACCCTGAACGGCGACGAGCGGCCTCAAGCCGTCATCCGCATCAACATCGACGACGAGGAAATTCCGCAGCCAGTCAGTACCAGCCGGGTTTTCAAGGCCAAGGACCGCGACCCCAGTGAGCAGGAAACCGCAACGACCCTCTACCAGGTCACCACTGACATCGGCTCCCCGGTGTGGATCTTCTGCAATGTTCCGCGCGCGTACGATGGGGGCAATGCGCGCAGACTGGGTGCGAAGTACACCCGGTGGGACGCCAAGCGATCCGTATTTTCAGAGAAGAAGGAAGAACGCCGCAAGGGCGAGATGCCGGAGAACTGGTATTCCATGACGGCCAGTGAGATCTACCCGCTCGCTTGCGCCGAGGGTGTCTCCGCCGAGGCGCTCGCCATCGTGACGGCGAAGCTCTGCCACCAGGCCCAGTTCTGGGACGGGCGCTCACGTTTCCCCGTTCCTCTCCATGCCGCGAAGCAGATGGACCTCGACCACCCGCAATATCGGCGCACCGTAACACCAGAGGAGAAGCCAACAGAAGAGCCGGGGGCGGACAACCCCCATAGCTCCCCCGTGGAGTAGAGACGTTAGACACAAGGCCCACCGCCGGAGCCATGGTTCCGCCAAAACGGCGCTCGATGGGGACACATTCGTTTCGTGTATTTTCCCCTCCTCAACGGCTCGGTCGCCCAGCCTGGCTTTCAACCACCGAACGGCGCGCCGACGACGGCCTCGACGAGACCAGCACCCAAGAAGGGGGCTCAATGTCCGAGCCAACGATGGCCGCTTGGGAAACGGTGGAGGGGGTCGTTGACCACATCTTGCACGTTAGCTTCGATGAGCGCACGGTGCTGCGGCTGGCCACGGGTGAATGTGAGGCAGAGGTCACCGCGATGGGCAAGGCCCTGTTCGGTGTCCGTCCTGGGGAGAGCCTGCGGCTGAGTGGGCACTGGGTACGGCATGCGCGGTATGGGAGGCAGTTCCGTGTCGCCGAGTGCGAGCGGACTATGCCCGCGGACGAGCGGGCGATCCGGCTGTACCTTGCGTCCGGGATGGTCGCCGGGATCGGCCCGGTCCTTGCCGGCGCGATCGTGAACGTATTTGGCGCCGACACTTTGAAGGTCATCGACGAAGAGCCCGAGCGGCTGCTGAAAGTCCATTTGATCGGCCCCAAACGGGTCCAGACGATCACCGCCGCGTGGCAGCAGCAAAAGTCGATCGCCAAGATCATAATTTTCTTGCAAAGCCTCGGCATCACCCCTGCGCTCGCAGTGAAGATCTACACCACCTACACCAAGACCGACGCCGATCCGATGCAGGTGGTCCAGACCACGCCGTACCGCCTGTGCCGGGACGTACGCGGCGTGGGCTTCGTCCAGGCCGACCGGATCGCGTTGGCGGTCGGTGTGCCCAAACATTCAGACAGCCGTCTGCAGGCAGCCATTCTCCACGTGCTCGACCAAGCCGGACGCACGGGCGACTGTCATCTGCCGACATCCGTCCTGCTCACCCGCACTCGCCAACTCCTCACCGACGACGACCCGGCCACCGCCGACTTGGTTAGCGCCTCCGTCCTTCGGCACGCACTTGACCTATTGTGCGTGGCGGGGGAGGCGGTGAGCGAGACGCTGCCGGTGCCGGACGGCTCCGGCGAACTCTCCGACACCGAGATCGTCATGCTGCCGCAGTGGCACTACGACGAGACCAAGCTGGCCGAGCACCTCCGTCGCATCTCGGCAGCTCCCTCCCTGCTCGCGGGACTGGCCGACTGGGACGAGGCCTGCGCCGCTCTGACCTCCCAGGAGACCGCAGGGCTTTCCGACGAACAACGGCAGGCCGTGCACACCGCGTTGACCCGACCGCTGTCGGTCCTGACCGGCGGACCCGGTTGCGGCAAGACCCACACCCTGCGCACCTTGGTGGAACTCGCCGACAATGTCGAAGCGGTAGTGGCCCTGGCAGCACCCACCGGCAAGGCCGCCAAACGCCTTGAGGAGACCACCGGGTTCGCGGCGACCACGATCCACCGCCTGATCAGACCGGCCCAGGGTGACTCCCTGTTTGACCACGAAGGACTACTGGAGTCCGCCGATCTCGTCGTCATCGACGAGTCCTCGATGCTCGATGTCAACCTGGCCCGTCGACTGGCCGCAGCCATCAGAGATGGCTGTCACCTGCTGTTGGTCGGCGATACTGACCAACTGCCAAGCGTCGGCCCCGGCCTGGTCCTACGCGACATGCTGGCGGTCGAGCACATTCCCCGAACCCGGCTGACCCGGGTGTTCCGCCAAGATGGCACCGGAAGCGCCATCGTCACCAACGCCCACCAGATACTGCGCGGCCAGATGCCGCAGGACGACCCCGCCTCGTTCTGGCTGCGCGAAATGGCCGACGCTGAGACCGTCGCGGAACGCGTCGTGGAACTCGTCGCCGACCTCATGCCCAGCCACCTGGGCGTCGCGGCATCCGACATCCAGGTCCTGTGCCCACGCCGGAAAGACGCGGCAGGAGTGATCGACCTGAACCTGCGGCTCCAAGAGCGTCTCAACCCACCCTCTGACGGCAAGCCGGAGGCCTACTACGAAGGCATCCCCTTCCGCCTCCACGACCGAGTGCAGCAGATCCGCAACAACCCAGACCGCGGCGAAGACGGCATCTTCAACGGCTCTAGCGGCACCATCACCGCCCTCGACCCCGAGAATGGGCACTTCACGGTCACCTTCACCGACGGCGATGAGGCCGACTACCCGTTCACCGAGCTCGATGAGCTGATACACGCCTACGCACTCACCGTGCACCGCTCCCAAGGCAGCGAATACCCGTACGTGATCGTGCCCATGCTCAGCAGCGCTGGCATCCTGCTGCAGCGAAACCTGCTCTACACCGCGGTCACCAGAGCCCGAAAGGGCGTCATGATCATCGGCCACCCGGAAGCTGTGCAGCGGGCCGTGACTACCAACCGCACCGACCGTCGCCGCACCGCCCTGGCTCACCGCATCCTCCACGCCGCCCCTGGTCGGAAGCCCGCTCCTCGCTCCCAGACGACAGGCCAGCTCCGGTGGTGACTCCAGCGCGATGGGCCGGCCGAAGCGGTGCCAGCGATTAATACTCATGTGGATCGTAGGGGTTGGGATGGCCGAGTAGGTTGGCCCTTATCCAATTTTCTATTCATGATCGAACCATTGCGTGACGCAACTATAGGCTCTCCGGACTCGGGCTAGGCATTCGGCCGGGTCTGGAAGTTGGCGAGTTTGATGGGCGAGTTGTTCTCTCCATCTTTGATCACCAGGTGGGTGATCGAACATGTGGGGGGCCACTCGCACGCCCGTAGCGGCAGCAGCCAAGTCAGCTGCTTGCTTATTGATCGCTCCCTGCCTTGCGAGGGCGTCCAGATCGTAAAGGTCTCGTTCGGCGCGCCGGTCTGCCCAGGCGATGGTCTTCATGGCAACGAATGCGGGCAGGGTCGGTACCCGAAGCGTAATTGCGGGGACGTCTGTATAGCGGACGTCGATGGGGCGGGTTTCGGCGGGCCAGTTGAACATGTGCTCCGCTGAGAGAAGTTGGATTCGTACTTGGAGGCCATCGCGGGTCTGGAGAAGAGCCGGCTCGATGTCCCGTAGTCCAACCGGCTGCACTGCCCAGTCTGCGGCGGGGAATTCGCGGCGGAGAGCGCGCGGCAGTTCACGTTGCACGATTGCTGCTGTGGCTGCGCGATTGGGACAGCTGAGATCGATGTCTTCTGACAGACGACCGTTGAGGACGTGTGTGCGGGCGAGGGCTGTTCCGCCGAAGAACAGTAGTTGGTCGGCTTGAATGTTGGCCAGCGCGTGCAATATGTGGCTGATGAGGTGATCGCGCCTTACCTGATCATCGTCGACACCGAACTCGGCCGCGACGTCAGCGAGCTCGTCCGGGTCAAGCATGCTGGCCTCGGCCGCTAAGTTCACGGGCTGTGTCGTAGGCGCGCCGCTTGCGCTGGCCCCGGGCTAGTTCAGCGACGCGTTCCCAGTCCGCTCGCACTGCAAGGGCTCGGATCGCCTCGGCGGCCGACTGCTCCGTCAGTCCGCCCAGTGTTGGACGGGCGGCCACGTCGAGCAGTGTCTGCTCTACAGTCGTCACCCAGCCGACGGCGAGTTCGGTCTCGAATCTTTCCACGTCGAGCCGATCCACCCGCCGCCGGACGAACACGATCTGGCCTATGTCAACGTCCAAGGCGGGCCGCTGCCGGGGTATGGCGACCACGGCGACAGCGACGGCGCGGGGTAGTGCGCCGTGATGGCGGGCCGCGCTTGTCCCCATCAGCGCCACGTGATCCAGTCCGTAGTCGGCTATCGCCACCCCTAGCGCCGCGGAGTGCAGATCGGGTCGCCATCGCACATCCCCTAGCCGTCGTTGCGGCACCACCATGTAGTAGCCGCTCGCCAGGGAGCGCAACGCTCCGCGGCGAGCCAGCCGGGCCAACTCAGGACGCGGATGAGCGTAGACATCGGCGGCATCCCGGGGGCGGAGGACAGCATTACGGCGCCGTGCAAGCTTCGGCGGCAACCCCACCGTCGTGTCCGCCATGACATCACCTCCAACGGAGCACTGACCCACTCATCAGCGGTCAGAGTATAACTAGCGTAGGCCGAAACCCTACGTTGGTCATAGTGACGAGGGTGGAATGAAGCGCACCGGACCTGCTCTCCCGCCTCGCAGTAGGCGGACGGAGATCTCTGGGCTTCTTCAGATCTCGGGTCAAGAGGCTCAGCTCCGCAAACCGACGACGAAGCCAGTTACGTGGTCGTGGGAGGTGGGGTGGTGTGGCCAGGATGTGCCCTAGGACACCGTCGCCCGGCCGGCCCGGTCGTTGCCTTGTCGAGGGGCGATGCATCCTGGAAGTACATGGTGGGGAGGTGGTGCGCGGGGGCTGGGAGGCAGTGATGGTCAGGTTCGCGTTTCTGGGGCGGGTGTCGACGGAGGATCTTCAGGATCCGGTGGAGTCGCGTCGGTGGCAGTTGTCGCGTGCTGAGCGGCTGGTTGCCGGTCGTGGGCGGATTGTGGCGGAGTTCTTCGATGCGGGGCAGTCTCGGGCGGTGGCGTGGCAGCGGCGGCCGGAGTCGGGGCGGTTGCTGGAGGCGCTTGAGGATCCCGATCGCGGGTTTGATGCCGTGGTGGTCGGGGAGCCGCAGCGGGTCTTCTACGACAATCAGTTCGGGTTGATCTTTCCGCTGTTCGTCCACTTCCGGGTGGGGCTGTGGGTTCCGGAGATCGGAGGTGCGATCGATCCAGACTCCGAGGCGCACTGTTTGATCATGTCGGTGTATGCGGGCATGTCCAAGGCCGAGCGGCGGCGCATCCAGGTCCGGGTCCGCGCGGCGATGTCGGCTCAGGCCGAGTTCGAGGGACGTTTCCTGGGCGGGAGGCCGCCTTATGGGTACCGGCTTGCTGATGCGGGCCCGCATCCCAACCCGGCGATGGCGGCGTTGGGGGCGCGGAGCCATCGGCTGGAACTCGACCCGCGGGCGGCGCCGATCGTGGAGCAGATCTTCGCCCTGCGTCTTGCGGGATACGGCGCGCGGCGTATCGCCGGAGTGTTGGACGCCGACCGCATTCCGTGTCCCTCGGCGCATGATCGTGCCCGTAACCGGCATCGGGATGGAGCGGGCTGGACGGTGGGGACAGTGCTGGCGTTGCTGAGGAATCCGCGCTACACGGGGTTCGAGGTGTGGAACAAGCAGTCCAAGACCGAGGTGCTCATCGACCCCCACAACGTCGGATTGGGCACGCGGACGGTGATGCGGTGGAATCCGCACGAGGCATGGGTGTCCTCACAGCGGCGGGCACATCCGGCGATCGTGAGTGTGGATGACTTCGAACACGCCCAGCGCACCCGCGCACTGCGCCAGGCGCGTCGGACGTACCTCCTTCGTGGGCTGTTGTGCTGTGCGTTGTGTGGTCGGCGGATGGAGGGTGCTTGGAACAACGGGCGTGCCAACTACCGCTGCCACCACCTCCGCGCTACCGGGACGGACCTGCCGCGCAGCGTCTTCGTCCGCGAAGACAAGATCGTTCCGCATCTGGCGGCACTTCTGATCCGCTTCAAGATCGAGTCGACGTTACATCGCTCCTTTGAGGACGCTGACATTCCGAGCGATGTGCCGGGCCAGGTGGCGACGTGCCGGGAGTTGGGGCTGACGCTGAGGTACGACCATCGCGCCCAGATGCTCACCGTTCACGGCGACCAAGGGGAGATCGCCATCCGCCTGCTATGAGCCGAGAACGAATTGATACAGGATGGTGAATGCTTATGCGGGGAGCTTAATTTTGGGTAGCGGCGACATTCACGCCGCAAGCAAAAGACCCAGCTCGTGAGGGTTGTCTCGGAGCTTAGTCTTGGTAGAATTCTGTATAGTTTTGCGGAGCTATGCATGATCTTGCGTGTCCGAGGGGGGACTCGAACCAAATCCCCATATATTGTCCTTCCCCTAGGCAATGTCCCGCTAAACGCCGAGGCCCTGGTCGACGAGGCGGAGAGCTGAGCGGCCATGATGAACGCAGAGCTTTCCCTCGCAGACCGGGTGATTCGCTGGGCCTCCATGGTCAGCGTGATTGTGCTGGCTGGTATCGCCGCAGTGATCAGTTACAAACACATGTACCAGCTGGTGCTGCGCTACGGCGAAACGTCCTGGACGGCGGCGCTGCTGCCGGTCAGCGTGGACGGGATGATCGTGGTGGCCTCGATGTCGCTGTTGGTCGACTCCCGGCAAGGCCGCCGCAGCGGACTGCTCCCGTGGACGCTGCTGGTGCTGGGCAGCGCCGCCAGCCTGGCCGCCAATGTCGCTGTCGCCGAACCGTCGGTGGTCGGCCGCCTCATCGCCGCCTGGCCCAGTTGCGCCCTCATCGGCGCCTATGAACTGCTGATGCGGCAAATCAGGCACACCTCCGTCGGGAAAACCGAGTGCGACAACGCTGACGTCAGTGTCAGCTCCGAGGTGCCACATAGGACCTCTGAGAACGATCATAGAATCTCTGCGGCGACTCATAGATTTTCTGAGGACTCTCTTAGGGCTCTCCGCTCGGCTCCGACGCCCTCAGAGGAAAGCCTGAGAAGTCCAGCTTCCCGCCCCAAGACCTCAGAGAAACCTCATACCGATCGAGTCTTCGACCTCATACGTTCTTCAGCGTTGCCGCAACAGAAGGACGCAGCCAATGACGCACGGGCACAGCGGTCCTCGTCTCACATGGACAGGACAAGCGATGTGGACATCCAGCGGCGAGCGTGGCATTGGGCGGTGGCCCACCGCACGCCTGCGGGGGACCTGCCGCCGGGGAAGGCGATCGGCAGCCAGTTCGGGCGCAGCGAGCGCTGGGGACGGCTGGTTAAGCAGGCCGGCCGCGCCGGGCGGCTCGATGTCGTCGCTTCATAGGCGCTACGCGCTGCACGGCGCTTGCCACTCGTCGCCGTAGTGGGGGCAGCAGCGGTAGTAGCTGGTATCGAGGTTGCGGCTCGGTATGGCCCGGCCGTGCTGGGGCTGCCACCCGCCCCAGTGGCGAGTGTTGCAGGTGTTGCACAATGGGGCGCGAACGAACCCGTGCGTGTGGCAGTGGTCCCACACACGTGCCCGCACGCTCATGCAGCCCGCGCACATGAACTGCGAAGCAAAAGGCCATCCCTTGCGGCCAGCACGATCCACGCGGTATATGCGCCCCCGCAACTCGCCACGGTAGATCACGGGGTCCACTTCGTTCCCTCGCGTGCCATAGACCATGGCGGTGCGGGTGAACTCGCCACGGTCGGCCACCATCATGTCCCCGACCCGCTCGAACCAGCCGACCGAGTCCTCCCCGTGGTACGCCCCCAGGCACGAACAGTCACATTCGACCCCCGTCGCCTCCAGGCACGCCCTGGTGCATCGCGACAGCCTCGACATGTCCCGCCACACCACGATGTAGCCGTACCGGTCGACCGCTGCCATCACCAGCCTGTTCAGGCAGTTGCGCGGCAGATGCCACCGGTCGCCGTCCAAGTGCGGGGAACGGATGCGCACGGTCCTGTGCAGCCACCGGTAGTTGCCCTTCAGCGGCGGGATCTTCGCGACGACCTGGCCGTCCAGCGGAAGCCACACCCTCGGCACCGGGCCCACTCCGGGTGCCGTGACCACGTCACCGTTAACAATGCGCACCTCTGGCACACGGCCTTGCATCTCTCCACAGTGACACGCGGGTCTGACAGACGGTGGTCGGCGCAGAAACGGTGGAGAAAGTGTGGCGAATTGGTACACCGGGCCGTGTTCGCGGGCCTGCGCACCGGGCCGTCGGCGCGCTCGGAGAAGTAACGCGGGCGCCACGCTCAGCCACGAGTACTGCTAGGCAGTGAAGTTCTGTCAGTGTTCAGAGTCACAATTGGGGCACCGACAGAACCTCGTCGAGGGAGAGCCATGGCAGAGCGCGAGCGCAGCTACACCGCTGGAGTTGCAGCAGCCTTGCATGCCCTGTGCGGTAGGCGCTGCTACTGGCCAGACTGCAATGAACCGGTCGTCCGGTTTGTCGAGGACCGACCGGTCAACAACCTACAGATCGCCCACATCGTGGCCGCGAAGCGGAACGGCCCTCGGTTCATCAAGATGGACCCCGAGGAACGCAAGTCCTTCTCGAACCTCATCTTGCTCTGCCACCCCCATCACACCTTGGTTGACAGGGTTGAGCCGGAGAAGTATTCGATCGAACTCCTCCAGGAGTGGAAGGCGCAGCGGGAGGGACCGGAAGGCGCTGCATTGCGCGGAGTTCGCGACCTCACCGAGGAACGCCTCCTAGAAATGATCTTGGAGGCAATCGTTGCACGTGACAAGCGCATTGACGAAGCCATCAAGCGCTTTGAGGAAGTGGACTTCGAGGCTGCCCGCGTCCTGCGGGACATGCTCGAAGAGCTGAACTACCTCCGCACCCACGGTTCCGTTCTCGATCCTGACGTCGTCTCGATGCTCCACGACGCCGCCACCACCCTCAGGCCCAATGTGAACGAGGACACGGTGGGTGGGCTCTGGCATGCCGCGAACGTGCTCCAGAACCAGAACCTGCACGACACCGCCGAGGCCCTCAACGCTGCGGCGTCGGAGCTCTCGAACATCCCCGACCTCGTCGTTCAGTTGCAAGGCATCGTTCAACAGCTTCAGAACGCGCGGGGATATATGTAGCGGCTGGGACGAAACGCGCAGCCTGCGAGCCCGCGCACCGCGGAGCAGAGCTCTTGGAAAGGCCTCAGTGACGGCGGCACGCGTAGCGCGTCGGGCGCTGCGAGCGTTGGGGCGTCCGTGCTGGCAGGCCGGGAGCAACCCGCCATCTGGGCCGATAGCTGTCGAGTAGCAGCGACTCTACAAGGCTCCGAGCACTGTCGTGGCGTGGCCGGATACGGCAGCCCAGCCAGCGCCGAACTTCGGTGTTTAGCCTGGTCGTGCGCTCGTTGTGGTGGCAGAGTGCACGAGCACGACCGGCCCTTACGGGCGGACTGTGAAGGTTTCGCCGTGTTGATCTAGTTGCTGTGATTTCCTATTGGCAATCCGGGTCACAGCTTGGCTTCGGGAGCGCAGGTTGCGCGGCCTGCGGCGACATGCTTGGGGGAGCGGTGGACGGCCGATGGCGGAAGCCCCCGTGGTTGGTCGGGGATGAGCATCTGTTGCGGGTGGGACCGGGCACCGGAGGTGATGAAGAGAACTCGTGCCCGTCTTTCGCTGCGGCGAAAGCGCGCCCGGCATTGCGTACGGCGGTGCGTTCACGTTTGCCGAGGTCCCGCCTGGAGACCTTCACGCTCGGCCCGATCATGGATGCTCTGGACGAGATCGAGTTCGACGAGACTCCACTTGAGTTCGCGCTGGCCGGATTGCGCGGATGTTCTCCCGCCATCCACGCTGGTCACCTTCGCTATGCGGACCATGCGGTCCGCCTTTATTGGGAGCATTGTAAGGGCGAGAGTCTCAAGCCGGTTCAGCCTTACTGGGTCGTCCAGCGGAACGAGGAAAATTTCTGGGAATTGTATGCGTGGTGGCGACGATATGAATCGCTGGATGGGAGCGTTCGTGAGTACCGGAGGCTGCGGCACGGAACGGTCAAGGGCTCGCCTCCCGGCGAGATAGGCATTGCGGCTTATGTGGCCGCTCACGGGCGTCCGGCAGCTTGGCCGAAGCCGTGGAGTGAGTGCTTCCCGATACTTGGCGCGGCACCGCAACGGGTCCGCCGTATAAGGATCGTGGAAGTCGGTCTGGCTGATGGACAGGTGAGCGTCGAGTTCGAAGGCAGTGTCGAAGACGCCGAGGACTATTACCGCACGTACGGACACCCGCACGTCGCCAGGGTCGTATCGTCCGGCGGCCTGTCCACAGGTCCCTCGTGTTTCGAGTGCAAACAGAGGACCGCCTGCACAGCGTTGCCACGAGTACCCGGGATCCTCGGCTTGCCATCACGAGCGGCCTCGCTCCGCAAGGTCTCCGTGAGCGATCTCCGGTATTACAGGGACTGCCCTGCGCAGGCACACCTGAGATCGTTGCATCTTCCCAAGGAGGGGGAGTACAGCGATTCGGCCAAGCTCGGCCAAGCGGTTCACCACTGGATCGAATCCCTGCACCGCCGTGACGGCCACCCCGCATGTGCTGCGGCAGACATGCCCTCTCCGGGACGGAATTGGACGAAGGAGCGATGGCGGGTTCCGGATGAGCTGGCAGATACCGGTCTGCGGATGCTTCATCACCATGTGGACGCCTGTCCTTTCCAGGCGGGAGACCTCGTTGAACGTGCTGAGACGGAGGCGAAGCGCGCCTTCCACGACACGGCGGCGCAGGTCGTCGTCGTTGCCAAGCCCGACCTTCTCTACCGTGAGGACGGCTCCTGGGTGTGGAGGGAGCTCAAGACGACGCAGAAGGAACGCTGGTTCCACGACGATCTGCTGGATGAGTTCCCGCAGCTCGCTCTGGGGGTTGTGGCACTTGCGCGGGGTGCGCTTGGCGGTGATCCGAGCGGCTCCCGAGTGGAAGTGGAGGTCCTCCGGCCGACGGGGTCTGACCTGCACACCATCGACCCCTCCGAGCCGGACCGTCTGGAGAAGGCGCTGGCGGTGCTCCGGCGCTATGCCACACCGTGGCGGGAAGACGAGACCTTCGAGGCTCGACCGGGCCAAGAGTGTCAGTGGTGCCCTGTATCCAGGTGGTGTGCCAGCTACTCAGCCGCAGACCTCTGAGGATGAAGGGCCCGTGTGATGGCCGAGACTACTCCGGCCACTGCGCCGAGCTTCTTCGACGGCGAAGTTCTCATGCGCTTGATCGCCACCGCCATGGTCACGCTATCCCGGCAGCGCGCCGTGCCCAACCCGGTCTACCCGGCCAAGGTCCAGAACGCCTATAACCATCTGGTTCTGCGTTGCCTCGAACGTGAGGTCGATCCTCCGGGCAGCGTCGCCGAGATGATCTCCTGGGCGAGTGAGCTGCCACTTGAGCGCTGGCCGGTGTCACTCCCTGAGGAACTGCTCGGAGGGGACGGCCTGCTCGTCGACAAGGAGACGCGCACCCCCACCCAGACGTGCTTGGAGTGGGAGGTGAACGCCGCCGACCCCGCGGCCGAGTTGTTCGAGAACGATCGTCTTCTGGATGCTATCGCGGTCTGCCGTGCGGCTCAGGCACCCGATGCCTACACGGCCTTCCGGCGTCACCTGACAACGCGGCCGGTACTCATGGGTGCCGAACTCGCTGAGCTCGGCGGAGATCTGGAGTTTGGGCTCTTGCTTCACGCCATTCTCAAGCGTTGTTACGAGACCGCCCCTGCCTCCTATCAGCGGAACGGTGTGTACATGCAGTGTGAGCGGTGCCGCTGCCTGATGGTGCCGACGAGCCGAGGTGGCTTCCGCTGCGAGCTCGACCGTTGCCGGCGGGATGGCAAGACCAGCCGCGGGACTCCGCTGCGCGGAAATAAAGGAGGCGTGCTCCAGCTCAGCAGGCCCTTGCGCATGTTCATCACCAGCCCGGGGCTCGCGGAGACGGACCTGGAACAGGCGCTCATCTCCAAGTTCGGGATCAAGCCCCAGATGTGGCCGAACTATGACGCCTACGACCTCAGGCTGGTTCTTCCCAACGGCCAGGCGTGGGCCGTGGACGTCAAGGACCGGGTTAACCCGGTCCTGCTCGCCCGGACAACGAAGCCGTTTCGCACCGATCCGCCGTTCGACCGGGCGTTCCTCGTCGTTCCCCGTTACCGGTTCGCCGAGAACGACGCCTACGGGCGCATCTTCGCCCGTCACCTTCCCGAGGCGATATCCGATCAGATCACCCTGCTCGACGACCAGGCGTTCTTGAAGCTGGTCTCATCGGCGCGGAACAGGCCAGGAGGTTGGCGTGCGTGACCGTAGTGGCTGGCACCGGCGTTGTTCGCCCTCCCAGCTCAACGAAGTGTGGCCGAGGAAGATGGACACGTTCCGGCCCGGCGATCTCCTCGACGTCGAACTTGGGCTTTACCTTCTGACGTGCATCATGCCCACCAGGACCGCTGCGGACGCCTGGACGTTGCTGGGCGGCTACCCGTATGCGGAAACCTTCGGGGACGTCCACAGCGAGGACCAGCGGTTGCCCATCCTGCGGGCGCGTCACTACCTCTGGGACCTCAGACGCCGCAAGGCATGGCGTGACGGCCTCGACGACTATCTCAAGGTCCCCCAGGAACTGCGCGGCTACGACCTGGACGGCCTGGACGACATACCCCGCCGTCGCGAACCGGCTCGGGCCGCACGCCGCTTCCAGGTCTACGAGGAGTTGCTGACCACCGCCCCGGTCTACGCCACGCGCGAGATTCCCATGGCCGACGCCGAGGAGCACACCTTCCGCGCCCAAGACCGGGAATTCTCGGTCACTTTCACCAGCGAGCTGCTGACCGACTCCACCCCCCGGGCACATCCGCTCGGAGCGCTACCCGCTGGACGAGGCGAACCCGTCGAGGTCACCTGGGAGGAACTCGAAGAGGCCGCCCACAAGATGGATGCCATCGAGGAAGGCCACCCCGATGGCCCACGCAACAGATGGACCTGGCGGCTCAACCGCGTCAAACTCCTCGTGCGTGATGAGGAGGCGGGCAGATTCACCCGCAAGGGCAAGCTGCGCGTCGATCGCCTGCTGCACCTTGTGGGAATGGTCGGCGCCGGTAAGTCCACGATCCGCGACATTCTGGCCTTCCAAGCCGCGACACAGATGGGGCGGCGCATCACCATCGTGGTCGGCGACGTCGCCGAGACGCTCACGATCGTCGACCAGTTTAACCGGCTGGGCGTGCGAGCCGCCCCCGTTCTCGGCCACTCCACCAGGGAACGCAACATCAGCCGGCTGCACCGGCGAACGGCCACCGCCGGTGCCGTCACCATGCTCGCTCATGATCATCCAGGGTTCGCCTACCTGAGCAGCGCCTGCCCGGTGGACGCGTTACGGGGTATGGAGGCCAGAGCACCACTGGGCATCCGTGAGGCTCCCTGCACCTCGCTCTACACCGTCCCCGAGCCGGAGGAGGCCCCGGCCGAAACAACGCTCGAAGGCGATGCCCCGCCGGCGTCCCAGCCGAAGCCAAAACGGCGCCTGTGTCCGCTGTGGAACAGCTGCCCGCGGCATCACGGCGCGCGCGAACTCGTGGACGCGCAGGTCTGGGTCGCGACCCCCGCCAGCCTGGTGCACAGCGCAGTACCCCAGCACCTGCACGTCGAACAACTGCGGTACCTGGAACTGGCGTGCCGACTGAGTGACCTGGTGATCGTCGATGAGGCCGACCGGGTACAGATGCAGCTCGATACGGCGTTCGCCCCCGCCAGCACCCTGGTCGGCAGGTCTCCGAACTCATGGTTCGACGAGGTCGCCGTCCACAAGTTCCAGCAGATGGCCAGAGACGGACGTCTGCAACTCTCGGCTCGGGACGTCGACGACTGGACCAACGCGGTCAACACCGTCAGCGCGGCCACCGATCGGCTCTACGCACTGCTCGTCAAGGACGAGGAACTAAGGAAATGGATCAGCGTCGACTACTTCAGCGCCTTCACACTGCACTCACTGCTCATCGACAGCTGGTTCCCCGAGAGCGATGAAATCGACCCGTCGCCGCAAGCCCGGCTAGTGGAGGAGGCGCTCTCTCGATTCCGCGACGATCCACTGCACGAGACCCGGCCCAAGGACGAATCGGATGATGTCGCCGAACTCGTCAACACCTTCGTGCATCTCGCCCTCGAACTCCTTCACGCCCCGCACGGCTCACGTACTCGTGATCGACTCCGCTTCACTCTCACGGGCATCGTCGGCCCCAAACCAGACATCCTTGACCGGCTCGACATGCAGGCGATCCGCTTTGAGTTCACGTTGCTCCTCGCCGCTCTCCACAGCCGACTCGACTTCATGACAACCCTCTGGCCGCGGGTCGAGGCGGCCATGAACCTCGAAGCCACCTCCAACGCCCTGTCCCGAAGGCCCCCCAAGGACTACGAGCCCGTCATTCCTGAATCCCCGATGGGCAACGTTCTGGGATTTCAGTTCCGACATGACGACCGGGAACGCGACGGTGACCGGAGCGGCGAACTCCGGTTCTTCCGCTGCAACGGCGTCGGTCGGGAACTCCTCGCCCGGCTCGGCGACCTCGCCATCGTAGACGGGCGGCCTGGCCCGAACGTATTGCTCATGTCGGCGACGAGTTGGGCGGGCACATCGAGCAGGTATCACCTGCACGTCCCAGTCGGGGCGATCTTGCGTCCGCTCGACGAGGAAATCGAAGCCGTCCTGGCCACCGAGTTCCGCAAGGAGTTCCTCTACTGGCCAGGTAGTGACAGACCGGTGAAGTTGTCCGGATGTGACCCCGAGGAACGCCCCGAGGCGCTGCTCCAGATGCTCCACCAACTCGCCGTCCCCGACCGAAGCCTGATTGATTCGGTGAGTATGCTCGACGCCGAGCTTGCCGAGATCGAGGACCCCGAGCGGCGTCGGATCCTGCTCCTAGTTGGCAGCTACGTCGAGGCCCGCCGTGCCGCAGAGTTCTTGAATCAGATCCCCGAGTGGAACGGCCGGGTCACCCTGCTAATCCCCGATGATGCAGACGCGGACACCTCATGGGCACGCATGCCGGAGAACCCAGCGGTGCGGACGCTGTCCCGCGGGAACGTCGCCTCCTTCGCCAGAACCGGCGGTGAGATCCTGGTCGCACCGCTGCTCGCCGTCGAGCGAGGCCACAACATCGTCCTGAAGGACGGGAAGGCCGCCATCGGAAGCGTCTACTTTCTCGCCCGGCCTCATCCCCGGCCCGATGACATCTCCCTCGCCATTCAGGCGATCAACGACTGGGCTGTGCGCCAACTGCGGGACCATGACGGTCTATTCCGCCAGGCAGCGCTCGCCGCCGGAACGCCCGACCAGGCCGGGAAAGAGTTTCGAGGTCGGGCACGCAAGCTGTGGAACCGCCTCCTCACCAGGCGACTGGCATGGTCGAGCCTGCGTGAAGACGAGAAGATCGCATTCACGTGGGACCAACTCGTGGTCATCTGGCAGGTCATTGGCCGCCTCGTCCGCGGGGGCGTCCCTGCCCGAGTGGTCTTCGTTGACGCGGCGTTCTCCCCACGCGAGGCCGGATTCCACGCCACCGACACCGCGGACACGAGTCTCCTGGCCAGCATGCGCGAGGTCCTCGCCCCCTACTTCAACGGCGATCCTGACCTGTCTGCGCTCGACCGATCGCTTGTCCAGGAACTCTACGAGCCGCTCTACCGAGCGCTCATCGACATGAACTAAGCCGATGTCCCCACACAGGTCACCATGAAGGGTACGTAGTGGAGTACCAGCAGATCCGGTCCGCGTCATACTGGCATAACCCTGACCGGGACGCCTTCAAGGTCCCCATGCACACCCTCGCCCTGCCGGCCGACTGGGAGGCGCCCATCAGGCGCCTCTACCAGCACGGGATGACACCTCAACAGGCGGAACGGCGTCAGCTCATACCGACCAAGAGCATCAACCAGCTCATGCGGGCCCTGGCACCGGACCTGCTATCCGTCGATCACAACGCGACCTTCGGTACGGATCAGCCATGGCTCTACGCCGCCAGCCCGTATCCGACCCGAATCATCAACAGCTTCGTGGGCGCCTGGCTTCGAGACCTGCAACAGAAGCCAGAGGATCCGGAATCGGCCAGTCTGCTCCACAAGACCTTCCGACTACTCGACGCGAGCGGCCTCACCTGGCAACCCGCCAACGTCGACCTCCTGGAGCAGACGACATCAGCGGGCGGCACCTCCCTGCCAGCCTCCCACCTCTACCGGCTGCTTCCCGATGTCCTCGCTGCTCGGATCGCTGCGCAACCCGCCTACGAGCACAACGGAAAGACCCTGCAGTTCCGCCAGGTGGCCGGCGACGCCAAGGTCGGCGGCGCCGAGCTCATGTCCTGGCCCCCACGGACCTACCAGTCCAACAACAAGGACGACGACGGCAAGAAGACCTGGTACTACTCCGCCTACATCCGGCTCAGCCTGCGCACCGTTCCGTTCTCACCTGTCCCTCGGATCCACCTGAGCACCGGCATTCGCCGCTTTGTCCGCGGTCAGGTATGGATGCCCACCGAAGGAGGCGTGTCGGTATACCTCCTCCCGGATGAGTCGCTGATCCCGGACGGGCCAACACCGCACCGGTTCTCCGTCGCCATGATGGAATGGAATCGCGGCACCACGGATTGGAGGCACGGAGGGCCACAGGGAATGCTGCTCGGGGTCTCCGCGCTTGACCAGCTTCCTCCCGTGGACCGCCTGGTCAAGGAAGCCGATCGCTGGATCGACGGACCCAATGACGATAATATAGCCGTGGCCGTAAGTCACCACGCCGCCATGGGCTACCACGCCATCGGCACGGGCCTCATGCCCAGCGAACGACGCAGACTAACAGAATGGGCGGAACAGGCGCTGGCACCGGACTTCCTGCCCGTCCCACTCCTCACACGAAGTAGATATAGCAAGCCGGCCAAGAAGCAGTTGGAAAAGCGTCGATCCATTCCCAAGAAAGAGCTTCCCGAAGAGAAACTGGCCGCCATCCTCGCGGAAAACGAAGCCATCAGCGGACGCAATGCGCTCCGGCGCAGAAAACACTTGGCCGAAGCCATCGATGGCCTTCCATTTGTGGCCGTAGTGCTCTACCAGACGGAGGGCATGCGAAACCGGATCATCCAGGCAGCAGAACGCGGGCTCGACCTCGTTTCGCACCGGGTCGAGGATGGCCCCGAGACGTGGACGTGGCGAACCGAAGAAATCGAGGTAAAGGTCCACGCACTGCCGATCGGGGAACTCGCGGCTCCCCTCGGAGGCGACAGCCCGCCAGCCAAGGGCGGAGAGCACAACCAACAGATCACATCTCGCCGTCATGCCGTCGCGGCTTTCATCAAGAAATTGAAGGTGAAGATGCCGGGTGCCCAGGTCGCCTTCGTTGAGCTGGACGGCAAGGAACGGTTCGCCAAGTCCAAGCGCAGGGCCGACCCGAAGTACGCCATCCGCCTCGGCCTCGCGGATGCGGGTCTCGTCAGCCAGTTCTTCCGCCCCCTCGACCCGGACATGGAACCCGACGAGGCTGAGGCGGACGCCGTCTTCCGGGCCGAGGCCGCGTGGCTGGACGGTCTGCGGCAGACAGGAATGCGTTTCGTTCCCCTCCACTCACTAGGGGACTCCATACCGGAAAACCTGAATCAGCTTGCTTTCTGGCTGGTGAAGCGCCGTTCCGACGGTCCCACCAACAGAGCCCAGTTCACTCCCATCGCGGTCCTCCTTCGTCCTGGCCAAAAATGCATCATGGGAAAAACAGCGGACATGTCCGAATGGGTGCCGTACCCGCAACTCCTGCGAAGCCTCACCAGCCACATCAGCAAGGCCGAACTCAAGACCGCTGCCCAGCAGTCCGCAGCAACGGCGGCGTTTGTCAAGAAGACCCTGAGCGCGATGCGCGGCAGCCCCACGCTGGTGCTCGTTCGAGCCCAGAACATCCGTTACAGGTGGCCATGGCTCCTCAACCGCGGTCTGGTTCAAGACCGCATCGGTTTCGACAGCGGTCCCCTGCAGAGGATCGGTCTGATCGGAAAGCAGCTTAGATTCATCCGGGTCGCCGACAGCGAGCGAGACGAGACTGCGGAATGGTGGGCGCCGGCGGAGCTGCTCTCCGAAAAGCATGAAGGTAAGCAGCGCGGCGGCATTGCCAAGGGGCTTTGGGTCGCACAAGACAGTTACCATGTTTTCTACAGCTCAGCTGATAGGGCTAGCACGCACCCGGTTAGCTCGGAGATGGCCAAGCTCACTTCCCACGTCAACGACAAGGGCTACAGCGAGTTCAAGCCCACCAAGAACGCCTGGAACCCAGAACTCCTCGAACTGGTAGTAGCCTGCATGCAGCCTGGAGACGATCCCGAAAAATGGGCGATGTTCGTCCATCAGCAACGTCTTTGTGACGACTATCGGGACGTCCTCGGCCTGCCGCTGGCCCTGCACCTGGCCAAACTAGCGGACCACTACGCCCTCCCGCAGGAAGAAGTTGAAACCATCACCGATACCAGCAGTGAGGAATCGCCCAGCGAGCAATTGATGCTCGACATAGAACCCATAGATCACTCGTGATCGTGGAGCCGAGGTGTCCAGCCGCCAGGTAACCGGTGCTGTGCCCCGTGTTTCGTAATGCCGGGGCCCGGAATTTCATGCTGGGTGTCGGGTCTGGTAGATCCTCTCGTACTCGATCGGAGTGAGGATTCAGTACGTTGTGGCGGCGTCGGCCGTTGTGGAAGGTCTCCAGGTACTCGAAGATTGCATTGGCCATTTCGATGCGGGTGTGCCCACTCCTTTGATGGCAGGTAGCGTCCTGGGGCGTTGTCGAGGTCCCGTGAAAGCGTCCAGTTCATCGGCGGAACGAAACACTGATAGAACCGTGTGCGACGTTACTCGTTCTCGACGTCAGGAGTTGACTGCGGGATGAACTCTGCGTGCTTGCGTTTGAGGTAGTCGCGGCTGGTCTGGTCGGTTGAGACTAGTTCGAGGGCGGAGCGAAACGCGTGGACTTTGCGGTCAGCATGATCGAGCAGTTGACCCCACGACATGACCCAGATCCTGTAGCGGGGATTGTTGGTGGTCAGGCCAGGTCGAGCAGGATCGCTGTACAGGTTGCGCACTGCCTCGTTGATCTCGGTACCCACGAGCCAGAAGTCCCAGTCGTGTGGCGTTCCCTGGACCTCGGGATGGGCGGTGATGGCGGATGCGTAGTCGTTGATCTGGCCGAACTCCGTCATGGTGAGCCGCATAGGGCGCTTGAGTTCGACAACCAGGTGCCGGGTGCGTTCGCTCTCGGGCAGGTGGCGAGAGAAGACCATGTCTACACGCCCGCTCCTGCCCGACGGCAGCACCACGGGGGTGGACGCAAACTCCACGTCGCCACGTCGGGTGATCAGTGTTCGCACGACGCGGGTCAGCCCTGTCTCTGAGAGAGCCAGGTTCCACTCGTCGCCGAAGATCCACGGCTCGTTCACCAGCATGGGGTGGAGTTGGTCGACCTCGCGGAAGACGGTCTTGGTCTCGTCGGCGTACAGCAATTCGCGCAGCCCGTGCAGGAAGTCGGAGCGGTCCGCGATTGTCTGGGCGGCCCGGATGATGGAGGCGAGCTTGGTGCGCTCTAGTAGATCGGTCAGGATTTCCTGTTCGTCCTCGCTGAGGTCGAGTACCGCGTTGAGGATGCGGTTCGTACGTGACGGCTCCGCGCGGGTGGCCTCTTGGAGCAGTCGGAGGGACAGTTCCTTTTGCTTGACGTCTCGGCCGACGGCCGGGCTGGCTACTACCGCGACGATGTCGAAGATCTCCCGCTCGACCTCTTCGGCGGCGTTGTTCGGCTCACCTTGGTAGGGATAGACCCCCTCGGCTTTCCACTCGGCCAGGATGCTGCCCTTTTGCTCGTCCAGCCGGCGATTCAGGTAGTCCGCGAGTGCACGTTGAGCGGCTGCAAGCAACTCACCGTGCCTCATCTCGGGCACGCGGAGATCGGCCGGGCTCATCAGATCGGGATCACGGAACCCGTCCCAGTGCAGGTAGGCGGTCCAGTGGATCGGGGCTGGAGGCATGCGGCCGACTTTGTGCTCGGTGACGACTCCGCCCCGCTCGTCGCACAGATAGATGGTCTTTGATCGCATGTCGACTGACCACTCGACGATGTGGAGCCGGGGCCGGGCCTTGCCATGAAGGGGCACCGCGTCAAGATCCAGGTCGAGATCGTTTTCAAGGGTGATGTGAGCTTGTGGCTTGAGGGGTTGTCCGCGGTATGTCACCGTGACCTTGGGCATGGCCAGCAGCGACGCTGCTAGTCGGGCGGTCAATGGCAGGTGGATCTCTCCGTCTGCGATGCTGGCAACACGTGGCGTCTGGCGAGCTTTCATGCGGACGGTGGTGCCCGTAGGCCCGGACGACGGCCACGGTCCATCGAAGGTGAACTCGTTGGGGGCCCCGCGGTTCCCGTGTATCACGGTCTCGCTGAGTGCGTCTCCGTCCGCTGAGACTGACCGCCACTCGACCCGCTCGGCGATGCCGTAGGCGAGGAATCGGCCGCGACCGAGATGGCCGTGCATGGGACGGTTGATGTTCGGAGAGAACCCGGACGTCCGCTTCCAGGATTCGCCGTGGGTGAGGAAGAGGTCAGGAGCCTGGTGGTGAGGCATCCCGTGTCCGTCATCGCGGACAACGATCTCCTCGGGAGCACCGAGGGCGCCGATCGTGACCGTTGTCTCGACGTTGTTCGCCTCCGCATCGAGGGCGTTCCAGATCGCCTCGGCGAGGACGTCGACGGGACTCGCGCGCTCCACGTAGCCGAGGATGGTATCCCTGCCTGCGCGCACCTGCTTGGTCTCCACTGCCCACAGCCTACGGGGCGAGAGGTAGTCCACCTTCTAACGAGACGAATTCGCTGCCAGCGACCGATTCTTGGTGAAGGTTCAAGCACCGAGCCGCTTGTGAGCTTGCTGCAGCCGATCATCCGTTCGCATCGGCCGATAATCCCTGTTATCAAACAATCCCGGTACGCGAGTGGTGAAGCGGTTGTAGGGTCCGGATATACCCGACGACAGAGTGGCCGCGAGAAGGCAGACAGCGTCGGCAAGTGGTCCGTTGCGAGATAGTCAGAGAGGAGCGCGCGCCATGTTCCACCGGCCCGGTTTGGTGCCGCCCTCATCGGCCCCTCTCACAGCCGCACCGCTCGTTACGATGTCTGAGATTGCGGCTCTCGCCAGGGTGAAGCGTCCCGTGGTCACTACCTGGCGTCGACGGCATGCGGATTTCCCGGCTGCCGTCGCGCACAGTGCTGGCCGGACCCTGTTCCATGGCGGACAGGTGGCCGAGTGGCTGACCTCGACTGGCCTGGGCAACGCCGACCCTGCAGAACTGCGGTCCGAGATGGCTCTGTTCAGCGTCATGGCGCTGACGGACCGGTTCAGCGCATGGCAGCTTGTCGAGGTTCTCGGCAGCCTGCTGTGCCTGCGCAAGCTGGATGAGCGCCCACTACTAGCTGCCGCCGCCGATGAACGGCCGGTATGGGCTTCGGTGATGCACCGGGCTGAGCGGCTGGATGCCGAGGACGAGTTCGTACTGCGGGAACTTCGCTCCGTCGATGTCGCTACTGCCGCCCCGCTGGCCCGGTTCGCCGAGGACCTGGTGGAAGCCGCCTA
The DNA here is from genome assembly GCF_003432485.1 of Actinomadura spongiicola. Classification (GTDB taxonomy): domain Bacteria; phylum Actinomycetota; class Actinomycetes; order Streptosporangiales; family Streptosporangiaceae; genus Spirillospora; species Spirillospora spongiicola. The sequence continues at coordinate 30,185 of NZ_QVNQ01000013.1, forward strand.
CGACGAACACGGCGCATACGAGTGGTTGTTGGCCTCCCGTTTCCGTCTCGGATTGGACGCGCTCACCGCGGATGCCGTCACCGAGCAGGTCCTAAACCTGCTCGTCCAGCTCACCGATCTGCGTGCCCGGCTGGAGCATGGCGAGTCCGTCACCCTCGCTGACCCTCATGCTCGCGCCGGTGATCTGTTGGCCGCGCTGTTGCACAAAAGTGGCGACCGCGAGAACACGACGCAGAACGTCACGGTGTTGGCCGCCGATCCCGACGAGCAATTGGCCCGCATCGCATGTCGCCGCCTGCTGCTTGCTGGCGTCGACGAGCTGGCCCTTGACGTGCAGGCCGGGGTCGATCTTGAGGAGCGCTTGGCGGACCCGGACCTTATCGTGACCCAGCTTCCGTACCGGCCTGGCGAGGAACGCTCAGTGCTTGCCGCCTTGAAAGACGTCGAGCGCATCGCCGATCTGCTCGGCTCCGGCGCCACGGCCCTGGTGCTAGGTCCCGCCGATGCTCTGGTGGACGCCTTGCGCGGCACTGAAGAGTCCCGGCTGCGGTCGGCCCTGCTTCGCAGCAACGTCGTCGAAGCGGTGATCGCTCTGCCCGGCGGTGTACTGCCCTACCGTCCCGGCTACCGGTCGGCGCTGTGGGTGCTCACCCGCGACCCCGTCCCCGCCGCCAACGGCAAAGTGCTGCTCGCCGATATCAGTGCTGAGACAATGACCGCCGACGTGTGTGCCCGGTTGGCCGAGGACGTACTCCTCTGGCGTGCCGAGGGCTTCCGCGCACTCGGAGGCCACGACCCCTGCTACGGACGCGCGGTGGACGTCGCCAATCTGGACCGCGCCTTCGGTGGGCCGTTGGCCCCGCCCGCGCCGCCCACCTCAGCGATCCTGGCCCGTGCGGTCATCGAGCGCCCCACCCTCATCGCCGATGCTGAGGCGCAGCTGGAACGGGCGGTGGCTCAGGCCCGGTCATACGAGGACGCGCACGGCTCGTACCGCGGCGGCGTTCTGCGCCGCACCGGCCGGATCCCTCAGCGGACCACCCTTGGTGCGCTCCTCGCTGAGGGCAGGGTCATCAAGCTCAAGGGTTACCGCCTCGACAAGGAGCACATTGTCACTGGTGACGGTCACCATAGCGTGCTCGGCCCCGAAGAGGTCACAGGAGACAACCCCATCGGGGCGCGGCGCATGGACCGGATGGTGCTGGCCGCAGCCTACGAGCGGGTGACCCTCACCGAGCCCGGCGACGTCATCTACACGTTGACGCCCAGGCTCGGACTGCACGTCGACCACGAGGGATTCAGCGTAGTTGCCTTCCCGGCCCGAGTGCTCCGCGTCGTCCACGACGCCAATCGGCCACTGTCTCCGCGTGTCCTGGCCGCCCTGCTCGGGGCTGCCCGCGACACTGGCCGCAGCCCCAGCGCCGTGCGGCCGGCCCGTCGGATCGAGGACTACCAGGTGCCCGACCTCGATCCGGACGACGTCGAGCGTTTCGACGGCCTGCTGGCCGAGATCGAACGTAGGGAGAAGTTGCTGCGCGCCCAAGACGACGCGCTCGCCGAAGCCAGGCGGCTCACCATCGCCGGGCTGGCGGACGGAACCCTCGCGCTCGAAAGTACGCCAACGAACCGACGCGAATGGAACTCCAGTTGATCACCTTTCCTCGACCACACGCCGTTATGCAGTCTCAAGGAAGTAGGAACGATGCCTCCGCGTAAGCGACCCATCGCCGGACAGGGTGAACTGCCCGGCGTCTCCAGCACCAAGGAGATCCAGGACATCCTTTGGAAAGCCGCCGACAAACTCCGCGGTTCCATGGACGCCGCCCAGTACAAGGAGTTCGTGCTCGGTCTGGTCTTCCTGAAGTATGTCTCTGATGCCTTCGTTGAACGCCGGGGGGAGCTGGCCGCAGACTCCGAGCTCGCGTTGATTCCTGAGCATCGCCGGGCGGCGTTCCTGGAGGAGAAGGACGAGTACACCGAGAAGAACGTCTTCTGGGTGCCCCCGACTGCTCGCTGGGATTACATCGCCGAGAACGCCTCCAGCACCGAAGGCGGCGTCGGCAAGCTCCTCGACGAGGCCATGGACGGGGTGATGAAGGCAAACAAGGCCCTCAAAGGAGTCCTCCCAAAGATCTTCAACCGCGACAACGTGGACCAGAAGCGTCTCAAGGAACTGGTCGATCTCATCAGCGACGCCCGCTTTACCGGCCACGGCGACCGCCCGGCACAGGACGTGCTCGGCGAGGTCTACGAGTACTTCCTGGAACGTTTCGCCCGAGCGGAGGGCAAACGCGCTGGCGAGTTCTACACGCCGGCGAGCGTGGTGCGACTGATCGTCGAGGTTCTGGAGCCGTACGAGGGCCGGGTGTACGACCCCGCATGCGGTTCGGGTGGCATGTTCGTACAGAGCGGCAAGTTCGTCGCTCGGCGGCGCGGTAAGGACCACACCCACGACATTGCGATCTACGGCCAGGAGGCCAATGAGCGCACCTGGCGGCTGGCGAAGATGAACCTCGCCATCCACGGCATGGACCCCAAGGGCATCGGTGATCGGTGGTCGGACACGTTCGGCGACGACAAGATGCCCGACCTCAAGGCCGACTTCGTCATGGCCAACCCGCCGTTCAACATGTCCGACTGGGAGAGGAAGACCGGCGACCCGCGGTGGAAGTATGGTGTCCCGCCGCAGTCCAACGCCAACTTCGCCTGGCTCCAGCACATCGTGTCCAAGTTGGGAGACCGAGGCAGCGCGGGCGTCGTCCTATCGAACGGATCCATCTCATCCAAGCAGTCAGGCGAAGGGGAGATCCGGGCGGCACTGGTCGAAGCGGACCTTGTCGCGTGCATGATTGCGCTGCCGGGCAACCTGTTTCGCACCACCGCGATTCCCGCGTGCCTGTGGTTCCTCACCAAGGACAAGAGCCCCCAAGGCGCGAAGGCCCTAATCGATCAACGTGGCCGGGTGCTCTTTATCGACGCACGGGCAATGGGTACGATGATCGACCGCACGGAACGCATCCTCACTGACGAGGACCTGGAGAAGATTTCCGACACCTACCACGCATGGCGCGGCACCAAATCAGCCAAGGGCAAGGGCCTCTCTTATGAGGACGTACCCGGCTACTGTTACAGCGCATCCCTCCAGGAGATCGAAAAGCACGATTACATACTGACCCCGGGGCTCTATGTCGGGACGGCAGCGGCCGAGGAGGATCCAGATGCAGAGCCAGTGGAGGAACGTGTGGCTCGCCTGACCAAAGAGCTGTTCGCACAGCTTGACGAGTCGGCGCGACTGGACGCGGTGTTGCGTGAGCGAATGGGGAGCATCAATGGCTGACGCCACTCTGCCTGATGTGTCGAGCCTGCCTCCCTTGCCGGAGGAATGGACTTACGTGGCCTTGGAGGAACTTCTAGAGCCAAAAGGTATTTCCTATGGAATTGTCCAACCGGGCGCATCAGTACCCGACGGAATACCTATCATTCGTGTAAAAGACCTGAAAGGAGGACGCGTAGTTCAGCGAGATCCTTTGCGGGTCAGTCCGGAGGTTGAAGCAAAGTATTCGCGTACCCGACTTAGGGGAGGCGAAGTACTGCTTTCCCTTGTCGGTTCGGTAGGAGAAACGGCGATCGCCACTGATGAGCTAGCCGGGTGGAATGTTGCACGCGCCATAGGAGTACTCCGAGCTGCAAACCAGGTATCGGCCCAGTGGATCAGAACGTGTCTGAGTGCCGAAGTAGCGCAGCGATATATGCAGGCTCGCCTTAACACCACTGTTCAGGCGACCCTGAACCTGCGAGATGTCCGAAAAATCCCCATCGTCGTGCCTCCTCAGCGGGATCGTAAGGCCATCACGGCGATACTTGAGGTACTGGATGACAAGCTTTCTCTCAATGAGAGGATCGCTATCACTGCCGACTCGCTAATTTCTGCCTCGATGCAAGAGGTTGCCATGAAAATGCCGGGGGAGTTTACCGAGCAAGCACTTTCAAGCATGGCGGACTTCGTTAATGGGCGAGCCTTTACGAAGGGGGCGTCTGGTGCCGGCCGGATGGTCGTCCGTATCGCGGAGATTAATTCCGGTCCCGGACCTTCGACGGTATACAACGACATCGATGTTCCTGACAGGCACCTAGCGCGCCCCGGCGATGTCCTCTTCTCATGGTCCGGCTCTCTTACAGTGGCCCGATGGTATAGGCAAGAGGCGATCATCAATCAGCACATTTTCAAAGTGGTTCCGCGAGGTGATAGGCCAATGTGGCTTGTCGCCGAACTTGTCCGATCGAAGCTTGCGGAGTTTCGTGCCATTGCCGCAGACAAGGCAACCACCATGGGCCACATTCAGCGTCGGCACCTGGATGGTCCTGTGGTGGCCCCGAGCGTTGCAATGACGCGGAAGCTTGATGCTCATCTTGGCCCACTCTGGGACCGAGCACTTAGCGCCGAGCAGGAATCTCTGCGCCTCGCCGCCCTCCGCGGCACCCTTCTTCCCCAGCTCATGTCCGGCAAGCTCCGCGTCCGTGACGCTGAACGGATCTTGGAGGACGCCGTATGACCGGCATTGATTTCGGCGGAAAGATGACCGAGGCCACCTGGGAGAGCCTCGCCATGGCGGAGCTCGCCGAGCTAGCCTGGGAATCCAGGGAGGGCAAGAGCATCGCTCCCGGGACCGAGCACCGTAGGGACTGGGATGACCTGATTCTGCACGACGAGCTTCAGTCGGCGATCGAGCGGCTGAACCCTGAACTGCCGGCCATGGCCGTCCACGAGGCCCTGCGCATCGCCACTGATCCTGCCTCCACCGAGCCGTACCCGGAGAACAAGCAGGCGCACGCCTATCTGACTGCCGGCATCAGGCTCACCTACACTGACGACTTCGGTGCCGAGCAAACCCCGACCGTCCGCCTGGTCGACTTCAGCGCCCCTAACGCGAACACCTACCTGGCCGCCAATCAGGTCACCGTCCGGGACGCTGAAGGCGGTCACCGCCGCTTCGACATCGTCCTGTACGTCAACGGCTTGCCTCTGGCTGTCATCGAGCTGAAGAGCGCCGCCGACGAAAACGCGACGCTTAAGGACGCGCACGCGCAGCTGCAGACGTACGTGAGGGAGTTCCCGATCGCGTTCCGCTATAACGTGCTGTGCCTGGTCTCGGACGGCATCACCGCCAAATACGGCACGGTCTTCACCCCGTACGAGCATTTCGCGCCGTGGAACGTGAACGAGGAAGGCGAGCCTGCCGACACCAACGCGCCCGACTACGACGGTCTGGAGGCGATGAGCCTAGCGCTCCATGGCCTGTTCACCCGGTCGCGCTTGCTGACCCTGACGCGCAATTTCGTCAACTTCACCCCTACCGGAAAGCGCATCGCCAAACCTCACCAGTACTTCGCGGTCACCTGGGCCGTGAGGGAGATCGTCAAGGCCTCGCAGGCCAGCGGCCAAGCCGGCGTGGTTTGGCACACCCAGGGTGCTGGCAAGTCCGAGGAGATGGTGCAAACCTCCGCGCTGGTCTCCCGGCACCCTGCTCTGAACAACCCCACCATCGTTGTGATCACCGACCGTAACGACCTTGACGACCAGCTATACGACACCTTCCTCGACAGCCAGGTCCTCCTCGGGCAGGAGCCTCTCCAGGTCACCACCCGCGAGGAGCTGCGCACCGAGCTGAAGAGCCGTAACGTCGGCGGGATCATCTTCACCACATTGCAGAAGTTCAGCCTCAGCAAGGCGGAGAAGGACGCGGGAATCAGCCACCCACTGCTGTCGGAGCGCCGCAACCTCCTCGCCATCGTCGATGAGGCGCACCGCTCCCACTACGACAGCCTCGACGGTTACGCCCGCCACCTGCGCGACGCCCTCCCGTACGCCACGTTCATCGCGTTCACCGGGACTCCGATCTCCAAGGCCGAGGCCAACACCCGGGCGGTGTTCGGTGAGTACATCGACATCTACGACCTCAAGCGGGCTGTCGACGACGGGGCCACTGTCCGGGTCTTCCACGAGCCGCGCGTCATCGACGTGACCCTTCCCCCCGACGTTGATCCGGCGACGATTGATGAGCAGGCAAATGCCCTCACCGAAAAGATGGACGATGCCGAGCGCCGCCGCGCCATGCATTACGCCGCTACCATGAATACGATCTACGGTGCGCCTGACCGCATAGCGACGCTCGCTGACGACCTGATTGCCCACTGGGAGAAGCGTCGGGAGCTGGTGCGGCCGGACATCGGAGGCCCCGGTAAGGCGATGGTCGTCTGCGCTACGCGGGAAATTTGCGTCCGGGTGTTCGACGCGCTTGCCGAACGACGCCCCGAGTGGGCCAGCAACGAGGTCGACGAAGGCGTCATGAAGATTGTCTTTCACGGTGACCGTGCCGACCCGGGGCACCTGCGCAAGCACGCCCTGCGCAAGTCCCAGCAGAAGGTTGTCCAGGCCCGCGCTAAGAACCCCGACGACCCGCTGGAACTGCTCATCGTGCATTCGATGCTGCTCACCGGCTACGACGCGCCACCTATCCACACCCTCTACATGGACCGCCCGATGCAGGGCGCCAACCTGATGCAGGCGCTGGCCCGCGTCAATCGCCGCTTCCGCGGCAAGCAGGACGGCCTGCTGGTCGGCTATGCCCCTCTCACCGACAACCTTGCTAAGGCCCTGCGGGAATACACGCGCAGAGACCAGAAGGAGCAGATCCTTGGCGCGGACATCGAGCGAGCTATCACCGAAGTCAGGAACGAACTCGCCACCATCAAGGGCCTGCTCGCCGGTTCGCGCTGGCAAGAACTGCTCACGGACACATCCCATCCTGCGCCCCGCAAGCGCGCCCTGCGCCTGACCTCAAACTACTTGCGCGACCCGCAGACACCCGGCAATAGGGTGGAACCCGGTGCTAAACCGCTGTCGGTCCGCTTTAAGGAGAGCGCCGCCCGACTGGACCGCTTCTACCGAGTCTGCGCCATGAGCAAAGAGATCGCCGAGCGCTGTGAAGACATGGCGGACTGGCGCCGCGACATCGCGTTCTTCAGCGAGGTGCGCGCCTGGATGGTCAAGCTCGATGCCGCCGACCGCGAGGCTACGGGACAGCCGCTGACCGCAGAGGTTCAGCGCTACCTCAAGGCGCTCGCAGCCTCGGTTGTCGACGCGGATAAGGTCACCGACCTGTACGAAGAGGCTGGCATCGGCCGGCTGGATATCACCCGCATCAACGATGCGCAGTTGCGCAAGCTGGAAAACTCCGAGACGCCGCATCTGGTAACCGAGGCCCTGCGACGCATGATCGAGCAGAAGATGCGCGAGGTGACCAGGCACAACGTCGTCCGGCACGAGAGCTTCTCTGAGCGCTTGGAAGACTTGATGCGGCGTTATGTGCTGCAGCAGCTCACCAGCGCCCAGGTGATCGCCCAGTTGGCCGTGCTGGCCCGGCAGGTGACGGAAGAGGCCCGCCGTGGCGAACGCTTCGACCCGCCCCTCAACCAAGCGGAGCTAGCGTTCTACGACGCTGTCGCCCACCGCAACATGGCCGAGTTGATGGAGGGCGGTGACGAAAAGCTTGCGGAGATCGCCAGGGCACTGGTCGCGGACATCCGTAGAAACCTGTCTGTCGACTGGCTCTCACGCGAGCCCGTGCGGGCCAAACTTCGCACCCGTATCCGCCGGGTCTTGGCCAGGTTTGATTACCCGCCCGAGGAGGAGCGCGAGGCCATCGACCTGGTCCTCAAGCAGATGGAGACCTTCGCGACCCAGTGGGCGCCGGGTGCGACATAGCCGTAGGTGGCAGGAATCTTGTCGTAGCAGGCGGCCATGCCTCGTCCCCCCCAGCTTTGTTGATCAGTCACTCGAAGGCGTCCCCTCCCTGTAGAGAGGGGCAGCGCGACTAACGGGTCGGCCGCTCCTGTTGCTGTCTTCCCGCGGTCGTCGGCTGGGCATAGCTGATGCAAGATCCGCTCGGCTGGTCGAGTGGGGAGACTCGGTTGGGACGTCGCGATCTAAGGAGTTCAAAGCATGGTGAAAGGTGGCCTCGACGGACCGGTCCCGGCAGCGGCCGTACGTGGGCGGCGAGTCCTCGACCTGCTGGACAAGGCAATCGACATCCAGAGCCCACTGGTTAGCAAGAACATCGCGCGGGCCCGCCAGCGAAACCTAGCGGCGACACCGGCACAGGTAATTTGCAATTTGGAGCGGATGCACGTCAGCGCCTTGACCATGAAGGGTGCAGCAGTTGGAATAGCCGCAGCCGCGCCTGGCGTCGGCACGGGAGTCGCACGGACAATGCTGGCAGGTGAGGCTCTGTCATCACTTGAGCTAAGCGCCCTGTTCATGCTTTCGATCGCAGAAGTCCACGGAGTCCCAATCGACGAGATTGAGCGCCGCCGAACAATCGTGATGGGTATCATGCTCGGCGGAATCGGCCCCGCCACCATTCCCAAGGTCGCAGAACGTACGGGACACACTGGGGACGTCAGCTCGTCGCCAAGATGCCGGTGGCGAGGCTGCGTCAGATCAATAGGATCCTGGGAGAGCACTTCGTCACAAAGTACGGAACGAAGCAGGGAATCTCGTTCTCGGTCGAGTGGCACCGTTCGGTTTCAGCGTTGTGATTGGTGGTGGCGCCAACGCTGCCATCGCCAGTCTGACAGTCATAGCCGGTCGTCGCGCGTTTGGCCCACCACCGACGTCGTGGCCATTGCTGACGCCGGAAACGCCCCCGGGCGAGGGGAACAGAGATACATCTAATGCCGACGGGAAGTCTCCCTGAAGGCGGCCTCGTGCTGATTGAGGGGCGGACGGACCAGCTAGGTCCACTTCGTCGTGGACCGGAGATGCCGCCTGCTGGCGATCATTCGACTGCGGGTTCACACGAGCCGCACCAGAGGCCCGGCGATCCCGGGCTACTTTCTGAACAGCCAGCGCCGCCACTCTGGGCCTGCCGTCGCAGGGTTGGCTACGGAAGGCGGGGCGGTCTGCCCTAGCACGGCGGCCCGGATCGCCTCCCAGTCCGCTGTGGCCCACCAGTCGAACAGCTGTCGGCTGCTCAACACCACGACCCTTAGGGCTCGGACGAATTCCGGCCGGGTGAACACCTCGGCGGTCCGCTCATCGGGATGAAGCCTGTGCTGGTGGTTCACCACCAGCACACCCGGCCCGTTGATCGGCTCGGCCGGGCGAAGCTCGGGCCACGTCGACAGGTGGCGTTCCAGGGAGTCCGCGAACTTCTCGCTCGCGCTCCCTGAGGCGGCCTTGACCTCGATCATCCGTCGTTCTGTCCCGTACGTCACCAGCAGGTCAGCCGATGCCGTCCTGCCCAGCTCCTCGTCGAGGTCGGTCACGTTAAACCCCGCCGCACGCAGCACGTTGGCGGTGGCCTTCTCCAACGTGGCTCCCGTTCCGTACAGCAGCCCGTACCGGATTGGTTCGGCTTCGGCTGTCGCCGCGTCCAACTCGCCCTGGAGCCTCGCGAGGTCGGCGGCATACCGGGCCTTCAGCTCATCGAGCGCAGAACGCGCCTGCGACTCAGCCGTGGTCTGCAGACTCGGATCGGTAAGCCGCGGGGACCGGACCCGCCGAAGCGCCCCCGGGACGTATTCGGGAAGCGCCTGCGAGACGAGCCACGCCAGGACCGTATCCGGGTCCGTCCCATAAGGGACGACGTAGACCCGCTGGTCCTCCTCCGGTGACACCCACACCGCCACCACCGGCACGCCCAGCCCATCGATCAAGATCGGCACCAGCGTGCCCTCGGGTTCGTGCGTGACGGCGGGGCCACCGGCTCCTGGCTGCAGTGTCGCGCCGGCCAATCGGAGCCCCCACCACCCTTCGGGGGGCTTGGACAACAGCCGCTTTCCGAGATCACGTTCCGCCTCAGGAAGGTCGGCGACGAGGCGTGGTTCACTGCCGATGGGCAGCTTGGTGCTCGTGATGCTGGTTTCGATGCCGCTGACGTGGATCGACTGGTTGAGGCCGGGACCGTGTCCCCGTACGGTCGGGCGGCCGAGCGAATCGGTCGGCACGCCGATCGTGGCGACGATCACGGCGACCTCGCCGCGCTGGCGGGCTCCCTCAAGTAAGCGATTCTGCTCGTCGGCTCCGCGTCTGTGAAGGATGCTCGGGTCGAACGCCGCCGCGCAGTCGCTGGTCTCGCGCCCTAGCCAGCGCGGTTCAAGATCGTGCTTTGCCCAGTCGACCTCTGGACTGGCAAAGGTCAGGGGCTCTGGTGGGCTCGCCCTCGGTGGCGTGGACGGGGGGTGGGGATTGCCGAGGAAATCCCCTCCTGAGGGCCCGGCGGGGAACCTCTCGGAGGGCGCGACGGCCCCCACGTGGACGGGCACAAGCGTAGAGGCCACGTGAACACGATATCGGCGTACAGGCCCTCAACCAGACTATTGAGGAACCGGCCCGCACACTGCCGGTATTGTGCTCGACCCGGCCGCGGGTCTCCGCGATGCGATAGGGGTCGGTGCCGGTATCGATGATCGCCCGGTTGTAGGTGAGGCGGTCGATAGTCGGGGCGCAGAGCGGGGGATCGGTGAACGTCTTGGTCCAGCCCCCATAACTGTTCAGGGTCTCCGCCACCTTCCACGATCAGATGCGGATCGCGTGGCGTGGCGCAGGTGGCGGCATTGCTTCTTCCGATTCGGGGCCTTGCAGTCCCAGCGTGCTGTGGCGAGAGAAACGAGGCAACGCAAGGAAGACGAAGCACGGCCCTGAGGTGTTGACCGAGGGCGTTTGGCGGGTGAAGGTCGGGTTGCCCGATCGAAAGGTGGAATCCTGTGGAACACCCGAGCGACGACGACCCGATCATGTTGTCCTACTACTGCGGGCCGGAGTCGGAAACCGCGGAGACCTGCCCTGCCGTCCATCAGATCACCAACCGAGGCACGTGGTTGTGGCAGGGCGAGCTGCGTGACGACCCGCATGTCCGGTCCCAGCTCCGCAAGCCCTCACCGACCGAGGCAGGGGTGGAGGTAGGCGACGATCTTGTGGATATGTTCGTCCGCGCCTACGCGAAGGAGAAGTATGGAGTCGATCTCGGCTGAGCGGCGCAACGAGCTTGTCGCGGGCGCGACCGCGAGCAGGTGGAAGCTGGAGCTGCGTGATCGGTACGGCATCGACATCGGCCGGCGTGCCGCTGATCCGGAGGCGGCGGAGGCGGTGCGGGAGAAGGCGGTGGAGACGACTGCGGCGCGGGCTGCCGCGGGGGTCGTGATGCGCCGGATCAAGGCGATCTCCGAGCCGGTATCAGAGTACATGCGCGGGGCCTATGAGTTCTCCTCCCAGCTGGTCGAGGCCGGGGAGGACATCCGCTGGCTGCCCCGTCGCCTGGCGTCCTGCCTGTTCCTGCCGGGCAACGACATGTTCGTCATCGATGGGGTGTTCGTCATGTTCAACCTGCACGATGGCGACGACGGCCCGGCCGGGCAGCAATGGGACGACGACCCGGCGCTGGTAGCACGGTGCCGGGAGGCATTCGAAGCGGCGTGGGCGGTCGCTGTGCCGCACAAGGACTACACGCCGCCGGCCTGAACCCGTCTCAGATGACCGACCCGAAGGCTGCCGCCCGTGAAGCGCTCGGCATCCGGCTCCGTGACCTGCGCCTGGACGCCAGACTGAACGGGCGGCAGCTCGCCGCCGCCACCGGCTTCAGCCCGCAGAAGATCTCCCGGATTGAGAACGGCCTGCAGAACATCAGGGAGCCCGACATCTGGACGTGGGCGCAGGCGTGCGATGCGCCGGAGCAGATCCCTGAGCTGATCGCCGCCCGGCGGGAGGTCAGCCGGATGTTCCGCGAGCACAAGCGGGAGATGAAGGCCGGGTTGGTCCATATCCAGTCGCAGCGCACCGATGAGCATGCGGCGACGGCGCTGATGCGCGTCTATGAGTCCACGGCGATCCCCGGCATCCTGCAGACCGAGGACTTCGCGGCGGCGGCGATGCTGACGTCGGCGCGGATGCACGGCCGCCCGGTCGAGGAGGCCCGTTCGGCGGCGCGGGCGAAGATGGCCCGGCAAGCGCTCCTGACGGCACCGACAGGGCGCAACACCTTCCACTTTGTGATCGAGGCCGGCGTACTGGACATCGGACATGGCGGCCCTGAGGTGATGGCTGCACAGTTCGATTTCCTCATCGAAGTCACGCGGATGCCGCATGTGGCGTTCGGGATCATCCCTCCTCGCGCAGACCGGACCGTGCTGTCCAAGGAGGGCTTCTACATGTTCGATGAGAGCGTCGTCCGGTCGGACTGCTGGACGGTGGCGATGGAGACGCGGCGCAAGGATCAGATCGCCTACTACTTGAAGGTGTTCGACAGCCTGCGTCGTATGGCCGTCTACGGGGACCCGGCACGGACGCTGATCGAGATCGCACACGGACGGCTTCTCTGAGTTCGTGGAATCTGGTGGAACATCCTCGACCTGCGGGCCGCGGCGGATGAATGCTCGTTGTCAGAACAGATCCGAAACGCGGTTCAACACAACGAGGAAGGGGTCTCGTGGACTTCGCCTCCCGCCGCCTGCTCGCTTGTGCTGCTGCCTTTGGCGTCGCCGGTCCTGTCGCCTCCGCCACCTTTCAAGTGTTGAGCGAACGCGCTGACCGGCGCCGATTCCCTCCACCCGGCCGGATCGTCGAGGTGAACGGCCGACGGGTACACGTGTGGACCGAGGGCGAGGGCTCACCCACGGTCGTGATCGTGCCCGGCATGAGCAGTCCGGGAATCCACTGGGTCCACGTGCAGCGCGCTCTTGTCCCCGATCATCACGTGGTCCTGTACGACCGGGCCGGGGTCGGCTGGAGCCAAGCGGCGCCGTGGTGGGAGTGGCGGTCCCCGTCGCGGATCGCCGACGAGCTGCACGACACTCTCACCACCGCTGGCGAAGGCGGCCCGTTCTTGTTCGTCGGGCACTCGCTGGGCGGTGAGGTGGTCCGCCTTTACGCCAACCGGCATCCGGATCAGGTCGCCGGGATGGTGTTGGTGGACGCCCCTAGCGAGAACAACGACTGGCTAGTCGAAGAGTTCGGTTGGTGGCGGTACGGGCCGGTGCGCTGGTGGAAGGACGTGGCCAGGAGGCTGCTGACACCGCGCGGGCTGGTGCGGCTGCGGACCAGGAGCGGCGTGGACACTTCCTTGCACGATAAGGCCCGGCGGAAGGTCCCACCGGACCTGGTGGAAACCGAGATGTTCACCGCGCTGACGAGCGGCATGCGGCGCGCCGATGTGATGGAACGCGTTGTCCTAAGTACGGAGGTCCTGCGGCGTGAACGGCGCCACTTCGGCGGCATGCCGCTGGTGGTGATCTCCGCGAGCGCCTCACCTAGCTCCGACAGCTACGCCTGCAACCCCTGCTGGGACGCGACCGTCAGCGAATTCGCTCGTCGTCGGGCGCAGGTGTGGGCGCGGATTCAGGCTGATCTGGCGAGCCTGTCGTATAGCTCCAAGCTCATCGTCGCCGAGCGCGCCGGTCACAACGTGCAGTGGGACGAACCCGAACTGATCGTCGATGCGGTCACTGACATGTGCGCCGCACTGGCCGCCGACCAGGAGTGACCGATGGGCATTGACACCCCGCGCCGCACGGACCAGATCGAGGTCGCCGGGCGTACCCGCCTGCGCGCCATCCACAACGCGCTGCGAGCGCACGGCATCAGCTCCGAGTTGGCAGGCGACGTGCTCACCATCGAAGGAGACCGGCCGGTGACGTTGCGCTGTGGTCCCCGCGCCGACGACGGTGACCGAGTGTGGCTGTACGAACCGGTCGCGCCGGCCGACGCGGAGCATCTGCATGAGGCAATCACGTGGGTGAAGGAACGCACGGCAGCCGGTGCCGGGGGTTGCTGGTAGATGTTCGCCCACGTCATAGCCCGACACTCCGGGGATGCCTGTAGACCGATTACCGAGGTGAAGCTTCACCCCTCGGACAGGCTTTGGTGGATGGGGCGAGATCCGGCAGCGCTCCAGGCAGCCGTCGGGCATGGACCGTCCGCAAACGAGATCGACTCAGACAGAATCCGGGCAGCAGATGGGAAGGGTTCGTGACCGAGCCTAGCGACAGTAACGAGACCGGCGGGGCCGACGGCGACCAGGTCGCCTCCTGGCGCGAGGGGGCCGTGGATCAACTCATCGGCAACGGGACGATCGTCTCGGACGCCGTCGCCGACGCGATGCGCACGGTGCCTCGTCACCTGTTCATCCCTGAGGTGTCGCCGGAGGAGGCTTACGAGCCGTTCCGGGCGGTCGTCATCAAGCGGGATGAGGAGGGCAACGCCCTGAGCTCGGTCTCCGACATGCACGTCCAGGCGTTCATGCTGGAGCAGGCCGCGATCATGCCGGGCATGAACGTGCTGGAGATCGGAAGTGGCGGATACAACGCGGCGCTGCTCGCTGAACTCGTCGGCCCGTCCGGCACGGTCACCACGGTCGACATCGACCCGGAAGTGACCGACCGGGCCAGCCGGATGCTCGATAAGGCCGGGTATTCATGGGTGAACGTCATTCTCGGCGACGCCGAGGAAGGCGTGCCCGCCTACGCGCCCTACGACCGGATCCTGGTCACGATGGGGGCGTGGGACATCCCTCCCGCCTGGTCGGCGCAGTTGGCCGAGGGGGGCCGCCTCAGCACCGCCCTGCGCATCCGGGGCCTGCACAGGGTCATCACCTTCGAGCACGCCGACGGCCACCTGGTCAGCACGGCCTCCAAGATGTTCGGGTTCGTGGCCGTGCAGGGGGCGGGCGCTCACCAGGCCATGCTGCTGGTGATGCGCGACGGCGAGGTCACCCTTCGGTTCGACGACGGGACCGACCTTGACCCCAGCCTCTTTGCGGGTGTGTTCGAGACCCCGCGAGTCGAGGTCTGGAGCGGCGCTTTCATCGGTCTCGGCGAGTTTCTGGACACCGTGCAGATATGGCTGGCCACCGCTTTCCCCGGTTTCTGCATGGTGCTGGTGGATCAGGACCGCGACACCGGCGTGGTCGCACCGCGCAACGCCTCGGCGGCGATGGCCGTGGTCGACGACGCCGGGAACCTGGCCTACTTGACCACCCGGCCGGCGACCGAAGACGGCCACAAGGCGCTGGAGTACGGCGTGCACGCCTACGGTCCCGATGCCGCCCGGCTCGCCGAGTCGGTGGCCGAGCAGTTGCGGGTCTGGAGCAGGGAGCACCGTAGGGGCCCTGGCCCGCAGTACCGGATCTACCCGGCTGGCACGCCCGATGACCTGCTGCCCTGCGGGCGCGTCGTCGACAAGGTGCATAGCCGGGTCTTGATCTCCTGGCCGCAGGCGGCGACTACCGCGGTCGGCCAGGGGTGTTCCGCAACCCCCGTTAAGTGAGGAGAGTGGTCAGCATGGTCCACGGCCAGACCTCGGGCGGCGCTACGGCGCTCGCGGAGCGGCCTGCCGAGGAGGACGAGTTCGACCTCGACGTGCGAGTGCTCGTCGCCTACGCGCCAGCGGCCCGCGGGAACTGCCCGACCGACGATGGTTGCGGTGACACCTGCTCGGGCAACGCCAGCGCGTGCAACTCCACGTTCGACGACCCGTCCTGACGGGCGGCTGCCGGCACGCCGCTGGGCGTGCCGGCGCCTTCTGCCACCGAGGGAGCCCGGGAGGTGGGAAGGTGGCGGCACGACCAGCGGACTACCGATGGACGGGCGCGGCCCTGCTGCGCGCGAGCACTGCACCTGGCAGGCTGGACTTGCCCGCCGACCTCGACCCTGACGATCCAAGGTTCGCCGCCCGTGCGGTCGCCTGGCTGTCCCAAGTCGCTCAACGACCCGAGATTCACGCTGCCGTGGTCACCGCGAGCCCGGCATTGATCGAGGCCGTCAACGCCCTCACCTCCAGCGAGCACCCCGACCCGCGGCAGGTACGCCGTGCGGTGATCGCTATGGCGTCGTACCTGCTGAGGTGGCACCGCCGCCCCACCCCGTTCGGCCTGTTCGCGGGCGTGGCTGTGGCGCGGTTCGGTCGCTCACCCGTAGTGGCCTGGGGGCCGGACCATCAAGCGGTGGTCCGCGCTGATGCGAGCTGGATCGGCGACGTGCTCGCGGCCCTGCACAAGAATCCGGAACTGGTGGGACGGTTGCCGGTGATCGCTAACAACGCCGGGTACGTGCGGGGCGGACGGTTCGTCGTCCCCGGGCCAGCACCCGACGGCGCGACCCAGGGCCTGGCCCCCGTCGAGGTGTCGGTGCGCCACAGCCGACCCGTGCGCGCCGCAGTGGAAGCAGCTCGCCGACCTGTCCCGTTCGGCGAACTCACAACCCGGCTCGCCGATGAGTTCCCCGCCGCTAGCAATGAACAGATCAAGGGCATGCTGATCGGGCTGCTGCAACAGAACGTGTTGATCAGCAGCCTTCAAGCACCCATGACCTGCACGGACGCCCTCGGCCACGTCTGTAGCGAGCTCCGAGCCGCAAGGGCCTACGACATCCCCGCGATCAACGGCCTCGTGGACAGCTTGTCCAGGGTGCATCGTTCGATCTCGGCGAACAGCCCGGCGATCGAACCTGCGTGGGCGAGAGTGACGCAGGAGATGAAAACCGTAAGCCAGGTGGCCTCCACGCCACTGGCGATCGACACGCTCTTGGACTGTGAAGTGCAACTTCCCGAACAGGTCGCCAGGGAAGCCCGTGACGCCGTTGACCTCCTCTACCGGTTGTCGCCGTACCCGTTCGGCTATCCGGCCTGGCGCGACTACCACACCCGGTTCTTGGCCCGGTACGGAACGGGCGCCGTGGTGCCGGTCCTGGAACTGGTCGCCGACAGCGGACTGGGGCTGCCAGCGGAATATCTCGGCTCACCATGGGGGCGCGCCCTCCGGGCTGTGACCGAACGCGAGGAGCAGATGCTCGCGCTGATCCAGAACGCCACGATGAGCGGGGATGACGAGATCGTCTTGACCGACCAGGTGATCGAGCGACTCTCGTCCGACCACGCTACCGGGGTGAGCCTGCCGTCGCGGGTCGAGATCGCGGTGGAGGTCGGCGCCGCGTCGCTGGAGGCGTTGAATCGTGGACGGTTCGTGCTGCGGGTGACTGGCACGCCTCGGCCCGGCAGCAGCATGATCGGTCGGCACGCGCACCTGCCGCCTGGCGACAGCAGGGACCTGCTTGCACAGAGCTTCGCGTTATCGGGGCCGGACACGGTCGCCGTGCAGTTGACTTTTCCGCCGCGACGGCGCCGCAACGAGAACATCACCCGAACCCAGCAGTTCCTCCCCACGGTGATCGCGCTTGGAGAGCACCGCCCCTGCGGGCCAGACCATATCCCTTTGGTCGATCTCGCCGTCACGGCGGACAAGGATCGGTTCCAGCTCGTGCGGATATCCACCGGGCAGCGTGTCGAGCCGCGCGTCGCGCACGCGCTGGAAGCCGGGGTCCATACTCCTCCGCTCGCGCGGTTCCTTGCCGAGGTCTCCACTTCTCGGTGCGCGGTATACAAGGCGTTCCACTTCGGTGTCGCCGCTCAGATGCCCTTCCTGCCTCGCGTCCGCTACCGGCGCACGATCCTCGCGCCGGCGCGGTGGCTGCTGTCCGCCGATGATCTACCCGGCCACGATGCCCCGGCAGCGGAGTGGAGCAAGGGCCTCGATGCCTGGCGGGAACGGTGGCGGGTGCCCGAACACGTCGCGATGGTCGATCATGATCGGCGGCAACCGGTCGACCTGAGCCATCGGCTTCACCGGCTGCTCCTGCGCACGCGTCTGCGGAGCGCCGGTCGTCTCGAACTCCGTGAGACCTTCGCGCCTGATGAGCTGGCATGGATCGGCCGCGCTCACGAAATCGTCATCCCCTTCACCAGGGCCACAGGCCCCGTACGACCGCGCGGCGATTGGCGCCGCTGCCCGCCCGAGAACCACGCCTTACCTGGACGATCGTCCGTTTTGTACGTGCAGATCCACGGCCACCCGGCGCGCTTCGATGAAGTGCTGACCGAGCACACGGCTAAGCTCATTGACGCCTTCGGCCAGGACCCGCCGCCCTGGTGGTTCCGGCGACACCGCGAGATCCGGCGTCCCGAGGTCGATCCGTACCTCGCCCTCTACCTTGGCCTCTCATCGCCTGCGGCCTATGGCACCGCCGCCGAGAAGGTCAGTGACTGGGCAGCCGGCCTGCGCCGCGAACGCCTCGTCTCCCACATCACCCTCGCCACCTACCAACCCCAAACCGGCCGCTACGGCCACGGCGCGGCGATGGACGCCGCCCTACAAGTCTTCGCCGCCGATTCCCGCGCCGCCATCGCCCAGATCATCACCGCCACCAAGGCGGGCATCCGGCCGCAAGCGCTCGCCGCGGTCAGCATGGTCGATCTGGCGATCAGCCTCACCGGCGCCCGGAGCGAGAGCCTGCGCTGGCTGATCCAGGAACTCCCGCAACAGCACGGCCTCCTGGACCCCGAGCTCCGTGCCCAGGCCCTCGCCCTGGCCGACCCCGACCGCCAATGGGCGAACCTGCAAGCCCTACCCGGCGGCTTCGAAGCGACCGGGGAATGGGGTCGGCGCGCCGACGCTCTCACCAGCTACCGCAAGCAGTTCGACGAACGGCGCGATGTCCTCGGTGTTCTCCATTCCTTGCTGCACCTGCACCATAATCGCGCGGTCGGTGTTGACGTCGATCAAGAACGAGTCACCAACAGGCTTGTACGGGCCTGCGCCCTCCGCTACACGGCCTCCCACAGGGAGCGATGACGTGAGCGCCCTCACCGTGACCCGCTCCGACCTGGCTGACGCCGCGGACCAGTACGCCGCGCTGCTCGCCACCCCCGGACCTTCGCCAGCCGACCAGCCCTGGCTCAACCAGGCCCTCCATAAAGGAGCCGCTGGGACCGCTCTGCTTCACATCGAACGCGCCCGATGCGGCCGGGGAAGCTGGCGGCACGCACACACCTGGATCTCGCATGCCGTCAGCGGGGAAGTCAGCGCGGCCCCCACCGCGAGCCTCTATCTCGGCGCCCCGGCCATCTCCTTCATGCTCGACACCGCCGCTGGGTCAGCCGAGCAGTACCAGAACGGCCTTGCTGACGTCGACCGTCATGTGGCGGCACTCGCCCATGATCGTGTCGACTCAGCCGCAGCCCGGGCCGAGCGCGGAGAGTTCCCCGGATTCCACGAGTACGACGTTTTCTTCGGTCTGACGGGCATCGGCGCCCTGCTGCTGCAGCGTGATCCCGCCGGCAGCGCCATGGAACGGGTGCTGACCTATCTGGTCACCCTCACTCACCCCGTTCCTGGGCCGGACGGCCGCGGCGTCCCTGGCTGGTGGGTTAGACACGATCCACACCGCCGCGAGTCCCCGCAGTTCCGTGCCGGACACGGCAACTTTGGATTCGCCCACGGGATCACCGGCCCGTTGGCTCTGCTCAGCCACGCCGCACGACGCGGCGTGATGGTCGACGGCCACGCCGACGCCATCCACCGCATCACCGCCTGGCTGGACCAATGGCGGCAGGACTCCGACAAGGGTCCATGGTGGCCAGAGTGGATCACACTCGCCGAACTGCGAGCCCGCCGCCCCCGTCAACTCGGCCCCCACCGGCCGAGCTGGTGCTACGGCACCCCCGGGATCGCCCGCGCCGGTCAACTCGCCGCCCTGGCAACCGCAAACCCCCCTCTTCAATACGCCTACGAACAAGCGCTCCTACGCTGCCTCCACGACCCGGCCCAGCAAGCCAAGATCACCCAACCCGGCATCTGTCACGGCCACGCCGGGCTCTACCAGACCGCCTGGCGAGCAGCCCAAGACGCCACAGCACCCGCGCTTGCCGCCTGCCTTCCCGCTCTGACTGACCGCCTCGGCCGGTATGCGCGCCCCGACGCGACGCGGGGAAGTGGATTTCTCGAAGGCAACGCCGGCACCGCACTCGCTCTCACCACCGCCGCCAGTAACGCCGCACCGACTTCGGGATGGGACAGATGCCTGCTGATCAGCTAGTCGGGTCACCCACCGAGCAAGCCGTGATCGCCGTCCTGGCCGGCGCGTCCCTCGCCGACACGGCCACCGCGGCCGGACTGGAGCAAACCGACCTGGCTCAAGCCGTCGAAACCTACCGGCTGGGCGGGCGACAGGCCCTCTCCGAACAGGAGGCGGCGACCTGGCGGCAGATCTACGTCCGCTTCTCCGACTGGGACGCCAGCGAAAAGGACGCCGTGACTGATCTGGCTCCGCTGCTGCACCAAGCCGAAGCCGAAGGACTGATCAGCACGTGGTGGTTCATGCGCAAGCACCCCTGTTGGAGGCTGCGCCTCCGCCCCGGCCCCGCGGCCGACCCCCGCCAGGACCCGATCGGAACCGCGCTGGACCACCTCGCTCAGCGCAAGACGATCCACAGCTGGTGGCCCGGTGTGTACGAGGCCGAGACCGCCGCCTTCGGCGGCGAAGATGGCATGGCCGCCGCGCACCAACTCTTCCACGACGACAGCCGAGCCATCCTGCGGCTCCTCGCCGGAAACAACACCGGACTCGGACGCCGCGAACTGTCCCTCCTGCTATGCAGCACACTGATGCACGCGGCCGGACTGGAATGGTACGAACAAGGCGACGTCTGGCACCGCGTCGCCCACGAGCGACCACTTCCCCCCGACGTCCCCACCCGCAAACTCGACGCGATGGCTGACAGCCTTCGAACTCTGATGCTCGCCGACACCTCCGAGGCCGGAGCGCTCTTCAACGCCGACGGACCTCTTACCCACGCTGCGGACTGGGCAGGATCCTTTCGCCTCGCCGGGCAGAACCTCGGCTCCCGTGCCCGAACCGGAAAGCTCCAGCGAGGACTCCGGCACGTTCTGAGCTACCACATCATCTTCCACTGGAACCGGCTCGGACTCCCCGCCCGCCAGCAAAGCATCCTGGCCTGGGCCGCCCGGACCGCGATCCTAGGACCACCACCCGAAGTCACGCCCCCCGCAGCCCACCGCAGTATCAAAGCCCCGGCAAGCGCTCCTGTCGACCTCGTCCAGATTGCCTGCCGATTCCCACTGATCATCCAGTCCAGACCCCGCGGCATAAGCCTCCACGACCGCGTACGCCAGGTGAACCACTACGCCTCCACCTGCCACGAACCAGACGACGCAGAAGAACGGATCGACCGCGCCTGCACCGCCTGGAACCTGGCCGCGCTCATCGCCTCCGACTGCGCGCTCACCGACCTGGCGATCGAACTGTGCGAACGACAGTTCCAGATCTTCCAGCCGGCCTGGCCACTGTCCGGCCGCACGACCATCGCCGCGCTCCAGCCCATCGTGAACCTCGCCCGCCTCGACCTTCGTGCCCACAACCCAGAACGGGCCTACCAAACCCTCCGCCAACTCCACCGCGCGGTCCAGCACGGCGGCGATGTCGACGTCCACGGCACACCAGTCCGCTTTGACGGCTTCACCACCTCCACTACCGCCCGCACCCACGTGGCCCCATGGCTCAGGACCGTCCTTCGCGAGGACGGCACCCGGGCCCTGGTAGCCGCCCAGCAATGGCAGCGAGCAGCCAGCAATGCCGCAGAACATGCGGTGCCCGGCGAAGGAATCGATGAAGCCACCCAGATGGCAATCATCAGCCACACAATGAACGATGACTTCGACGCCGCACACTGCGCCATCCCAACGGCCAACCTCAGCGCCCCATGGGACCAAGCAACCGCGCACTGCCTTCGCGTCTTCGTCGACCTCGCTTCGGCGCGGCCGGACCCCAGCATTCTTCCCTCGCTACTGATCACCACTCGCCGCACCATCCATCGACCGGACCCAAAGAGAGCCACAACCCAAACCCGACTCGGCCTGGCCGCAGTCGACCTCGCCGCCGCACTCGACACCACCCACGCGAGCCGCCTGTACACCGAGGTCGCCCAAGCTGCGTCCAGATCCGGCGACGCCTTCGCCGCCCGAGATGTACTAAAGCACCCCAACAAAGAAAGCCTTCGCCCCGTCCAAAGCATGACTCTTACAGCGCTCGTAGAACGAGCCGCTCTCGGACAGGCAGGTATCGAGCCCAACCTTCTAGCAGATCTGAAAGGTTCGCTCGAAATAGCCGGTAAGGCCCTTCAAGATGCTCTCTACAGATGACGCCCACAGTCCTCCCCGCCACGACAACTACGGCGGATTCACTGAGGAGCCCCTCGATACCAGAGCGAACCTGGCGGCATAGGGTGCAGTTCGTTGTTCATTGGGATCCGGCGCTGGGGCGCGCTGGCCATGCTCGGGCAGGCCCTCCTCGTCGCCTCGATGCGATCACCCACCGTTGTGGTCGCTGCTCGGCCTGCACATCGACTCGTGCAAGGAGGCTCGGCTCTCGGACGCCAGGGCTCCTACAGATGCCGGGGGCTTGGCCGGACGCCTGCGGGAGAGCTGACAGCGATGGTCGCGGGCGCGCATGGGGGGCGGAAACCACGTGCGGGTGGGGCATCAGACTGCGATCCTGATCTGTTCGCCTCCGGTGCGGGCCTCGGCGGTGCCGAGTGGTGGGTGAGCAGTTAAGGGGTTCGAGGATGCCGATCCGGTACGCCATAGTGCAGGAAGCCGCCGCGGCGGTGATGCAGGCGGCGCTGACGGCGTTGGCGGCGATCGAGGCCGAGCCGGTGTTCGTGCCGGAGAAGGGTCCGGGGTGGCGCCGTAGCGGGCAGGAGACGCTGGTGGTCGTGCGGCGTCGGCGGTGGCGTCCTCCGCTGCCGTTGTCGACCGGCGGGTGGTGGGATCGGCTGGAGCCGATGGCGGCGTTTCGTGATGCGCTCGCCGCTCACCCGGACCTGGGAGGCCGGGTGGACACGCTGGTGGGGTTTGAGTTCTCCCGCACCAACCGGTCGTTGACCGAGATGCTGTATCGGCATCTGCTGGAACCGCTGGTGACCCGTGCGGGCGGCTATGTGTGGGACCGCGCGGTGTTCCAGGAGTGCTACGCCGATATCGAGGCGGGGCTACTGGAGCCGGCGGTGCGGCTGGTGCAGGTGGTGCCGCTGCTGGGATTCGACCTAGCCGGCGACCGCACCATTGACCTCGGTGCCGGGCTCGGCATCCGGCTGATGAGCGACGCTGAACTGTCGGCGGTGGTGGAAGCCGGGTTGCCCGACCAAGCCAGCGGTAACACCCAGTACCGCGAGGTGTCGCGGTTCTACCAGTGCGCTCTGGTCCGCCTCAGCACCCACGCGGTCTGCACGGGTGGCGCTACCGCGGCCGTGACTCCGCCCGCTCGGCTGGACAAATGCGCCAAGCGGCTGCTAATAGCGCTGCGGCTGGTGTGCGGGGGCTCGGTGACGCTGGGCCGCCACCTGCAAATGCAGCACCCCGACGATTTCGACGCCGCTCCCGGTTGCACCATCGACCGCAGTTGGAGTCAGGCCCCCGACCTGGGCCGCCCGACGATCCTGTGGAGCACGGACGACCTGGCCTTGATTCAAGACATCATGCAGCGGCTGGAGCACCCCGGCGTCACGGGGGACCGGTCGCTGCAGATGGCGATCCGGCGGGTGATGGCAGCCGGGGACCTGGCCGAGCCCGAGGACCGCCTGGTCGACCTGGTGATCGCCGGCGAGGCGCTGTTCATCCACGGGGCCGACCGGAGGCGCACCAAGACCGACCGGAGCCCCAAAAGGGATCAGATCGCCGCGGACGCGGTCGACCTGCTGGCCTCCGATCCCGTCCTCGGCGCTGCCCCCGACGCCATTGAGGCCCTTGCCAAAGGCTCCTACCGGCGACGCAATCACGAAGTTCACGCCGACCCTGGGCCGGTCCCGCAGATCCCGCTGCTGGACGGTTCCCCCGCAGCTCGCCTGAACGTCGCCCTCGTGGACCTGGAGAAGATGATGCGCCGTGCCTGCCTGTTGCGGATCCAGCAGGCCACAAGCACGCCGTAGTTCGCCCGACCGGCGGCGTGACCAATCCGGCGCGGGCCGCTCTCGCCGCGGGCTTCCGTCCACGTCGCCTGGCGACGTCAGGGGCGGACCGTGCGACCCCATCGTCCCGCCGGGGCAAGGCGCGATCTGGGGAAGGTCCTAAACCGGGCGGCGGCACGATTGCTTGCGTCGTGATAGCCATGATTGCTTGACCAGTTGTTCTCGCGGGAACACGAGCGCCCTGTCGTCAGGTGCTTGAGCTCGAAGGACGTTTGTCGGTGGTCAGGGGCCTCACACTTCGCCCTCGTCCACGAGGACCAGTTCGCGGCGCCCCAGTGATAGCAGGCGGTGCATCGACATCGCGGTCTCTTGCCCGTAGCCGAGGGTCACTAGTGCCGCGTCCATCGTTTCCAGGGCGGTCCCCGCGGGCCGTTCGGTGACCTCCCGTTCCCGGATCTGAGCCGCGCGTTCGTTCACTGCCGATACCATCTGATGCAGCACCTCGACGTTGTGCATCAGGAACTCCAGCGCGTCCACGACCCCGGACAAGGGCAGGTCGTCCAGGCCGCTGCGCACGATCTTCATCGTGATCTCCGCCTGGTCAGCCAAGGCGTCCAATGCCGTCAGCATGCCCCTCTTTTGCCCCGGCGCAGCTTCCTGCTCCTGTGGAGCCTGCTCTCGCGGGGCCTCCTGCTCTCGCGCGGCCTGTTCGGGTAGGGCCTGCTCTCGCGGGGGATGTTGCTCTTGCAGGGCTTGATCTTGGGTCACGCCTGCTCCTGGGTGTACAGGTGTTGGAGGGGCCGTGTGTCGATCGGCGCGGTGGCCAGGGTTGCGGGGCGGGGCGTGAGCCCGGCGCGGTGGTCGCGGACGGCCTCGCCTGGGTCGGGTTCGTGCGTGATCAGGTGGGCGGCGCCGGGCGTGGTCAGCAGCGCCCAGGAGGCCATAACGGTCGCGGTCAACGCGAACAGTTCGGCGAGGTCCTGCGAGGACGGCGCGTCATGCGCGGGCGGATCGGCGAATTCGTCCGCGGCCGGGCCGGTGGCCGGGTCGGCGTCTGGGCAGGGCGCGAGGGTCGTCCCGATTCCGCCGAAGGTCAACGGGCCCATATCCAGCAGTGCTTGCTGGGCTTGGCGCCGTGTCCAGCCAGCCTGGGCCATGTTGTGGCGGGCGACAGTGCGGTGGTCGGCCCACCAGTACAGCCATATCCCCTCGGGGGCGGGGCCCCAATGACAAGCCGTCAGTGGCACGCCGACGCGGTCGTAGCCGACGCCGTCGGCCCATCGCAGCAAGCCGGCCTCGGCAGGTGGCCCTTCCACGTAGGTCCATCCTCGGCGGATCCCTGGGGCGACGTCGGCGGCGTAGTCGACCATGCTGGCGCCGCAGATGACGGCGGCGGCGGTGGCGGCGTCGTCCAGGCGGTACAGGTGCGCGTCGGTTAACCGCGCCGCTTCGTCGGCCGTCATCGCTGCGGGCTGTCGGGGGACGGGGAGGTTCTCGATACTCGTCGGCGCGGTGAGCCTTCCGCAGTAGCGCTGCTCGTGAGACCACAGGCTTTCGCCGTGGCGGACGATGCAGCGGTGGGTGACGCGGCGCAGTCGATACAGGTGATCGATCCGCGCGGCTGGGTCGGCGGTCGCGAACGGATCGACGTCGAGAGGATCCACGGTCATTGGGCTTTCCCGTGCGTCTGCCCATCGTGTTTTTCTCCCGGCTCTTGGCCGATGGTGAGCTCGGCCCAGACGGGGCGGTGGTCGGACAGGTCGTCGGCGCCGCGCTCGACTCCGAAACCGGTGATCCACGCGGTGGGCAGCGTCGTATAGATCCGGTCGCACCGGTAGGCGAGCGTGTCGTCGCCGTGTCCCACGGTCGGGGTGCGGTCGCCCCAGATGTAGCCGATGTCGTGGAAGCCGGCGGCGGCGAGTTCCTCGGCTGGGCTGGTGTCGAATTTCTTGGCCGCCTTGTAGGGATCGAGATCGTGCTCGTGGGCATCTGGTTTGTCGCCGATCGCTGCGGCGTTGAAGTCGGCCACGTAGATCAGGTCCAGGTGGCGGTGCACGGTGAGGAGTTCGGCTTCGGCCATGCGGATGGTGGGGGAGCTGGGGGCGCAGTGGCCGATGAGGAAGTGGATGGGCCGTGGGTGCCCGTCGATGCGGAGCTTGAGGTTGAGGAGGCTGTGGACGAACGGCGGGCTGGTCAGGTGGGTGACGTCTTCGACGGTGAGGTGGTCGCTCTGCCGGACGAAGGCCGCCAGGTCGCAGCCGTAGAAGGGTGAGCGGCCCACGTAGGGCCAGGACATCCCGAGTTCGCTGGAGACGAAGTTGGTGACGTCGGGGGAGTGCACGCCCCAGGTCGCTTCTTGGAGGCCGAGCAGGTCGAGGTTGAGTCGCGACAGTACCGCGAGTTGTTTGCGCAGGCGGGAGGTGTCGAGAGGACGGCCGAAGTCGTCGTCCTGGTCGCGGTCGGTGGCGGGCTTGGGCAGGCCACCCTCGAAGAGGTTGTATCCGCCGACGCGGATGATGGCGGGCTTGTCAGGCATGAACGTTCGCTTTCCGGCAGGGAGGTCGCTCGGGTGGAGGACGGGCGGTGGATGGTTGGCATTCAGTGCGTGGTCTTCACCGTGGTGGCGATGGTGATCGCAGGGGTGGTCAGGCCGGCGTTGCGGTCGGCGGTCTGTTCGGCCTCGCTGGGCGGGTGTTGGTGGAGGTGGATGCCGGGGGGCGGGTCTGCCAGCAGCGACCAGGTGGCCAGCGTGGTGTAGAGCTGAGCCATGACGTCGTCGTCGACGGTGATCGGCTCGGCGGCGGAGCCACCGGCCGGAGCGCTTGGCCTCGCAGGCTTTCGGGTGGCGTGTGCGGGTGTGCTGTCGCGGTAGGGCCAGATGAGCTGCTGGTCGCTGTACCACAGGGGCCCGAAGAACGGCAGAGCGCTGCCGACGCTCAGGACCGACTCTGCCCACGTGCCTTTGCTCTCGTGGCCGTAGGACTTGATCACGGCGCGGCTGTCGGCCCACCACACGATCCAGACCCCCTGCCCGGCGGCGGGCCCCCAGTGGCAGACCGTGATCGGCACGCCGCGGGCGTTGTAGCTGATGCCGCCGGGGTCGCGCCAGCGCAGGAACCCCGCCGGATGGGGTGGCTGGATGTCCAGCGTGTCGACAACGTCGGGTCTGCCGACCAGGGCGGTCACGTCGTGGTGGCGGTGTTCGCGGATGGCGGCGCCGAACTGGACCGCGTGGCGCGTGGCGTCGGGGTCCAAGTCGTAGAGGGCGGCGTCCGCCAGGCGCTGGGCCTCCTGGCGGGCGTGGGCGCGGTAGCGCTTGCGCTCGGGCAGTTTGGCGACCTCGGGCGGCACGACGAGATCCCACCGTTCACCGTTGTGTTCGTGCTCCCACGCCTTGGCGGCGTAGCGGCGCAGGAACTCGTGGG
The DNA here is from genome assembly GCF_003432485.1 of Actinomadura spongiicola. Taxonomy (GTDB): domain Bacteria; phylum Actinomycetota; class Actinomycetes; order Streptosporangiales; family Streptosporangiaceae; genus Spirillospora; species Spirillospora spongiicola. The sequence continues at coordinate 57,416 of NZ_QVNQ01000013.1, forward strand.
CGCCCCGGCGTAGCCGGAGCAGCGTGCCGGGTGAGGGATCTTGATGGTCCATATGTGTGGCTTTCAATGGGGGTGCGGGTCCGTCGTCGATGCGGCGGACAGGAGCCGGCTCAGCCAGCGGCGTGCGTGATCGGGCCGTCCCCTTGCGGCCCGGCGCGGGAGGTGAGGATGCTTTCCCAGTTCGGCTCGGCGTCGCCGGGGCGGGATGTGGTTGATGTCGCTGCCGATCACGCCCATTCCGCCGTAGCGGTAGAGGCGTGCCGCCAGCAATTGCGCCTCCGGTGCGGCGGCCAGGACCGAGTAGGGGTTCAGATGCGCGGAAATCGCGGTGAGCGGCACCCTCACTTCGGGGTCGGCGACGACGTCCAGGATGGCCACGCCGAACCCGTGGTGGGTGTCGTGCGCGTACTTGGTCTCCCATTGCCGCCACCGCAAGGCGCTGGTGCGGTGCATCACCACGGTGTGCGCCCCGGACCGGGACGGTGCGACGTGCGCGCAACCCCACGTCGTCTTCGGCGTCGGCCTGCAACCGCGGGTCGGCCGCCCAGCCGTGCGCCTCTTGGCCCAGGAGGAGGTCGGGCTCGACCTTCCGGATGATCTCGACCAGGTCGCCCCACCGGTCATCAGGACGACCGTGAGCGTCGGCGCGGCCGCCGTAGCGGAAAATCAGGGTCATGACGGTGAGTAGCACGTGTGAGTTACTCCCTAAGGCGTGCCTGGCGAAGTGGATTGGAGGAGTGCTTGCCCGGCCGCCACCGGAGGACCGCGTGACGGGGGCCATCGAACTCGACGCGGCCCGGGGCCTGAGGCCGGACGAGGGCTCAACAGGGGTGGTTAGGTGCGGGCTAAGGTCGCTCAGGCTGCTAGTTCGGTCCGCGTGCGTCGTTGGCGTTGGCCTCTCGGACCTGGCGTTGCACGTTGATCGCGGTGCCCCACAGCATGATCAGCAAGTTCTCGGCGCCACGTTCTTGGGCGGCGGCGCGTTCCTGGTAGAGCGCGTGGATCGATCCCCGGCCCTGTGCCGCGTAGGTCTGGACCATCTGCTGGGCGGCGCGGGCGTTGGCGCGGTGGATCCCGCGGACCTTGACCATGTCCTGCCCGGTCATGCTGGGCACCGCGGTCCGGACGCGCGTGATGCTCGTGCGCTCGTCGACCAGGAAACGGCTGACATCGGGCAGGCCGTCGTCGGTGACGGCGCCCACTGTGCGGCAACCACGCTGGATGATCTCGATGAAAGCCTCGGCCATCACCGGGCCGATCTCCGGGAAGTCGCTCCGATGCGTCATCGCGGCGAACGCCTCATACGCACCGTAGTGATCACCGTTGACGCTGGTGGCGATGATCTCCTTGCATTGGTCACCGATGGTGGCCCGGCGCGTGGAGCGGGCCTTTGATCGAGGCTTCGCCGACCGGGATCTCGCCACGGTGTGTGCTCCGTTCTAGGCGGCTGGACGTAGAGGTGTCGGGCCGGGCGGCCCATCACAGGGGGTGCGGTCGGCCGCCCGGCATCGTGCGGTTTCTGGTTAGCGGGCCGAACGGCCCAGGCGGGCGAGGGCGGGCACCAGCCGGGCCGCGTCACCGATGGTCCCGACGCCGGAGACCGGGTCCCAGGAGGGGCGGGCGCACCATCCCTGGTTGCCGGGGACGCTGTTGCAGCCGAGGGTGACGTCGGCGATCCCGGACATCTGGGCGCGGCGTGGGGTGGCGGCGATCCGGTAGAGGGTGGGGTTGAGGGTGCCGAGGGGCCGGTGGGCTGCCTGTCGGGCGAGGGCGGTGATCCCGGCGATCAGCGGTGCGGCCACCGAGGTTCCGGCTGCGCGCCGCCATCCGCCGTCCCGGTCGATTTGGCCGCCGAGGACGTTGTAGGTGGAGTAGAACACCACCCGGGATTCGCCTGAGCCGTTGGCGGCGATGTCGGCGACGCCGCGGTGCCGCCCTACCAGGTTCCGGTAGGGCTTCTGGTAGGGCGGACGGGTGAATACGGCGGACAGGCCGCCGCCGGTGGCCATTCCGATGCCGTTCGGGTCGTCCCACACGGTGTCGGGGCGAATGCGGGTACCGGCGTCGGTCAGGTGCATCCGGGTTCCGGCGACCGCGGTCACGTGCGGAGAGCTGGCCGGCCATGGCACGGCCGGGTCGGGGCTGGTGCCGGAGGTGTTGCCGGTGTCGCCGTTGGCCACGATCATCGTCGCGGCGTGCCGCCGGGCGAGTTGCGCGACCTGCCGGTCCAAGCCCCGTAGCACTGGCGTGAGCAGGTCGGTTTCGTAGATGCCGTAGGACTGGGAGAACACCGCGCCGGGGTGGGTGCGGGCGTAGGCGCGCATCGCGTGCAGGATCTCGGCGTACCCGGCGTCGGGCCCCTCGAAGTTGCCCGGGGTGACCAGCGCAACGAGTTTGGCATCGGGCGCCATACCGTGCACCATCGACATGTCCAGCACGGCCTCTTCGGCCACCGCGTACCGGAACGGGGCGTCCGGCGCGTCGGGCGCGGGCATCGGTGGGATGGTCCCGAACTTGCGGACCTCGATGTTGGGGGCGGGCAGGCCGTAGGCGGCGCTGAAGCGGGCCAGGTCCTGCTTGAGGGTGGGGGATCCGTACCAGATCGGGAACACCACCGTGGTGCCTTTGCCGGTCCAGCCCGCGCGGCGGGCGTCGTCGACGCCATACGCGCGGGCCAGTTGGGTGACTGAGTAGCACGGGGTGCCGAACTGGGCGCGGCATTGGGCCGTGGTTGGCGGCGCAGCACCCGAACCAGCGGCAGTGACGCCGTGGGTGAGGGTCTTGGCCGCGCGGGCGTCCTGGGCGGAGAGCCGGGTCTGAAGCGGGCCGCCGCCGTGCAGCGGCAGGATGCCTTGGGCGAGCTTGCGGGCCAGCACCGATGGAGAGGTTTCGGCGACGGCCATGACGGGGCGGGGGTCCGCCGGCCACGCGGCCAGGGCGCCGATCGTGGCCAGCGCGGTACCGGCCGCGATCGCGGAGAAGGTCGTGCGCTTGGTGCGGGACAAAAGGGGGGCTCTTTCTATCGCAATGTGATGGGGGTGACCGCTGGCCGGGCGGCCAAGGGGCTAGGTGGTGCTGGCCCGGCCGGGCGGGGGACCCCGCGCGGTGGCTAACCGGCCCGCCGTCACCGCCCGGCCTCCCGGTCCGGGACGCGAGCGACGCCGCAGTACTGGAGGACGGGCTGGCCCGGTGGCCAGGGTTCGGTTCGCCAGCGCGAGCAGGACACGACACCGGGATCCAGCAGCTCCAGGCCGTCGAAGAAGCCGGCGATCTGCTGCGGGCTGCGGGCGGTTACGGGGGCGCCGCCCATGTCCATCACGACCTGCATGGCCTGGTACGCCCGCTCGCCGTCCAGCGACGCGGTCGGGTGGGCGATCACGACGTGGCTGCCCGGCGCCAGCGCCGCGACCAGCCCTTCCACCGTCGCCTGCGCTTCGGTGTCGTCGACGATGTAGTTCAAGATGTCCAGCAGCAGGAGCGCGACCGGCTGGGCGAGATCGAGCGTCCGCGCGGCCTCGCACACGATGGTCTCGACGTCGCGAGCGTCGGCGTCGATGTGGTCGCAAGCCCCTTCCAGGGTCCCGGTGAGGAGAGCACGGGCATGCGCCAGGACGAGGGCGTCGTGGTCCACGTAGACGACGCGGGCGTCCGGCGCGACACGCTGCGCGACCTGGTGAGTATTGTCGACGGCGGCTGGCATTCCGGCGCCGACATCGAGGAACTGCCGGATCCCCACATCGTCGGCCAGGTACCGGACAACGCGGCTGAGGAACGCGCGGTCGTGACGGGCCGCCTGAATGATCTCGGGCAGGATCTCGGCGGCCTTGTCTCCGGCGTCGCGGTCGGCTGGGTAGTTGTCCTTGCCGCCCAGCCAGTAGTCCCACACGCGGGCGGAGTTCGGCGGCGTCGAGTTGATCTTGGTAGTGACGGTGAGCTCGTCAGCTTGCCAGAGCAGCATGCGACACCTCCTCCGAGCCGGGGGCTTGGGGGAGCATGGCGGCCATGCCGACGACACGGACCGTCTCGTACACCTCTTCCTGATAGGTGCCGTCGGGAGACCAAAGCTGCACGTCAGTCATCCCGGGCGGTAGGAGATCCCAGCCGTCGGCGAGGGAGGCGATGGCCTCCTCCTCGCGGAAGATGATCGAGCTGCTGCCCCGCTCGTACGCCGCCGTCATCCCGTCGACGCGCTCCTCGCCAGTGTGCGAAGAGGTCGCGTGCGACACGATGACAACGCTGCCCGGCGCAAGACGCTCCCGCAGCCCCGCCATCACGGCGGCCGGGTCGTCCACGAAATGCAAGACGGCGGCCAAGACAACGACCGCAGGCCGGCTCAGGTCGATGCGGTCGGCCAGATCGGGGTGGCGCAGACCCGGGTTGTCGAAGATCATGTCGAGGTCACGGACGTCACCCTGGAGAACCCCGCCATAGCCGGGGCGCAGAGCCCGCGCGTGCGCAAGAACAACCTCGTCATGGTCGAAAGCGAGCACCATGGCGTCGGGATCGACGTTGTGGACGCAGATCTCCACCGAGTCCAGCGGAACATCGTCCACGATGCCGACACCGATGTCCAAGACCTGCCTGATGCCGAACTCGGCGACGGCCCACGCTGCCGCGCGACCAGCAAATTTGAAGTTCTCCCGCGCTACGGCCGGGGCGTCCGGTGAAGTCCGGATCACCGCTTGGGCGGTCTCGCGGTCGACCTCGGTCCAACTCTTTCCGCCGAGCAGGTAGTTGTAGACACGGGCACGCGAGGCTTGAGTGAAGTCCAGAGCCAGACCAGGCGTCGTCATGACTCCGCCGCATCCAGTAGCTCGTGCAACTTCTGCGGCGTGTCGGCGTCCACCGCGGTGGTCCCCAGAGGGACCGCGTCCTTCCCACGCTTGTCGGTGTCGAGGAAGCCCCACCAGCGCCCCTTATCGGAACGCACGATGCTCCAATCCGGGTGGGCGTCCTTCAACCACGCCTTGGCCTGAGCGGAGTCGGTGACTTTGGGCATTGCGGTCATGATCGATTTCCCTGGTAGCTAACGCGGGGTTCATACGGCGGCGGGGATCCGGTGCGAGCCGGTCTCTCCGCCGCCGCGGTAAAGGGACGGCGCCGCCGCCCATGCCCGCCAGGTCGGCGGCAGTCTTGACTAGGCCCTTGGGACGGCAGGAGCAGGCGGGGGTTTGCTGCCGTGCACGAGTTCGATCGCGTTGACGGCCCGGTCAAGAGCATCGACATCGGCGAGCAGGCGAAGTAGGGACCGTGCCCGCGATTTCCGGACCACGACCTCCACGGTCCGCTCCGGGTTGTCGCCAGCGCCCGGCGGTTGAAGGCGCAGGGCGGTGTCGTCGCCGTCGCCAACGAGTTCGCATGCCCAGGCACGCTCTTCGAGGCGACAGGCAAGGTCTCGGAGCGGCAGGGCTGGGCCACCCACCGGTATGGCGGGCCCGGTGGGTAGCGGCTCGGCTGGTTGCGCTTCGTTCATGCCCCGCCTCTCCGTTGCCTGTAAGTCAGGTCCTAGACGGTGGCTGGAAGAGGGGCCGGGAGTGAAGCCCGCGGATGCATGGTCGGGATATGCACGAGCCGCATACATCAACCCGTTCGTACGGCCGGGCCTACACTCTTAGAGACACCGACCTCATCTCAGAGTTAAGTGAGCTGAGAAGCCAAATGAGCCAACGCTCGACCACGCACCAATGTCAGTCCTGCGGGACAAAGCTTGCGTGGGACAATGCGGGCGATCTATGCGCGTCCTGTCAAAGGTCTCGACGATCCGAACTCGGTCCTCCCCGCGTGCCCGCAGAGTTCTGGGAGTCTCCCGCACTCCAGGAAGCATTCGCCGAGGCGCATATCGGGAAGGTCTTCCATGCATACAGGCATGCCCCACGCCACGGTCCCCGCCCGATACCGCAAGACGTGTTGGCCGGCTGGTTGGGCCTGACCCAAACCCAGGTCAGCCGCTACGAGAACGGCGCCGCCGTCACCGACCTGAAGAAGCTCATCGCCTGGGCTCGCACTCTTCGGATCCCGCGGCAACATCTCTGGTTTCGGATGCCCGGTCACCCGCCGCCGTCCAAAGGTTCCGATGCCCCCGACGATGCGCTGGATGACTCGACCTCACCGCCGCGGCCGGGCATGCTGGCAGCAAGAGAGCCAGGACAAGCCGAAGGAGACGACACGCGCCGCAAAGACTTTCTCGCAGGCGCTGGAGTAATGCTGGCGAGCATTCTGGCGCCGCCGCTCATTCACAACTGGCGAGAGCCTTCGCCATCCAACCTCCCTCACCTAGACGATCAACTTCTTGCTCAGCTCCGTGCACAGACCGAAGGCTTTCGGTGGCTGGACCGCCAGGAGGGAGCTGCCCAGCTGCTGCCGAGCACGACAAAGCATGCCCGTGACCTCGCTACGTTCTGGCGCCTCACCGACGACCATCACGCCTTGCGTGACGAACTCGGCGTCCTCGCGGCCGATGCATGTCATCTGGTCGCCTACCAGGCGTTTGATCAAGGTGGGCGTGTACAGGCCATGGAGTGGTACCGGAGCTCCGCCGATCTCGCTGGCCGAGCACGATGCCAAGACCTTTACGTCTTCGCCATGTGCGGCGTCGCGTACATGCATGCTCGCAACCAGAACGGCGGCATGGCCCTGTCGGTCCTCCAACAGCTCCAGCCGCTGTCGTTGTCGACAGCCGCGCGTTGTTACCTCGCGGTCTACGAGGCCCACGCTCATGCCGCCACCCCCCAGCTCGGCAAAGCGAAACGGGACGCCGTCCTGAGCGCGTTGGATCGAGCTGCGTCGTACGCCGACAAAACGCGGGACGAGCCCCCGTCGCCATGGCTCGGCATTCCAGGAACCTCGTTTGTCGAGCGTCAGCGGGCATTGACCATGGCCTCCTTCGGCGATCAGGAAACTCTCGATCTGCTCGATCGACTCGAAAAACAGACTTCCGCTGTGTTTCAGCGGTATCAGGTCACCTTGGTCACCAATAGAGCGCTGACATATGCGAGCCGAGGAGATGTCGACCGGGCTGCTGGCCAGCTTGTCAGAGCCGTAGAGCACAACTTGCACGTTCGATCCGTCGAGAAGCTCAACCTGATCCGGCAGGCCCGGAGCGTGCTCGAACCACATCGCGACAGTCGGGCTGTGCGGGCTGTCGACGAACTCTTGATGGATCAGCGAGTCGCCCTCATTGCGGGCGCCCGGTAGAGCCAGGGCCTCGATCTCCGCTCAGCCGGGACGCCAAGATCGCGGCTAAGGTATCTCGGTTTGTCTCCGTCACCGTCACCAGTTCAATATCGTCACGCGCTTTGAGTTCGTCCAGTCCCGGATGAGGCGCCAGCTGCGCGGTCGCTACTAGTGGTCGCGACCGAGCGAGGAGGTCTTCCAGCCCGGCCACGAACGCGTCCGACAAGAGCTCCATGCGGGCGAGTTCGTCAACGACGATCACATCGGCGTGGGCTATTGCATGATTTAGAGCAGGCAGTGCGATGTGTTCCAGGGCGGAAACGTTCACACGGTAACGGCCCACGCGAGGGCCATCCTCCCAGTCTTGATGCGCGATGAGCGCTGCAGGGCCATCGATCTCTTCCATGGTGAACCCGATGCGGCGACGGTCCTTGCGGACTTCGGTCGTCAGGATGCCTCCTACTCGAAGACCTGCGGCTTTCAAACGCTTGACCAGGTCGTCCACGACGGTGGTCTTGCCGATGCCCGGTGGCCCGACGAGAAGGATGCGCGGCTGGGCGGTCATGGGCCCAGAATGACAGAGGTGCTTGCCTTCAGTCTCGACCGGCTGGCGTGCCATGTCACGCATCCCGTGTTCCGGGTGGGCTGATACTCACGGGATGGTCAGGCCGGACGTTGACCGGGTCGGCGGTCGGGGGTGAGGGTCGGGATCGGTCCGCAACCTCTCATCCCGATGGAGGGCTCAGTGACGGAAGACATCGAGTTCGTCGGCGAAACCGACCAGTCCCCGCAGGGCAAGTGTCCGGCCGTGTGGCGGGACAAGACGGGTCTTTACGTGCGCGGCAAGACCGTCACTGATCCGGTGGTCCTAGCCAGGCTCGCCCGCGACAACGAGGAGGCGGCGGACGAGTCCACGGTGTGGCTGGCCAATGACATGATTCCCAAAGTGGCCGAGGCGGCAGCCGGGACGTTCGAGCCAGGCCGGACGGGTCATGGCCCGGTGACGGTGTACGACCTGCTCAGGCAGGTGCAGCGGTCAGCGCTCCACCTGGAGATGCGCGACACCTACGATGCCAGCGCTCCCGCGTTCCATGACTGGCTGGCAGGCGGCCCCGGCGACCTGGATTGGACGGAGTGGAACTCCATCGTGTCCTCGGCGGTGGAGCGCGGCGCGGAGTTCCGCCGTGCCCGGATCGTATCGGAGCCGGTCACGGACTACATCGCGTGGGAGCACATGCTCACCGAGCACAACATCAAAGCCGGTGAGGACGTGCGCTGGCTGCCGCGGCGTCGCGCGTTCGACTTGATGCTGCCCGGTGCCGACTTCTGGCTGCTGGACCACAAGCTTGTGGCGTTCAACTTCTGTTCGGGCGACGGCACCGACACAGAAGAGGAGGAGTTCACCTCTGACCCGGACACCGTCGCCCGATGCCTGCTGGCGTTCGAACGGGTCTGGGAGCGGGCCATCCCGCACGCCGAGTACAAGCCGCCACGTAGGTCGGCAGAGCGCTGATCACCCGTCCCTTTCGCCTTCTCAATCAAGGCTCAGTAGGACCCGGCTGATGATCGCTCTGACGCGGTCGCCGTGTACGGCGAGGGGGAAAAGCCGTTCCCACGCCCGGACGTAGGCGGCGATCTCGTCCGGGTGGGTAACGGTCAAGAAGCCTGACACCAATTCCACATTCACCAGGGAGTCGTCGGTGATGAGGAACGGTTCTTCGGGCCACACGCCAGGCCCGTCCCCGCCGTAGGAGGTTCTGCGGTCGCCGGTCAACGGGATGACGCCGAGGGACACCGACGGCCAGCGCATCACGTCCAGGAGATGCCGGAGCTGTTGGGTGTGCACATCGGTCGGCACCGAGCGCAGCCATAGGACCGGCTCCTCGATGAGGAAGACGAAACGCGCGCCGGGGCGGCGCAGCACCTGTTGACGGTCCATGCGTTCGGCGACGGCTTCGCCGACATCGTCGGTTTCCACCAGTTGCTCGACCTTTACCGCCGCCAGGCATTCGCGGGTGTAGGCGTCTGTCTGGAGCAGCCCAGGGATGACGCGGGTCTGGTAGTCGCGCATCAGTTTGGCTCGCTCGTAAATGTCGCGTACGGACTCCTGCGCTCGTTTCAGCCCGCCTCGGTTGAGTCGCTGGTAGGTGACCCACATCCCAGCCACGGCGCGCTGCTCGGCAAGCAGCTCGTTCGTGCGCTGTTCTGACGCACCACATAGGCGGCACCACAGCCGGACGTCGGCGACCGAAGCGGGCCGGTTGGCGCGTTCGACCTGGGAGACCTTGGTGGCGTCCTTCCACCCGGCGCGGCGCGCGAACTCCCGGCCGGTCAGGCCGGCGTCGGTGCGCAGTTCGCGGAGCTGGTCGGCGAGGCGCTGCCGGGCCTGCTGCGCGGAGGAGGACGACGAGGACGGCACAGAGCGATCCTTACCTACGGCGAGCTCGTCACCAGCGGAGATTGACCAGGGTTGACCCCTGGTTCTATCGAAGCCCTTCGCCGTCGAGCGAGTCGGGGGGTCAACTTTCGTCAACTCTCTTCCGGCGGGGCCTGGCCGACGGTCAGTGTCGGATGACACCAAAGGTTCACGCATCCCGCTCGGAGGGGCCAATGCCGACCGCCGTCACCACTGGAGCCAACTACGCCCCTTGGGCCGGGGAGGCCGCGTGATGGCGCTCGATACCCCGCGCGAAACCGACCAGAGGACCATTCCCCGCGCCAGCGAGTCAGCAGCCGGTGAGAAGGCCCTGCGCCCCCGAACTGTGCTGCTCGCCCTCGCCGGGGATTTGTGTGATCTCGGAGTCCACTCGCGCTTGGCGACCGACGTCGGCGACGACCCGCAGGTACTGCGGTGTTGGAACCCGAACCGGCGCGGCACGACGGTCCAGGTGGCGTGCCTATATGCCACTGACGATCGCTTGCACTTGCGGTACCACCCGACCGGCGACGAACTCGGCGATGCCAACGACATCCACCGGCCGGGGCAAGCGCAGGCGCATGCCTGCACGATTGCGGTGGCCCTTTCGGTGCCGGTGCGCAGGTGAATGCAAACGTGAGGGCCGACAGGGCACGCGGGCCACCTCGATCCTGCGACTGTCCGCTACGTGACCCCTTCGGAAGGTGATCAAACGATGGACACCGCTACCAGCGATCTGCTCATAGCTGTAGAAACCCTCGCCGCCGTCCACGACCGGTTCGACTCCGAGCACTCCGACCCGACCGGCACATCAGTCGGTGACGACGGCGAGAACAAGGACCACAACTTCCCCGGCCGAGGCTGACGCCCCCCAACCCATCGAAAGGACGGAGGGCCCGAACTCCCGCAGCGGGCCCTCCCCACCTTCAAGCAAGCCTCAAAGGAGCACGTGATGGAACACCTCATCGTCTCGGCGATGGAGCAAGCCCTCGGTTGGAGTGGCCCTGGCCGGGTGGGAACAGACTTCGTCCGGGGACAATTGCCTGGTACGGGTGTGGCCGCCCGTCTGCTGACGCCGACGAAGCTGCTGGACCTGGCGACCCGACGGAGCCTGACCACACCGCAGCTACGGTGTTTCCAGTCCGGACGAGAACTTCATCCCTTCCTGTACTGCACCGACGAGATCGGCCGTCGCGGCCAGAGTATCCGTATGGTCGACACCATCAAGCTCGATGCGATCCTGCGCGAGGGGTGCACTCTCGTTCTGGACGAGATCGACGTGTTCGACCCGGTCCTTGAGGTGTTTTGTCGTGCCATGCAGTGGTGGTCGCACGAGATCGTGCAGATCAATGCCTACCTCACCACACAGGAGGCGGCAGGGTTCGACATGCACTGGGACGACCACGACGTGATCATCTTCCAGGTGGCGGGCGAGAAGAGCTGGGAGGTGCGCGCCCCGTCGCGAAACGCGCCGATGTACCGGGACGCCGTCACCGCTACCGAACCCAGCCGGGACGTCGTTTGGTCAGGCGTCCTGAAGGCCGGGGAGGTCATGCACATCCCTCGGGGACACTGGCACCGCGCCACTCGGGAAGGCATGGGGGAAGGGTTCAGCCTGCATGCCACCGTCGGCTTCGTGAAGCGGACCGGCGTTACGTGGATGAACTGGCTCGCGGACCAGAGCCGCGCCGAGGATCTATTCCGGACCGATCTGGACCGGTGGGCCGAGCCGGAAGCGTGGGCGGCACAACAGGCCGAACTCCTCGCCGCCGTGGCAAAACTGGCGGCAGAGCACACCCCGGCCGAGTCCCTACACGCTCGGGAGACACAGCGCCCACCCGCCCGGCAAATTCCCGCCTTCGACCTGTTCGGCGAACCGCACGGAGCGGTGTGCGTCACCCAATTCGAGCCGTCCATCGAACAGCACGGCGACACCATCGCCGTCTTGGCGGCCGGCAAGAAGCTTACCTTCAAGGCACGAGCCGCCAACGCGCTGGAATCGCTGCTCAGCGGTGCACCGGTGCAATTCACCGACGCCGACACGCGCACCGTGGCGGCGGCACTGGTGAAGGAGGGGATATGCGCGCCGATGACCGAGGAATTGTCCTTGGGCTACACCGGTCTAGTCACCTGCGCGTGACGCTGGAGGCCGCGCTGGGCCTTGGAGTCCAACGCCTCGACACCGCCTTCAACTATCTGAACTTCACATCCCATTCGACGCTGACACGGGTAGCCGGGGATCTGCTAGGAGAGTTCGAGATCTCCACCAAGGTCGGCTTCTTCCCCGAAGGGCACAGCCTCGACCCGGTCCGGCTCAGGCGGGCGGTCCAACAGAGCGCGGCTGACCTCGGCCGTACCCCCGACCTGGTGTTCCTGCACAACCCGGAACGATCACTGGACGGCCTCCCGCCGAGTGCCGGAGCCGACATACTCGCCTCCGCGACCACAGCCCTAGCGGAAACCAAGACGCAGGGAATCACGAGGGCGTGGGGAATCTCGACGTGGCGGCCCGGCATCCTTACCCCTTACGCGGAGTCGGGGCGGCTGCCCATCCCGGATGTCCTGATGACCAGGTGCGGCCTCACCGTCAGTGACCAGGCCCTTAGAGCCGCTGAAGACCTCACGGCGCTGCTGCGCATCACTCCCGCCTCCCGGTGGGGCATGGCACCGTTCGGTGGTGACGCTGTAGGCGTCCCCTGGCCTGCCGCCCGCACCTTCGCCCACGGCGAGCAGGAGCCCAACCCAGTGCTGGCAGCGTTCGCCGCCGCCTATCACCTGCCCGAGGTGTCAACCATCGCCGTTGGTGCTGACCAGCCCGCCCACCTGGCCGAACTGGTCGCAGCTGTCAGCCTCGACATCGACCAGAGCAGAGTTGCGGCGTACCGGGCGCTGCTCGCCGACCGTGAGGCTACGGTGACCCCGTGAACCTGTACGACCTGTCCCAGACCCCACACGACGACGTCCTCACCGTCCTCGAATCCCGCCTCGGGGTCGTCCTCAACCGCAGCGAAGCTCACTACAGCGCACTCAACGGCACCGCCGGGTTCCCGACCAGCACCGGAACCTGGGTGCGTCTGAGTTGGTACCAGCCAGAGAAGCTCAATGCCCAAGCGCTCACCGGGTTCGAGGCAGCGCTCGCGTTAGACGGTGTACCCCGCCCGGTCTGGCAGGCCGCCGCATCCTGGTATGACCAGGGCCGCAAGGTCGTCTGGCGAGCCGAAGAGATGACCCGGACCTCCGACCCGGTGATCTCACCTCAAGCCGCCATCCCTTCCGACCCGGGGCTGCCAGACGCGTGGTGGTCGGGCCTGCAGACAGCCTGCAAGACGCTCGCCGGGCATGTAACCGACCGCGTGTGCATGACTCAAACCCACCTGTCCGGCCGGATCGCCGACGCCTACGGAGAAGGGATCGACACCACCATCACCGACTGGGCAACCGTCCACGGCGACCTGGGGTGGGCGAACCTGTGCGGGCCAGAATTGGCGATCATCGACTGGGAGAGTTGGGGGCAGGGACCGGCCGCACTCGACGCCGTATCCCTGTGGGCCGCATCCATGCGGGTTTCTGACCTAGCCGACAAGGTCACCGAGGTGTTCGCAGACGTACTGTCCACCAGAACCGGGCAACTCACCCGACTCATGATGTGCGCCAACGTCGCCCGTGCCTTTAAACGGACCGGGCGGAAAGGGCCCCTCACCGACCCGATGGCGGAAGCCGCCGGAAAGCTACTCGACCAGTTGAGGTGACCTGCCCCGCCATCGCCCCGCTGAAGTGGCGCGGGTTCAAATACAGGGACGGGAGAGTTTAGCGGTTAGACGACCTTGGTTGACGCTTCTCCGTGAAGAACCGAAGCCGAGTCTACAGCCGGTTTCAACCGTGACCTTCATGAGCATCAAGAAGGGCACTGGAGGCCGATTGGTGCACCATCTCCGGGCGATTTAGGCTGGCGGGAAATCTGCCACTTCTCAATTATTGCCAGCAGAGATTCACCGTGGGACTGGCACCGGTACAACCATCAGCGCGCGTTCGACCCCCGCATCATCGCGGTGCACCCTACCGTGGAGCGCCCCGGGTTGCTTGCAGGCCTCGGCACCGGTATGCGGATGGGTTAAAACCCATGGTGCTCCCGCTCGACGCCTTGGAGTAGGTCGGCGGTGGCGGTCTTGGTCACCTGGAGGTCACTGATGCCGATAGCTGACAGCAGGATGGCGGGTTCGCTGATGGTAACGGTCACGCGGATTTTTCGGCCGTTGGTGATACTGACGGACCCGGTGTTTCCGCTGCTGGCTAGGTACGCGCGGGCGGCGCTTACAGCGGCGGTACGGTCGATGACGAACCGGCCCCCTTCGGCGTAGGCGCGGTCGCGGTCGATCCGTCCCGCGCCGGCACGGGCGGCTTCCTCGGCCACGGCGGAGGCTTCGCGGGCGGCGCGGAGTTTGGTGCCGCCGTCGACAACAAGGCCTGCGGCGGCCAGCAGGGCGAGGAAGAACACGATGACGAGCAGGCTGATCGTTCCGTCGTCTCGGGTCCGCAGTTTCCGAGTGGTGGTAAGGATGCTCCATCTCATGGTTGCCGCCCGCGGTATGGGTCGATGGGGCTGGTGAAATGCGATTTCACGGTGGTGGTGGGGACTCCGGCTAGGGAAACGTCGGCGAGCTGGACGGTGCACGTCACATGCGCGGTGACGGTGGCTGCGGTTCCGAGGGGGCGGGCGAACCCGGAGGTGTCGACGCTGACGTGCGCGGGACAGTTCATGCCTTCGCGGGTGAGCGCTGCTTGGGCGCTGCTGGTCGCGATCGTCTGGGCGGTGGCCGGGTCGCGGGCGATGCTGGCTTGGCGTGCGGCGTCGCGTGCGGCGGCCTCTACTGCCTGGTGAGCTTGGGTGATGCGTCCGGCAGCGATGACGAACAGCAGCATGACGATCAGCGCGGGGGCGAAGACGACGAGCTCCAGCGTCACCGATCCGCGATCGCCGTAACCGCTCGACGTGGAGATCGTGTGGCGGGGACGCGGGGCAGGATGTTCGCGCATCACCCGCCTCCGGTGACGCTGTTTCCGGACGGCACCGTGAATCGTTCGATGGGGCCGCGGGCGACTTGGTCGACGCGCAGATGCAGGCCAGGAATCACGGATATGGCGGTTCCACGCACGCGGACCACGATGGTGGTGGCGGTGCTGTCGCTGGTGTCCACGCTCGGAGACTGGAGGAAGCCCTCGTTGTTGCTGCGGGCGAAGGTGAGGGCGGTGGTGCTGGCCTGGGCGGGATCGGCGCCGTAAGCACGGGCGGTGCGGACGCCTTCTTGGGCGGCGGCCAGGGCGGTGTTGCGGGCGTGGAACCACAGCGCGGCGTTGATCGTCAGCAGGACGGCCAGCAAGGCGATGGGTACGGCGATGACGGTCTCTAGCGTGATGCTGCCCCGGTCATCGCTCATGGTGCCTGGGTCCATTGTGGCGGCCCTATTTGATCTGGTTGGCGTGAGAGTGGATCGCGGACACGATCTTGGTGGCGGCCCAGATGGCGGCGGCGAAGAGGATGCCGATGATCACCATCCATTCGAGGGTGATGCTGCCGCGGTCCCGCGCTTCGCCGCGCCACATGTCGAGACGGGCGCGCAGGTAGGCCAAGTCTGGTGGGAGCTGCGGCTTCATAGCAGGGATGACCTCCATAGCTGTGTTACGAACCGGTGATGCGGGCGTAGGCGGGGTAGCCGAGCAGGATTAGATAGCCCAGAACCGACAGGGCGACGGGCAGGGTCATGGTCTCGGTGCGGGATTTGGCGCGGGCGAGCGCGGCGGCGAGTTGCTGCTCGCGTAGGGAGGCGGCCTTGGCGGTGAGGCTGTCGAGGATCGCGGCGCCTTGGGTGCCAGCGCGGTGGGCGATGGCGGCGGTGTCGGCGAGTTCGTGGACGCCGATCTGATCGGCCAGGCGGGCGAGTTCGTCCCACGGGTCGCGGGTGCCCCGGGCCGCGGGGTCTACGGTGGCGGCGATCCGTTGGAACGCCCAGCCTCGGCACACACGCGCGGGGGTTTCCAGGGCCTCGCCGGGGCCGGCGCCGCTGGCGCGGGCCATTTTGATTAGGTCGAGGTAGGCGATGAGCGCGATCTTGAACTCTTCGCGTGCTTCTTTGGCTTGGCTGCGCAGCGCGATGTCAGGCGCGGCGAACATGATGGCGGCGTAGGCCACGGTGGAGCCGGTGCTGACCAGCCACGGCACGGGCGGCATCAGCAGTGTCCACAGCACGGTCGGCACGGCGAGCCCGAGGCCGGTCATGGCGAGCTTTTGGACCAGGTACTCCTCCGTGGACTTGCCGATGAGCGCCAGGTCCCGGCGCGGGATCCTAACGTCGAGGGCGGTTCCCGTGATGCGTGTCGCCAGCCACCGTCCGGTCTGTGCTGTTCGACCATGGGGGACAACGTCGGCCGCTGGGCGTCGTATTGGCGGGGCGAAGCGGTCTACGGCGGCGGCCAGTTGCGGCGGGGCGGGGAAGAGTTCTCTGATGCAGAGGAACAGTCCCAGCCCGACGAGGCCCCCGGCCGCGAGCACCAATGTGATCGTCATCGGCGTCTCCGGTGTTCTGGCAAGAATCGGTGGCCCGGTGCGGGCGAGGCCAGCCGGTGTAGCCACACGACGGTTCCGGCGTACAGCGCGACGACGAGGACGAGCATCAGCTGCCCGGCCGGGGTGCCGAACGGGGCCACGTAGGTGCGGTTGAGCATGGCGAAGCCGACGAACACGGCGAGTGCGACCATGACCCAGAGGGCGGTGGTGCGGTGGGTGGCGCGTTCGGCATCGATCTCGCGCTGCATGGCCACGTCCTTGGCCACGGTGTCGGCGAGCGCGGTGAGCACCTGGTGCAGCCCGCGTCCGCGGACCTGGGAGGCGATGATCAGGGTGGCGGCGATGGTGTCACCGACCGGGTGTGCCAGGTCGTCGGCGAAGGCGCGCAGCGCGTCTTCGGTGGTGACGCGGTACTCCAGCCGTCGCCGCAGCGCGGTCACTTCGGCGGCGATCGGGCCGGGCGGGCTGGATGCGGTGGTCAGCAGTGCCTCTTCGATGCCGGTGCCGGTAGTGAGGATGTCGGCGAGCTGGCGGGTCCATGCCTCCATGGCTTCCAGCCGAGCGATGCGTCGCTGCGCGGGCCGTCCGCCCAGCAGGCGTGGCAGGGCGATGACGGCGGCGGCAACCGCGATCGCGGCCACTGGCCACCCAGTGGCCGCCCACCCTCCGGCGCCCGTGGCCACGGCCGCGGTGGCTTCCACGAGGGTGCGGCGCGATCGCCATTTCGTCCAGTGCCGTCGCGGGCGACCGGCGGGTGGTTCGGGCAGTAGATCCGTGCGGGTCCAGGCCGCCACGATCAGCAGCAGGCCGGCGATGACCAGGCTGGCGGCTAGCGCGGCGAGAACGGCGTTGTTGGTCATCGGGCCGCCCCCCTTTGGAAGTAGGACAGGTTGAACCCGGCTGCTTCCAGCTCGGCGGCGCACTGCGGCAGGGTGTGTGGCACCGCCCGACCGTCCCGTCCGGGGACGTAGACCTGGTTGCTGGCTGGTTCGTCGGTGTCGCCGGGCGGCAGCACCTCCAGTACTTCGGAGACGTACCGTTGATTCACTGGGTGGCCGTGCTGGTGGTGGACCTGGTGGGTGAGGTGGACGACGAAGTCCACCGCCATGCCCGCGAGGTGGAAGAGCGTGGCGGGCGGGTAGGTCAGGCCGCCGGAGTCGGCCAGGATCAGCATCCGGGCGAACACTTCGCCTGCCGAGTCGGCGTGGATGGTGCATAGCGAGCCTTCGCCGCCGGTGTTCATCGCGGTCAGCATCGGCACCAGCTCGTCGCCGAGGACTTCGCCGACGATGATCCGTTTGGCGTTCAGGCGTAGCGCGTCGGTGACCAGCTGGCGGACCGGGATGCCGCCGACGCCTTCGGCGTTGGGCTCGCGGGCTTCCATCGCCACGATGTCCGCGTGCCGGTGCGGCAGCGTGTGCAGGAACAATTCGTACTCGTTCTCGACGGTGACGATGCGTTCGTCGCGGTCGATGTCGGCGGCCAGCGCGCGGGCGAAGGTGGTCTTGCCGCTGCCCATCCCGCCGGTCACCACGATGTCCTTGCGGGACCGGACGGCGGCGCGCAAGAACTCCCGTAAGCCCGGGTCGAGGGTGCCGTAGTCGACGAGCTGGTCCAGGTCGACGTCGAGCATCCGGTGTCGCCGGATCGATAGGCACGGCCACGGCGTCACCGTCATCAGCGCGGTCAGCCGCGAGCCATCCGGCAACGCCAAACGAAGCTTGGGCTTGGCGGGCGAGAAGTCGCGGGCGGTCTGGCCCTGGTAGGCGCCCCACCGGCGGATCAGCTCGACCAGTTGCGCGTCGGAGTCGGCGACCGGTTCACCCGGCTCTTTACGGCCGTCGGCGTAGTTGACCCAGACTTGGTGCGCGCCGTTGACGTCGATCGTTTCGATGTCTGGGTCCTCCAGGAGCGGCTGGAGCGCTCCGAGCCCGAACCGTTCGTTGTAGACGGCGCCGACCAGTCGCGCTTCCAGTTCTGCGGTGAGCCGGTAGCGGCCCGAGCCGGCCTGGTCGGCGATCCACGCCCGTACCTCGGCGGCGATGAGCGTCCGCGCCTGCTCTGGCGTGGTGTCCGCAGTGATTTGGTCATCGAGGGCCTGGTTGATGTCGGCGACCGCGCTGCGCACGGCTGCCTCCTCTACACCCGCCCGCGCCCCGGGCAGAGCGCCCGGTCTCCAACCAGCCGGGCGCCGGTCCACGAGACCGCCGGTTGAATGGTGTCCAGTAACCGAGCTGGGCCATCCAACCGATCCACCGGTGGGCCACAGTGAACGGTTGCTCATTGCCGCCCCTCTCCCACCGCTGGGGCCCGTCCGGAACTCGGTCCGGTCAAGGCCATGCGTTGTGCGGTCGTGAAGCTCAACGCTTGGTTTGCGGCGGTGCGGGCAGCGCGCATGAGCGGACTGACTTCAATTCGTCGACGGGCCCGATCGCTGCCGCCGCCCCGCGACAGCACGCTGGCGGCCTTTTCGTCGATCGGCAGCGTGGCCGTCACCGCGAACTCGCCGAGTTCGGTGCGAAGGTCGCGCACGGTGTAGGGGCGCCCCCCAATCAGGCACAACGCCAACGGCACGGTCGGGCCCAGGGCTTGACGGAGTCGGGCAATCCGCGGGCGTGCCGCAGCGACCTGAGCCAGCGTCGGCCGCATTACAACGGTTACCAGCTCGGCGGCGCGCAACAACGCGAAGGGCTGCTCCGGGCTGATGGGCCCGGTGTCAGCGAGCACGGTGAACGGCAGCGCCGAGAATGTGGCCGCCAGATTGTCCCAGGTGGCCGCCGAGAACTCGGTTGCCAGGAAAGGGTCGACCAAACCGGGAAGTAGTAGATGCTGGCGTTCGTCGTCCAAGGCGATGGTCTGCTCCCACAGCGCGGTCCTGGCGGCGTCCGAGCCGCGCACGGCGGCCAGCGCCAGATCCCACAGCCCGCCCACCGGCGGTGTATGGCACTGGAAGTAGCCGCGCAGAATCTGTCCGCCTGCCGGGGAGCACTCGGCCAGTAGCACCCGGCTCGGCCAGGTCAGCGCCATCGCAAAAGTCGTGGTGGTGGTGCCGGGGGCGTCTCCGGGGCTGGTGAAGGCGATCATGCTCACTGCGGCCTCCGTGAGGTCACCACCACCGCCAGCCGCCCAGTGGATGCCTGCTTGGCAATCGCCGGGCCCACCCGGGCGTCGACCACGAGGTCGACCCGCACGCTGCCTTCGGCATCGGGGGCACTGACCCGATCAACAGTCGCCGCCGTATCCTGCGTCAGCTGATCTCTGGTCCCAGGGGCTGCGGGGTCTTGTCCTTGTTGGCCAGGGGCGGCGATCACTAGGACTTGGTCACCTGGCGCCAGCCCCCGGGCTGGGAGCTGACTGGCCTTGAGCGCGACCGGGACCACTTGCTGACCTGGTCGTGGACTCAACTCAGTGGTCACCTGCGAGGGTGCCAGCAGCGTGCCCTTGTGCAGATCCACAGCTGCGACCCGCCCCACGACTTGCTGGAGTTGCCGCCCGGGTATGAGCGACACGCCTTGGCCAGCGTCCACCTGCGTGGTCGCTACGTCCGACACGGTGATCTGGGAGCCGACGGACACATCGCGGGCGACTATCACGACCGCTGTGCGATCACCGATCCCGGTGTAGAGGTAGGCGGCCGACAGCGCCCCGGCCAGAACCAGCAGCATGCCGATGACGACCATCCGGCGGCGCCGCTGCCGCGGGAGAGTAGGCAGCGGATCTGGGCCGCGCGATTGATGGCCATCGGAGCTGGGTGCAGGGGTGTACTCCTGGACGTATGGGGCTTTGCGCGCCATCATCGACCTCCCGTCACCGCTTGGCCCTCGGCGACTCGCAGCGAGAACGTTGCCGACCGCGACAAGGCCGGTAGCGCACCCCCGGCCCCTCCGGAACCGACCCAGGTCCCACCCCACGTCACGGTCACCGTCACCTGATACGCCGACCCCGGCAGACCCGCCGACGAACGCTGATAGGTGTAGGAGCACTCTGACCGCTGCGCGTGTGCGGGGAGCCTGCGGTCGTAGGCCCGGCCGGCGCCGCTACAGTTCACCGATGGCAACCCCGACCCCGGATTGATCACCAAGCTGGTCGGTCGTGCTGTGACCTGGGCCCAGACACCGCCGGCCGACACTCGATCGGTGTGGCTGGTCCAGTTGGTCACCCAGAACCACTGCGGCAGTCCCACCAGTCCCTCCGACCCACGCGGCGGTGCGGTCCGCACTTCGGGTTTGGGGATCGGAAGCCGCCCCCACGCTTGCTGGGCCAACTGCACAGGCGACACGGTCGGAGCTGGCGCGTTGCCTGCGGGAGCTTCTCCAGGGAAGGTGAAGGGACCGCATACGTCGGTTCCGTACCGCCACGCACCACAGATGGTTACGGGGCCAGCGGCGCCATCACCCTCGTCTCCGCCCGCGGGTGGGTCTGGTGCTCTGTTCCCGCCGTCGCCACCGCCGGAGTTGCCGCCGTGGCCGGGCTTCTCGGCGCCGTAGCCATAGCCCCACGGGTAAGGCTCTGGCGGAATCGGGTCTTGTCGCGCCATTGCGACACCCGCGGGTGCTACGGCGCAGGTCATCGCGACAGCCAGGCCCGTCGCCGTTATCGATAGCGGACGCCCTAGCAGCGTCCTAGTGGAGAGATGCGAGTGATACGCCATTGCCGATCAGATCCTCGCGCAAGTGTTGCTCGTAGATGATCGTTTGGTGTCCCGCGACTGGTGATCTTCCCTGTGCGGGAGTTCTTCAGCTGCGCATTCGTGCTGTTCTGGCAATCCCACACCGTCGCCTGGTTCCCTTTGACCTGCACCTTTTCGATGCGAACAACGATGTGCCCGATGGAGGTCAGGTTCTTGGCGTGGAGCTCTTCGATATTGCCGAGTACGTCGTCGAGGAGCGGCTGCGCTGCGTATTGCCCGAGGAGCTCACGGCGATGCTGTGGGCGGGCGGACTGTTCAGCCTGGGGGAGTACCACCCAGTACTGGCTGTAGCTGTGTTTAACCGCGTCCTGGACCGTCGTCGATGCCGCTGGTGGGCTGGGTGCCCGGCTGGAGGGGAGTGACACTGGGTCATCGTTGCCGCCGCATGCACTGATCAGCAGCGCGGCGAACAGGAGTGTTTGATGAAGGGAGGGTGTGTGAGCAGGCGAGATGTCAGGGCTCCGCGCTGTATCAGCCGGACCGTAGTGTCGCCTCATGATCTCCGTCCTCTGTCGCGAAACTAGGACGATCTGTCGAGATAGTAAGACACTGTCGGGTAGGGTTGTAAAGAGGGACGGGCGGGTGAGGAGAGGCGCATGGCAACGACACCCGAACCGCGGCAACTGGCGCTCAGCGAGTTCGTCCGCGATCACAACGCTTCTGGGCTCAGCTATCGACGCATGGCTGTACGTGCGACCGACCCGCAGAGCGGACAGACGCTCGGGTTTCAGTGGATCAGCAAGCTGGCGGCGGGGCAGGTGGCCAAGGCTCCTGAGCCATGGCAGATGCGCGCCCTGGCCGCCGCCATGGAGGTCCCCGAAGAACTGGTGAAAACTCTGGCCGCACGTCAGTGGCTGGAGTATGAGATCAGCGAAGTCAGGCTCGGCTCGGATGAATGGATCTTGTTCCGCCTGGCGAGAGACCTGCCAGATGAGGACAAGCGCATGCTCCGCCGAATGGCCGAGGAGTTCGTCCGCCGCCAGACCCGGCGCCTGAGCGAACCCCCAGATGACGCGGACACGGGGGCGCCTTCGATTTGAGGGGGATACGTTCGGACCTATGTGGCAGAGGGAGTGTGCATCGACTGTCCATGATTATGATCGACAGAAACCCGAGAATTCGCTAAGCCGTAGGGGGATGAAATGAGCATCCCGTCACGATTCGTCAGGCTAGGTCCGGAGGAAATGGACGAAAGGCTTGGTCCTGTCTTAGTTCACAGGACTTTTGCAGGCTGGATCTACTACTGCCGCGCAGACAAGATCTCTGAGGAACTCGCCCGTGAGTTCGAGGCGTTAGCCAACCGCTATACCCAAACCACTATTTCGCTTACCACCCCGACCGAGCCGAGACCCGAGATCAGGATGCACCGGCTCCCACCAGAACAGATGCCCGCCCCGCTACAGCCAGCCGTGCTCGATCTCCAGGGCAGCGTCCACACTGTCTTCGTCCGCGAGGATTTGATCACTCAAGATATGGCCGAAGCTTTAGCCGACATCAACGCGGAGCAGAACCGTTATGCGCGTCGCCTTCCAGTGATTGCCCCCCGCTCTGACTCATAACTACACGAGCACGCGCAGCGCACAGTCCCTCCGACTTGCCGACGCGATCGGAAAGCACCGTGGAAGAACCTCATGCCTCGCCCGCAACGTCCGGTGAGCCCACGCGCCTGCTACGTCAGATCCTGGCCGGTGATCCCGAGGTGGATCCGTTCGTCCTATACCGGCAACTAAGAGACCAGGCACCCATCCTTCGCACCGGCTCGGACTGGATCGTTCTATCCCGCTACAGCGACGTCGAATCCGCTCTCCGCCACCGAGCCCTTGGACGAGGCGACGAGAGCGTTGCTCACCTCAAGTACCTACCGCAGGATGAGGCCGAAGCGGTTATGAACCGCTGGCGGCACACCATGGTGTTCGCCAATCCACCGCACCACACCCGGCTACGCCGACTGGTCAGCTCCGCCTTCACACATCGCCACGTCGGGGCCCTGACGGCAACGATCGGCAGGCACAGCGACCAACTCCTGAACCAACTAGCCCAACAGCCCGGCGGAGACTTCATCAGCACCGTCGCCTTCCCGCTCCCCACCCAAGTGATCGGCGAACTGCTCGGCGTACCCTCCGCCGACCGGCCACGGCTCGCCACCTTGGTGCCCCAAGCCATGAAAGTCTTCGAACCCTTCACCGATCCCACCATTCTTGGCAGGGCCGCCGAGGCGGAAGCCGAACTGGCCGACTACTTCACCCGCCTGCTCACCCACAAACGCCGCCACCACAAAGGTGACCTGCTCACCCGGTTGGCGGTTGCCCGAGATGACGAAGCTTTGACCGACACCGAGATGATCGCCACCGCGATCTTGCTTCTTGGAGCCGGGCTGGAGACCACCGCCAAGCTGCTCGGCAACGGCCTGCATACCCTGCTCACCCATCCTGATCAACTGGATCTACTTCGTTCGAACCCCGACCTGATACCCCGCGCGATCGAGGAGATCCTGCGCTTTGAGCCGCCCGCCCACCTCAACCCGCGCACCGTCCTTCAGCCATGCACGCTATCTGACATCGAGCTGGTACCCGGGCAATTCGTCATCGCCCTTCTCGCTGCAGCCAACCGCGACCCGGCGCAATTCACCGACCCTGACCACTTCAACATCAACCGCACCCAAGCTCCGCCATTGTCCTTCGGGAGTGGTATCCACTACTGCCTCGGAGCCCACCTTGCTCGGCTAGAAGCGACCGAGTTCTTTCGCCGCATGCTACGCCGTTATCCAACAATCGAGCTCAGCGGACAACCGCACCGCGAGCGGGGCAGTAATCTGCGAGGATTCATCAATCTACCAGTACAACTGATCGGACCGGTTACTCACCAGCCGGTGTCGTAGCGATGAGACAGCGGCGGTACATCGGTGTGGGCCCACCTCTCAGCGGAGCGAGCCGTCGCCACGGCGAGGGACCTGACTGGTTCTGGCCTCTTGCGATCTCCGGCGAGGCCGTCTCCAGGCGCCTCCGGACGACGAATTCATGTCTCCCCAGCTCGTTTGCGCAACCTGCAGTGCCCAAACCGATCACTGCAAGCCGGCGAACTCACCGAACGAAGCTGAATTCCAATCCTTCAATGTCGGCGAGCCTCAGCAGTACGAACGCCCCATCGTTGCCGTGTGCTGCTGTTACGTGCTAATTCAGTAAGGACGACGACCTCCCCACCGTCGAAGCACAGGAGTCAATTTTCAGCACACGGATCTTCATGGTTCCCTCCCCCTCGCCACGTCGGTGGCGCCGCCGCATCGGCAGAGTCTTGCGGGGCATAGGCTCGGCCCTGGTACTAGGCGCGGTCACAGTCGGCGTGCCGTACCTGTTCGTTGCGCTCGCCGGATCGCCGATCCCCGAGCGGATCCTCGACTGGGACGAGATCCTTTCTACCTTGTCCCGACGCGACGACGGAACGCTGTTTCTCGGCTTCCTCACCTACGTCGCCTGGGGCTTTTGGCTGATCTGGATTGCACTGCTGGTGCTGGAGACCGGTGCCCGGCTGCGGGGCCGACCCGCGCCGCACATTCCAGGACTGGATGGCCCTCAACGTCTGGCTGCGCTCCTGGTCACCACGCTGGGTGTGGCCGTCATCGGAACGACAGCTGCCGTGAGCCGAGCAAGCACGCTCCCCTCCGTGCCTCACAATGTGGCTGCCGCGGCCCCGCCCCCATACACGCAGTCCCCCTCAGCAACCACCGATTCCGACAGTGCGGTGGGCGGCCAGTACGATTCGCCCTCCACTCTCACGAGCCGCGTCAGGCCCCTGAACCGGGATGCGGCGCCTGGCCAGTCGGCCACCCGCCCGCAGAGACACCAAGTCACGGTGCGATTCGGGTTCGGGTCTGCCCAGTTGTCTACGCCTGTCAAGGAGGCTCTGGCTCGGACAACCCGCGACATCGGAACCGATGCCGACCCGGCACAGCCGATCAGCATCGTCGGCCACACGGACGCACACGGCCCCGCCGACTACAACCAGCGCCTGTCGATCCAACGGGCTCGCACCGTCCGAGAGGCGCTCGGTGAGCTGGCAGCCCACGGCTTTCGGTTCGAAGTCAGTGGCAAAGGCGAGCGCACGCCGATCGCCGTCGAGACCCACGCGGACGGCAGCGACGACCCATCCGGGCGAGCACGCAACCGCCGCGTCGAGATCACCTACACCCTCAAAACCCGGCATGCGCCACCGGCCAGCCCGACCGCCAGGCCACCTCACGAGCAGGGCGACGGTAACTCAGGCAGCCCGCCACCCTCACCACCGGCCACTCAGACCGCCCCCTCCCAGCCGACGCCACCACCCACCCCGTCGGAGACGGCGACAACATCTGGAATCCCGTCGGAATCGGCCACATCGCAAGGCTCATCTCCCACGAGCCCACCCGCCTCCACAGATCACCCATTCACGGTGGACCTCCCCTCCGGCGCGATCGTCGGCCTGTCGTTCGCAGCCGGTGTCGGCACCGCGCTCGTGGTCACCCGGCTGCACCGGCGCCGCCGGCATCGCACACCCGCCACCGGCCCCGATCTGGCCCGCCACGAACCGCCACCGTCGCCGACCATCCGCCGACTACGGCGCGTCGACCTCGGCCGCGAAGCGCAAAGTTCCGATCCTGAACAGCCACCCGACGAGCCCAGTCGACTCCACCTGTTTCCGCTGCCATCCAGCGGTCGGATCGTCCTGGGAGTACGTGACCACCAAGAGATCACAGTTCCGATCGGCGGATTCCTCGTCGGACTGAAAGGGCCCGGTGGGATCGCGGTCGCCCGAGCACTGCTGCTCACGTTCCTGATGCACGCGGGTGACCACGATGTGGAGATCCTCATCCCCCGCAGTGACGCAAGCCAGGTTCTCGCACTAAACCCCGACCAGGTCGAAGAGCTCACCCAATACGCCCGAGCCTTGCGCGTTACCGCTGACCTGAACGCGGCACTGCGGCTGCTGGCGTCCGAGCGCATCCACCGTGCTCGCCTGCTCGACACCGCGCCCGACAGCCAAGACCTAGAGGCGGTCCGTCAGGCCGACCCGACCGAGCCCCTGCCCCGACTGGTCCTGATGGCTACCTCCGCCCCAGAGCAGCAGCGCCGCTTGGAAGCCGTAACTGTGGCCGCCTCCGATTACGACATCGCCATCATCACTCTCGGCGAGCACCCGGTCGGCCCCACAGTGCATCTCGACGACGCGGCACAGGTCACCTCCTGGACCGGTGCTGGCACCGACATCTGGGACGGGCTACGCCTCTTCCACATCCAGCAACAGGATGCCGACCAGGTCCTCGAACTGATCCGCAGCGCGCACGGCGCCCCAGAGCCCGAATCAGAACCCCAGCCTGCGGCGCAGACGAAGACAGCCGCGCGCCCCCCGGTGTCCATGACGCGGTCGGCGCCACTGGTGCCACAGGCTCGCGGGGACCGCCCCGTCTACTTGCAGGTCCTAGGACATCCGACCGTAAGAGTTGACGGCAAGATTCTAGAGACCGGTATTCGCGGCAAGGGCCGGGAGCTGTTGACCCATCTGGCCGTCCACGCCGAAGGCGCCAGTCGCGACGCGATTGTGGCGGCGCTGTGGCCGGACGTCGACCACAAACATGCCGTGATGCGCTTTCACGCCCTGCTGCACGAAACCCGCCAGACTCTCAAACGAGCTACCGGACGAATCGATGACAACTTCATCGCCCGCACCGCGGATCGCTACGGCATCGATCCCGAACTCATCAGTGTCGACCTGTGGCGTTTCCACACCTCCCTACATGAGGCGTCACAGGCCGAACGCGACCAGGACCAGGCAGTGCTGCTGCAGGAGGCCGCCGACACCTACCAGGGGCACCTGGCCGCTGAGGCATCCTTCGAGCAGGCATACGAATGGATCGAACCCGAACGGGAGACGCTACGGCGCCAAGCCGTCGAAGCCTTGATCCACCTGGCCATCCTCTACGAGCGTCACGAACCCGAGCGAGCTCTTACGGTCCTCGAACGCGCACGATCGCTCGACCGCTACGCTGAAGAGATCTACCAGCACATCATGACCTTGCAGGCCAAGCTCGGCCGGTCTGATGCCGTACGACGTACCTATCGTCTCTTGGAGACCTCCCTGGAGGATCTGGCAGTCGACCCGAGCGAGGAAACCCAACAACTCCTGTGGCGCTTGCTCCACCCCCGCGGTAGCTCACAAATGGGTCAACGCTGAAGCAGAATCGGTTTTGTAGCTGAGAAGCGATTACGACATATCGATACTGAGATCCATTAGCGTGAGCGATTGGATAGCGCACGGTAGTGAGTCAGTCTTCAGTTGGCGATTCATCGTCTAGAAGGGCGCGCAAGAGCGAGTGCCCCGGCATGAGGTCACCGGGGATGACCGGTACGGTGAATACCTTGGGGTCGTCGAAAACAGGTTCGCCGCTGGGCCGGCGTGTGTAGGGCACGACGCCGTAGTCGATGCCGTCTTCTTGATCAAAGCCCATCCACGTGACGCCCTCCTCCTCCCCGGGGCGCAGCGGGTGGGGAGAGGGGGCACGAGCGGCCACATCCCGCTCGTTGATCACCCAGACCTGCGGGACGGCCAGAACCCATCGGACTGCGGCAACACGGCGGACGTGGACGGCTGCTCGTTGCTCGAACGCGACTGCGGCGGCGCGATCCCGCAGATAGTCGTAGTCACTGAGCATCAACTTGCGCTGCCCGTCGAGTGCGGCGATCGCCAGGTACTCGTTAGCCCGGATGTGCCGCTCCTGTCGCTCCACAACGTCGAAGAGCACTGCCGCAAGGTCATCGTTCATCTGGCACCACCCTTCCACCCCATCCATGCCGGAGCAAGGTTCCCCGTCGGGGCCGGCCGCTGGAAGGGATGCAGGTAGAGCCGTCAGGCGAGGCACGGCTGGCCTGCGGCCACCCAGGGGCCAGGCCCGACGCCAAGATCGGTGCGTCGGCCAGCGCGCTACGCGCCTCCTCGACCCCTGCGCGCTGATCAGCCAGTGGCCCGCCGATGTCGACGACGGCCCGGGTATCCGCCACTGGGAGGATGTGCTGGTCGTGAAGGCGCGGCTGCGGGTCCACAAGGTCAGGGACGCGCGTGGGCCCTGGCCGTCAACAGGGTCCAAGTCGCACGGTCCTGAACCACCAATGATCGCGTGTGGCAGTGGCCGGATCAGCCTTACCGGCTCTGTGTCCGAAGGCGTATCATGAGGGAGCGATCGGTCTCCTACTGTGTTCTGCTATCTAGTATGGGATTTGATCAAAGGGGTCGACCCCCGCGTACGGGGGTCGACCCTCTTACATCCGGTCACATGGTGACAACTCGCTTTGGCGGTGGCCGCTCCTGGATTCCTCGCGCGTGTCCATGGTGGATGCATCAAGAGTCGGGGGTCATCGCTGTGACGAATGCGTTGAGCTGCCCGAGGAGCGAGTTTGCAGATTGCTGGGCTTCACGGAGGATCCCAAGCGCTGCATCAACTCCGCACACCGCATCAGCACCGAGCTGCCCCACCTCCATCGCTGGGCCAGCGAGAGTCACCGCCACAGGGGCGCTGACGTGCAGTAGGAATCGATAGCACCAATCATTGCCGTCGTCGATAAACTCAATAGCAGTAGTGGCGTGTTCGGAATGGGATAGCACCTCCTTCTGATCATGGGCTCGCTCGATCAAGCAGGAGACAGCGTCTTCCTGGCCCGGCTCACGGGGCCGCCAAGCAAGATGGACTTGCGGCCCTATTCTCCTCCCTCGGTTCTCAATTGGGTCATCCAGATCAGCCAGTTCGTGCGCGACGACAAGCTCGCTCAGCCACTCCCGCGCTGCCTCCTCGTTGAGGGTAAAGGGCTTCATCACCATTCTCCGATTTCGATTCATTTCGGGATCTCCAGCCCATCAACGGCTATCGGCCCATCGACCCGGTTGATCGCCTCGGCTTCGGCGAGAATCTGTGCCATAGACACATCGGGCCTGAACTGGTGTTCCATCGCTGCTTCCAGTTCCGCACGGCGGCGGGCGCCAGCTGGGTCGAGCCGGGCTGCGGTCACCAGATGCCGACGACCCGCCAGAACACAGAACCGGCAGGAGAGCCGGGGCAGCACGGCATAGATTGGATGAATGCGGGTACGTGCCTTGGCGAGTCGTGCCCAGACCTGCTGCACTTTCCAGTCAAGCAACGGCAGCCATTCATCGACCTCGCGCTTGGTTTTGTTGGAAGCGCGGGCATCGTTTCTATAGGGGACCATGGCTGCCCGATCGATACTCTCCTCAGCCCGCATCCCCATGATATTTAGAATCCGCACCCTGCGCCCGATGACGCCCAGGGCTCGCTTTTCAGCCACGAGCCGGGTCATGAGTTTGTGTACAGGGGCCCGCTTCATGTCACTTGTGCAAAATCTACGAGCCTTGTCCGGCCACTTTTGCTGTCGTCGAGACTCGATGTGCTCAGTCAACCCTTGCTGGCGCATCGCTCCTGCACCGTCTGGCACTTGACGGAATACGACCTCATGGCGTACGCAGTAGTGTGCTGCGTGTTCGGCCGCTAGTTGTTTAGTTCCCGGCCATTCGTCCTCATCGCCGAGGTCGCAAAATACGGTGACGAGACGATCGCCGACGTCAGCCTTTTTTGTGGCTTCTACGACAACATCGAGCATTGCTTGAGAGTCTTTTCCGCCAGATATGTTACAAAGAAGTATGTCGTAGGTTTTCAGGTCCGGTGGTGCGCTGTAATCGGCAGATAGGTGTACTGCGTTGTTTGGCTCGGTCATGTCCGCACCTGGTCTTGCGAGAAAGATTCGCACGCCCGTAATCCGAGGGAGGGGCGACGCTGGTTCATGGGGCACTGATAGTCGTGAGAAGTGCCGCTCGACTCAGCCTGCGGCGGTGTGGGCCGGTCATTGCGCAGAGCAGCGCCCCTGCCCTGTCACAGGCGAAATCATCCTGGCTGGTAGAGGCCAGCAGCCGTTTCTGGCGTGGAGCAGAGGCGGGGAGCCTCAAGCCGTGGCCCCCAGTTGCTGCTGTGTATGGGGCTGCTCGGAGAGAGGGATTGAAGTTATTGGCATGGTGCCGACCGTTGACGGCGTCGGTCTCAGATGACCCGTACGACGCGGGCCAAGCGACGAAGAGGTCGTAGGAGCGTTGGCCTTGGAGGTTTAGACCGTGGTCAAGTGGGTGAATACCTCTTGCGCGATCTGCTGGTTTGGAAAAAACTTCGTGCGAAGTCTTGGGGTGTTTGGCTTGGGTTCCAAGAGATCGCGGACGATGAACCACCGACCGGCGCTGCCCTGAAGCTGGTAGCGATATCCGTTTGCCTCGGCCACATCGATGACGCGGATACGCCTGTAGGGCGTGCTCTCGGGAATACCGGGCCACCAGGACAGAGCATCAGGGATCCAGCGATCTGCTCGTTCCCAGAGCCGAAGCAGTTCATCGGGCGAGTGGGGGACTTCCACGCCGTCGTCGGTGCGGATCGTGGTCCACCTGGAGTTGAGACCGGACAGGGTGCGCTGTTCGATTCTGACGACCTCGCCGTGGTTGCGTGCCCGCTCGGCTACTCGGTGTCCAGGTTTCGCGTGACTCGGTCGCCAACTTGCACGCCTTTCCTCCCTTCTTCTGCTTGGGGTTGCCCACGAAGGGGGCGTCCTTCTCGGTTGCCGCTTTTGATCGTGGTCAGCCACTGCGGACTGCGGTGCGTGGGGACGGGAGTGCGAGGCCCGGTGGGTGAACTGCGACCCGAGTGACCCCATCGAGAGACAGAGGCCCTCCCACGGGGACGTGGCCACCAGGCGCCCATCGATGCGAATATATGTTCGGCCTTGTGTGGTCGATCGGGTAGAACAGGGGCTATGCCCGTGATCGCACCCGTTGTCTTCTCGGCCACCGCAGGGGGAGCCGTCTTCCTTCTGCAATGGCAGCAGGCACCAGACGGGGCATGGGGCGCCGAGGTCGCGTGGCTGGAATGGAGCGGACTTCAATGGCAGGGGCGACGGCGACAGGTGATGGCCGACGACCTCACCCGCATCGAAGGTCAGGCCTACAGCCGAGTGCCTCGCCGACGGGCCAGATGGCCGCGCTGAGCATTGTGGTAACGATCACTGCGAACCGCGCGTGTCCCGAGCGTCGGCCGACCGGAAGGCGGCAGACTCGGCTGCTTCGATCGTGGAGACTGGGATAGGACCCGCGGTCAGGTCGGGAATCTGGTCAAGGCCGAGCGGCCGCCCCCGAGCGTCCAGCTCGACCACGCGGAACGTCATAACGATCTTGTTGTCGAGGCATACGTCGAACCGTCCGCTCTTGACGGCCTCGGCGGCCTCGCGCAGCGCTAGAACCCGGCCGAAGCTGGACAGGCCGGGCAGGAACAACGCCAGGGATTCCAGCGTAAGCGCCAGGTCAGCGCAGGCATCCCCGTGGTTGGTGTAGCTCAGCTTGCTGAGGCGCGCTGGTTGGTAGGCGTGCTGAGAACGGATAACCCAGCGAGGGAGCTGGTGAGACACGGCGACCCCTCCCTTCATCTGTGATGGCTGACGGAATACATCCAGAAGTGCGGTTCTCGAAATACAGAACTTGAGGTCGGCTGTCTAGTGCGAATTGATCTAGTGCCTTTGAAGGGACGCTCAATGATATGGTTTCTCACGACCCAGATATCGTACGGCAGCTAACGGTAGCTAGCGGAGCTGTGCTCGGACCGGCCCTGCCCCAAGTTTGGCCAGGGCCAGCAGTTGTTGCTTACGCGCGTTTCAGGACGGATCGGCGCGCAGGTGAAGGTATGCACGATGACGAATGAATGGTGGTCCGGAACTAGGATGGACTGTTGGAACCATCGTGGCCTTGAGTGGGCTTCTGCTCGGCGTAGCCAGTGGCCAGTTCCTCGGGTGTGATGTTCAATCGCACATGTTTTGGTGGAATGCCCGCCACGATGACGTCACGGAGCAGGTGCGCCATCGTGTAGGACGGGTCGGCTGCCTCGGCGCGGTCGAGAGCGACATTGGCCAGTCCGCCGTCGCCACTGGCGAAAGCGGCGTAGGCCAGCAGGCTTGCCGGGGCCGCGGCGTAAGGCTCTTGAACCCGGCGGGTCATCTCCCGCCAGAACGCGATGTGCTGGTGCAGGTGATCGACGTCGATGCGCACCCACGCCTCGTCGCGGAGCCGAAGGCTGAGCAGTAGCAGCCCGAGCCAGGCGGCTTCATCGTCGGTGAGCCGCGCCAGGCCGTCGCGGACCCGGTCGGCGAGTTCCGCGATGAACCTCCGCCCTTCGTCCACCACCTGGGCGGCGTTGTCGGTAGCCGAACCGCTGGCGGTCATCCGTTCACACATCCGTTGTTCAGCGCGTTGGGTGGCCTGTTGCATCGCCGTGCGCGCAGGCCCCTGGAGAGGCGCGACTGAGTCGATGAGCTCGTCGCGGTTGTGCAGGACGACCTGTCCGGCCAACGTCGCCTGTGCGGCGATCACGCTAGTGCTGATGTCGTAGGGGGTGCCCTCCGGCGGGCAGCAGCCGGGGTCCTGGCAGGTGTAGGACCACCAACGCCCTTGGTCGACGCGCAACGCCACCCACACCGGCAGTTCGGCCTGCTCTGCGGCTTGCGAAACGCTGTTCATCGCGGGAGTGACCAGTTCCTCGGGTCCGTAGCCGAGCAGCAGCACCGCGGACATCTCGTTGCGTTTCAGCATGGACATCAAGCATTCGTCGACCGATTCGGATCCCTCAACACTGCTGAGATCGCTGGCATCGACGTCGGCGACCTGATGTGCCGGCGTAAGATCGCGCCGCATTACCATTACCCCTTCCTGGTCGGAGATACCGACGACCACCAAGCTCAGCGAAGGGTGGAAGCCCACCAGGTGGGCCGCCACAGCGATCGCGTCCACAGGGGAGCTGACAACCAGGCGTGAAAGCTTGATCCCGTCACCCACCTTCCCTGCTGTGTCGTCCGGTACTGGGGTATCCGGCCTCGGCTCACGCTCGCTCGGCATTAGAAATCACATCCCTGTGTCAATCGGAAAAGGTGTCGGACCAATGGGGAGAGGAGAGCGCGCGGGTCCGTGTTAACCGGAACCCGGCACCTGCGCCGTGGTGCGGTCTCCCGCGGCCCGGATGTCGCGGAGTTCCACGATCAGTTGCTTGGCCAGCATCCGACGCAAGGCACTGTGAGAGGTCAGCGGCACCATGACATTGCGGGCGCAAGGTGCCGCCTGTTCAAGTCGGTACAGGTCGCCATGAGCGGCGGCAGGTACTGCGGCTGCCGCCGTGACGGGGACGGAGCCGACTGTCCGCAGATGCGGGCAAGAACTCGCTGCCAGGGACCAGCAGGCACGACATGTGGGCGGCGTCGGCACCAGGTTGGGTTCGGTCGGATCGGTCAGCAACGGCCATTCATCTCCCGGCAGCAGCCAGGCGATTCGACCATCAGTCTCGGCTGCATTGCCACCACAGACCTGGCAAATGCCGCTGGTCATGCAGGCCAACTGCCGCCCTGTATGGATTTCGGCGAATTCCGGTTCGCCTGACCTGCCGGTTCGGTTGCGGTACCACACCGCTCCGAAACGTCGGTCGGTGGGCAGTTCGCGGCGGTAGGCCAGCCGCCCCTCCTGCCAGCCGAGCCGCAGCGAAGGGTCGACCTTTTCTCCGGTCCAGCGGACCACCCAGGGAACGGGCAAGCCTCGCCAGAGCGCAGGAGTTGGCAGGTGCGTATCAGGCATGTTGCACTCCTATGTTGCTTTCAGTGGAAAGGGGCGGTGACGACAGAATTGGCAATCGAGTGCGCTGCGTGTAAGTCCCTCGTCCCGACGGGTGAAGGCGAGCGTGAACAGCTAGTCGGACTCGTCCTGGCTGATTCTTTCGGCCGAGTTCCTCAAGGTCGCACACCAGGCCCACAGCATGGCTGCTGGCAGTTTTGGGGTTCAGCTTGATAAAGCGGGGGCCGTCGGGGTAGCAGGTCGCGGCGCACCGCGCTCTACGGGGCTCCTTGAGCGATTGCGTCAGCTGCGCTGCGCCTGAGTACCGCCAGGGCAGGTCGGCGTGGTCAGGCCGCTGTGTCATTGGTGTCGTCGAGCCAAAAACAGCGGCGGCAAAAGCGCGAGGTCGAAGCGTTGATCCGGCCGCTGATCAACTCCAGAACGACCTGAGTGATGTTGAAGGGCTGGAATTGTTTAGAGGGCGCCGCTCTCCCGACTGCGTCCGGGCACATCGGGTCGACGTGCCAGCACCACGACTCGACCAGCGTCTTACCGGTCAACCACAGGTACTCCCAGTGCTTGCTGACCACGACGGGGAAGAGCCGGCCGAATCGGCGCAGGTTCTCGGCCCGCCGCAGGTTCTGCCGGTGCATGTTGTGCCCGGGGACGACGTCCAGCAAGGTTTGGCTGGTGAGGACCGGACGTTGGTTGATCCTCACCACGACCGCATCGCCGTCGTCGTCGGGTACCACCCACCGGCTGTTGCCGATGCGGGGAGGGCCCAGGGACCATATCTGTCCACGCCGTAGGACGATCTTGTCGTCACGGCTTTCGGTGAACGTGACCCAGGCGCCGACTCCGTATTCTTTGGGTTCATACAGCTTTCGAGTCCGTTGAGGGCGCCGCCAGGTGCGTGCTTTCGGGGTCTGGCCCGGGGTCCGGGGTTGGGTGCGCCCGTGCACGTCCGCCATGTGCTCAACGAACTCGGCCCGGAGGTCGAACTTCGTGTCGCAGAGCCGCATCTGGCTGGTGTCGTCCCGGTAGGCGAGTCGACACCGCGCGAAGAATTTTCCGACGGTCACACCACTTTCACCCATGCGTGAACACCCCCTTTCGAGGCGATGGAGAAACGGAACGGCCTGCTTGAGTCAGCTGCTGGGTGGTTCGCTGAAGCCGTCCCACAAACGCGCGGCGATGGTGATGTCCTCGGAGCTCGGCGCGGTTCTGCCCGCGAGGTCAGCGAGGGTCCAGGCCAGGCGAAGCACCTGGTCGAGGCCGCGCGGAGTCAGTTGGCCGCCGGTCAGTGCGGCGTCGAGTATCGCGGTCGCCTGCGCTGGTGGGGTGAAACGGCGCCGCAGTTCCGGGCCTGGGATCTCGGCGTTGGTGCGCCACGGCGTGTCCGCCAGCCGACGCGCGGCGCGGTCACGGGCGGCCTGGACCCGGTCGGCGACGCGTCCGCTGGACTCGGCCGCGGCCAGATCACGGCGAAGCTCGGTCGGCGATGCCGGGGTGAGCCGGACCTTGATGCCGACGCGGTCCAGCAGTGATCGTGGCAGCCGGGCCAGGTAGCGCTGGCGGATGCCGGGCGGGCACGTGCACGCCTGCGAGTCTGGTGCGCCGCACGGGCACGGATGGGCGGCCAGCACCGCGATCGGACGCGCGGGAAAGGTCACGATCCCTTCGGCTCCGCTGACGGTGACCGTCCCGTCCTCCAGCGGCCGGGCCAGCGACTTCAGCGTCTGGACGGAGAATTCGGGCGCGGCGTCCAGGAAGAGCACTCCTCGGTGGGCGAGGGCGACCGCCCCGGGTTGAACGGTGCGGCTGGTCCTGGCGCCGAGGACGGCGCCGCGCGGATCGGTGTGGTGCGGCGCGCGGAATGGAGGCCGGACGATCAGAGGCTTGTCGGGTGGGAGGAGGCCCGCGAGGGAGTGGAGGGCGGTCACCTCCAGTGCGGTGTCGTGATCGAGGTCGGGCAATAGGCCCGGTAGCCGCTCGGCGAGCATGACCGCACCCGTGCCGACGGGGCCGACCAGAGCGAGGTGGTGACCGCCCGCGGCGGCCACTTCGATCGCTTCGCGCCCACCGGCTTGCCCTCGCACCTGTGTTAGATCCAGATCGCCGGGCAGCCCGATCGCGGGGTGGGCGGTGGGGTGGTAGCTGTCGTGCGGATCGTCGCCGCCTTTGTCGGGCGGTGGCATGCCGCGCAGCTGCGCGATCAGCAGGCCCAGCGAGGTGATGCCGATCACGTCGATGCCGGGCACCAGCGATGCTTCAGCGGCATTGGCCTGAGGGACGACCACCACGCTGACTCCGGCGTCGACGGCTGCCAGGACCGCGGGTAGCACGCCGTGAACAGGCCGCACCTGCCCATCCAGTCCCAGCTCCCCGATCAGCGCCATGCTCGCGCACGCTTGGGCCGGGATGGTGCCGCTGGCAGCCAGGACGGCCACGGCGATGGCCAGGTCGAAGACGCTTCCGTGTTTGGGCAAGCTGACGGGGAACAGGCTGACCGCGATATGGCGGTGAGGGAACTGCTGGTCGGAGTTGATGATGGCGGCTCGAACACGATCGCGGATCTCGTTACGGTCTGTGTCCGGGAGCCCGATCAGGTGCAAGCCGGGCGTCCCATCGGTGATCGACCCTTCGACGTCGACCACGACGGCGTCGATGCCCACCAGCGCGATCGCGCGAGTACGGGCTATACCCATGGCACGTCAAACCTTTCGTCGGGGGTTGAGGCGAGCAACGACAGCTAGACGGGATCAAGCCCCGTCCAAATAAGTGGTTCTCCGCTCGGGAGAACGCACGTGCGGATTTGCGAGATATCCGGAGCTTCGCGGGAACCCACGGGCATAAGCACAAAAGAGCGCGGGCAGTAGCGATCCTGATCCCCGGCCCTTTGTGAGCTAATTTCCGCTATCGAAATGACGTTTCTCGCTATTGGCGCGCGTCATTGCATCGCGGACCTCCTGGGCCGAAGCGCGACCCTCGACCTTGTTATAGGGGATCGTGTCTGTGCTGACCTTCTTGTCCTGCGGGAACTGCCGACGGGCATCGGCTACGGTGTAGATCCCGCGAGTGACTCCGCCGATCATCCACGGCACCGTGACCGACTTGCTGTTGACCCGCATGACCTCGAACCAAGTCCCATGCCGTTTCACGAAATCACCCACGCTAAAATCGTCCTTGCTCCAGACCTTCTGCCCCGCCTTCTGCCTGTCGGTGACCACGTCGCGCCAGTAGCCCAGCTCCCCGTCGAGCTGGATGAGGTCGGCGGTCCACCGGCCCGCATCGGCCGGGGTGACCTTGCGGTAGATGTCGCCGTCGCGGCGCATGGGCGCGGGCCCGCCGTTGTCGTCGTGGACCCACCGGTACTCGCCCTCCAGCAGCCGCACCAGTCGCCGGCGCTGCTGCTCCAGCCGCTCGATCCGGCGCAGCACGGTCGGCAAAGCCTCCCGGTGGCGCTGGTGGGCTTGGGCGGCCCGGCGTCGGCCCGCCCAATACCGGACCTTGTCCTGTTCAGCCATGGAGGCGTCGTGGGCGGCCATCATCCGGCGGTGCGCGGCGCGCGCCGAGTCTGAGATGAGTGGTTGCCCCAAGGGCCAACTGTCGGCGGACTGGCGGTAGCGCTCGTACGCCGCCTCGCTGCGCGCCGCCGCCTTACCCGCATAGTCGCCGTAGCGGTCTGCACGCTGGTCGGCGCGTTGGACGCGCTCGGCTTCCTGCTCGGCGAAGCCAGTCGCGGGAAGCGTCGTGTCATCGATGTCGACCTGGACGTCATGCCCCGCCGCCCGCAATGCCCGCGCGGCTTGCTCGATCTCATACCGCTTGGCCGCCTTGAACCGGCTACGCTGCAACCCGATCCTGCCGATCGAGCGCATCCACCGCCATCCACACCGCAAGTCGCGCAGTACCTCATAAACACCATCGCCCTTTTCGGATCCCTCGATCAAAGTGCCGTCGTCACGGGTATGCTTGATGACAATTGGCATACCAATCCCCCTAAAAGTCCAAAGAGTCGAAGCCGGGCATTTCCTGGGCCGGTGAAAAAGATTATTCAATCTCCGTATATCTGGCGCCAGCGTATAGATGCGGAGACTTTTCCAGGCCCGCTAGCCCCTGGAGTGGAAGTGGACCTTCTTAGCTGATTCTGGAGCCGGACTGGTTTGCGGAGAATGTTAGAAGTCCAACAGGGTCTCTCCCGTGCCTCATTTGGTATTTCGATTCACTACTCATCCAAGGAAGCCTGATTGTTGGGCTTCGGTGGGAAGTCGCGCTCGAATTTAAGGCTGAGGACCTCCTCGCCCAAAGTGATGACAAACCAGTGATAGCCGCGCTCGGCCGCTACACGCAGATCATCGAGCAGACCTGATTCGACCAGCTCCAGATACTCAGCGAAGTCGTCGCCGGGCAGCCCGGTGCGGTTCCACCGGCTCCACCAGTCTCCGCATCGGGGATCGAAACCACTGGCATAACAGAGCGGGACGCGGCCCTCGGCGTCCCTCGGGGCGTTCTTGTCAGTCGACATTAGGTAGACGCCGTCGTCGCGGACCAGGATCAGGCAAGGTCCGGCATCGACCTCGAAACCCGGGTGATTCAGGGCTGGACCGGGTTCCCAGCGTGTGGTGTGCTCATTGGCCGCAGTGGCATCTTC
Source organism: Actinomadura spongiicola (assembly GCF_003432485.1). Taxonomy (GTDB): domain Bacteria; phylum Actinomycetota; class Actinomycetes; order Streptosporangiales; family Streptosporangiaceae; genus Spirillospora; species Spirillospora spongiicola. The sequence goes on from NZ_QVNQ01000013.1 coordinate 95,565, forward strand.
AGCCAGCCGCAAGACCGCGGCCAAGTCGAAGCGCAATTCGACCGAGGGTCTGGGCATGCCAATGCACTCCTTTCATCCTGGGAGGGACGCTTTCATCGTCGCCGTAAGACGCGAGATGGTGCATGAACTGATTAGCGAGCAACCGTTAACGCAGGATATGCGGCGGTGGAGCCCTATTCGTTGGCGCGGCGACGGAATCAGAGATCAGGGGTGAGCTGGGCGCACTGGCTCGCTACTCGCTGCCGCGCAGCCGCGCTTCCCAGCAACACTCGCCGCCAACCCAACCGCCGTCATGCAGGTGAGCGGTCGCCTTGTCGGCGAGTTCGCCACAGAACTTGCAGCGGACCGTCGCGGGGTACAGCGAGCAGCTCGATGCGTGGTCGACGCTGAGCATTCCCGGGTTGGCGTCATTGATCCACTCGCTACATTCGTCGCAGAGGGTGGCGGTGCCAGGGCTAGGATCGAACTCTTTCGCTTGAGCCTCGGTCAAGACGGTGGGTATTCGTAGACGAACACGGTTTTAATCCCATCGGCCATCGTATTCGCTCTGGAAGGGTTACTCCAGGTGCCCCCGCCAGCCCAGGGCTTGCACACTCCGGCTTTGCGCCATCCGTCAAATCGGTAGAGGTTCCCGGTCTTGCCGGGCAATGCGTAACTGACCGCGGCCCGGATGGGCCAGTAGTTCCAGCGGGGCGCCAGGTAGTCACGCCAGAGCCGAAGCATGACCCGCATGATTCCCGGATGCTGCGGGTGGCGCGCGATCCGGGCGAGGTCGACGACCTCGCGACGCGCGAAACCAGCGGCACGCGCGCCGACCGTCGAGCCGGACACCGCGACTGCGACTGCCTGGCCGTCGATCGCCAGACCCCACGCCTGATAGCCGAAGGGGCGGGTGAACGGGCCGAGTGGGTGACTGAAGGCCACGAGGAGCTCGTTGGCCTGCTGCTTGGTGACCGGTGCGAAGAACAAAGGATCGCTTTGACCACGGTCACAGCCCGCCGGCCATAGCGTGCCTGGCAACGAGAGCTGTTGCTGCTCGCCAACGACGTGAATTGGGCTGGCGCTGTCCGTACTGGTCAGATCGTGGTCCGATCGGCCTCGGTCGTCCATGGAGCTCCCCCCTGTTGTAGTCGGACGGGGGGATCTTCCATGCCTAGAATTGGCGACGCCAAATGCGGCTAGCTGAAGGGAATGCGCGAATTGTTCACTCAGGTGTCAACCGGTGGCGACCATAGTTTGCGGCGGCGGTGCCTCTGAGGGGTCGGTCGTCGTCGAAGAGGACCTCGTCCCCGCACATCACGCGCAGCGGTACCGTCTCGTCGGGCCGTAGGAGGGCGGCGTCAGTGGTGTCGAGGTGGATGGAGACTCGAACTGTTCGCGTTGTGGGGTCGAGGTAGGTGTAGACCTGAATGCCTGCGACCTCGATGCACGGCAGAGTGTCCTCGTCGCGCATGGGGTGGAAGGCAGCGGCGCGGTTGGCCCGCTCGCAGTCTTCTGTGTTGGGGAATTGGTAGCCGTGCGCCGTCACGAGGCTGGTGCCGCCAGGCGGGGCGCTCGTGCGAATTTCGTCGGTGTACAGGGTGTAGCCCTCCTCGCCGCGCTCCTGCTCGGGGCTGTAGTACAGGTCGACGGCTTGGCGGTTATCGGTGGGCGGTTGGTTGGGAACATCGTCCCGGTCGGCGATGCTGTCCCAGCTCGACCGGGCGTGCTCGGACAGGGCCCGCAGGGCGGAGTCCTCGTCGGCCCAGAGCGTCACCTCGTCACTGTGGCGTTCCCAGCGGCGTAGCACCCACGCCCGCTGCGGGCTTGGCCCGGGGATAGCTGTCGTCATCGGGGCGCCCGGCTCCTCGCCTGCGTACTCGGCGTACATGGCGTGGCGGGCACGGTTGAGAACTTGCTGTTGGCGTTCGGACAGGTCGCCAACATCAATCTGTTCCCACAGTTCGACGGCGGTCTTGATCAGACACTCGATGTCCAGCGGCAGGAACTGTTCGGTGATCATGGGGAACTCCTGTTCTGACGCGATCTGCACGACACCTCCATATGGATCTCCAGTCGCTTAGGCGAGGCCGTCGCAAAAGCGAGGTCCGGATCACCCGGCCTGTCTACGGCGATGAGGGGTAGTTTCGCTTGAAAGGATTAGCTGGTTTCACCAAGTGGTCTCTTCTGGCGGTGATGTGGGGAGGTCGTAGCCGAGTTCCTTCAGCCGGTCGATCGCGCCGACCGGTAGGCAGGTTTGTGGCGTGCGGTAAATCCAGTGCCACGCGAATGGGCAGCGACACGATGTCGGTTCCACAATCGCGTCGCGGTGGCAGCGATCCGTGCACTGCGGGGGGATCCCCGGGTGGCAGGGGAATTCAGGGCAGTCGATGACCACCACGTCGGCGTTTCGTCCGTGGGCGTCCCACCAGTTCGGCTGGTTCAGGATCGTTCCGTCGAAGGCCACCAATCCCTGCTCCGACTGGGCAAACCAGAGGTGATACAGCCATGCCGCTGCTTTTGCCTCGGGAAGGCTTTCGGTGTTCAGTACGTAGGTGTAGGGCTTCTCGCCGTCGTGGCGCTCTGAACCGGACACGTTGATGGTGTATGGCTGCATCGGCGGTTCTCCTTGCCCTTTAAGATTCATCTCGCTTTCGCATAGCCGGGCCTGGAATATGAGGAGTTGCGTGACCACGACGGCGGCGCAGCGTGAGGTACCGCGCGGGGTAGCCTGAAACGTGGTCCTTGCTCGGGCCCGCGCATCGGCCGTCAGGGATGCGCTGTCGGTTGGCGTCATGCCCTCGCTTGCGCGGTGGTGGGTTTCACAGTTCCGGGGTGTCTCCCGGCGCGGGGCGTGCGCCTTGCCAGGTGCCGTTGGGCAGCAATTCGTCCAGGAACGCGCTCAGGCTCTTGTGCAGGACCGTGGTGAGGTTGTTGTGGCCGTGCTCGTCGCAGATGATCTCAGCTGCTTCGTCGCCGACTCCGTAGACCGACCAGGTTCCGTCGGCGTGCAAACTGAGCCACAAGGGCGCCCATGCCTCGATCGCGCCCGCACAACCCGGGTGACGGCAGCCGACCCGATCGGGCTCTCGCGGCATGTCAGGTCACCTCGATCCTGCCGGTGAAGACATCCTCCAATTCCAGGCTCAAGCTGGGGACGCAGCGTTCGGCCAGTGCGATCTGGATCATTGCGTCGGCGAATCGCTCGGCCTCGGTGCGGGAGATCCATCGCCGGCCCTCGTCGTCGTACCCGGCGGCAACCCAAGCCTCGATCAGCAGATGCCGCGCGGTGTCGGCCTTGGACCGCGCGATGCGGGCCTCGTCCTCCGGCCGCATTCGCGTATCGGCCATCGGCCGTTGCTGGTGGTTGGTTTCCGTTTTCTGGAGCATGGTTGCCGAACGGACCACGTCGTCCTCGCGCTCGCCCGCCAGCCGGGCGAGTGTCTTGAGCATTTCCCGGACTGCCCGCGGCGAGTCCTCGGTGATGTGACTCTTATGGATCATCGACACTCCTCCCAGTATCTCGGGTGCAGGAGCGGGCATCCCGGGGCACTAAACCGCCAGGCCGGAGCCCCATGAGGCTCGCCTTCGTGAAAATGTTGCGCCGCCCTGCCTCATTGTTCGTCGGCCTGGAATCCTTGGTGGATTTCCTGGCATTCAATGCATTCGGGATCGCCCGCGTGTGCTGGGTTGACGAAATGCCCGGTGTCGGCGTGATGCTGGTCCCGACGCATGCACACCAGGTCGTGGTGGGTCAGCCCAGTGCGGGTGCCGTCGCGCAGGAACGCGCGCAGCGCCTCAACGAGCTTGGGGACGCTGCGGTCTGGCACATTGCAGACCGGCCCTGCGTAGTCGCCGTCGGGGTCGATCAGTTCAACGCCCCAGCCGTGGTTGCTGTCGCCCAGCGGTCCGTGCATGTCCCCGACCGACAGAACGCCCATCCCTTCGATCGGGACGTAGATGGAGAAGCAGCCGCCACCGGTGTGCTCGACGTAGGCAGTTCCGAACGCCTCGCGCAGTGCCGCCACGGCCTCATCCACGCCCGGCCATTGCTCGTGGCTCATGGCGGGTCCAGCGTGTCCAGGGGCCGCCAGTGCCGGTACCGGACCACCGTCCCGGGCGTCGGCTTGGCCCAGTGGTCATCGGTGCCGCGCAGCTCGGGGTTGAGGACGTGGAACCAGTCCCCGAAGTATTCGGCGACCGGTTCGCCGCAGCCGCACACCGCGACGGCGGTCTGCCCAGCGGTGACATGGTCCAGGTGAGCGCCCGCCAGACACACTGCCGCACGGCAGCGCCAACCGGCCAAGCGTTCGCCATCCCAGACCATCCGTAGCAGCGGACTCAAGGTCGCTCGAAGACTCGTTCGCAACGTCGACAGAAACATGATTGATCGCCTCCAGCGGGTCAACGATGTCGTTCAGGCGGTCAGGAGGAGCCACGCCGGAAACCACTCGATTCACGGAGCGATACCGGGTGGCTGAAGTGCGTGCCCGGCGCCCGGCTTTCAGCCCTTCGCCTGGCTATGAACCGCCTTGGTGACCGAGCCGTCGAGCCGCGAGCTCTTGCGGCATTCACCGGACGCGCACCAGCGTGGATGCGTCGAAGATGGCGGGAGAGGCTCCATCATCGGAGACGTGGTAGAGATAGATCTCGTCGCCGTGCTGGACAGGGTCTTCCAGCAGTTCTTGCCAAGCGCCGGGACCATCCATGTACCAGGGCGCGTAGCTGTCGCCAGCGGTCAAGTCAGAAACGAAAGCGCTAGGCTGGTCGTCGTTTTCTCCGAGCGTGATCGTCCGCACAGTGGCCTCCTTTCACATATCGCAGGAGCCGGATTGGGCGGTCAAGCGGTGAGAGCGTATTTGATGCGCCCGCCCGCCCATTCGGCGATGTTCGAGGGGACGGCGTTGCCAGTGAGTAGCCCACCTGGCGTGGCACCGTGGGGGACTTTGTCCCGGTCGGCCTTGGGAAACCGGGTGACGAACTTCCAGCTGTCAGGGAACCGTTGGGCGTATGCCTTTTCCGGGGTGGTGAACATCCGCACCCGGCAGCCATCGATGGTCCTGTCGTCGCCGGGCTGGACCAGCATGTGGTGGGTGCCCGCGGCGGTGATCGTGGCGACCGGGCCGTCCAGCGGTTCCGACAGTTTGTGCCGCCGCAGGATCGCCACGAAGGGGCGACCGTCCCAGCGGGTCAGGCCGTGCCGGATCCGGGCTCGGGTGGCGGGAGCATACGGTCCGCGCCGGTGCCCGTCGGCGACCAGCCGCATCGGCAGCGACCAGTCGATCCCCGGTGCCATCGCGGTCGTGGCCGGTTCGACCCGGCCATGCCCGGCCGGGCAGAGGTAGTAGTAGGCGCCGTGCCTGCCGGTGCCGGGGTCGTAGTCGCCGATCAGGTGGCCAGCGATCCTGGTCGCGGTTGGTTTCCAGCACCGCACGCCCTGAACGGGCCCGCACACGCGGCACCTCGCTGCGGGGCGCACCTCCAGGTCGACCTCGATACCGCGCCGGGCCAGCACGAACACCAGGCGTTCGCGCACTTGTGGGGCGGCCGGGTTGCCGGGCGAGGAGATGTGCGCGGCGTTGACCGGGACGATCCGGGCGGTGTAGTTCATCGCCTCGAACACCTTCAGCCACGGCTCGAACAGGTCCCAGCGCGCGAACCGCAGGACGTTCTCTCCGACGATCACGGCCGGACGGTGGATCTCGGCGTAGCGGATCAGGCACCACGCTGTCGCCCGCGTCGCCGCCCACGGCTGCTGGCGCTGCTGGCGGACGGCGTTGCCGCCGGCAGGCGCCGCCTCAGTGCAGATCGGGCTGGCGACCAGCACATCGGCGCCCGGCAGGCTCAGCATGTCCAGCCGTGAGACGTCCTCGACAATGCCGTTCACCGGCCGGTTGAGCAGAACTGTTTGCACTGCGGCCTGGAGATGGTTGACCGCCGCCAGCGTGTCGTAACCGGCCAGCGCGAACCCGGCCAGATCACCTCCACCACCGGCCATCAAGTGCACCGATGTCAGCACGCTGTCCTCCCCCGAGTACACAAAAGGCTCCGCACCGGAATCCCGCGCGGCGCGAATTGGTTGGGTCTGTCATCTCAGGAGCGCGACCGCATTCACGCAGAGCGCCGCACCTTCCAGCTAGCGTGAGTCGGTGCCCCTTTAGCACGGTCGGCTTCCCCCGTCGTGGTTGGAAGACTCGGCGTCTTCCAACCTCTGTGAGGTGCGGTAGTGGGCCGGGGTCCCCGTCGTCAGCTAGGCGATTTGGGCGATGATCGGTTGGCCGCACAAGTCGCAGATTAGTCGTCCTTCGGCAGTGCCGTCGGGGATGGTCCAGGGGTAGACCTCACCGATCGCGTCAGCCCATTCGGGGAACCGATCCGACAGTTCCAGCCCGGTGCCGATCGGCATGCATGACACGCAGATCAGCTGTCCGGCCTGCCATTGTCAGGCGACGAGGTGCTTAATGGTGTCGCCGTTAGTGGACTGCCATCCCGATGCCGCAGGCCAGCCGGAGGTCATTAGCGCCTTCCTCCTGTCGTACGTTGCCGTTTGTGGCCGCGCAGACCGACCTGGGTTACGACGCGATCAGGATCTCCACGGTTGAGTGCCGTGTTCGCCCTCGTGGGTGGCGGTGAGGTCGTTAGGGTGGTGATCGGTGATGGGCTGCCAGCCAGCCGGTTCGCACGACAAGCACAGCAGCCCGATCTTGACCAGGTCTCCGACGCTGAGCGACCGAAGGCGGCGGCGGTAATAGTCCGCGCTCAGTTCGTGGAGCTCGTTGCCGATCTGGAACGCTGTCTCAGCGAAGCGAACCGGCTCAGTGGCTTCGTTGGCTTCCATTGGAAATTCGAACACCTTCACCACGGGATGGCCTTGCTGGTAGCCGTCGAAACCCAGATGTCTCCCCGCTGCATCCTTCGATACGTTATGGAAAACCTCGACCGTCACGGTGACATTCACGATTTCCCCCTTTTCTGGAGCGATAACTCCTGGCAGCGATGCAGAGCGTCACCGGCTGCGCCTTTATGCGGGCCACATGCTCCGGAGGGGGCCGCGATCTCGGTCTTATGTGGTCTGCCTTGGCGACGCCCGGCTCGGCTCGCCACCGCCTCCATGCGGGCGGTGCCTTGCGCGGGTTACAGCGGGGGCAGGGAGGTGACGGTGGCCTTCGGATGGGCGGCCCGCGCCCGCTCCAGGCAGGGAGCGCAGAACGCTGCGTCCGTTAGGGCGGGCTGTGCGTCGGGCCTGCTCTGGTCGAGCTCAACCCAGGTGAGGATCGCCACTGGTGTGGCCAGGTCATCGGGCTCACCGGAGTGGGTGTCGCCGTGGCACCACACCTCGGACCAGGTCCATGCCTTCCACCCGATCGCGTACATGCCGTCGTGGTCGGGTTCGATCCGTTCGGGCTCGTACCCTTCCTGGCCTTCGGTTCCCGGGACCCGACAGATGATCACGTCACCGTCCCAGAACAACTCCTCGGCGTCCTCGTAGGGCGCTCGCTGCTTGGTTTTGGTGACGGCTTCGACGACTCGTTCGACGACCTGTCGGGTGAAGCGCGGGCAGGCGGCGCCGTTCCATGACGTCCAGGTCGCCACTTGGGCGGGAAAGACATCGTGACCATCGATCGTCACATATGCCTTGGCCCAATCGCTCATGACGTCACTCCTCACTGCTCTCTCCAATCGGCTGTATACGGTTGATCGACATGTCGCTGAGACGCCACCGCACAGTTAATCGAAATGGGTGTATATGTGCCATCAAAGCGTTGATTTGCCGCCGCGTACTTCGTAGCGCATATTCCTTCACATCACGGCGCTTGCGTTGTTACGCGGCTTCGGATCGGTGGGGCGCCGCGCCTGTCAGGCACGCGCCCCACCGAGACCCGCGCTGGCCGAGGAGCTAGGCCGCCAGGAGCGCCGGGTTGTTCTGCACGGTGGCCAGGGTGTGCAGGGTGGTGTGGTCCAGCTCGTCGACGCCGCCGGTGACGGCGCGGAGCATGTTGCGCTCGGCGCGTACGGCGCCGCGGACGGTCTGCTCGTGGTGGGTGTAGGTGTTGACCGCTTGGACTACGCCCCAGGCGGTGCCCTTCCAGGGCGCGACGCGCTTGTCGTGGTTCCACAGCCGGGCGAGGGTGTCGCGCTTGTTCTCGGCCATGGTGCGCGAGCGGCCCGGCTCGTCGGGCATCGGCACATGGGCGTCCAGGAACGCGTTCCACTCGGTGTCGCTGACGCTGGTGCGGCAGAGCGTGGTGACCTCGGCGGCGAAGTCGTCGGCGACCTGGTAGATGATGTTGAGTGCCTCGCGGGCCTCGCCGATGCGCAGCTTGGAGTGCCGCGAGTGCTTGATCTTGATCTGCTGGCCGGCCTCGCCCAGCCCCGCGGCCATGGTGTTGTCGCACACGATGCTGGTCACGGCCCGCTTGAAGGTGGTGGCCAGCGACCCGTCGAACGACGTGGCGCCGAACAGGTGGGGGCGGAACTCCACGCCTTCGGGGGTGGTGACGTTGTCGGGGACCTCGACCGACACCCACGCGACCGCGCCGTTCTTGAGCAGCCCGGCGGACCCGATCGACAGGTCGTCGTCCAGCAGCGTGGCGATGGTGTTGATCAGCCACTCGTTGTATTCGTGCGGCTGGTAGGAATCGGTGAAGATCCCCATGGTGTGGCCGGTGTCGGAGCGCTGGATGGCCTTGCGGTCATGGAGTGGGGCCAGCTTGAGCACGCCGGTGTCGGTCACCGCTTCCACCGTGCCGGGGATCGGGACATGCCCATTCGGTGTCCACTCCATCCCCGAGGAGGGGACGTAGATCGGCTGCTCGACCGGTTCCCAATGAAACAGCCGACGGCTGACGTCACCGGTCGGGATGGCGCCCGAGTAGTGGTTGGGTTCGGCGCCTTGCAGGTCGGCCCGGTAGTGCCAGGCCGTGCCGCGCTTGTCGGTGAACCCGATCAGCGTGTTCTGGTTCAGCCATTGCAAGGTCTCTTTGGACATGCGGGACTCTCCCCTTTCTGCGGGAACGGCCCGGGGCGCCGCTGACCCAGCGTGGGCAGCCCAGCAAGGGGCGGGCGGGTTGCGTGGGCGGCCCGTGTGCGGGCAGCGGCACCCCGGGGGAACAAGCACGCCCCCGTGGGCCCAGCCCTCGGGGCGTTAGCAGTCAGCCGGTGCGGCGCAGGGCGGGTTATTCGCGCCGCTGGGCCGGACGTGTGGACGCGCGGTCAGGAATGGAATTGCCAGATGCCCGGGTGGGGCGCGTCCAGCGGGTAGGACGGTGTGTGGTCGCCGTCAGGGCATTTCGGGTCGTCGCGCAGGTAGGTCCAGGCGTGACCGTCGTCGTTGATCACCGCGCGGCACCCGTCCCGGGTGCACCGGCGCTGCACCGGGTGGAAGACGATGCCGTAGACGAACCCGGGCTCGCAGCGCACCAGCAGCGACAGCTCACCGTCGCGGGTGACGTAGGTCCGGGCACCCAAGCCCATTGCGAACAGCCGGGACAGGCCGTGCTGCCAGGACGTGACCGCCTCTCGGTATTCCGGCGAGCCGACGCCGAAAGCGGCGCCGAGCCGGTCACAGTGCGCGCTGGCGGCGGCGATGACGTCGGTGGCCTCCCGCGCGACGGTTAGCACATGCTCATACGGGCGCTGATCGACCCGCTCTACCGGTGGGACGGGCGCGTCCGGGTCCGGATAGGTGCACGGCATTACGTCGATCAGCTCCAACGCCAGCAGGGCACGGGCGGCGAAGGTGTCGGCCCGGTTCAGCGCCGCGTCGCTGATCGCCTCCCATTGGGTCTGTGGGATGGCGAACTGGCCGGGGATGAGCTGGCGGTCGCGGTTGTAGTCGTCCAGTGACTCGCCCAGCGGCGCCAGCAATACGGTGAACACCGCGCGCACCACCGTGGCGACGATCTCCGCAGGACTACCGGCGGCCTCGGTTTGTTTCCTGATTGCGGTCAGCTCGTCACCGGTCAGGGCCCGCTGTGCGCGATAGGTCGTGGTTGAAGACATTGGCACTCCCTCCGGAGCTTGGGACCGAAAACGGTCCATGGCTGGTCATTCGCAGAGTCGGCGCGACGGGAGGAGTCGCCTCCCGTCAGCGCGATCTCCCGCCCCGCCATGTCCACACCTGGTGAGCGGTCACCGGCTCCGATTCGCCCTGGCGGCGAGCCGTGCCGGTGGGCATGAGAAGGGCCAGCAGGCGTGTGGCTTTGGGTCTCGGCCTATTCGCGGACCTCGTCCGGGCAGCCGGTGACGATGCGGGCAGTGCGGGACCGCCCCTCAGGTCGAGATGGGATACAGACATCCACGACGTGACACCGAGCCCTTGTGGGTGGCAGTGCAGCGCGGCCTTGGCCGTCACGCTCGCGTCCGGACCAGGGCGATTCACGGCGAGCAAGGGACCTTGTCGCCGCCGAAGATCCGAACCTGGTATTCCTGGTCTTCATCCAGGACCACGATCGGCAGCTCCGTGACTCCGTCGCGCTGAGCGCGGGCGACGCGATGCCACCCGTCGATGATCATTGCTGAGCCGTCGGCCTCGCGGAGCCGCACCGCGATGAGCGGGCGATCCAGATCCACGGCGGGGATGTGGTCCTCGTCCAGGGCGATCGCGGCGAGCCAGCCGAACCACGGCCGTGGGTCGAACCGGTGGACCGGCAGGTCGGCTGCGATCTGCTGGGCCTTGGTGATGTCCCACCGGAAGGCCAGAAACTGAAACACTTCGCGATCGCTCATCGGGTCCCTCCGTTTGTCTGTTGGCGATCGATAGCGGCGTCTCCTGGACGCTCGCCGGGGCATGGATGCGCCCGACGTCCCGCGGGCTGTGGCCGAACAAGGGGCCAGCAGGCCTGATCGGTCACGGTGTCTGGCTGGTCAGGGGGGACCAGCGGTGGCCGTCCCAGATCTCCCAGCGGGCACCGTCGGGCACGGGCACGTCGGCTAGATGGGCGATCAGGGCAGCGCGCTGGGCATCTGTTGCCGGCGGGTCGACCTCAACCACGTTCACCGGGAAGCGGTCCATGACGACCGCGCGGATCAGGGTCCGCCCCAGCTCTGCCGCGGTGGCGAGGCGCCGGGCGAGGTCGTACTCATCGACGAGGCAGTCCAGCACCCCACCGACGTCCACCGGTTCGCCGCCGTGTCGGCACTGCGCGGCGAAGGCTTCCATGTCCCGCCACGTGAAGACGTTGCCTGCTCCGGGCTGGAAGATCGTTGGACCGCCGCGACCGTCGTTCTCTGCGGCGCCGACGACTCGCTGTCCCACAGCCAGTACGGCGGTGAAGGAAACGCCGTAGGAGTGCATGGCCTCACGAAGGCTGACGACATGCAGGTCGGTATGCGGCACGCTCAGGCCGCTGTGCGGTAGTTCGATCATCAACAGGTCACCTCCTGTCCTGGGGTGTGCGGTCGGCCCGTGCCAGCAAGGGGGCCGGTTGGTCAGCTTCACCAGAACCAGCGGTTGATGCCGGGCACGGTCATGGCGACGGTGGCGCGCGCAGTTGCGGGCCTGGCGGGCGGTCATCGCGTCCCGGAACCGCCGGGCGGCGACCCGTTCTGCCTCACAGGCGCACGCGGCGCTCTCGACCGGGTGATGTATCTGCACGCATTAGCCCGACGGCTCCTCAGTGACGTTCAGCGTCACGGTGTACTCGTTCACGGATTCCGTCTTTCCTGCGTGCGGCAAGCGCGTTGCGTAGGGACGGAGGGAGTTGAACCCCACCTTCAGGGCATCCGCCCAGGACCACGTTCCCGACAGCGGCTTTCGCCTCTTCGAGTTCCGTCCCCACGGGGGCACTCCACCGAGGGAGTGCGCCCGCTCGGCCAGGAAGGCCGGGTTAGATCCGCACCTCGGCGGTCATCGGGGCTTGGCAGCGCGGGCAGAACAGCCCGTCGCGCGCCCATCCGTCATGGTCGGCGCGGGTCAGGTCGGTCCAGGGGATGCGGTCGTGTCCGGTGTCCAGGGTGAAGTCGCAGGCGGTGCAGCCGATATCGACCTCGGTGGAGTTGACCGTGATGGCGTAGGCCGGTTCCTCGCACGTGATCGCGCGCACCTCGACGGCGGTGTTCATGAACCCGCGCGCACCGGATTCGACGGTCAGGAACCGACGTCCGTCGGCGACATCCCACAGGGTGCCGCCGAAGTCTTCGGCCAGGTGGTTCTCAAAGTTGCAGGTGCAGAACGAGTAATCGGTGGACACCTCATCGGCATCGATGCCCAGCGCGGTCGCCAGCGCGTAGCGCAGCACCTTCTGCGAATCGCGCTCGTGGAGCAGGCTGTACCACCGTTCGGACTGGTAGTAGGCGTGCTCGTCGACGTAGGCGTCCAGCGCCTCGTTCAGCGCGTCCTCGACCTTGCGGTCGACCGGCCCGATCGCCTCCAGGAACTCGCCGGTGTCCACCGTGAAGGTCACATCGTCGAGGCGGTGGACGTCGATGCTCACCTCGATCGTGGTCATGGAATCCCTCCCGCAGATGGGAGGTCCCGCAGGCCCCGTCCCCCCTGTCGGGACCTGCGGGACCGGATCGGAAAGAGTGGGTTCGGGGGCTTGCGGCAGCAGTGGCCCGGCGTAGGACCCGACGTTGCGGGCTCAGGAAGCGTCCGCCTGTGCGAGCGCACCAGCGCGGGAGTTCATGCGAAGGCGTGCTCGATCAGGTCGCTGTAGAGGCGCGGCGGTTCGTGATCGTCGTAGTCGAAGGCCGTGATGAATTCGGTGACCGGCTCCGGAACGGTCGCGCTGACCGACCGGTAGCCGTCACCGCTTGGCGTATCGATGTCGACGAACACCTTGTCGGTGACGGTGACCAGCACCGGGCCGGACGGCACGTGCTCACGGACCCGGGCCAGGACGTAGCGCGCGATGGGGCACGCGCACGGGTCTCCCGGGCGGCCGGTGACCTGCGCCGCGCGCAGCCTGGCAGCGACGGCTGAGTGAGTGTTTCCCAGCTTGCTCAGCACCTGCGCCAGCCACCGATCGGTGATCGCATTGTTGATGGGCATGCAAGAACCCCCTTTCGTCCAGGTCGGCGGCGCGGGCAGAGCTGAGCGTTGGTGCACCGATCGGCCGGGTCCCGCAGGTCCCCACCCCCTCGCCAGGGACCTGCGGGACGATCAGACCGGCTCGTACCGCGCCCGCGCGGGCGCATGAGCCGGAACCTTCGGGAATAGCTGTCGGCGTCAGGCGGCTGCCCGGTCGACCAGGTCGAGGTAGTAGCCGCCGTCGAACGCCTGCACGAACCGCTTCACGGCCTCAGACTGCTCCACGCCGACCTCGCGGTACCCGCCGGTGTCGGATTCCTCGATCTCCACGACGACTGCACCCTCGTAGACACGGACCCTCACCTGGGCCGACGGCACCCGCTTGCGCGCATGGTCGGCGACGTACCGGGCCAGGGGGCAGTCGTACCGGCTGCCGCGCTACCAGTGATCTTCGCTTTGCGAAGGGCGGTGTGAATCTGATCGGGGCTGTCACCGACTCGCCAGCGTCTCCACCGCGTCGCTCGGTTCATCGGTGACGTACGGATCAGACTCGGGCAGGCAACCGAGGGATGAGTCGTACACGTGGTAGTGCCGCACGGCCCGTACTGGGCTGATGATTTGGGTCATGCCGCTGCCGCTCCTTCGTATGCCGTAGCGGCGGCGCCCAGCCATGCGCGGCACAGGTTCTGGTGCCGGGTCGTGGTGGCCGAGTAGGACACCGGCGGGATGACCGTACGTCCGTCGGCACGCACCCAGGCGATCGGTGTGGCATAGGAGCGGACGGTGTAGACGATCCCCGGCCCGCGAGCGTCACTGTCGTACTGGCGCGCCCAGGGCAGCGGCAACCGTCCCGTCGAGGACGGTGCGTAGGGCACGGCGCTCATGGCGCCGTGAGTATCGAACGGCTGAAGGCGGGCCAGGGGGCCGTCAGGGCCGCCAACGCCGGAGCGGATGGACACCTTGCCCATCACGATCACCTCGCAAAATCGCAGGGGAGGACTCCCGCCCGGGGGGACGAGGCCCCGGGCGAGAGGCTGGGCTGGGTTACTGGACGGGGCTGTCCGTCCGGCGGTGGCGCAGGGTGATGTAGGTCTCGCGGCCGAACGCGCCAATCGCCAGGGCCAGGTGCAGGGCAACCATGTGCAGGTGCAGGATGATTGCCAGTTCGGCCAGCAAGATGGCGACCGGGGCGATCAGGTGGGCGCGGTGGTGGTCGTCGTGGTGCAGGTGAGGGTGAAGCAGGGGCCGCAACGGGACCGCCTCCTTTGCGGAACTGAGGGGTTGTTCGCAGGTCGGCGTTCACGCAGGCCGTTGGCCGCGTGATGCGTTGTGCTCGGGAGCCGGTGGCGTGGACTGGCCGCGTCCACTAGCCGGGAGACTGCGCGCCGCCTCGTAACTCCGCACCTCACACCGCCTGCAGGTTCGCGGGTGGTGTGCCGGAAGCCACCTAGAACGGAGCCAAGTTCGAGACTCGCCGAGCACAGTCGAGGCCGAGGGGCCCTAATCTCGGCCCGTAAGCCCGTCCGCCTCTCACCGGGCGGATGAGCCAACCCCAGCCCGGGTGACCGGGCACGGTCACCCCGGCGGGGTGTCTATGGGGTTCAGTCGACCGGCCGCGCTTCTGCGGGCAGGCCCAGCACGCGGTTGATCTTACGGGCTTCTCGCTGGGCGCAGCGTTCGCCCCGGTAGATCAGCCCGTCGTGGACGAGTACACCGGTGGCCGGGTTGCGGGTGTACACCCGCCACGGCGACCGGTCCTTACCGACGCGTGGTGCGGACATGGCGATCCTCCAGTGGGACGGGGCAGGGCCGGGAGACACGCGACATCCCAGCCCCGCAACCTGGGGTCAGAGCCGCACGGCCTGGGCTTGGACCTGGTAGCGCTGCCCGCCGATCTCGGCCTTGCCGGTGGCGTAGTAGCCGGTCCGGCCCGAGGAGAACGTCTTGGGCGCCAGGTTCTCGGCGATGGCCGCCAGCACGGAGACCGCCTCGTCCCGCTTGGCGTGGACCTTGACCTTCGGGTCGGCCTTCGAGCCGATCAGCACGGCCTGGGCCTGCGCCTGGTACCGGTCACCGTCCACGGTGATCTTGCCGGTGGCGTGGAAGCCCTTGGACCCGCTGGAGAAGGTCTTGGCCTTAAGGTCGTCCTTGACCATGTTCGCGAGCGCCTGCTGCACACTCACTTCAGCCTCCTGAACGGCGGGGCCCAGGCCCGATGCCCAGGCCACAACCAGGTGGCGTGTCGGAATGGCCGTCCAGGAGCTGCGCTGCCGCCGCCCGTCCGCCGGCCTGGACGGTCTGCTCGTCCAGTGCCGGCGATCAGGCAGACG
The DNA here is from genome assembly GCF_003432485.1 of Actinomadura spongiicola. Classification (GTDB taxonomy): domain Bacteria; phylum Actinomycetota; class Actinomycetes; order Streptosporangiales; family Streptosporangiaceae; genus Spirillospora; species Spirillospora spongiicola. The sequence continues at coordinate 110,844 of NZ_QVNQ01000013.1, forward strand.
GGTTGTCCAACCACGCTCCCAGCGCGCGATCCCTGGCCCACCGGACCGCGCGGCCGGGAACAGTGGTGGGCGTCCCACAAAAGGTGCTGTGCCGCTGGGGAGACCGGGACGCATCCCTCCCCGAGCGGGGGCCAGAGCCACAGCGAGCCCGAGATCCAGCGGCGACGATCCCGCACGCGCCATGGCACGGGCGAAATGCGCCGCCCCCGTTTCGGGCTCTCACTTGAATACGGGCACCGAAATGGCCGAACCGTCGGCGACATTCAAGATCCTGTGTTCGCCCGGAGAACGGCTTTCTCCGGTACCTCGTATTCCGTTCTCCCGTGTGCGTGCACAACGGGGACGTGCCGCGCGCGATACGCGCGGACGATACCGTGAGCGGTGCACAGTCAGCGCGTTGTCCGCGCTGTGCGTGAAATCCGCTCTCACTCTAATACGGGCGCCGGAACGGCCGAACCGTCGGCACTCTTCAAGATTCTTTTGCCGGATGAGCCGGAACGGCTACGGTCTAGATTCCGCCGTTTGGTGCGTGCGCGTCTATGTGCGCAGACTGGCCAGTCAGGGTATGGAACAACGGTCGGACCGGTGGCAGGCTCTCAGAGCAGTTGTGACCCCTTAGGGCATTCCCTAGGGAGTCTGGTATCGCGCGGAGAGCCCGTTACAGGCTTTCGGTTGCCGCATCGCGCGTAGGGTACCCGCCCGCGTACGGAATTTGATCACCTGGCGTCAAACATAAAGGTGACGCCAATAGGTGATCTCTCCGGTGATCAGCCGATCGTCACGGATCACGTCGTACGTCTCAGTGACGCACTGATCATGACCGTCCGTTCGGCATTCGTGATTCACTCGTAATTGATCATGCTCGGGGCCACCCAGGCCAGTAGGGAGGGACCCCTAGGGGTCCCTCCCTACTGCCCTCCTTTACTCTGCCTGCTCCGCGTGACTAGTCGTTTCGCTCGGGCGCATGCTCTTGTGCACCATTTCGTCGCGCGCGTCGTCAAGACGCTCGGAAAGCGTCTCCCACTCCCGACGTCCCTTGTCCCGCGTGCGACGGACGTTCCAGCGTGAGCCGTAGGCTCCGCCGTGTTCGGCTTGCGCGACGGTAGAGAGAATGCCCGCACGCTTCAGATCGTCCGCTTCGCTAGCCAGGAAAATGATCTTTGCCAGCGTCGGGAACTCGCTACCGTCACCCCATGCTTTGCGCATGATCGCTTCGCTGAGCTGTGAGACGCCGTTCGCCGTTGCGAGTGCCGTCACGTTCTCAGCGTGCGGGACTCCGCGCATGCGCTGAGCGCCGGGGGTTTCGGTGATCTCGTCTGGCGGAACGTCCAGCCGGTACCCGTTGCGCGCCGCAGCGTCCCGGACTGCCCAGCGCAGAAGAGTCTTGCGCGTGATGATCGTGGTCTGTCCGTCCTTACGGCGGTACTGCCACGCTGCCACTTCGCGGGAGTCGACCCACAGCGAAGCGGTAGGGCAGGACTTCAGCACGTCCCGCAGACGTGAGGCGAACATCAGAACGGCATCTTGCGTGACGTCGTCCGAGACGTCATCGGTGCCGTAGACGCCGTGCCCGCTTCGCGTGACGGTTGCGCTTCCGTCCATGCGCTTACGTGACCGCGTTCCGTCGACCGCGCGGCAGTAGCCGCGTGCCAGCGTGCGCACGTCCGCCCAATCATCGGGGGTCACTCGGGACATGTCCTCTGGGGTGAGATCACCACCCGGAACGTTGATCGGGATTGCCCTTCCCGGAATCCAGTTCGACACGATCCGACTCCGATCGTTTCGTGACGCTTGCGCGTCACTCTTGTGTTCTGCTACCTACTATTAAACCTCCCATTGTCCGGGAATGCAATATGTCCGGAGTCGCTATTTCGAGGCCATTGACGGCCGTGTGACCAGGCATTTTGCGGAGCCGTGCGCGCCACACATTGATCATTCTCGAAGGATTGATCAGCCCAGGGTCCATTCTAGGGCTATATCAAAGAATAAAGCCAACAGGACCTTCCCTCTCATGCCAACAAAGAGACACTCCATTGGCTTTCATCGAACCCCCGTCCCGCCTCAACCAAGCCACCTCCGCCTCTGGTTAGTCCTTCTGACTAGCCAGTCGCGGTTTCATAGAGGTGTGCTGGGACGTCCTAAGCTGGTCAAATGTGCCAGTTCTCCCGCCTGATCCTAAGTGGGCGGGCTATTGGGTTCCCTAATAGGGGGCGCTGCAGGTTCCTAGGTTCGTTTGGTGAATACAGCGGGAGGGCACACGAATGGTGGCCGAGCTCCTGTTCTCTGCGCCGATTGCATCTGGGCGCGTTGCTGATGGCTCGGCCTGAACTGGCGGGCTGCCTCCAGGTAAGCCGCGAGCCACGTGCGCGAGAAAGTGCCTGCATTGATAGGACGGTAAATGCCTAGGCTGTCCCGGTCGGCTTTTTCTCAGGCTTGGGAGGCCTATCTCACGCCCAGCACGGCGAGAGCGGCCGGCTTGGGCTGATCGAGCCCTCGCGCAGGCCTTGGGAAGTTCTTTAGAAGATAACATTACTCGGCCAAGCCAGAATCAGTTCTTGGGTTTTCGGAGGCTTCGGCCACACAGCTGCGGGGATTGCCGGAGGCCAGCCCCGTCCCCCTGGCTCGTCACGGCGTGCACGGTCTACCGCAAAGCGGGCAGTCACAAGATGCTGCATCCGTGAGCTGATTCCAACCTCATTCGGCTTGGTGGTGAAGAGTGAGGATGGCTTGGACGATGGCGGTCAGGCGGCTGGGTGAGCAGCGGGCCTTCCGCAGGATGTGCCAGCGCTTGAGGGTCGCGGCGCCCTGTTCGCCGAGCGCGCGGACCTTGGCGTGGTAGCGGTTGAACAGCTTCTTGCGTTTGCCGAGCTTGCGGCGCTTCTTGCGCTTGTAGGGGGTGCCGACCGCGCCGCCGGCTCCAACGTAGGCCTTGTCGGCGTAGCAGGCGATCGCGCGGCTGGTGAGGGCGTGGATGATGCCGTGGGTGCGGGCGGCGGTCAGATCGTGCGTCGAGCCGGGCAGCGCCGGGGAAGCCCAGATCAGCTCGCCGTTGGGGTCGGTGAGGAACTGGATGTTCACCCCGTGCCGGTGGTGCTTGCCGCTGTGGTACAGCCGGTCGTTAGGGCCGGACAGGCGGTCGATCGGGGCGAGGGTGCCGTCCAGGATCACGAACGCCTTGCGCTGGGCGATCCGCATCGCCTCGCGTAGATCGGGGGCCTGGTCGGCCAGCAGCGCGATGACCTCGGTGACGTAGCGGTGCGCGGTCGCCGCGCCGATCCCGAACGCTGCGGCCAGGCGGGCGAAGGTGTCGTTGCGGCGCAGGTGCACCAGGACCAGGAGGGCCTGGCGCTCGGGGTTCAGCGCTCGCCATCGCGACCCGATCCGGTCCCGGTGATCGCGGACCAGCCCGGTAACGAAGGTCAGGGTCGGACGCGACAGATCCAGCGCGGCACGGTAGAACAGCACATGAAGCTCCTGTGCGGACAAGGTTGATCTTGGTCGACAACCTCATCTAGCAGGAGCTTCACTCATTCACCGCCCACATCCGTCGCCCGCGACGAACCCGTGACCTGCACACTCAGGTTGGAATGGGCTCCGTGGTGGCTATGAACGCCGATGTTTACTGGCGAGCGCTTCTCACCGTTGGGTAGGCCGAACGAAGCCGACCAGGTCGGCGCGCCGGCCGTAGGAGTCGACGGCGATGCCGGGACGGCACGTGGTGCACCGGGCGTTGATCATTTGGTGGGCGTTGAGGACGATGCCGACGTGTCCGGGATTGCTGGGGCTGCTGCCCGGGCCGGAGTTGAAGAAGACCAGGTCTCCGGGTTGCTGGTTGCCCCGGCGGATGTGGGTGCCGTGGCGCCATTGGTCGAAGGTGGTGCGGGGGATGCTGATGCCGGCGGCGCGGTAGGCCATCATGGTCAGCCCGGAGCAGTCGTAGGCGTCAGGACCGTCGGCTCCCCAGATGTAAGGTTTGCCGAGCTGCGCGCGGGCGTAGGTGATCACCTTGGCGGCTGTGCCGCTGGCGGGCTGGGCGGGGACACCGCCGGGCTGGCAGGAGACGTTGTTGGCCGCAGTGATCGTTTGGACGCTGTCGTGGGCGTAGCGGCGGGCCCAGTTCAGCACTTTGCCGATGTATTCGGTGGAGCCGTTGTAGCGCAGCAGGGCGTTGGGGATGTTGGTGGGGGCGCCGTAGGCTTTGAGCATGTTGGCTGCCGCGGGGATGGCGTCGGAGGGGTCGTAGACGTTGGCCCAGCCGTCGCCGTTGCCGTCGATGGCGAATCCTCCGTCTCGTTCGCGGTCCTGCCAACGCTGGCGAGGTGGTCCGCCCCAGTTGTCGGTGGCCTTACCACCGATACCGATCTGCATGGGCCCGGCGGCTCCGGCCAAGTTGGCGCCGGAGCGCACTCCAGAGCCGGGCCGCAGGTCACGTCCGTGGTCGGATTCGACCTTGCCGATGCCAGCCAGGATCGTCCAAGGGATACCGGACTCGTTGCCGACCTTCCGATAAAGGGCCAGGTAGTTGGCGGGGATGGTGCCTTCGGCTTCATCTGAGGTGCCGGGCTGAGGTAGGCATCCGGCCGGGCTGGTGTCGCTGCCGGTTCCGGCGCCGAGGAACACCGCGACCAGGACCATGAGCGCTCCGGCAGCAACGGCCAGCCAGAGTTGGACCGCTCCGGTGTCACCGCTCAGGGCGCGCGGCCCGACCCTCTTGCGGCTAACCGGGGCTCGCATCGGTGTCTCCGGCATTGCCAGCGTTGGCGGGTTGGATGTCGTGGACGGCCCAGCCGTCTTGGCCGGTCTTTACGGTGGTGACGGCGAGATGCTGAGTGCGCTGGCGGCGGCCCGCCGTGGTGGTGACGTCCTGCTGCAGGTCGATGAGAACGATGAGCGAGCTCGGGCCGATGGTGCGGATCTTGATCGCCGTGGCGTGCGCGGCGGCGATCTCGTGGTTGCGTATGCGTTGCGTTTGAAGGGAAGGGGTGCTTGCCGCGCGAGCCAGCGCGGCGTACAGCTCGGGTGTGGTCATGGGCCGCAGTCGCGCGAGGTAAGTCTGCGGTGGTCGGTCATATCGGTGGCTGCCGTAGGCCATGGTGAAGCCGACCGCTAGCCGAATCGCGCCGGTGAGCTGTTGCTGGGTGAGCGGGAGCAGCTCGGTCACGTCGGCCGTTGCTGCGGCGGTGAGTGCCGGGGTAGGGCTGGTCGATGAAGTTGTGGTGCGGTGGTCGGCGTTCACCGGGGGCCGCAGTGCGCATGCTGTGAGCGTCGACGCGGTTAGGCAGGCGGCGACCGCCAGGCGGTGAGCGGAGAGGGGGCGCTCAGATCTCATTGGTGTCTCCATGGGGCGGAAACGGGCGGGCGTAGCGGGCCAGGGTGCTGAGCCGCAGCCGTGGGGGTCCGCCGCGAGAGGTGGCGTGGAGCCAGATCGGTCCGGCTGGTCCCAGCTGCTCGTCTCTGATCGCGTCGGGTGTGGTGGTGAACACCGGGACGGGGGGCGTGCCGATGGCGGCGTGAAGGTTGGTTTCGCGTCGCCGACTGCTGGTCCAGATCAGCACGGGAGTGGTGAAGCCGTCGGCGGTGGCGAGGTTGGCGTAGCCGCGCAGCTTGTCGACGACCTTCTTCAGAGGGCGCTGGGTCCCGGTGTCGTACTCGACGAAGAAATCGACACATACGCCGTGTTCGCACCAGCGTCCGTAGCCGTCGGGGCGGATGTAGGGCGCCCAGGTTTTGCTGCAGCGGCGTTCGGGCCACCAGTGGACCAGGTCGGCCGCGGGGTGATGGCGGGCGGCGGCGGCCAGGGCGGTGAAGATCCCGTTGACGCCGATCAGGTGCGCGAGCTGGGGCGACAATGCCCAGGCCAGGATCCGGTCGCGGCGGTAGCCCAGGTCGGCGAAGGGGATGCCTTGGTCGGCGGCGATCACGTGGGCGCCGGCTTGGCCGATGGTGTAGTGCAGGGGCGCGGTCCCTTTGCCTGGGGGGAGCAGGGGCCGGAACCGCTCTACTGCTCCGAGGTTGGTCAGGCGGAGCATGCCGCGGCGGGCGCGGTCGGCGTTGGGGTAGGCGAGCTGGGCGATCTGCCCGGTGGTGAGGACGTGATGGTCCCACAGGGCGCGCAGGACATGGAGGTCGCGTTGGGTCAGTCGGGAGGCCAGCAACATCGGTACCAGCTGCTTGAGTCCACTGGTCGCTTTGGCGGCGTCGGGAGCAGACGGGGGAACCGGTGGAACGTAGCGGGTGGTCATCGTCTTCCCCTCCTCGTCGGGGATGCGGTAGCCGCAGCGGGCGGGCGGGTCAGATGGACGTGGCGTCGGGGGCGGGAGGCGGTTCAGCGCGGGGATCGGCGCGTGGGTCGTCGGCGCGTGCCCGATGTGGACGCTGCTGAGGACGGGCGCCGTAGGTTTCGGCCGAAACGCGGCGGATCAGCTTGGCGCGCCCGGGGACGGCGGGTGGGAGCGGCCGGGTGCGCAGGGTGAAGGCGGAAGTCTCGGCCGCGTCGACGATCAGCCGGGTGCCGGCTTGGAAGGCGTCCAGGTGGGCGAGGTCGTGTTGGGAGAGGTTGGGGGCCATGTGGCGTTCGAGCGTTCGGGCGTCTTCGGGGGAGACGGCGAAGAAGACTTTGTTGCGGGCGTTGGCCGAGATCGCCTCGCGCAGCTCCCGCGACAGTTGCGCCAGGTCTTGGTGGGCGAGCACGACCGACAGCCGGTAGGCGCGGGCCTCGGCGAGCAGGTCGGCCAGGCCGTGCGGGAGGGTGAGGAAGTTGTGGCATTCGTCCACGTAAAGCGCGCTGTCGGCGCGGGCGCTTTGGCCGTGGCGGGTCCGGTTGGACACCGTTTCCCAGATCTTGGCCAGCATCAGCGAGCCGAACACCGCGCAGGCGTCGGCGCCGAGGATGCCTTTGGGGGCGCGGATCAGCAGCAGTCCACCGTCCAGCACCGTGGTGGGGTCGAAGGTGGAGGTCCCCGATCCGAGGGTGGAGCGGATGAAGTCGCGCAGCAGGAATGCGCGCAGCTTGTTCAGCACGGGGCCGGTGGCGTGCGCGCGTGCTCCGGGGGACAGATTGTCGTACCAGGCCCAGAAGTCGGCCAGGATCGGGTCTCGGACCCGGGCGGTGTAAGGGGCCCGGTAGGCCGGGTCGGCCAGCAGCCGGGGGATGTCGGCCAGGGTGGCGTCGGGGGCGTGCCAGAGCGTCAGGCAGGCCGAGCGCAGGATGTCGTCGGTACGCGGTCCCCAGAAGTCCTTGTAGATCCGGTGGAAGATGCCGACCAGGTTGTCGCTGGCCAGATGCGCGTCGGGTCCTTGCAGGACGTTCAGCGCCGGGCGGCGACGTTGGTCGGGGTCGAACAGGACAACTTTGTCGGCGGCGTGCTCGGGCAGCCGGGCGAGTAGGTCGACGATCAGGTCCCCTTTGGGGTCGATGACGACCGCGCCGCGCCCGGCTTGGGCGTCGGCCAGGATCATGTGCGTCATCAGGGTCGACTTGCCGGATCCGGTGGCGCCGAGCACATGCATGTGGTGGCGTGCCTCGGCGACGCCCAGCGCGACCGGCCGCACGATCCCCGCGTCGCTCACACCCAGTTGCTTGGCGTCCGGGCCTGGCGTGGCAATGCCCGGAGGTGGCGGGACGGCTTTGGAGCCCGCCCTCGACAGGCCGGGAACGGCCGAGTCCCAGGGCAGATGCGCCAGCGCCGCTAGCTCGGTGACCGAGCACAGGTCGCCGCGTCGCATCCACCGACGCGCCAACATCGTCTCGGGATGCCAGAGCCGATGGCGGCGCAGGTAGTTGTGCCCCGCGTAGAGCGCGTAGGCGGAGGCGATCGCGTGCGCGCGCCCGCGCAGCCCGCGCCGCAGTTCACGCCGCACCGCGCGGTCCCCCTGCCGGGGTGTCACCGTGCCGTCCGAACTTGATGTGGTCGAGGACGACTTCGCGGCGGTGTCGAGAGTGGTCACGGGCACGGTGTCCGGGCTGATGGCCAGCGCGTAACTGATCGTCATCTCCCATTGCGGTTCCCGAGCCTTGTCCAAGATGGCGCGCACCTCGGTGGCGCGCTCGGGGTGGGCCATGTAAGCGCTGGTTGTGGGACGCCGTGCTGCCGCGGACGGGGTGATCAGGTCGAACAACCATCCCCAGGGCTGCTGCGACGCGGTGCTGCCGCGCAGTGCGGCCGCGGCACGGTGGGCCTTGGCCAGCCGCCGGCCGGTGGCGGGCCGGGCACAGATCTGCACGATCGCGCGCTGACCTGGGGACAGCCCGGAGGCGGCGCCGACCAAGGCGCGGAGCGGGTCGGCGCGATGGTCGGCGCGCAGCGGCAGCCAGTCGGGACGGGCCATCCGCAACCGGCCGCCCACCGCGACAGCACCCGTTGGGAGGGGGGATGCCGAGGCCGGAGCGGTCTCAGTGCGGGCTGCGGGCCAGGCCGCCTCGATCGCCCGCTCGATGAATCCCAGCGGCACCGTGCCCGGCACCCACAACCGGATCTGGACGGCGGCGGTGTCCCACGCGTACTCCCAGGCCAGGTGCGGCTGCCCGGTCAGCAGCCGCTTGTAGGCCGGGCGCAGCAGGCCAAGGAGGTTGGCCCACAGCTCGTGTGCGGCATCCGGGTCCACCTCGGGCGGCGGCAGCACGGTGATCTGCCGCGCTCCCTCGGCGAGCCGGTCGTGCCGGCGCCGCCACCGCCAGTGCCGCACCGTCAGGAACGCCGTCACCGCGCAGACCAGCAGAGCGCCGCACAGCCACCCGTAGCTGCCGACAAAGTTTTCTGCCCTGTGGATAAGACTGTGGATGAACGCGTCCGGGTCGCGCAGGAACGGCGCTCCGGGTGGCTCGGTCGGCGAGGGACGCGGCGACCGGCTCTGGCATGCGTTCTGGGACGGCCGGAGCCGGACCAGGCTCAATGGCGTAGAGCTCATGGCTCGATGTCCAGTTCGTCGTCGGTGTCGATGGCCAGGTCCGCACGAGAGCCGGCGTCGAGTGCGGCCAGCTCCGCGGGGTCACTGGTGATAACGCTGTGCTCGGCGGGGGAGGCGATAGCCTGGAACGAGACCCGATGGGAGCCGGCCGCCAAAAGGCCCTCGCCGCGAGAGCAGGCCAGAAGGAACTGGCGTTCGCCCTCGGACAGATTGAAGGCGTCCCCCACAGCATCGATGGCCTGCGGGGCTTGGCGGAGCAGGATCTGCGTGGTGGCGTTGGCCACCACGGCTTGACCGAGCCCGGTGCCGAGCAGGTCGGCGGCGTCCTGGGTGACGACCGCCAGGGCGCACCAGTACTTGCGCGCAGACTTGGCCAGGCGGAACAGGAACTTGGCGCCGTCGGGCTCGCGCATTAGCAGCCATGCCTCATCTACCACCACCAGGCGGCGCTTGCGGTCGCGCGGGTTGGACACCCGCCGCCAGACCGCGTCCAGCGCGAGCAGGGTGCCTGCGGCGCGCAGCTCGTCGGGCAGATCCCGTAGCGAGAAGACCAGCAGGTGCCCGTCCGGCCGGGTGGTCGTGGTGCCGTCGAACAAGTCCCGGTGCGTACCAGTCACGAACGGAGCGAGCCGGGCGGCGACCTCACCAGCTCTCGGATCCTCGGTGTCGTCGCGCAGCGCAGTGGCCAGGTCGGCCAGTAGCGGGGCGGGCCGGGTCCAGGTGCGCGGGTCGCTGGTGATGCCCGCTCGGGCGTACACTTCCACGATCGCCCGGTCCAACGCCGCCTTGCCGGCCGGGTCCAGCGGCTCGTCCAGCAGCACGCCGATCAGGGTGTGCAGGAACAGCGCGCGGCGGGTGAACGCGTCCGTCCCGGCGTTGAAGGCGGGAAGGTCGAAGGGATTGAGGCGGACGCCGGGAGAGCCGAGCGAGATGTGGGAGCCGCCGACCGCGCCGCACAGCCGGGCGTACTCGTCCTCGGGGTCGATGACGGCGACCTCGACTCCGGCGTACAGCGATCGCAGTATCTCCAGCTTGGTCAGGTAGGACTTGCCGGCGCCGGAGCGGGCCAGCACGACCGAGTTGTGGTTGTCCAGGCCCCACCGGTCCCACAGCACCAGGCTGGAGGAGGCGGTGTTGATCCCGTACAGCACGGTCGTGTCGGTGATCGGCGCGTCCAAATCGGGCGAGCTGAACGGGAAACTGGCCGCGAGCGCTTGGGTGTCGAAGGTGCGGCGCATGCGCAGACCGTCGACGCCGATCGGCAGGGTGGTGGTCAGTCCTTGTAGCGGGCGGAAGGTGGCCGGGGCGGCGTCTAGCAGCAGTGAGGACGCCAGCGCCCGCACCTGCGAGCACTCGGCCTCCAGCGCCTCCTGGCCGGGGGCGTGCACGGTGAAGTACAGGCCGACTCGAAACAGCTTGGTCTGCCCGCGGGCGAGCGCGGCGGCCAAGCCGCGGGCGTCCTCTGCGGCTGCGGTGGCTTGGAAGTCCTCTAGGCGGCCGTGTTCGGCGTCAGAGCGGGCCGAGGATTCCAGCCGGGCGAGCTGGCGGCGTAGCCGATCGGCCGCCTCTGTCGGCGGGGTCGGCTCGATGTGTATCGCGACCTCGACCCGACCGGGGTAGGTCAGGAGCGGCTCCAACCATCCGGGGCCGACCTCTGCGGGGTACCCGGTGATCGCGAACGACGCGCAGACGCCGTCGGACAGGTTCAGGGTGCGCGTACCGACTTCGATTGCGTCCGGCCCCACCGTTGCCGGGCCTGTTTGCGGGCGTGTACCGGTGCCGAAGCGCAACCGCGAGCGTGCGGTTTTCAGCAGAGTCATCCCCATCCTCCAGCGGATGTGATCGTTTCGGCGGGTGCCGCCCGCTGATCCGTTGCCCCGGCCGGGGTGGTGTGCCAGGGGTTGCAACAGGCGGCCAGCACCGCGGTGGCGGGACCGCCGGGCAACACGCGGACGGTGATGCCTGCGGCGGCCAGAGCACGCATGGCTTCGTCGGCGCGGCGCAGCACCCGTTGTGCGGCCCCGTCACCGGCACGGCCATGGTGCGATTCGCGCAGCACGAGCAGCACTTGGCGGCGCAGCAGGTCCCGGCGCCGTGCCAGGTCGGCCAGGAAATCGGCGTGCTCGATCGCCGCTTGTTCCAGCTCCGGGTGGGCCAGCGTGGGTGCGTGGTCGCGCAACCCGGAGATCAGCGGGGCCAGGTCGACGTCCTGCGCGCGGACCACAATTTGCGCCGGGCCCGACAGCGAGTTCAGCCAGCGGCCGAATACCCCCACCAGTGCGGCCTGCTCCTGCGGCGTGCGCAATGCGAAACTCACCGTGCTGGCCTGGCACACCACCGCCGCGCCATCGGCGTCCAGGTCGATCACACCGTCAGCGGAGATCGCGGCTGCGGGTAGCCGCAGCGGCGCGGGCAGTGGCTGCTGCTTCTGCTGTGCCCAGGTGGGTGGTGCGACGACCCCTTCGGGGGCAAGGACTAGGCGGCGCGGGGAGCGGGCGTGCCGGATCGCTGCCAGCAGCAGCCGATCCAGCCCCACCCCGTCGCGGCGGCCCAGCGCCAGTACGGCGGCCGCTGCCCCGGACGGGAACGCCGCCGCGGCGAACACCGGCAACGGCACTAGGCCGCGGGTGGCGGTGAAGGCCAGCCACAGCACCGCACCGGTCGCGGCCAGGATGGCTACCTGGCGGGCGGTGAGGCCGGCCAGGATCTTGTCGGGGGTTTCCACATCGGCGGGGATTCGGACGCTGTGCTCGTCGGGCGGCATGATTGGTCACCTCCGTCAGCTGGGCCGTTTCCACGGGCGGTGCGGGTCGGGCTGATATGGAGCCGGAGGGGGCGGGCGCGTTGGCTGGGGTGGCGGTGCGCGCCAGTCCCCGGCGTGCGGAGGTGTCCAGGCGGTCTCCGGGCGGCCCCAGCGCTGCTGCTCACCCACGCTGTCGGGTGCCGGACGTCCGTGATGCACGCGCTCGTGCCAGGCCGGATCGGGCGGCATCCACCGCCCGTGCGCCGGTCCCCACCGTGGCTGCGCCATCTCGCCTGGCCCCGCAGGAGGCGGCGTTTTCGGCCCCGGGGGAAGGGGCGGAACTGACGGGCCCGTGGAGCGCCCCGCAGGCGGGGGCGGAGGAGGTGTTCTGCCCGCGCTGCCACGGGCCCCGGCGAGCCGTCCGAGCAGCCCGCGGAACAGGAAGAACGAAGCGATCATTTTGGCCGTCCGGGTGATCGGGCTGCGGCTGATCACGCCGCCCTGCCAGATCAGGCGGGAGATCCAGGAGGGGATGCGCACCAGCACGTACAGCAGGCAGATCGTCGTCCATAGGTCCACCTGGTCACCGGGGGTGCGAAAGCCCAAGATGGTGACCATGTCGGTGGTGAGCACGACCCGCATCGCGGCGATGAACACCAAAGCTTGGGCGACCTGGATGGCCAGCACGCCGAAGAAGCAGCGCCACCACAGCTTGGCCAGACCCTCGGTCTGGGGCAGCGCGTGACACGCGAGTGCGAGCGGGGCGGCGGCGATCAGCAAGATGGTGAGCATGACCCGCGTGATGTAGATCAGCAGCAGGATCACGCCCAGCGACACCGCCCAGATGGTCACCAGCACGATGAACATCCCGACGTCTCCGGGGTTGAGCGAGTGGATGATGATCTTCTGGAGCTGATCGGCCGTTTGCTGCGGATCCACCCCCTGACCCAGCAGCGCCGCCGACAACACGTTGGCGAACTCGATCGACTGCCCGATCAGGATCAGGCTGGTGTTGGAGGCCACCATGCCGACCACCAGACGGGGCACGATGTCCTTGACCGCGTAGGAGCTCTGCAGGGTTTGGCGGCCCATCAAGGTCAGCCCACCGGCCAGCACCAGCAGCACGTAACAGGAGTTGGCCACTACCAGCGACCCGGTCCACAAGCCCTGCACCCGGCTGGTCTGATCCAGCCGTGGAGTGACCAGCAGGGATTCGCCCAGAAGCCCGAACACCGGATTGATCGCGGAGGACACCAGGTCCTTGAACCAGTTGTTGATCGCCTGCTTGGCCTTGCACGCGACGTCGAACCACCCGCACCCACCCGAATCCTCTTCCGGACTGGTCGGCGTCCCCGGTGAAAAACTCGGGTTGGCCGGTGCGGAGGTACTCGGGCTGGGAGCGCCGGGCGCCGATGGACTTGGGCTGGTCGGTGTCCCCGACGGTGCCGGGGGCGAAGAACTCGGCGTCGGCGGCGGCTCGGCAGCCACTGCGCCCCGCGGCACGGTCGTCACGGTGGCCTGCGCGGGGACGGCGGCCAATGCCACCGCGACCGACGCGGCAGCGCAGCAACAAATGACGGCGAGCCAGGTGCGCAGAGCAGTGGACATCGCCGATCAGCCGCCCACGAAGCCTTTGAGGATGGTCACCAGGACCGGTGTCATCACCGCGCCGCCGTAGCCGATCGCGGCGTACTTCAACGTGTTCTTGGCCTTGCCCACCTCACCCGGATCGCCGCCGGCCAGCAGGTATCGGATGAAACCGACCGTCAAGAACAAGGTCGCCAGCGACACCAGCAACCCCACCAGCCACCTGGTAATCCGGTTGATCACCGTGTTCAGATCCTGCGGCGGCGCCGCCAGCGCATCGGCGAACGCGTCTGGTGCCGCAAGCACCACCAGCAGGACCCCGACCAGCACAGCGGCGGTCGGCGGCGCCCACCGGGACAATTTGGAGCGCATCGGCCACCTCCTTGATGGACGTGACCGGGGCCCCGCAGCGACCGGGGGAGGATGCGGGCCGGGCCAGCGGAACCGTCATCTCCTTCCGGCCACGGTCACGCGGCCTCGAAGGGACGGGGACCCGGCCCGCACGGGGCGGGCGGATCGGCCGCCTGCGGGGCCCCGGCGCCCTCAGGACGCCACACCCCCGCATAGAAACCTCTCAGCAGGCGCGGCCCGCCGTCTCGGTCAGAGGGATCTATGCGAAATCTCAGCGCCGCGACCCCAACGGCCATACGCCGCCGCATAACAGCCCGTGGCACAACCAGACTTGGACCGGGCCTGCCGGACTTCGGCCAGGGGGCCCGCTTCCCTCGCACCCGGCATGGCGCAGACGCCGATCGTCGGCGTGCCGCAGCGGCAACGGCAGATCAGCCGTCCGCGAGCACGGCAATGCGACCGGCAAACCGGCGCCGAACGGAACGGCGCAGCGGCAACGGCAACCTCGGTCAGCGCGCAACGGCACGGCAACGCCCGAGGTGGAGGCCGCTTCTAAGAGGTTCCTATGAGGCTCGTGCCGACAATCGCGTCCGTACCGGAAACCGGTCTGCACGCACAGGAGGGAACGAACAGGTGCGCGACCCCTACTGGCACGACACGACCCACGCCCTCTACGCCGGAGACCCCCGCCAGGTGCTGGCCGAGATGCCCGCCGGATCCGCCGACTGCATCGTCACCAGCCCACCACCATGGAGACCGCAGCCACGCGATACGGCCGCAGATGCGCCGACCCGCTACGGCCGCGAGCCCACACCGGCTCTCTACCTCGCCGCCCTTCGCCGCCTCTTCGCCCAAGCCCATCGCGTACTGGGCGAGCAGGGGACCGCCTGGCTGATCACCAGTGATCGTTATGCCGGCCAGACCGGATGGGACGGCCCGCCCGCAGGCCGCCACCGTCGCCGGATCCGCGACCACGCGATGACCGGCCTGCCCGCCACCTCTCTGATCGGCCTGCCCTGGCAGCTGGCCTTCGCGCTTCAGGACGACGGCTGGATCGTCTGCAACGTGATCGTCTGGAACCAGCCCACCATGGCCAAGACTTCAGCCGCGGACCGGCTCGCGCTCTCCTACGAGCTGATCCTCCTGCTGGTCAAAACAGATCAGTACACCTTCGACCGTGACGCCATCGGCCGCCCCCTGGACCGCTTGATCACTGAGCTCGGCCTCGACCACAACCCAAGCGCCGAACAGGAGCGGCAGAGTCAGGCGCCCCGGTGCGGCTGGCAGCGCATCAGGCGGCACGTCCACCAGCGCGGCAGCGGCAAGGGGATCGGCTATTGCCGCACCCGATGCCGCGCGGCAGCCGACCCGCGGAAACGGCACGATCGTGAACCGTTGCCGCTCGCGCCCGTCGGCGACGTCTGGTCGTTGCCGCCTCGCCCGCAGCGGCACATCTTGCCGATCGAGGTGCCGCTCGCCTGTATTGCCACCGGATGCCGGCCCGGCGGCACCGTGCTGGACATGTTCACCGCGGACGCCACCACCGGTCTCGCCGCCCGGCACCTCGGCCGCTCCTTCATCGGCGTGGAACAGAACCCAGATCTATGCCGCATCGCTGAGCAGCGACTCCGGGGAGACAACCGCCCTGGGGACGGTGATGCATGATGGGGCAGAGGCAACAGAACACTCACCATTCGGTAAGGTGCACGGCGCTGAACAGCCAATACGCTGCCGAAGCAGAGCCAGATGGGCCACGCGCCGATCTGACTTGCGATGTGGCCGATGACGTCGTGTCCGTAGAGCTGCCCGCCGAGCCACCCCCTCTGACGCCCGAGGCGGCACGCGCACTGCTCCGGCTCCTCCTCAACATCCGGCAGCGGCGCACGAACTGAGAAGCATCTCGTTCATCCGAGGGAAATCATGATCAAACTAGCGTTCTGGGGACGGTGCTCCACCGAAGACCGTCAAGACCCCGAAGCCTCCCGCGCTTGGCAGTACTCCCGTGCCGAGCAACTCGTCACCCCTCGCGGCGGCGTGATCGTCGCCGAGTACTTCGATATCGACAAGTCCCGGTCCATCCCACCGGCCCGCCGCCCCCAGGCCAGCCTGCTCCTGGCCGAGCTGGCCAACCCTCACCGGGCCTTCGACGCCGTCGTGGTCGGTGAGCCACAGCGGGCCTTCTACGGCAACCAGTTCGGCAACACCTTCCCGTTGTTCGAGCACTACAACGTGCCGCTGTGGGTACCGGAAGTGAACGGGCCCATCGACCCCGCCAACGAAGCCCACGACATGATCATGTCGACGTTCGGATCCATCAGCAAAGGCGAACGGTCCCGGATCAAGACCCGGGTGCGGGCGACCATGGCGGCGCTGGCACAGACCTCCAACCGGCACATCGGCGGGCGCCCACCCTACGGATACCGGCTGGCCGACGCCGGACCGCACCCCAATCCGAGCAAGGCCGCCGACGGCAAGCGGCTGCACGTGCTGGAGATCGACCCGTACACCGCCGAGGTGGTCCAGCGGATCTTCGCCGAGTTCCTGGCGGGCAAGGGCTTCTTCGCCATCGCCGAAGGACTCACCGCCGACGGAATCCTGTCGCCGTCGGCCTACGACCGGGCGCGTAACCGGCACCGCTGCGGCCTGGCCTGGTCCAAGAGCGCTGTCCGCGTCATCGTGAACAACCCTCGCTACACCGGCCGTCAGGTCTGGAACAAGCAGCGCAAACGCGAAGTCCTCATCGACGTCCACGACGTCACCCTTGGCCACGAGACCAAGCTGGTCTGGAACACCCCGGACCAGTGGGTGTGGTCCAACGACATCGTCAATCCACCGATCATCGACGAGGAGACCTTCAAGGCCGCCCAGAAGTTGCTAGCGGCCCGAGGTCACGGACCGGCCCGGCACAAGCCACACCGTGCCCGTCATCTGTACATGCTGCGGGGCATCCTGCATTGCGGCATCTGCCACCGCAAAATGGAAGGCTCCTGGAACAACGGCGCGCCCTACTACCGCTGCCGTTTTCCCGAGGAATACGCCCTGGCCAACAAGATCACGCATCCACGCAACGTCTATCTGCGCGAAAGCGTCCTGCTGCCCCGTCTGGACCGGTGGCTGGGCCGCTACTTCGCTCCCCACCGCCGTGCCGACACCATCGCGGCGATCGCAGCCGCGCAAGGCGGCGGCGCCAGCGAAGACCCCGGCACGGCCCTGGCGCGGCAGACCATCGACGAGTGCGACCGCAAACTCGCCCGCTACCGTGCCGCGCTGGACGCCTTGGACGAGGGGACCGACCCGGCGATGATCGCCGGGTGGATCACCCAGGTCCAGCAGCAGCGCACTGCCGCCCAAGCGCAATTGCGCCCGGCCCAGAGCCAGGAACACCTCACCGAGGCCGACATCGCCGCCCTCATCGAGGAAATGGCCGACTACACCCAGGCGCTGGCCACCGCCGATCCCGCACACAAAGCCGACCTGTACGGCAAGCTCGGACTACAGCTCACCTACCACCCTGAACAGCAAAAAGTGCGGGCCGAGGCGCATCTCGATCCCGCACCGTATGGGGAAATGGTTGGTGTCCGAGGGGGGACTTGAACCCCCATGCCCCGTGAAGGGCACTAGCACCTCAAGCTAGCGCGTCTGCCTATTCCGCCACCCGGACCGGTTGCAGGCCGCAGTGGGGTTGCGGCGGGGTTCACCATACCAAAGGTGGCGGGGTGCGGCGAAGTCGAGCGGCGGGGCACCATGGGACGGTACGCGAGGACTCGAGGGGGTCGGTGTGGTTCAGCAGGTGAGTGCTGAGGATGAGGTCGTTCGGCTCTGCCAGGAGTTGATTCGGATCGATACGAGCAACCCGGGGGATCATTCGGGGCCCGGGGAGCGGGTGGCGGCGGAGTATGTCGCGGAGAAGCTCGATGAGGTCGGGGTGGAGGCGCGGATCCTGGAGTCGCATCCGGGGCGGGCCAACGTGGTGGCGAGGATCCGAGGGGAGGATTCGGGGCGGGACGCGTTGTTGTTGCACGGGCATCTGGACGTGGTGCCCGCGCAGGCGGAGGACTGGGCGCGCGACCCGTTCGGTGGGGAGCTCGTGGACGGGTTCGTCTGGGGTCGCGGGGCCGTGGACATGAAGGACATGGACGCGATGATCCTCGCGGTGGTGCGGCAGCGGTTGCGGGAGGGGCGGCGGCCGCCGCGGGACGTCGTGTTGGCGTTCACGGCCGATGAGGAGGCCGGGGGGAAGTGGGGGGCGCAGTGGCTGGTGCGGGAGCATCCGGAGTTGTTCGAGGGGTGCACGGAGGCCGTGGGGGAGGTCGGCGGGTTCAGTTTGACGGTGCCCGGGGATCGGCGGATGTATCTGATCGAGACGGCCGAGAAGGGCATGGCGTGGATGAACCTGCGGGCCCGGGGGACGGCCGGGCACGGGTCGATGGTGCATCCGGACAACGCGGTGACGGCGGTGGCGGGGGCGGTCGCGCGGTTGGGGACGCATGAGTTCCCGGTGCGGTTGACGAAGTCGGTGCGGGCGTTCCTGGAGCGGGCGTGCATGGCGTACGGGGTGGAGTTCGATCCGGAGCGGCCGGAGGAGTGCCTGGAGAAGATCGGGCCGCTGGCGCGGATGATCGGGGCGACGCTCAGGAATACGGTCAATCCGACGCGGCTGGATGCCGGGTATAAGACGAATGTCATTCCGCAGGAGGCCACGGCACAGGTTGATGGGCGGTTTTTGCCCGGACATGAGGCCGAGTTCTTCGCGGTCGTGGATGAACTCCTCGGGCCGGACGTTCAGCGGGATTTCGTTCATCATGACCATGCGCTGGAGACCGATTACGAGGGGGCGCTCGTCGCGGCGATGGAGGCGGCGCTGACCTCGGAGGATGCGGGGGCGTTGCCGGTGCCGTACTGCCTGAGCGGCGGGACGGACGCCAAGGCCTTCGCGCGGCTGGGGATGCGGTGCTTCGGTTTCGCGCCGCTGAGATTGCCACCGGATTTGGACTTTTCCGGAATGTTCCATGGCGTCGACGAGCGCGTTCCGGTGGACGGTCTGCGTTTCGGGGTGCGGGTGCTCGACACCTTTCTCGAGCGGTCCTGATTTTGCCTTCGCCGATGCGTTCCGTGGTGGTACCGTTACCCTTCGTCGAGGGTGATTCGGGCACGACGGAGGTTGATCGGTGGCAAGTGACGCGGCGCGGGCCGGGGCGATCGTCCCCCCGCGCCGTGTCGCGTTTCTCCGGCGACTGCTCATCCTCGGCGGGTTGTTGATCGGGGGCTGGCTGCTCGGGTGCGCGGGGCAGAACGCGCATGCCGAGGAGATTCCGGCCGTGACGGTGCGCGTGGTCGTGCAGGCGCCGGTGCTGGATCGGTCGGTTGAGATCACGACCGAGCGTCGGGTGTTGCCGGTGGAGCGGCCGCCGGAGCGGTCTGCGGCGGATGTCGAGCGCGTGAAGCCCGTTGTTGAGCGGGTGATGCCGGATGCGTCGCCTTCGCGGAAGGCCGTTGGTGGACTCCGAACCGTCGCCAAGGTTCGAAGTTCGAGTGCGGGTGCCGTGAAGGTGCACCCGGGGCGTTCCGGTGAAGTCGCTCGGGCGGTGCACGTTGATGTGCCGCGGCGACAGCCGGTGCCTGAGCCGGAAAGTGATCCCTCCGTGGTCGGTGGTCCCGTTGTGTCGGGCCTGCCGAGTGTTCTTCCTCGGGTGCCGGCGCCGCCGCCGGCCTTGCTGGTCAGTGCCGGGGCCGTGGTGCGTGCGGCTGTTCGGACGGCCGTGGACGAGTCGTCCTTCGTGCCCGACTAGATCCCCGATCAACTCTGCCGGACAGGTGTGCCCTGTCCAAATCACCTCATCGAACGAGACACGCGAGTCGTGGGTCTCGTCATCCCCCCATTTCCTGGAACGGAGCATCATGCGAACGTGGGCAAAAGGCACATCCCGAGCCGCGGTTCTGGCTGCGGGCGTGGTCGCCTTCGGCACCATCCCGGCCGGCGCCTACGCCGACATCACGAGCGGCACCGGGAGCGTTCTCGGCGGTAACCAGGTTTCCGCGCCGGTCTCGGCACCGGTCGACGTGAGCGGCAACGGCGCGTCCCTGGTCGGCACCTCCCATGCCGGGTCGCGGGGCGGCGCGAAGGTCAACAGGGGCGGTGCCGCGGGGCAGATGACGTCCGGGGCGGACGGCGTCGGCTCCGGCAATCAGGTCGACGCCCCGGTGTCCGCGCCGGTGAACGTCTGCGGGAACGGCGTGGCCGTGGTCGGGCATGCGGCCGCGGGCTGCGAGGGCGGCGCCAAGGTGGTGGACGGCGGTTCCGGCGGCCGGTTCAGCGACGGGACGGACGGGACCCTCGCCGGGAACCAGGTGAACGCGCCGATCTCCGTCCCGGTCGGCGCGTGCGGTAATGCGGCGGCGGCCGTGGGGTTCGCGGCCGCCGGTTGTGAGGGCGGGTCCGTTGTGAAGAACGGCGGTCCCACCGGGTCGGGGCAGGAGACGGCCGGTGTGTTCGGGGTCGGTAGCGGCAACCAGGCCAGCGCTCCGATCAGTGCGCCCGTCGACGTGTGTGGGAACGCGGTAGGCAACGCGCTGGCCGGGTGCGAGGGTGGCGCGTCCGTCCGTAATGGAGGTCACGGGTCGGGCGAGCAGTTCACCGACGGTGCTTATGGCGTCATATCCGGAAATCAGGCAAATGCCCCGATCAGCATCCCGGTGACGGCCTGCGGGAACGCCGCCGCGCTGGTCGGGCACGCCGCCGGGCTGTGCGAGGGCGGCGCCGCTGTCAGGAGCGACTCGGGCGGCGACCAGTACACGTCCGGGCTCGGCGGCGTCCTCACCGGTAATCAGGGGAACGCGCCGGTCGAGGCCCCGGTGGACGTGTGCGGTAACGCCGCGGCGGGTGTCGGTCTCGCCGGGGCGCTGTGCGAGGGCGCCGAGGACGGCTACCACCCGGCCCCGGGCTACCACTCGTATCGCCGGGCGAGCGACGTGCCCGTGACGTTGCCCGGTGGCCTGGGCGTTCCGGCGAACGGCCGGATGGCTCCTGCGAAGCCGTTCGTCCCGTCGCTCGTGGACGGTCCGGTCGACAGCGGAGCGGGCGTGCCGATGGCGCGGAAGCTCGGGCTGGTCAAGGCCCCGCTGGACGTGTGCGGTAACGCTGTGGCGGGCGTTGGCGCGCTGTGTGAGGGCGCTCAGGACGGTTACCACTCGGCCCCGGGCGGCTACCGCTCGTATCACCGGGCGGGGGGCGTGCCCGGTGGTCTGGGTGTTCCGTCGAACGGCCGGATGGTTCCTGCGATGCCGTTCGTTCCGTCGCTCGTGGACGGTCCGGCCGACAGCGGAGCGGGAGTGGCGCGGGCGCTCGGGTCGGTCGAGCCGGTCGCGGCGGAGGAGACGGTCGGGTCGATGTGGACGTTGGCGGCGTCCGCGCTGCTGGCCGCCCTCGCCGGGGGGCTGGCTCTGACCCGCCGGGTTCGGATTGGTCGGCGGTGACGTCGGTGACGTCGTGACCTGGCGGCCGTGAGACCGCTTTGCCCGTCCCGGAAAGGCGCGGTCCGGGGCGGGCGAAGCCGTGTTTCACGGTGTGTCACGCCGGACGTACGTAGTGCTACACTTCGGGCGGACCGCCTGTATCGGCCGAGTGAAGCCGCTCGTCCGCATGGCGGTGGGGGCCGGTCAGAATGTCCGGACGACGCGGATGACCTTGCGGCGGAGTTGAATACGGCGACGGCCGTCCGGGTAGAGGCGCAAGCGATCGATTTCCCAGCCGCCCCGCTCCGCGTGCTCGGTCATGATCTGCCGGGCGGTATCGCGCGTGGTACCGCGGGGCAGTGACAGGACGAGGTAGGTGTACTCCGCCATTGCGACCATTATTACCCGGATGACCGGGAGCGCGGCACCGTACCCTGGCGGCCCTGTCCGCAGGGCCTCCGGGGGCATGTCATCCTGTCTGGGGCGTGCGGCGGTGGGAATCCCGTTCGTCTTCCGGGGCGGAGCGATGATCGCGGGGCCGGGGCGGCGACCCGCGGGCATGAACGCGCCGTCCCGCGACGTTGTACGAAGTCTGTAAGAGAGAGCCTGTTCAAGAGGACGAGACAGCGAGGTTGGAGCGACTGTGCCAGCCAAGAACGGCACCGCGAGCAGTGGCCGGGGCAACGGCGCCGGTACCCGCCTGGTGATCGTCGAGTCGCCTGCGAAGGCGAAGACGATCGCCGGGTACCTGGGTCGTGGCTACATCGTGGAGTCCAGTATCGGCCATATCCGGGATCTCCCGGGCAGCGCCTCGGAGGTGCCGGCCAAGTACAAGGGCGAGCCGTGGGCCAAGCTCGGCGTGAACGTGGAGCGCGAGTTCGAGCCGCTGTACGTCGTCAACTCCGACAAGAGGAGCCAGGTCCAGAAGCTGAAGAAGCTGCTGGCCGAGGCCGATGAGCTCTACCTCGCGACGGACGAGGACCGGGAGGGCGAGGCGATCGCCTGGCACCTCCAAGATGTCCTGAAGCCGAAGGTCCCCGTCCACCGGATGGTCTTCAACGAGATCACCAAGGACGCGATCCAGCGCGCCGCCGCGAACCCGCGCGAGCTGAACATGCGCCTGGTGGACGCGCAGGAGACGCGCCGCATCCTGGACCGCCTGTACGGGTACGAGGTCAGCCCCGTCCTGTGGAAGAAGGTCATGCCGAAGCTGTCGGCGGGCCGGGTCCAGTCGGTGGCGACGCGGCTGGTC
This sequence comes from Actinomadura spongiicola, assembly GCF_003432485.1. Classification (GTDB taxonomy): domain Bacteria; phylum Actinomycetota; class Actinomycetes; order Streptosporangiales; family Streptosporangiaceae; genus Spirillospora; species Spirillospora spongiicola. The sequence continues at coordinate 133,136 of NZ_QVNQ01000013.1, forward strand.
GTCGAGCGGGAGCGGGAGCGGATCGCGTTCGTCCCGGCCCACTACTGGGACATCGCGGCCCAGTTCGACACCGGCAAGGACGAGGAGCCCAAGGCGTTCAAGGCCGGGCTCGTCTCCGTCGACGGCAAGCGCGTCGCGCAGGGCCGTGACTTCGCGTCCGACGGCACCCTGAAGACCCGGGACGCGCTGCACCTGGACGAGCCCGCCGCACGGGCGCTGGCGGAGCGGCTCCGCGGCAGGCCGTACGAGGTCAAGTCCGTCGAGCGCAAGCCGTACACCCGCAGGCCGTACCCCCCGTTCCGGACGACGACCCTCCAGCAGGAGGCGAGCCGGAAACTGAACTTCTCCGCGAAGTACACGATGTCGGTGGCGCAGAAGCTGTACGAGAACGGCTTCATCACCTACATGCGAACCGACTCGATCACGCTGTCGGAGACGGCGATCACGGCGGCGCGGCGGCAGGCGGCGGCGCTGTTCGGCGGCGAGTACGTGCCCGACAAGCCGCGCGTGTACGCGTCCAAGGTGAAGAACGCGCAGGAGGCGCACGAGGCGATCCGTCCGGCGGGCGACACGTTCCGCACCCCGGCGGAGACGGGCCTGTCCGGCGACCAGTTCCGGCTGTACGAGCTGATCTGGAAGCGGACGATCGCGTCGCAGATGAAGGACGCGGCCGGCCAGTCGGTGTCGATCCGCGTCGTCGGCGAGTCGACGCGGGGGGAGCGGGCCGAGTTCGGCGCGACCGGTAAGACGATCACGTTCTACGGGTTCCTCAAGGCGTATGTGGAGAGCGCGGACGACCCGTCCACCGACCGGGACGACCAGGAGCGGCGGCTTCCGAACCTGGCGGAGGACGACCCGCTGACCGCGAAGGCGGTGGACGCGGAGGGCCACTCGACCCGCCCGCCGGCCCGCTACACCGAGGCGAGCCTGGTCAAGGAGCTGGAGGAGCGGGAGATCGGGCGGCCGTCCACCTACGCCTCGATCATCGGGACGATCCTCGACCGCGGGTACGTGTTCAAGAAGGGCACGGCGCTCGTCCCGTCGTTCCTGGCGTTCGCCGTGGTGAACCTGCTGGAGCAGCATTTCGGCAACCTGGTCGACTACGACTTCACCGCGCACATGGAGGACGGTCTCGACGAGATCGCCCGCGGCGAGGCCGAGCGCGTCCGGTGGCTGACGCGGTTCTACTTCGGCGACGACGGCGAGGAGGGCCTGAAGGAGCTGGTCGGCGACATCGGCGACATCGACGCCAAGGGCGTCAGCTCCTTCCCGATCAAGGACTCCGACATCGTGGTGCGGGTCGGCCGCTACGGGTCGTATCTCGACCGGGACGGCCAGCGCGCCAACATCCCGGACGACATCGCGCCGGACGAGCTGACCGCCGAGAAGGCGGAGGAGCTGCTCGCCCAGCCGTCCGGTGACCGGGAGCTCGGCACGGACCCGGAGACCGGGAACACCATCGTCGCCAAGTCGGGACGCTACGGCCCGTACGTCACCGAGATCCTGCCTGAGCCGCCGCCGCCCGCCGAGGGCGAGAAGAAGAGGCGGACGAAGAAGGCGGACGCCCCCAAGCCGCGCACCGGTTCGCTTTTCAAGTCGATGACGCTGGACACGGTCACGCTGGACGACGCGCTGAAGCTGCTGTCGCTGCCGCGCACGCTCGGCGAGCTGGACGGCGAGCAGGTCACGGCGCAGAACGGACGGTTCGGCCCGTACATCAAGAGGGGCACCGACAGCCGTTCGCTCGCCTCGGAGGAGGACCTGTTCACGGTCACGCTGGAGCAGGCGAAGGAGCTGTTCGCGCAGCCGAAGCAGCGGGGGCGCCGGGCCGCGGCGGCCGCGCCGCTGCGTGAGCTCGGCGTCGACCCGTCCAGCGAGAAGCCGGTCGTGGTGAAGGAGGGGCGGTTCGGCCCGTATGTGACCGACGGGGAGACGAACGCGAGTCTCCGCAAGGGCGACGAGGTCGAGTCGATCACCATCCAGCGCGCCGCGGAGCTGCTCGCGGAGCGCCGGGAGAAGGTGGCCGCGGGAGGCGGGAAGAAGAAGGCGGCACCGCGCCGCCGAACCTCCGCAAAGTCCAGTTCCTAGGGACATCCACGCCGATACCCTGACCGACATGACCAGAACGGGCGCATCCCGGCCGCACCCCGCCGCGTCACCGCCGCCGGGAGATTCGTCGCTTTCGTTGACCAGGTCGTTCCGGCGGCTGCGGACCGCCCTGGCGGTGTCGGGCCTCGGCCTGTGGCTCGCCGTTCCCGCGTTGACGGCGACGGCCGCGGCGCTGACCCGCGACGACGACGCCGCGGCGCGCGTGCAGGCGGTCGGCGGCGTCCTGGCGTTGCTGTTGCTGCCCGCGGTGCTGCTCGCCCCGGTCGCCGGGACGCTCGCCGCCCGGGTCGACCGGCGGCTGATGCTGATCATCGCCGATGTGTTGCGGCTGGCCGTCCTGGTGACGGTCCCACTGGTGGACACGCTCGTGTGGACGATGGCCGCCGCGTTCCTCGTCGCGTGTCTGAGCCTGCTGTGGACGTCGTCGGCACGCGCCTCGCTGCCCGCGCTCGTCACGGAAGGTACCGAGAACGACGAGTCGCGTGTCGCCGCGCACCGGGTGGCGGCCCGCGTCCTGTACGGCCCGGCGCCCGTCGCCGCGCTGCTGTTCGTCTTCCTCGCCCTCATCGCGGACGAGACGCTCGGCCGCGGCTCCCGCGACGACCTCGCCCTCTACGTGACGGCCGCCGTCTTCCTGATCTCGGCGGCGGTCGTCGCCGCGATCCGCGCCATTCCGGCGACGGAGCCGATCCACGCCCCGGCGCCGCTGAAGCTGATCTTCCAGGGGCCGGGGACGGCGGTCGCCCGCGGTTTCGGCCTCGCCGTCGCCACGGCCGCGCTCACGTCGGCCGCGATCGTCGCCGTCGCCCGGGTCCGCACCGGTGAGCTGGGCGGCGGGGACGCGGGCTACGGCAGCGTCCTCACCGGCCTCACGCTCGGCGCGGCCTTCGGGTTGTTCCTCGGCCCGCGCGTCCTCGTGCCGTTCAGCCGCCGCAGGCTCCTCGGCCTCGCCGCCGTCGCCGCCGCGGTCACGCTCGTCGTGACGGCGCTCGTCCTGAACCTCGTCGTCGTGGTGTTCACGACGGCCCTGCTGGGCGTGTTCGCCGGGGCGGCGTGGGCGACCGCCACCGCCGCGCTCGCCGACCCGGACGCGCCGGACGACACCCGTCCGTCCAACTACCTGCGTTCCGTCGCGGTCGTCACCGGTGTGGTGGCGTTCGCGGCCGTCCCGCTGGTCGCGGGGGCGATCGGTTCGCACCGCCTCGCCATCGGCGGCGGGTACGACTTCGACGGGACGGCCGCCGCGCTGCTCATCGCCGCCGTCGTGGGCCTGCTGGCCGGGGTCGTCGCGTACCGGCGGCTGGACGACCGGCGCGGCATCCCTCTCGTCCCCGACCTCCGCGCCGCCCTGAACGGCGAGGTCTACGCGCCGCCGGAGCAGGCCTCGACCGCGGAGCAGCAGCCCGTCCAGCGTGGGCAGCGTGGCGTGTTCATCGCGTTCGAGGGCGGGGAGGGCGCCGGGAAGACCACGCAGGCGCGGCTGGCCGCGATCTGGCTCCGCGACCACGGCTACGACGTCGTCACCACCCACGAGCCGGGCGCCACCAAGATCGGTATGCGGCTGCGCGCGATGCTGCTCGACCGCGACACGACCGGCCTGTCCGACCGTGCCGAGAGCCTGCTGTACGCCGCCGACCGCGCCGACCATGTCGCCAACGTGATCAAGCCCGCGCTGGACCGGGGCGCGATCGTCGTCAGCGACCGCTACGTCGACTCGTCCCTCGCCTACCAGGGGTTCGGTCGGCAGCAGCGGGTCGAGGACGTCGCCCGCGTCAACGCCTGGGCGACGGGCGGGCTCGTCCCGGATCTGACCGTTCTGCTGGAGATCCCGCCGCGGGACGGGCGCGACCGGCTGTCCGCGCCCGCCGACCGCATCGAGTCGCTGCCGGACGACTTCCACGAGCGCGTCCGCGCCGGGTTCCGCGCCCTCGCCGAGGCAGACCCGGACCGCTACCTGGTCGTGGACGCGAGCCGGCCGCAGGCGGAGCTGAGCCGCGAGATCCAGTACCGGATCCGCGAGATCCTCCCCGACCCCGTTCCGGCCGGGACCGAGGACGTGACGAGCACGTTCCCGGCCATCACGGAGTTCTGACCCCGCTAGCCTCGTAGCCATGAGCGTCTGGGATGACCTGGTGGGGCAGGAGTCCGTCGTCGCGCAGCTGTCGTCGGCCGCGGAGAGCGACGGCGACCTGGCGCACGCGTGGCTGTTCACCGGTCCTCCGGGTTCCGGGCACATCACCGCCGCGCGGGCGTTCGCGGCGGCGCTGCAGTGTGCGCAGGCGCCGCGTGGATGCGGGCACTGCCCGTCCTGCCACCAGGTACTCCAGGGCACCCATGCGGACGTGGAGGTCGTCCGCCCGCAGGGGCTGTCGTTCAGTGTGGCCGACGCCAGGGAACTGGTGCTGCGCGCCGCGTCGACGCCGGGCGGTGGACGCTGGCGCATCGTCCTGTTCGAGGAGGCCGAACGGGCGGGGGAGCGGGCGGCGAACGCGCTGCTGAAGGCCATCGAGGAGCCGTCGCCGCGCACGATCTGGCTGCTGTGCGCGCCGTCGGTCGAGGATCTGCTGGTGACCATCCGTTCGCGTTGCCGTCAGGCGGTGTTGCGGACGCCGCCGACCTCGGCCATCGCGGACCACCTCGTCCAGCGTGACGGAGTCGACCGCGACACCGCCGAGGTGGTGGCGCGAGCCGCGCAGGGTCACATCGACCGTGCGCGCCGACTCGCCTCCGACCCGCGTATGCGCCAGGTGCGGGACGGTGTCGTGGCCGTCCCGCGGCGGCTGACCGGGGTGAGTCCGGCGGTCGCCGCCGCGGAGACCCTGGTGGACGCGGCGAAGGCGGAACGGGACGCGCAGACGGCGGAACTCGACGACGCGGAGATGTCGGCTCTCCGGAAGGCGCTGGGGGAGAGCGAGAAGGGACGAATGCCGCGCGGCACGGCAGGCCCTCTCAAGGACCTCGAAGCCCGGCAGAAGTCACGGTCGACGCGGCTGTTGCGCGACGCCCTCGACCGGACGCTCCTCGACCTCGCGTCCTACTACCGCGACGTGCTGGCGCTCCAGTTGGGGGCGGCTTCCGAGCTGGTCAACGTCGACCTCGGGCCCGAACTGCGGACGGCGGCGGGCCGGGACCGTCCCGAGGACACGCTCCGCCGCCTGGACGCGATCATGGTCTGCCGGGAGCGGCTGGACGCGAACGTCAACCCCCAGTTGGCGTTCGAGGCGCTGACCTTGGCGCTCCGCACCGGCTGAGGCTCCCCGCGCCCGCGAGGGGCGGGCCGGTTCTGTGGCGGGAGCCGACCGAAATTCACGACTTACACAAAGTCTTCCATTTCGTTACATAACCGTACGCATCTCTCAACGGGCACTCACGTACCTTCTGCTCGCTCAGGCCAATCCCGGGTGTCCGGGACAGCTCCCCACGGCCAGGAGGTCTGCTTTGCGGCGAGCCTTGGTTTCCGCCGCGTGCGCCGTCACCACCCTGACGGCCCTCGCGATCCCAGTGTCAGCGGCTTCGAACCCCACGCACGAGAGAGGCGAGGTCTCGGAGTACGTCGTCCTCTACCAGGAGAACGTCTCCCCACGCAAGGCCCACCGTGCGGTGCAGGACGCCGGGGGAAGGATCGTCCACGAGAACCGTGACGTGGGCCTCGCGACCGTCGTTTCGGAGAACCCGGAGTTCGTCCAGGACGCGATGGACGAACGGGCCCTGGAAGGCGTCGCGCACAACCGGATCCTCGGCCAGGCGCCGAAAACGCGTAAGAAGGGGCCGCGGGACGCTCGGAAACCCGAGCAGGTCGTCAGCACGAAGAACGGGCCGGCTCCCACCGGCAAGCCGTCCAGGGACGCCGAACCGCTGGCGGGCCTCCAGTGGGACATGAAGCAGATCCACGCGACCGAGGACGGCTCGTACAAGGAGGAGCCGGGTGACAGGCGCGTCCTGGTCGGCGTCCTGGACACCGGCGTGGACGGCGACCACCCCGACATCAAGGCGAACTTCAACCGCGAGCTGAGCCGCAACTTCACCCGCGACATCCCGGCCGACGCGGACGGCAACGAGGTCGACGGGCCGTGCGAGTTCGCCTCGTGCGTCGACCCCGCCGACTGGGACGACAACGACCACGGCACGCATGTCGCGTCCACGATCGCGTCGCCGCGCAACGGTATCGGCATGTCCGGCGTCGCGCCGAACGTGTCGATCGTCAACCTGCGCGTCGGCCAGGACTCCGGGTACTTCTTCGTGGGGCCGACGGTGGACGGCCTGACGTACGCCGCCAAGAACGGCATCGACGTCGTCAACATGTCCTTCTACGTTGACCCTTGGCTCTGGAATTGCGAATCCAACCCGGCCGACAGCCCCGAGGACCAACTGGAGCAGCGCACCATCATCAAGGCCGTGCAGCGGGCCCTGGACTTCGCGCACGAGCACGACGTCACGCTGGTCAACTCCGCGGGCAACGAGCGCGTCGACTACACCAAGACGAACGTGGACACCGGCAGCCCCGACTTCCCGTCCAAGCCGGAAGAGAAGCCCTACGAGCGGACGATCCCGGCGAGCTGCAAGGTGATGCCGGGCGAGGGCGACCATGTCATCCCGGTCGCGGCGACCGGGCCGAGCACCCGCAAGTCGTACTACAGCAGCTTCGGCCGGGGATACGTCGCGGTGGCCGCGCCCGGCGGCGACAAGGTCGACAACCCGGACCAGCGTCCCGACGACCGCGGCGGAATCTGGGCCGCCTACCCCGAGCGTCTCGCCAAGGACCGCGGTGAGCTGAACGACGACGGCACGCCGAAGGTGCCGTTCATCGTCCGCAGCTGCAAGGGCGACGACTGCGCCTACTACCAGTCGCTCCAGGGCACCTCGATGGCGTCGCCGCACGCCGCCGGGGTCGCCGCGCTCATCGTCAGCAAGTACGGGCATCGGGACCGCCGGCACGGCGGCCTCAGCCTCGACCCGCGCGCCGTCGAACGGATCCTGCGCGGCACCGCGACGGAGAAGGAATGCCCGAGCCCCCGGACCGTCGAGTACGTCTGGTACACGTTGCAGGACGGCAAATGGGTGAAGAACACCTCGACGCAGACCTGTGAAGGGTCGGAGGGCCGGAACGGCTTCTTCGGCAGCGGCATCGTGGACGCGTTGAACGCTGTCCGCCGCTGACCCGGCTTCACCTGGCAGAAGGGCCCCGGACCGCACCGGTCCGGGGCTCTTTGCCGTCGTCGTTCGTGAATTTCTGCGAGGGAAGCAACCTGGGAGGGACGACGGCGTCTCTGAGACATGGAAGGTCAACTCCCCGGCCACCAACGACGGGCACGCGCGATCGTCCCCTCGGCCGTGACAGGGGCCGGCAGAGACACGACTCGTCGCGCGGACGCATACCCATCGGAGGCCCCGCCCATGACCAAGGCTGAGTTCGTGGCGACCGAACGTGCACCCGACCCGCCGCCCGACCTGCCGCCCGACATGCCGGACGCGCGGAACGGGCCGCGCCCGCCGGACGCGTCGAGCCCCGCCTCTTCCGGTGACGCGGCGTCGGCGGTCACCGATCTGTACCGCGGGCACGCGCTCGGGCTGACGCGCCTCGCCCTGGTCATGGTCGGTGACCGGGGGACCGCCGAGGACATCGTCCAGGACGCGTTCGCGGGCCTCTACAGGCGTTGGCCGCGCCTGCGCGACCGCGACAAGGCGCTCACGTACGTGCGGTCCGCCGTGCTCAACCGGTCGCGGACGGTACTGCGGAAGCGCAGGTTGCCGTTGCGCGTCGTCCACCAGCCGCCCGTCTGGTCGGCCGAGGCGGAGGCGCTGGTCGCCGAGGACCGGCGGGAGGTCATGGAGGCCCTGCACCGGCTCCCCGTCCGGCAGCGCGAGGCCCTCGTCCTCCGCTACTTCGGCGAGCTGTCCGAGGAGGAGATCGCGGCCGCGATGCGGGTGAGCCGAGGCACCGTCAAGTCGACCACGTCCCGTGCGGTCGCCGCACTGGGTCGCATGTTGGAGGAAGAGCTGTGAACGGATCCGAAGAACGTCTCAGGGACGCGTTGCACCATGTCGGAGACATCGTCCAGCCTGGGGACGTTCCGCCGCCGCCGTTCCCGGCCAAGCGGCGCCGGGTGTTCGCTCGCCCTATGACGATGGGCGCCGTGGTCGCCGCGACCGTCGTGGCCATCAGCGGTGTGGCCGTGGGCGGTAACGCGCTCCTCGACCGGACGGCCGGGGAAAGTAGCGCGCAGAACGCCGCGGCGTCGGGAGAGCAGAGACTGTCGGTGTTCCTCTGCGCCAAGACGTCCAGCAAATGGGCCTGCAAGGCGAAGGACGCGACCGAGCAGCAGAGGCAGGACATCGAGCGGAGGCTGCGAGCCCTGCCGGGGGTGCGGCGCGTCGACTACGTGTCCCGGACGGCGGCGTACCGGTCCTTCAAGAAGGAGTTCGACGACGACAAGAACTTTCCGTTCCGGGTCACTCCGGCGAACATCAGCCCGTTCTTCCAGGTTCGGGTCGAGGGCACCGTGGACGTGAAGGCGATGAAGGCCAAAGTGGAGAGCGTTCCCGGCGTGGACACCGTCATCGTCGTGCCCCGAAAGGCTGGGGCATGATGGAGGAATGCCGTACCGCGTCACGTTCGTCTGCACGGGAAACATCTGCCGTTCCCCGATGGCCGAATGGGTCCTGCGCCAGCATGTCGAGGACGAGAACCTCGACGTGGAGGTGGACAGTTCGGGCACCGGCGGCTGGCACGTCGGTGACGACGCCGACGAGCGGACGGTCGCGGCGCTGCGACGCGCGGGCTACCGCTCGGCGCACATCGCCCGGCAGTTCGAACCGTCCTGGTTCCACCGGTACGACCTGATCATCGCCCTGGACGAGGGGCACCGCCGGGCCCTGCTGTCGATGGCGCCGGACGAGGCGTCGCGCGGCAGGGTCCGGCTGCTGCGCGAGTTCGACCCGGACGCGAGCCCCTCGAACCTCGACGTCCCCGACCCCTACTACGGCGACCGCGCCGACTTCGACCTCGTCCTGGAGCAGGTGGAGGCGTCGATGCCGGGCGTTCTGGAGGAGATCCGCACCGCGCTCAAGGAGCGCTGAGCGGCCGGTGCGCGACCGCCTCGACCGACTCGAACGCCTCCTCGGCACCCGCGTGGACGGTGTGCACGCCCTGGGGTCGAGCCATGCGTGGACGCTGCACCACGCGTCCCTGGCGGACGGCCGCGACGTGTTCGTGAAGGCCGCGTCCGACCAGGCGGGCGTTTTCGCGGCGGAGGCGGCCGGGCTCCGCTGGCTGGCCGAGGCGGGCCCCGGGACACCCGTCCCGGAGGTGGTCGCGGCCGACGAGCACATGCTCGTCCTGCCGTGGCTGCCGTCCGCGTCGCCCGACCCGTCCACCGCGGAACGTCTCGGGCGTGAACTCGCCGCGCTCCACACCGGCGCCCGCCCGACCGTCCACGGCGCCCCCTGGGACGGCTACATCGCCGACCTTCCCCTGGACAACACCCCGGACGACGGGGAGTGGCCCCGCTGGTACGCCGAACGTCGCCTCGAACCGTTCCTGCGACTGGGTGCCCGGCATCTGTCGTCCGCCGACGTCCGCCTGGTCGAACGCGTCATGGCGGACGTCGAGACGCTCGCCGGGCCACCGGAGCCGCCGAGCCGCATCCACGGTGACCTGTGGTCCGGAAACATCCTGTGGACGGACGACCGCGCGCTGCTCATCGACCCGGCGGCGCACGGCGGCCACCGTGAGACCGACCTGGCGATGATGGCGCTGTTCGGGACACCGCACCTCGACCGTATCCTCGCCGTCTACGACGAGTCCGCGCCCCTCGCGGATGGTTGGCGCGCACGGATCCCGCTGCATCAACTGCATCCGCTCCTAGTGCATGTGGCGCTCTTCGGCGCGTCGTATCGTGCCCGTCTCGTCGACGCGGCACGGTCGGCGCTCGGCTGAAGCCGCCCTTGGGCTTCATTACCTCGCGCCCATGGGTTCTTGTCCGTGTGGAGATGAGGTAGAAACGACGGGCGGCGCGGACACGGGGGCGCGTCCAAGGTGCCCAGAGCAGCGGAAAGGCAGGTGCGAGACGACCCGATGGACGGCAGACGCGAGAACCCACCCTGGAGGGGCGCCGTTCCCCTCGCCGTCGCCGCCGCGGCGGCGCTCTTCGTCGCCGGCGGCATGGACCTCGTCCACCGCCACCAGCGCGCCCCCGAGAAACCGCGGCACGACGCCAAGCCCGCGTCCGAGGCCGAGGAGACCGAGCCACGGGTCGTCGTCGGCGTCGCCGCGTCCGGCGCCGCGCTCATCGTCCGCGACGTCCGCACCGGCGAAGACGTCGGCCTGCCCGTCGCCGCCCCGCCCGGCCGCCGCTTCCACCGCGTCGAGGCGGTGAAGGGCGGCTCCTACGTCGTCGCCACCTACGCCGACCGCACGGTGAAGTTCCACCGCCTCACGCTGGACGACGACGGACGTCCCGAAACCCTCAAGGACATCCCGAAGGTCACCGTCCCCGGCGTGTCCACCTCCTGGTCGGACCTCGCCGTCAGCCCCGACGGCACCCACATCGCCTACGTCACCTACCAGCGCACCCGCGGACGCGTCGACGTCATCTCCACCGCGACCGGAACCGGCAAAGTGTGGACGACGAAACTGCCCGCCCGTATCGGCAGCCTCTCCTGGTCCGGGACCACGCTCTCGTTCGTCTGGAGCCCGGCCCGCTCGACGGACAGGCCCGGCAGACTCCGGCACCAACTCCGCACCCTCGACACCCGTGGCGCGGCGGGCGACCTGAAGGTGAGCAAGGCCGTCCTGGACCTGCCCGAAGGCTGCACCACCGCGATCCTGAGCGGGGACGCCGTCGTCGCCGGAGTAGTGAGGAACTCCCAGCTCACCGTGCAGATGCTCACCGTGACCGGAAAACCCGCCAAGGTCCTGTGGCGCCAGACGGTGAAGGACGAACTGACCGGACTCGACACCGCCCCCGCGGGGAAGGCGATTCTCGCGACCGCCGGGGACCTCTACACCAAGGGAATACCCGGTGTTCGTGCCGTCCCAGGAGAGGACCTCGCCGACGCCACCTGGTGACCTCCCGGCCCGGAGACCTAAAGTGGATCGCACGGAACCGGGCGAACGGAGCAAACCGTGGGCATGGTTATGGCCGTCAGCTTCACCCGTTACGGTCGCCTCTACTACCTCGACCCCGGCCCGCACTCCCCGAAGGTCGGCGACAAGGTCCTCGTCCCCACCGACTCCGGCCCCGAGGTCGCCGAATGCGTCTGGGCACCGCAATGGGTCTCCGAGGACATCGACGGCCTCCCCGAATGCGTCGGCCCCGCCACCGACGAACACCTGGCCCGCGACGACGCCAACCGCCGCCGCCGCGCCGAAGGCCGCGCGATCGCCAAACGCCTCATCCGCAAACACGAACTCCCCATGAAGGTCATCGGCGTCGACTACCTCGACACCGACCACGTCTTCAAGATCTACTTCACCGCCCCGCACCGCGTCGACTTCCGCGCCCTCGTCCGCGACCTGGCCCGCGGCATCAAAGCCCGCGTCGAACTCCGCCAGGTCGGCCCCCGCGACGAGGCCCGCCTCCAGGGAGGCATCGGCCCCTGCGGCCGCGACCTGTGCTGCGCCACCTTCCTCAAGGACTTCGAACCCGTCTCCGTCCGCATGGCGAAGGAACAGGACCTTCCCGTCAACCCGCTGCGCATCGCCGGCGCGTGCGGACGCCTCATGTGCTGCCTCAAGTACGAACACCCGCTGTACATGGAGTTCAAGGAAAAGGCACCGCGCCTCGGATCACGGGTGAGCACCCCCGAGGGCGAAGGACAGGTCATCGGCTACAACGTCCCCGGCGACCGCGTGACCGTCAAGGTAGGTTCACGCCGCTGCTCCTGCCCGTCCGCGTCCGTCTGCTCCCCCCGCCGCCAACACGACGCCATGCACAACCCCCCCGACCCCGACTGACCTGCTGCCCGAGTCCCACCTCCGTCTCCGCCATTCACACGGTGCGCGGAACAATGTGTCACCCGTTCGGTGTGTTCAGTGACGAGACACAGGTCGAGACGATTTCTTGCCTGGCCGTCGTCCCCGTCCAGGGGTCTGAGCTCAATGGTCTCTGTCTGGCCTTGGCCTGGCATTTGATAGAAGGTCGCCGCCAACCTTGGCAGATTTGCACCCTTGCCGGGGGCTTCAACCTTCTGGATGATTCGGAAACCCGCCTCATCCTGGGCGTTCCCATTCACCCGCCACCCAGGAGGCCCCGTGAGACCCAGTCCGCTGATCCTTTTGGTCTGCGGAACGGCAGCCATTGTCGCCGTAGCTCCCTACCTGGCGCCCTCGGCTCCCGAAACCGTGGCCGGTCCCGCTCCGGTACCCGCTCCCACACCCGTCCCCGACCCCGACCCCGCGCGCTCCCCCCAAGCCGACTTCGTGGACGACTCCGCGTCCGACCCCAAGCGTGGCCGTGCTTCCGCGAGCCCCGCCCCGGCCCCGAGCCGGACGTCCGCCGCCGCTCCCGGCCGTGCGGCCGCCGCTCCCGCCCCCCGCAATGCGCCCGAACCGGCTGCCGCACCCGGTCGCGGCTCTAATGCTGGTCCCCGTCCCGGGGCCAGTTCTGGTCCGGCGGTCGAGCCGGAGCCGGAGCCAGAGCCGGAACCCGAACCCGAGCCGGAACCAGAGCCCAGGCCAAGCCGGACCATCGAGCCCACCCCGGACGTGACCGCCATTCCCATCGCCGTGCCGAACACCGAGGGCGGCCAGCCGATCTTCGCGAGCGGCGGCCGTCGCTGCACCATCGGCTTCAACGTCCGCAAGGACGACTCGTACTACTTCCTCACGTCGGGCGGCTGCGCGGAACCGGGATTGAAGCTCTTCCTGGACCCGGGGCTGAACATCGAACTCGGCACCGTCGTCTCCGTCTCGAACACCATCGGGCTCGCCCGCTACGTCAACCCGCAGGTGGAGCGGCCCGGCAGCATCCGCGGCGCGGACGGGTCCCATGACATCACGGCGGCGCGCAGCCCGAAGGTCGGCGAGAACCTCTGCCGCCTCAGCCCCCTCACCGGTGTGCAGTGCGGCACGGTCACGGCGGTCAACGTGAGCGTCAACCACCCCGAGGGGACGATCACCGGCCTGACGAGGACGAGCATCTGCGCGGTGCCCGGCGACCGTCAGGGCGCCCCCTTCTTTACCGGCACCATCGCGTTGGGTCTCGGAGCCACCGGTAGCGGCAACTGCAGTAGTGGCGGGACGTCCTACTTCCAACCCGTCGACAAGGCGCTCAGCGCCTTCGGTGTCGACGTCTACTAGGAGCTGATCAGAACCACAGAAATTCGTTTGTGCGCGGGGACGGGTTCGATCTACCGTCCGACGCGTGCATTCACCGTTGCCGGACGGCCCGGTGAGGTCGCTCGAAATCGACGACCTCCCCGCCTGTCAGCGCCTTGCCGAGGCCCGTGATTGGGGACGCGAAGACCGCAAGTGGCGGTTCCTGTTCTCGGTCGGTGACGTGTACGGCATCGACGACCGGAACGGCGAACTCGCCGGGACGGTGGTGTCGACCCCCTACGGCAAGGACGTCGCCGCCATCAGCATGGTACTCGTCGCCGAACGTCACGAGCGACGCGGCCTGGGCAGCCGTCTCATGCGGCACGCGATGGAGGACGCAGGCACCGCCGGCTTCTGCCTGACCGCCACCGACTACGGACGCCCGCTGTACGAACGTCTGGGCTTCCGTTCGGTGGGGCTGTGCACGTCGTACCAGGGCGAGGTCGAGAACCTGGTCAGGCAAGGGGTCTCCGTCCCGGCGGGGGCGAGCGACATGGCGTCCGTTCACGCGCTCGACACCCAGGTGTTCGGCGCCGACCGCGCACAGTTGATCGACGGCCTCCCCACCTTCTGCGAGACGCTCCGCGTCGTCCGGGACGGCCCAGAAATCAGGGGCTTCGGAGGCTTCTGGAGAAACGACGACCAGGTCGTCGTCGGCCCGGTCATCGCGCAAGACACCGAAACGGCCCTCGCGCTCGTGGCCGACATCGTCCCACCGGGCCCGGTCCGGCTCGACATCGACCACAGGCATCCGGAACTCATCACCTGGGCGGAGTCACACGGCCTGCGCCCCTCATTCACCACCACGGTCATGGAGCACGGCGCCCCTCTCACCGGAGACCCGTCCCGCCTCTACCTCCCCGTAGCCCAAGCCCTCGGCTGAGCCCACCCTTCCAGCACCTTCTGGACAGGACAGCGGGAGCTCTTCGTTCAACTACTCATCCCTTGGTTGGCAGGTGAACCCCGCCTTCTGGGGCAGGACGGCATATCGGGCGTTTCCAGGTACGCGTCACGTGCTTGGACACTGCACGCCCGATAGAGGGTGGCGTCATTGCTGGTGACTCGTCCCGTCCCTGCCTCCTGTGGTCCAGACGTTCGGGCTGAGTCGACCTTCCGCACGGCGTCTTCTGATGCGGAACGGCGTAGCGGACGCCTCCAGGCGCTCGTCACATGCTTCGACAACGAACCCACGGTCATGGCGTATGGGCGCCATCGCCGGATGTCCGTCCAGCCTCTATCTCCCCGTGGCCCAAGCCTTCGACTGAGTCCACTTTTTGCGGGGTGCTTTCTTGGGTGGGGCGGCGTAGCGGACGATTTTCTTCCAGGTGCTCGTCACCTGCTCAGAGAGCGAACCCGTGTGGTAAGGCAACCCGTACTTCTCGCACAACGCCCGGACGCGCGGCGCGATCTCGGCGTACCGGTTGCTCGGCATGTCGGGGAAGAGATGGTGCTCGATCTGGTGGCTGAGATTGCCCGTCATCAGGTGGAACAGTTTCCCGCCGGAGATGTTGCCCGAGCCGACGAGCTGCCGGGCGTACCATTCGCCCTTCGTCTCGCCGTCCAGCCGTTCCTCCTCGAACACCTCGATGTCGCCGGGGAAATGCCCGCAGAAGATGACCGTGTGCGCCCACACGTTGCGAATGACGTTGGCGGTGAAGTTCGCGGCAAGCGTCGACAGGAACTGCGGGCCGCTGAGCAGCGGGAACGCCAGATAGTCCTTACCCCACTGGCGGAGGATCTTCCGCCCGATCGCGCGCTTGCCCGCTCTCCGCGCCTCCTCGCGCTGCTCGCCTTCCAGTTCGTCGTCGACCACCAGGTCATGCCACGCGACCCCGTACTCGAAGAACATCGCGAGCAGCACGTTGTAGAGCGGCTGCGCGAGGTGCGCGCGTCGCCATTCCTGCTCCGGCGTGACCCGCAGGATGCCGTAACCGACGTCCCTGTCCTTGCCGAGAATGTTGGTGAAGGTGTGGTGAAGGTAGTTGTGGTTGCGCTTCCACTGGTCGGCGGGCGAGACGTTGTCCCACTCCCAGGTCGTCGAATGGATCTTCGGGTCGCGCATCCAGTCCCACTGGCCGTGCATGACGTTGTGCCCGATCTCCATGTTCTCCAGGATCTTCGCGACGGCCAGCGTCACGGTCCCGGCGATCCACGCGGGCGGCAGGGAGGACGCCATGAGCAGCGTCCGACCGCCCACCTCCAGGCCCCGCTGCCACCGGATGACCCGGTGGATGTACGACGCGTCGCGCTCACCGAGATCGCTGAAGATCTCGTCGCGGAGCGCGTCCAGTTCCCGGGCGAGGGCATCGTAGTCGGCGACGGTGAGCTGACCGGCGGTCATCTTCTCGTGCTCCTTCAGAGTTCGATCTCCACGGACCCGGCGGCGGACGACACGCAGGTCTGGACGACCTCGCCCTCCTCGCCGTGCACCTCGCCGGTGCGCAGATCCCGGACCTGGCCGGAACGCAGGCGGCCGACGCAGCTGTAGCAGATGCCCATCCGGCACCCGCTCGGCAGCAGCGCCCCCGCGTTCTCCCCGGCGACCAGCAGCGGCGTCGCCCCGTCCACGTCCACCTCGACGCCGCTTCTGATGAACGTGACCTGTCCGCCTTCGCCGTCACTACCGTTCAGGACGGTGCGAAAACGTTCGACGCGCAACCTCTTCTCGGCTCCGGCGGCGTGCCAGTACCCCGCGAGATCGTCCAGCATCTCCCCGGGGCCGCAGGCCCACGCCTCACGCTCCGCCCAGTCGGGACAGACCGCGGGCAGGTCGGACGGGCTGAGTCGCCCGTCCGGTGCGGTGTGCCTCTCATACAGCCGCAGTCCGGCCATCGCGCGGAGCTCGGCGCCGAAGATGACGTCGTTCTCCGTCCGGTCCGAGTGCACTAGCACGATGTCGGACGTGCCGCCGACCTGCCGCAACATGGCCATGACCGGCGTGATCCCGCTCCCCGCCGTCACGAACAACATCTTCCGGGGAACCCTCGACGGCAGGACGAACTCACCGTCCGCGAGCCCGAGCCGAACGATCGCGCCGGGTCGCACCACCCTGGCGAGGTGCGCGGAGACGAACCCGTCCGGTGCGGCCTTGACGGTGATCGTGATGCGGCCGTCCCGCCGGGGCGGGGACGACAGCGAGAACGTCCGCCAGTACCGCACCCCATCGATGTCCACGCCCACCTTGACCCACTGGCCCGGGCGGTGCCTCCGCCAGGCACGCCCCGGCCTGATCACCAGCGTGGTCGCGTCCGGTGTCTCCGTCCGGACGGCTTCGACCCGCCCCCGGAGATCGGCCTTGGACCACAGCGGATTCACCAGCCCGAGATAGTCCTCCGGCAGGAGCGGCGTGGTCAGCTGACGTACCGCCGTCTCGATGCGTCTCCTCAAACGAGGCGCCGCACCGTTCGCGGTGGCGCGCGCCGATGCGGTGACCAAGACGCCTCCCTGGTCGAGAGCAACCTACGTTTGCGTAACTTACGGAGGCGTAAGGAGCTGTTCAACCCCTCGACCGGAAACGCGACAGGCATCACACCGCCACCGGCCTCGTGCACGCCGCCGCCACGACACCGCCGAACACGGACCTGAGTGCCCACCCCGCAGCTTTACCAACACACCCTCTAACCGACCCGGCATCACCGGCGGACATCGACACGTGACCAGGCCGCGAAGCGAGGCGAACACATCCTCGGTCTGAGCCCGATCGGGATCGGCATGGTGCCGATACTCCACCAGGCCGACGGGTGGGCCCAAAGCATCGGCTGAGGTCGAGACCATGCGACCCATGAGCGGCAATCGACCGGCCGGGTAAGCCAAGCATCGGCTGAGGTTGTGATCATGCGACCCATGAGCGGCAATCGACCGGCCGGGTAAGCTAAGCATCGGCTGAGGTTGTGATCATGCGACGCATGAGCGGCAATCGACCGGCCGGGTGTGTGCCGTCCAGGACGCTGAAGCCTGTTCGGCGCGGCTGGTCCGGCGCGGTGGCCGGTTAAAAGTGGGGGAGCTCTACGCGTGCCGCCCCTCTCAGGTGGGCTTGCGCCACACGGAGATGTGCTTCGCGGAGTCTTGGGTGAACGGTGCCCCGTCCCAGTCCGCGACGCGATGTTCCAGCTCAAGCCCGGCGATCCGCGCCATCAGATCGAGTTCCGCCGGCCAGGCATAGCGGTGGCGGGAACTATCGCGACGGTAGCCGCCGCCGTCCTCACGGGTGACATGGTGCGAGACGAGAGTCTGCTCCACCAGGTCGAAGGTGTCGAAGCCGAGATGCCGCTCGGAGACGTCGAACGGCACCGCGACCTGGCCCGGCGGCAGCAGCCGTAGCGACGGCACGCCCACCTCGATGACGAACCGGCCGCCGGGCCGCAGATGGCGTGCGGCGTTGCGGAAACACTCGACCTGCTCGTCCTGCGTGAGCAGGTTCCCGATCGTGTTGTAGACGAGATAGACGAGAGTGAACTCGCCGGGAACAACGGTGGTCGCCATGTCCCCGACGACCACTGGGAGCGCGTCCTCGTCGATCTTGCGCCTCAGGACCTTCGCCATGTGCTCGGACAGCTCTATGCCCATTACGGGCACGCCGCGTTCCCGCAGTGGGACGCCCACTCGTCCGGTGCCGATGGCGAACTCCAGTGCCCGACCGTCCCCGGCCAGCTCGGTAAGGAAGTCGAGGGTCGGCCCGAGAACGGCGGCCGAGGACATCTCGGTCTCCTCGGCGTCGTAGCGTTCGGCGGTCACACGCGTCCACAGCTCACTACTCGTCACGGGAAGCCACTCTGCATGGTCCGAAGGACGATGTCGACGAGTTTTCCGCCCGGCGGCGGCCATCACCGGCTCGACCGCATCATCGCGTGGCGACGGCGAGGAAATGCTCGGTCTCGGCGGCCATGGCCTTGAGTTGTTCGCCGGGTGTGAGGAAGGAGTAGACGATCACGTCCCAGAAGCGGTCCTCTCCTTCGCTGTCATGAAGCCGGAGAGTCCATCGCAGTTCGACGGCGCGGCCCTGATCAACCGCGGAAAGTTCGAGGTCGCCTTCGAGGGAGGTCCAGGTGCGTTCGCGATCCTCACCAAGTTCGGCGGGCCGCAAGGTCTGCGCGATGCCGGACGTCGCCGCCTGCTGAACCTCGCCCGCAAGCTCGCACCGCGCATGGGCGCGCAGCTCGTCACCGACATCATGAACACCCTGGACGCGCAGACGGTGACCGTCCCAGGCACAGCGGCGGCCGAGGCGGTGCTGCCCCGTCTGGCCGTCTCGCTGCGCAACGTCCTCGATTAACGCAAGCAGATCGCAGCAGAGGTCGAAAGGATGCTTGATGCGCACCCTCTTGCCAAGGTCCTGACCTCGATGCCGGGCTTCGGGGTCAGGACCGCCTGCCGGGTACTCCTCGAAGTCGGGGACGGCTCGGCCTTCCCCACCCCGGGCCATCTGGCCGCCTACGCCGGTCTCGCCCCGGTCACCAAGCAGTCCGGCACCTCGATCAAGGGCGAACGGCCACCCAAAGGCGGCAACAAGAACCTCAAAGCGCCCTGTTCCTGGCCGCGTTCGCCTCCCTCGCCGACCCCGTCAGCAGGGCGTACTACCGCAAGAAGAGAGAACAGGGCAAACGCCACAACGCCGCCCTGATCTGCCTCGCCAGACGACGCTGCGACGTCCTGTTCGCCATGCTCCGCGACGGCACCCTCTACCAACCACAAACCCCGTCACCACTTGACGGAACCCGTAGGGACACCCCCCGCATGACCCGGGCCGAGCGCATGCCGCCCGGCGACCGCCATGACAGGGCTTTGAGACACGGGCCGAGGCCGGGCGAGGGTCGCGGTGCAGCGTCCGGCGGTCGGCCGGCCATGGCCGTGCAGGTCTCACCAATTGTGAAGTTCGAATTCCGTCCCTTCCCGCGAGATCCCCTGAGCCGCCTCCCGCATCCGCATCACCGACATCCCCCGGCGCGGCTCGCTTCTGACGAACCGGCCCGCCGCACCCCGGCCGGGCGCTCCCGGCTGCGTGGCTACCGACCCAAGCGGACGTCGAGCCACAGATGCGTCCCGGCCGGGACACCATCCTCTAACCGAACACTCCAAGTATCGAAAACGCTACTTAGAGTGAGAGCATCAGAATCCCGCTTCACCTGGGAGTTCTCATGAAGCGCCCCCGTCCTGGCGGAATCGTCCTGCCCGTGTCCACCGCCGTCGCCGCGGCGGCCGTCGCTACGGTCCCGGCCATCGCCGTCTCCGGAGCGGCCTCCCCGGCGGCCGGGGCCCCCGACCCCGACGTCGGGGTGACGGCCGCCGCCCCGCCACCGGACTGGTCGAGAGTCCAGATACGCAACGTCGCGAACAACGGGGCCCTCCTCCCTCGGAGCGGGAGCAGGGCGGCCGGATCGGACATCGCCATGATCGCCGGCTGGAAGGTGCGGAAGGCCCAGCAGTGGAAGGTGATCCGATGGATCACTCCCATCTACGGGGTCCAGTTCGAGAACCTCAACGCCACCGGGATGTGTCTGGAGGCCAAGGAGAACTTGGGGAGTTCTGCGTCCGACATCGGCCTCCGGGCCTGTGAACGGTCGGATCCCGGCAGACGCCAGCTTTGGAGTCTCAGGGTGTCGTCCAAGCAGTCATCGCACTACCACATCCTGTCGCTCGAACACGGCACCAGGGCCCTGAAGCCGAACACACCGGCGAGCCACAACTCGGGCGTGCTCCTGGTGGAGCCGGAGAACACCAACACCTACGCGTGGACCATCGACTCGGTCTACTGAACCGCCCTCGTTCAACAGGGCCTATCTCCAGCCCCTGGCATGCTTCCCCACGGCGAGTTCCCAGGGCGGGTGGCCAACGCCCTCCAGTACATCCGCAGTCGGCACGCCCGGCGATCTGCCGACCATCGATGAACTGACCCGCCGTCCCAGACCGCCACCTCGCCCGCCGCGCCACCACGAGAAACTCGGACTGCTCCCGGCACCCGACAGGGGGCTCGGGCAACGCCGCTACGCCGAGTCGGCCCTCCGAACGTCCGGCGTGATCCCGCTCTACAGCGACACGCACTTCACGCTCGCCGGGCAGAAGGGCCCTGACGGCATCGCGCGACGCCCCCTCCGGCGCCTGAAGGGGGCTCGCCCCACGCAAGATCGCCGAGCGGATCCCGCCCGCGAGGCCATCAGCCACGGGCTGCACTGCTCTCAAGCGGACATCACGCAGTGCCCACCCCCGGTGAGCGTCGATACAAGCTTGATCGCCAAAGCATGGTGAACGTGCTTGATTTGGGCTCCGGCGTTGTCGGTGGATGTGGTCTTGGGCCTGGTCGCGGGTCGTGGCGGATGCGTTCTCGGTTTGAGCCCTGGCGTCGTCATTGGGCGTTGACATGGGTCTCCTTTGGTCTGCGGGGGATGGCGAGAATCGGGAAGAGGGAAATGAGCAGGATCGCGGCGACCCACCAGAACGTCCCGGTGAAGGCGCTCGTCAAGAGGGTGGGTGTGTCGGTCGCGTGTCGTTCGGCGGCTTCGGGGAGGTTGCCGGACGTACCGGGAATCTCGTCGCGGATGGCGATCTGCAAGATGACCGCGACGACCGCGGTTCCGAACGAGCTGCCCACGCGGATCAGGATGTTCGCGCCGGTCGTCGCCGCGGGCACCGCCGTCCGTGGCAGGCCCTGGTAGGCCATCGACAGCAGGCAGGGAGCGATCAGGCCGTGGCCCAGCCCGACACCGAACATCGCGACCATGATCATGGCGCGTCCGGTACCGGGACCGATGCCGGTGAGTGCCAGCACGCCGGCGAGTACGCAGAGGACGCCACCGACGGCGAACCGGCGTCCGCCGTACCTGTCGCTCAGCCGCCCCGACACCGACATGGTCATCATCGCGCCGAGACCCATTGGGGCCAGCAGCCAGCCCGCGTCCAATGCTGAGTCACCGCGGACGATTCCCGCGAACAGTGGCACCAGGATCATCACACCGAACATCGCGCCGCTGTAGAGGAAGAGACCTCCGGTGGCGGTGGTGAACGCCCGGGTGCCCAGTGGGCGTAGATCGATGAGCGCGCCGTCCCTTATGCGCAACGCGTGCGCGACGAACGCGGCCACCAGGACGGCCCCGGCGCTGACGCTGAAGAGGAAGCGCGCGCCGGTGAGGCTCGTTCCGTTCCCGGCCTCCGAAAGCCCGTACACCAGGGCCGCCAGACCAGGGCACAGGAGCAGTATGCCGACCACGTCCAGCCGGGCGTCGCCGCTGCGCTCGGTGTCGCGCGGCAGCATCCGCAGGGCCGCGACCAGCGCGAGCGCGCAGAACGGGACGTTCACGAAGAACATCCAGCGCCAGTTGAGATCGTCGAGGATGACGCCGCCGAGAAGCGGGCCGAGCACCGGCGCGAGCATGGCCGGAACCGAAACGATGCTCATGACACGGCCCATCCGTTCCGGCCCCGCCTCGCGAGCGAGCATCATCTGCCCGACCGGCAGCAGCATCCCGCCGCCTACTCCCTGGAGGACGCGAAACGCGATCAGCGTAGGGATCGACCAGGCGAGACCGCACAACAGCGACCCGCTGACGAACACACCGATCGAGACGAGCCACATGGTGCGGGCACCGAACCGCCACACCGACCATCCGGTCAGGGGGATCGCCATGGACAGGGCGAGGGTGTAGCCGGTCACCACCCAGTGAACGGTCGACAGGGATGTGCCGAAGTCCCTGCCCAGCGACGCGATCGCGACGTTGACGATCGTGCCGTCCAGAACCGTCATGATCGCGCCGAGCACCACGACGATCGCGAGGTTGCGCAGCTGCGGGTCGATGCCCTCCGCGCCGACACGCGGCGCCTTCCGCGTGGAGGTCATTCGGCCACCCTCCGTCTCCGTACACCGTATCGCCACTACCGTACACCGTATCAGAGAATCCGTACACCGTATCGATACGGTGTATCGCGTAAGATCGAGATGTGGAAGGTTCGGCAAGGTCAGGCGACGTGTGGACGCGTCCTCGCGGCGGACGCCGCCCGAAGTTGACGCGGGCGGCGATCGTCGAGGCGGCAATCAAGATCGCGGACGCCGAGGGCCTGGACGCGGTGTCGATTCGCCGCATCGCGAACGAGTTGGGTGTCCGTGCGATGAGCCTGTACACCCACATCGATGCGAAAGAGGACATCTTCGACCTCATGTACGACGAGGTCGCCAAGGAGGTCCTGGTCGAGGGAGAGTTGTCCGACGACTGGCGCGAGGCGATCCTTCAGATCGTCCACAAGGAACGCGAGGTCGGTCTCAGGCATCCCTGGATGCTTGAGCTCGCCCACCGCTCTCCCCGCGTGGGGCCCAACGGTCTTCGTCATGTCGAGCAGTCCCTGGCCGCGGCCGCACTGCTCACCACAGATCCCGAGGCCATGCTGGCCATCGTCACCACCGTCGACCACTACATGCTGGGCTACACGGTGCGAGAGCAACACGTCCGCGAGAACGGCCAGGAACGCGTCCACACCAGCCTCTTGGAGCGGGAGTACGTCCGCTCGCTCCTGGAGAGCGGTGAGTTCCCTCACCTCAAACCGCTCTTCGAGAAGGGCCTCTACGGTCGAGAGCACTTCACCGAGGGCCTGAACTGGTTGCTCGACGGCATCGAACGCGACTACGCAGAGAAGTAGCCCTTGGCCGCTACGACGTCGTAGCGTATGCGGCAGTGTACGTACCGCAATCATGAGACGGGGTTCAGGTGCGGGCAGCGAAGTTCCTCAGTGTCGCCGTGGTCTCGACACTCGCGGTGGCCACCGGATGCAACAGCGACGACGGCAGCGCCCGACGGTCAGTACCGTCCGCGAGCGCCCCAGCCGGCCTCGAAGCTTTCTACCAGCAGAAACCCTCCTGGAAGGACTGCCGGGACGGGTTCCAGTGCGCGACCGTCCAGGTGCCACTCGACTACACCGAACCGGCCGGTGCGAAGGTCGGCATCTCCGTCATCAGACTCCCCGCGCAGAACGAATCCGCCCGGATCGGTTCGCTCCTCACCAACCCCGGCGGGCCCGGCGGTTCTGGCGTCAACTTCGTTCGCCAGGCGGCCCGCGCGTTCGGAAACGACCTGCGCGACCGCTTCGACATCGTCGGCTTCGACCCGCGCGGTGTCGCAGCCAGTGCCCCTGTCCGCTGTAACACCGGCCCTCAACTCGACGACTTCTTCGCCACCGACGCGTCCCCGGACGACAAGAAGGAAACCGACGCGCTCGCCACCGAAGGCCAGGAGTTCGCCCAGAACTGCAAGTCGAAGGCGTCCGCCACGCTCCCACACGTCGGAACCGTCAACGCCGCCCGCGACATGGACGTCCTACGCGCCGCCCTCGGCGACCCGAAGCTGACCTACTACGGCGCTTCCTACGGCACCTACCTGGGCGCCTTCTACGCCGAGCAGTTCCCCCAGAACATCCGCGCCTTCGTCCTGGACGGCGCCGTCGACCCGACACTCTCCTCGACCGACGTGCTGATCGAACAGGCCAAGGGCTTCGAAACCGCACTCCGCGCCTTCGCCGACGACTGCGTCCGAGCAGGCTCCTGCCGCTTCGGCAACTCCGTCGACGCGGTCCTGGCGACCATCTCGTCCTTCCTCGCCAAGACCGACCAGACACCGCTCGCGAACAGCCGAGACTCGCGAAAGGTCACCGAGTCCCTGGCCGTCATGGGTCTGGCCAGGGCCCTCTACGTGAAGGAGTACTGGCCCGTCCTCCGGCAGGCCCTCACCCAGGCCATACAGAAGTCCGACGGCACGATGCTCCTGACCCTCGCGGACGAGATGGTCGAACGCAAACCCGACGGCTCCTACAGCAACCAGACCGACGCGAACATGGCCGTCAACTGCGTCGACAAGCCCAACCCCCCGGACGCCGCCACCTACGCAAAGGCGGCCACCGAAGCCGAGAAGGCCGCTCCCCGCTTCGGCCCCTTCGTCGTCTGGGGCGGCATCCCCTGCGTCTACTGGCCCGCCCAGACGAAGGACCAACCAAAACCCATCACCGCCAAGGGCGCCGCCCCTATCCTGGTCATCGGCACCCTCCGCGACCCCGCCACACCGTACAAGTGGTCCCAGAGCCTCGCGGACCAACTCTCCAGCGGCGTCCTCCTCACCTTCGACGGCGACGGCCACACCGCCTACCTCCAGGGTGACCACTGCATCACCCAGGCGACCGACAACTACCTCATCTCCACCGACCCACCAAAGGACGGCACCACCTGCCGCTGAATAACCAGTGCACACGCACCCCCGCAGACCCGGTAGACTGCATCGCGCCGTGCTCCACACGGCACGCCGCCTTAGCTCAGTCGGCAGAGCGATTCACTCGTAATGAATAGGTCGTCGGTTCGATTCCGACAGGCGGCTCCACCTCAAAGGCCCCCTTCCGAGCGTGGAAGGGGGCCTTTGCTGACAGCAGCATCTGGGCGGCCTCGTTCATGACTCGCGGGAACACGTCGGCAGCGGCCACCTCGGCTGGTCGGGTCATGTGTGCGTAGACCCGGAGGGCGATGGCGGATCGGTATGCCCGAGTCGAGCGGCCACCATAGGGGCGGGGGCGCTGGCCGAGAGCAACGTGGTCGCGTGGATGAGTCGCAGGTGGTGAAGCCGGGTGTGGGGGAGCGGCTCAGCCGGACGCGGCCCGTCCCTCGGTTTGTGGTAGGTCCGAATGGTCTCGGTCATGAGTCAGCCGATCGAGTCCGAATGGATAGGGTTGCCCAGCCGAGCGCGGCTACGTAGTCGTCTTCCGAACCGCGTCACTTCTCGCCGACGAGGAGCTTGTTGGCCGCCTAACCCTTGCTGTGCTCGCGGAGGACGCTTACGGCACGGGATCGGTCGCTCTTGGTCGCCCCCTCGATGTGCTCGCCGGCGATGACGTCCCGGGTGGAACGTTGATTGGGTTCTGCGTTGCGTTGAGGGTGCCCGGTGGTCGCGCCCAGTTCTGGGAGTTGGGCATGCGGCCTGTGCCGTCCGCTCATGTCGCGCGTTTCTGTACGCGCCCGCCTTACCTGAGCAGTCGGAGGGCCCCAAGGTGCAGGTTGCAGAAGTCCGGTGTCAGCCGGTCATGCGCGTGAAGTCGCGCTTGTTGCCCTCAATCGTCGTTAAAGTGAGCTTTTTCCGTTGTCGGCGGGCACGGCATCCAGGTCGACCTTGACCGTGTCGCAGTCAAGCGAAACGCGGTACTGCCCATAGCTCAAGAGTTTCTGACTCCACTTCATCGACGGAGTTGCGCCACTCATAACGCCACTTACCTGCAACGGTGTCGAGGTCGCCGTCAGAGCAGGCTGAAGCGCCCAAGATCAAGAACGTGATGGGAGGATAGATAACAGTCGGCGCACTGGGATCACTCCGAAGGTGTGGCGGTCAGCAGCCGCTAGCCTCGCACTATCTCTACCTGACTCAGGAGGGAAGTGTTTGAGCGAGCCCTTCGCCAGGTGGTATCGCAGCTTCCTGGAAGCCTTGCGCTGCGGGGGATGCCCCCTAGGCAACCGTGTGTCTCAGGCCGGGCGCCGTTCGCATAAAAGCATCCTTCGGAACGGTGCATCGACTAACGCGGGTGCTAACAACTCGGATGAACCCGGAATCTGGCGCCTGGACGGGTGCTGAGAAGGTCAGCGGATGAGTCCGGGCGGCTGTGGGTTCTGCTCGGCAGGGTGTGTCCATGGCCGGGACCAGGCTGCCCCTGTTGCGTCTGGGGTATGTAAGGGGCGAACTCGGACACGCGCCGATCGATGTTCGCGGCCCCTGGCAGTTCTCATTGCGGCTTGTTTACTGGACGCAATGGTGTGACGATAGTCTGGTGTTCGCGGCTCGTTTTGGGCCGACCCGGTTGCGGCGGGAATGGGCGTCGGTCGGTCTTTGGATGCGCCTGAGTGTCCCATGGCCCGCGCGGCGTGGTACCTGTTTGCGGCGGCTGTTGTGAGGTCAAGCCGTTCTGGCGCGCACAGTATCCAAGGCCCAGGCTGGGTCGGCGCCATTGCAGTATGTCTCGGGGCTTTCTGCTAGCGGGTATGCACCTGTTCGAGCGTCCCCGTTACTGCTCGTGGCATGATCGTTGTAAGTTGATCGGAGGGTGATGGTGATCAGCGGAGATGACCCTCGGCGTAGGTGGATTGTTCGGCTCATCGCAGAGTTGAGCGCGGTTCTGCAGGAAGATATAACGTTTGCGGAGCCTCTTGAGGAGGCCTTCGTAGGTGACGACGCGTTCTGCTGTGCCATCCGTAGTTCGCCTCCGCATGGCAACGGCTTCCGATTGTGCTGGGAAGGTGTGCTGGGGATGGAACTCATCGACGGGGAGCCTCGTGCCAGCGTTTCGCTTTTTCTGTACAGCCGGAATCGGCGGCTTGGGCAGATGGGCGACAGGAATGGCAGCTTCTTGGAGCTCGTCTACGAGGGTTCGCTGGAACATGGCGGGCGGTGGGGGACTCCCGTGTGGCTTCGGGACGACTTTGGCGAGTACCTCGCGTATGAATCGTACGGCGATCGGTGAACGAGCATCATGCACGGCCGCTGGACCTCAACAGGGGTCAGGTGGGCGCGTTCGACTCTGCGGGATGTCGGCGTGTGGCGGCGATGTTCTGGGTGAGTGGGTTTGAAACGGCGGGAGCGGGCGTGTTCTCCAGACGGTCTCGGGGTGGTGCTTACGGTCTGGTGAGGGCTGGGGGCGGTGCTCCTATTGAGGCCTGGGTTCCCTGTCGGGACGTGGTGCTTAGCCGACGGGTTGGGGGGACGGGGCCAGGTGCTCGGCGAGGATCTTCAGGTGGGTTTCGCGGGCTTCGGCGTGACATCGGCGGCCCGCGTCGGTGATGGCGACGACGACGCCGCGGCGGTCGAACTCGCAGAGGTCGCGTCGGACGTAGCTCTGTTTCTCCAGGCGGGCGACGGTGCGGGAGAGGGCGCTCTGGCTGAGGTACATGGCCGCGGCGATCTCCTGCATGCGGGGCTTGTCACATTGGGCGTCGACGAGGCGATCGAGCGTCTCGTACTCGCTCATGGTGAGGCCGTGGGCGTCCTGGAGCGCGCGGTCGAGGGCGCACGCGAGCTTGTTGTAGCAGGTCGCGAGCTCACGCCACCGGTCGATGAGGGCAGCCTCCGCTTTCATGGCGCGGATCGTACCATGTGCGCGCATCTGATGCACATGAATTAAGTTCCGAGGAATCTAGTGCATGGACATTGGATGCATGTGCATGTAGTGTCCTCCGACGTGACTATCACTGACACCTCACCTGCCTCTACCGTCGGCGCGCCGACCACCAAGAGCGCGCCGGCCGAACAGACCTGGACTCCTCGGCTGTGGGGGGTCCTCGCGGTCCTGTGCGCCGTGTTGTTCCTGGACGGACTCGACGTCTCGATGGTCGGCGTCGCGCTGCCGTCCATCGGCGCCGAGTTGGGCCTGTCCACGACGTCGCTGCAGTGGATCGTGAACGGTTACGTCCTTGGTTACGGCGGTCTGCTGCTGCTCGGTGGACGCACCGCGGACCTGCTCGGACGCCGGAAGGTGTTCATCATCGCGCTCGCGGTGTTCGCCGTGGCGTCGCTGATCGGCGGGCTCGTCAACAACGGCGCCCTGTTGATCGCCACCCGTTTCATCAAGGGGCTCGCCGCCGCGTTCACCGCACCGACCGCTTTGTCGATCTTGACCACTACGTTCCAGGAGGGACCGGCACGTAACCGGGCGTTGTCGGTCTTCTCGGTCTTCGGGGCCAGCGGCTACTCGTCGGGGCTGATCCTCGGCGGCCTGCTGACGGGCATCGGGTGGCGTTGGACGTTCCTGACGCCGGTGCCTCTCGCCCTTATCGCGCTTGTCGCGGGTCTCGCGCTGATCCCGAAGGACCGGCCTGCGGCCGGTGGCGGCCATGACATCGTCGGGGCCGTGACGCTCACCGGCGGCATGCTGCTCGCCGTGTACGCGGTCGTCTCCGCACCTGAACGCGGGTGGCTCGACCCCGTCACGCTGGGGTTGGTCGCGTTGGCGGTGGCGCTGCTGGGCGCCTTCTTCGTGGCGGAGAACAAGGTGCGGCACCCGCTGATCCGGCTCGGCATCCTGCGGATCGGGTCGATCGTGCGGGCGAACCTGAGCATCATCGCGCTGTTCGGGTCGTACCTGAGTTTCCAGTTCATGATGACGCTCTACCTGCAGGACGTCCTGCACTGGTCGCCGCTGAAGATGGCGCTGGCGTTGCTGCCGGCCGGGCTTGTCGTGGCCGTTGGTTCCCCGTTCGTCGGGCACCTGATCAACCGGTTCGGCACGCCCAGGCTGATCATCAGCGCGCTGACGTCCCTGAGCCTCGGTTACGCGTGGTTCCTGGTGACGGCAGGGAACACTCCGAACTACCTGGTGACGGTTCTGCCGACGATGGTGCTGCTGGGCGGCGGATTCGCGTTCGGGTTCAGCTCGATCATGGCGCAGGCGACGGAAGGGATCGACGACTCTGAACAGGGTCTGGCGTCCGGTCTCGTCCACACGTCGGCCCAGGTCGGGGCCGCCCTGGTCTTGGCGGTGGTCACGGTTCTGGTCGCGGACGGAACCGCGGCCGGTAGCGAGAACTTCGCCGAGTTCCACCCGGGCGTCAACCTGGTCAGTGTCGTCGCCGTGGTCGGCTTGCTCCTGAACCTGGTGCCGCTCCTGCGCCGCTACCGTCCCAAGCACGCCTGATCCGGACGATCCGGACCGACGACCACGCGGGGACGCGCTCACCATGAGCGCGTCCCCGCCTCGTGTTCTGGGATGTCGTCGGGCACGCGTCCGCCCGCATGCGGAGGGTCGACGCCTGTGCCTTCCTGGCCCTGCCCAAGACGCGCTGCGCGAACGTGTGGTGGGTTGGCTCGTTGGCCTCGTGGACCAAAAGCGTCGCCGGTCCACGCTCCGGCTGCCCAGTAGGAAGTTGCGGCAAGGCGTGCGCCACGGCCCTGCTCTGTCATTGCGGGACGACCATCAGCTCGTTGAGCGCGGACGTGCATGACCCAGTCTCGGGGTGAACCAACCCATCCGGCGCGGGTGTCGTCAGTCCACTCCACGAAACTGGCCTTCACGGGTAGCACGTACTCGGATGCCTGGCCGATCGGCTCGCCGTCCATGCGACCGATGACGACCTCGGAAAAGAGCGCTTGGGCGTAGTCGGGGAGTTGCCCAGCGAACCGCTCTGCGGAGTAGGGCAGCTGGTCAACCATGCCCTGCTGCATGTGAGTTCGAGAGGCGGTGGGAGTCGTGTCGAGAACGGTCGTGGTCAGCCTCCTGTTCCGGTGCCTGCCACACTGCGCAGGAAGTTTCGTGCGAGCGGACGCCGGCGGTCGCCGCTGCGGGCCGGCATGAGGTCTTGTGCCGGTCGGTCACGCCCTCGTCGTCCGCACCCTGCCCTGGGGGAGTGGGCTGGTCGGCGGTCCACAGGGTGGGGAGGATGCTGGTGGGCGCGTCGGCTGGCCTGCGCTTGGACTGATAAGTCGTGCTGGCCGAGGGGGAGAGCTTCGGCCCGGGGTCGGCGAGGTCTGCCTTCAAGAGCGACGTGCCGTTCCCGGCGATCTGCTCAGCCGAGTGGGTCGGGAGTGTCCCGGTGTCGTGTTGCCCGCGCAGTCCCGACCTGGTTTCTTCGTAGTGGACTGATCGGTCCGCCAGGGGCCCGGTGAGGTTGGCCGGACTGGGGCGGCTGCGGAAGACGGACGGAAAGTCTGCGGCGTTGTAGATACGCCTCTGCGTCTGAGCTCAACGCTCGTAAGTGCCGTGCAGCGCCGTAGCCCGAGAGCACGCTCCGGTGTTCCAGGATCGGCTGGGCTGCGGGGAAGGCACGGACCACCTGAGGCGACCACAGTTCGAGAACTTCTTTGGGGCGAACGTGGCGGCGTGTGTAGTAGAGCGCCAGGACGTTCAGTTGAGCCAAAGAGTTGTTGATCTTAACGTATCAACTTGGGTGAGCTGCTCGACCTGGCGTTGTTCCTCCGCCATCAGGTAGAGAAGTCGGCGGCCCTCTTGTTGATCGGCGGTGACCAGTCGATCGTGAAGGTTCAGCAGAAGGTCATGCTTGTTTCGCGCTCGGTCGTAAGCGAAAGTTCCCAGGCTTAAGGCGAGGGCGAGGGCGAGAAAGGCAATCACGATGCTTATGTTGCTACTCCGTGGCCGGGGCGCGACTCTGTCTTTCGACGGTGCCGAATCACGGTCGGCTCCATTCGACAGGAGTGTGTTGTGGCCGAGGTCGGTCGGATCTTGCCACTGAAAAGTGATCATCTTGGGGGGCGAGAGGTAGGAGATGGTCGGGTGTCCTGGTACACGTCCGCTGCAGGGTCGCACAGAGCATCCGAGCGAGGAAGACAGGTGCCCTGCTGTAGTGGTCAGCGCCGGTCCCAGGGGCGGTTTGCGGGCCGGCTCGTCGACTGACGACTGGGATGGCGTCGCCTACCGGTGGTGGGACGGGGGCGACCCTGCAGGTTGCTGCCTGCAGACCCAGTGAAGGCCGCCGACGAGCTCGGCGTCAGCTATAGCGCGGAGTGATTCAGGGCGGTGAACTGCATGCCTCTCTGAGATTGGGGTGAACACTTGCGCGTGTAGGTGTGATTGTGGATTGAGTGCGAGTGGTGTTTGGTGGGCTGTGGTGGGTTGGTTATTTGGGGCGTTTCCAGAAGGGGCGGCGGGGGGTGCTTTCGCCGGTTTGGGCGGTGAGGATGTGGAGGGTGCGGGTCCATAGGTTGTCGATGGTGGTCTGGTCGGATGTGGGGTGCAGGCGGCGTAGGTCGTCGCGTAGGTCGGTGAGGGGTTTGGTGTTCAGGTGTTGGGCCTCCATTCGTTGGATGATCGAGTTGAGGAGGGGGAGGAGTTCGACTATTAGGTGGTGGACGCGTTGGTCGTGCGAGTCGGGTACTTGGCGTAGGCGGTCGAGGATGTTCTTCAGTTCCTGTTGGAAGCCGGTGATGGGCGTGTGGGGGGTGTCGGACGGCTTTGGCTTTGCTGTTCGTCTGCCGCGGGGGTGGCCGGAGGCACGGCCCGGCATTACCGGGGGTGGTGCGGCGCTGTAGGGCGGTGGGGGGCCTCCGGGGGCCGGAGGTGGTGCTGAGGCGAGGGGGGCCGGGGCGGCGGAGAAGGCGGCGGGTACTGCCATGGGGGCGGCGGCTGCGGGGGCCGCCCAGCCCTGGGGCGTTTCCACTGGCTGGACGACCTGGTGTGGAGTGCCGCCGTTGGTGACCACGCGGTCGTCCACGGCAACGAATGCGGTGAAGCGGCACAGAACGCCGAAGCGGAGTGATGTGTCGATGATGCGTTGTTCCAGGGCGGCGGGGCCTCCGGCCGTGTAGCGGTCTTCCAGGTCGCGGAGGTGGGCGCGGGCCCAGACGGATCGGGTGGCCGGGGCCTTGGTGACGGTGGCCGTGGCTTGTTGTTCCCAGGTTCGTTGTCCGGACGTGGTTCCTTTGATGGTGAGGGAGCCGGACGGGGTGCCGCGGTAGCGGCCGGCGATCACCAGGGGTACGCCGGGGAAGAGGGAGCCCAGCCTGGCGGGGGCCACGGAGTCGGGGATGATCTCCAGGTCTTCGGGGTGGAGGGTGAGGCCGGTTGCGAGCGGTGCGCTGATCCGGTGGTGGATCGACTCCATCGCCTCGTCCAGGCGGTCTTCGGACTCGACCAGTTCGCAGCGTCCCTGGCCGATGGTCGCGAGCCGGTTCAGGAAACCCGCGTTGACGGCCCGGTCGATGCCGACCGTGTGGACGCGGACGCCTCGCAGGCGGGGTTCGAGGTGGGCGAGGAGTTGGTCTTCGTTGCCGACCTGACCGTCGGTGATGAGGACCAGGACGCGGTCGCGCGTGGAGTCGGCCAGGAGGTGGCAGGCCTCGTCCAGGGGGGACAGCATTTCGGTGCCGCCCCGTGCCTTCAGTGTTGCCAGGTGCTCGACCGCGCGGAATCGGTTGCGGTCGGTGGCGTTCACCAGGCCGGGGGAGAGGTCCCTGGGGCGTTCGATGACACTGTCGAAGGAGAGGACGGTGAAACGGTCGTCGGCGTGGAGGGTGTCGACGATGCGGGCGGCGGCGCGGCGGGCGGCGACCATCTTCCAGCCGTGCATGCTGCCGGATCGGTCGAGGACGAGTACGACGTCGCGTGGGCTCGGACGGGTCTCGCCGGTGGGGAGCACGGTCAGGTTGAACGTTCCTTCCTCGCCGGAGTCGTCTGGGACGAGGGTTAGGGACGCGCTCTCCTGTGCGGCGAAGTCGAGGCGGAGGATGAAGTCGCGGTCGAGGCGTTCGCCCGGCTGGAGGCGCAGGGTCGTGGTTTCGTCGGTCTCGGCCTCGGTCACCACGTGCAGGGCCGAGCGGAGCTGGGTCAACGGCAGGCCGGACGGGTTGATGTCGACGGTGATGGCCAACGCGACCGGGTTGGGGAAGCCCGGGAGGAGGACGGGTGGGCTGATTCGGGAGGCGTCCGGTACGGCGTCGGTGTCGTCGGCGACTCCGGAGCCGGTGCGTTCGCCGTCCAGGGGGGCTCCTGGGATGAAGCGGGGGGCGACGACCAGGGGGAAGCGGAATGTGGCGCTTGACGCTGAGTCGTGCGGGAGGGGTTGGTCGAGGTTCAGCCTGAGCGTCACGCGTTCGCCCGGCAGGATGTTGCCGACCCGCATGGTGAAGACGTCGGGACGGTCTTCCTCGGCGATGGCGGCGCGTTGGCCGGAGGCGATCGCGGTGTCGTAGTCCTGCCTGGCCTGGGCGCGTTCCTTCAGGGTTCCCTCGATGACGCGGTCGGCGGCCTCCAGGCGCAGTGCGGTGACGGCGCCTCGGTCGGGCAGCGGGAAGATGTAGGTGGCCTCCAGCGGCACGTCGTGGGGGTTGTGGAAGCCCTGGACGATTTCGACTCCGGCGGCGAGCCCGGTGATCGTGGCGTGCACGTCGACGGAGTCGAGCGGCAGGTTGCCCTTGTCGGTGCTGAGCGCGCCCAGTCCGCGGTCGGGCTCCGAGGACGTGGCGTCGGGTAGCGGCAGGATGCGCACGGTCACTGGGACCTCCGGGTGGGACGGGCGGACAGGGATGTGGGGTTTTCCGGGGCACTGACGAGGCCACGGCGTTGTAGTTCTTGGAGGAGCGGTCGGGCGGCGATCTCGATGGCGGTGAGGTCGTCGTCGTTCAGGACGGGCACGTCCAGGACGAGGGTGAGGCCGGGGGCGAGCCGGACTCCCTGGACGATGGGCGGGGGCGGCTTGCCGTAGTCGTCGGGCACGGTCGCCTGGGTGTACGACACGTCGGGGCGTGCACTCCAGAAGTTGGGGCGGGAGGGCTTCTCGACCCGGGCGGGTGGTGGTGCCGAGACGGCGGGTGGGGTGGGGAGGGCGGCGATTCGTTCCAGGGTCTCGTCGGTGGCCGTGGCGAGTTCGATCTGGATCTCGGCGATGGAGCGGCCGGTGGCCTGGCGGCGTTTCACGGCGACCAGTTGCAGGAGGTGGCGAGGCCCGTACAGGGCGGTGCGGCCCCGGCGGCCCAGGGGTGGGTCGATGAGGCCGATGGTGGTGTACCAGCGGATCAGTCGTTCGTTGGGCAGGTCGCGCACCCGGCCGCTGACCTGCGTGGACCCGTCCGCGGAGAGGGCCGCCGCGGCGTGTTCCGCCAGCTCGCTGATCGTCCAGGTGCCGTCCATGGAGATGAGGATGACACTGTCATTGTGACAGTGTCAAGGTTTTCTGAAGATCGACTTTGCTGGTGGCCGCGCGCCCGTCGAGCCCCGGAGCCTGCGGCGTGCAATTGCAGGGGAATTTGTCGGCTGTTTTGTGCGGGTCACGGCGTGGGGCGGCTGCTGAGGGATGCCTGTCGGCGATGATGGGTAGGGGTTTTGCGGGGCAATTTAGGTCTATTGGGTGCTCCTGGCGGTGTGTTCTTAGATCGATGGGTTAGGGGCCCTTGTCCTGTTCGCTGGGGTGTGGGGGACTTTCTGGGGAGGGCGGCTGGGCTACTCGTATGTGACACTTTGGGAAAAGGTGTGGCGAAGGGTGAGAATGGTGTTCGGTATCCTGGTTCGGT
The DNA here is from genome assembly GCF_003432485.1 of Actinomadura spongiicola. Lineage (GTDB taxonomy): Bacteria > Actinomycetota > Actinomycetes > Streptosporangiales > Streptosporangiaceae > Spirillospora > Spirillospora spongiicola. Next base: position 167,516 of record NZ_QVNQ01000013.1, read on the forward strand.
CTCGTGAATTGGTCGGTGAGGAACGCTCGAAGCCCTTATTTTCTGTGGCATGGACGACCGTCTTCTGGTCGAGGCGCTGCGCGAGCACGACCCCGACGCCCCCGCAGCCATGTACGACGCCCATGCCGAACGTCTCTACTCCTACTGCTGGTTTCAGCTGCGTTGCCGGGACGCGGCGCAGGTGGCGTTGCGTGACACGTTCATCGTGGCCGAGGCGCACATCGGCAAACTGCGTGACCCGGAACGGTTCCTCCTGTGGCTCTACGCCATCGCCCGGGTGGAGTGCGCGCGCCGGTTACCGCCCGAGGGCCAGCCTCCGGACGTTCCTGTCGCCAGTCATGACCAGGATGACGTCGACCAACGCGTCCTGGCGTGGCAGGCGGTTCGCTCGCTTTCCGCGACCTCACGGGAGATTCTGGAACTGAGGGTCAGGCACGAGCTGTCCCTATCTGATCTGGCCGCTGTGTTCGACGTGTCGTCCAAAGACGCCCAGGCGGCGCTTGACAAGGCGCATGCCGAGTTGGAAGGGGCGTTGACGGCGGAGATACTCGCGCATCAGGGTCCTTACGGCTGTGCTGAGCGTGCCCGGCTGCTCCGGGAACGGAGGGGTGGCTTCGACCGTGATCTGAACGGTCGGCTGTCGCGGCACGCGGGTGAGTGCTCTGTCTGCGGAGCGTTCCGGCCTCGGACGGTCTCGGCGACCAAGGTGTATGGGCTTCTGCCGGACGCCGGCCTGACGGCGGAGCTACGGCTTCGGGTCATGAGTTGCTTCTTCGACCCGGAACTGGTGGGTTACCGGCTCTTCGTCTCGACGCGGCTCACCGCATTCACGGCCGATGGTTTTCCCGTTCAGTCCGGGCGACTGACCCGGCCGCTCAGGGCATCGTGTCCTGGCTGGCTACGGCTGGTGCATGGAGTGGGGGCTCGGTTCAAGGGGGCGCCCTTGGAGGAAGACGTTCCCCGACCGACCGGATTGGGAGTCCAGGCAGTCCGGATCGTCGCTGTGCTGGTGGCCATGGCCGTCACGTCCGGGGCAGCCATCGCATTCATGTTCGGGCTGTCGGATACGGGCGGACGCGACGTGGAGATCCTTGCAGGTCCGCGTCCGACCGCGGTTCCCGGGATTTCGCAGCGGCCTGAGACTGGACGACCGTCTCCGGACCGACCTGAGGCGGTCGGGCACCTTGACCTCGTTCCGGTCTCCGCCACGTTTCCGTTGGGGGCGCGGGTCTCGTCCGCGCCACCGACGGCGCTACAGACGTCGGCGCCGCCTTCCGGCGTGGGGGCAAAGCCGTCGGGCTCTGCGCAGAAGGGCAGGCTGGGGGTTTCTCCGCTCTTCGTTGACCTGGCGGGTGAGTCGGACGGTTCGGTGCAGTTGCGAGCGGACGGCGGACCGGTGTCGTGGTCGGCGAAAAGCCGTGGGCCTCTTCGATTGGGTTCCACGTCGGGACGACTTGAAGCCGGGAAAAGTGTGACCGTGCGCGTGCACGTTTCGCGTCGAACGGACTCTCGCGGGGAGGGGGTTGTCACGTTCTCCCCGGGCGGGATCCAGGTGCACGTTACTTGGCGGCCCAAGGGGCCGGGCCCGGAGCCGACGCCTTCGCCGACGCCGACGCCGACGCCGACGCCGACGGATTCCGGTCCTGCGCCCACGCCGTCCGCCACTCATCGGCCGGGGAGTGCGCCTGCCAGCACGGAGCCTCCGTCCTCTCCGGAGCCGCCGCCCGCCGAACCGCCGCCTACAGGCGACGGCTCTGGGCCGCCGCCCTCCAGTTCTTGAGCGGGTACGACGGTGTACTCGTCATTGGTCGAGTCGACTACCTTCCGTAGGTGATCTTTTGCGCTAAGTGGTAGTGGCCGTGGGGATGACGTGCTCATGGCATCTGGTGCGGCGGAGACCAGCCGAGTGTTCTCGGCTCTCTTTCGTGGGGCGGCGCTGTGGCGGTTCGCCTTCTGCGTGAGCCTTGCGTTGGGCATGAGCGTGGTGTCACCGGGCGCGTTCGCCGATCCCTCGCCCAGTGCGCGCGATGTCGAGCGGAGCGAGAACCGGGTCAGGGAGCAGGCCTCCGTGGTTGGTCGGACGAAGGCCCTCCTCGCGCAGGCGGACGGCGAACTTGACCGGCTCGCCGTCGCCGCCGAGGCCGCGATCGAGCACTACCACGGCGAGCGGGTCAAGCTGCGTCGCTCTCAGGAGCTCTACGGGGAGACCCAGGCGCGAGTGGCGGCGGCCGACCGACGGGTGGAGGAGACGCGAGGGGAGCTTGCGTCACTCGCGGCACAGATCTACCGCGGTGGGACCGGCTCCGGACGGATGCCCCCGGCGCTCGCCGGTCATGGCGGCCCGCAGGGCTACATGGACCGGGCCGTGATGGTCGAGATGCTCGCCCGACGTCGGGCGGCGATGGTCGAGCGTGTCCGGGCGTCTCGGATCGTCGCCGACGTGTTCCGCCGCCAAGCCCGGGTGGCGTTCGTTGAGCAGAGTGCCGCGACGAAGCGCGCCGACGAGGCCAAGCGAGCCGCTCAGGCAGCGGTGGCCAGGCAGCGGGCGTCGGTACAGCTGATCGAAACGGAGAAGCGGCGGCTGGAGGAACTGCTCGGCCGCGCACAGGCCCATGCGGTCCGGGTCAAGCGCGCACGGGAACGAGCACTGGAGAAGGCGGAGGCCATCAAGGCTCGTGCCGAGTTCGCCGGGTCGGTACTGCCTGGTGCGGAGCCGTCTTCTGCGGCAGTGCGCGGTGCTGTCGCGGTGCGAGCGGCACTGAAGTGGCTCGGAACCCCGTATGCGTGGGGCGGCGGGACGGTCGCCGGTCCGAGTCATGGAGTGGCGCAAGGCGCGGGAACGGTCGGCTTCGACTGCTCTGGTCTGGTGATGTACGCGTGGCACCAGGCCGGTGTACGACTCGACCACTGGACCGGTACGCAGTGGGCGTCCGGGCCGCACATCCCCATCGACGCGCTGCGCAGGGGCGACCTGGTCTTCTTCGCGAAGGACACGTCCGATCCCGCAACGATTCACCACGTAGGCATCTACCTCGGCAAGGGCCGGATGGTGGAAGCGCCCTTCACCGGTGGACGTGTGCGCGTGTCCAGCATCTACCGAGCGGACCTGATCGGTGCGACCCGTCCGACGGTCTGAAGCGTCCGTGCGCGTACCCCCTGGACGACGAGAACCCTTCCGCAAGAAGGTTCATGCGGAAGGGTTCTGCGTGAGCCCTGTCGCTGTAAGCCGTATCGCTCTGAGTCGTGTCGCTTGGGCGCGGGAGCGGAGTCAGCACCGTCCACGGGTCCCGGCTCGTCGCGTCTGTATCGGGCCGGCGGATCGGGGGCAGACCGTCGACCGGGCGCGGCGTCGCCTTGGGTGGGTCGCTGCGGTCACGGTCATCGGTCAGTGGCCGCCCAGGTCCGCCGCGCGCTTGAGGGAACGCTCGATCTCCTGCTCGGCCTCGACGCGCCCCACCCAGCTCGCGCCCTCCACGGACTTGCCCGGCTCCAGGTCCTTGTAGACCTCGAAGAAGTGCTGGATCTCCAGGCGGTCGAACTCGGCGACGTGGTGGATGTCGCGCATGTGCTCCATGCGGGGGTCGGTCGCGGGCACGCAGAGGACCTTGTCGTCACCACCGGCCTCGTCGGTCATCCGGAACATGCCGACCGCCCGGCAGCGGATGAGGCAGCCGGGGAACGTCGGCTCCTGGAGGAGGACCAGCGCGTCGAGGGGGTCGCCGTCCTCCCCGAGGGTGTGTTCGATGAACCCGTAGTCGGCCGGGTACTGGGTCGAGGTGAAGAGCATGCGGTCGAGCCGGATGCGCCCTGTCTCGTGGTCCACCTCGTACTTGTTCCGCTGGCCCTTCGGGATCTCAATGGTGACGTCGAAATCCAAGATGTCCTCCGCTCCCTGCACGCGGGCAGTGAATAGTCTTTCGGGAGCCCGTGGGCGAGGCCGTCCCCACAGGTGAGTGTTTCCCTTATATAAGGATGTCGCACGTTGGTGAGTGCTGAGTGGGAGAGGGGCGGTCACGTCCCTGGACGGGCCCGTGCCATCGCGGTCGTGTCGCTGTCCCTCCTTAACGTTTTCGCTGTTGTCGCCGGTGTGGCAGTGGTGAAACTCACACCGGATCGGCGCCTGTCCCCGCAGCCGCCCGGCGTCGCCGCACGTGACGTCGTTCCGGTTCCGGCACCGGCGGCGCTCTCGGCGGCCGACCTGGCGTCAGGTTCGGCACCGAACGCGTCCACCCTGGGCGGGCGGCTCTCGACCGTGATCGGCGGTCCACGCGCGAAGATCAACGCGGTGGTCATCGATGTGGCCGACCGGCGTCCCCTGTTCGAGTGGCGCGCGGACCGGCCGGCGACCCCCGCCTCGACGACGAAGCTCGTGACCGCGGCGGCGGCGCTGGCGTCGGTCGGCCCCGCCCACAGGATCACCACGCAGGTCGTGCGTGGAGCCGGTGGCGAGATCGTACTGGTCGGGGGAGGGGACCCGACATTGACGGCCCTTCCGGCACGCCCCAACACGGGAAATCCGCCCTATGCGTCGCTTCGGGACCTGGCCAGGCAGACGGCCACCGCGCTGAAGGGGACGGCTACCGAACGGGTGCGTGTTGACTTCGACACGTCCGCGTACCAGGGGCCCACGACGGCTGCGGGGTGGAAACCCAACTATCTGCCCGATGGTGAAGTCGCGCCTGTCACGGCACTCACGGTCGACGAAGGACGAGTTGCTCCGTCGGATCCGTCCAAGAAGACGCGGGTGGCCGATCCGGCCGTCGTCGCGGCGAGGCAGTTCGCGCGGCTGCTGTCCCAGTACGGAGTCGGCGCGAAGGTCGGACGCCGGACGGTCGCGCCGAAGGGGGCGGACCGCCTGGGCGCCGTCCAGTCACCGCCGATGTCGGCGTTGGTGGAGCAGCTGTTGACCGACAGCGACAACGATGTGGCGGAGGCGGTGGCGAGGCAGGTCGCCATGAAGCTGGGACGTCCGGTGACGTTCGCGGGTGCCGCGCAGGCCGTCCAGCAGGTACTTGCGCGGCTGGGCATCGCGGAAGGGATCTCCGTGAACGACGGCAGTGGGCTTTCGCCGCGCAATCGGATATCCCCGATCGCGCTGGCCCGTCTCGTGTCGCTCGCCGCCGGTCAGGACCGTCCGGAGCTCCGTTCGGTCATCACGGGCCTGCCGGTGGCAGGGTTTTCGGGGACGCTGGGCCCGCCCCGCTACACCGGTGGGACGAGCCGTGCCGGCGCCGGTGTGGTGCGCGCCAAGACGGGCACCTTGGCGGGGGTCAGCACGCTGGCGGGGCTGGCGCATGACCAGGACGGACGGTTGCTGGCGTTCGCCTTCATGGCGGGTGACGGCAAGGGGCCGGTCGATCCGGGGAAGCTCGACCAGCTCGCGGCGTCGGTGGCGACCTGCGGGTGCGCCTGAGCCCGGATCGGCGGCGCGGCTGCGTTCACCGGGGGCTGACCTGGAGTGTGGGCAGGTCCGTACGGGAGATAACCAGAACGGTTGTTCGTTGAACGACTGTGTAGGGGCGCCCCGGCGCCGTCTCCGAAACGTACGGTGGAGTACATGAGCGCCTCAATGATCGACTGGAACGTGGCAGTTCAGGCCGGAACCCGGCTTGTCAGGCCCGGCCCCCAGGTCAGTCACGCCGAGGCCCGCGAGGTCGTGACGGAACTGCGGGAGCTGTCGAAGGTCGCGCACGGGCATGTCCGGGACTTCACCGGCATGGCCTCCGAGCTCGATCCCGCCCCGGCGACGATCGTGGACCGGCCCGGCTGGATCCGCGCGAACGTGGACGGTTTCCGTGTGGTGCTCGAACCGCTCATGGAGCAGATGTCCCAGCGGCGCGGGCCGGGCGCCTTCGGCGGTGCGGGCAACGTCGTCGTCCAGGCCGTGGGCTCGCGCGTCACCGGCATGCAGGTCGGTGCCATCCTCGCCTACATGGCCAGCCGTGTACTGGGCCAGTACGAGTTGTTCCTGCCGCCGGACCCGTCCGGGCACGCGCCGACCGGACGGCTGACCCTGGTCGCGCCCAACATCGTCCATGTCGAGCAGGAACTCGGCGTGGAGGCGCACGACTTCCGCCTGTGGGTGTGCCTGCATGAGGAGACCCATCGCGCCCAGTTCACCGGTGTTTCCTGGTTGCGCGAGTACGTCCAGGAGCAGATGACCGAGTTCCTTCTCGCGTCCGACCTCGACCCGGGTGTGATGCTGGAACGCATCCGCGACGCGGCCGAAGCGGTCGCGGACGCCGTGCGTGGAGGCGACGCCAACCTCATCGACGCGATCCAGTCCCCGGAACAGCGTGCGATCCTCGACCGCCTCACAGCGGTGATGACGCTCGTCGAAGGGCACGGCGACTACGTCATGGACGCGGTCGGCCCGGAGGTCGTCCCGTCCGTTCAGCAGATCCGCTCACGTTTCCAGGGGCGGCGGGACGGCAGCTCCAAGCTCGACAAGACGATCCGGCGCCTTCTCGGCATCGACCTGAAGATGAAGCAGTACGCGGAGGGCTCGCGGTTCGTCCGCAGGGTCGTCACCGAAGTGGGGATGAGCGGCTTCAACCAGGTGTGGCAGTCCGCGGAGACGCTCCCCACCCATGACGAGATCAAAGAGCCGACCCTGTGGATCGACCGGGTCGTCGGTCCGCGCGCCATCGATGCGCCCCCCAAGGCCAACGAGGCCTGAGTAGGGGGAGCGGAGCAGAACCAGAGTCGGGGCGCCGTGTGGTGATATGGATTTCCCATGGGGCCTGATCCGGCGGTGGCGGCGATACGTCTCGCGGTGAGACGTTGTCTGGCCGATCTGCCGCCGGGCGCGGTGGTGGTCGCTGCCTGTAGCGGCGGTGCCGACTCCCTGGCCTTGGCCGGTGCGCTGGCCTTCGAGGCGCCCAGAGCGGGGCTGAGAGCCGCTGGTGTCACGATCGACCACGGCCTCCAGGACGGCTCCGAGGAACGTGCCGACGCGGTGGTCCGGATCATGGCGGATCTGGGCCTCGATCCGTCCGGGTCGATCGCTGTCACCGTGGACGGGCCGGGTGGTCCGGAGAACGCGGCCCGTGACGCTCGCTACAGCGCGCTCGACGACGCCGCCCACCGTCTGGGTGCGGCGGCCGTCCTGCTTGGGCACACGCGTGACGACCAGGCCGAAACAGTTCTCCTGGGGTTGGCGCGAGGTTCCGGGGCCCGATCCCTGGCTGGTATGCCGCCGGTGTTTCGCCGCCCGTCCGTCACTGGCGAAGCAAACCAGGGGGTTCTTTATCTGAGGCCACTGCTGGAACTCGACCGTGGCACTACGCGCAGGGCGTGTGAGGCGATGGGCCTTGAACCCTGGGACGATCCGCACAACGTCGATCCCTCCTACGCGCGTGTGCGGGTACGGCAGGAGGCCCTGCCCGCCCTGGAGAAGACCCTCGGCCCCGGAGTGACCGAGGCACTGGCACGGACGGCCAGAATGCTGCGCGACGACGCGGACGCCCTGGACGAACTCGCCGCGCACGCCTACACCGACCTTGACGCCCCCGAAGAGGGCTACGGCGCTGCCGTCCGTCTGGACGGCCTCGCGGACCTGCCCCGAGCCGTCCGCACCCGGGTATTGCGGATGGCGGCGATAACGGCCGGCAGCCCACCCGGTACGCTCGCGGCGGTCCATGTCGAGGCGGTGGATCGCCTGGTCACGGCCTGGCACGGCCAGCGGCACGTGGATCTGCCCGGGGGGCTTCGAGCCGTCCGACGGTATGGGAAGCTGCTGTTCGGCCCGGTTTGACATCGCGCCGTGGGCGAATCGTTACACGACCGTCTCGCGGCGCGCCCGCCGCGTGAACCGCGAGAACGGCACGCGGTGATGTCCGTCCCACCAGGACGGGCGAGGTCTGAGCGATGAGGGTGGGATTGTGGACGAGAAGGACCTGGGCACTGACCTGGCGAAGGTGCTCATACCGGAGGACGACCTCCAGGCCAAGGTGCAGGAGCTCGCCGGGCAGATCGACGCCGACTACGCGGGCAGGGACCTGCTTCTCGTCGGCGTCCTCAAGGGCGCCGTCATGATCATGGCGGATCTGGCGCGTGCCCTGCATTCGCCCGCCTCGATGGACTGGATGGCGGTCTCGTCCTACGGCTCGGGGACGAAATCGTCCGGTGTCGTGCGCATTCTCAAGGACCTCGACACGGACATCCTCGACCGGCACGTTCTGATCGTGGAGGACATCGTCGACTCCGGTCTGACCCTGTCGTGGCTGGTGAGCAACCTGCGCTCGCGTGGTCCGGCCTCGCTGGAGGTCTGTGCGCTGCTGCGCAAGCCCGAAGCGGTCAAGACCGACGTGGACGTCAGATACATCGGGTTCGACATTCCGAACGAGTTCGTCATCGGGTACGGGCTCGACTATTCGGAGAAGTACAGGAACCTGCCGTTCGTCGGTACGCTCGCCCCGCACGTGTACGCCGGTGGTGGGGGCGAAGGCGCGAGCGGGGCCTGACCAGGCTGATCGACGCGGCGTCCGGCGCCGCCGCCGCGGTGTGGCCGAGCGCCTATGGACGGGCCTCCGGGCGATCCTGTGGAACGGGCTCAGGGAACAAGCGCCCGTGACGAATCGTTGCAAAGGTCGTTGACGGGTATATGCATGGGATGCACGAGAACAGCGCAGGCTGCGTCGTCCGCATCCCGCGGTGTACCGTCGGTGTCCCGGACCCTCGGGTCGGGGAGCCACACCAGGGAAGCCGCCACGGCGGATCCGGCGCCCCGGGCGACGGGCCGTCCGTGGGACGCATTGTTGGTCGCCCCGGCGTTCGTCCCCCGGGACGGGCGAGCATCGCACACAGACGTTGGTCAGGAGGGACGGGCCCCGGAGGGGTAACCGGATAAATGGACGTGAAGCGCTATTTTCGCGGGCCGCTGCTGTGGATCCTGCTGTTCGGTCTCTTGATCGCCCTTGTGATGTGGGGCGTCAACCCCGGCCGTTCGTTCGAGAAGGTCGACACCTCCAAGGTCGTCCAGGAGATCAACGCGGGTCAGGTCAAGTCCGCCAAGATCATCGACAAGGACCAGCGGATCGAGCTGACGCTCAAGAACGGCAAGCAGCAGCAGGCCTCCTGGGTCGACGGTCAGGGTCTCCGGCTGCAGGAGCAGCTCCAGAAGCAGGCCGACGCGGGCAAGATGCCCGGCGGCTACAACGTCGACGTACCTAAGCAGAGCTTCTTCCTGAACCTGCTGTTCAGCCTGCTCCCCATCGTCGTCATCGTGCTGATCTTCCTGTTCATCATGAACCAGATGCAGGGCGGCGGCTCGCGGGTGATGAACTTCGGCAAGTCCAAGGCGAAACTCATCACCAAGGACACCCCGAAGACCACCTTCGCCGACGTCGCCGGGGCCGACGAGGCCCTGGAGGAACTCGAAGAGATCAAGGACTTCCTGCAGAACCCGGCGAAGTTCCAGTCGATCGGCGCCAAGATTCCCAAGGGCGTGCTGCTGTACGGCCCGCCCGGTACAGGTAAGACGCTGCTGGCACGTGCGGTGGCCGGTGAGGCGGGGGTCCCGTTCTACTCGATCTCCGGTTCCGACTTCGTCGAGATGTTCGTCGGTGTCGGCGCGTCCCGGGTCCGCGACCTGTTCGAACAGGCCAAGACCAACGCGCCCTCGATCATCTTCATCGACGAGATCGACGCCGTCGGACGGCACCGCGGCGCGGGCCTCGGCGGCGGTCACGACGAGCGCGAGCAGACCCTGAACCAGCTGCTGGTCGAGATGGACGGCTTCGACGTCAAGGGCGGCGTGATCCTGATCGCCGCGACGAACCGTCCCGACATCCTCGACCCGGCGCTGCTGCGTCCCGGCCGGTTCGACCGGCAGGTCACCGTCGACCGTCCCGACCTGGAGGGCCGTAAGGGCATCCTGCGCGTGCACGGGCGCGGCAAGCCGTTCGCCCCGGACGTCGACCTCGACGTGATCGCGCGCCGTACCCCGGGCTTCACCGGCGCGGACCTGGCCAACGTGATCAACGAGGCCGCGCTCCTCACCGCGCGGTTCGACCGCAAGCTGATCGACATGGACACCCTTGAGGAGTCCATCGACCGCGTCATGGCCGGGCCGGAGCGCAAGACCCGCGTGATGTCGGAGAAGGAAAAGAAGATCATCGCCTACCACGAGGGCGGGCACGCTCTGGTGGCGCACGCGCTGCCGAACTCCGACCCCGTGCACAAGGTGACGATCCTGCCGCGCGGCCGGGCCCTGGGTTACACCATGACCCTGCCGATGGAGGACAAGTTCCTGACGACGCGCTCGGAGATGACCGACCAGCTGGCCATGCTGCTCGGTGGGCGCACCGCGGAGGAACTGGTCTTCCACGAGCCGACGACCGGTGCCGCCAACGACATCGAGAAGGCCAGCTCCATCGCCCGCAACATGGTGACCGAGTACGGCATGAGCGAGCGGCTCGGGGCGCGCAAGTTCGGCACCGGCCAGGGCGAGGTGTTCCTGGGACGCGACATGGGTCACGAGCGTGACTACTCGGAGGACATCGCGTCCGCGATCGACGACGAGGTCCGCCGGTACATCGAGGCCGCGCACGACACAGCGTGGGAGATCCTCGTCGAGTACCGGGACGTCCTGGACGAGCTGGTCGTGAACCTCATGGAGAAGGAGACCCTCTCCAAGGAGCAGGTGCTCCAGATCTTCGAGCCGATCCAGAAGCGGCCGCACCAGAACTCCTACACCGGCTACGGGAAGCGTCTGCCGTCCGACCGTCCGCCGATCATGACGCCGAAGGAACTGGCGCTGCTCGGTCCGCAGGACGTCGCCGACCTGACCAAGAACAACGGTCAGGGCGGGGTCGCCTCGGAGGCCGCCGACCCGGCCCAGGGTGAAAGCTGACCGCGTTGGCCGATTTCCAGCATGAAGCGCCGCCGACGCAGGGGAAGTCGGGGGGCGGGTCACCGTTCCCCGACGGCCCGTCCGCCGACGCCGCGCGGAACCGGTGGTCCACGGACGAGGCCGCCCGCGACGCGGGCCGAGCGTTCGTCGAGGGCGAGGAGCCGATCCTTCAGGAGCCGCCCGGGTTCGACCACGCTCGGATCGAGAAGGCGGTCCGCGAGATCCTGATCGGGATCGGGGAGGACCCTGACCGTGACGGGCTCCGTGACACCCCGGCCAGGGTGGCCCGCGCGTACGCCGAGCAGTTCGCCGGTCTGAGGCAGACGCCGGAGGACGCGCTGACGACGGTGTTCGACGCCGACCACGAAGAGATGGTCCTGGTGAAGGACATCGAGGTGTACTCCGTCTGCGAGCACCACCTCGTCCCGTTCCACGGGGTGGCCCACGTGGGCTACACGCCGAACAAGAAGGGGCAGATCACCGGGCTGTCGAAGCTGGCCCGGCTGGTGGACGTGTACGCGCGCCGTCCGCAGGTTCAGGAGCGGATGACCAGCCAGGTCGCCGACGCCCTGATGAAGGTGCTGGAGCCCCGCGGTGTGATCGTGGTGATCGAGGCGGAGCATCTGTGCATGACGATGCGGGGTGTGCGCAAGCCCGGCGCGAAGACCGTGACGTCGGCGGTCCGCGGCGACTTCCGTGATCATGCGGAGACCCGGGCCGAGGCGATGAGCCTGATTCTCGGGCGCTAGCGTCGGTCCGCCCTGCCCCAGGGACCCCGACCGTGTCAACGGGCCTCAGCGTGCCGCTGAGGCCCGTTCTGCTGTCGATGGGCCGCAGGGGGGGTCGGGCCTTCGGGCCGGCCGCGCGGGGGCCGCCCTCCGCCTGCGCGGGCCGGACGGCGGCGCCCGGCGCACGGACCCGGTCCTACCGGACGGTGATCTCCGTGGGGGTCGGCCAGGCCCCGGCGACGTCCAGGTGACGCGACGTTGACGCGCTGTGTTCGTGGCCGGGCGATTCGGTGGCCTGGTGACCCGGGAGCACGCGGTCAGGGGACGTCGTCGCAGGTCGCGGGGCGGGGCGATGAGGCGGTGAGGGCGTCGCTCCGGCCGAGCGCGGGCAAGGCATAGGCTTGGGTGTCATGACCATTGCCACCGTTCCGGGGCTGCCTGAGCCAGGGCGTTGCCTTGTCATGGGCGTGGTCAACGTGACCCCCGATTCGTTCTCTGACGGCGGCGCCTGGTTCGACCCGGAGAAGGCCATCCGGCATGGGCTGGACCTCGTCGCGGAGGGCGCCGACATCGTGGACGTGGGCGGCGAGTCCACACGCCCCGGCGCTCAGCGTGTGTCGAAGGACGAGGAGCTGCGTCGCGTCGTTCCGGTCATAGAGGCGCTCGTCGAAAGGGGCGTCCCGGTCAGTGTCGACACCATGCGCGCCGAGGTGGCGGAGGCCGCCGTCGGTGTGGGCGCCCGGCTGGTGAACGACGTCAGCGGCGGCCTCGCCGATCCGGACATGCCGCGGGTGGTCGCCGCCGCCGGTGTCCCGTACGTCGTCATGCACTGGCGTGGTCACAGTCACGACATGCAGACCCGCGCCATCTACACGGACGTGGTGCGGGAGGTGCGGGACGAGCTCCTGCGCCGGGTCGACGCCGTACTGGGCGAAGGCGTCGACCCGTCGATGGTGGTGCTCGACCCCGGTCTGGGTTTCGCGAAGAACCCCGAGAAGCCGCACAACTGGTCGCTGCTGGCGCACGTGGACGCCTTCACGGGCCTTGGATATCCCGTCATCGTCGGTGCGTCTCGCAAGGGGTTCCTGACCAGGCTTCTGGCGGAACCCGACGGGACCCGCCGACCGTTCCTCGAATGCGACGACGCCACCGTCGCCATCACCGCGCTGGTCGCCGCGGCCGGTGCCTGGTGTGTGCGGGTCCACCGCGTCCGCCCGAACGCGGACGCCGTGCGCGTGGCCGCCGCCGTCCGCGCGGCCCGTCCCGTCACCGGGGACGACCCTGACACCGCCGTGACCCCCGACCACGCCGACCCCGGGAGTCGTCCACGATGAGCCGTGCCGTGAACCGCGCCGACGTGGACGAGGTCCACGCCGAGTTCTACGCGGCCTTCGAGGAAGGCGACCTGGACCGCATGTCCGACGTGTGGGCGGACGGTCCCTACGCCGACGGGGTCTCCTGCGTGCACCCCGGGTGGACGATGCTGCGCGGACGCCAGGAAGTGCTGCGTTCCTGGGCGCTCATCATGGCCAACACGACCTACATCCAGTTCGTGCTGACCGACGTCGAGACCGACGTCTACGGCGATCACGCGGTGGTGACGTGCAAGGAGAACGTCCTCACCGCCGACGAGGACACCGAGGCCGGGTTCCTCGCCGGAGGAAGCATCGTGGCCACGAACGTGTTCGTACGGGCGGACGGCGAGTGGAGGCTTCTGCTCCACCACGGTTCCCCCGTCCTCAACGTCGCGGATGCGGAGGAAGAATGACTCTCGACCGCATCGAACTGCGCGGCCTGCGGGCGCGGGGCCGGCACGGATGCCTACCCGCGGAACGCGAACTGGGGCAGGAGTTCGTGGTGGACGCCGTACTGGGCCTCGACACCCGCCCCGCCGCAGCCGGGGACGACCTCTCGCGTACCGTCGACTACGGGACACTCGCCGGTCGTCTGGTCGCCGTCATCGAGGGAGAGCCCGTCAACCTCCTCGAAACACTGGCCGACCGGCTGGCGAAGAAGTGTCTGGAGGACGGGGCGGTGTCCGAAGTCGAGATCACCGTCCACAAGCCGAACGCCCCTGTGCCGCACCCCTTCACGGACATCGCCGTGAAGATCAGGAGGAGTCGCCCATGACAGCGTCCGACCGCATGCCCGACCGCACCGCCACCGGTGGACACATGCTGGTCGAGCACCGCGTCGTCTTCTCGATCGGCAGCAACCTCGGAGACCGGCTGGACAACATCCAGGAAGCGGTGGACGCGCTGTTCGACGCTCCCGGGCTGCACTTCGTGGCGTTCTCCCCCGTCTACGAGACCGCGCCCTACGCCCCGCCCGGGGAGACCATCCCCGAACAGGGCGACTTCCTCAACATCGTGCTCATCGCCGACACGCGACTGCCACCGGAGAACCTTCTGGAACGCGTCCTGAACATCGAGAACTCGCTGCGTCGGGAACGCCGCGTTCGTTGGGGGCCGCGCACCCTCGACATCGACATCGTCGCCTTCGGGGACATCTCGTCCGACGACCCCGATCTCACGCTTCCGCACCCCCGCGCGCACGAGCGCGCGTTCGTGCTCGTGCCGTGGGCGGACATCGAGCCCGACGTCCTGCTTCCGGGGCACGGCCGTGTCGGTGACCTCGCCCAGGCCAAACAGTCGGAGGGCGGCCCGTCGGCCGTGCGCCGCCGCGAGGACCTCGCTCTCCAGCAGCCTGCATGAAACCGTCCCGCCCGCTCTTCCTCATCGCCCTCGTCGTCGTCATCGCAGTGATCACCTGGGCGGTGCTGCGTTCCGCCTACCTGTCGCTGCCGCCGCTTCCGTGGACGGCGGTCCCGACGTTGCTGCTGCTGGCCCTCGGTGAGGGGTTCACCGGCCTGAACGTGCTGCGCCGCCTCCGCCACAGGCCCGGCCCCGGACGCGCGCAGGACGCGCACCGCAAACCGGCGCCGAAGCCGCTGGATCCGATGGCTGTGGCGCGGCTCGCCGCCCTGGGCAAGGCCAGCGCGCACTCCGCCGCGGTCATCGCGGGCATCTTCGCCGGGTTCGCCGCCAGCCTCGTCTCGTCGCTCGACAAGCCGACCCCCCGGTACGACTTCTTCGTCAGCGGCGGTACGTTCCTCGCCGCGGCCGTCCTGGTCGCCGCCGCGTTGCTCCTGGAGTACGCGTGCCGCGTCCCCAAGGGCCCGGACGAGGAGGAACGCGACCGCGGCGCGTCCCGCGCCTGACCCGCCAGGGGCGGGTCGTCGCCAATGTCACTTGTCGATGTCGCCGACCACGAAGAACATCGAACCGAGGATGGCGATCATGTCGGCGACGAGGTTGCCGGGAAGCAGCTCCTTCAGAACCTGGATGTTGTTGAAGGACGCGGACCGCAGCTTCAGGCGCCATGGAGTCTTCTCACCGCGCGACACCAGGTAGTAGCCGTTGATGCCGAGAGGGTTCTCCGTCCAGGCGTAGGTGTGCCCCTCCGGAACCTTCAGGACCTTGGGGAGCCGCTGGTTGATGGGACCTGGCGGCAGCTCGGCCAGGCGGTCGAGGCAGGCGTCGGCCAGGTCGAGGGACGCGTGCACCTGGTCGAGGAGGCACTCGAACCGGGCCAGACAGTCGCCCTCGGTACGGGTGACCACACGGACGTCGAGATCCCCATAGGCGAGGTACGGTTCGTCGCGGCGAAGGTCGAAATCCAGACCGGACGCGCGTGCGATGGGCCCCGACACCCCGTACTGAAGGATCTGTTCCTGGGTGAGGACCCCGACGCCTCTCGTCCGGGCACGGAAGATCTCGTTGCCCATGATGAGGTCGTCGATGTCGCCCATACGGGCACGGACCTCGGACACGGCCTTCCGCGCACGCGCCGTCCAACCAGCGGGCAGTTCCTCCTTCAGCCCACCGACCCGGTTGAACATGTAGTGCATGCGTCCACCGGAGATCTCCTCCATCACCCGCTGCAACGCCTCCCGTTCACGGAACGCGTAGAAGATGGGAGTGATGGCGCCGACCTCCAGCGGATACGAGCCGAGGAACATCAGATGGTTGAGGACGCGGTTGAGTTCGGCCAGCAGCGTCCTCGCCCATACGGCGCGGACCGGGACCTCCATGCCCAGCATCCGTTCGGCGGCGAGCACGACGCCGAGTTCGCTGGAGAACGCCGACAGCCAGTCGTGCCGGTTGGCCAGCACGATGATCTGCCGGAAGTCCCGGACCTCGAAGAGCTTCTCCGCTCCCCGGTGCATGTAGCCGATGATGGGTTCCGCCGCCGAGATGCGTTCGCCGTCCAACGTCAGCCGCAGCCGGAGCACCCCGTGCGTGGACGGGTGCTGGGGGCCGATGTTCAGGGTCATGTCCTCGGTGGCGAGCTCCTTGGCGCCCGCACCGATTCCGACGATCCGTTCGGTGGTCATGGTCGCGTCTCCACCCGCTCGGGTCAGTACTTCATGGTCCCATGGCGGGCGCCGCTCGTTATCCGATTGACTGGTGGGGATGAACGTGAGTCATGACGGACCGCCATACGACCCCGCAGCGGGGCCCCAACCCCACGGCCATGGGGGGCGACCGCCGGGCTTCTCCGCTCAGGGCCCAGCACCGGCACCTTACCCACCGGACCATCGGCAGCCACCCGCGCAGTCCCTGTACCAGGCGGACCAGGCGTTGTACCAGGCGGACCAGGCGTTCACGGCCGGTGACGGCCTTGCATGGTCGCCGATCTCGAAACGCCATGCGTGGCACAGGCTGCTCACCGCCGTTCTGTGGGCGCTTCCGGTCGGTGGCGTGGGCGCGTTCTTCGTATGGATGAACGGTGGCTTGATTCCTACCGTCATGTGGATCGCGGCCGTGGTGTCGGGTGTCGTCCTCATCTGGCTGATGGCCGAACTGGATCGACGGGCGTACGGCTACGCGGAGCGTGCGGACGACCTCATCGTCACCCACGGGGTTCTCGTGAAACGGCTCATCGTCGTGCCGTACGGGCGGATGCAGTTCGTGGACGTGACGGCGGGGCTGCTGGAGCGATGGATGGGCATCGCCACCGTCCGGATGCACACCGCGGCGGCGGCCACGGACGCCACCATTCCCGGTCTACCGGCCGCTGAGGCGTCCCGTCTCCGCGACCGCCTCGCCCGGAAAGGCGAGGAACGGAGCATGGGACTGTGAGCGGACCCTACGGCCCGCCCGGACACACCGGTCCCTACGGCCTGCCGGGACGCCCCGGTCCCTACGGGCCGTACAACAGACCCAACGGACCGCGCGGCCCCCAGGGGCCACCGCAGCCGCCGCCGTACGGGCCACCGCCCGGCACGCCTCATCGCCCGTACGGTTACGGGCCGCCGCCTCTTCAACGTCCGCCGGTCCGGTTCTCGGAGGGCACGCACAGGCTCCATTGGGCGACGGCGCCGCTGCGCGCGTTCGTGTTCCTCATCATCTACTTCGTTCTGCTCGGTTTTCCCTTGCTGCTGACCAAGACGGACGATGGCTTCGCCTTGGCGCTCACGCCCGAGGTGCTGGCCAGATTCCTCGTCGTCACCGTCCCCATGGGGTTGATCGCCGTGGGTACGGGCCTCTGGGCGTGGCTCGCCGTACGTTTCCGCGTCGACGGGGACGATCTCGTCGTCGAGACCGGTCTGCTCCGCAAGAACAAGCGCCGCATCCCGCTTTCCCGCGTCCAGGCCATCGATCTCGTCCGTCCCCTGGTGACGCGCGTGTTCGCTCTCGCGGAAGTGCGCGTGGAGCTGGCGGGCGGCGAGCGGAGCGAGATCGCGCTGCGCTATCTGGGACGGCGCTCCGCCCTGCGGCTGCGCGCCGAACTCCTCGCCCGCGCCGCCGGACTTCCGGGCCACACGCCAGAGGCGCCTGAACGGCACGTGTGGCGCGTTCCGTTCGGCGCCCTGCTCGGATCTCTGCTCGTGCGGCTCCCCGTCCTCGGGACGGTCCTGTTGCTCTTCGCGGCCTTGCTGTTCCTGGTGGTCTACGCGGAGGGCGGCATGCTGGCCGTCATCGTTCCGGTCGTGCTCGGCCTCATCCGGGCCGTGGTAGCGCCGCTGGTGATGTACGCCAATTTCACGGTGGCGATGTCCCCGGACGGAATTCGCCTCCGCTACGGGCTCCTGGAGACCAGGATGCAGACGCTTCCTCCCGGACGTGTCCAAGCCCTGAGCATCGTCGAACCGACGCTCTGGAGGTCTCTCGGCTGGGCGCGTGTGGAAGTCACCGTCGCGGGCTATGCGGGGGAGCGCCAGGCACTGTCGTCCACGCTTCTGCCGGTGGCGCCCCGGCACGTCGCGATGCACCTTGTCTCGCAGGTGTTCCCAGGTACGCACGTCGACGCCGTTCCCCTTGTCCCCGCGTCGTCCAAGGCTGTGGCGATCGACCGTGCGGACGGCGCCGGAACCGATGACGTCGTCTTCGTGACCAGGCACGGCTGGCCCTGCCGCCGCACCGATGTGATCGCCCATGCTCGGGCGCAGAGCGTCCGCCTCACCGTGAATCCCTTCCAGCGTCTCTTCGGACTGGCCACCGTCCATGTCGACGCGCCTCCAGGCCCGGTGCGGGTCGCCGCGACCGACCGTGAACTGGGCGAGGCCCGCGCCATCGTCGAATCGACCGCCCGCCGTGCCCTGGCCGCGCGCCGTGCCGGTGGTGACCCCGCCCGCTGGGCCCGCTGACGACGACGCGCGGACGCGGTCACGGCGAACTCGGAACCGGGGCTGTGAGAGTTGCGAATATCGTCGGAGCATGACTGGTATGACCTACGACCCCTGGTCCCCCGAATTCGTCGCCGACCCCTACCCGACGTTCGAGCGGCTCCGCGTGGACAGTCCGGTCTTCTTCCATGAACCCACCCGCCAGTGGGTGATAAGCCGATATGAAGACGTGAACGCCTTATTGCGAGATCGGCGGCTTGGACGGACCTACCTCCACCTCGCGAGCCACGAGGAGTTCGGCCAGCAGCCCGAGGCCGAGTTCCTCAGACCGTTCTGGGACCTCGTCCGCGCCGGGATGCTCGACATGGAGCCGCCCGTGCACACCCGGCTGCGGCGGCTGGTCTCCAAGGCGTTCACCGCCCCCATGGTGGAGGGGCTGCGTCCGACCATCAGGCGGCTCTCCGAGGAACTCGCGGCGGGGCTGGCCGAGCGGGGAGGCGGCGATCTGATCGCCGAGGTCGCCGAGCCGCTGCCGGTGAACGTGATCGCCGAGATGCTCGGCGTCCCCGTGGCGGACCGGCCCCTGCTGCGCCCGTGGTCCGCCGACATCTGCGGCATGTACGAGCTGAACCCGCCCGACGACGTCCAGCGGACGGCGGTCCGCGCGGCCACGGAGTTCTCCGACTACCTGCGCGCCCTGGCCCGCACTCGCCGTGCTGAGCCTCGCGACGACCTCATCACCGCGCTGGCCCACGTCGTGGACGAGGGTGACAGGCTCACCGAGGACGAGCTCATCGGTACCTGCGTCCTACTGCTCAACGCGGGTCACGAGGCGACGGTCAACTCGACCGGTAACGGCTGGTGGTCGCTGTTCCGCAACCCGGGGGAACTGGAACGGCTCCGGGCGGACCCGTCCCTCGTCCCCACGGCCGTCGAGGAACTGCTCCGCTACGACACCTCGGCGCCCATGTTCGAGCGTTGGGTCCTGGAGGACATCACGGTCGGGGGCGTCGACATTCCCCGCGGGTCCGAGGTCGCGCTTCAGTTCGCGTCCGCCAACCGCGACCCCGAGGTGTTCACCGACCCCGACAGGCTCGACCTGTCCCGCGTCCCGAACCCGCACATCACCTTCGGACTCGGAATCCACTACTGCCTCGGCGCCCCGCTCGCCCGCATCGAACTCGCCGAGTCATATGGAGCGCTCCTTCGCCGGATGCCCGAGCTCCGTCTGTCCGCCGAACCGAAATGGAAGCCCGGCTTCGTCCTGCGCGGGCTCCAGGCCCTCTACGTGGAGCACTGACCGCCGCCAGAACGGGTCACGGGGTGAGGGCGCCGGGGATCGGCATGTCCACAGCCTGGGCGAGCCAGCCGAACCCGCCCAGGCCGGACGGGTCGATCAGTTCGGCGTCCTCACCGGCGTGGCAGAGCGCCGCGACGTAGCCGCGGGGATCGCGGTGCGCCAGCTCGATCGGTGGACGTGAGCCGGACAGACCGAGGGCGCGCAGGGCGTCGCGCTGGGTCGTCAGAAGGGTGGACGTGGCACCGGCGCGTTCACCGGCGACGGCGCAGGCGTCCAGGGCCACATGGGCGGTGACGTCGCAGGAGCCGTCCGGGACGGCGGGGACCGTCAGCCCCTCGCGATAGCCGGCCAGGGTCCCGCAGGCCGGACGAGAGTCGCGGAAGTGCGAGTAGTCGACGGCGAGCGCGAGCCCGCGGGAAAGGCGTTCGACGACGGAGGCCCACGCGGCACAGCGCGGGTGGCCGATCTCGGCGCGGTCGCCGGGTTCGTGCAGCGGCCACCAGCGGTCGAGCCAGTCGTGGTCCTCGTCGGACGGCGCGGGCCCGGGACGTTCCGCGCCCGTGGACGGATCCACCAGCACGGTACGGAGGCCGTCCGGGGTCCGTTCGACGACGTCCAGGGGCACGTTGTCGAGCCACTCGTTCGCCACGGCGAGCCCGGTGATGTGGTCGGGCAGGTCGGCGCGCCAGGTGATCTGGTCGGGCAGGTCGGACGGACGCGGCGCGATCTCCACGGCCACGGGCGCGAGCCGTGCCGCCACATCGGGCGGGACACAGCCCAGGATGTTGCTCAGCAGCCGACCGGAGCCCGCGCCGACGTCGACGACGTCCAGCCGTTCGGGCCGTCCGAGCATCCCGTCGACCTCGACGAGCAGGCGGGCGACGGCGGCGGCGAACCGTGGTGAGGCGTGCACCGAGGTACGGAAGTGCTCGGCGGGACGCTCCCCCCGCCGGTAGAACCCGTCCTCCCCGTACAGCGCCCGCTCCATCGCGGTGCGCCATGGCAGCCACTCGTCGACCAACGCCTCCACGACAGTGACGTTACCGTGGAGGCGGACTCCAATCGGCCCATCCTTGAGGCGGACGGGCGTCCGACCTACGGCCGATCCAGGGTGAACCGCGAGGTGCATACCCTTTCCGCATGGTCGTGCAGGCATGGGAGTGGCTGCGTCGCCGGAAACCCCTGGTCGACGCGGGCTTCGCGTCACCGTTGCTGGTCTTCTCCCTCCCCTGGCTGTATGCGACGTCCTATGGCGTGAGCGAGGTCGCGTACGTGGCGCTCACGGCGGCCCTGATCGGCCCGCTGGTCCTGCGCCGCACCTACCCCCGCCTCGTCTTCGCCGTGATCGCGGTGGCCTCCGGCGTCCAGTGCCTGCTCGGGGTGAACCCCGTGCCGGGGAACGCCGCCGTACTGATGGGCCTCTACACGGTCGCCGCGGGCTTCTCGTTCCGCTGGGGGCTGGCCGCGGCGGTGGTCGCGGAAACGGGCGCCGTCATGGCGACCTGGCGTTATCCGACCGGCGCGGGGGACAGGGAGTACACGTTCTTCATGCTGACGATGATGGTGGTCGGCGTGTGGGTCCTCGGCCTCCACATGCGGACGCGCCGCGCGTATCTGAGTTCGGTGGAGGAACGCGCCGAACGGCTGGAGCGGGAACGCGACAACGAGGTCAAGATGGCCATGGCGGCCGAACGTGCGCGCATCGCCCGCGAGTTGCACGACGTCGTGGCGCACAACGTCAGCGTGATCGTGGTGCAGGCCGACGGCGCGTCCTACGCCATCGACACCGATCTGGGACGTACCAGACAGGCCCTGGAGACGATCTCCTCGACGGGGCGGCTGGCGCTGGCGGAGATGCGGCGGCTCCTGGGGGTCCTGCGCGAGTCGGACGACGCGGGCGAGTACGCGCCACAGCCCGGGGTGGCGCAGCTCGACGACCTGGTGGAGCAGGTCCGTTCGTCCGGGCTCGCGGTGACGTTCGACGTGGACGGACAGCCGCCGGTCATGTCCGCCGGACGCCAGCTCACGGTCTTCCGGATCGTCCAGGAGGCCCTGACCAATACCCTGAAGCACGGTGGCCCGAAGGTGACAGTGTCCGTCCGCCTGTCGTACTCCGCGGACGACCTGGAGATCAGGGTGCGCGATGACGGGCGGGGCGCCGCGGCCCCCGACGACGGACGCGGCCACGGTCTCGCCGGGATGAGGGAGCGCGTCACCGTGTACGGGGGCAGCGTCCACGCGGGGCCATGTCCCGGAGGCGGCTTCGAGGTGGTCGCGCGGATCCCCGTGCGTGAGGAAGTGGAAGCGGCATGACCGGGCGTCACAGTCACAGCTTGAGGGGCGCGTATGAGCGAGAGTGAGCACGCCGAGGCGCCCATCCGGGTGGTCCTGGTCGACGACCAGGAGTTGGTGCGCGCCGGGTTCACGATGGTCCTGGACGCTCAGCCGGACATCGAGGTCGTCGGTGAGGCGGGCGACGGTGTCCAGGCACTGGAACTGCTTCGCGGCACACAGGCCGACGTGGTGCTCATGGACGTGCGGATGCCGCGCATGGACGGCATCGAGGCGACCCGGCAGGTGGTGGCGCGGTCCGGGCCCAAGGTCGTCATCCTCACCACGTTCGACCTCGACGAGTACGCCTTCGCGGCGATCAAGGCGGGAGCGGGCGGGTTCCTGCTCAAGGACGCCGGACCGACCCAGCTGATCGAGGCGATCAAGGCGGTGCATTCGGGTGACGCCGTGGTGGCGCCGAGCACGACGAAGCGGCTGCTGGACCGGTTCGCGGTGCACCTGCCGGACGCCGAGGAGAAGGCGAACCGAACCCTGGAGAGCCTCACGTTCCGGGAGGGCGAGGTGCTGAAGCTCGTCGCGAGGGGCATGTCGAACGCGGAGATCGCGGGGCAGCTGTACGTCTCGGAGGCGACCGTCAAAACCCACATGGGCAGGATCCTGATGAAACTCGGCCTGCGTGACCGGGTTCAGGCGGTCGTCTTCGCCTACGAGACGGGTCTGGTCAAAAGCGGCCAGCGGGGCGACCCCTGATGGCCTC
Organism: Actinomadura spongiicola; assembly: GCF_003432485.1. Taxonomy (GTDB): domain Bacteria; phylum Actinomycetota; class Actinomycetes; order Streptosporangiales; family Streptosporangiaceae; genus Spirillospora; species Spirillospora spongiicola. Next base: position 190,079 of record NZ_QVNQ01000013.1, read on the forward strand.
GTAGAACGTCGAAGCGCCGGAACCCGATCGGGTCTCCGGCGCTTCCGTAGGACCTTCGTCGGTGGCGGGCGGTACGACTCAGGTCGTACGAACCGTCGTCGGATAGCCGCGAGGTGGACGGGAAGCGTGGCCGCCGGGCGGATGGCGGGAGCGGCGCGGATTTCTAGCGTGGTCTCACCAGGACACGCAACGAACGAACCGCGAAGAGGACATTGTGATCAACACGTACACCGGTCCGCCCGGAGGGGCTCCGGTCGCCGGATCCGTCCCGGCCGTCACCGCCGACGGAGTCTCGAAGGTGTACGGGACCGGCGACGCGGCCGTGCACGCGCTGCGCGGGGTCGGTGTCGCGTTCGCCACCGGCGCGTTCACCGCGATCATGGGGCCGTCCGGGTCCGGTAAGTCCACGTTGATGCACTGCCTCGCCGGGCTGGACACCGTCACGTCCGGACGGATCGTCCTCGGCGACGCCGAGATCACGGGGATGAGCGACCGGCAGCTGACGATGCTGCGCCGCGATCGTGTCGGGTTCGTGTTCCAGGCCTTCAACCTGCTGCCGACACTGACCGCCGAACAGAACATCCTGCTGCCGCTGGAACTCTCCGGGCACCGGCCTGACCGGGAGTGGTTCGCCCACGTCGTCGACGTGCTGGGGCTCGGCGACCGGCTCCGGCACCGGCCGAACGAGCTGTCGGGCGGCCAGCAGCAGCGGGTGGCCTGCGCCCGCGCGATCGTCGCCCGCCCCAAGGTGATCTTCGCGGACGAGCCGACCGGCAACCTCGACTCCCGGGCGGGCGCTGAGGTCCTCGGATTCCTGCGCTCCTCGGTCCGGGAGATGGGCCAGACGATCGTGATGGTCACCCATGACCCGGTGGCCGCCTCCTACGCCGACCGGGTGGTGTTCCTCCGCGACGGCGAGATCGTGTCGGAGATCGTCCGGCCGACGCCGGAGTCGGTGCTCGACCGGCTCAAGGCCTTGGGGGCGTGATGCTGAGAACCACCCTGGCGGGACTGCGCGCCCGCAAGCTGCGGCTGCTGCTGACGGCGGTGGCCATCACCCTCGGCGTCGGTTTCATCTCCGGGACGTTCGTCCTCACCGACACGATGGACAAGGGTGTCGCGAAGACCTTCGAGCGCTCGGCCGACAAGGTCGATTTCGCGGTGTTCGTCGGTCGCGACTCCGCCGAGAAGGGGGTCGGTGCCGAGACCCTCAGCCGGGTCAGGGCGGTGCCTGGCGTCACGGACGTGCACGGCATGGTCCGCGGGGAGGCCGCCCTCGTCGGCAAGGACGGTAAGCCGGTCGGCGACATCGCCACACTCGGCATGTCGGTGCCCACCGGACGGCTGTTGCGGTACAACGTCGACAAGGGACGCCCTCCGTCCAGTGGCCGCGAGACCGTCCTCGACACCGATCTGGCCGGACGGGAGGGCTTCACCGTCGGCGACACGGTGTCGATCCTGGACGACAAGAACCGCCCACACCGGTTCACCGTGGTCGGACTAATCGATTTCGGCATCGACCAGGAGGCGAGCTACCGCGGCGCCGTCGGCTTCGACCCCGCGACCGCGACGGCGATGACCGGTGCGAAGACCTTCGAGGAGATCGACGTCGCGGGCGGGTCGCGGGCAGCGGTCGACGCGGCGGCGGGCACGTCCAACCTCGTCCTCACGGGCGAGGAACTCGCCGCGAAGATGGCGCGGGAGGCGGGCACCGACACCAAGGTCATCCGCACCGGGCTGCTGCTGTTCGGGCTGGTGGCGATGCTGGTGTCCGCCCTGGTGATCTACAACACCTTCACGATTCTGATCGCGCAGCGGATGCGGGACATGGCGCTGCTGCGCTGTGTCGGCGCGACCCGGCGGCAGGTCTTCGGCGGAGTCATGCTGGAGTCCGCGGTGGTCGGCCTGGCCGGTTCGCTGCTCGGCCTCGCGGCCGGAGTCGGCCTCGGGACGGGCGCGTTCGCCGGGGTGCGGGCGCTGGACGACTCCCTCACGGGGGCGGGGTCGTCCAGCGCGTCCCTCACCGTCCGGACGATCGTGGTCGGGCTGGTGATCGGTGTCGTCGTCACCGTCCTGTCCGCGCTGCTGCCCGCACGGGCGGCGACACGGGTCGCGCCCGTCGCGGCCCTGCGCTCGGAACTGGAGCCGGGCAGCGGACGGTTCCGGCTCGGGGCGCCGCGCGCCGTGATCGCGGCCGTGCTCGGCGCCGCCGGCCTCGGCATCGGCGTGCTCGGCTCGGTCGTGATGGCCAAGGGCCAGGCCGCGATGTTCGTCGTGGCGTTCGCGGGCGGCGTGTTCTTCCTCGCGGTGGTCGCGGTGATGCCCGCGCTCGTCCGGCCCCTCGGGCGGCTCGCGGGCGCGGTCCCGGCGCGGCTCGGCGGGGTGCCGGGACGGCTCGCGGTCGCGAACGCGCAGCGCGCCCCGCGCCGCACCGCGACCACGACGATCGCGCTGACCATCGGCGTCGGGCTGATGAGCCTGTTCGCGGTCGTCGCGGCGAGCGGCAAGGCGACCGCCACGCACAAGCTGGAGGAGCAGTTCCCGGTCGACTTCCAGATCCGCACGCAGAACGAGGACGGGACCGTCCCGCGGGCGCTCGCCGCGACACTGGACCGGCGCCCGGAGTTCACCCACATCATCCAGATGCGTTCGCACAGGGCGCAGGTCGCCGGGCGGAACGCGGACATCTCCACGGTCACCGCGTCCGCCCTCGGCACGATCGTGAAACCGGAGATGAAGGAGGGGACGCTGGACGCGGCGCGCCGGCCGGGAGCCGCGATGGTGGACGTCGACACCGCCAGGTCGCTCGGCCTGGAGGCGGGGGAGACCGTCCAGGTGAAGGCGGCGCGCCACACGGCCCCGATGAGGATCGCCGGGGTCTACGCGCCAGGGGCCGGAGTGGACGGGATCGTCGTCCCCGAACCGGACTTCACCCGCTATTTCGGCGTTCAGGACCCGGCGACCATCTACGTCAAGACCCGGAACGGCGTCGCCGCGACCCACGCCCGCAGGATCGTGGAGGACGCCGCCAGTCCCTACGTGGCCGCGAAGGTCGACTCCACCGCCGAGTTCAAGGAGTCGATGACCAAGGCCGTCGACATGCTGCTGATGATCTTCGGTGGGCTGCTCGGCCTGGCGATCGTCATCGCGCTGTTCGGCATCGCCAACACGCTGACCCTGTCGGTCGTGGAACGCACCCGCGAGTCGGCGCTGCTGCGCGCCCTCGGCCTCACCAAACGCCAGCTCCGCCGGATGCTGTCCGTCGAGGCGCTGGTCATGGCCGTGATCGGCGCGTTCACCGGGGTGGTGCTCGGGGTCGCGTTCGGCTGGGCCGCGACGAACGCGATGGCGACCGACTCGGTGTTCTCGCTGCCCTACCTTCAGGTCGTCGCGTTCGTCGTCCTCGCGGGGCTCGCCGGGACGGCCGCCGCCGTGATGCCCGCGCGGCGCGCCGCGAAGACGTCCGTCGTGGAGTCCCTCGCGCATGACTGAATGGTGGGCCGGGGTGGCGACCGTCACCCACCGGACGGCGTGACGAGGGCCCGCGGGTACCCTGGTTCGCGTCCGGTACCTACCGAGGACTGGAACGACCGATGGACCCACACGACACGCCTTCCTCCGCCACGCCCGGAAACGGGTCGGCCCCCGGCGGGGGGACGTCGCACCCCGCCCCTCGGAACGCGCGGGAGACCCCCGAGGACAGGCCCGCCCGGCTCGCGGTCGGCGTCGTCGGAGCCGGCCGCGTCGGCACGGCGCTCGGCGCCGCGCTGTCACAGGCGGGCCACCGTGTGATCGCCGCGACCGCCGTGTCCGAGCGGTCGCGGGCGCGCGTGGCCGAACGCCTACCGGGCGCGGACATCGCGCCGCCGCCCGAGGTCGTCGCGGCCGCCGACCTGGTGCTGCTGACCGTCCCGGACGACGAACTGCCGGAACTGGCGTCCGGGCTGGTCGCGGCGGGCGTGCCCGTCACCGGCAAGCTCGTCCTGCACACCAGCGGCCGCTACGGAACGACCGTCCTCGACCCGCTCACCCGCGCCGGCGCGCTCCCGCTGGCGCTGCACCCGGTCATGACGTTCACCGGACGTCCGGACGACGTGAACCGCCTCGCGGGCATCTCCTTCGGCGTCACCTCGCCCGAGCCGCTACGGCCGGTCGCGGAGGCGCTCGTCGTGGAGATGGGCGGCGAACCCGTCTGGATCACCGAGGAGACGCGTCCGCTATACCACGCGGCCCTCGCCGGAGGCGCGAACCATCTCGTGACCCTCGTCGTCGAGTCCATGGACCTGCTGCGCGTCGCCGGCGTCGCCGAACCCGGCCGGATGCTCGGCCCCCTCCTCGGCGCGGCCCTCGACAACGGCCTCCGCCTCGGCATCGACGGCCTCACCGGCCCGGTCGCCCGCGGCGACGCCGGAACCGTCTCCGAGCACGTCGACGAACTCGCCAAGATCTCACCGGAGAGCCGCCGCGCCTACGTCGCGCTCGCCCGCCTCACCGCCGACCGCGCCCTCTCCGCCGGAATGCTCAAACCCGAGGACGCAGCCCGCCTCCTCGAAGCGCTGGCCGACTGATCGCCCCGCTCCCCGAACCGAACCGCTGGAAAGGCAGGACGCGTCGTGACCCCGATCATCGTGCGGACGCGGGAGGAACTGGCCGAGGTCCGCTCCGAGGTCAAGGGAACGCTGGCCTTCGTCCCGACCATGGGGGCGCTGCACGAGGGCCATCGCTCCCTGATCCGCCAGGCCCGCCAGGGCGCGGACACGGTGGTGGTCAGCATCTTCGTCAACCCCCTCCAGTTCGGCCCGGACGAGGACCTCGACCGCTACCCCAGGACGCTCCCCGCCGACCTGGAGATGTGCGCCGCCGAGGGTGCCGACATCGTCTTCACGCCACCGCGCTCGGAGATCTATCCGGACGAGCCGCGGGTCACGGTCGACTCGGGCCCGATGGGCGAGATCGTGGAGGGCGCCGCCCGGCCCGGCCACTTCGACGGGATGCTCACCGTCGTGTTGAAGCTGCTCAACCTCGTCCGCCCCGATGTGGCGATCTTCGGTGAGAAGGACGCGCAGCAGCTCGCGATGATCCGCCGGATGGTCGCCGACCTGAACGTCCCCGTCGAGATCGCCGCCGCTCCGACCGTCCGGGAACCGGACGGCCTCGCCCTCTCCAGCCGGAACCGGTACCTCACCGACCGGGAACGCGGGACCGCCCTCGCCCTCTCACGCGCCCTCGCCGCCGGAGCGCACGCGGCGGGCGCGGGTCCCGAGGCGGTTCTGGCCGCGGCGAACGCGGTCCTCGACGAGGCCACCGCCGCCGACCCGCCGCTCCACCTCGACTACCTCGTGCTCGTCGACCCCGCGACCTTCACCCCGATCACCCCGTCCCACGCCGGACGCGCCGTGCTGGCCGTGGCCGGCCGGGTCGGCGCCACCCACCTCATCGACAACGTCCCCCTCCACTTCCCCGAGGAGTCCTGATGTTCCGGACGATGTTCAAGTCGAAGATCCACCGCGCCACCGTGACGCAGGCGGACCTGCACTACGTCGGTTCGCTGACCATCGACCAGGACCTGATGGACGCCGCGGACCTCCTGCCCGGCGAGCAGGTCTCCGTCGTCGACATCGACAACGGCGCCCGCCTGGAGACCTACCTGATCGCGGGCGAGCGCGGCTCGGGCGTCATCGGCGTCAACGGCGCCGCCGCCCGTCTCGTCCAGCCCGGCGACCTCGTCATCATCATCAGCTACGCCCAGCTCACCGACGCCGAGGCCCGCGAGTTCGTACCGCGCGTCGTCCATGTCGACCGCACCAACAAGATCATCGCGGTCGACTCCGACCCCGCCGCCCCCGTCCCCGGCACCGCCACTCTCCGCGGCGACCTGACCCACCCCTAGTGAAACGGGCAAAGCGTCGCGCGCAGGGTTGCCACCCACCGGTGACCCACCCCCCCCACGCACTGGACGTAGGCGTCCATTGCGGCTCCAGGCGGGCGGCTCCATAGGCGATCGGTGACGGCGCCGTCATCGATGGGGGCGTCGCGGGCGGCGGGCGGAGCATCGGCCGCTGGTGGTTCGGGAGTCGACGGATGGCGATCGGCGGGGAGCCGTGGGCGCCGGCCGTTCCACATCCGCGCGGATCGGCGGCGACCGCGGGTGTGGCCGCTGTCCGGGAATGGGCGCGAGGCGCTCGGCCGCACGGCGGCGAAGGTCTTCGGGAGGTGGTCGCGGAGCGGCTCGACCTCCGGGTGTGCGAGGCGTGGACCACCGGGAAACGGCGTGCGCGGACGCCCCGCTCACCGGGCCAGCAGGTCGTCCAGCGCCGCGTCGGATGCGGCGGTGCTGGGGCCGATGCCGGGGGCGGTTGTTCGGGCGGTCCGGGGTTAGGGTCATAATGACGAGAACCGATCCTCCCTGGAGGGCTCATGATCCCTTCCGTGCTCGCCGCCCCCGACCCCGGCTGGACCACCGAGACCGACATCGTCGTCATCGGGTCCGGGATCGCCGGACTCGTCACCGCCCTGCGCTGCCTGCCGCGGGGACGGGTGCTGCTCGTCACCAAGGCCCTCCTGGACGCCGGATCCACCCGCTGGGCGCAGGGCGGGATCGCCGCGGCGCTCGCCCCCGACGACACGCCCGAGGAGCATCTGGCCGACACGCTCACCGCCGGTGTCGGCCTGTGCGACGAGGACGCCGTGCGGACCCTCGTCACCGAGGGACCGGACGCGATCCGCGGCCTCGTCGAACTCGGCACCGCTTTCGATCGTTCCAACGGCGGGGACATCGCGCTCACCCGCGAAGGCGGCCACCGCAGGCGCCGCATCGCGCACGCGGGCGGGGACGCGACCGGTGCGGAGATCAGCCGCGCCCTCCTCGCCGCCCTCAAGGACTCCGGCGTCGAGGTCATCGAGCACGCCCTGGTCCTCGACCTGCTGAAGGACGACGCCGGGCACGCCGCCGGGATCACCCTGCACGTCATGGGCGAGGGACAGCCGGGCGGCGTCGGAGCCGTCCGGGCCCGAGCCGTCGTCCTCGCCGCGGGCGGCCTCGGCCAGGTGTTCTCGGCCACCACGAACCCCGAGGTCTCCACGGGAGACGGCGTCGCGCTCGCGCTGCGCGCCGGAGCCGAGGTCGCCGACCTCGAGTTCGTCCAGTTCCACCCCACGGTGCTGTGGCTCGGCGACGGGGCGCGCGGCCAGCAGCCCCTGATCTCCGAGGCCGTCCGGGGCGAGGGCGCGCACCTCGTCGACCACACCGGCCACAGGTTCATGGTCGGACGCCATGACCTCGCCGAACTCGCCCCCCGCGACGTCGTCGCCAAGGGCATCATGAACCGGATGCGCGAGACCGGCGCGTCCAACATGCTGCTGGACGGCCGGCACCTGGGCGCGGAGATGTGGGAGCACCGCTTCCCGACCATCCTCGCCGCCTGCCGCCACCACGGCATCGACCCCGTGACCGAGCCGATCCCGATCGTCCCCGCCGCCCACTACGCCAGCGGAGGCGTCCGCACGGACCTGCGCGGACGGACGTCCGTTCCCGGCCTCTACGCCTGCGGCGAGGTCGCCTGCACCGGCGTCCACGGCGCCAACCGCCTGGCGTCCAACTCCCTTCTCGAAGGCGTCGTCTTCGCCGAACGCATAGCCGCCACCCTCGAACACGACCTCGCCGAGAACGGATCGAAGAACCGGAGCGGCGTCCTTCCAGTGGAGAAGCCGACCGGCGGCGGTTTCCACGAGCCGATCACCTTGGCCGGGCGCGCGGTGCCTGCTGAGCGCGGTCTCTCCGAGGGCGGTTCGGAGGGCGGAGTGCCGACCGGGCGGGGCTCTCGTGCGGGTGTTGCGTCCGCTGAGCGGGTGGCTGCCCAAGGAGACGGCCTTTCCAGTGAGATGTCGGTCGAGCGTGGCCTCCTTGGCGATGCTGCGGGCGGTGGTGGGTGGTTGCTGGAGCCGGGTGTGCGGGGGGAGATTCAGCGGATCATGACGTCCTACGCGGGGGTGTTGCGTGGGGCGGAGGGGTTGCGGACTGCGGCTCGGGAGTTGGCGGAGATGGGTGGGGGTGAGGTGGAGCCCGGCGTGGAGGCGTGGGAGGTCACCAACGTGCACACCGTCGCGTCGGCGATCGTGGCGGCGGCGTTGCGGCGGGAGGAGACACGGGGGAGCCACTGGCGGGAGGACTTTCCCGAGCGGCGGGACGAGGAGTGGCGGGGCCATCTCGTCACCCGGTTGGTGGGGAACGAGTTGACCACGACCTATGAACCTCTGGAAGGAAAGCGTTCATGACACCGGAATCGTCGCAGCGATTGGCCGCCGCCGGGCTCGATCCACAAGCTGTGGAAAACCTCGTCCGGACGGCGCTGGCCGAGGACGGGGAGGTCGACGTCACCAGCATGCCGATCTTCGCGCCGGAGGACACCGCCGCCGGGGACTTGACCGCTCGTGAGGAGGGAGTGGTCGCCGGTATTCCCGTGGCTTCGGTCGTCTTCGAGGAACTGGACGTGGCCTATGAGGCCCGGGTCGAGGACGGCGACCGGGTTGTTCCGGGGCAGGTGCTGATGTCGGTGAGCGGCCCGACCCGTGCCGTTCTGCGTGCCGAGAGGACGGCGCTGAACCTGCTGACGCACCTGTCCGGGATCGCGACGGCCACCCGGACCTGGATGGACGCGATGTCCGGGACCAAGGCCAAGGTCCGCGACACCCGCAAGACCCTGCCCGGCCTGCGCGCCCTCCAGAAGTACGCCGTGCAGTGCGGCGGCGGCGTCAACCATCGCATGGGCCTGTATGACGCCGCGCTCATCAAGGACAACCACATCGCGGCGGCCGGAAGCGTCACCAAGGCCTACGGGGCCATCCGCGCGGTGTACCCGTCCCTGCACATTCAGGTGGAATGCGACACCCTCGAACAGGTCGAAGAAGCCCTTTCCGTGGGCGCGACGAGCATTCTTCTGGATAACATGACCGACGCCGAAATGACCGAGGCGGTGCGTCTCGTGGCGGGGCGGGCGGAGCTTGAGGCCAGCGGTGGGCTTACCCTGGACCGGGCCCGAGACGTCGCCGTGACCGGGGTGGACTACCTTGCGGTCGGTGCGCTGACGCACTCGGCGCGCGTGTTCGACATCGGCCTTGACTTCACCCGATCAGCGGGGACCTGATGCTGCTCACCATCGACGTCGGTAACACCCAGACCGTCCTCGGCCTGTTCGAGGGCGACGAGGTGATCGAACATTGGAGGATCAACACCGATCCGCGGCGTACCGCCGACGAGATCGCGGTGGTCCTCCAGGGGCTCGTCCAGCAGAGCCCGCTGCTGGCCGACACCGACATCAGCGGTATCGCGCTCTGCTCCACGGTTCCGTCGGTTCTGCACGAGATGCGGGAGATGTGCCGCCGCTACTACGGCGACGTGCCCGCGGTGATCGTGGAGCCCGGTGTGAAGACCGGCGTCCCCGTCCGGATGGACAATCCGAAGGAGGTCGGCGCCGACCGCATCGTGAACGCGCTGGCCGCCGTCCACACGCACGGCGGCCCCGCGATCGTCGTCGACTTCGGCACCGCCACCACGTTCGACGCGGTGTCCGCCAAGGGCGAGTACGTGGGCGGCGCGATCGCGCCCGGCATCGAGACGTCCATCGACGCGCTGTCGACGCGTGGCGCGCAGCTCTACAAGATCGAGCTGGTCAGGCCGCGGAACGTGATCGGGAAGAACACCGTCGAAGCGCTCCAGTCCGGGATCATCTTCGGTTTCGCCGGGCAGGTGGACGGCGTCGTCGAGCGGATGTCGGAGGAGCTCGCCGGCGACCCCGACGAGGTCACGGTCATCGCGACCGGCGGCCTCGCGCCCCTCGTCCTGGAGGAGTCCCGCAGCATCGACGTGTTCGAGCCGTGGCTCACCCTCATCGGCCTGCGCCTGATCTACGAGCGCAACACCGTGTAGGACGGCGCCGGGAGGAACGCGTTCGCGGCGCGTCCGGCGGGCTGGATAGCCTTTGGGGCGTGAGTGACGACACCTTCGACGAACTCCCGGAGCAGATGCGCGTGCGCCGGGAGAAGCTCGACCGGCTCCGTGCGAGCGGGATCGACCCCTACCCGGTGACCTTTCCGCGGACGGCGACGATCGCCGACGTCCGCGCGAAACACCCGGACCTCGAACCGGGCACCGAGACGGGCGAGAAGGTCGGCGTCACCGGCCGCGTCATGCTGGTCCGCAACACCGGCAAGCTGTGCTTCGCGACCATCAAGGACGGCACCGGAGAGATCCAGGTCATGCTGTCGCTCGCCAAGGTCGGGCAGGAGCAGCTGGACGCCTGGAAGCGGGACGTCGACCTGGGCGACCATGTCGGGGTCGAGGGCGAGGTCATCACGTCCCGCCGCGGCGAGCTGTCGGTCATGGCGGACCGGTTCGCGATCACGTCCAAGTGCCTGCGGCCCCTGCCGGAGAAGCACGCCGGGCTGACCGACCCGGAGGCGCGGGTCCGGCAGCGCTACGTCGACCTGATCGTGAACGACGAGGCCCGGAAGATGGCCCGGCTCAGGAGCGACACCGTCCGCGCCGTCCGCGACTTCTGGCACGAGCAGGGATACCTCGAGGTCGAGACGCCGATGTTGCAGCCGATCCACGGCGGCGCGGCGGCCCGGCCGTTCCAGACGCACATCAACGCCTACGACATGGACCTCTACCTGCGCATCGCGATCGAGCTGTACCTGAAGCGGCTCGTCGTGGGCGGCATCGAGAAGGTCTTCGAGATCAACCGGAACTTCCGGAACGAGGGCGCGGACTCCACGCACAACCCGGAGTTCACGATGCTGGAGGCCTACGGCACGTACCTCGACTACAACGACATGGCCGACCTGACGCAGCGGATGTACCAGAAGGCGGTCGTCGCCGCCCTGGGCACGACCGTGGTGGTCCACGACGGCGTCGAGGTCGACCTGGGCGTGGAGAAGTGGCCGCGGGTCACGCTGTACGGGTCGGTGTCGGACGCGCTGGGCGAGCAGATCACCCCGCACACGCCGATCGAGGACGTCCGGAAACTCGCCGACGCCCGCGGAGTGTCGTGGGATCCGAAGTGGGGGCAGGGCAAACTCGTCCAGGAGCTGTTCGAGGAACTGGTCGAGCACACCCTCGTCCAGCCCACGTTCGTCATGGACTATCCGGTCGAGACGTCCCCGCTGACCCGCCAGCACCGGGAGGAGCCGCTCCTCACGGAGAAGTGGGACCTCATCGGGTTCGGAACGGAACTCGGCACCGCCTACTCCGAACTCGTCGACCCGATCGAGCAGCGCCGCCGCCTCACCGAACAGTCGCTGCTCGCGGCGGGCGGCGACCCCGAGGCCATGCAGCTGGACGAGGACTTCCTGCGCGCCCTGGAGTACGCGATGCCGCCCACGGGCGGCATGGGCGCCGGGATCGACCGGATGATCATGGCGTTCACCGGTAAGGGCATCCGCGAGACGATCCTGTTCCCGCTGGTCAAGCCCGAGCGCTGAACGCCCGGGTCAGGCGCTCTCGCGGATCACGAGGTCGGGCCGCAGGACCACCTGCCGGTGCAGGTGGGACTTGCCCTCGCCGACCTCCGCCAGCGCCAGCTCGGCGGCCTCCCAGCCCAGCTCGCGGCGGGGCTGCCGGATCGTGGTGAGCGGCACGGCGGCGCTCGCGGCGAGTTCGATGTCGTCGTAGCCGATCACGGCGATGTCCTCGGGGACGCGGGCGCCCAGCCGGATCAGCTCGTTGATCAGGCCGATGGCGAGCAGGTCGTTGGCGCAGAAAACGCCGCTGGGCCGCGGTGACATCGCCAGGATCTCGTGGGCCGCGGCCTGGCCCGCGGTGGGGCTCAGCGCGTCCTGAACGAGCGTGGTGGGCTTGGCGAAGCCCGCCTCGACCAGAGTGCGGGCGGCGCCGTCGCGGCGCTCGACGCACGGCTGAGGCTCCGGAGCGCCGGTGACGAACGCGATCCGCTCCCGGCCGATGCCGAGCAGGTGCGCGGCGGCGATCTCGCCTCCGGCGACATGGTCGACCCGGGCGGTGCACACGTCGGAGACGTCCCGGTCGATCAGCACCACGCTCATGCCCGCGGCGCGAAGTCGAGAAATATCCTGATAGCCGAAATCGACCGGAATGATAAGGATTCCGGCGGCGTTCTGCTCTTCCAGCAGTTCCACCGAACGCCGTTCTTTGGCGGTGGAGTGGTCACTTGAGAGCCAGAGCGCGTCATGGCCCGCTTCGTTCAGCGCCGCCTCGGCGCCGCTGACGACGGCGGTCGCGTACGGGTTGGTGAGGTCCTCGACGACGACGCCGAACGCGCGGCGCGGCTCGTCGCCGAACTCGCCGGCGGTGCGTTCGGGACGTCGCCGGAGCCGTCGGGCGGACTCGTTTCTGACGAATCCGAGTTCCTCGATAGCTGCACGAACGCGATTACGGGTAGCTTCGGCCACGAGGTCTGGCCGGTTTAGGACATTCGAAACGGTCCCAACTGAGACTCCAGCACGCCTCGCGACCTCACGAATACTGGTCTGTGGCAACTCGCTCCTCGTCCCGTCCCGGGACTGTTTCCCCAGGTAGTGGCGTTTTGCAGGGTGCAATAGCGGATATGCGGTCACGTACCGCTACCATCCGTGCACGCAGTGCACTGAACCAGCGCTTGACGGGCCGGATCCGGCCGCCTAGCGTTCCGAGCCGAAGCGTAGCTTGAAACGATTCACGATCTTCGACCACGGCGAGATCTGGCGAGTCCAACGAGAAGGGCGGGGGCGGATGGCTGGCGATCTCATCCCGACTCCCTCGGCTGGCCAACGAGTGAATCGTCACCCGGAGTTCCCCCCTACACCCCCGCAATCGGCCCAACGGCCACCTCCGGCCAAGCGCGCGAGACCCAGAAAACCCCCGATGATCTAAGTCCGGAGGACCTCCGGACCCGGCAACCCAACGCGCGTACAGATCGAGGCCAACCCGTGCCTGTGCAGCGGACGGCTGCATCCCCGCGGTCATCACCACGGACGAGGGAGGACGGAGTGGAACAGGCCACACTCGCACGTCGTGGCACCGACGATTTCGGGCTGAGCGAGGAGGAGATCCGCCTGCTCGCTCAGATCGCCAGCGGTGTCACCGCCGATGTGGCGGCACGAAAGCTGGAACTGAGCGCCCGGACCTTGCGGCGCCGATTGCGGACCATCTGCGACCGGCTGGAGGTCAACACCCCTATCGAGGCCGTGGTGTGGGCGGCCCGAAGGCAGCTCATCTAGCAGCACGACCCACGACGCTCGTCCGGGGAGGACGGCGGGCGTCACCAGAATCCAGGCGGCGAGATCTTCTGAACGTCCGTCCGACCCCGCGGCGGCGGCGCCTACAGCCCGGCAGGTAGGTCCCTGCTGAAGGCGCCGCCGCGGACGGTGTTCAGAAGACGCCCCGGATTCCTTCGAGCATGCCCTGGAGGGCTCGTCGGCGTCCGTTCGGCGCTCCCGTCTCCTGTGAGCGCCCCCGCGCGAGTCCGGCGGGCTCGACGGCGGCCGAGACCGGAAACGTTCCGTCGCGCGTACGAGCACGACACCGTCCGTCGACTTCCATCGGACGACGCGACCCGGTCGATCATGGTGGTCAGGCGACTCGGACGCCTCCGGCGAAGGGACGTCCGCCCATGGGAGCGATCTTCACGACGTCGCCGGTGCGGGGCGCGTGCAGCATCTTGCCGTCACCGACGTAGATGCCCATGTGGTGCAGGTCGGAGTAGAAGAACACGAGGTCGCCCGGCTGGAGTTCGCTGCGCGACACGCGGGTGCCCGCGTTCCACTGGCTGCCGGTGTAGTGCGGCAGGTTGATGCCGACCTGCTTGTACGCCCACATCGTCAGACCCGAGCAGTCAAAGGAGCTCGGGCCCTCGGCGCCCCACACATACGGGGAGCCGATCTTGGTCATCGCGAGGCGGAGCGCCTGCGCGGCCTTGCCGGTGCCGATGACGGGAAGCTTGGCGAGCTGGGTGGGGTCCCGCTTGACGAGCTGGCCGCGCACCTTCTCGTAGGCGTCGGTGACCTTCTTGCGCTGCGCGTCGAGCTGCGTCCGCAGCTCGGTGACCTGCTGGGCGCGGGCCTCGGCGGACTTGCGGGCGCGCTGCGCGGCCTGCATGGCCTGCATCAGTTCGAGGACCTTGCTGCTGTCGCGCGTGGCGAAGTACCGGAGCGTGGAGGCCTGGTCGAGGACGGCCTGCGGGTCCTGTGAGGCGACGAACGAGACCGTCGGGTCGGAGCCGCCCTGCATGTAACTGGTGGCGGCCAGGGAGCCGACCTTCGCGCGCAGGGCTTCGAGGGTCTTCTCCTGCCGCTCGGCGTTGTCGGCGGCGACCTTGGCGGCGCGCTGCGACTGCGCGAGCTTGACCTTCAGGCCGTTGTACTGCTCGGTGAGCTGTTCCAGCTGGTCCGCGAGCTTGAGCGCCTTGGACCTGAGTTCCGTCGTGGACGGCTCGGGGTCGGCGTGGGCCACGGTGATCGTCTGCGGCGCGATCGAGAGGGCGAGCAGCGCGCCCGCCACGGTGATCGCCCGGCCACCGAACCGCGCCGTTCGGCCTCGTCCGGTTCGGGACGGCGAGAGCCGGGGGCTCGTCCGAGCGGATCGCGTACGAGCAGAACGCGAAAAGGAACCAGGACGCGACGGTTCCACGAATTCTCCTCTCCTCGTCCGCCTACCGGGTTAGCTGACGGGTTCGGGCTGGAGCAGCCCGTCCGCGGGGCGCACGCGGATCGATCTCCACGCGGGCTGCGGATTCACCCCTCACGGTGTCAGCCCGGGAAGATCCCCGAACGCTCCGGAAGTGGGTCCCCGGCTCCTCGGGGCGCTGGTTGCGGCCCGGGGACTCGGCGGTTCGGCCTCCGTCCTGCGGTCGGCCGTATGTCAGCGAAGGACACTAACGGAACCGGCCTCGAATGCCAACCAAATCCCGGAAACTCGCTGGTGGTGGCGCCTGTCGGTCGAGATCACAGGTAGCGGCAAGGTGTCCGAAAGTGTGGTCTCCGTCACTGATCGAGGCCCCTGGTGTGCCTCGACGCATCCGTCTGGTCACTCACGGTCGCCCGTGTCGCGTGCGGGGGCCACCGACGGTCGGCGAACGCGCGGCGTTCGATAATCTCGCCTGTTTGTGGAGGTCGTGATCCGGCGAGCCCGTACCGCCGACGTTTCCCAGATCCGCACGTTGGTCGATCTGTACGCGGGATCGGGACGGCGGCTGCTGAAGAAGTCCACGGTGAAGCTGTACGAGGACGTCCAGGAGTTCTGGGTCGCCGAGGACGTCCAGCACGGCACGCCGGGACGAATCGTGGGGTGCGGGGCTTTGCACGTGATGTGGGAGGACCTCGCTGAGGTCCGCTCGGTCGCCGTGGACAAGGAGTACGGCGGTCGCGGCATCGGGCACCGCATCGTCTCCCGACTGCTGGAGAACGCGCGGGAACTCGGCGTGCGGAGGGTTTTCTGTCTTACCTTCGAAGTGGAGTTCTTCGCGCGCCATGGCTTCCAGCAGATCCTGGGGACTCCGGTGTCGCCTGAGGTGTACGAGGAACTCCTCCGTTCCTACGACGAGGGCGTTGCGGAGTTCTTGAACCTCGATCGGGTCAAGCCCAATACGTTGGGGAACACCCGGATGTTGCTTCGCCTGGAGGACTGACCCAATGAGCGATTACCCCGACCGCGGGCGGCCATACCAGCCGCAGCAGGGGCAGGGGTCGTACGGCCCGCCACCCCCCTACAGAGGTCCCCAGTGGCAGCAGCCCCAGCAGCAACCGCCACCCCCGCAGCAGCCGCAGCAACAGTGGCAGGACCAGTGGGGGCAACAGCAGCCCGGCTACCACGAGCCGTACGACGCCTCCCACGACCAGTCCTATGACCACTACGGCGACTCCCACGGTGGTGACCAGCCACTGGCACCGATCCATCGCCGTGCGGGCGCGCGGCTCATCGACAACGCGCTCGTGGCGGTCTTCGGGTTCGCGCTCGTCCTGCCGATCACGATCGGCGCCTTCGGGTTGGGCAAGCCGGGGAGCGAGACCGAGGACGAGGGCGGTGTGTGGAACTGGCCCATCATCTTCACGCTCTTCTGTGTTCTGTCGGTGCTGCCGTTCCTTTATGAGGCCGTCCAGTTGTCCATGTCCGGCCGGACGCTCGGCAAGCGCGTCATGGGTCTCGGCATCGTCCAGGCCCCCGCCGGAGGGCCTCTGACCACCACGCAGGCCATCTGGCGCGCTGGAATCGTCCACGTGGCCTACCAGCTCGGTGTCTTCTTCTTCCTCGTCATCGCGGTGATGGTGTGGGACTACGCCGCTTACGGGATGGTGTTGGTCTGGGCGGGCGCGCTGATGGCCTACCTGTGGGCGATCTGGGACCAGCCCCTGCATCAGGCGCTGCACGACCGCTTCGCCGGAACACTCGTTGTCGACGAGCGGATCGGATACGACGAGTACCACGACGAGTACACGGAATAGACCCGTGACGGAGGCACCGCTCGCCGAGCCGGGGCAGCGCCTCCTGGCTCGCATCGTCGACACGCTCGTCGTCGGTGTGCCCGTCATCATCGTCGTCCGCGAGCTTGTCGCCGGGCCCTCGGTGGACGTCGTCGCTCCGCCCGCCTTGGCCGGCTGCATGTTCCTCTACGAGGCCGTCCAGCTCGCCATCTGGGGCCGGACGCTCGGCAAGCGTTTCGCAGGTATAGAGGTCGTCGCCGTCCCCGATGTGACTTCTGTGCCCGATGCGACGGAGAAACAGGGACGGAACGGCGACACGAGCGGGACGGCGCCTCCCTCAGGCGTGCCAGGGGACGAGACGGACGCAGAGGCGACCACGGCGCCTCCCGAGCCCGTGACACCGGTTATGGAAACCGGTGGGTTGAGTGGCGTCACGGGCGCCGAGATGACGGCTGAGGCGACCACAGAGGCGGCCGTTCGGCCAGAGGACACCCGGAACTCCGAAACGGATTCGGTGCGAGATCGGCACCGCTTGGGCGTTGTCCGCGCGGTTGTCCGAGCCGCGATCTATTCACTGCCGATCGCGGCTCGGCCGATTCCCGTCGCGGGGGTACTCGCGAGCATCTTCTGGGTGGCGAACGCGGCGGCGCTGTACGAGGGGACGCTTCGTCAGGCCGGCCACGACAGGATCACCGGGACGGCGGTCGTAAAACGCTCGCCCTCCGATTCATCGGCGTTCTGAGATCGTCTCTCGTACGCCTTCGCCCGGACGAGGCGGCGGCTGATCCAACTCCGTCGGCCGGTGATCTCCGGCGGATGCGGAGTGGGCTCGCCCGCCCCTCCCGGCTTTCCCCGGAGATGCCCGCCCTGTTTCGGACGCACCGCGCGGCGGCGGCGAATGCCAGCTCGTTCAGGTTACGGCCCTGAATCGACGCGGGATGTGCGCCGTCCCGGACGCTTCCTCCGCTTTGAGAAGCCGCTTCCGAAGCCGTTGCCTTCGGCCCGGTGCTCCCGCCACATAGCGCACTGGACTTACTTCGGATGAGGCGCCGCCTCCCTTGGAACGGACCTTTCCTCCGCCGGGTACGGCGGGTGTTGACCGCACCTGTAGGCGCCCGGTGGCCAGTCTTGGACGCGGCTTGAAGAAGTGGAGCGAAGGTGGGATTGTGGCGCAAACTCCTGATTCGGAGAGGGGCGAGTGCCGACCGCTTCTACGTAAGGACCGCGGATGGTGACTTCCCGTCACGGGGTGATGGCAACAGTTTTCGGTACCGGCCGCACGCCCGTTATCCGTCCACACCGCGCGACGCGGACGCTGATCAGCGGTCGTGGCGGAGGTCGACCGGGACCCGGTTCATTACCGTCCAGGTGCGGTTAGTGCCGTTACGTCAGGGTTAATCGATGGAGGCGGTGCCGCTGTGCCCGGCCTGTTAAGGTCGTGGCCCCGGGCCTTTTGCCCCCGGACGCCGTCCGCCCGAAAGCCGGAGCGAGCGTCCACAAACCCCCGGTCAATGCGCGAGCGCCGACCCAGGTCAGCGCGGCGCGTCGTGACATCGGTCACGCCCGAAAACACCGCGACCGCCCCGGCGGACGAGAAATTGACGGGCCGCCGCCGCATGCCCGCACGCGCCACCGGGCGAGCGGGAAACAACGACGCGATTACGCGCGGTCACCGCCACGAAGGTGACTTGGTCAGGAGTGCGGGTTCAAGTCCGGCGGTTGAATTGTCATCGGCGCGCATCTCGGTATATGTTTGTCAACCGAATGCAGTTTGCTCAAGCCGAAAGGGTCTGTCCCCATGGCACAGAAGGTTCAGGTGCTTCTCGTCGACGACCTCGACGGTGGCGAGGCGGACGAGACCGTAGCGTTCTCGATCGACGGCGCCTCCTACGAGATCGACCTGAGTGGCGCCAACGCTACGAAGTTGCGGGATTCTCTTAAGCCGTTCGTGGACAAGTCGCGCAAGGCGGGCACGGGCACACGCCGTCGCCGGCAACGCGGCGCGTCCAGCCGCGAGCGCAGCGCCGAGATCCGCGCCTGGGCCAAGAACAATGGCATCAAGGTCAATGAGCGCGGCAGGATCCCGGCCCATGTGATCGAACAGTACGAGGCGGCCAACTGACCCCTCGGCGACCGGCGGCCCGTCTCCCTTCGTGAGACGGGCCGTTCGTGTGCGGTGCCGTTCGTTGTTCAGTTCACTTCATACGTCTGTTCGGTCGACGAGTTCGCGGTGCGGTTGCGTTCCCCTGGCGACGTTCACACGGCACCCGTTCCTTGCGCCGCCGTTCCCTAGACCTCTCCTAGCCCCTTGCTCGACGCGTCTTGCCGTCCGACGTTCCTCTGTGGCTCATTGGGTGCGCTCGTTTCGCTGACAACACGTTCCCTTAGCCGCCACCGCCGTTCGCTGACAAGCCTTCCGGCCGCTGGCTCGGACGGCCTCTTGACCGCTCCGGTGGCGCGTTTTTCGCCGCCGAGCCGTTCGCATGCCGCACGCCCGCACCGCGCGTTCCTCCGCCCCCGGCGAACTCGTCCGGTCCTCTCAGGCGTGGCGCATCGTCAATTCCCCTCACAGCACTGTTCGCGGCCCCGGTTTCCGGGGCTCGCCTCCGCCCCGGACGCTCGCGGGCCGGGTCGTGTCGTGTGTCCGGTCGCACCTCTGCCTCCAGTTCCTGAAGACTGTTCGTTCGGGAGCGCCCCTTGGATGCGTTCGCTTATGGCGAAGCGGCCGGACGGTTCACCCCCGCGCCCGAGAGGTACCAAGGCCGCGCGCATGCGACTTCACCCCCATTCGGCGCTTTGGGCCCCACGCCTTGATCCACCTGCGGAAAGGCCCCGTTCGCTTGGGGCGTAGCGGGAACATGACGCACCGATGCGGTAGTTGGATGAGACTGAACAGCGCTTAGCTGGGGAACGTCTCCTGGTGGGAGTGCACCGGGTGGCCTCCTCGGGGCGGGCTAGCATGCGGAAGGACAGGTCCGGACGTTCCGGACACTGGCCAACCGCTCTGTGAGGAGCGACGAGATGTTCGAGAGGTTCACCGACCGCGCGCGGCGTGTTGTCGTCCTGGCCCAGGAGGAGGCCAGGATGCTCAACCACAACTACATCGGCACCGAGCACATCCTCCTGGGCCTGATCCATGAGGGTGAGGGTGTGGCCGCCAAGGCTTTGGAGAGCCTGGGGATCAGTCTTGAGGCGGTGCGCCAGCAGGTCGAGGAGATCATCGGTCAGGGGCAGCAGGCGCCGTCGGGGCACATTCCGTTCACTCCGCGCGCCAAGAAGGTTCTTGAGCTGTCGTTGCGTGAGGCGTTGCAGCTCGGTCACAACTACATCGGGACCGAGCACATTCTGCTGGGTCTGATCCGTGAGGGTGAGGGTGTCGCGGCGCAGGTGCTGGTGAAGCTGGGCGCCGATCTGAACCGGGTGCGTCAGCAGGTCATCCAGTTGCTGCACGGCTACCAGGGCAAGGAACCCGCCGCCTCCGGCGGTCCCTCCGAGTCGGCGCCGTCCACCTCCCTCGTCCTCGACCAGTTCGGCCGCAACCTGACCCAGGCCGCCCGGGAGGGCAAGCTCGACCCGGTGATCGGTCGTGGCAAGGAGATCGAGCGGGTCATGCAGGTCCTGTCGCGCCGGACCAAGAACAACCCGGTGTTGATCGGTGAGCCCGGCGTGGGCAAGACCGCCGTGGTGGAGGGCCTGGCCCAGAAGATCGTCAAGGGCGAGGTGCCCGAGACCCTCAAGGACAAGCAGCTCTACACGCTCGACCTGGGTGCGCTGGTCGCCGGTTCCCGCTACCGCGGCGACTTCGAAGAGCGCCTGAAGAAGGTCCTCAAGGAGATCCGCACCCGCGGCGACATCATCCTCTTCATCGACGAGCTGCACACGCTCGTCGGCGCGGGCGCCGCCGAGGGCGCGATCGACGCCGCGTCCATCCTGAAGCCGATGCTCGCCCGCGGCGAACTCCAGACCATCGGCGCGACGACGCTGGACGAGTACCGCAAGTATCTGGAGAAGGACGCCGCGCTTGAGCGGCGGTTCCAGCCGATCCAGGTGGCCGAGCCGTCGCTGTCGCACACCATCGAGATCCTCAAGGGTCTGCGGGATCGGTACGAGGCGCATCACCGGGTGTCGATCACCGACAGCGCGTTGGTCGCGGCGGCGCAGTTGGCCGACCGGTACATCTCCGACCGGTTCCTGCCCGACAAGGCCATCGACCTGATTGACGAGGCCGGCTCCCGGATGCGGATCCGGCGGATGACCGCGCCGCCGGACCTGCGCGAGTACGACGAGAAGATCGCTGACGTCCGGCGGGAGAAGGAATCGGCGATCGACGCCCAGGACTTCGAGAAGGCCGCCGCGCTGCGCGACTCGGAGAAGAAGCTGCTAGGCCAGAAGGCGCAGCGGGAGAAGGAGTGGAAGGCCGGTGACATGGACGTGGTCGCCGAGGTCACCGACGAGCTGATCGCCGAGGTGCTGGCCACCGCGACCGGGATCCCGGTGTTCAAGCTGACCGAGGAGGAGTCGACCCGGCTGCTGCGGATGGAGGACGAAC
>NZ_QVNQ01000014.1 GCF_003432485.1 Actinomadura spongiicola
TCGTGGCTGAGCGGCTGCCGCCGCCTGCATCGCCGCTACGAACGCAAGCCCGAGCACTTCCTGGCCTTCGTCGGCATCGCCGCCACCCTCATCTGTCACCGCCGACTCGCCAAATGAGATGACGTCTTAACCCCGTCCCGTAGTCGTTCGACGGTGTCGTCGGTTCCGGGAAACTAGTCGGCGAGCGCGCCGAGCGGCACGGGCCGTCAGGTGTCGGGGCCGCGCAGCTGGTCATGTTCGGTGGCCGTCGCCGCGGCGGCGTAGCGGCGGGCGAGTGTGGCGCAGGCTTTGTGGAGGGCTGGCGGGCCGATGATGTGCAGGTCGGCGTCGAAACGGCCGAAGGTGGCGGCGAGGGCGGTCCAGGACCAGGATCCCGTGATGACGCGGCATCGTGTGGGGCCGACCGTTTCCACGAAGGCGTCGGCGAGGTAGGGCGTGACTTCTGCGGCGGGAAGATCGAGTATGGCCTCGCCTTGGCAGGGCCAGGCGGCGTCGGTGCCGTCAGAGCCCCGGAACCGGCTGGTGATGAACGTGGAGACGTCCCCGCCCGGCACCTGACGCACGGCGAAGCGCGGACCGGTGGGCGTGCGTGGGGTCATGCGGTCGATGCGGAAGGTGCGCCAGTCGTCGCGGTCGAGATCCCAGGCCAGCAGGTACCAGTGGGTGCGCCAGGCCACCAGGTGATGGGGCTCCACCCGGCGTCGCTGAGGTGCGGCCTCTGGCTGTGGGGTGTAGTCCAGGCGGAGTTCTTCGCGGCGCTGGATCGCGGTGCTCACGGCGGTGAGCGGGTCCAGGGCGAGGGCCGGTGGGGCGCCGGGCTCGGGTGGGCGGACGGTGGTGACCTGGAGTGTCTCAATGCGCTGTCGCAGGCGTGGAGGAAGGACGCTGCGAATCGTCGTGAGCGCCCGGTCGGCGTCCTCCGCGATCGCCGGGTGGGCGGTGCTCTGCAGCGCGACGGCCAGAGCGACGACCTGTTCGTCGTCGAAGAGCACCGGGGGCATCTGTGAGCCGGGGCGCAGGCGGTACCCGCCGCCCGGTCCCTTGTCCGTGGCGACCGGGTAGCCCAGCGCGCGAAGACGGTCGATGTCACGGCGCACGGTGCGCACGGTGACCATGAGCCGCTCGGCCAGCTCGTCTCCGCTCCACTCCGGTCGTGCCTGGAGCAGGGAGAGCAGGGTCAGCAGACGCGAGGACGTTTTCTGCATGCCTCCATGATGTGGCAAGTACAGGACAGAACCTGTCCTGTATGGGTGCCATGCTCCACCACGGATGCCATATCAGGGCATTTCGCCCGTTATCCGCGTGTGCCTCATCCAGCGCATGTCCCAAATAGGAGCAGAC
The DNA here is from genome assembly GCF_003432485.1 of Actinomadura spongiicola. GTDB lineage: Bacteria > Actinomycetota > Actinomycetes > Streptosporangiales > Streptosporangiaceae > Spirillospora > Spirillospora spongiicola. The sequence goes on from NZ_QVNQ01000014.1 coordinate 1,342, forward strand.
CATGGCCGTCACCACCACCACGCATCTGAACTTCCGCGGCTCGGCCCGTGAGGCGCTGGCCTTCTACCAGTCGGTCTTCGGCGGGCGCACCGTCGCGGTGACCTACAAGGACGCCGGCAACGTCCAGGACGAAAACGAGGCGGACTGGGTGATGTGGGGTGAGGTCGTCGCCGACAACGGCTTCCACGTCATGGCTTACGACGTGCCCTCGGCGATGCCGTACGACCTGGGCGCCAATTCGTTCTTCGTGTCCGTGCGCGGCGAAGACACCGAGGAGATCAGCGCACTGTGGCAGCGTCTGGCCGACGGCGCGAACGTCCTGCGCCCGCTGGAGCCCGCGGCGTGGGCTCCGTTGTACGGCATGCTCACCGACCGGTTCGGTGTGACCTGGGTCCTCGACGTGACAGCCCCCTACAACGGCTGATCCGACCCCGGGGTGGGCACCCTGCGACGGTTGCCCGCCCCGCTCGGTCCTGGCATCGGGACGCCGGTGGCAGTCGGCGCACATGAGAAGTAGATCGCGTTATGCGCATACGTCTCCAACCAACACCGGCCCTCATCGCCACCGTCCTGCGGTGTTGCCCCAATTCCGATCGCGCCATGAACGTCCTGACCCAGCGCGACCTCAACCGGGCCACACTCGCCCGCTAGTACCTCCTCGAACGTGAGGACTGTGCGGACCTTGACACTGTGTTTCACCTGACCGGCCTTCAGGCTCAGGTCCCTAAGAACCCTTTACCGGTCTGGGGTCGCGCGTCAGGGCGTTCGTCCCCGCCGACCTGAACGGCCTGGTCACCGCCGACGACGCCGTGGCCTGGCGCACCCGGCACGTCGCCATGCTGCGGCAACGGTTTCTGTCCACCCACGCTGCGAACTCGCGGGCATCGACCTGACGATCGCCGCGTGCGGCGGGGCCGACGAAACGTTCGCGGGGGCCGCGGGTTGGCTCACGCTCCCCCGTGCGGGATTGGTCGCCGATCGACAGGGGTCCGGGCGCCGGAGTGTCGAAGGACGCCGACGGCCGCTCCTCCACCGACTGCGAGGCTGCAACCCCTCTAGCCACCTGGCCGAACGCGGGTCGTTTGGGACCAAAAGAGTTACGTGGAGGGACGAAGGTCCCTATATTCCGTGGGTCGTTGGCCCGACCATCGTCGTACAGCGCTCCCAACCAGGCAGAGGAGGCGTACAAGGCATCGGTTTCTTCTCCTCGACCAAGGCCCTGACCGGGCCCACGTCCCTCGCTCGGTGTCCAGGAGGAATCATGAGTACAGCCCCCGACGTCATCCGTTCCGCCTACGTGCAGCTCACCGTCACCGACCTGGCGGCGTCTCGATGGTTCTGGGTCGACATGCTCGGCATGCACGTTCAGTATGAGGACGAGGACGCGCTCTACCTGCGCGGCTCCGATGAATTGACCCACCACTCCGTCGTGCTGCGCACCGCATCCGTGGCGGCGCTCGATCACCTCGCCTACCGGGTCCGGACGCCTGAGGATGTCGACCGGGCCGAGAAGTTCTTCACCGAGCTTGACCGTCCCGTCCGCCGTGTCCCCGCCGGGAGCGGAACGCGGGGTGTCGGCGACGCCGTCCGCGTCGTCGACCCGCTCGGTATTCCCGTCGAGTTCTTTCACGACATCGCCCGCGGCGAGCGCCTCATCCAACGCTACGACCTGCACCGCGGTGCCCAGATCGCGCGCCTGGACCATTACAACATCTGCACGCCCGACATCCCGGCGGCCTACGAGTACTACCAGTCGCTCGGGTTCGGCTGTTCGGAGACCATCGAAGGGGACGGCGAGCGTGAACTGTACGCCGCGTGGATGTTCCGCAAGCCGACCGTTCACGACGTCGCACTGACCCACGGGCCCGGCCCGTATCTGCACCACATCGGGATGGCGACGCACGAGTCCCACCAGGTTCTCCGAACCGCCGACATCTTCGGGGCCTTGGGAAAAGAGCACCACATCGAGCGCGGGCCCGGACGGCATGGTGTGTCGAACGCCTTTTACGTCTACCTCCGCGACCCAGATGGGCACCGGGTGGAGGTCTACACGTCCGACTACTTCACCGGCGACCCCGACTATGAGACGTACCGGTGGAATGTGCACGACGACCGTCGGCGTGACTTCTGGGGCAACGCGGTGATCGAATCCTGGTACAAGGAGGCCAGTCCCGTCCGTGATCTGGACGGACACCTCCAGCCGATCGCCGAGGGAGACCTGGACGAGTTCTCCATCAAGGTCGGCGCCGACGGCCTCGGCATCGTCAAGCCCTCCTGACCGGAACCAAAGCCCGTGGTGCGAAGCAGCGCCACGGGCCTGCGGCCGGGAGTGCGAACGGCCGGAGCCAACCAGAGGCTTGGGAAGTGGGCGAAATTTCTCAGGCAGCCAACCAAGATCGACCGCCTCTCGCGGGGGTGAGAGCGGGTGTCTCACGATCGGCCTTGTTGGCCTAATCTGGCCAACAAGGCCGATCGCGCTTCTGCTGCTCGCATTGTTGCTGATCAAGCTTATCTACCGGTGTCCCTCGGCCTGCATGGCCGCTCTGGTTCGCTGGAGACGCGCGTGCCAGAATGGCCGGTATTGTCACTTCACGGGGGTTGGGACATGCAGATCACCACGATCAGCACTGATGGAATCTTGCCTCAAGAGCGGTTCGCTTCGTGGCAGGAACGCACAGGCCAAGCTCTTACACGCACCTGGCTTCAATGTGCGAATCCCTATGATTTCCGGGCGGAGGCGCGGACGGTCAGCCTGGGCGACATACATATCGGCACGCTGAGACATCCATCGGTAAATATCTACAGGCCCGCGAAACTGATCCGGCAAAACGATCCGGAGGCCTACCAGGTCAATCTTATTCTCAGCGGGAAATCGGGCCTGAGGCAGGCGGGGCGCGAGACGGTGTTCGGCCCCGGGAACCTCGTCGTATTCGACACCTCCCGTCCGATCGACGGCTGGCGCGAGTGCACCGGCGAAACCGTTTCAGGCGTTACTCTCCAGATACCCCGGCGGATGCTCCCGCTGGCCGCCGATGATGTCGATCGACTCACCGCGATTTCCTTCTCTACCGACCAGGGCGTGGGGGCGCTGTTCGGCCGTTGGCTGAGTGACATCGTTCCGCGGGCCGAGCAGATCAGACTTCAGGACGCGTCCTCCCTGGCCTCCATCACGGTCGACCTGCTCGCCACCGTCCTGGCCCAACGGTTGGACGGCTTCAAGGCTGAGTCGACCGAATCGCGGCAACGTCTGCTTCGGCTGCGGATCGACAACTTCGTCCGGCGGCGGCTCAGCGACCCGACCCTGTCCCCGACCACCATCGCCGCCGCTCATCAGATCTCCGTGCGCTATCTGCACAAGCTCTTCAGCCAGCAGGAGATGACGGTCTCCGCCTGGATTCGGCACCTGCGGCTAGAGCAGTGCCGACGTGACCTTTCCAGCCCCGAAAATCGGGCTCGCTCACTCCAGGCGATCGCGGGACGCTGGGGCTTCGTTGACGAGGCGCACTTCAGCCGTGCCTTTCGTGCCGCCTATGGCGTGTCCCCGGGCCGCTACCGTCGGCAGGCCCTCCACGAAAAGGGCGGCGCCGAACGTCGACCGCTCCCTGAAACGGCTACTTAGATGCGATGACCTGGGTGGCCTGTACTTGCTGGGTTCTGATGGCGTTCCGGTTCCTGAGCAGCGTTGCCGCTCAGGAACCGGGTTTCTGCCGGCCGCGCTGGGAGGTCAGGTCACAACGCACGAGGGCCGGGGGCCCTGGGACAGGGTGAGTTCGCTGATCACGATCCGGTGGTCGCGGGTGGGCGTATGCAGCCGACAGTTGCTGAAGTTCAGGCCGCCCCGGAGAAGAATGTAGTCGAACTTCGCGTCGCGCGTGTCGGGGAGCGTCCTGTTGCACCGGCTGTCCAGGACACGCCCGCAGAACGGGTCGACGTCTCTGAACCCGGCATCCCAGATCGGCGACATGACGTTGGAGACCCACGGGCGCGTGTTGAGGTCACCGAGAATCATCGCGCGACGGTGCGGTCGGGTGGCGTTCACGAGCTCCCGGACCTGGAGTCGCCTCAGTCGTTCGTGGCCCGGTGCGCTGAGGTGAGTGTTGAAGACTCGCACCGACTGGCCGGCGACCCTTGTGGTGAACGACTGCATACCACGCGCCTCAAGCCATCCTTCGTCCTCGCTGTACCCCTTCCTGTTGTGCGCTCTGATCTGGGTGCCTTCGGCGTAGACGATCGCCGTGCCCAGCCGGCCCGGGCACCCTGCGTTCAGAGCGGCCAGCCCGCTCCGGTAGCGGTACTTCAGGCCCGCTTCATTGAGTTGCCGGACGGCCTCCTGTACCTCGTTCAGGCAGGACTCCTGCAACGCGGCTATTTGTGGCCGGAAACTCTTGATCTGCTCCGCGACCGACTCCGATGTGCCGAGACCCTGACCGTTGGTGTTCCAGGTCATGAACCGGTCGGGAACCGGCGCGAAAGCGTTCTCGGCGGCGGCCGTGGCGTATGAGGGGGTCGCCAGGCCCACCGTCGCCAGCAACCCGGCCAGCCCCACCGACGCGGCGCGCCGGACGGTACCACGGGATGGTCTCCTCAATTTCTCTCCTTCTCAGTGGGAAGCCGACGCGAGCGCGGGCGCTGGCAGCGAGGCCACGATCAGGCGGCCTTCTCCTCGACGCCGAGTCGGCGACTCGGCGATCGGGTGTTCGAGGTACGGCCCCTGTGCACTTCGGTCGATGTGGAGTGGCTAACGCCCTTCGACCCGAAGGCGTGGACGGTGCTCTGGTCGCACGCCATTTCGGAACAACGGCGCCACGTCCAACTTGGCGTTCTCGGGAAAACCAAGGAAGAGGTCATTGTGGGCGACACGTATGGTGAATCGGCTGACGACGGTTGCCCCCGCATTTTCGTCGGCACAGTGAATCCTTCCCGGACTCCTTCTATTTGTCCAGGTGGAGCTTTGAACCGATTTCAGGATGATCTACGAACGCGCCGCATGTCATTGACTGCGGGCGCACCACGACTTGACCAGGAGTGCACTCCGAGCACGGCTTGTCAGCGTGGCCTTCTGAGCGTCCTCCTGGCGTAACGCAGCACCATCGCGACTTCAGAGGGCCGGCCCACCGCTCGCCGGGCGTGGCCGCTCACCAACGAGACGCATCCGCTGCACAGCGCGCGCTTCGCCGCCGTCGAGTCGCTCAAGGCTCTGGCGCTCGCCGGGGGTGAGGTCGGGCGTCTCGCCCACGAGCGGCTGAAGGCCATGCTCGACGACGACAGCCGGTCGGTGACGACCACCGATCGGGCCGGGAACGCGCGGCGAGACCCGCGCCGGGCAGAACCTTCTTGGCCAGGGTCAAGTTCGCGGGATGGCTGGCGCACCGTATCGTCCGTTGACGTGCGACACATGACCGCGCCGATCCGCGGGGTGTGCGGCGGCGAAGACGTCGCGGTCGGCGCGTTGCCGTCTGGACGCCGGGAAGAGTGACGAACTTCTCGGAGAACCCTGTCATTGGATCAGGCAAATCTGGGTGCCGGGGGTCACCGGGCGACCGGGGTGGGCGTTCAGGGCGGAAATGGTGCCGGGTTTATGGGCGGTGAGAGGTTGCTCCATTTTCATCGCCTCCACCACGACGATGGTGTCGCCGGCGGCGACGGTGGCGCCCTCTTCGGCGAGGACCTTCACGACGGTGGATTGCAGGGGGTAGAGCAGGGCGTCGCCGTTGGTCTGCCTGGGCTCGGCTCTGCGTGGCCGGGGACGGGCCGGCGCGGGGTCCGCGGAGGTGTGCAGGACGACCTCGACGCGCTTGCCGTCCACCTCGGCGGTGACGGACCTGCGGGCGGTGGGGGCGGGGTCGGTGACGATCGCCCGGTGGAAGGGCAGGACGGTCGCGACGCCGGCGATCTCGAACTCCGCGAGGGCGCGGCGGGCCCGCTGGAGGGCGGTCTCGCGGGTCACGTTGCCGTGCCGGTCGGCGAGGCACTGCGTCTCGACGTGGCGGGGGCGGTCGAGGTAGCGCTCGACGAAGCATTCGCCGCGTCCGAAGGCGGCCTCGGCCTCCCGGACGGCCGATTCGAACCGCGCGGGGATCTCGTCGAGTGAGCGGGCCACCTTGAGGCCGCGGCCCCCACCGCCGTACGCGGCCTTGATCGCCACGGGCGGGCCGTGCTCGCGTCCGAACGCGGTGGCCTCGGCGGCGCCGGGGACCGGTGCGGCGGTGCCGGGGGCGAGCGGGGCGCCCTGCTCGCGGGCGATGTGGCGGGCCCGCACCTTGTCGCCGAGCATCTCGATGGCGGACGGCGGCGGGCCGATCCACAGCAGTCCCTGGTCGATGACCGCCCACGCGAACTCGGCGCTCTCGGAGAGGAACCCGTAGCCGGGGTGCACGGCGCCCGCGTCCGCCGCCGCCTTGAGCAGTCGGCCGATGTCCAGGTAGGTGTCCGCCGGTGCCGCGCCGCCGAGCGCGTACGCCTCGTCGGCCATCCGGGTGTGCGGCTGAACAGGCCCGCACGACGCGTACCGCGATCTCGCCCCGGTTCGCGATCAGGATCTCCTCCGGGTCAGGCGCGGCAGGGCAGCGGGCCGCCGTGGTAGGCGATCATTTCGCCGAACATCGCGGCGACGTCCATGCGTTCGCCGGGCGCGGCGCCGGCCTCCTCGGCGCAGGCGCGCCGCAGGTTGGGGACGAGGCGTTCGGGGTCGAGGAGCCGCCCGTCCGGCTCCGCGCGGCGCGCGATCTCCAGGGGGTCCAGCCCGCCGGCGAGCCCCTGCCTGGCCTGGTCGCGTACCCAGCGGAGGTAGCGTTCCGCCTCGTCCAGGAGCTCGGGTCCGCCGACGGGCCCGTGCCCGGGGACGACGACGGCCGGGTCCAGGACGCGCAGCTGCTTGATCGCGCGGAGCGAGCCCACGACGGAGCCCATCATGCAGAACGGGGTGACGCCCGACATGACGAGGTCGCCGGCGAACAGGATCCGCCGGTCCGGCAGCCACACGACGGTGTCGTCGCGGGTGTGCGCGGGGCCGAGGTGGATCAGTTCGGCGCGCAGGTCGCCGGCGTGCAGCGTCATCCGCCGCTCGTAGGTGAGGCTCGGCGGTTCGAGCCGGACGTCGCCCCAGTCGACGTCCGGCCAGAGGCCCGTCAGGTGCAGGCCTGCCTGGATCGCCTCGGCGCGCGTCCCCTCGTGCGCGACCACGACGGCCTCCGGTGTGAAGACGCAGTTGCCGAACGTGTGGTCGCCGTGGAAGTGGGTGTTCACGACGAGGCGCGGCGGCGCGGGGGCCACGTCGCGGACGGCGTCCCGCAGGGCCAGGGCGCGTTTCATGGTCGCGGCGGTGTCCACCACGATCGTCATGCCGCCGGACGTGATGACGCCGGCGTTGTTCAAGCACCATCCGCCGTCCGGTTGCACGTAGGCGTGGACGCCCGCGGCCAGCCTTTGCAGGTGCGGCTCGGTCATCGCGGTCTCCCGAGGGTTTCGAGGAAGAACGCGCGGAGGTCGGCGGCGAGCAGGTCCGGGGCCTCCAGCGCGGGGAAATGGCCGCCCCGCTCGAACTCCGTCCACCGGACGATCGTGTGCGCGCGCTCGGCGAACGGCCGGATGGCGTGGTCGGTGGGGAACACGGCCACGGCCGTGGGCACCGGGGAGCGGTCGTCGAACGCGGCCCGGTCGTGGAAGCGTTCGTAGTAGCTGTGCGCCGCCGAACCCGCGGTGCCGGTGAACCAGTAGATGCCGGCGTCGGTCAGGACGGCGTCCCTGCCGAGGGCGTCGTCCGGGAGGTCGGCGGTTCCGGTGAGGTCACGGTAGCGTTCGGCGAACCAGGCGAGCAGCCCGGCGGGCGAGTCGTGGTGGGCGTGCGCGAGCGTCTGCGGGCTGGTGCCCTGGACGCGCAGGTACGCGCCCTCGTTCTCCTGCCACCGGCGCAGCGCGTCGAACCTCTCGCGGTCCGTGTCGTCCAGCGTGTCGACGTCCTCGCCGTCGGGCAGCGTGACCAGGGCGTTGACATGAACGCCTCGGACGCGGCCCGGGGCGTCCCGGCCCATGAGCGGTGCCACGAAGGCGCCGATGTCGCCGCCGTGCACCCCGTAGACGGGGTAGCCGAGCCGGTCCATCAGCACGTTCAGCGCTCGGGCGGTGCGGCCGTCGGTCCAGCCCGGTCCCGGCGGCGGCCCGGAGAAACCGAAGCCGGGCAGGGAGGGCGCCACCAGGTGGAAGTCGTCCCGGAGGGCGCCGATCAGGGCGTGGAAGTCGGCGACCGATCCGGGCCAGCCGTGCAGCAGCATGAGCGGGACGGCGTCCGGGTTCGCGGAGCGCACGTGCAGGAAGTGCACGCGAGTTCCGTCGATCTCGGTGACGAACTGTGGGTGCGCGTTCAGATCCGCCTCGTGCCGCCGCCAGTCGTAGTCGTCGGCCCAGTAGTCGGCGAGGCGCCGCAGGTAGGCGGTGGGGACGCCGCGCGACCAGCCGGTGCCGGGCGGGTCGGGCGCCCATCGGGTGGCGCGCAGCCTGCGCCGGAGGTCGTCGAGCTCGGATTCGGGGATCGCGACCCGGTACGGCGTGATGCCGGTCATGCGCACTCCTCGGTCGGACGGGCCGCTAGGGCGTGGTGAGCACCGCGGCGGACGCGAACCCGCCGCGCCCGCGGGCCAGGACGAGCGCGGTGCCGATCTCGGCGGGACGCGGCTCCGCGACGACCAGGTCGATCCGGTCGTCGGCGCGGCCGGGGCTGGTCCCGGTGGTCGGCGGGATCACCCCGTGGCGCAGGGCCAGCAGGGCGGTCGCCAGGTCCAGCGCCGCGCCGCCGGACAGCAGCCGTCCGGTCATCGACTTGGGCGCGGTGACCGGGACGGCGCGCGGCGCGAAGAGCCGTGTGAGGGCCGCGACCTCGGCGTCGTCCAGGTCGCGGCGGCCCGCGGCGTCGGCGAACACCACGTCGACGGCGGCGGGAGGGAGCCCGGCGTCGTCGAGCGCGGCCAGCGCCGCCCGGCGCAGCCCGTCGGCGCAGCCGGGCTCCGGGTCGAACGCGGCGCCGTGCCCGGCGACCACGCCGTAGATCTGCGGGGCGCCGCGCTCCTCGGCGCCGGCGCGGTCCTCGACGATGAGGACGGCGCCGCCCTCGCCCGGGACGCAGCCCTCGGCCGCGGCGTCGAACGGCAGGTAGGCGGACGCGGGGTCGGCGCACGGGCTCAGCTCCCGGCTCGCGGTCTGGATCGCGACCCCGTACGGGCAGAGCGTGCCGTCCACACCGCCCGCGACCATCGTGGTGGTGCCCGCCCGGATCTTCCGGCGGGCGAACGCCAGCGTGTCCAGTCCGCCCGACTGCTCGGACGCCAGCACGCCGCCGGGGCCGCGCATGCCGTTGTGGATGGAGATCTGGCCGGTGTGGACCGCGTAGTACCAGGCGAACGACATGTAGGCGCTGACGTCGCGCCAACCGCTCCCCCACAGTTTCTGCAGTTCCCGCTGCCCGAACTCCAGGCCGCCGGATGTGCTCGCCGTGACGACGCCCATCTGGTACTCGGGCACGTCACCCGGCTTGATCGCCGCGTCCCCCAGCGCCTCGCCGGCGGCGACGAGCGCCAGCCGGGTCACCCGGTCGCTCTGTGGCAGGAGCCGTTCCGGCAGTTCCCGTTCGGCCGGGCACTCGGGGATCTCCCCCGCCACGGCCACCGGGTAGCCGGACGCGTCGAACCTGGTGATCGCGCCGAGGCCGCTGCGGCCGTCCCGGACCGCGTCCCAGTACTCGTGGACGCCGATCCCGTTCGGCGCGGTCACGCCGAGGCCGGTCACCACCGCCTGGCCGCTCATGCGCTCCTCCCTTCCGAGGCGCCGTCCGGGTCGCGGAACACCATCGCGCTCTGGAACCCGCCGAACCCGCTGCCGACCGTCAGCGCCCCGCGCACGCGCTGCTCTCGCGCGTCCAGCGGGACGTAGTCCAGGTCGCACTCGGGGTCGGGCTCGCGGAGGTTGGCCGTGGGCGGCACCACGCCGCGGTCCATCGCGAGCGCGCACGCGGCGATCTCGATGGACCCGATCGCGCCGAGCGAGTGACCGACCGCCGCCTTGATCCCGCTGACCGGGACGCGGCGGGCGTGCTCGCCGAGGGCGCGTTTGAACGCGGCGGTCTCGTGCCGGTCGTTCTGCTTGGTGCCCGAGCCGTGCGCGTTCACGTAGTCGATGTCGCCGGGGTCCATCCGGGCCTCGCCGAGCGCGGTGGTGATCGCCTCGGCCATCTCCCGGCCGTCCGGTTTGAGGCCGGTCATGTGGAAGGCGTTGCACCGGGACGCGGCGCCCGCGAGCTCGGTGTAGATCCGCGCGCCGCGCCGCCGGGCGTGCTCGTACTCCTCCAGCACGAGCACGGCGGCGCCCTCGCCGAGGATGAGGCCGCGGCGGGTGCGGTCGAACGGGCGGCAGGCGCGCGCCGGGTCGTCGTTGTGCACCGACTGCGCCTTGATCACGTCGAAGCAGGTGACGGTGATCGGTGAGATGGGGGCGTCGCTGCCGCCGGTGACCATGACGTCGGCGGCCCCGTCCCGGATCACCTCGGCGGCGTGCGCCACCGCGTCGATTCCGGAGGTGCAGCCCGTCGAGACGACCGTGGCCGGACCGCGGGCGCCCGTGGTCAACGCGACCTCCGCGGCACACGAACTGGGCAGGAAATAGTCGTACATGTGCGGGCTGACGTAGGCGGGGTCGACGTTCCAGTGCGCGCCACCGTCGCTGAGCACGACGTACTCGGCCTCCATGCTCTTGGTGCCGGCGACCGCGCTGCCCATCGCGACGCCGGTGCGCGTGGCAAGCCGGTCGTCGACGGTGAGGCCGCTGTCGTCCATGGCCTCGCCCGCGGCGACCTTGGCGAGCTGGACGAACCGGTCGGTGCGCCGGATCTCCCGTGGGGCGAGCCCGGCGGCGGCCGGGTCGAAGTCGCACTCGGCGGCGACCTGGCAGCGGTGCCCGGACGGGTCGAACTGGGTGATGCGGCGCGTCGCCGTCCGCCCCGAGGTGACCAGCTCCCAGAAGGGCGCGGTACCGATCCCTCCGGGGGCGACCACGCCGATCCCGGTGATGACGGTTCTTCGTCGGGACATCAGGCGGCCTCCCCGAGCGCCTCGGCCAGCAGGTCCAGTTGTTCGGGCCCGGACGAGCAGGGGACCAGCACGAGTTCGTCGCAGCCGGCCTCCTCGAAGGCGCGTGCGGTCTCGCGCAGCCGGGCGGGCCCGACCGGCGTCCCCTTGATCATCATTTCGGCGAGCCTTCCGGCGAAGGAGTAGTAGTCGCCGAGGTGTTCGCGGACGGCGGCGTCCGCGTCCGGGCCGAGGGCGTAGTACGCCTGGGCGACGACCCGCGGCTCGCCGGGCCGTCCGGACTCGCGCCAGCGGCGGCGGACCTCGCCGGCCCGCTCGGCGAACGTGTGGGGCGGCCCGGCGGCGGCGAAGTAGCCGTCGCCGTGCGCGACGACCCGGCGCAGCGCGGCCGGGGCCCGGCCGCCGACGAGGATCTCCGGCTCGCCGCCGGGCGGTTCGGGTCCGATCTCGCCGCCCGCCCAGATCTTGCGCATCTCGGCGAGCATCGCGTCGAGGCGGCGGCCGCGGTCGCCGAACTCGGCGCCGGTCGCGGCGTAGTCGTCGGGTCTGGCGCCCACCGCGACGCCGAGGGTGAGCCGCCCGCCCGACAGGTGGTGCACGGACGCGGCCTGCTTGGCGACCAGCGCCGTGTCGCTCCGGTACGGGGCGATGAGGATTCCGGTGGTCAGCCTGATCCGCTCGGTCGCGGCCGCGGCGGCGGCCAGCGTGACGAGCGGTTCGTCGTTGCCGTACACCAGCCGGTCGAGCACCACGAGGTCGGCGAATCCGGCCGTCTCGGCCCGGCGCGCCCAGTCCAGCAGGTCACCGCCGCGGACTCCGCGGACCATGGTCGGCAGTGCCACTCCGTATCGCATCGTCGTCTCCTCTCGGGCTCCGTCAGGTTCGGGTGCGCGCGGCGAGCGCCTCGACGAAGCCGGGCGCGGCGCGTTCGGGGCGCAGCGCGGCGTGCGAGCAGCCGACGGTGACGTCCCGCCAGTGGCGCTGGAGCGGGTCGCCGCGGTCCTGCGCGGCGGTGCCCGCCGACCTCATCAGCGCGTTGACCGCCTCCACCAGCAGGGACGCCGCGTAGGAGGCGCGGTTGGCGTTCTCGAACGCGTGCGGCCGGCCCTCGCCGGCGTCCAGCGCCGACACGACCTGGTCGACCAGCAGCCCGGCCGCCTCGATCCGCGCGGCGGACGTCGCGAGGTCCAGTGCCGCGGCGTCGCCGGCGGGCGGTGGTCCCCCGCTGCGCGGCGCGGCGGTGGGCGGGGCCGCCGCGCGTTTGGCGGCGGCCGTGCGGGTCGCGGCGGCCAGGGCGCCGCGCGCCGCGCCGAGCAGCGCGGAGACGCAGGTCAAGCCGCCGACAGCGGGCAGCGGGACGTTGTGCTGCGGTGCCTGCGAGGTGGTGTTCACGCCGCCCATCACCTCCTTGAACGGCACCGTCCGGTGCGCCGGCACGTAGACCTCGTCGACGACGAGGGTGTGGCTGCCGGTGGCGCGCATGCCGACCGCGTCCCAGGTCCGTTCGAAGGTGAAGTCGGCGCGGGGCACCGCGAAGAAGCGCGGCTCGATGCCGCCCGGCGCGGGCCCGGCGATGAGGGCCCAGTCGGCGAACTCGACGCCGCTGACGTAGCGCCAGCGTCCGCGAAGCAGGAAGCCGCCCTCGGTCACGTCGGCGGATCCGGCGGGCACCAGGCCGGGTACGAGCAGCGTCTCCGGGGTGCCGTCCCACAGGTCGCGCTGGCCGTCGATCGGGAGGTGGGCGGCGAACCGGCCGGTGTAGGCGAACATCGCGGCGCACCAGGCGGTGGACGCGCACGCCTCGCCGAGCCGGGCGACCGCTCCGGTCAGCTCGCGGAACGTGGACTCCGCGCCGCCCCAGCGGGCGGGCGCGAAGTGCCGGGGCAGGGTGGTCGCGGCGACGGCGGCGACCGTCGCGTCGTCCAGCCGCCCGGCGCGGTCGGCCTCTTCGGCGTGCTCGGCGGCGGTCAGCACCGCGGTGTCGAGGGCCGTGCGCTCGTCGGTGGTGGTCAGGGTCATGGTTCGTTCACTCCAGACGGGTCACCAGGTCACGGGCAGCGCTTCGACGCCGTACACGAGCCCGCCGTCCTTGAAGGACAGCTCCTCGAACGGGACGGCGAGCCGCAGCTCGGGCAGCGCGCGGTAGAGCGCGCGGAACACGACCTCCAGTTCCAGCCGGGCCAGCTCCGACCCGAGGCACAGGTGGCGGCCGTGACCGAACGCCAGGTGCCTGCGGGACCCGCGGGTGATGTCGAGCTCGTCGGGACGGTCGAACGCCTCGGGGTCCCGGTTGGCGGCGGCGGTGAGCGGGAAGACGCCGTCGCCCTCCCGGATCTCGGTGCCCGCGATCGTCAGGTCGGTGCGCGCGACGCGCGCCGTGGTGAGGTCGGTGACGCTGAGGTAGCGCAGCAGTTCCTCGACGGCGGACGGCGCCAGGTCGGGGTCGCCGCGCAGGAGGTCGAGCTGCTCCGGATGGCGCAGCAGCGCCAGCGTGCCCAGCGCGATCATGCTGGCGGTGCTCTCGTGCCCGCCGTTGAACAGCAGCCGCGTCAGATGGACCAGCTCGTGGAAGTCGTCCTCGCGGGGGAAGGCGCCGGTGAGTTTGGAGACCAGGTCGTCGCCGGGCCGGTCGTACTTGGCCGCGACGAGGGCGCGGAAGTAGTCGTCCAGCTCGTTGACGGCCTCCTTGCGCTCGGCGGCCGTGGCCGTCCCGCCGAACATGGTGCGGGTGCGGACGTGCAGGAAGTCCTTGTCCTTCGCGGGGATCCCGAGCAGCTCCATGATCACCGAGATGGTGATCGGCAGGGCGAGGTCGGCGAGCAGGTCCGCCGGCGGGCCCGCGTCCCGCAGCGCGCCGATCCGCCGGTCGACGATCTCCTCGACGCGGGGCCGCAGCAGCTTGACGCGCCGGACGGTGAAGTCCTTGGCGACCCTTCTGCGGTAGTCGGTGTGCTGGGGCGGGTCCATGCCGAGCAGGGACGAGTTGAGCGTGAAGTCCTCGGGGATCGGGAACGGGGCGGGGAAACCGGGATGGCCCCGGTCGTTGCCGAGCCGCTCGTCGTTCAGCGCCTCCCGGACCTCGTCGTACCGGGTGACGACCCAGGTCGGTCCGCCCGCGGAGCGCGGGACCCTGGGCAGGCCCGGCAGCGCGCGGCACTCGCCGTGCCGGTCGGGCGGGGCGAACGGGCCGGGGCGGCGCCACGGGAAGAGCGCGCCGCGCGGCTCGCGCTCGTGGTGCTCGCGCTCGTGGTGCTCGTGCGCGTGGTTCTCGTGCGCGCGGTCCTCGTGCGCGCGGTCCTCGTGCGCGCGGTCGTGGGGGCATTCGCGGTCAGGCATGGTCGCCTCCTGAGGTGAGGGTGGCGGCGAAGCGGGCGAGCGTTTCGCCGGGGCTCGGGCCGTCGATGGCCGCGCGGACGCGGGCGGCGGCCCGGCCGTGCCGCGCCAGGTCCACATGCGCCAGTTCCACGCGGGTCGAGCCGGGTCCGTCCGGGGTGAAGGTCACCTCCACCCGGCTGGCCCGCTCGTCGTCGTCGATGGGACGGAAGTCGCCGTCGACGCGCCACGTCAGCACGAGGCGGTGCGGCGGCTCCCAGACCAGCACGCGGCCCCAGTCGAGTTCGGAGCCGTCGGCGGAACGCTCGTACCAGCGGCCGCCCGCCCGCGGCTCGAAGATCACTTGTTCCCGCGCGGCGACGAGCACGTGGGTGTCCGGCCACCACTCGGTCGGCCGCCCGGCGAAGTGCGCGAAGGCGCGGTCCACCGGCACGGGGACGTCGACGGACTTGCGGACGGGAGGGACCGCGTCGGCGGTCGCTCGCTGGATCGCATCCATGGGGCCACTCTCGCCCGCGCCCGTCGACGTCCTGTCGGGATGCTGTCGAGAGGCGTGAAGAAGGCTCAGCCCCGCGCGTCCCGTTCCTGGGCGGGGCGGACCTTCGGGACGGCGAGGGCCGCGGCGACCCCGAGCAGCGGGAACAGCGCCGACACCAGCAGGGCGCGGTCGAAGCCCGCGGCGAGCGCCCCTTCGGTGACGTCGCCCCCGTGCGCGACGGCGCTGGTGTGCGCGGCGGCGACGACGGCGAGGACGCCGAGCCCGAGCGCGCCGCCGACCTGGCGGCTGGTGTTGAGCAGCCCGGACACCAGGCCCTGCTCGCGGTAGCCGACCTCGGAGGTGCCCGCGACGGTCATGGACGCCGACACCAGCCCCTGGCCGATGCCGAGCACCAGCGTCGGCCCGAACAGGTCGGTGAGGAAGTCGGCGTCCGCTCCGGCACGCGACAGCCATGCCAGGCCGGCCGCCGACAGCAGCAGCCCGGCGACCAGCAGTGGGCGCGGGCCGATCTTCGGCACGAGCGGGGCGATGCCGCGAGCGGCCACGACGATGCCGAGGGAGAGCGGCAGGTACGCGAACCCGGTCTCCAGCGGGCTGTAGCCGAGGACGAGCTGGAGCAGCAGCGTGAACAGGAAGAACGTCCCCCACAGGGCGGCGGTGCTGGTGAACGCGACCAGGTTGGCCGCCGTGACGGAGCGGTTGCGGAAGATGCCGAGCGGCACCAGCGGGTGGCTGTCGCGGCGGGCCTCGTTCACGGCGAACAGGGTCAGCAGGACGACGGCGAGGCCCAGGCTCACGATGATCTGCGGCGAACTCCAGCCCTCCTTCTCGGACCGGACGATCCCGTACACGAGCAGGATCAGCCCGGCCGTGATGGCGAGGGCGCCGGGAAGGTCCATCCGGCGGTCGTCGTCGTCCTTGCGGGACTCGGTGACCGCGTACAGGGCGCCCGCCGTCAGCAGAATGCCGACGGGGACGTTGACGAGCAGGATCCAGCGCCAGGACAGCCACTCGGTGATGGCGCCGCCGACCAGGGCGCCGATCGCCCCGCCGCCCGCGGCGACCGCGCCCCAGAGCCCGAACGCGCGGGCGCGCCGCTCCCGGTCGGTGAAGGTGGTGCCGAGGACGGTCAGCGTCGCCGGCGCCATGATCGCCGCGCCGAGGCCCTGCACGCCCCGCGCGACCAGCAGCGACGCCGGGTTCCAGGCCAGGCCGCCGGCCAGACTCGCGAGCGTGAACACGCCGATGCCGCCGACGAACACGCGGCGGCGCCCGTAGATGTCGGCGAGCCGCCCGCCGAGCAGCAGGAATCCGGCGAACACGATCGTGTACGCGTTGATGATCCATTGCAGTGAGCCGGTCTGGAAGTGCAACGCCGTCCGGATGGAGGGAAGCGCGACGTTCATCACCGAGGCGTCCAGCACCACCAGGAACTGTCCGGCGCAGCAGACGGCGAGGACGAGCCCCAGCCGCTCCGACGTGCCCCTCTCGGCAACCGTCGTTTCTGTCGTCACCGAGAATCACTCCTCTTCGGTGGACGAGGGGTTCTCTGACGTCGCGCTTGATAACCCGTCGCGGTCGGGGGGAAACGCGCTCACCCAGACCGCGGAGTACTCCTTTCGATACCCGTGACCGACCGAAGGGCTCACCCGGCGGTGGACGTTCGGAGGCGCCACGCGTCACCGAACGACGATGCGGCGCTTAGAGCGCCTCTTCACGGCTAAAGGCGGCGAATGTCATGAACGACGACGACCAGATCCACGGAGGTCGAAACTCGTATGCTCCACTACAAGCTGCTCGGCCCATTGGAGGTCGCGGGCGGCGGATCGGCGTTCGCGCCGACCGCGCCGCGTGTTCTGAACACGCTCGCGCTGCTCCTGGTACGCGGTGGTCGCGTCGTGCCACTCGACACGATCATCGAGGAGCTGTGGGGGGACGACCCGCCGCGCAGCGCGGCCCGCACCGCCCAGACGTACGTGTACCAGATCCGGCGCTGGCTGACCGCCGACGCCACCGCGGCGGAGGACGAGGACGTCCTCCTCACCCGCCCGCCCGGCTACCTGCTGCGGGTCGCGCCCGAGCAACTGGACCTCAGCCGGTTCGACCGGCTGCTCGCCGAGGGCCGCGCGCTGCTCCAGGGCGGCCGTGCCGCCGACGCCGTCGACCCGCTGTGCCGCGCGCTCGAACTGTGGACGGGCCCGCCGATGGCCAACGTCGAGCTGGGCCGGGTGCTGGAGAGCCACGCGGCGGC
Source organism: Actinomadura spongiicola (assembly GCF_003432485.1). Lineage (GTDB taxonomy): Bacteria > Actinomycetota > Actinomycetes > Streptosporangiales > Streptosporangiaceae > Spirillospora > Spirillospora spongiicola. The sequence continues at coordinate 18,497 of NZ_QVNQ01000014.1, forward strand.
GCTGGACGAGCACCGCGCCCACGCGCTGAACCTGCGGATCGAGGCCGAGTTGCGGCTCGGCCGGCATCGGGAGCTCATCGGCGAGTTGCGGTCGCTGGTCGCGCTGAAGCCGTACGACGAGTGGTACCACACCCTCCTGGTGTGCGCGTTGGCGCGTTCCGGCCGCCGCTACGACGCGCTTGAAGCGTTCCACACGGCCCGGCACCTCCTCGCCGAGGACCTCGGGCTCAGTCCGTCCCCCGAACTGAGCGAGGTGCACACCGCCGTCCTCCAGGGCGAGCAGCCGAGGACACCGCCGGCGTGCGCCGGCGACCGGACGGCGGCGCCCACCGGTCCAGGCGCCGTGAACCGGATCGTGCCGAGGCCCCGGCCGCCGCGGCGCGCCGGGCTGCCGTCCGCGCAGCCCGTCCACTGACCGGAATCCGTCTCACCGAAAGGAAGCATCCGTGCCGACCACCATCGCGCCCGCCGAGCTGCGGGCCGCCATCGACGACTTCTACGCCTGGCACATGCAGCTCCTCGACACCGGAAGGGTCGAGGAGTGGGCGGACGCCTTCACCCCCGACGGCGTGTTCGACGCGCAGGGCCATCCCGAGCCGGTCCGCGGCCGGGACCGGATCCGCTCGGCGTCCCGGGCGGTCGCCGACAAGCTCGCGGAGGCGGGGATCGTCCGGCGGCACTGGCTCGGCATGAGCCACATCGTCCCCGAGGACGGGAGCGTGCGGGTGAGCAGCTACGCCCTGGTGTTCCAGTCGAGCGAGCAGAACGGGACCGTCCTGCACGCCAGCACCACCTGTGAGGACGTCCTGGTCCCGGACGGCGATTCCTGGCTGATCCGGGAACGGGTCGTCCGGGTCGACGGGATGTCCTGACGAGAACCGATTCTCGGAAACACACGCGAAAGAGCCGGCGCCCCTCATGGGCCGCCGGCTCTTTCGCGGTTCTATCCTTTACGCGTTCTACCCTTTACGCGTTCTGTCCTTGTGCGCTCTGTCCGAGCCTGGCGTTGACGAATTCCAGGTATTCGCGGGGTGTCTCCAGTTCGGCGGTCTCCTCCTCGGGCAGTTCGACGCCGAACATGCGCTCCACCTGCGCGGTGGTCTCCATGACGGCCAGCGAGTCGTAGCCGAGGTCGGAGAACGGCACCTCCAGGAGGTCGATCGAACCGTCCTCCAGCGTCTCCGCCTCGCCCGCCGCCGTACGCAGCGCGTCCTTCAGCCCGTCCAGGGTCAGTTCCTTCATGCTCCGCTCCTCTCGTTCTCCGCGTACCGCCGGGCCGCGCGCAGGGTCGCCCTGCTGTTGGCGCCGAGCGTCTCGCGGATCTTCCGCCGCACGGTCGGCAGGTCCATCCCGCCGGCCGCCTCGGGCAGCGCCTCGGGGTCGATGACCACCGTGTGCCGGGACGTGACCCGGACCGCGCCGTCCCCGGCCGGCTCGAACAGCCACTCGCCGTTGTGGGTCCGCATGACGGGCGGCGTGGTGGTCTGCTTGTAGATGATGCGCTCGCCCGGCACGCACACCCGACCGGAGGCCGTGGCGTGCGCCGACCCGTCGGGTGACCGCGTGTCCATCTCCATGAACTGGAGGCCGGGCTCGTCCTCGGTCAGGGCGACGCGCAGCACGTGCGGGAGCCGCTCCGGCCACTTGTCGCACTCGTTGACGAAGTCGTAGGCCGCCTCCAGCGGGCCGTGGACGAGTTCGTCGTCGCTGAACTCCAGGGTCAGGCCGGTGGCGGCCTCGGTCTCGGCCGCGCGCCTGAGCGCGTCCAGTTCGGCGCCGCTGTTGGTGTCGACGGCCCGGTCGATGAGCGCGAGGGCGTCGGGGTCACCGTCCACGGCGGCGTAGTCGTGGACCAGGACGACGTGGGAGCCGCCGTCCCCGTCGGGCTCGATCCGCCAGGTCCCGCGCATCGCGGCGACCGGGGCGCTCGGCTCGGCCTGCGCGAACTCGACGGTCCGCGCGTCCGGGTCGAGGGTGCGCTCCGACACCCAGGTGCGCGGCGCGCCGTTGGCGAAGGCCCAGATCCGGATGCGTTCCGCACGGTCGTCGCCGGAGAGCCGGACGGCGTGCACGGTCGGCGGGAAGTGCACCGGCCAGGTCGTCACGTCCGCCACGATCCGGTAGACCGCGTCGGGCGGCGCCTTGATCCGGGTGGTGTGCTCGGTGTGCCGGGTCGCCGGCGCGGAATCCTTTCGTACGGTCATCGGCGCTCCTCAGAAGTTGCCCAGTCCGCCGCAGACGTTCATCGCCTGAGCGGTGATCGCCGCGGTGTCCGGGCCGGCCAGGTAGGCGACCATCGCGGCGACCTCGTCGGGCGTCGTGTAGCGGCCGAGCGGGATCTTGGCCTCGAAGCGGGCCAGCACCTCGCCCTCGGTGACGTCCCAGTAGTCGGCGTAGCCGCGGCGGATGGTCCGCGCCATCGGGGTCTCGACGTAGCCGGGGCAGACGGCGTTCACGGTGACGCCGCTCTTGGCCAGCTCCAGGCCGAGCGCCTTGGTGAAGCCGACGACGCCGTGCTTGGACGCCGAGTACGGCGCCCCCAGGACGACGCCCTGCTTGCCCGCCGTGGACGCGATGTTGATGACGCGCCCCCACCCGGCGTCCTTCAGTCCGGACGCCAGGAACGCCCGCGTCACGCGGAAGACGCTCGTCAGGTTGGTGGCGATGACGTCGTCCCACAGTTCGTCGGGGATCTGCGCGGTCTGCCCGCCGCCGCCGCGCCCGACGTTGTTGACCACCACGTTGATCGGACCGGCGGAGTTGGCCTCCTCGACCAGCGACCGGATCCGGTCCGCGTCGCGGACGTCGCAGGCGGTGCCGTCCACGTCGCCGCCGGCGTCACGCAGCTCCTTGACCGTCCGGGCGACGGCCTCGCCGTCACGCGCGCAGATGAACACCCGCGCGCCCTCCCCTGCCAGCCGCTCGGCGACCGCGCGGCCGATGCCGCTGGTCGCCCCGCTCACGAAGGCGTGGCGGTCGCACTGTTCACTCATCGTCCCTCTCCTTCCGGTCGGCGGTTCGGTCGCCGGGCGGCAGCGCCGCCCGGATGGCCCCGGCCAGTTCGGCGGGGGTCGGGTGGTCCTTGACCACGGTGGTCGGCAGTTCGGTCCCGAGCTCGCGGTTGACGCGGTTGCGCAGGTCGACGCTGAGCAGGGAGTCGAAGCCGAGTTCCTTGAACGCGTCGTCCGGTCCGACAGCACCGGGCTCGGGGTACCCGAGGATCTCCCCGGCGGTGTCGCACAGGGCCGCGGTCAGGACGCGTTCCAGTTCGTCGCCGGAGACGCCGCGCAGGCGCTCCGCGAGACCGGCGCCGGACGCCTCGCCGTCCTCGGTGGGCTCCGGGGCGGGGCGGACGACGTCGGCGAGCATCGGGACCGTGCCCGGTCGCACGTCGCGGACGTCCAGGTTCGTCGGGACGAGGTGGTCGCGGGGCGACCGCAGCGCGGCGTCGAACAGGGCGAGCGCGCGTGCGGCGGGCAGCGGGGCGATCCCGGTGCGGCGCAGCCTGCCGACCTGCTCGCCGGACAGGTGGCCGGTCATGCCGCCGCGCTCGTCCCAGAGCCCCCAGGAGAGCGAGACGGCGGGCAGGCCCCGGGCGCGCCGGTGGCCCGCGAGGGCGTCCAGCCAGGTGTTGGCGGCGGCGTAGTTGGACTGCCCGGGGGCGCCGAGCACGCCGACCGCCGAGGAGAACATGATGAACGCCTCCAGGTCCGTGTCCCGGGTCAGGTCGTGCAGGTGCCAGGCGGCGTCCACCTTGGGGCGCAGGACGGCGTCGACGCGGGCGCCGGTCAGGGTGGCGGCGAGTCCGTCGTCCAGGGTTCCGGCGGCGTGGACCACGGCGGTCGGCGAATGGTCGGCGAGGAGGCGGGCCAGCGCGTCCCGATCGGCGACGTCGCAGGCGGGGAAGGCGACCTCGGCGCCGAGGCCGGTGAGTTCGGCTTCCAGCTCCGGGACGCCGTCGGCGGCGCGTCCCCGGCGGCCGGCCAGGACGAGCCCGCGCACGCCGTGCTCGCGGACGAGGTGCCGCGCCAGGAGGGCGCCCAGCCTTCCCGTCCCACCGGTGATGAGCACCGTCGCGTGGGGTCCGAAGGGCGCGGGCGGCGGGACGGTCAGGACGAGCTTGCCGATGTGCCCGGCGTGCCGCAGGGTTCGGAGCGCCTCGGGTGCCCGCCGCACGTCGTAGGTCTGGATCGGGAGGGGCGGCAACGCGCCGTCCTCGTGCAGGGCGAGCACGGCGCGCAGGACCTCGCCGACCCGCTCGGGTTCGACGCTCAGCAGGTCGTAGGCGGCATACCGGACCTGGGGGTGTTCGGTCCGCACGGTTCCGGGGTCGCGGACGTCGGTCTTGCCGATCTCGACGAAGCGTCCGCCGGGGCGGAGGGTGCGGAGCGAGGCGTCCACGGTCTCGCGGGCCAGCGAGTTGAGGACGACGTCGATCCGTCCCCGGAACCGCTCCTCGAACCCCAGGTCGCGGGACGAGGCGATGTGGTCGTCGTCGAGGCCCAGCTCGCGCAGGACGTGCTGCTTGGGCGGGCTCGCGGTGGCGTACACCTCGGCGCCGAGGTGCCGGGCGAGTTCGACGGCCGCCAGCCCGACGCCGCCGGTCGCCGCGTGGATCAGCACGCTCTCCCCCGGTCCCAGCTTCGCGATCTCGACCAGGCACTGGTAGGCGGTGGCGAAGACGATCGGCACCGACGCGGCGCGGGCGAACGTCCAGCCCGGCGGCACGGGCACGACCTTGCGGGCGTCGGCGACGGCGACGGGCCCGTGGGAGCGCTCGAAGACGCCCATGACCCGGTCCCCGGGGCGCGGCGCCGTGACTCCGGGACCGGTCTCGGTGACGATCCCCGCGCCTTCGCCGCCCATGGTCCGTTCGGTGGGAACCAGGCGCAGCGCGACGGCGATGTCGCGGAAGTTCAGCCCGGAGGCGCGGACGGCGACGCGGACCTCGCCCTCGCCGAGCGGCCGCCCGGACTCGGGGGCGGGGACGAGCGCCAGGTCGTCCAGCGAGCCCCGGCGGGTGACGTCCAGCCGCCAGGGGCCCTCGCCCGGTGGAACGAGTCCGTCGTCGCCGGGACGGGCCAGCCGGGGGGCGTACAGGCGGCCCCGCCGAACGGCCAGTTCGGCTTCTTCGGTCCCGAGAGCCCTGGTCAGCGCTTCCTCGCTCCGTTCGTCGCCGTCGCCGTCGCCGTCGATCAGGACGAGGCGGCCGGTGCGTTCGGAGCGGGCCGAGCGCACGAGCCCGGTCACCGTCGCCTGCGCCAGCCCGGCGACGTCGTCGCCGGGAAGGACGCGTTGCGCGTTCTTAGTGATGACGGCGACGGTGTCGGAGTCCGGGATGTTCTGGAGCTTCTCCAGGACGGCTCGTGCCGCGCGGTGAGCGTCGTCCGGCATGGTGCCGTCCAGGTCAGGCACATGCACGAGGTGCGCCTCGGGCGGCTCGCCGTCCTGCTCGCGGTGCTGTTCGCCGGTCAGCTCATGCCATGCGGTCTCGTAGAGGGCGCCCGGCGCGTCGCCCGCGAGCGGCCGCAGTTCGAGTGACTCGACGACGGCGACGGCGCGTCCCTCGTCGTCGGTGGCCTCCAGCCGCGCCGTCCCGTCGCCGGCTCGGATCAGCCGCACGCGGAGCGACGAGGCGTCGGTGAGTTCGCAGGCGACGCCCTTCCAGACGAACGGGACGTCCGTGGGTCCTTCGCCGGGCAGGAGCAGCGGGTGGAGGGCGGCGTCCAGCAGCGCGGGGTGGACGCGGTGCGCGCCCCGGTCCTGGTCGGTGCCGACCTCGGCGTAGAGGTCGTCGCCGTTCCGCCACGCGCGGCGCAGGCCGCGGAAGGCGGGGCCGTAGCCGTAACCGCGTTCGGCGAGCCGGTCGTAGGCGCCGTCCAGCGGCAGCGGTTCCGCGCCGGGCGGCGGCCACGTCCCGGCGGGGGCGACCGTCATGGCCGCGGCGCCGTCCTCCAGGGTTCCGGTGGCGTGCCTGGTCCAGTCCTCGGCGTCACGGGGGCGGGACTCGATGACGACCGACCGGTCCGCGCCGGCCAGCAGACGCACCTCGACCTCGCCGGAGGCGGGGACCGGCAGCGGACGTTCCAGCACCAGCTCGCGCAGGCGGGGGTGACCGATCCGGGCGCCCGCCGCGCAGGCCATCTCGACCTGGGCCGTGCCGGGAAGCAGGATCTCCCCCGCGACCTCGTGGTCGGCGAGCCACGGGTGCCGCGCGACGGACAGCCGCCCGGTGCGCAGGACGCCGCCGCCGGGCAGGTCCACCTCGGCGTCCAGCAGCGGATGCCCGGCCTTCGCCGCGCCCGCGAGGCCCGCCGCGCCCGGGACCCCGGCGGACGTCCAGTAGCGGCGGTGCTCGAACGGGTAGGTCGGCATCGGCACGATCCGGCCCCCGGGGACGAACGCGGCCCAGTCCACGGACAGGCCGTCGGCGTAGGCGGCGGCGACGCCGGTGAGGAACTGCGCGAGCCCGCCGGCGTCGCGGCGCAGCGTGCCGAGGACGGTCACGTCGCGGTCGCCCGCCGTCCCGCTGATCGCGCGGGCCAGCACCGGATGCGGGCTCACCTCGACGAACCGCGTGTGACCGGCGTCGATCAGCGCGTCCACCGCGTCCTGGAACCGCACGGTGCCGCGGATGTTGTCGAACCAGTAGCGCTCGTCCATCGGCCGGTCGAGCGGCCCGCCGGTCAGCGTCGACCACAGCGGGACGGCCGGGTCGGCCGGGGCGAGCCCGGCGAGGTCGGCGAGCAGCGGGTCGCGCATCGGTTCCATGGCCTCGGTGTGCGAGGCGTAGTCCACGTCCACGCGCCGCGCGTCGACGTCCATGTCCTGGAGGCGGGCGACGAGGTCGTCGAGGGCGTCGGTGTCCCCGGCGACGACGGTGGAGGCCGGCCCGTTCACCGCCGCCGTCCACACCCGGGCGGGCAGTTCGATCTCGTCCGCCGGAAGCGGCACCGAGGCCATGCCGCCGCTGCCCGCGACCTTCCGCAGCGCCCGGCTGCGCAGGCACGCCACCTTGGCGGCGTCGTCGAGGGACAGGGCCCCGGACACGCAGGCCGCCGCGATCTCGCCCTGCGAGTGCCCGACGACCGCCGCCGGGCGGACCCCGGCCGACTCCCACAGCCGGGCGAGCGACACCATCACCGCGAACAGCGCCGGTTGGACGACGTCCACCCGGTCCAGCGGATCGTTCTCCAGCACGTCCCGGAGCGACCAACCGCAGTGGGCCGACAGCGCCCGCTCGCACTCGGCCATCCGCTCGCGGAACACCCGGGACTCGCGCAGCAGGTCGAGAGCCATGCCCCGCCACTGCGCCCCCTGCCCGGAGAACACGAACACCGGATCGGACGCGTCCCCGGCTTCGGCCCGGACCACCGCGGGCGACCGGTAGCCGCGCACGGCCGCCGGGATCCCGGCGCCCCGGGCGAGGGTCTCCAGGCCGGCCATGAGGTCGTCGCGGTCGTCGCCGACGACGGCGGCGCGCCACCGCATCGGCGTTCGGGCCGCCAGCGTCCGGGCGATGTCGGCGGGCCGCTCCTCCGGACGCGCGGCCATGAACTCGCGGATCCGTTCCGCCTGCGCGCGCAGCGCGGGTCCGGTGCGGGCCGACAGCGGCAGCGGAATGGGACCCGGATCGCTCGGCTCCCCGCCGGGCCGTGCCGCGCCCTCCTCGACGGAATCGTCGACGATCTCCTCGATGATGACGTGCGCGTTGGTGCCGCTGATCCCGAACGAGGAGACGGCGGCCCGGCGCGGACGGTCCGCACGCGGCCACGGCACCGGGTCGGTGAGCAGCGCCAGGCCGCTTTCGGCCCAGTCGACGTGCCCGGACGGCTCGCGGACGTGCAGCGTGCGGGGCAGCCGCCCGGCGCGCAACGCCTCCACCATCTTGAGCAGACCGCCGATGCCCGCCGCCGCCTGGGCGTGCCCGATGTTCGACTTCAGCGAGCCCAGCCGGACCGGGTCGTCCGCCGCGCGGGCGGCGCCGTAGGTGCGGGCCAGCGCGCCCGCCTCGACGGGGTCGCCCAGCGCGGTGCCCGTGCCGTGCGCCTCGATCGCGTCCACGTCGGCGGGGCCGATCCCGGCGCGGTCCAGCGCGTCCCTGATGACCTGCTCCTGGGCGGTGCCGTTCGGCGCGGTGAGCCCGTTGCCCGCCCCGTCCTGATTGATGGCGCTGCCGCGCAGGACGGCCAGGACGGGACGTCCCGCCCGCCGCGCGTCGCCCAGCCGCTGCAACACGACCAGCCCGGCCCCCTCGGCCCAGGCGGTGCCGTCCGCGTCGGCGGAGAACGCCTTGCAGCGGCCGTCGGACGCGAGTCCCCGCTGGCGGCCGAAGTCCAGGAACATGCCGGGCGTCGCCAGGACGGTGACGCCTCCAGCGAGCGCCGTGTCGCATTCGCCCTGCCGGATCGCCTGCGCCGCCATGTGCACGCCGACCAGGGACGCCGAGCAGGCGGTGTCCACGGTGACGGCGGGGCCGCGCAGCCCGAGGACGTAGGCGACGCGTCCCGAGGCGACGCTGGGCGCGGTGCCGGTGAGCCGGTGGCCGCGCGTGCCGTCGTCGGGTTCGGCGAGGCGCGGGCCGTAGTCCTGCGCGGTGGCGCCGACGAAGACGCCGGTGCGGCTGCCGCGCAGCGCGTCGCGGCCGAGCCCGGCCCGTTCGCACGCCTCCCACGCGACCTCCAGCAGCAGCCGCTGCTGCGGGTCGATGCCCGCGGCCTCGCGCGGTGAGATCCCGAAGAACGCGGCGTCGAACTCGGCGGCGCCGTCGAGGAAACCGCCCAGGGCCGGAACGCCGGACAGCTCGTCGAGGTCCCAGCCGCGGTCGTCCGGGAACGGCCCGATCGCGTCGGTTCCGGTGTCCACCAGCCGCCACAGGTCCTCGGGCGAACGGACGCCGCCCGGGTAGCGGCAGGCCATCGCGACGACCGCGATGTCGTCGTCGCCCGCGCGGCGTCCCTGCGCGGGCGCGGCCGTCCGGGCCTCGGGCCGCGGACGCGGGGCGGCGGGCTCCGGACGCAGGGCGTCCGCGAGTTCCGCGACGGTGGGATGGTCGAAGAGGAGGGAACCGGGCAGGTCGCGGCCGAGGGCGGCCGACAGCCGGTCGCGGATCACGACGGTCATCCGCGAGTCGACGCCGAGTTCCCGGAACGGCAGGTTCGGGTCGGCCGCCGCGCCGGTGCCGAGGGCCTGTTCGAGCGTCTCGGTGACCAGCCGCCGGGTGTCGGTCTCGGGGACGGCCGGGGCCGTCTCGTCCGGTACCGCCTCGTCCGGGGCCGCGTCGAACCAGTGGCGGTCGCGCTGGAACGCGTAGGTCGGCAGGTCGGTCAGGCGGGCGTCCGTCCCGAAGAAGGCCCTCCAGTCCACGTGGCCTCCGGCGAGGTGGATCCCGGCGAGGGCCGTCGCGGCGGCCTCCGCCTCGTCCCGCCCGCCGGGGAGGCAGGGCAGGGCGGTCACGGCGGGGTCGGAGACGTTCGCGGGGAGCAGGTCGGTGAGCGCGGTGCCGGGACCGGCCTCGACGAAGCGCCGCGCGCCCAGCGCGTGCAGCGCCCGGAGGGCGTCGCCGAACCGGACGGTCCGGCGGGCGTTGCCGGCCCAGTGCCCGGGGTCCGCGAGCCGCCCGGCGTCCAGTTCGGCGCCCGTCACCGACGAGACGATCATCGGCCCGCCGGTCGGACGCCGCCAGCCCAGCCCGGCGGCGACGGCGCGCAGCTCGTCCAGGATCGGCTCGACGAGCGGCGAGTGGACGGCCCGACCGATGCGCAGCCGCCTGGTGCGCCGCCCGACCCCGGCGAAGTGTTCGGCCGCCGCGGTCACGACCGTCTCGTCACCGGCGATCACCACGGACCGGGGGCCGTTGACGGCGGCGACGCCGGCGCGGCCAGGCCGGTCCGCGAGAACGGCGCGGGCCTCGTCCTCGCCCGCCTCCACCGCGACCGCGGCGCCGGACGGCAGCCGCTCGAACAGCCGCCCCCGCGCCGCGACGAACTCGGCCGCGTCGCCGAGGGGAAGCGCCCCGGCGACGTGCGCGGCGGTGATCTCCCCGAGCGAGTGGCCCGCGACGGCGTCGGGCCGGACCCCCCACGATTCCAGCAGCCGGAAGAGCGCCGTCTCGACGGCGAACACGGCCGGTTGCAGCAGTGCCTGGCCGTCCAGCCGGTCGCCGCGCAGCACGTCGAGGACCGGTGCGCCGATCAGCGGTTCCAGCGCGTCGCCGACCTCGTCGAGCGCCCGCGCGAACGCCGGATACGTCTCGTACAGGCGGTGGCCCATGCCCGGGTACTGCACGCCCTGTCCGGGGAACACCAGGGCGGTGCGTCCGTCGCGTCTCCTGACCCGGACCACTCCGGGCGCGTCGCGGCCCGCCGCGAGCTCCCGCAGGCCCGCCGGGTGGTCGCCGGTCACGACGGCGCCGTGCTCGAACACCGTCCGCGAGGTCGCGAGGGAGTGGCCGACGTCCCGCGCGTCCGGTCGGGTCGCGGCCAGGTCGGCGAGCCGTCCGGCCTGGGCGCGCAGGGCCCGTTCCGAGCGTCCGCTCACCACCCACGGGACGGGGCCGGAAGCCGGGCGCCGTGACCGCTCGCCGGGCGGGGCCGCTCCGGCGGCGGCGCGGGGCGGCCCGGCGAGGACGAGATGGCAGTTGGAGCCGCCGAGGCCGAACGCGGAGACGCCCGCGACGCGGTCCCCGTCCGGCCAGTCACCGGTACGGTCACAGACCCGCAGGTTCAGGCCCGCGAGGTCGATCTCGGGGTTGGGCGCGGCGAAGTTCGGCGTCGCGGGAAGCCGCCCGCGCGCCATCCCGGCGGCCGTCTTGACGAGCCCGACGATCCCGGCCGCGCCCTCCAGATGGCCGATGTTCGCCTTCACCGAGCCGACCAGCAGCGGGTCCCCCGGCGGGCGGGCGGCGCCGAGCACCCGGCCCAGCGCCGCCGCCTCCACCGGGTCGCCCCGCCGCGTCCCCGTGCCGTGCAACTCGACGTACCGGACCGCGCCCGGATCGACGCCGGACCGTTCGCAGGCGAGCCGGACCACCGCCTCCTGCGCGTCCCGGCTGGGGGCGGTCAACCCGGGCGTGGCGCCGTCGTTGTTGACCGCGCCGCCCAGGATGACGCAGTGCACGCGGTCGCCGTCCCGCAGCGCCGCGTCGAGCGGCTTGAGCACCACCGCGCCGCCGCCCTCGCCGCGGACGAAGCCGTCGGCGGCCGCGTCCAGGGGACGGCACCGCCCGTCCGGTGACAGCGCGCCCAGTTCCCGGAGCGCCTCGTGGCTCTCCTCCGCGAGGTTCACCTGCACACCGCCCGCGACGGCCAGCTCGCAGTCACCGTTCCGGAGGCTTTGCGCCGCCTGGTGAACCGCCACCAGGGACGACGACTGGGCCGTGTCGACCGTGACGCTGGGGCCGCGCAGGTCGAACACGTGGGAGACGCGTCCGGAGATGAACCCGCGCCGCGTCCCGGTCAGCGTGAAGGGCGACGCTTCGGCGGCGGTGTCACGGGCCCGAAGGAGTTCGTAGTCGTCGGCCATCGCGCCCACGAACACGCCGGTCCGGCCTCCGCGCAGCGACGCGGGCAGGACGCGGGCGTCCTCCAGCGCCTCCCACGTCAGTTCGAGCATCAGGCGCTGCTGCGGGTCGAGCTCTTCGGCCTCCCTTCGCGGGACGCCGAAGAACGCGGCGTCGAAGCCTTCCACGTCGTCGAGGAAGCCGCCGGGGCCGCCGGGGCGGCCCTCCGGCGCCGGGCCGATCGCCTCGCCGCCGCGGCACAGCAGCGACCAGAACTCCTCCAGGCCCGGTCCCCCGGGGACGCGGGCGGACATGCCGATGACGGCGATGGGAGCGCTCATCGTGGGATCAGCTCCTCCGTCGTTCCGAGCACCCGGCTGCGTCCGGCCAGGACGCGGGGGTGCCGGCGGGCGAGCGTCGTGAGGCTCTGCCCCGGTCCGGTCTCCAGCAGCAGGTGGTCGCCGTCGTCCAGGAGCCGGTCCAGCGCGCGGGCGAAGTGGACGGTGCGGGCGGGCTGCCCGATCCAGAAGGACGGGTCGCACGCCCGTTCCGCGGTGAGCGGCGCGGCGTCGTAGGCGGAGTAGAGCCGGACGGAGGGCGGCCGCAACGCGGCACCGGTCCACCGGTCACCGGCCCGGGTCGACGCCGCCGCCACGAGCGGGCTGTGGAAGGCCTGCCGCGCGGGGACGCGCCGCACCGTCATCCCGCGTTCCCTCAGCCGGGACATGGCGCGGCGCAGTGGTCGCTCCGCCGCCGCGAGCAGCAGTTGCCTGGGCGCGTTGACCGCGGCGAGGTGCACGTCCCGGCCGAGCAGCGGTTCCACCTCCGGCACCGAGGCCGCCACGGCGAGCATGCCCCCCGGCTCGGTCGCGGCCAGCGCCGGCAGCCGCGCCATCATCAGGCGCATGCCGTCGGCGAAGTCGAAGACCCCGGCGAGCGCGGCGGCCACCATCTCCCCGGCGGAGTGCCCGAGGAGCGTGTCGGGCGGCCCGTACCGGTCCGCCGTCGCGCGCCCCAGCGCGTACCCGACCGCGTACAGCAGCGGCTGCGCCACCGTGACGTCGTCGAAGTCCGGCGACGGCCGCTCGGCGAGCCACTGTTCGCGCACGTGCGGGCTGCGCGGGCCCATGAGCGCGAACGCCTCGTCCATCGTGCGGGTGAAGTCCTCGTCGGTGCCGTACAGGGACGCGGCCATCCGTGGACGCTGCGCTCCCTGACCCGGGATCAGCAGCGCGATCGGCAGCGGTCGTCCCCCGCCGGTTCGGTGGTCCTCAGTCATGCCTTCTGTCTAGGCGGCCCGCGTCGAGATCCGGCCTAGGGTCATTCGCGCCCGGCGCGACGGGCGGGTCGCGACGACCCGTCCTCGACGGCGCCCTGACGGGCGGCTGCGACGCTCGCGGCATGAGGTACGACGACATCTACGTGGCGGGGACCGGACGTCACCTGCCCGAAGCGATCGAGACGGCCGACGCGGAGAAACGGGGCCTCTGCGCCCGCAAGGACGTCTGGCGCACCGGCATCCAGGCCGTGTGCGTCGCCGCGGACGCCCCGCCGGAGATGGCCGCGGACGCCGCGCGGCAGGCGATGAAGGACGCCGGCGCGGACCCGTCCGACGTCGAACTGGTCCTGCACGCCAGCGTCCACTACCAGGGGCATGACCTGTGGGCGGCCGCCTCCTACGTGCAGCGCGAGGCGCTCGGCAACGACTGCCCGGCCGTCGAGGTGGGGCAGCAGTCCAACGGCGGCATGGCGGCGATCGAACTGGCCGCCGCGTATCTCGCGGCCCGGCCTGCGGGCGGCAAGGCGCTCGTGTCGACCGGCGACCGGTTCGCGCCGCCGGGCTTCGACCGCTGGCGCACCGACCCGGGCACGATCTGCGGCGACGGCGGCACCGCGATGGTCCTGGCGCGCGGCGCTCCGGACGACGGACGCTCGGCCGTCCGGCTGCGCAGCGCGGTCTCCGTCTCCGACCCCGGCCTGGAGATACTCGGCCGGGGCACGCGCCCGTTCGCGGACGCCCCCCTCGCGGCGGCCCGCCCGATCGACGCCGAGGCGCCCCGAGAGGAGGCGGTGTCCGAACTCGGCTTCGCGGAGGTGCTGCGGCGACTGCGGGACGGGCAGGTCAGCGCCGTCGGGCGTGCCCTGTCGGAGGCCGGCGTCGAACGCGCGGAAGTGGACTGGTTCGTCCTGCCCCACCTCGGGCTGCCGAAGATGGACGTCCAGTTCTTCGAGCCGCTCGGCATCGACCGGGCGCGGACGACGTGGGATTGGGGCAGCCGGATCGGTCACCTCGGCGCCGGGGACCAGATCGCCGGGCTCGACGAGTTGATCGTGACCGGCCGCCTCGCGCCCGGACAGCGCTGCCTGCTCGCCGGGGTCGGGGCGGGTTTCACCTGGTCCGCGGCCGTCGTGGAGCGGACGCCGGGCGTGGTGGGCTGAGCCCCTCGGGGTCCCAGCGCGGCGCGGGCCGCCCCTCCGCTTCGCGCGGAGCGGTGGTCTCCGCCGCGCGGTCACCGCCGTCCCCGCGCAGGAGCCCCCCGTGCAGAAGTACGGCGACGAGCGCCGCCAGCTCCCGCTCGTCCGGGCGGCCCCGCACGATCTCGATGTCGGCGCTCACCGCGGCTGGTTCCCGTGCTTGCGGTGGGGCCGGGGCGCGTACTTGTCGGCCGGCATGTCCAGCGCGTCGACGATCCGCGCACGTGTCTCGGCCGGGTCGATCACTTCGTCCACCAGGCCGCGCTCGGCCGCGTGGAACGGCCCCATCAACTCCCGCCGGGACTCGCGGTCGATCGGCGCGGACGTGTCGCTCGCCTGGCCGACCAACGAGATCGCCGTGATGGGCGCCGAGGCCGCGGTGAACGTGGTGTACCGGCGGGAGATCGCCGCCGCCGACGACCCCGAGACCGAACGCCGCGCCCGCGTCGAGGACTACATCTCGCCGTCGTCCACGATCTCCTCGATCACCGCGCGCACCCGCAGATCAGCGTGATGCTCGGCCCGTGCGCGGGCGGGGCGGCGTACTCGCCGGCGCTGACCGGCTTCGTCTTCATGTCACCCCGGAGTTGCGGACGTTGCGCCGGAAGATGCCGCCGTACCCGGCGAGCGCGGTCACGCCCTCCTGGATCCGCGCGCCCGCCCCGTCGCACAGCCCGACGTGCGGCGCGCCCGCCTGCGCCGCCAGATCCATGATCTTGTGGATCTTGCCGGCGTGCGCCTCGCCGAGGCTGCCGCCGAAGACCCGGAAGTCGTGCGCGTAGGCGAACACCCGGCGGCCCTCGACCAGCCCCCAGCCGACCACGACGGCGGCGCGCCGCTCGGCCTCCAGCGCGGCCATCCGGTCCCGCATCTCAGACACTCCCGTAACCTCCGGCGGCGAAGACCAGCGGCCGGGCGTCGCGCAGGCGACCCGCCGCCACGACCAGACCGACGACGACGCGGTGGTCGCCGAGTTCGAGCGCGTCCACGAGCGTGCAGTCGACGAAGCCCGCCGCGTCGGCGAGCACCGGCGCGCCCGTCACCGCGGTCGCGACCTCCTGGCCGGCGAAGCGGTCCACGCCGCGCGCCGCGAACCGGCGGGCGAGGGTCTCCTGGCCGGCGCACAGGAAGCTGACCGCGAAGCAGCCCGCCCGCCGGACCACGGGCCATGTCCGCGACCCGGATCCGATGCAGAACAGGACGAGCGGCGGCTCCAGCGACACGGACGTGAACGAGTTCATCGTCGTCCCGGCGGGTCCGTCCCCTGAGTCGGCGGCGGCAACCGTCACTCCGGTGGCGAAGCCGCGCATCACCGTCCGGAACTTGCTGGCCTCCACGGGTTCGATCTGGCGAAGCACGGCGGTCCCTCCGCTGGGCGTACGGTCGCCGCCAACGTAGGACGGCCGGGTCGAGCCCGGTTCGCGTCCCGTCAGAGCCGTGCCCCGCGACCTACCCGCGGCCTACAGCGTGTTCCGTGGCGGCTCGATGAGGCCGGCGAGGGCCGCCCGGTTGACCGCGTCGAGCCGCGACCCCGCGCCGAGTTTGGCGAAGATGTTGCGGAGGTGGCGCTTGACGGTGGCCTCGGTGAGCGCGAGCCGGTTCCCGATCTGCCGGTTGGTGAGCGCCAGCGCGGTGAGCTCCAGAACCTGCCGTTCCCGCTCGGTGAGCTGGACGGGCTGCGCCCCGTCGTCCTCGGGCAGGCTGCGCCGCGAGACGCTGAGCACGATGCGGTCGGAGTTCTGGACCGCCTGGATCGCCGCGACCAGCTCGTCCCGCGTCACCGTCTTCAGCAGGTAGCCGCGGATGCCCGCCTCCAGCAGCGCGCGCAGCAGTTCCGGGCCCTCCTGCATGCTGAGGATGATCACCTTCGTTTCCGGTGAGTGCCGCCGGATGCGGCGCACGGTGGTGACGGCGTCCCTGCCGTGGCCACCGACCTCCAGGAGGACGACGTCGGGATGCCGGTCGGCGGCCATGCTGACGGCCTCCTCGCCGTCGCCGGCCTCGCCGACCACCGCTAACTCGTCGTCCTCTTCGAGGATCTCCCGCACACCCTGCCGGACGAGGGTGTGACCGTCGACGATCAGGATGCTCCGCGTCAAGACCGCTCCCCGATCCCGGCGGCCCCCCGTTTCGGACGACGGCGGCCGGGCACGGGCGAACGGGCGGAACGCTTTCTCGGACGTCCACTCATGAAGGCTCCGATCGGGGCGGTCAGGGGGCCGTTCGAGTCCGGACGCGCCCCGCATTGCGGTCCATACCGTCGCATTGCGATACCAAAAGACCGACCGGATAGGTTTACCAACCCCGTTACCATTCCGAGATCCAACCGTAACATGTAAGGCGCCGGCCCACCACCGCCGTTACGCCCAACCGGGTCCTACCTGACGATTCGCGGTCTCCGACCGGCATCTGACCGCACGTCGTACACCGAAAGCGCTGATTCCTCGCCAGATCAACGCGGGAATGGCGCGTCGCCTGCCGTTCCGCCCACCAGTCGGGTCGAGACCCGTCGCGCGGGCAGGCGTCTCAGGGACTCGTCAGCCGTTTGGACGGCACCGGCCGCTCCACCTCCATTCCATGCTCGACCTGAAAGGCCAGGATGTTCCAAAGCGAAAGGTCGAGGTCGTGTGCCTTGGGCTTTGGGTCCTGGTGGTGAGGGATTCACGCCTCGTCGGGCGGCTGGATTCTGAGGGCCGCGAGGGCGGCGCGGGCTTGTGCGGGATCCTCGCCGGCGGCGACCGCCGTCAGCGCCGCGCGCCAGGCCGCCGCGAGGACCCGGCCGAGCAGCGGTGCCGCCGGGGCGAAGTTCTGGCTGAGGGTCTCGGCCAGCCGGTCGTGCTCCGTGCCCGCGGGCGGGTCGCCCAGGATGTACAGGAAACCCTCGCGGACGGCGAAGTCGAGGCCGACGAGCAGCGCCGACGTCACGGCGGCCGAACGGCTCGACGCCGAACCTCCGGCGGCGGCCATCGCGCCTTCCATCCGGTCCAGGAGGCGCCGTTCGACGTCCTCCCGCGCGACGGCGTACAGCCCGAGCTTGCTGCCGAAGTGATGGTAGAGCGCCCCGGTCGTGACCTGCGCCGCGGCCGCCAGTTCGGTGACCGTGACCTCGGCGAAGGGACGCGTCCCGAACGCCTCGACCGCGGCGAGGGCGAGGCGCCCCCTGGGGGATGTCGATACCGGAACCCACTCGCGCATGGGTACATAATGCCGTTATGCTCTGCCTAAATCCAGTTACGTCCGGAAGGAAGCATCATGAAGCTCGAGTTCCTGTTCGTCCCCACCGCTGACCTGAAGGCGTCCCTCGCCCTCTACCGCGACACCCTCGGCTTCACCGAGATGTGGCGCGAGGGCGACGCGACCGTCGCGCTGTCCCTGCCGGGGACCGATGTCCAGCTCATGCTCGACGGTCACGACCCGAACGCCGCGGTCGGGCCGCTGTTCGTCGTCGAGAGCGTCCAGGAGTTCCACAAGGCCCACTCGGAGACGCTGACCGTGGTCGAGGAGCCCTCAGAGATCCCCGGCGGCTTCCTGGCCACATACAAGGAGCCGGGTGGCGCGACCCTTTACGTCATGGACCAGTCGAACGACCAGGACGTCCAGTAGCAGCGACGCGCTCCGCCACTGTCCGCGTCCACGTGCCGGTAGGCACTCGGCCGTGACGCGGGCCGTTCTCCCCCCTGGGTATCGGGGACCGGTTCACCGCGTCGGGCGATGCGCGATCGGGGGGAGGCGGGAGAGTCTCGCGCCATGAGAAGGACCTTCAAGAGGACGGTCGTGCTCGTGGCCGCGGTCAGTGTCGTGGCGGTGGCACCGGTGGCGCGGGCCGAGGCGCCGCCGGACGGATGTACGCCGGTTCCGCGCGCCGAGTGCGGGACGCTGCGGGTGCCGCTGGTGCGCGCACATCCCGAGCAGGGCAGCGTCAATGTCGCGTACGCGGTGATCCGGCGCCGGAACACGTCTCGGCCCGCGTCCGGAACGATCACCATCAATCCGGGTGGTCCGGGTGATTCACCGATCGCGCTCGCCGGGATGTACGTCCAGGCGTTCGGTTCCCTTCTCGACCGCTTCGACCTGCTGCTCGTCGACCCGCGCGGGGTCAACAGGTCCGACCCGGTCGACTGTGGGATCACCGGGCTGCCACCCACGCGCGACGGGATCACCCGCATGATCGGCGATTGCGGCGGGACGCTGGGGCCACGCGCACGCGGTTACACCTCGGCGGAGATCGCCGACGACATCGACGCGGTCCGCGCCAAGCTGGGGATCGAACGGCTCGACCTTCTTGGGGAGTCGTACGGCACCTACCTCATGACGGTGTACGCGCAGCGGCACCCGTCACGGGTGCGGTCGATGGTCCTGTCCAGCGCGTACCCGCTCGCCTTCGACACCTGGGGCCGCACCAGGGTGCGCGCGGCCCGCAGGGCGATGGAGTTGATGTGCGAGCGCAGCGGCGGCGCCTGCGAGGGCCGCCAAGTGCTGCGGGACATCTCACGGCTCGCGCAACGGCTGCGGGAGCGGCCGATCCCGTACAAGGTGGAGGACGAGAACCGGCTACTGGACGACACGTCGCTTGCCGTCATCGTGCACGACCTGGCCGCCGGTG
This sequence comes from Actinomadura spongiicola, assembly GCF_003432485.1. GTDB lineage: Bacteria > Actinomycetota > Actinomycetes > Streptosporangiales > Streptosporangiaceae > Spirillospora > Spirillospora spongiicola. The sequence goes on from NZ_QVNQ01000014.1 coordinate 37,075, forward strand.
CCCCCGAGGGCATCGGCGAGATCCCGGCCATGGTGCGGGCCGCGCTGCGCGGCGACGACGCGCCGTTGGTCGAGACCGCCCGGCGGGTGAGCCCGATGAGCGGCTCGACCGCCAAGCGGGAAGAGCAGGCGTTCAACCCGAACCAGGCCGCGACCGTGATGTGCAACGACTATCCGAAGCTCTGGAACCGTAGGGCACCGGTGGACGCCCGGTTGCGGCAGTTCGACGCCAGGCGCGCCGCACTTTCCGAGAGGACGTTCTGGCCGTTCGGCAAGAAGGCGTGGACCAGTGTTTCCCTCGATCTCGGCAACGCCTGCATTCGTTGGCCGGACGGGCATGGTCCGGTCCAGCCGACCGGCGGGCCCTTCCCTGACGTGCCGGTGCTGGTGGTGTCCGGCGACCTGGACACGAACACGCCCACGGAGGAGGGACGGCTGGCCGCCCGCCAGTTCCGCCGCGCCACCGTGGTGGAAGTGCCCAACGTGGGTCACGTGCCGGAAAAGGAGCCGAGCGGTTGCGTGGCGGGCATCGAAAGCGGATTCGTCCGGAACCTGCGAGTCGGTGACACGTCCTGCCTCGCCGATATCCCGCCGGTTCCCGTACGGAGCGACAACCGTAAATGAATCGCCGCCGAGCACGAATTGAACCCAAGGAGAAGCGACACGCCGACCTCCTCGACGCATCTCCTGCGGAACGCGCCACAAAACGGTTGTCCAGAACCACGCATTAGCCAACCTGTGAGCAAATAGGTCCCGGCTGCGGCTGAATAAGTCGCCGTTCGGTCGCTACATCGTCTTTGGCGAGCGATTGCGGGCGTGGCTTCTTGTGCGGCCCGCCCTATGATCGGCGGCATGTCACTGCGGCTTATTCAAGTGAACTTCAAGGCTGGGGACGACTCGACACTCGGCCGGTTCTGGGCGGACGCGCTCGGCTGGAACCTCGCCAGTGAGGCCCCGGGCGTGACCAACGTCGAGCCCAAGGGCTTCACCTGGCCGGACCCCGCCGCCTTCTACATCGACTTCGTCACCGTCCCGGACCCGGAGACGGTGAAGTACCGCGTCCACCTCGAACTCGCCACCACCTCCGAGGCCCATCAGGCGGAGATGGTCGCGCGGCTGAAGGATCTCGGCGCGACGGACGCGGACATCGGTCAGGGCGACGTGCCGTGGACCGTCCTCGCCGACCCGGAGGGCAACGAGTTCCGCGTGCTGGAGCCCCGGGAGATCTACCGGGACACCGGCCCGATCGCCGCGGTGGTGGTCGAGTGCGAAGACCCACGGGCCCTCGCCCGGTTCTGGGACGAGGCGCTGGACTGGACCTTGCTCAAGGTGACCGACGATCAGGCGGTGCTGCGTTCCTCCGACGGTGTCGGTCCGTTTCTGGAGTTGCGCCACACGCCTGGCGCGCGCACGGCGCGAAAGCGCGTCCATCTCGACCTGCTGCCGGAGCCGATCGACGGCAAGGAAGCGGAGGTGACCCGGCTGCGGGATTTGGGCGCCACCGATGTCGACCTCGGCCAGGGCGACGTGCCCTGGACGGTCCTGGCCGACCCGGAGGGCAACGAGTTCTGCGTCCTCGGCCGCGGCTGACGCGAACTCTCAGGGCGCCAGACGATTCCGGGACGGGGATCGGACGGTGGGCGAGTCGGCGTCGGGAATCAGAACGCGGGGAGCGCCACCGCGCAACGGGACGACCCAGATGTCGGCGTTGCGGCCGCCCGCGCCGCCCTTGGGCACCCCGTACATCACGTGGTCGTCGTCGAGCCACGCCGCCTGGTCGTCCACACTGCGGGGCTCCGCGAGCGGGGCCTCGACGCCGGTCGCCAGGTCGAGGGTGTGGAAACGCCAGACGTCGGAGGTGGGCCCGGTCCGCTTCTTGTAGACCAGGCGCTGACCGTTCGGGGACAGGGACGGGCACTCGACGTTCTCGCGCAGGGCGGTGAGGGTGCGCCGTCCGATGTCGCCCTCGACGAGGTATCTGCGGTTCTGCGTGGCGACGGTCGCGAAGAACCGTTGCCCGCCGGGGACGAACGTCACGCCCCACACGTTGCGGTCCACGTTCCTGTTCGGCTGCCCGTTCAACATGAAGGTGAACTGCTCGATGTTGCCGACGGGGTCGCCGCCGATCCGACCGATGACGGTCTCGGTGGAGAAGCCGTCCGAGAGGTAGGAGTGTCCCGTCACGAAGGCGGTCGTGGCGTAGTAGCGGCCGTCCTCGGAGATCCGGGCACGGCTCGGGATTCCGTTGAGCGGGAGCTCCTCTCCCGGGCGGAGCCGGTCGTCCATAAGGGACGCGGTGAACAGCCGGATCGGGTTGCGCGTCTGCCGCAGGCACAGGCCGCCGGCCGCCGAGGCGGCGGTCCGTTCGCAGCGGGTCGGGAGGACGACGCGCTCGCCGCGCGGTTCGGCGACCGGAACCGCGGCGATGTGCCCGAAGCCGGGCCCGGGGCGGAGCGACCGGAACACGATCTGGCGACCGTCGGGCAGCTCCGCGGAGCCGTCCCCACCGGTCGCGCGGGCGCGCAGCACCGAGGACGCGACACAGCCCGCGGCCACGGCCGTCACGAGGATCGCGATCCCCATCATGATCCTGCCGTCTCTGGTGCCGTGCCGGATCATCGAGCCTCCGTCCGTGTGATCATCGGTATGGCCGCGAGCAGGGCGGCCGTGAGCGCGGCGGCGAAGGCCAGCACGGCGGTGTCGCTCTCGGCGGCCGTCCAGATCGCGCCGAACGTGACCGCGCCGAGGGCTCGTCCACCCGCCACCGCCGCCTGGACGACGGAGATCCCGGTCGCTCTCAGTTCGGCGGGCGGCAGCGGCGCGGCGGCGGCGGGCAGCACGCCCTCGGTCGCCGCGTAGTAGGCGCCGAGGAACACCAGGGTGGCCACGACCCCGATGGTCCCGCTGATGAGGATCGCCGTGAGATACGCGCACAGCAGCAGCCCGTATCCGATGGTGAAGACGCGGTTCCTGCCACAACGGTCGGAGATGCGGCCGAGCGGCACGGCCAGGGAGAGATAGACCAGGCTCGTCCCGACGAACAGCAGCGGGAACCAGCGGGTCGTGACCGACTCGTTGCTCAGCAGGACGAGGTAGAGAAAGGCGTCGCCGATCGTCGTCGCCGACAGCAGGGCCGCGGCGCACAGCAGCCGCCGGAACCCGCCGATCCGCATGAGGGACGCGACGTCGCGAACCGAGATCGGTCGCGAGCCGAGCCCGGCCGGACGTTCCGCGCGGTGCTCCGGAACTCGGTGGACGAACAGCAGCACACCGAGGACGGCGACGCAGAACGACACGACGAAGACCATGCCGAAGTCGCCCGGCGCGAGCGCGAGCAGCCCGAACGCGACGATCGGGCCGAGCAGCGCGCCGGTCGCGTCGAGGGCCCGGTGCACGCCGAAGGACCCGCCGAGCCGGTCCCGTGGAGCCGCCGTGGCGATGAGCAGGTCGCGCGGCCCGGTTCGCAGGCCCTTGCCCGCGCGGTCCACCGCCACCGCCGCCGACAGCGCCGCCGGACCCCCGGCGGGGAACAGCATCAGTTTGGCGGCGGCGCCGAGGGCGTACCCCGTGCCCGCGACGAGCTTGGGGCGGCGCAGCCGGTCCGCGAAGAAGCCGCCGAGCAGCCGTACCAGGACGGTCGCGCCCTGGTAGAGGCCGTCCAGCAGACCGTACGCCAGCGGAGTGAGCCCGAGGGCGAGGGTCGCGAACAGCGGCAGGACGGCCGTCACCATCTCGGTGGACACGTCGGTGATCAGGCTCACCAGGCCGAGGACGACGACGACCCGGGGCACCCGGGCCGTCGATCTTCCACCGTGAGGGATGCCGCGTACCGATACGTACACATGGCCTCCGAGGTCGGCGACAGGAAGACGGGGGACCGGTCAGCCGGTGCCGGGGAGCGGCTTGTCGGCGGCGAAGGCGTCCAGGACGTTCTCGGTGATGGTGGCGATGTCGTTGTCGTACTTGTTGAAGAACAGGCTTCCCGCCCAGGAGATGGAGCTGGCCGAGAAGACCGCGCCTCCCCGGGGGTAGTGGGTCAGCGCGACGTCGCCGCGGACGAGCCAGTTGACGGTGCCGCCCTCCATGAGGTTGGCGGTGTTGTTCTCCTCCTTCACGAACAGGTACTCGTCACCGAAACCGGCGCCCGTCCCCAGCACGATCGTGTTGTCGGCGGACCCGAGGGCGTAGTCGGCGCGGTCGAGTTCCTCACCCATGGGACCACCCGGGCTTTGCAGGGACTCGAAGTCACCGATGGGGCCGGTGGACTTGACGCCGTCGAACACCCACGCGGCGTTCGGGCCGTGGCTCTCGGGTGAGCGGACGACAGGACGGCTGTACATGCCGGTGCCCAGCCGGGATCCGAACCCCTGGGCGGTGAACCCGACGCCGACGAGTTGCTGCGGCGGCCGTCCACGGAACCGCCACAGGCCGCCGTACTCGCCGGTGGTGCTGTGGTAGTGCTCGCCGGGAGCGCCCTGCCAGGCCTCGGTACCGTCGTGGCGGCGCACCTCGGTGTAGGTGCCGGTGCGGTCGAGTGGTGTGACCCAGTAGAAGCCGTTGCCGCCCAGGTACATGAGACGGCCGCCGCCGTTCAGCCAGCCCTGCAAAGCGTCGAGCATGGGCTCCGACGTGTACTCCGGATGGCTTCCAGTAATGACGACCTGATAGTCGTCGAGCAGCTTCCCGCCTTCCCGGTGCAGGTCGTGGTCGGTGATGTAGTCGACGTTGTGGCCGGTGGACTCCAGCCAGTCGATGATGTGGGTGTCGGCCTCGAACTGCCACGGCCTGCCCTCACCCTTGGGCCCGGTGGTGTACGGACGCATGTTGATGATCGGGCGCAGGCTCGACGAGTAGACCACTCCGCTGCCGTCGCTGTGCTGGGAGTACTGGCTCAACCCGTTCACGAAGGGGCCCGTCACGCCGTAGGCCAGGTAGCTGAACGTCGGCACCAGCAGCGCGACCTTCGAGACGGGCTTCTTCGGACGTACCACGAAGGTCGCGTGATAGACGCGTCCGTCCGCTTCGAGTTTCGCCGCGTACACGCCGCTGCGGGCGTCGTCGGGCACCCGCCAGGTGAAGTCGGGCTTCCAGGCCGCGTCGCCCAGGTCGTCCTCGTGGAAGTACATCGCGCCGTACTGTTCGCGCGCCCGCTTGAAGTCCTGCTCGTCGGCCCGCCAGTTGTGGCCGGTGACGGCCCGGACCGGCAGGTTGACCGCCCGGCCGTGCAGTCGGTTGCCCGAGGTGTCCACGACACGGTCGGTGTCCATGTTTCTGGAAAGATCAAAGGACGCCACCGCTCCTTCGGCCGGTCCGCCGCGTCGCAGTGCGCGGATCTCCCGGTCGTCCAAGGCCCGGTCGTACACCCTCGGGGCATCGATCTTGCCGTTGTAGAACCCGGCCGGACGGTCGCCGGCGCCCTGGTAGGCGGCCATCAGCAACGGGACGGTCGCGTTCTTCAGCCCGCGGGCCCCGATCGTCCGGGTGACGACGGCCTCGGACGTGTTGGGGTGCCCGGACAGCGGCTGCTGGTACAACCTCACCTTGCCGGTCTCCGCGTCGTAGGAGACCGCGGCGAAGTACCAGCCGGAGGAGTTCACGTGCTGCGGCCGGACCGCCCCACGGGGTTCGACCCCCCGCAGCGCCGGGGCCCACGGCTGCATCTTCACACCGGTGCCCACCGCGTGGACGCGCCCGGACCGGTCGGCCAGCCGCAGGCCCAGCCCGCCGTCCCGGTCCACGACCATGCCGTATCCGGTCTGCTCCGCCTCCGACCACTTCGTCACGATCCCCTGGACGGCACCAGTGCCGACCGGCGTCCGCTGAAAGGCGATGGGGTTGAGCTTGGAACCGGGAACGGTCGTCGGCGCGATCCACGCCGCGATGGTGAAATCGCCGTCCGGCCGCAGGTCACCGTCGTCGGGGACGGTCACGTACGAACCGAGCGGCAACGTCTGATACCGCCCCGGGTACTGCTTGTTGACGTCGGACTCGACGGCCTGCTCTTTGATCCCGGGCCCGCGTGGATCGGCGTCACCGTGCACCACCCGCACCATCGTCGCCTGGAACGCCGGGCTCTTGGTGCTCACCCTGAACGTGACGGACTCCCCGGGCCGGACGCTCATCTGATCCGCGTAACCGCTGATTCCGAGCCTGTCCAACTCTTCCTGGGGCGTCCTGGGGTCGGCGGGCAGCGGAGGCGGGTCGACCTTCGGGGTCTGGGGCCACGTGGCCGCCATTCCATCCTTCGTGGCCAGCGGCCCGGACCCGCCGATCACGGCGACCAACACCGTGATCATCAGGGCCGTTCCCACCCGCGTCCACGCGATCACACGATCACCTCTCTGTCGCCCCCGAACCTCGGCCGCTGAGGACCGATGTGCCATCTCATCGGGGCCGACGACGAGGCAGGTGCGCTCATCGCCACGGAAGACCACCTTCGGCGGAGACCCGTCCTTTGCAGGAGACCTGACCTCAAATTAGATCAAGCGTCAGGGAAGTGCCAGAGAGCGTTGACCGGCGACCTGACCGAAAGCGGACCTTGATTTCGGGCCCCGCGCCCTAACGGCTGATCACAGGCCTGACGGCGGCCCGGTACGAGAACCGGGCCGCCGCCACGATCGGGTCTTCTACCGCGCAAAAGCGTGCGACCCGCCGGACAGGACTACCAGGCGTGGGCCACGTCGACGACGAGCCGCGTGCCACCACCCTCACGCGGGAGGGCGAGGACCCGGAACGGCAGGCGCGCCCGCACCCCCAGGCCGATCGTCGTCTGCCCCTCGAAGGAGGCCGCCCCCGCCACCTGCCGGAACGTGGTGTACCCGGACACATTGGCCAGCTCGGGCGAAACGGCCGGGAACCCGGGAGCGGCCGCGGCCTGGACGATGATCCGGATCTTGGCACCGCCGCGCAGCGGCACCGGCTTGCCCGAACCCTCCTGGTGGACCTCGTCGACGTAGCCGACGAGGTAACCGAAGCGCGACCCGGCCACCTCGATGACCAGCCGGTCGTAACACGTCTGACGGCCGGTACGGACCCGCTCAAGCGGGCCCTGCGAGTAATCGCCCAGCGTCCCCTTCGACTGGGACCCCCACGGGGTGTCACACGCCGCCGACGCGGACGTGCCGAGCACCCCGACGAGAACGGCCGACACGACGAGGGTCAACAACCCTCCGACTAATGCGCGCATTCTGGACCTCCATCGCGCGAACAAACCAAGTGCTAATAGAGACGTCCCACGTCCCTCGAAGGTTGGCCCGTTCCCACACCCAACAAACTCGATCACAACCGGTCCAGACTCACCCGCTTGTTTCTTTCCACAAACACCCCGAACACCACCCCACTCACCACCAGCCGCTGGAACAGAGCCACTTGAACGCGTCCGTTCAGCGCCGGCCTCAGCATCTGGACGCTGACGGCGGCCCGGTGGGGAAGCCGGGCCGCCGTCGAGGGTTGATGGTCGGGTCTTCTGGTCGTGGTCACCAGGTGTGGGCTACGTCGACGACGAAGCGTGAACCGCCGCCGTCGCGGGGGAGGGTGAAGACGCGGAACGGGAGACGTGCCCGGACGCCCAGGCCGAGCGTGGTCTTGCCCTCGAATGAGACCGCGCCCGCTACCTGCCGGAAGGTGGTGTAGCCGGAGACGTCGGCCAGATTGGGTGAGGTGGACGGGTATCCCGGTGCGGCTGGCGACTGGACGATGATTTCCAGTTTGGCGCCACCGCGCAGCGGGACCAGGTCGCCGGAGGCGTCCATGTAGACCTGGTCGACGTACTTGACGCGGTGGCCGAAGCCCGATTGGGCGACGTCGATGACCAGACGGTCATAGCAGGCGTGGCGGCCGGTGCGGACTCGTTCCAACGGGCCCTTCGCGACGCCGGTCAGCGTGCCCTTGCGCAGCGATCCCCAGGGGGTGTCACATGCGGCCGACGCGGGCGTGCCGAGCGCCCCGACGAGAGCGGCCGACATGACGAGTGTCAGCGAACCCCCAAGTAATGCGCGCATTCTGGACCTCCATCGCGCAAGGGAACTTCAGGTGTTCGATAGGACGCCCGTTCTCCAAGGAAAGTTGGCTTGCGCCGCGTTCTGTGATCAGCGGGTTATGGCTCGGCGGTAGGTGGCGTTGGTGTTGAGGAGGGTGCGGTGGGTGCCTTCGGTGGTGATGGCGCCGTCGTCCAGGACGAGGACGCGGTCGGCCGCGTCCAAGAGGACGGGGCTGGTGGTGATCACGATGGTGGTGCGGCCCCGGCGCAGGGCGGCGAGGTTGCGGGCGATCAGTTGTTCGGTGACGGCGTCGACGGCGGTGGTCGGGTCGTGCAGGACGAGGACGGCGGGGTCGGCGGCCAGGGCGCGGGCCAGGGAGAGGCGTTGGCGCTGGCCGCCGGAGAGGTTCGCGCCACGGTCGCGGACGGGGTGGTCGAGCCCCTCGCGGTGGAGGGCGACGACGTCTGTCAGCATGGACGCCTCGACGGCCTCGTCGACCATGCGGCCGGTGCCGGACGGGTCGATGTTGGTGCGGAGCGTGCCCGCGAAGATCTCCGCGTGGGACGGGTTCACCAGCAGGTGTTCGCGGAGCGCGTCGATCGACAGGTCCGCTGTGTCCTGTCCGCCGACTCGTACGGTCCCTTCGTACGCGTGCGGCGGGACGTCCATGGCGAGCAGAGACAAGAGGTCGACCGCGGTGCCGGGTTGGTAGGCGGCGATGGCCGTGAACTCGCCGGTGGGCACGTGGAAGCTCAGTTTGCGCAGGGAGCCGTACTGGACGCCGTCCAATTCCAGGCCGCCGTCGGCGTCCGGACGGTCCGAGCCGGGGGTCATCACCGGCGGCGCCGCCAGGAGCAGGGCCATCCGTCCGGCGGACGCGCGGGCCACCATGATGTACTTCGGCATTTCCGAGAACAGTTTCAGCGGTTCCATGATGAATTGCGCCAACCCCACGGCCATGACGAGTTCCCCGGTGGTGATCTGCCCCTGGAACGCGAGGTGGCCCGCCAGCAGGGTCACGGCGGCGGCGAGGAGCGCGTTCAGGGCGAGGGCGGCGCCCGCGTACGCGCCGTTCGCCCTCGCGACGGTGATCGCCTGGTTTCTCGCCTCCGTGCTGACCGTGCGGTAGGAGCGAAAGGCGGCGTGGTTGCCACCGAAGCCGTGCAGGGGGCGCAGGCCCGCGATGAGGTCGGCGACCTTGGCGCCCGCACGCGCCACCCGGGCCTGCTGTTCGCGGGTGGACGAGCCGATCCGCCTGGACAGGACGCTCAGGATCGTCAGCAGCCCGACCGTTCCGACGATCACGAGCAGGCCGAGGCCGGGGTCGGCCAGGCCCAACGCGACCGTGGCGATCAGGACGGCGACGAGCGAGCTGACCAGCAGCGGCACCACTTCGATGATGTCGGCGGTCTGGTCGGCGTCCTCGGTCGCGATGGTCAGCACCTCACCTGACTTGAGGTCAACGTCGCGGGCCACGGGCTGGAGTCCGCAGGCCGCGACCCGGACCCGCCAGCGGTGCGCCTCGGTCGTCCCGGCCTTCTGCAGGATGCGCATGCCGAACCGCCATGACAGCGAGACCGTTGTGATGATCACGCCGAGGGCGGCGAGGGAGAGGGCGAGGGCGCCGAGGCTCCGGTCCCGCATCGTGTGCTCGACGATCAGGCCGAGCGCGATGGGGAAGGCGGTCTCGCCCGCCTGGTACAGGCCCATGAGGAGGGTGCCCAAGGTCATGGGGGCGGCGTTGCGGCGCAGCGCGGTTCGGAGGATCGCGGTCCCGGTGGATGCCATCGTGTGGTCAGCCGCCCGCTCGCCAGGCCCGCCACAGGCGTGCGTACCGGCCGTCGAGCGCGACCAGTTCGTCGTGGGTGCCCTGCTCCACGACGCGTCCGGCGTCCAGGACGGCGATGCGGTCGGCCGCCATCGCCTGGGTCAGCCGGTGGGCCACGAACAGTGTGGTGCGGCCGCGGCAGGCGGCGTGGACGGCCCGTTCGAGCTCGGCGGCGCCCTGGCTGCCCGCTTCCGCGGTCGACTCGTCCAGCACCACGACCGGCGACCGGTTCAGGACGAGCCGGGCCAGGGCGATCTGGGTGGCCTTGGTGGCGTCGAGACGTTCGCCGCCCTCGCCGACCAACGTGTTCAGACCGTCTGGGAGGGCGTCGACCCATCCGACCGTGCGCAGCGCGTCCATCAGTTCGGCGTCGGTCGCGTCCGGAGCAGCCAGCCGTAGGTCGTCGGCGAGGGAGCCGGAGAACACGTGTGTCTCCTGCGTCAGGATGCTGACGAGGGAGCGTGCCCCGGCCTCGTCCAGCTCGGCGAGGTCGGTGGAGCCGATGCGCACCGATCCGGACTGCGGGGTGCCGATGCCCGCGATGAGCGCGGCCAGGGTCGACTTCCCGGCGCCCGTCGCGCCGACCAGTGCGAGCGAGCCGCCCGCCGGGATCGTCAGGGTGACGTCCCGGAGGACGGGTTCTTCGCTGCCCGGGTAGGTGAACGTCAGGCCTTCGACGGTGACCGGGTGGGCGGCGGTGTCCGCGGGCGGGGCGGCGTCGCCGACCAGGTGCCCGGACGGGGCCTCCTTCAGCACCCCGACGAGCCGGGTGAGGCTCGCGCCCGACTTCTGGGCCTCGTCGAAGGTGAACATGATGGAGCCGAGCGGGTTGAACAGGCGGTGGAACAGCAGCGGCGCCGCCGACACGTCGCCGAGGGTGGCGGCGTCGGCCTCCAGCAGCGCGTACCCGACCACGATGATCAGGACGAGTCCGATGTACTCGGCGCGGTTCTCCCTGCCGACGAAACGGCCGAAGAGGTGGAACACCTCGATTCCGAGATCGCGCACCCGCCACGATTCGCGGGTCACCTTCGCGCGGAAGGCGTCCTCAAGGCGGTACGCCCGGACCGTGTCGATGCCCTCAAGGCCGCTGATCAACTCCTGGGCGCGGTCGGCCTGCGCCGCGCGTTGCCGCTGGTAGAGCGGCGCCGACCTGGGGAGATACCAGCGCAGGGCGAGTGCGTAGGCGGGGAGCGCACCGGCGCCCGCCAGGCCGAGGCGCCAGTCGAGGCCGAACATGCCGGCGATGGCGATGGCGACCAGCACCCCCGCCGAGAAGACCGTGGGGACGGCCGTGCGGATGCCTTTCGACAGCACGGCGACGTCGTCGCCGACGCGGGAGAGCACGTCCCCCCGGCCGACCTGTTCGATCCGCGCGCTCGGCATGCCCAGCACCGCGCGGACGGCACCCTCCCGGAGCCGCGCGAGCAGGTCCGCGCCGAGACGTCCGATCAGGTACGTCGACGCGGCGGTGGCCGCCGTACCGAGCGGCACGGCGGCCAAAAGAAGGGCGCCGATCGTGATGAGGGTCGACTGCGGCGCGCCTTCGACGACGTTGTCGACCACCCGGCCCAGCAGGAGGACGGGGAGTACCTGGAGCGCCGCCCCGGCCACCGTGGTGAGCACGGCGGTGGCGGTCAGCCAGGGCGTCTCACGGCAGCGCGCGGCGACCCATCGGGTGGCCTCGCGCCCGGTCGCCGTGTGCAGGGCGGCGGGGGCGAGGCGCGTGCCGGTGGGTCCCATGCACCTACGCGGCCGACTCGACGATCGCGTCGATCGCGTACGGAAGGGACAGCAGCGTCCCCTGGGACATGGCCGCGCCGATCGCCGGGCCCTCGCTGTCCAGGAGGTACGACACCTTCCCGTTCTTGACGGCGGTGAGGTTGGTGAACAGCTCGAACTTCTTCAGGCCCTCCTGGTCGGCCTTGTCGTTGACGACGAAGATGCGGTCGACGTCGATGAGGTCGATGCGCTCGGGGGACAGCTCGGTGAAGAACTTCCCGCCCGCGATCTTGTCGATCTCGGTGGCGCCCTTGAAGCCGATGCCGGTGACGAGCCGTCCACGGACGTCGGTGGTGGTGAAGGGGGCGATCTTGTTCTTGTACCAGGAGATGACGACGGCGGTCTGGTTCGCGAACTCCGGGTGCGCCTTGCGGGCGGCGTCCAGCTTGCCCTGGATGTCGCCGACCATCCTGGTGCCCTCGGCCTCCCTGCCGAGGGCCTTGGCGATGTGCACCGCGTTGTCCTGCCACGGCGCGCTGAACGGCTCCTTCTCGGCCTTGGTCCGGCCCACCGTCGGCGCGATCTTGGAGAGCTTGTCGTAGGCGGCCCGGTCGATCTCGGAGTAGACCGCGATGATCAGGTCGGGACGCAGCGCGGCGATCTTCTCGAAGTTGGGGCCGGAGTCACCGTTGTTCATGATGACCTCGGGACGGGTGTCGCCCCATTTGTCCTTCACCCAGGGCCACTGGGTGTTGATGTCGGGGGTCTTGCCCGGCGGGTTCGGGTACTGGTCGACCATGCCGACCGGCTTGATGCCGAACGCGAGGATGGCCTGGTCGTCGGTGTAGCCGACGGACACGACCCGCTTGGGCGCCTTGGTGATCTTCGTGGAGCCGAAGTAGTGCTCCACGGTCACGGGGAACACGCCGCCCGAGGCGCCCTGGGAGTCGTCGCCGGTGTCGTCGGCCGAGTCGGAGCCGCATCCGGCGAGGAGGCTCGCGCCGAGGATCGCGGCGGACAGGATCGCCGCCCACCGCCGCCAGGATCTCGTGAGGGTCGTTGCTTGGTGGGGCATGCGAAATCCTTGATTGTGTGCTGTCCTTTATGCCTGATCAGGGCGGAAACACCCTAACAGGCGGAATTAGGGTAGGCTCACCTAAATCTTTGTTCCGTTCCTCACTCTCCCGCCGGAGAGGCCAGGTCGGGACGGACGTGGGCGCGGCCGATCGGCACGATCAGCGGCCGGTCCCCCACCGGATCGTCGATCACCTCGGCGCGCAGCCCGAACGCCTCGTGCAACAGGTCGGCGGTGATCACGTCGCGCGGATGCCCCTGCGCCATAATCGACCCCGCCTTCATCACGATCAGGTTGTCGCTGTAGCGGACGGCCAGGTTGAGATCGTGCAGGACCATCACCACGGTGCGGCCCGACTCGTGCAGGTCGTCCACCAGATCCAGGACGTCGATCGAGTACGCCAGGTCGAGGTAGGTGGTCGGCTCGTCCAGGAGCAGCAGGTCGGTGCCCTGCGCCAGGATCATCGAGATCCAGACGCGCTGGCGCTGCCCGCCCGACAGCGCGTCGACCGGACGGTCCGCCAGGTCCGACACCTCTGTCATGGCGAGCGCGCGCTCCACGACGTCGGCGTCGTCCGACGACCACTGCCGCAGCCAGCCCTGGTGCGGATGGCGTCCGCGGGCGACGAGGTCGGCCACCGTCAGCCCCTCCGGCGCGACCGGCGCCTGCGGCAGCAGGCCGAGCTTCTTCGCCACGTCCTTCGTCTTGAGCCTGACGATGTCGGCGCCGTCCAGCACGACCGTGCCCCTGGACGGTCTGAGCAGCCGCGACAGGGTCCGCAGCAGGGTCGACTTGCCGCAGCCGTTGGGCCCGATGATCGTGGTGATGACACCGGAAGGGATCTCAACGTCCAGGCCGTCGATGACCGTCCGGCCGCCGTATCCGACCGCGACGTCCTTGGCGGCGAGCCGCGCGGCCCCGTCGGCCCCGGGGTCCGGGTCGGCCGCATGGTCCGTCTCGGTCTGCCTTCGCCTCACCGTCACACCACCTGTCTCCGGTTCGCCCGCACCAGCAGATAGACCAGGAACGGCCCGCCGATCGCGGCGGTGACCACGCCGACCGGCAGCGTGACCGGCAACGCCGTCCGCGCCACCAGGTCGGAACCGATCAGCAGCACCGCGCCCACCAGCCCGGACGCCACCAGCGGCGGGGTCGGGCAGCGCACCAGCCGCATCGCCACCTGCGGCGTCACCAGCGCGACGAAGGGGACCGGGCCCGCCGCGCTCACCGCTACACCGGCCAGCAGCACCGCGCACAGCAGCATGACCGCCCGCACCACCGCGTACCGGACGCCCAGTCCCGCGGCGACCTCGTCACCGAAGTGCATCGGCCGGAACTGGAACGCGGCACCGGCCACGACGGTCAGCAGGACGAGCGTGGACGCGAGCGCCACCGTGACCGTGTCCCACGACCGGCCGTCCAGCGAGCCGACCAGCCACACCTGGGCGCGGGCCACGTCGGTGACGTCGGCCGTGGCCAGCAGCCATGTCGTGATCGCCTGCATCAGGGCGCTGACCGAGACGCCGATGAGGATGAGCCGGAAGCCGTCGATCCCGCGCCGCCACGCCAGCAAGTACACCAGCAGTCCGGTGCCGAGACCGCCCGCGAGAGCCGCCGCGGACACGCCCACCGAACCGGCGATCGCCGCGGTCGTGCCGCCCGACACCGTCAGCAGCAGCACCGCGACCGCACCGGCGCCCTGGGTGATGCCCAGGACGTCCGGGCTGGCCAGCGGGTTGCGCGCCAGGGACTGCGTGATCGCGCCGGACACGCCCAGCGCGAGGCCCACGACGAGCCCGGCCAGCGCGCGTGGCAACCGCAGGTCCATGATGACGAACCGGTCGAACCGCTCGCCGCCGCCGAAGAGCGTGGCGATCACCCGGGGCAGGGCGATGGGGAAGTCACCGGCGCCGATGGACAGGCAGAACACCAGGAAGGTCGCCGCGGCCAGCAACAGCGTCACGAGAACGTTCCAAGGCCGCCACACGAACGACACGCGTCCGAGCCGCACGCCAGGTGTGACGGGCCGTCGAATGTCGGTGTCGCTCATGCGTTCCTGAACTTCCCGCGCCACACCAGGGCCGCGAAGAACGGGGCGCCGAGGAGCGCGACGACGATGCCCGCGTCCAGTTCGCCGGGCCGCACGACCAGGCGGCCCACGATGTCGCACACCATGAGGACGACCGCTCCGAGCAGCCCCGCGTACGGCACCAGCCAGCGGTAGTCGGGCCCGGTCAGGTAGCGGGCGACATGGGCCACCATGAGTCCGAGGAAGGCGATGGGACCGCACGCGGCCGTCGCCGCGCCCGCCAGCAGCGTGATGGCGACGATGGCGACCGTCCGGGTCACCGCGATGTTCACCCCCATCGCCCGCGCCACGTCGTCCCCCAGGTTCAGCAGGTTGACGGCGGGAAGCGTGGCCAGGGCCAGGACGAGCCCGACCACGATGAACGCGGTCACCGGCCAGATGACGCGGAACCCGACACCGGCCACGGTGCCCGCGTTCCAGAACCGCAGCGCGTTCAACGACTGCCGGTCCGACAGCGTGATCGCCGTGGTCATCGCCGCGAGGAAGACCGCGACTCCCTGCCCGGCCAGGACGAGCGTCAGCGGGTTGCCCGCGCCCCGGCCGATGCTCGCCAGCCCGAACACGACGACGCCGGACGCCGCCGCGCCCACGAACGCGAACCAGACGTACTGGAACGGGCTGGTGAACCCGAACAGGGCGATCACCGTCACCACGCCGAACGAGGCACCGGCGTTCACGCCCAGCAGGCCCGTGTCCGCGATCGGGTTGCGGGTGCATCCCTGGATCAGCGCGCCGCCGACTCCCAGCGCGATGCCCGCCACGACCGCGAGGACCGTACGGGGCAACCGCACGGTCCGCACGATGAGCCTGATCTCGGTGAGCCGCTGGTCGGGGTCCGGGGCGGCGAACAGTCCCTGCCAGACCTCGCCGGGACTCAACGACCGCGCCCCGATGGCCAGCGACGCCGCGACCGAGACCGCGAGGAGCGCCACGAGGACGCTCAACCCGGTGAGTCGGCGCCTGCGTGCCGCCGCGCTTCCGGAGGCGACCCCGGACGCCGGACCGGACGCGAGCCGGGTCTCCTTGACCGCGCTCATCAACGTCCGCCGAGTCCGGTCAGCACCACTTTCCTCCGAAATCGGCTACGAGATAAGGGGAGCCTAACCTGATCCGTCGCCACAGGTCATCGCGCCCCCGGTCGTCGGAACCCCCGGGCTCGCTGCTGTGAGCGGATCCGCCGTGGGCGGATATGGCTCGGCCCGGTGCGCGCGTCGCCGCAAAGTGAAGACATGAGCGAGGAACAGGCAATCCCGATGTTCAACGAACGAGCGCGGCGCGAGCTGTACCAGCAACGCGTTCTCGTCCTCGACGGCGCGCTCGACGACGACAACGGCACGCTGCTGATGACGCAACTCATCACCTTGGCGCGGGAGGACGCGTCGAGGGACGTCGCGCTGTGGATCCACTCCCCCGGCGGGTCGGTGCCGTCGATGCTCGCGATCCGCGACGTCATGCGGCTCATCCCGTGCGACGTGTCCACGGTGGTGCTCGGCATCGCCTACAGCGCCGGGCAGTTCCTGCTGTCGTCCGGGACGCGCGGCAAACGGCTCGCGATGCCGCACGCCCGCGTGCTGATGCACCAGGGCTCCGCGGGGATCGCCGGAGCCGCCGTCGACATCGAACTCCAGGCGGGCGACCTGCGCCACACCCGCGACACGGTGCTCGGGCTCATCGCCGAGGACACCGGCCAACCCCTGGAGCGGGTCTTCGAGGACTCGTTGCACGACCGCTGGTACACGGCGCGGGAAGCCCTCGACTACGGGTTCGTCGACGCGATCGTCGGCGACTTCGACGAACTCGTCCCGGCGGACCGCCGCCCCGCCGGGCTCGGTCTCCCCTCGGAAGGAGCGGTCCGATGAGCACCTACACGATCCCGAACGTCATCGCGCAGCACCCGCGCGGTGAACGGATCATGGACGTCTACTCGCACCTGCTGACGGAACGCATCATCTATCTCGGCACCGCCATCGACGCCGGAGTCGCGAACGCCCTCGTCGCGCAACTGCTGTACCTGGAGTCCGACAACCCCGAACGCGACATCCATCTGTACATCAACTGCGAGGGCGGGGACCCGAGCGCGATGCTGGCCGTGTACGACACGTTGCGCTACATCCGCCCGCAGGTCGCGACGACGTGCGTGGGGCAGGCGGTCGCCGTCGGCGCCGTGCTCCTCGCCGCGGGCACCCCCGGCAAACGCGCCGCGCTGCCCCACACCCGCGTCGTCCTGCACCAGCCGATCGGGCAGAGCCGCGGCGCGATCCCCGACCTCATCCTCCAGGCGGACGAGGTCGTCCGCGTCCGCGCGGACATCGAGAGCATCCTCTCCCGGCACACCGGGCAGGACACCGCGACGCTGCGCGCCGACACCGACCGCGACCGCGTGTTCACCGCGAAGACCGCGCTGGACTACGGCCTCATCGACCATGTGATCGAGGAACGGAAGCCCGTCAGCGTGTAGGGACGCGCCTACGCGGCCAGGGCGTAGGCGGTGGCCCGGCAGGTCGCGCCCATCGGCGGGGTTCCGGCGGGCGCGGCCAGCAGGCCCGTCGCGACCGCGAGCGTCAGGTCACCGAGCGTCGTGCCCAGGGCCCCGGCCACCGCCGCGATCATCTCGCTGGACGGCTCCTTGACGCCGCGTTCCATCTCGGACAGGTACTGCGGCGAGACCCCGGCGCGACGGGCCGTCTCCGCCAGCGTCTCACCGCGATCGAGGCGCAGGTCCCGCAGGCACCGGCCGAGGGCGTCACGCCACAGCGGCTCGGTAGGTCGGCGCGGCGCGTTCGGCTCGCGCGGCGTCTCGTCGTCGGATGTGCGCGGACGGGTGGTCTCGGCCATGCGCACATCGTAAGTCGGCATCGGCGTCGCGTCCTCCCCGTTCCGCCGACCGCGGAACACCAAGTCGTTTACCACAAACGGTCACGTGATCGGCACCTCAACGGGCATTCCGGACGGCCGTGAGGTGGTGAAATGCTCCGAGATCGGTTTCGGGGAGGGTGGCGCATGATCCGACGTTCGGGCTTCGTGGTCGCGATGGTCGCCGGTGCGGTGGTGGTGAGCGCGTGCGGAAGCGGCGGATCGGACGACGGTCCCGAGGCCGCCGGAAATCCGTCGTCCGCGGGCGGCGCCCCGTCCGCGGCCGCCTCGCCGAGCGCCGCGGCCGACGGGCCGGTCTTTCTCGGGCCGACCGGATACGGCACGGTCCAACTCGGGATGAGCAGGGACAAGGCCGAGGCCACCGGGTTGATCACGGTCAAGACCGAGCCGCCGGGCGCGATGGCGTGCGGCACGTTCGACCTCGGGAAGTTCCCCCAGAAGAAGTCGAGCGCCGGAGGGTACTTCTCCGCCGAACTCGGCATCGCGTCGATCTTCGCCGTGGAGGACATGCGCACGCCCGAGGGCATCGCGCTCGGCTCGTCCGCCGCCGAGGTCGAGAAGGCGTATCCGGAGCTGCGGAAGGGCCCCAACGCCTCGTCCACCGTCGTGCCGGGCAATCCGAAGGCGGTGTACACGTTCCTGATCGACGGCGGACGCGTCCAGGAACTGGTCCTCGACCTGGCCCAACAGACCTGCCACAACTGAAGACCGCACCGGCGACGTTCGCGTGACAGGAGAGCAAGTGGGGAACTGGCGAATCTCCGGGTTCCGGGAGGTGCGGGAACTCGGTGCCGGGGCGCAGGGACGGGTCGTCCTGGCGCAGCATGAGGAATCGGGTTTTCCGGTCGCGGTGAAGTACGTGTCGGCGCGGGCGGACGAGTCCACCCTGGCCGGGCTGCGGCACGAGGCGCAGATGCTGGCCCAGGTGTCCAGCCCGCATGTCGCCCGGCTGTACCAGCTGGTCGAGAGCGCGCGGGGCAGCGCGATCGTGATGGAGGCCGTGAACGGCGTCTCCCTGAAGGAGATCCTCAAGGAGTACGGGCGGCTGGAGCCGACGGCCGCGCTGACCGTCCTGAAGGGATCCCTGCTCGGGCTGACGGCGGCGCACGCGGTCGGGGTCGTCCACCGCGACTACAAGCCCGCGAACGTGGTGGTCCCCGAGGACGGGCGCAGCAAGCTCATCGACTTCGGCATCGCGTCCGTCGCCGGTTCGGCGTCGCGGTCGGGCACGCCGCTGTACATGGCGCCCGAGCAGTGGCTGGGCGCGGAGGCCGGACCGTCCACCGACGTCTACGCGGCGGCCTGCGTCTTCTACGAGTGCGTGGCGGGGATGCGGCCCTATGGCGCCGAAACGGCGGACGGGCTGCGCGACGAACATCTCGCGGCGCCCATCCCGTTGGACGACCTTCCGGAGCCGCTGCGGCCGCTGGTCGCCAGGGGCATGGCCAAGGACCCGGGTGAGCGTCACGCCGAAGCGTTGGAGTTCGTCGCGCACCTGGAGGAGACCGCGCGCACCGCGTACGGGAACGACTGGGAGCAGCGCGGCGTCCGTACCCTCGCCACCACCGCGGCGGCGCTCTCCCTGCTGTTCCCGCTGATCGCGGCCGGGCTGCCCGCGCCGGTGGCGGCGGGCGCGGGGGCGGGCACCGCGCTGAGCGCCGCGGGTTCCGGCACGGCCGGGGCCGGCACGGCCGGGGCCGGAGGCGCGGGGGCCGGGGGTGCGGGGGCCGGCGGCGCGAGCGGTGTCGCCCAGACGTCCTCGGGTTTCCTGGTCAAGGCGACCGTGGCCAAGGCCGCGGTGGTCGTCGCGGGGGCGACGGCGGCGAGCACCGTCGGCGTCGTCGCCTACCAGGCGACCCGGCCCGAGGCCGCGACCGCACCCGTGGTCACCCTGGCCACGCTGAACCAGGACCATCCCGACCGGGTGTTGCGCGTCCAGAACGGCCAGTACGCGCAGATCAAGGGCATGGAGGACGCGTCGGTGCAGGCCGCCGCCAACAAGGCACTGCGCGTCCCGCTCGACCAGGCCATCAACTTCTACAAGTACTGGACGCGGACCCCCGCCTCGCGGGCCGCCTGCGGTGACGGCCGGAATCTGCTGGGCACCCGGGTGGTCAAGGGGTTGAGCGGGCCGACGCTGGTGTCGGTTCGTTACGTCCCCGACTTCCAGCGCAGGTGCGGCGAGGTGCCGCGCTACTTCCCCGCGTTCTCCGCCACCGTGGATCTACGCACCGGCCGTGCTTTGACGGCCGACGACGTCTTCCAACCGGCCTCGTACGACGACGCGGGGATGACGCGCCTGTGGAACGCCATCCCGGAAGGCGAGGAGAAGCTGCAAGTACGGCGCGGCTATACCGGCTCGGGCGGCTTCTTCAACCCCTTCAACCGGGGGGCGTTTCACCTGGACGCGCGACGTCGGGAGTCCCCTCCCTGGGCGCAGCCGTTCTTCGGCGACAGGCAGTTCGACCTCCTGTTCACCGGACAGGACATCGGCGTGGCCAGTGACCCCTTCGACCTGAGCCGCACCGCCGCCTACAGCTTCCCCATCCCCTACGCGCGGGTGAAGGACCTCTTCAAGCCGGAGCTGGTCAAGCTGCTGCCCGCGTCCTGAAAGGACGTGTGGGGCAGGCCCGGCCAGGCGGTGAGGAGGTCGACGCCCGCCCGCCGTGCCGCGACCGGGTCGGCCATCCGTCGACAGCAGTCGAGCAGCTCGGCCGCCAGCGACGGGAACCCGTCGCCGTCCTCGCGGGGAAGCTCGCGGGCGATGCGGGTCAGCACCCGGGCGCGGGGCTCGGGACGGGCCGCGCGGGCGGCGGCCCGCCGTGCCCGGTCGACCTGTCCGGTCGACGCCAGCGCGGCGGCGTAGGCGGCCAGGGCGGTGGCGTTCCACCACGCGTGGCCGATGCCGTCCGCCGTGGTCAGCGCCTCGTCGGCGAGTCGCGCGGCGGGTGCGTCCGGGCCCGTGCGCAGGAGCCGGGCGGCGCCGCGCAGGAGGGCGCCGGCCCGCCACAGCGGGTCCTCGTTTCCGCGTGCCAGCGGGACGGCGACATCGAGGTTCCCGGTTCGGAAGTAGAGGTCGGCGACGGCGGCGAGGGCCTCCGCGCGCCAGGCGAGGTACGGCACGTCGCGGGCGGCGGCGACCGCCCGCGCGGCGATCTCCTCGGCGCGTCCGGTCGCTCCGTCACGGGCCAGTGGGACGGCGATGCCGGTGAGGGCCTCGGCGCGGGCCCACGGATCGCCCAGAGCATCGGCCACGTCCGTGCCCGCGTCGACGTCCCCGGCCGCGGCGAGGGCGATGGCCACCTCGGTGAGCGCGGTGACCTCCCGGCCGGGGTACTCCACCCGTTCGCACTGCCGCCGCGCCGCGACCGCGATCTCGTGCGCGCGGCCGGGCCGGGCCGCCGCGCTCAACCGTCGCGAGATCCGCGCGAGCGCCGTGATCCGGTGCTCGCCGAAATCGATGGCGTCGGCCGCGGCGAGGGCCTCGTCGACGTCGCCGCAGATCGCCGCTGTCACCGCGATCGTGCGTCGCGCCTCGGCGCGCGTCCAGGGGTCGGGGAGGTCGCCGGAGCGGCGCAGCGCAGTCCGCAGCAGTTCGCCGGACGGGTCCAGTCCCGCGAGGACGCGAGCGATCGCGCAGAGCGCCGCGATCCGCGGATTCGGCTCGATCAGGGTGTCCGCGCCGCTGATCGCCGTGTCCGCCTGTCCCGCCCGGGTCAGCGCCGCCAGCAGCGCGGGCACGTTCGGGCCGGTCAACTCCACCGGCTCCGTGCAGGCGCACAGCAGATCGTGGACCGCGCCGGACGTCATGACACCGCCCGGTGGTCGCGGGCGATCCGCCGGACCCGCCGCCGGTAGAGGCCGAGGGCGAGCAGACCGAAGGTGAGATGCGGTCGTCGTCCCTCGGCGGCCTGCCCGGCGGCCAGCGTGTCGATCAACTCCGGTTGCACGAGGTCCTCCAAGCTGTCGCGGTACTCGCGGACGAGGTCGACGAGGGGCCCGGAACGGAACCCCCGCTGATCCAGGTAGTGCGGGCCCGGCGGCTGTCGGGTTCCGGTGAGCCAGTAGGCGGGCGGGGGTCTACGGGCGAGCGTCCCGGCGCGGGACCCGGCCTCGGGGAACTCCAGCAGCGATGGCCACAGGCGCGCCACGCAGTACCGGTGCAGCCGACTTCCGAGTTTCCAGCGCCGGGGCAGCGCCCGGACGGCCCCGACCCAGCCGGGGTCGAGGAACGGCGCCCGCCATCGGACGTGCCCGTCCAGCGACGCCAGTTCGGCACTGATCTTGTGCCGGGCGTACTGGGTCAGGAAGAACTCGTCGGACCGGTCCAACGCCGACCCCGACCCACGAAGCGTCGAGGCGACCCGGTCCCGGACCGCCTCCGGGTGCAGCGCGTCGCGCAGCGCGGGATGGACCATCTCCAGTTCACGCGGGGTCAGCGGCACGGGGTACCGGCGCGTGACGATCTCGATGGCGCGACGTCCCGGCCACGCCGCCTGACGCAGGGCGGACAGCCCGCGGCCCGCCGCGTAATAGCCGCGGGCGTACTCGCCGCCCACCCCGAGCAGGATCGGTGTGCCGTGGTCACCGGCGGCGACCCGCAGATGTTCCAGGCCCGCGCGGCCGGTCAGGGGGAGGAGTCCGATGCCCGGGGCGTCGCCGTCCAGGGAGCCGTCCAGCAATGTCCGCGCCTCCACCCGTGTCACGACGAGCGGCAGGTCGTAGCGCCGGGCGATGGCCGAGGCGACCTCCCGGTCGAACGAGCCCGGGACCCCGGAGACGAACAACGTGGGACGGTGCCCGAGACGCAGCAGCGCGGCGAGCAGCACCCGCGAGTCCAGCCCCCCGGACATCGACAGGCCGCATTCGGGACCGGCGTCCCCGCGAACGGCGTCGACCAGGGCGCGCACCGCCGCGTTCGCGTCGGGTTCGGCGGGGTCGGGCTCGGGTGCAGGACGGGATTCGAGCCGGCCGTCCCCGCGAGTGGTGCTCACCGAACCGGGAGGCACCAGCCGGACGCCGGGATGGAACGTGTCGTCCCCGAGCGGATGCGCGTACAGGAGGAAATCCGCCACGGCCCGGTGGTTCCACGCGAAGGGCAGCGTGGCGGCGACGTCCGCGAGCCGACGGCCGTGCTCCGCGGGACCGGGCTCCGTGCGGCCGTGATGGTAGGCGACCGCGACGGAACGGGAGGAGACGATGACGTCCTCGTCCGCGCCCCGGGCGACGATGACGAAGGCGCCGCCCGTGCCCACCAACCGTTCGGCTCGTCCCTCGCGCAGCGCGACCCGGACCGCGTTCTCGTCCAGGCGGCAGTGCCCGTGGACTCGCACCGGACCGTCAGGTCCGTTCACACGCCCGCCTCCGCTTCGAGCGCCCCCAGCACCACGTCGACCACCGCCATCGTGTTCGCCTGGCAGGACCCGGTGACCGTGCTGGCGAACGTCCCGTTCTCGGTCCACTTGTTGACCGCCGCGCCGCCACCGCACAGCCGGAAGTAGGAGCAGGTGTCACGGCACATCGACCGGCCCCGCTCGATGTCGGCGGCCAGCCGCCGGAATCCCCGCGACCAGTCCGCCACGGCCAGCGTGACGTCCGGATCCAGCACGTTCCCCAGGACGAAGTCGTCGTAGTCGGGCGCCTTCCAGCCGAGCAGTTCCGGCGAGAAGCTGCTCATCCGGCCGTCGGTGTCCACGGAGATCAGGCACAGCGGCTCGACCTGGTCGTTGCGCGTCCCCGGGGCCGTCGAGAGGATCGCCTCCCGCGCGGCCGTGAACCGGCGCACCGGTATTCCGGTGCGTTCCTGCCAGCGGTACATCTCGGCCAGGAAGTCGGTGTAGGCGGCGCGGAACCCCTGCCGCCCGAACAGCTCCGAGCGGTGTTCGCCCTCGGTCTCCTCCGGGTTGAGCCCGACCGACGCGGGCCGCACGTCCTCCACGAACGACAGGTACTCCTCCCGGTGCGCCAGCGTCAGCTCGCTGATCACCGAGATGGTCCAGAAGGGGATGCCGCGTGAGCGGAGCACCTCGATGCCCGCCATGGTCCGCGTGTGGGTGCCCTTCCCCGCGCGGGTGCGCCGGTTGGCGTCGTGCAGGTCGGCCGGGCCGTCGACGCTGACGCCGACGTCGAAGCCGAACTCCTCGAACAGGTCGCACCACCGGTCGGTGACCAGCGTGCCGTTGGTCTGCAACGAGAAACGCACGTCCGTGAGCCCGCCGAGCGCGGCCCGCAGCGCGGCGCAGGCCTCCCGGTAGAAGGAGATCGGCGCGGTCAGCGGCTCGCCCGCGTGCCACCTGATCTCCAGCCGGTCGTCCAGCAGTCCCGACGCGGCCAGCACACGGCCCGTCGCCTCGACCACGTCGAGGGACATCACCTTGCGGACGTCGCGGTCGGGCAGGTAGCAGTAGGCGCAGTCGATGTTGCAGAAGCCGGTCGGCTGGAGGATCACCCGCCGGATCGGGCCGTACTCGAACGACTCGGTCATGCGAGCGCCGCCGCGCGGCGAGGCACCGAGTCCGGCAACCCGTTGATCGTCAGCAGGGAGACGTCCGGAAGGCCCTGGTCGTTGGTGGCGCCGTCGTGGATCGTGTTCTGGGTGTTGCACAGGTACGCCTGCCCCGGGGCCAGGCGCACGCGCAGCACCGGGTACTCGGGGAAGAGGCGGAAGAAGGTGTCCTTCAGCGCGATCGAGGACTCCGGTACCGGCTCCCCACGCTCGGCGAGCATCGCCAAAAGGCTCCGGACGGGAAGGTTGACGAAGTTCAGGTACCGGTCGGTGAACCCGACGTTGATCGAGCAGAGGGTCATCGCGCCCGCGCACTGGGCGAACGGAAGCCGTTGGTGGCTGTCGATGTGCAGCCCCATGTAGCCGTTGAGTCCCTCGTTGAAGCCGGTGGAGAGTTGGTCCGGACGGTGGACGACCACGTCGACGGCACCCAAAGACTCCGGCACGAGCCCCTGCCGTTCGTACAGCAGGCCGAGGGTCTTCTCCTGGAATTCGCGCAGCGCCGCCTGCTGGTCGTGGTCGGTGTCCGCGCCGGCGCCGACGCCCGGAAGCAGCCGCTCGTGGGCCTCCTTCACCATGTCCTCGCCGAAGTCGGTCACCGACACCGACGAGGCCAGGCCGACCGGTTCGGTGGGGAACAGCACGGCCGCCTCGTCCGGGCGCAACGGCCGCCAGTCGTCGCGCGCCACCACGGCTCCGGGCGCGGCGGGCTGGGACGCGGCGCCGTCCAGCGGACGTACGCCGGAACTGATCTCAACTCTGTCCTGCGTGCAGGAATCGGCCAACAGATTGACGCCGAACCCCCGGCGCAGCCCCGTCATCGATCACACTCTCTCCGTTGAACCCGTCGCGGCGTGGAGGGCGGTGCCCCGGGCGCGGCGCGGCCCGGGGCACCTCTCTCGGTCAGCTGTCCCACGCGCTCCATGGCGGGTTGCAGGAACCACGCTCGCTGAAGTCCAACTCGTCGTGGAGCCTTTGCACGCGGCCCTCGATCGTCATGTCAATGGAGCCGGGCTTGGCGGAGCTGCTCAACGGCGCGGAAGCCGCCCCGAGTCCCTCCAGCAGACTTCCCGCCAAATTGGTGTCCTTCTCCACCAACTCACCTCTTTTCGCGCGATACGCCATGAACGACGCAAAACTTACATGTGCCCGTTCATGACCACCACAGCCCGCTCACCTCGCGTTTCTCACTGACCGTTAGCGGTCACACGTGTTTGGACACGCTCACCAAGTGCCGGGCGGACCGCCCTCCACCGGGCGCGACGATTTGATCTTGGTTCCGTCGATCAGATGGACGGTCTCGTCGACGATCACGGCGACCTTCCCTCCGGCCACCTCCACACCGGTCGTGGCACCGGACTCGCCCCGCGGCAACTGCACCCGGCGAGTGACCGTTCCGGTGTCCATCGAGTACCAGAGCAGTCGATGCGACCGGCCATCGTGGACCAGCACCAGGACGTGCGCGCCGTCCGGTGCGTAGGCGGCGCTGCGCAACACCATTCCCGAGCCGAGAGAAACGGGACGGATATCACCATTCGCGGAGTCGAGCATCCGCAATTCGGCACCGTCGCTCACGCCCTCGGTCACGGACTCGAAGACGAGGTGCCGGGCGTCCGGCGCCCACCCGAGGGAACTGGCCCAGACCTTCGGAGGCAGGTCGACGACACGGCGGTCGCCCGTCGACGAATCGATGACGGTGATGACGTTGTGCGGCTGCCCGCCGCACGTCTGGCTGACGTAGGCGAACCCGCGTCCACCAGGGGCGACGGCCAGGAGACCCGGCCCCTCGCCCAGCCGTCCCCGCAGGGAGGTCCGGGGCAGTTCGGTCAACGCGGCCGGGGTGCCGTCGGCTTTCAAGGTGAGGCCGTGGAAGCGGATCCGGCACGCGTCGGGGTCGGCGGTGGTGAGGACGAACGTCCTGTTGTCACCGGCACCGGCGGAATCACGGAAACCGGACGAACCCCGGGGAGCGGCCACCTCGGCCACGAGCCTCCCGGTGTCGGCCTTCCGCACGTTCACGGCCATCCCGCCGGGAGGCCACGCGCCGTCGAGAACGTACTCGGCGCCCATGTAGGACGCGAAGGAGAAGCGCGGCGGCGCGTCCCCCTCCTGGGACCACGGCGCGAGCACGACGAGCACGACGGCCGCCGCGACGGCGACGACCAGCCCGCCCAAGGGAACGACGCGCACACGCCGACGCCGCGTAGACGGCTCCGCCAGCGGTCGAAGGGACCGCGACTCGACCGTGTCGGCGCCCTCGGACAACGCCGAACGCAGGACATCCTCAAAGGGCGGGGTCACCGTTCCTCCTCGTACCGTCGCCGGAGCGCGTCCAGGCCCCGGGAGATGGTGGACTTGACCGTGCCGGCCCGCACGCCCATAGCCGCGGCGATCTCCGCTTCGGACAGGTCGAGGTAGTAGCGCAGCACGATCGCCTCCCGCTGCCGGACGGGCAGCCCGACCAGGGCCTGGAGCACGCGGCGACGATCGTCGGCGAGCATCGCGTCGCTCTCGGCCGACCACACCGGCTGCGGGGCCTGGACGAGCCCGCGTGCGAGGGCGCGGCGGCGCAGCAGCGTCCGGCACGCGTTGAGCACGGAGGCGCGGGCGTAGGCGAGCAGTTCCGGCGGCGCGGCGGGCAGTCTTCCGGGTCCCCGGGCCGCGCGCCGGTGCAGCCGGGCGTACACGTCCTGGACGACGTCCTCGGCACCGGCCCGGTCGCCCGTGAGCAGCAGCGCCAGCCGGACGAGCGACAGATGGTGGTCACGGAAGAGGTCCGCCACCGCGTCCTCGGCCGCGTCCGGTGCCTCGGACGCCTCCCGATGGCCGGGGCGGCGGGCCGCCGCCGTCAGCGCACGATCAGATCCCATGCAGAGAGAACCAACGAATCCGCGAAAGGTTGCTTCCGTCGAGCCACGAACTCAACGACCGTCCGCGCGATCACTCTCCGCTCGGAGGAAGGCTCAGCCCGGCGGTTCGGTGATGAGCTTCTCGCGGGCGAATCGTTCGACGAGCACCGGCACGTAGTCGCGGAGGGGTGTCTCGTCGAAGCGGTGGTAGACCGCGTTGACGGCCTGGCTCACCTGCTCGGGTGGACGGCGTCCGGCGAGGCTGCGGATGAGGCGGTCGATCACCTCGCGCATGATGTGCTCCTCGCGCTCCACCGGGTTCCCCGACGGCGTCATCGCCAGCCCGCCCCGGCCGGGCGGAGGATGCGGCATGAACGCCGCCGGAACGTAGGAGTAGCCGAGCGAGCACGGCCCGAGCCGCGGCTGCGCGGAGTCCCGCGCCGCCAGGTTGGCCTTGATGGCGACACTGACCAGGGAGATCAGCAACCCGACGTCATCGTTGCCGCCGAGCCACAGCTCGATCCAACCGCTGCCGGGCCGGAGCCGCACGGCGGCGCAGTCGTCGAGCGGCGCGCGCATCCGCTGCACGAGCGGCCAGGTCAGATGCAGTTCGGCCTGATCGGGCCCGTGCAGATGGACGATCTGGTCACCGCCGCACGCGAACGCCTGACCCAAGCCACAGGCGGCCCGGCATAACTTCAGCGAAGGCCAACCGCTCAGTTGCTCCGTTACGCGGTCGGCCAGACAGATCTGCAGACCACCGGTCCCGCCCATACCCGTAGGATCCACCGCCGACGGCTTGATCAGTAGCCCCAGCACCCTAATCGTTACCAATACGGCTACCCGCCCGCCACATAACGTTTCGGCACGGTCATGGGCCGCTGTGGACGAGAGGGGCCCAGAGTTCCGGGTTGTTCCGGAGGCGCGAGCGCAGGTCGAGGGTGACGTCGCGGAGGGTGGACGCGGCCGGATCGGCGGTCGGGGCCGCGTCCAGGGCCGTGTAAAAGGCGGCGGCGGCCTTGGCGGCGACGGTGTCGTCGAGGGGCCAGAGGCTCGCCACGACGTGCCGGAACCCGGCGAGGTGGAAGGCGGACGCCAGGTGCAGGACCTCGTCGGCGTAGCGGACGCCGTGATCGGCGGTCGAGCAGGCCGACAGGTACGCCAGTTCGGCTTCGGTCAGCCGCAGGCCCCCGATCTCCGGAAGTGTGAGGGTCCCGTCGTGGAGCATCAGGCCACCGGCGGCCGGGGACAGGGGATCGGAGACCGCGTGGCAGGCGAAGTGCGCCCAGGTGGCGGCGCCGAGGGCGGCGAGGACGTTCCCGGCGGTGTCCTCCTCACCGGTCAGGGTCGGCCCGTCGAGGAGCGACGCCTCCGCGGCGGCCCCCGGCAGGTCGGCCTGGCCCGGGGTCCGCGCGAGCACCACCGTCAGCGCTTCGCGGCGGGTGGCGGGCGGGCGGCTCCGGGCGTCCCGGAGCGCGCGCAGGGACGGCACGAACGAGGACACCATGACGTCCAGGGCACCCGTCCTTCCCGGTTCCTCGGCGGCGTGCAGCGGCAGCAGGCCGAGCGCGCCGGTCGGCAGCCACCAGACACGATGCGGGCCCGGATGGGCCGGTCCCAGCGCGTCCGCGACGGGTCCGACGGCCGTGCGCCACAGCCAGGCCAGGACGTCCCTTACGGTGCGGCGGAGGGTCATCTTCCCGGCCAGGGACCCGCTGTTGGTAAGCGCGGCGAGCAGTGCCGTGACCCGTTCGGTCACGGCGGCGTCCCGGAGCTCCGGCAGGGGGACGCGGGTGGGCGGCCCGTCGGCCCGGACGAGAACGGCGTCGCCGCGGTCCCGGCCGCGGCCCGGGACCGCAGGCCGGTCCTCGCGCTCCTCGCCGACCTGGTCGGCGGCGACCCGGCAGGGGCGCTGCGCGGCCCGGTCGCCGGCATCCCCGGCCTCGGCCCCGGACGGGCCGACGAGGAGACCTTCGGCTGCCCCGACGGGGCCTGCGACCGCGTCGTGGACGGGATTCCCGCCGGGCCGCTCCCGCGCTGCCGCGTCACCGGCCTGCCGATGGCGCCGAGGTGACCCCGAGGTCACGCCGTGAACGCCTTCTTCGCCGAACTCGCCAAGAAGCCCGCCGAACGCTGGGTGGGGCTGCTCGCCGTCCCCGGCCTGCTGTTCGTCGTCGTCGCCTGGGCGGGCGTGCGGCTGGGCTGGGCGCACGCCCTCGACCTGGCCGAGCTCGGCACCGAGGTCACCGACCTCGGCAAGGCGCACGGCAAGCTGACCGCACCGGCGCAGGTCCTCGCGGCCGTCGCGCTTCTGCTGGCCTCGTGCGGGGTCGGTCTCGTCGTCCAGGCGCTCACCGCGCCCGTCCGCGCCGTGTGGCTGGGCCTGTGGCCGCGCGGCCTGCACCGGTTGCGCGACCGGCTCACCGCGGCGCGGGCCGACCGCTGGAACGCCCATGTCCGGGCCCGGCAGGCCCTCCAGCGCGAGCATCCCGCCGAAGATCGGACCCCCGCGCAGCAGGCCGCCATCGACGCCGCCGCGGACCGCGCCAACCGGATCGCCCTCGCCCCTCCGACCCGTCCCACGTGGATGGGCGACCGCGCCGCGTCCGTCGAACAGGTCGCGCTGAACCGTTACTCGCTGGACCTGACGTTCGCGTGGCCTCGCCTGTGGCTCGTCCTCCCCGACGCCGTGCGCGCCGACATCTCCGCCGCGCACGGCCAGTTCGCGGCGACCGTCGTCACCTTCGCCTGGGCGATCCCCTACGCGGTGCTGACGATCTGGGGGTAGCCCGCCGCGATCGAGCTGCACGGACGCGCCCTCGCCGCGTACCTCGGCACGTCACCGCCCGAGTACACGGGCCCGCTCTCCCCGGACGAGGGCCGGGCCATCACCCGCCAGACCCGCAAGGGACGCTGACCGCCGCCGCCCCGCCATCACGACGATCGGTGGCGGCGGTGGCTGCGGTAGAGCAGCAGGGAGTACAGGGTCCCGAACGCCGCCCAGGCGAGGTAGATGCCCGGCAGACCGAGGTCGAGGTGCACGCCGAGCAGCCAGGCGAGCGGGATGAGCACGGCGTAGTCGCCGGTCACGGACGCGACCATGACGGAGCGCGTGTCACCCGCGGCGCGCAGCATGGCGCCGTAGGCGAGGGCGGCCAGCAGCGGTGCCAGGCTGAACAGGGCCAGGGGCGTGGCCGTCCAGGCGCGGTCGGACACCGCCGGGTCCGAGGCGATCAAAGAGATCAGCGGCCGTCCGGCGAGGAGCACGACGGCGGAGGGGACCAGGAGCAGGACGGTCAGCAGCCGGAGCCCGGCGCGTCGCCAGGCGTCGGCGCGATCGCGGTCGTCCGCGCCGAGCGACTGTCCGGCGAGAATGGTGATGGCCGTGGCGGCGCTGGCGAGCACGGTGAACAGCACGAGTGTGAGGTTGTCGACGATCCGGTAGGCGGCCAGGTCGGAGGTGCTCATCCGGGCCGCGAACGCCGCCAGCAGCGCCTCGTTGAGGTAGCCGATGCCCATCGCGCACATCTCCGGCCACCCGATCCGCCAGAGCCCTTTGGTGATCTCGGCGGAACCGGTGGGAGCGGGCGGCACGCGGGAGAACCTCGCCCTGGCGGTCACGAGCAGATAGGCGGTGCCGCCCGCGGTGGCGGCCAGGGTTGCGGCGGCGGCGCCGGTCACCCCGAGGTCCGCGCCGAAGATCAGCAGCAGTCCGAGAGGCAGGTTGACGGCGTTGACCAGCAGGGCGGTGTACATCGAGACCCGGGTCACGCCAACGCCCGCGAACGCCCCCTGAAGGGTGAAGGAGACGGCGGCGAACGGGACGGCGATCGCCAGCACGCGCAGGTAGTCGGCGCCGGGCCCGGTCAGGTCGTCCGCGCCGCCGAGGACGGTCAGCACGGGCGCGGCGATCAGAAAAAGGAGCGCGCCCACGGCGACTCCGGCGACCGCGGAGGTCAGCACTCCCGTCCGCACGACCCGCGCGACCTCGCCGGGACGGCCCGCGCCGTGGTGCTGCGCCACCTTCACCTGCACGGCGGTGGCCCAGCCCCGGACGGTGACCAGCGCCACCAGGTAGATCGGCGCGGCCAGGGCGAACGCGCTCAGCGCGCTCGTCGAGACCCGCGCCAGCATGACGGTGTCGACGACGTTGAGCGTGATCTGGGTGAGCCCGGCGATCATCAGCGGGAGGGCGAGTCTCCAGACCGGCCGCATCCCGGTGCGCGGCCGGTCCGGCGCGGGTGTCCCCGCCGATTTCTCCGGTGCCGTCACAGCACTGCCTGTGCGGCTTCCAGCAGTTCGGTGTCGCGGCTGAGCAGGATGAGGGTGTCGACGCGGGAGTCCTGCCACGCCTTGATCCGGTCGACGATCGCCGGGAGCGGCCCCGCCAGCGCGGTCTGGTCGAGCAGGGCGTCGGGGACCGCGGCGGCGGCGTCGGCCCGACGGTCCTCGGCGAGGTGCGCGCGGATGTCGTGGGCCGCGCCCTCGTATCCCATCTGGCAGGCGACGTCGAAGTAGGTGTTGCGGACGCCGGCCCCCGCGGCGCCGAGCAGGTGCGCGAAGAGCGGGCGCAGCTCGTCGCGGCCCGCGGCCACGGTCGCGGCGCGGGCCACGTACAGGATCGGGGCGATCTGGACATCGCCGGGGGCGCGCCCGCTCCGTTCGATCCCCTCGTCGAGGGGACGGGTCAGGGCCTTCTCATGCTCGGGCGCGTACATCCCCGGGAACCAGCCGTCGGCGACCTCGCCCGCCAGCGCGACGCTCCGCGGGCCGATCGCGCCGAGGTAGAGCGGTATGCGCGGGCGCAGCGGCTCCAGCTCCGACCGGACGGGGCGTGCCCGGCCGGTGGAACCCGGTCCGCGGTAGGGAAGCTGGTAGATCTCGCCGTCATGCCGGACGCGCTCGTCCCGCGCGACCGCCTTGCGGACGATCTCGACGTATTCGCGGGCGCGCCGGAGGGGCCTGGCGTAGGGCTGCCCGTGCCAGCCCTCGACGATCCACGGCACGGACAGGCCGAGGCCGAGCTGGAAGCGGCCGTTCGACAGGACGTCCAGCGTCATCGCGGCCATCGCGGTCGCCGCCGGGGTCCTGGCGGGGATCTGCATGACGGCGGTGCCGAGCTTGACGTGGTCGGTCACGGCGGCGAGGTAGCCGAGGACGCTGACGGCGTCAGGACCGTACTCCTCCACGCTCCACACCGAGTCGACGCCGATGCGTTCGGCGTGCTCGACGACCGGCAGCACCTCTTCGATCGGCTCTCCGCCGTAACCCAGGGCCAGCCCGAGACGCATGCGGCGCTTCCTTCCAGTCGGATCGGGTCAGGAGAACGGGAGGGGGTCGCGGACGAGGTCGTCCTCGGTGAGCGGGCGCGGCGTCCAGCCCCGCGCCGCCGGTTCGCGGTAGAGCCGCTCGCCGCCGAGGAACGGGAACGCCGCGGGGGCGTTGGAGTACAGGCCCGGCACGACGACGCGGACGACGCTCAGCCCGGCCGCCTCGGGGAGCGTGAGGTCGACGGCGACGGCCCGCAGTCCCCGGCCGGCGAGGAGACCCAGATAGTGGCCGAGCCGTTCGGCGGTCCCGGCCGGAATGTCGGCGGGGCCGGTGCGCGCGGGGGCCGGGCGGCGGAGCCGGTCCAGGCGCTGGTCCTGCGCCCGCGGGTCGAGGTAGAGCTGGAGGTGCAGCCGCACGTCGTTGACATCACGCAGATCGGGGCGGAAGTCGTCGAGGTGGGCGCGGTCCCTCCGATGGGGACGATACGGATCGCGCGTGATCTTTCCGGCGCGGACGGCCGTCCAGTAGGGGCCCTCGCCGTCCAGCAGGTCAAGGCTCGCCTCGTGGGTGCCGAGAGCCTCGGTGAACGCCTTCGCTACCGCGGCCTCCCAGGTCGGACGGCAGGCGCTGCCGAAGCCGACGAGCCGGCGCGCCGGGTCTTCGACGAAGACTCCGGCGACGTTGACGTCGAAGGTCGAGGGGACGCGCAGCAGCGAGACGCGCAGCCCGGCCCGTTCGGCCTCGGTGAGCGCGGTCGCGAGGGGCCCGGGGGTCGCCGGTTCGGTACCGGCGGTGGCGGGTGCGCCGCTGAGCCACCAGAGGGTCACCGCGTCGCGTTCGAGGACCTCCTCCAGGGCGGCGACGGTCGCCTCCGGCGGGCTCGTCCCCGCGGCCGTCCCCGCGAGCACGGGGTAGTTGGTGGGCGGCTCGGCGGCGCGGGCCCCCCGGAAGTAGTTGACATAAACCAGGGACGCCGGCACCAGGATCTCGCCGCCGCCGGTCAGCGCGCGGCCGGGCGTCCAGGCGATCTCCAGGTCGGGGGTCGGCGCGACGAAGGGGAAACCGCGGTGCGCGTACTGGGACGGCGAGTACAGCGCGAACTCGCGGGGGTCGACGGCGTCCGCACCCTCTCGCCGCAGCGCCCTGAACGACCTGGTCGGCAGGTCGGCGGGCACGACGTTCGCGCAGTAGCGTTCGACGGCCTCCCCGATCGCCGCCCGGCGTGCGGCTTCATGATCGGCCAGCGCGGCTCCGCCGGTGACGACGTCGATGGCCGCGGACGCGTACCGAGGGTGCGCGGACACCCAGGCGCTGTAGGAGACGCAGGACGGGACGGGCCGCACCCGCGGCCGGTCGATCTCGACCCGCCGCACGAGCCCGGACGGAGCGCCCGCGGCGACGCCGTTGACGTCGGCTCGTACGATCTGGCGTTTCACCTGTTCCTCCCGCTCCCTCGCGCCCGTTCCGGAGGGCGAGATCGGTCGAGGGAGCGGCCAGGGACCGCTCCCTCACCGCCGATCAGCTCTCGGTCTGCTCGGCTTCGCGGTCCGCGGCGTCCTCACGCCACTCGAACGGGGCGTCCACCGCGGGGGTGTGGGACTTCAGCCCCTTCTGGGGCTCCTCCGGCTCGGCGAATCCATGGTGCGCCATGGGCGATCTCCTTTCGGAACGCGCACAGAACATGCACCATTTATCGCAAGTTCTGTGCACTTGCGAACTACTTGCAATAAGTGTAGGCAGATATCAAGATGCGAGTCAATGGGCCGGAGCGATTCTCCGGTCATTTTCTAGTTGATCAGAGCGCAGTCCCCGCATTTCTCGCCACCGGGGACCCGGTAGTACAGGCAGCAGCTCCGGCGACGGAAATCCAGGCTGGCCGAAAGGAGGTGTCCCGTCCCGCTGAGCCGTCCCGTGTTCAGCAACTCCGCGGTGAGGTTCGTCAGGCCGGCGCGCAGGTCTGGGCGGGCGCCCAGGATCAAGCGCGCGGCCTCCGCCAGGGCGGAGGCCGCGTTGCCGTACAGCAGACCGGGGGCGACCTTGACCCGCAGGCCCGCCGCCAGCCGGTCCAGATGCCGGACGACGACCGTCTGGTAGAGCGCGGCGGCGAGGCGTCCGTCCGTGGCGGCGCGGTGGCCCCGCGGTGCCGGGAGGCGAAGGGCGGGACCGTTCACCGCCTGCTGCAACTCCTCCAGGTCGAGGAGGACGCCGTGCGCGACCGCGCAGTACAGGGCCGGCGACCACAGGCGGGCCGCGTGCCCGAGCTGGGTGATCGAGGCCGCGATCCGCATCTCGGCGGTGTCGTAACGCTCGGCGGTCGCCTCGACCAGGTTCCGCAGGCCGCGGGCGTAGGCGTCGTCGGCCGGTCGCCATCCCCGCTCCGGGCCCGCCACGGTGATCGCGAAGAAGTCGCCGAGCGGGACGGCCCCGGCGAGCGCCGCCGTGACGGTCTCGGGCGCGGCGGACGGCAGACCATTCATTTCGGCGGCTCCCATTTCAGCTACGCGAAATCCAGGTCATCGGCTCGCCATTTTTCGGGATTGGAGTCGGGCAGGACGGTGATTTGCGGATGGCCACTGCGGGGGTGTTCGACGACTTCGGCGTCGACCCGGTAGACGTCGGCCAGCAGTTGCGGCGTGAGAACGTCACCCGGTGGGCCCGACACGACCGTCCGGCCCGCGTTCAGCACGTGGAGTCGGTCACAGAACGAGGCGGCCAGATTCAGGTCGTGCAAGGCGACGACCGTGGTGACGCCGAGGCGCCGGACGAGGCGCAGCGCGTCGATCTGGTGGCGCAGGTCGAGGTGGTTCGTCGGCTCGTCCAGGACCAGGACCCCGGTTCGCTGCGCCAGCGCGCGGGCGATCAGCACCCGCTGTTTCTCGCCCCCCGACAGCCGGTCGAAGGGCGCGCCGACGAGGTGCGCGGCCTCCAGCTCCGCCAGCGACCCGACGATGATCTCCCGGTCGGCGGCGTCATCGCCCTGGAAGGCGCGTTTGTGCGGGGTGCGGCCCATCGCCACGACGTCGTACACCGTCAGCTCGAAGTCGCCCGGCGTCTCCTGGAGGACGGCGGCCAACCGCCTCGCCAGCCGCCTGCCGGGCATCCGCCAGATGTCCTCGCCGTCCAGCAGGACCCGGCCCGAGGTGGGGCGCCGCGCCCGGTAGAGGGTGCGCAGCAGCGTGCTCTTCCCCGCTCCGTTGGGGCCGACGAGCCCGACGATCTCCGCCGGGGCCGCCGCCAGGGAGACCGCCTCCAGCAGTGGACGGCCGTCGATGACGACCGTCACCCGCTCGGCCTGGAGCGTCCCGGCTAGCGGTGCCGTCATCGCGCAGCCCTCCGCCGCATCAGGAACAGGAAGAACGGGCCGCCGACCAGCGCGGTGAGGATCCCGACGGGGATCTCCTCAGGGCTGATCAGGGTCCGCGCCGCGAGGTCGGCGACGATCAGGAACCCGGCGCCGAGCAGGGCCGCGGCGGGCAGCGCGCGGCGGTGGTCGGCGCCGACCAGCAGCCGCACCGCGTGCGGCATGATCAGGCCGACGAACCCGATCGAGCCGCTGACCGCGACGATCGCGCCGATCATCAGGGCGACGAGCACGAACAGCGCCGCGCGGAAGCGGTGCACGTCCAGGCCCAGGGCCGCGGCCGCCTCCTCCCCGGCCAGCAGCAGGTTCAGCGGACGGGACAGGCCGAGCAGGGCCGCCGTCCCCGCGAGCACCACGGCGGCGGGAATCCACAGCAGCGTCCAGGTGGTCCCGGCGAGGCCGCCGAGCATCCACCGCAACGCCGACTCGGCGGCGCGGGGATCGTCGGACGTGATGACCAGGTAGCTCGCGACCGCGGTGAGCACCTCGGCGGTGGCGACGCCCGCGAGCACCAGCCGCACCGTGGTCATCCGCCCGCCGGAGCGGGCCAGGAAGTACACCAGCACCAGGGCCAGCAGGGCACCGCCGAACGCGGCCAGCGGAAGCGAGAACAGCCCGAACCACGCGACCGGGAACACCACCAGGAGCACCGCCCCGACCATCGCGCCGGACGACACCCCGAGCAGCATGGGATCGGCGAGCGGATTGCGCACCACGGCCTGCAGGACCATCCCGCAGACCGACAGGCCCGCCCCGACCGCCGCGCACAGCAGCACCCGGGGCAGCCGGACGTCCATCACGATCGTCTCGCGGACCGGCGACCAAACCGGGTCGGCCAGCGCGGGATGCACCTGGTGCAGCAGGATGCCCCAGACCTGGCCGGGTGAGATCCGCACCGACCCGGCGGCGATCCCCGCCGTGGCCGCCACCAGCACCAGCGCGCCGAGCAGGGCCAGGACCAGCGGGTAGGGAAGCCGGGCGCGGGGGTGCGGAGCGGCCGTGACCCTCGTCGTCCCTCCCTCGGAGAGGCGTGGCTCGGCGACGCCGGTCACGTGAAGTCGTCCGGATGGAGTTGGCGGGCGAGTGATTCGACGGCGCCCGCCACCCGGACACCGGTCACCGTCGACGACAACGGCAGCACCGCGAACCTCTTGTGCCTGATCGCGGGCACGTCCTTCAGCGCGGGATTGGAGAGCAGGAACTTCTTCTTGTCGTCGGCTGACCTGGCCCCGTAGTCGTAGATGACGATGACTTCCGGTGCCCGTTCGGCGAACTGCTCGAACGAGACGTCCCCGTACGGTTTGCGCACGTCGGAGAACAGGTTGGCGCCGCCCGCCAGCCGGATGATCTCGTTGCCGATCCCCGTGCCGCCCGCGGTGTACGCGGTCTTGTCGCCGCTGTCGTAGACGGCGACCTTGAGCGGCGTGACCCCGGTGAGCCTGGCCTTGACGCGGTCGAGGACGGCGCGCAGCGCGGCGATACGCCGTTCGGCCCGGCCGGGCACGCCGAAGATCTTGGCGAGAGTGCGGATCTCCTCCTCGACCGTCGCCATGGTCACCGGGCCCCCGGGGCATTCCTCGATGTTGAGGTGGGTGTCCATCCCGGCCTTCGCCAGGGTGGCCCGCTCGCGCCCCTCCTCGAACGTGCTGGCCCAACCGCCGTAGACGAAGTCGGGTTCGACCGCCAGCAGCGCCTCGTAGGACGGGTACTCCTTGGACAGCACCTTCACCCGGTCGTAGGCGGCCTGGAACTCCGGCAGGATCCGGTCGTCGAGGTAGCCCGTCCCGACCATCGACTTCTCCAGGCCGAGCGCGAGCATCACCTCGGTCGCGTGCTGGTTCAGTGACACCGCGCGCCGTGGCGGCCGCTCGTAGGTCGTGGTCACCCCGCAGTTGGTCACCGTCACGGGGAAGCCGGGCGGGGCCGCCGCGTCTCCGCGCCCGTCGGCGGAACGTGCGGTGTCACCGCCGCACCCGGCGATCAGCAGAACCGCGCCGAGCATCATCGACATCAGTGCCGAAGCCTTGGGCATGCCGCCCTCTCCTCTCTGGGGAGATCCGCCCCAGTTCCGTCGAGGAGGCGACCGCGTGAGTCTCCTGGCTCTCGGGTCGATGCTCGTCCCGGCCTTCCCGCCCGCTCACGCGGACGGTGGCGCCGTCGGGATCCGCTCGCCGATCACAGTGGCGGGACCGCGCCGGATTCGCACCGGCTTCCTCGTCCGCCATCGCCTACACCGCACATACTGACACAGGAGGCAATTGCAAGATAGTCGCAATAACGGGGAGGCCAGTGTTGCTTCTCGGTCCCGTGACCTGGCCCTCACCGATCTTGACAGTCTCGGGATCGAGCCCGTACGGTCCCCCTGATCCGCGGTTGTCCGAGGGAAATCCGGTGAGAGGCCGGTGCGGACGCGCCACTGTATCCGGGTCGGGGAACCCGGGAGCCAGGTCACTCGAACGGCCGCGACCTCATCGTCCGGGACGCGTAGTTCCCCTGTGGAGGTGCCGTGAGTTCGCCGTTGCACGCAGACCGTGCTCCCCTTCCCGGCTCGCTTTTCTCGTCCTGATGGACACCACCGTCCAGCAGGACTCGATCCCACCGACGCGACTTCCGGATCTCCCCGCCCGAACCACGGCCGGTGCCCCCGGCGGTCTTCGGCTCGCCCATGCCAACCGGGAGGTTTCCGCTTGAACGTCACCTATCCGTTCACCGCCGTCGTCGGCCTGGACGATCTGAAACTGGCGCTGCTGCTCAACGCCGTCTCGCCCCGCGTCGGCGGTGTGCTGGTGCGCGGCGAGAAGGGAACCGCCAAGTCGACGATCGTCCGTGCGCTCGCCGCGCAGCTTCCCGCCGTGGACACGGTCGCGGGCTGCCGGTTCGCCTGCGATCCCGCCGCGCCCGACCCGTCCTGCCCGGACGGTCCGCACGCGCCGGACGGAACGTCGGTGCGGCGGCCGTCCGCGCTGGTGGAACTGCCGGTCGGCGCGTCGGAGGACCGGGTCGCGGGGTCGCTGGACGTGGAACGGGCGCTGACCGAGGGCGTCAAGGCGTTCGAGCCGGGCCTGCTCGCCGCCGCGCACCGCGGCGTCCTGTACGTGGACGAGGTGAACCTGCTGCACGACCACCTCGTCGACCTGCTGCTCGACGCGGCGGCGCTCGGCACCTGCTACGTCGAGCGGGAGTCGGTGTCGGTCCGGCACGCGGCGCGGTTCCTGCTCGTCGGGACGATGAACCCCGAAGAGGGAGAGCTGCGCCCGCAACTCCTCGACCGGTTCGGGCTGACCGTCGAGGTGCGGGCGTCGCGGGAGCCGAAGGAACGCGCCGAGGTCGTCCGGCGGCGGCTGGCGTTCGAGGCGGACCCGGCCGGGTTCGCGGAGCGGTGGGCCGCCGAGGAGGCCGCGCTCGCCGAACGTATCGCGGTCGCGCGGGACCGGCTCGCGGACGTCCGGCTGCCGGACGAAAGGCTGGAGCAGATCGCGACGGTGTGCGCCGGGTTCGAGGTGGACGGGATGCGCGCCGACCTCGTCACCGCGAACGCCGCGCTCGCGCACGCCGCCTGGCACGGCCGCGACACGGTGACGGCCGACGACGTCCGCGCCGCCGCGCGGCTTGCGCTGCCGCACCGCCGCCGCCGTGACCCGTTCGACGCCCCGGGGCTGGACGAGTCGCTGCTGGACGACCTGCTG
Organism: Actinomadura spongiicola; assembly: GCF_003432485.1. Classification (GTDB taxonomy): domain Bacteria; phylum Actinomycetota; class Actinomycetes; order Streptosporangiales; family Streptosporangiaceae; genus Spirillospora; species Spirillospora spongiicola. The sequence continues at coordinate 76,313 of NZ_QVNQ01000014.1, forward strand.
AACGATTCGTCCCCCGACGACGACCCACCGCCCGGCGGCGACGACGGAGGCCGCGACAACAATGAGCAGCCCCCGCCGAGTAACGGCGCGGAAGGTTCGGCGGAGCCGCCCGCCCCCGAATCCGAGGAGTCAGGCGGAGGCGGCGGTGAGCGGGTCGCGTCCGCCGCCGCGCCGCACGCGGTGCCGCTGCTGGAGGTTCCCGGGGTCGGCGACGGCGTCGCCGGGCGGCGGTCCCGGTCGCGGACGGTCCGGGGCCGCGTCACCGGGGCGCGCCGCCCGTCCGGGAAGGTCCGCGACCCGCACGTGGTGGCGACGCTGCTGGCCGCCGCCCCACACCAACGGACACGCGGTCGCGACGGCGCCGGGCTCGTGCTGCGCGCCGACGACCTGCGCGAGGCCGACCGCGAAGGACGCGAAGGGAACCTGGTGCTGTTCGTCGTCGACGCGAGCGGCTCGATGGCCGCGCGCCGCCGCATGACGACGGTGAAGACGGCCGTGCTGAGCCTGCTCCTGGACGCCTACCAGCGCCGCGACAAGATCGGCCTGATCACGTTCCGGGGCCGGACTGCCGACCTCGTGCTGCCGCCGACCTCGTCGGTGGAGGCGGGCGCGGCGCGGCTCCGGGCCCTGCCGACCGGGGGCCGCACCCCGCTCGCCGCCGGGCTCGTCCGCGCCGCGGAGGTGCTCCGCGCCGAACGGCTCCGCGACCCGGCGCGGCGCCCGCTGCTCGTCGTCGTCACCGACGGCCGCGCGACGGCCGAGGGGGACGTGGCACGGGCCGCGGGGCTGCTCACCGGGACGGCCGGGATCGTCGTCGACTGCGAGGACGGCCCGGTCCGGCTCGGTCTCGCCGGACGGCTCGCGACCCGGCTCGGGGCACGGCTCGTCCCGCTCGGCGACCTCGACGGAATCGTCCGTGACCAGCGGCGCAGGAAGGCGGCCTGACATGCCCCAGGGAAAGCCCGTGTCCGTCCCCGACGACGGCCTGACCACTAGACAGCGCCGCAACCGGCCGCTGCTGATCGTCCACACCGGCCCGGGGAAGGGCAAGTCGACGGCCGCGTTCGGGATGGCGCTGCGGGCGTGGAACCAGGGCTGGTCCATCGCGGTGTACCAGTTCGTGAAGTCGGCGAAGTGGCGCATCGGCGAGGAGAGCGCGCTGCGGGTGCTCGGCGAGAGCGCGGAGGGCGGACCCGTCGCCTGGCACAAGATGGGTGAAGGCTGGTCGTGGATCCGGCGGCCCGGCACCGAGGACGACCACGCGGCGAACGCGCGGGAAGGCTGGGCGCAGATCAAACGCGACCTGGCGGCGGAGACGCACCGCTTCTACGTCCTCGACGAGTTCACGTACCCGCTCAAATGGGGCTGGCTCGACTTGGACGACGTCGTGGAGACACTCACCTCCCGTCCCGGTGACCAGCACGTCGTCATCACCGGACGCGACGCCCCGGACCGCCTCGTCGACGCCGCCGACCTCGTCACGGAGATGGGCAAGGTGAAGCATCCGATGGACGCCGGGCAGAAGGGGCAGCGGGGCATCGAGTGGTGACCGGCCGCGCCGTTCCACGGCTGGTGGTCGCGGCGCCCGCGTCCGGAAGCGGGAAGACGACGGTCGCGACCGGTCTGATCGCGGCGCTGCGGGCCCGTGGCCTGGCGGTGTCCCCGCACAAGGTCGGCCCCGACTACATCGACCCCGGCTACCACGCGCTCGCGGCGGGACGTCCGGGCCGCAACCTCGACCCGTGGCTGACCGGCGAGGACCGGGTGGCGCCGCTGTTCTTGCACGGCGCGTCCGGCTGCGACGTGGCCGTGGTCGAGGGCGTGATGGGCCTGTTCGATGGGCGTGGCGACACCGGGTTCGCGTCCACGGCACATGTCGCGCGGCTCCTCGCCGCGCCCGTCGTGCTCGTCGTGGACGCGGCGCGGCAGAGCCGGTCAGTGGCAGCGCTCGTGCATGGGTTCGCGTCGTTCGAGCCGGATGTCCGGGTCGGTGGCGTCGTTCTCAACCGGGTCGGCTCGGACCGGCACGAGGAACTGTGCCGGTCCGCGCTGGACGCGGCGGGCGTCCCGGTGCTGGGGGTGGTCCGCCGGGACGACGAGGTCGTCACACCGTCCCGGCATCTCGGGCTGATCCCGGCGGCCGAACGCGAACCGGACGCCGTGCGGGCGGTGGAACGGCTCGGCGACCTGATCGCCCGCTCCTGCGACCTGGACGCTCTGCTGCGCCTCGCCGCGACCGCACCCCCGCTGCCCGGCCGCCCCTGGGACCCCGCCGAACAGGTGCGACCGGTGCCGGGCGTCCGTCCGGTCGTCGCGGTGGCGGGCGGGAAGGCGTTCACGTTCTCGTATGCCGAGCACGCCGAGTTGCTGCGCGCGGCGGGCGCCGATGTCGCCGTCTTCGACCCGCTCCGCGACGAGGCCCTCCCTGAGGGTGCCGCCGCGCTCGTCCTCGGCGGCGGGTTCCCCGAGGTGCACGCCGCCGAACTCGCCGCGAACAAGCCGATGCTCGCGACGGTGGCGGCCTTCGACGGCCCGATCGTCGCCGAATGCGCGGGCCTGCTGTACCTGTGCGAGGAACTCGACGGGCAGAGGATGTGCGGACGGGTTCCGGGACGGGCGCGGATGACGCCGACACTGACCCTCGGCTACCGGGACGCGGTCGCCGTCGCCGAATCGCCGCTGACCCGTCCGGGCGAACGCTTCCACGGCCACGAGTTCCACCGCACGACCCTCACCACCGGCGCCGCCCCCCTCTTCCGCTGGGCCCCCACCGGACGGGACGGCTTCGGCGACGCCCGCATCACCGCGTCGTACCTGCACCTGCACTGGGCCGGGCATCCGCAGGCGGCTCAACGGCTGGTGTCGTCCTCCAGGTCGCCTTCCGCCTTGAGGTAGACCTCCTGAAGCGCCTGAAGGGTGTCGGGGTCCGGGTGCTCCCACATGCCGCGTTCGGCCGCCTCAAGCAGCCGTTCGGCGATACCGTGCAACGCCCAAGGGTTCGACTCCTCCATGAACGCGCGGTTCTCCTCGTCGAGAACATACGCGGCCGTGAGCCGGTCATACATCCAGTCGGCCATGACACCGGTCGTGGCGTCGTAACCGAACAAATAGTCGACGGTAGCGGCCAACTCGAACGCACCCTTGTAACCATGCCGCCGCATAGCGGCCAGCCAGTTCGGATTGACGACACGAGCACGGAAGATCCGCGCGGTCTCCTCCGACAACGTTCGGGTGCGGACCGCGTCCGGTCGGGTGCTGTCGCCGACATAGGCCTCCGGGTCCCGCCCGGTCAGCGCCCGCACGGTCGCGATCATGCCGCCGTGGTACTGGAAGTAGTCGTCGGAGTCGGCGATGTCGTGCTCGCGGGTGTCGACGTTCTTGGCGGCCACGGCGATCCGCCTGTAGGCGTTCTCCATGTCGGCGCGGGCCGGGACGCCGTCGAGGTCGCGGCCGTAGGCGTGGCCGCCCCACACCGCGTACACCTCGGCGAGGTCGGCGTCGTCCCGCCAGTTCCCGCTGTCGATGAGCGGCAGCAGACCCGCGCCGTACGCGCCGGGCGCCGACCCGAACACCCGGAGGGTGGCACGCCGCTCGTCCCCGTGCCGCGCGGCGTCGTCCCGCACATGGGCGCGGACGTAGTTGTCGTCATCAGACTCATCGAGACCCGCGACGAGCCGGACGGCATCGTCCAACATCGCAACGACGTGCGGAAACGCGTCCCGGAAGAACCCGCTGATACGAACCGTCACATCGATGCGCGGCCGCCCCAACTCCGCCACGGGAACCGGCTCCAGCCTCGTCACCCGCCGCGACGCCTCGTCCCATTCCGGGCGGACCCCGAGCAGCGCGAGCACCTCGGCGACATCGTCACCCGCCGTGCGCATCGCGCTCGTCCCCCACACCGACAGCCCCACCGAACGAGGCCATTCACCATGGTCGGTCCGATAACGCTCCAGCAACGAGTCGGCCATCGCCTGCCCGGTCTCCCACGCGAGACGGCTCGGCACGGCACGAGGATCGACCGAATAGAAGTTGCGCCCGGTCGGCAGCACGTTGACCAACCCACGCAACGGCGACCCGCTCGGACCAGCCGGAATGTAACCACCATCCAAGGCGTGCAGGACGTGGTCGAGCTCATCGGTCGTCCGGTCCAGCCGCGGCACGACCTCCGTCGCCGCGAACTCCAACACCCGCGCCACGACCTCGCGCCGCCCCTCGGAAACCTGCCCGACAACCCGGGACACCGCGTCCACCGCCCACCCCGCGTCCTCCATAGCCTGGACGAGCGACCGAGCCATGGCCTCCACGGCGTCCACATCAGCGCGCGCTTCGGTGCCGTCCTCGGTGAGGCCGAGCGCCTCACGCAAACCAGGCAGCGTCTCCCGTCCCGACCACATCTGCCGGGCTCGGAGCATGGCCAGCACCAGGTCCACGCGGGCCTCCCCCGCCGGGGCCTGGCCGAGCACATGCAGGCCGTCGCGGATCTGCGCGTCCTTCACCTCGCACAGCCAGCCGTCGACGTGCAGGAGGAAATCGTCGAACTCGGTGTCGTGCGGACGGTCGTCCAACCCGAGGTCATGGTCGAGTTTCGCGGCCTGGATCAGCGTCCAGATCTGCGCGCGGATCGCGGGCAGCTTCGCCGGGTCCATCGCGGCGATCGTGGCGTGCTCGTCCAGGAGCTGTTCGAGTCGGGCGATGTCGCCGTACGTCTCCGCACGCGCCATCGGCGGGACCATGTGGTCGACGAGCACGGCATGGGCCCGGCGCTTGGCCTGCGTCCCTTCTCCCGGGTCGTTGACGAGGAACGGGTAGACCAGCGGCACGTCACCGAGCGCCGCGTCCGTGCCGCACGACGCCGACATGCCCGCCGCCTTGCCCGGCAGCCACTCCAGGTTGCCGTGCTTGCCGACATGGACGATCGCGTGGGCGCCGAACTCGTCCGACAGCCACCGGTACGCGGCCAGGTAGTGGTGGCTCGGTGGCAGATCCGGATCGTGGTAGATCGCGATCGGGTTCTGCCCGAACCCGCGCGGCGGCTGCACCATCACCACCACGTTGCCGGCGCGCAGGGCCGCGAGGACGATGTCCCCGTCCTGGACGAACAACTCCCCGGGCGGCGGGCCCCAGTGCCGCTCCATCTCGTCCCGCAGGTCCTCCGGCAGGGTGCGGTACCAGCGCTCGTACGCCGCCCCGGAGATCCGGACCGGATTACCGGCGAGCTGCTCCTCTGTCAGCCAGTTCTCGTCCTGCCCACCCGCCGCGATCAACGCGTGGACGAGCGCGTCCCCGTCCTGCTCCGCCACACCGGGGAAGCCGTAGCCCAGGTCGTACCCGGCCTCCGCGAGCCGAGCCAACAACCGCACGGTGCTGGCCGGAGTGTCGAGCCCAACGGCGTTGCCGACCCGCGAATGCTTCGTCGGATACGCCGAGAGCATCACGACCAGACGCCGCTCCCCGGTCGGCGTGTGCCGCAGCCGACCATGCCGGACGGCGATCCCCGCGACCCGCGCCGCCCGCTCCGGATCAGCCGCGTACACCGTCAGCCCGTCCTCGTCGATCTCCTTGAACGAGAACGGAACCGTGATGATCCGCCCGTCGAACTCGGGGATGGCGACCTGCGACGCCGCGTCCAGCGGGGACAGCCCGTCGTCGCTCGCCTCCCAGGCCGCCCGGGACGTCGTCAAGCACAGCCCCTGCAAGATGGGCACGTCCAGTTCGGCGAGCGCACCCACGTCCCAAGCCTCGTCGTCACCGCCCGCCCCGGCCGTCGCGGGTCTTGTCCCGCCCGCCGCGAGGACGGTCACGACCAGCGCGTCCGCCTCCCGCAACACGTCGAACAACTCCGGCTCCGCCGTGCGCAACGACGAACAGAACACCGGCAGAGCCCGCCCGCCCGCGTCCTCCACAGCGGCACACAACGCCTCGACGAACGCGGTGTTCCCCGCCACATGATGAGCGCGGTAGTACAGCACCCCCACCACAGGCCCCACCGCACCCCGGGACTCCCGCTCCAGCAGCCCCCACGTAGGCGTCGGCTGCGGCGGCTCGAACCCGCGCCCGGTGAGCAGCACGGTGTCACACAGAAAGGCATGCAACTCACCCAAATTCGCGGGCCCACCATGCGCCAGATAGGCATGCGCATCAGCACACACGCCACCGCTCACCCTGCCCCTGAGCCGGGACAACTCCATCAACTCGGCGTCGGGCGCCTGCTCCCCACCGAGGACGACCACCGGCCGGGGCCCGGCGAGCAGGACCTCAAGCCCGTCCTCCCAGGCACGCCGCCCACCGAGCAGCCGCACAACGACCAGATCAACGCCCTCGACAAGCTCCGGCAGGTCGTCCACGGACAATCGTGCGGGATTCCCGAGCCGATACGCGGCACCGGACGCACGCGCGCTCAACAGGTCGGTGTCGGACGTCGAAAGCAGCAGGACAACGGACACGGCAGATCCTCCCCCTGGGGTCCTCGCCCCGGTCGCGGGTGTCACGACGGCGGAAGTCTCCTGGCTCCCGGATCAACACTCGCCCCGGCCTTCCCATCCGCGAGGACAGTGGCCGAAAACGGGGTTCACTCCCCGGTGACAGTGGCGGGACCGCGCCGGATTCCCACCGGCTTCCTCCACTGCCGTCGTCCACCTAGAGCGTACGACACCCCACCCCACCCGCCTAGCCCGCAGGCCCCCAAGCCCTTGGACCCCGTCCACGGCCGGGAAGGTGGTCGGTCACCTCAGAGCCGGTTGGGGTCCGGAGGGTGTGGTTACATCCTCATCGTGCCGGATGTTCATTTGGTGGGGCGTATGCGTGCCGACGCGTGTCCCGGGGCGTTGCAGACGCACGACGCCGCGGACGGGGCGTTGGCGCGTGTGCGGACGCCCGGGGGTGCGGTGTCGGCGGCGCAGCTCAGGGTGCTCGGTGCCGCCGCTCGCGAGGTCGGGGTGGACGTCATCGAGTTGACGTCCCGGGCCAACCTTCAGGTGCGGGGTGTCCGTGATCCGGCGGTGCTCGCGAACCGGTTGGCGGGGGCGGGGCTGTTGCCGTCGGCGTCCCATGAGCGGGTTCGCAACATCGTCGCGTCGCCGCTCGGGGGGCGTGGGATTCGCGGTGTGCTCGACACCGATCCCCTTGTCACCGCGCTGGACCGGGCGGTGTGCGCGAACCCCGTGTTGGCCGATCTGCCTGGTCGGTTTCTTTTTGCGGTGGATGACGGCACTGGTGATGTCGTCGCGCTGGGTGCCGATGTCGCGTTGACGTCCGGGGGTCTGCTCTTGGCCGGGACGGCGGTGGACTTGGAGTTCGGTGATTCGGTCGCGGTCATGGTCGCGTCGGCGGAGGCGTTTCTGCAGGTTCGCGGGGACGCGTGGCGGCTGGGTGAGGTGCCGGACGGGCCGCGCCTCGTCGCGAAACGGCTGGGCGGGGTGTTGGCTGGCGATGGGCTTGTCCCGGATCCGCCGGCCCCCCACGCGGGGATCGTCGAGCAGCGGGACGGACGTGTCGCGCTGGAGGTCGTGCCGCCGCTCGGGCGGATGTCGGGGGCGCAGGTCGAAGCGCTCGCCGAGGTCGTGGACGAGGTGCGGTTGACGCCGTGGCGGAGTGTCGTCCTGCGGGATCTGGAGCGGGACGAGGTCGAGCGGTGCGTGAGATTCCTGGAGCGGCACGGGTTCGCGACCGATGCGGATTCGCCGTGGGTGGGTGTCACCGCGTGCACGGGGAGTCCCGGGTGCGCGAAGTCGCGGGGTGATGTGCAGGGTCAGGCGCGGCGTTGGGTGGACGGGCTCGCGCACGCTCCTCGAACCCCCGTCCACTGGGCGGGATGCGACCGGTGCTGCGGGATGCCGCGCGGGCCGGTCGTTCTGAAGACGGCGGCACCGGAAGGGCACACGTGATCGATTACATCCGCGACGGCGCGGAGATCTACCGGCGGTCGTTCGCGACCATCCGCGCGGAGGCCGACCTGTCGCGGCTGCCCGAGGATGTGGCGCGGGTCGCCGTGCGCATGATCCACGCCTGCGGGATGACCGACCTCGTCGATGACCTGGCCTGGTCGCCGGGGGTCGTGGAGCGGGCACGGGCGGCGCTGGTCGGCGGCGCGCCGATCCTGTGCGACGCGAGGATGGTGGCGTCCGGTGTCACCCGGGCGCGGCTCCCCGCCGGCAACGAGGTCGTGTGCACGCTCGGCGACCCGCGTGTTCCGGACCTGGCGGCGCGGCTGGGGACGACCCGCAGCGCGGCGGCGCTCGATCTCTGGCTCGACCGCCTGGATGGCGCTGTCGTCGCGATCGGGAACGCGCCGACCGCGCTGTTCCGGCTGCTGGAACTGGTCGGGGACGGCGCGGGACGTCCGGCGGCGATCCTCGGGATCCCGGTCGGGTTCGTCGGCGCGGTCGAGTCCAAGGAGGCCCTCGGCGCGAGCGGGCTGCCGCATCTGGTGGTGCGCGGTCGGCGCGGTGGCAGCGCGATAGCGGCGGCGGCGGTCAACGCCATCGCCAGTGAGGCGGAGTGATGACGGGACGGCTCTACGGCGTGGGCGTCGGTCCCGGCGACCCCGAACTGGTCACGGTGAAGGCGGCCCGGCTGATCGGCGCGGCGGACGTCGTCGCCTATCACTGCGCCCGGCACGGCCGCAGCATCGCCCGTGCCGCCGCGGAACCCTACCTGGGCGACGGTCAGATCGAGGAGCAGCTCGTCTATCCGGTGACGACGGAGACGACAAATCATCCGGGCGGGTACCAGGGGGCGCTGGACGCGTTCTACGCCGAGTGCGCCGCCCGGCTCGCCGCACATCTCGACGCGGGCCGGACGGTCGTCGTCCTGAGCGAGGGCGACCCGCTGTTCTACGGCTCCTACATGCATCTCCACAAGCGACTCGCACCGCACTATCCGGCGGAGGTCGTGCCGGGCGTGACCTCGGTCAGCGCGGCGTCGGCGGCGGCGGGACGGCCGCTGGTGGAGCGGGACGAGACGCTGACCGTGCTGCCCGGAACGCTGCCCGGCGACGAGCTGACCGTCCGGCTGCGGGCGACGGACGCGGCTGCCGTCCTCAAACTCGGCCGGACGTTCCCCAAGGTCAGACAGGCGTTCGAGGACGCGGGGCGGCTCGGCGACGCCTGGTACGTCGAACGCGCCGCGACCGACCGGGAGCGGGTCGTGCCGCTCGCGGACGTCGATCCGGCGGACGTCCCGTACATGTCGCTGGCCCTGCTGACGAGCCCGGCGGAGCAGTCGTTCACCGCGCCTCCCCCGGCGCGGCCCGACGAACCGGGAAGCGTCACGGTCGTCGGGCTCGGACCGGCGGGGCGGCCGTGGCTCACTCCTGAGGCGCAGGACGTCCTGGCGTCGGCGACCGACCTCGTCGGCTACGGCCCGTACCTGGACCGCGTGCCGCCGAACCCCCGGCAGCGGCGGCACTCCACCGGCAACCGCGTCGAGTCCGACCGGGCCCGGCACGCGCTGGCCCTCGCCCGGGACGGCGCCCGCGTCGCGGTCGTCTCGTCCGGCGATCCCGGGGTGTTCGCGATGGCGACGGCCGTGCTTGAGGTCGCGGAGGAGTTCGTGGACGTGCCCGTGCGCGTCGTTCCGGGGCTGACCGCCGCGCAGGCCGTCGCGGCGCGGGCCGGGGCGCCGCTCGGCCACGACTTCTGCGTCCTGTCGCTGTCGGACCTGCTCAAACCCTGGGACGTGATCGCCCGGCGGCTCACGGCGGCGGCGGAGGCCGATCTGGTGCTCGCCCTGTACAACCCGTCGTCCAGCCGCCGCAAACATCAACTCCCCGCGGCCCGCGAACTGCTACTGAAACACCGTGACCCGGAAACGCCGGTCGTGGTCGGACGCGACGTCGGCGGCCCCGAGGAGACCGTCACCGTCACGACGCTCGGCAAGCTCGACCCCGAACAAGTCGACATGCGCTGCCTGGTCATCGTCGGGTCGTCCACGACCCGGGTCACCGACCGCGGCGTCGTCTTCACTCCCCGCCGCTACCCCTGAGCCCAGCGCGCGGCGGTAGCCGCGTCCCCGGCCGTCTCGACACCGCCGGGGACGGGCGGACGGTCGATCATGACGACGGGAATCCGGGCCTGGCGCGCGGCGGTGAGCTTCGGACGGGTCAGCGCGCCGCCGCTGTCCTTGGTGACCAGCACGTCCAGGCGGTGTTCGCGGATCAGCGCGCGTTCACCGTCCAGCGTGTACGGCCCCCGCGACAGCAGCACCCGCACGTTCGACGGCACGGGCCCCTCCGGCGGGTCGACCGACCGGGCGAGGAACCACACGCCGGTGCGGGCGGCGAACATGGGGATGCTGCGGCGCCCGGTGGTGAGGAACGCGCGGGCGCCGTCCGGCAGCGCGGCGACGGCGGCGACGAGGGACGGGACGCGGCGCCAGTCGTCGCCGTCCTCCTCGACCCAGCCGGGGCGGCGCAACGCGAGCAGCGGCACACCGGTCAGCCGGGACGCGTCCGCGGCGGACGCGCTCATCCGCTCCGCGAACGGATGCGTGGCGTCGACGACGCGGTCGATGCGTTGGTCGCGGAGCCACGCCGCCAACCCGGCCGGGCCACCGAAACCGCCGATCCGGACCTCACCGGCGGGGAGGCGCGGGTCAGCGACCCGCCCGGCGAGCGACGACACGACCCGCAGGCCCGGGACGTCCGCCAGCCGCGCGGCGAGGTCCCGCGCCTCCGCCGTCCCGCCGAGGATCAGGACGCGTCTCACCCCCGTTGCCGCCCGGCGCTGTACAGGTGGCTGCCCGGGAACGCCGACGCCGCCAGCACCCGCCCGACGATGATCACGGCCGTGCGCTTCACCCCGGCCTCGTGCACCAGGGCCGCGATGTCGGCGAGGGTGCCGCGCAGGATCAGTTCGTCCGGGCGGCTGGCGCGGGCGACGACCGCGACCGGGCAGTCCGCGCCGTAGTGCGGCAGCAGCTCGGCGGTCACCTCGTCGATCCGCTGGACGGCGAGGTGCAGCACCATCGTGGCGCCGCTCGCGCCGAGGGTGGCGAGGTCCTCGCCGTCCGGCATGGGTGTGGCGCGCGCCGCCGTCCGGGTCAGGATCACCGTCTGCCCCACGCCGGGGACGGTCAGCTCCCGGCCCAGCGAGGCCGCCGCCGCCGCGAACGCGGGCACGCCCGGGACGATCTCGTGCGGGACGCCCGCCGCGTCCAACCGCCGGATCTGCTCGGCCACCGCGCTGAACACCGACGGGTCGCCGGAGTGCAGGCGCGCGACGTCCAGGCCGTCCCGGTGCGCGGCGGTCAGCTCGGCGACGATCTCGTCCAGCGTCAGGTTCGCGGTGTCGACGAGCCGGGCGCCGGGCGGGCAGGCGTCCAGCAGCTCCACCGGAACCAGCGACCCCGCGTACAGGCACACCGGCGCGGACTCCAGCACCCGCAGCCCCCGCACGGTGATGAGGTCGGCGGCGCCGGGACCGGCCCCGACGAAGTAGACGGTCATTCGCTGTCCTTCCAGGTCGTCCAGATGGTCACGGGCATCGCCGGGCGCCAGGCGGTGAATCCGCCGAGCGGCGCCGCCCGTTCGACGCCGACGCGGACCAGCTCCCCGCCGCGCGTCCGGCGGGCCTGGACCACCAGCGCCTCCGATTCGAGGGTGACGGCGTTGGCGACGAGCCGACCGCCGGGTCTCAGCGCGTCCCAGCAGCGTTCCAGGAGGCCGGGGACGGTGAGGCCGCCGCCGACGAACACGGCGTCGGGGCGCGGCAGCCCGTCCAGCGCGTCCGGCGCCCGGCCCGTCACCACGCGCACTCCGGGCACCCCGAGCGTCCCGGCGTTCCGGCCGATCCGTTCGGCGCGCTCGGGACGTTCCTCCACCGCGACCGCCGCGCAGGACGGATGCGCCCGCGCCCACTCGATCGCGACGCTTCCGGCTCCGGCGCCGACGTCCCACAGCAGTTCGCCCGGCAGCGGCGCGAGCCGCGCCAGCGTGATGGCGCGGACCTCGCTCTTCGTGAGCTGCCCGTCGTGTTCGAAAACGTCGTCGGGGAGCCCGGCCGTTCGTGGAAGCCGTACCGCGTCGGGGCCGGGCGCGCATTCCACGGCGACGATGTTCAGCGCGGACGCGGCGGGCTCCGTCCACTCGTCCGCGGTCCCGTGCCGGAGCGTTTCGTTTCCGCCGCCGAGGTCGCCGAGGACGGTCATCCGGCTGGGCCCGAATCCGCGTCCGGTGAGCAGCGCCGCGACGATTCGCGGCGCCTCCCGGTCCGCGCCGAGCACCAGGACCCGTCTCCCCGGCGCGACCAGCGCGTTCAGGGTCTCCGCCGGACGGCCGACGAGGCTGACGACGTCGACCCGCTCCAGCGGCCAGCCGAGCCGGGCGCACGCCAGCGACACCGACGACGGATGCGGCAGCACCCGCAGCCGCGCCGGGCCGAGGAGTTCCGCGAGCGTGGAGCCGATCCCGTAGAACATCGGGTCGCCGCTGGCCAGGACGGCGATCGCACGGCCCTCATACTTCTCGATCAAGCCGGGGAGCGCCGGAAGCAGCGGCGACGGCCACGCCACGCGCTCGGCCTTCCCACCGGGGACGAGGGCGAGCTGGCGGCGTCCGCCGAGCAGCACCTCCGCTTCCCGCAGCGCCTTCCTGGACGTCTCCGCGAGCCCGTCCCACCCGTCGGCGCCGATGCCCACGACGGAGATGACACGCGCGTCCACCGGCCCCCAATCCCCGCCTTCTAGGGACGAGTCTGTAGAAATGCGACGACAAGCCTATAGCAGCAGGACCTGGCACACTGAGCCAGGTGAAGCGGCTTCTGATCATCGGAATCGGCGCGGGCGACCCCGACCATCTCACCTTCCAGGGCGCCAAGGCCATCGCCGCCGCGGACGTCTTCCTCCTCGTGGACAAGGGTGAGGCGAAGGACGACCTGACCCGGCTGCGGCGCGACCTCATCGCCGCGCACGGCCGCGAGCCGTACCGGATCGTCGAGGCCCGCGACCCGGAACGCGACCGCACCGCCCCCGCGTACACGGCCGCCGTCGAGAACTGGCGGTCACGCCGCGCCGATATCTACGAGTCCTTCGTCACCGACGAACTCGCCGACGGTCAGACGGGCGCGCTACTGGTGTGGGGCGACCCCGGCGTCTACGACAGCACGCTCGCCGCCCTGGACGAGATCGACGCCGAGTTCGAGTACGACGTCATCCCCGGCATCAGCAGCGTCTCCGCGCTCACCGCCCGCCACCGCGTCACCCTCACCCGCGTCGGCCGTCCCGTCCACCTCACGACGGGCCGCCGCCTCGCCGCCGACGGCCCCACCGGCGACGACGTCCTCGTCATGCTGGACGCCGCCTGCTCCTTCGCGGGCACCGCCGACGACTTCCACATCTACTGGGGCGCCTACCTCGGCACCCCCGACGAGATCCTCATCTCGGGCCCGGTCACGGAGGTCGCCGACCGGATCCGCGCCGTCCGCGCCGAGGCCCGCGCCCGCAAGGGCTGGATCATGGACACCTACCTCCTCCGCCGTACTAATTGCAGGCCAGGCCCACTTCGCTCGCCTAACGGCTCGCTACGTGACCTGTCCTGAGGCGAACGCGACATCGCTTCGCGATCCGCCCGGCTCCGCTCGCCTCCGGCGTCGCTCCACCGGGCGGGTAACGCGTTCGCGTGCGGGCTGAGGCACGCCGATAACGGGCCTGGCACTTGCCGAAGTTCACCAGGATGAGGGCGGGCTTGTGGGTGCCCCGGAGCTTCTTCTTGCGCTTCACGCTGACAGCGGCGCTGGGTGTTTCGAGGGACTCGACACCCCCGGGCCATGGTGGTACGTCCACCAGAGGCGTGTCCAGCCATGGCCCGGCGGGGGCGCCGAGCTACCTGAAAAGCGCGTCCTTCGTCAGGTCTCCTCGGTCAGGGCGACGAGGAGCTCGTTGAGGTGGGTGGCGAAGGACGCCGGGTCCTCGACGCGTGCGCCCATCGTGAGGACGGCCTGGTTGAACAGCACGTGGGCCCAGTCGCCGAGCCGCGGATCGTCGGGGCGCGCGTTCAGCCGCCGGATCAGCGGATGCCCCGGGTTGATCTCCAGGACGGGCTGGTTGGGCAGGCCCGTCCCCCGCAGGCGCTGCACCAGGTTGAAGTCGGTGTCGGGTTCGGCGGCGATGATGCAGGCGGGCGAGGTCGTCAACCGGTTGGTGACGCGGACGTCCCATGCCTTCCCGTCGAGAAGCTCCTTCAGCTTGGCGGTCAGGTCGGCGTGGGCCTCGGTGGCCTCCTCGATGGCCTTCTTCCCGTCCTCGTCCTCCGAGTCGCCGAAGTCCGGTGGGGCGCCCTGCGCCACCGACTGGAGGCGGTGCCCGTCGATCTCCTGCACCAGACCGCCGACGACCCAGTTGTCCACGGCCTCGCTGAGCAGCAGCACCTCGACGCCCTTCTCGCGGAAAGCCTCCAGGTGCGGGCTCGCGGTGGCGGCGGCGAAGGACGGGGCCAGCAGATAGTAGATCTTGTCCTGGCCCTCCTTCATCCGGCCGATGTAGTCGCGGAACGAGACGTCCGCGTTCTCGGTGCTGGAATGCGTGGACGTGAAGCGCAGCAGCTCCGTGATCTCCTCACGGTTGGAGTAGTCCTCGGCGACGCCCTCTTTCAGGACGGTGCCGAACTCCTTCCAGAAGACCGCGTACTTCTCCGGCTCCTTGTCGGCCAGGTCCTTCAGGAGCTTCAACACCTTCTTGGCGGCGCTGGCACGGATGTGCTCGACGGCCAGGCTGCTCTGCAGGATCTCGCGGGAGACGTTCAGCGGAAGGTCGCTCGAATCGATGATCCCGGTGACGAACCGCAGGTAGTCGGGGAGGAGCTGACCGTCGTCCTCCATGATGAAGACCCGCTGGACGTGCAGGCGCACCTTCCGGCGGAACTCCCTGGCCCAGAGGTCGTACGGCGCGTGGGACGGGACGAAGAGCAGCAGCGTGTAGTCGTAGCGTCCTTCCACCTTGGCGTGCAGATGGATCAGCGGCTCGGAGAAGTCACCGGTGATGTGCCGGTAGTAGTCGTGGTAGTCCTTCTCCGTCAGTTCGCTCTTGGGTCGGCGCCACAGCGCCGAGGCCTCGTTGACCGCGCTTTCGCCCTCCCCGTCGTCGGACGGCATCAGGATCGGCACTCCGATGTGGTCGGAGTACCTCTGCACGATCGAACGCAGCCGGAATCCGTTGAGCAGGTCGTCCTCGCCCTCGCGGAGATGCAGGACGATCGTGGTGCCGGGTTCCGCGCGCTCGGCGGGCCCCAGCGTGAACTCACCGGCCCCGTCGGACTCCCACCGGACGGCCTCCTCGGCGGGCAGCCCGGCCCTGCGCGTGGTGAGGACGACCCGTTCGGCGACCACGAACGCGGAGTAGAAGCCCACACCGAACTCGCCGATGAGGTTCGCGTCGGCCCGCTCGTCTCCGCTCAGTCCCTTCAGGAATTCCTTCGTGCCCGACTTGGCGATGGTGCCGATGTTCTTGACGACCTCGTCGCGGCTCATCCCGATGCCGTTGTCGGCGACAATGATGGTCTTCGCGTCCTTGTCGTATCCGACCCGGATCCAGGGTTTCTCGGCGTTCTCCTCCGCCCTCTGCTGGGAGAACCGTTCGAACCTCAACCGGTCGATGGCGTCCGAGGCGTTGGAGATCAGCTCACGGAGGAAGATCTCCTTGTTGCTGTAGAGCGAGTTGGCCATGAGGTTCAGCAGCTGCGTCACCTCGGCCTGGAAGCCGAAGCGCTCCTGGTCCGCCTTGAGGTCCACAGAAGATCCCTCCTGTCCACGGGGACCCCGCACCACGGCCGCCGGGATCCCGACCTGAGCACGACGCCCGGTCTCCGCGCACGCCGACCGGGCCCGTCCACTCTAAACAATTCGCTCGGCTTCGGCGCGCCGTACCGCTGTGATCACCACATGTGGACGCGCGACGTCCCGGTATCGGCACTCCATGCGGCGTCCGCGTTCAATCGACGCCGATGACCGATATCGCTCAGTCCGTTCGATCGCGAGTGGAGTGCGTGACGCGGATCTTGGATTGGCCGTGCGGGAGTTCTTCCCAGTCGTCCATGAACCGGGCCGTGAATCCGTGCTTCTCGGCGAGGGCGATGAGGGTTTCGGTCCGGTAGTAGAAGTCCTCATGCAGGACGTGGTGTTCGGTGCCTTCGGTGCGGTCGAAGGTGAAGTCGAAGAAGCCGTCGGGCGTGAGTATACGGCCGACATGGGCGAGGCATTCGTCGATGACCTCTAGGGGCGAGTGGCTGAAGACGCTGTGCGCGTGCACGACGGAGAAGTATTCGGACGGGAGGAAACGCAATTTCAGGTCGTTGACGAGGGTCAGGTGCGGAAGTTTGTCACGCAGGTCCTGCTGGACGAGGGTGTTCTGCGCGGCGAGCAGAATGTCGGGCGAGATGTCGATGCCGTAGTAGTTCCCGGCGTCGAGATGATCGATGAACCGCCATCCGGCCCGCAGATTGCCGCACCCGATCTCCAGAAGCCGGTCATCGGGTTTCAGGCCGTGTTTCAGCAGGTAGTCGAACTGCATCTGGCCGAGGGCAAGCCAGCGTTCGTGGCTGCGGCTCCCGACCGCGGCCTCCGGGCTCCTGGCCGCGTCGGACCGCATCACGGCCCGGTAGTAGGCGACGTGGTCGCGGCTGGACAGCCGGATCCGCAGATCCCTGGCCACCCTGCCCACATACGGTCTGATCTTGTCCGGATTCTTGGCGGCATACCGCAGTTTGTAGGCCAGGCTCGCGCGATTTCTGCGTGTCGATGGGAGCCGTTCGCTCATCGGGATCGTCCCCTAAAGGTGCACTTCGAAATGCAATGTCCAGTGCCAGAAGGGCCATGATGGCACACCCGGGGGAGCCCTACCCCGATCATCATCAAATAAGCTCGGGACCGGGCCCGTCCGGAAGTACGGTGGTTTGCTGTGGAATGTCAGGTGTGACGGAGGGTGTCCGCGCAGGCCCGCACAAGCACAACCGCCCAATACAGAATCGGGTTCCTCCTCGATTAACATGACCGGACCATTCCAGGACGTGGCCGACTGGACGCCCCTCACTGACGCATACGTCACCGCGGCGAATCTTCCGCACATATTGGAACGGGTCGCATCAAACGATGCACAGGCGGCCGACCAGGCTCTGCATGATCTGTTCGGCATCATCCACCGCGACGGTTGCGTCTATCCCGCGACCGTCCCAGCCGTAGGCGTCCTCGACGAACTCCTCTCGCACGTGCAGCGGCCGAGGAGGGCCTGCCAACATGACGCAAGGCCGTCCCCGCCGCACGGGCGCTGGCCGCGATGTGCCCGGCCGCCGTCCCCCACTACGCCGCAAGCACGTCCGCCAGGCCTCCCAGAACGCCGCAGGGTGATCTGGCGAATCACCGGCGACGGGGAGGAACCGGTGCGCTACCCGGCGAACGCGATCCGCTCCGGCCTCGACGACATACCCAAAACCCTAACTTAACCCCTATCGCGACATTTCATCATATTGCCAACACCCTCACCGCAGAACACGAAACCACCACGTGAAAGAAAGATCCCGCCCCCCGATCAAAGCTCGTCCTCAACCGCATATAACAGCAACCACACTAGCTGTGACCTGCCCAAAGACCGTAACCTCCGTTGCAACTTATGATCATCGCATCGCTCACGCAAGCGGATGGCCGAGGCCGAAACAAAAGTGGCCGACATTGGCCGCATTGAAGCAACCGAGCCCTCGGCACCTCACGATTGGAGTGAGGACAAAATCACCGGACGACTGATCATTATCAGCTCATCCATCACACGAAGTGGGTGATGTATGTGGTAGAAAACGCGGTCGACGAGATCTCCGCGCAGAGCACGGAGATCGAAGGGCCGGAGGGCGAGGGTTCGTGGCTGGGGCGCGGGGTCGCCTTGTTCACACCCGTGTTCGCCGTCGCGGCCGGATGGCTGGCCGGAGTGGTGGCCGAGTACGTACCGGGAACCCAGCTCGACGAGACTCAGGTGACCACCTTCATGGTGGCGGCCAGCACCGCCGCCCTGGGAGCCGGGTGGAAATGGCTCCAGGGATGGCAGGAGCACGAGAAGGCGGTCGCCGACGGCAAGACCGCACCCGTGAAGAGCAGCCGCGAGCGCAACGCCCGCGCGAGACATTGATCGACGCGACGGAGCCGGCACGCCCAAGAACGATCACGTGCTGCTCCCCATGGTCGAGGAGACGCGGGCTCAGGCTGGTCGCCGAAGGACCGCGGTTCCAGGGCCGCTCGTATTGTCGGTGCGGCTGTCTAGAGTGGGCGCGTGGCTGAGGACAGGCTCGCTTGGGACGAGCTGCTGGCAGCGGGCTTCCTGCATGCCCTGCGGGAGGCCCACCGGGACGCGACACTGGCGGTCCTGGGTTCGCTGAGCCGGGCGGCGGGCTTCACGGAACGTTCGTACGGGGTCAGCGCGTTCGACGTGCTGGCCACGCGAATCGACCGCGCCTTCGAGGACGAGCCCCAGGTCGTCCGGGACGACCTCAACGGTTCCCCGGGCTGGCGCTACGGGCCGTACCGGATCCTGCTGAAGCGGCACGAGTTCGGGAACGTGCGCGGCATTCGCTGGGATCGGGACAGCCCCACCAAGCAGGCCGTGGCGCGGCAGGGATACGTCGAGGATCCGCAACTGGAACTGCCGCTCGGCATCCAGCGCGACACGCCCGGGGTCGTGACGTTGGTGCTCGCGCACAGCGCCACCGACGAGCCGCTGGAACTGGAGCTGTTCCTGGGGCGTCCCAGGTGGAACGCGGACGGCGGGACGGCCTGGCATTGGGTGAAGGAGCTGGACGACACCCTCGGGCCCGATCCACGTCGTAAGCTCGTCGAGCGGACGATGCCGCTGTGGGACGACCATGAGGACGTCCCGGTGCGGCTCCGTGGGGAGACGAAATCGGCCTAGCAAGAGGTGGCGCGGGTGCTGTTCGACTGCGAGCGGCTGACACTCGCCCGGCGGCTCAGGGGATTGCGTAAGAACCAGGTCGCGCAGGCCGTCGGAACGACACCGAAGGCGATCGGACGGTACGAGGCCGGGGTGCAGGCGCCCGAGGAGCCGATGGTGCGGCGCCTGGCGATCGCTCTCGGGGTGCCCGTCGAGTTCTTCCAGGGTGGGCGGAGTCCCGTGTCGCTGGACGGCGCCCACTTCCGGTCGTTGCGGTCGACCAGCCAGATCGAGCGGGACCAGGCGCTCGCCTACGGGCGGATCGCCACCGACGTCGTCGCCGCGCTGGAGGATCTCGTCGACTTCCCCGACGTCGACCTGCCGGAGTACGTGGTGTCGCCGGACGAGATCGCCGGAAACGGTCCGGTCGAGGCGGCCCGCGTCGCGAGAAAGTCCCTGCTGGGTGAACCGGGCCCGGTGCCGCACGTGGTGAGGCTCCTGGAAGGGCACGGTGTGATCGTGCTCGTGCTGCCGGACGCGGCGGAACGGGTCGACGCGTTCAGTGTCGGCGTCCATCCGCGGCCCATGGTCTTCTTCAACCCCGCCAAGGGCGACTACTGGCGGAACCGGTTCGACGGCGCCCATGAGCTGGGGCATTTGGTGATGCACGCCGACGCCGAACCCGGGGAGAAGATCGTCGAGGATCAGGCGAACAGGTTCGCGGCGGAGTTCCTCATGCCGGAGGAGGACATCCGCGGCGAACTGCCGCAGACCGCCGACTGGGATCGGCTGACCGAGCTGAAGGCGACCTGGGGCGTCAGCATGGCGGCACTGCTCTACCGGGCCCGCACCCTGCGGATCATGAGTGAGATCGTCTACCGGAACGCGATGAGCGCGTTGAGCTCGCGGGGATGGCGACGGCGTGAACCGGGACAACCCAGGGCACTGGAACAGCCGACGATGCTGCTGCGGGCGATCGAGATCGTCGCCGCGGCGGGCACGGACCGTGACCGGGTCGCCGAACGGGCCCGGGTGACGAGAGCCGACCTGGATCTTCTTGTGCGCGGTCGGTGACACCGGAGTGGAACGATCCCTCCTGCGACTTCAACCAGCATGATGCGATTTGCACGGTCCACTGGCAGTTACATATCTCTGACCGAAGGTTGCCTGCGCGTCCGTCATGGCGTGTGAGACCCTCCCAGAGTTGTCGGGACGTTCGAGGTGCTGGAGATCTAGTGCTTGATCATCGCCAGGCCGGTCCGACCGCGTTGCGCATGCAGATCGGTGCGCGCCTGCGGCGGTTGCGTGAGGAGAAGGGAATCGGGCGCGCGGAGGCCGGAGCGGCGATCCGCGGATCAGCGTCCAAAATGTGCCGTCTCGAACTCGGCCGCCACGGCTTCAAGGTGCGCGACGTCCTGGATCTGCTCGACCTGTACGGCCTCGACGACGAGGCCGAGCGCGAAAGCTTCATCGAACTCGTCAAGGAGGCGAAGCGGCCGGGCTGGTGGCAGAGCTACGGCGACGTCGTACCGGGCTGGTTCGAGCAGTACGTCGGTCTGGAGCAGTCGGCGACGACGATCCGCGCGTACGAGGTGCAGTACGTCCCGGGGCTCCTGCAAACGTTCGACTACGCGCGGGCCGTCATCGGGCTGGAGCACTACGACGCGGCCTACGACGGGCTCGACCGGCGCCTCAAGGTACGGATGGCCCGGCAGGACGTCCTTCGCCGTCCCGTCTCCCCCCTCAGATTCTGGGCGGTGATCGACGAGGCGGCGCTGCGCAGGCCCATCGGCGGAACGACGACGATGCGCGCCCAGATCGAGCATCTGATCACCGTGTCGGAGCTCATGCCCAACGTGAAGGTGCAGCTCCTACCGTTCGCCGCGGGCGGTCACCTCGCCCTCGGCGGGCCGATCACGATCGTCCGGTTCGCCGAGCACGACCTCGACGACGTCGTCTACCTGGAACAACTGACCGGCGCCCGCTACCCCGAGGGGAAGGAGGCGGACCGCTACAAGGAGATCATGGACTCGCTGGCCATCCGCGCCGCCTCCCCGGCCCGCACCATCGTCCTCCTCAAGGAGATGCTGAAGGACTTCTGACGCCGCGCGAGCGGGAACCCCGCCCCAGCACGCCGGCTCCCGGTGATCGAACACATGTTTGACATCGCCGATTACAGTGGAGGCATGTTTCAGGCTTCGCTGCTGGACGACACGGACGGGAGCGGTCCGCGTCCGCTGAGTTCGGCGCGGCGGACGCGACTCGCGCACGGTGCCTGGACAGACGTCCTGCCCGGCTGGCTTCCCGGCGCGGACGCGTTGTTCGAGCGGCTGCTCACGTCCGTCCCGTGGCGTGCCGAGCGTCGCCACATGTACGACCGGGTCGTGGACGTGCCACGCCTCCTCGCCTTCTACGCCGAGGGCGACGAACTGCCCGATCCCGCCCTGGACGACGCGAAGGCCGCCCTCGACGACCACTACGCCGACGAACTCGGGGAGCCGTTCCGCACCGCCGGTCTGTGCCTGTACCGGGACGGCCGCGACAGCGTCGCCTGGCACGGAGACCGGATCGGCCGCGGCGCCACGCACGACACGATGGTCGCGATCCTCTCGGTCGGAACGCCGCGGAGCCTGCTGCTGCGGCCCCGCGGAGGCGGCCGGACGATCCGCCACGAACTCGGACACGGCGATCTCATCGTGATGGGCGGAAGCTGTCAGCGAACATGGGAGCATGCCATCCCGAAGACCACCCGCACCGCAGGACCCAGAATCAGCGTCCAGTTCAGGCCTCGCGGCGTCCGCTGACCCGTTACTCCCCCGCCCCACCCCGGTCGAGCCGCTCGCCTCCATCACCGCCGCGACACGCGATCTCCTCGCCACCGCGGCCCGGCTCGACGACGGCGACGTCCGCGGCCCGTCACTCCTCCCCGGCTGGACGCGCGGACACGTCCTCACCCACATGGCGCGGAACGCCGACGGCGGCACCCGGCTGCTCACCTGGGCGCGCACGGGCGTCGAGTCCGCCGAGTACCCGAGCATGGACGCCCGCGCCGCCGAGATCGAAGCCGGTGCCGGACGCTCCGCCGCGGCTCTCGTCGCGGACGTGCGCGACAGCGCCCAACGGTTCGCCGACGCCTACACACTGATGCCGGACGAGGCGTGGCAGCGCGTCGTCCAATGGACGTCGGGCGCACGCCACCCCGCCGCCCGCGCGTCCGACTCGCGCCTCACCGAGGTCCTCGTCCACCATGTCGACCTCGACGCGGGTTTCCTCCCCGGCCACTGGCCCGCCGAGTTCACCACGCGCACGCTCGGCGGCGTCGTCGCGTCCTTCGCGCGCCGCGCCGACGCGCCAAGCCTGCGGCTACGCGCCACCGACACGGGCCGCGAGTTCGGCGCCGGCGACACCCTCGTCTCGGGGGCGGAACCGTCCCTGCTCGCCTGGCTGATGGGCCGCTCCAGCGGCGACGACCTCACCGGAGCGGCGGGCATCACCCTCCCGTTCCTCTACTAACGACCACCCACCGACGCCTCGCCGCTGATCCGTCTGTTCGGCAGCACACCCGTACGGCGCCAGGGAGCGTGGCGGGGTACGGTGCACGACCCGGTTCGTGCGGGGGAGTGGGTGCCGCGTCGCCTCGGGACGGCGGCGTTCCATCGGCTGATCATGGAAGGGGCCGGGACGCGGGTTCGTGGGCGGCGACCGTGCCGGGCCGACTCGGTGGAGTGCGGACCCGGCCACCCGCCGACCGTCGACGCATCGGGCGGTCCCGTCGAGATGACGGGGACGCTTCAAGGTTCCCTTACGGTCCGCCTCTCACCGCATGTCAGGAGTAGCCAGTCAAGCCTTCCGACAATCAACCATGCTCGACAATTCTCGGATGTGGACGCGAAAAAGAGTCACGCGACTCAGCGTCCGTTGAGATCCCCGCTCCGGACGGCGTTCAGCAGCGCATTCCACTGAACGGAATCAAGGGTGAGGACGCCGGCGGCGGGGTCTTTCGAGTCACGGACCAGCGCCGATGAGCCCAGCGCCGCCACCTCCACACAATCGCTGTCTTCACTATGGCTGGCCTTGCGCCAGTTCAACGTCGTTCCGGTAAGCGATCGGCACACCATCCCAGCAACCCTCCATCCATTGCCGGGCGGGTGCCGTCCCGTTCGACCGATCCGACGAGAACACCCGCCCGGCGAGCACCAAGCAGGGCACGGCAAACCACGACCTTGTGGATTATTTCCCGATCACGAGTGTAAACGGTTCGAGTTACCTCGACTACAAGGGAACACAAGATCACTCAGCGTGCTATGAAGGCCACTCGCCTTGTGGGTGCCCGATGCGGCCGTCACCTCCGGTCCGGTCGAGTTGCGGTGCTGGGGTCAGGCCATGAGATCCTCGGCCGCCTGCCGGAGCAGGGCGATCGACTCGTCGGGCGACAGCGATTGCTCCAGGAGGAGTTCGAACGTGTCCCGGTATTCGGGGATCCTGTGGTCGTCACCGGTGACCATCACGCTGGCGCCCACCCGACGCTCCAGATAGAGGATGTCGTCCAGGTCGCCCTCGAACTCCAGAAGGCTGAACGGGCCTTCGAGGCCCCGGTGCGCGCCCTCCTTGAACGGGATGATCCTGACCGTCAGCAGATCGCTGCCCTCGGCGGTGTCGGCGATGTGGTGCAACTGGGTGGGCATGATCGCTGGATCGACCTTGATGCCCACATGGCGCCGGATGACGGCCTCGTCGATGATGCAGTGCTGGCGCGGGGGGTTCCGTCGCTTGGCGAGTTCCTGCTGCCGCTCGACGCGCAGCTTCGCCGCCATCACCCTGCCATGCTCGGACGCCCGCCCCGTGGCGAGCACCCGCGCGTATTCGGGTGTTTGGATCAGCCCCGGGACGACCGTCCCGTGGAACTGCCGGATGTAGGAAGCGCCCGCCGAGTACCCCACGTAGTTCAGGAAGCTGGAGTCGAACTCGCCCTTGTACTTGTTCCACCAGGCGGGCTCGCGGGCGCCGCGGGCCAGCGACTGCAACCGCTCCTGGCGCGCCTCGGAGGTGACGTCGTACACGGTGAGCAGGGCCTGCAAGTCGGTTCGGGTGATGGCGTTCTTACCGCCCTCGATCCGGATCAGCTTGGAAGGCGACCATTCGAGCTGCCCCGCGACCTGCTCCTGGGTCAGCCCCTTCTCCTTGCGCAGGCGGACGAGCTCGGCGCGCAGCAGTGCGCCCTGGACGATGGGCCCCTGATCACTGGTCATCTCAATCGCTCACTCTATGTAGTGGATGCTACCAGCCTGCATGCAACCTGTCGGCCCGTCACATGGCGCGCTACGTCCCGCCAAAGCGCTACCTGGCGCGGCCCGGTAAACCTGCCCCCGAGGGCCAGACCCCTTCATATCACCTGAAACTCGGCGTTGAAGCTTCCAGCCTGCTGCATGCCCGTAGACTATGTTGTAATGTGCTAGGTAGCAAAGTAGCAGACGCTAACTTGCGAGCGGCCATGTTGCTACCTACGCACCGGGGATGAACTTTGACGCAGGGTGAGGGCCTGGATGGAACGCGCACACTCCGTCCAAGCACTCCCCACCGGCGGCGGAAACGCCACGAACGTCGCCGGACCATAAGGAAACGGACACAAGCCCACGGGAGGACGCCACGAAGCACAGAAATCTCGGCATCGACAGAAAAAGAAATAGAGCCGCCCGCCGCCTTCCACCGACCACCGGTTGCGAGCCAAGACGATCGAGGGAAAGCGGAGAGCGACTCCTCGAGACCGCGTAGGACCGTACCGGCCGGTTACTTCGGGGATACTGCGAGGAACACAAGAAGATCCCCGTTGACCTGCCAAAACGTTCTCTGCGGACTCACCCAGTCTAACCGCGATCATGCGGTTCGGGCTATAGGTGAACGCGACTTCGGCACATCGGACGACACGACGCCAGGCAATCCCAGGTAGGTGGACGGACGGCAACCGAAGAAGCGCTTCGGGACATGGGGTTCTCGATATGTCAAGCCATGAATTTCTCCCCCCGACCATTGACATCCATCACCCCACACGACCACCACTCGCCGTCCGGTTGATCGACAGCGGGGTGCGTTGATGGACAGGTACACCCGGCAGCACGACCCGGACCAGATCGTCCCGTCCGAGACCGGCCACGGGAACTTCGTCCGGCAGGTGCACAACGACCCCGGCAAGATCGAGGCCGTCGGCGCCGAAGACCCGCGACCCCTCGTCGCCGCCCCGGCCGCGGCGTCCCTGCCGCCCCTACGGCAGGGCTTCTGGGGCGCCCTCACCGAGGACGAGCGGAACGACCTGCTCGCCCACGTCGAGGAGGTCGTCTACCCGGTCGGCACCGTGCTGTGGTTCGAAGGGCAGACCGCCGACCACGCCGTCGTGGTCCGGTCCGGCTCGATCAGGGTCTCGGTGAACCGCCACGGCCACGAGCGGATCATCGCGTTCCGCGGCCCCGGCGACATCGTCGGCGAACGCGCCGCCCTGCTGCTGCGCCGCCGGTCGGCGACCATCGTCGCCATGGAGACCGTCCACGGCCTGCGGATGAGCACGCAACAGTTCGTCGCGTACCTCAGCGACCATCCGCGCGTGGTCGCCATCATGGAACACGAGGTGTACAAGCGGCTGACCGAGCAGATGGCCGTCGCGCCCCCGCCGGCCGAGCCGTACCAGCCCACGACTCCACTCAGGTTCACGCCCTACCAGCACCCGGCTGAAACGTACGCGACCGGTCCGACACCGATCCCGCCCCCGCGAACCGACAACGGCACGGCCGCCGCGGTTCCGTCGACGGACGACCGCCCCAAAGCCGGTCATCCCGTACCGGCGGCCCGCCTCCCCTCAGAGGAGGAGCCGACACAACCCATGGTGACCGGCCCGCCCAAGCCCGCCGGCCCGTCCTGGGCGGGTCAGAACTGCACGATCGTCTACACCGACATCGCGGGCTTCAGCGCCCCCCACCGCAACGACCGTGACCGCCTCGACATGCGCCGCGCCATGTACGCCCTGCTCCGCGAGACGTTCGAGGTGTCGGCGGTGCCCTGGGACGCCTGCCACATCGAGGACCGCGGCGACGGCGCGCTGATCATCGTCCCGCCCGAGGTGCCGACCGCCGCCGTCATCGACCCGATGATCGCCTCGCTGGCCGTGCGGCTGCGTCGCCACAACGAGCGGGCGAACTGCGCCGTCCGCATCCAGCTCAGGGTCGCGGTGCATGTCGGGCCCGTGATGCCCGACCCGCCCGGCGTGTCCGGCTGGGCCCTGATCCGCACCGCCCGGCTCCTGGACGCCCGCCCGCTCAAGGACCGCCTCGCCGCGACCGGCGCCGACCTCGGCTTCATCGCGTCGACCTTCGTCTACGAATCCGTCATCGCCCACGGCCCCGGCCACGTGAACCCCGCCGAGTACGAACCCATCAGCTGCACGGTGAAGAAACTGAAGATCGAGGGTTGGGTCCATCTTCGTGGAGTCCCCGCCCAGTCCGCCGTCTGACCGGCGGTACCGCGTGTCCACCCCCACGCGGGATCTTCACCCCCTCGGCCCGCCGGTCCGGTCCCGGGGAATCCGGAGGACGAAACGGGCACCCTTGACGCTGTCCTCGATGGTCAGCGTCCCGCCGTGAAGCCGGGCGATCTCACGGGCGATGGGAAGGCCGAGACCGGTACCCGCGGCGTCGCGACTCTTGCCGGCCGCCAGGCGGGCGAAACGCTGGAACACCAGGTCACGGTCCTGCCCGGCGATGCCCTCCCCGTCGTCGATGACCTCCAGGACGGCGACCGCGTCGTCGAGGCGGACAACGATGTCGATCCTCGTCTCGGCGTGCCGTTCGGCGTTGTCGAGCAGGTTCGTCAGCAACCGGACGAGCCGGAGCCGGTCACCAAGCACCGTCACACCATCCTGGATGTGCGGAACGACCCGTTTCGTACGTTCCGCCCTCGCGATCTCGATCGTGACGAGCGCGCCCAGGTCGATCAGCTCGCTGTCCTGCCACGCGGCGGCGTCCAGGCGGGCGAGTTGCAGCAGGTCCGTCACGATCGCCTGGAGGCGTTCGAGGCTCTGCAGAACGGTCCCGGCCGTCGTCGGCCAGTCGACGTCGTCCGGACGCAACAGGGCCTCCTCGATCTGGGCGCGCGCCGCGGCGATGGGGCTGCGCAGATCATGGGACGCGTCCGAGGTGAAGCCGCGCTGCCGCGCCAGAGCGGTGTCCAGCCGGTCGAGGGTCGCGTTGGCCGCCTCCGCGAGCCGTCTGATCTCGTCCTGGTTCTCCGGAACCGTCACCCGGCGACCCGACTCACTGGCGGTGATCTCCGTGAGCTCGGTGCGGATCGCCTCCACCGGGGCGAGCGTCTGGTCCACCGTCCCCCAGGTACGCAGGCAGACCAGGAAGGTCACCAGCAGCGCCACGCAGACCAACAGCATGAGCAGGCCGGGAGTGACATACCAGGGGACGGTCGGCGTCGCCGCGTAGACGACCCGATCCCCGTACGGCTGGGAGACGCGGAACGCGACCACCCACATGCAACCGTCGAGCCCTCGCGGCGGGCAGAGCACCTTGGCGCGGTAGATGTTCGCCTTGACCGGGCGGAACCGGGCGATCGGCGCCTCGCTCCGCGCCCGGGTGCTCGCGAGAACCCCGCCCCTGCCGTCCACGAGTTGCAGGACGACGCCGTCCGGCGCGGCGAGCGGCCCCCGCACCGGATTGCGACCGACCTCGAAGGCGACGCGCAGCGCCGCGGACGTGGCCTGGTTGCGCTTGTAGTCCTCGGTGCGCCCCCGCACCCCGAACATAATCAAGATGATCAGGACGACACAGATCAGGGCGGCGACCGTCCCGGCCATCACGGTCATCCGCACCCGTATGGACCATGTGCGCCGTCCGTTCACCCGACCTCCCGCAGGTGAGGTAATCACCGCCCAGATCGAAATCAGTCCTCCGAACGGGAGCGCGGCGCCCAAGAGACACCAAAGAAATGACTAATGGCACCACGGCCCTGGCAGAAGCCCCGACGCTGGACAAACGCGCTGTTAGCATCGCTGCTTATGGAGCTGCGCCAGCTTGAATACTTTGTGGCGGTAACGGAGGAGGCGGGTTTCACCAAGGCGGCGGCACGGCTGCACGTGGCGCAGCCGGGCGTCAGCGCCCAGATCAGACAGTTGGAGCGCGAGCTGGGGCAGCCGCTGTTCGACCGGTCGGGACGGACCGTCCGGCTGACGGATGCCGGCAAGGCCGTCCTCCCCTACGCGCGGGCGGCGCTCGCGGCCGTCGAGGGCGCGCGCCTGGCCGTGGACGAGCTGACGGGCCTCCTCCGCGGACGTGTCACCCTCGGCACCATCGACTGGATCCGGTCCCTCGACCTCCCCGGCATGCTCGCCGCCTTCCACCGCGACCACCCGAACGTGGAGATCACGGTCACCCAGGACAAGACCGCGACCCTGACCGACGGCCTGCGGGACGGACGCGTCGACCTCGCCTTCCTCAGCCTCGGCGCCGAACCACCCGACGGCATCGCGACCCGCGTCGTCATCGAACAGAACCTCTACGCCGCCGTCGGCCGCGACCATCCACTGGCCCGCCGGTCCACGGTCACACTGCGCGCCCTCGCCGACGAGGACCTCATCTGCCTGCCGAAGGGCACCGGCCTCCGCGCCGTCCTCGACGACGCGTGCGCCGACGCGGGACTCCGCCCCCGCATCGCGTTCGAGGCGGGCGAGCCACCCGTCCTGGCACAACTCGCCGCACACGGGCTCGGCGTCGCCGTCCTGCCCGAGTCCGCCGCCCGGGACCGACCGGACGACCTGCACCCGATGCCGATCGTCCGCCCCCGACTCAGCGGTCGGATCGCCCTCGCCTGGCGCACCGAGGGCCCTCGCAGCCCGGCCGCCCGCGCCCTGATCGGCCGCGCCCGCGAACGCCTGCCCGCACCGCCCCGTCCGTCAGGCGGCTGAACCTTTCGCGGCCGTCTCCCCCAATACACTGCGCAGAACGTCCGGCTTGTTGGTGATGATCCCGTCCACCCCGAGCAGCACGGCCTTTCGCATATCGACCTTGTGGTCGATCGTCCAGGTGAGCACCTCCATACGGGCCGCATGCACCTTCTTCACATAAGCCGCAGACAGCCCACGCCACGGGGGATTGATCTGATCCGCGAAGGAGGCGAAGCCCGGCAACTCCTCGACCTTCGGAGCACCGAGCAACCCGATCGGCACCCGCGGAAGGACAGCGTGGAACCGCCGCATGGACCGCCAGTCGAACGACTGCACCACGAGACGCCGCCCCGCCGGGTCGTCCCGCAGCCAGGACGGTGAACGCCGCAGAGCCCCCGCGACGCGCGTCTCGATACCCGGGTAAAGAGCCGGACTCTTGATCTCCAGCAGGAGCCCCGGCCCCCGTCCACGCATGACGGTCAACGTCTGCCCCAAGGTCGGGACGCGCTCCCCCCGGTACTTCTTCCCGAACCACGACCCGGCGTCCAGTTTCCTGATCTCGGCGAGCGTGAACTCGGAGACCTTCCAGGGCGCCCGATCCGGATACACCTCCTCCACGTTCGTCGTCCGGGCGAGCGTGGTGTCGTGCATGAGCACGAGTTCGTGATCCTTGGACTCCTGAACGTCCACTTCGATGACATCGGCACGCTGCGACACGGCCAGCTTGAACGCCGCGATCGTGTTCTCCGGCGCATACGCGGAGGCCCCCCGATGCGCGACATTCGCGACCCGGGCCGTACCACCGACCAGCCGAGCCGGGCCCGCAACACTCCCCGCCGCGGCGGACGGCACCGGAACGATCATGTAGGCGCTGACGGCGATGAGGGCGAGACGATTCCGACGACGCATCTTCACCTCGTGAAAGCCGGGATTTGTCCACCCCAACCCTCGAACCGTCCGATGACACCGAAGTGACGAGCCGGTAGCAGACCGTGTACATCAGACAACAATACGTAACACCACCTCCCGCCCCTCTGACCAGAAACGGACACCCCGCCCCCGAGTCAGGCAAGGCCCACCACACACGCACCAGGCAATTCACCCGATGACACAGGACGCCGCCACCAAGGAAACGAGCCCCTAAACCTCCGCCTCCACGGCCACCTCCGCGCCGGGAACGTCCCGCGCCCCACGCCGCACGAACAACCAACCGAGCCCGACCACCCCGGCCCACACCGCCGCGACATACAACGCGATCCGGGTGTCGGCCTCCCATGCGATCGTCACCGTGACGAACACGAAGAACGCCAGAACGACCCAGTTCGTGTACGGCGCCCACGGCATTCGATACGGCGCCTTCGGCAACGCACCCGCGTCCGCCTTCCGCCGGTAGACCATGTGGGCGACCAGGATGACCGTCCACACCGCGAGCGCCCCACCCGTCGACACCGACGTGATGTACATGAACGCCTTCTCCGGAACGACCGCGTTGACCACGACACCAACACCCATGACCACCGCCGAGATGACCACGGTCAGCACCGGCACCCCCCGACCGCTCAGCCGCGCCAGCACCTTCGGCCCGTCCCCGTTCACCCCCGCCGTCCGCAACATCCGGGACGTCGAGTACAAACCACCCGCGTTGCAGGACGACAGAGCCGCCGTGAGCACCACGAAGTTCACGATGTCCGCGCCGCCCGAGATACCGATCCTGTCGAACGCCAACACGAACGGGCTGGCGCCGCCCTTGAACGCCGTCCACGGCACCACCGCGAGGATCACCACCAGCGACCCGAGGTAGAACAGCGCGAACCGCACCGGCAGGGCATTGATCGCCCGCGGAATGTTCCGCTCCGGATCCTTGGCCTCGCTCGCCGTCACACCCACCAGCTCGACACCCAGATAGGCGAACATCACCATCTGCAGCGTCATGATCGTGGCGCCGTACCCCTCAGGGAAGATCCCCCCGTGCTCCCACAGATTCGCGACCCGCGCCGTCTCCCCGGCGTCCCCGAACCCGAAGGCCAACACCCCGATCCCTACCAGGATCATCATCACGATCGCCGCGACCTTGATCATGGCGAACCAGAACTCCAGCTCCCCGAAGAGCTTCACCGAGATCAGGTTCACCACGAACAGGATCACCAGGGCCACCAGCGCCGTCTGCCACTGCTCGACCCCCGGCCACCACGTCTGGATGTACGTCCCGGCCGCGGTCAACTCCGCCATGCCGGTCGTGACCCAGATGATCCAGTACGTCCAGGTCGTGGCGTAACCCCAGAACGGCCCCAGGAACTCCCGGGCATACCCGGCGAACCCACCCTCCGCCGTCCGATACGTCAGCAACTCCCCAAGCGCCCGCATGACGAAGAACAACGCCACCCCGGCCACCGCGTACATCAAGATCAGACTCGGCCCCGCCTTGGCGATGTTCTCCCCCGCCCCGAGGAACAACCCGGTGCCGATCGTCCCGCCGATCGCCAACATCTGAATCTGGCGAGTCCCCAGCCCTCGCTGATACCCCTCCGCACCCCGCTCTGGGAGCTTCTCGACCACACGACCTCCCTCACCTCAAGACCGCCCCCTCCGGACGGCACCAACCAGCCCAGCAAGCCGAACGCCCTTCGAAACCCCCTCCCCTCCGCGCTGATCTTGCCCCGTCCACCCCACCATTAACGAGTTGGCGCCCACCTCGGCCATCGCGTATGCTCTCGGACGTCGCCAAGCGGCACGCATCCCTCCGAAGCCGCTAGGCTCGGAACAGCAAGGTCCTGTGGAGCAGTTAGGAGTGCTCGCCACCCTGTCAAGGTGGAGGCCGCGGGTTCAAATCCCGTCAGGACCGCCCCGACGTGCTACCACACACGTCCCGGGCAGGTAGCTCAGTCGGTACGAGCGTCCGCCTGAAAAGCGGAAGGTCGGCGGTTCGACCCCGCCCCTGCCCACCTCACTAAGCAGCAAGAACAAGCGCCCGACCTGCTGATATGCAGGCGGGCGCTTCTCGCGTCTGTCCGGCTGTGTCCGGCCGTCAACGGCCCTGCGCGACCGACTGTGCCGAATACGTGCCGAAGCTCAATCCCTTGTCAGTGCCGACCTCTAAGGTGCCAACCATGACGGACGAGCTCGTCAAGCCAGGCACGGTCACCACACGCGCCGAGATGAAGGACCTCTTCGGTGGTGGACCTCAGGGCGGCATCGTGCCGTCCGCGACGACCCCCAACGTGCTGTGCTACTCCGATCCCTCCGCCGGCGAACAGTCTGGCTACTTCGATGGGTGGCTACCCGAGGATGACGAGCACGGTCCGGTCTTCGAGTACACCGGCCACGGAGAGGACAATCAGACCTTCGTCGGTCTCAAGGGCACCGGGAACCGGGCGATCCTCCATCACGTAGACGATGGGCGCGTTCTACGCGTCTTCAAGGCGACCGGTGGCACGGTTCCCGGCACAGGGATCATGTACCAGCGGTACGTCGGCGCCTTCCAACTCGACGTCGAGCAGCCCTACATCGTCCGACAGAAGCCGAACAAGCAGGGCAGCATGCGCCGGGTCCTCGTCTTCCGGCTACGACCGGCCGGAGAGTACGAGCGGCTGCCAAAAGACGTCATCCCGCCCTCGGACGACACGACGGCTACCACAGTGCCGGCGGACGTCACCACGAGCGCCATCGTGGAACCGGAGACCAACAAGAAGACGAAGAGTTCCCGCTCCGCCGCACCCAAGACTGAGGCTGAGCGCCGTGAGGCCAAGCTGGCTGACCGGTTCCTGGAACACATGGACAGTCACGGGCACACGATGAAGAGGTTTCAGATCAAGGTTAAGGGCAGCTCATCCACCCTCTTGACCGACCTCTATGACGAAACGGCCCACATCCTCTACGAACTCAAGGGGACGAGCACCCGCGAGGCCATCAGGATGGCTATCGGCCAGCTCTACGACTACCGGCGCCACGTAAGCCCCCCGAATCCTGCCCTCGCTGTGCTTCTACCTAGCGAGCCGAACGATGATTTGAAGGCCCTGCTGGAGGGACTTGGCATCCAGCTCGTCTACGGTAACGGCACGAGCTTTGTCGGCGTCCCCGGACTGAGGAAGGTCGGTGCCTGATACTACACGATGCACTTTCCCTGAGTGCACTAAGTTCAGAGACTTCGATGCAGAGTTCGGGTACTGCAATTATCACTACCGTCGCTACCTTGAAGTTGGAGCCAAGCCATGCAGAGATCCGAAATGCAGAAAACCACAAAGCCCTAAGGGCGGGTATGGGTACTGTCTAGTTCACTATCGCGCATACAAGCTGAGCAAGGCTCAGGAATGCACGGAACACGGATGCGAATCACCCCAAAGCCCAACGGCCGGATATGGCTTTTGTGAGGCACACTACCGCGCATACAAGATTCGCACAGCAAAGGATTGCATAGAGCCCGACTGCACCAAGCCCCAGTCCCCCACCGCCGGATACGGCTACTGCGACTCGCACTACCAGATGCATAAAAGCCGCACAGCATGGACGGGAAAGCTATGCAGCTTCGAGGGATGCAATAGACCTCATTATGCAAAAGACTTGTGTCGACCACACTGGAAACAGCAGGCAGACAATCAGCCATTGAGGCCGATACGAAAATACCAACGCAACAAGATTGAGTACGCGGAGGCTATAAGGCTTGGAGAATTTGAATGTCATACTTGCCGCACGATTAAGTCGCTGGATCAATTTTACAAAAACGGGAACCGCTATAACGTCAATTGCAAAAGATGTCACCAAGACAAGGTCGTCGCACGAGCCTTCAATTTTCCCAACCTTGCATCCCTACACAAATTCAGAAATGAACACCGTAATACCTGCGCTATCTGCGGGCGAGTCGACGATGAAAAGGGGAGCAAGCGCTTCGCGATAGATCACGATCACACCTGCTGTTCTACAGCTGGCAGATCGTGCGGCAAGTGCATCCGGGGCCTGCTGTGCGTTAGCTGCAACGCCGGACTCGGAGGCTTTAGAGACAACATCGAACTATTAGCAAAGGCGATAGACTATCTACGCAGTCACTCTGAAAGAAGCGAGCGGATCGGATTCCTGGATGGGTTACCCCTCCAGGAAGCCGATTCCACTCAGATCAAGGATGATGATTAATCAGCCGCTAGCGCACGTTCGATGCGCCGCTTAGCCATTTTGTCCTGACCTTCGATGCACTTCGCGTAGACACGGAGTAGCACTTCCACGCTGTGGCCGGCCCACTCAGCTATGGCAGTCGGCGGCACTCCCCCGTTGAGCCAGGTGGACACGCACGCGTGTCGGAGGTCGTAGACCCTCTTGGCGAGCGGCGAGACGTACTCGGCGTCACTCAGCGCCGCGCGGCGGGCAGCGTCCCACGAGCGGCGGTAGGTGATGCTGGCCAGCTCGCCGCCACGGACGCCCCAGAACAGCCGTCCGCCGGGGCCGGGACCGATATCCCGCAGGTGAGCGCGCAGGATGCGGGTAAGCGGCGGCGGGGTCGGCACACGGCGCCATGCGCCCTCGGCGCGGCCCTTGAGCTGGCGCTGTTCCCGGTTGGCGCCATCATCCGTCCAGTCGGTTCCGAGTTCGGGGCTGGCGGTGTTGAAGTGCAGTTCTCCCCAGTCGTCCGCGGGTTCCTGCCACTTCTGGGCTTCGTCGTCCCAAACCAGGGCGGGGAGCGTGCCGTTCTCGACGCGGAGGTTCACGGCCTCTTCCGGGCGAAGCGCGGCGTAGTAGATGACGGCGAAGAACGCCACGAGACGTTCACCGCTCGACCTCTGTTGGCGGACCGCTTCGAGGAGTCGGCGCGCTTGGGCGTGGTTGACCACCGAACGGTGGTCAACCTCGGGGGAACTCTTGCTTCGTGCCTTCCATTTCGTCGTCTTGATCGGATTGTTGGACAGTACGCCGATTTCTACGGCGTACTCGCAGGCGTGATGCAGGATCGCGCGGTTGCGCTGGACGGTGGACGGCGCGGCCGGCTTGCCGTCGAGTCGCGTAGCTGCGCCGTCGAGGAGTTCCCGGACGGCGGCGGGGTCGTTCAGCACGGACACCGGCTTGGTGTTGTGCTCGACCCAGCGCAGAACCTCGGCGGCGTCCGGCGGGCACGTGGGGCGGTTCTTCGTGTTGAACGCCCACCGGCGAAGCGCGGTTCGGATGTGCTGGTCTTTGGGCTTGCCGCGTTCGGTGGTGAGCATCGCGGGCGTGACGGTGACGAGTGCCCATGCCGTGTTCGCGCGATGCTTGGCAGAAATGCCCTTCCACTTCATGTCCACGTAGGCGAGGCAGAACGTGTACCAGGACATGTCTTTCTCGGCACGTCCCCAACTCACCGGCCGGCCGGTGGTGATGTCGAACGCCTCGCCCTTGTTCGCCGCCGTGCGCAGCTCGGACTCGAAGCTGATGGCCTGCGCGCGCTTGCGGAAGGACTCCTTCCACGGCTCCGGACCGGTCCTCCATCGGACGGTGTACGTAGTGACCCTCTTCCCCTTGTACACCTCCATTTTGTAGATGCGGACGTCGTACGTCACGTTTTCCATCATCAGGCGGCGTCCCTCCGCTCGCTCCACCACTGGTTGAGGTCATCGCGGCTGACACGAATCTCGCCGTTGTCAATTTTGTAGCACTTCGGGGCGCACCCCTTCGCGCGCCACTCGTAGAAGGTCGACCGCGAAATCTTGATTTCGGCGCAGACCTCGGCGAGAGTGAGCATTTCCTTGGAACGGGTTGCCGTTTTCACTGGCGACCTCACATGTCCGGTCGATCGGTTGGAAGGGTCAGCGGTTTCCGGCGGCGTGCTTGGTGGTTGTGCGCCGGTTCCGCAGAGGTCTGGGTGTACAAGGTAGGTGGGCGAGGGGCGGCGGCCGGGTCCTGTCCGTTCGGGGTCGGGCAGACGGCGAATCCAGCCGTGTTGTTCCAGTAGGTCTAGGGGCGCCTCCAAGTCGGCGACTTTTGGGAATGTGCTACGGGGCAGTTTGCTGAACAGTTGGCGGACGGTGAACCGTTCGGGCTTGGTGCGTTCAATCCAGGCATGGACGTCGCGGGCGGCGTGCTGGTCGGGATTGCTACCCATGGCGTCGAATGCGGCAACGGCGTGCGCGGTGAAGTACTCGCCCAGTCGGATGGCGGCGCGCATGGTGTCGGCGCCGATCGGGGTACGCCATCCGTTGTCGACATCGGCGGCGAGGTGGAGTAGCCCGGCGATGCGTGCGACGGCGCCGATGTACTTGCCAGCCCAGTCGGCGAGGTGTCCGAGGTCGCCGGTTTCGGGGTGTAGGCGGGGTTCGGTGCGAGTTTCAAGGGCGAGTAGCTCAGCGTCGGCTTCGGGGGTGAGTTGCAGCCGGGCGGGGTCGTCCCAGTCGTACAGGGCGTTGACGAGATTCTGTAGTTGGGTGTCGTAGCGGGAGACCACCTCGGCGGGCGGGGCGGGCAGGTTGATGCGACGGCGGCCGATGTTGCTTTCCGGAAGCGCGTACAGCAGCCGTCCGAGTAGTCCCTTGCCGCGAAAGCCGGGCATGCCCGCGATATCGGTGATGATTTCGGGTTGGACGGCCAGTCCGAGGGTTAGGGCGGCGTGGTCGACGTGCTCGGTTCGGCCTTGCCGGTCGACGCGGAGCATATCGCCGGCGTGGCCTTTGAGGAACACATCCATGTTGGGTGTGCTGGAATAGCGGCCGGCGACGGTGGCGAAGATGCCGCCCTCTGCGGACAGCACGGCCAGCCGTCCGCCCTGTTCGGCCAGCAGCGAAGTGGCTTTCTCCGGGGTGATGTCGTCGGCGACCAGTCGGGGGCAGAACCGGCACCTTGATGGCCTCTACTGCCATGGCGGCGTCGGTGGCGTTGGCGAGCGCGTCGGGGTCTCCACCGGGGGTTCCGGATCCGGCGGCGATGCCGGCGGCCTTCTCGGCGGCGGCCTTGGCTACGCGCCGCGCCAACTCTGCCTCGACGATGCGGGGTTGGGTGCGTTCGGTCAGGTGGCGTTCGGCGTTGAGCAGTGGTTGGGTCATGGCGCGGAACACTGCGGACTTGCGGGATCCGGGCGGCATCGCCACCACGGTGAAGATGTTCACCGGCTCGACCCAGGTGCCGCGGACATTGACGATGGCGCGCCCGCCGGCGGCGGTCGACAGCGCGGCGAGCGCGAGGCAACCGGCGAGGTCGATGGGGGTTTGGGTGAACTCGGCGACTGCGGTCACCTGCGCGCCGACACAGATGGGGAAGGCGTCGGCGGGAAAGGCGGGGAGGCGTTGCCGGGCGCCGAGGGGCACGGGCGACTCCCATGCGGGCGCGGCGGGCTGGCCGTGGAGTTCGGCCAGCCGGGCGCCAGCGTCCGCAGCGGCGAGGATGCTGTCAGCGCCGGTCATGCCGCACTCCCACGGGGTGTGCGGGCGCCAGCGCGCATTCCGCTGGCAATGGTCGCCTCGCACTCGCGCGCGGTGAGTCCGATCGTGAGACCAGCAGCGGTCAGGCAGTCGACAACGAGCGCGGCGGGCAGCATCCCGCCGGCGGCGAGCTGGCCGAGAGCGAACGCGGCGGCGTTGAGGGTGTGGTTGCGAGCGCCGGGCCGGGAGTCGAGGACGTGTTGCACCTCGGCGCGCAGGGCGGCGCCGACGTATCCGGCGGCGTGTCGGCCGTCGAGGGCGGGCATCCTCGGCGCCGTCGAGGGCACCGCAGGGCGGTCGGGTGCGGCGAGTAGGTCGGCCAGCCAGCCGGGCAGCGGCGCGGGCGGGATGTCGTAGACGGTGACGTAAGTGCCGCCGGTGTTGAGGGCGCTGCCCGCGGCCACTACGTAGCCGCCGTGCGCGCGGGTGTCGACCAGCCATCCCAACCGACCGGCGGTGTTACGCAGCCGGACACCGGGCGGGGCGGCGAAGTACAGATGCATCCCGCCGGACGCCGTCCGCAAGGTGTGCGTCTCCCGACCGAGGCCATGACGCCCACGTCGGCCAGCCGGGCGACGTACCGGAAACTGGTGTACTGGCAGCCCCGGTCGCTGTGGTGGATCAGACCACCGGCCTGCGGCCGCCCGTCTCGCCGGCGTTGCCATAGAGCCATCTCCAGGGCATCCAGCGGCAGGTCGGTGCGCAGGTGATCGGCCAGCTGCCGGCCCACGATCCGCCGGGAGCAGGCGTCCAGCACGAACGCCACGTACACCCAGCCCTCCCAGGTGCGCACGTAGGTGATGTCGGCCAGCCACAGCCGGTCCGGCCGGTCGGCGACAAAGTGCCGGTTGACCAGGTCCGGTGGCCGCGGCGCGGTCTCATCGGGCGTGGTGGTGCGCTGCCGGTCGCCACGCCGCACGCCTTCCAGACCGTGCTCGCGCATCAGCCGCTCCACCGTGCACCGCGCCACCGGCACGCCCTGGCGTCGCAACTGCCGGTGAACACGCCGGGAGCCGTAGACCCCGTAGTTGGCCTGGTGCACGTCCTTGATCTGCTCGATCAAGACCGCGTCACGCTGGGCACGGGCCGAGGGCGGGCGGCGTTTGCGGCCGTAGTAGGTGCCCGGGCACAGGTTCAGCACCCTGCACACCGGCTCGACCCCGAAGCGGCCGCGAAGGTGATCGACCACCGCGACTACTTCGTCCGGGGCTGGCCGAGCTCGGCGGCGAAAAACGTACTGGCGGCCTTCAAGATCTCGTTGGCCCGCTTGAGTTCGTTGTTCTCCTTACGCAGCCGCTTGAGCTCCTCACGCTCAGCCGAGCTGAGCTGCTCGGACCGCTGGCCCGCATCGGCCTGGGCCTGCCGGACCCAGGTGCGCAGCGCCTCGCGGTGGATGCCCAGATCGGCAGCGATCTGCGCGATCGGCCGATCCGACTCCAGAGCCAGCCGCACAGCCCACTCCCGGAGCTCCAGGGGGTACTTACGTGGTGCCGACATCGACGGTCATTCTCCTCCCTGCCAGCCAAGATCATGACTGGCTTGAAGGACTTCACCAAACCCGGTACGGCTCAGCCGCGACGTGGGCCGTCGTCCTCAACGGTTCACCCCCACGGGCGTGGGGAGCAGCGGGCAGCCTCTGGGGCAGCCGCACCCGGATGCGGTTCACCCCCCACGGGCGTGGGGAGCAGGTAGTACCTCCCGGTGCGCAGGCCACGGGTTACGGTTCACTCCACGGGCGTGGGGAGCAGGTCCACAGACCAGGACATCCAGTTCACCGTGAAGGTTCACCCCCACGGGCGTGGGGAGCAGCCGTGATGTTCGCCGCGCCGTCCAGCCAGCAGCGGTTCACCCCCACGGGCGTGGGGAGCAGGTTGGCCCTCACGGCCAGATCCCCGTGGGCGGCGGTTCACCCCCACGGGCGTGGGGAGCAGACGACGACCGCCCCCGCGCCCTCGTGGCCGTACGGTTCACCCCCACGGGCGTGGGGAGCAGGCAATCGTTGGGCTCGCCAAAGCGCTGATCGACGGTTCACCCCCACGGGCGTGGGGAGCAGGTTGATCAGCGCCTGTATTTCGGCGGGAACGTCGGTTCACCCCCACGGGCGTGGGGAGCAGACGTCCGGATGATCCACCAGGTCCTCCAACTGCGGTTCACCCCCACGGGCGTGGGGAGCAGTTTGTATCGCTCCCACCAGCCGCGGACCCTGCCGGTTCACCCCCACGGGCGTGGGGAGCAGCTGGCCACAGACGAGGCGGGTACCTGCCTGTTCGGTTCACCCCCACGGGCGTGGGGAGCAGCGCCCGCGCCATTACCTCACCGTGCCGCGCGACGGTTCACCCCCACGGGCGTGGGGAGCAGTCGCGCCGTTGGCGTTCGCGCTAGAACGAATGCGGTTCACCCCCACGGGCGTGGGAAGCAGGGGCCGCTGTGGTCGTCAGGGCTCGATGGAGCCGGTTCACCCCCACGGGCGTGGGGAGCAGAGCACCAAGCGGCGATGGCCGAACTGGAGGGCCGGTTCACCCCCACGGGCGTGGGGAGCAGCCGTTCCCCGCTCGGCGGACGGGGGTCGACCGCGGTTCACCCCCACGGGCGTGGGGAGCAGCAGCGTGCGCGGCAAGATCCGGCCAGCCGTGGGGGCTCACCCCCACGGGCGTGGGGAGCAGGGATCTCCATTGAGGATGGCCTGCGCAAGTTGCGGTTCACCCCCACGGGCGTGGGGAGCAGTGCTGAAACGCGGAACCCGACGCGCCACCCGAAGGTTCACCCCCACGGGCGTGGGGAGCAGTGATCAGCCATGGCCAGGACGTGACGCCGGTCCGGTTCACCCCCACGGGCGTGGGGAGCAGTCCAGATCCCGCCGAGACCGAGGCCCATCGAGCGGTTCACCCCCACGGGCGTGGGGAGCAGGAGGCGATCGCCCGGCCGGACTACGCGGCCACCGGTTCACCCCCACGGGCGTGGGGAGCAGCGGTCAGTACCGCGCCGGTGGAGATCGGTGCGCGGTTCACCCCCACGGGCGTGGGGAGCAGGAGCGGTACCGCCTGCACTCATCCGAGTGCGACGGTTCACCCCCACGGGCGTGGGGAGCAGGCTTCGCGACCTGCGGTTTCACAAAGGCACTTGGAGTTCGTGGCTGCCTCCTCGGGGTGCCTGGTTCCTGGGGAGTCTGGTCATGGGTGTGTTGGTTCGCGGGGCCGGGTGGCTATGTCGGTTCTGTTGGGGCTGTCGGGTCTTCGGTGTCTTGGGGGAGGAACCGGACGAGTTGGAGACCGTCGAAGTCGGCGATCCGGCGGCGGCGTTCTCCGGCGGTTCGGATGGTGAAGCCTTGTTCGGTCGTCGCTGGGTGGACGAGGACGGCAGCGCCTTCACCAACCGCTTCACTAACGGCCTCCCAGAGTTTGTCGCGAACGCGGGCGGAGACTGTGCCGACGTAGAGTCCGGGGGCCGGTTCGCTGAGCCAGCGGGTGAGGGAGCCGCGGACGTAGTCGGGCACGGCCGTCGTGGAGAGGACGATCATTGTTCCCATGGGTCGTCTCCGGGTGTAACGGTGTCCGCGTAGTTCATGCCCGCTGGTAACTGGCCAGCGTGCGGGTCCCATAGATGGGTTATGTCGCCCGTGCGGTCGGTGGTCTCGCTGGCCACCGAGGGGTCCAGGACTTGCTGTGTAGCGGTGATAATGCCCGGCATGAGCTTGAGGAGGCGGAACTCCTCGCGCAGTGCTCGGCGGGCCTCGCGCTCCGGATTTGATGCTGCGTGCAGCGAGAAAGCGAGCGGGACGGTGACCTGCATCTTGAAGAGGTCGGCGATGTCGTAGACAAAGGCCATTTGTGTGCCGCTGTGGATGAAGCCGAGGGCGGGCGAGCAGCCGAGCGCGAGAACCGCCGCGTGGACGACGCCGTACATGCAAGAGTTGGCTGCTGAGAGGGCGAGGTTCACTGGATCCTGGCTGTCCCACGCTGACGGATCGTAGTTGCGTCGGAAACGCTTGATTCCGTACTTCTGCGCCAGGATGCGGTAGAGCGCCTTGACCCGCTGGCCTTCCATGCCGCGCAGCCGAGCGAGCGAGGCGCTTTCTCCGGGTGCACCGAAACGGTAGGTGTACATTCGCGTCGCGACGGCAAGGCGCTGGTCGTCGTTGGCCCATGCCCGTGCCTGACGCTCCAGCCATGTGGTGGTGAGCGACGCCGGCAGAATGCCCGCGTAGCTGCGGACGCCTCCCGCGCCGACGGCCACAAGGCTCGTGCCGTTCCGCGCGAAACTCGCAAGCGCCGGTTGAGTGATCGAAGTTCCTGGGCCGAGCAGGACGCAACTCAGCGCGGCTGCTGGCAGGTAGACCCGTTCTGTGCCGCGCGGCGATTCGACCTGAGCGCAGATTCCGAGGTCATCCTGGACGATACGGACCGTTTCCAGGTAGAGGAACGACAGCGAGTCGGCGATGCGGGGCAGCATCGCGAGTGTCGGCGTGCCGAGGTCGCGGCGGGCGCGGATGCTCATTGTGAGCCCGCCGGGACAATGCTGAGCATCCCGCAGCCGTGGGACTTTCCTCGTCCGATGCCTTCCAGGATGGCTGTGCGCAGTGCGTCGGGAGCTGTGACGATCGCGATGCCGTCGAACCGGCGGGCCGCGTGCAGGATGGGACGGTCGTCTTTGCGGCCGACGAGGTCGGGGAGGGATGTGGTCGTGGCGGTCCGCAGCGCGAGTCCGGCTCGTGTGGCGCGGTCGCTCCACCACTGGTCCGCCGCAGTGCCGGTCAGCGCCGCGAGTTTGCCCTGGTGCGGCGACGTCCGGCCGTGCCGCTTGGTCGGATTGGCGACCAGGCGGTACCGGACGACCAGTCCGGTGTCCAGGAGTTTCAGCAGCGGGTCGAGACTTGTCACAGCGACCGTGCCGTAACCGGCGGGCAGTTTGTCGTCGGTGGGGCGGCGGGTGGTCTGGACGAGGAACCGCGTTTCGGTGCGGGACTGCTCGAGCCGATAGAGCACGCCGGCCTCGCGGCGGGCTTCGGCGCCGAGCCCATCGGGGACGAGCGACATCACCCGACGGTGCGCGTGGGCGGCGTCACCGATGTCGCGGCGCGCGGCCTGGTGACGAAGGTCAAGCGAAATCTGGGTCAGCCAGATGGTCACCGGGCCTCCTGAATGTATTCGATCAGTGCGTCGTGGTAGGCGTTGGTGGCTTTTGACCACAGTTCCGCCGGGACGGGTCGCGGAGCGATCGAGACCGTTCTGGTTCGGAACTTGCGTTCAAGGCGGGAGAAGGTCTGCGGCACGTCGGTGAGTTGCGCGACCGATTCAGCGTCACCGCGGGTTCCTTCGGTGACGAAGTCGAGTTCGTATGGGGCGTCCGGCCGGGGTGGGCGGCGGGCTACGGGTACGCGGGTCAGCAGATGCACGACGGGGTCGTCGACATCGCCGTTCAGCAGGAGCGGCTGGTCCGGCGGGCATGATCGGCGACCGAGGTACACAGGCCAGTACGGTGATTCCAGGGCGCGTGCGATGGCATCGATACGTTCGCTGGGGCCCTCGACAGCGACGACGAAGACCGCATCCGAACAGTAGTAGCGGTGGGTCAGGATCGTCTCGGACCCGGGTTGCCGCCGCTTGCCTTCTGCGGTGGGCACGGTGAGTTCTCGTGGGTATCCGCCGCCGATGGTGTGGTAGTCCCGCATGATGATGCCGGGCCGGTCGATCCGGATGGTCAGCCGCAGGCTGTCGTAGTCGTCCAGCGGCGTGCCGCGTGGGCGTCCCTCTGCGGCGGCGAATATTCCGATCAACCCGGATCGAGTGGGGAATCGGAGGGTGTCCCGGTGGCCGAACACGCTGTGTTCGCCCCATGATTGCAGTGGACCGGCCAGGCGTAGGAGTAGTCCCATCACGCCTGCGCTTCGGGGAAGGCGGCTCCAACCGCTGACGTGATCAGTTCGGGGTAGGAGTCGACCGCGGTGCCGAGCCCGGTGAGCGGCTTGTCCTCCACGCCGGCGTAGCCGTCGAAGACGATTTCGCTGGTTCCCCACAGTCGGCGAATCTTGGTGCTGTGGTCGGCGAGTCGGCGGAAGGACGGAGCCGCCCAGCCGTCCGACTCGGCGCGGACCGGGCTTTCGAACGCGGGAGCCAGTGAGATCGGCCGGTCGGATCGCACCGCCAGGTACGCCAGGTCGGGCAGAGTGTTCGCGGCGGTGGAGTTCTGCTTGCCACTGGGGAGTGCGGACAGAAATGCGGTCAAGAACGCGCTGGTGAGTTGGGCGGCATAGGTGTGGTCAGCCGCCGATGTGCCGGACGCTTGGGGGGCTGCCAGACCGCGCATCAGCCCAGTGAGGTCGAGGCAGGCGTAGCGGTAGAAGACGCCCGCGCTGAACTCGGCGCTGTTCATGTGGCCGCTGCCGTGCTGGTCGGCCTGGTTGAGGTCGTCAACGGCGGTGAAGAAGTCGATCTCCGGGTCGGTGCCGTGGGTGGTGAACGCGTGGGCGAACTGAACGTTGCCGTCGACGCCGGCGCCGGGAATTTCGGCGAGCATGCGGCCGAACAGATTGATGCTGGCGTTCCGTTCGGTGATGAGTTCGTGGAGTCGGGCCTTGGGCAGGACGGCTGCGGGTTTCTTGTTGCCTGCCTCGGCGGCGATCGCGTCCCGGTACTCCTCGGCGAGGTCGGCGAGGTCGTCCAGGGCGCTGGTCGGCAGGTAGAACAAGGCGGCGCTGCTGCCGTCTTTCTCGTACTTGAGACCTGTCTCTTTCTCACCGGCCGAGCGCAAGATCTGCTTGCCTGCGGCGTCTGCGAGTTCCCTCGGCCAGCCGCGTTGCTGGAGGCGCTCGCTGACGTGGCCGGGCACTCGCCGGGTCCGGGCGGTGGGCTCACCAAGGTCGTCTTCGACCATCAACCGCACCGGGCGCTTCCACGCCTGGCTGGACACGCGCGTACGCGGCGTCCCTCCGTAAACCAGGGTCTTCGGAGAACCGAGATCATCGCGGTTCACGTTGCTGTAGGGAAGCGTCTGGAGGATGTGGACGTCCAGGTACTTGGGGGTCTTCATCGGCTCTCGCTCTCGTCGATCGGTGGGGGGTTCTCATCGGTCGGCTTCAGCCGGAAGTAGGTGCGGTAGTAGTCCTGTAGCCATTCCTTGGCGACATGGTCCGCGTCGGTGCCCCAACGGGACAGGTCGACAGTGAGCCGCGACCAGTCGACCGGCACGCGGATCGCCTTCAACTGGGAGACCAGGCGCGGCAACTGGCGGTGGAGCCCCTCGATCCGCTGGCGGCAGAGCAGGTGCAGGCGAGCCTCGACCGTGTCGAACTTCAGCGGCGAACCCGGCAGCGCCACGGCCCGCCCGAGTGTCGCGCCGAGGTTCCATGACTCCGGCGCTTTGACGCCGGTTGCCGCGTCCAGTTCATCAGCCGTTTCACCGTTCGGGACGTCGTCGTCCGAATCGTCCTGCGGAGACTGGCGGGGCTGCGCCGCGATCAGTGCCGCCACCGCGTAGAAGGCTCGTTCCACGGCCTCGTCGCTCTCCGGTGGAATGTGGCGGGCGACGAGCGCGATTGCGTGCCGAGACTGCGGGTGTTCGGGAGCCCGCCCGACCGAACGACGCAGGGCCGCTCTGTTTCCGGGACTCCTGGCGATCTGTTCACTGA
This sequence comes from Actinomadura spongiicola, assembly GCF_003432485.1. Taxonomy (GTDB): domain Bacteria; phylum Actinomycetota; class Actinomycetes; order Streptosporangiales; family Streptosporangiaceae; genus Spirillospora; species Spirillospora spongiicola. Next base: position 121,095 of record NZ_QVNQ01000014.1, read on the forward strand.
CGCTCTCGACGAGTCTGTCCGCAGCAGCGGAGACTCGCCTTCTCTCTTCCAACTTCATGATTCGTCCCTCGGAGTGGACTCGTTGAGCGCTCGGTAGATGAAGCCGCGAGCGCGTTCGATGGAGCGCTTGGCGCGCGGACGATGCGCGGCGGGCTCGGTGACCTCGTCGAACACCGCGGTTGCGGTGTTGACGAAACTGCGTGCCGCGTCCTCGAAGTCGCGGTGTCGGAGGCGGCGCCAGAAGACCGCCTCGGCCCGCGGCCAGTAGCGTCCGGCGGCGGCCCCGGGCCACGGGCCCTGCCCGATGTCGCTCTCGCGGCGGACCGGGCGGCCGTCGCCGTTGGACGGATCGTTGATCGCTATCCAGGCATTGCGCAAGGCTCGTTGGAGGTGCCATTCAGCGCGTTCCGCGGCGTCCCGCGCCCGACTGAGCTCACCAGCGGTCTCGTGATCGCCGATCAGGGTGCCGAGCACCGCCGGGGTCGTCGCGGCGAACCATTGCTGGTCACGCGTCTGACCGTCCTGGTGAAAGCCGTAGGCGCGGACCCGCAGCGCGTCACGGATGTCGAACGGCAGGCACTCTGCAGCGTCCCCGAAGACAGCGGGCCGTCTGCTCCTGCCCCCACGGACACCGACATCTTCACGGAGCAGGGCATCCAGATCGCGCCACAGGGCACGCGCCAAGTCGGCGCGGCGCGGGTAAAACTCGCCCTCGTTGTTCGCCTGGTAGATGAGATACGGATCGTTGACCATCGGGTGCGGTTGGCGCCACCCCCACGTGAAGTAAGCATTGACGACCTTCGTCCGGTCGGGGTCTGGTTCCAGAAGCAGAGCGTGCCGGAACAACCCGGTGAGGACGCCGCCGACTCCGACGGGACTTGGAGGGACGCCGAGAGGGTCAGGCAACTCGTCGTACTCCCAGGGCGCGCGGTCGTCACCGCTCGCGCGTCCAAGAAACGGGATTCCGATAACGAGCGACTCGAACAGGTTCCGGCCCAACGGATGGAAGGAGACCACCCGCCGCAACGGTCCAGCGGTCGTGTTCGCGTACTTCTTGCCGTTGACGGTTCGGGCCGTGCAGCGTCCCGACGGCCCGTAGAAGAGTTGCGCGACGAGGTGGAACAGGGCCGTCGTCAGGTCGAGTGGTCCGGCTTCACCGTCGTGGTGGTGGTCGAGCCAGACCTGGTTGTTTCCGGCCGGGCGCTCCAGTGTCAGCTTGTTGATGCCTGACCGGCTATCGCACTCGGTCGCCAGCCGGGGGTCCTGAAGCCATGGCCGCTCGGGATGGAACAGGTTGAAGCGGTCGCGGTAGCGGTCGAAGTACGCGGTCACGGCGTCAAGGTCGAAGGCGCCCTGGTCGAGCACGGCGTCCCGCCGGTCGAACCACTCGTTGGCGCCGTCGTCCTGTCTGTCCAGCCCGGTGATGCGCGCTGCGAAGACCGTTAGGATGCGCCGGAAGCCCGCCGCCGCGGGCGGCATCGGTATATCAATGTCGAGCAGTTCGTGCGCGCGGGTCATCAGTTCCCGCAGACCAACACCACCGGACGGGTAGACCGGGATCAGTCCATCGGTGGCCAGGTCAGACCCGGTAGGGGGCATGACGTCCTTTCGAGAGTCTCGGTACAACGAGGCGACGAAATTCCCCACGACAGTGGGGGTGATCCGGTTGCGGTGGGCCGACGGGCAGCAGCTAGGTCAAGTTCCCCACGACAGTGGGGGTTGCAGGCAGAGCACCGCACACGGCAACCTTCCTAAGAAGGTTGCCGTGGGCCGTCGTTCTGCGTCATCGGCACGCTAGACGCACGAGCCCCAGTTGTGGCGACAGAACGAAGGAATTGTTTCCGAACTCGGCTGGCCGTATTCGGCCATCGCCGTCAACGGGATGTCTCAGCAAGAGGACATCGCGCAGATGGGCGTTCTCACGCCAGGCGACCAAGTGCGGGTCCTTTGGGTCTGGTCCTCGCACCCACGCGGCAGGAACAGGGATCATCCGGGCGAGGAGCATCCGTACTTCGGCCTTGGTGAACCGTCCTTTGTCTAGGCTCCCCCGCATAGGGAGTTCGTCCCTCAGAGAAGGATCAAGGAACAACCTTCCGGATGGGGCCTGGTAACAGCAGATGACCCGCGCCGAATCGGCACCGAGCCTGGTCCGGATGACCTCCTCGTCAATGTCCGAACTCGTCAGCGCATGAAGACTGGTGACGTCCGCGGGCTCCGGAATGGTGACCTGTTGCGATATGAACGTCTTGACCTGCTCGTCCGCAATTCGCTCAACATCGTCATCGGCCATCTGACTGTTCGGGTCGAGGAAGTCTTCATCGTAGACGGCATCGACCAGTGGCTGAACATCGTCGGGGATCCGGATCGGCGCCGTTGCGAGCTTTGCTAGCTCTTCCCTCGTACGGCGCAAGAGGGCGGCAGGATAGACGAACGGCCACGAATCCGGCACGGCGGGACGCCCACCCGCCGAAACCGGCGACAGGACCGCCAGCCGGGCCCGTGATACCCAACTGGGACGGGGATTGTGCGGATGCCGCCAGCACCGGCCAGCACGTTGCAAGAGCAACGCTATCGGCGCCAGGTCGCTGATGAGAAAGTCGAAATCCAGGTCGATGGATTGCTCCACAACCTGAGTCGCGACGAGAATGGCGGCGGTCGTCGGGCGTTTTCCGCTCGCCTTCCCCGTCTTACCGAAAGATTCTACGACCGTCCGGGTGATTTCGGCACGCTCTTCCGCAGGGAACCGAGAGTGCAATAGTTGAAGCTGTGGCCGCCGTGTGCCATCAGCAAAGCTCTTGCCCAGCCAATCCTGAAGATCCTCGAAAGTCTGCTGCGCCTCGGCGACGGTGTTGCAGATGATCCCCACGCAACCTGAGTTCGTCTCGACCAGCGGCTTCAGGAGCTCTCGGAAAACGGAACTGCGCTCGGCTCGGCCGTCCTTCCCGATGGGAACTTCGTGAAGCTCGACGTCCAGCGACCGCGATTCGGTGTCCAACGCCCTGGACGTGACCCGCCCGCTCTCAGCGTCCGCGTACAACCACCCTGGATAACCAGCGGTCACCTCGATCGGCGAGCGGTGACCTGCGCCGAGAAGGTAAGCCTCGACCAATCGGTGGCCGATCTGCCGTGGAAGCGTGGCCGACAAAAGGACGACCGGTACGCCCAGCCTCCCGAGCCAGGTCAGCAGACGACGCAAGAGCCCCTGCATATAGGCGTCGTAGGCGTGGACCTCGTCGATGATGATGACCTTGCCTGATAAGCCCATCATTCTCAGCATGTTGTGCTTACCGCACAGCGCGGCGAGCAGAGCCTGGTCGATCGTGCCCACGGAGAAGGGGGCCAGTACTCCCCGGTTCCGCGCCTGGAGCCAGTCCGTGGCAGCAGTCCACGCCCCACGTGCGCCCTCCCCCGTCAAGATCTCGGCATCGGGCTCGCCACTCGGCGGGACGTCTCGCGAATACACCGGATTCAGCCACGCCATGCTGTGCAACAGCGTCAACGGCGCCGGGTCGATCGCACGGCGCAGCCCGTACTCCATCACGCGCTCGTAGATCTGATCGGCCGTCGCCATCGTCGGAAGCCCCACGAAGATCCCGGGCACACCACAGGCCTCACCCATGACCCGAGCCGAGTGCAACGCGATCTCCGTCTTGCCATCCCCCATGGGCGCAGTGATCAAAAGCAGGCCAGGACGCTCACCAACCAGCGCGGGAAGCGCGTCGGCCAGCGACCGCTGGAGGTAGTTCGGGTTGAACGGGAACTCGTCCTCGAACGTGCCGGGTTGAAGCCTGAGCCGGCCCAGGCCCGCCTCCTTCAGCAACCCCGGTACCTGGCGCGTACTCTCCACCAGATGCGCCTTCAGAGAAGCCGCATCGTTCGCGTTCGGTCGCGCCTTGAGCCGCCCTTTGACGAAGAAGTCCTGGCTGACCAGCCAGTCCGCCAGAACCACGAGCCCGCACACCAACCCGGCAACGTCAGCGTCCATACGCTTTTCCGGTGGCTCTGGCTCCCCGAGAACCGAATGGACCGCACCGAGCAGGGCTTGACGCTGCTGCTCCCACTTACCGCCTCCCAGCGACGGGAAGTACACCAGCGGGTCACTCGTATCCCGCTTCAACTCGAAGAACCGCCCATGATGCCCACCAAGGAGTTGCGCAACCATGAACGCCTCATCACGCAAGCTCCGCGCGCGGTAACCGACCTGCCGCAAAGCGGGCCCGAGCCACTGATGCGCGGCCTGGTCGTGACGAATCCGCTCCCCGGGAACATCCGGATACCCCACCAACTCGGGGAACGCGTCCTCCGCCAGAGCCTGGAAGGTAAAGGTGACCTTCCCAACGTCATGAAGCGCCGCCCAGAACATCAACACCCGCCGGGCACGCTCATCATCGACGCCGAGCCCCGCAGCGATGTGCCGCCGTCCGGCAGCACTGACATAGAGATCCCACAGCACACCCATCGCGGCAGCCGCATCTAAAAGATGACACACCACCGGATAGGGACCCGGCAGACCACGGCGCTTGCCCCACAGCGCCAGATCGACACCGGGAACCTCAAGCGGATTCCCCGTCATGACCTCATTCCCTCATAGCCCGTGACTCACGATAGACCGACCGTAGCGACGAGGACTGACAGTCCGGGGCCACCAGCCAAGAGTAAGCTCCACCCATGCGGCGGCAGACGGCGCAAGAGCCCAACAACACGAAACATAAACCCCATGCGCACTTGTGAAGCCGCAGGTCAAGAAGAGTGCTCCCCACGCCCGTGGGGGTGGTCCGGACATAGTTCGGAGGATCTTCCCATGTGGACCGTGCTCCCCACGCCCGTGGGGGTGGTCCGCCAGGAACTTGCCCACCTGGCCGGGGGTGATGGTGCTCCCCACGCCCGTGGGGGTGGTCCGTGGTCGAGGACGTTGCCGGTGACACCGCCGGCGTGCTCCCCACGCCCGTGGGGGTGGTCCGTCCTGTGGCGCTCGCGGCTCGCGGCGCATGACGTGCTCCCCACGCCCGTGGGGGTGGTCCGTGGCGGTAGTCCGGGCGCGGGAGCGTTACGAGGTGCTCCCCACGCCCGTGGGGGTGGTCCGCCGCCAGTCAACCGAGGAGCGAGCGCGGGTCGGTGCTCCCCACGCCCGTGGGGGTGGTCCGTACGACCAGCAGGTGCCCATCGCCGAGGTCGAGTGCTCCCCACGCCTGTGGGGTGGTCCGCCGCTCAACATGGGCGGCGGGGGCCAGGTGCGGTGCTCCCCACGCCTGTGGGGGTGGTCCGGCCCTGGCTTAAACCTGGGTGGCCACTTCGCGGTGCTCCCCACGCCTGTGGGGGTGGTCCGGTCGGTGGGACGCGGCATTCGGTGACGACGGTGTGCTCCCCACGCCTGTGGGGGTGGTCCGCCGCTGAGTTCTTGAAGGTTGCGAACCGGTATGTGCTCCCCACGCCTGTGGGGGTGGTCCGTCCGGGATGGCCCTGCTGATCTCGGGAATGACGTGCTCCCCACGCCTGTGGGGGTGGTCCGCGACTCAAGGGGTCGGGAGTGGTACCTCCCGGGTGCTCCCCACGCCTGTGGGGGTGGTCCGCCGCCGCCCACCACGCCGCAGCCGCCAGCATCGTGCTCCCCACGCCTGTGGGGGTGGTCCGGTTCCTACGACGTCATCCGCGCCCAACGGTGCGTGGTACCCACGCCCGTGGGGACCACGAAAGGGCGTCTGCGGTGGTAGGCGACGGCCGCGTGGTCCCCACGCCCGTGGAGGTGGTCCGCGGACAGACCTCTGTGAGGCGAAGCAACCACCCGACGGCTGTAGTCAGTTCCTTATCGCTCTAAAGATGCCTGTATTGCCGACCCGGGCGTGCCTTGCCAGTTCGGTCATATCGGCGCCCACCCAGAACAGCCGCCCTCGACAACGCGGCGACGCTCATCGGCAGCCAGCTGGGCAACAGAAGCCGAAACGGCCCTGACGGCCTGATCTCCTGACTGCCGACGAGCAGCGACTCTAGATAGAACGCACTGCCGCGTTCGCACAACCATCTGGCCAGCTTTCCTCGCCCGCCAGCGAAGGCGGGAGCCACCCACGGTTAGCGCTGCACAAGTGGAACCGGTCGGAGTCGGTGTGATCCTCGCCCGCCGGTGAAGGCGGGCGCCACGGCAATTGAGCTAGTGATATTACACAGAGCTTTGACTCTGTCGCTCATTCGAAATGGACTGTAGTGTCCAAAACTACTTCGGAACCTCTCGGTGTTCCCGTGTGCACTAGAGGTTCCGAAGGAGGTCTGGGGCTGGTGACATCAGTGACGTTTTACATCCTCTCAGGCCTTCCACACTGGTCTGTGGCTTCTTCGGGAGTGCGGACGACGTCGCCGGTGTGAGGGGCGTGGATCATGCGGCCCTGGCCGTGGTAGATCCCGACGTGGTGAATGGTGGCTGGGTTGGTGGGGTTGGTGGCGAAGAAGAGCAGGTCACCGGGTTGAAGGTGAGGGCGGGGGATGTGGGGTCCAGCGTTGTAACGGGCGGCGGCGACTCGGGTTAGGTGGAGGCTGCTTGGGCCCAGGCGTGTTGGGTGAGGCCGGAGCAGTCGAAGCCTTTGGTGGCTGCGCCGTGGGCGATGCCGTAGTAGGGCCGGAAGGTCCGCCGCCGCCCCAGGAGTAGGGGGTGCCGAGCCAGCGGAGGGCTGCGCGGACGGCGATGGCGCCTCGTCCGGTAATGGTGGGAGTGACGTAGCGGGCGGCTTAGGTCTGGACTCCACCTGGTTCGTTTCCCTGTTTGGTTGCCGGCTTGTGCCGGCTCTAGCCGTGTTGCCTTTGATTCGGTGACGGCCGCCGTGCCGACGAGCTGGCAGGCGTGGATAGGCACGCGGACATGATCGCTTACGGCTTGAATTCGGTGGGCTTCACCCCAGTTGATTCGGTTTGGGTTGGTTGGGGCGTGACGAGGCGCGGCTTGTCGATGGTGGGTGTGGGTTAGGAGCGTGCTCGGCGGAGGTCGGTTCGTCGCCGGATCGGGCTGAGTGTGGCGGGGGGTGAAGGCTTGGGGATGCGGAGTCGGCGGCTCGGGCGCCTTGCCGCTCGGGTTCGTCGCCCGGACTCCAGTTCGCTTCTCAGGCGGTCCAGGTGGACGAGGAGTTCGCCATGGAGCGGCCAGTCGGGGCTGTCGGCCCGCAGCATCCCGGTCAGCTTGACGCGATCTTCCCTCGCGGTGTCCAGGTGGGAGGCGATCTGGTCCTCGAGGTCGGTGTCGCCTGTGGTGAACTGCTGCCGGCGCATCCGCCCGTAGGTGCCCAGCGCCGAGGCCAGATGCCTCGTGGTCGTGGCCAGCAGGACGCGGGTGTCGCTGTTGGACAGGGGGTCCTCGTGCCCCTGCTCGGGTTCGTGGGCGTGGTCGGCGAGGCAGCGGGCGAGGCCGCGGATGGTGACTCCGCAGTGTTCCAGTGCGACCAGAGTCTCGCGCAACGCCACCATGGACCGCAGCATTCCGACGCCTTGCGGATTGAGGCGGACGCTTTCCTCGGCGTGTACGAGTTCGGCGTCCACGCGTTGGACTTCCCAGGTGAGGGAGCGGGCCCGGGAGAGCAATTCGTCGAAGATGCGTGGTTCGGGGCGTTCTTCGACCGCGTCGGCGATGGCGTGGAGGTGACGGGCCATGGTGTCGCTGAGGTCCTCCAGCGCCTCCTCGGCTGCTTGGATCTTGATGGGCGAGGTCAGCAGCCCGGCGATCAGGCCGGTGAGCGCGCCGACGAGGGTCTCCACGATCCGCCCCGTGGCCGCGGCGCCGGTTTCGAGGGCGAGGATGAGCATCGCGCTGATCGGCACCTCGAGGACGTAGTTGCCTAGCCGCATGACGAATCCGCAGATCAGTGCGGCCGTGATAGCCAGGCCCAGGCTCCACCAGCTGAATCCCAATACGCTCGACAGCAGTGCCGCGACCAACACGCCGACGACGACGCTGACGACGCGTTGCCAGACATGGTGAATGGTCTGGTACAGCGTGACCTGAACGACGAGGAGTGCGGTCAGAGGGGCGAGGACGGGTCTTGGGCTGGTAGCGGGTAGCCAGGACGCGAACTGGAACGCAAGAACCGCTGTCACGGCGAGGCGGGCGATCACGATGGTCGTCGGCTGTGTGCGCAGCCGCTTCAATCGCACCCGCACCGGCGTGACGGCAGTGCGTGCCGCCCCACGTAGCCGCTGGTCACCGTTCATTCCACGCCCACATCACCCCAGGCGCTCGAACGCCAGGTGGACGGCCATCGCTCCCTCTCCCACCGCGGAGGCGACCCGCTTGATCGAGCCGCTCCGCACATCACCCGCGGCCAGCACGCCGGGGAGATTGGTCTCCAGCGGCAGGGCCTGTGGGCCGCCGGTGCGCACATACCCCCTGTCATCGAGGTCGACCATGCCGGACAACCAGGCGACGCAGGGGTCGGCTCCGATGAAGACGAACAATGCGCGCACCCCGAAGCGGCGGACCTCACCGTTCCGGTTGTTCTTGGTGACGACCTCCTCCAGGAGATCATGACCGCGCAGTTCACGGATCTCGGTGTGCGGGAACACTTCGATCTCGGGGCAGTGTTCGATCCTGTCGATCAGGTAGCGCGACATGTTCTCGCCGAGTTCTCCGCCCCGGACGAAGAGCAACACGCGCGTGGCGTACCGGGCCAGGAAGACGGCCGCCTGACCCGCAGAGTTGCCGCCACCGACGATGGCCACCGGTACGTGACGGCACTGGAGCGCCTCCACCTGGGTCGCCGCGAAGTACACGCCGGCGCCGTCGTAGTCGTCAAGGCGCGGGACGTCCAGCCGGCGGTAGCGGGCGCCGGTCGCGATGACGACCGTGCGGCCGGACACCTCACCGCCTCCGTCGAGATCGACGGTGTACCGGCCGTTGCCCGCGTGCAACCCCGTGGCGCCGCCGGGCACGTGCAGTCTCGCGCCGAACCTTCTGGCCTGGATGACCGCCCGTTCGGTCAGCTCCGCGCCCGAGATGCCGACGGGGAAGCCGAGGTAGTTCTCGATCTTGGACGACTTCCCGGCCTGTCCCCCGGTCGCGATGGCATCGACGACCATCGTGTCCAGGCCGTCCGAGGAGCCGTACACGGCCGCGGCCAGCCCGGCGGGGCCCGCGCCGATGACGAGCATGTCGTGCGCCGAGGAGGACGGCGCCGACGGCGGCAGCCCGAGCAGTCGGTGGAGCTCGTTGTCTCCCGGATTGCGCAGCACCCGCTCACCGTTCAGGATCACGACGGGAGTTTCGGACGCCGGGACGCCGAGCTTCGTGAGAAGCGATTCGGCGTCCTCGTCGTCCTCGACGTCGATCCACCGGTGCGGCAGCCGGTTGCGGGCGGCGAAGTCGCGCAGGCGCAGGCAGCGGGGAGAGAAGTGCGAGCCGATGATCCGTAGCCCGGCGCCGTGCTCGATGAGCAGGGAGCGACGGATGAGAAACGCGCGCAGGACGAGGTCGCCGAACCAGGGCTCCCGTTCGGCCAGCTCGCGCAGGCATCGCGGCCGTACCGCGATCACCTCACCGGGGTCCTCGACGCGGGCGGTGAGGAACGTCGGTTGACCGGTCAGCAGGCCGAGCTCGCCGAGGAAGCGTCCCGGTCCGTGCACGCGGATGACCTCGCCCTTGTCGAGCATCACCACCGTCCCGGCCACGAGCACGATGAAGTCGTGGTCACGGTCCCCTTCCGAGAAGAGGACGTCGCCGCGACGGGTCGGGCGTCGTTCCCCGTATGCCGCGACCAGCCCGATCTGCTCCCGGTCGAGTCGAGGGTAGGCGCCGTACAGATCAGGTGTCTCTTCCAAGGGCTTCCTCCACCCACGTGCGGAGCGGACCGGCAGGTACTGCGCCCGCTCTCCGGTCGATCACCTTCCCGTCGCGCATCAGCAGCAGCGTGGGAACGGCACGCACGGCGAAGCGCTCCCGGATCTTCGGTGCCCGGTCTATGTCGATCTTCACGAGTTTCAGCCGCCCCGCCATCTTGTGGGCGATGCGCTCCAGTGCCGGGCTGACCGTGCGGCACGGCGCGCACCAGGTCGCCCACAGGTCGACGAGGACCGGTACGGAGGAGCGCTCGGCGACCTCGGTGAAGTCCTCGTCTCCGGCGTCTGCGATCCACGGGAGCGGCCGGTGACAGTTGCCGCAGACCGGTCCGCCGGCGGCGGCGCCCGGCACACGGTTCTTCGTGCCGCAGTGCTCGCAACGAACGATCATCGGTCCCTCCCGCGGATGCGGGGGAAGTGCCCCGTACGGGTCAGCCCTTGACCTCGATGTGGCGGTCCTTCTCGGTCGTGGCCTTGGGGACCGTCACGGTGAGCACGCCGTCTGACAGTTTCGCGTCGATCCGCTCGGCATCGATGTCACCGGGCAGGTACACGCGGTACTCGAACCGGCCGGTGCGCCGCTGCTTGTGATGCCGCAGCCCGCGCCTCTCCCGCTCCTTGACCTCTCCCGTGATGGTCAACTCCCGGTCGTGGAGGGATACGTCGATCTCGTCCTTCTTCAGGCCGGGAAGTTCGGTCTCGATCACGTAGGCGTCGTCGGTCTCGCTCACGTCCCCCGCAGGCGCCCAGGGCAGATCCGTGGCGGTACCGGCGAAGGCCGCGTTGACCAGTTGTTCCATCTGCTCGTAGAGGGGGTCGAAAGCCCTCGGCCTCGGGTTGAGCATCGTGTCGGCGGGGCGGCGGATGCTGGGCAGTGCCATCGTCTTAGCCTCTCGTTGGACGTTGTCTCAATGGGACGTTGCCCGCCCGGCCGGTCCGGCACATCCTCAGGGTTGACAGGTCCTCCCGGTCAGCCGACTTCCCGGATGTCGGGGTCCTCGAGATCGAGCCACCGGTCCACGGCCCGCATCACCTCTGCGCTGATCCTGCCTTCGGAGTAGAGCCGGCGCAGCTTCTCGCGCTGCGTTCGCACCAGTTCGCGGCGCAGGACGAGGACGTCGGTGACCTCCTCGTCGAGGTCCTCGCCGGATTCGGTGCGGACCTGGTCCCGGAGGCTCTCGTACAGCCGGCGGAAGGTCCCGCCGGTGCGATCGTCGACCTCGCCCTTCTCGATGAGCTCGTCCAGCCGGGCGAGGGCGGCGTCCACCACGGCCTTCCGTGCCTCCTGGTACTCGATCCGGACGCGGTCGGACTCGGTCATGCCCAGCCGTCTCAGCAGGCCGGGCAGCGTGGTCGCATACCCGATCAGGGCGGTGAACACGACGGCGCCGATCACGAAGAGCCGCTCGCCGCGCCGTTCCGGCGGCAGACCCGGCGCGGACATCGGCAGGGACAGCACGATCGCCAGTGAGATCGCGCCGCGCATACCGCTCCAGCCGATGACGAGCCGGTCGCGCCAGGGCAGATGGTCGAAGGCGAAGTGCCGACCGGGCAGGTACCGGGAGAGCGGGAAGACGAACTGCGTCCAGGCGAGCCGCAGGGCCACGATGACGGCCGTGACCGCGACCGCGCCGAGGATCGCCGACGACCACGCCGCGCCGGTCAGCTGGCGCACGATGAGGCGGACCTCAAGGCCGAGCAGCACGAACAGCGCCGATTCGAGGAGGAAGACCAGCACCTGCCAGAACAGCTGTCCGGGCAGCCGGGACGCCGGCTGGAGCATGCCCTCTCCGCGGGTACCGAGGTAGAAGCCCGCGCAGACGGCGGCGAGCACCCCGGAGAAGCCGAGCTCGTCGGCCGGGACGAACGCGAGGTACGGCGTCAGCAGGCTCACGACGATCTGGCTGCCGGGATCGCGGATCCTGCGGCGGAGGCGGGACGCGACGAAACCCACCAGGAGGCCGTACGCCACACCGCCGGCGACGACCTCGGCCAGCCGCGCGATGCCGTGCCCGAGGGTGAAGGACGTCGTCAGCGCCTCGACGGCAAGCACGAAGGCGGTGAGCGCGACGGCGTCGTTGATGAGGTTCTCACCTTCGACGATGGTCACGAGCCGGCCCGGCGCGTTCAGCCGCTTCATGATCGAGATCGCGGCGACGGGGTCGGTGGGGGCGACGGCGGCACCGAGGGCGATGGCGGCCGCCCAGCTCAGGTCGGGCAGGATCCCCCGCAGGACCGCGGCGACGGCGAGGGTGGTCACCGTCGTCAGGCCGATCGCGAGCGCCGTGATCGGCACGGCGTCCGCCTTCGCCTCGCGAGGGGCGCTGAAGAACGCGGCGTAGTAGACGAGCGGGGGCAGGAAGCCCAGCAGCACCACTTCCGGTGGTAGCGCGATCTCGGGCATGCCCGGCAGGAACGCCGCCGCCGCGCCGAGCACGACGAGAAGGATCGCGTCGGGCACTCCCATACGCGCGGCCAGGGCCCTGGAGAGCAGTACCACGACCGTGACGGCCAGGCCGACGATGAACAGGGACTCCGGACCCATGATCGTGGCCTTCCCGGGAAGGCCACGTCCAGCCGAAGACGCAGGTAGGGAAATGTACAAGCGGAACTGATCCTCCGGTGACCACCGCCGGGTCACTCGAGGGCGCTCATCGTCGGTTGCTACCCGTACTGAGGATATGGGGCGCGTTGCGGCACGCGCAGGGTGGTGGGCGTGACCGAGGTACCACTGCTGGGTTCGAAGCTGGAGGTGCCCGCCCCTCCACCGGGGCTGGTGGAGCGTCCACGCCTCGGCCGCGTTCTCGACACGGGACTGCGACGGCCGTTGACGCTGGTGAACGCTCCGCCCGGCTGGGGGAAGTCCGTGCTGCTGAGCTGGTGGACGAGGGCGACGGACCTCCGGGTCGGCTGGCTCGGCGTCGAAGACGGGGACGACCCCCGATTCTGGTCCTACCTGCGGGCGGCGCTGAACTCCACGGGAGGATTCCCGGGCGACGCCCTGCCGTCGCCGGACGAGGCGCCCCATGACGTGTTCCTGGCCCGGCTGGCGGCCGTGCTGGCCGGATCCGCCGCACCCGTAGGCGTCGTCCTCGACGATTTCCATCGGATACGCGACCCGCAGATCCTGAAGGGGCTGGAGTATCTGGTCCGGCACGCCGGGCGGGCACTACGGGTGATCATCGTGACGCGCGGTGGCCCGGGACCCCCGCTGGCACGTTCACGGCTCGCCGGCGCGGTCACCGTGCTGGAGGCCGCTGAGCTTTCGTTCACCATGGCGGAGACCGTCGAACTGCTGGCCACACTGGGCCTGGAACTGCCCGACCGATACACGCGCATGCTGCTCCAGCGGACAGAGGGCTGGCCGGCGGGCCTGCGGCTCGCGGGGCTGTCCATGCGAGGACACTGTGATCCGCCGCGCTTCGTGGCCGGGCTGACCGGCGACCACGAGACCATCGCGGGCTACTTCGCCGCGGAAGTGCTGGACGGTCTCGACGGCGGGCATCTGGAGGTCCTGCTGTGCGGCTCTGTGCTGGAACGGCTCACCGGCGGCCTGGCGGACGCCCTCACCGGCCGGTCGGACGGTGAACGGATCCTGGCCGAACTGGGCGACGCCGGCGCCTTCCTCGACCCGGCCGGCGACCGGCGCTCCGCGTATCGCTGCCACCGTCTTCTCGGCGATTTCCTTCGCCGCGAGCTGGCCAGGCGCGCGCCTCGGCGAGTCCCCGACCTGCATCGGCGCGCGGCCGCATGGTACGCCGCGCGAGGCTCATCCCCGGAGGCGCTCCGGCACGCCCTCCTGTCCCCGGACTGGCGGATGGCCACGGATCTCCTGGCCGACCACTGGCCCGATCTCGTGCTGTCGGATTCGGCCCCACCGTTCTGGGCGTCCGACCCCGCGCCACCGGAAGCGGCGCTGCGCGACAACCCGGATCTTGCGCTGGCCTGCGCGGTGAACCAGCGGATCCTCGGTGATCGGCGAGGAACCGACCGCTACCTGCGGCTCGCCGAGGACCACCACGCGGCCGAGGCCGGCGATGAGAAGGCCACGGCGATTCGCCTGACGCGGTCGGTGGCGGCGGGGAACGTCGCCGCGACGTTCTCCCAGGCATCGCGGCTCCTCGCGCACCGGGAGGACGGTGAAGGCGCCCGTTCGGTCGCCCTTTCCGCGCTCGGCACGGCCCGGCTGGCGACCGGGGACCTGCGCACGGCGGAAAGGGCACTGGACGACGGGCTGGCCGCGGCCGAGCGTGCGGGCCTGGACCGGGCCCGGGCGGTGTGCCTCAGCAGGCTCGCCGTGGCCCGTGCCCTGCTCGGCGAACTCCATCTCGCGGGACGGACCGCCCAGGACTCGCTCGGCTTCACGGCGGCGCCCGGAGTCCGCGGGTACGCCTATCTCGCGTTGGCGATCACGCACCACGAGTGGGGTGAAGGGAACGAGGCCGCGCGGTACCTGGATCTCGCGGAGAATTCCGGTGACCGGCTGCTCGCCGCGCTGATCGGCATCGTCCGGCTGTGGTCGCTTCAGGCGGGCGAACACCGCTCCCACGCGGACGAGGTACTGCGCGAGGCCCACCACGAACTCACCGGCTGGCCGGTGCCGACGTACATCGCGCACCGGTTCACCGCCGCCGAGGCGGCGCTGCGGACGAGCCTCGGGGACACCGGCACGGCCGCCCGGCTCCTGGCCGACCAGGCGGGGGCATCGGGCGGCTCGGCGCCGCTGGCGGTCGCGCTCGCGCGCACGCAGCTGAGGGACGGCGATCCGGACACGGCGATACTGACGGCCGCCGGCGCGCCGAACGGTGAACTGGGGCTCAGACTGGAAGCGGGCCTGCTGGAAGCGTTGGCCGCCGACCGTCTCGGCCATGACCGGCACGCGTCCACGACCCTGGAGAAGACCCTGCGGCTCGCCGATCACGAGCGTTTCACGGGGGTGTTCCTCCGCGAGGGCCGGGCCGCGCGGCGGCTGCTGAGCGCCCATCTGGACTCGGGGACGGCATGCCGGCCGTTCATCATGGAGATCGTCGGATGCGCCGCCGGGGGGACGGACGGCCCCCTCGAACCGCTGACCGAGCGGGAGCTGACGGTGCTGCGGTACCTGCAGAGCGTCTTGACGACCGAGGAGATCGCGGCCGAACTGCACCTCTCGGTCAACACCGTGAAGACACACACGCGCCACATCTACCGGAAGCTCACCGCCTCCCGGCGCCGGGAGGCGGTGCGCAAGGCCCGGGAGGCTCGGCTTCTCTGAACCTCCCGGGCCTTGCAGTCGCTCACCGCAGCCGATCACCCGACCTGCTACGGCGGCGGTTCGCCAGGACGGCAGGCGAGCGTCATTGCTCGTCCCTTCTGGGGTCTCCGGGGCCGTACCTGTGGTGCGGTAGCCGCCGCAGGCGCCCCTCCTTGGTCGCCTCGACCAGGGCGCTTCTGAACCGGCCGGGGCCCCAGCCTCGGGCACCGACCCGCTCCGCCAGGTCGCGCCGCTCCACCGGACCCTCCGCGGTCGCGCGGGCGAGATCCTCGATCTCATGGTCGAGTTCCCGCTCGGCGACCGCCGTCGATCGGCTTGGCGTGCCCGTGGTCCCCATCATTCCCGGCGAGTAGGCCTGCGAGCCCCCGGGGCCGGGACGGAAGCGCTGCGGCCCCGTCGTCTCCCGCTCATGGCGCCGGGCCGCACGTTCCCGGACGCGGCGATCGCGTTCGGCGGCCAGGCGCATGTCCTCCGGCGACAGCTCCCGCTCCATTTCGGCCCGCCGGAGGCTCTCCTGCTCCTGCGGCGTGGCGGCGTCGGCCTCCTCCGCGGTCAGCGGACGGGCGATGTTCTCCAGAGACTGCTGTTCGGCGCGGACACCGAAGATCAGCTCGGCGATCCCGCCCAGCATCATCGCTCCGCACCCGATGAAGAACCCGAGAGCGACCAGATCCAGGCGGCCGCTGCCGATGAACTGGCCGAAGAGCGCCGGGCCGGTGATCCCGCCGACCGCGGTGCCGACGGCGAAGAACAGGGCGATCGCGAGGGCCCGGGTCTCCATCGGGAAGATCTCGCTGACCGTGAGGTAGGCGGAGCTGGCCCCGGCCGACGCGACGAAGAAGCTCAGCGCGACAAGGACGATGAACGTCGTCGAAGTCAGCATGTCCGCCATGAGCAGGGCCGCCGTCGTTGCGATCAGCGCCGCGGAGCCGAAGTAGGTGCCGGCGATCATCGGCTTGCGGCCGACGGTGTCGAAGAGGCGTCCGAGCACCAGCGGCCCCATCAGGTTGCCGAGCGCGAACGCGGCCATGAAGTAGGGCACCGTGCCGGATGCGACGTCGAAGAAATCGCTGAGGATAGTGCCCAGGTCGAACGTGACGGCGTTGTACATGAACGCCTGGCCGACGAAGAGTGAGAGCCCGAGCACGGTGCGGTTGGGATAGCGCCTGACCGTCACGCGGGCGATCTCACCGAAGCCGATCGACCTGCGCTGGCGCACGGTGATGCTCTGCGCCGGAGGAGGCAGCGGCTTCCGCTTCTCGGCCTGGACCTCCCGTTCGATCCGGGCGACGATCCGTTCCGCCTCGTCCTCATGTCCATGAATGAACAGCCATCGGGGGCTTTCCGGGACGTTCCGGCGCACCAGCATGATCCCCAGCCCGAGGACCCCGCCGATGGCGAAGGCCAGCCGCCAGCCGAGATTCGCCGACAGCAGGGCATCGTTGAGGAGCAGCACGCTGCCGAGGCTTCCGACGGCCGCGCCCAGCCAGTAGCTGCCGTTGATGGCGAGGTCCACCCGGCCGCGGTTGCGGGCGGGGATCAGCTCGTCGATGGCCGAGTTGATGGCCGCGTACTCACCGCCGATACCGGCGCCGGTGAGGAAGCGGAACAGGAACAAGTACCACGCCTCGGTAGCGAAGGCGGTCGCCACGGTCGCCACCAGGTACAGCCCCAGTGTGAGCATGAACAGTTTCTTGCGTCCGAAGCGATCGGTGAGCTGGCCGAAGAAGAGCGCACCCAGGCATGCGCCGGCGACGTAGAAGGCCGCGGCGGTGCCTATGCCGCCGCTGGAGATGTCGATCCCGCTGCCCGGCTCGGTCATCCGGGCGGCGATCGAACCCACGATCGTGACCTCCAACCCGTCCAGGACCCAGACGGTCCCGAGGCCGATCACGATTCTCCAGTGGAACCTCGACCAGGGCAGACGATCCAGCCGAGAGGGAACCTGCGTCTGGATAGTGCCCAGTTCACTGGCAGTCGTCATTTCTCCCCCCTTGCAAGGCAGGTCGCTGCCATCGACCAGCGTCCGGGCCAAGGGGGTGAACGAGCATCGCCCAGGCCGGGTGAAACGGGCCCGTCTCCGGCATCACCCTGATCGGGTGACGCGTTCTCACCCGATCCGGCGCGATGCTCGGGGACGGAACGTCCACCTCATCCGGAAGGCAGGCTGACATGGGCGCTACGGGGTTCTCGACCTTCGACAAGACCATCGACAAGACGAACCACGTGCTGCGGGAGATCGAATATGCCTACGGGTGGTCGAAGGAACAGCGGAACGTGTCCTATGACGCGTTGCGCGCGGTCCTGCATGCCTTGCGCGACCGGCTGACCGTGGACGAATGCGCGCATCTGGCCGCCCAGTTGCCCTTGCTCGTCCGCGGCGTCCACTACGAGGGCTGGGACCCCAGCCGGGTGCCCGTGAAAATGGGCAGGGAAGAGTTCCTTCAGCGCGTCCGGCGCGACTTCCCGCACGAGGTCGGTGATACGGAGCAACTGGTCTCCACCGTCCTGCAGGCGCTGCGGCAGTACGTCACAGAAGGCGAGTGGGAGGACATCAAGTCCAGCATCTCCCGGGATCTGCGCCCGCTCATTCCGGTCTAGGCCGTCGGCGGGCCAGCGGCGACCCGGCCTCCGTGCCGTCGTCAGAGTCCTTGGATTGCGCGCGGGGAAGGTCGTCGGAGTGTTCGAGGACCTGGCGCGCCAGCTCGACGCGCGAGCGGACGTCGAGTTTGCGGAAGACCTGTCGCAGGTGGAACGCGACGGTGTGTGCGCTGATGAACAGCTGATCGGCGATCTTCTGGTTGGTGAGCCCCTGGGCGACGAGCCCGGAGATCCGCTGCTCGGCCCCGGTGAGGCTGGCCCAGCCGCTCGCGGGCCGGTCCCGGTGGTGCCAGTGCCGGCGGCGTTCCCCCATACGCCGCAGGCGCCCCCGGATCCGGGCCGCGTCCCGCTCGGCACCGGCCGCCACGTAGCAGGACAGGGCCTCGTCGAACCATTGGATCGTCCGGCCGCGTGCGCCGTCCCGCCCGCCGAGCAGCGTGCCGAGGTCCTCGTAGGCGGAGGCGCGCGCCCACCGGTCGGCATGGTCCGCGGCGGCGTCTCGCAGGAGGTCGGGTTCACCGTGCAGCAACCCGCGGGCGTGCCCGGCGGCGGCGGACAGGCTGAGCAGCCCCGGGTTCAGCCGGGCGAGACGGTCGGCCGCCGCGACGACCTTCTCGGCCGGTCTGGCCTCACCCGCCGCGACCGCCGTCCGTACCAGCCAGGCCGCCGCCGTCGGATCGCAGAGGAGCGCCCGGCTGTGCTCGGTCAGGTCGTCGAGAAGCCGACCCAGCCCGGTCATGGCAACCCGTGGCCCGTCGCAGGCCTCGGTGACCTGCGCCCGGACCAGCTCGCTACGGGTCAGGTCGAATGGAGGAGGTGCCGGTCCGCCCGCGTCTTCCTCACCGTGGGTGTGCTCGACGGCCGTTTCGAGGTCGCCGGAGCGCAGTGCCGCGACGCTCAGCGCGGACCGGGCGGAGGCGCTCAGCAGGCGCGCGCCGGCCGCGTCGGCCGCCTCCAGAGCCGCCCACGCGTCGCGGATCGCCTCCTCTGGACGCCCCTCCGCGAGGGCGATGCGTGATCGCACGATCGCCGGTCCGGCCGCCCAGCCGCCCCTACCGATCCCGTCGACCCCACCGGTTCCCAGCACCATCGTTCGCTGTGCCTCGTCCATGAGCCTGGCGTCCACCAGCAACGCGGCCAGGACCAGGCCAGGGTGGAGTCGACCATCCTGCGCGCCGTCGCTGGAGGCCTGCCGCACACTCGTCCGTGCGAGGCCGAGCGCGTCGTCCAACTCGCCCTTGTCCCAGCCGTTCAACGCGAGGACGATGAGCGCCCCGCTCGCCAGACCCTGGCCGGGCGCGTCATCTGCCTTGACGAACGTTCTGGCCCGGTCCAGTGCGCCCGCGCCCTCGGGCAGGCTCGTGCCGGCCTGCAGGAGGGCCAGTTCGGCGCGGTCGCGCACCTCGTCCGGCAGATCCGGCATGTCCAGCACGGCCCTGGCCGTGTCCGACGCCCTGACGGCCTCGCCTTTCGGCACCAGGACGAAGGACAGCGCGGTCAGCAGTTCGGCGGTGGACGGGCCGGGCGCGCAGTGGTCGAGCGCGGCCTCCGCGAGTTCCGCGGCTCCCTCCAGGTCACCGGCGGCGGCGAGCGTGCGGATCGCCGTCATCGTGCGCGCGAACCACCGCGGGTCGGCGAGCTCGGTGAGGTCGAGCGCCCGGCGCGTCAGCTCGGCGGCGACCGCCGGGTGGGTGTCGAGCATCTCCGCGCTCGCCCGGTCCAGGCTCGGCAGGACCTCCGGGACGCCCGGCACCGCCCCCGCCATGAGGTGGGACGCCGCGGCCCGCACCCGGCCGCCGTGCTCCAGCAGGGTCCTGCCGATCTGCACGTGCAGCGCCTGCCGGACGGGACCGGGGATATCGGCGATCACCGATTCGCGTACCACCTCGTGCCGGAACACCAGCGCCTCTTCCCTCGCCGCCAGCAACCCGGTCGCCAGCATCGCCTCCAGGGACGGCAGCAGTTCGGAGGGGGTGATGCCGAGCAGGTCGGCGGCGACCAGGGGGTGGAACGCGGGCCCCAGCATCGCCACGAGTTCGAGGAGTCGCCGGGCCGCCGGATCCAGGTCGTCCAGCCGGCCTTTGACGGCGAGACGGGCCCGCTCCGGCAGCCGGGAGGTGACGAGGCGGGCGCGGCCCTGGGAGATCACCACCCCGCCCTCGTCGAGCAGGCCGTTCATCAGCTCGAGAAGAAGCAGCGGATTGCCGCCCGCCCTGTCCGCGAGCACGCGCAGGTCGAGGTCGGGGGACGCGCCCAGCGTGGCGGTGACCAGGTCGGAGACGGCCTCGTCCGGCAGCGAGCGGAGCCGAAGCAGCGCGGCGCCACCCTCCTGCAGGCGGAGGAACAGCCGATCGAGTTCGGCGTCGCCGCGGCCGGTGCGGCGCGCGAGAATCCAGTGAACGGGGGACGACGCGAGCCGGATCGGCAGCGTCTGCAGCGCGCGAAGAGCCGCCGGGTCGGCTCCTTCGAGATCGTCCAGCACTACCAGCAAAGGGGTGGAGCGAGCCCGCTGCTCCAGGGCGGCCCGCAGCCGCTCGGCCGGCCGGTCCTGTCCGCCGGACGGCCGCGGAGGCGGGCGGGGCTCGTCGAGTGCCGTCAGCAGTTGCTCCAGGTCGGCGGGCCGACCCAGACCGGAATCCGGGTCCGCGACCACCACCGCGAAGCCCCCGTCGGCGGCCCTCCGCGCGGCGTCTTCGAGCAGGTGGGTACGCCCGATTCCCGGCTCCCCCTCGACGAGCATGACCCTCGGGCCGTCGACACGCGTCAGCAACTCATCGATGCTCGCTCGTTCCCGTTGGCGACCGAAGGTCGCGCCCCGCGTAGGCGGCCTGCCATCCATTGAGGCACCGTGCCCCTGATTCGGCAGGGGATACACGCTGTCACCGCGTCACTGGCCCATTTTCGGGCAAATCAGAATATTTTTGAATAAAGGCGGATTGTTCGCCGCGAACCAGCCAGAGCGGCGGTCCGGCTCACAGGAGCAGGTCGAAGATGCGCTGGACCGCCTCCCACTGCTCGGTCTGCGGGTTGCGCCGGTCCGGGAACATGATGCGGAAGGCCTGCGCCAGCGCGTAGGAGAGACCGCCCGCGATCTCGGGAAGCCTCTCGTCCGTGACATCGCGGACCGTGAGGTCCAGCGGCGGCCGCCTCGCCAGCAGCTCCAGGATCGGCTCGACCTCGATCTCCTCGTCCAACCGGCGGAACCGGTGGACGCTCTCCTGCAGGCCCTTTGTGATCGGCAGGTCGAACGGCTCGATGATGTCGCGCCCGCTCGCCTTCGCCCTGGCCTGTCCGATGAGGAGGAGATCGTACAGTTTGGCGTCGAGGAACTCGTGGTAGCGCCGCAGATCACTCTTGTCGATGTCCAGCCCGGCGGCGGCCCTGAAGAAGCGCTCGAATCTGCTGATTCCGATCACGGCCATGGAACCACCTCCCCTGTCATCTCCCGCCGAAGCGGAAGAACTCCTTGCAGCCTCGCCATCGGTCGCGACCTTCACATCGTCAGATCTTGTAGGCACGGCTCGCGCGAGGAGGCCGCCCGCCCGCGCCGGTCGGCGTGAGGACCGCGTCCCGCCCGATCGTCTTCCAAAAAACGGCGGCCTCACCCACCCTCCACGGTGGGCGCCGAGCACATACCTACACGGTCGGTGGATGCGCCGGGCCCACTCATCACGCAGCGTCGGTGGCGAAGGCGTTGCCACCTCCGGCAACGGTGTACGCCATCTCGCCGGTATCCGCGGTGAGGACCATCGGAAGGAACCTGATGGCTAGAGCAGTTGGCATAGACCTCGGCACCACCAACTCGGTCATCGCGGCGATGGAAGGCGGCGAACCCCGGGTCCTCCCCAACGCGGAAGGGGCACGGACGACCCCGTCCGTGGTGGCCTTCACCGAACAGGGCGAGAGGCTGGTCGGCCAGCTCGCCCGGCGGCAGGCGATCCTGAACCCGAAAGGCACCATCACCTCCGCGAAGCGCTTCATCGGACGGCGCTACGACGAGATCGAGAGCGAGAAGGACGCCGTCTCCTTCGACGTGGTCGAAGGGCCGGACGGAACCGCGCGCTTCGAGGTGCGCGGCAGGCAGTACGCACCGGAGGAGATCTCGGCCCAGGTACTGCGCAAGCTGGCGGACGACGCCGGAAAGTCGCTCGGCGAGAAGGTCACCGAGGCGGTCATCACCGTGCCCGCCTACTTCAACGACGCCCAGCGGCAGGCGACGAGCGACGCCGGGAAGATCGCGGGGCTGGAGGTCCTGCGCATCATCAACGAGCCCACGGCGGCGGCACTGGCCTACGGCCTCGACAAGAAGGCCAACGAGACCGTGCTGGTGTTCGACCTGGGCGGCGGCACCTTCGACGTCAGCCTGCTGAACATCGGCGACGACGTGGTCGAGGTCCGCGCCACCTCCGGTGACGGCCATCTCGGCGGCGACGACTTCGACCGCCGGATCGTCGATCATCTCGCCGACGGCTTCCAGCAGGACAACGGGATCGACCTCCGCGCGGACCCCCAGGCCCTGCAGCGGCTGTTCGAGGCCGCCGAGAAGGCCAAGGTCGAACTGTCCACGGTGTCCCAGACGCAGATCAGCCTGCCGTTCATCACGGCCGACGCCACCGGCCCGAAGCACCTCGACGCCTCGCTGATGCGTTCCACGTTCGAGCAGATCACCGCGGACCTGATCGAGCGCTGCGTCGGGCCGGTGGAACGGGCGATGAGCGACGCCAAGGTCACCGCCGACGACATCGACGAGGTCATCATGGTCGGCGGGTCCACCCGGATCCCCGCCGTGCAGAGCCTCGTCCGCAGGCTGACCGGCGGCAAGGACCCCAACATGTCGGTCAATCCCGACGAGGTCGTGGCGCTGGGCGCCGCGATCCAGGCCGGCGTCCTCAAGGGCGAGGTCAAGGACGTCCTGCTGCTCGACGTCACGCCCCTGTCGCTCGGCGTGGAGACCATGGGCGGGGTGATGACCAAGATCATCGAGCGCAACACGACCATTCCCGCCCGCCGCACCGAGACGTTCAGCACCGCCGAGGACAACCAGAACGCGGTCGACATCGTGGTCCTGCAAGGGGAACGGGAGCGGGCCGCCGACAACCGGGTGCTGGGCCGCTTCCGGCTGGAGAACATCCGCCCCGCGCCACGCGGCACGCCGCAGATCGACGTGACCTTCGACATCGACGCCAACGGCATCCTCAACGTCTCCGCACGGGACAAGGACACCGGCGCCGAGCAGCGCATCACGATCAGCCAGAGCTCGAACCTCGATGAGAGCGAAGTCGAGCGCATGATCGCCGATGCGGAGCGGCACCGGCAGGAGGACGCGCGGCTGCGTGCGCAGGTCGACGCGCGCAACGAACTGGACTCGGCCGTTTACCAGGTCGAACGCCGGCTCGGCGAACTCGGCGACTCGGTGCCCGTGCACGAGAAGGCGCGGGCCGAGGGGCTGATCGAGGACGCCCGGCAGGCCGTCAAGGAGGAGGCGCCGCTCGACCGGCTGCGCACGCTCACCTCCGAACTCCAGCAGATCCTGCACGGCCTGGGAACCACCACCGGAGCGGCGGGCGCGGGCGAGCGCTCCGCCGGGGCCACGACGGAAGGCTCAGATGACGATGTCATCGACGCGGAATTCACGACGGACTGACCAGACCGGGCAGCCGGCCGACCAGGACCGGCCGCCCGAGCGCCCCGAGCAGGACGGCGCCGCCGAGGCGGCCGGTGAGGCGGCCGGCCCGGATCCCGGCGAGGTCGAACGGCTCAGGGCGCGGGGCGAGGAACTCGAGGACCTGTGGCGGCGCGCTCTCGCCGACCTCGACAACATGCGCAAGCGCATGACGCGTGAGCTGGAGACGCAGCGCCGTGCCCAGCGGGCGGAGGTCACCGCGATGTGGCTGCCCGTTCTCGACGACCTCGAACGCGCCCTCCAGCATGCCGAGTCCGATCCGAAAAGCGTCATCGAGGGCGTTCACCGCGTGCGGGACCGGGCCGTGGCAACGCTGCGCGACCTCGGTTACCCGCGCCGCGATGAGCTGGGGGTCCCGTTCGCCCCGGCCCGGCACTCGGCGGTCGCCGTGCGCACCGACTCCGACGCTCCACCCGGAACGGTGGTCGAGGTGCATCAGCCAGGTTACGGCGACGACGAGAACCAGTTGCGTCCGGCGCTGGTGTCGGTGTCGGCCAAGGCCGATGACTGATGGCCGTCCGCGATCCGTACGAGGTGCTGGGGGTCTCCCGGGACGCCGACCAGGACGAGATCCAGCGGGCCTACCGCAAGCTCGCCCGTGCCCATCACCCCGACATCAACAAGGACCCCGAAGCCGAGGAGAGGTTCAAGGACGTCTCCGAGGCATACGCCATCCTGTCCGACCCGGAGCAGCGCCGCCGCTATGACGCCTTCGGGCCCGACTTCCGGCGTGTTCCGGAGGACGTCGACCCGAACATGTGGGCGCGGTCCCGGGCGGGTGCCACCGCGGGACGGGCCGGCTCCTACGCCACCACGGGCGGCGCCCACACCGGCGGGTTCGGCGAGGACATCGACCTGGAGGACCTGTTCGGCGGGATCTTCGGCGGCCGGTGGCGGGGCGGCGACCGCAGGTCCGCCTGGTCGCCGTCACGCGGCGCCGACCAGGAGGCCGAGATCGAGGTGAGCGTCGAGGAGGCGTACCGGGGGACCAGACGCACCCTCACCCTCAACCGTCCGGAGGGCCCGCGGAACATCGACGTCACCGTTCCCGCCGGTGTGACCGACGGCCAGCGCATCCGGCTCGCCGGCCAGGGCGGGAGCGGCGACACCGCCGGAGACCTCTACCTGGTGGTGCGGATCACCCCACATCCCCGCTACCGCGTCGAGGGACGCGACGTGTACACCGACCTCCCCCTCGCGCCTTGGGAGGCCGCCCTCGGCACGACGGCGGGACTGCAGACGCCCGGCGGCGAGGCCAAGGTGAAGGTGCCCCCCGGCACGTCCAGCGGGCGGCGGCTCCGGCTGCGCGGCCGCGGGCTGCCCAACCCGCGCGGCACCCCGGGCGACCTGTTCGCCGAGGCCCGCATCGTGGTGCCGCCCGAGCCGTCCGAAACCGAACGCCGGCTGTTCGAGGAGCTCGCATCGGCGTCACCGTTCGACCCGAGGAGATCGTGATGGAACATCTGCTGCCCGGCACGGTCTACGCCATCATCCCGACCCGTCCCCGGCGGATGGACCTCGACGCCTTCGCCGACGCCGCCGGAATCCATCCGGAGCTGGCCCGCCGGCTGGTGCGTCTCGGCCTGCTCGACCCCGTACGCGACGCGTCCGGCCGACTCTGGTTCGCGCCCGCGCACGTCGCCGCGTACGCGCGCCTCGAACGCCTGCGGACGGGACTCTGCCTCAACTACGCCGCGCTGGGACTCGTGGTCGAACTCCTCGACCGCATCGCCGAACTCGAGCGGGACCTGCGCACCCGACACCACACCGGAGGCCGAACGTGGACCCCAACCGCCTGACCCAGAAATCCCAGGAGGCCCTGCACGACGCCCAGACCAAGGCCCTGCGCTTCGGGCACGTCGAAGTGGACGGCGAGCACCTGCTGCTCGCCCTGCTCGACCAGGCCGACGGGCTCGTCCCGCGGCTGCTCACCGAGGCGAAGGCCGACCCGGCACGGTTGCGGGAGGCGCTGGAGGCCGAGCTGGGCCGCCGCCCGAGCGTGAGCGGTCCGGGCACCGAGCCCGGCAAGGTGCTGGTGACCCAGCGGCTCTCCCGCCTGCTCGACACCGCCCAGCAGGAGGCCGAACGGCTGAAGGACGACTATGTCTCCGTGGAGCACCTGGTCATGGCCCTGCTGGAGGAGGGCTCGGCGACGGCCGCGGGACGGCTTCTGGAGCGTCAAGGCATCACCAGAGACTCCTTCCTGGAGGCCCTCACCCGGATCCGCGGCAACCAGCGAGTGACGTCCGCCATGCCCGAGGTCGCCTACGAGGCACTGGAGAAGTACGGCCGGGACCTGGTCGCCGACGCCGCGGCGGGCAGGCTCGACCCCGTCATCGGCCGGGACGCCGAAATCCGCCGCGTCGTCCAGATCCTGTCCCGCAAGACCAAGAACAACCCGGTGCTGATCGGCGACCCCGGCGTCGGCAAGACCGCCATCGTCGAGGGACTCGCCCGGCGCATCACCGACGGCGACGTCCCCGAGGGCCTCCGCGACAAGACGATCTTCAATCTGGACATGGGCTCGCTCGTCGCGGGCGCCAAGTACCGGGGCGAGTTCGAGGAACGCCTCACCGCCGTCCTCAACGAGGTCAAGGCGGCCGAGGGCCGGATCCTGCTGTTCGTCGACGAACTCCACAACGTCGTCGGCGCGGGCGCCACCGAAGGTGCCATGGACGCCGGCAACATGCTCAAGCCGATGCTCGCCCGCGGCGAACTCCACATGATCGGCGCCACCACGGTGGAGGAATACCGCAAGCACGTCGAGAAGGACGCGGCCCTGGAGCGGCGCTTCCAGCCCGTCCTGGTCGACGAACCCACCGTGGAGGACACCGTCTCGATCCTGCGCGGCCTGCGCGAACGCCTTGAGGTCTTCCACGGCGTGAAGATCCAGGACGCCGCCCTCGTCGCCGCCGTGACGCTCAGCCACCGCTACATCTCCGACCGGTTCCTGCCGGACAAGGCCATCGACCTGGTCGACGAGGCGTGCGCCATGCTGCGCACCGAGATCGACTCCATGCCCGGGCCGCTGGACGAGCTCACCCGCCGCGTCATGCGCCTGGAGATCGAGGAGGCCGCGCTGTCCAAGGAGGAGGACGCGGCGAGCAGGGGCCGCCTGGAGAAACTCCGGGGCGAACTGGCCGACCTGCGCGCCGAGGCCGACTCCATGCGCGCCCAGTGGGAGGCCGAGCGCCAGGCATTGCGCAAGGTGCAGGCGCTGCGTCAGGAGATCGAACAGGTCCGGCAGGAGGCCGATCGGGCCGAGCGCGACTACGACCTCAACCGCGCCGCGGAGCTGCGCCACGGCCGGCTGCCCGAACTGGAGCGGCGGCTGCGCGCCGAGGAGGATCGGCTGGCCGACAAGCAGAACGGCGGCCGGCTGCTGCGGGAGGTCGTCACCGAAGAGGAGATCGCGTCGATCGTGTCCCGCTGGACGGGCATCCCGGTGAGCCGTCTACAGGAGGGCGAGCGGGACAAGCTGCTCAGACTCGACAAGGTTCTGCACGAGCGCGTGGTCGGGCAGGACGAGGCCGTCCAGCTCGTGTCCGACGCCATCATCCGCGCCCGCTCGGGCATCAAGGACCCGCGCCGCCCCATCGGTTCGTTCGTCTTCCTCGGCCCCACCGGCGTCGGCAAGACCGAACTGGCCCGCACCCTCGCCGCGGCCCTGTTCGACACCGAGGAGAACATGGTCCGCATCGACATGAGCGAATACCAGGAGCGGCACACCGTCAGCCGGCTGGTCGGCGCGCCCCCCGGCTACGTGGGATACGAGGAGGGCGGCCAGCTCACCGAGGCCGTCCGGCGCAAGCCCTACTCGGTCGTGCTGTTCGACGAGATCGAGAAGGCGCACGGCGACGTCTTCAACACGCTGCTCCAGGTCCTCGACGACGGCCGCCTGACCGACGCGCAGGGCCGCACCGTCGACTTCCGCAACACCGTGATCATCATGACGTCCAACATCGGGTCGGAGCACCTGCTGCAGGGCGCCACCGCGGAGGGTGAGATCGCACCGGACGCCCGCGACCGGGTGATGGGCGAGCTGCGGCGCCATTTCCGTCCCGAGTTCCTCAACCGGGTCGACGACATCATCCTGTTCAAGCCGCTCACGCTGCCGCAGATCGAGCAGGTCGTCGACCTAATGTTCAACGACCTGCGCGCCCGGTTGGCCGACCGGCGGATGCGCCTGTCGATCGACGAGGACGCCCGGCGGCTGATCGCCGAGCAGGGCTTCGACCCGGTGTACGGTGCCCGCCCGCTCCGCCGCTTCATCGCCCGCGAGGTCGAGACCCGCCTCGGCCGCGCGCTCATCGCGGGAGACGTCCGGGACGGCGCCACCATCCACATCACCGCCGCGATCGGGGAGCTGAACGTCCGCTACGAGAACCCGGAGTGACCGGCCGGGCCTGCCGGCCCTATTCGCGGCGGACCTCGCCCGGTTCCTTGTCCGTGCGGACTCCGCGCCAGCTCGGATGCCGCAGCCGGCCATCGCCGGTCCACTCCGTGAAGACGACCTCACCGACCAACTCCGGCCGCACCCAGCGGGCGTCCCGCGCCTGCTGGGGCGGTACGTCGGGAACCGGCGGTTCGTCCTGCCGCAGCGGCGCGAGACGCCCGGCGAGGTCGTTCAAGATCGCCTCGGTGAAGCCGGTACCGACCTGACCGGCGTATCTCAGCCGTCCCCGCTCATCGTTGACGGCCAGCAGAAGCGCGCCGATCCGGTCGGCGCGGCGGCCCTCCCCGGGCTTCCAGCCGACCACGACCACTTCCTGCGTCCGAAAGTTCTTCGTCTTGGTCCAGTCCCGGTGCCGTTTTCCCGGCCGGTACGGGGAGTCGACGCGCTTCGAGACCACGCCCTCCATGCCGAGACGGGACGACTCGGCGAAGACGTTCGCGACGTCATCATGGGAAGTGGTCGTCTTCCAGCGCGGCCCGTCCAGCCCGAGCCCCTGAAGAACCCGGCGCCTCTCGGCGTAGGGCAGGGCGATCCGCGGCTCATCGCCGCAGTGCAGCACATCGAAGATCATGTAAGAGACGGGGTCGGACCGGGCCAGGGCCTTGATACGGTCCGGCTGACGCAGGTGCATCCGCGGGCCGAGCGCCTTGAACGACGGCCTGCCGTCCGGTCCGAACGCCACGATCTCCCCGTCCAACACCACCGGCACATCGACCGCGGCGGCGAGCGGGGCGAGCTCGGGCCAGGCGACGGTGATGTCCTTTTCATTGCGCGACATCAGCTGTAACCGTTCGTCGCGGATATAGGCGACGGCCCGGACTCCGTCCCACTTCAACTCGGCCGCCCAGCCTTCCGTGGTCGGCAGTTCCCCCAGCACGGCCAGCATCGGCGGATACATCGGCAGGCTCCCCATCACCACGATCTACCGCCCAGGGGACGGCGACATGCCGGCCTACTGCAATGAACAGGGAAATTCCGCTTCCGCCCGTCCGAGATCCGCGCCTGGGCAACCAAAAACCCACCAGCGGTGACCAGCACGACAGACCCCGATCACGAGATGTTGCGCTTCCTCTGCTGTTCCAGGCGGCTGCGTTGACGGACTCCGTACGCGGAGTCACGCACGGCCGACTCGTCTTCCAGCCCCGATCCGAGCGCACCACCGGCCGTCGCCATGGACGTGGCGAGCCAGGCCATCGACAGAAAGAAGCCCCACCCGGCCCCATGGCCGAGGCTGGGCCGTAGCGCGCTGCCGGTCAGCACCACGGGCACCAGCACGATCGTCAGCACGAAAACGGCCCCATAAAGGCACAGCACACCGATCAGCAACGTGACCAGGGTGACAGCGTTGTACAGCTTGGCGCGCTGGCGATTGATGACGTCGTCCGGACGTTCCCACAACCGATGGTCGATGATCAGCCACGCCAGCAGGGCCGCGACCGCCAGCACCGCCAGGATCGCCTGCCGGACCGGGCCGAGCGCATCGGTGATCTGCCAGACGGAGGCGTTGACCACCGCGAACGCCACGGTCGCCAGCACCCCCGCCAGCGCCTTGGACAAGCCGGTGAACAGCCGCCAGGGCCGGTTCGCCCGGATCATCCCGGCCAGCAGTCGGAACCGGCCCGGCAACCCCGGCGTCACGAACCGCTGCTCAGCCTGCCGTCCGGAATCGGCCTGGCGGACGGTGTACTCCCGCGCGAACCTCGGCGGCGTCCCGTCGCAGACCAGCGCGACCAGGTCCACCACACCGCGGCGAGCCCGACTCTTCCGAGAGAACCAGCCAAGTGCGGGAAGCGACAACAAGGCGAGCTTTTCAGCCCTGCTCACTTCCGCCAGAATCGGCTGAGTTTCCCGACGGCGCGGCAGATCGGTCACGAACACGGCGATGTCGTACCCGTCATCGGGGAACTGACCGGCCAGGACCTCCGACAGGCGCTCCGCCTCCACCTGCTCGTCGGCCGTCAACGCCCCAGGCCCGGCGTCGACCTCCCAGTCCACCGGCGCCGCCGAACGTTCCCGCATGTCGGCGGGCAGCGACTCGGCGATCTGACGGACGATCTCTAACGACAGTCCAGGATCAGCACGCAACACCACGCGCACCACGTTGTCGTCGGCCACCGCCGCACCCCCCGACACGAACAATCGAGTGCCTTACCCGAAAGAGGCAACTGAAACACCGCACACGACCTTCGGCGGGAGGTCGCGAACGACCTATCGCCAACTGGTCGCATCGGCTCCTTGCCAGCTCGGCGGTTCCGAACGGACTAGCACGGAGCGGAATGAACCGCCCCGACCTAAGACCTGGACGCCCGCGGGCGCGCGGCCACGCTTCGAGGGTGTCGGCCTCGCGGTCGGTCAGCACCTCGACGTGCTGCCTGGTCGGGCGTCGATCAGCACGGCGGTGTCTCTGCGGCGCTTGCGCGAGTCAAAGCCGTCCATGGAAAGTCTGGGTGCAGCCGTGGATCGGACCGTGTACCAGCGCCGACCCGGCCCCGCGACCCGGGCACGCCGCCGGGCCGTTGGGCGCCCTCCTCAATGACCAGCGGAGACGGTTCGGAGAACACCAGCCCACAAGATCGTCGATCTCCTGCAGACGGACTTTGATATCACGAGACCAGGCTCTGCGCCTCCCCCACCTTGCTGCGATCCTCGCCCGCCAGCGAAGGCGGGCGCCACCCGACCGGGCGCGGCAGTGGCTCATCAAGGACGGGGAGGATGTTGCGATCCTCGCCCGCCAGCGAAGGCGGGCGCCACTGGTCTGGAGGTCGCCCCCAGCGAATTGACACAAGTTGTTGCGATCCTCGCCCGCCAGCGAAGGCGGGCGCCACTCATCGGGCGCCCCCGTCCCGCTCCTCGCGGTGCACGAGGTTGCGATCCTCGCCCGCCAGCGAAGGCGGGCGCCACCGATTTCGCCCGCCCACCACCGACGACGCACGCACGCAGTTGAAGCCCACCGGGTTCGGTGAAGTCCTTCAAGCCAGCGTGATCTTGGCTGGTTGGAAGGAGAATTACTGCGATGTCTGCACCACGCAAATACCCCCAGGAACTGCGGGACCGGGCCGTGCGGCTGGCCATGGAGTCCGACCGCCCCATCGCCCAGATCGCAGCCGATCTGGGCATCCACCGCGAAGCGCTGCGCACCTGGGTCCGGCAAGCCCAGGCCGACGCAGGCCAGCGCCCCGAGCAGCTCACCAGCGCTGAGCGGGAGGAACTCAAGCGGCTGCGCAAGGAGAACAACGAACTCAAGCGCGCCAACGACATCCTCAAAGCGGCCTCCGCGCTTTTCGCCGCCGAGCTCGGCCAGCCCCGGACGAAGTAGTCATGGTGGTCGACCACCTGCGTGACCGCTTCGGGGTCGAGCCGGTGTGCCGGGTCCTGGACCTGTGCCCGGGTACCTACTACGGCCGCAAACGCCGACCGCCGTCAGCCCGCGCCCAGCGCGACACGACGCTGATCGAGCAGATCACAGACGTCTACCAAGCCAGTTACGGCACCTACGGCGCCTACCGCGTGCACAAGCAACTGCGCCGCCAGGGCGTGCAGGTCGCCCGGTGCACGGTGGAGCGGCTGATGCGGGCCCATGGCCTGCAGGGCGTGCACCGCCGGGACCGGCAGCGCACCACCACACCCGACCAGACGGCGCCACGGCCGCCGGACCTGGTCAACCGGCAGTTCACCGCCAACCGGCCGGACCGCCTGTGGCTGGCAGATATCACCTATGTGCGCACGTGGGAGGGCTGGGTGTACGTGGCATTCGTGCTGGACGCCTTCTCCCGCCGCATCGTGGGATGGCAACTGGCCGATCACCTGCGCACCGACCTGCCGCTGGACGCGCTGGAGATGGCGCTGTGGCAACGCGGCCGCGAACGGCCGGTGCAGCCCGGCACCTTGATTCATCGCTCGGATCGGGGCTGCCAATACGTCAGTTTCCGCTACACCACTCGACTAGCCGACCTGGGTGTCACCGCCTCGGTCGGATCGGTCGCCGATTCCTACGACAACGCCATGGCCGAGTCACTGAACGCCACGTTCAAGACCGAACTGATCCACCGCCGCACCTGGCGAACCCGCGACCAGGCCGAATACGCCATCGTCGAATGGGTCGGCTGGTACAACCACCGCCGGCTACACACCGCGATCGGTGACGTCCCACCCGTCGAGTACGAGACGGCGTACTACCGTTCGATCAACACACCAGCGCCGACCGGCGCCAGGTAAACCGGGCTTCATCAAACCCGGTGGGCTTCACCGCCCTCAGCTGTGCCAGATCTGCGGTACCGGTTTCATGACCGCTTCCCGCCGAGGGGGCAGCGGCCGAGAGCCCCACGGCCTCTGCCAGGCTCGGCTGGACGGACTACATCGGGGAGGATCCATCGCGCTCGACCGCGGCGTTGGTCGACGTCCCCACGCTCACCCAGTGCCAGCCGCTGCTGGCCCGCCGTCACGAGCGAACGTCTGGGCTTCGTCGCGCAGGCCTTTCATGACCTCATAATTGCGCTGCATCAAGGCAAAGTCATGAGTGGTCGCCTTCAGCCGTGCCATCCGGTCAAGCACCTCCTCATCAGTCAGCTGGGCCAGCCAAGCGGTGACCTGGCGGGCGCTCGGAGAGCCGTTCATTCGACTGATCGTTTCGGCGAGGTCGGCGCGGACCGACGCCGCCCTCAAGCGCTGGTTGTGGCGCTCTGCGGCCGAAGTCGCCGATCCCCCCGCCATCGCCCGACGCTCGTTCTCGTGCCCAACGGCGATCTCGTAGCGCGTCGGGAGTGCGGGCTCGGGCGGCTCCATGCCCGTTACCAGACGTGGCACCGCCCGGGTGCGGACCCAGTGGGAGATCTCGTCGAGCTCTTGTATCAGCACCGGCCACCGGGCCGTGCCCGGCCGGTTGATTCCGACCGTCGGGAACAAAGTCATGGGGACCTGGGCGCCCATTGAAATCTGGGCGATGACGTCGCCAACGCACAGCGGATTTTCTGGGCGCGGAGCAAGGTCACGAATCGAGCGAGGCGGCTGGTCGTCCTGATACATGGCGGCTATGCGAACGGCCGTGATCGCCGGTGTCCTGTGCTTCGTATGGTTGGTGTGTAGGGCCAGCCTGGCCAGAGGGTGCATACGGGGGTCGCTCCGACGGTGGAAGGGCTGCAAGCCTTCGATCCGCCGCACGAGCTCGCTGCCTGCCCGCAATGACGGCGGGCCCTTCTTCGCACGCTTCTTCTGCCACTCCTGGAACTTCTCGTAGGTGTCCGACGCGGGCATGTCGACGAGCTTGGCCGCCGTCTCGTCCAACGGTGAGCCGTCCAGGAACTCGACCTCCGTGAACAGCACGTGCTCCAGGGCGGCCCGCAGCGCCACCAGCGCGTCGGCCACCAGCAGCGGAATCTTGCGGGGAATCGGAGCCACTCGTTCGACGACGGTCTGGCTGAACGGACCCGCTGGTACCTCCACTAGGCCCACGACGCCGCCAGGCTGGGTTTGATAGTCGAAGAGCAGGTTGGCGACCTGCCCGATCAACTCGTCCGCGTGCGACAGTGTCGCCGCGACGCCGAGATGGCGATCGGGGAGCCATAGATGCATCACGTTCTTCACGACGGGATTCAAGCACCCTTCTCAGACATTCAGGAACGATCGTTCGATGGACATGCAAACGGCGGAGCTCCACTGGTATCGCGGTGTCAAATGCCCTCGCTCGGTCCGAGTATAACGAGAGGCCCCGACGCCGAGCCCTCGAACAAGAACGCATAGCGATCGCGAATTCCATGCTCCCCCGCTGGGTGCCCGCGGGCCTGTGAAAAGTGATCTTCATTAGCGCGGATCAGGTGTGCTCGGCTACCGAGAACGTTACAGCTTAGAAAGTTTCGTCAGCAGCCGTCATGTAGGCCGTGCTCTCGAAGGTCTTGCACCCGCCGTGGTCATCAGACGTCGTCCAAGCAGTTGCCGATGTACTGGCCAGTACCGACTGGCCGGGGCTGAGTAACGCGGAGATTACCCGGTTGCTCGGGAAGGTCGGCATTGCTGATCTGGAGGCGCCCAACAAGCGCACCCGGCTGTGGGGTGCTTTGCTCACCAACAGCATCGTGACCGGGCTAGCAACTGCATCAGCCGGTTCATCGCCGAGGCGATGGCCCCGGGTCGGCATCTCCAGGACCAGCCTCGATTCGACGCGCTTCGTGATGGTCTCACCGAGGCGTTGTCGCTGGTCGGGCTACGCGTCAACGATCAGGGCAAGGTCGCTCGGGCGCAGCTATCGCAATCACTTTGGAGAGGTGGCAAAGCTGGCCGGTCGGCTGCGCACCGAACTGGTTCGCCGTGGCGTGCCCCCGAGGTCCTGCGTTACTGCGAAGATAGTCGCTGCGAAAGTCGCTTTTCCATGCAGTGTTCGACGCCATGAAAGGTGTCAGCGAGCGGCTGCGGCAGATGAGCGGCCTCACCAGCGATGGCGCTGCATTGGTCGATCAGTGTTTCGAAGTCGGCACTGGCACGCCGGTCGTGCGGATCAACGCCTACCGCACGGAGTCGGAGGTCAGCGGGCATTGCGGCTTCGCGAACTTGTTCAAGGGTATTTTCGGGACCTTCCGGAGCCTGTCAGCGCATACACAACGAGCGGCTGCTGGTTGGGCACTCACCGAGCCGGACGCGCTCGACCTGTTCCCGATGCTGTCGCTAGTGCACCGCCGCCTCAACGCGGCGAACGTGCGGCACGCACCATGATGTTATGGCGGTTCATGGGCGATGGCGCTGGTCCAGGCGGTCAAAGAACACGCTGAGTAGCTGCTCGGCGGCCTGGTCATTGGCGAGGTCCGCGCCACCCTTCAAGCTGGATTCGGCTCATCGGCGTCAGGGTGTGCTGCTCAGGTCGGTCGGTCCGGCGAGCTTCCATGAGGTCGGAAGGCGGGATGCACTGGAAGTGCGGTTTGGGGTGCACGTGGAGACCGTCGAAGGCGACGCTCGGGTCAGCGTGCTGTAGAACGTGGAGCTACCGCGTAGGTCTGGAAGAAGTTGCCAGCGGTCAGCTTGGCGTACGCGAGTTGCTCCGCGACGGCCATCTCGTCCTTCCAGCGCCCCTGACCATCGGCGAGCGCGACCGCGAATCCGCGAACAGCCTGCTTGAGTCGCTCCCAGGTCTGCTCGGTGACGACTCGCATGCCTGGCACGGGGACGCCCTTGTCGTCAATGGTGCCGCTGGGGTGGACCATCACCGGCACCTGTTCCGCGCCAGGGTGAGTCTTCTCGTCCCAGCGCACGCTGCCGCCGAGTTGGTCAAGGTCGCTCTTGGAAATCGTGTCGGTCGAGCAGCCAGTCTTCAGCTCGATCACGGCGTGGCGGCTGAGGCTCAACGCCCACAGATTGTCCGGACCGGTTCCGTACCGTTTCTCCGGACGAGTACTCGCCAGACCGAGATGATGCCCCAGACGCTCCCATGCCGCCTCCGCATCATCGCTTCGGTCTTTATCTCCCCAGACGATCTCGTCCAGCAGCGCCCGAACCCCCAGGACCAGGGCTATGCCCTCCTCATATTCCGCCGTCAAAAACTCCGCCGCTGCCACCGCTTGTACGGCTACTGCCTTGAGTTGCTTCGGCGTCACTCCAGCGGTTGGTCTCAGGACGAATGGGTTGTCGGCAAGTGCCATAGTTAGCATGCGCTGGGCGGAAGCTGCGTCGACCTGGTGCAGGTAGGCGGCACGTTGTTCGGTGAGCAGGCCCCTTACAGCCTTGTCCTGGAGTTCTGTGATGGTGCGCTGCATTTGGTCAGCGGCCCCACGCAGCTGCCCGGTCACGGCCAAGTCGAACGCTTTTCGGGCCGCGATGGCTTCGGGGCGGATCACGCTGCTTTCGGCGTAGCGGATATCGGCGAGTGCCCGGCGGCTCAGCGTCAGCCACTGCGGTTCGCGGTCGAGGCAGGCGCTGATGGCGGACCGGACCGCGCCCAGCCCCTCCCCTTCGATCTGTTGGGCGATCTGTTGGCTGAGCTCTACCTGGGCCCGCGTCGCGGGGGAGAGCAGCCCGTGCTGCCGGGGGTCATGGATCGCCACAGCCAGTTCGCTGCCCAGGAGGAGGACGACGCAATGGTCCTCGCTATCGCGTACCCCCCGCCCCATGCCTTGCTCGATTCGCTGGATCTGCCGGGTCAACAGGGTTCCACTGCCCCACAGGACACCGGCCTCACGGCGTTCCGCGGCGTCCATCGGACGGGGCACACCATCGAGGATCAGCAGGCGGCAGGCATCGCCAGGCAAATCAACACCGTCGTACTTGTTGATCAGCACGACCAAGCCGACATGGCCGGCCTTTAGTTCCGCTACGCCGGTCTCAAGGTCACCGACAAGGTGGACGCGGTCGGCATAGGGTCGCCACGCGGCGGCGGCCTTCTTGCTAGGCACCAGCACGACCACGTTGACCGGTTCGTTCTCGGCGACGCTGTCGCCATCACGGTCTCCATCGGCGAACTGCCGAGCCATAACCCGTACGGCTTCGTCATCGAGCTCGGGATTCAGGCCGATCGGAGCCAAGATCATCCGATCGCCCAGGTCAGAAGCGCTCCCCGGCGTGACTGGCCGCCGGAGCATCGCGGGATCAGCGTCGAGGTCGGTGACCAGGACACTGTCGTCGGCTAGGGTGGCGGTCAGGTAGACGCGGCGTGCCGCCTTGTGGAAGGCAGGAATCATCGCGATCGGTAGGCACGGCGGACGGAGTTCAACACTCCGGCTGGTGACGGTCGCCGCGCACAGCGGCAGTATGTCCCCGATCAGCGGCCACACGAACTTGAACTTGTCGTCCTTGGCGTGCGGGTGCAAGATCGCCATGACCTCATCTTGCTTGTCCACCCAGGACCAGAACGGGATCCGGATGGTGGCGGTGTAGTCGTCGGTACAGACGTCCGCCCAAGCCTTGGGTGACTGGGCCTTCATGTCCTCAGCGAACTCATCGAGAAGTTCGTCATAGGCGTCATGCTCTGCGGGGACGGTCAGCCGAAACTGACCTTCAGCTGTGGCCAAGGCCGCGTGGGCGTCGTCCACGACGACGATGCCCAGGTCGATCTTCTCCCTGTCGTCTCCCACGACGCCGAACACCGACATGCCGTTGACTAGCTTGTGGAAGGTCGTCACCAAGATGGCCCTCCCCCGGCGGAACGCCAGGTCCCCGGCATCGTCGGTAGTGACCAGCCCTAGCCGGTCCGCCTCCGTCCGCACCTGCCGGGCCAGGTAGGTGTCCGGCGCGAGATAGACGGCCTTTCCCACCCCTTCGTTCAACGTGCTCTGAGCGATCAAGAGGCCCACGACGGTCTTCCCACCGCCAGTGTTTTGCTTGATCACGACGTCGCGGTCGCTGCGGCGGTCAAACCACCGCTCCAGCACCTCACCCTGCTCATGCCGAAGATAGGGCCAGGGGCGCTGGGGAAGCGCAGCGTAGATCTCGCGTGGCCGCAGCAGCGGCGACACGTTTCCAGCACCGACACGGTTCCAGTCGAGTGGCATGGTGCGGGAGTCCCTCCTCGGGCTGCCGGGCGATGCGAGCGTCTCCATCATCTCGCTGACAGCGCCGCAGGGGCCACCTCGAGCCCACCGACTCACCGCAGCCCCAGAAAATAGTCCGGTTTAAGTAATTTTATCCGGATTGGGTGATAATGGCCAGCAGGATTGAGGCTATCCGGGGGCTTTAGAATGAGCCCAGGACTGACAGCACACCTATGCTGAACTGCTCGACCACCACCTCCACCATCTCTCGCAGCCGACTCCTGCGAGCACGGGCGGACTTCGCTGCAACAGGCTCAGCGGGATGAGCGGACGTTGAGGTGTAACTCGGAACACTCGAAGGTCGGATTTGGCCTAGATCGCGAAGATATAGGTCATACGCGGTGGGTGATCTTGGTCGAGGCTGTTCAACGCCTAGCCGCGTGCGTACGCTGTCCATTGCAGATGCGTCGATCAGCTACCAGAAGGAGTTTCGCCGGGTGGATCTTTATCGAATTCTCAGCGTCCCTGCTTCGGGCACAGGCATACCGGTCGAGATGGTGACCTGTCCCCACAACGCCAGGATGCCGGGCACGACCGACTCCCGATCGGGCCCAACGACCAAGTTCACTGAGTCGATCGAAAGTACCGATGAAGAGCGGTCCGGCGCGCTCCTGGGCTCAGTTGCGCCTTGAGTTCTACCGCATCTATCCTGATCGTCGGGGACCGAGCAGACCCCCACGTCGAAGCCGTCGTGGACTTACTACCCGCCCGGGGAACGGTCGTCTTCGACGCGGTCAGCATGAGCGACGTAGTGCAGTGGCTCGACCCGGCCGACATCCGGCTGATCGACATATCCGGAGCCACTGTGACCCTCGGTGCGGATCAGATGGCTGCCCGTGGCTGGATCCGACGTCTGGCCCCTGCAGGCTGGGATTCGGGAGTGCCTCTGGGCAGTCACGGCGCCGCACGGTTGTCATCACGGCTGGCGTTACTCGCCGCAATCCTGCGCGAGCCGAGCCTGATCTGGTTAACCCAGGTGGATCCGCTGTTCGCTTCGGAGAACAAGGTGGTGCAGTACCGCACCGCTCTGGCCGCCGGGATTCGGATCCCGGCCACAGCCGTGAGCAGCTCATCAGGCGATCTTGCAGCCAAACTGGGTGACTCATTCGTCCTGAAACCGCTCGGGCCAGGTCACTTTCAAAAGCCGGACGGCTCCTCACAGGTGCTCTACGTCAAGGCGGTCCGGGCTGCCGAACTGGCTGGCACAGACCTGCTCGACGCGCCGTTCCTTGCGCAGCAAGTTGTCGCGGCCGACATCCACCTGCGGGTTGTCACGGTCGGCCGCCGCGCGTGGACGGCCGAGTTGGATGCTGTCGGCCTGCCCATCGATTGGCGCGAACATAAATCCGCGCACCACTCCTTCGCGGCCACGGACAGGTGGCCGCAGGTCGAGAATGCCGCCGCGCGGCTGGCCGCCGCCTTGGGCGTGGGCTACAGCAGCCAAGACTGGCTGATCGACGAGGACGGCCCCGTGTTCGTCGATCTCAATCCAGGCGGTCAGTGGTTGTTCCTTCCCAAGCCGATCGCCACGTCGGTGGCACGATCGCTCGCCGACTGGTTGGCAGGTCGGTAGTGCCGGTCATCACCGCCGACAAACGGTTCGCCGAAGCCCGGGTGTACGCCTACTACGTCCTCGCGGTGTTCCGCCCGGGACTCGAAGTACCCACCTTCGGCCAGCCTAGAGACTTCACCGACAATCTAAACGGCCTCACTGATGACGACCACAAGGTCCTTATCGAAGAAGGGCGCCGACAACTCGACCGGCAACTTGCTGATCTTGAGAGGAACAAGTCACGGGCCGCGACCATGCTGACCATCGGGCTGGCAGAGGTCGCCGTCCTTGCAGCGGGCGCGAACCGCGCATTCGCCTTCGGGCTCTGGACCAGCATCATTTGGATCATGAGCGCGATCCTTGCGTTGTTGGCCCTGGGCGGAGCAGTCTCGCTGCTCACCTCCCAAGCGATCTTCGGGCGAGTCGATGCACGCGCGGTCGCCTCCGGCCCAATACCGTTGCAGCAGCAGGTCGCGATCGGCTACGCCCAGTCGGTCAGCTGGGGAGAAGAGACCATCCGGACCCGGATCACGATCCTGCGGGACGGCGTCCTGCTCGCGGTCGCATCTGCGATGCTGTATGCGCTGATCTGGCCGTTCATCTCCAGCACGCCAAGCCAGCAGAGCAACCCGCAGCCTAAGACCACAGGGGTATTGACCACATGCCCGACGACCTGTACGCCTTCCTCGCCCGGCAGCCTGCCAACACGAACGAGCCCGAACAGCGGCCCGGCGCCCAGCCCGACGAGCGCCGTCCCAGTCCCAGCACCATCTATACAGCGTCCGTAGAGACGATCGACAACGACCGCGCGACCTCACTGCTCGGCAACGTCAGCCTGTAGCGCGAGGCGCGCCGATCGGCTCGGCTTCTCGCCACGGCAAAACACGGCTAAAGGGTGTCCCGTAACGATCCTGATGGCTGATGGGACGGGGTGGGCAGGGATCGGGAATTGTCGGCCGCCTACAGGCTCATACGGTCATGGTCAGGTTGCGCATGAGGGCGATGCCGCGGGTGGCGTGCTGGACGCCGCTGCGCTTGTGGCGGCAGTTGCGCAGGATGGCCCAGGTCTTCATGTGCGCGAAGGCGTACTCGATCCGGGCGCGGACACGCTTGTGGACGGTGTTGCGCCGTTGTTTCCACTCGGGCAGCTCGGCGCCGTCGCGGGGCTTTTGGTACGGCATGATCACGCCCGGGTTGCCCTGATAGCCGCCGTCGGCCATGACGTTCGCACCGCGGCAGGCCCGGTCAAGGCCGGAGTCGCCGAAGGCGGTGCAGTCGTTGTAGCTACCGGGCACGGGCCAGCCGACCGCGACGACCAGACAGGTGTCGGCGTCAATGACGACCTGCCTGTTCACCGAATAGCGGTAGTTTTTCGACGACGCCGACACGCTCCGGTCGTGGGTCGGCACCAGTGTCCCGTCAACGATCAGCACGGTGTCGGGGCCGGGCCGGCGGGTGACCGGCGCCAGCGCCAGCAGCGGCGCCAGGTGGTCCACGATCCGATGCGCGGCCGACTTCGACACCCCGAACAGCAGCGCTACCTACCGCAACGTCAGATTCGTGCGGTAGTACACCGCGCTCAACAAGACCCGGTCGGCCAGCGTCAGGCCCCACCTGCGGCCGGTCCCGGTCTGCTCCCCGCCCCGAGCCGCAACGATCCGCACCAGCTTGCGGAACTGCCGCATCGACAGGCCCGTGAAGGTCGGCACCCAGACCATGTCGTCCGCACTGATCGTTTGCTCCACACCAAGATCATCGATCAAAGTCCACAACCGTTACGGGACAGGCTTTAGTGGGGGCCACCACAGTGCCGCTCGCACTCGGGGCAGCAGACCATCCGTGCGAATGCCAACCTCAAATAGGCTCGTATCCCTCATGCGCAGGTCCGGTTGGACTACGCCGGAAATGGGCCGCGTCGAGGTGCCGACGAGAACGGCACGTGCTATGTGCCTCACCAGCGCTTCGCATGTACCTGGTGACAGGAGCCTCATTGAGCGCCGCAGCGGTTACGCGCCTGACGATAGCTCCGTCCTCCACTGCGCCACGATCTCGGATTCGGACCATACGGGCAGATGCCGACCGGGTCTCACAGCGTTGCGGTCATTGCCGCATGTGACGGTGTAGATGCGCCCAGAGCCGCCCTCATCGGCTGCAAGAAAATCTTCGTAGGCGGCACCGAGACCATGAGCATTATCATGTTGGAGCCATGAGAGCGAGATCTGCTTGTCCCGCCCAATCGGCGGGACTCGCACGGGATTGATCCAAGAGCCTTCTCGCTCTCCTTGGACAACTTTCTGAGCTACCTCGACGTTGAGAGCTGGCCCATTGCCAACGTTCCGCAGGGCCCAACCTTCTGAGCCGTCGTACACGAACACGAGCACGGGCATCCTGGCGCGACGCTCGGTGGACTTCGCTACTCGATAGCCGAGGACAAAGGTTACAACTGACAGGATGAAGGCCGCGATGGAGACCGCCGTGGCAAGCATGTACCCAGCATGATGGGCCCAGACAAGCGGCGGAAGTCTCTTTAGTGGGGTTGCTCGTGAGCGACTCTGGGGGCTCCGCCGCCCCCAGCTCTTCGCGGGCCGGAGCACACGATCGCGCGGGACGCTCTGTCACACCTTGCGCGCCGTTCGCGCGATCGCGCACTCCGGATCGTGGTGGAGGCGCGCGGGGCACGGCGAGCTGACCACGGCAGGGGCGAAGTCGCCTCCCGAACACTCAGCTGCAGACGCCACAATCATCGAACCAGATCAAATACCCTCGATCGCCTCGCCTACGAACACTTGTCGACCGGGCGCACAGAGATCACGGTGGCCAGGACGATGGCGTCGGTGCGTCCAGCGGTCTTGAGCGTCAGAGTGTGGCGGTCGACACCGGTCAGCGCGCCGCACGTCCGGCCGCCCTGATACCGGACGTCCACCAGAGCGGGCTCGGGCTTGGCGGACGGCCCCAGCCACGTTGTCCCGATCGCCATCGCCACGCACGCGACGGCGAGCGTGGCGAGCCACGTGGCGCGCCGGATCGCCCGGGAGACGCGCCGGATCTCCGCACGCGTCCATGCCCGGAGGGCCTCGCCGGTGCGCAGGATCTTCTGGCCCGGCCGTCCCGACGCCGCCCGCACTGCCAGCAGCGTCGCCGTCATCAGCATTGCCAGCGCCAAGCCAAGCAGCAGCACGACGGCCCACCGGACCCCCGGCGCCAAGGCCGTGATGTTGTCGCGGCCCTTGACGATCAGCACCGCGCTCAGCAGCGCGGTCAGCCCGCCGAGGCCGGTCCGCCACCCCTCGGCCTGTCTGCGCGCCGAGTCGAGCTGGGTGAACTTTAGCTCCTGCGCCTTCTGCGTCCAGCGCTTCTCGTCGAGGCTCACGGCATCTCGACCTTCCAGAAGGCGCCGCAGCCCCGGTCGAAGGCGCCCTCCGGACGGTCGGCGTGCATATGCCCGCACTCGCAGTAGACGTTGACGGTCCGCGGCGGCGGGGCGGAGGCGCCGCGGTTGCGGAAGAGGCCCTTCACCCCGTCTGGCGGGCCGTAGTCGAACGTCATGCTCGTCCGTCCACCGCACGCTGGGCAGGTCCCGGTGACCTCCAGCCCGTCGGCCGTCTCGGCGACCGTGAACCCGTCCTGCATCGGGAAGCCGATCTCGGCGTAGGCACGGTCTCGGTGGTTGTCAATGTCAGGCAACGCTGGTCTCCCGGTCGACGTTTCCCAGGTCGAGCTCGAACAGCGGCGCGTACAGCCGGAGCCGCTCCATGATCCACTCGGCGGGCTCCCCGGTCTCCTCCGCTGCCCGCGCCACGTGCTCGGGCGAGACGCATCCGGAGATTGCAGGCGCGTAGCCGTCGTTGTGTTCGGTGAGCAGCAGTAGGTCCTGCCAGCGCACCACGTCGTCATGGCAGCCGTTCACCGGGTATGACAGCGTCACCCCAATTGCCGCCAGCCGCGCCAGCCGCCGCTGCGCCTCCGCGGGCGCCCACCCCAGCCGTCCCGCCGTCCGCACGAGCTGCAACGCGTCGAACTCGGAGACGGGGACCTCGTCCCAGTCCTCGTCGAAAGCGGTCAGCATGTCCTCGTCGTACTCGTCTGGGTAAATCTCGCAGAGAGCCTCCAACGTGCTCTCGTCCGGCTGCGGGACGGGTGCCCCGACTTCCCGGTACGGCAGAAGCATCTGCAGGAACTCGCCGAGGGAGCAACTGGAGGCGAACGCGCCCTCGACGATGGACTTGGCGGTGAGATGCCAGTTCATCGGCTTCTCGGCCCACCATGTGGGGGGGTTGACCAGGGCCAGGCTGATCTCGAAGAGCGGTGCCAGGTCCTCGATTTCGGAACGAGGTTCGGGGACTTCCGCGTCGGGAAACGCGCGGAGTATCGCCGCACGTGCTTCGCCGACCGTGCAGTACATGGAGCCAGCCAGGCCAACCAATTCGGGGTAGGTCACAGGAGCCTCGGGAGAGCCGAATGGAAGGACTTCACGAGCCCAGCTCGCGTATCGCTGGAGGACACGTCGCCCCTGCACGAAAAACGTGATCGGCAAGCATGGCTTCGTCGCGGTCCACCTTTTGCGACCGACGGAACGTCGGTATTGCTGCAGGTAGATGTCGATGAATCGCAACGCTCCCGGGCCGGGAACAGTGTCGAGGGCGTTTGAAGACAACATGTCGGGACGGACGAGGAAGCCCGCCTTCTCCAGATCAGCCAGGCACCGGTGGGTCTCCCGTATTGTGTGTCCTGATCTGCCAGCGACCACTACGAGTTGAAGTGGCGACAAGGGTTCACCCAAGACGCGAATTTGTCGAAGTGCCTCGATTTCGAGAAGGCTCAGGCTCTCCCGATATTTTTCGCGGCCTGCGACGGTGACGCCGAGCGGGGCGAGCTTGTCACAGAGCAGGAGAACCTTGTCGAGTTCACGGCCGAGGGTTGTGGCGGCCTCGACCAGGTGTGCGGGTCCGAGCGCGTCCTCAATCCAGGGGGGACCGCCGTTAAGGGCCACCGACACGAGGTTGGCGTCGGCGTTGCCGCAGGTGTAGTCGGCAAGCGGGCCGAGATCGATGTCGGGTGCCGTCCAGTCCGCAGGCATAAGGGCAGCCGCCTGACCCAGCACCTCACCCAAGGTGCGATCAAGCTCCTGGGACGTCTTGATGAGCCAACCCGCCACGCATCGGCGTGGCGGTGCGCCTGGCGGGGTCCATGCCGCGAACGCACGGACCGGTGGAGGGTTCTCCTCCTTACAGGTCACCGGCAGCGGAGGGCAATGGCGCACTGCGCTGATATCGATTCCGGTGATGACGTAACGGCGAAGTCGGCGAAGCCTGTCGGCCATCGTCTGCTCGGGGTGCGCGAGCACCTCAAGAATCTTGTCGATGGGTACGTGCTCGTCCCGAGTCCAGTGGGATAGCTGAGCCAGCATCTGCGCGTCGTTCGGATCGACGATCGGGAATCCACCGCTGGCAACGGCGGCAGGGTGCTCGCGGATGCCCGATTTGGTGGCGGCCCGCGACCTCCATTGGCCGCTACGCCACGCATCGAACCAACGGCCGAAGCCTCTGGAAC
Source organism: Actinomadura spongiicola (assembly GCF_003432485.1). Taxonomy (GTDB): domain Bacteria; phylum Actinomycetota; class Actinomycetes; order Streptosporangiales; family Streptosporangiaceae; genus Spirillospora; species Spirillospora spongiicola. The sequence goes on from NZ_QVNQ01000014.1 coordinate 165,504, forward strand.
CGGCCTCAAGCCCGAACAGCTCCTGGTCCTGCGGCAAGCAACCGGTATTCCGTACAGAGATGCTGCTGTCCTGGCCCCAGGAAGTTCCGATGGGGATGTGCACGTCCTCCTCCACTAGGCGTACGAAGATCTGTTGGGCGACCTCCGGGGCGGACTTGGCCACCTGCCAGAGCCAAGACAGCGTGAGACCCGGCCACCGCAGCAATTCGGGGAGAGACTTGTCGATCTCTTCGCGGACCCAGTCCTTGTGCCACTCGCGCAGCTTCGTGCGATCGACGGTGAACCGGGGACGGTGGGTGCCGTGCAGGTTGACGATCAGGCCGAAGATCTCCTCGTTGGTGCGGATGCCGTCGGCGGCCAGACCGCCCTCGTCCGACACCCACCAGAGATCGTCGCCGCACCGCAGCGACTCCACCGTCTCGTCCGGGTAGCGCAGTTCGTGCGGCTCCCACCGCTCTGTGGAGCTTTCGCCAGCGGCCTCGACGCGGTAGTCGGAAATCCACAGCAGCTTGCGCAGCGTGAGGAGCGCCGAGACGCGCTCGTCCTCGTCGGTGGACAGGTAGAGGCGGACGCAGGTGCCGCCGTCGCGCAACTGGTCGTCCGCCGAGGTGACGTGGAAGAGGCTGCCGCTGCTGGCGATGTCGACCCGATAGGCCTCCCGCCCCGGGTCACCGTTGCCGTCCACCGGCCGCGTCACCACGGTGATCTCGTCGGCGAGCATGAAGTAGCTGAAGACGCCGACGCCGAACTGGCTGTTGGAGTACACCTGCAGCGGCGGCGTCAGCATCTGCCACCTGGCCTGCTCAGACCGGAACGACTCCTTGTACACGAAGCGCTCGCCTGCGCTGGCGAAGACCCGCTCAAGGGTGTCGATGTCCATGCCGACACCGTTGTCCTGGCACTCGATGAACTCGCGGCCGTCCTCGTCGGTCTGCTGCCGGAACCGGATCAGGCCACTCCACCCGTCCGCAGCCTTGCCCAGCCCCTGGAGCCGGACGTCACGGTACCGGCAGGCGTCCAGCGCGTTCTGGTAGAGCTCCCGGATTGCCAGCGAAGGGTCATCGTAGAGCTGGCGCCCCATCAGCAGTTCGCGGATCTTGTCCTCGGCGAGTCGAAAGCGCGAAAGCGGCACCTGAAAGGCGAGGGTCTTGTCCGGCCGAGTCTCGGGTCGCAGGCTCTTGTCAATGAAGCCGGCGGGCAGAGCGGCGGCGATCTCCTCGTCGAGAGGCAGTTTGGCGATGCGCTCGTGCGCTTCGGCGGCGCGCTTGAGAACGTCCCGGAACACCGCGTACTGAGCCGGATGATGGCAGGACATCCGCAGGTCGAGCTGGTCACCGCGGCGCTCCCAGCGTAGTTGGGCCGCGGTGTTCTTCACCGTTGACAGCGGTAACTCCATCCGGGTCCCGATGTGGTCGGCGAGCACCGGCGGCATCCTGCGCAGATCTGCGGCGAGGATGCCGCCGAGCCAGAGCAGCGAGGCTAGGACCCTCCACCGGTCGTCCACATAGGGGGCGGAGAGGCCGTCTAGGACGATCGAGTCGGCCGGGTGAGCCCCCACCGCGCGCAGCAGTGTCTCCATCAGATTGGGGATTTCGCCGCCTGCCAGGCCCCAGGCCTCGCGCTCCAGCAGGCGTGCCCCGTCCCGGTAGCAGGCATGGGCGGCCGAGTCCCGCCAAACCGACTGACGGGTAGCGAGCCACTGGTGCACCAGCCACATCGCGAGCGCGTCCCGCCCGTCGATCAGGCCGCGGCGTTCCAGCCCCTCAGCCCGGCGAATCATTTGCTGATGCTGCTCGTGGGTCAGCTCCAGGTCCGTGCGGGCCCCGTCCTTATAGGTGCGGGTGAAGTTCGTCGGTTGGATACCCGCTGCCAGCCGAATCCCTTCGGCGAGCACGACCTCGCGCAGGAACGGGGCGGCGACGAGCACGGCAGCTTCCGCCGCGGTGAGGCACCGACGCTCGCCGAGCAACCGTGCAACGCCTTCCAAGACTCGGACGGGATAGTTTTGGTCGAACCACGGGTCTTCGATGCCGGTCCGTGAGCGGAGAGTTTCGTAAGCGTCGCGCCACCTTCGGGCACAGCCCTCGACTAGGGTCAGCACCTGCCTCTGCGCAGCCTCCAGGCGGCGCTCCTTCTGACCGCAGCACTGCCACAGGTCCGCGCTCTCGGCCGCCCGCTGCCACGCCCCCGCCAACTCGTCGCCCTCGCAGACGACGACGTCCTTGGCGTCGGCCAGCATCGACGGATGGGGAACACTGGGCGACTGGCGCAGATCCTCGTTCCGCGACGCCCGCCGCCGTACCTCCTGGGTCACCTCCTCGATGACCCGCCCGAGCGTCCGCGCATGGTGACGCCGGTCCAAGACCTGGGCCAAGGCCTGGGTGAAGACGCTGCCGTTCTCGGTGTAGTGGCAGCGCTGGCCCGCCTCGCATCCGTTGACCAGGACGAAGGACCCCCCGGACGGAAAGGGCACATGGCCGCCCGCCGGGACGGTCTCTCGTGCGGGGTGGTCGCGGCAGGCGTCGACGAAGAAGACGACCAGCCGCGCCTGGCAGCCGGTGAGCTCGGCCGGAATAACCGGCACCAGGTCACCCGGATCATCGGCATGAGCGTCGCTCGGCACGAAAAAGTCCCGGCCGTCGACGCTGACGCCATGACCGGAGAAGTACACCAGCAGCACGCCGCCGCGGGGGACCTGTGCACACGCCTGCTTGATCTCGCGTTTGACCCGACTCAGAGTCGCCTCGTCCTTACCGCCCAGGAGGCCAACCGTCCGCACCTCGTAGTCGGACTGGGCAAGGGCCTGTTCCATGCGGTGCACGTCACTGCGCACGACACGGTCGATGTCACTGAAGCGCCGGTCGTCGCACTCAGGGACTCCGATGAGAAGCGCGTGACGCCCACCCACAAGCGACCTCCAGCCTCACTCGCCGCCAAGAACGCGCAGAGATGACTTTAACCGGCTTCTCTAACAAAGGATGTGACTACGTCCTCATCGACATATGACGGGGGATGCAGAGCACCGCATGGGCGCTTACTGCCTCTCTGCGGCAGTTGCTAGGGCCGCAGGACGGCCGCCGGGCAACGTCTGAGGCACACGGTTCGATCCGTTGCGCAGCACCAAACGTCCTCTTTTCTGCATGAGCGGACGCCTCTTGCGTCCTCTAGGTCGATGGACCGACGGTTCACGTGTGTCTAAGCCTCGGGGACGCACCGGATGAGCACCGGTCGCGTTGGCAGCAGCCGCGACTGAGCTGCAAAACGATCAACTACGCACGGAAACTGATCCGATCGCGGCAACCTTCTGAGCTACGGAGTAGGTCCGCAAGGGCCACCGGCCCTCCGAGGGGCCCGCTGAAGGTTGCAGAGCCAGGCGATGGTTCTACTGCCAGGCTTGGCTATCACAGACGTTGGGTAGGTATGTCGTAGCGCAGCGTGTTAGCCTGGTGGGGAACACAATCCGCTTATCGGCTTCTCGCTCGTGAGCGACCTGGGTTTTCGCAGGTCAGTACAGCGCTCAGGCGTTGTGACCTGAAAAGCGGAAGGTCGGCGGTTCGACCCCGCCCCTGCCCACCACCCAGCCTCTGAACAGCCAAAACGCGTTGCGGAGGCGCTTAATTCTGACTCCGACCGCCCCTTAGGCGGATGTACAGCGCTCGAACACCTTCCGCCTATCGATTCCGATCGATCCTGGACCAGCAGCACGCTAGCCGAGCTCCTCGACCGTGCCACGTAACGGCTACCGCGCACGTGGGCGACCTTGGTCCCACACGATCAGCGGCATGAGCGGACGCCCTCCGTTCCGTACCCGGGGCGCCCCGGTGATGATGGGCCCGGACGCGACGGGTTATCGCACGGACCGGGGCCTTGCCCCCGTGCTCGATGGGGCCCTAACTTTGGCGGCGACCCGGGTCGGCTCCTCGCCAGGGTTGCCGCTCTGCACATGTCAGCATCGACGAACTCCTCGCCACTCGGTAATCGGCCCGCCCGCCGAGATGGCGCAATGTGGCAGGTTTCCTCACCTGAACGAGCCCGATCGCGGTGCGCACCCTCTGTATGACGCGTGGAGAGGCCGGATTCTTGTTGTGAACGGCCGTTAGAGTTTCGCCATGAAGGCTGCGGTGCACACCATGTACGGCCCACCGGAGGTTGTTCGGATCCGCGACGTGGACAGGCCGGTGGCCGGGGATCGCGGCGTGCTTGTTCGGGTGCACGCGACCACGGTGAACCGGACGGACTGTGCCTACCGGGCGGCCAGGCCCTTCTTCATGCGGTTCCGCACCGGCCTCACCCGGCCACGACGGACGATCATGGGGACCGAGTTCGCCGGCGTGATCGAGGCGGTCGGCGACGGCGTCACCTCCTTCGCGGTCGGTGACCGAGTGTTCGGGTACAACGAGGGCGCGTTCGGGGCACATGCGGAGTACCTGTCGGTTCCGGAGAACGGTTCGATCGCTACCGTGCCCGCGGGCGTGACCTTCGAGCAGATCGCTCCCGCGGCCGAAGGCGCGCACTACGCGCTCGCGTTCATCAGACACGCGGCGACGCGCGCCGGTCAGGATGTCCTGGTCTACGGCGCGACCGGTGCTATCGGCTCGGCGGCCGTACAGCTATTGAAGAGTCACGGCGTGACCGTGACCGCGGTATGCGCCGGGGAGCACCTGGCCTTGGTGCGGGAGTTGGGTGCCGATCGGGTCATCGACTACACGGCCGGGGACTTCACCAAGGACGAGCAGACCTACGACGCGGTGTTCGACGCGGTGGGCAAGAGCACGTTCGGCCGCTGCAAACGGCTGCTGAAGCCCGGCGGGGTGTACGTGTCCTCGGAGCTGGGTCCCTGGGCCCAGAACCCGATCCTCGCCCTACTCACCCCGGTGCTGCGCGGCAGGAAGGTGAAGTTCCCGTTCCCGCAGGACAACCAGGAGATCATCCGCCATCTACAGAAGCTGATCGAGTCCGGAGCCTTCAAGCCGGTCGTCGACCGGCATTACCCGCTGGACCAAATCGTCGACGCCTACCGGTACGTGGAAACAGGACAGAAGATCGGCAACGTCGTGATCACCGTTGCACCAAAACACTGATCCTGCAAACCGGAGGAACCCTCCAAGTATTACATGTCCACCATCGGGACGATCTGCATCGCCTCCTACAACGACACCCCGCCTCAATGATCAAGCAGCCGCGATCGATAGCGGCATGAGAATGTTCTGTACCCGCGAAAATGCGTCTGTGTCGCCGGGCTGGGAGGGGCGCGGGTGCGGTTAGAGGAAGCGGCGGATCGGTGTGATGGCCAGTTCCTTGGCGCGCTGCCGTGCCGGGCGTCGTTCCCACTGGCCGGGCGTGATGGCCTGGCTGCGCTCGAGGTCCTGTTCGAAGTGGGCGTCGAGGGTGGCGGTGAGGTCACGGTCCAAAACCGCGAGCATGACCTCCTCGTCGTGGTCCATGGAGCGGCGGTTGAAGTTGGTGGACCCGACCAGGGACACGATCCCGTCCATGGTGACGATCTTGGTGTGCAGCATGGACGGCTGGAACTGGTGGATCCGCACCCCGTCCTCCAGCAGTGAGGCGTAGTGGCGCTGGCTGGCCAGGCGGCTGACGCGCTTGTCGGCGTGCGGGCCCGGCAGCAGGATCTCGACCTGGACGCCGCGGCGCGCGCACTGGGACAGCAGTTCGGTGAAGTAAGGGTCGGGCGCGAAGTAGGCCGTGGCCAGCCGTAGCCGCTGTTCGGCCAGCTCCACGATGACCCGCATCAGGGTTTGCATGTCCTGCCAACCGATGCTGGCCGATCCCCGCACCACCTGGACCACGGCCTGCCCGGCCGGGGGTTGCGGCACGAACCGGTCGCGGTCGTCGAACAGTTCGTCGTGGCATTCGGCCCAGTTCTGGGCGAACGCGGCGGCGATCCCGTCGACCGCGGGCCCTCGGACCTCGAAGTGGGTGTCGCGCCACTCGTCCGGGTTGCGGGCGTCGCCGCACCATTCCTCGGCGATGCCGACCCCGCCGGTGAAGGCCAGTTGCTCGTCGACCACCAGCACTTTGCGGTGGCAGCGGTGATTCTGTTTGAAGGGCGACAGGTAGGCGGGCTTGCGGAACCAGGCGACGATGACGCCGGCCTCGCTCATCCGCTCCACCAGGTCCTTCTCGATCTGCCAGCTGCCGATACCGTCCAGCAGCAACCGGACCCGCACACCGGCGCGGGCCCGATCGGCGAGCGCGTCCGCGAACCGGCGCGCGATGTCACCGCGCCAGTACACGTAGGTCATCATGTCCACGGTGCGCCGCGCGCTCGCGATGCCGTCCAGCATCGCGGGGAAGATCTCGTCGCCGTTGCGCAGCGGCAGGACGGCGTTGCCCTCGGTCGCCGCCACACCGATCAGCCGCTCCAGAGCACGCCGGACGTGGAGACTTCGATCCTCGCCGGACGCGGTTCGGCGAGCCTCGTCCAGCTCTGGCACGGGGCGCGCCGAATCGTCCGGACGTTGGCGCGACACGGTCATCTGGATCTCCCTCCGCGGCGTTGAGCACGTCCGCCCGTCGCGGCCGTGTCCGGGACGAGCCGCCCGAAGACGCCGCACTCGACCCAAATGCTCGGGTTTGTCGCCCACACCTTATGGCCGCCGCCGGACACAACGGACCGGCTCCCCCGGTCTTGGGCGTCTGCCTTCTCCAGCCCCTCGTGCCGGTGCCGTCAAGCGGGCAGCGGCGTCTCCCGCCGCATGTCCCGAACCGTGAAGGCGGCAACACCGAACCAAGTGATTCGAAACCGTGACCTGTGATCGGCGTGAATGCCGGCTCGCCGGGGAGATTGCGCGCCGAATGCTAAACAAGGAGGTTCACATGCCCTGGCTGATGATTCTTGTTCTCCTGCTGGCCCTCGTCCTGCTGGGCGCCGGCTTCGCGCTCAAAGTCCTCTGGATCCTCGCGGTGATCGTCCTGGCACTGTGGCTGCTCGGCTTCGTCGCCCGTGGCACGGGCGCATCCGGCAGGCGCGGCCGCTGGTACCGCTGGTAACGCCCCCTCGATCCGCAGGACGGGGCGGCGACCAGAGCCCTGACCCCTCGACTTCATCGATGCCCCATCCCGGCCGCTCCGGGTCGGCGCCCCGATCCGGGCGCCGACCCGGTGGGAGGCCGCGGTGTGGGAAACGGCGCTAGGGGCAACGAGTCTTCGCAAGGAGAGATGGACTTGGCGGCCCACGTGGAGGGCGGGCGCAAGTACGAGACCGACAGCGGCTTCACCCTTTCGGATCCGCGAGACGTCCCCCCGGTCCGAGCGCCGTCGCCACCCCCGCAACTACACCTTCACCACCCCTTACTACGACACCCTTGACCTGCGGCGGGCTCGTCGCGGCCTCACCCTGCGACGACGTACGGGCTGCACCGACGACGGCTGGCACTTCAAGCCGACCAAGGCCAGGGGCGGTCTGGACGAGGGTCAGCAGCCTGCCGGAGCGGTCGGCGATCCCCCTCCCCGCGAGCTCGCCGATCGTTGAACAGGTTGAGGATCCGCGCTTGCAGGGAGAGGACGAGGGCGCTCACCGGCTCGTCGCAGACGATCAACCGCGGCCGCATGACCATGGCGCGGGCGATCGCGATGCGCTGTCGCCGGCCGCCGGAGAACTCGGTCGGATAGCGGTCCAGCGCCGTGGCCGGGAAGCCGACGCGTTCCAGCGCTTCGGCCATCCGGTTCCGGACGGCACGGTCGTCGAGGGCCCGCTGGGCGCACAGCGGCTTGCTGAGCGTCCGGCCGATCGGCTTGACCGGGTTCAGTGAGCCGTACGAGCCCTGGAACACCGCCTAAATTTGGTTGCTCAACTCCCAGCGCTCAGCCAGCCCCAGTGATGTCGCGGCCGTCGAAGGTGATCGACCTCCGGCGACCGGGACCAGGCCGAGAATCGCCTTATCAAGCGTCAACTTCCCGGAGCCGGACTCCCCCGCCGGGCCCACGATGCGTCCGTGACCGGCGGTCAGCGAGACACCGCCCAGCACGGTGACCGATCGGGCGCTGGCGCATTCGTCCATCACGTAGGGGCAGCGCGCCGCCAGATGGCAGCCGGGCGGCCACTTCCCGGGGCGGGGACACCGCCGAGATCGATGCCGGAGGTCACGCCGACCTGCACAAATGGCCCGCGTTTGTGTCAACCAGCCACCGAGCCCAGCCCGCCGCCGCCCCTTCACCGCGTCGGCGCCGCGACCGCGGGAGAACTCAGGCAGCCGGATCCACCGCCCCCCCATTGGGGTCCTCGCAGGGCGGCAGCCATGTCGGCACTCACAGAGCACCGCCTTGAGAGTCATGGCGACGGTGCCGCCCGTGCCGGTCTGCCGCCGAAACCACACATGGCACGCCTCCATTGGCCGCGGCTGTTTGGCCGGCATCGCGGTGTTGCGTTCCGGGTCGGCGGCCTGCCACGACCTCGGCCGGACCTTACTTCTCCCATACCCCGTTCACTGGGTGGCACAAGTGCCGATCCTCACCGAGCCCGTTCAGCAAGCACCAGACGTGCGCAGTCTTATCAGCGCCCGGTGCACGCGCCCTCGATCACGACGAGTTCACTGCTGTACCGGGCGTGGAGCCGGACCAGGACGAGGTGGACGGTCACCGTCCGTCGGAACGCCCGTCCGCCGCACACCAGCACTCGCGGGTCGTTCAGTTTGCCGAACGATTTCGTCGTAGGCGTCGTTCTGACCTGGGCGATAACGTCGCCGGCATGTGTGATGTGCGCGTACTCCACACTTACCTACGTCACCTGGCGGAGCAACTCCTTCAGGATGCTGGGGCGGGGTGCCGCTCGGCAAACCCCGTTACGACGACCTCAAGGCCGCAGTAGCGCAGATCCTGGGGTTCACCCCGAACGCGAGGAAAAGAACAGCGTCGCGATCGCCTCCAACGCCTCCTTCAGCGAATGGGCAACCCCTTCTCCGATCCCCGCCTCTGTGCCACCATCATTGACCGACTCACCTTCAACGGCACCATCAGCGAAAACGGAAGCGAGTCCTACCACCTCGCCCACTCTGAAGCCCGCCAGCACCTCGTTTCCACCCCGCCGACCCCACGTGTCCTGTAACGACGGACCTGAGGCAGGGCGAGTCCCCGACCTACGGTGCTTCGGAGTGAGTGGCAGTGCAACGTTCTCTTGCATTCGAATTTGAGGCAATTTCGGATCGGCGGGCTCGGTGCTGTTGGAGTCGGGTTCGTGCTGACGCTTCGTCGCTCGCCCCTGTCCCCCCGAGACGCGCTCGGGCTTCGACAGGCGAGAACGGGGTATCTCCCGGCACATGACCCAGGGTGAGGAAGTCGTGGTCTGGGTTGTAAACGCGTCTGTGAAAACCCGTCGCAGATTACGCGCCAGCATCCAGACTCCCGTGAGATCCGGACACCGCTCCGAACGTTCCTTACCGCTGGCTGGCAGAAAAAGAATGTCGTCGGTCGCATCTCTCGTGGCGTGCTGCGCCCCGACGACACGATCAGCGACCTCAAGCCGCTTTGCGTCGAGCCTGAGCCTCGACCTCTGGTTGCGGGCCCCCCGATACCCGTCCCCTGATCAACCTCAGCCGTGGCCTGGACCTCCAGCTTCGCTTTCCGCCCACAAGCCTCCAAGCAATGCACGATCAGGTGTACGCGCACGTACACCTGATCCTGCTTGGTCGAGTGTGTATGAGTCGTATGGGGGGGTCGGCGTCGAGGTCATGTGCTCGGGGCTCCCCGGGTGATCGCCCACCCCCACCCCGAGAGCGAAGGAGTCGCTCGGCGACGCCGGGATGTTCGCCGATCGCGACGACCCGATGCGTGGATGGCGCCGACCTCGACCGCTGGTGCATGGCCGTCGAGCGGCTCAACTGGCGTCTTCCCCTGCGGTAGCGACTGTGGTATTGAACACGCATGAGGCCACCTCGGAATCGTCGGCGGAATGATCGCAGTCGAGCACGAGAACACGTTCACACTCGGCGGCCCAGGCCCCAACGGATGCGGCTCTTCTGGCGAGAGACAAGTAGATCACTAAAAGCCCTATTGATAGGCCTAGGAGCAGCGCTGATCGCAGCACCGTTTGTTGCAGTACTTGAGGACATCGGGCGCAATGAACTTGGCCCACCCAAGGCCATTACCTCTCCCATCCAGTCGCCACAGAAAAGTTCTCCCACTCCAGTCCTCGCGCATGTCAGGGTAAATTACGACCCCGACTCTGGATGGATCATCCCAGGAGAAGGAAGGAATGTGGACGGTCTACCAAAAACCGCCGAAGAAGCGAATTCTTGGAACCAGGAGGACTGGAAGAAATGGGTACAGGCCCACAACGGTGTTGCCAGTTCTGCCGCCAATGCTGTGTCTGTAACCGTGTCGGGCAGATCAGCCAATGCTGTTGTATTGCGAGAGCTTACGATCTCCATTCACGAACGCAAGCCGCCACTCGCGGGCACACTGGTCAAAAGGGGTGGCGCAGGAGGAATTCACCCTCGTCGCTTCTACATAAGGTTGGATCGCCGCCCTCCGGACGCTGAACTGATAATAGCAAAACCCGGCGGGGATCCAGGCGATGACCAGACGGTCAACTTTCCATACCAGGTATCCGAATCCGAGGTGGAAGAGTTTGCACTTTATCCAATCACGGAAGCGTGTCTATGCGCATGGAGTGCAACCCTTCACTGGGACGCCGACATGGGCGGCAATCAACGAATCGCCGGTCAATCGCAAATCGACGACAATGGGCGACCCTTCCTGGCTACCCCCACGTCGAACGCTACGGGCCTCGTCCGAATTCCATGGCTGAGCGATTGATCTTCACCGACCTACGCCGCATCGCCCAAGCACGCCGCATTCCCGCTCTGCAGCACCCTGAGGACCACGATGTCGAGGCCCGCGCCTACGACAACGCCGCAGCCATCACCGAACGCGACACCAGCATGATCCATGTCCTTACCGCCCATGCCCCTACCGGGTGACTCCGCGCAGAGACCGCTTCATGGCTTTGAGCTGGCTCCTGAGATTCAGTAACGGTCTGGCGTGCCTTGCATGAGTGGAGGGCCGGTCAGTGGTGGATCGTGCTCTCAGCAAGGGGCTGCCCCAAGGAGGTTCGATTCTCGTCGGGCAGTGGGTCGCCGGCCTTGGATGCAACGCCCATCCTGCTGTTGCTAGAGCAGCCGAGGAAGCGGACGGTGTTTTGCTCAGGTCAGTTGTGCGGCGGAGCGATTGGCTGAGACGCGTTCGTAGACGGCGGCGCGTCCAACGTAGAAGTCGGCGGCGCATCGTGGAGTGAGAGTAGTCGGCGTCGGTGTTGAGCGAGGCGTGTCCGCCCATGGCTGGGCCACGGTCGCTCTTTCTGACTCCGGCCGTCGTCGGTGTGGTTCGGCTGGGCCGCTGGCGTCGCTCCTGTCGTGGTCGGGACGGCGCCGGTCGTCGACTCCGCGACGACCAAAGTTGTGATCGCTGTAGACCTTGGCTCGTATCAGCCGGCGCCCCGAGGCCGACACACTCATTCCATGTGGGGATTCATCGGAGTATTCATGATGATCCAGGGCTTTGGGTCGGCCATCGCCACAATGTTCAGTGACGACGCGAGGTTCGGGTTTCTGCTGAAGTGGGCGCACGACTACCAGCCGTTCGTCGGCATCGCGACCGGCCTCCTCGGGATCGGAGTGCTCGTCCTGGGCGAGCGCGGTAAAAGCGCGAACGGCGGTTAACGATCAGGGTCGGATCCCAGCGGAAGGCCGCACGGGGACCACACCCGTGCGCTCAGGCAGGACCAGACCACATAACGAACTCTGGAGCGGAGGGCGGTTCGGGATGCCTGATCGGAGGACGCCGGATCAGCCCTCGCCTGGCGTTGGCCGTGCGCGTCGACTGCTTGGTAGTCGGCTGGCCATGCGGCTGCTGTCCGCCGGGCTGGTGGCCGGAGCGGTCACCACACCCGCCTCACAAGCGGCCGTCGTGCCGCAGGGCACACCAGTGGTGAACGCGGGTAACACTTTCGTCATTCGCGACGCCCGCATATTCGATGGGCAACGGTGGATCGAGCGTGGCTCAGGGCATGTGGTACGCGGTCGCATCGCGTCGGTCGGCCGTGCCGTTGTGCCGCGGGGCACCCCGGTGTACGACGGGCGCGGCAAAACCGTAATGCCCGGGTTGGCGGACGCGCACGTGCACACCGATGATGAAGGGCGACGCGACGCACTGCGGTTTGGCGTCACAACGCAGCTGGACATGTTCAGCGACGTCGATGGCCTCGCGCAGTTGCCTGCGGCCAAACGGCTGCGCCGGTCGCTCAAGCGCACTGACCTGGCAGACCTGTGGTCGGTCGGCATCGGAGTGACCGTGCCGGGCGGGTATCCCATCGCCCTCGAAATTCCGCGCCTCACGCCTGGCACGAACCCCGGTCGGTTCGTCGCCGACCGGATACGGGAGGGCTCGGACTACATCAAAATCGTCGTGGAGGACGGCAGTATCAACAGGCCGCTGCCCACCCTGACCCCGCAGCAGGTCCAGGCGGTGGTCACGACCGCGCACGAGCGCCGGCGACTGGCGGTCGCGCACGCCGAGGCGATAAGGAGCGCCAAGATCGCGATGGACGCGGGTGCGGACGGCCTGGTTCACGTGTTCCGCGACACTGAGGTCGACACCGCGCTAGTCAGTGAGATTCGAGACCGCGGCACCTTCGTCGTCGCGACCCTGGCGGTGTTCGACTGCGGCCTGGGCGCCAACGACCTGTTGGCCGACGAGCGCGTGGCTACGTATCTGTCCGAGGCGCAGATCGCGACCCTCAAGAGCCGGAACCCGGGATGCCAGCGCAACCCCGACTGGCACCGGATCGCGATGGAGAACGTACGTCGGCTGCATGCCGCCGGTGTGCCGATCCTGACCGGCACGGACACGCCGCTGGCCGGCACCGCGCACGGCGTCAGCGTGCTGGCCGAGGTCGAGCGGTTCACCTCCGCCGGCATGACCGCGCAGCAGGCCTTGGCGACGGCGAACCGGTCGAGGGCTGGTTTCTCAAGTCGTGTGGATTCGAGACGGGCACCGCAGCACTGATCGAGCAAGCCTCGACAGGCTGGCCGAGGTTGGGACGACCGCTCGTCGACAGTCTGGAACACAGCGAGTTCCATAACCTGGTGGAACTGCGTCCCGGCGGCCGAGACCGATGGGAGACCCGCGTGCTGTTCGTCTTCGCCCCGGACCGGGCCGATGCTTCTCCGGGGTCGCACGCGGGTTTCCAGCGGCGAGAAAGCTCAGCAAGGAGTTGCTTGGTCTGGGTGGACAGCTCGGCAATGCGGGTCTTGCCGGAGCCGGGCTGTGTCTCGAAGTCGGTTCTCCTAGCGTCAGGCGGGTTGGGCTGGGATGCGGACTGCGGCGCCTGAGACGCGGACGCGGGGGTCGCCGTCGCGGAGTTCTACCGTGAGGAGTCCGGGGCGGCCCATGTCCTCGCCCTGGTGGAGCGTGAGCGTGGCGGCGGGGGCGATTTCGCCGAGTTCCCGGAGGTAGGCGCCGAACGCGGCCGCCGCGGCGCCGGTGGCTGGGTCTTCCACCACGCCGCCGACCGGGAACGGATCGCGGACGTGGAAGACGTGCTGCGACGCCCGCCACACCAGTTGGACGGTGGTCAGGTCGTGCCTGGTCATGTAAGTGGCGAGGCGGTCGAAGTCGTAGTCCAGATCGGCCAGGCGTTCGCGGGTGGCGGCTGCGAGGACCAGGTGGCGGGCCCCGGCGTAGGCGAAGCGGGGCGGAAGAGCGGGGTCGAGGTCGTCATTGCCCCAGTGCAGGATGTCCAGGGCTTCGGAGGTGTCGGAGGCCTCTTCCAGGTACGGCTCCACGCTGGTGAGGGTCGCGTGGAGGACGCCGTCGATCTCGGCGACCTCGACGGGGACGGCGCCGCTCTTGGTGGCGAACGTGAAGGCGCCCGGCCCTGTCCGTTCCGCTAGGGCGACCGCGGTGGCGACGGTGGCGTGGCCGCAGAACGAGACCTCGGCTTTGGGGCTGAAGTAGCGGAGGGTGAAGGCCTTGCCCGGCTCGGTGAGGTCGTCCGGTGGTGGGGTGAGAAATGCGGTTTCCGAATAGCCCAGGTCGGCCGCGATCGCGAGCATGGCGGCGTCGTCCAGGCCGGACGCGTCCAGGACGACCCCGGCCGGGTTGCCTCCCGCCGGGTCGGTCGCGAAGGCGGTGTAGTGCAGTACGTCGCTGCTCAGGTCGGTCATGCCGCCATCGAACACCAAGGACCGACCAGCTGGTCAAGTGGGCGATTTGCCTCTTAGAAGCGCCAGCGGGTTGCGCTGAATCCCTTCTCCTTGCCGAATGCGAAGACCACCGTCGGCTCGACCGCGAAGATGTAGCGGGGATCGGCCAGCTCGGTGTCGTCGGGGGCGTAGAACTCACCGTCCTGGACGAATGGATGCCACCACGGATATTTGGTCGGGAACAGGTCCGCGACGCGTCGCAGTCGGTCGGCGTCCCGGACGATGTGCGCGGTTCCTTCGACTACCAGGTCGATATCGTCGGCGGGGACGGTGATGGCGCAGCTATCGTTGTGTTCGAGGTAGCGGGCCTTACGCGCCTCTCGGTGTGTGTTGAAGTAGACGGCTCCCTCCAGCCAGACGGCCAGCACCGGCACGACATGCACGCGCCCACCGGGGCCGGACGTCGCCACCAGATAGTCCTCGCCTCCGGCTAACCGTGCCCGGGCGTCCGCCCAGGTGAGGGACGTCAGAGGACTGCCGCTGGGACTGGACAATGGCTCGGCGACCGGCTCCGGCTCCGTCATGACCGCTCCTTAGATTCTCGGATCACTCAGGCACACGGTAACGCCGTGCGGCGATGAAAGCACCGAACCGGAGGACCTGTGAAACTCTTCTCGTGGCGAAGTCGCCGCAGCCTCGGTCGTCCTCGGCGCGTTGACGGCCGTCCCGGCGATGGCGAAACCCGCCGCGGCCGTCCCGTCGCAATGCAGCGTTTCCCGCAACTTCAGCATTGCGTTTAGCTCCTGCCTCGGCGGAGCTGGAGAGCACCGGATCATCTGCTTTTACACCCACCACATTCCGGGCGTGGCAACCATCATCGGCTACGGGCCAGGGAAGCCGATCGGCGAAACGTCCGGCGCCTACTGCCCCCGGGACAGGGTCACCAACACCTTCGTCGAGGTCCACTGACCCACCCAGGGTGGCCAATCTTTGGTTGTCGTGTCTCTGTCGTGGCCTGGTTCTCTCGATGGCGGCGCACGTGCGGGGCGTACCGGACGATGGTTGTGCTGGACGGCCGTATGGCGCACGCGGGCCCTGCGCCACACGGTCGGCAGGACGACACAAGTCGACCTTTGCCTCCCGACAGCGGGGTCTCCTTTCTTACGGTCAGTTCTTCTGCCATCCACGCAGGTCGAAGTTGCGTACTCCACCGGGAATGGGGTTTCCTCGTTCGTCCAGCAAGGTGAGCTTCGCCCACGTGGCGCCTCCGGGTGCCGTGATCGCGGAGTAGCGGGGACCATTCAGGTCGTCCGGACGAGGGACTGTCGATGCGATGCGCGGTCCGCCCGCCGACGTGGTGATACGCACACTGCGTACCCGGGGATGGAAGGCGCCGACGACGACCCAGTCACTTGTGCGGTCATCCCTACGCCCGAGGCGCGTGGCCAACCAATCAGCCTCGTCGGGAGACGTGGGTCCGATCTGCTTGCCGTGGCAGCCGTCCTTGGTCGGCGATCCTTCGAAGCCGACCCCGGCGGTGTCCCATTCGGCGCCGATCGGGTTCCGCCGCTTTGAGACCAACTCGACGCCGGGCATGGGATTTCCGCAGACATCCCTGTGGAATGTGGGGACCAACCAGTACTCGTCTCCCCCGGACTCTCCGTGGAGGATCGCATGCTCGGTGGGGAGTCGTGCGACGGTTCCGGGTCCGGAATGGAGATAAGCGAAACCGAGTGTCGGTACGGCAAGCGCGGTCAGCCCGGCTGCGAGGACGACGCGGCGACGACGGCGGGAAGCACGTTCTGGCCTGATGGGGAGGGTATCGACCGTCATGGCGACTTTGGTCAACGTATTGCGCAGGTGGGCGTCGAGTTGGGGGTCTACGGCGCCGCTTCGTTCGTTCATTGGATCACCTTCCTGAGTCGATCGAGGGCGCGCTTGAGGTCGGACCGGATGGTGCTCGGCGGCCTCGCGAGGAGTTCGGCGATCTGGATCAGCTGCATGTCTTCGTAGAAGTGCAGGACGATGACGATCCGCTGCCTGGGCGGCAGTTGCTTGATGAGTCGCCAGGTCTCATCGACTTCGGGAATGTGGGTCGTGGGCTCGGAGACCCGTCGGCCGCGCTCGCGGAATCGTCGCCGGTGCAGGTCGTTGGCCCGGTTCACCACGGCACGTTTGAGATACGCGGACGGCTTGTCGATCTGCTCCCAGTTCTCACACGCCGTGGCGAAGGCGGCCTGAACGAGGTCCTCGGCATGCTCACGCGACCCGGTCAGCAAGAAGCCCAGACGTACCAAGTCCGGCCGCTGCTCTCTGTACACCCGTTCGAGGTCAGGCGGATCCGTTTTAATCGTTTCCGTCATGCCTTCTCTGTCGTGGCGGCGTGCGCCGACGTTGCAGTCGACACCGACCGGGCCGCAACCGCTGTCTCAAGAGAAACCACGGGATCGACAAGTCGACCGGTTGAACGAGTCGAACACAGGGCTTCGCGACCCTCTTGACCCGGAAGCCTGGCGGCGGTTCGCGCGAACCTGTGTGTCACATCGTGTCCCCATTCGCTCGGACAAGCGCCCGGACGGTGGTGAAGGTAGGCGGGGGGAGTGCTAGGTCCTGTTTAGAAAGTCCTGGTTCGGGCGGCATGTCGCGCCTGGATACGAGTGAGGTCTCCGGTAGATGGATCAACGACCAAGAAGACCATCACCACCGGAGACCTCGTGCCCAGCGTACCGA
>NZ_QVNQ01000015.1 GCF_003432485.1 Actinomadura spongiicola
CGGCTCCGGGGCAACCCTTCTAACTTACCCGGTCCGTTCCCGTTGTCAAGCCGATCGGCGAAGATCTTTTTGACGGACGGAGGCGTACCGAGTTCCCACACCAACGACCGACAGGCCACGAAGACCCACCAGGAACGTTTCGTAGGAGGCGCCCTGCGGGCCGGCCACCGTGCGGCGTCCTGCATCCCGTTCTGGGCTGTGCAGGTCATCTTACACCAGTTCGAGCGGGACTCGAACCGCCTTCAGTTGCCCTGCGTTTCCCCGAGGTCGGCCACCTGGTGGCGTCCCGCGTCTCTCGGGGCAGCAGTGACATTAGAACGCCGGACCGGGACCGTCAAATCAGGCAACCTTGCCCCTACGGCTGGTTGGCTCGCGCCGCGGTCGGGCGCCCGCCTACTCAAGGCGTCGGTAGGTGGACAGGACGAACGACAAGGGGGTCGGCAGCGGATCGGGAAGCCGTTCCAGTCGTTCGCGGAGCCGCTCCGCCGGCACATGGTGGGCACTGGGCCCCATACCCACGAGCGTCACGATCTCCTCGTGGGTCAGGACGGCCTCCGTCTCCAGTTCCTGGCGCGAGTCCAGCTTGAAGTATCCGGCCAACGCCGCGTCCGTGCGCTCGGTCTTGCGTTCGTCGACCGACAACAGTCCCAGCGGTTCCACGAGCGTGGACAGGTGCCGGGGTGACGGTGTCACCGTGAACAGCGACCCGTCGTCGCGGAGGACCCGGTGGAACTCGGCCGCGTTGCGCGGGGCGAAGACGTTGATGACGGTGTCGGCGGCGCCCGTGCGCAGCGGAAGCGGTCGCCACAGGTCCGCGACGACGGATCCGACGCGGGGATGCGCCTTCGCAGCGCGGCGTGCGGCGTGCTTGGAGATGTCGAGGGCCAGGCCGATCGTGTCCGGTGACCGGTCGAGGGCCCGGCTCAGGTAGTGGCCGGTTCCGGCTCCCGCGTCGAGGACGAGGGACGGTCTGGTCCGTGCCACGTTCCAGGCGAGCCGATCCGCCGGGATCGTGAAGTGGCCCGCCTGGAGGAACTCGTCCCGCGCTCGGACCATCTCCGGTGTGTCGGCCGTCCCCGGACGGGCGTTGCCCGGCAGGAGGTTCGCGTAACCGTGCCGTGCGATGTCGAAGGTGTGGCCGGTCGGGCACAGCAGCGCACGATCAGCCAGTTCGAGGCCGGCTCCGCAGACGGGGCACACCAGGTATGGGACGACATCGGCGAGCACGGGTCCATCATCGTGCATGGGGGCCGTGGTACGGGCGGTACCGCCCGGTTCTTTGCCGTTGCGCCGCCCACAGGCCGTCCCGCCGTCGGCGGTGCTTCCCGCGTGCGCAACCCGGGGGTCGGGTGGGGCGTCCGGTTCAGGACTCGGCGCGGCGGCGGACGTCCTCCATGTCCAGGCCTCTGACCTGCTCGATGACGTTCTCCAGGACCGATTCCGGCAACGCGCCGGGCTCGGCGAAGACGATCATGCCGTCGCGGATCGCCATCAGGGTGGGGATCGACCTGATCCCGAACCGTTCGGACAGTTCGGGCTCCGCATCGGTGTCGACCTTGGCGAAGACGATGTCGTCGTGTTTGCTCGCCGACCGGTCGAACACCGGCGCGAACCTCTTGCACGGTCCGCACCACTCCGCCCAGAAGTCCACCAGGACGATGCCTTCGGCCTGAGCGACCTCATCGAAGTTCTCAGCGGTGAGTGTGACCGTCGCCATGTCGGTTTCTCCTCAGTCGGGGTATCAGGACGTAGAGCGGCTAACAGGTTCGCAGTATTCCCCACCCGGGAATCACAGAGCGGTAATTAGCGTTCTCCTCCTAGGGAGATCGCACCGGAGAAGGGTCAGGATGGCTGCAACCCGTATCAAGGGCGACAGGGTCGACGTCCCGGACAAGGACCTTGTCGGGGCGTACCTGGACCGGATCGGCCGCACCCCCCTGCTCGACGCGCAGGAGGAGGTCGATCTGGCCAAGGCGATCGAAGGGGGCCTGTACGCCGAACAACTCCTCGACGAGGGCAACGTACCCGCAGGGGTGGCCCCGGAGGAGCTGGAGGAGCTGGCCGAGGCGGGGCTGCGCGCCAAACAGCGCTTCGTCGAGGCCAATCTGCGGCTGGTGGTCTCGATCGCCCGGAAATACCCGACCGACTCGTTGCCCCTCATCGACCTCATTCAGGAGGGGAACCTGGGGTTGATGCGCGCGGTGGAGAAGTTCGACTACCGGCGCGGCTTCAAGTTCTCCACATACGCGACATGGTGGATCCGGCAGGCGATCGGGCGTGGGCTGAGTCACACGGCCCGCACGATCCGGCTGCCCGTCCACGTGGAGGAGGAGCTTTCGCGGCTGCGGCGTGCGGAGCGTCAGCTGGGGCGCGAGCTCGGCCGTGAGCCGACCCGGGAGGAACTCGCCGGTGTGCTCGGCGCCGACCCCGACCATGTGGACGAGTTGCTGCGGTGGCGGCGCGACCCGGCGAGTCTGGACGCGACCGTCGACGACGCGGGCGAGACCCCCATGGGCGACCTGCTCGAAGATCCGGAGGCCGTGACGCCGGAGGCGGAGATCCTCGCGCTGGACGACATCGAGGGGCTCGGCCGGCTCCTCGACCGCCTCCCCGAGCGCGAGTCCGCGATCCTGCGGGCGCGTTTCGGGATGGACAGCGGCCAGCCGCTGTCGTACGCGCAGATCGGCGCCCGGTACGGCCTGAGTCACAACCGGGTGAGGCAGATCACGGACCGGTCCCTGCGAAGGCTGCGGCAGTTGGCGAACGAGGCCGACCTGAGCGGCCGCCGGACGCTGACGGGTGGACCGAGCCACGGTCCGAGTCATGGGCCGGAGCCCGTGCGCACGCCCGCTGGGAGCCGAGCGGCCTGAGAGCCCGCGAACATTGACGAAACGGGCGGCTCCGGACCTTCAGGGGCCGCCCGTTCGCATCTCTTCGGCTGCCGCGTGCGCGCCCGGCCGGTGGCGTCGCAGAGCGGGCCGCGCTTCCGGTTTCGGCCGTCCCGGCTCCGGGTGCTGGTAGTACGGCAGGGCCGAACGTGCCATAGCCTTTCCACCGTGAGTACACCCGCCATAGGGGATTTGGACGCCTGGCGCACCCTCCCCGCCCTTCAGCAGCCCGATTGGGACGATCCGGACGAGGTTCGGGCCGTCACGGCCGAACTCGCCGCGCAGCCCCCGCTCGTGTTCGCGGGTGAGTGCGATCAGCTCAAGGCGCAGCTCGCGGACGTCGCACGCGGCGAGGCGTTCGTCCTGCAGGGCGGTGACTGCGCCGAGACGTTCGAGGGCTCGAACGCCGACGCGGTGAAGAACAAGCTGAAGACGCTGTTGCAGATGGCGGTCGTGCTCACCTACGCCGCGAGCGTGCCGGTCGTGAAGATCGGTCGGATGGCGGGGCAGTTCGCCAAGCCGCGGTCGAAGCCGGTGGAGGTCCGCGGGGGTGTGGAGCTGCCCGCGTACCGGGGTGACGCCGTCAACGGGTTCGAGTTCGACGCCGCGTCCCGCCGTAACGACCCGAACCGGCTGCTGAAGGCGTACCACTGTTCGGCGGTGACGCTGAACCTGTGCCGGGCGTTCACCAAGGGCGGGTACGCCGATCTGCGGCAGGTGCACGCCTGGAACCAGGACTTCGTGGCGCAGAGCCCGGCGGGCCGCCGCTACGAGCAGCTCGCGGGTGAGATCGACCGGGCGTTGACGTTCATGAAGGCGTGCGGGGCCGACCCCGACGAGTTCCACGAGGTGGAGTTCTACTCCAGCCATGAGGCGCTGCTGCTCGAGTACGAGCGGGCGTTGACCCGCATCGACCATCTGAGCGGCCTGCCGTACGACGTGTCGGCGCATTTCCTGTGGATCGGGGAGCGCACCCGGCAGCTGGACGGCGCGCACGTCGAGTTCCTGCGGCACATCCGCAACCCGATCGGGGTGAAGCTGGGGCCGACGACGTCCGCCGACGACGCCCTGGCGCTGATGCACCGGCTGAATCCCGACGACGAGCCCGGTCGGCTGACGTTCATCACCCGGATGGGCGCGGGCCGGATCCGGGACGTCCTGCCGCCGCTGATCGAGAAGGTGCACCAGAGCGGCGCGCCGGTGGCGTGGCTGTGCGACCCGATGCACGGCAACACGTTCGAGGCGCCGAGCGGGCACAAGACGCGACGGTTGGACGACGTGCTGGACGAGCTCGCCGGGTTCTTCGAGGTCCACCGGGCGCTCGGGACGCACCCGGGCGGCATCCACATCGAGTTCACCGGCGACGACGTCACCGAGTGCGTCGGCGGCGCGCAGGGCCTGGCGGAGGCCGATCTGCACCAGCGGTACGAGACGGCCTGCGACCCGCGGCTCAACCGGAGCCAGTCGCTGGATCTGGCGTTCCTGGTGGCGGAGCTGTACCGCAACTCCGCCTAGCCGAGCTGTGTCTCGACGTGCCATGGGAACGCTCGCCTGACGGCCACGCAGCACCTAGATGGTAGATGGGGTCTGCTGAACCGACCTCGGACATGGCGAAGGACGCCCATGATCGGCGTGAGAAGACACAGGTCCATCTGGCGCGGACGGTCCACCCTCGGGAAGCTTGACGGTGTAGGACTCCTTCACCCACGTCCAGTGGGGCCAGGACTTCCGAACCGTGACCCCGGGCACGGCCCGGGTGGCGTCCAGCACGGCCTCCAGCTCGCCGCGCGAGGCCGCCTCGGCCTGCCCGACGATGTCGTAGTGGAACGTTGGGATGCCGGGATGAGATCGCCGGCTACGACGTGGTCAAGCTGATGCCGATCACCATCGCCGAGGGCGCGGAGTGCGTCTTCGGCCTGGCCCAATCCCAGGAGCGGGTCAGATGTCCACCTCGGCCCAGACGACCTTGCCGCCGGTGACCGGGTCCGCGCCCCAGGAGTTGGCGAACCGGTCGACGATGAACAGGCCGCGGTGCGACTCGTCCAGCGGGCCGGGAACGGTCAGGCGCGGCAGCTGGGCGGCGCGGTCGCGGACCTCGACGCGGATGCGGCCGCTGCCGCGCAGCAGGCGCAGTTCCAGCGCGGTGCCGGCGTGCCGGACGGCGTTGGCGACCAGCTCCGCGACGATCGCGGTGACGAGCTCTTCGCGATCCATCAGCGCCCAGGTGCGCATGGTGCGGGCGGCGAGGCGCCGGGCGTACTCGACCGCCTCGGTCTGGGGCGCGGCCCGCAGGGTCGTCTCGGTCATCGGGTCGGTCACCCCGCCCGCTCGCCGTTCTTCATCGTCGCCTCACCGTCCATCGGCGGGAGCCTCCTCAGTCGGACCCTCGATCAGGAAGCGGTCGAGGCCCGTGGTCCGCAGTACGTTCTCGACCCGACCGTAGGCACCGGTGACGGTCAGCGTCGCGTTCTGTGCCCGTGCGTGCTTGTATGCCCGGACGAGGACGTTTAGACCTGAGGAGTCGCAGAAGTCGACCGCCGTGAGGTCGACGACGACCGCCCGCTCCCCGGCGTCCACCAGCTCGGTCAGCCGGGAGCGCAGCTCGTCGGAGGAATGCAGGTCTATAGAGCCGCGCGCAGCGATCGTCGCGCGGCCGTCCCGTCGTGTCGTGTGCAAGGCAAGCCCCACGCCACCCCACCTTACCGATTGTTGGTCTCCATCATGACGCCCGCAGAACGATGAGGGCAATGTCGTCGTTCGACGGCTCTGGGCCGAAGTCACGGACGGCGCGCTGGATACGGGCCGCGACGGCCCGTGCGCTGAGCCCGGTGCAGCCGGCCAGAAGCCCTTCGAGGCCGTGGCCGTCGCCGAGCAGCCGGTTGCCGGAGCGGCGCTCGGTGACGCCGTCGGTCACGCAGAGCAGCACCTCCCCGCGGCGCAGGTCGACGGTGTCGGTGTGGAATTCGACACCGTCGAACACGCCGAGCAACGGCTGCGGCGAGGCGGCCTCGCGGACGTCGCCGTCCGGGGCGAGCAACAGCGGGGGCGGGTGCCCCGCGCTCGTCAGTGTGATCGTGACGCCGTCGCGGCGGCGCCGGGCGGCGATCTCGCCGTGCAGCAGGGTGAGCAGTCGTCCGCGTTCCCCCTCGGCGAGGATCAGCCGGTTGAGGCGGCCGAGGACCGCCGGGACGGACATGTCCTCGGCGGCGAGGATGCGCAGCGCGTGCCGGGCGAGGCCGGTGACTGCGGCGGCCGCGGGCCCGGTGCCGCAGACGTCGCCGATGGCGAAGCGCCAGCGGGACGCGGGGGCGGCGCCCGCGGGTCGCAGGCCGCTTTCGAAGACGTCGTAGAAGTCGCCGCCGACCTCGCTGCCCTCCCCCGCCGGCTCGTACACGACCGCGACCTCCAGGCCGGGGATCTCGGGGATTCCGGGGGGCAGGAGACTGCGCTGGAGCGCGCTGCTCATGGCGGTCTGCGCGGAGAACAGGCGCGCGTTGTCGACGGCGAGGGCGGCGCGGCGGCTGAGCTCCTCGGCCAGCTCGATCGCGCTGCGCGGGAACCGGTCGCCGGACGGGCGGCCGATCACGATGGTGCCGATGCGGCGGCCGCGGGCGATCAGCGGGAACGCGTAGACCTGGTCGGCGGCGGTGTCACCGGCGGCGGCGCGGACGTCGTCGGGGGCGGTGGCCAGGCCGTTCCAGGGGCCGGGGGCGTCGATCGGCGGGGCGGCGCCCGCGTGTTCGAGCAGTTCGCGGAGCCCGTCGGCGCGGTTCTCGTCGGCGTGCCACACGTAGGCGAGCCGGTCGGGCTCGACCTCGGTGACGGTGTAGACGGCGCACCAGACGGCGAGGCGGGGGACGACGAGCTGCGCGACGAGCGCCATCGTGCGTTCCTGGTCGAGGGTTCCGGCGAGCAGGTCGCTGGCCTCGGCGACGAAGCTGAGCCAGCCCCGCCAGGACCGTTCCAGTTCTCCGACCCGTGCCTTCTCCAGGGAGAGCGACATCTCGTCGGCGAGCCGGCCGATCCGGACCGCGTCAGCCTCAACAAAACGACCGGAAACGGACGAGACGGCCACGACAAGCCCGGTGAGGCGTCCCTGGGACTCCAGCGGCGCCGCGGCCAGGGACCGGGCCTGCAACGCGGCAGCGGCCGGGTCGGAGGCGTCCAGGGCCACCCACGGGGAGCCCGCGCGGGCGGCCGGGCCGAGACCGCCCACCGACAGCTCTCCGAGGGACATCTCGGCGGCCGTCCCGGCGGACGCGCCCATGATCAGGCGCCCGTCGCGTTCGGTGAGCAGCACGGCCGCGCCCTCGGCACCGAGGACGTTCCGGACGGTGGCGACGCCGTCCTCCATGGCCTCCAGGGCCGCCGGGGAACGCAGGAGCCGGTCACCGGCGACCGGCATCTCGCCCACGCCTTCGCCGAGCCGTCCGTTCCCGTTCTTGCCACCGGGCGTGGAATCGACGGGGTTGGTGGGACTCGCGGCGCTCGCGCCGTCGAGGGAGGCGTCGGCCGCCCCTTCACGCCGGACGCGCTCGCGGGCCGGCTCGCGGCCGGCCGCGGGCGGTGCCGCGGTGTCGGGGCCGGTGTCGGGGCCGGTGTCGGGGGCGGTGTCGGACGCGGCGTCCCGGTCGGTGACGTCCGCGGGCGGCGGGGCGCCGCCGTCGGAGGCGCCGGGTCGGGGTAGCCGGAACCAGACGCCCTTGGTGCGCCGGTCGTAGGACACGCCCCAGGAAGCGGCGAGCCGGGCGATCGACGGGAGCCCGCGCCCACTGGACGCGGTGACGCCCGGCATCTCGATGCCGCGGGTGGGATGCCGGTCGCGGACCTCGATCCTGACGTCTCCCTCCTCCAGGTGGCAGGAGACCTCGAACGATGTGCCGGCGTAGGCGATGGCGTTGGTGGCGAGTTCGCTGGTGGCGAGGACGGCGTCGTCGGCGACCTGGTCCATGCCCCAGTCGGCGAGGACCTTGCGGACGAACCGGCGCGCGTCCGCCACCGCCGCGGCAGCGGACGGGAAGGTCGCCGATGCCGTCTGCCGATCCAATCTGTCGTCCCTCGCTCGAAGCGTCAGTCACTACCGGGTCTGGCTATCGTGGCAGACGGGACGGACAGGCGACCACGAGAGCCGTGAACCGAGGGGCGAGCACCCGGTCAGGTCCCGATGTCCGACCCCGCCACGAACGACAGACCGTAACACGAACACTACAAGGACGGATGCACGGTCATCGCCGTCCGACCACCGCCCACGCGCGGACCGGGCTCGGTACCGCACGGCGACGTAGAGTACTGGGTGCGGCCGGGAGAGGCCCAGTAAGGAGTCCGTGTCGTCCGGACATGGCCGATGTCCGGTTCCCGACAGATCGCGGGCCAGGAGGATGAAGAGCATGCCGCGTACCGCGTCACGTGCCCGCCCCGGCGGGTACCGCGACACCGCTCCGCGCTACAGCGACGCCGACCTCGAACCGTTGCTGAGGGCGCTCGTCGCCGTCCGGGACGGGCGGGCGAGGTCGGAGCTGGACGTACCGGGCGAGGGCGCCGTGGCGGAGGCCGCGGCGATCCTGGAGGAGATCCGGCAGAACGGCCAGGAGCTGGCGTCCGGGCTGGCCCGGGTCCGGCGGGAGATCGGCCGCGAGGGGCAGCTGCGGGGACGGCTCGCGCCGGGGACGCTACAGGGCACCTGGGCGGTCGCCGCGGAGGACGCCAACGCGATCATCGACAAGCTGACCGATCTGGTGACGGGGATGAGCCAGGTCGTGGAGGCGGTCGCGGCGGGCGACCTGAGCCAGCGGGTCGAGCTGCGGGTGCGGGGCAGGCCCATGCGCGGTGAGCTGCTGCGCATGGCCAAGTCCGTCAACGGCATGGTGGAGCTGCTCGACCAGTTCACCTGGGAGGTCACCCAGTTCGCCCGGGAGGTCGGCACGGAGGGGCGCCTCGGCGGGCAGGCCCCGGCGCGCGGCATGACGGGCCGGTGGCGGGACGTGACGGCGTCGGTGAACGTGATGGCGTCGCGGCTCACGTCGCAGGTCCGCGACATCGCGGAGGTCACCACGGCGGTGGCGAAGGGCGACCTGACCCGCAAGGTCACGGTGGAGGCGACCGGTGAGCTCCAGGAGCTGAAGCTCACCGTGAACACGATGGTCGACCAGCTCTCGGCGTTCGCCGACGAGGTCACCCGCGTGGCCCGCGAGGTCGGCACCGAGGGGCAGCTGGGCGGCCAGGCGAACGTTCCGGGCGTCAGCGGCGTCTGGAAGAACCTGACCGACAACGTCAACGCGATGGCGAACAACCTGACGTACCAGGTCCGCGGGATCGCGCAGGTCACCACCGCCGTCGCCGAGGGCGACCTCGGCAAGAAGATCACCGTCGACGCCCAGGGCGAGATCGCCCAGCTCAAGGACACCGTCAACACGATGGTCGACACGCTTTCGGCGTTCGCCGACGAGGTCACCCGGGTGGCCCGCGAGGTCGGCACCGAAGGGCGGCTGGGCGGCCAGGCGCGGGTGCTCGGCGTGAGCGGGGTCTGGAAGGACCTGACCAGCAATGTCAACGGGATGGCGTCCAACCTGACGTACCAGGTCCGCAACATCGCGCAGGTCACCACCGCCGTCGCCGAGGGCGACCTCGGCAAGAAGATCACCGTCGACGCCCAGGGCGAGATCCTGGAGCTGAAGGACACCGTGAACGCGATGGTGGACACGCTTTCGGCGTTCGCGTCCGAGGTCACCCGCGTGGCCCGCGAGGTCGGCACCGAAGGGCGGCTCGGCGGCCAGGCGATCGTGCCCGGCGCGGGCGGCGTCTGGAAGGACCTGACCGACAACGTCAACTCGATGGCCAACAACCTGACCAATCAGGTCCGCGGCATCGCCCAGGTCACCACGGCCGTCGCGCAGGGCGACCTGACCCGCAAGATCGAGGTGGACGCGCAGGGCGAGATCCTCCAACTGAAGACGACCCTGAACACGATGGTCGACACGCTTTCGGCGTTCGCCGACGAGGTCAGCCGGGTGGCCCGGGAGGTGGGCACCGAGGGCCGGCTCGGCGGGCAGGCGATCGTGCCCGGCGCGGGCGGCATGTGGAAGGACCTGACCGACAACGTCAACGGGATGGCGTCCAACCTGACGTACCAGGTCCGCAACATCGCGCAGGTCGCGACCGCGGTCGCGCACGGCGACCTGACACGACGTATCGACGTCAACGCGCAGGGCGAGATCCTGGAGCTGAAGACGACCCTGAACACGATGGTGGACACGCTGTCGTCGTTCGCGTCCGAGGTCACCCGCGTCGCCCGGGAGGTCGGCATCGAGGGCCGGCTCGGCGGCCAGGCGGAGGTCGAGGGGGTGTCGGGCACCTGGAAGCGGTTGACGGAGAGCGTCAACGAGCTCGCCGGGAACCTGACGACCCAGGTCCGCGCGATCGGCGAGGTGGCGAGCGCCGTCGCCACCGGCGACCTGACCCGGACGATCACCGTGGAGGCGCGCGGCGAGGTCGCGGAGCTGAGCGACAACGTCAACCTGATGGTGGCGACGCTGCGGGAGACGACCCGCGCCAACGAGGAGCAGGACTGGCTGAAGACCAACCTCGCGCGGATCGGCGGGCTCATGCAGGGCCACCGGGACCTCCAGCAGGTCGCCGACCTGATCATGCGGGAGCTGACGCCGACGGCGAGCGCCCAGTACGGCGCGTTCTACCTCGCGGAGAACAGCGGCGAGGAGACCGAGCTGTCACTGATCGCCGGGTACGGGACGCGCCGCCGGGCGAACCGGGCCCACGGCGCCGACGGTGACATCCGGTTCGCGCTGGGCGAGGGCCTGGTCGGGCAGGCGGCGCAGGAGCGCAGGGCGCTGCTGATCGCCGACGCCCCCGCCGACTACGTCAAGATCGGCTCGGGGCTGGGCGAGGCCTCCCCCGTCAACATCATCGTGCTGCCGATCGTGTTCGAGGACGAGGTGCTCGGCGCGATCGAGCTGGCGTCGTTCGGCCGGTTCACCGACGTTCACCTGGCGTTCTTCAGCCAGCTGATCGAGACGATCGGTGTGACGTTGAACGCGATCCGCGCCAACACCCGCACCGAACAACTGCTCGGCGAGTCGCAGCGGCTCGCCCAGGAGCTCCAGGAACGCTCGGACGAGCTGCAACGCCAGCAGGGTGAGCTGCGACACTCCAACACCGAGCTGGAGGAGAAGGCGGCGCTGCTGGCCCAGCAGAACCGCGCGATCGAGATCCAGAACTTCCAGATCGAACAGGCCAGGCGAACGCTGGAGGAGCGCGCCGAGCAGCTGGCGATCTCGTCGCGGTACAAGTCGGAGTTCCTGGCGAACATGTCCCACGAGCTGCGCACGCCGCTGAACAGCCTGCTCGTGCTGGCCAAGCTCCTGTCGGAGAACCAGGACGGCAACCTCACCGGCAAGCAGGTGGAGTTCGCGCAGACGATCCACGACTCCGGCACCGACCTGCTGGAGTTGATCAACGACATTCTCGACCTGGCGAAGGTCGAGGCCGGAAAGATGGAGGCGCATCCCCACCGGATCACGGTGTCGGCGCTGGTCGACTACGTGGACGCGACGTTCCGCCCCCTGTCGGTCGACAAGGGCCTCCAGTTCGGTGTGGACGTCGCCCCGGACGTCCCGCCCACGCTGACCACCGACGAGCAGCGGTTGCAGCAGGTGCTGCGGAACCTGCTGTCGAACGCGGTGAAGTTCACCGCGGAGGGCGAGGTCCGGCTGCTGATCGAGCGGGCGGGCGACATCGACTTCACGCTGCCCGCCCTGTGGAACACCCCGGACGTGATCGCCTTCCGGGTGATCGACACCGGTATCGGGGTGTCCGCGGACAAGCTGCAGGAGATCTTCGAGCCGTTCCAGCAGGCGGACGGGACGACCAGCCGCCGCTACGGCGGCACCGGCCTCGGCCTGTCGATCAGCCGGAACATCGCGCGGCTGCTCGGCGGGGAGATCCACGCGGAGAGCCGTCCCGGCCGCGGCAGCGTGTTCACGCTGTACCTGCCCGCCCGGTACAGCGAGCGCGACGGGCGGCAGCGCGCGGCGACGCCGGAGGACGACGCCGCGCAGGAGAGCGCTCCTCGGAACGGCGGCCTGACCGGGACCGCCGCGGCCGAGGAGAACGTGCCCGCGACGGAGGGGCGTCCGCCAGGCGGGAAACGCCCCGGTGAGGCGGAGGCGTTGAACGGCCTGCTGGAGGAACCGCCCGCGGACCTCGTCGACACGGTCCTGTCGGGCCGCAAGGTCCTGATCGTGGACGACGACGTCCGGAACGTGTTCGCGTTGACCAGCGTCCTCGAAGGCTATGGGATGGACGTCCTGTACGCCGAGGACGGGCAGGCCGGGATCGACGTCCTGCACCGCCACCCCGATGTGGCGGTCGTGCTGATGGACGTGATGATGCCGGGCCTGGACGGTTACGCGACCACGGCGGCGATCAGGGAGATGCCGCAGTTCGCGGAGCTGCCCATTATCGTGATCACGGCGAAGGTGATGAAGGGCGACCGGAAGAAGAGCCTGGAATCGGGCGCGTCGGACTATGTGCCGAAACCGGTCGATGTGGACCATCTTCTTGACGTGATGAGGAACTGGCTGCAACCGTCCATCGTCCGCTGACAGGGCGGCACCGCGGTTGGGGGAGGCCGCGGGCGCTGACGCGGCCGGCGAAGGCGGGGACCGGATCGGAGAGACGCGCGTGGACGACAAGGCGAAGATCCTGCTCGTGGACGACCGCGAGGAGAACCTGATCGCGCTGGAGGCCATCCTCAGCTCGCTCGATCAGGATCTCGTCCGGGCGCGGTCCGGTGAGGAGGCGTTGAAGGCGCTGCTCACCGACGAGTACGCGGTGATCTTGCTGGATGTCGTCATGCCGGGAATGGACGGTTTCGAAACGGCCCGCGACATCAAGCGCCGCAAGAAGACCCGCGACCTGCCGATCATCTTCCTCACCGCGGTGAACAGCGACCCCGACTACGCGTTCCGCGGCTACGCGGCGGGCGCGGTCGATTTCATCTCCAAGCCGTTCGACCCGTGGGTCCTGCGCGCGAAGGTGTCGGTGTTCGTCGAGCTGCACGCCAAGAACAAGCAGCTCCGCGACCAGACGACGTTGCTGCGCGAACAGGCGGCCATGCTCCGGGAGCAGGCGGCGCTGCTCAGGTCCCGCCCCACGGAGCAACCGCGCGACGCCGGCGACCGCCTGAGGGCGGTACTGGAGCAGGCGGAACTGGTCGGCAAACGCCTCCCCGCCGCCCTCCGACCCGAGTTCGAGGAACTGGATCGCCGCCTGACCGACCTCCACCAGGCCCTGAACAACGAACACCCACCTCCCCCCTGACGCCCCCAGCCGACCACCACTCGCCGACACCCCTCGCAACGCGCCGGAGGGCACGTCGAAGCAAGCGAGGCGTGCCCCAACAAGGCACCCACCCCAGCCCGCGCCGCAACCCCGCACCGACCTCAGGGTTCGCGCTCGCCTCCGAAGGCAGGTTCAAGCGAAGCAAGAACCTGATGGCGCAGCGAGCCGCAAGGCGAGCCGAAGCGGTGCAGCGATCACCCCGAATGACCGCCGATAAGCACACCACGTGCTGCGGCGATGCGGGTGAGGGTGCGGTCGCGGCCGAGGATTTCGAGGGATTCGAACAGGGGTAGGCCCACGGTGCGGCCCGTGACGGCGACGCGGACGGGTGCCTGGGCCTTGCCGAGTTTGAGGCCGTGTTCGGTGCCGATCTGTTCGAGGCGGTCCTTGAGGGCGGCGGCGGTCCACGGAATTTCCTGGTAGGCGGTCTCGACGGCGGCGAGGATGTCGGCGGCGGGGTCTTTCATCGCCTTGGTCCAGGACTTCTCGTCGGTCGGCGGTTCGTCCAGGAACACGAAGTCGACCATGGGGACGATCTCCGACAGCACGGCCACCCGGGTCTGTGCCAGTGGCGCGAGTTCCGCGAAGACGGCGACGTCCACGTCGAAGGGGGCGTTCTGGAGGAACGGCAGGCATTCGGCGATGAACTTCTCGGGCGGCAGGGCGCGGATGTAGTCGCCGTTGAACGCGCGGAGTTTCTTCTCGTCGAAGAAGGCGGGTGAGGTGTTGACGTCCTCGATGCGGAACTCGTCGACGATCACGTCCCAGGGGACGATCTCGCGGTCGCCGGACGGGGCCCAGCCGAGCAGCATGAGGTAGTTGCGCATGGCCTCGGCGAGGTATCCCTCGGCGCGGTAGTCCTCGAGCGCGACCTTGTCGCGGCGTTTGGACAGTTTCTGCCGCTTCTCGTTCACGATGACGGGGACGTGCGCCCAGACGGGCGGCTCGGCGCCGAGCGCCTCCCACAGCAGCTGCTGTTTGGGCGCGTTGGAGAGATGCTCCTCGCCTCGCACGACGTGGGTGATGCCCTGGCTGATGTCGTCGACCGCGTTGGCGATGAGGAAGGTCACCGAGCCGTCGGCGCGGGCGATGACGAAGTCCTCCAGGACGGCGTTGTCGAAGACGGGCTTGCCGCGCAGCAGGTCGACGACAGTGGTCTGGCCCTCGTCGGGGGTGCGGAAGCGGAGGGCGCGTCCGGGCCCGGCGTCGAGACCGCGGTCGCGGCAGAAGCCGTCGTAGCCGCGGTGCTGGTCGCCGGTGCGGGCGATGACGGCCTCGCGGGTGCAGTCGCAGTAGTAGGCGCGACCCTTGTTCTTGAGGGTCTGGACGGCCTCGGCGTGCCGGGCGGCGTTCGCCGACTGGAAGTAGGGGCCCTCGTACTGTTCGCCGTTCATCCCGAGCCAGGCCAGGGCCTGGATGATGCCCTCGGTCCATTCGGGGCTGTTGCGGGAGGCGTCGGTGTCCTCGATCCGCAGTACGAGCGTCCCGCCCGACTGCACGGCCATCACCCAGTTGAACAGCGCCGAGCGGGCGCCGCCGACATGGAACATGCCGGTCGGGGACGGAGCGAAACGGACACGGATCGGAGAACTCGAAGACATGTCTCCCAGCGTAGAGTGCGCGGGCCCCCGACGTCGTCAGGCTTTCCAGTGCGGGTCGCGTCCGGCCAGTCCGACGAGGCGGTCGAGCAGCGGCGCGTCCTCCGGGACGGAGACCTCGGGCCCGAACGCGCCGTACTCGCGGCCGACCTCCGCGGTCGGGACGAGATGCTCCCACGCGGCGCGGACGACGTCGTCGGGGAACGCGGGTTCGCGGCCGGTGGCGACGGCGAGGTCCCAGCCGTGCACCACCCAGTCGCCGAAGATGATTCCGGCGATGAAGGTGGCGGGCATGGCCTCCTTGTTGCCGGTGAGGCTGGTGTTCCCCTCCCACGCCGCCGGGTCCTGCCAGGCCTCGGCGGTCTTGTGGAGCTGTTCGTCGAACCGCTCCGCCCAGCCCGGTTCGGCGGTGAAGTCGTGGTCCTCTCCCGGTCCGGTGGTCGGCTGCTTGCGCGCCGCGGTCTCGGCCCTGGAGGTCCAGAGGAACAGGTGGTTGACGAGGGTCCGCACGTCCCAGTCGGGGCAGGGGGTCGGCGCGTCCAGACGCTCCGGGGGGATGTCCCGGACGATCCGTGCCGCCGTGTCGGCGGCGGGAACCATCTGGCTCCGCGTGTTCATGATCGTCACCTCGCTCATTCGTTCGAACATGCGGCCACGCTAGGACCGGCCACGGCGCCGGTCTTGAAGAAACGCGACACCGTACCCTGGGCCGGTGGAACGATCCCTACCCGGCGGAACGCGGGGCATCCTGCGGGCACGGGCGGGGTTGGAGCGCTTCCAGGTCGAGAGCATCGCGCCGACCGCCGCGCTCGCCCCGTTCGTGGAGCGCTTCTGGGTGCTTCGGTGGGATCTGCGGGGGCGTCCGCCGCACCGTCAGCAGGTGCTCACCCGCCCGACCGTGCACATGACGTTCACCAGCTACCTGACGAGCGGGACGACGCGGGCCCGGATCGTCGGGGTGGTGCTGGACGACTTCGTGGAGGAGATCGCCGACGAGGGCCGTGTGGTCGGCGTGGAGTTCCGCCCCGGCGGGTTGCGCCCGTTCATGGACGCGCCGGTCTCCTCGCTCACCGGCCGGTTCACGACCGTGGAGGAGGTTTTCGGGGCGGACGGCCCGGCGCTCGCCGACCGGGTCTTCGCGGCGGGCGGCGCGGGGGAGGCCGTGGCGCGGCTGTCGGACTTCCTGACCGCGCGGGCCCCCGGGCCGGACCCGTCCGCCGAGCGCGCGGCCGGGATCGTCGCGCGGATCGCGGCCCGCCCGTGGCTGGTCCGGGTGGACGAGCTGGCCGCCGAGCTGGGGACGAGCACCCGGAGCCTGCAACGCCTGTTCCACGAGTACGTGGGCGTGAGCCCGAAGTGGGTGCTGCGCAGGTTCCGGATGCTGGAGGCCGCCGCGCGGGCCGAGGCGGGCACGGTCGTCGACTGGGCGGGTCTCGCGGCGGAGTTGGGCTACGCCGACCAGGCCCATTTCACCCGCGACTTCACCGTGACGATCGGGACGCCTCCCGCGAGGTACGCACGCGAGACCGGCCCCGGCCGGGCCGGCGGATGACGTTCCGGGCTCGTCCGGCCGGGGTGGGCGCGGCACCGAACCCCCGTCTAGGCGGCCGGTCGCGCCTCGATGATGTGGTACTCGGCGGGTGGTAGCGGCCCGGTCAGCGAGATGTCGGTGAACCCGGCGCGTTCCAGCAGGTCGCGGAACTCGGTCTCGGTGCGTTCCCGGCCGCCGGTCGCGACGAGCATGTTGAGGTCGTTGTTGACGATGCCCCGCGCCTCGGGGGTGACGATCTCCGGCATCACCTGCTCCAGGAGGAGCAGCCGGGCGTCGGGGCGCATCGCGGCCCGGCAGTTCCGCAGGATCGCGGTGGCCTTCTCGTCGGCCCAGTCGTGGATCACGCTCTTGATGACGTAGGCGTCCGCGTCCGGGGGCACGGAGGCGAAGAAGTCGCCCGCGACGATCTTCACGCGGTCGGCGACGTCGGCGAGCGTGTCGGGCGCGGCGGCGAGCCCGCCGGGCTGGTCGAACAGCAGCCCGCGCGGCCCGGGGACGGCACGCAGGATCGCGGCGATCAGCGTGCCGTCGCCCCCGCCGATGTCGGCGATCGTCCCGTACCGGCCGAAGTCGTGGGCCTCGACGATCCCCGGTGCGATGAACCGGGTGTGCTGGGACATCGCCGCGTTGAACGTCGCGGACAGTTCCGGGCGCGACTCGAAGAACTCGAACGGCGTCATACCGGTCACGCGACCCCACGCGTACTCGCCGGTGCGGACGGTCTCGGTCAGGTCGCCCCAGGCCTGCCACATGTCCGGGCCGCAGAACAACCTGATGAGGGCTCGGATCGAGTCGGGTTCGTCCGAGCGGAGCCGCCGACCTTCGGCGGTGAGCGCGAATAGGTCGTCCTTCTGTTCGACGGCGCCGAAGACGCTCAAGCTGCGCAGCAACCTGAGCAGGGACGGCTGGTGGGTGCCCGTCCTCTCGGCGAGTTCGGCGCTCGTCCGCGGCCCGTCGGCGAGCGCGTCCGCCAGGCCGATCTCGGCGGCGGCGTGCAGGACCTGCGCCGGCATGTATCCGAAGGCCAGGTCCAAAAGCGGTGATCTCGACACGTTCGGCTCTCCTCGGTTCGCTTCCGGGTCGTTCTCGACGTTACGAACCGCGCGGCCGCCGGTCTTGGACGAATGTGACCTGCGCCGCGGTGATCTCCCCACCGATGGCCACTTCTTGGCCAACGCCGTTACCTGACCGTGTCCATCGCTAACCAAACGGACATGTCGGGTTTATCAAAATATTCAAGACTGACGGCTCCTGCTCCCCAGCGAACAAGGAGCCACCCGTGAACAGAACGGGGATCATCGCGACCGCCGTCACCCTCACCACCCTCACCCTGCTGTCACCCGCCACCACCGGTACGGCCGCCGCCGCGCCGCCGCCACCGCCCGAGGCCGAGACGGCGGCGCGGCACCTCGCCACCCTCACCGTCCGCGCCGAGGGCTCCGGCGACGGCTACAACCGGGACAAGTTCCCTCACTGGAGCGACCAGGGAGCCAGCTGCAACACCCGCGAGGTCGTCCTCAAGCGGGACGGGGCGGGCGTCAAGACCGGGTCGAACTGCTCTCCGACCAGCGGGTCGTGGACCAGCCCCTACGACGGCGCGACCTGGACGAAGGCGTCCGACATCGACATCGACCACATGGTGCCGCTCGCCGAGGCGTGGCGGTCGGGCGCCTCGTCCTGGTCGACGGCCCGCCGCCGAACGTTCGCCAACGACCTGACCAGCGCGCAACTGTGGGCCGTCACCGACAACGTCAACCAGGCCAAGGGCGACAAGGACCCGGCGGAGTGGACGCCGCCGCGCGCCTCGTTCCACTGCATGTACGCCAGGTCGTGGATCGACGTGAAGTACCGCTACGGACTGACCGTCGACTCGGCGGAGAAGTCGGCGCTGAGCCGCCTGCTCGGCACCTGCTGATCCCCCGCTCGCCGGCCGGACGGCGGGCGCGTTCAGCGGTCGAGCGCGTTCAGCCAGGTCTCGGCCGCCGCGATGTGCCCGTCGGTCAGGCCGGTGAGCGGATCGATCTCCACGAGCAGATGCTCGGCGACGTCCGGTTCACCGGCGATGCATTTGGTGGCGTCCGGCTCGTCCTCGAACCACACGAACGGCCTGCTCTTCGCCCACGCGGCCACATGACGTGCCTTCCACGCGCCGAGCGTCCGTCCCTCGTCGATGCCCGGGAACTGTGGAATCGGCACGAATGGCAACTCCGGCAACCCGACCCTGGGCGCTATCCACACATTGGCGTTGTCGCACCAGTAACTGGCCCAGGCCAGTTCCGCGCCGGTGGACTCCGCCAGTTCGAGCAGGGACGGACCGTGCGCGGGATTGAGCCAGAGCTTGAACGTCATGCCGTTCGGCGAGCACCGCTGCCGCTTAAATCCACGATGCGGCCTCTCGAAAGGATTGAGAACCCCGTCCACGTCGAGCAGAATCACCGGCGACCCCATACCGGGACCGTACGGCATCGGGGGTCCGCCCGTCGAAGGTCGATTCCGGCACGCGAGCGTCCGCGCTCCGACGTGATCAACATTGGGCGTCCGGGCCGTAGAGTGGACGCCTGAGACGGAGGAGTCCCGGATGAATCGCGAACTGACGTTGATGGCCGTCCACGCCCACCCCGACGACGAGGTCCTCGGGACGGGCGGCCTCCTCGCGCGCTGCGCCGCCGAGGGCGTTCGCACGGTCCTGGTGACCTGCACCAACGGGGAGCAGGGCGACGACTCCGGCGGCGTGAAACCCGGTGAGCCGGGGCACGACTCCGCCGAGGTGGCGCAGCGTCGTCTCGCCGAACTGCGCGCGTCCGCCGACCTGCTCGGCATCGACCATCTGGAGCTGCTCGGCTACCGCGACTCCGGCATGGCGGGCTGGGAGGCCAACGACGACCCGGACGCGTTCGCGAACGTCCCGCTGGACGAGTCCGCCGGACGGCTGGCCGAACTCATGGAGCACTACCGTCCGCAGGTCGTCGTCACCTACGACGAGAACGGCGGCTACGGGCACCCCGACCACATCCAGGCGCACCGGATCGCGCTCGCCGCGGCGGAGAAGACCGGCGTTCCCGACAAGCTGTACTTCGCCGCCATTCCCCGCTCGGGCGTCCGCCGCATGTTCGACTCCGTCCGCGAGGCGGGCGTGGAGATCGACTTCGATCCGCCCGAGGACTTCGGCACCCCAGACGAACTGATCACGAGCACCGTGGACGTGTCCGCGCACGTGGACGTCAAGCGGGAGGCCCTGCGGGCGCACGCGAGCCAGGGCGAGAACATCTTCCTGCTGCGGCTGCCGGACGAGATGCAGCGGATGGCGTTCTCGTTCGAGGCGTTCGTCCGGCACTACTGCCGCGTCCAGGCGCCCGACAAGGAGGACGACCTGTTCGCCGGGCTCAGGTGACCCGCCTCGGGCGCGGTCACGCCCGGAACGGGCCGTCCGGTGTTTCGCGGGCCGGTTTCATCGCACGGTCGGTCCGGACCGCTCGGGCATGAGGTCCGTGGTCGGGTCGATGAACCAATGGTTCGCCGGGACGATCCGTCCGGCGAAGACGACGTCCTTCGTTTCGAGGAAGGTGAAACCCAGGGAGCGGCAGATTCCGTTGGACGGAGCGTTCGTCGTCGCCGGAAAGGCGTGGACGATGCCCCAGCGGTTCTCGTCACGCGCCGTCTCCAGGACCATCCGCACGGCGCGCTTGCCCACGCCCCGGCCCTGGAAGTCCGGCAGGACCATCCAACCGATCTCGGAGAAGACCGTGCCGTCCACATCGTGCGGCCAGAGCGTCACCATGCCCGCCACCGATTCGGGCCGGCGCGGGTCGGGGACGATCATCTTGATCCAGGCCAGGCCCGCCGCCGCCTCGCCGACATCGCGGCGCACCTTCTCCTCGATTCCGGCGCGGGGCAGTGGACCGCCGAGTTCGGCCATCATGACGGGATCACAGCGCATCCGGACGTAGGCGTCCACGTCGCCGAGCTCGACATCACGCAGATACAGCCCCGCCGTCACGACCGCGATTCTCTCAAAGCGGGGCCTCGCCGGCTCCGTCTCGACGCGTGTCGCCCGGGGCCGATGTCGCTCAGGGCCGGTAAGTGCCGAAATACCATTCGTTGCCGTCCGGGTCGCGGGCCCCGTAATCACGGGAGCCGTAGTCCTGGTCGGCGAGCTCGCGGAAGATCTCGGCGCCCGCGGCCTTCGCGCGG
This sequence comes from Actinomadura spongiicola, assembly GCF_003432485.1. Lineage (GTDB taxonomy): Bacteria > Actinomycetota > Actinomycetes > Streptosporangiales > Streptosporangiaceae > Spirillospora > Spirillospora spongiicola. The sequence goes on from NZ_QVNQ01000015.1 coordinate 20,586, forward strand.
TCGTGGTGGGCGTCCGGGTCGTCGACCGCGACGTAGAGCGCCGAGGTCCCGGGCTCGCCGTTGCCGAACATGAGCAGGCCGGTGTCGAACCGCATCTCGGCATGGACGATCTTGCCACCGTCGTCCTTGTGGACGGCCACCGGCTCGAAACCGAACGCCTTCTCCAGCCACTCCATGGACTTCGCGGTGTCGGCACAGTTGATCAGCGGGTAGAAGGTCCTGCGGATCTCCAAGGTCATGGCGTCCTCCTTGCTCGTTGCCTACCCGCCCAGCCTGGAGGTAACGGATCCGTCCGTCTTGGACGAATGTGACTTCGGCGGCCGGGGCGTCCGCTCCCTCGACTGTTACTCTCCGTTGTTCGCCCGTGTCGGAAGGAAACCCGCACCGTGCAGCCAGAGCAGATCGACCGCGCGCTGGTGGACTTCGACGTCCTCGACGGCTGGATGCGCGGTCAGGGCCTTCCGGGCGGCCCGTTTGAGGACGTCCGGCCACTGGCCGGGGGCACGCAGAACACGATGGTCAGGTTCCGGCGGGGTGGCCGCGACTACGTGCTGCGGCGCGGCCCGAGCCGTCTGCGCGCCCGGACGAACGACGTCCTGCGCCGCGAGGCCCGCGTCCTGGCCGCGCTGGACGGCACCGACGTCCCCGCGCCGCGACTCATCGCCGCCTGCCCGGACGAGTCCGTCATGGGCGGCGCGGTGTTCTACCTGATGACCCTGGTCGAGGGGTTCAACGCCTCGGTGACGCTGCCGCGGCCGCACGCGGGCGACGCGTCCGTCCGCCACGAGATGGGGTTGAACGCGGCCCGCGCGGCGGCGGCCCTGGGCGCGGTCGACCACGAGGCCGTCGGGTTGGGCGACTTCGGCAGGCCCGCCGGGTTCTTGGAGCGGCAGGTGAGCCGCTGGCTGTCGGAGCTCGACTCCTACGGCGCGCTGGACGGCTATCCGGGCCCCGACATCCCCGGCCTGGACGACGTGGCCCGCCGGTTGGAGGAGCGCCGCCCGACGCGGTGGAGGCCGGGAATCCTGCACGGCGACTACCACCTGGCCAACCTGATGTACTCCCCTGACGGGCCCGGGGTGGCCGCGATCGTCGACTGGGAGATGTGCACGATCGGCGATCCGCTCCTCGACCTCGGCTGGCTGCTGGCCACCTGGCCCGACCGCGCCGACGAGTGCGCGGCGCTGGCCGGGCCGCTCGGCGAGGCGGGCGGTCTGCCCACGGCGGACGAACTGGCCGACGCCTACGCCGAACGCGCGGACGCCGTCACCGGACGCGACCTGGACTCCCTCCCCTGGTACGGGGCGCTCGCGTGTTTCAAACTCGGCATCCTCCTGGAGGGCACGAACGCCCGCGCATTCGCCGGAAAGGCGCCGAGGGACACGGGCGACCTGCTGCATTGGATCACCCTCGACCTGTTCCGCCGCGCCCAGACGTTCCTGGATTCGTGAGCTGTATTTATTGCAGGCCCGGCCCACTGCGCTCGCCTGGCGGCTCGCTACGTGACCGTCCCTGGGGCGAACGCGACATCGCTTCGCGATCCACCCGGTTCCGCTCGCCTCCGGCGTCGCTCCACCGGGCGGATCACGCGTTCGCGTGCGGGCTGAGGTCACCTCGTAACAGGTACTGGGGGCCACACGGGGGCGCGGGTTGCAAAATCGGGCCGGGCGACGCAGCCTGGAGGTGATCGGTGAGAGCGGGGCAGTCGGTGACGCCCTTGCGCCGAATAGACGGCGAATCGAGCCACTCGCCCCGTTCCGCCGGTCGACGCGCGGCCGGTAGAAGGCCAGGTCGGATTCCTGCCAGCGCGACGGCGTCCACTGCGGGCATGCTCACTCCATGGACGGAACATTCCGCTTTGGCGTCGTCGGCGAGTCGATCCGTTCCGGCGCCGAACTCGCCGACACGGCGCGGCGCGCCGAGGACCTCGGATACGACGTGCTGGTGCTGCGCGACCACTTCGTCGCCGAACCGTTCGGCGACCAGCTCGCGCCGATGGTCGCGCTGGCCTCGGCCGCGTCCGTCACCGGTACGCTCCATCTGGGCACGATGGTCCTGGCCAACGACTACCGGCACCCGGTGATGCTCGCCAAGGAGGCGGCGACCCTCGACCATCTTTCGGGCGGACGGTTCGAGCTGGGCATCGGTGCGGGCTGGTCGCGCGAGGAGTACGCCGCCGCCGGGATGCCGTTCGACGCGGCGGGCACGAGGGTCGGGCGGCTGGAGGAGTCGCTGCGGATCCTCCGGAGCCTCCTCGACGGCGAGAAGACCACGTTCGCCGGGGAGCACTACCGCGTGGACGGCCTGACGGTGTTCCCGACGCCCGCACGGCGTCCACCGCTCGTCGTCGGGGCCGGAAGCAGGCGCATGCTCGGCATCGCCGGGCGGCACGCCGACACCATCGGCATCCTCCCCCGCGCCCTCCCCGAAGGGACGATCTCGGACGAGATCACCGAGCGGCTCCCGGACACGATCGGCCGCAAGGTCGACTGGGTCAGGGAGGCCGCCGACGGCCGCGACGTCGAACTGAGCATGATGGTGACGCCCGTGTTCGGCGCCGATCCGCGCCGGACCGCCGCCAAGGTGGCCGTGATGCGAGGCTGGGGGACGGCGGCGGCCGAACTCGTCCTCGACATGCCGTCCCAGTTCGTCGGACCGCCGGAGCACATCGCCGAGCAGATGCTCGCCCGTCGGGACCGCTACGGCTTCACCTACTACCAGGTGCCGGACGCGATGCTGGAGAATTTCGCCCCGGTCATCCCGCTCCTGACCGGCTGAGCGGGGCGGGATCCCGTGGGCCGCCGCGCGTCCTGAGGGCGGGACGGCCGCCGCCCCGCCGGGGCGGCGCGGGGCGGCGGCCGTCGGCGCCGCGTGCCGGGCCGGCCACCCGGGCAACGCGGACGCCGGGGAGTCCGGGCCGACCACGGCGACCGGGCTCCCGGGAGGACGACCCGGCAGTACCGCGGTGCGGTGCTGCCGGCTCGCGACGCGTATGACCTTCTCCAGGAGACGGGAGCCGCACGGGCGCGGCTCGCGTCTCCTCCGGTGCGTCCAGGGCCCGTTCGAGCGCCCGGACGGTTCCGTCCGGTGCGGCGAGCGCCCCGACCACCCCCGTGGCGGGGAGCGGCGGCGGCGTTGGAACGGGCATGCGGCGAGCATGTGACCGCGCGCCGGTCCCGACAAGGCCACCGTTTCAATGAGTGAAAAGGGCGTCTTGTCGGTTATGGCAGGAATGACGCACGCTGCCACCCATGAGCGAAACACCCTCCAGGAACGCGCCGCAGCGGGTCGCCCTCGTCACCGGCGCGGCGGGCGGTCTGGGGCGGGAGTTCGCGGCCACCCTCGCCCGCCGCGGGCACCGGGTCGCGGGCCTCGACCTCGCCGACATGTCCGAGACCGCCGAGCTGATCGGCGACGCGTTCCATCCCGTACGCGCGGACGTGACGGACCCGGATGAGGTCGAGTCCGCGGTGGCGGAGGTCGCCGCCCGGTTCGGCGGGCTGCACATCGTGGTCAACAACGCCGGGATCTACCCGCCGCTGGAGTTCGAGAAGACGACGCTGGAGGACTGGCGCCGGATCATGCGGGTGAACCTGGATGGACCGTTCCTGGTCACGTCCGCGGCGCTCCCGTACCTGAAGGCCGCCGGTTGGGGACGGATCGTGAACATCGTCTCGGCCGTGGTGTTCCTCGGGCCCCCCGACCTGGTCGCCTACACCACGTCCAAGGCCGGTCTCGTGGGGTTCACGCGGGCGCTGTCCAGCGCGGTCGGCGAGTACGGCATCACGGTGAACGCGATCGCGCCCGGCCTCACCCGCACCGAGACGGCGGCGCGGACCACCGGCGCGGACGGCGGGTTCGAGCGGGTCCGCGACCTGCAGGTCGTGCGGGCCATCGAGGAACCCGGCGACCTGGTGTCCACGCTGCTGTACGTGGTCGACGAGGGCAGCGGCTTCCTCACCGGGCAGACGATCAACATCGACGGCGGTTCCGCCAAGCACTGACAGTGGGCCCCGCCGAACCGGCGGGGCCGGCACACCGAAACCGCCCCCTCCCCCGGGGCGTTGACCATGTGAGGCCCCCTCCCGGGGGCGGCTACCGAAACAGCCCGCGCCCCGGCCGGGCACTGAAAGGCAGAACATGAGGCCGATCGAGGCGCTGCTGGAGATCGCTCGCGACGAGGGCGTCACCCAGATATTCGGCAACCCCGGCACGACGGAACTCCCCCTGATGGACGCGCTGGTGGAGGCGCCCGATCTCCGGTACGTGCTGGGCTTGCAGGAGGGGTCCGTCGTGGCGATGGCCGACGGGTACGCCCGCGCGTCGCGCCGCACGTCCATGGTCAGCCTGCACGTCGCGGCGGGCGTCGCCAACGGGTTGATCGGCATGCTGAACGCGATGCGGTCCCGCACCCCCATGGTGATCGTCGCGGGGCAGCAGGACCGGCGTCATCTCGTCCAGGACCCGATGCTGTCGGGCGACCTGGTGGGGCTGGCCGCTTCGACGACCAAGCACGCGGTGGAGGTCCAGCACGCCTACGACCTGCCGATCGTGCTGCGGCGCGCGTTCGCGCTCGCGGCGCGCCCGCCCGCCGGTCCCGTGCTGGTGTCGGTCCCCATGGACCTGCTGGAGGAGGACACCGACGTCGCGGTGCCGGCGCGCTCCCCGGTGACGGGTCCGGGCGCGGCCCCCGTGCACGACGCGGTGGCGCTGCTCGCCGGCGCCGAACGTCCCGTGGTGATCGCCGGTGACGGGGTCGGCCGCGCGGGCGCCGTCGCCGACCTGGTCGCGGTGGCCGAACGGCTCGGCGCGACCGTCTACCACCAGCCGATGAACGACGGGATCGACTTCCCCACCGGCCACCCCCTGTACGCGGGGATGCTGGCGCCGCGCAACGCGATCATCCGCGAGCGGCTCGCCGCGCACGACGTGGCGCTCATCGTCGGCTGCCACGCGTTCATGCCGCACCACTACACACCCGGCCCGTCCGTCCCCGACGGGCTCGCGATCGTGCAGGTGGATGAGGACCCGGCGGAGATCGGCCGGAACTTCGCCGTCCGGCACGGCCTCACCGGCAACCTGTCGGAGACGCTGTGGGCGCTCGCCGGGCAGCTGGACGGCCGCGTCCCGGAGGCGCGGGAGCGCATCGAGCGGCTCGGCGCGGAGCACGCCGCGGCCAGGAGCGAGGTGGAGGATCGCGCCCGCGCCGCGTACGGGGCGTCCCCGATGGCACCGCGCGCCGCCGCCCATGCCGTCGCCGCCGGGCTCCCCCACGGCACGGTGGTGGTCGAGGAGGCGATCACCGCGGGGCTGGAGCTGCGCGCGGTGCTGCGCCAGGACCTGCCCGGTTCGTACGTGCACACGGTCGGCGGCGGACTCGGCTGGGGCATCGGCGCGGCCATCGGCACCAGGCTCGGCAACCCGGAGCGTCCCGTGGTGGCGGTGCTCGGCGACGGGTGCGCGATGTTCGGAATTCAGGGGCTTTGGAGCGCGGCCCGCTACGAAGTTCCCGTAGCCTTCGTCGTGATGAACAACGGCGAGTACAGAACGTTGAAGAACACCCTCGACGAGGGTGGCGGCGCCTCGGCGAAGCACGGACAGTACGTCGGCATGGACCTCAACCCGCCGGCGCTCGACTGGCAGAGCGCCGCGCGCCTGTTCGGCATCGACGCGGTCCGCGCCGGCTCCGCCGAAGAGCTGCGCGACGCCGTCGCCGGTGTCAAGTCGCTCGACGCCCCGCTTCTCATCGAGGCCCCCATCACCGGGCACGGTGAAGGCGCTTGACGCCCGTGACCAGGACCGTCGCCCGGTTCCCCGCACTTGCCGACAGGCACGATCCCGGTGACCATCGAGTCATGGACATCGAGGGGACGGGTGAGGAACCGCCGAAGTCGGTCCTGGCACGGGGACTCAGCCTGCTGGACGCGTTCGGCTCAGGCGACGGCGAGCTGAACCTGACCGAGCTGTCCGCCCGCACCGGACTGCCCAAACCGACCGCGCACCGGTTGTTGGGCGAGCTGGTGCGGTGGGGCGGGGTCGAACGCACCGAATACGGTTACCGGTTGAGCATGCGGCTGTTCGTTCTCGGCCAGCGTGCGCCACGTCCCCGTGGGCTGCGCGAGGCCGCGCTCCCCTACATGGAGGACCTGTACGAGGCGACGCACGAGAACATCCACCTCGCCGTCATGGACGGGACGGACACGCTCTTCCTGGAGAAGGTCAGTGGGCGCCGCTCGATGCCCATCGTGTCCCGGGTGGGCGGGCGGCTGCCCGCGTACTGCACCGCGACCGGGAAGCTGTTCCTGTCCCTCGGGCCGCCCGAGCGGCTGCAGAGCGTCCTGGCGGCGGGCCTCGTCCGCTACACGCCGCACACGATCGTCATGCCGGGCCTGTTGAAGCGGGAGCTGGCCCGCACCAGCGACCGCGGCTACGCCGTCAACCGGGAGGAGTCGGAGGCCGGGGTGTCCGCGGTGGCGGCGCCGGTCCTCGACCGGCAACGTCGCCCGATCGCCGCGCTCTCCATCACCGGGAACGCGTACCGGCTGGATCTGGACCGGCTGGCCCCGGCCGTCCGGACCGCGGCGCTGGCGCTGTCGAGGGAGCTGGCGCGTGAGAGCGACCTGAAAATGGGGATTCCCCGGTGATCTTGCGACACCGGGGAATCCCCGATTTTCCATGCACCGGCAGCCCTGTGCCGGGTCTGGAGAGGCCGCGCCGCGGACGACCCGCGTGCGGCCTCAGATCATCCTGAACCGAACGGGCGGGGCTTGCCCTTCTTGCCCTTGCCGGGGCCCCAGTCCAGGACCTCCCACTTGAGGCCCTTGAGGTGCCCCTGGCCGGTTCCGGCGTGGTACTTGCTCTTCGGCTTCTCGCCGTCCAGCAGGTACCGGAACGTGTAGGTGTCCAGGTCGAGCATGATGCCGCGGTGCGAGGGCGCGCCCGGCCCCCGGTCCCCGACGAAGCCGACGACGCTGCGGCCGTTGTAGCTGACCTTGACCTTGGTGAGCATGGGCCAGCTCGGGCTGGCGAACATGCCCTTCTGCATCGGCTTCCCGCTCGCGGGCGCGCCGGTGTCGCCCCGGACGCCGGAGCCGTCGTCCCAGAAGTAGGACGCGGTGGTCTCGCCGCTGAGAAGGACCTCGGGGTCCTTCTTCTCACTCGCGCTCTCCGAAGCCTTGGACTTCGCGTCACGCTTCTCGGCGCTCTTGTCGGCGCCCTTGACGGCGCCCTTCTCGACGCCCTTCACAGCACCCAGGTCGGAGTGCCGCGTAGTGGCCTTTTGCTGCTGCTGGGCGGCCACGGCCTGCTTCGGGTGGAACTGGTTCTCGCTGGGAGCGGAGTCATCGCTCGCGGCTGCGACGCCGGCGACGAGCATGCCCGCCAGGGCGGTGCCGGTGACGCCGGAGAGGATGACATTGATCGCTCGCTGCTGCATGAATTTCCTTCGTTCGGGGTACAGGGCTGCCGTTCCGCGCCGGCCGGCGCATGCCGGGATCCGGGCAGAGGGAAACGGCTCCGAGACTCAGGACTCGGGAGATCACCGCCGCGAAAGAACACCCGCGTGAAACGGCCCATGGGCATGGCGGACCGCGCCCGCGCTCAACGGCGCACGCCCGTCTTTGGGCGTGCGTGTGACACGGGCTTCGATGAAGCGGGAGAAATGCCGACCGGGGGCTCACGGGCCCAGCCGGGGCACGGCCGGTGCATGGGACGGCCGCAGTTCGGCAACGTTGACCCCGCCTGGCGGGCGGGATGCGACGGCTCTGCGTTTGACCAGGTCAACGGTTCATTGACCTCGACCTGGGGTTGACTATATACGGCATTACCGTGGTTTCGCCAAACGGGCGATTTCTTTACCTTCGGCCAGGTAGATCTTTTTCTCGGGAACTAACCCGGAGCGCTTATGGGGACGGCGTTGTCGTCCAGTCGAGCCTCTTCCGGCGCCAAGGAAAAGGATCTTTACGTCCATGGTGTGGGCCCGACCCGCGCGCCCTTGAACGCCGGGAAGGCGGCATGGACGGGCGTCAGCGGACCACCGCGTCCAAGCCTTCCGGCAACACCGCGCCGGGCACTCTGAGCGCGACTCACACGCCCCGGGCTTACTTCACGGGAGAAGGGCTCGGCGTGCGCGATTGCTTGCCACGGGCACCTATGGGACGGCGTCAGAGGGCGGACCGAAGACCGCGGTAAGCCGTGTGCAACTCGTCACAAGCTGAGGCCTCCGGGGCGCCGGGGGCCGACGCAAGCAGCGAGAAAGCTGTTGTGGCGCGCTGGCACGCGGCTGTTCGGTGTGGCGTTGCTTCCCGGGACAGCGGAGGGCGATGTGGCCAAGCTCACGACCCCGAAGTAGCCGTGAGCTCGGCGAAAGTTGGATGGAACAGCTGAGGAGGCGCAGGCGCTGTAACGGCGTCCGGAAGTGCGACACAGCGCACACAGGGACCTCTCCGTACACAGCACAGGCAGCAGGAGACCTGAAGACGGGCCGTACGCTCATCCGCCCAGAAACTCGGCCCGCTGTGAGAAGAGGCGCCGACGCTGCAACGGCAGCCGGAAGTACGACGCGCGCACGCAAGGACCTCGCCATGCACAAGCACACGATGCCAGAGGACGCGATGACGGGCCGTTCGCTCGTCCGTCCGGGCCCTCAGCCCGCCGCGAGCGGCTCAGGGCCCGTGAGCGTGCTCGATGGGAGGCCTGGTCAGCGCGCCGGATAGATCGGCGACTGCATGAGCGGTGTCGGGCCCGTTCCCCCGGCGACCTGCTGCGGCGCGATGAACGGCGACTCGGCGTACGCGGGTTCCCCGAGCGGGGAGACCGCGGCGATCACCGGTCCCTGGGCCGCGGGCACCGCCTGCGCCGTGGGAGGCGGGACGGAGGGCGGCACATGTGTGCCGTCCGCCCGGCGCGGCTCGGCGGGCGGCGCGACCTCGCGCTCCACGCGCCTCCCGGCCAGCAGCGCCATCAGCGCACGCGCGGCGTCGGCGTCCAACCGAAGCAGGACGCTCGGCGTCCCCGCCTGGTCGACGAACGGGGAGACCGACGGCGTTGTCGGCAGCGGCGGAAGCGCCGCCCGCATCTCCTCGCGGAGATCCTGGGCAAGGCGCAGCGCCTGTCGGTCACTGTCACTCAAGTGTGCGTTCATCGCGATCTCCGGGGAGTTCACGTGGCAGGTCCGGCGCTCATCCTGCTAGGGATGGCGTGCAGGTGCAAGGGCTGATGCACGTGCATTTGGAAAAAATTCCTGCCCGTAACCCCGACGCCGTTCGATCGTTCGCGTTCACATCGCCCCCCACTCACCCGGCGCTCGGAACGTCCTGACCAGCACAGACCCGCGCGGCCGGTCCCCTTCACCGACGAGACGAGGCACTGACCGGCCGACCGGGACGCCCGTTCAATTGAGGCCCGCCAAAGTTGAATCGCCGCATCTGTCCGGGTGCCGAGCCGGACATCCACACCGCGTCCTCGCACGAACATCAGCTAGGCACCGGGGCGGCACACCCGGCCGAACCCGCGGCGCGGGAGTCTCACACCCGTCCCTTGATCCACACATCCGAAAGGTGATCGTGAGCGAGCACCTCGACCAGGTCCTCGGTCAGCACGTCAACCGCAGCCTGCGGCGGTTCAGCCCTCGCCGCCACCAACATCGTCCCCGCCGGGGCGGCTCACGCGGCGCCGAGCACTGTCGGACGGTCAAGGCATGCTGGAGGGGTGCCAGAAATGCTGAGCGTCCGAGCCCTCAACCGAGCCACCCTGGCCCGTCAACTTCTGCTCGCGCGGGAGCCGATCACGGTGACCGAGGCGGTGGGACGGCTCTGTGGGATGCAGGCGCAGGAGCCGAAACCGCCGTACCTGGGGCTCTGGACGCGGCTGGACGGCTTCCAGGCGTCCGATCTGCACAGCGCGCTGCACGACCGGTCGCTCGTCCGAGCGACGATGATGCGGGCCACCCTGCATCTGGTGACGGGCGACGACTACACGGCGTTCCGGACGACGATGCAGCCCATGCTGGACACCGCCCTGCGCGTCCTGGGCGACCGCGCCGAGAACCTTGACGTGCCCAAGGTCGTCCAGGTGGCGCGTGCGCTCTTCGAGCGGGGACCTCGCACGTTCAACGAGGCACGTGCGCTGCTCCAGGAAGAGTTCCCGGACGTCAACGATCGGGCCCTCGGGTACGCCGTCCGACTTTGCGTGCCGCTGGTCATGGTCCCGACCGAGGACAGGTGGGGTTTCCCCCGCAACTCACAGTTCACCTTGGCCGATGCCTGGCTGGGCGCCGACCCGTCCCCTGGACCGGCGATCGACGAACTGTTGCTCCGCTACCTGGCGGCCTACGGGCCCGCGTCCGCCGCCGACGCGCAAACCTGGTCCGGCCTGTCGGCGACCGCCGAGGCATGGGAGCGCCTACGCCCCAGGCTCCGTGTCTTCACCGATGACAAGGGGCGAGAACTGTTCGATCTGCCCGACGCCCCACGGCCGGACGAGGACGTACCGGCGCCAGCACGGTTCCTGCCCGAGTTCGACAGTCTCGTACTGGCGCACGCCGACCGCAGGCGCGTCATCGCCGACGCGCACCGCCCGTCCCTCACGACCAAGAACCTCCGCGTCCGGGCCGTCTTCCTCTGGGACGGCTTCGCGCACGGCGTCTGGGAGACGGAGTACAAGCGCAGGGTCGCCACACTGCGGTTGCGTCCCTTCGAGCCGCTTCCCCGGGCGGCCATCGACGAACTGACCACCGAGGGAGAGTCACTTCTGCGTTTCCTCGAACCGGAGGCGAGGGAGGCGGTAGTGTCCTTCGTCGAAGGAGACTGACGCGAGCCCGAGACGGCCGGCCGTCCTGGGCATGCCCGACCGTTCGTACACGCTCGGCCGTGGGCGGCGGATTTTACCGGTCCAAGCGCGCCCGACGAAAGCATCGACCCGCCGCCACATGCGGACATGACGGTATGAGCCCGGACAACTTCGAATAGTGATCAATCCGATACCCCGGCTGATTGAAACATCCATCAATTGGGTCCAAGCTGTCTCCGACGTCTGGAATGCCCCGCCCGTTCCTTCCGACCGCCGACAGGACACGACGCATGTTCGAGATCTGGGAGACGAGTGAGCCGGCACGGCTCATCAGCGACGCGGGGAGCCTGCAGGTGGCGCTGGAGAAGGTCGACACGATGTGCCGCCTCCGGCACGACCAGGCCGTCGCGCACATCGGCGACACCACCGAGGGATACCACTTCGAGATCAGGGACCACGAGGGCAAGGCCCTCGCGCGGCTGAGCTACGTGCCCGACCCGTCCCGCGCCTACCAGAGCGTCGTGGTCGAGGAGATGCGAGGCGACGACGACGCGTAGATCGCCGGTCGCTCCGACGCCCCTGGCCGCCACGGTCAGGGGCTTTCGTACGCGGACACCGATCCACCCCTGACCGGCGAGTCCCGCGGCCCCGGATGGCAGTATGCGTCTTGCGCATGGACCTCGGAGGACGGGAGTGGCGGTGCGTAAGGCATGGCGGCGTTCGCGGCCGGAAGAGCCGGAGGCCCGGCCGTCGCTCACCGATGCCGCGGGCGACCTGACGGCCGAGGCGGTGCGGTCGCTCGCACTCGGCGACACCGCGACGTTCGAGACGCTCGTCGCGCGGCTGACCGGCCGGCCCGACTCCCCCGAGGACGACGGGGCACGGTGGAGGCTCGCCGCCGACCGCTGCCTCGCCACGCGGCTCCGCCGGGCCGTCACGGCGGCCTGGGAGCGTGGCTGGCAACCCGCCGACGTGGTCCGGTACACGTCCCGCCGCCGCACGTCCAGGCACGCACGGCTGATGACGGACGCGATCGCGGGCGAACTGCGGGCCTACTCCGCCGCCACCGTCGACGACCAGTGGCACGAGCAACTCGCCGTCCTCGCCGCGGAAGTGTGGTGGGAGGACGACGACGAGCACCCGGAACTCTGGTGCGAACGCGAAGGCGTCGAACGCGCGGTCTACGTCGCCTCTGCCCTCGAACTCGTCGACCTCCTGGAGAACCTCCCGAGGCTACCGAGCCTGGGCCCGCCCCCGGGGACGTCCACCAGCACCGGCGCACCCGACTCAGAGCGGCCGACCACGCGCGACGTCGACCAACGAATACTCGGCCGCGTCAGAGCGCTCCTGGCCAAGGCCGAGTCGACCGAGTTCCCCGAAGAAGCCGAGGCCCTCAGCGCACGCGCCCAGGAGCTGATGGCGCGTCACAGCATCGACAACGCCGTACTGGCGGCGGAGACAGGGGACACAGGCGGTCCGGCCGGACGACGCATCCCGGTGGACAACCCCTACGACGCGCCCAAGGCGGTCCTGCTGACGGTCGTCGCCGACGCCAACCGCTGCCGGGCGGTGTGGCATCGAGAACTGGGGTTCTCCACGGTCCTGGGTTTCCCGACCGATCTGGCGGCGGTGGAGATGCTGTTCACGTCGCTGCTCGTCCAGGCGACGTCCGCGATGGTCAACGCGGGTCCCAGGCGCGATGCGCGGGGACGGTCACGCACGCGTTCGTTCCGCCACGCCTTCCTGAACGCCTACGCCGCCCGCATCGGGGAGCGGCTGCGTGAGGCGGCGCACCGGGCGGCCGCGGGCGCCGGCGGGAAGGATCTGCTTCCCGTACTGGCCGCACGCGACCGGGCCGTCGACGAGGCCGTCGACACGATGTTCCCGAACCTCGCCAAGGGACGGGCGGGCTCGGTGTCCAACTACGAGGGCTGGGTGGCCGGGCGGGCCGCCGCGGACCTCGCCAGCCTGAACGGACGCCTCGAGGTCACCGGGGCGTTCCGCCGTTTCTAGGGCACGGCGTCCCCCCGGGGGGCGAGGGGGACTTCCGATCATGTGCTCTCTTCCTCTTCTCGGGAGCGGGTCAGGCCTTCCTGCGCCTCGTGTTGCCGCCACGGCCCCGCAGCGGCACGCCCGCCTCCTTCAGCACGTTGTAGATGAACCCGTACGACCGACCGGTCTCGGCCGCCAGGTCACGGATGCTCTCACCGGCCGCGTACCGCGGAGCCAGCTCGGCGGCGAGCCTGGTGCGTTCGGCACCGGTGACGCGGGTGCCCCTCGACAATGTTCGAGCCACGGGGACCTCCTGTTCGCAAGGCTGGGCAGCGGGGCCCGTCCCCGCAGCTCACAGCAGTGTTGATCTCCCCAACGTACACATTCCCCCGATTAGACCGTCGATGCCGCGCGAATCACCGCGAATTCGGCCGAAGCTGGTCTTTTTCATGGTCAACGGCGTGTCGCCCATGGACAGACAGTCCTCCGCCCCCACACCCGCCCCGGCCGCGACGCGCCCGCGAGCCTCCGGCCGCGCCGGATCCGACGAAGATCTCGTAGTCGAGGACAACCCCGGGCCCGACGCGGTTCACTGCTGGACAACGGACCACGCACATTGGGGAGGCACCCGTCCATGCCCGAGGACGCGACCACGGAGTTCTGGAAGAACCTGAAGCCCATCGAGAACTCGCAGAAGCCGGACGCCCTGCCGGAGCTCTACCTGTCGAACGTCGCCACCGACGACGACCGCTACTACGTGCCGTTCACCGAGACCGTCGGCTCCCGCCCGCTTTGGATCAACGTCAAGGACAACACCTGGTCGGACATCCTCCGCGCCACCAGCGCCGGTCTGGTGAACCGGCATTACCACCCGCACGAGGTGTTCGCCTACACCATCTCCGGCAAGTGGGGATACCTCGAACGTCCCTGGACGGCCACCGCCGGTGACTTCATCTACGAGGCGCCCGGAGAGGGCCACACCCTCGTCGCCTACGAGGACGAAGAGCCGATGAAGACGCTGTTCATCGTCAAGGGCCCCCTCATCTGGCTGGACGAGAACGGCGAGCCCGACGGGTACTTCGACGTCCACGACTACATCGCGCTGTGCCGCGAGCACTTCGAGAAGGTCGGTCTGGGAGCCGACTTCATCGACCCGCTCTTCCGCTGACCCGCGTTATCCACAGAACGGGATTCTGCTGCTTCCCGCCGCGGCGGCGGTACATGCTGGCCACGTCCCGCCGCCGCCAGGAAGGAGCGGCCTCCCATGGCCACGATCACGTTCCCCGTTCCGTCGACCACGACCACCCGGTTCGCCGTCGCCGCCGAGAGCATCCCGCACGACCTCGTCGGCCTCCTCCACGAACATCCGACCGGCCCCTTCCACGCCCACATCACCGGCCGCCTCGGCTCACCCCAGCTCCAGGTCACCCGCGAGGACCTCACCACCCTGTGCTGGGATCCCGGCCGGATCAAGGCGGCCCGGCTCGAAGACCGGCACGCCGCACGCACCTTCAACAACGCGTCCGAGTTCGCCGTCGTCACCGCCTTCGCGCCGATCACCGACCAGCCCCGCGGCGTCCAGGTCGCCCGCTCGGCCGCCCACACCATCGCCGAGGCCACCGGCGGAATCATGGCCGACCTGGTCACGGGCCACATCCTCACACCGTCCGCCCCCGAGAGAACACGTTTCGTATTGGGCGATCACTGGCTCGGCGACGTCCTGCCACCCTCCCGGGCCAACGGCCACTGCACGGCCCCCGACCCCGAGATGGACCCCGAGGGCGTGAACGGCTGTGCCTGCGTCCGGCTGCAGACCCGCGGGCTCCGCCGCTTCGGCCTCCCCGAAATCCAGATCAGCGAGGTCGCCTGCCCCCACGACCTGGCCGCCCTCAACGTCCTCCGCACGACGGCCCGGCGCCTCCTGACCGACCACTGGTCCTGGCTCGCCACGGGCCCGGCGGCGCGCACCCGCACCATCGCCACCGACCTTCAACTCGCCCAGGGCGACTTCAACGACTTCTGGGGCTCCACACGCCGCACCCCGCTCACTCCCCCGACCGCCTTCCACGTGGCCCTGTCCCCCCGAACACCACGCCTCCTCACGGTGGCTCCACCCGCGGACTTCGACGGCACGATCAACGACTGGCTCTGGGACGACACCCTCCCGCTAGGCATGTACGACGTCCTCCAGGCCCACCCAGACCCCCTCCCCTCAGCCGCCTAACCCCAACCACTCCCCGCACCCCAGAGCCTCTAAGGGGAATTCATCCAGAACCTGGCGGCGGCAACCAGAAGCGGCCGCAGTCTCAAGGTCGCCGGCGCCATCCGCTCGGCGACGTGAAGCGCGGGCCGCTTGAGCTCGCGCACCGACAAGACAACCTTCTAGTCCGGACGCGACCACCTTGACACCCCGGCACAACCGCAGAACGACGTCGGACCATGCCGTGCCTTCACCGCATGGGAAGTCTTCTCCGAGAGCCCCGATACTCCGGCCGCGCGCACGCGGCCGGAGCAGACTCGGGCAGGACATCACCGACACCGTGCGGCACCGACAGCGGCACGAAGATCACCGAGAGGGAGCGCCGTCCCCCGCCCCACCCACCCGTTCTGACCCCGCCCCTTTCGACGCTGGTTGTCCATTTCCCGGCCCTTGATGAAGCAGAGCGCTTAACCGCTCCGGATCGGAGGCGAGACAGAACCGATTCGTCAACCAGTCCGGGGTTCACCGGCGGCAGCGCACGGCACGCCGCACCGGCCGCTGCACGCCTGGACCGGCACCTACGGCATCCACGCAACGCGAGCATCACGATGAACCGCGCATGTGGTACACGGAAGCGGCTTTTCCATCCCCCGACCGGCACAACGGCGCCTCCACCCCCAATTTGGGCAGCTTCAGCCGTCGACCACCTCGGCGGTCTTCTCCCGCGTCAGTTCAGCCCGCCACGCTCGCCGAACCTCGGCGGGCCCGCGACCATCTGCGGTGGCCGTCGATGAGGCGACCGCGGTGCGCGCCTCCCCGAGGTACAACGTCCAGAATGCGCGTGTTCATCCGGATTCTTCCGGAGATGCCAGGTATATCAACCCGGGGAGATCGAGCGGACTCAAATGATCTCCTAATCGACTGTGAGCAATACCGAACACTCCGTAGCCGAAGTGACTACGATCGGCATTCACACGGTGACCGACGCGATCCCCCGGGGCAGAGATGTACCGTTTCCTGACACAGCCCGCTTCTGTCGCGATGCTCGGCGACTTGCTCCGCCACACCACCGGAGTACTGGGCTGCACCGCCCTGGCCGGCTTCATCTCGATCAGCGTGGCCACCCCCGTCGAGGCGGTCGCCTCCGTCGCACCTGAGCCGCACAGGTCCCTACCGCCGGTCTGTCGTCGAGCCCAGATGTCCGGCGACAGGCACGCGGCGCACAAGTGCAAGGAGGCATGGCTGGCGATGTACGAACGATCCCGGAGGCGATCCGGACGCGACCGGGAATTCTCCCATCGGAGCGACCGATTCGAATGGAAGTTCAAAGTCAGACGGGATCCCCCACCGCCGAAGCGAATCGACAAGCCCCGCCCCCGACCCACCGTGACCGATGCCCCGAAGGTTACGTCCCCATCACCGGCGCGCCCGGAAAAGTCGCCACCGCGTGTCTCACCGGCTCCCCAGCCGACCCTCACCCCCCGCCAGGCGCAAGATCTCGACTCGCGTCCGTTCCTTCTGGAGCCGGTCCTGCTCCTCGGCCTCCTGCTACCCGCAGCGGCGGCGATCTGCTACTCGTTTCGACGCCGCATCTGCGCCGCCGTGGGACTGTCCGCGGTCTCCGCGGCCATGACCACGAACGCCCAGCCCGCCCTGCTCACATTCCGTCCCGAGCTGGATCCCTTCGCCGCTCCCTCCACCGGACTGACGGGTCCAGGCGCCGTCGCTTCCGCACGAGCCCTGGCCCTGACCGCCCTCGACGAGTACGGCGACAGTTCTCTCGTGGTGATCCCCCGCGCCGACGCCATCACTCTGTTCGGCTTGGGCGAAGACGAACTTCTCGACGACGACACCGCCGGCCTCTTCATTTCCGGCAACCTCGATGCCGCACTGGCGTACCTGGAAACCGAACTCGCCATCCGCCAGAACACCGGCGTAACGCAGGGACGCCGCCTTCTCTTGGTGGCAGATTGTGCGACCGAGGACGAGCGGATCCACAAGCTCCTCGGCCGGCATTCCGGCTCCGTCTCCGCGATATTGCTCGGCCCCTGGACCGGTGACCAGGCCACCGTCGACGATGAAGGGCTTGTCGACGCGCCTCCAGCCCTGGCCTCCACACTTCCGAACCGCCTGCCCGCCATGTCCCGAGTCGAGGCCCGCGAGCGTCTCCTTTCAGCGCTCGCCCGCCAACGACAAGACCGCGACTCCCCTCCTAAACGCCGCTCTTCCCCACGCCGCCCCTGACCGACGCCCCGCTACCCGCCGACTGCGCACCCCTCAACAGGTACCGGACGCAAACCCGCATCACTCCACACCGACGACCTAGGCACGGAACCGCAACACGGCACCCATTCGGCTCCTGCGTACCTCAAGCAATCACCCTGACCGCTTCGGAAACCACACCCCAGGAGCGCGGGACGCCGTTCGCACCGACAACTCGAACAGCGAGCGGCACCTCTCGCCACCGTGTGGACGTCGACAAAGTCGCGGTGCTGTGCCGCAACCATCAAGTCTTCGTCGAGATGGTCCTCGCCGCGTCCCGGCTCGACACGACATGGTGCTGCTCACCACCGACTTCTCCGCCACACAGCACCTATCCCAGAGAAACGCCACCCCACTCACAACCGTCCAGCCCAACACATCGCCACACCCAAGCAGCGACTCCAACGGTGCTACTCGACACCGACTTCTCCGCCATACAGGACCTATCTCAAAGATTCAACCAACCCCCTCACAACCGTCCAGCCCAGCACATCGCCGCACTCAAGCAGCTACGTCATTCGCAACGCCGCCCCTCTGCTCGCACACGGCCCACCGCGCCATCAAATAACGGTGATCGCGAACAGGGGAAGACGCGACTTACTAGAGCTTGCCAGTCAGGTGAAGGCGACCGCCCTATGCCAGCCGCAGACCCCTCCCTGCCGCGCCACCACCAATGGCCCGGCCAACCCCGCCCGCCCACATACCGGCCACCGGACACGCCAGGCCCGGAAGCTGACCCAACAGAGATCCTGCGGACCACTCCACGCCGTATGGTCACGATCACCGTGACTGAGACAGGGGAAACAGTTCGGAGTCTGTCTCGGAATGAGGCCCACCTCAGCCGCAAGGGGCCTCTGGTCCCGCCCAGTACAGGGGGTCGACGCGTGCTCGGGCGAATGGTTTATGGAGCGATGTGGCGCTGTACGGCCGTTTGTGGAGATCGGACGGGAGGGTCTTGGGGGTGAGGCGCGGTCCTGCTCGGCGAGGGAGCAACTCGCAGCATCTCAGGAGTGCGTGGCTTCAGTCGTTTGTGGCGGGCTAGGGGTGGGACGGTGTCCACTGCTGTCTTGCGATCTCGGCCCGGAGGGCCGCCAGGCGGCGCATCGCGTTGTTGAGGGTTCTCATGTCCGGCGGTTGGTCGGCTTCTCGGTCGATGTAGGACGCGCAACGCAGCATCCAGCCGCGCACGACGTCCTCCGTTGTGGTCTCAGCCTGCCGGGTTCTGTTCAGGTCCAGCTCGCGTTTCTCCTCGGCGACCCGGCGCATCAGAGTCTCGTCCGCGCCCAGGGCGCGGATGTCGGCGAGTGAATAGCGGCCGAGGCGGTCCGTCGCGAGGTCGCGTTCGGCGGCGATCCGGCCGAATGTCTTACGGGGCCAGGAAAGAATCATTGCGGCTCCAGAGGCGTCGACGGTGTCGGTCAACGGCCCCTTTCGGGCGGAGACGACTGTTTCGACGGCGCGGGGGGCGAGTCGGTCCAGGTCGCGCAGAAGGTAGACCGGGTACCCGCGGAAGCTGCTGATGACGTTGAGGTCGCCTTGGGCCGCCAGTACTTCGACGTCGCGCCTGTCGACGTCGAGGCCGAGCCGGGCGGCCAGAATGGTGGCCGCCCGGGCGGATCCGACCGGCGGGTGGTCACCGAATCTGGCGATGACCTGCTCGCCATGACCTCGGTATTTCTCGGCGAGGCTCGCCGACCATCGTTCGCCGTCGAGATCGGGGTCGGGGAGGATTCCGTGCTCTCGGCCGACGCGCATCTGCCATCGGGTGATCCCGAGATGGCGAGCGAACTGGTGGGCGCCGTAATGGGCACGGAATGTGTGTTCGGACACGTTTCCCGCCTTTCCGCAGCGATTCAATGTTGACCAGCCTCGTCCACGGGCGCCTTCACAGACAATAGAATGCGATTCTGTGGATAACTTGATGGGCGAATTTTCCCGTTTGTCGGCGGTTGGCGTGGGGTGGGGCGTGTCAGGGTGTGAGAATGAGCGCCATACGAAGGCTGGGCATCGGGTTGGCGGCGTTGGGACGGCCGGCGTACATCAACGTGGGGCGGACGGACGAGCTACCCGGCCGCAGCGTGGAAGAGATGCGCGGAGCCACGTGGAGCGTGCTCGACGCCGCCTACGCAGCGGGGATTCGATGGGTGGACACGGCGCGGTCGTACGGCAGAGCCGAAGAGTTCCTCGGTGGTTGGCTCACCACACGCCATCCGGACGATCTGGCCGTGTCGAGCAAATGGGGCTACACCTACGTCGGTGATTGGAAGATCGACGCATCTGTGCACGAGGTCAAGGAGCACAGCGTCGACCGCTACCGGGTTCAGTACGACGAGACCCGCGCCCTTCTGAACGAATACCTGTCCGTCTATCAGGTGCATTCGCTTACCGAAGCGAGCCCCCTGTTCCAGGATGTGCGGCTACAGGCGGCCCTGGCGGACGCTGCCGCCGATGGTGTCCGCGTCGGTTTCTCCACGTCCGGTCCGAGGCAGGCCGACACGATTCGGAAGGCGATGGCGTTGGAGGTGTCCGGTCGTCGGCTCTTCAGTACCGTCCAATCGACTTGGAACGTCCTTGAGACGTCCGCTGAGAACGCACTACGAGAAGCCCATGACGCGGGGCTCCATGTACTGGTCAAGGAGGTACTCGCCAATGGAAGGCTCGCCGTGGAGCCGCCCCTGGCGATGCGGACGATCGCTGCGGAGAAGGGGGTCGGGCCGGACGCCCTGGCCCTTGCGGCGGCACTGAGCCGGTCGTGGGCGGACACGATACTCCTCGGCGCGGCCAGCCCCGCGCAGTTGCGAGCCAATCTGGCCGGGGCGGACGTGGTCCTCGATGAGACCGATTTGGGGGCCATGGCCCAACTGAGCGTCTCGCCTGAGGCGTACTGGGCCGAACGGAGCGCCCTTCCCTGGACATGAGGGCCTTCCAGTCGGACGAACGGCCAGGGCATGGCACGATTGAGCGCGCCCCAGCACGATCGGATCCCCATGCAGTCAGACCTTCCTCAGATGATCGGCCCGTACCGCATGGTCGCCCGGCTCGGTTCCGGTGGAATGGGGGAGGTGTTCCTCGGCGCGTCGCCGAGCAGACGGCTGGTCGCGGTGAAGGTTATCCGGTCCGAGCTATTGGACGATCCCAGGTGGAGGGCGAGATTCCGCCGTGAGGTCACATCCGCGCAGGCGGTCAGCGGTTTCTATACGGCGCCGGTCGTCGACGCGGATCCGGATGCCGACCGGCCGTGGCTCGCGACGCAGTACATCCGTGGTGTGAGCCTCTCCAAAGTCGTCTCGGAGAAGGGGCCACTCCGTGAACAGGCCGCATGTCATCTGGGTGCCGGGCTGGCCGAGGCTCTGATCGCGATCCATCGGGCCGGGATCGTCCACAGAGATCTGAAGCCGTCGAATGTCCTGCTCGCGGCCGACGGTCCGAGGGTCATCGATTTCGGCATCGCGCGGCCTCTCGACGCGCTGCCCCTGTCACGGACGGAGATTCTGGGGACACCGGCGTACATGTCGCCGGAGCAGGCCTTGGGTGAGCCCGTCCAACCCAAGAGCGACGTGTTCTCCCTCGGTTCGACGCTCGTTTTCGCGGCGACCGGTGCGGCGCCGTTCGGAACCGGCCACAAGGTTCGCGCACGTATCGTCCACGGCGAGCCGGACCTGACCCGGTTGCCCGACCCCATGCGCGGACTGGTGACACGATGCCTCGTCAAGGAACCTGAGGAACGTCCCACGCCAGAGCAGGTTCTCGTCGCACTGTCCACGTTGCTGGACGCTCATTACGGCGAGGAGTGGCCGCCGGTGGACGTCGAGCAGCTGATCGGCGTGCAGGAGCAGACGCTGGTCGAAATCACCGCGGAGCTGCCGACCCTCCGCGAACCACCAAGCTAATTCGACGAGCAGCCTGGGGCTCTGTATCCGTTCGGGTGCGTGGTGGAACCAGCTCACGCCGACGCGATCGATATCGCGATGCCCCCTGTGGTCGGTTAGGTTTCAGGTCAGCCGCTGGACACCTGACCAGTTCAGGATCGCATCAATGACAGGCGGCTTCGCCGGGGAGCGGCCGCGTGCCCACGCTAGGAGCCCTCCATGCACGGTCTGCAGGTGCCTCCGAGCAGACTGTCCCGCGTGGTGAAGTTCCGCGTGATGCGCTGGTGGCCTAAGGCAGGTCTGCTGCCAGCGCGTCCCAGAAGGCGATTTCGTAGGCGTGAAGGAGGCGCGCGGCGCGTACCGTTCCCTCCGGGTCGTCGCCGGATTCGAGTCCGAACTCGATGACGTCCATGGCCAGTTCCTCGAAACCCGGCGGTGTCTGGGTGAAGAAGGTGAAGAAGGCGACGTCCTTCTCGCTGAAGCCGTGTTGGGCGCGGAGTGCGTGCGCGGTGCGGGCGCAGTACGCGCCCCACTCCTCCAGGTTGGCCAGCATGGCCAGAGCGACCTCGCTCGCGGTGCCGAAGGCCGCCCTCTGCGCGAGGTAGGCGGGGTAGGCCTGCGCGAACGGCTTCGGCTCGTAGGTGCTGAGATTCTTCTCACTTTCACCGAGGGCGGCGACGAAGTCGCCGAGGAGCTCCAGTGCGCGTCCTTCGCCCTGCGCGAGCCCGAGGAACAACTCACCGGCCGGCGGTTCGGAAAACCGCGCGGCCAGGAGCGCGAAACTGCGCCGATCGCTGCGGACGATCAGGGACTCCTCGGCGGCCAGCCAGACCAGGCGTTCTCTGGGCAGCTCACCTGATTCGAGCAGGTCGACGAAGCGGTTCGGGAGGGTCGCATCCGCGAGTTCCCGGCGAGCACGTGCGACGAGCTGGGCGGCACTGTGTCGGATCATGGGTCCACCGCAGCATCCGCGGCCGCACGGCGTCAACGAGGTGGCCGCCGATCGGCGTGTGTGATCACGTGGATACGATGAAGAGCGGAACGTCTACGCAGGTGCGGACGCAGTTGGGAGTGAGCGTGCATGTCGGATTTCGAACTCGGCCACGCAGGCGGACGGATGCCTCTGGAGGTGACCGAGTCGACCGAGGGTCCCTCGGGCCTGGGCGTGGGAAACCTGATGAAAGAAACCGGTCACGTCACCCTTGACCCCGGCTTCACCAATACCGCGTCCACCACCTCGGCCATCACCTACATCGACGGTGAGGCGGGCATCCTGCGCTATCGGGGCTACCCGATCGAGGAACTGGCGGAGAAATCGTCCTTTCTGGAAGTGGCCTACCTGCTCATCTATGGCGAACTTCCGAATAGCGATGAGTTGAGCACCTTCACCGACAACATTCGTAACCACACGCTGCTGGACGAGAAGTTCCGCGCGTTCTTCTCCGCCTTCCCGCGTCGGGCGCACCCCATGGCGGTGCTGTCGTCCGCGGTCAGCGCACTGTCGACGTTCTACCAGGACAGCCTTGACCCGTTCGACCCCGAGCAGGTCGACCAGTCCAGCTTCCGGCTCATCGCCAAGCTTCCGACGATCGCGGCGTACGCGTACAAAACCTCCAACGGCCAGCCGCTTCTGTACCCGGACAATTCTCTGGGATACGTGGAGAATTTTTTGCGCATGACGTTCGGCCTGCCGACGCAGCCGTACGAGATCGATCCTGAGATCGTCCGTGTCCTGGACATGCTGTTCGTCCTGCACGCCGACCACGAACAGAACTGTTCCACGTCCACCGTGCGGCTGGTCGGGTCCAGCCAGGCGAACCTGTTCTCTTCCGTCTCCGCGGGTGTGGACGCCCTGTTCGGCCCCCTGCACGGTGGCGCCAACCAGGCCGTCCTGGAGATGCTGGAGCGCATTCACGAGGACGGCGACGACGTCGACTCGTTCGTCGAGCGCGTGAAGAAGAAGGAACCCGGCGTCAAGCTGATGGGTTTCGGGCACCGCGTCTACCGCAACTACGACCCGCGTGCGGCGGTCGTGAAGAAGGCGACGGGCAAGGTTCTCGGGGCGCTCGGGAAGTCCGACCCGCTGCTTGATCTGGCCATGCGCCTGGAAGAAGTCGCGCTGAGCGACGACTATTTCGTTGAGCGCAAGCTCTACCCGAACGTGGACTTCTACACCGGCGTCATCTACAAGGCGATCGGCTTCCCGACCAACGCCTTCACCGTCCTTTTCGCTCTCGGACGGCTGCCCGGGTGGATCGCACAGTGGCGAGAGATGCTGAACGACCCGGCGACCAAGATCGGCCGTCCCCGTCAGGTGTACGTGGGGCCGGGCGAGCGGCACTACGTGGAGTTGTCCGCGCGCTGACGGTTCAACCCAACGCCACCGCGCCGTTGACCGCGTAAAGCGGGCGGGGTTCACATACCCGCCCGCTTTTCCATGGACTGCCGATTCAACCTCAGGACAGCTCCCGCAGCAGGCGGCTCCTGCTCGTGCCCTCTCGAAACTAGAAGAACCCGTCGGGTCTAGAGTTCTGGGCGCCCCAAGTCGAGCGGGCTGAGTGACTGCGGAGCGAGCGTCCCCGCGTCGAACTCCGGGCGGAGCCCGCGATGACGCCGTCCCAGGCCAGCTGGTCGAGCCGCGCTTGGACAGTCCCCGCGCCACCTTGAGCCGTCTGGACACCTCCAGGACGCCAGTACGCGGCTCGGCGGTGCAAGCTCGATCAGTCGTCCGTCCTGTTCGTCGAACCCCGCACCTGTTGGTTCGCCTGCTCCAGGGAGCGAGCAGTCCGGCCCCCTGGCCTTGGCCCTACGCGCCCAGTTCCTACGCGCTGGCATGATGGGAGCACGTGGCCAAGGCGAGTCGGAGACGGAAGCACCGGTAAGGCAACCGCCGGCTTCATCAGCGGGATTGGACTCACGCCCTTTCCGCCCCCTTACTCCAATATTCCCGATTTCTCCCTGGCGTTATCCACAGAGTTCTGTTTTCCTCCCCTTGCCCAGACCTCTCCTCAAAGCTGGACGGCACACGCCGAAACAAGCATGAGGAGGCCGCGTTGCCTATCACGATCACGGTTCCGAAGGAAACGACCTCAGGTTTCGTCGTCGCCGCCGACAGGGAACCCGACGACCTGTCGGCGGTGATCCGGCATGGCCTCCCCGATCCGCTCGCCGCCGCGGTCTCGCAACGGCTCGGCAGCCCCCGTCTTACGATTACGTCCTACCCCGCCACGGATTCGCCGTGGGATCTGAGCGATGTCGCAGGCGTCGACGAGGACGACGCCGAACGGGCCGCGAAAGCCACATGTCACATCGACGTCACGTCCGTCCTACCGGTCGGCGATCTCCCGTGCGGGCCTCACACGGCCCGCGCCATCGCCATGGCGATCGCCGAATCGGTCTGTGGGGTCCCTGTGGACCTCGCATCGAACGAACCCCTGCCCGTCATCCCGCTCGAACGTCTCGACGAGTTCGTCCTTGCCGACAACTGGCTCGGCGTCGCCCTCCCGCCCTACCGGAACTCTGGCAACTGCACGGCCGAGGAAGAGGACATCGACGGCTGTGCCTGTGTCGACCTCACCACCCGTGGCCTCCACCGGTTCGGATTGCCCGAACTGGAAATCACCGACGTGGCCTGCCCGCACAGTCTCGCCGCACTCAACGTCCTCCGCACAACGGCCCAGCGGCTCCTCCCCCTCGGCCGGCACCCGGGGACGCACACTGTGCCCAACGAACTGATGCTCACGGGTACCGACTTCGCAACCTACTGGGGATACGGCGACCCGATGTGGGACGACGGCCCTCTCCCAATCGACCTCATGGAGGCGAACCCCGCTCGCTTGGCCATCCGACCACCGATCGACTTCCCCGGCACACTGAACGAATGGCTCTGGGACGAACTCCCGCCCATCCTGCACGAACTCCTCAGTTGCGAACCAGACCGCCCCGAACCGAACTGACCAGTACTATCCCCACCCGATCGCGAGCTCGCCGGTTCCCACGCCGCCACGCGACCACCGGTAACGTCGACCGGCAGCCACGTATCTCGCCGAGCTTCGGACACTCTGCTGGGAACCGCGCCTTCGGTCGCCGGCAGTCGCTAGCGTCGATCGCCATGGAGAACGATGGAGCAGCGGGGACCTTGCAGGGCGTCCTGGCAGACGTCGCGGCCGAACGTCAGGCGCAGGATCGAATGTGGGGTACCCAGGACTTCCCCGATGGGAGCGGCCCGGAGTTCACCGAACGCGCGGAGGAGGCCAAACGGGAATGCGCCGCGGCCGCGTCGCGCGGCGAGCTGACGTGGCGGCACGTTCTGACCGAAGAGTTCTACGAGGCTCTCGCCGAGTCGGATCCCGAAGCCCTCCGGACGGAACTCGTCCAGACGGCGGCCGTCGCCGTGAAATGGATCCAGTCTTTGGACGGCCGCCATGGCAAGACAACGCATCGGAGCAAAGGAGACACCGAGAAGCTCGTTCGCGATCGGATACCCGACATCATTCGGGTGGCCGGGCGGGCACCACAGACCCGCATCGCGCATCCCGAGGAGTACGCCCACCTGTTGCGTGCCAAGCTCTACGAGGAGGTCGGAGAGTACGTCGCAAGCAGGGACCCCGAAGAACTCGCTGACGTGCTGGAGGTGATCCACGCCTTGGCCGCGCTTCACAGCGTCACGCCCGCCGAACTGGAGGAGCGACGCTCGACCAAGGCCGCGATCCGCGGCGGATTCTCCGACCGCCTCGTCCTACGCCAACCGTAAAGGCATCGAACGAAAGCGGCGAAGCACGCCCCGCCGAAGACTTACAGCGGGCTCGATCCCTTGACCCTGCCTCGGCCCGCGCCGCTGGCGGCTGGCCGTCACGGCTCGGTGAGCGGACCCTGCGGACCACGGCGGGCCCGAGCACCTACCCAGGGCGGGCTCGATCCCGCGACCCTGACTCGGCCCGCGCCGCTGGCGGTCGGCCTTCGCGGCTCGGTGGGCGGACCCTGCGGACCACGGCGGGCCCGAGCACCCACCCAGGGCGGGCTCGATCCCGCGACCCGGGCTCGACCCGCGCCGCTGGCGGTCGGCCTTCGCGGCTCGGTGGGCGGACCCTGCGGACCACGGCGGGCCCGAGCACCCACCCAGGGCGGGCTCGATCCCGCGACCCGGGCTCGACCCGCGCCGCTGGCGGTCGGCCTTCGCGGCTCGGTGGGCGGACCCTGCGGACCACGGCGGGCCCGAGCACCCACCCAGGGCGGGCTCGATCCCGCGACCCGGGCTCGACCCGCGCCGCTGGCGGTCGGCCTTCGCGGCTCGGTGGGCGGACCCTGCGGACCACGGCGGGGCCGAGCACCTACCCCGGGTATGCGTCGGCATGAACGCCTTCGGAGGACGTGTCACGTCCCGCAACGCGGAATGCTGAAAAAGGAGAACAGAGGGCACCCTCTGTCAGAGGCGGCTGGTAGTCATCGGTCCATCGCGAGGAGTCGGGAAACGGAGAAGCATGGCGACGTTCACACTCATCCCGGGTGCAGGCGGCCGGGCCTGGTACTGGCATCGGCTCGTTCCCGAGTTGCGGGCGCGGGGCCACGACACCATCGCGGTCGATCTTCCGGCCGGTGACGATTCCGCCGGTCTCCGTGCGTACGCCGACACCGTGGTGGAGGCGATCGCCGGACGGACGAACGTGATCCTGGTGGCACAGTCCATGGGAGGTTTCACGGCTCCGCTGGTCTGCGAACGCGTACCGGTGGGCCTGATGGTCCTGCTCAACGCCATGGTGCCGATTCCTGGTGAGACAGGCGGCGACTGGTGGGGCAACACCGGCCAGGCGCAGGCCATGGCCGACCTGGCGGCGCGTGAGGGGCACGGCCCGTTCGACGCCGGGGAGGGCTTCTTTCACGATGTCCCGCCGGAGGTGACTGCGGAGGCATTCGCTCAGGGCGAGCCACCGCAATCGTCGACGCCTTTCGCGGAGCCGTGGCCGCTTCACACGTGGCCTGACACACCGACCGTGTTCCTTCAGGGGAGGGACGACCGGTTCTTCCCTCTCGACTTCCAACGCCGCATCGTCCGAGAGAGGCTCGGCATACCGGTGGACGAAATGCCGGGCGGTCATCTGGTCGCCTTGAGTCGTCCCAAGGAACTTGCAGAACGCCTTGAGAAGTACCGCGTAGAGCGCACTTCCCTCTGATCGCGACCAGCCGCATCAGTCCACTCGTGGGCAAAGGCGACTGGAGGGGACGTGTCGACGGCGGTTCCGACAAGTCTCGCCGGGGCCATCGCGCACCGAGGATCAGCAGTAACCCGGCGCTCGCCAAGGCGGCACACCCACACTGCCACCAGCAGGTAACGCATCTCCCCCGCTGATCTGAACCCGCCATCACCGCCCAGAGGCGATCGCCGCCAACAACGCCAACCCGATGACTTCGACACTGGTCAACGACCACGGCAACCGAGGGGACACGGCGCCCGTCTACAAGCCACCGGCAGCAACGCGTCGGCTGCACGCTTACCCGGACTCGCCAGCACCACTAGGGCGAGTGCGGTCGGCTACGCCAGCCCCGGTGGCCACGGCAGTCGTCAACCACCTCGCGAAAGCAAGGAGTACGGCACCCATTCACAGCGCCGCCGACGGGCATCGGTGCCGTCTGCGCGCCGCACCTTGTAAACCGCCATCCCTTGCCTCAAGCGCCGTCAACCACGGCAGTTCGACGACCTCGACACTGGTCAACGACCACGCGAAACCAAGAGAGACGGCACCCGTCCACAACACCACCGACGAGCGACGCGTCGCCTGCACGCGGAAACCGCCTGCGCCACCCAGAACGATTCCAGCCGACTACGCCAGTCCGCCGGGCACGACACAGGTCAACCACCTCGCGAACAAGGGGGTTACGGCACTCGTCCGCTGCGGCGGTGGCGAGCCTTGGTGTGTTCGCGTGCAGTTGTCCGTGGAAGCCGCTGGCATCACCCGGGAAGCCAGCATCGCCGACTACGCCCGGCTCGGCGGCCACACACTCGAAACCAGCTCGCGAATCCAAAGGGCTTGGCACTCGTCCACTCGCTGGCGCAGGTGACGTGTTGTTTGAGCGTTGTTTCCGCAGGGCGTCAACAGCGCCCGGCCGCGGTCGAAGCCTGCGACGGCTTCCCGTGCGTCGACTCGTGTTGACGGCGACCTGTTTGAGAGGCGGCTTGGTCGCCGCCGGGGGCTGGAGTGCCGTGTTGGCGATCAGGTGGGGGTCTGGCGGCGGCGGTGTGCTTTTTGGCGGCAGGCCGCGCCGCAGAAGCGGGCGGGGCGGCCGGTGGTGGCGCGGGCGAGCGGGGTCGCGCATTCTTCGCATCGTGTTTCGTTACGTGGGCGAGTTTCGTTGTGTTTCGTTACGGGGCGGAGAGCGTCGCAGGCCAGGGACGTCATACGGCCCGGCGCGCCATGCGGGCGGGTGAGGCGTTCCATGGTCATGGCGCCAACCAGGAGGGTGCGGACTTCCTGGATCGTCACATCGTGACGCACTGCGCCCACGGCTTGGGCCCGGCGCAGCAGAGCGTCCAGGGCTGTGGTGAACTGCATGTCCTTGGAGGCCTTGTCGAAGGACCTCAGGTCCATCGACAGCGCGTCGCAGAGCGCGTGGTTGAACATCGCGCGTTCGACCACCCAGGCGAGGTAGTCGTAGAACGCCGTGGCCGGATCGTCGGCGTCGGCGAGGGAGCGGGCCTCCTCGATGACGCGGTCCACGCGGTCGGCGACGACGGCCTCGAACAGCGCTTCCTTGGTGGGGAAGTTGCGGTAGACGGTCCCGGCGCCGACACCGGCGCGGCGGGCGATCTCATCCAGTGGCGCCAGGCGACCGTCCGAAGCGAACGCCTCGAACGCCGCCTGGAGGATGCGCTCGCGGTTGCGGCGGGCGTCGGCGCGTTGCGGTCGGGCGGTCAACGGGGCCGTCACCTCCGATGGTTGACAAGCGGGGCGCGCGTTCCGATAAGTTCGCGGCTAACCGGGTTGTACGTTCCGATTATAGGAGGGCCGATGGCGGCGGTGGACGAGGCGAGGATCAGGTTGGGACGGGTCGGTGCGGGCCTCATGACGCCCATCGCGCCCGCGGAGGATTGGCGGCACGCGGCGCGGCGCGTCGAGGCGGCGGGCTACGGGGCCATCTGGGTCAACGAGGTGATCGGGGGGCGCGAGGTCTTCACGCAGCTGAGCGTGATGCTCGCGGCGACCCGGAGGGTCGTGCTCGGGTCGGCGATCGCGAACGTGTGGGCGCGTCATCCCGCGACCATGCAGGGCGCGGCCTCGGTGCTGGCCGACGCCTACCCGGGACGGCTCGCACTCGGCATCGGCGTCAGCATCGGTGCGATCGTGGAGCAGAGCGGGCAGAAGTGGACGAGCCCGCTGAGCCGGATGCGGGAGTATGTCGACGCGATGGACGCGGCGGTCGAGGCCGCTCCGAGGCCCGAGGTGCCGTTCCCCCGTTTGGTGGCCGCCCTGGGACCGCGGATGCAGGACCTGGCGCGGGAGAAGGCGGACGGAGCCCTTCCCGCCGCCATGCCCGTCGAGCACACACGACTGGCCCGGGAACGGCTCGGTCCGGACAAGCTGCTGATCGTCGCTCAGACCGCGATCCTGGAGACTAGTCCGGAGAAGGCGCGCGGTGTCGCGCGAGGGACCCAGTTGCTGACTCTTCCCGGTTCGCCCTACGCCCGTTCGCTCAGGAACCTCGGTTTCGGGGACGCCGACCTGGCCGACGGCGGATCGGACGAGGTCATCGACGCCTGTTTCAGCTGGGGTGACGAGGTGACCATCGGGCGGAGAATCCAGGAGCATCTGGATGCGGGCGCCGACCATGTATGTGTCACCACGATCGCCCCGGACTTGCCGTCGTCCCTAGATGTGTACGAACGCCTCGCTCCGCTGCTTGTCTAGACGCGCCCGCGTTCATGCCCAGGTGCTGCGGGTGGTCTGCCTCAAGGTGCCCTCCGGCAGCTTGCCGGTCTCGGTACGACAGGCTGTCTCGGGCGCAACGGCGTGCGCGCTCGCCGCCTTCGTCCTGACGCACCGCGACGCCTGAGGCGGAGCGTCAGAACGAAGGCGAGTTCGAAGGCGCCGCGTCGCTCGTCGCGCACGTTCTTCGCGGCGCGGGACGTGATGTCACGCGGGACGAGGTTGCCTTCAACCTGGTTGAAGGGACGATGTCCGGACGGCCAGGCGCTCGCGGAGCATGTCGACGGCCTCGGCGATGTGCGGCGCGGCGGCCTGGGCGCGGACGCGGCGCCCCTCCAGGTCGACGATGGCCTGCGCCAGCGCCGGGCGCGGCAGCGATCGGTCAGCCACGACGCTCAATGTGACCTGCACGGACGTGACGTCCCTCGCGGACGCCAGCGCCTGCCGGACGGCACGCTCCGCCGCCCCACGTTCGTGCGCCGTGACATCACCCGAGGTCAGGAACCGGATCTCCGGTCCCTCACGGGTCGCTTTCATGTCTCCCCCCAGTGACGCGATGGTGCGGAGGCGGTTCGCCTCACTGACCACAGAACGTCGCACGCGTCCCAGAACTCACCCGGATCGGACGAGAGCTTCATCACCTCGGCGCGGGATCGGTCCGGCGGCGGGCCGGGTTCCGACATGATCTCTTTGGCCGCCGGCCCCGGATTATTCACCGGAATGCGGAGTGAACGTCATTCGAACGTCATGGACCGCGCGAGAAATCACGCACCCCGGATTGGTCGGCGGCGGCGTCGAAGAACACCCGTCAATTCGTGCACCACCCGGGCCTCCGCTGCGGATACGGTCCGTCCGCCCGTCTCCCTTCCTCGGGGGCGCCACGTTCCGCATTCGCCTAAACACCGACGGCACCTGGTCACCGACCGTGCCCGCCGACGCGTCCACGCACCGCCGGGCACGTCGCCTTAGATCGTCCGCGGACGGAGAATTCGTACTTCCCAAAAAGGCGGTCGCATCCTCTAACATAGGGCGGTGCCATGCCCTCTCCGAGCAGACCCGTCGACTGGCTGGTGACCCCTTGGCCCAGAGTTCAGCTGCCCCAACACCTCCGTCCGAAGGTGAACCGGTCGGACGGCTGATCGACTATCCCCGCCGCGGTGGCCCCACCGTGCTGCGCATCCTGCTCGGCGCGCAACTTCGTCGTCTCCGCGAGGCACGCGGCATCTCCACCGAGCAGGCGGGCTACGAGATCCGCGGCTCGCACTCCAAGATCAGCCGGATGGAGCTCGGCCGGGTCGGTTTCAAGGAGCGCGACGTCTCCGATCTGCTCACCCTGTACGGGGTTTCCGACCCGGCCGAACGCGCGCCGCTGCTGGAGTTGGCGAAGGAGGCCAACACTCCCGGCTGGTGGCACCGCTACGGCGACGTCCTGCCGAGCTGGTTCGAGGTCTACCTCGGCCTGGAAGAGGCGGCGACGCTGCTGCGCACCTACGAGCTGCAGTTCGTGCCGGGCCTGATGCAGACCGAGGACTACGCCCGCGCCGTCGTCCGGCTCGGGTTCTCCGACGCCGCCGAGGACGAGGTCGAGCGGCGCGTGCAGCTCCGTGCGACCCGGCAGGAACGTTTCACATCGGCGAGCGCCCCGACGCTGTGGGCCGTCGTGGACGAGGCGGTCGTCCGCCGTCCACTCGGCGGCCGCACGGTGATGCGGCAGCAGATCGAGCATCTGATCGAGATGTCGGAACTGCCCAACGTGACGTTGCAGCTCGTGCCGTTCGGCGCGGGAGGCCACGCCGCGGCGGGCGGCCCGTTCACGATACTGCGGTTCGCTGAGCCGGGCCTGTCCGACGTCGTCTACCTGGAGCAGCTCACCAGCGCGCTCTACCTCGACAAGCCGACGGACGTCGACACCTACATGCGCGCGATGAACAACCTCTGCATCACCGCCGCCCGTCCCGACCGGACCGCGGACCTCCTCGCCGGCATCCTCAACGACATCTGATCCTGCCGGACGCGCCGACGGACACCGACGGCCAGGGAACTCCGCGGCCTCGCCACACGACACGGGGAAGCCGCACCACGCCCGTACAGGGCTGCGGCTCACCGTCAGCGGACGCGGCGACGCGACCTCCGATCCTGCCGGGCGCGCCGATGACGTGGGTGGGGCCGTTCACGGCTCGTCCGGTGGGGCGCCGGGTGGGGTTCGTGGTGGTTCGGACGAGGCGGGACGGTTTGTGAGAGATGTCGTGAGTTGATTGGTGGTTGTTGTTGGTGGGCGGAGTCGGTGGAAAGCCCAGGTGGGAGGGGTGCTGAGTGAGTGGGGATTTGCCGGGGAAGGTTGCGGAAGGTTCGGCTGTTATGTGGGGGCTGTACCCGGGGCACGGATCGAACTCAACGTTGAGGAGAAACCATGCTGTTCGGCAAAGAGCACGTCGCGCGTTACCAGGAGACCGACGGTGAAGTAGGACACGAGTGGCAGGGCACCGTCACGCTGCTGCTCACGACGATCGGGCGCCACAGCGGGAAGGAGCGCACCACCCCGCTCATCTACCAGCCCGAAGGGGACGCCTACCTCGTGGTGGCGTCCAAGGGCGGGGACGACGACCATCCGCTCTGGTACAAGAACCTGGAGGCGAACCCCGAGGTGAAAGTGCAGGTGAAGGGGGACAAGTTCACCGCACGCGCCCGGACCGCGACGCCGGAGGAAAAGCCCGCGATGTGGTCGAAGATGGCGGCCGTCTGGCCCGATTTCGACTCGTACCAGACGAAGACGGACCGCGATATTCCCGTGGTCGTCCTCGAACGCGTTTGAACCCCGTTTCACTTTCGCGGCGCGGACGGGACGTGTAGCGTCGCCATAGAACATTCATTCGACCATCGTCCGTCCGAGGTGCCAAGGTGCCGACGTCACAGAGCGAACGTTCGTCGTCCGGTTCGGTCCCGCCGGGGATGAGAAGTGCTCGACACTGACCCGCCGTCGCGGCTGCTGAGGCGCTGGGAGATCGACGCGTCCGGCCTGGACCCGCTGGACACCGGCCGCCGGTGCTGGCGCGTCGACTCCGCGGACGGTGCGTTCTTCCTGAAGGAGTACGTCGAGCCCGAGCGGCGGCGCGTGCTGTTCCGGCACAGGATCACCGCGGCGCTGGACGAGGCGGGGCTGCCCGTTCTCGCGCCGATGGCGGCGCGCGGTGGCCGGACGCTGGTCACCGCCGCCGGGCGCGGCTACGTCCTGTATCCGTGGGTCGGGGGACGCGGGCGCGGCGGGTTGGAGCTCACGTTCGGGCAGTGTGAGACGCTCGGGGAGTTGCTCGGACGCCTGCACGCGACGCTCGACCGGTTGACGCCGCCCGTGCAGCAGAGCCTGCTGGTGCCGACGCCGCGGGCCGCCGACGCGGCGAACGCCGTCGAGGAGATGCTGCGGGACGTGCCGGGCGACGGCACCGACTTCGACGCGCTGACCGCACGCCGCCTGCGGGAGCGCCGCGACCTGCTCGCCGACTTCGCCGGTCACCAGCCGCCGGAGATCGAGACCAGCACGGTCGGTCATCTGCACGGTTCCTTCCACGCCGGGCATCTGCGGTACGGCGGGGCGGGCAACGTCACCGCCGTCCTCGGCTGGGGCCGGTTGACGACCGGTCCGGTCGCCGGTGAGGTGGTGCGGGCGGCGGCGCGGCTGTTCGCGTGCGACGACGAACGCGGCCTCGACCTCGACCGTGTCCAGGCGTTCGTCCGCGGGCACCGGGCGGCGTTCCCGCTGGACGCCGGGCAGATCCAGTGCGCGGTGCACCGGGAGTGGTGGGAGCGGCTCTGCGACGTGGCGCCGCTGCGGCACCGGTACCTGGGCGGGTCCGGGTCGGCGCCCGCCGACACCGCTCTCGTGGCCTGGTGGTCGGCCCATCTCGACCGCACGTTGGACGCGTTCGCCGCGCCGTACACCGACGACGCGCTGGGGGACAGTCCCGCCTACGGATGAAGGCGCGTGGGGGACGGGAAGATCGGCGTGTGGTAGAAAATTCTGTATCGGACAGTCTAAAAGGAGGGAACGATGACCTCAGTCGCGATGCTCGGTACCGGGATCATGGGCGCGGCGATGGCCCGCAACCTGCTCAGGGGCGGCCACACGGTCACGGCGTGGAACCGCACCCGGTCACGCGCCGAACCCCTGGCCGCGGACGGTGCGAAGGTGGTCGACTCCCCCGCCGAGGCCGTCGCCGACGCGGAAGTCGTCATCACAATGTTGAAGGACGGCGAGACGGCCCTGTCCGTCCTGGAGACGGCGGCGGAGTCGTTGCGCGCCGGGCAGGTGTGGGCGCAGATGGGGACGGTCGGTGTGGCGTCCGTGCCGCGACTCGCGGGCTTCGCCGCCGAGCGGGGGCTCACGTTCGTGGACGCGCCCGTCCAGGGGACGAAGCAGCCCGCCGAACAGGGAAGGCTGGTGATCCTCGCGGCCGGTCCGAAGGACGCGCGGACCGTCCTCGACCCGCTGTTCGACACGGTCGGATCTAGGACGCACTGGTTGGAAGAGGACGGGGCGAGCGGGGCGGGCACCCGGCTGAAGCTCGCCGCCGTGAGCTACGCGATCTCGCTGACGTCCGTGATCGCCGAGTCGGTCGCGCTGACGGAGGGGCTCGGCCTCGACCCGTCCCTGCTCGGCGAGGTCCTCACCGGCGGGCCGCTCGACAACGCGTACCTGCAGGTCAAAATGAAGGCCATGGTGACCGGCGACTTCTCCACGAGCTTCGCCGTCGACAACGCGGAGAAGAACACGCGGCTGATCCACGAAGCGGCCGAGTCCGCGGGGATCCGCGTCGACGTCAACGACGCGACGGGCGAGCGGTTGCGGCGCGTCATCGCGCAGGGGCACGGCGACGAGGACATGGCCGCCACCTACCGCGCGAGCTTTTCCGGCTGATCCCCGACGATCGTTATCGTGGAGGTCCGGACGACCATCCCCTGCGGCACGCTCCAGACCAGGCGGAGACGATGACCGAGTACTGGAACCACAACACGCACTACCACGGCATCGTGCTGCGGGCCATGCCGCGCGGGTGCGGCGAGGCGCTGGACGTCGGGTGCGGGGACGGCCTGCTCGTGCGGCGGCTCGCCCCCCGCGCCCGGCACGTCACCGGCATCGACCGGTCGCCCGACATGATCCTCAAGGCGAAGACGCTCAGCGCCGGGATCGGCAACATCGACTTCGTCGAGGCGGGGCTTCCGGAGTACGACCTGCCCGAGGAGCACTACGACCTCGTGTGCAGCGTCGCCGCGATCCACCACATGGACTTCACCAAGGGCGTGACGGCGATGCGCGACGCCGTCCGCCCGGGCGGGAGCCTCGTCGTCATCGGCCTCGCCACCAACGGGAACCTTCGTGACTGGGCGTACGCGGTGGCGGGGGTCCCCGCGCACCACGTCCACCGGCTCCGCAACCGGCGGCGCGCGGGCGGGCCGGGCGCCCCGGTCACCGATCCGCACATGACCTGGGACGAGGTGCGCGACGAGGCGCTGCGGCTGCTGCCCGGCGCCGTCTTCCAACGGCATCTGCTGTGGCGTTACTCCATCGTGTGGCGCAAACCGCGCTGACCTCGGCGCCACAGGGCCGGGAGCGTCCGAAGCCTCCTGTACTGTCTGCCGCATGTCCCGGGCCCCCGGCGTCCCGACCCCCGACGAGCTGGAGACGCGCATCACCGAGCTGCGCGCCGCCGTGCGCAGGGCCATGGCGACCGGCGACCGCGGGACGGCCCGTGAGCTGCGCGCCGAGCTGCGCGCGGCGGAACGCGCGTGGGACGACGCCGTCCTCGGCGACGACGCCCACGAGAGGGGCGGGCGGCGCGCCTCGCCGCCGGTCCGCGAACGCGCTCACCAGGCGCTGACCCTGCTCGGCGCGCCCGCAGCCCCGAAGCTGGTCTCTTCCGTGTACGCGGCGTTCTTCCCCGGTGAGATCCCCGGGGCCCGTCTGTCGAGTCTGCGGCGCGACGAGGAGCGCTCCTTCCGGGCGGCGCCGTACACCCGGCCGTACTACCTGTGCGCCGCCCTCACCGCCGACGCGCTCGCGCCCGCCCGGGGGCTGCTCGCCGTCAGCACCTGGCCGTTGGAGCAGCGGATCGTCGGGCCGCTGAGCCTCCGCACCGACTTTCTCACCGCCGCGATCCGGCTCGCCGAGCACACCGCCGGGCTCGGAACGCCGTCGCCCGAGACGCGGCGGCTGCTGCGGCGTTTCGCGTACGCCATTCCCGGCGCCATGACCGGTACGGCCGGTACAGTCGATCCGGCCGCGCTCGCCGAGGGCGCCCGCGCCGAGCTGGACGTGCACCGGGAAACGGACCGGCGGCACCGCGAGTCCGCCGCGCGGCGCGCCCGGGACCGGCTGCACGACGCGGAACGCCTCTTCGGCCGCCGACCGCGGCCCGTGCGGGGCATCGCCGCCAAGGGAAAGCGCGCCACCAAGGGAAAGACGGACCGATGATCGACACCGCACCGGATCTGGAGCGGCTGCGCGGCGGCGCTCCCCCGCGCAACCACGACGCCCGCACGATCGCCGCGCTGACGTCCAATCCCGGCTGCGCCCGCCGCGGCGTGCTCGACGCCGCCGGTGTCGACAAGGACGCGGTGGCGCGGGAACTGGGCTTTCCCGCGCCGTTCGGCCAGTCCCAGTTCGCGATCACGCGGGGGAACGCGTTCGAGGCGCAGGTGAAGGCGGACGGAGGCGCGGAGCTGCTGGCGCTCCTGCGCGACCATCTCGGCCTCGACGTGCCCGAGGTCGCCTACGACGACCTGGAGGTCGTCGCGGGGGACGAGGGGCGCGAGCTGCGCCATTCGCGGACCAGGCGGCTCATCGCCCGCGCGCTGGAGACCGGCGCGGGCACGCTGTTCGACCATCCGCTGCTCCGGCTGGAGATCGCCGGAAGCCCCGCCTACCTGGAGCCCGACGTCATCGCGTTCCAGCTCGCGGGACGGCTGCACGTCATCGAGATCAAGTCGTTCGCCGTGGTGGACGGTCAGGCGGAGCCGGAGCAGGTCGCCGCCGCGGCCCGGCAGGCGGCCGTGTACGTGCTGGCGCTGCGCCGCCTCGTGGCGGAGCTGGGGCATGATCCGGAACGGGTCTCGCACGAGGTGATCCTCGTCTGCCCGGAGAACTTCTCCAACCGGCCGACCGCGACGCCGATAGACGTCCGGCCGCAGCTCGCCGTCCTCGGACGGCAGCTCGCGCGCCTCACCCGCGTCGACGAGCTACTCGCGGAACTGCCCGACGACCTGACGTTCGAGCCCGGCGCGACGCTCGCCGCGTCGGTCCGCACGGTGAAGGCCCGGTACGCGCCGGAGTGCATCTCGGGGTGCGAGATGGCGTTGTTCTGCCGGGACGAGGCGCGGGCGTGCGGGGAGACGGGCGCGCTCGGCCGGTCCGTCCGCGACGATCTCGGCGGCATCGACACGATCGGGACCGCGCTGGCGCTGGCGGACGGGTCGCTGGCCCCGTCCGATGACCTGGCCGAGACCGCCGAGCAGCTGCGCGCCGCGTCGCGCCTGCGCGCCGAGGCGCTGCGCGGGGGCGTGTGATCCGCCGATGAGCGCACTGTCCTCACTGGCTCGGCTGGAGGCGGCGGCCGCCGGTGTCGCGCAGCCCCTCGCGACGGTGCGGCACTGCCATGTGTCGGACCGGCCGCTGGTGCTCGTCCCGCTGAAGCTCGCCGGGGAGGCGGCCGCGCCGCTGGCGGTGATGGTCGGCGGCGAGCCGGACGACCCGACGACGCTGATCGTGCCGCAGCCCCGCAACCGCGACCTGCGGTTCGCGTTCGCGTCCGCCCTCGCCAAGATCGTCCTGAACCACATCGAGGCGGGCCGCGGCGCGGTGGAGGAGCTTCCGCCAGGTAAGGACGGTGAGGAACGCATCCGGTACGGGGACGCGCCGCAACTCCTCGTCCCGAACCTCGGGGGTGTCGCGTTCCTGCGGCTGCTGGGGCGTTCGACGCGGTTCCGCAGCACCGAGGGCCCGTACGCGGTCGACGCGGCGGTGCCGGTGTTCGGACGATGGCTGACCTGGTTCGCCGACCGCCACGACCATCCCGGGTCGTCGCTGATGGGCGCGATGACCCAACTGCTCCGGCTGCACTGGGCGACGGGCCAGAGCTCCCTGGAGGACGGCAACCTCGCCGCGCTCCTCGGCTGGATCGACCCCCCGGACGGACTGGACGGTCCGGCCGCCGCGGCCCGCGCCGAGGACCCGGTGGTCAGCCCCCCGGCGGGCCCGGCGACCGACCCCACGTTCGACAACGAGGTCCTCGCCCCGGCGATCGCCGCCTACGACCGGTCCGGCCCCGGCTCCGCCGCCGAGGAACGGCTCCGCGCCGCCCTCACCTCGCAGCTCGCCCCGACCTGGGACCTCATGTGGCGTGCCGTGGGCCTGCTGCGCGCGCTGCCGGAGGGCGCCAGCGTGCGGGGACGCTGGGAACGCGACCGGGACGCGTTCACCTACTACCACCAGACATTCGGTGAGGCGTATCCGCAGCCGCGCCGCGACCCGCCCGTCCGGGCCGCGCGGCGGCTGCACGACCTCGAACGCGCCCAGGACGCCTACGACGCGCAACGCGCCTTCGACGACCCGCTCGTCATGGCCGAGCACCGGTTGGCGGGCCAGGCGTTCGGCGGCGTCGTCACCGACTGCGACCCGACCCGCCTGGACGAGACGGGCAAACGCCCGAAACTCCGCCCGCATCTGCGCGTCTCGACGGCGGACCCGGTGCGGCTCGACGTCGGGACGACCGTGTGCAGCGCGGCGCGTCCCGCGCTCAAGGGGAGAATCGTGGAGTTGGGAGACGGCGGCGTGCTGCTCGAACTGACCGGAGGGATGGGCCGCAAACTCACCCCCGAGCCGGGCGCCGTCCCCAGGGTCGGCGACCGCGTGTGCTTCACCTCCCTGACGGACGGGTCGTTCGGCGCCGCGAAGTTCCCCGACCGCGAGAACACGCCGTGGACGCACGGCGGGCCGCCCGAGGAGTACGCGCCGACCGAAGACGACGCCGACGAGGACTGGTCGTGACCGAACACGTGAACCGCCGTCCGGCCCCGGTCGGGTCGGCGGACGGGCAGGACCCGGCGCGGGAGGCCACGCGCGCCGTGGAGAACGTCCTCGCCGACCTCGGCGGCGGGCACCGCGGCGTGGTCGTCGACTCCCCGCCGGGCGCGGGCAAGTCGACGCTGGTGGTCCGCGCCGCCGCGCACCTCGCCGCGGCCGGTGAGCGGCTGATGATCGTGGCGCAGACCAACGAGCAGGTGGACGACCTCATCGACCGGATCGCCGGACGGCACCCCGCCATCACGCTCGGACGGCTGTCGGCGTCGGGGTACGTCGCGTCCGAGCGGGTCCTGGCGCATCCCGCGGTGCGGGTCGCGCAGAAGGCCGACGACCTCGCCGAGCACACCATCGTGATCGCCACGGCGGCGAAATGGGCGACGCTCGCGGACGGGTCCTGGCCGTGGGCGATCGTGGACGAGGCATACCAGATGCGCTCCGACATGCTGCTGCGCATCGCGGGCCGGTTCGAGCGGGCGCTGTTCGTCGGCGACCCCGGGCAGCTCGACCCGTTCTCCACGGTCGAGGTCGAACGCTGGGCGGGCCTCACCTGGGACCCGATGCGCAGCGCGGTGTCCGTCCTGCTGGCCCACAACCCCGACCTGCCCGTGCACCGGCTGCCCGTGTCCTGGCGGCTGCCCGCGTCGGCGGCGCCGGTCGTGTCTGACGCGTTCTACCCGTTCACCGGATTCCGCGCCGGGACCGGCCACGACGACCGGCGCCTGGAGTTCCAGGCGGGCGGCATGGGCACCACATACGATCGGGCCGTCGACGAGGCCGCGGCCACCGGCTGGGCCCTCTACGAACTGCCCGCCCGGCACACGCTGCGCACCGACGCCGAGGCCGTCCGGGCGACGGCGGCGCTCGCCGTCCGGCTGCTGCAGCGCGGCCCCGTCGCGCACTCCGAGCACGGCACGAACC
The DNA here is from genome assembly GCF_003432485.1 of Actinomadura spongiicola. Lineage (GTDB taxonomy): Bacteria > Actinomycetota > Actinomycetes > Streptosporangiales > Streptosporangiaceae > Spirillospora > Spirillospora spongiicola. The sequence goes on from NZ_QVNQ01000015.1 coordinate 60,606, forward strand.
CGGTGGACGCCTCGCGCGTCGCCATCGGCGCCGCCCACCGCGACCAGGTCACCGCGATCCGCGCCGCCCTCGGCCCGCACGGCAACGGCATCACCGTCGACACCGCGAACCGGCTCCAGGGCCGCGAGTACGACGTGACGGTCGTCCTGCACCCGCTGTCGGGGCGCCGCGACGCGACCGCGTTCCACCTGGAGTCCGGGCGGCTGTGCGTCCTGACCTCACGGCACCGGCACGCGTGCGTCGTGGTCGCGCGGGCGGGCATCCCCGAACTGCTGGACGCGCACCCGTCCGCCGAACCGGTGCACCTCGGCGTGCCGGTGAAGTTCCCGGACGGCTGGGAGGCCAACCAGTCGGTCCTCGCGCACCTGGCCCGGCACCGCGTCCCCGGAGAAGGATCTTCGCCGGGTTGAAGATCGCGTCCCGGTACGAGGCGGGGTCCCGGGCGGATACTGTGAGATCCGGTGCCTCAGGATCAGGGGGAGGGACATGGAGGACATCGGCTTCATGTGCGCCCGTTGCGGCGGCGAGGTGCACGACGTCACCCACAATCGTGAGGGCTCGCTCGACGGGGTCGGCTACCGCCACAACCGGCGGGTGGAGCCGTGGGACCACGAGCTGGAACTGGCCGTCGGCGAACCCGCCCCGCGGGACCAGACCTGCGACTTCTGCGCGGCCCCCGGCCCGAGCTGGCTCTACTACCCCACGCTCGACCCCGAGGACACCGACATGTTCGAGGTCGAGCTCGACACCACGCACCTGTCGGACGACGACACCGCCGTCGCCGTCCTGAACATGCTGTACCCGTGGTACGCGTGCGACACCTGCTCCGTGCTGGTCGCCGACCGCAACATCGACCTGCTCATCGACCGGGCCCTCGAACTCACCCCCGTCGCCGAGGACGGTCCCGTCGACGAGGAGACCGTCCGAGCGCGCCTCCAGGGCTCCCTGTCCGTCTTCTTCACGACCCGCCCCGGCCGCCCCCGACCCTCCAGAGTGCTCTGAGCCCCTGGAGGAGTCATAACCGATCCCTGGACCGAACCCCAGCCGGGTCACGGTAAACCCGCACCATGGCGGCAGGCGGCCTGCTCGCAACGGGGGGTTCCAGGGGGTCCCCCCTGGGTCAACACTGTCGGGTGGGCTCATTAGGATCGTCCCGTTTTGGTGTGGCGGACGGGGGAAGCAAGAATGATCATTGAGAGACGGTTTCAGGGGCCGGACGGCACGGGGAACGGTGGATACGTCGCGGGACGTCTCGCGGGGCGCGTGCCGATCGACACGGTGACGGTGACGCTGCGGCGGCCGCCGCCGCTGGACACCGGGTTGACCGTCACGGCGGAGGACGAGCGCGGGCATCACGTGCGGCTCTGGGACGGGGAGTCGCTGATCGCCGAGGCGCTCGCGGGAGCCATCGTGGTACCGCCGATCGCCCCGGTCTCGTTCGAGGAGGCCCAGGACGCGGCGGAGAAGTTCCGGACGATCGGAAACCATCCCTTTCCGCGTTGTTTCGTGTGCGGACCGCTGCGGGAGCCCGGCGACGGGATGCGCCTCGAACCGGGGCCCGTCGCCGACGGCACGGTCGCGACGCCCTGGGTGCCGGAACGGGTGCCCGAGCGGGAACTGGTGTGGGCCGCGTTGGACTGTCCCGGCGGCTGGTCGTTCGACGTGGCGGGCCGTCCCGCCGTTCTCGGCACGATGACCGGGCAGGTGATGGACGTGCCGAACGCGGGTGAGCGGTGCGTCGTGATGGGCCTCGCGCGCAGCCGCGAGGGACGCAAGCTGCACGCGGCGACGGCGCTGTACGGGGCGGACGGGCGGCTGCTCGGCCGCGCCGAACAGATCTGGATCGAGATCGACGATCCCGAGCGGTTCGGCGGCTGACCGCGCCGCCCGTCCGCTCAGGGCCCGGTGAACAGGGGGTCCTCGCGTTCCACGCCGTTGATCGGACGAACGTGGGTCGGCGGCTTGAGCGGGTCGACGGCCTCCGACGAGGCGGCCGACGTGAGTTCGGGGACGGGTGCGCCGAACGGGGCCGGGGGGCCGCTCCGCGCCTGCGACGCGGCCGGGAGCGATCCACCGATCGGGGGCGGGCCCGGCGGCAGCGCGCTCGGCGGCGCGAGCGCCGTGGGCGGCGCGGGCGTGCCGCCGCCGGGCATCCGGCCGCCCGGCGGGATGTTGGACGACAGCGTGTTGTGGGTGAACTGGTCGATCTGGCGCCGGGCGCGGTCGGCCTCGGCGCGGGCCGCGTCGCGTTCCTCGGCGAGGGCGGTCAGCGCGGCCTGCTGCTCGGCGACCGACTGGGACAGCTGCCGCAACTGCACCGCCTGCTCGTTGAGCTTGGTGGCGAGCTCGTCGCGTTCGGCGACGGCGGCCAGGGCCTGGGCCTGCGCGGCGTCGCGTTCCTTGACGGCCTCCTCGGCGCGGGCGACCGCGCGGACGACCTCCGCCTCCGCCTCGGACTGCGCCCGTAGCGCGGCGGCGCGCTCGGCCTCGGCCTTGCTGGTGGCCTGCAGGGCGCGCTGCCGCTGCGCCTCGGTGTCGCGCATCGCGTTGCGCAGGTCCTCGGCGCCCTGCTTGGCGACGGCGGCCTCGACGCGCTGCGACTCGACGGCGCCCTCCGCCTCGGCGAGTTTGGCGTGCACCGCGACGAGTTCGGCGCGGGTGCTCTCCAGCGCGGCGAGCAGCTCGGTCTCGCGGGCCGCGACCCGGTCGCGTTCGCTCTCGGCGGCCAGCTTCGCGGTCATCGACTGCTGCGCGACCTGGTGGGCCTCCTCCCAGGCCTGCTGCGCGGCGTCGCGTTTCGCGGTGGCGACCTTGGCCTCCTCGCGGGCGCGGGAGGCGTCCCGCTCCGCGGTCTCGGCGCGCTGCCGGGCGGCGGTCGCCTCCTGCCACGCCTCCTGCGCCTTGCGTTGGGACGCGTCGCGTTCGCTCTGCGCGATGGCGAGCTCGCGGGCGGCCTCGGCCCGCACCTCGGCGACGCGCCGCTCGACCCCGGCGACGCTGAGCTCGGACGTCAGCGAGTCCGCGAGCAGGTCGGCGGCCTTCTCCAGCCGCTCGACCATCTCCCAGGCGGAGGCGACCTGGCCGGTGAGGCCCGGCGCGTCGCGTCCACGGTCGCGGCGGTCGTGCGCCTCGCGGGCGCAGGCGCCGTCGTTGTCCTGGCAGTAGCGGACGGTGCGGACGGCGCCCACCGGCTGCGGGACGGGACGTCCGCAGTTCGCGCACGGCCACACGGTGACCGGGTCGCCCATCCGGGCGATCGCGGTCCCGGTGGACTCCGTGCCGGTGGACTCGGTTCCCCCGTCCCCCGCGCCTTCGGAGACCGCGCTCTGGGGAGCCGCGGCCGCCCCCACGGGGCCGCTATTGTCGCGCTCTTCGCTGTTAGGCATGGAATGAACGATACGCACTGATCAGTGTTACCGCAGCGTGTTGTGAGGTACATGTGGCGACCGCGGGGACCGCCCGGGGCCGCGCGTCCGGTCTACAGTTCGGCCATCGCCTTGCGGATGCGTTTGTCTGAGACGGGGAAGCGCGTCCCGAGTTGCTGGGCGAACAGGCTCACCCGTAGTTCCTCCAGCATCCAGCGGATACGCCGCGCGGGCTCGTCGTCGCGGCGCGACGGATGCAGGCGCCGCAGCGTCTGCTGGTACTCCTCGGCCAGGACGTCGACCTGGTGGGTGAGCATCCGGTCGCGTCCCGGGTTCTCTGGGAGCTTGTCGAGCCGGATCTGCAGGGCGCGGAGGTAGCGGGGAACGTCGGTCAGCCGCGCCCACCCGGTCGCGGTGACGAAACCCGGGTGGACGAGGGCCGAGAGCCGTCCACGGATATCGGTCAGGGCGGGGACGAGCGTGAGGCTCGTGGTGCCGCGCAACCGCCGATCCACCTCATGCGCCTCGGCGAGGACCCGTTCGACCAGGGCGACGACCTCGGCGGTCGCGTCGTGCAGGTCGGCCCGGACGCGGTCGTACAGGGCGCGGAAGGCGTCCCCGTCCCAGGCGGGGCCGCCGGACTCGGCGATGAGCCGATCGGCGGCGGCGGTGACACAGTCGTCGAACAGGGCGGGGACGGAGCCGTGCGGGTTGTGACTGAGCGCGAGTTTGCCCTGGTTGGTGAGGCGGCTCTGGATGAGCTTCACCGGTGACGGGGCGTTCAGCAGTATCAGGCGCCGGGTGCCGAGCCACATGGCGCGCGCCTGCTCGGCCTCCGTCTCGTACATGCGGACGGAGACGCTGTCGCCGTCGTCGGTGAGCGCCGGATACGCCTTGACGTCGTAACCGGACCGGGTGCTCTCGTAGGTGCGGGGCAGCGCGCCGATCGTCCAGTCGGTGAGGCCGGAGCATTCGATGGTGGACGCCGCCTCCGACAGCGTCCCGCGCACCTTGCCCGCGAGGCGGCGCTTCAACTCGTCGAGGTCGGTCCCCTCGCCGAGGGCACGGCCCTTCTCGTCGACGACGCGGAACGTGATGCGCAGGTGGGCGGGCAGCCGGGACAGGTCCCACGCCTCCCGCGCCACCGGGACGCCCGACATGGCGGTCAGCTCGCGTTCCAGGGCGTCCAGCAGCGGCTCGGTGCGGGGCGCGACGCGGTCGAGGACCTTGCGGGCGTAGTCGGGCGCGGGGACGAAGTTGACGCGCAACTGTTTCGGCAACGACCTGATCAGTTCGGTGACCAGTTCGGCGCGCAGCCCCGGGACCTGCCATTCGAACCCGTCCCGCCGGACCTGGTTGAGGATCTGCACCGGGACGTGCACGGTCACGCCATCGGCGTCGGTCCCCGGTTCGAACTGGTAGGTGAGGCGCAGCCGCAGTGGGCCCTGCTTCCACAGGTCCGGGTAGTCGGACTCGCTGACGCCGCCCGCCGTCTCGTTGATGAGCATCGACTTCTCGAACCCGAGCAGGTCGGGATCGGCGTGCCGGGCCTTCTTCCACCAGGCGTCGAAGTGCCGTCCGGAGACGACGTCCTCGGGGACGCGCTCGTCGTAGAAGTCGAAGAGGGTCTCGTCGTCGACGAGGATGTCGCGGCGGCGGGCGCGGTGCTCCAGTTCCTCGACCTCGTCCAGCAGCGCGCGGTTCTCGTGGAAGAAGCGGTGGTGGGTCTCCCAGTTGCCCTCGACGAGGGCGTGCCGGATGAACAGTTCGCGTGCCAGCGCCGGGTCGATGCCGCCGTAGTTGACGCGACGGTCCGCGACGATCGGCACCCCGTACAGGGTGACCTTCTCGTGCGCCATGACCGCGGCCTGCTTCTTCGACCAGTGCGGTTCGCTGTAGTTGCGCTTGACGAGGTGCCCGGCGAGCGGCTCGATCCAGTCGGGTTCGATCTTGGCGTTGACGCGTCCCCACAGCCGGGACGTCTCGACCAGTTCCGCCGACATCACCCAGCGCGGCGGTTTCTTGAACAGCGCCGACCCGGGGAACACGGCGAACCTCGCGCCGCGCGCCCCGAGGTACTCCTGGCCGCGGCGCTGCCTGTCCTTCTTGTCTGCGTCGGCGAGGCCGATGTGCGACAGCAGGCCCGCGAGCAGCGACATGTGAACGCGGTCGGGCGCGGCGTCGGCGGTGTTGAGCGTGACGCCGAGGGTCTTGGCGACCTGTTTCAGCTGGCCGTGCAGATCCTGCCATTCGCGGACGCGCAGGAAGTGCAGGAACTCGTTCTTGCACATGCGCCGGAACGCGCTGCCCGACAGCTCCTTCTGCCGCTCGCGCAGGTAGTTCCACAGGTTCAGGTACGCCAGGAAGTCGGACGTGGGGTCGGCGAACCTTCGATGCTTCTCGTCGGCGGCCTGCTGGTGCTCTGCGGGGCGTTCGCGCGGGTCCTGGATGGACAGCGCCGCCGTGATGATCAGCACTTCGCGGACGCAGCCGTTCCGGTCGGCCTCCAGGATCATCCGGCCGAGCCGCGGGTCGACGGGCAGCTGCGCGAGGCGGCGGCCGAGCGGGGTGAGGCGTTCGCGCGGGTCCTTCTGGGACGGGTCGATGGCGCCGAGCTCGTGGAGCAGGTCGACGCCCGCCTTGACGTTGCGGCGGTCCGGCGGCTCGACGAACGGGAACGCGGCGATGTCACCGAGGCCCAGCGACGTCATCTGGAGGATGACGGACGCGAGGTTCGTGCGCAGGATCTCCGGGTCGGTGAACTCGGGCCGGGACTCGAAGTCCTCCTCCGAGTACAGCCGGATGCACACGCCCTCGGACACGCGGCCGCAGCGTCCCTTGCGCTGGTTCGCCGACGCCTGCGAGACCGGCTCGATCGGGAGCCGCTGCACCTTGAGCCGGTGGCTGTAGCGGGAGACGCGGGCGGTGCCCGGGTCGACGACGTACTTGATGCCGGGGACGGTCAGGGACGTCTCGGCGACGTTCGTGGCCAGCACGATCCGGCGGCCGCGGTGCGGCTGGAACACGCGGTGCTGTTCGGCGGACGAGAGCCGCGCGTACAGCGGCAGGACCTCGGCGCTCTCCCGTCGCCGGGTGAAGTGCTTGGTCAGCGCGTCGGCGGTGTCACGGATCTCCCGTTCACCGCTGAGGAACACCAGGACGTCGCCGGGGGCCTCGCGGCCCAGCTCGTCCACGGCGTCCAGGATCGCCTGGATCGGGTCGCGGTCGGGGTCGGCGGACGGATCCTCCGGATCGATCACCGGCCGGTACCGGACCTCCACCGGATACGTCCGGCCCGACACCTCCACGATCGGCGCGCCCTCGTCCGGCCCGTCTGCGGACGCTCCGCCGAACCCCTTGAAGTGCTCGGAGAACCGCTCCGGGTCGATGGTCGCCGATGTGATGATCACTTTGAGATCGGGGCGGCGCGGCAGGATCTCTCTGATGTAGCCGAGGAGGAAGTCGATGTTCAGGCTGCGCTCGTGCGCCTCGTCGATGATGAGCGTGTCGTACTGGCGGAGCAGCCGGTCGGTCTGGATCTCGGCGAGCAGGATGCCGTCCGTCATCAGCTTGACGAGCGTGTCGTCGCTGGACCGGTCGGTGAAGCGGACCTTGTAGCCGACGGTGTCGCCGAGTTCGGTGCCGAGTTCCTCGGCGATGCGGTCGGCGACGGTGCGGGCGGCGAGCCGGCGCGGCTGCGTGTGCCCGATCGAGCCGAGGACGCCGCGACCCAGCTCAAGACAGATCTTCGGGATCTGCGTGGTCTTGCCGGAACCCGTCTCCCCCGCGACGATCACGACCTGGTTGTCGCGGATCGCGGCGAGGATGTCGTCCTTCTTCTGCGCGACCGGAAGCTGCTCCGGATAGGTGATCGCGGGCACGGCGAGGCGCCGCCGCTCCACGCGCCGTTCGGCCGCGTCGACGTCGGCGGTGATCTCCTCGACGACCCTGGCGCGTCGCGCGGCGTCCCGCATCTTCTGGGCGCCGTCGATCCGGCGGCGCAACCGGTGCCGGTCGCGCAGCATCAACTGCGGCAGCCGCGCCCGTACGTCGGCGAGCGGCGATCTCACACTCGTTCCCATAACCTTCGACGATTTCGACAAGGATAGGGTCCAGGCCCCCGCCCGCCCCGCAAACCTCCGCACCGTAGCCGGAGCGCCCCGCCGGACGCGATCCATTTTCCGGCGGACCCTTCGACAAACGCCGCCGCCCCCGACGGCATTCCGCGTCACGGGGACCGTGCGCGGCCTCGGGGGCGGCATGCGGGGCCTCGATCGGGGGCGGCATCGTCGGCCGGACGGCGGCGATCACCGCCCGGCGGGGTCCTTCCGCCGCCTCAGTAGCGTCCGCCGACGGCCGTCGGGACGCCGTCCAGTTCGGCGAGGTCGTCCGGGGTGAGGTCCAGGTCGGCGGCGCCCGCGTTGTCGCGCAGATAGCGGGACTTCTTGGTGCCGGGGATCGGGAGGACGTGGTCGCCCTGCGCGAGCGTCCAGGCGATGGCGACCTGCGCCGGGGTCGCGCCGTGCCGTTCGGCGACGCCGCGGACGACGTCCACGATGCGCAGGTTCGCGCTCAGCGCGTCCTCCTGGAACCGGGGACTGCCACCGCGGAAGTCGGTGTCCTCGAAGTCGGCGGCGGTGACGGTCCCGGTGAGGAAGCCCCGTCCGAGCGGCGAGAACGGCACGAACGCCGCGCCGTTGGCGGCGCACCACGCGACCACGTCGCCCGCTCCCTGCGCCGCGGCCGGGTCGTCGCCGGGAAGCCGGCCCGCGACGCCGCCGGGCGCGCCCATCGCGTCACGCGTCCACAGCGACAGCTCGGACTGGACGGCGGCGACCGGGTGGATCGCGTGCGCCTGGGCGGCCTGGGCCACGCTGACCTCCGACAGGCCCAGCCCGCGGACCTTTCCCTCGGCGACCAGCTCGGCCATCGCGCCCCACGTGTCGGCGAGCGGCACCTCCGGATCGACGCGGTGCAGGTAGTACAGGTCGATCACGTCGGTGCGCAGGCGGCGCAGGCTGTCCTCGGCGGACGCCTTGACGTGCTCGGGCGTGCCCCGCCTGACGAGCTCCCTGGTCGCGAGGTCCGCGACCACGAGACCCGTCTTGGTGGCGACGACCGCCTCGTCCCGCCGCCCGGCCAGCGCGCGGCCGACGAGCGTCTCGTTGTGGCCGTCGCCGTAGGGCTGCGCGGTGTCCAGGAACGTGACGCCGAGGTCCAGCGCCTCCCGGATCAGCGCGACCGACGTGTCGTCGTCCCGCTCGGACTCGGAGTAGGCCCAGCTCATCCCCATGCAGCCGAGACCGACCGCGCCGACCGGCGTACCCGCGAATTCACGTGTTCTCATTTTCGCCCCCTTTTCTCTGGTCCGGTGTGTCACGCAACCGCCATGTCGAGCCGGGACGGACCGGCGACGGCGGCGACGAGGCCGCCGTCCACGATGAGGTCCTGGCCGTTGACATAGGCGGCGTCCGCCGAGGCGAGGAAGGCGACCACGTCCGCCACCTCCTCCGCGGTACCGATCCGGCCGGAGGCGATCTGTGCTCGGATGGCGTCGGCCTCGTCCGCAGGAACGGCGTCTCGGTACATGGGCGTGTCGATATAACCGGGGCTGACCGAGTTGACACGGATTCCCTCCGGGCCCAGTTCCGCGGCCAGGGTTCGGGTCAGGCTCTGCACGGCCGCCTTCGTCGCCGAGTACACCGAGCCGACGGGCAGACCGCGGTGCAGCGTCCACGACGCGTTGATGACGATCGCGGCGTCCGTGGTCAGCAGTGGCAGCGCCTTCTGGATGCTGAAGTAAACGCCCTTGAAGTTGACGTTCACGGCGCGGTCGAACTCGTCCTCGGTCGTCTGCGCGGCGGGCCCGAAAACGGCGATCCCCGCGTTGGCGAAGAGCACGTCCAAGTGGCCGTGCCGCTCCCTCACGGTCTCCGTCAGGGCGTCCAGGTCGGACAGGCTCGTTACGTCGGCGCGCACGGCGAGAACCCGGTCGCCGCCCAGTTCCTTGACGGCGGAGTCCAGGCGGGCCTGGTCGCGCCCCGTGATGACGACGGACGCACCCTCGGCCAGGAGTCGCCGTGCGACGGCCAGCCCCATTCCGCTCGTTCCGCCGGTGATCAAAGCCGTCTTACCCGTGAATCGCGTGTCATGTGTCATGAAGACGATCGTGCCTACCGCGGGTGAGGGGCGGCAGTGTCGGCTCATCCTGGGTCTGGCACCACCACCCTGCCGACGATCCTTCCGGCGGGTCAGCCCGCGGCCGCGAGGCCCGGCCGGGCCGCCAGCAGTTCGAGGCGCTCCAGCGTCCCGGTCCCCGGGCGCGGGTTGTACAGGACGAGGCCCTGCCCGGGACGGTCCTGGATCGGCAGCACCGTCGAATCGAAGATCAGATCGCCCATTTCGGGATGCCGGATCGCCTTCACCGCCTGCGTCCCGGCGCTGACCTCGTGCCGCTGCCACAGCTCCGCGAACTCGGGGCTGACGGCCATCAGATCATCGGCGATCCGCGCGAACTCCGGGTCGTCGGGGTAGCGGGCCGCCTCGGCGCGGAACCGTCCGACGATGTCGCGTGCGACGGCGGACCACTGCGGGTGCAGGTCGCGGTAGCGGACGCTGGTGAAGAAGATGACCAGGCAGTTGTGGTCGGTGTCGACGTAGCCGAACACCTCGCGGGCGGTGTCGTTGTAGGCGATCAGGTTCCAGTACCGGTCCCTGATGTAGGCGGGGCGGGGGGACCAGGCGTCCAGGACCCGCTGCAGCTCGGGGGTGACCTGCGCGACCGGTTCCGCCTCGGCGGGAGGCGGGTTCAGGCCCGCGAGCAGGTACAGGTGGACGCGTTCGGCCTCGTCCAGCCGCAGGGCGCGGGCGATCGCGTCCAGGACGTCCCCGGACACCTTGATGTCGCGTCCCTGCTCCAGCCACGTGTACCAGGACACGCCCACCCCGGCGAGCACGGCGACCTCTTCCCGTCGCAGTCCCGGGGTACGGCGCCGGCCGCCGTCGGGCATGCCGACGTCGGCGGGGGTGAGGCGGGCGCGGCGTGTCCGCAGGAAGTCGCGGAGTTCCTCGTGTCGGCGACCGGACGTGGGGCTTGCCATACCGCCACGATATCCGCCGGTCCGCCGGGCGCGGCGGCCCAGCGGCCTGCCCGAGCATCGAACGATCGTCAGAGGGAGTCGCTCCGCACGGCGGGTTCGGTCTCCGGCGGTGTGTGCCGGGGTGTCGTCGGCCGGTTCCGTGCGCCGGGCGCGGCCCGCTCGGACGGCCTGGCGCGGTGCAGGAGGTCGAACAGGCGGTCCCAGCGGGCCAAAACCACGTCCGGGTGGAACCTCAGCACCGCGGCGCGCGCCTCGGCGCCGAGGGCGCGGCGCAGGTCCGGGTCGTCGATGAGGCGTTCGAGTTCGCGGGCGAACGCGCGGACGTCGCCGGGCTCGACCAGGACGCCGCCCCGCTCGCCGATCAGCGCCCGGACCCCCGGCGCGCAGTCGGACGCGACCGTCGGCAGCCCGTACGCCATGGCCTCCAGCACCGACATCGGGAAACCCTCGGCCCGTGACGGCAACGCGAAGATCGACGCCTCGACGAGCGCCTCCTCGACCTCGGTCACCACGCCCCTGAACTCCACCGAACCGGACAGGCCCGCCGCGTCCGCCTGCGCTCGGAGCCGCTCCTCCTCCGGTCCGCCGCCGTAGACGTGCAGCCGCCACTCCGGACGGCGCGCGGCGACCCGCTCCCACGCCTCCAGCATCAGGTCGACGCCCTTCTCGTAGGACAGGCGGCCGACGCAGGCCACGACCGGCAGGTCGAGCGTGGGATGGACGTCCGGCGTGACGTGCAGCGCGTTCGGGATGTAGTCGACGTTGGTCATGCCGTCCCCGGCCCAGGCGTCGGCGTCCTCGGCGGTGAGGACGAGCATCCGGTCGGCGTCCGCGTAGTGCTCCCTGACCCGCCGGTAGCGCGACGAGGCGCGGGTGGCCGCGAACGACTCGTGGCTCATGCCGATGATCCGCAACCCGGTGGTGTCGGCCAGCCGCACCCACTCCATCGCCCACACCTGCGCCGCGATCACCACCGCGCCCGGCCGGGTGGCGGCGAACAGCCGCGACAGCCGGGCGGCGCCGCGCCGCTGGGCCGCCGACCGCCGCCGGTCGCGGACGCGGGCGGCCACGTTCAGGCGCTGCCGGAACGTCCGCGGACGCCAGGCCATCGACGGCGACCGCCAGGCCCGGTGCAGGACCTCGACGGCGTAGGAGCCGTCCCGGCCGTGGTGGTGCGCCGCCGTCCCCGGCGTGATCCCGACCAGCGTGACGCGGTCACCGCGCCGCGCCAGCAGCCGCGCCAGATGGTGCGCCCAGCGTTGCAGGCCGCCCATGTCGTCGACGTTGTTGCACACGATGAAGACGTCACGCGGCGCGGCCATCGCGTTCCTCCCTGTGGCTCGGCGACGCGGCGGGGAAGAAGCGGTCCACCACCGTGCGGGCGGCGGCGCCGCGGTCGTGCTCGCCGAAGCGGGCGGCGAACGCGCGGCGGCGGGCGGCGTGGGCGGCGTCCGCGTCGTCCAGGGCGGCGAGGGCGGCGACCAGCTCGTCCTCGGTGCGGGTGACGGGGCCGGGAGCGTGCCGTTCCAGGTCGAAGTAGCCGGTGGTGCGGTCCCTTCCGTCCGGGAGGTGCAGGATGATCGGCCGGTCGAGCAGGGCGAAGTCGAACATGATCGAGGAGTGGTCGGTGATCAACGCGTCGGCGAGCAGGAGCAGCGGGGTGACGTCGGGCACGTCCCCGACGTCCCGCATGACCGCGCGGGCGCCCGGCGGAAGATCGGCGCGGCACAGGTAGTGCGGCCGGACGAGGAGCACGAGCTCCTCCCCCAACTCCCGCGCGAACACGCCGGGGTCGATGGGCGGCGCCAGCGTCCTCACCGGGCGTCCCTTCGGCCCGGTCGTGAACGTCGGCGCGTAAAGGACGACGCGGCGGCCGTCGTCCAGGCCGAGCGTCCGGCGGAGTCCGTCGATCTCGGCGGCCAGCTCCGGATCGCCGTCCACACCGTTGATCAGCGGGTCGTTGCGGGGATAACCGGCCGGGAGCAGCTCGGCGCGGACGCCGAGGCCGTCGCACAGCGTCTCGACGTCGTGCGCGGACCGGACGAGGAAGCAGTCGAAGCGTTCCACCTTCCGCCGCAGCCGCGCCCTCTCGGCGACGGAGGCGCGCTTGATCCGCGGCTGGTCGTGCCCCATCAGCTTGAACGCCGACCCGTGCCAGGTCTGCACGTAGATGGTCTCGGACCGTTTGCGGAGCCCCTCGGGGAAGCCCTGGTCGTCGACCCAGAACCGGGCCCGCGCGAGTGCGAGGTAGTAGGGCCACGAGCCGCGCCGCACCAGCTTGGCGTCCCTCGGGAACCCCTTGGAGGACGACGTGTACGCCCACACGGCCCGCACGGCCCTGCCGGACCGGCGCAGCTCCCGGTAGACGTACTTGGGGTTGCCGGAGTACCTCTCCCCCAGGTGGCTTTCGAAGACCACCTGCTCCGGCCGGACGGGCAGCCGCGTCAGCACGTGGTTGAACACGGCCGTCTTGGTCTGGCGGGACGTCATGGCGCGCCGCACGGCCGTCTCCGTCCGCCACACCCGACGCGCCCACCGCAGGACGGGCCGTCCCGCCGGGGACCGCGCGGCCCGGCGCGCGGCGGCGCCCGCGAGACGCGCCCACGGCGTGCTCGTCTCCAACGCGAACGCCAGATGCCCCCCGCTGGTGACATAGGAGCGGAGCCGGTCGGCGGCCAGCCGCGTCAGGCGGGGCCGGACGGGCAGCGCGACACCGCCCAACGGCGGCGATCCGTCGCCCGCGCCGAGCCGGGTGACCATCTCCTCGCCGTTCACCCGGACCCGGAGCCGCACGTCCCAGATCGGATCGATCAACCCGACGGGCCGGATGCGTCGCCTCGGATCGAACTCGGTGTGCCAGCCCAGCCGGTCGCCCTCGTGCCGGACCTTGACGCGGACCCGTCCCGCCGGGACGCGGCGGCGCCGGTCACGGAACTCCAGCGTCCCGGTCAGATCGGCGTCCGGGCCGATCCGGCCGAGCGGGTTCAGCACGTGACCGGCCATGCGGACGCGGCCGCCGCGCGTCTCCAGCCGCGTCACCGTGTTCACCGGACGCAGCTCCCTGAGGCTCCGCAGGTGGAAGCCGAAGCCGGTGACGTCCAGGACGCGGCGGCCGAGCGCCCCGCGGGGGCGGCCCGTACCCCAGAAGACCCGTCCGTTCCGCTCCACGAGCCTCGCGCGCAGTTCGGGCGAGACGCCCTGCCGTTCGTACTCGGCGGCGGCGACGGCGCCCGCGTGGTCCCCCTCGCGGAGCAGGTAGGCGGCGATCGCGGCCAGCGGGTTGGCCTGCTCGAACGCCTCCGGATCGAGTTCGGCCAGGTATCCGGTCGCCAGGTCGAGCAGGCGCTCCCGTTGACCGGCGGCGACGCCGCGCAGCTCGCGCAAGTGGATCGCCAGGTCGTGGTTGACGAACTTGACGTCCTTGGCGCGTCCCAGCTCGTGGGCGCCGTCCAAGGCGAACAGCATGTCGATACGCCGGTGGATCTCCAGCCGGTCGGCGAAGCTGGCCGGATCGGCGCGCCGGTCGGAGATGGACGGCGCCGGTGCCCGCTCCCGGACCAGCCAGTGGTACACCCGGTGCGGGATCAGCGCCGTCCGCCGGGCGACCAGGTACGCCTCGGCGGTGAACAGCAGATCCTCGTAGTGCAGGTCCTCGACGAACCGCAGGGCGTGCTCGTCCAGGAAGTCGCGCCGGTAGAGCTTGTTGGTCGACAGCGTGTCGTAGAGCAGGTTGGGGTTCTGGTCCAGCGGCCCGTACACGGCCCTGCGCCGGTAGAGCCACGGGAACCAGGGGCGGACGCGGCCCCGGCCGCCCTCGGGCACGTCCAGGAAGATCCGCTCGCACAGCCCGGACGCCAGGTCGGCGCCGGCGTCCTCGACGGCGGCGAGGAGGTTGAGGCAGGCGTGCCGGTCCAGGAGGTCGTCGCTGTCGAGGAACATCACGTACCGGCCGGTGGACGCGTCGATCCCGGCGTTGCGGGGCCGTCCGCAGCCGCCCGAGTTCTCCGGCAGGTGGACGGCTCTGACCCGTCCCGGATGCGCGGCGGCGAGCCGGTCGGCGACCTCGGCCGTTCCGTCGGTGCTGGCGTCGTCCACGATCACCGTCTCGACGCCGCCGAGGGACTGCGCCAGCGACGAGGCGACGGCCCGTGGCAGCCGCCGCGCGTCGTTGTAGGCGATCACGACGACGCTGACGTCCGGGCGCACCCCCATGGCCCTCCCCCCACGGCTCCGGTCCTCGGACACGTGCACGGAGTTCTATCCAGGAACGCCGTGTCGAGGTCCACGAGCAATCAAAGGCTGTCAATGCTTGGCATTACCCGCCTTCGGCGGAGACATGGGTTACATCAGCCTGGAACGCCCGAAGGCGCCCGGCGAGTTCGCCGGGCGCCTTCGGGTCAGGCTAGGTCAGGACGCGTAGTCCGGGTAGCCGTAACCAACGATCTGGGACTTGTCGCGGACCTTCTTCTTGACCGCGTTGTCCGTGTTGCCCTCGATGGTACGGACGGTGCCGTCGCCGTTGTCCTTGACGACGATGCCGACGTGGTCGATGTCGCCGATGTCACCGCCGGAGCCGTTCTTCCAGTCGAAGAACACCACCGCGCCGGGCTTGGGCTTCTTGCCCCAGCGGTCGGTGTCCTTGAACCACGTGGCGTGCTTGACGGTGTAGGCGTCCCAGCCCATGTTCTTCACACCGGTCTGGGCGCCGAGCCACGAGACGAACATGTTGCACCACTGCGCGCCGTTGTAGGCGCGGACGGGGAAGCCTCCGTCGCGTTCGGCGGTCGCCTTGGCGTGCGGGGTCGACACGTACCACTTGTGGAACTTGGTCATGCCGCCCTTGCCCTCGGTGATGCCGATCTGCTTCTCCGCGAGCTCGATCACCTCGGCGGGCTTGACCGCGTGCGGGGGCACCTTGAAGCCCTGCTCGCGGGCCTCGGACAGCGTCATGGCCTCGGCCCCGGCGGCCTTCCCGGCCGCGCCCGCGACGCCGGCCTTACCGGCGGCGGCCGCCTGGGCCGGGCTCTCGGCCACGGCGTCGCCACCGGCCAGCGGGTTGATCATCGCCAGCCCGACGGCGCCGGCGAGGACCGCGCCGACGGCGGCGCCGACGGCCTTGTCCTCGGACGTGAAGTTCTTCAGGGAAAGTCGATCGAAACGACCGGTCATGCAGGGAATCTCCTTGTCTCCCATGACGCCTACCGGGTTAGCTGACGGATTCGGGCATGGAAGCAGCCCTACGGCGCGAACTCTCGCGCCGATTCACCCCTGGAACCTGGGTCCCCGGCTCCGTTCCGGTCTCAGATGGACCGTGACGGACTCGGCCTCGCACCGCGTGGCGGTGCCGTCTGGATGGATCTCACTGACTGATCTCGATGTGATCGCGCGCATCGTCGGGCGCGCATCGCGGCGGATTCCGCTCCGCGATCCTCGGCCGTGTTCGACACGACCGGCGGCAACGCATGGGACGCGCTGCGGTGATTCACGTAGAAGGTACCAACTTGGACGAAGAAAGCAAATCCGGCACAAAACTCCGTCTTGCCCGCTCAAAGCCCTCTCAAGGAAGCACCAACACCGTAAGCCCCGGGTCGATTCCCGATCTTTAGCGAACCGGCCCGCAACCCCTTTGCCAGCAGGGATTACCCGTCGTCGCCCAAATGGTAAAGAACCTCAACACACCCAGTCGGAAGCCACCCCGCCCGCAAGGCCAGGCCACACACCGTGACCCTCACAGGGCTGATGTGGCGTTGGTCACTCCACGTACAGGGCGAAGAGCGTGGTGTCGTCCGCCGCCCGGTCGTGCTCCATCCGCGCCAGGACGTCGCTCAGCATCCGCTCGGGCTCCATGGAGCAGTCCCGCAGGATGCTGGTGAGGCGGTCGATCCGCTCGTCCAGGTCCGCGTCCCTGCGCTCCACCAGGCCATCGGTGTACAGGAAGAGCATGTCGCCGCGGTCGAGCACGGTCGTGATCGTCATGTACTCCCAGCCCGGCAGCGCGCCGAGCATCGGATCGCGGACGACCTCCAGCGGCTCCGCCCGCCCCTCCCTGATCAGGATCGGCGGAAGATGACCCGCGCACGTCCACTCCAGGACGCGCCCAGGCGGGTCGAACCGGCCCACGACGGCCGTGCCCGTCGCCGGCGGGTCCATGCTGCTCACCAGGTCGTTCAGCCAGCCCACGAGCTTGCCCGGCCGCTCCCCCGTGGTCGTCAGGCCCAGCAGCCCGTTGCGGGTGCGCGCCATCGACGCCGCCGCGGGCAGACCGTGCCCCGCCGCGTCCCCGATCGCGAACATCGCGTGACCGTCCGGCAACGCGCGGGTCGCGAACCAGTCGCCGCCGATGCGCGCGGTGCTCTCCGCCGCCAGGCTGCGCAGCGCCGTGCGCAGCCCCGGCAACTGCTCCGCCTCGTCCGGCAGGATCGCCTGCCGCAGCGTCACGGCCACGCGCCGCTCCTGCGCCGCCTGCTCCTGCTGCTTCAGCATCTGCCGCCGCGTCTCCGCCAGCGCCCGCTCCACGCCGCGCCGCCGCGTGATGTCCTGCGACACGATGTTGATCGACACCGGCAGCCCGGACTCGCCCAGCACCGGCTCGGCGAACACCCACAGATGCCGCGCCGCGCCGTCGTGCCCGATCACCCGGTGCTCGGCCTCCACCGGCTCCCGGCGCGAGAACATCGTCTGGACGGCCTCCTCTACCAGCGGAAGGTCGTCGTCCGCCACCACCTTCGGCAGGTCGTGCGGCATCGGCGGCACCTCGTCGGGCCCGAGCCCGTAGTTGGCGAGCATCTGCGGCGTCCAGTCCGCCTCCCCAGTGGCGAGGTCCCACTCACCGAACCCGATCAGCGCGAGCCGCTCCACCCGCTCCAGCCGCCGCGCGATCCTGTCCTCCCGATAGTGGTAACGCCACGTCACACACACCCCGGTAGGCACAGGAACACACCGCACACTCATCCGCGACGACCGAGAAAGGCCACGCTGCGCGGTCGTGTACTGGAACGAGGGCCGCTCCGACCCCCGACCGGTCTCCAGCACCTCCACGTACGCGTCGAAGAGCCCGCTCAGCACGGCGCCCGGATCCGTCCGCAGCAGCCGCCGCCCGGTCAACTCCTCCCGCCCGCGCCCGAAAATGTCCCGCGCGACCTCGTTGAGATCGGCGAACAGGAAGTCGGCCACCTCACCGTCATGCCTCACCGGCACCAGATGGGCGGACGAGTCGAGCGCCCCGTCGAGCACCGCCCGCGCCACCGGATCGTCGGGCAGCCCGGCGAGGATCTCCTCGTCGCCCGCCGTGTCCTCCGCCGTGACCCGGCGCAGCACGTCCTCGGCCTCCGACAGGACGGTCTGACGCTCCGTCGTCCCCTCGGCCCGCGGCGCCCGCCGCCCTGCGGCAACGGCCCCCACCGACCCGGCGCTTCCGCCCTTCACCAGCAGTGACGCCGCCTCGACCAGTTCCATGTCCAGATCACGCGCGAGCCAGATCAGATGCTGTAGCGCCTCCCCCGGCGCGACCCCGAGCCGCCGGGCCAACACGACCCGCGCCTCCGCGAGGACCGCACGGTCGTGCGCGGCGTCCCGCAGGTCCTCCAGGTCCGCGACGTGCGCCCCGGGTTGCGCCCAGGCGCCCTCGGCATCCGCCAACCCTTGTCCCCCGTTCCGGCGCTGCTGCCTCGGGAGAAAAGCTACATACGGGAGCGATGGACTATTCGCCCCAAAGTTCGTAAACAGCCCAGCTCTTTGCCCGACCTTTCCGTTAACACCCGACTCGACCGCTTCCGGTGACCGTCCCCAAAGACACCCATGGCCCGCCCTGTGACCCACATCACACCACCGCCCCGAAGCCCCGACCCCCGCCAACTCGTTACACACGACTCCACCGACTGCGCTACAGTAATCAGGCCCGCTCCGACGGGCACCGGGACGTGGCGCAGTTTGGTAGCGCACTTGACTGGGGGTCAAGGGGTCGTGGGTTCAAATCCCGCCGTCCCGACAGGACAGACGCAGGTCAGGGCCTGGTTTCACTCACGTGAGGCGAGGCCTTGAAGATCGTTTAGGGCCTGTCGTCTCACAATCTCTCACACGCTTCAGCCAGGACGTCATCGAGCAGCAGTTCCCTCTCTCCGTTACGGGACTTCGGGGGCTCGCTGATGACCTCGCTCTCGCACATCACGCGGGTCTGGGCGCCCTTCAGCGTTCCTTCAGGTTGACGTCCTGCCACCGTAGGCCGAGCACCTCCCCGCGCCGCAGGCCGTACAGCGACAGGCGCCACGCGACTTCGAGCCGGGTGCCCTCGATGGTGCCGAGGAAGGCGCGTACCTCGGCCTGTGTCCATGTCTCCCGCTCGCGCTGCTGATAGCTGACGTTGTCGACCAGGGCGACGACGTTCCGGACGAGCTTGCCCTCACGCACGGCCAACTCGAACGCCGCGCGCAGGCGGCCGAGCGTGAGGTTCACCGACCGACCGGACAGCCAGGTGCCGGGCTTCCCGCCGCGCTTGCGCCCGGACGTGAGCGTGAAGTCGACCAGGTCCTCAACGTCGTCCTTGCTCACGGTCTGCGCGACGCGGGCCCCGAGTTGCTCACGCACGCACCGGAGCGCGTGCTCGTAGTTCCGTTTGGTGTTGCGGCGCTTCCCGCGGGTCGCGCCCTTCAGGTACGAGTCCAGAATCTCGGTCACCGTGGTCTTGGATGGCGCGACGTACGTGCCCTCGGTGACCTTGAACTGGATCGCCTTGAGCGCGTTCTTCGCGTCGGTCTTCCGGTCGAAGGTGTGCGTCTTCTGGCGCCGCTTCTTTGTCTCGGGGTCGGGGGGCGGCGGCCCGTGGCGATCAACCGGGCCGCCGCCCGTTGCACGCCACACCGGGCGACCCGTGACCAGGGTGTGGCGTGGATGGGGCGGCGCGGCCTGGACGGCGAGCCTCGGCGGCGCCGCCCCGGTCTAGGACTGGCGTCGCAGCATCCTCGCGGCGACGTCGAGCGGCCCCGCGCATGGGACGAACAGGCGCCGGACCCTGCCGTGGACGACGCCGCGCCACCACCCCGGGGCCGACTCCGCGTAGTACGCGCCGACGATCCGGTCAACGTGAGGGTCGGTGATGACGTACGTTCCACTGTCGCCGTCGATCTCGTAGCCGTCGCTGGCGCCCGTCATAGCGCCGACCTCAGTGCATCGGAGATCTCGGCCGCCGCGTCGATCACGCGCTCGGCCTCCGTGAGCGGATGCGGCTCTGGGGGGCCGTGCAGCCAGAACCACAGCTTGCCGTGATCGTCCGCCCTCGGGCCGCACATGACCAGGACGCAGAAACGGCGCCCCGCGTCGTTCACGGGCGCGGTGACCAGCAGGGTGTCTTCGAGGTTCAGCTCGGTGTCTTCGAGCTTCAGCTCGGAGTCGTGCACGGCCAGGCGCTCTTTCAGCGCGGCGAGGCGCGTGCGCGCCTGCTGGTGGTCATTCATTCCTCGACCTCCGGTCCGGCTCTTCGACTGGTTCGACGGCCGGGATGCGCAGGAGCGCCAGGGCCGGCTCGTGCGGGTCGGTCCCGCGGAGGTCGGTAATCACGACGGGCCGTGCCGCGTAGTCGCCCTTGCGCCGCGTGTGCCAGGACGGCTCGACCTCGTGCCACCGAAAGGCCCAGTTCGGGAACTGCGCGCGCAGCAGCTCCAGACTCTCCTGCGGATTCATGACCGAGGCCTTCGCGCGGACATGATCTGCTCGCCGAGCCGCTCCGGGTCGACGGCCTGGACGAAACACCGGCCGTCGACCATCGCCCACCATTGGCCGGTCTGGAGGCCGAACCAGGCCAGCACGTCGAACCGCCGCGCCAGCTCCGCCGCGACCCGGCGCCGGTAGTGCTCGACGGTGCGGCGATCCCGCGCATACCTCGGCACGCTCACCGGGTGCACCCCCCGCGGTGCGTGGCGGGCTCGGCCACCACCTGGACAGCCTGCTCGATGAGGGATGCCAGCTTGACCGGGTCCTTGGCCTCGGCCGCCGGGTGCCCGCCCGCCCAGTCGGTACTGCGATCGCGGAACGCGATCCACGGGACGTCCCGCTCCACCGCGTACTCGATCCGCCAGTCGGGGTGCTCGGCGCGGAGCCGGTCAAGCTCCTCCAGCACGCGCGGGTCCCTGGTGCGCGTCGGCGTGCCCGCAACAGCGGAGTGGGCGTCCTCGGCGTCGAGCGCGGCCTCCGCCCGCTCGACCGCGCCGATCTGCCTGGTGAGCCGCTCCACCGACTCGGCGCGCAGCCACCCCACGCCCCCAGCGACGCGGAAACGCCTGCTCTTACGGAACGCCTCCCACGACAGCTCGATCATCGGCAGGTGCTGGAACGTCCAGTCGGGGTGCGCGTCGCACAGCCGCTCCAGGGTCGCCTCGACCTCGCCCTCCTCGGGCTGCGTCGGATTCGCTACCTTTCTCACAGCCGGACCTCATTTCCGGTTAGGCCCCGGGCCCCCGGCGTTCGCGCGCCGTCCGGGGCCGTTCTGCTTTGCGGGGTGCTGATTCGGTCACCATCAGTGAATCTGTGGCGGCCACCACACAGCTAGGGGGAGACTGACGGACTGTAAGGCGGACTCTCGAAGAGTCCGGCTGTCCGTCCGGCGAATGGTGCACGCAGGATGAATAACGTGGAACGCCCCGAATGGGCGGCGCGAATTCAGACGGAACGCGAGTCCCGCGGTTGGTCGAAACCGCAGATGGCCCGAGCCCTGTTCACGTCCTGCGGAGTGCCCCCCACCCGCCAGCAGGTCGACTCACTGGCCCGGCAGATCCGCAAGTATGAGAACGGCGAACACCTTCCCCGCGACTGGACCAGGGCCTACGCCACCGTGCTCGGGCACGAGGAGGATGACCTGTTCGCCGCAGCCAGCGGGCCGAATCACGATGAGGAGCGTCGGCGCCTCCTCGCGTGCCTGAGCCTCCTCGGCGTCGAAACCGCCTCCCGCGCCGAACCACTCGAACCGATCCGGCAGGCCCTGGCCCGCGCTCTACCCGCCGGCCTGCAAGGGCACCTCGTCCAGGACTGGGAAGAGATCGCGTTCGAGCACGGCCACGCGTTCCTCACCACCCCCCCGGACAAACTCCTTCCCGATCTCGCCGCCGACCTCGTCGCGCTGCTGAACTCCCTCGCCGCCGCCGCGGGAACGGCCCGGGAAGACCTGTGCGGCCCGGCGGGGAAGCTGGCCGCGCTCATGGCCATGACAGTTTCCACACTCGGCGAGCGCCGCCATGCCCGCGACTGGTGGAAGACCGCGCGGCACGCCGCCGACGCGTCCAAGAACCGGGACCTGCGGGTGTGGGTACGCGGCTACGAGGCGATGAACGCGCTGTACTCCGCCCGACCCCCTCTGCTGGTTCTGCGCCTCGCCCAGCACGCGGTCGACATCGCGGGAGACCATACAGGCGCCGCCGTGCTGGAAGCCATGGCAGCGCGGGCGCAGGCCCTGTCGATGATGGACGGCCGTGCCGAGGAGGCCGCCGCCGCCGTGCGCGACCTCGAAGGACGGTGGGAGCGCCTCCCGGCCGCGGCCCCCGATGACCGGCTGGCCACCGGCGCGTGGCCGGAGACGGCTCTGCACCACACAGCGGCCTACACCTACACCCACACCGGCGACACCGATCTCGCCGAACGCGCCCGGTCGCAGGCACTGTCCCGCTACCCGACGTCGATGCGCCGTCAACGCGCGCAGATCGAACTGCTACGGGCAACCGGCATGGTCCGCGTCGGCGACGTCGCCGCCGGGGTCGAACTCGCCGGACGCACGGTCGAAGGCCTCGCGGCGGCGCAGCGGACCGCCACGATCCAGCACGGCGCCCGTCTGGTCCTGGACGCGGTTCCCGCCGCCGACCTGGCCCGGCCCGGCGTCCGGGACTACCGTGCCACGTTCGCGCCAACTGCCGAAGAGGAAGGATGAGCCTTGCCGGACGAGACCACGTTGACCGTCCACGACCGCCAGGCCGCCCTCGACGGGCTGGACAAGCTCACGCCCCTGTACCAGCAGGTGTACGCCGAGCCGCCCTACAACTCGGCGCCGAAGTTCTCCCTGCCCCGGTTCCGAGAAAGGACCCGCGAACAGACACTCGCATCAGGGTTCCGCCTGGTGACCGCGCGGCGCGACCGCGCCCTGGTGGGGTTCGCGTTCGGGTTCTCGATGATGCCCGGCGCCTGGTGGGCGAACGCCTCGACTCCACCCCGCGAGGTCCTCGACACCGACAAGTACGCGGTGGTCGAGCTAGTGGTGAGCAAGACGGAACGCGGTCGCGGGCTTGGCCGACTTCTGCTGAATAGGCTGGTCGCGGGACGGCCGGAGCGGTTCGCCACTTTGGCGGCTGTGGTCGAGGCGGACGCCTACGAGATGTACCGGCGGTGGGGATGGAAGAAGGTCGGGGAGTTCCGAGCGGAGCCGCCCTACTCCGACGCTCTGGTGTTGCCGCTTCGGTCGGACGCCGGAGACTCCGCCGCCTAGATCGGCCGCGCGTGCACCAGCGCGTCGGCGCCGTACCCGCGAAGCAGACAGCAGTCTCGTCCACAGCAACGCTCCTGAAGCCTTCCCCACGGCGTAAATCAGGGCGCCCGACGGAGGCCCGACCCGGTGACTGGACCGCCGGGCCGGTCCCGTCTCCGCAGTCTTCTCGCGCTGCTCGTTGAAGATTAGTTCGGGAGTAGCGAAGCCTCTGGCAGGGGCGCGCCTAGTTGTCGGTGGTTGTTGGAGTGCTTGGTTGGTCTTTGTGACGTGGCGCATGCTCGGCGACGAGTGCGCGGAAAGCGTTCAGGTCTCCGATGACTTCCTCGACACGGTCGGGCTGCTGGTACAGGCGGTAGTAGCGGGCACCGATGGCATCGGGGTCTGCTTCGCCGCCGCCAGGGACAATGCCGGAGGCGATTGTCACCGTGGCCGCGTGGATGCCTTCGGGGCGGAGTTCGGTGTGCAGCGCGTGTGCCCAGTTGCCCAGGCCGGACATGGCGGCCCCACGTTGGCCAGAAAAGGTGCGGGGATCGTCGAGGAGACACCTGTCGTCAACAGCAGCGTGCCCGAGCCTCGGGCACGCATGTCCGGCAGCACCCGACCCACCGCGGTCACCGCGCCCAGCATGTGCAGCTCGAACTGTGCGGTCATCGACTCGACCGTGGTCTGCACCGCGTTGGTGATCGGTCCGGAGGGGCTGGGGCTGTACTGCAGAACATCGACCGGGCCCAGGGCATCTCTGGCCACGTCGAGCGCTGCGGTGAGGGAATCACGATCACGAATGTCCGCGGTGAACGCCGCGGCCTCGATATTCAGGTCGGCCAGGTCTGTGACCAGGGCATTCAGCCTGCTCTGGGTGCGGGCGATCAACCCGACCCGGAAGCCTTGGCGCCCGAACGCCCGGGCCACGCCCATCCCCAGCCCTGGCCCGGCACCGACGACAACGAGTGTCCTGCTCACGCCACGTCCTCTCCTGCCACCGCCACCAGCGAGGCTGTTCGCCCTGCTCGCAGCCAGTTACTCTTTGTTCGTAGCAGGATGACCTGTCATCACGATGATGATCAAGACGGCACATTGATGTCCGCTACGTACACCGAGGTAATCGGTCTGCGTAGCGCCGACGAGTCCTGGAGCACCACACGCCATGCCAGTGCCCCCTATTGACACCGCAGACGAGTCAGAGCAGGAGATTTGCCGGCAACATCTTCAGATTCTGGCGCTCATCGGCGATAAATGGACCATTCTGGTTATCGGCCGACTGCGTGACCGTACCCTGCGCTTCGGCGAACTCCACCGCGCCGTCACCGGCATTTCTCAACGCATGCTCACCCGAACGCTGCGGCAACTCGAACGCGATGGCCTCCTGACGCGCACTGTTCACCCCAGCGTCCCTCCACGTGTGGAGTACACGCTCACCGAGCTTGGCAGCACGCTGCTCGACTCGCTCTCCTACCTCGCCGAGTGGGCGACCACGAACCGTCAACAGATCACCGCCAACCGCCGCCACTACGACGCGACTCATCAAGGCGACTGACCGGTACCTGTGGTTAACACGTGCGGGATCGCCTCTGAGACGCCGCCAACCGCATTCAGCCGCCAAAGGATTCGCTTGTCGGCCGTCCCGCCCAATGACGATAACGACAAGTGACTCCTTCGCCGTCCCATCAGCCGTAAGCGGCATATTTCTGCGGTGGGGGAGTTCACCTCTCGCTGTACCTTCGCCTGCCTTGGTCGTGTTGCCGCCTACAGCACGTCGGGTCAGCGTGGGGGCAGCCGGGCCTCGATCGCGTCGGCGGCTCGGGGGGCTCCGCCCGCGTCGCGCACGTCGCGCCGCATGGCGCGCAGCCGCTGCTTGGTGGCGGCGTCGTCCAGCAGTTCGCGGACGGCGTCGCGGAGGCGGTCCGGGGTCGCCTCGGCCGGGGCGAGACTCCGGCCCAGCCCGAGTTGGGTGATGCGGTCGGCGGTGGTCCGCTGCTCCGGTGTGGTGGGCACCGCCACCATCGGCACGGCGGCGGCCAGCGCCTCCATCGCGGAGTTCATTCCCGCGTGGGTGACGAACACGTCGGTGTGCGCGAGCACCGCGGGCTGCGGGACCTGGTGGTGCGCCTCGATGTTGGCGGGCAGCGGTTCGAAGGCGGTCGGGTCGATGTCGGGACCGACCGACAGTACGACCCGGTAGTGCCGGCCCGTGAAGGCCTGGATGCAGGCGCGGAAGAAGGCCGGGTCGCTGATGATCGTGCCCAGTGAGACGTACACCAGGGGTCGTCCCGGCGGCGTCCAGCCCCGCGGGTCGGACGGTCGGGTGGGTCCGACGAAGGCGTAGCGGTCGTCGAAGGTGTCGTTGTGCACGTGGAAGGACCGGGGCTGGTAGACGAGGTTGAACTCGGCGGGACGGTAGAAGTCGTGCAGTTCGAGCGGTGGTATGCCGTGTTTGTCGAGAACTGTGGCGAGGAGGTCGTCGAACTGCGTTTTGATCGGACTCGCCTCGAACATGGCCACGACGAACCGGCCGAAGTCGTATCCCTCGCTGGCGGCGTGCGCGCTCCAGGACTGGATCCGCGGGACGCCCCACTTGGCGGCCAGCATCGGGCCGGCCCACGCGAGCCAGTCGTTGACGATCAGGTCGGGTCGGTCGCCCGCGTAGCGCGCCTCGATCTGCGGCAGGACGTGCTCCAGGTCCTGGAGAAGGGCCAGTGTTGCGCGCGCCGCGGCTTCCATGCCGTCGATCACGATCGGTTCGCTCGGGCGAGGCTCGTAACGCAGGACCTCCGCGCCGGTTTCGCGAATGCGGTCGGCGACCGAGGGGGCGGCGGGACAGCTGACCCGGTGGCCTCGGGCGACGAGTTCCCGGGCGATCGGCAGGGTGGGGTTGATGTGACCGGCCTCGGGCAGGCTGAGAATGGCGATGTGGGCCATGGCAGGCTCCTTCACGATGGCGGTGGCTGGTCGGGGTCGAGCCCGAGGTACCGGGCGAGCAGGGCCATCTGGTCGGCGTAGTGGCCGACGAACTCGGCGGATCGGGGGTCGGCTCCGGTGATGCCGTGGATGATGTGCGGGAGTGTGGTGGGTGCCATCGCGGCGGCCATCATCGCGATGACCAGGCAGGCGGGATCCAGCTCGGCCGGTAGTCGGCCGGTCGCCTGCAGGGCGCGGACCTCGTCGATACTCCTCCGCGGCCCTTCTGCGCCGTCCCCCGGCCCCTCCGAGGAGCCGGTGTACTGCAGGCCGTTCCAGGCCAGCAGCCGGACGCCGTCGGGGTTGTTCAGCGCCTCCAACGCGTACAGGCGGAGTTGTTCCGGAAGGGGCGTGCCGGGCGGCGCCAACTCGCCTCGCCGCTCTTGCCAGTGCCGCGAGATGGCCTGGTAGAGGCCCTCCTTGCCGTCGAAGTAGTACGAGATCAGTTGCACGTTGACTTTCGCCCTGGCCGCGATCGCGGCGATCCGGGCACCTGCGTATCCGTGCGCGCCGAACTCGGCGAGTGCCGCGTCCAGGATGAGCCTGCGTGTGCGCTCGGCGTCGCGCTGCCGCTCCTGCGGCTTCGGGGACCTGCGTGTCTTCTTCTCGGGCATTTGACGATCATACGTCGGGGCAACTCTGTCAGTTAGATGATTGCTTTAGTCAAGCGGATGTTTGATTAGATGGCAAGCGCGGTCGATCGTCAGGTTGTGAGGACTTGGCTGCATGGGCATACGACCGTCTCGACCTGCGCCGGCGTGCCCGAGACCGAGCTAGATCATGCGATGCGGGAAGCGTTCACCCTGATCACCGACGCGAACCCGCCGTCGCGGTGCTCGGTGTCGGGACTCTCTCACAGGCCATATCCGCCATGGTCCGCGCCCATCGCCATCGCGAAGGGGCGGGTCGGGCTCAAGCGGCAGTCGCTCGTCGAGCTGCGTCTCTTGGCCGCCTGGAACGCACCGGCTGGGCTTGCTGGATTCTGCTTCGATTAAGGACGGCCGTCCGCCGCCGCTTGCGCCCTTGATCATCCGTGACTGATGTGCGTGCTTCGTTCGGCGTCAGGGGTCGAGGAGGTCGGGGTTGTGCCGGAGCAGGTGGTCAGGTAGGCCGCGATGCCGCAGGCCAGGACCAGTACGCCGCCTGACAGCGGGTCGATGACCGCCATCGTGGCGCCTATGAAGACGAGGTAGATCGAGACCGAGGCCGGGAGCGTGCCGGTGGTCCGGATGGCGTGCCGGGCGAAGGAGCCCAGGGCGAAGAAGCCGACGCCCGCGTAGAAGAACCACAGGGCGGACTCCCGTTCGGGGACGCCGTCGATGCCGTCGACGAGGCCGGCGTCCAGCACGTCGCCCCAGGCGTCGGTCATCGTCGCGAAGGCGTAGAGGGTGTGGATGAGGGCGATGAAGAAGATGGCGCGGGGTACCCAGGGGGTCAGCGACTTCACTTCCGTTTCCTTTCCGAGCGGTCGTCCGGTCGATCGGCCAGTCCGATGGCGGCGTTGAAGAGATCGCGCAGTTCCGGTGGTGTGAGCGGTGGGACGACGTGGTCGGCGCCTACCGCGATCAGGTAGAGCAGCCGGGACATGCGGGCGGCCTTGTCGGGGTCGCCGGTCATCTCCACCCACAGCTCGCGCAGGTACTCGGTGCGGGTGCGGTCGATGCGCTCCTGGGCGGCGCGGACCTCGGGATCCTGCTGGGCCCAGGCGCGGACGGCGATCTCCAGGGCAGGGCTCTGCGCCTCGGCGGACACCAGGTCGGTCAGCAAGCGCAGCCGGTCGCGCGCCGGCAACCCGGGCTCGCGCTCGACCAGGTCGATGAATCGGAGGGTTGTCTGGTCGGCGATCCGGTCGAGCAGTGACGTGCGATACCCGGCCATGCCCTTGAAGTGGTGGTAGAACGACCCTTTGCTGAGCCCCAGCCGGTCGGTGAGCCGTTCGATCGTCAGGCCCGGAGCGCCGTGCTCGGCCAGGATCGCCAGTCCCGCGTCCAGCCAGTCTTGTTTGCTCGCCATCGCCGCCGTCCCGAGTCCGTACCATACCGTTTGGTATGTAACCGTACCATACCGTATGGTCTGGCCGGTGCCCGCCAGGGGCCCATGTTCTGGGAGGGCCGCCCATCTGGCTGGACGGAAACGGTGAAGCCGAAGGGTTCTACGACGTCCACGACTTCATCGCGCTGTGCAGCGAGCACTTCGAGAAGGTTGCTCTGAAGCCGATTACATCGACCCGCTCCTGCTTGCGCCCGCCACGCCGGACTGGTTACCGGCTTGCGGCGCACTCTCTCGCTTCCCCGTGGTCGTGCGGGGACCTCTCGTTGGAACAACGTCATACCGAAGCACTACGAGACGGATTCAAACCGCCCGGCCAGACTTGGGCTTCCTGCGATAGTTGGAGCGTTCGCCATAGGTGCCCGGCTTTCGCCGATGTCTTCCGGCGGTTCTTCGGCATGGCGGGCCTGGTGGCGTCTGAGGCACGGCAAGGAGGCATGGACATGGGGGTTTCGCTCTACTACACCGCGCGTCGTGGGCGCGAGCTCGACGAGCGGGAGCGGGAGCGGGTAGCCGAGATCGTGGATGAGGAGAACCGGGAACTACTTGACCGGCTGAATCAACGCCTGCCGGACTGGAAGGACGACGGGACCGTTCCTTCGTCCATCACGGACGCGAAGGAGTTCTGTGAGGGCTTCGGCTTCTACGGGGACGCCGGCACGGAACGGGGCGTGATTCTGGACGGCTCCAGCAAGGTCTCTCATGGCCAGTGCGGAGCCTCGGTCATGTTCGAGCAGTTGGAGTACTACATGCGCTCCACGCTTGGACGGCTCAGATCCGCCCTGCCGGATGCCGAGTGGGACGCCCACGTCGACGGCCATGCGCTGACCTGGGACGAAGAGAACAGCCAGTACACCTTCACCCCCGAGTGAGATGGCACACCAGGACCGGCCGCCCTCTGTCTCAGTAGGCCAGCGCTGGTACCGGTGTATTCGACAGGCCTCATCAGGTTCCGGCGCTCGACCTGCGGCGTGTGCGATGCAATGAGCCGTGAGAGCGGTCGGGCTCTGCTTGACGCACATCGACTTCACGCAGAAGCCGGTCAGGGAAGGTCTCACCACGCCGCGCATGGAAGGCGAGGACGCGCGGGACGGGGTCGATGGGGCAATGGTGGACGTCGGTGGCGGTGATCGCGCCGGTTGCCGGTGATCACCCGGGGTGGGGTCGTGCCAGCGGTCGACCGGAGGACGCAGGTGTTCGCGCCCCGCTGTGCGACGGCGCACTCTGCTGGGCCGCCACCATCCGTCCGCTTCTGGCGGGCCCGCACACAGAAGAGAACATCGATCGCCTCGCCGGATGGGGCCCCTGACCTCGTCGAGCGCGAGGCGCTCTTGCATGCGGCACCGGTTCAGACAACCGGTCGGCGCCTCCGCCGGGCTTCGACAATGTCGTGGCGGAAAGTCTGGGAGAGCGATAACAAACGGGTGGGGATCATCGGCGTCGGGAGAGAGAAAGAAGAATTACCTTCGTCGTCGCTGACAGGAACCGCTTTTCGTCAACTGACTTCGGCGTCGAAGAGTTGGAGGGGTTCGGTCACCGGTTGAAAGAAGGTGACGCCGCCGGTCCGGCAGTCGCCTGAGCCGCCCGAGGTGAGGCCCAGGGCGGTGCTTCCACTGAACAGTGAGCCGCCGCTGTCGCCCGGTTCCGCGCAGACGGTCGTCTGGATCGCCCCGGTGACGGTGCCCTCCGGGTAGTTCACCGTCGCGTTGATGGCGGTGACGGTGCCGGTGCTGACGCCGGTGGTGCTGCCGCTGCGCGTGACGCGCTGGCCCACGACGGCGTCCCCGGCCTCGGTGATCTCCTGGGACTGGCCGTTGTACAGGTTGACGGCGCCCTCCCCGGCTTCTTCCGCACGGACGAGTGCGAAGTCGTCGCCGGGGAAGCTGCTCTGCACGGTGGTGCCGAGGGGCTGGGCGCCCTGCTGGTCGGCGGTCCACGTCTGGACGACGTTGCCGCAATGTCCGGCGGTGAGGAAGAAGTCCTGTCCGCCGCGTTTGACGTTGAAGCCGAGCGAGCATCGGGCACCCTGACCGAAGATCGCGTCGCCGCCGAGCGCGAGAGTGCGGAGGCTGCCGGGGAGGCGGACCATGCGGATCGCCGGGCCCAGCTGCCGGGCCGCGCGGCGGACGGCGGCCATCCGGGCGCCGGTGACGGACTCGTCCGTCCAGACGGTCACCCCGGCCGTGGCGGGGTCGACGGCCCAGCCGGTGCCCGGGATGCCCATGGTCGACGCGCGGAGGGAATCGGTGATCCGCTTCAGTGTCGCGGGGCTTCGCGTCAACGTCTTCGGGACGGCGCCCGCCGCGCGGACCATGGCGGCGTCCGTGGCGTTGGTGACGGTGACGACGGGCCTGCCGGACGAGTCCAGGTAGGCGCCCGCCGTACGGGCGCCGAGCCGGTCGACCAGCGCGGCGGCGAGGGCGTCGGGCGGTCTGTTCGAGGCTCGTTGTCCGGCGAGCGTGGCCTGCTGGCCGGACCGGTCCGGCATCCGAACCGCGTACATCGAACCCGCCACCAAGCCGGCGGATCCGGCGAACACCGCGGTCCACGTGACCACGGTGCGCGTACGGGTCTTGGCGTTACGGCGCGTCATGGGTCCTCCAAGGTCCGGTCTGTGCGTGGAGATACGGCGCGGGGCCGGACGGAGTTCAAGCGGGTTCGGTAGCGTCGGTTTCATGCGGCTTCATGTGGGGTGCGCGATGTGGGCCCATCCGCCATGGCAGGGGCGTTTCCTGCCGCAGTCCGGGGAGCGCCTGCGCGCCTACGCGAGCTGGTGCAACGCGGTGGAGGGCAACACGACCTTCTACGCGACGCCGTCGAGGAGCACGGTGGAGTCGTGGGCGGAGCAGACGGGGCCGGACTTCCGGTTCGTCGTGAAGCTGCCGAAGTCGATCACGCATGAGCGGCGGCTCGCGGACTACGACGAGGAGCTCCGGGCGTTCCTCACCGCGACGGAGCCGCTCGGGCCGCGGGCTCACGCGCTGTGGGTGCAGCTTCCGGGATCGTTCGGCCCGGCGGATCTCGGGGCGCTCGCCGGTTTCCTGCGGCGTCTCCCGGCGGAGCACCGGTACGCGGTGGAGGTGCGTCACCGGGCGTTCTTCGAGGACGCGGGGAGCGCCCGCGACCTCGAACGGGTTCTCGGATCGGCGGGAGCCGAGTGGGTTCCGTTCGACACGACCGTCTTCTTCCAGGGGCGGCCGAACAGCGACGCCGAACGGGACGCGTGGACGAAGAAGCCGCGTGTGCCGCGCCGTTCGGTGGCGCTCACCGACCGTCCCATCGTCCGGTACATCGGACGGGACGACACGGAACGGACGGTCGAAGGCTGGCGTTTCTGGGTCGGAAGAGTCGTCGACTGGCTCCGCGAGGGACGTTCACCGACCTTCTTCGTCCACACGCCGGACAACGCCGAGGCGCTGACGCTCGCCCGCCGCTTCCACGACGAGGTCAGGGAACGGCTTCCGGAGCTCGAACCCCTCCCCGAGCGGGAGCCGGTGGGCCCGCCGACGCTGTTCTGACGCCCGAAGACCGTTCACGCGAGGGTCAGAGCGGCACGGCCCGGGTAGGTGAAAGGGCGTCCTCACCGGAAGGAGAGAACGCCATGCTGGTCCGGGAGGCCATGACCTCGCCCGTCGTGACGATCCCGCCGTCGGCCACCGTCCGGCAGGCCATCAGGGTCCTTCACGAGCACGACGTCACCGCGCTGCCCGTCGCGGACGAGTCGGGGATCATGGTGGGCATCGTCAGCGAGATGGATCTGCTTCAGGGCGTGCTCGAACGCGACCCGAGGGCGTTCGTCCGGCCCGTCGCGACCACGCGGAACCCGTCGCCGCGCCTGGTGGCGGAGGTCATGACCCGCGACGTGGAGATCGCCCGGCCCAACACCGACGTCGCCGTCCTCGCCGAGACGATGATGAAGAGGCGGATCAGGAGCGTGCCGGTGCTGGACGGTCGCGACATCGTCGGCATCGTCAGCCGCCGGGACCTCATCGCCGTCCTGGCCCGCGACGACGCCCGCATCCGCGACGACGTGCTGGCCGCGATCGCCGAGTACGGGCCGGAGGGCGCGCACTGGGACGTGTCGGTGCGGGACGGCGCCGTCGAGTTGCGCGGCAGCGCCGACCGGTCCGCGCGGCGGGTCGCCGACGTCCTCGCCCGGGCCGTTCCCGGCGTCACCCACGTCTCCGTCCGGGACGTTTAGGTCGCGTCCCGGCCGGGCGCGGCGCTACTTGGCGGCCTTGGCACGGCCCTTACCCTTGCCTTTGCCCTTGCCCGACCCCTTCTTCGCGGAGACGGGCTCCACCCTGGCCTTCTTCGGCGCCTTCTTCGGTTCCGCGGCCTTCTTGGTCTTCTTCGCGCCGCTCTTGGCGCGCTTCGGCTTCTTCGCGGGCGCGGGGTCCACGACGACGCTCACCGCCGTTTCCGGCGCGGCGACCGCCGCCACGGCCGGTTCGGCGGCACTCGCGGGGACGCTCCCGGCGACGCGATTCCGGAACGTCTGCCCGGACCGGAACCGTGGCACCTCGGCGGCGGGGACCTCGATCGGCAGGCCGGTGCGCGGGTTACGGGCGCTGCGGGCCACGCGGGACAGCCGGTCGAACGTCCCGAACCCGGTGATCGTGACGCGTTCTCCGGCGCACACCCGTTCCATCACGGTCTCGACCACGGCGTCCACGTGCCGCCGGGCGTCCGCCTCGTCGCTCCCCGCGCGCTCCGCCACGGCCCTGACCAGTTCGCTGCGGTTCATGCGACATGACCTCCACTGATCTGATATGTATCGGGACAGCGTAGACCTGCGCGAAGATCCCGACCCGGAAATCCGTCCCGGTTTCAGCGTGTCTTTCGCCCGGCGGTTTCCATTGGACGGTAGGGCCCTTCACGCCACCCCTCTCCACCGGAAGGATCTCGGCATGGGCGATCGCCAACGGGCAGGTGCGGCATGAACGTCGAGGCGGTCACCACCGTCGGCGCGGTGAGCGGCGTCCGGGAGAACGGTTTGTCCGTCTTCCGTGGGATTCCGTTCGCCCGTCCGCCCGTGGGCGCGCTCCGGTTCGCCGCACCCGAACCGCCGGAGCCGTGGGACGGCGTCCGCCCGTGCACGGCGTTCGGCCCTCCCCCGCCGCAGTCGGCCGCGTTCGGGCCCGCCGCACAGCTCCCGACCGGTGACGACTGGCTGACCTGCAACGTCTGGACACCGGACCCGTCCGCGTCCCTCCCGGTCATGGTGTGGATCTACGGCGGCGCCTACATCATCGGGCACTCCGCCGACCCCGCCTACGACGGCGCCCTCCTGTCCCGGGAGGGCGGCGTCGTCGTGGTGACGTTCAACTACCGCGTGGGCATGGAGGGGTTCGGGCAGATCGAGGACGCCCCCGCCAACCGTGGCCTTCTCGACCAGGTCGCGGCGCTGGCCTGGGTCCGCGACAACATCGCGGCGTTCGGCGGCGACCCGGACGCCGTCACCGTGTTCGGCCAGTCGGCGGGAGCCGGATCGATCGCCGCGCTGCTCGCGATGCCGAGCGCGTCCGGGCTGTTCCACCGGGCCATCGCGCAGAGCGTCCCCGGCACCTACTTCTCCCGCGCACTGGCCGACGACATCGCCGCCGCGATCTCCGGCGAGGCGGGCGTCCGCCCCGTCCGGCGGGACCTCGCCACGGTCACCCCCGACCGCCTCACCAAGGTCGTGGACGCGGTCGCCACCTCCATGGCCGGACGAACCCGCTGGGGTCTGGTCGCCAATACTTCGACTCCGTTCTCCCCGGTCGTGGACGGCGACGTGCTACCCGCGACCCCGTGGGAGGCGCTCGCCACCGGAGCCGCCCGCGACATCCCGCTGATCGCCGGGCACAACCGCGACGAGTTCCGCTTCTTCACCGCCATGGCCGGTCGCGTCGGTCAGATCACCGACGACGAGGCGTCCACGGCGCTGCGCGCCTTCGCCCCGGACCCCTCGGCCTACCGGGCCGCCTTCCCGGACGCCTCCCCCGAGACGCTGTACGAGCTCGTCCAGGGTGACTGGCTGTTCCGCATGCCGAGCGTGCGCCTCGCCGAGGCCCACGCCGCCGCGGGCGGCCGCGCCCACCTGTACGAGCTGACCTGGGAGGCGCCCGGGTTCGGCTCCTGCCATGTGCTGGACGTCCCGCTGGTGTGGGGGAACCTCACCAGCGGCATCGCCAACCTCTTCTTCGGCGGCGCCCCGGACGCGGCCGCGGAACTGTCGGCGACGATCCGCCCCGCTTGGACGGCCTTCGCGACCTCCGGCGACCCGGGCTGGCCCGCTTATGAATCGTCCCGCCGCCTCACCCACGTGCTCAACGACCCACCCGCCGTCGCCCCCTACCCGGAGGAGACGTCCCGCGCACTCTGGTCCCAACACGACTTCGCACCCCTCCCCCTCCTCCCCTAACCCGCAGCCGCGATCCAACCAGTTCCCGAGCGCGGCGGCGAGTGCGGATCCCGGGGGGATGCTCGGCCCCGCGCGGCCGCCTCCCCCGAGCGTGGACCTTTCCGCGTCCGGCGGGCCGAGAGCAGCACCACCGTCCCCGCCGAAGAAGTCGCCGTTCACGAGCACATCGCCGACTACATCGGCCGCCTCGCTATGGCCACTCGCGAACCCCGACCGATACCGCCTCCCGTAGGCGCGTGGGACGGCGCGAACCGCGTCGACGCCGTCGCCGGTCGTGGCGTCGGGAGTGTCGGTCACGCCGGTTAGTCTCGGGATCGGCATGCCGTCCCGGCCACCGACCGCGTTCTCAGCGGCCCAGCGAACGAGGGAAAGCTCATGAGCGAGAAGGACGTCACATCACAGATAAAGGAGATCTGCCTTTCGTTGCCGGAGGTCACCGAAAAACCTTTCGGGGGGCATACCGCGCCTTCCTTTCGAGTCCGCGACAAGTTGTTCGTGATGACGAGTGAGGACGGGCTTTCGATGACGTTCAAGGCGGGGCCGGGGGTGCAGGAGGCTCTTGTCGCCGAGGCCCCGGAGCGTTTCTTCGTCCCGAAGTACGTCGGCAGCAAGGGATGGGTGGGCGCACGTCTCGACGTCGACCACGACTGGGACGAGATGGCCGAACTCATCGAGGACAGCTACCGCCTCATCGCCCCGAAGCGCCTGACGGCCCTCCTGGACCAGCGGTAGCCGCCACCACGACCCCAGCCGTTGGAAGCGGTGACGAGCCGACGACTCCAACCGCCCCGGAGGTGGGAACACCGACCACGGGCGCGAACACCTCGGTGGCCAGAACAATGGCGTCGCAACAACCGACGATGCCCTTGTCCACCATCCCCTCCAACAAGCCCGGCCCCTACACGCCAGCGGGTGCAGGACCGTAAGTCATTGTGGCCGGCCAGCCGTTGGACGTCCTCGTACGGCTCCGCCAAGTCCTTGCTCACGGTCAGGGGCGTCACCACCAGCGTCACCACATGACCCCGGGCTGGCCGTACTCGATCGTGGCCGCGCTGAAGAACGGCTCGACTGCCCGAACGGCACTGCTGGACGCGGTCCGGCTGGAACCGGGCGCCGCTGTGCCGGCCGTCGCCGCCGTCCAACTGCGCCAGGTCGTCGAACGGTTGCCAGCCGCTGGACACACGACGAGCAAGGACTCGACCTCCTGATCGTGCTGGACGCCGACCACGAGGCTCAGCGGCTGGCGTTCCCATGTCCACGTATACGGCTGCGTCGTCCTATCGCGCCGCTCTCCGCACGCCCTTCCTACCTTCACCGCTCGCCCTCCGTACCTTCACCGCGGCGCTTTCCTGCCGGCCGACCTTCGGGTCGAGGTGCTCGGCCGGAACGCGTCCCGACCGCGTACTGCGCCGTCCTACTCCGGACCGCTGCTATGACCCGTTCGGCGGACGCCCGCCCAAGCACGGCACCGAATTCGTCTTCGGTGACCCGGCTAACTGGGGCGCTTCCTCCGCACGCCGAGATCGTCACCATTGGTATCCGCTGCATGTTGGGGATCAAGCTGTAACAAGCCCGACGAGCGGCGCGACCTTCCGAAGGGGCATCGGAAGGTCCTCCGGATGCCGGGCCTGGTATTCGCCAGGGCGACGTTGGACCAAGCTCGACGCCCGCAGAAGTCTCCTCGCGGGAAAGCAGGTGACGGTTGCCGGGGGTGGAGCGCCGTGGCTGGTTTGGGTGGTATGCCCCGCCGTCACCACGACGGCGGGGCACGGTGTCTCTCAGTCGATGGTCGGGCCGGAGATCGGGGTGTAGCCGGTGAACGGGGCGGGGGGCGCTCCGTTGTCGGCGCGGGTGTTGAAAGCCAGTTGGCTGTTGGGTTGGCGGGCCAGCAGGTACTGGGCGAACGGACCGGCCTGAGTGAAGGCCGCCGGGTTACCGGTCACCGGTCCCTCGACGCGCCGGAAGCCGGTGAAGGACCCGTTGCCGGAGTTCTGGGGGTTGGTGTAGATGGCGTTGTCGCCACCGCGGACGTAGACCGCTTGGGAGGTGACGGCGATGTCGCTGGTGGCCGTTACTCCGTCCAGTGGTTTCCAGGTCGATCCGGTGACGGCCAGGCCGCGTACGTAGACCCGGTTGTCCTCGCCCCGGGCGAAGATCTCGAAGGCGTTGACCGCGTCGCTGTCCCGGATCGCGATGTTGCTGGTGACGCGCATGTCGTCGACGGCTCGGAAGCCGGAGGCTCCGCTCGGGCTCACCTGGTTGAGGTAGACGCGGTTGTCGCTGCCCCGGACGAAGATGCGTATGCTGCCGCCGATGGGGCTGAACAAGCGGCTCGCGGTGATGTCGCTGGTGATGAATCCGCCCAGGCTGCTCCAGCCGGCCCAGGAGCCGTTGCGCCTCACGTTGGTCCACACCGCGCCCTCCGGACCCCGGGCGAAGATCCGCACGCTCCCGGCCGGCTCGTCCACCGGGACGATCGACTCGATGTCCCCGGTGACGGTCAGGCCGGGCACCAGCGAGTATCCGGTGACCGCGCCGGAGGGTGTGACGGTGTTGACGAAGACCTGGTTGTCGGTGCCGCGGACGAAGAGATCGACGGAGCCGTTCGAGGTGCCGACGGCGGACGGGTCGCCGACGATGACCCCGCCGAGCGATTGGAAGGGAGCGAATCCGGCGCCCGAGCGGGCGGCGTACAGCAACGCGCCGTCGGTGCCGCGTGCGGCGACCCCCTTGGCCGGAGGAGTGATGGTGGTCCTCTGGCTGGACTGTGCATAGGCGACCTGCGGTGTGCTCAGGTTGGGCAGATCGGTGGCGTAGGCGGGAGGCGTCGCCGCGGCCGTCGTCGCGGGCCCTGCCACTGCCGCCGCGAGTGCCGCGGGCGAGGCGAGTGGGAGCAGACCCGCTGCGGCGGCCAGTGTGACACCCACTCGGACGGTTCTGAGGAACCAAGAGGATTGCTGCACGAAAGAGACCCTTCATCAAGTCGGGAAGTGACTCCTATTCGCCGCCGCAGGCCGACTGGATGATTGACGCTTTGACGAACCTCGGGGGTCGATGCGGCCGGGACCCTCTTACCCCCAGAGCCCGCAGACCGCCGCTGCCGTTCCTTGGCCGCTCGCCGCGCGGTGCGGGTGTGGTCGGTGGTCCCTGCCGTCTCTTCCCCCACTGTGCGGGTGGCTTCGCCAGGGCTCCGCCGACGCCGCCGTGGGCGGACGGCTCCGCCTCCGCGGCGCAGCGCGGTTGGGGCGATTATGGGGCCGGCACGGTCGCCGATGCCGGCATGTGGGGTTGCCGCCGTGTTAGATCGTGAGTCGGTGTGGGCGGCGGTTGAGTTGGGCCAGGCGGGTGGCTATGTGGTCCATGGTGGCGTTGTCGGGGTTCCATCCCCGGTGGAGTAACGCGGTCAGAAGGGCCTCCAGGTAGGGCGCCGGACGGCAGAGGAGTTCCTTCGTCACGGGAAGAATCTCCCAACCCAGTTGGTTGGTCAGCCAGGCTCGGCGGCTCGTGTCGTGTGCGCGGGATTCGGGGCCGGTGTGGTGACGCTCGCCGTCGTATTCGAGGCCGACGCGGTAGTCCGGATAGCCGAGGTCGATGTAGAGGTGGCGGCCCGTCGGACCCGGTACCGGCACCTGCGTGCGCGGACGCGGAAAACCGCAGCGCACCACGGCCATGCGCGTCCAACTTTCGCCGGGGGACGCCGCGCCACGATCGCCGAGGCGGACGATCTCGCGCAGCCGTTTGTTGCCGCGGTAGCCGGGCAGCGTCCGGGCCATCGCCGTGAGTTCGCCGATGTTCACCCCTCGCCGGAGGAACTGGTCGAGCGCCGCGACCGCCTCGTGGCGGGGAAGCCAGCGGGCGCAGTCCAACGCCGTGCGAGAGACTGAGGTCAGGCGGACACCCGCCTTCTCCGTGACGTGGCCGGCGCGCAGTTCCACGTGTTCCGCGGTAACCGGTGAGGGCGGGGTTTCGCAAGTGGGGTGAGTGATGAGTTCGACGCCCCAGTCGGCCTCGGACACTCCCGGGGGCAGGACGTCGAGGCCCCACATCCAGGCGGCGGTGCGACGGGCGACGACCGTGTTTTGAGAGAGGAGGCCGCTGAGTGCTGCGGCCCGCGCGTGGAGGGGCGCTCCCCTGACCGGGATGAAGAACACGCCGTCTCTGACGGGGACGGCCGACTCGGCGGGTGTTCGTTTCCGGGCGCCACTGAACTCGTTCATGTGTTCGATCATGCCCTTCCGTCGTTTCTCCGAAGGGGCACCGAGAAAATGTGGATAACTCTCTGATCGACACGGGGGCGGCGAGTCCGGACGCCCGCGTGGACGGTCGCGATGGCGGCTGATCACTGCGGCGCGCTCTGATGATCGCGAACCCACGTCCGAAGGGGCTGAACGAACGGGTTACTGGGTAGATAGTCGAATGTGTCTGGAGGGCTGGTTGGTCGACGGTCTCGGGCGTCGGGTTGGCTGGTATGGGCAGCGAAGACCGTGCGCTGCCGCTGAAGGCGCGGCGGAGCCGGGAGCCGATCCCCGCCGCCGGGCCGCCGGACGATCTCGGGGAGCGCCGGCGCGAGACCGAGGAGTACGCGCGTCAGGCGATGGTCTCCTCGGCGCGAGCCCATGACCGGGCCGCGGTGTTGCTGGAACGAATGGCCGTCGCCCACCCGGACGAGGCGGACGCGCATCTGCAGTCGGCCGCCCGGCACCGCCGGTGGGCGGAGAACGACCGGAGGCTGGCGGAGAAGCACGCGCCCGGCGACGATCAATGATCGGGTGGGGTTCGTCGCACGGTGTCCGGTGGAGGACGGGAGATCATGACCGCTCTGGAAACGACTCGGCGTTCGTTGCACGGGGTCGCCGAACTGGTGCTCGCCGGACCGCAATACCGGCAGAGCGGGACGATTCGGCTGGCGGTCGTTCCGGGCGGGTTCGTCACCGTCAAGGACCCTGACCTGCGGGTGAACGGTTCGGAGCTGGTGGCCGGTGACCGGCAGGTTCCACTGAACGGCGCCACCTGCAGGGAGCTCGCCGCGGCCGCCGGTCTCGACGCGGGCGGCCCGGAAGGGCTTTACGAGGACGGCAGCGGCGTCGGATTGGACGAGGTCCTCGACGTGGACGCGGAGTCGGCCCGGTACATCGCGGACGTCTTCGGACGCGGACACGAGGCGCTCACAGGGTTCGCGCCGGAAACCACGCCGGTGCTGTGGCCCGAACACTTCGACGTGGGGATCAGTCTCGACGAAGTCAACTACGGCGTCGCCTTGGGGGACGCGCACGTCGACGAGCCCTACGCCTACGCCGGGCCGTGGGAGCCGCGTCAGGGGCCGTTCTGGAACGTCACCTTCGGGGCGGCGCGCCCGCTCCGGCAGTTGGACGGCCCCGCCGCCCTGCGCGACTTCTTCACCGAGGCCAGGGAGCGGGCCGCCCGCTCCTGAAGAGGACGTTCCTCACGGGAAATGAACTCGTACAGGTTGCCGCCGGCGTCCCAGAAGTAGAGCCGCGACCACCGTTCGGATGGTCGTGGTCGACCGGACCGTTGTCAGCGGGCGCGGGTTCACCCTGGTTGGACGGCTCCTGGCCCTGCGGTCCTCACGGAGATGAACTTGTACAGGTTGCCGTTGGCGCCCCAGAAGTAGACGCTGCGGCCGCCGTTCGGGTGGCCGCGGTCGACGAGGCCGTTGACGGCGGGCGCGGGTTCACTCTGGTTGGACGGCTCGTGGCCCTTGTAAGGGTTCCACCGAGGCGGGGGCGGGCCGGCCCGCTCCTGGAGAGAACGGTCCTCACGGAGATGAACTTGTACAGGTTGCCACTGGCGTCCCAGAAGTAGACGCTGCGGCCGCCGTTCGGGTGGCCGTGGTCGATGAGGCCGTTGACGGCGGGCGCGGGTTCACTCCCGTTGGACGGGTCCGCGGCCTTGCATGGCCTTCTTACCGAGGCCAGGGGGCGGGTCGCGCGCTTGTGAAGGGGGCGGGCGTCACAGGGAGATGAGTTCGTAGAGGTTGCCGCTGGGGTCCGAGAAGTAGAGGCCGCGGCCGCCGTTCGGGTGGTTGTTGTCGACGAGGCCGTTGGTGGCGTGCGCGGGGTCGCTTCCGTAGGGGATTTCGTGGGCCTTCAGGCGGCCGATGATGTCGTCGAATGTTTCGGTGTCCACGTTGAAGGCCAGGTGGTGTCCCTGCGGGTGCGCGACGGTCATGAAGTCGAGGGTGAGGGAGTCGTTCACCCGGATCGGGACGAAATGTGGCGCGTGCGGGTGCGGGCCGGTGTAGCGCAGACCCATGGCGGAGGCGAAGAAGCGGGCGGCCTCGTCGTTGTCGGTGGCGGTGACGACCGTGTGGTCGAGGGTGATCGTCATTCGGTGCTTCGCTCCTTGAGGGCGCCGTGCAGGAAGACGTCCAGATACTCCTCGATGGACGGCGCGTCAGGGCCGGTGTGGGGACGGGACCGGGCGAATAGCAGGCCCATGAACAGGCTCGCCAGTTGCGCGGGTGGCAGGCGCAGCCGGTCGCGATCGGGTTCGAACAGCTCGGCGATGGCGTCGCGGGTGCGGTTCATGGCGGTGTCGCGGTCGGGCAGGGACGGGCGGCCTTCGCCATCGGGCGGCGCGTCGTCTTCGCCGGGGGTGGGCGGTGTGGGGGGCTCTCGGCGGCCGGTGGCGCGGAGGGCGCCGAGGATCATGCCCATGCGGTCGAGGTAGGCCTCGACGGCGGCGCCGACCTCAGCGAGGCGGTCGCGCAGCGGGCCGTCGAGCGGGATCCCCGCGATCTCGGCCAGGACGTGGTCGGGGCGCAGCGCCTCGGCGACGCACGCGTCCAGCAACTCGTTCTTGTCGGCGAACACGCGGAAGATCGTCGCCTCGCCGATTCCGGCGGCGCGGGCGATCTGGCCGGTGGTGACCGCCGTGCCGTGCTCGGCGACCAGCGGCAACGCGGTACGGACGATCATTTCGCGGCGCCGCTCGGGACTCATCCCGGGGGCACGGCGGCGGGCGGCGCTCTCCATGCCGAGAACTGTACGGAGTGAGTACTCACTCCGTCAAGTCCCAGGCCCATGACCGGGGAAGATCCCGATATGGGCGGCTGATACCGTTACGGTGCTGCGCGCCAGGAGCGAAGTCCGGTGTGAACCCGGCGCTGTCCCGCAACTGTGGTGTCCCCTTGAGGCCGAGCCAGGTCGCCTCCTCGCGCGCCGACGTTCGTCGACCTCGTGGAAGGGCGATCCGTCATAGGCGGCCCGCGGCTTCCCTCCAGCCTGGAGGCTCCAGTGAGACCCGTACGTTCCCTTGTCGCGGTGATGGCGATCGTCGTCGCGTTCACCGGCGCATGTGGCGACGGCGATACCAAGGACGGTACGTCCGGCGCGAAGACCGTCACCGTTCAGGCCGCCAATGGCGCGGTGACCGTCCCGGCGAACCCGAAGCGCATCGTGTCCCTCTCCCCCACCCACACCGAGACGCTGTTCGCGATCGGCGCCGGGCCGCAGGTGGTGGCCGTGGACGACTATTCGAACTTCCCGGCGAACGCGCCCCGCACGAAGCTGTCGGGATTCAAGCCGAACGCCGAGGCGGTCATCGCCTACAAGCCGGACCTCGTCGTTCTGTCCGATGACCTGAACGGCATCGTCAAGGCGCTGGAGAAGGTCGGGGTCCCGGTGTTGCTGGAGCCCGCGGCGGCCGGGCTCGACGAGGCCTATGACGAGATCAACGACCTCGGGCGGGCGACCGGGCACGTCGCGGAGGCGACGAAGGTCGTCGACGGAATGCGGGCCGAGATCCAGAAGACGGTCGCCGCGTCGTCCAAGGCGAAGGGCCTCAGCTACTACCACGAGCTCGACAACCAGCTGCATTCGGTGACCTCCAAGACGTTCGTCGGTCAGGTGTACGGGTTGTTCGGCCTCCGCAACGTCGCGGACGCGGCCGACAAGGCGAGCGGCGGATACCCGCAACTGTCCCGCGAGTACCTCGTCAAGCAGGATCCCGACCTGATCTTCCTCGCGGACACCAAATGCTGCGGCCAGAACGCCGCCGCGCTCGCGAAACGTCCCGGCTGGGGCGAGCTGGGCGCGCTCAAGAACAAGGGCGTCGTCGAACTGGACGACGACATCGCCTCCCGCTGGGGACCGCGTCTGCCCGAGTTCGTGAAGGCGATCGGCGTCGCGGTGCAGAACGTCCGATGACCACCGTCCCGAGAGGTCTCCGCACGTGAGAGGGGACGCCGGGCGGGCCAGGTTGCGGGTCACGCATCTCGGAACGGCGGTGGCGCTGCTCGCGGCGACGCTGCTGGTCGGGATCCTGGTGGGGTCGGCGGGGCTGCCCGTCGGCGGGGTGCTGAAGGCGCTCGTCGACAGGGTGCCGTTCGTGGACGTCGACTCGG
The DNA here is from genome assembly GCF_003432485.1 of Actinomadura spongiicola. GTDB lineage: Bacteria > Actinomycetota > Actinomycetes > Streptosporangiales > Streptosporangiaceae > Spirillospora > Spirillospora spongiicola. Next base: position 103,306 of record NZ_QVNQ01000015.1, read on the forward strand.
GGCTCGGCGTGATCGACGAGAACGTGCTGTTCGAGCTGCGGCTGCCGAGGGCGCTGATGGCGGCGCTCGTCGGCGGGTTGTTGGCGATGGCGGGCGCCGGATACCAGGGCGTGTTCCGCAACCCGCTCGCCGACCCGTATCTGCTCGGCGCGGCGGGCGGCGCCGGGGTCGGCGCGACCGTGGTGATCGTGCTGGTGCCCGGCGACCCGGGGTTCGGGGTGCCGCTCGCGGCGTTCGTCGGCGCGGTCTTCGGGGTGTTCCTGTCGTACGCGCTGGGCCGCTCGGCGGGGCGCGGGAACGCGGCGACGCTGGTTCTGGCGGGCGTCGCGGTGTCGTCGTTCCTGGCGGCGGTGCAGACGTTCGTCCAGCAGCTGAAGGCGGAGGAACTCCAGCGGATCTTCTCGTGGATCCTCGGCGGGGTCGGGACTGCGGACTGGTACCAACTCGGGCTGGTCGCCCCGTACGCGCTGGTGTCGACGGCGGTGCTGCTGGCGCACGGGCGGCTGCTGGACGTGCTGAGCGTCGGGGACGAGGAGGCGGCGTCGCTCGGGCTGTCGGCGGCGCGGGTGCGGCTGGTGGTGCTCGTCGCGGCGTCGCTGGCGACGGCGTCCGCCGTGGCGGTGAGCGGGCTGATCGGGTTCGTCGGGATCGTGGTGCCGCATGCCGTGCGGCGGCTCGCGGGCGGTTCGTACCGGATCGTCCTGCCGCTGTCGTTGCTGGGCGGCGCCGCGTTCCTGGGGCTCGCCGACCTGGTGGCGCGGACGGTGATCGAACCCGGCGAGCTTCCGTTGGGAGTGGTGACCGCGTTCGTCGGCGGTCCGTTCTTCGTTCTGGTCCTGCGCGCGAGCCGCAGGCAGGTGGCGACATGACGGTCGAGGTCCGGGACCTGGACGTGGCCCTCGGCGGACGCCCGGTGTTGAAGGGCGTGTCGCTGGACGTCCCGGCCGGGTCGTGGACGGCGGTCATCGGGCCGAACGGCGCGGGAAAGTCGACGCTGCTGCGTGCCGTGCTGGGGCTGGTGCCGTCCCGTGGCGCCGTCACCGTGGCGGACACCGACCTCCGGGCGCTGAATCCGAGACGGCGGGCCCGGCTGATCGCCTACGCGCCGCAGAGCCCGAACGTCCCGGTGGGGATGACGGTCTTCGACTACACGTTGCTCGGACGGGCCCCGTACGTCCCGCACCTCGGGCGGGAGAGCGCACGCGACCGGGTCATCGCGGCGGGCGTCCTCGACCGGCTGGACATGGCGGCGTTCGCGGCGCGCCCGCTGGAACAGCTGTCGGGCGGTGAGCGGCAGCGGGCGGTGCTGGCGCGGGCGCTGGCGCAGCAGACGCCGGTACTGCTGCTGGACGAGCCGACCACCGCCCTGGACATCGGCCACCAGCAGCAGGTCATGGAACTGGTCGACCACCTGCGGATCTCCGACGGGCTGACCGTGGTGACGACGATCCACGACCTCACGCTGGCGGGCCAGTACGCCGACGCCCTGGTCCTCCTGTCGGGCGGGCGGGTCGCCGCGGCCGGACCTCCCGGTGAGGTCCTCACCCGTTCCATCGTCGAGGAGCACTTCGACGCGCGGGTGCGCGTCTCCCCCGGCCCCGGGGACCGGCCGATCCTGTCGCTGGAGCGTCCGTGAACGTGGAGACGGTGTGGCGGGACGAGGACGGGAAGCGGCTCGCGGCGACGGTGTGGCGGGCCGGTGACGGGCATCGCATGATCTCGTCCGCGATGCTGGGCGGCGGGATCGGCCCGGCCCGGTGGGTGCTGAACGCGCAGGTCGCGGGGGGCTACTCGCGCATGGACCCGGTCGTCCATCTGGAGGAGTTGGCGAGGGCGTACGGGCTCGACGGTCCCGGCGTCGGGATGCTCACGGCCGCGTCGGTGTCCCGCACCTTGCGCCGGGACGACGAGGGCGTGAACGTGTCGGCGACGGTCGGGCTGCGCGTCCCGACCTGGGCGGCCGCGCCCGCCGGGACGCCCGATCCGGAACTGGCGCCGATGCACCTGGACGGCACGACACCGCCCGCGTGGACCCCGGGAACCGTCAACATCGTCGTCGCCGTTCCCGTGCCGCTGACCGACGCGGCGCTGGTGAACGCGGTCGTCACCGCGACCGAAGCCAAGACGCAGGCGCTTCTCGAAGCGGGCTTCCCCTGCACGGGCACCGCGTCCGACGCCGTCTGCGTCGCCGCGACGACCGGCGGCGGGACGGCCGAGCCGTTCGCGGGACCGCGTTCCGTCTGGGGCGCGAGGATCGCCCGCGCCGTGCACGCCGCCGTCCACGCCGGGGCACTCGACTACGCCGCGTATCTGGACGCGCGGGGATGACACCGGCCGCCGTACCACCCCGGTGCGATACGGCGGCCGGTTCAGGGCCAGAGCAATGTGGGAAGGGCCTCACCTCCTCCTGGGGATCGTCGCGCCGGTATGCGGATCACCCGGCGTGCGGAAGGCGATGTCCGTTCAGGGGCCGGGTGTCGGGGGGCAGGCCGTTCGCCGGCAGGGTGTGCAGTCCGGTCGGCGGCTCGCGGTCGACGGCGGGGCGCTCGCCACCGTCGCGGCGTCCTTCCGCGACGGTGGAGAGCGCGTCGACGCGGCGGCGCGCACGGTCGGCCTCCGCGCGGGCCGCGTCACGCTCGGCGGTGACCGTCTTCAGCGCGGCGCGCAGCTCTTCTACCGTGCGGGACAGCTGCCGGTTGTGCCGGTCGTACTCGCGGGCCCGCGCCTGGTTCTGGTCGCGGTCGGCGACGGCCTGGCCGCGCTTGGCCTCGGCGTCGCGGACGGCGGAGCGCAGGTCCTCGGCGGAGCGTTGCGCGGCGTCCGCCTCGACGCGCTGCCCCTCGACGAGGGTCTCGGCCTCCGACAGCCGCCGGTGCAGGGTGACCAGTTCCGCGCGGGCGTTCTCCAGCGACGCGAGCAGCTCGCCCTCCCGGGCGGCGACACGGTCGCGTTCACGTTCGGCGGCCTCGGCGCGGGTCCGGGAGGAGGCCGCCTCCCGCCATGCGGCCTCCTCCCGCCGCCGTGACGCGTCGCGCTCCCGCCGCGCGATCGCGATGTCCCCGGCGGCGTCGGCGCGGGCCGCGGCGACCCGCCGTTCGACTCCCGCGACGCTCAACTCCGAATTGAGCGCGCCCGCGAGCCGATGGGCCGCGCCCTCAAGCCGGTCGACCATCTCCCAGGCCCAGGCGACCTGGCCGGTCAGGCCCGTGGAATCCAGACCGCGCTCGCGGGCCTCCCTGGCGGCCCGCTCGCACTCCGCGCCGTCCAGGCACTGCCGCCCGGTGGGAGCGCCGTGCGCCGGCTGCGGCACGGGCCGTCCGCAGCCGGCGCACGGCCGGACCGCGACCGGGTCACCGAGGCGTGTGATCCCGGTCCGGTCGTCCGTGGACGGTGGCGCGGCGCCTGTCACGGCGGTCGTAGCGGCGTCACCGTCGGGGGAGCCGGGTCCCGTCTCCTGAGCGTTCTCCGCGCGGCGTGCGGCCTGCACGCGGGCCGCGAAACCCGCGCGGAGTCCGGGGCTCGGGTCGGAACCGGGAAGGTCGGTCTTCGTCGGGGCGGCTTGGGTCGGGACGGCGTCGTCGAGCGGGGCGACCTTCTGGTCCTTCATGTGCCGTTGTACGCACCGAGGCTCGGAGGCGTTCGACGTTCAGGTGACAAGGGTGTGGCGACAACGGTGTCGGGACCGTTCCGGGAGGTGCGTTCAGCCGGTGCGGCGGTCGCTCAGGTAGAGCCAGCCGTCCTCGTCGAGGCGGCCGTGGTCGCCGCGCGTCCAGAGGCCGTCGGGCATCGCGGACGCGGTCGCGGCCGGGTCGCCGTGATACTCGAATCCGGGGTGGCCGCCGGCGTGGATCAGGCCCGTCTCCCCGGCCGGCAACTCGCCGCCGTCCGCGTCCAAAATCCTGATCTTGACGCCGTCGACGGGGCGGCCGACCGTGCCGGGCCGGGCGAGCCACTCGCGCGGGGTGGCGACGACGAGGGGACCGCTCTCCACGGCGCCGTAGTACTCGTACAGGACGGGCCCCCACCAGTCGATCATCCGTCGCTTGGCGTCCACGGGCAGGAGCGGCGCGGCGTGGAACACCTGCCGCAGCGACGACACGTCGTAGCGGGCCCTGACGTCGTCCGGCAACGCGAGCATCCGGTGCAGCATCGCCGGGTCCATGAACGCGCAGGTGACGCCGTGCCGCTGGATCAGTTCGAGGGTGTGCTCCGGCCGGAACCGGGAGGCGATCACGACGGCGTGGCCGAGGTGCAGCGCCAGCATCGTGTGGACGCAGGCGGCGTAGTCGGACAGCGGCGCGACGGCGAGGTGGACGTCGTCGCCGGGCACGAGGTCCAGCGCTCGGGCCGGCGACCGCCGCCAGAGGTCGATCATGGCCTCCGGCGGAACGTCGAGCAGCGGCCGCCGGACGCCTCTGGGCCGTCCCGCCGTCCCGGACGTGTAGGGCATGATCGAGCCGGTGCGCCGCTTGCCCGGCGGCTCGGCTCCGCCCGACACGCACAGCCCGGCCAGCGAGCGGAACCCGGTCGCGGGCCCGGCGCTCACCCGTCCCTCGGCGGGGACGCCCGCCTCGTCCGCCGCCTCCGTCACGACGCCGGCGTACGCGCTTTCGGTCACGACCGCCCGAGCCCCGGAATCGGACAGGACGTGACCGATCTCGGGCGCCGCCAGGTCGCCGCTCACGGGCACGAGGTAGAGGCCCGACTGCATGGCGGCGAGCAGGACGGTGAGGAATTCGAGCCGGTTTCCCAGAACGGCCGCAAGCACGTCACCGGGCTGAAGCCCCAACGGGTCGAACGCGTTCGACAGGCGATTCACCTCGGCGTGCAGTTCCCCGTAGGACACCGGCACGCCGGGGGCCAGTACCGCGGGCCGGTCCGGGTCTTTCTGCGCGATCTCGTAGAAGCCGACGCCTTCGACGTCCATTCGGCACTCCTTAACCAGGTTCAGAGGCTCAGTTGATGACCTTCACGTCTATCTGACCTAAATCGTGGCGACCAAGTCAAGATTGTGGACGGTCCACAAACGCGCGTCCAGGTGTATCGGCCGGTCCGAGTCGGCGATTGCGCTGCACCGGACGGGACATATTTCGAGAGAGCGACGAGTTCAGACCGGTGCGCCGATGCCCCTTTCCGGCCCTGGACCGGCAACGGACGTCAAACGAAACGACTTCGTAGAGGCCGCCGATCGAACACCGTTCCGGATCGCGGCGGGGCGCCTACGGCGACTGATCGGCCGGCAGCCGCACGGTGAACGTCGAGCCGCCGGTGACGCGGACGCTGCCGCCGAGGGCGGTGACCAGCTCACGGACGATGGCCAGACCGAGCCCCGTGCCGCCGTCGGCGCGGTCGCGGGCGTCGTCCAGGCGGACGAACCTGTCGAAGATCCGTTCCCGGTCGGCGGGCGGGACGCCCGCTCCGTCGTCGGTGACGGTCAGGACGACGGTGCCCGCGTCCAGCCGGACGGACGCGTGGACGGTCGATCGAGCATGCCTGGCGGCGTTGTCGAGAAGGTTGCGGACGACGCGGGCGAGCCGCGCCTCCTCGCCGAGGACCAGCGCGGGACGTTCGACATCACAGCCGAACGCCGGCGCGGCACCGGACGCGGTATCGGACGCGGTACCGGAGTAGGCGCGTTCGGCGATCTGCTCCTCCACGAGGTCGGCCAGATCAACGGCGGCGCCTTCGCGCGGACGGTGTTCCTCCGCGGACAGCAGGAGCAGGTCGTCGGTGAGGCGCTGGAGGCGGACGGTGTCGGCGAGCGCGGCCGCCACCACCGCGGGCCAGTCGGCGCGCTGTGGCCGCGCGAGGGGAATCTCCAGGGTGCCGCGCAGCGCGGCGAGCGGTGAGCGCAGCTCGTGGGAGGCGTCCGCGACGAAGCTCCGCTGGCGCAGGTGGGCCTGTTCGAGCCGGTCGAGCGTCTCGTTGGTGGTCCGCGCGAGTCCCGCGACCACGTCCGCCGTCGGCGGGACGGGGACGCGCTGGTCCAGGTCGCCCGCGGTGATGCCGGCCATCTTGGCGCGGATGGCCTCGACGGGCCGCAGGGCCCAGCCGGTGACCAGCCACGCGGTCAGCCCGACGAACACCGCCGCGCCCGGCATTCCCCAGCGGACCAGGCGGTCGAGCGTCGTGACGGCCGTCCGCGCCCGCTCCGAGGCGACGAGCGTGTACACGGTCAGGCGCTGGGCGGAGCGCGTGTCCAGCCCGGTGGCCTCGCGGAACCGGGCCGGAGGCAGCGGATCCGTGGTCCCCACCACATACGTCTGGACGGTTCCCTCACCGTCCACGGCGGAGCGCGTCCGGATCTTCCGAAGTCCCCAGCCGACCGCGGGAACGAACCCCGGTCCCGGTCGTTCGAGTTCGAGGTCGCCGGTCCGGCTCCGACCGTCGCCGCGGGGTGGCGTGGGGAAGCCGACCGTCCTGGCGTACCGTCCGTCGGCCGAGACCACGACGTAGTGGTCGTGGAGGCCGACCGGGGAGCGTCCGGTTTCCAGCGCGAAGGTCACCTGGAACGCGACGTCGGTCGCGTGGTCACGGGCGTCCTCGCTCCACTGGTCCTCGACGACGGTTCGGGCCACGATCGTGCCGAGGGCGCAGACGAAGGCGGTCGCGACCATCGCGCCGCAGGCGGCCCTGACCCGAACCGACCACAGCCGCGCCCAGCGCTCACGCATCGCGGGCCGCCAGCCGGTAGCCGGCTCCCCGCACGGTCTGGATCGTCGAACGTCCGAACGGGACGTCGAGCTTGCGGCGCAGCGCCCTGACGTACACCTCGACGATGTTGACGTCGCCGTCGAACGCCTGGTCCCACACCTCGTCGATGATGTCGATCTTGGCGATCGCCTCGTCCGGACGGCGGGCGAGGCACTCCAGGACCGCGAACTCCTTGGCGGTGAGCCGGACCTCCACGTCCCCGCGGCGGCATCGCCGGGCGGCCGGGTCGAGCCACAGGTCGCCGACCCTCAGCACCGGGGAGCGCACGGCGCCGCCGCGGCGCAGCAGGGCACGCAGCCGCGCGAGGAGCACGACGAAGGAGAAGGGCTTGCTCAGATAGTCGTCGGCGCCGGTGTCCAGCGCCTCCGCCTCGTCGTACTCGCCGTTCTTCGCGGTGAGCATGAGCATCGGTACCGTGCTGCCCGCCCCGCGCAGGTTCGCGCAGACGGCGTATCCGTTGAGGCCCGGCAGCATGATGTCCAGGATCAGCGCCGAGTACGGGTGGGTGCGGGCGAGGTCGAGCCCCTCGCGCCCGTCGTGGGCGACGTCGACCGCGTACCCCTCCCCGCGGAGTCCGTGGCTCAGCGCGGTGGCGAGCCGTTCCTCGTCCTCGATCAACAGCAGGCGCATCGGCTCAGTATGCACGCGGGCCGCCGAATCAAGCTGAAAGGCTCTTCAGCTTGATTCAGCGGCGGCTCAGCCGCGGGCGGCCATTCTCGGCGGGATGATCACACCGCGCAGCGTTTCCTGGGTCGTCGCTGGCACCCTTCTCACCGCCTATTCCACGCTCTCGGTCCACCGGCATCGCCGCATGGAGAGCACCGGATACGATTTGGGGATATTCGAGCAGGGCGTCCGCGGCTACGCGCATTTCCGCGCGCCCGTGGCCGAACTGAAGGGACCGGGGTTCAACCTGCTCGGCGACCATTTCCACCCGGTGATCGCCGTGATCGCGCCGCTGTACCGGCTGTTTCCCAGTCCGGTCACGCTGCTGGTCGTCCAGTCCGCGCTGCTCGCCCTTTCGGCGGTCCCGGTGACCCGGCTGTGGGCCGACCGGCACGGTGTGCGCGCGGGGACGTGTGTCGGGCTCGGCTACGGCCTGGCGTGGGGAGTGCAGCAGGCGGCGGTCTTCGACTTCCACGAGATCGCGTTCGCCGTTCCGCTGGTTGCCCGCTGCGTCGTGCTCCTCGCCCGGGGCCGTGACCGCGCCGCGGCGGCCTGGGCGGTCCCGCTGCTGCTGGTCAAGGAGGACCAGGCGCTCATCGTCGCCGCCGTCGGCGCCCTCCTGTTCCGCAGGGGGGAACGCGGGATCGGCGCGTTGCTGGTCCTCCTCGCGGTCACGGTCGCGGCGGCGGCGACCCTCGTCGTCATTCCGGCTTTCAACCCGGACGACTCCTACAAGTACTTCGGGGTGACCGAGCCGGACTCCGATAATCCGCTTCTCAGGCTCGTCACGCCGATGGCCACGAAGGGACCGACCGTCCTCGCCCTCCTGGCGCCGACGCTCTTTCTCGGCCTGCGGTCGCCGCTTACGCTGCTCCTCCTACCGACACTCCTCGCACGGTTCTGGGCGTCCAATCCGTTCCTCTGGGGCACCGAGTTCCACTACAGCGCGGTGCTGATGCCCATCGTGTTCGTCGCCGCCTTCGACGGGCTCCGGCGCGTGCGGACGAGCGGCCTCCCGGACCGGCTCACCCACGGCATCACGAGGGTCGCGCCCATCGCGATCGTCACCGCCGCGCTGGTTCCCACCGTGATCGGGGCCCAGCCCCTCGGGCGGCTCCTGGACCCGTCGTACGGCCGCGTGCCGTCCCGGGTCGACGCCGCGAGGACGATACTGACGACCATTCCGGACGGAGCGGACGTCGCCGCGTCCAACCACCTCGCCCCGCAGCTCACCGGCCGCTGCCGCGTCTTCAAGCTCGCCCCGGCCGCGCTGGCGCTGCGCCCGGAGTGGGCGGTGTCCGCGGACCTCGATCCGGCCGTGGCGGGGTCGGGCGAGGGCGTGACCGCTCAAGAGCTCGCGGCGTGGGGCTACCGGCCCGTGGCACGCGGGGGCGGGATCAGCCTTTTCCGTCTGCGGAACTGACGTCCTCCACTCCTGGAGACACCACGCTTTCGAGGGCGGAGCGGGCCATGGAGTGCAGGAGCGCGCTCATCGTGGTGCGGTCGAGGCCGGTGGCGCTGCGCGGGGTCGAGTTGAGGAGGCCGAAGGCGGCGTGGACGGCGGCGCGGGTCCGGTCGTCCGGGAGGGCCGGGCGCAGGCGGCGCAGGACGGCGACCCATTCCTCCACGTAGGCGCGCTGGAGCCGGCGGATGCGGTGCCGTTGCGGTTCCGGCACGTTGTCCAGTTCCCGCTCGTGGACGGTGATCAGCGCCGGGTTGTCGAGGGCGAAGGCGATGTGCCAGCGCAGCAGCGCGTCGAGGGCCCGTCCCGGGTCGGGGTCCGCGGCCCGGCGGACGCCCTCGGCGAGCAGCCGTTCGCTGATGTCGAGGAGCATCTCGGCGAGCACGGCCTCCTTGCCGCTGAAATGCCGGTAGAGGGCCGGTCCGGTGAGGCCGACGGCCCGTCCGAGATCGCCGATGGACGCCCCGTGGTAGCCGCGCCGCGCGAACAGCTCGGCCGCGGCGCCGAGGATCTCCGCCCGGCGCGGGTTCTGCGGGCCGACCATCGGCTCGGCGGGGCGGGACGTCATGCCCGCCAGTCTAGACTAGAGTTGTTAACGGGCATTAACATCGGCATTGTTAACGATCGTTAACCGGAGGACGGCCATGAGCGGACCCGCGATCGGCTCCCGCGCCGACACGGCGGCCGAGGCGTTCAAGGCGAACACCGCCCACAACGAGGCCCTCGTCGCCGAGCTGCGTGAACGCGTCGACCGCGCCGGGCGCGGCGGCCCCGAGCGGGCCCGCGAACGGCATCTCGCCCGCGGCAAGCTCCTCCCCCGCGACCGGGTCGACACGCTCCTCGATCCGGGCTCGGCGTTCCTGGAACTGTCGCCGCTGGCCGCGAACGGCCTGTACGACGACGAGGCGCCCGGCGCCGGGATCATCACGGGGGTCGGGCGGATCTCCGGCCGCGAGTGCGTCGTCGTCGCCAACGACGCGACGGTCAAGGGCGGCACCTACTACCCGCTCACGGTGAAGAAGCATCTGCGGGCGCAGGAGGTGGCGCTGCACAACCGGCTGCCGTGCGTCTACCTCGTCGACTCCGGCGGCGCGTTCCTCCCCCGGCAGGACGACGTGTTCCCCGACCGCGAGCACTTCGGCCGGATCTTCTACAACCAGGCGACGATGTCGGCGCGCGGCGTCCCGCAGATCGCGGCGGTGCTCGGGTCGTGCACGGCGGGCGGCGCGTACGTTCCGGCGATGAGCGACGAGGCCGTCATCGTCCGCGGCCAGGGGACCATCTTCCTGGGCGGGCCGCCGCTGGTGAAGGCCGCGACCGGCGAGGTCGTGACGGCGGAGGAGCTCGGCGGCGGCGAGTTGCACTCCCGCACGTCCGGGGTGACCGACCATCTCGCCGACGACGACGCGCACGCGCTGCGGATCGTCCGCGACATCGTCGGCACGCTCGGGCCACGCGCGCCGCGCCCCTGGGACGTCGCGCCGCCGGAGGAGCCCGCGGCCGACCCGGCGGAGCTGTACGGGGTCGTCCCGCCCGACCCGCGCACCCCCTACGACGTGCGGGAGGTCATCGCCCGCGTCGTGGACGGCAGCCGCTTCCAGGAGTTCAAGAAGGAGTACGGGCCGACGCTCGTCACCGGGTTCGCCCGCGTTCACGGCCATCCGGTCGGGATCGTCGCCAACAACGGCATCCTGTTCAGCGAGTCGGCGCAGAAGGGCGCGCACTTCATCGAGCTGTGCGACCGGCGCAGCGTCCCGCTCGTGTTCCTGCAGAACATCACCGGGTTCATGGTCGGACGCGAATACGAGGCGGGCGGCATCGCCAAGCACGGCGCGAAGATGGTCACGGCCGTCGCGTGCGCCCGCGTCCCGAAGTTCACCATCGTGATCGGCGGCTCGTTCGGCGCCGGGAACTACGCGATGTGCGGCCGGGCGTACTCGCCGCGCTTCCTGTGGATGTGGCCGAACGCGCGGATCTCCGTCATGGGCGGCGAGCAGGCCGCGAGCGTCCTCGCGACCGTCCGCCGCGACCAGGTGGAGGCGCGCGGGGAGCAGTGGTCCGCCGAGGCCGAGGAGGAGTTCAAGGCGCCGATCCGCGAGCGGTACGAGGCTCAGGGCAACCCGTACTACTCGACGGCCCGGCTGTGGGACGACGGCGTGATCGACCCGCTCGACACCCGGCGCGTGCTGGGCCTCGGGCTGTCGGTCGCCGCGAACGCGCCGCTGGAGCCGGTCGGCTACGGCGTCTTCCGGATGTGAGGGTGTGATGTTCGACAGCGTCCTGGTCGCCAACCGCGGGGAGATCGCCGTCCGCGTGTTCCGCACGCTTCGGCGGCTCGGGGTCCGCGCGGTGGCCGTCCACACCGACGCCGACGCGGGGGCCCGTCACGTGCGGGAGGCGGACGAGGCCCTGCGCGTCCCGTCCTACCTCGACATCGACGCCGTGATCGGCGCGGCGCGGGCGTCCGGGGCGGCGGCCGTCCACCCCGGGTACGGGTTCCTCGCCGAGAACACCGCGTTCGCGCGGGCGTGCGGCGAGGCGGGGCTGGTGTTCGTCGGTCCGCCCGCCGGGGCGATCGAGGTGATGGGCGACAAGATCCGCGCGAAGCGGACCGTCGCGGCGGCCGGTGTCCCGGTCGTTCCGGGACGGGACGAACCAGGCCTGTCGGACTCCGAGCTGGCGGCGGCGGCGCTGGAGGTCGGGCTGCCGGTGCTGCTCAAGCCGTCCGCGGGCGGCGGCGGGAAGGGCATGCGGCTGGTCCGGGACGCCGCCGACCTGCCGGACGCGGTCGCGTCCGCGCGGCGGGAGGCGCGCGGCTCGTTCGGCGACGACACGCTGCTCGTCGAGCGGTTCGTGGAGAACCCCCGGCACATCGAGATCCAGATCTTCGCCGACGCGCACGGCAACGCCGTCCACCTGGGCGAACGCGAATGCAGCCTGCAACGCCGCCACCAGAAGATCGTCGAGGAGGCGCCGTCGCCGCTGCTGGACGACGCGTCCCGCGAACGGATGGGCGGCTACGCCGTCGCCGCCGCCCAGGCCGTCGGCTACGTCGGAGCGGGAACGGTCGAGTACATCATCTCCGCCGACCGGCCCGACGAGCCCTACTTCATGGAGATGAACACCCGCCTCCAGGTCGAACACCCCGTGACCGAGCTCGTCACGGGCCTCGATCTGGTCGAACTCCAACTCCGGGTGGCCGCCGGGGACGCACTTCCGTTCACCCAGGACGAGGTGACCCTCGACGGTCACGCGATCGAGGCCCGTGTCTACGCCGAAGACCCGTCGCGAGGCTTCCTGCCCACGGGCGGGCGGGTCCTGGCGCTGGCCGAGCCCGACCACGCCCGCGTCGACTCCGGTCTGGACGTGGGCACGGAGGTCGGCGGGGCGTACGACCCGATGCTCGCGAAGGTGATCGTGCGCGGCGCCGACCGCGCCGAGGCCCTGCACCGCATGGACCGGGCGCTCGCCTCGTACACGCTGCTGGGCGTGCCGACGAACGTGGCGTTCCTGCGGCGCCTGCTCGCCCATCCGTCCGTCGTGTCCGGCGACCTGGACACGGGTCTCGTCGAACGTTCGCTGGACGAGTTGACCTCCGGGACGTCCGTGCCGCCCGAGGTTCTGGCCGCCGCCGCGTTGGAGCGGATGCTGGCCCTGGAGTCCGGCGGCGACGACCCGTGGGACGTCCCGGACGGTTGGCGGCCCGGCGCCCACGCCTGGACGCCCTGGATCATCACCCCGTCCGGCGGCGACCCGGTGGAGGTCCGTGTCCAGGGCCGCGCCGGGTCCGCCCGCGTCGCCGTCGGCGACGGTCCGCCGGTGGCGGCGTCGCTGAGCGCGCCGTGCACGCTGACCTACGCTGGAAGGACGACCTCGTTCACGATCGCCCGGGACGGGCACACGCTGTGGCTCGGCCGCGACGGGCACGCCTGGGCGCTGGGCGAGCACGTCCGCGCCGAGGGCGGCGCCGCGTCCGGCGCGGCGGGGGACGGGGTGCTGCGGAGTCCGATGCCGGGGACGGTCCTCGCCGTCAAGGCGGCCGAGGGCGACCGGGTCGCCGAAGGGCAGCCCCTGGTGGTCGTCGAGGCGATGAAGATGGAGCACACCGTCACCGCGCCGGTCGCAGGTGTCGTGGCGAAGCTGCCGGTCCGCGCGGGCGCGCAGGTCGCGCTCGACGCGGTCCTGGCGGTGATCGAGCCGTGATCAGCGTGAAAGAGGAGGCATGACGATGCGGGTACCGCTCTCCGGCCTTCCCGCCAAGGTCACGATCTACGAGGTGGGGCCGCGGGACGGGCTGCAGAACGAGAAGGCGGTCGTCCCCGTGGACGTCAAGTCCGCGTTCGTGACCCGGCTGGCGGACGCGGGGCTGCGCACGATCGAGACGACCAGCTTCGTCCACCCCGAATGGGTGCCGCAGCTCGCCGACGCCGAGGACCTCCTGGACGTCCTGCCCCGCTCCCCCGACCTGCGCTATCCGGTGCTCGTCCCGAACGAGAAGGGCCTGGACCGGGCGCTCGCCAACGGCGTCACCGAGATCGCGATCTTCGGCAGCGCCACCGAGACGTTCGCCCGCCGCAACCTCAACCGGACCGTGGACGAGTCGATCGCGATGTTCGCGCCGGTCGTCGAGCGCGCCCGCGCCGAGGGGGTCTGGGTGCGGGCCTACGTGTCGATGGTGTGCGGCGACCCGTGGGAGGGGGACGTGCCGGTCGAGCGGGTCGTGTCCGTCGCGTCCCGCATGATGGACCTCGGCTGCTCCCAGCTCAGCCTCGGCGACACGATCGGCGTCGGCACGCCCGGCCACGTCACCGCGCTCATCGAGGCGCTGGACGCGGCGGGCATCGGCCCCGACCGGCTCGCCGTCCACTTCCACGACACCTACGGGCAGGCCCTCGCCAACACCCTCGCCGCGCTCCGCGCGGGCGTCACCGTCGTGGACGCCTCCGCCGGGGGCCTCGGCGGCTGCCCGTTCGCGGGGAGCGCCACCGGCAACCTGCCGACCGAGGACCTCGTCTGGATGCTGAACGGTCTCGGCGTCGACACCGGCGTCGATCTCGACAAGCTCGTCGCCACCAGCCGCTGGATGGCGAGTCACCTGGGCCGTCCCAGCCCGTCCCGGGTGGTCCAAGCCCTCTCACCCGCATCGGAGACAGAATGATCGACTTCACGCTCGACGAGGAGCAGGAGGAACTGCGGCGCACGGTCGAACGGTTCGCCCGCGAGACCGTCGCGCCGGTGATCGGCGACCTGTACGAGCGCGGCGAGTTCCCGTACGAGATCGTCGCCGCGATGGGCAGGATGGGCCTGTTCGGGCTGCCGTTCCCGGAGGAGCACGGCGGCATGGGCGGCGACTACTTCACGCTGTGCCTGGCCCTGGAGGAACTGGCCCGGGTCGACTCCTCCGTCGCGATCACCCTGGAGGCGGGGGTGTCGCTCGGCGCGATGCCGATCCACCGGTTCGGGTCGCCGGAGCAGAAGAAGCGGTGGCTGCCGGCGCTCACGTCCGGGGAGCGGCTGGCCGCCTTCGGGCTCACCGAGCCGGGCGGCGGCTCCGACGTGCCCGGCGGGATGCGCACCACCGCCCGCCTCGACGGCGACACCTGGGTGATCAACGGGTCGAAGGCGTTCATCACCAACTCCGGCACCGACATCACCGCGTTCGTGACCGTCACCGCGTTCACCGGCGACGGCGAGATCTCCACGATCATCGTTCCGAACGGGACGCCCGGCTTCACGGTCGGACGCAAGTACTCCAAGGTCGGCTGGTCGGCGTCCGACACCCGGGAGCTGTCGTTCGACGACGTGCGCGTCCCGGCCGAGAACCTCGTCGGCGAGCGCGGCCGCGGCTACGCCCAGTTCCTGCGCATCCTGGACGAGGGCCGCATCGCGATCGCGGCGCTGTCGGTCGGCCTCGCCCAGGGCTGCGTGGACGAGTCCCTGCGCTACGTGCGGGAACGGGAGGCGTTCGGCAAGGAGATCGGCCGCTACCAGGCCCTCCAGTTCAAGATCGCCGACATGGAGACGCGCGCCCACACCGCCCGGCTCGCCTACTACGCCGCCGCCGCGAGGCTCCTTGCCGGTGAGCCGTTCAAGAAGGAGGCCGCGATCGCCAAGCTGGTCGCCTCCAACGCCGCCATGGACAACGCCCGCGACGCCACGCAGATCTTCGGCGGCTACGGATTCATGAACGAGTACGCCGTCGGCCGCTTCTACCGGGACGCCAAGATCCTCGAAGTGGGCGAGGGCACCTCCGAGGTCCAGCGCATGCTGATCGCCCGTGCGCTGGGGCTGCCACCGTCCTGACCGCTCCCCGGCATCGAACCGGTCGGTGTCATGCCGGGTCCTGGGCACGGCGGAGGGTGTGCAGGACGGCCGTCTCCCGTGCGGGGTCGCGGAGCGGCGAAGGGCCCCGCGTGAGCGGGTGGAGTGCGCCACGGGCCGCGGCGTGGGGGTCGGACCACAGCGCGGCCCGCAACGCGTCCGCGAACCAGAACACCATGTGCGCGGCGGTCCGCTCGTCGTCGCTCATCTTGTGGCGGGCGAGCGGGTCGTTGAGTGACCTGCCCGCCTGGCGTGCGCGGGCCAGCCAGGAGCGGACGTGCCCGCCGAGTTCCGAGCCGGCCGACACGGTGACCTGTTCGCCGCGTTCGGCCGCGGCGACGGCCTCCGCCAGGCCGGGGGTGGCGTCCAGGCCGAGGACGGTGGCGAGCCGCATGGTCTCGGCGGCGGCGACCGCGCGGAGCAGTCGCGGCGGCGCGGCGTCCAGCGCCGCGATCATGGCCGGGTCGGTGGGGCCGGCGGACATCGCGGGAGGAGCGGCGCCGAACCACGGTTCGATCTCGGCGGACAGCAGCCGTCCGGCCAGCGCGTCAGGATGCGGGACGGCGCCCGTCACCAGGCCCGCCAGCAGGAAGGCCGAGACGTAGGCGGCCGGCTCGTAGCCCACGTCGTAGCCCACGTCGGCGCCCACCTCGGCACCTACGTCGGCGCTCACGTCGGTGTCCTCGTCATCGTCATCGTCCACGTCCCCGGCGTCCGGGTCCAGGCCCGCGGCGCGCATCTTGCCGAGCAGCCGGTCCGGGTCGCTTCCCCAGCGGTGCTGCGGCCAGGTCGGCTCGAACCCGGTGACCAGCGTGCCGTCGACCGCGTAGCGGAAGCCGTGATCGGCGTAGTCGTGGCGCTGCACCGAGACGACCTCGGTGCCCCGCGACAGTCCCGCCAGCGGCTCGGTGAGCACGCCCTGGAAACCGTTCACCTCCACCACCATCGTCCAGGCCCCGAGGTTCAGCGCGAACGCCAACTCCGTGTAGCCCGTCTCGAAGCGGTCGAACGCCTCGGCCGCCTCGTCGAGTTCGCGGGGCCGCAGCGTGTCCGGGAGGGCGCCGAGGCGCGTCAACGCCTCGGTCTCATCGACGTCCTTGACGAAGGTCAGGCAGAAGATCTCGCCGAGTCTCGCATCGCCGTCGACCCACTCGATATCGCCGGGCGTCACATTGAGCATGGGCTCCTCCGCAGGGGCATCGGTGGCATGGTCCGTAGATCATGGCAGTGCCCTGTGACAGGCGGCGGCGTGTTTCGCGGGTCTACCGGATCGAGGCGATCAGTCCCCGCGGGTCTTCGACGATCTCGATGGTGGCCTGGTCGACGAGAAAGTACTGGCCACCGTCCTCGCGGGGGTTGGTGTACGCGGCGGTCGCCACCAGCCGGTGGAAGTCCGCGACCACCGCGATCGGGTAGCCCTGGTCGAAGATCTCGCCGTGTTCGGCGGTCGCGACCGTTCCGCCCTCGTACCAGGTGATGAAGTACAGCGCCGGCGCGATGTTGAAGACGCGCAGCGTCGGCTCGGTCTGCTGCACACCGACGAAGTCGCCGGCCACGCCGCTCCACACCATGGTCGTCTCGTCCGCGTAGTGCTGCTGTAGCACGTTGCCGGATCCGTAGTGGAAGTTCGCGCGTACGCCGACGAGGTCGCCGCTGACGGGATGAGTGTCAGGCACGGGGAAGAAACGCATGTCGAGTGTCATGCGGGTCACCTCCTTGGTTCCGGGTCGGGTGACGGAACCGCGGCCGACGCGGGCGGCCCGGCGTCGGGCCCACGCGACACCCATTTCGTTTGAGACCAAACAATAGCCGATCGGGCCGTCGCCCGATCCCGGACGGGCCACCGGGCGCCCACCACTCCGGGGAAGTTCACCCGCGAGAAGGAAACCGGTCAGCGAACACGGGATGCCGGATCGTGACCGCAAGCTGCCGTCAACCCGCTCAAACGTGATCCAGAGGTGATCAGGCTCATTAGGATGTAGTACGTGCCACCGCACCGACCCGATGGGGGCTTTCCCGTGCCGGACACAGCAGACAGTGAACCGCGTTCGGCGGATCTGAAGACCAATGTGGCCCATTCGGCCCGGGTCTACGACTACCTGCTGGGCGGGAAGGACAACTACGCCGCCGACCGGGAGGCCGCCGAAGAGGTCGTCAAGATCGCGCCGTACATGCCGACGTCCGTGCGGGCCAGCCGCAACTTCATGGTCCGGGTGGCGCGCCATCTCGCCGACGAGTGCGGTGTGCGCCAGTTCCTCGACGTCGGGACCGGCCTGCCGACGTCGCCGAACCTGCACGAGGTCGTCCAGGGGGTCGAGCCCACCTCCCGGGTCGTGTACGTCGACAACGACCCGATCGTGCTCGTCCACGCCCGCGCGCTGCTCACCAGCACCCCGGAGGGGAGCTCCCGCTACATCCAGGCCGACCTGGCCGACCCCGAGGCGATCATGAACGCCCCGGAGGTGCGGGAGAGCTTCGACATGACCCGGCCGGTGGCGCTGTGCCTGCTCACGGTCATCCACTTCGTCCAGGACGACGACGAGGCCCGCCGCATCGTCCGGCGGCTGATGGAGCCGCTGCCCTCGGGCAGCTACCTCGCCCTCTCCACGATCAACATCGAGAGCGCCGCTGGACCGGTCCGAGCCGCCGTCGCCAAGCACAACGAGCACGGGATCCGGTCGAAGGGGCGCACGACGGCGCAGATCACCGGGTTCTTCGACGGCCTGGAGTTGACCGATCCCGGGGTGGTGCCCGTCCACCACTGGCGCCCGGACGACGAGGCCAAGAAGATCGACGACACCCAGGTCTCCATCTACGGCGGTCTGGCCCGCAAGCCCTAGCGGCGGGCCGCGAACGCCGTCAGGTCGGACAGTTCGTGCCGCGTGACGTCGGAGAAGCGGCGGCGTAGCCCGTCCTCGATGCGGCGGAGCTGGTCGTCGGGGAGCCGGAAGCGCCGCGTGCCCCGCTGCGGCCGTCCGCCGCCGTGCCACGCGATCACGACCCGGCCGCCGGGACGGGTGACGCGGCACAACTCGTCCAGGCCGGCGTCCAGGGCCGGCCACAGTCCCACCGTGTTGACGGTGACGACGCGGTCGAACTCGGCGTCGCCGAATCCCGTGTCGTCGGCGGTTCCGAGGCGGAGGTCCGCGTCCGGCGCCTGTTTGCGGGCCATGTCGCGCATTTCGGGCGACGGGTCGACACCGCTCACCCGTCCCGCCGTCCGGGTGAGGCGCCGGATCATGCCGCCCGGCCCGTACCCGATCTCCAGGACCGCCTGCCCCGGCCTGACGTCGAGCAGTTCGGCGACCTCGTCCTGCCGGTTCATCCGCAGCATGAGTCGTCCGGCGATGCGCCCGCGCAACCCGCGCGGCACGGCGAACGGGGAACGGGTGCCCCGCTCGGACGTCCACGGCATGGTCTTCACACCGGGGACGTTCCCCACGGTGACACGGGAAACGAGGTGACACGGGAAATCCGGGTGGCGCGGTAATGTCGGCGGATGCTGCTGCGCGCCTACGGGATCGCCCGGTCGCTCGCCATGTACTACGGCGTTCCGGGCAAGCACCGGCGCGCGACGCGCCTCTACGGCGAGTTCCTCAAGCCGGGGGACGTCGCGTTCGACGTCGGCGCCCATGTGGGCGGACGGGTGCGCGTGTGGCGCGGGCTCGGCGCGAGGGTGGTCGCCGTGGAGCCGCAGCCCGACTGCCTGCGCGTCCTGCGCCTCTTCTACGGTCGTGACGACGAGGTCACGATCGTGCCGGGCGCGGTGGGGGCGCGTCCGGGCCAGGCGCGGCTGGCGCTGTCGTCGGCGACGCCGACGGTCTCGTCGATGTCGCCCGGCTGGATCGAGTCGGTCACGACGGACCGCAGTTTCGCCCGGGTCCGGTGGGACCGCGCCGTCGACGTGGACGTCACGACGCTGGACGACCTCATCGCGGTCCATGGTGTCCCGGCGTTCTGCAAGATCGACGTCGAGGGTTTCGAGTCGGACGTCCTGGCCGGGTTGACGCGCGCCGTGCCCGCGCTGTCGTTCGAGTACGTCCCGTCCGCGCACGAGGCGAGCCTGGAGTCGTTGCGTCTCGTGGAGCGGCTCGGCGCCTCGGCCGGGGGCTACGTCTACAACTACTCGCCCATCGAGACGATGCGGTTCGCCGGCGAGCGCTGGCTCGACGCCGCCGCCCTGGAGCGGGGCCTCGAACGCATCCGTCCCCACGGTCGCTCCGGCGACGTCTACGCCCGCCTCCGCTAGATCGTTGATGGGGGTTTGCTGATCCGGCGGCGGGCATGGCGAAGGGCGCCCATGATCGGTGTGTGAAGACAAACCTGGACGCCCTTCTGACCGCACTCTATGTCCATCTGGACGACCATGTCC
>NZ_QVNQ01000016.1 GCF_003432485.1 Actinomadura spongiicola
ACCCGTTCGCCGCTCGAGTACCCCCGAAGGGGCCTTTCCGCTCGACTTGCATGTGTTAAGCACGCCGCCAGCGTTCGTCCTGAGCCAGGATCAAACTCTCCATTAAGGCCAAACGACCACACCGAAGGGCGAACCCCGATGCGACCAAACCATGGAAACAATCCCAGCAAACACAACCCACCCACAAACGGAGCGGGCTGCACTGCCTCAAAGAAATCCCCGACCGTCCGAAGACGGCCACGGGGCGACTCGACCAGACGAACCGGCCGAGCCGATAAAGGCACTGGCTTTTAACACGCTGTTGAGTTCTCAAGAAACGGACACCCACCGCACCCGAACCCGCATCCCGCGGGCCCCGGCTCCGGGGCAACCCTTCAAGCTTATGCGATCCGTCCAGTTTGTCAAACTCTGGGCGATTCGTCCCCACACATCCTATTCAGGGCAAGGAACAAGACCTCACCCTGAGGTTCGTGTGGGGTTCCCCCGAGGTCGGCCGCTGGTCAGCGTCCCGCTCCCCCGTGGGGCGTGTAGAACATTAGATCTCGTCGCGGGGGCAGTCAAATCGGCCTCGCGACCACGAAACCCCAGTTCAAGTACGGTTTTCCAGACTCTCACCATGCCCAGGACGGGATCGTTGTAACCGCACTGTGACGTGTATCTACCGAAGTTTGGCCCTGGCATGGCGACCGCCTACCCGGAGTGGCTCCGGGTAGGCGGTCATGGACGGATTCAGCGCCCGGTGACCTCGACCCCCCCGACGTTGCGCTTCCCGCGGCGTAGGACGAGGAACCGGCCGTGGAGGAGGTCGGACGCGGCCGGGGTCGCGTCCTCCGACTCGACCTTGCGGTTGTTGAGGTAGGCGCCGCCCTGGGCGATGGCCCGCCGGGCCTCGGACTTGCTCTTGCACAGCCCGCACGCCGCGAGGAGGTCGACCACGGTCGGCAGCTCGCCCGGTGGCACCTCGGCTCGGGGAACCTCGGCGAGCGCGGCCTTCAGCGTGCGTTCGTCGAGCTCCTCAAGGACGCCCTGCCCGAACAGGGCGCGGGAGGCGGCCATCACCCGGGCGGTCTCGTCCGCGCCGTGGACGAGCGTGGTCATCTCCTCGGCCAAGGCGCGTTGCGGGGCTCGGGCGGCCGGACGGTCGGCGCCCTGTTTGATCAGGTCGTCGATCTCCTCGCGCGGGCGGAAGCTGAAGACCTTCAGGAAGTTCTCCACGTCCCGGTCATCGGTGTTGATCCAGAACTGGTAGAACGCGTAGGGCGAGGTCAGCTCGGGGTCGAGCCAGTAGGTCTCGCCACCGGCGGTCTTGCCGAACTTGGACCCGTCCGCCTTGGTGAGCAGCGGTGTGGTGAGCGCGTGCGCGGTGCCGCCCTCGACGCGGCGGATCAGGTCGACTCCGGCGGTGAGGTTGCCCCACTGGTCGCTGCCGCCCGTCTGCAACCGGCATCCGTACCTCCGGTACAGCTCAAGGAAGTCCATCGACTGGAGCAGGACGTAGCTGAACTCGGTGTAGCTCATGCCGGTGGTGTCGAGACGGGCCCTGACGGTCTCGCGGGCCAGCATCCGGTTGACCGGGAAGTGCTTGCCGATGTCGCGGAGGAACTCGATCGCGGACATCGGGCCCGTCCAGTCGAGGTTGCTGACCATCAGCGCACCGGTGGGCCCTTCGTCGAAGTCGAGGAACTTCGACACCTGGCCGCGGATGCGCTCGACCCACCCGGCGACGGTCTCCTCGGAGTTGAGGACGCGTTCGGCGCTCTTGCCGCTCGGGTCGCCGATCAGTCCGGTGGCGCCGCCGACCAGCCCGATGGGCCGGTGGCCCGCCTTCTGAAAACGGCGCAGGGTGAGTATCTGGATCAGGTTGCCCAGGTGCAGCGACGGCGCCGTCGGGTCGAAACCGCAATAGAGCGTGACCGGTCCCGCGGCGAGCAGGGCCCGCAGTTCGTCCAGGTCGGTGGACTGCGCGATCAGGTCGCGCCACGCGAGATCGTCCAGGATGTCGGTCACGGTCTTTCCTCGTCTCCGGCTTGCTTTCCTGACGTCCGCCAGTCTTCCCGGCGGTTCGGTGTCACGCCAACGATATTCAGCGTCCGCCGACGAGGGCCGGACGGGAACGAACAGCCCGTGCCGCATGGTGAACGTCATGCGGGGCCCCATGCTCGATGGTCGCTGTGGGCGGGGCGGGTTCAGTCGTCCACGGTGACCTTCTTGCGCTGCCTCGGGACGTGCGCGCGGTACGGGGAGACGGTGGGTTCGCCGTCGATCCAGAACCGCCATGGCACCTCCTTGGCGCCGTTCACGCCGGTGCGCGGGCCCGTCCTGACGAGCGCGGGGTCGGCGGGGGTGCCCTCGTGGACGGTGAGCGGTCCGCCGGCAGTACAGACGTCCAGGCCGTTCTGCTCGCGGGCGATGCCGAGCGCCTGGCAGAGGCGGGCGGGGCCGCGGGCCAGGTCGCGGACGGACGACCGTGCCCGCCGGGCCCGGGCCGTGTCCTCCCCCGCGATGATCTCGCCCGCGCGGAGCAGCACCGCCATGGACGTCCCGTCCGGCCCGCACACGAGGTTCACGCAGAAGTGCATCCCGTAGGTGAAGTAGACGTAGGCGTGGCCGGGCGGCCCGAACATCACCGCGTTCCGCGGCGTCCGGCCGCGGTAGGCGTGGGAGGCGGGGTCGAGCGGGCCCGCGTACGCCTCGACCTCGGTGAGCCTGACGGCGACCTCCCCCTCGGGGGTGCGGTGCGCGAGCACCTGCCCGAGCAGGGAGGGCGCCACCTCGTCGACGGGACGGTCGAAGAAGTCCCGTGGCAGCAACGGTCCGTCCATGGCCTCACACCCTATGGCGGCCGCGCGGGTCAGGCGTCCGAGCCGGCGGCCCAGTCGGCGTGGGCGTTGACGAGGGCGCGCAGCGCGTCGAGCTGCTCGCGGACGCGGTCGGGCGCGGTGCCGCCGTGCGCCTTCCGCGACGCGAGCGCCCCCTGGACGTTCAGGACCTCGCGGACGTCCGGGGTCAGGTGCGGTGACACCTTGCCGAGTTCCTCGTCGGTCAGGTCGTCGAAGTCCTTGTCGTTGACCTGGCACCAGACGACGAGATGGCCGACGACCTCGTGCGCGTCGCGGAACGCGACGCCGCGCCGGACGAGGAGTTCGGCGAGGTCGGTGGCGAGCGCGAAACCGTCCGGGGCGAGGGCCTCCAGGCGTTCGGTGTTGACCCGCATGGTCGCGATCAGTCCGGACATGGCGGGCAGGACGAGCAGCAGCGTCTCGACGGCGTCGAACACGCCCTCCTTGTCCTCCTGGAGGTCACGGTTGTAGGTGAGCGGCAGGCCCTTGAGGGTGGTGAGCAGGCCGACGAGGTGGCCGATGAGCCGGCCCGCCTTGCCGCGCGCCAGCTCGGCGACGTCGGGGTTCTTCTTCTGCGGCATGATCGACGACCCGGTGGCGTAGGTGTCGTCCATCTCGATCCAGCGGAACTCCTGCGACGCCCACAGGCAGATCTCCTCGCCGAGCCGCGACAGGTGCACGCCGATGAGGGCGGCGGCGAAGAGGAACTCGGCGACGAAGTCGCGGTCGGCGACCGCGTCCATGGAGTTGGGCGCGGCGCTGTCGAAGCCCAGTTCGGCGGCGGTGGCCCGCGGGTCCAGCGGCAGGGACGAGCCGGCGAGGGCGCCGGAGCCTAGCGGGGAGACGGCGGCGCGCCGGTCCCAGTCGCGGAGCCGGTCGACGTCGCGGGTGAGCGGCTGGACGTGCGCGAGGAGCTGGTGGGAGAACAGCACGGGCTGCGCGTGCTGCAGGTGCGTCATGCCGGGCGCGGCGACACCGAGGTTGTGCTCGGCCTGGGCGATCAGCGCGGTCTCCAGCTCCACGAGCCGGGACACGATCTGGCGGGCGTGGTCGCGCAGGTAGAGGCGCAGGTCGGTGGCGACCTGGTCGTTGCGGCTGCGGCCCGCGCGGAGCTTGCCGCCGAGGGCGCCGAGCCGTTCCAGCAGCCCGCGCTCCAGGGCGGTGTGGACGTCCTCGTCGGCGACGGTGGGGCGGAACTCGCCGGTCCGGCACGCCTCCTCCAGGTCGTCCAGGGCGCCGAGCATGCGTTCGAGTTCCTCGTCCGTCAGCAGCCCCGCCCGGTTGAGGACGCGGGCGTGCGCGCGTGAGCCCATGAGGTCGTAGGGGGCGAGCCGCCAGTCGAACTGGACGCTCACCGAGAGCCGCGCCAGCGCGTCCGACGGTCCGCCCTCGAACCGGCCGCCCCACAGCCGCGTCGGTGCCTTCGTCACGAAAATCCTCTTCTTCCCGCCGCTGAACGTTGTCGTGTCATCTGACCACGACCATCTCACCATGTCCGCGCGTACACGCACGACCGGGGGACGCCGCGGTCACGGCGTCCCCCGGGGTGGGTCTCGACGCCCGGGTCAGGCCTCCCGGTCACGCTTGGCGGCGATCTTGCTGGGGAGTCCCCAGAGTTCCACGAAGCCCTTGGCGAGGCTCTGGTCGAAGGTGTCGCCGGTGTCGTAGGTGGCGAGGTCGTACCTGTAGAGGGACGCGTCGCTGCGCCGTCCGGTGACGACGGCGCGGCCGCCGTGCAGCGTCATCCGGACGTCGCCGGACACGTGCCGCTGCGCGTCGGCGATGAACGCGTCCAGGGAGTCCTTCAGCGGGGAGAACCACAGGCCGTCGTAGACGAGTTCGCCCCACCGCTGGTCGACCGACCGCTTGAAGCGGGCGAGGTCGCGTTCGACGGTGACGTTCTCCAGCTCCATGTGCGCGGTGATCAGCACGATCGCGGCGGGCGCCTCGTACACCTCGCGGCTCTTGATGCCGACGAGCCGGTCCTCGACCATGTCGATGCGGCCGACGCCCTGCGCGCCCGCGCGCCGGTTCAGCTCGGCGATGATCTGGTACGGGGTGAGCGGGCGTCCGTCCAGCGCGACGGGCACGCCGGACGCGAAGGTGATGACGACCTCGTCGGCCTCGCGCGGCTCGGCGGGGTCGGCGGTGTAGTCGTAGACGTCCTCGATGGGCCCGTTCCAGATGTCCTCCAGGAACCCGGTCTCGACGGCGCGGCCCCACAGGTTCTGGTCGATGGAGTACGGCGACTTCGCCGACACGTCGATCGGCAGGCCCTTCTCCTCGGCGAACGCGATGGCCTTGTCGCGCGTCCACGCGAAGTCGCGGGCGGGCGCGACGACCTTCAGGTCGGGGTTCAGCGCGGACAGCCCGGCCTCGAACCGGACCTGGTCGTTGCCCTTGCCGGTGCAGCCGTGCGACACGGTCGTCCCGCCGAACTGCTCGGCGGCGGCGACGAGGTGCTTGACGATCAGCGGCCGGGACAGGGCGGACAGCAGCGGGTACCGGTCCATGTAGAGGGCGTTGGCCTGCATGGCGGGGACGCAGAAGTCGGCGGCGAACTCCTCCCTGGCGTCCACCACGACGGACTCGGCGGCGCCGCAGGCGAGGGCCCGCTTGCGGATGCTCTCCAGGTCCTCGCCGCCCTGGCCGACGTCGACGGCGACGGCGATGACGTCCCCGCCGGTCTGCTCGGCGAGGTACGGGATGGCGACGGAGGTGTCCAGACCCCCGGAGTACGCGAGGACGACGCGCTCGCTCATGATCGTTGTCTCCTGTGAAGTGTGCGTGAAGTTTCGGTGAGGTGGGACCGGGCCGTAGAGGCCCTAACTTCGTCGTTCGCGCCCGTTCGTCAGCTTCAGCAGCGCCTGCGCGACGTCGTCGCCGCCGTTGGGGTCGCGGGCGATGACGAGGATCGAGTCGTCGCCCGCGACGGTGCCGAGGATGGACGGCCATTCGGCGTGGTCGATCGCCGAGGCCAGGTACTGCGCGGCGCCCGGCGGGGTCCGCACCATGACCAGGTTGGCCGACGCCTCCGCGGAGACCAGCAGCTCCGCGGCGAGCCGGGAGAGCCGTCCGGTGAAGGTCTCGGCGTTGCCCGTGCGGGCGCGCCGGATCCGTTCACCGCCCTCCCCGGGAACGGCGTAGAGCAGGCTGCCGTCGTCGGCGCGCAACCGTACCGCGCCGATCTCCACCAGGTCGCGCGACAGCGTCGCCTGGGTGACGTCGACGCCCTCGTCGGCGAGCAGGCCCGCGAGTTCGGCCTGCGAGTGGACGGGGTGCCGGGTCAGCAGCTCGATCACCCGGGCGTGCCGGGCGGCCTTGGTCATGGGGGTCGTCACGGGGAGCGCTCCAGCAACCAGATCAGCAGCGCCTTCTGGGCGTGCAGCCGGTTCTCCGCCTCGTCCCAGACCCGGCTGCGTGGGCCGTCCAGGACGGAGGCGGCGATCTCCTTGCCGCGGTAGGCGGGCAGGCAGTGCAGGACGATCGCGTCGGGGGCGGCGAGGGCCAGCAGGTTCTCGGTGACGGCGTACGGCTCGTAGCGGGCGGTGTCCTTGCCGTCCTGGCCCATGGACACCCAGGTGTCGGTGGCGAGGACGTCGGCCCCGGCGGCGGCCTTGGCGGCGTCGTCGTGGACGGTCACCGACCCGCCGGTCGCGGCCGCGATCTCGGTGGCGCGGGCGACGACGGCGGGGTCGGGCGGTTGGGACGCGGGCGCGCCGACGCGGACGTGCATCCCGGCGGTGGCGCAGCCGAGGAGGTAGGAGTGGGCCATGTTGTTGGCGCCGTCGCCGAAGTAGGCGAGGGTGACCCCGGCGAGGTCGCCCGTCGTCTCCCGGACGGTCTGCAGGTCGGCGAGGACCTGGCAGGGGTGGAACTCGTCGGTGAGGGCGTTGACGACCGGGACGGTCGTGCCAGCGGCCATCTCGTCGATCCGCTCCTGCCCGGCGGTCCGCCACACGATCGCGCTGACCTGGCGTTCCAGGACGCGGGCGGTGTCGGCGATGGTCTCGCCGCGGCCGAGCTGGCTGGTCGCCGCGTCCATCACGAGCGGGTTGCCGCCGAGTTCGGCGATGCCGGCGGTGAACGACAGCCGGGTCCGGGTGGACGGCTTGTCGAACAGGACGGCGACGGACCGCGGGCCCTCCAGCGGCCGGAACCGGAACCGGTCCCGCTTCACCTCGGCGGCCAGGTCGAGCACCTCGGCCTGCTCGGCGGGGGTGAGGTCGTCGTCCCGGAGGAAGTGCCTGGTCGTGGTCATGGTCAGCTCTCCTTCCCGGGGGCGGCGGCGTCGAGGATCGCGGGGAGGGCGCCGGTGAACGACCGCGCCTCGTCGGCGGTGAGGATCAGCGGGGGCGCGATCCGCAGCGCGTCCGGCTGGAGCGCGTTGATCAGGAAGCCGGCGTCGCGGGCGGCCGCCTCGACGGCGGGGGCGTGCGGGCCGGTGAGGACGGCGGCGCGCCACAGCCCGCGGCCCCGCTCCCCGGCGAGCAGCGGATGGTCGACGGCGGCCATGCCGGACGCCAGGGTCTCCCCCACGGCGGCGGCGTTGGCGAGCAGGCCGTCCCGCTCGACGGTGGTGAGGACGGCGAGCGCGGCGGCGGCGCTGACGGGGTTGCCGCCGAAGGTGCTGCCGTGGTCGCCCTTGGCGAACAGGTCGCCGTGCGGCCCGAACGCGACGCACGCGCCGATCGGCAGGCCGCCGCCGAGGCCCTTCGCGAGGGTGAGGACGTCCGGCCGGGCGTTCTCGTGCTGGAACGCGAACCAGGTGCCCGTCCGGCCGATCGCGGACTGGATCTCGTCGGCGACGAACAGCGCGCCCGTGGCGTCGCAGATCTCCCGGACGGCGGCGAAGTACCCGGCGGGCGGCGGGACGACGCCCGCCTCGCCCTGCGTGGGCTCCATGAAGACGGCCGCGCAGTGCTCGTCGACCGCGGCCTTGAGCGCGTCGACGTCACCGTAGGGGACGAACCGGACGTCGATTCCGAACGGCCCGAACGGCTCCCGGATCGCCGCCTTCCCGGTCAGGGCCAGCGCCCCCATGGTGCGGCCGTGGAATCCGTTCTCCGACGCGACGAAGTAGGTGCGTCCGTTCGCCTTGGCGTACTTCACGGCGAGTTTCAGCGCGCACTCGTTCGCCTCCGTGCCGCTGTTGGAGAGGAACACCCTGCCGTCGCCGTCCAGCAGGCCGAGGAGCCGTTCGGCGAGCAGCACCTCGGGTTCGTGCAGGAACAGGTTGGAGGTGTGCGCCAGCGTCGCGACCTGCGTCGACACCGCCTCGACGAGGGCCGGGTGGGCGTGCCCCAGCGAGCTGACCGCGATTCCGGCGATCAGGTCGAGGTACTCGCGGCCGTCGACGTCCCACACCCGGCTGCCCGCGCCGCGCGCCAGCGCCACCGGGGGGACGCCGTAGTTCGGCATGAACGCGGCCTCGAACCGGGCCTTGAGGTCGTTCATGCCCGCTCCTCCGTGGGTTCCGGCGCGGACTCCCGCCCGAGGGGGACGCCCGGGGGGCTGGGCAGCACCATCGTTCCGATCCCTTCGTCGGTGAAGATCTCCAGCAGCAGGGAGTGCGGGACGCGTCCGTCCAGCACATGGGCCTGCGGGACGCCGCCGCGCACGGCCGTCAGGCAGGCCTCCATCTTCGGGACCATCCCCGCCGACAGGTCGGGCAGCAGGACCGCGAGCTCGTCGGTGGTCAACCGATCGATCACATCGTCGCTGTCGGGCCAGTCGGCGTAGAGCCCTTCGACGTCGGTGAGCACGACGAGCTTGGTGGCGTCCAGCGCGACGGCCAGCGCGGCGGCCGCGGTGTCGGCGTTGACGTTGTAGACCTCGCCGTCGTCGCCGCGGGCGATGCTGGAGATCACCGGGATGCGGCCGTCGTCCAGCAGCGACCGCACGGCCCCGACCTGGACCTCCACGATCTCGCCGACCTGGCCGATGTCGACGGGTTCGCCGTCCACGACCGCGTGCTTGCGCTCGGCGGTGAAGAGGTTGGCGTCCTCGCCGGACATGCCGATCCCGAACGGGCCGTGCCGGTTGATCAGGCCGACGACGTCGCGCTGCACCTGCCCGGTCAGCACCATCCGGACGACCTCCATGGCCTCCGGGGTCGTCACCCGCAGCCCGGCGGTGAACGTCGAGTCGATGCCGTTGCGGGCGAGCGCCGCGTTGATCTGCGGGCCGCCGCCGTGCACGATCACCGGCTTCAGCCCGGCGTAGCGCAGGAACACGACGTCCTCGGCGAACGAGTGCCGCAGCCGCTCGTCGGTCATCGCGTGCCCGCCGTACTTGATCACGACGGTGCGGCCGTGGAACCGCTCCAGCCACGGCAGCGCCTTGATGAGGGTCTCCGCCTTGGACAGGACGCCCGCCCTGTTCTTGCGCATGTCCGCGCCCGAGGTGACCGCGCTCATGTCGAGTACGCCGAGTTCTCGTGGACGTAGTCGGCCGTGAGGTCGGTCGTCCAGACGGTCGCGCTGTGCGGGCCCGCCGACAGGTCGACGGTGATCGTCACGTCGCGGGGGCGCAGGTCGACCTTGGCGCGGTCGTCGCCGGACGCGCCGTTCCGGCACACCCACACGCCGTTGATCGCGACGTTGAGCTCGTCGGGCTCGAACACCGCGTCGGTGGTGCCGACCGCGGACAGGACGCGGCCCCAGTTCGGGTCCTCGCCGTGGATGGCGCACTTGAGCAGGTTGTTGCGGGCGATGGAGCGTCCGACGGTGACCGCGTCGGTGTCGGACGCGGCTCCGACGACCTCGATCGCGATGGCCTTGGACGCGCCCTCGGCGTCCACGAGCAGCTGCCGGGTCAGGTCGCCGCACACCTCGGTGAGCAGCGCGGTGAACTCGTCCTCGGCGGGGACGACGCCGGAGGCGCCGGAGGCCATCAGCAGCACGGTGTCGTTGGTGGACATGCAGCCGTCGGAGTCGAGCCGGTCGAGGGTGACGCCGGTCGCCGTGCGCAGCGCCCGGTCCAGGGCGTCGGCGGGCAGGTCGGCGTCGGTGGTGACGACGCACAGCATCGTCGCGAGGGACGGGGCGAGCATCCCGGCGCCCTTCGCCATCGCGCCGATCCGGTAGCCTCCGGCGCCCTGCCGGAAGGAGATCTTGGCGACGGTGTCGGTGGTGCGGATCGCGTCGGCGGCGGCGAGCCCGCCGTCGCCGCGCGACAGTTCGGCGGCGGCCTTGTCGACCCCGGGCAGCAGCAGATCCATCGGGAGCCGCTCGCCGATCAGGCCGGTGGAGCACACCGCGATCTCCCCGGCCGAGTCGTCCAGGACGCCCGCGACCTTCTCGGCGGTGGCGTGGGTGTCCTGGAATCCGCGGGCCCCGGTGCAGGCGTTGGCGCCCCCGGCGTTCAGCACGACCGCCCGGACGCGACCGCCCCTGAGGACCTGCTCCGACCACAGCACCGGCGCGGCCTTCACCCGGTTGCGGGTGAAGACCGCGGCCGCGGCGCGGGACGGCCCGTCGTTGACGACGAGGGCCAGGTCGCGGTTTCCGCTGGGCTTGAGTCCGGCGACGACTCCGGCGGCGCGGAAGCCCAGGGGGGCGGTGACGCTCAAGGGGACACTCCGATCGTGGTCAGCCCGAGTTCTTCCGGGAGGCCGAGGGCGAGGTTGGCGCTCTGCACGGCGCCGCCCGCGGTGCCCTTGGTGAGGTTGTCGACGGCGGCGACGGCGACGACGCGTCCGGCGGTCTCGTCGAGCGCGACCTGGACGAGGACGGTGTTCGCGCCGAGCGTCATGGACGTGGCGGGCCATTGCCCGTCCGGCAGCAGCCCGACGAACGGCTCACCGGCGTACGCCTCATCGTATGCGGCGCGCAGCGCGGTCGCGGTGACGCCGGGTCGGGCCCTGGCCGTGCAGGTGGCGAGGATGCCGCGGCTCATCGGCGCGAGCGTCGGAGTGAAGGACACCGTCACCGGTTCGCCCGCGACGGCGCTGAGGTTCTGCGCCATCTCCGGTGTATGCCTATGCGTTCCGCCGACCGCGTAGGCGGAGACCGAGCCCATCACCTCGCTGCCCAGCAGGTGCGGTTTGAGCGCCCGCCCGGCGCCGGAGGTGCCGGACGCGGCGACCACGACGACGTCGAATTCGGCGAGGCCGGCGGCGAGCGCCGGGAACAGCGCGAGCGACACGGCCGTCGGGTAGCAGCCGGGGACGGCGATGCGGGTCGCGCCGCGCAGGGCGTCCCGGTGGCCGGGCAGTTCGGGCAGCCCGTAGGGCCAGGTGCCCGCGTGGGGTGTCCCGTAGAACTTCTCCCAGGCTGCGGGGTCGGTGAGCCGGTGGTCGGCGCCGCAGTCGATGACCAGGACGTCCTCGCCGAGCTCGGCGGCGAGCGGCGCCGAGCTGCCGTGCGGCAGCGCCAGGAACACGACGTCGTGGCCGGACAGCGTCTCCGGGGTCGTCTCGGCCAGCACGCGTCCGGCCAGGGATCGCAGATGGGGCTGGTGCGCCCCGAGTTCGGTGCCCGCGTTGGAGCCCGCGGTCAGCGCGCCGATCTCGAACTCCGGGTGTCCCGCCAGGATGCGCAGCAGCTCACCGCCCGCGTAGCCGCTGGCGCCGGCGACCGCCGTCCGGATTCCCATGTCGTCACTCCGCCCCTCGAGTACCAGGCAAGAGTATGCATGACACTGAAAGATTATTCAATCGTTCGACTTAATTAGAGGCCTAAAGATTTGCTCTCTAAAAATCAGGGGGCTAACATCGGCCGCCATGGAGAACTCCGAGTTCTGCGGTCTGCGGGCGATCGGCCCGGCGGAGGAGTGGCCGATCGGGCAGCTGTTCACGGTGGCCGCGCGGCTGTCGACGCCCGCCACGTGGCGGGTCATCAGCCGGCACGGCATGAGCCCGGTCGGGTTCTTCCTGCTGCGTCAGCTCATCGTCGAGGACGGGCTGCGCCCGAGCGAGATCGCCAAGCGGCTGGCCGTCACCCCGGCGACCGTCACCTCGGTGGTCGACACGCTGGAGCGCAACGGGCACGTGCGCCGCGAACGCTCCTACCGCGACCGGCGGGGCGTGATGCTGCGCATCACCGACTCCGGGCGCGGGCTCCTCGCCGAGAAGGCCGGGCCGATCGGCCGCGACCTGGACCGCCTCTACGACGTGGTGGACGAAGGCGACGAGGCCGCCGTCCGACGGTTCCTGCTCAACCTCATCACCCGGTTCGGGACCTGCCCGAACACCGAAGACGAGACCGACAGAGAAACCGACAGAGAAGAAGCGAAGGGAGACGGCGCGTGACCGAATCCCCGGCCGCCGTTCACACGGTCGACCTGCGCAAGACCTATCCCGCGTCCGGGCCGCGTCCGGCGGTGCCCGCGGTGCGGGGCATCGATCTGAACGTCCCGCGCGGCGAGTTCTTCGGGCTGCTCGGCCCGAACGGCGCGGGCAAGTCGACGACCATCGGCATGCTCACCACCCTCGTCTCCCCCACCGGCGGCAGCGCGCACGTGTGCGGCCTGGACGTGGTGGACGACGCCGTCGAGATCAAGCGTCGGATCGGCGTCGTGTCGCAGAACAACACCCTCGACAGCGACCTGACCGTCGCCGAGAACCTGGAGTTCCGGGGTCGGTACTTCGGGCTCGGCGCCCGCGACGCCCGCAGGCGCGCCGACGAACTGCTGGAGCTGTTCGGCCTCACCGAGCAGCGCTCCGGCAACCCGTTCGAGATCTCGGGCGGGCAGGCCAAGCGCGTCATGATCTGCCGTGCCCTGGTGCACGGCCCCGAGGTGCTGTTCCTGGACGAGCCGACCGCCGGACTCGACCCGCAGACCCGCGCCAACCTGTGGGACGTCCTGCGCGGCCTCCAGGCCGCCGGGCAGACGATCGTGCTCACGACCCACTACATGGAGGAGGCCGAGGCGCTCTGCGACCGGGTCGCCGTCGTCGACCACGGCGAGATCCTCGCCAGCGGGACCGTGGACGAACTGAAGTCCACCGCGGGCGCCGACACCGTCATCACCGTCGCCTACGACGCCGCGGCCCCGTCCGGGATCCGCGCCCTCGCCGACCGGGACGGCATCACCAAGGTCGAGGTCAACGACGGCCAGGTCCGCGTGTTCGCCTCCGACCCGGGCGGCCTGCTCGGCGAACTGGTCACGATCGGTTCCCGCGCCGGTGTCGGCGTCACCGACGCCACCCAGCTGCGTCCCAGCCTGGAGACCGTCTTCCTCACCCTCACCGGAAGGGACTACCGCGAATGAGCGCGTCCACCGCCGGCACCGGCACCGGCGCCGTGCCCGCCGTCCTGGCACCGCCGCCGCCCGCGCGGGCGACGATTCCCCGCACGTTCGCCGCGATGATGGCGCGCGAGGCGAGGGTCATGCGCAAGAACTTCCTGTCCACGTTCCTGCGGGTGCTGGTGCAGCCGGTGCTGTTCGTGTTCGTGTTCGCCTACGTCCTGCCGAAGCTCGGCGGCGGCGCGACGGCGGGCGGCCCCGGCGGCCCCAGCTTCGCCACGATCCTGGTGCCCGGGCTGGTCGGGTCGTCCATCATCATGCAGGCGATGATGGCGGTGATCTTCCCGCTGATGATGGAGCTGAACTGGCAGAAGTCCATCACCGACCGGGCACTGGCCCCGGTGCCGATCCCGCTGCTGGGCGCACAGAAGATCGTCGCGGCGGCGGCGCAGGGCCTGATCGGGGGGCTGCTGGTGTTCCCCGCCGTGCTGTTCATCCACGCCGACGGCCAGGCGCCGAAGGTGCACGTGGACAACTGGCCCGTCCTGATCGTGGTGATGGTGTCCGGGGCGTTGCTGTCGGCCGCGGGCGGCCTGCTGCTGGGGACGCTGATGAACCCGCAGAAGGTCCAGATGCTGTTCGCGGTGGTGCTGCTGCCCATGACCATGCTCGGCTGCGTGTACTACCCGTGGTCGGCGCTGGACGACATCCGCTGGTTGCAGATCGTCAGCCTGTTCAACCCGCTCGTGTACCTCAGCGAGGGCCTGCGCAGCGCGCTGACACCGGACGTCCCGCACATGCCGGTGTGGGTGTTCATGTTGGCCACTATCGGCGGGACGATCCTGCTGACCTGGGCCGCCATGCGCACCTTCACCAGACGCGTCCTGACCTGACGCACGGCGCGGAACCTTCCCCTGGGAGGGGGCGTCCCATTCGTCGAGTGGCACAGGACGAAGACATCGTGTGAAGCTTCACTCATTCTCGGCCGTCTTCGTCCTGTTCACTGTTCCCCACACGACGAGAGCTGGAGACGCAGATGTCGTTCGGGCCGCCATTGGGCAAACCGCCCTGGTCCGAGCATGTGCGCGAGATCTGGCTGCCGTTACTCGGCGTCGCCGTCCCAGCCTCGGCCGCGCTGGCGGGCGCCTACGGCGTCGAGCGTCTCCCGCTGTTCTTCATCGGGTGCGTCGCCGCGTTGCTCTTCGTGGACGGCGTGCTGTACGCGATCGACGTTCGCGGGCTGCGCCCTCCCCAGGTCCGGCACGGCCTGGGCGGGGCCGGCGTCGTCCTCCGGGCCGGATTCGCAGCCTTCACCGGCGCGGCCGTGGCCGTGGTCCTCTTCGCCGGTTGGACGACCGTGCCCCGCGCGGTGTCCTGGGGAGACGAGGGGTGCCGGCCGCCGGCCGAGGTGCCCGTCATGGCCGCGCCGGAGAACATCGACGCGGTCGACGCCCAGGCGGACCTGTACGCCGAGCACGAGGCCGCACAGGACGCCGACCGCTGCGCACCCGTCCGCGTGACCGTGTTCGAGGCGCCTCCGCCGGGCGAGCTGGAGGCGGCGTTCACGGGGATGTGGGACCTCGCGGAGCGGCCGCACCCGAAGGTCTGGGTGCCCGGGACCCGCGCCGCGGTGAGCCTCGCCACCGGCGTGCCCCTGCGCGATCTGCGCCCCGACGGGATGTGGATCCGGTCGCGCGGCGGAAGCCCGGCGCGGCTGCGGACCGACGGAAGCTTCGGAACGCCGTCACCCCTGGTGCTCGCCGCGTCCCAACGCGTCGTGGAGAGCCTCGGTCTCACCGGCGCCGGGTCGGTGTCGTGGGACAGTCTGCTCGGCCGGACGACCCGCCTGGTCCTGCCGCGCCCGGAGCGGACCGAGTCGGGGCTGGCCGGCGTCTTCGCGCTCTTCAGCGGCAGTCTCGGCGGCGACGGCGCGGCACAGGCGCGGCGGCGGCAGCTGTTCAACATGATCGACCGGGACGGTGGCGTGCCCGACGACCCCGGCGAGTCGCTGTGCCGGCTTCGCGAGCTGGACACGGACGGCTCCACGATCGCCGTGGCGTTCGTGCCGCTGACCTCCGTCGAGAAGTACAACTCCGGCCAGCCGTGCGGGGTCTCCGTCCTGCCCCGGGAGGAGCATCTGGCGACGCTGCGCCCCAGCGGATGGACCCCGGCCATCGACCGGCCCATCGTGCAGGTCCGCTGGGGCGGGGAGGACGAGGAGGGGAACCGGTTCGCGGACGGGTTCGGCGACTGGCTCGCCCGCCACGGCCCGCCACCGGCCAAGGGGCCCGCCGGCTCCACGCTCATGCCCGAGCACCTGATACAGGGCCGAAACCTCATGGCGGAGGCGCGCAGACCGATCTCCATCGAGTTCCTGCTCGACTACTCGGCGACGATGAACGGGCGGACGCGCGGCGGCACGCGACTGACGAACGCGCTGACGATCATCGACAACGCCCTGACCCGGTTCGGCCGCGGCGACCGGGTGGGCCTGTGGCGTTTCCCCGGCGGCGCGACTGGACGCGCGCCCGCCATGCTGGTCCCGCACGCGCCCGCCGACGGCCCCCAGACCATGCGGATCAGAACGAAGCTGGACGAGCTGCGCCGCGCCGACGCCGGAACCACCCCGCTGTACCACGCGATCACCGCCGTGGCCGGGCACGGAACCGGCAGGCGCACGCTGGTAGTGCTGACCGATGGGGAGAACGACGACCCGGCGGGTGACGACCTGTCCACCCAGCGGCGGCTCAGGGACGCGCTGGACGACGCGGACAGCCCGGACGTCTACGTGCTGGCGCTGACGGGGGCGGGCTGCGCGAACGACCTGGTGGCCCTGGAGGCCACCCTGCCCAAGTTCCACTGCGTGGACGGGAAGCGGACCGCCGACGCGATGCTCGACGCGCTGTTCTCCAAACTGTAGGGAAGGAGCCGGAATGTCGAACCGCCTGCGCCTCGTCGCCTTCCTCGGCTTCGCGATCACTCTGCTGGCCATGACCGTCTACGGCGAGGCGACGTCGGCGCCGTCCCGGTGCAGGACGGAGGGGCCGCTCACCGTCCTCGGCGGGAGAGACGACACGGGCACGCGCCGCGCGCTCGTCCAGGGCTGGCAGCCCAAGGACGGGACGAGGGCGGAGTTCCGGGAATTGCCGTCGAACAGCGATCTGGAGCACAGCGAACTCGTCTCCACCGCGCGGTCGGCAACCTGCGCGGCGGAGGTGTTCCTCATCGACACGCCGTGGATCCCGGAGTTCGCCGAAGCGGGCTACATCGACCCCGTCGGGATCCCCGAAGGCGATTTGAAGGCCATCATCCCCGAGGTACTGAAAACCGGGCGCTTCCGGGGAAAACTCTGGGCCGTTCCGTTGAACACCGACGCGCCGCTGCTCATCTACCGCAAGGACCTGGTCGGAAAGGCCCCCGGGACCCCTGAGGAGCTGATGGCCGCGGCGCGGGCGCTGACCGCACGGCCGAAATCTCCCGTCACCAGCGGCCTGATGCTCCAGCTTCACGACTACGAGGGGTTCACCGTCAACATCCTCGAACTGATCCGCGACCTCGGCGGGGACATCACCGTGTCCGACGACGGCACGGTGACGATGGACCGGGGCGCCGTGCTCGCCACGCTTCGCCAGCTCACCGCCGCCATGCGCGGGGACCGTCCGCCGGTGTCCCCCGCATCCCTGGACGCCGATGAGAACGCCGGCATCGACGCCTTCGAGCAGGGCAAGGTGGCGTTCCTTCGCGACTGGCCCGCCTTCTACACCCAACTGCTCACCGACGGCGCCAAGCTGGGACCGGATCAGATCGACGCCGTCCCCTATCCGGGGGAACGGGTCCTCGGCGGGCAGAGCCTCGCCATCGCGGCCCCCCTTCCCGACGACCGCGCCCGCGCCGCCCGCGAACTGATCACCTATCTCACGGACGCGCCGCAGCAGAAGCGGATGTTCGCGTGCGGCGGTCTGGTCCCCGTCCGCGGCGACGCGTACGAGCCGGACGCCGCCGCGTGTGGCGGGACCCATCGCAAGCGACTCGTCCTGCACGCCGACCCCGGGAAGATCCGCGATGCGGTCAGGGGGGCGCGGGCCCGGCCGTCGTCGGCCTACTACCCGGAGTTCAGCCGGGTGCTGCGTCGGCACCTGCACGAATATCTGCGGGAACGCCTGCGGTGCACGGCACCCTCGGCGTGCCCGAAAGCGCCCGACGACAACACGTTCCTGAACCGGCTGGCCGCCGCCCTGGACCGGGCGGCGCGCGGCCGCGCCGGCTGAGCTCACATCGGATCGACGTCCGACAGGCCCGTCCGGCGGTCCATGCGCAGCCAGCGGGTGATGCCGAGCGTCCGCAGGAACGGCACGTCGTGACTGACGACGATCAACGCTCCACGGTAGGCGGCGAGGGCCTGACCGAGCTGGGCGACGGCGGCCATGTCGAGGTTGTTGGTCGGCTCGTCCAGCAGGAGCAACCGCGGGGCCGGTTCGGCGAGCAGCAGCGACGCCAGCACGGCGCGGAACCGTTCACCGCCCGACAAGGTCCCGGCGGGCCGCTCGGCGCGGGCGCCGCGGAACAGGAACCGCGCCAGCCCGGCCCTGACCTCGGCCGGCGACGCCGACGGCGCCGCCGCGCGGACGTTGTCGACGACGCTGAGCGCCTCGTCGAGGACGTCGAGCCGCTGCGGCAGGTACCGGACGCCGTCCACGCCGACGTTGACGTCGATCCCCTCGGGGACGCGGTGGCCGGTCAACGCGCGTAGCAGCGTGGTCTTGCCCGAGCCGTTCGGGCCGGTGAGCGCGATCCGCTCCGGACCGCGAACGACCAGCTCGGTGAGGGTCGCGACCTCCGGATCGGGGGCGCCGAGGCCCGTCACGGTCACGACCGTCCGCCCGGCGGGGACGTCGGTGGCGGGCAGCTCGACGCGGATCTCGTCGTCGTCGCGGACCGCGTCCTCCGCCTCGACCAGCCGCGTCCTGGCGTCGGCGAGACGCTCCTCGTGCATGATGCGGTGCTTGCCCGCCGACTCCTGCGCCTGCCGTTTACGGGCGCCCATCACGATCTTCGGTTCGCGTTTGTTCTCGTACATCTTGGCGCCGTACCGGCGGCGCCGGGCCAGCTTGACGTGGGCCTCCTCCAGTTCGCGTTTCTGGCGGCGCAGGTCGGTCTCGGCGGCCCGGACGGTCCGTTCCGCGGCCTCCCTCTCGACCACGAGCACTTCCTCGTAGGCGGACAGGCTCCCGCCGTACGTCCGGACGGCGCCGTCGCGCAGGTCGGCGATCTCGTCGACCCGGTCGAGCAACTCCCGGTCGTGGCTGACGACGACCAGGACGCCCGTCCAGGACTCGACCGCGTCGTAGAGGCGGCGCCGCGCGTCCAGGTCGAGGTTGTTGGTCGGCTCGTCCAGCAGCAGGACGTCCGGGCGGGCGAGGAGATGCGCCGCGAGCCCGGTCAGCACGGCCTCCCCGCCCGACAGCGTCGGGACGGTGCGGTCCAGGTCCAGGTGGCCGAGGCCGAGCCTGCCGAGTTCGGCGTGGGCGCGTTCCTCGACGTCCCAGCCGTCCCCCACCGCGGCGAAGTTCTCCTCGGTGGCCTCCCCCCGCTCGATGGCGTGCAGCGCCGCGCGGGGCCCGGCGATGCCGAGCAGATCCGCGACCGTCGCCGAGTCGTCGAGGACGAGGTTCTGCGGCAGGTACCCGATCGCCCCGTCGACGGTGACCGTGCCCGCCGCGGGACGCAGCTCACCGGCGATGATCTTCAGGAGGGTGGACTTGCCGGAGCCGTTGACGCCGACCAGACCCGTCCGGCCGGCGCCGAACGCGACGTCGAGGCCGTCCAGCACGACGGTGCCGTCCTCCCACGCGAACGACAGGTCCGAGCACACGATGGCGAAAGACATGAGGGGTTGCCTCCATGGTGATGAGCGGGTGCGGGACGCATGGAGACACCGCGGGTCGCGCGACGCGCCGGCGGGCATGAGAAAGCCCGGCGGGACGATGGTCCGCACTGAGGTCACGTGCGCGGGCCGCCTAGCGGCCTCCGCGCGGTGTCGGACCTCAGATCCTCAACGGACTCCCCAACCGGGCGACGACAGAACGCCACCCAAACTACCCGAATCCTTATTGCAACACAAGTAGCGATAAGAGACGGCATGCTGGGCCGGATGGACATCGTCAGCCCGGTGTTCGCCGGGCGCGCCACAGAACTCGCCGAGTTACACGCCGCGCACACGCGCGCACACGCGGGCGAGCCCGCCGCCGTGCTCGTCGCCGGTGAGGCGGGCGGCGGCAAGACGCGGCTCGTCGCCGAGTTCACCCGGAACCTGCGCACGCTGACCGGGGCGTGCCTCGACCTCGGCGCGGCGAGCCTGCCGTACGCCCCCTTCACCGCGATCCTGCGGCGCCTCGGCCGCGACGCGGTCACCTCCCTGATGCCCGCGACGGCCATGCCGGAGCTGGGACGGTTGATGCCCGCCCTCACCGCCGCCGCGCCGCCACCGGACGACGGAACCGGGCAGATGCGGCTGTTCGAACACGTCCTGGCGCTCTTCGAGCGGCTCGGTGCGTCGGAACCGGTCGTTCTGGTGGTCGAGGACGCGCACTGGGCCGACCGCTCCACACGCGACCTGCTGTCCTTCCTGTTCCGGAACCCGCCCCGCGCGGGCGTGCTGCCGGTGGTCACCTTCCGACCCGAGGAGCCCGACACCCGCCCGCTGTTCGCCGACCTGGCCCGGCTGCCGCACGTCACCCGGCTCGACCTGCCGCCGCTGACCCTCGGCGAGGTCGCCGACCAGGTTCGCGGCATCCTCGGGGCCGCCGACCCCGCCCTGGTGCGGGACGTGCACACGCGCGGCGGCGGCAACCCGCTGTTCGTCGAGGCCCTGGTCGCGAGTCCCGGCGCGGCCGTGCCCGGATCCCTGGGCGACCTGGTGCTGGCCCGCGTCCACCGGCTGCCCGGCCCCGCCCGCGCGGTGCTGCGCGCCGTGAGCGCCGCCGGAGACCGCGTCGGCCACGCCCTGCTGGCGGCGGTCACCGGACTGGGCGACGCCGAGCTGACCGAGGCGCTGCGCCCGTCCGCAGACCACGGGCTGCTCGTCGCCGACGGCGACGGGTACGCCTTCCGGCACGCGCTCATCCGCGACGCCGTCCACGCGGACCTGCTGCCCGGCGAACGCTCCGCCCTGCACCGCCGGTACGCCGAGGCCGTCGAACGCTCGCCCGACCTCAGCGCCGCGCCGCAGAGCGCGCTGGCCGTCCACTGGCAGGGGTGCGGCGACCACGCCCGAGCCCTGGCGGCCGCGTGGCACGCCGCCGTGGAGCGGCAGGCGGCCGCCGCCTACGCCGACCAACTGTCGCTGCTGGAACGCGTCCTCGACCTGTGGGAGCTCGTCCCCGGCGCCGAGTCCCTGACCGGCCTCACCCGCCACCGGGTGATGGAGGCCGCGGCGGAGGCCGCCGCGGCCGTCGGCGACCCGGACCGCGGGCTGCCCCTCGTCCAGGAGCTTCTGGACGACACCGACCGCGCCCGCGACCCCGACCGCGCCGCCCTTCTGCTGCTCCTCCGCGCGGCGTTGCGCGCCTTCCAGGGCGGGGAGGCCGAATTGGACGACCTTCGGGAGGCGGAACGGCTCGCGGCCGGGCACGTCCGCGTCCGGGTCCTGGCGCGACTGAGCTCCCGGCTGCTCGTCTACGGCGAGATGGACGAGGGCGAACGGCTCGGCCGCGCGGGCCTGCCACTGGCCCGCGCCCACGGCGACGTGCGGGCACGCACCGGCCTGGAGATCACCGTCGCGGGCGCGGCCGCGCGGGACGGGGAGGGCGACCCGGCGGCGCTGGAACGGCTCCGCCACGGCGACCTCGCCCCGTGGGAACTCGTCCACGTGCTGAACACGCTGGCGCACTGCCGCCTGAACCTCGGTCGTCCGGCGGAGGCCCTGGCGCTCACGGGCGAGGGTCTCGCCGTCATGGAGGACGCCGGGCTCATGCGCGCCGTGGGAGCGGCGATCGCCGTCAACCGGGTCGAGGCGCTGTACCGGCTCGGCCGCTGGGACGAGGCCGCCGACACGCTCCAGCACCATCTGGACCGGCACCACGCGCCCGCGTTCCGCCTCCAGATGATGATCTGGCGGATCGCGCTGCTCGCCGCGCGGGGCACCGGCCCCCAACCCGACCCGGAGGCGCTCGCCGTTCCCCTGGAC
The DNA here is from genome assembly GCF_003432485.1 of Actinomadura spongiicola. GTDB lineage: Bacteria > Actinomycetota > Actinomycetes > Streptosporangiales > Streptosporangiaceae > Spirillospora > Spirillospora spongiicola. The sequence continues at coordinate 21,217 of NZ_QVNQ01000016.1, forward strand.
GCCGGGTTCCCGCAGACCACGCTGCCCCTCGCCGCGATGCTCGTCGAGTGGCGGCTGGCGGAGGACGACCGTCCGGCGGCCCGCGCCGTGGTGGACGCCGTCCTGCGCCATCCGCGGCTGACCGCGCAGCCCTGCCATCTGTGGCCGCTGCTGGAGTCCGCCGCCCACGCCGGAGGGCCGCGCCTCCCCGAGGTCGCCGCGCTGGCGGCGCGGCTGACCACCGCGACCCCGCCGGCGGCGGCGCGGGCCGCCACCGTGACCGCGCTGTCCGGCGACCCCGCCACGTGGCCCGCGGCGGTCGCGGCGTGGGAGGCGCTGGAGCAGCCCTATCCGCTCGCGCGGGCGCTGTACGGGGCGGCGTGCGCCGACCTGGCGGCCGGGGACCGCGCGATCGCCGCCGCGCGGCTCGACCGCGCCGCCGGGATCGCGGGCCGGCTGGGCGCCGCGCCGCTGACCCGGCGGATCTCCGAGCGGGCCCGCCGCGCGGGCCTGTCCGGCCCGTCCGGCGGGCCGCTCACCGCCCGCGAGTCGGAGGTGCTGCGGCTGCTGGCGCGGGGCCGCTCCAACAAGGAGATCGCCGAGGAGCTGTTCATCTCCCCCAAGACCGCCAGCGTCCACGTCTCCCGCATCCTCGCCAAGCTCGGCGCCGCCTCGCGCGGGGAGGCCGCGGCCACCGCCCGCGACCGCGGCCTGGTTTAGCGCGCGGCGGGTGGACATTAAGGCGGGGTCTTATGGCTCCGGGGCGTGTCTTACCTCGACGGTGGTGCCATGGAAGCCGCCGTGCACACCTGCCGTCTGCGCCGCGTCTACGCGTACCGGCGCCGGGACACCGTCGTCGCCCTGGACGACCTGTCCCTGACCGTCGACCGGAACGAGATCCACGGGCTGCTCGGGCCGAACGGCGCGGGCAAGACCACCCTCATCAAGATCCTCTCGACCGTGCTGCTGCCGTCGGGCGGGACGGCGCGCGTCCTCGGGCACGACGTCGTCGCCGAGACCCGGGACGTCCGGTCGCTCGTCGGGCTCGTCCTCGGCGGCGACCGGGGCCTCTACGACCGGCTGACCGCGCGCCGGAACCTGCTGTTCTGGGGCGCGCTCTACAAGCTCGACGCCCGCACGACCCGGGCCCGCGCCGGCGCGCTGCTGGAACGGGTCGGCCTCGGCGAACGCGCCGACGACCCCGTCGAGGGGTACTCGCGCGGGATGCGGCAGCGGCTGCACCTGGCGCGGGGCCTGCTGCACGAGCCGCGTGTGCTGTTCCTCGACGAACCGACCTCCGGGCTCGACCCCGCCGCGGCCGCCGCCTTCCGGCGCCTCGTCCTCGACCTGCGCGCGGAGGGCCGCACGTTCCTGCTCGCCACCCACGACATGGACGAGGCGACGGCGCTGTGCGACCGCGTCACGCTGATCGACCGCGGCCGGATGCTGCTGAGCGGCGAACCGGCGCGGGCCGGGAGGTTCCTCGGCGACCGCGAATGCGTCGACTACACCGACCCGGACCCGGCGCTCGCCGACGCCGCGGCGGCCCTGCCCGGCGTGGTCGACGTCGAGCGGCGGGACGGCGCGCCCGGCGCGTGGCGCGTCCACACCGCCGACCGGGACGGCACGCGCCGTGTCCTCGCCTGGCTGCTGGACCGCGACGTCCTCACCGCCCGGCGCGGCGAGCCGACCCTCGAAGAGGTGTACCTGCGCGCGGTCGGTGACCGGGGGATGACGGTATGAGCGGCCCGCACGCGGCGCTGCGCGTGGTGTGGCGGGCGGTGCTCCTGCAGATCGCCCTGTCGCGGCGGCGCCCGGAACACGCCCTGATCCTGCTGATCGCGCCCATGCAGACGACGACGATGCTGGCGCTCGCGCTGACGGAGGACCGCGAGGACGTCGTCGCCAACGCCGTCCTCGCGCCGGGGCTGATCGGGCTGTGGGTCGCCGCGCTCGACTACGCCGGACGCGTCGTGACCGAGGACCGCTGGGCGGGCCGGTTCTCCCCGATGATCGCGACGCCCGTTCCGCTCGGCCTGGTGGTGGCCGGACGCGTCGCGACGGTGGTGCTGGTCGGCGCGGCGGCGTTCGCGGAGTCGTGGCTGGCGGCGGCCCTTGCCTTCGGCCGGGTACTGACGGTCGCCGACCCCGTCCCGTTCGCGCTCGCGATCACCGCGACCTGCCTGGCGACGGTCGGGACGGCGACCCTCATCTCGGCGGTGTTCGTGATGTCGCGGGCCCACGAGGTGCTGCAGAACTCGCTCGGCTACCCGTTCTACATTCTCGGCGGGATCCTCGTCCCGGTGGCCGCGCTGCCCGGCTGGCTGCACCCGTTCAGCCGGGTCGTGTTCCTGTCGTGGAGCGCGGAACTGCTGCGCGACACCGTCCGCGGCGACGCCTCCGACTGGCCCCGGTCGGTCGCGGCCGTCCTCGGGCTCGGCGCGGCGGCGATGGCGGCGGGACTGTGGCTGACACGCCGCTACGTGGATCGGGCCCGCCGCGAGGGGACGGTGGGGCACGCATGAGGCCCGTGTTTAGGATCGTCCGGGAATCGCTGATCCTCGGATTCGCCGAGATGAGCGCCGTCTACACGTGGCGGACGTGGACGTTCGGGTGGCTGGTGCGGCTGCTGTGCCAGGCCGCGTTCTACGCCCTGCTGGGCCGGTACGTCGGCGACGAGACGACCATGCGGTACGTGCTGGTCGGCAACATCGTGGTGCTGGCCTGCCTGGAGTCCACCATCGTGGTGATCTCGCTGGCCGGGGAGCGGGCCATGGGGACGCTGCCGCTGCTCGCCATCACCCCGTCCGGGCACCTGCCCGTGTACCTGGGGCGCGGGCTCCAGTGGACGGTGACCGGCCTCGCCAGCTCGCTGACCGCCTGGCTGGTGCTGCCGCCGCTGCTGGGCGTCCCGCTGCCCTGGCCGCGCGCCGCGTACGCGATCCCCGTCATCGTGCTCATCCTCGCGAGCAGCTACGGGTACGGGTGCGCGCTGGCGGGCGTCGCGTTGCGGCTGCGCGGCGTCGAATGGCTGGTACTGAACTTCGCCTACGGCGTCGTCATGACCTTCGGCGGCGTCAACGTCCCGGTCGACACCTGGCCCGGCCCGCTGCGGGTCGCGGTGGAGGTCCTGCCCGTCGTGCACGGGCTCCAGGCGATCCGCGGCGTCCTGGACGGCGCGTCCACCGGCCACGTCATGGGGCTGATCTGCGCGGAGGCGCTCGTCGGGGCCGGATGGTACGCGGTGGCGGCGCTGTCGACGGAGCGGCTCGTGTCCGTGGGCCGCCGCGACGGCGGCCTCGACCACGCGTGAGGAACGCGCGCCCCGGACCCGGGACGCGCGTTCACCCGTCGACTTCCGTCAGGCGCCACGCAGAACGGCGCCGGTGCGGTCGGACGCCGCCGCCACCGCGGCGTCGCGGGCCTGCGACGCCTCCTCGGCGGTGAGCGTCCGGTCCGGGGCGCGGAACCGCAGCGAGTACGCCAGGGACTTGCGGCCCTCCCCCACCTGCTCGCCGGTGTAGACGTCGAACAGGCGGATCGCCTCCAGAAGGTCGCCCGCGCCGTCGCGCAGCGCCGCCTCCACCTCCGCGGCGGGCACCGCGGAGTCGACGACCAGCGCAACGTCCTGCGTGGCGACCGGGTAACTCGACACGTGCGGCGCCCGGACCGGAACCGGGTCGCCCAGGCGGCGCAGCTCCAGCTCCATCGCGCACGACCGCGGCGGCAGCCCGTACGCCTTCGTGACACGCGGGTGCAGCTCCCCCGCGTGCCCGACGAGCGTGTCGCCCACGTACAGCGCGGCGCAACGGCCCGGATGCCACGGGGCGTGCCGGTCGGCCCGCGCCGCCAGTTCGACGCCGAACTCGCGGGCCACCGCGCGGGCGGCCTCGATCGCGTCCGCCCAGAGCGCCGGACGGCCCCCGCCCCACCAGCCGGACGGCTCCCGGTCACCGGACAGGACCACCGCGACCCGCTGCGGCTGGTCCGGCAGCGCCGCCTCCAGGTCCGCCAGCTCCCCGGGCGTCGGGCCACGGTCGACCGCGAGGCGCGGCGCCCGCTCCGGCGCGTCCGGACGCGGCCGGAACACCGTGCCCATCTCGTACAGGGCGGTGTCGGCGAAGCCGCGTCCCACGTTGAGCGCCAGGGTCTTGAACAGGCCCGGCAGCAGCGTGGTCCGCAGCAGCGGCTCCTCCTCCGACAGCGGGTTCGCCAGCCGCAGCGTCCGGCGGCGCGCGTCGTCCGCGGGCAGTTGCAGGGCGTCCCAGTCCTTCTCCCCGACGAACGGGAAGGGCAGCACCTCGACGTACCCGGCGCCGGCGAGGGCCCGACCGACCCGGCGGCCCAGCCGCTGCCGGGCGGTCAGCCCCTTGCCCGCGGACGGGCGCGGAGCCCGCGCCGGGATGTTCTCGTACCCTTCGAGGCGGATGACCTCCTCGGCGAGGTCGTTGGGGTCGGTGAGGTCGGGACGCCACGACGGCGGCGTCACCGTCAACGTGTCCGCTCCCTCGACCGTGCAGCCGACCTGCTCCAGCCGCCGCACGACGGCGTCCCGCCCGTACGTCACGCCCGCGACCCGGTCGGGATGCCCGGCCGGGATCGTGACGGTGACGGGCTCGACGGGCGCCTCGGCGTGCGTGACGCCCGGCATGACCTCCGCGCCGCCCAGCTCGGCGAGCATCCGCACCGCGCGGTACGAGGCGTACAGCGGCAGCTCGCGGTCGACGCCGCGCTCGAACCGGTAGGACGCCTCGCTGTGCAGGCGGTGGCGGCGGCTCATCCGGGCGGTGCCGATGGCGTCGAAGTGCGCCGCCTCGATGACCATGTCGGACGACCGTTCGTCGATCTCGGTGGCGAGACCGCCCATCGTCCCGGCCATGGAGATCGGACCCGACTCGTCGGTGATGAGGATGTCCTCGGGGTCGAGGGTCCGCGTGACGTGGTCGAGCGTCTCCAGCTTCTCCCCCGGCTCGGCCCGCCGCACCACGATCGGGCCGGTGAGCTTGCCCCGGTCGAAGGCGTGCAGCGGCTGCCCGAGCTCCAGCATCAGATAGTTGGTGACGTCCACGGCCAGCGACACCGGCCGCATCCCTGCGCGGTGCAGCCGCACCCGCATCCACATCGGGGTCTGCGCGTCCGGGTCGAAACCGCGCACCTCCCGCAGCACGAACCGGTCACACGCGGACGGATCCCCGATGCTCGCCAGATACGACTCCCCGTTCTTCGGGGGGAGATCCACCCGCGCCGGGTCGGTGAACGGCACCCCGTACGCGATGGCGGCCTCGCGGGCGATGCCGCGGATCGACAGGGCGTAGCCGCGGTCGGGCGTGACGGCGATGTCCAGGACGTCGTCGCGCAGCCCGAGCAGCTCCACCGCGTCCGCGCCGACCGGCGTGTCCGGCGGCAGGACGAGGATGCCGCCGTGGTCGTCGCCGACGCCCAGCTCGGCGACCGAGCAGATCATGCCCTCCGACATCCGGCCGTAGGTCTTGCGGGCACCGATCTCGAACCCGCCGGGCAGCACTCCGCCGGGCAGGATGACGACCACGCGGTCGCCGACCTCGAAGTTGACGGCGCCGCAAACGATGTTCTGCGGCTCGCCGGTGCCGTTGGCCCGACCGACGTTCACCTGGCAGTAGCGGATCGGCTTCTTGAAGCCGGTCAGCTCCTCGATCGCCAGGACCTCGCCGACGACGAGCGGGCCGGTGATGTCGGCGCCGGCCTGCTCGACGGTCTCGACCTCCAGGCCCGCCGCGATCAGCTTCTCGGCGAGCGCGCGTCCCGTCACACCGGCGGGCAGCTCCACGTACTCGCGCACCCAGGAAAGCGGGGCCCGCATCAGATCTCCATCCCGAACGGGAGGGTGAACCGCACGTCGCCCTCCACGATGTCGTACATGTCCTCCACGCCGTGCCGGAACATCAGCGCCCGCTCGATGCCCAGCCCGAACGCCCAGCCGCTGTAGCGGTCCGGGTCGATGCCGCAGGCCACCAGCACCCGCGGGTTGACCATGCCGCAGCCGCCGAGCTCGATCCAGCCCTCCGAGCCGCACGTGCGGCACGGGTCGCCGCCAGGCTCGGCGGACGCGCCCCGGCACACGAAGCACTGCATGTCGACCTCGGCGGACGGTTCGGTGAACGGGAAGTACGACGGCCGGAACCGGGTCTTCAGCCCCTCCCCGAACATGCCGGTGACGTAGGCGTCGACCCCGCCGCGCAGGTCGGCCATCGTCAGGCCCTCGTCGACCGCGAGGCCCTCCAACTGGTTGAAGACGGGGCTGTGCGTGGCGTCCAGCTCGTCGGTGCGGAACGTGCGTCCCGGAGCGACCACGTACACCGGCAGTTCCCTGGTCAGCAGCGACCGGATCTGCATCGGCGAGGTGTGCGTGCGCATCACCAGGCCCGACTCCTCCGACTCCACGAAGAAGGTGTCCTGCATGGTGCGGGCGGGGTGGTCGGGCAGGAAGTTGAGCGCGTCGAAGTTGAACCACTCCGCCTCGACCTCGGGGCCTTCGGAGACCTCGAAGCCCATCGAGACGAAGACGTCCTCCATCCGCTCCCGCATGGTGGTCAGCGGGTGCCGGGCGCCGCGCGGGGCGCGGTCCCACGGCAGCGTGACGTCGACGGTCTCCTCGACGAGGACGCGCTGGTCGCGTTCCTCCTCCAGTTCGGACTGGCGCGCCTTCAGCGCCTTCGCGACGGCGCCGCGGGCGGCGCCGATGCGCTTGCCCGCCTCGGCGCGACCCGCGGGAGGCAGCGCGCCGATCTCGCGGTTGGCCAAGGCCAGCGGGGAACGGTCGCCCGCGTGCGCGAGACGGACCTGCTTCAGCGCGTCGAGGTCGGCGGCGGCGGCGATCGCCGCGAGCGCCTCGTCACGGGCCCGCTCCAGCTCCTGCGGCTGGAGCGCGGACACCTCGACGGGGTCATAGGACTTGTTGGGTGCAGACATGGCTGTGTGATCGACTCCGGTCGGCGTGGGACGCCCGCAGTCTAGTGCGCGGGCGGTGAAGATCCGGAAAGCGTGCGCGGGACGCGCTGGCCCGACCAGGGACCCGGATGACGGCCGAGGTGAGGCGGCGCGCGCCGCCTCAGCCGGCGTAGTCGGGGGCCCCTGCGGGCACGGTAAATCGGAACTCGGCGCCGCCGCCGGGCGCCCGCCGCACGGTGATCACACCGCCGTGCGCCTCGACCAGGCCCTTGACGATGTAGAGCCCGAGGCCGGTGCCGCCTCTGCGGTTGCCGCCGGGACCACGCCAGAACTGCCGGAAGACGCGCGACACGGCCTCGGGCGGTATGCCCTCGCCCTCGTCCCGCACCGACACGGCTGCTCCCTCCTTGTGCGCGTCCGGCTCCACCACGATGGTGACTGTTCCCGCCCCGTGGCGCACCGCGTTCTCGACCAGGTTACCGAGAATCTGGTCCATCTTGTCGGGGTCGAGCCACATCTCGGGAAGCTCGCCGCGGGCCTCGAACCGGAACCGGTCCTCGGGCTCACCGGCGGCGACCCGGCCCGCGATGATCTTGCGGATCTCCTCGGGCAGGTCGACGACCTGGCGGCGCATCTCCAGCCGTCCGGCCTCGATGCGGGACACGTCCAGCAGCTCGGTGATCAACCGGGTGACGCGGTCGGCGTCGGCGTTGACGGTCTCCAGCATCACGCGCTTCTGGTCGTCGTTGAAGCGGTGCCACTTGGCCAGCAGCGTCGCGGTGAACCCCTTGACGCTGGTCAGCGGGGAGCGCAGTTCGTGGGCGACGGTGGAGACGAGGTCGGCGCGGTCGCGTTCCCGGCGGGCCCGGTGCAGGGCGTCGCGCAGGCACACCGTGAACCTCTCCACGCGGCGCTGGGCGTCGCGCCGGTACGCGGCGGTCACCAGGACCTCCGTGCCGTCAGGGAGGAACAGCACGCGCTCGGGGTGCCTGGTGCGGGTGGACAGGCCGTCATAGGGGGCCAGGCACTTCCACCAGTCGCGGCCCTCGGCGTCGTGCAGCGGAAGGACGTCGCGGAAGTCGCGGCCGACGGCGGACGCCGCGGCGACCCCGGTCATCCGGGTCGCGGCGGCGTTGAACACCTCCACCCGGGCGTCCCGACCGGCGACGATCAGCCCGTCGGGCAGATCGTCCGGGGAGAGCCCGGACGCGCCCGTCCGGTGGGGGGGCGGCCCCCCACGCCCCCGGCCCGGGGGCACGCGAGGGGGTTCCTCTCTGCCCACGGCGGCCTCCAGAACACCGAAGAGAACGCGGCCTGTCGAGAAGAGACTCTAGCCGCAGTCGGGCGCCTTACGGGACCCGGAAAGCCCCTCGCGGCAAGGCATGTGTAGCCTTCGCGCAGCTCACCGGGACGTGGTCGACGGGTCGTGATCGGTGAGCGCGCCGGTCACGTCCGCGTGGACCGCGAACAGCCGGTCGAGCCCGGTGATGCTCAGCAGCCGCGCCTGCGCGGGACGGACCCGGGCGAGCGCGATCTCACCGCCCGACACCGAGATCCGGTTGTGCGCGGCGACCAGCGCGCCGAGCCCGGCCGCGTCGCAGAACGGGACCCCGGCGAAGTCGGCCACGATGCGGCGCGAGCCCTCGCCGTGGATCTCGACGAGGCGGGCCCGCAGCGTGTCGGCGGTGCGCAGGTCGATCTCACCGGCCACCGCGACGACGGCCGTGTCGCCCCGGACCCGGGCGATCTCCACCGTCAACGGGTCGGCGGAACCCGGGTCACGAACACCGGGGACCGCGACCGGTACGGAGGACTCGGACGGCACGGGAGCGGTCGGAACGTTCCGGCATCTCACCTCCGGCCCCCGCCGGCCCGGCCTCCTCGCCGGCCTGGTCTGGTCGGTCATCACCTTCGCCCCCAATTCCTCGCGGCATCGTCACCGCCCTGGTCAACGCACTGATCAACACGGTAGGCAGCGGAACGAGTCGACCGGATCCCTCGTCCGGCCTGTATCCCGCTCCTACCTGCGAACGAGTCCGGCGCGGTGGCCGGCCCCCCGGCCCGCCGTCCGCGCGGAGACCATCTTCGCAGCTCACCCGAGGGCAAGCGGCGCATTAGGCGACCGATTGCGGCCATCCGATCACGGATCGCACCGAAACACCGTGACCGACATGACGCGCGGACGTCATGTTCCGCGTTGCGCGCGGGCCGAGGCATACAGGCATACGGCCGCGGCGGTGGCGAGGTTCAGGCTCTCGGCGCGGCCGTGGATCGGAACCCGCACGACCTCGTCGACATGGTCGAGGATCTCGTCCGGCAGCCCCCACGCCTCGTTGCCGAACACCCAGGCGGTGGGGCGGGTGAGCAGCCCGCCGTCGATGGCGTCGTCGAGGGTGCGGTCTCCGGCGCCGTCCGCGGCGAGGATCGTCAGCCCGGTGCGCCGCAGCTCGGGGATGAGCGCGTCGAACCGCGGGCCGACGACGACCGGCAGGTGGAACAGGCTTCCGGCCGAGGCCCGCACGCACTTGCCGTTGTAGGGGTCGACGGACGCGTCGGTGAACACGACCGTCTCCGAGCCGGCGGCGTCGGCGGTGCGCAGCACCGTGCCCGCGTTGCCGGGGTCGCGGACGTGCGCGAGGACGGTCACCAGCCGCGGGCGGGGCTCAAGCGCCTTGCCCAGCGGGACGTCGACGAACCCGCAGACCGCCAGCAGCCCCTGCGGGGTGACGGTCTGCGCGAGCTCGGCCATGATCTCGCCGCTGACGCGCAGCACCGGGGCGCCGGCGCGCTCGGCGGCGAGGATCAGGTCGGGGTGACGCGCCTCCGCCTCCGCCGTGGTGAACAGCTCGGCGAGGCCGCCGGGGATCGCCAGCGCCTCCCGCACCGCCTGCGGTCCCTCGGCGAGGAACCGGTTCTCGCGACGGCGGAAGGCCCGCTTGGCGAGCCGGCGAGCGGCCTTCACCCGCGGTGATCGGACGGAGGTCAGCTCGCGGCCCGCCATATCGATGTGTTCGCCCGTGTCCGGGAGACCCGGCTCAGGCCGCTTCCGTGTTGTCGGCCGCGTTTCCCTCGGCGGGCAACGCGTCCTTGGCGACCTTGACCAGGGCGGCGAACGCGGGCGCGTCGTTCACGGCGAGTTCGGCGAGCATGCGGCGGTCGACCTCGACCTCCGCGGCCTTCAGGCCCTGGATGAACCGGTTGTAGGTGATGCCGTTGGCCCTGGCGGCGGCGTTGATCCGCTGGATCCACAGCCGGCGGAACTGACCCTTGCGGTCCTTGCGGTCCCGGAAGGCGTACGTCATCGAGTGGAGCTGCTGCTCCTTGGCCTTGCGGTACAGGCGCGAACGCTGGCCGCGGTAGCCGCTCGACCGCTCAAGGACGACCCGACGCTTCTTGGCGGCGTTGACCGCCCGCTTCACGCGTGCCACGTGCTGGACTCCTTCGTGGGGGCCGGGGCCGTCGGGCCTCGGCCGGTCGCTGATGTCTGGGGTCGAGCGCTACTTGCGCAGCAGCTTCTTGATGTTCTTGGCGTCGGCGTCGGCCACCACGGCCGGGCCGTCGAGGCGCCTCGTCCGCTTGGACGGCTTGTGCTCGAGCAGGTGGTTGCGGTTGGCGCGGCGGCGCATCACCTTGCCGGTGCCGGTCAGCTTGAAGCGCTTCTTGGCACCGCTGTGGGTCTTGGTCTTCGGCATGGTCGCCGTCGTCTCCCTAACTGTTCCGGCCCCGTGCGGGCGCGCACGGGGGCGCGCCTGATCGGCGCATCGCACGGCGGATCGTGGACGCGCCGGGTCAGGCTTCAATGTACGTGCGCCGCGACCCCGCTCGTCCCGCGCGGTCGCGGGATGGGTCGGGGCCGCCGCGCGGCCGGTCCCGGTCGGCCGTTCAGGCGGTCCCGGACGTCTCCTGACCGCGGGCCGCCTTCTTCTTGTGCGGACCGATCACCATGATCATGTTCCGGCCGTCGAGCTTGGGCCGCGACTCGACGAAGCCGAGCTCCTCGACGTCGTCGGCGAGCCGCTGCAGCAGCCGGTAGCCAAGCTCGGGACGGGACTGCTCACGACCACGGAACATGATCGTGACCTTCACCTTGTCCCCGGCCTTCAGGAACCGTACGACATGACCCTTCTTGGTCTCGTAGTCGTGCGGGTCGATCTTCGGGCGGAGCTTGATCTCCTTGATGACCGTGTGCGCCTGGTTCTTCCGCGCCTCGCGCGCCTTCATCGCGGACTCGTACTTGAACTTTCCGTAGTCCATGAGCCTGGCGACGGGCGGACGCGCGGTGGGCGCCACCTCGACGAGGTCGAGATCCGACTCACGCGCGATCTCGAGGGCCTTGGCGATGGGCACGATGCCCACCTGTTCGCCGTTCGGGCCGACGAGCCGGACCTCGGGCACACGAATGCGGTCGTTGATACGCGGTTCGGCGCTGATGGGACCTCCTTGGGGCCGTTCTCACGTTCGTTGGACCGGTCGTACCCCAAGGCTTCCACGAGAAAGCCCCGCACGACTCACGCACGGGGCCACCTTCGGTCTTCCCGGACGGCCGGACCGCCGGGACGACGGCGGCCCGAGCGTCGAACGCCCGTCCGCCGGACCGAACTACCCACCGGCCTCGCGGCCGGTCAGGTGGGAGGTGGCCTCCGCTTGTGCGCCCGGCGCGCTCTCCGAAGCTCGGTGGCGCGCTGGGCCGGTCGGCCAACAAGACTACCACCTATGCGGGATATCGTGCGCCATGCGTGGGGGCTTGCCTCTCGGATTCACCTGAGGTACGCCGCTCAGGTCAACCGCCCGGAGTCGCCGTCCATTCCCCGGCCCGGGGAGCGGGGTGATGATGGTCTGGCTCGCCGGTGCCCTCGGCGGCGCGGTCCTCGCCTGTTACGGTGTGGCGAAGACGGCCCGGTGGGTCCGGCACCAGGGAGGTACTTCCCGCGATGCCCTCGATCGAGGCCGGTGCGACCGGCCCCCTCACCACTTCGTTCCCGATCCGGCTGGAGTTCGCCCAGAAGGCGTTCATCGTCTCGGGCGGACGGCTCCTGCTGGTCCGCAAGTCCGCGTCCGACCCGTTCCATCCTGGCCGCTGGGAGGTGCCCGGCGGGCGGCTGGAGGTGGGCGACGACCTGGACCTGGACGACCACATCCGCCGCGAGGTCTGGGAGGAGGTCGGCCTCAAGATCGAGCCGGGGGCGCCGTTCCATCTGTGGCAGTGGTTCATGCCCGACCGGCGGGCCCCGGGCGGCGGGCAGGTGCGCGTGGTGGCGGCGGCGCGTCGCTGCCGGGCGGTGACGCTGGACGTCAGCCTGGAGAACCAGGACTCGGGCGACCATCTGGACAGGTGCGCGTGGGTGGCACTGCCCGAGGTCGGGGCCTACGACCTCATCCCGGACCTGCGCCCGGTCATGCGCGCGTTCCTGCTGGCGCCGGGCTGACCGCCGCGGGCATGGTCCGGTCCCCCTCTCCGGCGCGGTGGCCCGGTCTGGACGGCGTGGACGAGCGACGGTTCTCGCTGCTCGTCATCGGGGACGTGGGGATCGAGGTCCGCGCGACGCTCCCGGACGTCCGGTTCGCGGAGCTGCGCGCCGACCGGCTCGCCTACGCCCCGGCCCGGGCGGTCGTCGCGGGGACGGCGGTCAACCTGGCCCGGCCCGCGGCCCGCTACTTCCACCGGGTGGGCGTGCTCGGCAAGATCGGCGACGACGACCACACGCGGACGATCCGCCGGGAGCTGCGGCGCATCGGCGCCGTCGACCTGCTGCGCGTCGAACCCGGAACACCGAACGGGGTGTCGGTGATGCTGCGCGACGACCCGGGGAACGGCGGGCGGGGGGTGCGGCTGATGGTCGTCCAGGACGAGCCGCCGTGCCGCCGCCTCGGCGTGCCGGAGGTCCGCTCGGCGGCGACCGCGATCGCGGGCTCGGACGTGCTGGTCACCGACGGGTACTCGCTGCTGTCGCCGGTCTCGCGGGCGGCGCTGCACGCGGCGGCGGGCATCGCCCGTGAGGCGGGGACGCGGGTGGCGTTCGATCTCGTCCCGCACGACGTCGACGGGCGGCTCCCGGTGGACGCGGTCCTGCCGATGCTGGCGCTGGCGGACCTGGTGATCTCCGAGGCCCCCACGCTGGCGCGGCTGCTCGGACGCCCGGCGCCGATCAGCCGGGACGAGGTGCGGGACCTGCTTCCGGCGCTGGACCGGACGGTCCCGGGCCGCCCGCTGTGGCTGCTGCGTTTCGGCGCGACGGCGCTGGAGCATGTGCTCGTCCATCAGCGCGAGCGTTCTCCCGTGGAGTACCCGACCGGGTATGTGGAGGGCGTGGAGCGCACGGGGTTCGGCGATCGGCTCGCCGCGGCCGAGCTCTACAGGTGGCTGTCCGAAAGCTGATCCTCGTCGGGAGGAGCGGTCGCCGCGCGCAGGGCTTGGAGGGTGCGGAAGAAGCGGCGCCTGCTCTCGGGCAGGCCGAAGGTCTCCTGCCAGCGCCATGTCTCGTCCTGGCGGGTGGCGGTCACCGCCCAGCGCAGGAACTGGCTCCGCACTCCGTCGCCGGGATGGACGGTCGCGACGCCGTCCTCCTCGATGAGGAGGTAGGAGCGGCCGGTGCGCAGGTGGGCGCGCAGGGCACCGTGGTCGGCCCGCGCGCCGCGGTGGCCGTGTGCCTCCACCAGCGCGCGGAGGTCGTGGGTTCCGGGAATGAAGTGCCAGTGGGCGTGGTCGATGCACGCGCCTCCGCCCTGGGGCCTGGCCGGTCCGTGCTCGAACAGCAGCAGTTCGTCCGTCCCGTAGGCGCGGTGGTAGAGGCGGGCGACGCGATGGCGCCATCGTCGTGCCCGCACCCACATCTCCGGGCCGAACATCGCGGCGCACTGGTGATGTTCGCGGGTCACCAGCAGCACGTGCCCTTCCACGAGCGGCGCCAAATCCGGGATCAAAAGGAAATCTCCGTCGCTTGCGATAACTCCTGATTCTCCCGGCAGATCGACCATTCCGTTGAACCGGAAACGCAGGGGCGGGCACAGGACACAGTCGTGACGGGGCTCGGTCCACACCGGCGGCTCGGTCAAGCCTCCTCCAGGTCCACGGGGGCGGGGTCGCTCGCCTTCCAGCGTGCCCGGCAGGGACCTTCCGGACCGCCACAGGTCTCTGCGGAAATGGATAGCTGCCTAAGGCTCACGGGGTACGCGAGTCGAGAATACGGGCATAACCAGGGGCAGAAGGCGAAACTGTGAACCAGATACCACCGCTCCCGGAACCGGCGCCCCGCGCTCCCCGTCCCGCCGCCCCGTCCCGGTCACGGCGGCCCGTCCCCGACGTCCCCGCCATCGACATCGCGCTCCTGCACACCCGGCTGGACGAGTCGCTCGACGTCCTCCGCGACTCCTACGCGCCCGCGCTCGGCACGGGCGGCGGCTGGTACCACGAGCTGACGAGGCCCGAGCCGGGCACCACCGCGACGGCCGTCGGGCTGCTGGCGTTCGTGGAGGCGGGCCGCCCGTTCGAGTACTTCGACGACGGGCTGGCGTTCCTCGCCTCCCGGCAGGCCGGTTCCGACGACCCGTTGCAGGACGGCGGCTGGGCCACCAAGACCAGCCTCGGCATGCCGGTGGTGGAGGCGACCGCCTGGATCGCGCGGTTCCTCGCCCGCGCCCGCTGCGACCTGCGCGACGACGCCCCCGACCTGAGACGCGCCTACCACTGGCTGCGGCACAACCAGAACCCGGACGGCGGCTGGGGGTCGCTGCGCGGCTGCCAGTCCCGGGTGTGGCTGACGTGCCTGGCGCTCCGCGCGCTGAGCCAGCTCAACCCCTACGACCCGGCGGTCGACCGGGGGGTCGAGTGGCTGACCGCGGACCGGACGGCGCGCCGCCCCGGCTGGGGACCGACACAGGCGTCCCGGCCGACCGTCACCCACACCGCGTTCGCGCTGGTGACACTGGCGGAGGCGCGGCCCGACCTGCGGTCCGAGCGGCTGCTGGACGCCTACGACTGGCTCCTCGACCACCTCGACCCCGGCGACGACCACACCTGGATCGAGACCTATGACGTCTCGCCGCACGGCTCGGGGTCCAAACCGGTCTGGCGGCTCGCCCTCTGGCACTACGGGCTGCCGATCGCGCTGGCCGCGCTGCTGCGGGACCCGCGCGGCCCGCACGGCCCCACCGTCGCCCGCGCGTTCCGGACGCTGGTCCGCGGCGAGGCCGGCGACCGGCGGTGGAACGGCCAGCCCGGCACCGGGCGCACATCGCTGTGGACGCTGTGGTGGCGGCTGGAGACCCTCGTCGCGCTCGACCGGATGCCGCTCACCGGGAACGCGGACGTCCTGCACTGGCTGCCCGACGCCACCGTCGTGCAGCGCGCGCACGCCCGGGAGGTGCCCCTGGCGGAGCTGCTGCCGCGCCGCCGACTCGTCGACGTGGGCGCGCTCGCCCGCGGGCACTGGGCGGCGTTCCTGCTGGTCCTGGTGTGCGTGTGCAGCGCGGCGGGCGTCGCGGTCGGCCTGTGGGGGTGGAAGGACTTCTGGCTGAGCGTGATCCTGCCGATCGCCCTCACCGGCGTCAACGAGTCGATGCGCCGACGCCGCACCTCACGCGGCGCGTAACTGTTGCGGGAACGGCCCACTGCGCTCGCCTGGCGGCTCGCTACGTCACCGTTCCCGTGCGAACGCGACATCGCTTCGCGATCCGCCCGGCTAACGCGTTCGGCGCGGGCTGAGGCCGTTGTGTTCGGAGGGCCCGGCTCGCTGGGTGACCGGGTCTGAGTGAATGCGGCATCGCTGCGCTGTCTGTCCGGTTTTGCTTGCCTCTGGTGTCGTTGCGTCGGGCGGGGCACGTGTTCGTGCGGAGTGAGGTCGCGTTGGATTGGTGGCTAGGTGCGGCGTTTGAGTTCTGCCTCGCCTGCCGCGCGCATCGCCTCGACGGGGACGTCGTCGCGGCCGGTCATCAGCGTCACCTGCCGGACGGCCTGGTGCAGGAGCATCGGGAAGCCCCCGACGATCGTGCCGCCCGATCGGGCGACCGCCGTCGCGAGAGCCGTCGGCCACGGCGCGTACACCACGTCGAACAGGGCCGCGCCGGACGCGGCCACCGGTTCGGCGAACGGGTCGGCGGCACGTCCGGGCAGCGTCGACACCACCAGCTCGGCGGGGAGGGCCTCGGCGACCCGGTCGAGCGTCACGACCCGGACCGCGAGCCCGAACCGCTCCCCCACGGCCACGGCGCCGGCGGCGCGGTCCGGCGTCCGCACCGCGAGGACGGCCTCGTCCAAGCCCAGCCCGGCGAGCGCGGCCAGCGCGGACGCGGCCGTCGCGCCCCCGCCGAGCACCAGCGCGGAGGCGGGGGCGGACACGCCCGCCTCCGTCAGCGCCGTGACGATGCCGTACACGTCGGTGTTATCGCCGTGGCGCCGCCCGTCCCGCAGGACGATCGTGTTGGCGCCGCCGACCTTCACGGCGAGGTCCGACACCGTGTCGACCAGGTCGAGCGCGACGCGTTTGAGCGGCATCGTCAGCGACAGGCCCGCCCATTCGGGGCCGAGACCGTCCAGCAGCCCGGCCAGGGCGTCCTCGCCGCACTCGATGGCCTCGTAGGACCAGGTGTCCAGGCCCATCTCCGCGTACGCCGCCCGGTGCAGGGTCGGCGAGAGGGAATGCGCGATCGGCGAGCCAAGTACCGCGGCCCGCGTCACCGACGTCACTGGCCCGGGTTCGCCTTCTGCCATGCCCGGAACTTCTTCTCCAGCCGGACCCGCTCCTCCTCCGTCGTGGCGAACTCGGTGAGCTTGTTCGTCGGGTCGGTGGCGATGAAGAACAGCCACGTCCCCTCCTCCGGCCGCAGCGCCGCCTCGATCGCGTCCGGTCCGGGGCTGGCGATCGGGCCCGGAGGCAGGCCCTTGTACCTGTAGGTGTTATACGGCGAGTCGACCTCGAGGTCCTTGTTGGTCACCGTGAGCGTCCGCCTGTTCAGCGCGTACAGGACGGTCGTGTCGAACTGGAGCTTCATGCCCTTCTCCAGCCGGTTGTAGATGACCCGGGAGATCTTCGGCAGGTCGCTGGGTTTGCCGCCCTCCGCCTGGACCAGGCTGGCCAGGGTGATGACCGTCGCCGGTTTCATCCCCGCCTCGCGCGCCTTGCCGACGAGGTCCACGCGCTGCGCCTGCTCGTTGAAGCGGGCCACCATCTCCTTGAGGATCTGCTCCGCCGACCCGTTCGGGTCGAGGTCGTAGCGCCCCGGGTACAGGTAGCCCTCCACCTTGCCGCCGGCGTACGGGGGCAGCCCGAGCGCCTCCGGCTTCTTCGCGGCGGCCTGGAACTCCTTGACGGGGATCCCCGTCTTCTCGGACAGCAGCTCGTACAGCTCGACGGCCCGCCTGCCCTCCGGCACCGTGATCTGGTTGCCCGCCCGGGACTTCGGGTCCAGCAGCAGCGCCACCGCCGCGGCCGACGACATCCTCAGCCGCAGCTGGTAGAAGCCGGGCTGGATGCTGGGCGCCCGTGACTCCTTGTTGTAGGCCTTCACGAACGCGCGGGCGCTCTTGACCACGCGGTGGCTTTCCAGCGTCGCGCCGATCATCGAACCGCTGGCGCCGTCCTTGACCTGGACGGTGACGTTGCCCGTGCCCTGTCCTTCGTAGTCCGGCGGGTTCCGCTTGTTGTCCAGCCACGCGTACCCGAGGACGCCGCCGGTGCCGAACACCGCGACGAGGAACGCCATGGCGAACAGGGCGGCGGCGCGGCCGTTGCGCCTACGGCGCTTCTGCCGCCTTCGGACGCGCCTCTGGTCGCGTCTGCCGTACCGCTCGTCGTACGGCTGGCCGTCACCGTACGGGTCTGAGAAGAGGTCCAAGTCGTTCATGAGCTTCCCCGGACGATCTCGCCTGGCGGACGCCCCGTCAACCGTTCCACGTCAAGTGCCGCCTGGAGCAGCACCGTCGCGGCCGCCTGATCGACGACCGCGCGCCGCGCCTTGCCGCGCACCCCACCGGCCCGCAGGCCGCTCTCGGCCGTGACGGTGGTGAGCCGCTCGTCGTGCAGCCGCACCGTCTCGGGCGGGAGCCGGTCCGCGAGCCGCGCCGCGAACTCGCGCGCCGACCGTGCCGCCGGGCCCTCCCTGCCCGACAGCGACGTCGGCAGGCCCACGACCACCTCGATCGCCTGGTGCTCGGCGACGAGCTCCACGATCCGGGCGACGTCGCCCCTGCCGCTCCGCACGGTCTCCAGCGGGGTGGCGAGAAGCCCGCCGGGGTCGCACCGCGCGACCCCGATGCGCACGCTCCCGACGTCCACGCCCAGCCGGACACCGTCCCTCATCGCCGGGCCCCCGTTCGACGGCCCGGTCCCGGTCTCCTGCCCCGACGCGCCGGCCTCACGCGGCCCCTACGGCCTGTTCGACGGCGGCGAGGGCGTCCCCGACCGCCGACGGGTCGGCGCCGCCGCCCTGGGCGAGGTCGTCCTTGCCTCCGCCGCCCCCGCCGAGCGCCTTCGCGGCGAGGCCGACGAGCGCGCCGGCCTTGAGGCCGCGGTCGCGGGCGCCTTCGGTGACGGCGACGACCACGACGGGACGGTCCTTCGGCACACCCGTGACCATCACGACCGCGGGCCGGGCGGTGAGCCGGCCGCGGACGTCGACGGCGAGCCTGCGCAGGTCGTCGGCGCCGGTGCCGTCGGGGGCGCGGTGCCCCACGAACGCGATGCCGCCGATGTCCTTGGCCGCGTCGGCGAGCGATCCCGCGATGGCGAGGACCTGCTGCGACCGCAGCTTCTCCAGCTCCCGTTCCGCGTCGCGGAGCCGTGAGACGATGCCGGAGACGCGTTCGGGCAGTTCCTCCTTGCGCGCCTTCATCTGCTCGGCGAGCTGCGCGACGAGGACGCTCTCGCGGGCCAGGAACCGGAACGCGTCGATGCCGACGAGGGCCTCGACGCGGCGGACGCCCGCCCCGATGGACGACTCGCCCAGCACCTTGATCAGGCCGAGCTGCCCGGAGCGGGCGACGTGGGTGCCGCCGCACAGCTCGCGGGAGTAGTCGCCGACCTCCACGACCCGGACCTCGTCGCCGTACTTCTCGCCGAACAGGGCGAGCGCGCCCATCGCGCGGGCCTCGTCGATCGAGGTGTGGAACGCGCGGACGTCCAGGTCGCCGACCAGGACCTCGTTGACCTCGTCCTCGACGTCGCGCAGGACGCTCGGCGGGACGGCGCCGGACGCGGTGAAGTCGAACCGGAACCGGCCGGGCGAGTTCTCCGACCCGGCCTGCGCCGCCGACTCGCCGAGCGCGCGGCGGAACCCGGCGTGCACGAGGTGCGTCGCGGTGTGCGAGCGGGAGATCGCCCGGCGCCGCTCCACGTCGACCTCGGCGTGCGCGGAGTCCCCGGCCTGCGCCTCGCCGCTGCGGACGCGACCGCGGTGCACGATCAGCCCGGCCAGCGGCGACTGCACGTCGGTGACCTCGATGACGGCGCCGTTGCCGAGCCGGATCAGGCCGTGGTCGGCGAGCTGCCCGCCGCCCTCGGCGTAGAAGGGGGTCCGGTCGAGGACGACCTCGACGTCGGTGCCCTCCCCCGCCGCGGGCACGTTGGCGCCGCCGACGAGGAGCCCGACGAGGCGGGCGTCGCCGAGCAGATGCCGGTAGCCGATGAAGTCGACCTTGCCGCCGGCGCCGGTGAGCAGCTCGTCGAGGACGGACACGTCCAGGTTGCCGGTCCGCTTGTCGCGGGCGTCCTTCTTGGCGCGCTCGCGCTGCTCGCGCATGAGCCGCCGGAAGCCCTCCTCGTCCACCTGGAGGCCCTGCTCGGACGCCATCTCCAAGGTGAGGTCGATCGGGAAGCCGTAGGTGTCGTGGAGTTTGAACGCCTGCTCACCGGCGAGCGTCGCGCCGCCGGACCGCCGGGTCTCCGCCACCGCCGTGTCGAAGATGGCGGTGCCGGTGCGGAGCGTCGCGAGGAACGAGTCCTCCTCGGCGTCGATGACGGTGTGGATGTTCGCGGCGGTGCGGACGAGTTCGGGGTACTGCTCGCCCATCGCCGCGATCGCGACGGCGGTCAGCTCGTGCATGAGGCCCGCGTCCTCGCCGCCGAGCAGCCGCAGGTTGCGGATCGAGCGGCGCAGGATGCGGCGCAGGACGTAGCCGCGGCCCTCGTTGCCGGGACGGATGCCGTCCGCGACCATCATCGTCCCGCTGCGGACGTGGTCGGCGATGACGCGCAGCGACACGTCCGCGCGGTGGTCGCGGCCGTACCGGGAGCCGGTCAGGTCCGCGGCCCGGTCGAGGATCCGCCACAGCGTGTCGGTCTCGTAGATGTTGTCGACGCCCTGGAGGATCGCCGCCATGCGCTCCAGGCCCATGCCGGTGTCGATGTTCTTGGCGGGCAGGTCGCCGAGGATCGGGAAGTCGGTCTTGCTGTCCCCCGGCCCCCGCTCGTACTGCATGAAGACGAGGTTCCACACTTCGAGGTAGCGGTCCTCGTCGGCGACAGGGCCGCCCTCGCGACCGTACTCGGGGCCCCGGTCGTAGTAGATCTCCGAGCAGGGGCCGCACGGGCCGGGGACGCCCATCGACCAGAAGTTGTCCTCCATGCCGCGCCGCTGGATGCGGTCGAGGGGGACGCCGACCTTGTCGTGCCAGAGCCCGGCGGCCTCGTCGTCGTCGTTGAAGACGGTCACCCACAGCCTGTCCTCGGGGAAACCGAAGCCGCCTTCCGCACGCGACCGGGTCAGCAGGTCCCAGGCGAACGGGATCGCCTGCTCCTTGAAGTAGTCGCCGATGGAGAAGTTGCCCAGCATCTGGAAGAACGTGGCGTGCCGGGTGGTCTTCCCGACCTCCTCGATGTCGGGCGTCCGCACGCACTTCTGCGCGCTGGTCATCCGCGGGGACGGCGGGGTTCGCTGGCCGAGGAAGTACGGCTTGAACGGGACCATCCCGGCGTTGACCAGCAGGAGGGTCGGGTCCTCGGCGACCAGGCTGGCCGAGGGCACCACCGTGTGCCCGCGCTCCTCGAAGAACGTGAGGAAGCGGCGTGCGACCTCTGCCGACTCCATGATCAGTGGCCATCCTTGTCGTCGTCGATGTCGTTGGTGTGGTCGATGATCGTGTAACGCGCCCTGAGCACGCGGGGCCGGGCGCCCCGGCGTCCGGGAACGGCGGCGTCCGGCGGGGACCGGTCGAGGCGGACGGCCTCGCGCAGCTCCTCCTCGCGGGCGCGCATCTCCGTACGGACGTCGGCGGCGAAGTGCCTCAACCGCGAGCCCGCGCCCTGCCCGGTCGACACCGCCCGCGCCGCGACGCCCTCCGGGGACCAGGATCGCGCGAACCGCACGACGCGGCGCTTGACGCGGTGCGACACGTAGACGCCCGCACCCGCGCCGACCGAGACCCAGAACAGCCGCCTCATCTGCGCCCCCTGCCCGAGGACCTGGCCTGGAGCGCGCGCTCCCCGCCGTCGCGGCGGGCTCCGTCGCGGCGGGCGCCCTCGTCGCGGTTCGCGAGGGCCTTGCGGACGCCGTAGGAGAACGCGGCGGCCTTCACCAGCGGCCCGCCCATCACCGACGACATGACGGTGGAGACGGCCGAGACGTTCTGGGTGACGCCCGCGACCTGCTTGGTGATGACGTCGGTGCGGCCGAGCTGCTCGTTGGCGCGGCGGACCGTCCTGGCCATGTCGTCCATCAGCGGCCCGGCCTGGTCGCCGAAGTCGCGGACGACGTCGCTCGCCTCGCGGAGGAGACGGGCGAGCCTCAGCAGGGTCAGCGCGATGAACGTGACGAGCACCGCCCAGAACACGGCCACGATGAGACCTGCGAGCTGTCCACCAGTGAGCATCAGGGCTTTCCGTTCGTGCGAGTCCGGCTCATGGGCCGGGACATGGCCTGACCGACCTTACCGTTCCGTCCGCGCACTGTGCGGGAACACCGGCCGGTCAAGATCGATCCCGGCCGTCCGAGCCGCGCAGGACGGACCGGATCCGGGCGAGGACCTCGGTGAACCGCGACTCGGCGCCGTGCCGGGTCGGCCGATAGTACTCCCGTCCGTCCACCGGGTCGGGCGCGTACTGTTGCCGCACCACTCCGCCGGGGTGGTTGTGGGCGTACTTGTAGCCCTCCCCGTGCCCGATCTTCGCCGCGCCCTTGTAGTGCGCGTCGCGCAGATGCGCGGGGACGGGCCCGACGAGACCCTTGCGGACGTCGCCGAGCGCCTCGTCCACGGCCGTGATCACCGCGTTGGACTTGGGGGCCAGGGACAGGTGGATGACCGCCTGGGCCAGGTTGATGCGGGCCTCGGGCAGGCCGACGAACTCGACGGCCTGCGCGGCCGCGACCGCCGTCTGCAACGCGGTCGGGTCGGCCATGCCGACGTCCTCGCTGGCGTGCACGATCAGCCGCCGGGCGATGAACCGCGGGTCCTCCCCGGCCTCGATCATGCGGGCCAGGTAGTGCAGCGCGGCGTCGGCGTCGCTGCCGCGGATGCTCTTGACGAACGCGCTGATCACGTCGTAGTGCTGGTCGCCCTCGCGGTCGTAGCGGACCGCGGCCCGGTCGACGGCCCTCTCCAGCACGCCGACGTCGATCGCGGCGCCGTCGTCCACGACCAGCGCCGCGGCCTCCAGGTAGGTGAGGGCGCGGCGGGCGTCGCCGCCCGCGAGGCGGATCAGGTGGTCCTCGGCGGCGGCATCGAGGGTCACCGCCCCGGCCAGGCCGCGTTCGTCGGCGAGCGCGCGGCGGATCACCTCGCGCAGGTCGTCGGTTCCGAGGGGCTCCAGGGTGAGCAGCAGAGACCGCGACAGCAGCGGGCTGATGACGGAGAAGAACGGGTTCTCGGTGGTGGCGCCGATGAACGAGACCCAGCGGTTCTCCACGGCGGGCAGCAGGGCGTCCTGCTGCGCCTTGTTGAACCGGTGGACCTCGTCCACGAACAGGACCGTCTGCCGTCCGGCCATGCCGAGTTGGCGGCGCGCCAGGTCGATCTCGGCGCGGACCCGTTTGACGCCGTCGCTGACCGCGGAGATCTCCACGAACCGGCGGGAGGTGACGTGACTGACGACCGTGGCGAGGGTGGTCTTGCCGGTGCCCGGCGGACCCCACAGGACGAGGGACATCGGCACGTCCCGGTCGACGAGCTGGCGGATCGGCGTGCCGGGGCCGAGGAGGTGCCCCTGCCCGACGACCTCGTCCAGGGCGCGGGGCCGCATCCGCACGGCGAGCGGCTGCCCTGCGCCTCCCCCACCCGGCACGTCCGGCTCCGGCCTGTTCGGCTCCGGCACGTCGGGTGCGCCGGACACGTCGAACAGCCCCTCCGGCTCGCCCGTTTCCGCCCCGCTGGTCACGCTCCGACACTATCCAAGGGCACGGACAGCGCCGGACGTCATGAGAAGACGCCGTGAGAAACTGGGCCCGGGGAACCTGACGCCGTTCTCCGGCGTTGGAACGGCGCGAAAGACGCAACCAGGAGTGTGACGGTGTCCGGTACGGCCCCGCGCCGGCGGCATGGCCCGGCAGGGTTGCTCGTGATGCTCTTCGTACTGGGCGGGTTGATCTTCAGCTACGGGCTGAGGCATGGACCGCCCGACCGAATGTGCACCGAGCACGCCTTCAGCGTGCCCGTGGCCGCCGTGTCCGCCGCCGGCGACCAGAAGCCGGGCGCCGCGGCTTCGGCGCTCCACGACCTTCACAGGGCCGCCGACACGGCGTTGTCGGCCCCCGCGAAGGACCGGCCGCCGCTGGACGCCTGCCTGTGCGTCGCCGTGCTGTACTCCCTCGTCCTGCTGGGCTTGGCGGCCGTGGCGCGCCGCCCCGCCTCGCGCCTGCCCGCCCGCGCCGGCTGGACGCTCGCTCCACCTGACGGGCGAACGTCCAGGCCCGTCTTCCGACCTCCCCTCCTGGTGCTCCGGCTGTAGAGGACCGGCCGCAAGGCCACCGCACCGCCGTGTCCGCGCCCGTGCGCGGCCCGGCGCAGCCCTCATGTTCAGCAGCAACAGCCCCTGAGAGGACCGCTCACATGTCCAAGAGCGCCCGTAACAAGAACGCCCGTAACACGCACGCCCGCGGCGCGAGGCAGAACGCGCTCACCCAGCGAGAGACGCCCTGGGGACCCATCGTCTTCTTCACCGTGGTCGGCCTGGTCGCGGTCCTCGCGATCGGTTACGCGTTCGTCCAGTCCAGGCCGTCGTCGGCCGACGACCGCCCGTCCATCGCCGGACTGGTCACCAAGGACGACCTCGACAGCGGCCACACCAGCGCCGCGGTCAAGTACGCCACCGACCCGCCGATGGGCGGCGACCACCACCCGACCTGGCAGAACTGCAACGGCCGCGTCTACGACGCGGCGCTGCGCAACGAGAACGCCGTGCACTCCCTGGAGCACGGCGCGGTGTGGATCACCTACCGTCCCGGCCTGCCCGCCGCCCAGCTCGACGTCCTCAAGGGCAAGGTCACCCGCACCGACTACACGTTCATGAGCCCGTACCCGTCCCTCGACAGCCCGATCGTGCTGAGCGCCTGGGGCAACCAGCTCAAGATCGACGACGCGTCCGATCCACGTGTCGACAAGTTCCTGCGCGCCTTCGTGAAGGGCCCGCAGACGCTTGAGCCCGGCGCGCCGTGCGACGGAGCCAAGGACACGCCATGACCGAGGACACGCCCCCCGCCACCAAGGGACGAACGGTCACGATCGCCGTCGCGGTCCTGGTCCTCCTCGTCGGCGCGGTGCTGGTGGCGCTCACCGCGTTCCGTCCGGGCGACCCGGGCACGGGCGACCCGGAGGCCGGATTCGCCCGCGACATGAGCACCCACCACGCCCAGGCGGTGCGCATGTCGTTCATCGTCCGCGACGGCACGGACGACGCCGAGGTCCGGCTGCTGGCGTACGACATCATCAACACCCAGTCCGCGCAGATCGGCATGATGACGGCCTGGCTGGACGAGTGGGGCCTGCCCAAGACCGATCCGGCGGGTCCCATGCGGTGGATGTCCGGACACGGCGGGCACCAGGGAGCGACCGCGATGCCGGGGATGGCGACGCGCGACCAGCTCGCGGAGCTGGAGCGGGCGTCGGGCCGCGCCGCCGAGGTCCAGTACCTGCGGCTCATGGTCGCGCACCACCGTGGCGGTGTCGCCATGGCCGAGGCGGTCCTCGCCCGTACCGGCCACGACCGGGTGCGCAGCCTCGCCCGCACGATGGTGACGGGCCAGAACGCGGAGATCGCTCAGATGAACAGGATGCTCCGGCAGCGCGGCGGCACGGCGGTGTGAGGGAGGCGACTCTCGCGATAGCGCTTGACAGGGCGATCGGTTCGCGCGTCACTGGCCACCATGGCTCAGGACCTCAGCGGCTACCACCGGTCTCTCGACCTCTTCGAGGGCCTGGTCGCGGGCGTCCCCCGGGACGGCTGGGACGCGCCGTCGCCCTGCGCGAGGTGGACCGCCCGGGACGTCGCCGGGCACGTCACCGGTGAGCAGCACCTGATCCGGGCGCTGGCCGCCGGGGATCCCAGGCCGGACGTCAACGACGACCCGGCCCGGTTCGTGCCCGGCGACGTCCTGATGAGCTGGCGGTCGGCCCGCAAGGCGTGCGCGGCCGCGCTGACCGCGGAGGCGCTGGGCGTTCTCGTCCCCTTCGGCAGGCTCGGCGAACTGCCGCTCGGCGACTTCCTGGGCGGCTACATCCTGGAGCCGCTCGTCCACGCCTGGGACCTGGCACAGGCCACGGGCCAGCCGTCACGCCTGGACCCGGACCTCGTCCACCACGCCTTCGCCACGGCCCACATCATCGCCGCCCCCCTACGCGCCAGAGGCCATCTGGCCCCACCGATCCCACCCCCACCGTCCGCCGACGAACAAACCCGCCTCATAGCCTTCCTAGGAAGACACCCCACCCGCTAACACCCGAGGCCAAGCCAGACCAAAACGGCTTTTCCAGCGAATGGGGCCAAGTCACAACCCCGAACCTTGGACAAAGCCCCAGCCCGGGTCACGGTTCGCGCGGTCGGAGGCGCCCAGCGCCGGAGGCCGCGCGAACCGTCGAGCAGGTCGACCGCAGCGCCACGACGCACCCCGCACGGTCACAAGGACCCGCGCCGTGGCGTGAGGATCGACCTGCTCGCAACGGGGGTTCCAGGGGGTCGGCCCCTGGGAGACTAAGAGAATTCGGCGAGGGTGCGTTCTGCTTCTTCGAGCCAGGCGCGGCGGGCGTTGAGGGCCTCTTCGGCCTCTTTGACGTCCTTCTCCCGTCCCGCTTCGCGGGCTTTGCCGAGGCGTTTCTCCAGCTGGTCGATGGAGCTGCGCAGCTGGGTGACGGTGGCCTCGGCGCGGGCGCGGGCCTCGGGGTTGGTGCGGCGCCATTCGGTCTCCTCGGCGCCGCGGATGGTCTCCTCGATCTTGCGGAGGCGGCCTTCGAGGCGGTCGCGCTGGTCGCGGGGGACCATTCCGGCGGCCTCCCAGCGTTCCTGGATGCCGCGGAGCGCCTGCCGGGCCTGCCGGACGTCCTTGACGGGAAGGAGCCGTTCGGCCTCGGCGAGAAGCTTCTCCTTCTCCTCGGCGTGTTCGCGGAACTCGGCGTCGCGTTCGGCGAACGCGGCGCCGCGGGCCTGGAAGAAGACGTCCTGGGCGCCCTTGAACCGGGCCCAGAGTTCCTCTTCGACGTCGCGGGAGGCGCGGCCCGCCATCTTCCAGCGGCGCATCAGGTCGCGGTAGGCGGCGGCGGTGTCGCCCCAGTCGGTGGAGCCGGACATCGATTCGGCCTCGGCGACGAGGCGCTCCTTCTCGCGGCGGGCCTCCTCGCGCTGGTCGTCGAGGGTGGCGAAGTAGGCCTTGCGGCGCTTGGTGAAGGCGTTGCGCGCGGACGACAGCCGTTTCCACAGGGCGGTCTCGGTGGGGCGGTCGATGCGGTCGGCGGCCTTCCACTCCTCGACGAGCTGGCGGAGGCGTTCACCGCCGTTCTTCCAGTGGGTCTCCTCGACCGCGATCCGCTCGGCCTCGGCGACGATCCGCTCCTTGACCTCGCGTGCCTCGTTGCGGTGTTGTTCGCGTTGCGCCTTGACCTCTTCGCGGCGCCGCCCGACCTGTTCGCTGAGGCCGTCGAGGCGGCGTCCGAGGGCGTCGAGGTCGCCGACGGCGTTGGCTTCGGCGACGGCCTCGCGGAGCCGGTCGATGCTCTGCTGGGCCTGGGCGGGCTGCAGGTCGGTGGTGCGGACCCGCTGTTCGAGCAGGCCGATCTCGGTGACGAGCGAGTCGTACTTGCGCTTGAAGTAGGACAGGGCCTCTTCGGGAGCGCCCGCCTGCCAGGAGCCGACGACCCGCTCGCCGCCGGACGTCCTGACATAGACGGTGCCGTCCTCGTCCACCCGGCCCCAGGGATCGGTCGCGCTGGACACCCTTGCCTCCTGAATCGCGAATCCGAGAGACCTACGCCCTTCGGACTCTCCACACCTTAGTATCCCGTTCGGCTATTTCCCGGCGATCGCGATGTCCTCGATCTCCACCTTCTTCTTGGGCGCGCCGTCGCCCTTCGGTTCCGAGCCGTCGCCGGCGACCTTGGTCAGCACGTCGAGCCCCTTGGTGATCTTCCCGAACACGGTGTAGTCGGGGTCGAGCTGCGAGTCCTTGTACACCAGGAAGAACTGGCTGCCGTTGGTGTCGGGCCCGCTGTTGGCCATCGCGAGCGTGCCCTCGGAATAGGTGGCGCCCTTGGTGTTCTCGTTGACGAACTCGTAGCCCGGTCCGCCCGTGCCCTTGCCCGTGGGGTCGCCGCACTGCAGGACGTTGAGCCCGCCACTCGTCAACCGGTGGCACGGGGTCTTGTCGAAATAGTTCTTCTGCGCCAGATGGGCGAAGGAGTTGACCGTGCACGGCGCCTTCTCGCCGTACAGCTGCATCTCCACGTCGCCGCGGTTGGTCTTGAGGGTCGCCTGGACGGTGCCCGTGTACGCGGGCTTGCCCGGTGGCTTGCCGACGTCCTTGGCCGCCGGTGCCTGCGCGGCCTTGTAGTCGCATTTCGGTCCGGCGGCCGTGGACTCCTCGTCGCCGGTGACGACCATGAACACGCCGCCGCCGGCGGCGACGACCGCGACCGCGGCGGCCGAGCCGATGATCTTGAGTCGGCGGGAGCGCGCCGCCTCCTCGGCCCGTCGCTGCTGCTGGCGCTCGTAGCGCTGCCGCGCGAGCTGCTTCTTGCGGTCCTTCCCCGCCACGTCTATGGCCCCTTCGGTGTGATCAGATGAACGTGCAGCGCATAGTAGCGGCACCCGCGCGTAAAATCGCCTCCGCTTTCGGGAGCGCTTCGCCGGGTCTCCCGACACGGCGACGCCCCATCTCGTTCGCGGAGGCAATGGCCGCGCCGGTACCCTCGGACACGCCCACAAGAGATGGTTCGAAGGAAGGACGACCGTGCTCGTCGCCGGGTTCCCCGCCGGGTCTTTCGCCGCGAACTGTTATGTCGTGGCGCCCGCAGCCGGGGAGGAGTGCGTCATCATCGACCCCGGCCAGGACGCCGAGGCCGGGATCGAGGAGATCCTGCGCGAGCATCGGCTGAAGCCGGTCGCGGTGCTGCTGACGCACGGCCACATCGACCATGTGTGGTCGGTGGCGCCGGTGTGCGGGGCCAGGGACGTTCCCGCCTTCATCCATCCGGACGACCGCGATCTGCTCACCGACCCGGCCAAGGGCCTGTCCCTCGCGACCGGGCAGCAGCTCTTCGGTGGCCTGGAGCTGTCCGAGCCGGACGACGTGCGGGAACTGACCGACGGATCGGTGCTGGAACTCGCGGGTCTCAGCTTCACCGTCGACCACGCGCCGGGCCATACGCCCGGCTCGGTGACGTTCCGGACGCCGAGGACGCGGCAGATCCCGGACGTGATGTTCAGCGGCGACCTCCTGTTCGCCGGGTCCATCGGACGCACCGACCTGCCGGGCGGCTCGTACGAGGAGATCCTCGCGAGCCTGTCGCGGGTGTGCCTCACCCTGCCCGACGAGACGGCCGTCCTGCCCGGCCACGGCGAGCAGACCACAATCGGCCGTGAACGGGCGACCAATCCGTTCCTCACCGGACTTGTGCCGGGCGTTTCAGGGGGCTCGTCCTCCTCGAATGCCCCGGCCGTTCCGGCGGACGGGCCCAACAAGGGATTTTGAGCCTAAGAGACGATGAGTTCGAGTTTCCGGGCCCCCAAGGGGGTCAGTGAATACGTTCCGCCAGGCGCGGATCTCCTCTACGCCGTCCGTGAGGCGTTCGCCGAACAGGCGCGGCTGGCCGGCTACGGCTACATGGAGTTGGCCGTCTTCGAGGACACCAATCTGTTCAAACGGGGCGTGGGCGAGTCCACGGACGTGGTGTCGAAGGAGATGTACACGTTCGAGGACAGGGGCGGCCGGTCGCTGACGCTGCGTCCGGAGTTCACCGCGACCGTGCTGCGCTCCGTCCTGGAGAACAATCTGCACAAGGGCGCGCTGCCGGTGAAGGTGTGGACGACGGGCCCCGCGTTCCGCGCCGAGCGGCCGCAGCAGGGCCGCTACCGGCAGTTCTACCAACTCGACCTGGAGGCGATCGGCAGCGAGGACCCGCGCGTCGACGCGGAGACGATCGCGATCGCGTGGAACTGGTACCGGTCCGTCGGCCTGACGCGGGTGCGGCTGCTGCTGAACTCGCTCGGCTGCCGGGAGTGCCGTCCCGCCTACCGGGCGCTGCTCCAGGACTTCCTGCGCGGCCTCGACCTCGACGACGACACCCGCGCCCGCGTCGAACTGAACCCGTTGCGGGTGCTGGACGACAAGCGGCCGCAGGTGCGCGCGCAGCTCGCGGACGCCCCGCTGATGGCCGACCACCTGTGCCCGGCCTGCAAGGCCCACCACGACCGGGTCCGTGAACTGCTCGCCGACCTCGGCATCGAGTGGGAGGACACTCCCGCCCTCGTCCGCGGCCTCGACTACTACACCCGCACGACGTACGAGTTCGACCACCCCCTGCTCGGCGCCCAGTCCGGCATCGGCGGCGGCGGACGCTACGACGGGCTGTCGGAGGACATCGGCGGCCCGCCGCTGCCCGGCATCGGGTTCGGTCTCGGCCTGGACCGCACGCTCCTCGCGATGGACGCCGAGTCGCGGGAGGACGAGTCGGAGGCGGGCGGCGCCGCGTTCACCGTCCGGCCACGCTGCGAGGCGTTCGGGGTGCCGCTCGGCGAGGCGGCGGAACGGCGCCTGTTCACCCTGGTCGCCGAGTTGCGCCGGGCCGGGATCGCCGCCGACGTGGCGTTCGGCGGCAAGAAGCTGAAGGGCGCGATGAAGGACGCCGACCGCTCCGGCGCCAGGTACGCCGTGATCCTCGGAGAGCGAGATATCGCGGACGGCGTCGCCCAGGTCAAGGATCTGGCCGAGGGCGAGCAGACCGCCGTCCCGTTGACCGAGATCGTCACGACGTTGAAGGAAAGGCTCGCACCATGATCCGCTCGCACGAGGCGGGGACGCTCCGCAGGGAGCACGCCGGACGGCAGGTCACCCTGGCCGGCTGGGTCGGCCGTCGCCGCGACCACGGCGGCGTCACGTTCATCGACCTGCGGGACGCGTCCGGCGTCGCGCAGGTCGTCTTCAGGGAAGAGGACACGGCGCACGACCTGCGCTCGGAGTTCTGTGTCAAGGTCGTCGGCGAGGTCCGCGTCCGGCCGGAGGGCAACGAGAACCCCGAACTGCCCACCGGCGACGTCGAGGTCGCCGCCACCGACATCGAGGTGCTGTCGGACGCGGCGCCGCTCCCCTTCCCCATCGAGGGCGACGTCAACGTCAACGAGGAGATCCGCCTCAAGTACCGGTACCTGGACCTGCGCCGCGACGCCGTCGCCAGGGCGATGCGGATCCGTTCCGAGGCGTCGTTCCTGACGCACGAGGTGATGCGCGAGCACGGCTTCGTCAACGTCGAGACGCCGACGCTGACCCGGTCGACGCCGGAGGGCGCCCGCGACTTCCTCGTGCCCGTCCGGCTCCAGCCGGGCCACTGGTACGCGCTGCCGCAGTCGCCGCAGCTGTTCAAGCAGCTGCTCATGGTCGGCGGGCTCGAGCGCTACTACCAGATCGCGCGCTGCTACCGCGACGAGGACTTCCGCGCCGACCGGCAGCCGGAGTTCACCCAGATCGACATCGAGATGTCGTTCTGCGACCAGGCCGACGTCCAGACCGTCGGCGAGGACCTCGTCGCCCGGTTGTGGAAGGAGATCGCCGGGTACGAGATCCCCCGCCCGATCCCGCACATCACCTACGCCGACGCGATGGCGCGGTACGGCTCCGACAAGCCCGACCTGAGGTTCGGCGTCGAGCTGACCGACATGACCGAGTACTTCGCGCAGACATCGTTCCGGGTGTTCCAGGCCCCGTACGTCGGCGCGGTCGTCATGCCCGGAGGCGCGTCCCAGACCCGGAGGGAACTGGACGCGTGGCAGGACTGGGCGAAGGCCCGCGGCGCCCGCGGCCTCGCCTACGTGCTCGTCCAGGACGACGGCACGCTCGGCGGTCCCGTCGCCAAGAACCTGTCCGACACCGAGAAGTCCGGGCTGGCCGCGAAGGTCGGCGCCTCACCCGGCGACGCGGTCTTCTTCGGCGCGGGCAGGCGGCACGCCACGCAGGAACTGCTCGGCGCCGCCCGGCTGGAGATCGGCCGCCGCCGCGACCTGATCGACGAGACGGCCTGGGAGTTCGTGTGGGTCGTCGACGCGCCGATCTTCGAGCCGGTGGAGGACGACCGGGGCGAGCAGGTCGGCTGGACGTCCGTGCACCACCCGTTCACGGCGCCGAAGCCGGAGTTCGCCGACACGTTCCAGGACGACCCGGGCGGCGCGCTCGCGAACGCCTACGACCTCGTCCTCAACGGCACGGAGATCGGCGGCGGGTCCATCCGTATCCACCGCGCGGAGATGCAGCAGCGGGTGTTCGACGTGTTGGGCCTGTCGAAGGAGGAGGCCGAGTCGAAGTTCGGGTTCCTGCTGGAGGCGTTCAAGTTCGGTCCGCCGCCGCACGGCGGCATCGCGTTCGGCTGGGACCGGATCGTCATGCTCCTCGCCCGGCAGGACTCGATCCGCGACGTGATCGCCTTCCCGAAGGCGGCCTCCGGCTACGACCCGCTGACGGCCGCGCCGACCCCCATCACGCCGCAGCAGCGCGCCGAGGCCGGGGTGGACGTGATCCCCGAGGACGAGCCCGCCGAGAGCTGAACGAACCCCGACCGTACGAGAAGGCGGCGCCGCCCGTCAGCGGGTGGCGCCGCTGGTCGTCCGGTAGACGTCGTAGACCCCGTCGATGGACCGGACGGCCTTCAGCACGTGCCCGAGATGCTTCGGGTCGCCCATCTCGAACGTGAACCGGGACACCGCGACCCGGTCACGGGTCGTGGTGACCGACGCCGACAGGATGTTGACGTGCTGGTCGGACAGGACGCGGGTCACGTCCGACAGCAGCCGGGGACGGTCGAGCGCCTCGACCTGGATCGCGACGAGGAACACCGAGTCCTCGCCGGGGGACCATTTGACGTCGATGAGCCGGTCGGGCTGCGCCTTGAGGCTGGCGATGTTGGCGCAGTCCCCGCGGTGCACGGACACGCCGTGGCCGCGGGTCACGAACCCGATGATGTCGTCGCCCGGGACGGGCGTGCAGCACCGCGACAGGCGCACCCACACGTCGGGGTCGTCGGCGACGACGACGCCCGGGTCTCCGGCGGGACGGCTGCGCTTGCGCCGCGTCGGCAGCGCGATCTCGGCGAGGTCCTCGTCGGCGCTCTCCACGCCGCCGAGCGCCTCCACGAGTTTCTGGACGACGTTCTGCGCCGACACCTGGCTCTCGCCGACGGCCGCGTACAGCGACGACACGTCGGGGTAGCGCATGTCGCGGGCGAGGGCGAGGAGGGCCTCACCGGACATCATCCGTTGGAGCGGCATGTTCTGCTTGCGCATCGCGCGGGCGATGGCGTCCTTGCCGGACTCGATCGCGGTGTCGCGGCGCTCCTTGGAGAACCAGTGCTTGATCTTGTTGCGGGCGCGGGCGCTCTTGACGAAGCCGAGCCAGTCGCGGCTCGGGCCGGCGTCCTGCGACTTGGAGGTGAACACCTCGACGGTGTCGCCGTTGTCGAGGGTCGATTCGAGGGGGACGAGACGGCCGTTGACGCGGGCGCCGATACATCGGTGTCCGACCTCGGTGTGGATCGCGTACGCGAAGTCGACGGGCGTGGCGCCCTGCGGCAACGCGATCACGTCGCCCTTCGGGGTGAACACGAACACCTCGGAGACCGACAGGTCGAACCGCAGCGACTCCAGGAACTCGGCCGGGTCGGCGGTCTCCTTCTGCCAGTCGAGGAGCTGGCGCAGCCACTGCATGTCACCGGCCTTGCGGCCGCCGACCGTCTCCTCCTTGTACTTCCAGTGCGCGGCGACGCCGTACTCGGCGCGGCGGTGCATCCCCCACGTGCGGATCTGCAGCTCGACGGGCTTGCCCTCGGGCCCGATCACCGTGGTGTGCAGCGACTGGTACATGTTGAACTTCGGCATCGCGATGTAGTCCTTGAACCGGCCGGGAACCGGGTTCCATCGCGCGTGGATCGAGCCGAGCGCCGCGTAGCAGTCGCGGACGCTGTCGACGAGGACCCGGATGCCGACCAGGTCGTAGATGTCGTCGAAGCTGACGTCCCGGGCGATCATCTTCTGGTAGATCGAGTAGTAGTGCTTCGGCCGACCGGTCACGGTGGCCTTGATCCGGGCCTCGCGCAGGTCGGTGGAGACGTTCTCGATCACTTCCTGGAGGTACACGTCGCGGCGCGGGGCGCGTTCGGACACCAGCCGGGCGATCTCGTCGAACCGCTTCGGGTACATGGTGGCGAACGCGAGGTCCTCAAGCTCCCACTTCAGCGTGTTCATGCCGAGGCGGTGGGCGAGCGGCGCGAACACCTCCAGGGTCTCGCGGGCCTTCTTCTCCTGCTTGTGCCGCGGCATGTAGCGCAGCGTCCGCATGTTGTGCAGCCGGTCACCGAGTTTGATCACCAGGACACGGATGTCGCGGGACATCGCCACGACCATCTTGCGGACGGTCTCGGCCTCGGCGGCGTCCCCGTACTTGACCTTGTCGAGCTTGGTGACGCCGTCGACCAGGGCGCCGATCTCGTCGCCGAAGTCGGCCTTGAGCTGCTCAAGGGTGTACGGGGTGTCCTCGACGGTGTCGTGCAGCAGCGCCGCGCACAGCGTCTCGGTGTTCATGCCGAGCTCGGCGAGGATGGTCGCGACCGCGAGGGGATGCGTGATGTAGGGGTCGCCGCTCTTGCGTTTCTGGTCGCGGTGGTGATGGGCGGCGACGTCGTAGGCGCGCTCGATGAGCCGCAGGTCCGCCTTGGGGTGGGTGTTGCGGACGGTCTTGATCAGTGGTTCTAGTACCGGGTTCATAGCGGGGCCGCGCTGGGCGCCCAACCTGGCGAGCCTACGGCGCACCCGGGCGGCAGACGGTGGAATCGTGGCCGGCGTGGGCCTGGACGGGACGGAGGGCTCGGACGCGACGGGGTCGGGATCGGCGGGGGAACCGGAGCCCGGCGGCGCTTCCGGGGCCTTCGACGGCGCGGACGCCCGCGGGCGCCCGCCCTGCGGAGGCGGCGTCTGTGGCGGCCGAGCCCGCGACGGCTGCGGCCCGGACGGCTGGTCTTGCGATGCCTGGTCTTGCGAGGCCTGATCTTGTGATGGCTGGGTGGGCGATGGCTGATCTTGCGGTGGGGAACTCTGCTGCGCGGGGGTCCGCGGCGTTGAGGCGCGGGGCGGCGACGTCCGCGGTCGCGCGGCCCGCGATTCGGCGATCTGGCCGGACGAGTCCTGCGCGGTGTCGTTCACCGCGTCGGTCGATACCACCTCACCTGGCACCCAGCCTCCTTAGTCCTTGCGGGCCTGACATCGCTCTCGGCGGGATGCGCCCGGTTCCACCGGGCCCTGATGGCGCCCAGTGTATCCGCCACCCATTTCGCACTAGACCGTAACCAGCGAATGGACGTCCAGATTCCCCAGCTTGTCGCGCCCGTTCAGGAACGACAGTTCGAGAAGGACCGACAGCCCGGCGACCTCGCCCCCGCCACGGCGGACGAGCTCGGCCGCGGCCGCGGCCGTCCCACCGGTGGCGAGGACGTCGTCGACGATCAGCACCCGGTCTCCCGGGCGGAACGCGTCGTGGTGGATCTCTATCGTCTCGGTCCCATACTCGAGATCATAGGTCTCCTCGTGCGTCCGCGACGGCAACTTCCCCTTCTTGCGCACCGGGACGAAGCCCGCGCCGAAGTGGTAGGCGACGGGCGCGGCGAGGATGAAGCCCCGGGCCTCGATCCCGACGATCTTGTCGATGGTGCCGCGCCCGTGATGGTTGACGATGGCGTCCACGACACCGGCGAACGCGACATGGTCGGCCAGCAGCGGGGTGATGTCCTTGAACACCACCCCTGGCTTCGGGTAGTCGTCGACGTCCCGGATCCGCTCCCGGATCAGCTTGCCGAGGTCCACGTCGCCGCTCCCGCCCGTACTCCGTGCCGCCCGCTCGCGGCCTACTTGCCGCCGCGGCGCTGCTGGCGGCTGCCGCGCTTCGGCTGCTGCCGCTGCCCGGTCTGCACCACCTTCCGCACGGTGACGGTGTGGCGGACGTCGGTGGCCTGGTCGCCGGTGTCGTCACCCGACGCGTCGGCGTCCGAACCGCCCTCCGTCCCGCCGTCCGACGCGTCACCGGGGGCGCCCGCCGTGGCCTTCACCTTGGTGGCCTTGCTCTGCTTGGCCTGCCGCTTGGCGCTCTGCTCGCGCCGCGCCAGGTTCTCGCGGATCTGCTTGTACTTCGGCTCGCGCTCCTTGAACTGGACGAGCAGCGGCGTCGCCACGCAGATCGACGAGTACGTACCGACGATCATGCCGACGAACAGGGCGAGCGACAGGTCCTTCAGCGTGCCCGCGCCGAACAGCGTGGTGCCGATGAACAGGATCGCGCCGACCGGCAGGATCGCCACCAGCGAGGTGTTCAGGGAGCGGACCAGGGTGCTGCTGAGCGCCTGGTTGGCCGCCTCGCTGTAGGTCGTCTTGGAGGTCGGGCCGAGCGGCTTGGTGACCTCCTTGATCATGTCGAACACGACGACCGCGTCGTACAGCGAGTACCCGAGGATCGTCAGGAAGCCGAGCAGCGTCGCCGGAGTGACCTCGAACCCGGACCAGGCGTACACGCCCGCCGTGATCACCAGGTCGTGGACCAGCGCGACGACGGCGGCCAGCGCCATCCGCCATTCGAACGCCAGCGACAGATACAGGATGATCAGGACCATGAAGACGACCAGCGCCTGCCACGCCTTCTCCTGGATCTCGCCGCCCCACGACGCGCCGACGACCTGAGTGCTGATCTTGTCGGTGGGGACGTTCAACTCCTTGCCCACGCTCGACTTGACCCGCGTGACGTGGTCCGAGGACAGGCTCTCGGTCGTGACCCGCCAGTCCCCGCCGGCCTTCTGCACGATGACCTGGTGGGCGCCGCCGGCGGAGACGGCGCCGCGGACGTCCTCGATCGAGGCGCTGGAGGCCTTGAACGTGAAGACGGACCCGCCCTTGAACTCGACGCCGAAGTTGAGCCCCTGGACGATCAGTCCCGCGATGGACAGCACCAGCAGGAACCCGGAGATCGCGGTCCAGAGCCGGGGCCGGCCGACGATGTCGGCGCTGATCTCGCCGCGGTAGATTCGCGAGGTGACGGCGCGCAGTCCCATGGTCAGGCCTCCTGGCTCGTGCCGGCGGTGGCGGCGGACGACCTCTGCGTCGCGCGGTGCAGCTTGCGCGGATCGAGGCCGGAGAGCGGATGGCCGCGGCCGTAGAAGTTCGTCCGCGACAGCAGCGCGACCAGCGGCTTGGTGAAGAAGAACACGACGACGATGTCGATGAGCGTCGTCAGCCCCATCGCGAACGCGAACCCGGCGACGCCGCCGACCGCGAGGAAGTACAGCACGAGCGCGGCGAGGAAGGTCACGGCGTCGGCGACCAGGATGGTGCGCCGCGCCCGCTTCCAGGCGCTCTCCACCGACGGCCGCAGCCTGCGCCCGGCCCTCAGCTCGTCCCGCAGCCGTTCGAAGTAGACGATGAACGAGTCGGCGGTGATGCCGATGGACACGATGAGGCCGATGATGTGGGGCAGGGAGAGCCGGAAGCCCATCCCCTCACCGAGGATCACGACCGAGACGTAGGTGATGGCCGAGGCCACGATCAGGCTGGCGACCGCGACCAGGCCGAGGCCCCGGTAGTAGAACATGCAGTAGAGGACGACGAGGCCGAGGCCGATCGCTCCGGCGATGAGGCCGCCGGTCAGCTGGTCGGACCCGAGCGTGGACGACACCTCGTCGATGGAGCTCTGCGTGAACTCCAGCGGCAGCGCCCCGTACTTGAGGACGTTGGCGAGGTCGGTGGCGTACCGCTGGTCGAAGCTGTCGGGCGGGCCGTCGATGCTGGCGGTGCCGCCGGTGATCGCACCCTCGCGGATGCTGGGCGCCGAGACGACCCTGCCGTCCAAGACGATCGCGACCTGCGCCCGCGGGGACGACGGGTCCTGCTGGTAGGCCCCGTACGCGTCGGTGGTGACCTCGCCGAACTGGCGGGCGCCCTTGCCGTCGAAGTCCAGCGCCACCGACCAGCTGGCCTGACCCTGCTGGGCGTCCGGCGGCATCGCGTTGGCCTCGTCGACGTTCTCGCCGAGCACCCGGACGGGGCCGAGGATGTACTTGGCGACCTGGTCGGACTCCTCGTCCTGGTCGCAGGCGGCGACGAACTTGCGGTTCGGGTCGTTGGAGCCGGGCGCGCGCCGGTCGCCCCGGTAGCAGTTGAGGGCCTCGAACTGCTTGATGACCGCCGGGTCGGTCACCCCGGCGTAGTCCTGCGCGGGGGGCACGGGCGCGCCGGACGGCGGCACCAGCGGCGACGACGGCGAGGCCGGCGCGGACGGGCTCGGCGCCCCGGACGGTGTCGGGGTCGGCGCCGTGAGCGCCCCCGACAGCGCCCTGCCACGCGCCGTGGCCGACGGCGACGGCTTGGCGCTCGTGGACGGCGATACCGAGGGCGAGGGGCTCTTGTCGCCCTTCTTCGGCTTGCCGGACGGGCTCGCCGACGGGGCCGGCGCCGGGCCGGTCGACGGCTTGCCGTCGGCGATCGCGAACACCTGGCGGAACTGCAACTTCGCCGTCGTGCCGATCAGGCTGACGACGCGGCTCTGCCCCTCGCCGGGGACGTTCACCACGATGTTGTTGCTGCCCTGCTTGGTGACCTCCGCGTCCGACACGCCCAGGCCGTTGACCCGCCGGGTCATGATCTTGACGGCCTGGTCCATCTGTTCGGTCGGCGGGTTCTTGCCGCTCGTCGTCTTGGCGGTGAGCGTCACGGTCGTCCCGCCGGCGAGGTCGAGCCCCAGCTTCGGCGTGGTCTGGCCCTGCCAGACCGCTACGCCGGCGAGGACCAGCAGGGTTGCGAAGAGCGCGAGAAGCGTGCGCCCGGGCTTGGGAGCGTTACTGGGCGGGGCCACTTGTCGTCGTACTTCCCGTCTTGAGTCGTCACCGGCGGAGGGTCAGGCGGACGGCTTGTCCGCGGCCTTGACCTTCAGCCTCCTCCTGGGCTTGGACTCCGCGGCCTCGTCGTCTTGGCCCGACGCCTCCGCCTTGCCCGTCTCGTCCGTCCGGTCGTCCTTGGCGGCCTCGTCCTCGGCGGCCTCGTCGCCGGTCGCGTCCTCGGTCGCGTCCTTGGCGAGGTCGACGCGGCCCTCGTCGTCGTCCTGGTCGTCGTCGAGTTCCTCAGGCTCGTCGTCCTTGAGGACCTGCATGACGGCCTGACGAAGGAAGTGGACCTCGACGCCGTCGGCGATCTCCAGGACCACACCGTCGTCGTCGACCGCCACGACCGTCGCGCGCATACCGCTGGTCGTCACCACCCGAGCGCCGGGCTCGATGGCGTTCTGCATCTCCAACTGCTGCTTGCGGCGCTTGCTCTGCGGACGGATCAGCAGGAGGTAGAAGACCAGGGGAACGGCGAGGAGCAGAAGCAGGTTGAAAGCCCCGCTCCCGCCCGACTCCGCCGCGAGAATAACTTCGCTGCCCATTACCGGGGCATCCTTCCGATGTCGTTTGCCCAGCCTGTGACCGGACCGGTCACGTTCACGGGACCGCCGGCTGGAGACGGTGAACCAAGTCCCGGAGTCTAGAGAGTACGCGAGACCCCGGCAACGACGCGACGACCGGCGACGCCGGGAAGTTCCCAACCCGTTACCCGAATGATCACTGTTCGGTGGGATCGGCCTTCTCGCCCGGGTCGTCGCCCAGGTCGAACAGCGTCCCGGTCAGCGGCGCGGTCGGCGGCGGGGTCAGCCCGAGATGCGCCCACGCGGCGCCCGTGGCGACCCGGCCCCGCGGCGTCCTGGCCAGCAGGCCCTGCCGGACGAGGAACGGTTCCGCGACGACCTCCACGGTCTCCGGTTCCTCCCCGACCGACACCGCCAGCGTCGACAGGCCGACCGGCCCACCGCCGAACTTGCGCAGCAGCGAGCCGAGGACGGCCCGGTCGAGCCGGTCGAGGCCCCGTTCGTCCACCTCGTACAACGCGAGTGCCGTCCGAGCCGATTCCCTGTCGACCTTCCCGTCGCCGCGGACCTCGGCGTAGTCGCGGACGCGGCGCAGCAGCCGGTTGGCGATGCGGGGCGTGCCCCGGGAACGTCCGGCGACCTCGGCGGCGCCGTCGTCGGTGATCTCCACGTCGAGCAGCCGCGCCGACCGGCGGACGATGACCTCCAGTTCGGCGGGCTCGTAGAAGTCCATGTGCGCGACGAACCCGAACCGGTCGCGCAGCGGCCCCGGCAGCATCCCCGCCCGGGTCGTGGCGCCCACCAGCGTGAACGGCGCGATGTCGAGCGGGATCGCGGTGGCGCCCGGGCCCTTGCCGACGACGACGTCGACGCGGAAGTCCTCCATCGCCATGTAGAGCATCTCCTCGGCGGGCCGCGCCAGCCGGTGGATCTCGTCCAGGAACAGCACCTCGCCCTCGGCGAGGGTCGACAGCACAGCCGCGAGGTCCCCGGCCCGCTCGATGGCGGGTCCGGACGAGATCCGCAGCGGCTGCCCGAGCTCCGCCGCGATGATCATGGCGAGGGTGGTCTTGCCGAGGCCGGGCCCGCCCGACAGCAGCACGTGGTCGGGCGTCCGGCCGCGCCGCAGCGCGCCGTGCAGCACGAGCGAGAGCTGCTCGCGGACGCGTTCCTGCCCGATGAAGTCGTCGAGCCGCTTAGGCCGCAGCGCGGCCTCGATCACCTGTTCCTCGGGCCCGTCCGCGTCCGCCGACACCAGCCGCTCCGGGTCGCCCGCGGCGCTCATTTGCTCAGCTTCTTCAGCGCCGACCGCAGCAGCGACGCGACCGGCGGCGTCTCACCACCGTCGAGATCGGCGGCGACGGCGTCCACGGCGGCGTCGGCGTCCTTGGCGGACCAGCCGAGGTTGATCAGGCCCATCTGGACCTGTTCGCGCCACGGTTCGGCGCGGGTGGACGTCCGGACGTCGGCCGCGCCGTCCCCGACCGGGCCGCCGAGGCGGTCCCGCAGTTCCAGGACGATCCGCTGGGCGCCCTTCTTGCCGATGCCGGGGACCTTGGTGAGCGCGGTGACGTCCTCGGTGGCCATCGCGTGGCGCAGCGCGTTGGGGGTGTGCACGGCGAGCATCGCCAGCGCGAGGCGCGGCCCGACGCCGCTCGCGGTCTGCAGCAGTTCGAAAACGGCGCGCTCGTCGTCGTCGGCGAAACCGAACAGGGTGAGGGAGTCCTCGCGGACGACCAGGGAGGTCGGGACCGTCGCCTGCTCCCCGACCCGCAGCCCGGCGAGCGTGGCGGGCGTGCACTGCACCGACAGCCCGACGCCGTGCACGTCGATCACCGCCCCGTCGGGCCCGGCGGCGGCCACCCGGCCGCTGACGAAGGCGATCATTCGCTGCTTCCTCCTCTGCTCCGGGCGGCGAGCCGCTCCCGCTCGGCCCGCGCCGCCTCCTCGATCCGCGACCGCCGGGCGTGGGCGAGGCGATGCTGGGCGCCGCCGCGCCACACGTGGCAGATGGCGAGCGCGAGCGCGTCCGCGGCGTCGGCGGGCTTCGGCGCTGTGTCGAGGGACAGCAGCCGCGTCACCATCCTGGTGATCTGCGCCTTGTCGGCACGGCCGTTCCCGGTCACGGCGGCCTTGGCCTCGCTCGGGGTGTACAGCGCGACGGGCAGCCCGCGCCGGGCCGCCGCGAGGATCGCGATCCCGGCCGCCTGCGCGGTGCCCATCACGGTGCGGACGTTGTGCTGGGAGAACACCCGCTCGACGGCGACGGCATCGGGGCGCAGCTCGTCGACGAGCGCCTCGATGCCCGACTCGATGCCCAGCAGGCGCAGGGGGTGGTCCTCGTCGGGCGCGGTCCGCACGACGGACACGTGCACCAGATGGAGCCGTTTGCCCGGGGCGCCCTCGACGACGCCCACCCCGCACCGGGTGAGCCCGGGGTCCACCCCCATCACCCGCACGGCCGCTCCTTCGATCATCTGTTCGGCCGACACGCTACCAACTCGGCGCGCGCCTGTTCACGCGCGCCGTCCAAGTGAGCCGGGCGTGTCGCCGGAGGACCCGCGGGGTCGGTCGAGGGCGGCTCAGTCGAGGGTGGCGAGGACCTCGTCGCTCACGTCGAAGTTGGCGTAGACGTCCTGGACGTCGTCGGAGTCCTCCAGGGCGTCGAGGAGCCGGAAGACCTTCTTGGCGTTGTCCTCGTCGAGAGGGACGGTGACGCTCGGCAGGAACTTGCTCTCGGCCGAGTCGTAGTCGATCCCGGCCTCGACCAGGGCGGAGCGGACCGCGACCAGGTCGCCGGCCTCGCTGACGACCTCGAAGTTGTCCCCGTCGAGGTCGTTGACCTCCTCGGCGCCGGCGTCCAGGACGGCCATCATCACCTCGTCCTCGGTGGTGCCGGACTTGGGGACGATCACGACGCCCTTGCGGTTGAACATGTAGGACACCGAGCCCGGGTCGGCGAGGGATCCGCCGTTGCGGGTGAGGGCGACGCGGACCTCGGAGGCGGCCCGGTTGCGGTTGTCGGTCAGACACTCGATGAGGACGGCGACGCCGCCGGGCGCGTACCCCTCGTAGGTGATGGTCTGCCAGTCGGCGCCCCCCGCCTCCTCACCGGCGCCGCGCTTGCGCGCTCGCTCGATGTTGTCGTTGGGGACGGAGTTCTTCTTCGCCTTGTAGATGGCGTCGTAGAGGGTCGGGTTGGCGTCGGGATCCCCGCCGCCGGTGCGGGCCGCGACCTCGATGTTCTTGATCAGCTTGGCGAAGAGCTTGCCGCGCTTGGCGTCGAGTGCCGCCTTCTTGTGCTTGGTCGTCGCCCATTTGGAATGGCCGGACATGCTGTCATTCCTCCTCTGTCGTCCGGCGCACCAGATCGGCGAAGTAGTGGTGCACGCGGAAGTCGCCTGTCAACTCCGGATGGAACGCGGTCGCCATCAGGCGCCCTTGGCGGACGGCGACGATCCTACCGGCGTTCGGGCCGCCCTCGGCCCGTCCGAGGACCTCGACGGCGTCCCCGACGGACTCCACCCAGGGGGCGCGGATGAAAACCGCGTGGTACGGCGTGTCGCCCATACCGACCAGCGGAACGTCGGACTCGAACGAGTCGACCTGCCTGCCGAAGGCGTTGCGGCGCACGGTCATGTCGATGCCCCCGACCGTCTCCTGGCCCGCGACGCCGTCCCGGATCCGGTCCGCCAGCATGATCATGCCGGCGCAGGAGCCGTAGGCGGGCATCCCGGCCTCGATCCGCTTGCGCAGCGGTTCCAGCATGTCGAACGAGCGCGCCAGCCGCCACATGGTGGTGGACTCCCCGCCGGGCAGGACGAGCCCGTCGACCCGTTCCAGTTCGTCGGGACGGCGCACGCGCACCGCGCGTGCCCCGGCCGTCTCCAGCGCGTGCGCGTGCTCGCGCACGTCGCCCTGGAGAGCGAGGACACCGATCGTCGGCACAGCTGTCACGGAGAACCTTCCGGGAGGCGCGTGGGGATCATCCAACCCTAGACGTTCCGTACAACGTCCTCCCAATCGGTGGATCTTCCCGCGCCGGCGCGCGCCGGCCGCCGCGTCAAACGTGCTTGAAGCGCCGCAGCGGCAGTTCGAGTGGTAGGAACCCGTCCTCGCCGCGGTCGGCGATGCCACGGCCGAACATGTGGGCCTCGGCGAGCGCGAGCCCGAACTCCTCCTGGTCGAACGGCAGCGGGACGTCCGGGACGCCCTCGTCGATCGGCCGCCAGAACGGCCGTTCGGCGGGCAGGCGTTCACCCTGGTCGACGACGACGCCGTCCTCGGCCGTGACGAACACGTCGCGGAGCAGCTCGCCCGACTCGTACCAGCGGAACCAGCAGCCGCGGATGACGGTGTGCAGGACGAGCACGCCGCAGTGGGAGCCGGGCAGCGCGGCGGCGGCGGTGTCGGCGATCCGGCGGGCGTCGTCGTCGAGGTAGAACAGCCGCCGGTCGCACAGCAGCAGAGCCCGCTCGAACGCGCCGACGAACAGCTCGTCCTCGTAGGGCCACAGCGCGAAGTCCAGGACGGTGTCGCCGGTCTCGGTGAGGGTGTCCGCCGGGTAGAGGCGGCGGGCGATCGCCGCCGCCTCGTCCGGGTCGGGTACGAGACCCGGGCGGAACACCTCGGTGGACTCGCCCACCCTCGCGCACGCCAGCGCGACCGACCAAGCCATGCTCTCCCCTCCCACGGCCGGGCGCCGCCCCGGACGCCTCGTTCCGGGGAACGCCCCCAGCCCCCGACAAGGCCCCGGTCACCGGCCGCGCCGTCAGCGTAAACCCTGTCAGGGCGTGCTGTGGAGAGCGGGGTACCCGATCGGCTACCAGCCCCGTCCGGCGAACTTCTGGTCCTCGCCGAGCGAGGCGGCGTTGATGCCGACCATGGCCTCGCCGAGACCGCGGGACACCTTGGCGATGACGCCGGGGTCGTCGTGGAAGGTGGTGGCCTTCACGATGGCCTCCGCGCGCTGCGCCGGGTTGCCGGACTTGAAGATCCCGGAGCCGACGAAGACGCCCTCGGCGCCGAGCTGCATCATCATGGCCGCGTCGGCGGGGGTGGCGATGCCGCCCGCGGTGAACAGGACGACGGGCAGCTTCCCGGCCTCGGCGACCTCCCTGACCAGCTCGTAGGGGGCCTGGAGCTCCTTGGCGGCGACGTACAGCTCGTCCTCGGGGAGGGACTGGAGCCGCCGGATCTCCTGGCGGATCCGGCGCATGTGGGTGGTGGCGTTGGAGACGTCGCCGGTGCCGGCCTCGCCCTTGGAGCGGATCATCGCCGCGCCCTCGGTGATGCGGCGCAGCGCCTCGCCGAGGCTGGTGGCGCCGCAGACGAACGGGACGGTGAACGCCCACTTGTCGATGTGGTGCTCGTAGTCGGCGGGGGTGAGCACCTCGGACTCGTCGATGTAGTCGACGCCGAGCGCCTGGAGCACCTGCGCCTCGACGAAGTGGCCGATGCGGGCCTTGGCCATGACCGGGATGGACACCGCGTTGATGATCCCGTCGATCATGTCGGGATCGCTCATCCGGGAGATGCCGCCCTCGGCGCGGATGTCGGCGGGCACCCGCTCCAGGGCCATGACGGCGACCGCGCCCGCGTCTTCGGCGATCTTCGCCTGTTCGGGCGTGACGACGTCCATGATCACGCCGCCCTTGAGCATCTCCGCCATACCGCGCTTGACGCGGGCGGTCCCCGTCTCCGGCGCCGTCTCCGGCGTGGTGGTCTCGGGGGCGGAACTGGAAGTGGACACGGGCATACCTCACGAGAACGGGCGATAAGTCGCCTTCCATGGTATTCCCTGCTCGTATGAGCGTTCGACCCGGCACAGTGTCAACGACCCGGGCTCGGTGCCTTACGGGATGTAGGGCTTGCCGTCGTTGACGATGACCACCCAGACCTGCCCCGGCGCGAAGGTCATCGGCTCGCCGGACGCGGTGGTGAAGGTGGTGC
This sequence comes from Actinomadura spongiicola, assembly GCF_003432485.1. Classification (GTDB taxonomy): domain Bacteria; phylum Actinomycetota; class Actinomycetes; order Streptosporangiales; family Streptosporangiaceae; genus Spirillospora; species Spirillospora spongiicola. The sequence goes on from NZ_QVNQ01000016.1 coordinate 66,118, forward strand.
CCCGGTCCTCGGACGGCCGCGCCCACCTGGCCTTGTACGCCTTCCCATCGCGCAGGACGAGGGCCCGTCCGGTTCCGGTGGTGTGGATCAGCGGGGTGTAGCTGCCGAGGAAGTCGTGGAACTTCGACCGGGTCGTCCTGGCGTACTGGACGACGATCGTCCGGCCGCCCAGCACCCCGCCCTCGGCGGCGTGGTCGGGGCGCCCGCCCCAGCTGGCGAGCCAGCGCCGTTGCTTGGCCGACCAGGTGAACCCCATCCGCGCGGCCGGCCACCTGGCGGTGAAGGACTTGATCGGCCTGCCGCCCGCGGGCGCGGGGCCGAAGCGGAACCCGATGTCACGCGGCCCCTGCGCGTTCGGCGCCTGCTTCAGCAGTGCCCTCGGGTCGGCGTAGAGGTTGTACGGCATCGGCTTGGCGCTGGACCTGAAGTAGGCGGCGCCCGTCTTCTCGTGGGAGACGTCGTACACCGGCGCCGCGCGGACGTGCTTCTTCATCTTGCTCTGGACGCCGGAGAACGCGAAGGCGGGGCGGCCGAACTGCGGCAGGATGTGCAGGTCGGAGATCCGGGCGCTGCGGACGGGCCCGACACGCTTCGGCAACCGCGACGAGTACACCGTCATCAGCCGGGTCTCGCCGCCCTCGACCTGCTCGACGTACACGATGTCGGCGGCCGCCACCCCGCTCTGCGGCAGCGCGGGGCTCGTGTTCTCGATCTTGACGGCGAGAACGGGGTTGGTGAGGCCCTTCGTCCCGCCGGTGAACGGATGCGTCGCGGGCGTGGGCGCGGGCGTCGCGGACTCCACCGGCCCGCCGGTACCGGTCGGCGGGGGCGCCGACGCGGGGCCGCCGGAGTCCGAGCAGGCGGGCAGCGCGGCGGCGCCGAGGACGAGGACGCCGAGCCACGCACCCGCCCTCCGCCGGACGATGGTTCCCCACAGGCCCCTTTCGGCCCATTCGGATCGCACGTTTTGCCCCTCCCTTGACCGGTCTGCCAGAGGGTAGCGAACACCGGCGAACGCGCCCGCCCGGGATCTGAGCGGGTCGCGACGCGGTCGGTGCCACCGCGCCCCGCTCAGATCCCGGGCGGGTCGTCGTCGATCTCGAAGAAGTCGGGAAGGGGCGCGCGGCCCGCGAGCGGCAGGATCCGGATGAGGGGTTTGCGGCGGGCGATCCTCGCCTGGGCGACGGCGTCGTTGTAGAAGCGGCGGGCGTAGGCGACCTTGGCCGCGGACGAGGACAGCTCGTCCAGCATCGCCGCGCCCTCCCCGGCGCCGTCCGCGGTGAGCGTGCCGACGAACTCGGGCTGGTCGACGACGGCCCGCAGCGCCCGCGACAGGTCGCTCTCGGCGAACTCCCGGTTGTCGGCGTCGGCGGTGCGGGCCTCGTGCGCCGCGGTGGCCAGGACCAGGCTCGCGGCCGGGTCCAGGAGCCGCGAGGCGGCCAGCTCCAGCGCGGCGGCGGCCCGCCTGACCAGGGCCGCGTCCAGCGCCGCCCGCGCCGTCTCGACGCGCACGTGCAGCCGGTCGAGCCGGGTCGCGCGCCACGACACGTACACGGCCACCAGGAACACGACGGCGACCCAGAACAGGACGTCGATGATCCAGTCGTACATCGCGACCCGCCCCCTACGCGCCGAGTCCCGACTCGACGACGCCCGCGCCGCCGAGCGTGACCGTCTCGTACACCCTCAGCACGTCGCGGGCCACCGCCGACCAGTCGTAGGCGCGGACGGCGGCGCGGGCCTCCGCCGACAGCTGCTTGCGGCGCGCCGGGTCGTCGAGCAGCTCCCCGGCCGCCGCCGCGAGGGCCTCGTGGTCGCCCGCCGGGAACAGCGCCCCGGCGCGCCCGCCGCGCAGCACCCGCTCGAACGCCTCGATGTCGCTGGCCAGGATGGGGGCGCCCGCCGACATCGCCTCGGCGAGGACGATGCCGAAGCTCTCGCCGCCGAGGTTCGGCGCGACGAACACGTCCACCGAATGGTAGGCGCGGACCTTGTCCTCCTCGCTGACGAGGCCGAGGACGACGACCCGGTCGCGCAGCTCCGGGGAGACGCGGGCCGTCACGTCGTCGGCGTCGCCCGGTCCGGCGATCAGCAGCCGCAGTCCGGGCCGGCGCCGCCCGAGGATCTCGAACGCGCGCAGCAGCACGTCCAGGCCCTTGCGCGGCTCGTCCATCCGGCCGAGGAACCCGAGGGCGCCGCCGTCGCCGCGCGGCACGGACGGGTCCGCCTCGGCCGAGGCGGCGCGTCCGGGCCAGCCCGGCAGCGGCTCGGCCATCGCGTACCGTTCGGTCGCGACGCCGTTCGGGATCAGCACGGCGTCGCCGCCGAGATGCTCGACGAGGCTGGTGCGGGCGGCCTCGGACACCGCGATCCGCCCAGTGATCTTCTCCAGCGCACTGCTCAGCACCGGCGACATGACCGACAGCGCCCGCGATCTCACATACGACGCGTGGAAGGTGCCGACGATCGGGCCGTCCGCGGCCCAGCAGGCGAGCAGGCCCAGCGACGGCGCCGCCGGCTCGTGGACGTGCAGGACGTCGAAGCCGCCCTCGCGGATCCAGCGCCGGACGCGGCCCGCCGACCGGAACCCGAACGCCAGCCGGGCCACCGAGCCGTTGTAGGGCACGGGCACGGCGCGGCCCGCCGACACCACGTACGGCGGCAGCCGCGCGTCGTCGTCGGCGGGCGTCATGACCGACACGTCGTGGCCGTGCGCGATCAGCGCCTCGGCGAGGTCGCCGATGTGCTGCTGGACGCCGCCCGGCACGTTCCACGTGTACGGGCAGACGATGCCGATCTTCATGCGGCCGATCTTCATGAGCCGACTCTCACCGGCCACCCTCTGACAGGTCGTCCACCCAGACCTTCTGCAGCATGTGCCAGTCCTCGGGGTGGGCGGCGATGCCCCGCTCGAAGATTCGCGCGAGCTCCTGCGTCATGGCCTGGATCTTCTCCTGTCTGCGGCCCTCCTCCGGCACGGGGATCTCCTCGTGGACGCGCGCCGCCCAGTACTCGCCCTCATACCAGAGTGTCACGGGAATGAGGGCGGCGCCGGTCTGGAGCGCGAGCGCCGCCGAGACGGCGGGCATCCGGGCGGTGGCGCCGAAGAACTCCACGTCGATCCCGCTTTCGGTGAGGTCGCGGTCGACGACGAGGCACACGGGCCTGCCGGCGCGGAGACGCTGGGCCATGCGCCCGTACGCGGACGCGCCCCGGTGCGCGAGGACCTCCATCCCGAGGCCCTCCCGGAACTTGACGAACCGGTCGAACAGCGACTCGGGCCTGAGCCGTTCCGCGACCGTGGTGAACGGGTACCCGCAGTGCACGAGCCACGCGCCGGCGTGCTCGTAGTTGCCCATGTGCGGCAGCGCGAGGATGACGCCGCGCCCCGCGTCGAGATTGGTGAAGATCTTCTTCTCGCCGGTGACCCTCATCCGGCCGAGGATCCGCGCCCGGTCGTACTCGGGCAGCCGGAAGACCTCCAGCCAGTAGCGGAAGTAGGAGCGCAGCACCCGCTTGCTGAGCACCCGGACCTCGTCGTCGACGGCGTCCTTGCCGACGACGCGGCACAGGTTCCTCTCCAACTGCCGCACGCCCGCGCCGTGCCGGTGCCAGGTGTGGTCGGCGAGGGCGGTGAACGCGACCCGGGCCGCGCGCTCGGGCGACTTCCGGACGATCGTCCAGCCGACCGTGAACGCGGCGTCCATCACCTCGTCCCGCAGGTCCGCGGCACGCGACCGCGGACGGCTCGCGTTCATGCGCGCGGCTCCGGCGCGGGATCCCTCGGCCGGGCGGCGGCCCTGTCCTGCGCGTAGACGGTGGCGAACCGCTGCCCGATCGTGACCGTGCTCAGCCCGGCGAGCGCCCACAGCGCGACCGCGAGGATGTAGGGAACCCCGAGCCCGTCGAGCCCGGCGGCGACGAGGGCGACGATGAGGCGTTCCGCGCGCTCGGCTATGCCCACGTTGCAGGTGTACCCGAGTCCCTCGGCGCGTGCCTTGGCGTACGACACCACGACCCCGGCGACCATGCAGTACAGCGCGACCCCGGCGAGGGGCTCCTGCCCGTCCCGGTACAGGCCGATCATCAGCCCGGAGAAGATCGCGGCGTCGGCGACCCGGTCCATCGTGGAGTCCAGGAACGCTCCGAACTTGGAGATCTTGCCGGTGACGCGGGCGACGGCGCCGTCGAGCATGTCGAACAGCACGAACGCGGTGATGACCATCGTGCCCCAGAAGAACTCGCCGCGCGAGAACAGCACGAGCGCGCCCGCGGCGACACCGAGCGTGCCGACGACGGTGATGGCGTTGGGCGAGAGCCTCGTCCGCGCGACCACGGTGCCGACGGGTTTGAGGACGCGTTCCAGCGCGGGCCTGATGTTGTTGAGCATCGCCGTCCGTTCTCGTGTTCTCGGGGCGCCCAATCGTAGTCCGACCGGCGGGTTCCGGTGGCGCGACCGAACTCCCGTCCGGACACGGGACCATCACGGCGGCCGGGATTGCGGACCGGTTCGCGGCCGGGTTTGCGACCGCACGCCAGGGACAGATCACGGTTGTTTGCCCTTCACCCCTTGTGGTCCCGCGCGCCACGGGAAAAGGTGGTGGTACGGGTGTGACGTCGGTCACCCGTTTGGACGAGGTCGGACGCCGCACTCGGACGTCAGGGCCTGACCCCGCGCGGGGGCCGGGCCCCCAACCGCACGCGGGCCTGCACGCGGGAGACACGCGCGGAGACCCGTCCGAGGAGGTAGGCATGGCGGACAAGGGAGGCCACTCGGGAGCCCCCGGCAGGGCACCGGAGGCCGGCGGGTGCGACAAGGTGCGCAATGTCGCGCTGGTCGGCCATTCCGGGGCCGGAAAGACGACGCTCGTGGAGGCGCTGCTGGCCGCCGCGGGCACGGTGCAACGGGCGGGAAAGGTCGAGGACGGCACCACGGTCAGCGACTACGACGACGTCGAGGTACGCCAGCAGCGCTCGGTGAACCTCACGCTCGCGCCGTTCAGCCACGGCGACATCAAGGTCAACCTCATCGACACGCCCGGCTACGCCGACTTCGTCGGCGACCTGCGGGCCGGGCTCCGCGCCGCCGACGCGGCACTCTTCGTGATCTCCGCGGTGGACGGCATCGACGGTCTCAGCCGGATGCTGTGGGAGGAGTGCGCCGCGGTCGGGATGCCCCGCGCGGTCGTCATCACCAAGGTCGACCAGCAGCGCGGCGACTTCGACGACGTGGTGATGTCCTGCCAGGACGTCTTCGGGGAGGGCGTCGCGCCGCTGTACTTCCCGGTCGGCGGCGGGGACGGGCTGAAGGGACTGATCGGGCTGCTGACGCAGCGCTGCCTCGACTACTCCTCCGGGCAGCGCACCGAGTGCGACCCCGACCCCCAGTACCTGGACCAGATCGCGGAGCAGCGCGCCACCCTGATCGAGGGGATCATCCAGGAGAGCGAGGACGAGTCCCTCATGGACAGGTACCTGTCCGGTGAGGACATCGACGTCAAGGCGCTCATCGAGGACCTGGAGACCGCGGTGGCGCGCGGCAGCTTCTACCCCGTCCTCGCGACCTCCGTCCCCCACGGCGACCATCCCGGCCCGGTCGTCGGCATGCGGGAGCTGCTGGAGGTCATCACCCAGGCGTTCCCGTCCCCGCTCGAACACGGCATTCCCTCCGTGACCCCGGTGAAGGGCGGACCGCCGCGGGAGGTCGCCTGCGACCCGGACGGCCCGCTGATCGCCGAGGTGATCAAGACGACGTCCGACCCGTACGTCGGGCGGATCTCGCTGGTGCGGGTGTTCTCCGGGACGCTGCGCCCGGACATGACCGTGCACGTCTCCGGGCACGGCATGGAGGACCGCGGCCACGAGGACCACGACGTCGACGAGCGGGTCGGCGCGCTCACCTCACCGCTCGGCAAGACGCAGCGCACGGTCTCGTCCTGCGTCGCGGGCGACATCTGCGCCGTCGCGAAGCTCACCCGCGCCGAGTCGGGCGACACGCTGTCCGATCCCGGCGCCCCTATGATCATGGCGCCCTGGTCGATGCCCGACCCGCTGCTGCCAGTGGCGATCCGGGCCAGGTCCAAGGCGGACGAGGACAAGCTCAGCCAGGCCCTCGGCCGGCTCGTCGCCGAGGACCCCACGCTCCGGCTGGAGAACAACTCCGAGACGCGGCAGCTCGTGCTGTGGTGCATGGGCGAGGCCCACGCCGACGTCCTGATCGACCGGCTGCGGTCCCGCTACGGCGTCGAGGTGGAGCGGGTCGACCTGCGCGTTCCGCTGCGGGAGACGTTCGGCGGGGCCGCCAAGGGCCTCGGACGGCACGTCAAGCAGAGCGGCGGGCACGGCCAGTACGGCATCTGCCACATCGACGTCGAGCCGCTGCCGTCCGGTGAGGGCTTCGAGTTCGTCGACAAGATCGTCGGCGGGGTGATCCCCCGGCAGTTCATCCCGTCGGTCGAGAAGGGCGTGCGGCAGCAGATGGCCCGCGGCGTGTCCGCCGGGTACCCGCTGGTCGACATCAAGGTCACCCTGCACGACGGGAAGGCCCACTCGGTCGACTCGTCCGACATGGCGTTCCAGGCCGCCGGGGCGCTCGCGCTCAAGGACGCGGCGGGCCAGGTGCCGATCCTGCTGCTGGAGCCCGTCGACGAGGTGGACGTGCTCGTCGCCGACGAGTACGTCGGCCCGATCATGTCCGACCTGTCGTCGCGGCGCGGCCGGGTCCTCGGCTCCCAGGCGGTGCCCGGCGGCCGCACCATGATCAAGGCGGAGGTGCCGCAGCTGGAGATCGTGCGGTACGCGATCGACCTGCGGTCGATGTCGCAGGGCACCGGCACGTTCAGCCGGGCGTTCCTCCGCTACGAGCCGCTCCCGTCGCATCTGGCCGACAAGGTCGCCGCCGAGTCCAGGGAGGGCTGAACTCCACCTCGGGAACTGCTCCGGTACGGGGAGAACCCGTACCGGAGCTCATCCCCCGGGCTGATCATGATTCGGTCCTGAGGCGGAGGCCGCGCCGGGTATGTCCGTGGGAACCTCGTTTCGCCATGAGAAAAACGGGGGACGGGGACGCGGCGGCCGCGCCGACGCGCCGCAAGGTCATCAAGGGGCTGGGGATCGCCGCGAGCGGCCTCGCGCTCGGCGGCGGGATCGCCGCCGCGGCGCCGCGGGAGGACGGCGAGGAACCGGCGATGGCCGTCCCGGACGCCCGACCCTGGAGCCCCTCCCACGGCCATGTGGACGTGACCTGGTCCGTCGACACCTCGCAGAAACTCGTGGCGCTGACGTTCGACGACGGCCCCATGCCGAAGTGGACGCCGATGGTCCACGACATCCTCGACGCCGAACGCGTCAAGGCGACGTTCTTCATGGTGGGCCAGCGGGTGGTCCGCAACGCGCGGCTGGTGCACGGCCGGATGGACCGCCACGAGGCCGGCAACCACACCTGGACGCACGTGGACCTGGCCGCGCTCCCCCACCAGGACGTCTGCCGGCAGGTCCGCCGGGCGCACAACGCCATCGCGACGATCACCGGCAAGGAGCCCCGGCATCTGCGGCCGCCGTTCGGCCGGCTGGGCGGCGCGACCCTCAGCGCCGCCGGGCAGTTCGGCTACGACCTCACCATCTGGTCGATCAAGATGCTGGAGAAGACGTACCAGCACGATCCGCCGCAGCTCGTCGACTACATCGTCAACAACACCCGGCCGGGCGCGATCGTCCTCGCCCACGACACCGGCAACGAGGACCGCCTGGTCGCGCTGCGGAACCTGGTCCCGATGATCCGCGGCCTGCGCGCCAGGGGCTTCGAGTTCGTGACGGTCTCCGAGCTGATGATGGCGGCGGGCCCGCCGCCCGCGCCCGTCCAGGCACGCGGGGCCTGACCGCGACCGCCGGCTGCCTGGCCGGTCAGGGGGCGGGCCAGGCGTCGGCGAGCAGCTGGCGGGTGTCGCGCAGGAGCTGCGGCAGGACCTTGGTGTGCCCGACGACCGGCATGAAGTTGGTGTCGCCGCCCCAGCGGGGCACGACGTGCTGGTGCAGGTGCGCCGCGATCCCCGCGCCCGCAACGAGACCGAGGTTCATGCCGACGTTGAAGCCCTGCGCGCCGCTGGCCTTGCGCAGCGCCGTGAGAGACCGTTGGGTGAACACGGCCAGCTCCGTGTACTCCGGCTCGTCCAGGTCGGCGTAGTCGGCGACGTGCCGGTACGGGACGACCATCAGATGCCCGGAGTTGTAGGGGTAGAGGTTCAGCACCGTGTACACCGACTCGCCGCGAGCGACGACGAGGCCCTCCTCGTCGGGCATCTTCGGGATGTCGCAGAACGGGCACCCGTCGTCCGACCCCGCCCCCGTCGGCTTGTTCTCCCCCTTGATGTAGGCCATCCGGTGCGGGGTCCACAGCCGCTGGAAGTTGTCGGGCGCGCCGGCGCCGCCCGTCTCCTCCTCGGAGCGGGGCGTCCGCTCGTTCTCTGCGCTCAAGGCGGCGGTCTCCTTTTGTTCACTGCCTGACCAGCAGCATAGAGAGAAGGGGCCGTGGGGCAGTAGGCGGGATGCCCGCGCACCCCCGTCCGCGCGGGGTCCCGGGACGCGCACGCGTATCCGACTTCGCGTGACGCCCCGCGGATTCCTCCGCCACGATGGTCACCCGACCGAACCGTGGGGAGCGATCATGACCGGGCTTGACAGGGGCTTCACCGGCGCCGGCGGGCCGAGGCCGGAGGGCGGGCCGTTCTTCCCGGGACCGCCGCTGCCCGCCCCGCCCGCCCCGCCCGCCGCGGTGACGTCCACCCCCGGCTCGGGGGCGAACGCGCTGCCGTTGACGTTGCACGGCTCCTCGGAGGACATCACGACCCCGGTGGACGGCCGCGTCACGATCGAGAACGGGGTCATCGGGAAGATCGCCGCGCTGGCCGCGCTGGAGGTCGCCGGTGTCGCCGCGCTCGTGCCGCTTCCCGGCGCCGCGGGCCCGGAGCCGGACGCGCGGCGGGCGGCGACGGGTGTGCGCGTCGACCTCGACGAGAACGCGGACGAGGTCAGGCTCGACCTCGCCATCGCCGTCGAGTACGGCAGCGTCGTCAAGGACGTGGCCAGGGTGGTGATGGGGAACGTGGCGCGGGTGACCGGGCTGATGCTCGGCACGCGGGTCACGGCCGTCAACGTGTCCGTCGAGGATGTGCGCGTGCCGGGCGATCACGCGACGGCGCGGGCGTAGCACGTCTGCATCGCGACCCCGATGGAGATCGCCGTGACCTTGACACGCTGGACGAGCCGAGGCGCGACGCCCCGGAAACGGAACGTGTGCGGCCCGCGGCCCCGGACGGTGGCCTGCCGCGACTCCGGCGTCCCGCCACCGCGCAGGGACAGTTCGGCCCGGATCGCGCCGCCGGCGGAGACGCTGACGACGACGTCCACGCCGCCGGGGGCGGCGCGGTAGTACGCCGTCCCCCGCGGGCAGGGGGCGAGGGCGGCCGAACGGCCCTGCTCGGGGATCGGGGGCCCGCCGCCGCGCCCGCCCGGGTACGGTTCCCCGCCACGGTCGCGGCGCGGCGCGGGAACGGTCGGGGGCACCGGGACGGCGCTGCCGGGGACGGCCGCCCGGTCGCCGGACGGGCCCGCCGATCTCACGGTCCCGGTCGTGGTGCCGCTCGTCCCGTCGTCCATCAGGGGCATGAGCAGGACCACCAGGGCGGCCACCGCGAGCAGCGCCGCGCCGCCGTAGCCCGCGACCCGGAACCAGCCGGACCGGGCCCAGCCGGGCCGGGCCCTCGGCACCGGCCCGCTGGACCTCATGTCCGCCGTCCTTCGAACAGTGCGTGGCGTCAGATCTGGACGCGGGCCTCGACGGCCTTGACGATCTCGTCGACCGCCTCGGCGATCGGGACGCCGTTCTTCTGCTCGCCACTGCGGTACCGGAACGACACGGCGTCCTTGGCCACGTCGTCGTCGCCCGCGAGCAGCATGTACGGGATCTTCTGCTTCTGCGCGTTGCGGATCTTCTTCTGCATCCGGTCGGAGGAGGCGTCCACCTCGACGCGGACGCCGCGCTCGCGAAGCTCCGCGGCGACCCTCCGCAGGTGCGGGACGTGGGCGTCGCCGATCGGGATGCCGACGGCCTGCACCGGCGCCAGCCACGGCGGCATCGCGCCCGCGTAGTGCTCCAGCAGCACGCCGAAGAACCGCTCGATCGAGCCGAACAGCGCTCGGTGGATCATGACGGGCTGCTTGCGGGTGCCGTCCGCCGCCTGGTACTCCAGCCCGAACCGCTTGGGCTGGTTGAAGTCGACCTGGATGGTGGACAGCTGCCAGGTCCGGCCGATGGCGTCCTTGGCCTGCACGGAGATCTTCGGTCCGTAGAACGCCGCGCCGCCGGGGTCGGCGACGAGTTCGAGCCCGGAGTCCGCGGCGGCCTCCTCCAGCGCTGCGGTGGCGGCCGCCCAGTCCTCGGCGGAGCCGATGAACTTCTCCGACTCGTCGCGGGTCGACAGCTCCAGGTAGAACTCGTTCAGCCCGTAGTCGCGCAGCAGGTCGAGGACGAAGGTGAGCAGGGCCTTGATCTCGTCGACCATCTGCTCCTGCGCGCAGTAGATGTGCGCGTCGTCCTGGGTCATGCCGCGGACGCGGGTGAGGCCGTGCACGACACCGGACTTCTCGAACCGGTACACCGAGCCGAACTCGAACAGCCGCAGCGGCAGTTCGCGGTAGGAACGCCCGCGCGCCCTGAAGATCAGGTTGTGCATCGGGCAGTTCATCGGCTTGAGGTAGTAGTCGCCGCCGTCGACCTCCATGGGCGGGAACATGTCGTCCTTGTACCAGCCGAGGTGCCCGGAGGTGTCGAACAGGTCGCCCTTGGTGATGTGCGGGGTGTTGACGAACTCGTAGCCGCTCTCCTCGTGCCGCCTGCGGGAGTAGTCCTCCATGACGCGGCGGACGACGCCGCCCTTCGGGTGGAAGACGGCGAGGCCGCTGCCGATCTCGGGCGGGAAGGAGAACAGGTCGAGTTCGGCGCCGAGCCTGCGGTGGTCGCGTTTCTCGGCCTCCTCCAGGAACCGCAGGTACTCGTCCTGCTTCTCCCTGGATTCCCACGCGGTGCCGTAGATCCGCTGGAGCTGCGGGTTCTTCTCGCTGCCGCGCCAGTAGGCGCCGCCGGACCGCATCAGTTTGAACGCGGGGATGACCCGGGTGGACGGCAGGTGCGGCCCGCGGCACAGGTCCTTCCAGCGCAGGTCGCCGGACTTGGCGTCGAGGTTGTCGTAGATGGTCAGCTCGCCGCCGCCGACCTCGACGCTCGCGCCCTCGGCCGCGTCCTCGGCGGAGCCGGAACCCTTGAGCCCGATGAGCTCCAGCTTGTAAGGCTCGGCGGCGAGTTCGGCGCGGGCCTCGTCGTCGGAGACGGCGCGGCGGGAGAACCGCTGCCCCTGCTTGACGATCTCGCGCATCCGCTTCTCGACGCGCTTGAGGTCCTCGGGGGTGAACGGCTCGGGGACGTCGAAGTCGTAGTAGAAGCCGTTCTCCACGGGCGGTCCGATGCCGAGCTTCGCCTCGGGGAACAGTTCCTGGACGGCCTGCGCCATGACGTGCGCGGCGGAGTGCCGCATGATCGCCCGGCCGTCGGCGGAGCCGATCTCGACGGGCTCGACGACGTCGCCGTCGCGGAGCTCGGACGCCAGGTCGCGCAGCTCGCCGTCGACCCGGGCGGCGACGACGGTGCGGCCGTCGGCGTCCAGCGCCTGGCCCGCGGTGGTGCCCGCCGGCACCGCCCGCTCGCTCCCGTCGAGGGTGATGCGCAGCTCGGACACGGATACTCCTCGTGGTGATGGGCCGAGTGATGGGCCGGGTGGCGATGGATCGGCGGGTTCCGATGCTATCGACTCGGGTCGCGCGCTGAACGCATCCGCTTCCATGTGCCGTTCCTCTCGTCGTGGAGGGCACGGGGGCGGTCCCGGAAGGCGGCCCGGACAGCGGTGGGGCCCCGGGATCGCTCCCGGGGCCCCACCGCGTGCAGTGTCAGGACATGCCGCCGTCGCGCCGGGAGTGACCCGGCGTCGTCGTCTCGAACACATGCGGCATGGGTCCGATTCTAGCAGCTTGGCCGCCGATCCTCAGTCTCGGACGGCGACGCCGATGACGTGCGGCGAGGCGGGGTTGGCCCGGCCGGAGGTGGGGAACTCGAACCGGCGCTCCTCCCGGACGGTGAAACCTGATCCGACGATCCACTCGTCCGTCGGCCGGGACACGTGACAGCCCGCGACGAGGAACGGCCACACCACATCGGCGTAGCGCTGGAAGCGCACCTTCCCCGGTGTCCGGGCCCGGACATGTTCGTAATAGCGCAGCTCGCCGCCGGGTTTCAGGACGCGCCGAAACTCGGCTAGCGCGCGGACGGGATCGCGCACCGAGCACAGCACGAGGGACGCCACCGCCACGTCGAACGAGGCGTCGTCCACGTCGAGGCGCTCGGCGCGGCCCGGCCGGACGGTGACGGGGACGGGGGCCCGGGCGGCGGCGCGGGCGGCCCTGGCGCGCAGCCGCGGCTCCGGTTCGACGGCGACGACCTCGGTGACCTCCGGCGGGTAGTGCGCGAAGTTGGCGCCGTAACCGGCGCCCACCTCCAGGACGCGGCCGGACGCCCCGGCGAGCAGCTCGGCGCGGTTGGCGTCGCCGCCCGCCTTGGCGCACCCGGCGTCCAGGCGCGGATAGAGCCGGGCGAAGATCGGATGGCTCAGGTCGCTCATTCCCGCAGTCTCCGTCGCCCCGCCGGTCATCGCAAGATCGTTCGCGTCGGGATCGACTCCGCGTTCGATACCGCGCTGATACCAGGGAGGCGGGTCGGATCTCCCTCCGCCGGGGCAGGCCGTCGCTGGACCGTTCGTTCTAGGCTCGACCACACGATGAACGACGCAGACCACACCTCGTCCGGGGCCCGCTCCCAGCTGATCGCGGGTGTCCGCTCGGCCGTCGTCCCCGGCCGGGACGACCCGGCCGTCCTGCTGCTGCCGGGCCGGCTCGCGCTGCGCGTCCCGATCCTGGTGGTCCTGCTCGCGATGACGATCGGCTTCACCGCGGGGTCCACCGCCATCGCCATCGTGGACTACGACGTGCGACCGGGCCTCGCCTGGCCGCTCGGCCTGCTGCAGGCGGGTCCGCTGATCTTCGCGGCGCGGTGGCCGCTCGCCGCGTGGCGGGTCGCGGCCGTCGGGCTGCTGCTGACGGTGTTCGTCCGGCACGGGACGGGCTTCATGCCGTGGCCCGTCACCGCGATCCTCGCCCTGGTCGTCATCCTGTTCTTCACCGGGGTCGGCGCGGACCGGCAGACCAGCGTCGGCGTCGGCGCGGTCACGGTCTGCGGGGTGCTGACGCCCGCGGTGCTGTTCGGGATGCCGGGCTGGTTCGGCATGATCCTCGCCGGGGTCACGTTGACCGCGCTGGCGTTCGGCGACGCGGTCGGCGGCCGGCACTCGGCCGTGGAGGAGCTGCGCAGGCGCGAGGAGCAGCACCGGCAGGACCTCGCCCGGCAGGCGGTCCTGGAGGAGCGCGCCCGCATCGCCCGGGAGCTGCACGACGTGGTGGCGCACCACATGTCGGTGATCGCGATGCAGGCGGAGGCCGCCCCCTACAAGATCCCGGACATGCCGGACGCCGCGAAGCAGACGTTCGGGGTGGTGCGGGACGCGGCGCGCGAGGCGCTCACCGAGACGCGGCGCGTCGTGGGGCTGCTGCGCGCGGACGACGAGGGTGCCGAGCGGACCCCGCAGCCCGGCCTGGAACGGCTGGACGACCTGACCGCCGCCGCCCGCCGCTCGGGGCTGTCGGTCGCGACCGTCGTGGTCGGGATGCCGCGGCAACTGGACACGGGGGTCGACCTGTCGGCGTACCGGATCGTCCAGGAGTCGCTGAGCAACGCGTCCCGGTACGCGCCCGGCGCCCGGGTCCACGTCGAGATCAAGTACGGCGCGGAGGCGTTGACGGTGTCGGTCGCCGACGACGGGCCGCGCAGCACACCGGAGGAGTCGCAGGGCGGCGGGCACGGTCTGGTCGGGATGCGCGAGCGGGTGACGATGCTGGACGGCCGGCTCGACGCCGGCCCGCGCGACGGCGGTTGGTCGGTCGTCGCGGAACTGCCCTACGGAGACACGGACTGATCTTCGGGCCCGTAGTGTGGTCGCCGTGACGATTCGGGTGCTGATCGCCGACGACCAGGTGATGATCCGCGACGGGCTCGCGGCGCTGCTGTCCTCCGATCCCGGGATCGAGGTGATCGGGCAGGCGGGCGACGGCCGCGAGGCGGTGGAGATGGCCCGCCGCCTCGACCCCGACGTGGTCGTGATGGACATCCGGATGCCGGAGATGGACGGCCTCGCCGCCACCGCCGAACTGGTCGGCCCGCCGGACCCGGACGGGAATCCGGCGGGCGCGCGGCCGAAGGTCCTCATCCTCACGACGTTCGACCTGGACGAGTACGTCTACGAGGCGCTCGGCTCCGGAGCCAGCGGGTTCCTGTTGAAGGACGCCTCCGCGGCGGACCTGGTGAACGGCGTGCGGGTCGTCGCGGGCGGGGACGCGCTGCTCGCCCCGTCCATCACCCGCCGTCTGATCGGCGACTTCGCGCGGCGCCGCCGCCACCAGCGGCCGAGCCCGAAGGCGACCGCCGCGCTCACGCCACGGGAACTGGACGTGCTGCGGCTGATCGCCCGCGGGCTGTCCAACGCCGAGATCGCCGCCGAGCTGGTGCTGGCCGAGCAGACCGTCAAGACGCACGTCGGGCACGTGCTGACCAAGCTGGCGTTGCGCGACCGCACGCAGGCCGTCGTCTACGCCTACGAGAACGGCCTGGTCGGCTAGCCGAACACGTCGTCGCGGGCGAGGTCGAGGGCGGTCAGCACCGCGCCCCGGAGGATGGTGTCGCCCTCGACGGCGCTGGGCCGTATCTCGGTGGCGGCGGGCGAAATGGCGGCGAGCCGTTCGGCGACCAGCCCGGCGAGGTGGTCGCCGCCGCGGCGGCCGATCCCGCCGCCGAGCACGACCAGCCCGGGGTCCAGGACGGCGACGAGCACGAACACGCTCTGGACGATCCTGTCGGCGAGCGCCTCGGGGCCGAGGTCGCGGGCGATCTCGGCCTCCATCAGGCAGCAGAAGTCCTCGCCGCCGAACCTGAGCAGCGCGACCTCGCCCGCGCCGCCGGACGCGCCGCGCCGCAGCCGACCGTCCAGGACGATCGCCGCGCCGACGCCGTCGTCGATCCACAGCAGGGCGAAGTCGTCGCGTCCCACCGCCACGCCGCCGCGGTGCTCGGCGATCGCCGACAGGTTGACCTCGTTCTCCAGGATCACCCGGCTGTCGAGCCGCCCCCGCAGCGCCGGGCCGAGGTCGGGGCGCCAGCCGTGGACCCCGCTGTCGTTGACGAGTCCGGTGCGCGGATGGATCAGGCCGGGGGTGCCGAGGACGACCGTGTGCGGGACGCGTCCGCCGCCCGCCTCGGCGATGGCCTGGGCGATGAGCGCCACCAGATCGGGGTCGTCCGGCAGCCGGCGCGACACCACGCCGAGTTCGTTCCCGGTGATGTCGGCGACGCTCACGTGGAACGCGTCCCGGCGCAGGTTCACCCCCGCCACGTGCGCGCGGTCCGCGACGAGCCCGTACAGGCGCGCGTTCGGGCCCCGCCGGTCGGCGCCGCTCTCCCCCGCCGCCTCGATCAGCCCGGCGTCGCGCAGCCGCTCGATCAGGTCGGACACGGTCGGGCGGGACAGCCCGGTCAGCGCGCGCAGCTGCGGCGCGGTCAGCGGGCCGCGCTCCAGCAGCAGGTCGAGCGCGAGCCGGTCGTTGATCGCGCGGGCCATCGTCGGGTCGGCGGTCTTCACGCCGACCATATTAGTCAGGGAGCCTGCGTATTTCTCTTTTCATCAGGAACCCTACCTGTTAATTTCTGGAACCATGCATCCTCAGCACCGCGCCATCGGCATCGTGTTCGCCGTCCACGGGGCCGTGGCCGGAACCCTCGCCACCCGCATCCCCTGGATCCAGGACCGGCTCGACCTCTCCCCCACCGTCCTCGGCATCGCCCTGCTGTGCCCGTCCATCGGCGCGTTCACCGCCATGCCGACCGCGAGCCGCGCGGCGCACCGGATCGGCGAGCGGCGCGCCGTCCGCCTCCTGCTGACCGCGTGGTGCGCGGTCCTCGCGCTGCCCGCGCTCGCCCCCGCGCCCGTCTGGTTGTTCGCGGTGATGCTGATGTACGGCGCGACGTCCGGCATGTGCGACGTCGTGATGAACGGTCACGGCGTCCGGGTGGAGCGGCATCTCAAGCGCCCGATCATCTCCGGGCTGCACGGCCTCTGGTGCATCGGCAGCCTGGCGGCGGGCGGCGTCGGCATCCTCGCCGCGCACGCCCGCGTGGACGCCCGGCTCCATCTCGGCGCCGTCGCCGCCGTCCTGCTCGCCGTGGGCGCCCTGGCCGGACGCGACCTGCTCGCGGACCGGTCGTCCGAGGGCGTCCCCGCGCCGCGCCGTTTCGCGCTGCCGACGCGGGCCGTCCTCGGCATCGGCGTCGTCGGGTTCTGCGGCACCTTCGCCGAGGGCGCGAGCGCCGACTGGGCCGCCGTGTACCTCACCGAGGTGACGGACGCGGGCCCCGGCCTCGCGGCCGCCGCCTTCACGATCTTCATGTCGTGCATGGCGGGCACGCGGCTGCTCGGTGACCACCTCGTGCGGCGGGTCGGCGCGGCGACGGTCGTCCGGTGCGGGGGCTCGGTCGCCGTCCTCGGCGGCGTGCTGGTGGTGGCGTCCCGGTCGCCGTGGCCCGCCATCGTGGGGTTCGCGCTGCTCGGCGTCGGGGTCGCGACGGTCGTGCCGCTCGTCTTCGCGGCCGCCGCCGACACCGGCTCGACGCCCGGCGAGGGCGTCGCGGGCGTCGCGACGATCACCTACCTGTCCACCCTGACCGCCCCCGGCATCACCGGCTGGACCGCCGGAGCCCTCTCCTACCCGGCCGCCTTCGCAATGATCATCTGCGTGGTCGCGGTGATGACCCTCTCAGCGGGCGCCCTCCGCCCCCGCGCCACCACGACGGCACCGGCGTCCGAGCCCGCGAGGACGCCGCTCCCCTAGTCGCACGCGGCTCAGGGGAGGAGGTCGTGGAGGGCTTCGGCGGCGCGGTGACAGTCGTGGAACGTGCAGTACAGGGGGACGGGCGCGAGGCGTACGACATCGGGTTCGCGTGCGTCGGCGACCACGCCGTGCGTCTCGGCGAGCCGCCGGACGAGGGCGCCCGCGTCGTCCACCCGCAATGACAGTTGGGCGCCCCGGGCCGCCGGGTCGGGAGGGGTGATGACGGCGAGACCCTCGATGGAGGCGAGCCGGGACGCCAGGTAGCCGGTGAGGCGCTCGCTCTTGGCGCGCAGCGCGTCCATGCCGACCCGGTCGAAGATCTCCAGCGAGGCCAGGACGGGCGCCAGCGCCATGATCGGCGGGTTGGACAGCTGCCAGGCGTCGGCGGACGCGGGCGGCGCGATGTCCGGGTCCATCCGGAACCGCACGGCCGGGTCGGTGCCCCACCAGCCCGACAGCTTCGGCACGGACGCGTCCCGGACGTGCCGCTCGTGGACGAAGCACGCCGCGACGGCGCCGGGTCCGGAGTTGAGGTACTTGTACGTGCACCAGGCCGCGAAGTCCACGTCCCAGTCGTGCAGGCGCAGCGGGACGTTCCCGGCGGCGTGCGCGAGGTCCCAGCCGACGACGGCCCCGGCGGCACGGCCCGCCTTGGTGATCGCCGGGATGCCCATGAGCTGGCCGGTCAGGTAGTTGACGCCGCCGAGCAGGACGAGCGCCACCGTGTCGCCGAGGCGTTCGAGGTGGGCGATGACGTCCTCGGTGCGCAGGACGTCCTCGCCGGGGCGGGGCGTGAGGCGCACGACCGTCCGGGCCGGGTCGAGGCCGTGGTGGACGGCCTGGCTGGCGACCGCGTACGAGTCCGACGGGAACGCGGAGTCCTCGATGACGATGCGGGTGCGCGTCCCGGCGGGCCGGTAGAAGCTCGCCATCATCAGGTGCAGGTTGACGGTCAGCGAGTTCATCGCGACGACCTCGTGCGGGCGCGCGCCGACGAGGCGGGCCGTGGGCTCGCGGAGCCGCTCGTGGTAGTCCACCCAGGGGCGGCGGCCCCGCGTGTGGGCCTCGACGGCGAGCGTCGCCCAGTCGTCCAGTTCCTCGCGGAGGCGTTCGGCGACGGTCCTCGGCTGGAGCCCGAGGGAGTTCCCGGCGAAGTACGCCGTCTCGGCGTGGGCGCCGCCGGGGGCGGGCGGGACGAGGAACTCGTCGCGCAGCGTGGGCAGCGGGTCGGTCTCGTCGAGCCGCCGCGCCTCCCGTTCGAGGTTCACTGGGCGCTTCCTTCGGTGGCGAGGAGTCCTTCGGCGGGCGCGGCGGCGAAGAACGCCCGCGCGTTCCCGCCGAGGAGAAGGGCGCGTTCGGCGTCGTCCAGCCCGGGGCACGCCCGGATCGTGGCTCCCGGATCTTGCTCGCCGAGGGGGAACGGGTAGTCGGTGCCGAGCATCACGCGGTCCGCGCCCATCACGTCGACGAGCAGGCGCAGGGCGCGCGGGTCGAACACGGCGGAGTCCACGAAGAAACGGTCGACGTACTCCGACGGGGGGCGCGGCGAACCGGCGCGGACGATGTCGCGTCGATGCCAGGCGTTGTCGGCCCGTCCGAGCAGGAACGCGAAGCTGCCGCCGCCGTGGCAGAAGCACAGCCGCAGCGACGGCGGGATCCGTTCGAACGCCCCGGACAGCATCAGCCCGAGGATGCTGAGCTGCGTCTCGGCGGGCATCCCGCACAGCCACGGCAGCATGTGGTCGCGCATCCGGTCGGCGCCGAACATGTCCCAAGGATGCGCCAGCACCGGGAGCCCGAGGCGGGCGCAGTGCGCGAGGAACCCCGTGATCCCGTCGTCGTCGAGGTTGCGGTCGCCGACGTGGTTGCCGATGTGCACGCCGCGGTGCCCGGCAGCCGCCGCGCGGGTCGCGACGTCGCAGGCGAGCGCCGGGTCCTGGAGCGGTACCTGGCACAGCGGCAGGAGCCGGTCGGGCGCGCCGGAGCAGAAGGCGAGGATCCGCTCGTTCACCAGATCGCACCAGTCGGCGGCGCGTTCCGGCTCCGCCGAGTACCCGAACATGAGCGGGGTGGACGAGACGGCCTGGACGTCCACGCCCGCGGCGTCCATGTCGGCGAGGCGGCGGGCCGGGTCCCAGAGCGCCTCCCCGACCGGGCGGTACTCGTCGTCGCCGTTCATCATCATGCCGGCGCCGTCGCCGTCCACGCGGAGCCACGGCCGGTTCGCGTCGCCGAGGAGCCCGCCCTCGTTCCGGGTGATGCGCGGGAAGACGTGCGTGTGAACGTCGATGACCGTCACGGGGCCCCCGTCAGACCCGGGCCGCCGTGGTCGGCACCATGTTCGCGGGCCATTCCTTGCCCGGGTGGACGGCGCCGCAGTTCGGGCACTTGCGGTCGCCGTCGTAGAAGCCCTGGAACACCGGCGGCAGGTCCTCCACGATGGAGCGGACCTGGAGTTCCGAGCGGTGCACGAGGTGGTGGCATTCGGTGCAGTACCACTCGAACGCCTCCCGCGTGCCCTCCGGCCTCGGGATCTCCACGACGAGGCCGATCGATCCGGCCTCGGGGCGCTGCGGCGAGTGCCGGACGTGCGGCGGCAGCAGGAACACGTCGCCCTCGTTGATCTGCACGTCGACCGGCGGGCGGCCCTCCTCCTCCATGACGCGCAGCACCATGTTGCCCTTGAGCTGGTAGAAGAACTCCTCGACCGGGTCGTCGTGGAAGTCGGTCCGCTGGTTCGGGCCGCCGACCACCATGACGATCAGTCCGGCGTCGTCGAAGACCTGGACGTTGCCGACGGGCGGCTTCAGCAGGTCACGATGCTCGTCGATCCACGACTCGAAGTTGAACGGCCGTCCGAAGGACAACTGCGGCAGCTTCATGCTCGGGCCTCCTTACGGGTCCCTGGTTTGCGGGGGTATGTGCGCGACGCACGAAACCTCGATGAGCAGGTGCGGATGGGGGAGCTGGTGGACGGCGACGGTCGTCCGGGCCGGGCCTGTCTCGTCGAAGTACTCCCCGTAGACCTCGTTGTAGCCGCCGAAGTCGTTCATGTTGACCAGGTAGGTGGTGACGTTCACGAGGTCGGACAGGTCGCCGCCCGCGGCCGTGAGGAGGTCGCGGATGTTCTCGATGACCGCGCGGGTCTGCGCCCGGATGTCGAGGTCGGTGACGCCCATCGCGTCGGTGCTCGCCCCGGCGAACGTCCCGTCCGGGCGGCGCGCGCTCGTCCCGGACACGAACACGAGGTCACCGGCGCGCCGCACGTGCGGGAACCGTCCCCGTGGACGGGCCTTGCCCGCGACGACGATCGCGTCGCCGCCCGTCATGCGGCCCGTCATGTGGTCACCTCCACGCTGCCGAGCCCGGCGGCGGTGACCCGCACGTGCGCGTCCTTCGGCAACGGCACGGCGACGGTGGCGGAGCCGGCGAGGACGATCCACCCGGGTTCCAGCGTCAGACCCGCGGCGAGCGCGAGCCGGGCCGCGGCCCGCAGCGACCGCGCCGGGTCGCCGAGGATCGCGGCGGACGAGCCCGTCTGCGCGACCCGCCCGTCGATCTCCAGGAGCAGGCCCACGTTCGACACGTCGCGCGGCGGGTGCCAGGCCCCGAACCCGAACCGGGCGGCGGACGCGTTGTCGGCGATGACGTCGGGGAGGGTGAACGAGAAGTCCCGGTAGCGGGAGTCGAGCACCTCGAAGCCGACGGCGACGCCGGTCACGGCCGTCTCCACGTCGGTGACCGAGCGGACCTCACGGCCGATCAGGTAGGCGATCTCCGGCTCGATCCGCGGGTGGACGAGGCGGGACACGTCCACCGACGACTCGGCGAGCATCGCGTCGGTGAGCAGGCCCCAGATGACGTCGTCCACGCCCATCTGCGCCATCTTGGCGCGGCTGGTGAACCCCATCTTCACCCCGGCCGGCCGCTCGCCCCTGACGCGGCGCCGCTCGATCCCGGCGCGCTGCACCGCGTACGCGGTCGGCACGTCCAGGGAGGTGTCGTCGGTGAGCTTCGCGATCGTCCGGCGGTCGCGGGCGGCGTCGTCGAGGCGCCGCGCCAGCAGGTCCACGTCCACCATCAGCCCTCCTCCTTCCCGAACGCGACGCGGACGTCACCGAGGCCGTCGACGCGGGCCTCGAACACATCGCCGGGGGCGGCTGGGACCACGGGGCCGAGCGCGCCGGTGAGGACGGTGTCCCCGGCGCGCAGCGGGCGCCCGACGCGGACGAGCGTGTCGGCGAGCCACAGCGCCGCGTTCAGCGGATGTCCGAGGCAGGCGGCGCCGTTGCCGGTGGAGACCTGTTCGCCGCGCCGCTCCATCACCATCCCGCACAGGCGCAGGTCCACGTCCTTCAGCGGGACGGGCCGGTTCCCGAGCACGTACATGCCGGACGAGGCGTTGTCGGCGACCGTGTCGACGAGCGTGATGTCCCAGTCTTGAACCCGGCTGCCGACGACCTCGATGGCGGGCAGCGCGAACGCGGTCGCGCGGATCACGTCCGCGGCGGTGTGCCGCTCGTGGGTCAGGTCCCGGTCGAGGACCAGCGCCACCTCGGCCTCGGCGCGCGGCTGGAGGACGGCGCCCGCGGGGATCTCCGCCCCGTCCGGGACGGCCATGTCGGCGAACAGCATCCCGAAGTCGGGGCTGTCCACGCCGAGCTGCTCCTGGACGGCGCGCGACGTCAGGCCGATCTTGCGTCCGGCGAGGCGGCGGCCGGCGGCCAGCCAGGTCCCGGTCAGCGCGTCCTGGACGGCGTAGGCGTCGTCCACGGTCGTGATCAGGTCGCGGACGGGGGCGCACGGCGCCCCGTCCGTGTAGGCGCCGCGAAGCCGTTCGGCGGCGGTCTCGATGTTCGTGGTCACTGGGTTCGCTCTCAGATCTGGATGCACACGTTCACGGGTTCGGAGAAGAAGTCCAGGGAGTACTCTCCCCCTTCCCGCCCGATTCCGGACGCCTTGACACCCCCGAACGGGGTGCGCAGATCGCGGAGATTCCAGCAGTTCACCCAGACGATCCCGGTCTCGACGCGTGGCGCGACCCGGTGCGCCCTGGACAGGTCACGCGTCCACACCGTCGAGGCGAGCCCGTACGGGCTGTCGTTGGCGAGGGCGAGCGCCTCGTCCTCGGTGTCGAACGGCGCGACATGGCAGACCGGGCCGAAGATCTCCTCGCGGACGGCGCGGGACGTCTCGGGGAGGCCGGTGAGGACGGTCGGTTCGACGTGGAAGCCGCCGTCCCGCTCGTCCCCGAACGTCGGCGTGCCACCGCCGGTGACGACCGTGGCGCCGTCCTCGCGGGCGAGCCGGAAGTACGACAGGACCTTGTCGCGGTGCTCGGCGGAGATCATCGGCCCGTAGCCGTCCAGCGCCGCCGTCCGCTCTCCGAGCCGCGTCACGAACTCCTCGAAGATCGGCCGCTCGACGTAGACGCGTTCGGTGCACAGGCAGATCTGCCCGGAGTGGGTGAACGAGGAGCGGACCGTGCCGTCCACGGCGGCGTCGAGGTCGGCGTCGGCGAAGACCAGCGCCGGGTTCTTGCCGCCCAGCTCGAACGAGACCGGGGTGACGTGGTCGGCGGCGTCGCGCATGATCGCTGCGCCGGTGGCGGACTCGCCGGTGAACGCGATCGCGTCCACGTCCGGATGCCCGGTGAGGAACGCGCCCGCCGCGTCCGGGCCGTGCCCGTGCACCAGGTTGAACACCCCGTCCGGCAGCCCCGCGTCGTCGATGACCCGCGCCAGGAGGGTCGCGGTGGACGGCGTCTCCTCGGACGGTTTGAGCACGACCGTGTTGCCGCACGCCAGCGCCGGAGCGATCTTCCACGTCGACAGCAGGAGCGGCAGGTTCCACGGGGAGATGACCGCCACCACGCCCAACGGTCGGCGCACCGTGTAGTTGAGCGCCTGCCCGGTGCCCGCGCTCCAGCCGGGGACCTGGGTCGTGTACGCGCGTTCGGGACGTCCATACAGCAGGTCCGCGTACGCGCGGAAGTTGCCGACGGCGCGCGGGACGTCGACCGTCCTGGCGAACTCGCTGGGCCTGCCGGTGTCGGCGACCTCGGCGTCGACGAACTCGTCGAACCGCGCCTGGATCCCGTCCGCGACGGCCCTCAGCGCGGCGGCCCGGTCCTCGACGCTCGCCGCGCCCCACGGGCCGCGCAGGGCGGAGCGGGCCGCCGTGACGGCGTCGTCCACGACCTCCCGGGTGGCCTCGGGG
Source organism: Actinomadura spongiicola (assembly GCF_003432485.1). Classification (GTDB taxonomy): domain Bacteria; phylum Actinomycetota; class Actinomycetes; order Streptosporangiales; family Streptosporangiaceae; genus Spirillospora; species Spirillospora spongiicola. The sequence goes on from NZ_QVNQ01000016.1 coordinate 89,431, forward strand.
ACGGCGCCGAGCTCGGCGCCGTCCCCGGGGCCGATGAGCGGGAAGACCGGTCCGTCCGAACGGAACACTCCGCCGACGTAGTGCTCAGCCTTCATCGCTCCCCTCCCGTGGCCGACGGTCCGATCCTCCGCCCGAAAGCTATGCCTGACAAATACCAATCAACCATGGAGCTATCACGAAACCGTGATAGCAAAGGGAAGATGCGCGCGATCGACCTGCTCAACGGGCGGCTGAAGCTCCGCCACCTCGTCCTCGTGGTCGCCATCGCCGACCAGGGCAGCGTCCTTCGGGCGGCCGAGCACCTGCGGCTCGCGCAGCCCGCGGTGACCCGCAGCCTGCGGGAGGTGGAGGGCGTCCTCGGCGTCGAACTGTTCACCCGGGGGCCGCGCGGCGTGACGCCGACGATGTTCGGGGACGTCCTCATCGAGCACGCCCGCGCCGTCCTCGCCGAACTGCGGCGCGCCGAGGAGCGCATCGCGGGCCTCGCGGACGGAGCGGTCGGCACCGTCACCATCGGCACGCTCCTCGCCGGGTCGAACGTCCTGCTCCCCCGCGCGATCGCCGCGCTGAAGCGGGACCGTCCCGGCATCACCGTGATCGTCCAGGAGGCCACGTTCGACGCCCAGGTCCCGCGGCTGCTCGACGGCGAGATCGACCTGATCCTCGGCCGCCTCAACCCGATCGGCGACCTCAGCGGGCTGCGCCAGATCACCCTCTACGGCGAACCCGTCCGCCTCGTCGCCCGCCGCGGCCATCCCGCCCGCGCCCGGCGCTCCCTCGGCCTCGCCGACCTGCTCGACTACCCGTGGGTGCTGCCGCTGGAGCAGACCGCCCTGCGCGCCGAACTGGAGCAGGTCTTCCGCGCGGCGGGCCTGTCCCCGCCCGGGAACCTGGTCGAGTGCACCTCGGTCCTGACCGTCCGCACCCTCGTCCGCGACACCGACATGATCGCCGCGCTGCCCGATCTGGTGGCCCGGACCGACGCCGACATCGCGCCGCTGCCCGTCCCGCTGGAGACCGTCCGCCGCCAGGTCGGCGTCACGCTGCCCGCGCACCGGTCGCCGACGCCGTCCGCCCGGCTGATGCTGGACCATCTGCGCCGCGAGGCCATCGAGATCAGCGGGTCGGGCGACTGATCACACCGATCGCACGAGATCCACCAGCGCCCGGCCTACCGCCGACTCCGCGTCGCCCAGGTCGAGGACGACATCGAAATGATCGCGGTCGGGGACGACCATCAGGTCACCGGCGTCCCAGTGCGGCTGGAACAGCCGTGACTGCGTGAGGAATCCGTCCCCGTCGTTCTCCGCGACGACGAACACGGCCGGGCACCGCCGTCCCACGGGTAGGAGCGCGGGGCTCAACGCCGCCGCCCGCTCCAGGTCGAGCCGCACGTACTCGTTCACGTAGATCCGGGTGATCGGCCGGATGTCGAACAGCCCGCTGACCGGCATCGCCGCCTTCACCACGTCCTCCGGCAGCCCGAACCGCTCCTGCCAGCCGCCGACCATCGTCATGCCGGTCAGATGCCCGCCCGCCGAACTTCCCCCGACCACGATCCGCTCCGGGTCGAGGCCGTGCTCGCCGCCCCGCCGGTGCACCCACGCGACCGCCGCCCGCACCTGCCGGACGATCTCCTCCAGCGTCGCCTTCGGCGCGAGCGTGTAGTCGGGCACGACGGTCGCGATGCCCTGCTCGTGGAGCATCCGCGCCATGAACGACGACACGTCCCGCGACAGTGCCATCCAGTACCCGCCGTGCAGGTAGACGAACACCGGTCGCGGTTCGCCTCCGCCGACGCCCCAGACGTCGAGCCGTTCCCCGCTCTCCTCGTCGTAGACGATGCCGGGACGACCGGGAAGGCCGTCGACGGCGCGTTCGGACTCCGTCCGGTATCGCGCCATGTGCCGTGCGAAGAGCTCCGGCCCCGCCTTCCGCCGCACGTTGTACGCGACGTCCAGTTCCTCGTCGCTCAGCTCACTGCCCGGCCAGTCGGTCACGTCGAACTCCCCTCGCCGTCCGGCCCAGCCTGCCTCCCCGAGGCGAAACGATCAACCGTGGAACGGTCGGCTACGACCACACCGGGGTGGCCGACTCGTGCACCCGCCCGTCGGAACCGAAGACGAGGTAGCGGTCGAAGTCGGCGGCGAACCAGCGGTCGTGGGTGACGGCCAGGACGGTGCCCGCGTAGGAGGCGAGGCCCTGTTGCAGCGCCTCGGCGCTGGCCAGGTCGAGGTTGTCGGTCGGCTCGTCCAGCAGGAGCAGGGTCGCGCCCGACAGTTCCAGCAGCAGGATCTGCAACCGGGCCTGCTGTCCCCCGGACAGCGTCTCGAACGGACGCGACCCGGCGGGGGCCAGCTCGTACCGGGCGAGCGCCGCCATGGCCTCGTTGCGGGTCAACGCGTTCTCCGCCATGAGGATCTGCGCGGGTGTGCGGCCCTGAAGATCGGGGCGCACATGCGTCTGGACGAAGTGTCCGGGGACGACGCGCGCCCCCAGCCGACAGGCGCCGCCGTGGGGAACGTCCTCGCCCGCGAGCAGGCGCAGGAAGGTCGACTTCCCGGAGCCGTTCGAACCGAGGACGGCGACGCGTTCGCCGTACCAGACTTCGACGTCGAACGGCCGCGTCAACCCCTTCAGTTCGAGCGACTCGCAAATGAGCGCGCGTTTTCCCGTGCGGCCTCCGCGCAGGCGCATGCGCACATTCTGTTCTTTGGGGGCGCTCTGCGGCGGCCCCGCCTCCTCGAAACGTTGCAGGCGGGTCCGGGCGGCCTGGTAGGAGGACGCGACCGCGTCGTTGTTCGTGGCGCGCTGCCGCAAAGTGTGGACGAGCCGTTTCAGCCGCGCGTGCTCGTCGTCCCAGCGGCGGCGCAGCTCGTGGAGTCGTTCGGTGCGGTCACGGCGGGCCTGAGCGTAGCCCGCGAAGCCGCCGCCGTGCACCCACACGTCACGCGATTCCACGGTGACGATCCGGTCCGCGGCGTCCGCGAGCAACTGCCGATCGTGCGACACGAACAGAATGGTCTTGCTCGTGGCGCGGAGCCTTTCGGCCAACCATTCCTTCCCCGCCACATCCAGGTAATTGTCGGGCTCGTCCAGCAAGAGGACCTCATCGGGACCGCGCAGGAGTGCCTCCAGGACGAGACGTTTCTGCTCACCGCCTGACAACGTGGTCACCCCACGGGATTTCACCTCGTCGAAGTGGCGGCCCAGCGCCGCCGTCGCGCAGGTGTCCCAGACGACCTCGATGTCGTATCCGCCCGCGTCCGCGTAGTCGGTGATGGCCTGCGCGTAGGCGAGTTGGCTCCGCTCGCTCTCGTCCAGCGCGCCCTCGGCGCGGGCCAGCGCGCGGGCCGCGTTCCGCAGCCGCTCGGGGGCCACCGACAGCAGCAGGTCGTGGACCGTGCGGTCATCGCGAAGGGCGCCGATGAACTGGCGCATGACGCCGAGGCCGCCGGAACTCGTCACGACGCCGTCGGAGGGCGAGACGTCCCCCGCGATCAACCGCAGCAGCGTGGTCTTGCCCGCCCCGTTCGGGCCGACGAGCGCGGCCTTGGCTCCGTCTCCCACGCGGAACGAGACGTCGCCCAGCAGGGGGCGGCCGTCGGGCAGCGCGTAGGTCAAACGGCTCACCTCGATATGCCCCACAGAACTCCTCGTACAGTGTTCGAGTTACTGGATCAATGATCCGGTGCTCGTTCAATGTACTAGTCTGCGGGGCATGACCGAGAGCGTGTGGCTGCGGAAGGGGCGTCCTCGACGGGAGGCGCCGCCCCTGACCCGCGAGCGGATCGTCGAGGAGGCCGTGGCACTGCTGGACGAGGAGGGCACCACCCGGTTGACGATGCGGCGGCTCGCCGAACGGCTCGACACCGGGTCCACGACGCTGTACTGGCACGTCAAGACGAAGGACGACGTGCTGGAACTGGCGCTCGACGCCATCTTCGGCGACGTCCCGCTCCGCGACCCGGGCCCGGACTGGCGCGCCGACGTGGTCGCGCTGATGTCCGCCTGGCGGCGCGCGATGCTCGACCATCCCTGGTCGGCGGCGGTGCTCGGCGGGCGCCCGCTGCTCGGCCCCAACGTCCTGGCTCGCACCGACGTCCTGTACACCGCCCTGGCCTCCACGGGCGTGACCGGCCCCCGGCTGGCCGCCGCCGCGTACGCCGTCGCGAACTACGTCATCGGATCGGCGCTCATGCAGATCGGCGCGCGGAACGACGACGACCCCGCCGCGGAGGAGGCGGCGCGGGAGCATCTCGCCCGCAACCGCGCCCGGTACCCGGCGCTCGCCGCGCACGGTCACCTACCCGGGGACGAGTGGGACTCCGCGTTCGCCCAAGGCCTGGACTACATCCTGGACGGTCTGTCCCGCGGGCCCTGACCCCCGGCGTCAGGGCCCGCGGAGCTCGATGGTCTTCAGGCCGGGGGCCGCGTCGATCTCCCGGCCGCAGAAGCGTTCGGTCACCCACGTCTTCTTCGAGAACAGGCGGGTCTGGTCGGCGTAGTGCGGGGACGTGGGGTCGGCCGACTGGGAGTAGGTCAGCAGGGTTCGCGTGTCGGGGCAGCGGTCACCGTCGAAGGAGACCACCTGCACGTAGCTGGTGCCGTGCGCCATCTCGACATAGCCCTTGCCCGGCGTCCACCGCCCGTCGATCTTGTTGAGGATGCCGAGTGCCTCGGTGCCGCCGCCGATCGGGATCCTCTCGCCGTCGCGCGTGACGTACTGGTGGTCGCCGAGCGGCGCGTCCAGGGGAATGCCGGACGACGTCAGCTCGTCGACCGCGTCCCGGAGGGCCCGACGTGCCGCCGGTGAGCCGGGGTTGAAGTCGCGTGGCGTGTTCACCGGGTCGGACGCGTCGAACGGTGTCCTCCACAGGTCCCGCTCGGCGGCGGTCCTCCGCCAGTAACGGTCGAAGAGCAGGGCGCCGCGACTCCCGGAGTCGACCGTCCTGTCCCACGCGGCGAGGACGTCACAGGCCTTCCCGAGCCCCATGTCGCGGCACATGGCGACGGTGCCGGACACCGCCAACTCCCCCGCGGTGCTGCGGTTGGCGAAGATCAGGTCCTGCATGTCGGCGCGGGTGAACGGGCCCTTGGCGAGCTGGTCCCGGACGGCGATCAGGCCGCTTCGCGTACGGAGGGACCGCATCGTGTTCTCACTGCCGATGACGCGGTCGTAGCCGGTCAGCGGTTCGTCCGGGTTCGACAGCCAGTGACTGTCGTTGGAGTTGGTGACGTAGTCGCCGCGGGTCAGCACGGGGTAGCGGTCGGTGCCCAGGATGCCCGGCTGAACGGCGCCGGGGGCCTTCCCGGGGGTGCAGGACGAGTCGGCGCCGTTCAGCACCGCCAGACCGGCCGCCCGGAACAGTTCGCGGCCGAGGGGGGTGTTGCACCGGCCCGCGAACTCGTCGGGGATGTTGGGCAACACCTGGATCTGCGCGAACAGCGCCTTGCCGCGGGCGTCGGCGGCGATGGTGTTGACCCAGGGCAGTCCCTGAGTCCGTTTCAGCGCGCGGACGGCAGCGTCGGTGGTGCGGGCCTCGCCCAGGGCCAGTGACGTGTTCGCCACCCGCAGGTTGGTCGCGTTCGGATCGATGACGGCGTGGGCGGTCTGGTTCGTCCACGGAAGCTCGATGTCGTCGACGGATGACACGACAGGCCCGTAGTGAGTGCGCCACAGCGTCTTGGTGACCGGCTTCAGAGAACCGTCCCGCTGCTTGACCTGGACGGTGACCTCGTCCTTGGTCATCTTCCGCGCTTCACCGTCCACGAGGTAGGACGTCGGGTCGCCCGGCGCCAGGCGCAGTTCGGTCAACGCGAACGGGAGGCCGGTGGCGATCGTGTGGCTCCACGCGAACGTCGCGTTGTGGCCGATGTTGACCAGTGGCGACCCGAGGAGCGTGGCGCCGCTGACGTTCAGCTTCCCGGGGATCGTCTGGTGTGCCTGCCAGAAACGCCGCCCGCCGTGCCACGGGTAGTGCGGGTTGCCGAGGAGCAGGCCCCGCCGGTTCGCGGTGGCCTTCGCGCCGACCGCGATCGCGTTGCTGCCCATGTCGGCGCCCGCGAGGAGCTTCCGTGCCGCCTCGACGGCCTCTTGTCGAGGCTGGTCCGGCGTCGGGGCGACCTCACCGGGCGGGGTCGCCGACACGGCGCCGTCTGCGACCAGGCCGGAGCCGATGAACACGGCCAGGGCGTACATGCGGCGGTGCACGTCCTGTTCGGTGATGGGACGCAGCCACGGCGCGTCCTTGCAACCGGGATCGGTGATCTCACCTTCGCGGAGGTACCGGTTGTATCCGGCGGCCCAGCCGCGGGCCAGCTCGCGTACCTGCGCGGCGGGCCCGTGGGGGGCGGGCCTGTCGGCCAGCCGCTCGACGATGCCGCTGTCGTTGATCCGGGTGAAGAAGACGTCGCTGGCGAGGTTCGTCGACGCGGAGGACAGCGACCCGTCGGGGGCGGCGTCCGGGCCGAAGTACCGTGAGCGTTCCCCTCGCAGGGTGACGACGCCCTGCGCGAGCAGGCAGATGTTGTCCTTCGCCGCCGCGTAGCCGGTGCCGTATCCGAGAGCCCGGTGGCTCGACGCGGTGATGTGGGGGATGCCGTACTCGGTGTACCGGATGGTGACCGACGGGCCCCGCCCGTTCTCCGCCGCGGCGGACGACGTTCCGGGTGCGAGAAGGGCCGCGGCGAGCACGGCGGCTCCGGCCATGCGCAGGGAGGTACGTAACATCCGAGATCTCCTTGATCATGAAGGCTCTGCCAAGCTCGCACAGGCCCGCGTCTCTGACAACCCTCCTAGGGGATGAGTGAGGGAAGGTCCTCGGCGTGGTCCTGGAGGTAGGCGGCGAGCGTTTCGGGGATCAGGGCGATGGGTGCGAGGGTGGCGGCCGTGCACGGCACGTGGTCGACGTCGTAGCGGCCCTTGGTCGGGTCGTCGAACTCGGGGCCGTGCCTGCGGGACAGGTCCATCGAGACCAGGCGGCACACGTAGAAGGTGTTCAGGCGGAACAGCTCGGGAGTCTGCTCGCCGCAGGCGAAGACCTGCCGGACGGGCCCGGCGGTGGCACCGAGTTCCTCGTCGAGCTCGCGTCGCAGCGCCGCCTCGGGGCTCGCGTCCGTGGGTTCGATCTTGCCGCCGGGGGTCGTCCAGTAGACGGGACGGTCCGGACGGGTGCGGCGCAGCAGGACGAGCGCGTCGCCGTCCAGCAGGAGGGCGCGCACCGCGCGCCTGACCGGGGGCCGCTCCGTCATGACTCCTCGGCGATCACGATCCGCACGGCAGATCCACTTCGAGCGTCGTCCCTCTTCCCGGTCGGGCTGTCGAAGCGGGTGGCCCGTCGAGCGGCGACCCGCCCCGCCATCATCGCGCACGCCGGTGATCGGCCGTGCGGTTTCGCGGCGGACGGTGACCGTCCGCGTCGAGTAGCCGACACGCAGGGCCCCGGCGCCGTTACCATCACCAGTGCCAAGATCCTGTTGGCGTGCTCTGTATCGGAACGGCGTGAAATGGATGATCTGGAGGTCCGGCGGCTGCCGGGCGATCTGGCGCGGCTGTTCGACCCGTCGGGACGCGGCGACGGGCTCGGCGGCCGCGCCGTCGACGCTGCCGAGCGGACGCTGTCGGTGCCGCTCCCCGAGGGGGACCTGGTCTGGCCCGACCCCGGGTATCCGCAGCGCCTGCTGCCGCTGCGTCCCGCGTTCTGGCTGAGCGAGGAGCCCGTCCACGGTGAGCTGTGGGCCGGGCTGCGCGCCGAGCACGCCCGCTCGGGACTCTGGCCGCTGCTGATGGACGAGACCGACCAGCCGTGGGCGTCCGGGCAGATCGCCCCCGAGCCCGTGGTGGAGGTCGGGAACTACGTCCCGCACGCCTTCATGTCCGAGGTGTGGTCGGACTGGGCGGAGCAGGCGGCCCCCGAGGACCTCGACGACCTGGCCCCGTTCGGGCGGCACTGCCCCGGGCTCGCGCCGCCCGGCGTCCCGGTCGACGACCCGGACGCGGTGGCCGACCGGTACGCCCGCGTCCTCGCCGAGCGCGGCCTGTCGCTGGGCCTGGCCGCGGTGGAGCGCGGCGCCGACGCGCTGGCCGCGGTCGGCTGGCAGGGCGCGCTCAACCACAACGAGTGGACCGCGCCGCTCGCCGCCGTCCTGCGCGGCTGGGAGGACCGTTTCGGCGCCCGCGTCGTCGCGCTGGGGTTCAACACCCTGGAGCTCAGCGTCGCGGCGCCACCGATCACGACCCGGCACGCCGTCCATGTCGCGGCCGAACACTGGGCGTTCTGCCCCGACATCCTCTTCCAGGGCCCGGGAACCCTCGCCGGGTACGCCGAGGAGATACGCGGCAAAACGAACTGGTCTTTCTGGTGGGACTGACCCACACGGAGCAACCGAGCCACCGAACTCAAAAAGGCGGTCATCCCACGTAAACGTCCAAGTCATGCCCGATGGCCCCGAACCGGAACGGCGATTACGGTGGGCGGGTGAGCACCGGGTGGCGCGACCGGATCGCCCCATGACGACCGCCGCGACCACGACGCTGGTGGTCGACGACAACGACACCGAGCGGTGCACCATCGGCGGCTGGCTGCGGCGCGCGGGCCACACCGTGGTGGAGGCCACGACCGCGGCGGAGACCTGGGTCCGGCTCACCGAACACGCCGTCGACCTCGTGGTGCTGGACGTGCGGCTGCCGGACATGAGCGGAATCGAGGTCTGCGAGCGGATCAAGGCGGCGCCGGACACCAGGGCGCTGCCCGTCATCCACATCTCCGCGCAGGCCGTGGACGTCGCCGACCGCGCCCAGGGGCTGCGGCGCGGCGCCGACGCCTACATGGTCGACCCGATCGACCCCGGCGAGTTCCTCGCGACGGTCGAGGCGGTGCTGCGCTACTACCAGGCGCTGCGCCGCGCCGAACGGATGGCCGCCCGGATGGCCGAGCTCACCCGCACGTCCCTGGACATCAACGCGGCGACGTCCTTCGACGGCCTGGCGGCGGTCGCCGCCCGCGGCGCCTTCGCCATCTTCGGGGTGCCGGCGTCGGTGTTCGTGCTGCCGCCGGACGGCCGGGTGCGGCGCACCATCGAGTTCGGCATCGGGCCGTGGCGCCGCGACTGCCCGCCGGAGATCCCGGCGCGGATCGCCGCGCTGACGAGACTCGGCGACGACACCGGCACCGAGGTCGCGCGGGTGCCGCTGCGGCGGTGGCTGGAGCTGCTGCCCGACAGCGTCGCCGACGACGACCTCATGCTCGTGGTGTCGAGGCTCAAGCACGACCGTCCGCCCATCGGCATCGCGGTCGGCGTCCGCGGCGCGCGGACGGAGGACGACACCAACCTGCTGCGCCAGCTCGGGCAGGCGGTGGCGCTCGCGATGGAGGCGCTGCGCTCCTACACCGAGGAGCATCTGACCTCGCTCACCCTCCAGCACAGCCTGCTGCCCGCGTCGCTGCCGTCCGTGCCCGGCTGGTCGCTGGCCGTCCGGTACGAGCCCGCCAGCGACCAGGCGGAGGTCGGCGGCGACTTCTACGAGGTCCTCGACCTCGGCGACCGGGTGCTGGTCGCCATCGGTGACGTGCAGGGCCACTCCCTGTACGCCGCTACCGTCATGGCGGAGGTCCGGCACGCGCTGCGCGCCTTCGCCGCCGAGGGCCACGACTCCGTCACGATCCTCGGCCTGCTCAACGACGTGCTGCACCGCTACCACGACGACCAGACGGTCACGATGTCCGTGATGACGCTGGATCCCCGGAGCGGCGCCGCGCACATCGCCACCGCCGGGCACCTTCCCCCGCTGCACATATCCGACGGGCACGCCCGCTACGGCCGCGGCGGTGGTCTCCTGCTCGGCTTTCCGCGCGAACCCGGCTTCGGTGACGGGGTGGCGGTGGAGGAGACCCGCGTCCCGCCCGGCGGCACCATCGTGCTGCTCACGGACGGGCTGGTCGAGGATCGCGGCATCCCGCTCGCCGACAACCTGGAACGGTTGCGGACCGTGGCGGCGGACGTGGACGACGAGCTTGAACGGTACGGCGACCGGATCATCGCCGAGTTCGGCCACCGGGAGGACGACGTCGCGTTGGTCGTCGTCCGCCGCGACGGGCCGTGACCCGGCACGCCGGAGGGCGTCAGTTCATCCGCGACCGGGGCAGTTCCTGCTCGCACCACACGACCTTGCCCTCGGCGGTGCGGCGCACGCCCCAGCGCTGGGCGAGGCGCCCGACGACGTGGAGGCCGCGGCCCGACTCCTTCATGTCGCCGTCCTCGCGGTGGCGGACGCGGGGACGGCCGTCGGAGGAGTCGAAGACCTCGCAGACCAGGCCGCCCTCCCGGATCAGCCGCAGCCTGATCCGCCCGCCCGCGTGCTGGATCGCGTTCGTGACGAGCTCTGACGCCAGCAGCATGGTCGGGTGGGCCAGGTCGTCGAGGCCCCACCGGGACAGCCGGTCGCGGACGAGGCCGCGGGCCCGGCGGACTGCGGCGGGCTCGGCGGGCAGCTCCCAGGTGGCGTGCCGGTCGGCGGGGATGCGCGCCAGGCGCGCCACGAGCATCGCGATGTCGTCGCGGTGCTCGTCGTCGTAGACGCCGTCGAGGGCGGCCTGGCACAGGTCGTCCAGCGATCGGGCGCCGCCGCCCCCGAACACGCCGCGCAGGCGGGCGAGGCCGTCGTCGATGTCGCGGGCCCTGTTCTCCACCAGCCCGTCGGTGTAGAGGAACAGCAGGGTTCCGTCCTCGACGGTGAACTCGCGGCTGACGATGGGCCCGTCGCCGCCGACGCCGAGCGGCGGCGCGGGCGGCACCGGCAGGTACTCCGGTTCCGCGCCGGGCGGGGCGAGCAGCGGCGGCAGATGCCCCGCGCTGGCGACCTCGCACCGTCCGCTGACCGCGTCGTAGACGACGTAGGCGCAGGTCGCGAAGTGCGGTTCGCGTTCGCCGAGGGTGCGCATCAGCGAGTCGAGCCGTTCCAGCGCCTCCGCGGGCGGCAGCTCCAGCCCGGCGAGGGTGTGGATGGCGGTGCGGAGCCTGCCCATCGTGACGGCGGCCTTGACTCCGTGCCCGGCCACGTCGCCGACGACGAGCGCGACCCGCGCGCCGGGCAGCGCGATCGACTCGTACCAGTCGCCGCCGACCTCGATGAGGCGGCTGCCCGGCAGGTACCGATGGTGCACCTCGACCGGCGACGGCGCCGACAGGCCCGTCGGCAGCAGGCTGCGCTGGAGGGTGAGGGCGGTGGCACGCTCCCGCGAGTACTGCCGGGCGCTCTCGATGAAGATGGACGCGCGGTTGGCGAACTCCATCCCGATCTCGACGTCGTAGGCGTCGAACGGGCGGTGCGCGACGGTCCGCGTACAGACGAAGAAGCCGAGGACGCCCGCCGCCGACGTGATCGGCAGCAGCAGCATCGAGGCGCCCTTCAACAGGTCGCCGACCGGTGGGCGGCGCAGGTCGGCGGCGAGGGCCGCCGCACCGTCGCCGCCGAGGGCGCGCAGCACCGCCTCGCCGGAGACGACGCACTGCGCGTACGGGGTGCCGGGCGGGTACACGACGGACTCGCCGGTGGGGAACGTCGCGTCCCACGCCGGATCGTCGTCGTCGAAACCGATGGCCATCCGGCGCAGCTGCGGGCCGTCCGGACCGTCCGGCTGCTCGTCGGCGTCGAGGTGGCTCTCCAGCAGGAGCAGCCCGCCGGAGTTGCAGAAGTGCGGGACCAGGACGTCCATCAGGCCGCGCGCCAGCATCTCCAGGTCGAGGGTGGAGCCGATGCGCGGGAGCGCGTCGTCCAGCAGCGCCCTGCGGATGACGGCGGGGTCGACGAACCGGTCGGCGAGGGGCACCGGAACCCGGACGACGGCGAGCGCCGCGATCTCGGGCGCGGAGCCGTTCAGCGGGTGGACGGTGACGACCGCGTCGAGCGTCCCGCCGGACGCGGTCTCCATGGCGAGCATGGTGGTGCGTTCCCGTCCGGCCTTCAACGCCCCAAGCAGCGGTTCCCGCGCACCTGGGATGATCTCGTCCAGATGCGCGCCCAGCAGGCCGTTCCCGTCCGGGGACAGAACGGCCGCGGCATTGCGGTCGAACTGGAGTACCCTCCCCGACGAATCCATGCCGAGAATCAGAATTCGGGTGGACGACTCCATCGCTCGATTATGGGACATGGCCGCGGCGCGTGCGGCCGATACGGAACGGTAGGCAGATGTCGGTGGGCGACCGGGCGCGCCGCCCGCTCCGGTGACGAGGACCGGCGCGTCCCCTCCCCGGGCGGCGCGGCTCACGCCTTCCCGAAGACCTGCGGCGGCGGGACCGGCGCGACGATCTCCTCGCCGTCGCGCAGGGGCGCGGCGCCGGCGCTGAACGCGGCGAGGTCGCCGCCGTCGAGCAGCCGGGCCCGGACGGCGCCGCCCGCGGCGCGGCGCCGCAGCACGTCCACCGGGAGCGGTTCCCGTGACCCCGCCACGATGAGGTTGCCGAACCGGCGGCCGCGCAGCACGCCCGGGTCGCCCATCAGCAGCGTGTGGCGGAACACCGACCGGATGGTGGCGGTGACGCGGCGGGCGAACGGCAACCGGAACCCGTCGGCGACGTTGACCAGGTAGACGCCGTGCGGACGCAGCACCCGCGCCGCGTCCACGACGAACTCGCGGGTCGCGAGGTCGGGCGGCATCGACGCCTCGGCGAACGCGTCCATGACGACGAGGTCGTCGGCGGCGTCGGCGAGGGCGGCGACACCGGCGCGGCCGTCGGTGACGCGGATCCGCAGGCCCGGCACGCCCTTCACCGGCAGTTGCTCCCGGACGAGCCGCACCAGCCCCGCGTCAGGCTCCAGCACGACCTGCCGGGACCCCGGCCGGGTCGCGGCGATGTAGCGCGCCAGCGTGCAGCCCGCGCCTCCGATGTGGACCGCGTCGAACGCCTGCCCGGCCACGCCGAGCGAGTCGACGACGTCGCCCATCAGCCGCATGTACTCGAAGTCGAGGTAGGTGGGGTCGGACAGGTCGACGTACGACTGCGGCACGCCGCCGACCAGCAGCATCCAGCCGCCGTCGCGGTCGGCGTCACGCAGCAGCTCGGCCTCGCCCGTGTCGATCGGGTACAGGTTCGCCCGGGGTCCGCGCCTGCCCTTGCGTGCCATGGCCCCACCCTAGGGAAAGTGACAGGCGCTCGGGTGGTCGGTGCCGGGACGTTCCTCCAGCGCGGGTTCCCGTTCGGCGCAGACGTCCCGGACCTGGGGGCAGCGGGTCCGGAACCGGCACCCGGACGGCGGGTCCAGCGGCGACGGCGGGTCCCCGTCCAGGACGGTCCGCCGCGTCCAGTCGGGCGCGTCGGGGTCGGGCACCGGGACGGCCGACAGCAGCGCCCGCGTGTACGGGTGGGTGGGACGCTCGTAGACACGGGTCTCGTCGCCGGTCTCGACGATCTTACCGAGGTACATGACGGCGACGCGGTCGGAGATGTGCCGGACGGCGGCCAGGTCGTGCGCGATGAACACGTACGCGAGCCCGAGTTCCCGTCGCAGGTCGGCGAGCAGGTTCAGCACCTGCGCCTGGACGGACACGTCCAGCGCCGACACCGGTTCGTCGCACACGATGACGTCGGGACGCAGCGCGAGGGCGCGGGCGATCCCGACGCGCTGCCGTTGACCGCCGGAGAACTGGTGCGGGTACCGGTCGAGGGCGTCCGGGCTGAGACCGACGATCTCCAGTAGTTCCCGGACGCGGCGGCGCCGCTCCCCCTTCGGCGCGACCTCCGGATGGACCGCGAACGGCTCCGCGACGATGTCCCCGACGGTCATGCGCGGGTTGAGGGACGAGTACGGGTCCTGGAGGACGATCTGGACGCGGCGGCGCAGGGCCCGAAGCTCGCGACCGCGCATCGCGAAGATGTCCCGGCCGTCGAAGCGGACCGTCCCGGCCGTGGGACGTTCGGCGGCGAGCAGCAGCCGCGCCAGCGTCGACTTCCCGCATCCCGACTCGCCGACGACGCCGAGGGTCTCGCCGCGACGCAACTCCAGGTCGACGCCGTCCACGGCCCTGACCTGCCCGACCGCGCGTTTCACCAGCACCCCGCGCGTCACCGGATAGTGCTTGACGAGGCCCTCGACCCGCAGGATCGGCTCCTCACACGGTTCCGGCACCGTGCACCTCCCCGGCGAAGTGGCAGGCGGAGTCGTGCCCCGGCGCGACGGTGACGAGCGGCGGCGCCTCGACCGCGCACACCGCCTCGGCGCGGGGGCAGCGCGGCCGGAACGGGCAGCCGGACGGCGGCGCCGCCGGATCGGGCGGCGTCCCCGCGATCGGAACGAGCGGCATCCCGCGCGAACCCAGGCGCGGCACCGACGCGAGCAGCCCCCGCGTGTACGGGTGGGCGGGCCGCGCGTACAGGTCACGGACCGGCGACCGTTCGGCGACCGACCCCGCGTACATGACGACGATCCGGTCCCCGACCCCGGCGACGACGCCGAGGTCATGGGTGATGAGGACCAGGCCCATGGCCAGCTCGTCCTGAAGGGCGGCGAGCAGCCGCATGATCTGCGCCTGCACGGTCACGTCGAGCGCGGTGGTCGGCTCGTCGGCGATCAGGACGTCCGGCTCCAGCGCCAGCGCCATCGCGATCATGACGCGTTGGCGCATGCCGCCGGAGAACCGGTGCGGATGGTCGCCGAGCCGCCGCGCGGCGGACGGGATCCGCACCCGCTCCATCAGCTCGACGGCCCTGTCCCGCGCGGCCCGGCGGCCGAGGCCCCGGTGCACCCGGTACATCTCGGCGAGCTGGTCGCCGACGGTGAACACCGGGTTCAGCGCGGTGGACGCGTCCTGGAAGATCATCGAGATGCGTTCGCCGCGGTAGGCGCGGCGGCGGCGCTCCGGCAGGCCGAGCAGTTCCGTGCCGCGCAGCCGCACCGACCCGCGGTCGACGTGCGCGGGCGGGGAGTCGAGAAGGCCCATCACGGCCTGCGCGGCGACGCTCTTGCCCGACCCCGACTCGCCGAGGATCGCGACCGTCTCCCCCGCCGCGAGGGTGTAGGACAGGCCGTTCACCGCGCGGACGTCCCGGCCCCGGACCCGGAACCGGACGTGCAGGTCGTCCACCTGGAGGAGCGGCGCGTCCGGGCGCGGCGCGGGGACCGTCCGGGCGTTCGTCGTCATGGCGTCACCGCAGCTTCGGGTCGAGGGCGTCGCGGACGGCGTCGCCGAGCATCAGGAAGCTCAGCACCGTCGCCGACAGGAACACGGCCGGGAAGGCCAGCAGGTGGGGGTGGTCGAGGAAGGAGTCCTTGGCCTGGCCGAGCTGGAGCCCCCACGACACCTCCGGGTACTGGAGGCCGACGCCGAGGAAGTCCAGCGTCGCCTCCCCCACGATCACGTTGCCGACGTTGAGGGTGGCGACGACGACCACGGGGGCGATCGCGTTCGGCAGGATGTGCCGGGTCATGATCCGGCCGTCGGACGCGCCGAGCAGCCGCGCCGCCCGGACATAGCCCGCGTCGCGGACGGCGATGACCTGCCCCCGCATGACGCGGACCATCGTCGTCCAGCCGAGCAGCACCAGCACGAGCGTCATCGCCCCGATCCCGTGCCCGGGGAACGCGACGAGGACGACCGTGGCGCCGAGCACGAACGGCAGCCCGAAGAACACGTCGGTGAGCCGCGCGATCAGCGCGTCCACGACACCGCCGTAGTAGCCCGCCAGCGACCCGAGCACGACCGCGATCAGGAGCGCGCACGCGGTGACGGCGACACCGATCAGCAGCGTCGGCCGGGCGCCGTGCACCACGTGCGCGTAGTAGTCGCAGCCCGCGAGGTCGGTGCCGAACCAGTGGCGGCCGGACGGGCCGAGCCCGGAGTCGTTCGGGTCACAGCCCGCGTTGGCGGCCCCGTCGGTGAACAGTGCCGGTGCCGCCGCCATCGCCGCCACCACGGCCAGGACCGCCACAGAACCCCAGAAGACCCAGCGGCGCCGCAGGTCGTGCCACGCGTCGTCCCACAACGAGGCCCTCCCCATCAGTCGTATCCGATCCGCGGGTCGAGGACCCCGTAGAGCACGTCCACGACCAGGTTCACCAGCAGGAAGATCAGTACGAGCACGGTGACGGCGCCGACCACCACGGGCCCCTCCTTGAGCTGGATCGACTGGAACACCTGCTGCCCGACGCCGGGCAGATTGAAGATCCCCTCGGTGACGATCGCGCCGCCCATGAGGTTGCCGAAGTCGACGCCGAGGTAGGTGACCACGGGGATCAGCGAGTTGCGCAGCGCGTGCCGTCCGACGACCCGCGCCCGCGACAGGCCCTTGGCCGTGGCCGTGCGGACGTAGTCGGCCCGCAGGTTCTCCGCCAGGCTCGTCCGGGTCAGGCGCGCCACGTACGACAGGCCGAGCGACCCCAGCACGATGCCCGGGAGGAGGTAGCTCAACGGCCACCCGTCGTCGGTTCCGGCGGCCGGGAGGATGTGCCAGCGCACGCCGAGGAGGAGCTGCGCGGTGTAGCCGAGCACGAACACCGGCACCGCGATGACCAGCGTCGTCCCGCCGAGGACGAGGGTGTCGGCGAACCTCCCGCGCCGCAGGCCCGCCCACACCCCGAGCGCGATCCCGATCACGAGTTCGAAGATCCAGGCGGTGAGCGCGAGCCGCGCCGTCACCGCCCAACGTCCGCCGAGCATCTCCGCCACGCTCTGGCCGGTGTAGTTCTCCCCGAGGTCACCTTGCGCGAGACCCCACATGTACTTCGCGTACTGCACCAGCAGCGGATCGTTCAGGTTGTACCTGTCGCGCAGTGTCCGCAGGACGTTCTCGGGGACGGGCTTGTCTCCGGCGAGCGCCTGGATCGGGTCCCCGGGCAACGCGAACACCAGCGCGTAGATCAGCAGCGTCGTGCCGAGGAAGACCGGGACCGCCTGAAGAAGCCGCCGAAGGACGAACCGCCACATCGTCGGCTATCTCACCGTCACTTCGGTGGCGATGAGACCCGTCGCGTACGGAGTGATCGTCACGTTGTCGACGTTCCGCGACCGGCCGGCCTGGCCCGCCCACGTCCACAGCGGGATCAGCGGCATCTCGCGGATGGCGATGTCCTCGGCGCGGTTGTAGAACCCGAGGGCCTCCCGCTGGTCGGCCGCCCGTTTGGCCTTGGCGATGAGGTCGTCGAATTCCTTGTTCGTCCAGCCCATCCGGTTGTTGTCGGAGCCCAGCATATTCTCCAGGTAGTTCTGCGGGCTCGGATAGTCGGCCTCCCAGTTCTGCCGGTACGGGCCTTTCTCCTTCCGCTGGCGCAGCATGGAGAAGTAGTCGGACGCGGGCACCTGCCGGAACCGGATGTCCCGGATCCCGAGGTTGTCGCGCAGGGAGTTCGCGACGATCCGCATCCACTGGGCGTACGTCGGCTGCGCGTTGGAGAAGTACAACTCCAGCGTGCCCCTGAACCCGCCCGCCTTCTCGAACAACGACCTCGCCTTGCCCGGGTTGTAAGTGCACAGTTCGCCGCACGCATTCGGACGGTGCCCGTCGACGATGGCGGGAAGCAGCGAATCGGCGGGGAAGAAGTCGCCGTTGTAGACGGCCTTGTCGATGCCCTCCCTGTCGATGGCCATCGAGATGGCCTTGCGCAGGTCCGCGTCGGCGAACCGCCTGTCCCACAACGGGAAGCCGAGGTAGTCGACGGTGCCGGTCCTGCGGGCCAGGAACCGGTCGCCGAGGAGCCGCTTCGCCTCGGGGACCTTGGCGGACGGGATCGTCTGGAGCACGTCGATCCGCCCGGCCCGCAGATCGGTGTAGGCGGTGTCGGCGCTGGAGTAGCTCTTCCACGTCACCCCCTTGTTCCGGGGCTTGCGCGGCCCTGCGTACCCGGGAAACGGGACGAGCTCGATCTCCCTGTTGCGCTTCCAGTCACCGTCCATCATGTACGGGCCGTTGCCGATCGGATGCTCGTCGAACGCCTTCAGGTCCTTCAACCCGGCCTTCGGCATCGGCGCGTACGCCGGATACGTGAGCAGTAGCGGGAACTGGCCGAACGGCTCGTCCAACGTCACCCTCAACAGGTACGGACCGGCGACCTCCACCCCGGAAAGCGTCTTGGCGGCGTTCCCGCGATTCATCTCCTCGTGGCCCTCGATGTACGAGAAGTACGCGTTGGCGGCCATGCCCCCGGGCCCGTACGCCGCGTTGTTCCACGCGTCGGCGAAGCTCCGCGCGGTCACCGCCTCCCCGTTGTGGAACCGCCGCCCCGACCTCACCTTGATCGTCCAGACCCTCTGGTCGTCGGAGGTGACGGACTCGGCGGCCAGCGGAACGGCCTTCCCGCCCGCGTCCAGCGTCATCAGGTTGTCGAACAGCTCACTGATGACGTCGAAGGAGTAGCTGCTCGTGGTGTCGGCGGGCACGAGGTGGTCGGGCTCGGGATGCCCCACCGTGAACGTGCCCGCACTCGCCCCGGCCTCGTTCCCACCACACCCCGACGACCCGAGAAACGCCACCACCAGTGCAAGAGCCCCGCCCCCGACGCGAAGTCCCCGCCCAGCCCCCTTCTGACCGGCCATGCCCCTCCCCGCCACACTGCCCCTCCCCGCCACACTCACCGTCGACCGCCTGCCTCCCTAGACTGCCGCCAACGCGATACTCAGAGTGACTGTACGGCTACGGTACTGACGGAGTCGAAACCAGATCGAGACGTTCGCCCTCGTCTTGACAGCGTCCAGCGGCGAAAGAAGATAAGACCTTCGACACGAAGGGGAACCGACGGGGTGAAGATGCACGACGACCCGCTCAAGACCACGGCGTCCACCCGGCTCACGGCGACGACGCCCACCCCCGCGGACGAGGTGGCACGGATCTGCGCCGAGCTCATCCGGTTCGACACCACGAATCGTGGTGAGGGGGTGGCTCACCCCGAGCGGCCCGCCGCCGAGTACGTCGCGGGGCTGCTGGACGAGACGGGCGTGCGGCCGATGATCGTGGAATCGGCGCCGGGCCGGGCGAGCGTGCTGGCCCGTGTCCCGGGGACCGATCCGTCCGCCCCGGCGTTCCTGATCCACGGGCATCTCGACGTGGTGCCCGCCGATCCGGCGGAGTGGACCGTCCCACCGTTCTCCGGCGAGGTGCGCGACGGGTGCGTGTGGGGACGCGGCGCGGTCGACATGAAAGGCAGCCTCGCGATGACCCTGGCGACCGTCCGGCGGCGGCTGCGGGAGGGACGGCGCACCCGGGGGGACCTGGTGCTGGCGTTTCTGGCCGACGAGGAGTGCACCGGCGACTACGGCTCCCGTTACGTCGCCCGCGAGCACCGCGCGTTCTTCGAGGGCTGCACGGAGGCGATCAGCGAGTCGGGCGGGTTCAGCGTGGACGCGGGCGGGACGCGGATCTACCCGATCGCGACGGGTGAGCGCGGCACCATGTGGATGAGGCTGACGGCACGCGGCACCGCCGGGCACGGGTCCAAGCCGGCGCCCGACAACGCCGTCGCGGAACTGGCGCACGCGGTGTCGCGCATCGCCGCCCACACGTGGCCGGTCCGGCTGACCTCGGGCGTCCGGGCCCTGCTCGACGGCCTTGCGGACGCGCTCGGCACCACCATCGACCATGACCGGCTGGACGCGGAGGCCGCGCGGCTCGGCGGCGTCGGCCGCCTGTTCACCGGCACGATCCGCAACTCGGCGAACCCGACGCGGCTCGACGCCGGGTACAAGGTCAACGTCGTGCCGGGCATGGCGACCGCCGAGGTCGACGGCCGGTACCTGCCCGGCACCGGCGCGGAGTTCCTCGCCACGGTGGACCGGCTCCTCGGCCCCAAGGTGACCCGCGAGTTCATCAACTACGAGGAGGCCCCGGTCGCGGACCCGGCGGGCCCCACGTTCGCCGCGCTCGCCGACTCCCTGCGCGCCGAGGACCCGCTCGCCCGTCCCGTCCCCTACGTGATGGCGGGCGGCACCGACGCCAAGGCGTTCCATGACATCGGGATCACGAGCTTCGGCTTCGCGCCGCTGCTGCTCGGCCCGGAACTCGACTACCTCGGGATGTTCCACGGTGTGGACGAGCGCGTCCCCCTGGACGCCCTCGCCTTCGGCACCCGAGTACTGGACCGTTTCCTCGACACCCGCTGACACGGACGACGGGACCGGGCGCGTTCCGTCGAGACCGGCCCCGACCTGCTGGTTTCGCGCCCGGTCGGGGTAGGGATCCGGTCGTGGACTTCTCCAGCGCGGCCGACGAGCTCTACGGCGTCCGGCCCGCCGAGTTCGTGGCGACGCGCAAGCGGCTGGTCGAGGACGCGAAGGCGGCGGGCGACGCGCCGCTCGCCAAGCGCGTCGGCGCGCTGCGGCGCCCGACGCTGTCGGCGTGGGCGGTGAACCTGCTCGCCCGCTCCGCCGCGGACGAGCTGGGGCGGCTGCTGGACGTCGGCGACGAGATCCGCGCGGCGTGGGGGTCGGGCGGCGGGCTCGGCGACCTGGAACAGCGCCGGGCCCGGCTCGTCGGGTCGCTGGTGCGGACGGCGGGCGACCTCGCGGCGGACGCGGGCAACCCGCTGCGCGAGCAGGCCGTCCGGGAGGTGGAGGACACCCTCCAGGCCGCCACCGTGGACGCCGGGATCGCCGACGAGGTGCGCGCGGGACGGTTGGCGCAGCCGCGCAGCCACACCGGCTTCGTCCCGGCCGGTTTCCCCCTGGCACCGCGTGAAGGGAAGCCACCGGCAGAACCCGAACCCGCGTCCGAAGAGAAGCCACCGCCGGACGCGAAGCCGAAGAAGAAGGCGGCGCCCGAGCGGGCCAGGTCGAACGTCACCCGGACGAGCGCGGCGCGGGCACGGCGGGCCGAGACCCTGCGGAGGCGGGCGGACGAGGCCGACCGGAAGCTCACCGAGCGCGAGGAGCGCGCGGACGCGGCGAAACGGGAGGCCGCGGATGCGTCCGCCAGGGTGGGTCGCCTCCGCCACGAACTGGAGCAGGCCGTCGCCGAACGGGACGCGGCGGACCGCCGGGCGGAGCGCGCCGAGGAGAACCGGGCCCGCGCCGAGGTGGCCGCCCGGGAGGCACGGGAGGCCGCCCGGGAGGCGCGCCGGGCCGCCGACCGCGACGCGCGCCACGGCTGAACCGCCGGACGCCGGTCGGGAACGGCCGCCCCGGAGCGATGAGTTTTCTTCGGGTCGCGGGTCTGTATCGGGTGACGGGGGCGGGGCCGTCCGGACGGACGACCCCGGCGGGGATGCCGCCGCGCTCTTCCTCCGGGCGCCCGAAGCGCGTCGGGCGGCCCCGGCGCGGCGGTCCGGCGGCCGTGTCGTGGTCGTCGCGGAAGACCACGACACGGTCGCCGGCGCGTCCCGGCACCGGGCCGCCGAAGATCGCCGAGTTACGCTGAGCTTCCCATCTCCGGCGAAAGGAGTGGCGATGACGGTCGCCCCCGACGTCACCGCGATCGCCTCCGCGGAAGAGCTGCGCGAGATCCTCGGCGCGCCGATGCCACGGGCCGTCAAGAAGGAGCGCCTCAGGCTGCACGCCCGCGATCTGGACTGGCTCGCCAGCGCGCCGTTCTGCCTCATCGCCACGAGCGACGCCGAGGGCAACTGCGACGTCTCACCGAAGGGCGACCCGCCCGGGTTCGTCCACGTCATCGACGACACGACGATCGCGATCCCCGACCGGCCCGGCAACCGCCGCGCCGACGGGTTCCTGAACATCCTGAGCAACCCGCACGTCGGGCTGCTGTTCCTGATCCCGGGGCGCGGCGAGACCCTGCGGATCAACGGCCGGGCCACCCTCGTCCGGGACGCGCCGTTCTTCGACGAGATGATCGTCCAGGGGCA
Source organism: Actinomadura spongiicola (assembly GCF_003432485.1). Lineage (GTDB taxonomy): Bacteria > Actinomycetota > Actinomycetes > Streptosporangiales > Streptosporangiaceae > Spirillospora > Spirillospora spongiicola. The sequence continues at coordinate 111,215 of NZ_QVNQ01000016.1, forward strand.
TCGCCCGGCGCTCGCCCTGATCGTCGAGATCGAGCAGATCTTCTTCCACTGCGCCAAGGCGCTGATGCGCTCGAAGCTATGGAAGCCGGAAACCTGGGAGCCGGACGCGCTGCCGTCCCACGCCCGCATCATCAAGGACGTCCAGCAGCCCGAGCAGACCCTTGAGGAGTTGGAGCGTTACTACGCCGAGGCGACCTACGCGAAGGGGCTGTACAACACCTGAGCAGGACGTGTCGACCCCCGCGCCCGTCGCGCGGGGGTCGCGGGTCGTCGCGGCGGACCGTGTCCGGGTCAGCCGCTCTTCCGGCGAAACTGCCGCTGGTGGTCGGCACGACCGTGCGTGCCGCGCACCTTGGAGCCGCCCTTGCCGGACTTGCCGTCGTTCTTGCCCGCCTCTTCGCGCTTGCGTTCCAGGGCCTCCCGGAACTTGCGCTTCACGTCGTCCTCGCCGTGTTCGGGTTCTCCGGACGAGTCGGTCATGCGGACCTCCAGCTCTTGTAGGGCACCCCTAGCCTCACATACCCCGCGGAACGTGGCCATCCGCACACGCAGTGAAGATCATCACGGGAGATTCCGTATAAACCGGCCAACAATGGTCGATCTCTCCTAGGGTTTGTGCCCGTGGATCCGCAGAAACCGCAGGCAGAGCCCGGTCATCCGCCGCTGGAGGCGCTCGCCGTCCAGCCGCTGCTGAACCGCGACTACGAGTCCCGTCCCGCCGTCTTCTTCGCCCGGCTCCGCGAGGAGTACGGGCCGGTGGCGCCGGTGGACGTGCTCGGGGTGCCGTCGTGGCTCGTCATCGGCTACTCGCAGACCCTCGACGTGCTGCGCGACACCCGGGGGATCTGGAGCAGGAGGGTCGACACCTGGCGCGCGTACCGGGAGGGCGCCGTCCCCGCGGACTGGCCGATGCTGCCGGTCGTCGAGTCCGACAGCTCGGCGTTCCGCGACGGCGCCGACTCCACCCGGCTGCGCGGCGCCTGGAGCGCGGCCCTGCGCCCGTTCCAGAACCGTACCCGCGACGAGGCCAAGGAGCTGGAGCGGGCCGTCCGCCGGTACGCCGACGAGCTGATCACGGTCATCGCGGAGGGGGGACGCACCGGTGGGGCCGACCTGTCGGCGCAGTACGCGCGTCCGCTCCCGCTGATGGTCATCGGGCGGCTGCTCGGCGAGGGCGCGGACGGCGACGACGAGCTGATCATCGACCTGTGGCGGATCCTGGACGCCGGGCCCGAGGCGCACGAGGCGTCGGAACGCCTCGTCGCCCGGGTCGCGGGGGTGTGCGCGGACCGGACGGCCGTCCCGGGAGAGGACCTGCCGTCGTTCATGCTGGCCGCCGTGCCCGACCTGACCGCCGCCGAGCTGACCCGCGAGATGGCGATGATGACGGGCCTGGTCGGCGATGTGACCGGAACGCTGATCTGCAACACCATCACCGAGATCCTGATCGGCGAGACCGGCGCCCGCGACAGCATGTCGGCGGGAATGATCCAGGAGGCGATCAACCGGGCGGCGGCCGCGAACCCGCCGATGGCGAATCTGGCGTTCCGGTGGGCGAGGTCGGACGTGCGCCTCGGCCGGTTCGAGATCGCGGCCGGCGACCCGGTCCTGGTGTCGCCCGCCGCCGCGCACCTGGATCCGGCGTTCACCCGGACCTCCGCGCCCGACTCGATCTACAGCTCCCGCGCGCACCTGGCGTGGGGCGCGGGCCCGCACGCCTGCCTCGGCCGCGAACTCGCCACCACGATCACGACGATCGCGGTGGAGCGGCTGTTCGACCGGTTCTCCGGGCTGCGGCTCGCGCTGCCCGCCGACCAGCTTCCGTGGCGCTCGTCCCCCCTCATGCGGGGGCTGCGGTCCCTGCCGGTCACCTACGAGCTGGCGAACGACCCGGCTCCCGTCCCGGCCACCGCCGCGGAGGAGGAGCCGGAGCGGAACGGTTCCGCCGGGGACGAGTCGACCTCGTTGGTACGCCGCGTCCTACGGATGATGCGCCTGTCGCAGTCCTGAGCGGACGCGCCCCGGAACGGGCCACCGGGCGGCCGTGATGTTTGGGCACACCCGCCCGGGAACGTTTCGCTCACCGGCACGGAAGACGCGCGGGGAGGACGAAAACGATGCCAGACAAGAGCGACAAGCACGGCGCCAAGTTGGACGAGGAGCTCAGCCGCGAGACGCACGGCATGGTCAGTGGCGGCCATCCCACGCACGCCGAGGAGTTCAAGGAGACCGAGCCGTTCTCCGACGACTATCCCGCGGACCCGACCGCGGCGTCCGCGGGGAACCGCGAGGGTTCACCGCCCGGGATGAGCGCGCGGGACGTCGAGGGCCGCAGCGCCCTGGCCCGGATGCTGGCCGGCGTCCGGTATCCGGCGCGGCCGAACGAGCTGGTCAGGCACGCCGCCGAGGGCGGCGCGCCCGACGAGGCCGTCGAGCGGTTGCGGACGCTGCCGAAACGCGAGTACGAGAACGTCGCCGACGTGGCCGAGGAACTCGGCTACGGCCGCGAGGAACGCCGCTACTGACCGGCAGAGCGTCCGCACGACGACGGGGCCCGGCCGCGGCGGCGGCCGGGCCCCGTCGTCGTGGTCAGGACCTTCGCTCCTTCCAGGGGCGGTCGTCGCCGGTCACGTTCTCGACGTGCTGCGGCTCGTGGACGGCGCGGTCGGCGGGCGGCCCGCACCACCGGCCGAGGGCCTCGCGGATCGCCGCAGCCCGGCGGTCGGGCGCGGTCTCGTCCGTCGCCCACGCGATGTAGCCGTCAGGACGGACCAGTGCCGTCGTGCGGGTCGCGCCGCCCGCGAGGGCGCAGTGCACGCGTCCGGCCCACAGTTTCGTCGCCAGGTAGGTCACCGCCGGATCGTTCGCTCCGACGACCAGCACGAACAGCCCGTCGCGGAGCAGCGCGTACAGCCGTCCCGGGCTACCGCCGAGCGGGACGTCCGGGGCGCGCCGCCCGGTGAGACGGTGCGCGCCGCGCGGCGCCGGGTAGGCGATGTCGACGCCGGAGACGGTGCCCGCGAGCCGGCGCGCCACCGGCCGGGCGTGCGTCGCCGTCCACAGGCCCACGGTGCGCGCCCTGCGCAGCCACGGCTGCTCCAGAAGCGCGAACCGCAGCAGCGCGCCGCTGCCGCGCACGACGAGCCGCCCGACCGGGTGCCGTTCCTCGTGGTAACTGTCGAGCAGCCAGGACGGCGCCCACCCCCACAGTTCCGCGGCCAGCTTCCAGCCGAGGTTCGCGGCGTCCTGCATCCCGGTGTTCATGCCCTGCCCGCCCGCCGGGGAGTGGACGTGCGCGGCGTCGCCCGCGAGGAACACCCGGCCCACCCGGTACTTCGGCACCTGCCGTTCGTCGCTGTGGAACCGGGACGTCCAGCGCGGTTCGCGCATGCCGTGGTCGGTGCCGAGGGCGCGGCGCGTCACCTCCCGCAACTCGTCCATGTCGACGGGCTCGGAGTCGGGCGCCTGGTGACGGCGGTTCCACGCGATCACCCGGTACCAGCCGTCCCCGAACGGCGCCAGGAACGCGAACGCGTCGCCGGACGAGTCGACGGTGAGGACGTCGTCGGGCGCGTCCCGGAGCCGGACGTCGGCGAGCATCATCGACCGCACCGCCGCCTGGCCGGGGAACGGCACCCCGAGCAGGCGCCGGACGGTGCTGCGAACCCCGTCGGTCCCGACGACGTAGGAGGCGCGGCGGGTGCGGGTCCCGCCGCCCGGGTCGCGCACGTCGACGTCGACGCCCGCCGCGTCCTGGCGGAGCCCGACGACCTCCGCCCCGTGAACGATCTCCGCGCCCGCGTCCAGGGCCCGCCGCCTGAGGACGCGTTCCGTCTCGTACTGCGGCACGACCAGCAGGTACGGGAACCGGCTCGGCAGTCTGGACAGGTCGAGGGTGTTCCGCCCGAGGAGCCTCAGCTCGCTGACGGGCTCGCCCGCCGCGGTGAGGTCGTCCGCGAGGCCCCGCGCGTCGAGCAGCTCCAGTGTGCGCGCGTGGACGGCGAACGCCCGCGTCAGGTTGCTCGTCTCCTGTTCGCGGCGTTCCAGCACGGTACAACCGATCCCGGCCGCGGCCAGATCACCTGCCAGCAGGAGCCCGGTGGGACCCGCTCCTACGATCAGTACGTTCCCGGTCGGTTCACCGGTGGGCGACATCCCGCTCCCCTTTCGGCTCTACAGCGGCACGGCCCCGTTCTCGGAACAGTTCCCCGTAACCACCGGACTTCACAGGATCCGGCGATCGCGTCCCGCCCATTCCTTTTCGCGCAGCTGGAACTTCTGAACCTTCCCGGTGGACGTCTTCGGCAGCGCCGCCACGAACTCCACCGCGTCGGGAGCCTTGAAGCGGGCGAGGCTCCCGCGGACGTGCTCGACCAGGTCGGCCTCGGTGACGGCGTGCCCGTCGCGGAGCACCACGAACGCCTTGGGACGTTCACCCCACGTGTCGTCCGGTATCGCGACGACGGCGACCTCCAGCACCGCCGGATGCGAGTCGATCGCGCGTTCCACCTCCACCGTGGAGATGTTCTCGCCGCCGGAGATGATGATGTCCTTGGACCGGTCGCGCAGCTCGACGTAGCCGTCGGGGTGACGGACGCCGAGGTCGCCGGAGTGGAACCAGCCGCCCCGGAACGCGTGCGCGGTCGCCTCCTCGTCCCGGTGGTAGCCCTTCATCACGTTGTTGCCCCGCATGACGATCTCGCCGAGCGTCTCACCGTCCGGGGGAACGTCGTTCATGTCGTCGTCGACGACGCGCAGACCGTCCGTCTGGATCATGCCGACGCCCTGCCGGGCCAGCAGCCGGGCCCGGTCGGACGTCGGCAGCTCGGGCCAGCCGGGCTGCGGCTCGCACACCGAGTACGGTCCGTAGGTCTCGGTCAGCCCGTACACGTGCACGATGTCCGCGCCGAGCCCCTCCATCTGCGCGATGATCGTCGGGCTGGGCGGCGCGCCCGCCGTCGTCACGGTCAGCGGCCGCTCCAGCGGACGCGCCTGCGCCGCGTTCGCGATCGTCACCAGGACCGTCGGGGCGCCGTTGAGATGCGTGACGCCCTCGGCGTCGATGAGCCGCCACACTTCACCGGCGACGACGGCGCGCAGGCACACCTGCGTCCCGCCGACCGCGGCGAGCGCCCACGGCGTGCACCAGCCGTTGCAGTGGAACATCGGCAGCGTCCACAGGTACACGCTGGCGGAGGAGTGCCGCGAGTGGACGACCCCGCCGAGCGCGTTCAGATACGCCCCCCGGTGCGTGTACACGACGCCCTTCGGCCGTCCCGTCGTCCCGGACGTGTAGTTGATCGAGATGGCGGCGTTCTCGTCGTCCACGCCCCAGGGCAGCGGGTCGTCCGACCCGCGCGCCAGCAGCTCCGCGTAGGTCACGCCGCCCACCTCGGGGTCAGGTTCCGCGCCGACCGCGGGAACGGTCACGACCTGCGGCAACGAGCCCGCGAGCGGCGACACCGACCCGTGCAGGCCCGCGTCGACGACCAGGGCCTTCGCCCCGGAATGGCCGAGGATGTAGCGGATCTCCTCGGCCGCGAGCCGCGTGTTGATCGCGACGAGGACCGCCCCGGCGAGCGGGACGCCGAAGTGCGCCACCAGCAACTCGGGGACGTTCGGCGCGAGGTAGGCGACCCGGTCGCCCGGCCCGATCCCCGAGGCCCGCAGCGCGTGCGCCAGCCGGGTCGCCTCGGCGGCGAACCCGGCGTAGGTGACGCGGCGGTCCCCGTAGGCGTACGCCGTCCCGCCGGGGAACACCTCCGCCGACCGGTCGAGGAACGCCAGCGGCGTGAGCGCCGTGTAACCCGGGCCGTTGTCCATCGGGAGCCTCCGGTGCCGTCGGCCGGGGCCCGCCGCTCGCCCGAGCACCGCACCCCCGGCGATGATGTGACCTGCGTCTCAAGCATCGCACGCGGGCGACGGCGCCGCGGCGGACTCGTCACGGCGCGTCGGTCACTGTTCGGTGTGCCGCTGGGTCTCCAGACCGAGGTGGATGCGGTACCGGTCGGCCCGGTAGGTGGCGAACGCGACCTCCGCGCAGATCCCGCGGCTGAACGTCCGCTGCCGCAGGAAGAACACGGTGCCGCCCGGTTCGATGCCCAACAGCTCGGCCCGCTCGGCGTCCGCCGGCCCCGCCTCGATCGTCTGTTCGCCGGCGTCCATGACGATGCCGTACTCGCGTTCCAGCGCGGCGAACAGCGACGACTCCGGCGCGCGGCGCTCGAACAGGTCCGGCGCGAGCGTCGCCGGGATGTGCGAGCGCTCCACCGCCATCGGCTCCCCGTCGGCCAGCCGCAGCCGCTCCAGGACGTGCACGGCGGTGCCCGGGACGACACCGAGATGACCGGCCAGGCGAACATCGGCCGTGACCGTTCGGGAGTCGAGGTCGACGCACGCGGGGCGCATCCCCCGGGCGAGCATGTCCTCGGTGAAGGACACGAGCTCCTTCGGCATCTGCACCTTCGGACGGGACACGAACATGCCCTTGCCGGGGATGCGGCGGACGCGGTCCTCGGCGACGAGCTGGTCGACGGCCTTCCGGACGGTCATCCGCGACACCCCGAACCGCAGGCACATCTCACGTTCGGACGGGACGGGCGCGTCCACCGGCAGCCGCCGCTGCTCGATCATGTCGAGCAGGAGGGCTCGGAGTTGAAGGTACTTCGGTAGGGGGGAGGAGGGATCGATCACCCTTCATGAATATCCGATCCCGGTGAGGATCGAGACGGCCCGCACGGTCGTGTAGCCGCGCCACTCCATTTCCGCGGCGGGTGAGTAAGAGGCGAAGTCGACGCGCCACCCGCCGTCGTCCTGCTGCTGGTCGTCCAGTCGGCGCAGCTCGGCCTCCACGAGGTCCGGGGCGAACAGCGCCCTCGCAGGACCGTCGGGGTGGGGCGCGAAGTCCAGCGGCCGCATCATCTCGTCCGGCAGGCCGCCCTGGACGTGCACGAGCCCGTCCTTGGGGATACGCCCGCCGAGCAGCTCGATGATCTCGGTGTCGTGGACGGCGTCGGCCAGCCACAGCGTGAACGCGAGTTCCAGGGCGTGGAGGTCACCGCTCGTCCGGACGGTTTCGAGGCAGAATCGGGTGGCGCGGCGGAGCCACGGATGCGCGGCGACCCCCTCGTCGTGACCGGCGACACGCTGCGCCGTGGCCGCGACGACCGCCGTGATCTGCAACGACGACGCCTGGGGATCGGCGCCCGTCCAGAACGGCGCGCACCCGGCCGGATCGGGGATGGGCAGCGCGAACGGCAGGCCGCCGTCCGGCAGCGTCACCGACTCCAGCCAGTCGCAGAGCGCGACCGCCTCCGGAACCGCGACCGGGGCCAGCTCGGCGAAGACCTCGAACGCGTGCAGCGCCGCACCCGGCTGGCTCGTCCGTGACCGCAGATCGGGTTCGAGGCCGTGACCATAGCCGCCGTCGGGATTCCGGTAGGCGTTCACGGCGGCCAACAACGCCTCACGGTCGCCGCCGCCCGTCAGCGACTCGAACCGGCGACGGTCGAGCGTGCGCGCGTGCGTGGCCATGAAGTCGGACGCCTTGTTCAGATCCATGACTCCAGCGTGACGCGCCGCACCCGTACCGTCTTGCAACTTTCGGCCATCACCGGGTGAAACGCTCGTCTAGCCCGCCCGCAAGGAGAGGCCCAGGGCCTGGAACTGCTCCACCGGCCGGTGGTAGCCGCGCTCGATGTGGTGGACGCCCCGCAACGTGGACGGCCCCTCCGCCACCGCGGCGGCCAGCACCGCGGAGAACCCGGCGCGGATGTCGGGCATCGTCACGTCCCCGCCGCGGAGCTTGCTCACTCCCCGCACGACCGCCGAATGCAGCGCGGCCGTGTCGTGGTAGCGGCAGGCGGGGCCGCCCAGGCACGTGTCGTAGACCTCGATCTCCGCGCCCATGCTCTGCAACGCCGGGACGTACGCGAGCCGGTTCTCGTACACGGTCTCGTGCAGCACCGACATCCCGTCCGCCTGGGTGAACAGCACCATCAGCGGCGTCTGCCAGTCCGTCGCGAACCCCGGGTGCGTGTCGGTCTGCACCGCCGCGGGCGTCAACCCGTCCGGCGCCGACGCCATGATCCACTCGTCGGTGATCTCGAACCGGGCGCCCATCCCGGTCAGCGTCGTGATCGCCGTGACGAGCCGATCCTGCGGGCACCCATGGACCCGGACCTCTCCCCCGGTGACGAGCCCCGCCACCAGATACGAGAACGCCTCGATCCGGTCACCGCCGAGCCGTGTCTGCGCGCCGCTCAGCCGCTCGACGCCCTCGACCACGATCCGCCGGTCGGGCGCGAACGAGATCCGCGCCCCCATCCGCTGCAGGAACAGCGCCAGCTCGATGATCTCCGGCTCGGTGGCGGCGTTCCGGATCACGGTCTTCCCGACGGCTCGCACCGCCGCCAACAACACCGTCTCCGTGGCACCGACACTCGGATACGGCAGGTCGATGCGCGTCCCCACGAGTTTGGACGCGCGAGCGTGGATGCCGTCCGCCGCGTGCGTCACCTCGGCCCCGAACGCCTTCAGCGCCTCCACATGGAAGTCGACCGGCCGCCTGCCGATCGGGTCACCGCCGACCAGCGGCACGAAGGCCTCTCCGGCCCGGTGCAGCAGCGGCCCCAGCATCAGAATGGGAATGCGGTTCAGCCCGGTGAACGCCTTGCCGACGCTCGGATCCGTCACCGGCCCCGGTGCGACCGTGACCTCACCGCCGGATCGCTCCACCGCCATCCCGACATGCTCAAGCATGCCCGCCGTGATCCCGACCTCGCCGACGTCCGGCGCGTTGCCGATGGTGCTCGGCCCGTCCCCCAGCATCGCCGCGACCATGTGCTTGCTGACCGCGTTCTTCGCACCGCGCACGGTGACGTCCCCGCGCAACGGCCCCGACGGTTCGATCCGCCACAACTTCTCAACCACCCGAGCAGCCTAAGCCCTCCGCACGACCTGGACCCGCTCCCGACGGCCGCAGCGGTGCCGTCCCCAGGCCCGCCCGCGCAAGAGCCGTTGCGGCTCCCAGACATTGATGCTCGTCGGTAGCGGCATGAATGCAATGCTCCGCTTAGTGCGCGTACTGGCCGCTCCGCGGTCGCGCCGGTGCAGATGTGTGGGTTGGCACCGGCGCGACCATGGGTTCGACCATCGTCGAACAGACCAATCCTGCCTCATCCCCCGTTGCACAAGCGTTGCGCCCCCTGCCTGACGGCGATCACGCAGTTCGAAGGGGCCCAGAATGATTCACCAACAGCACGACGAGCCCCATCAAGACCTGGAGCGCGGCACGCGACGGGCCTATCGACGCCCGATCCGAGACCGCAGGCGCCTCGGGTGCGCTGCTGCTCACGCACATCGAACCGATACCCACCATCGCGAGAAACGATGCGGCACCTGACCCTGCGGGCGACTTCTGAGCAACAATGCCGCCCCACGGAAATGAGAAAGGCCCCGCCGATAAACGGCGGGGCCTCCCCCAAGAAATGTCCGGCGGTGTCCTACTCTCCCACACAGTCTCCCATGCAGTACCATCGGCGCTGAAGAGCTTAACTTCCGGGTTCGGAATGGGACCGGGTGTTTCCCCTTCGCCAAAACCACCGAACGC
>NZ_QVNQ01000017.1 GCF_003432485.1 Actinomadura spongiicola
GGTGTCGTAGAGTTCGCGGCCCATGCCGTGTTGTTGGGCGCCTTGGCCGGTGAACAGGAACGCGGTCTTCCCGGTCCGGACCTTTTCGTGGATGAGGTTGTTGGTGAGGGCGTGGCGGAGGTCGTCGATCGTGGTGCCGATGGCGGCGGCGCGGTGGTCGAAGTGGGTGCGGGTGGTGGCCAGGGAGTAGGCCACCTGGGCCGGATCCAGGTCCGGGTTGTTCTCGATCAGTTCCAACAGTTGTGCTGTCTGGGCTTGGAGGGCTGGTTCCGACTTCGCGGAGATCACCCAGGGCACGGGCGCACTGGTCGGTTCAATGGGTTCGGTCGGGTCTGCTGCGGGTGGTTGTTCGAGGATGAGGTGGGCGTTGGTGCCGCTGATTCCGAACGAGGACACTCCGGCTCGGCGGGGATGGCCGTTCTCGGGCCAGGGGGTGGGCTCGGTGAGGAGCGAGACCGCGCCCTGCGTCCAGTCCACGTGCGGGGTTGGTTCGTCCACGTGCAAGGTCTGCGGCAGGACGCCGTGCCGCATCGCCTCGATCATCTTGATGACACCCGCGACGCCCGCACCCGCCTGGCTGTGCCCGATGTTGGACTTGATCGAGCCCAGCCACAAGGGACGGTCCTCGGGACGATCCTGCCCGTAAGTGTTGATCAAAGCCTGGGCCTCAATGGGGTCGCCGAGGCTGGTGCCGGTCCCATGGGCCTCGACGGCGTCCACATCGGCAGGGGTGAGTTGGGCGTTGGCCAGAGCTTGCTGGATGACGCGTTCCTGGGACGGGCCGTTGGGCGCGGTCAACCCGTTGGAAGCCCCGTCCTGGTTGATGGCACTGCCCCGCACGATCGCCAGGACGCGGTGGCCGTTGCGTTCGGCGTCCGACAACCGTTCCAGCATCACCAGTCCGGCGCCGTCGGAGATCCCGGTGCCGTCCGCCGATCCCGCGAAGGCCTTGCAGCGACCGTCGAGGGCGAGTCCGCGCTGGCGGCTGAACTCCACGAAGGCGCCCGGAGTGGCCATCAGCGTCACGCCGCCCGCGAGGGCCAGGTCGCACTCACCGTTCCGGAGCGCCTGGATGGCGAGGTGCATCGCGACCAGGGAGGACGAGCAGGCCGTGTCGACCGTGACCGCCGGGCCCTCCAGGCCGAGGGTGTAGGAGAGCCTGCCGGACGCGACGCTGCTGGTCATTCCGGTGAGCAGGTAGCCTTCGAGGGCTTCTGGCGTCTCGTGGTGACGCGGGCCGTAGTCCTGCGCGATGACGCCGGTGAACACTCCAGTGCGGCTGCCGCGCAGGGTGTCGGCGCTGATTCCGGCGCGTTCGACGGTCTCCCAGGCGAGTTCCAGGAGGAGCCGCTGCTGCGGGTCCATGGCGGTCGCCTCACGTGGCGAGATCCCGAAGAACGCCGCGTCGAACTCGTCGGCGTCGTGCAGGAACCCGCCGACGTTGGCGTAGGAGGTCCCGGGGTGTTCGGGGTCGGGGTCGTAGAGCGCGTCGAGGTCCCAGCCGCGGTTGGTGGGGAACGGGGTGATCGCGTCGGTGCCGCCCGCGACCAGCCGCCACAGGTCGTCGGGGGTACGGACGTCGCCGGGGTAGCGGCAGGCCGTCGACACGATCACGATCGGGTCGTCGGTGGTGGCGCGGACCGGTGCCGGTGCCGCCGTGGCGGTGGCGGAGCCGCTGCCGAGGACGCGTTCCAGCAGGAAGTCCGCCATGGCCGCGACGGTCGGGTGGTCGAAGACGACCGTGGCGGGCAGCCGTAGGCCGGTGGCGGTGGTGATCCGGTTCCGGAGTTCGACCGCGGTCAGTGAGTCGAAGCCGAGGTCCTTGAAGGCGCGGGCCGGGTCGACCGATTCGGGGGTGGCGTGGCCGAGAACCGTGGCGGCGTGCGCGCGCACCATGGCGACGACCGCGTCGCGGCGTTCGGTGTCGGGCAGGTCGAGGACGCGCCGAGTCCACGCGGAGGCGCCTTCGGCGGCCGCCTGCGCCACGCGGCGGGACGGTGCCCGGACGAGGCCGCGCAGTGGCGCGGGCAGGGTGCCCGCCTCCGCTTGGGCGCGCAACGCCGTGTGGTCGAGTCGGACCGGTACGAGGGTGGCGTCGGGGGAGCCGAGGGCGGCGTCGAAGAGCGCGAGCCCTTCGGCGTCGGACAGGGCGGCGACGCCGGTGCGGCGCATCCGGGCGCGGTCGGTGGCGCCGAGCGGCCCGGTGGTGCCGCCGGTCTGCGACCACAGTCCCCAGGCGAGTGAGGTGGCGGGCAGGCCGTTCGCGCGGCGGTGGTGGGCGAGCGCGTCGAGGAAGGTGTTCGCGGCGGCGTAGTTGCCCTGCCCCGGGCCTCCGAGGGTGCCGGAGAGCGAAGAGAACAGCACGAACGCCGACAGGTTCAGGTCGCGCGTCAGTTCGTGGAGATGCCAGGCCGCGTCCGCCTTAGGGCGGAGCGCCGTGTCGATCCGCTCCCCGGTGAGGGACTCGATCGTTCCGTCGTCGAGCACGACCGCCGTGTGGACGACGGCGTCCAACGGATGCTCCGCAGGAATGCTGTCGAGCAGGCTGGCCAGGGCGTCGCGGTCGGCGATGTCGCAGGCGGTGATGGTGACGTTGGCGCCGAGTCCGGTGAGTTCGGCGGCCAGGTCGTGGGCGCCGGGTGCGTCGGGGCCGCGGCGGCTGGTGAGCAGGAGGTTGCGGGCGCCGTGTCGGGTGACCAGGTGGCGGGCGATGAGGGCGCCGAGGGTGCCGGTGCCGCCGGTGATCAGGACGGTGCCGTCAGGGTCGAGGGTCGGCGGGAGGGTGAGGGCGAGTTTCCCGACGTGGCGGGCCTGTTGCAGGAACCGGAACGCCTGGGGAGCCTGCCGGACGTCCCAGGACTTGATCTGCGGATGCTCGAACGCCCCCTCCTCGAAAAGGCGGACGACCGTGGTGAGCATTTCCTGGATGTGCTCGGGCGTGGGCTCAGCGAGATCGTAGGGGCGGTAGTGGATTCCGGGGTGGTGGGTTTCGATCTCTGCGGGGTCGCGGAGGTCGGTTTTGCCCATGTCGAGGAAGTGGCCGCCGGGTTTGAGGAGGGTGAGGGAGGCGTCGGTGAGGGGTCCGGCGAGGGAGTTGAGGATGGTGTCGAAGTCGGTGGGGAAGTGTTGGGTGAAGTGGGTGGTGCGGGAGTTGGCGATGTGGGTGGTGGGGTAGCCGAGGGTGTGGAGGGTGGGCCATTTGGTGGGGTGGGCGGTGGCGTAGGGTTCGGCGCCGATGTGGCGGGCGATGTGGGTGGCGGCGGTGCCGACGCCTCCGGTGGCGGTGTGGATGAGGATTTTGTGGCCGGGTTGGAGGTCGGCGAGGTGGATGAGGCCGTAGTAGGCGGTGAGGTAGACGACGGGGACGGTGGCGGCTTGGGTGTAGGTCCAGTCGTCGGGGATGGTGGTGATGAGGCGACGGTCGGTGATCGCCACCGGCCCGAACGACCCGGCGATGAACCCCATCACCCGGTCCCCGGGCGCCAGGTCCGTGACCCCTGGGCCGGTCTCCATGACCACCCCGGCTCCTTCGGCGCCGATCACCGGGTCCCCGGGATACATGCCGAGGGTGATGAGGACGTCGCGGAAGTTGAGGCCTCCGGCGCGCATGGCGACGCGCACCTCCCCGTCCGCGAGCGGGCGGGCGGAGTCGGGATCGTCCCGCAGGACGAGGTTGTCGATCGTGCCGATCTCGGTGACGTCCAGGCGCCACCGCGGGCTGTCGGGCAGTGACAGGGATTCGGTGTCCTGGAGGCGGGGGGTGTAGGTGGTGCCGTCGCGGAGGGCGAGTTGAGGTTCACCGGTCGCGACGGCGTCGGCGATCGAAACCCCCTGCGGGGCGTCCAGCAGGACGAACCGACCAGGGTGCTCGGCCTGCGCCGCCCGCACCAGCCCCCACACCGGAGCCTGCGCGGGGTCAACGTCCTCAACCTCGTCGACCGCCACCGCCCGATCGGTGACGATCACCAACCGGGACTCACCGAACCGCTCCTCGGCCAACCACCCCTGCACCAGGTCCAACGCCCGATGCGTCACCTCCCGCGCCGCGTCGGCGACGTCACCGCCACCGGACGGCACAGGGCAACGCACCGCCACCACATCCGGCACGGGCGAGCCACCGTCCGCCACGGCGCTGGTCAATGCCGCCAGGTCCGGGTGCTCGGCGGCGCCCGGCACCATGCCCGCCCCCGCGCCGAGGATCGCCCACTGGTCGGCGGCGCTCGGCGCGGGGGCGGTGGGCAGGCCGGTCCAGCCGAGGCGGTAGAGCGGCCGGTCGGCGGCCGGGGACGGGGCGGCGAGCCGGTTGGCGGAGACCATCCGGGTGACGAGGGACTCGATGGTCGCGACCGGGGCGCCGGTGCCGTCGGCGACGGTCAGTCGGAACGTGTCCGGTCCGGCGGGGGAGATCCGGACGCGCAGCGCGGTGGCTCCGGTGGCGTGCAGCCGCACCCCGCTCCACGCGAACGGCAGACCCACCTGCCCGTCGCCGAGCCTCGCCAGCACGCTGAGCACCAGCGGGTGGAGCGCGGCGTCCAGCAGCGCGGGGTGAAGGACGAACCCGGCGCCGGACACCGCGTCGGGCAACTCGACCTCGCCGTAGAGGTCGTCGCCGAGCCGCCACGCGCGGCGGAGCCCCTGGAAGGCGGGGCCGTACTCGTAGCCGGCGGCGGCGAGTCGCTCGTAGGCGCCGTCGGTCTCGACGGGGGACGCTCCGGGCGGGGGCCACGCCGGGCCCGGGTCCTCGGGCGTCTCGGTGTCGGCCGGTGCCAGGGAACCGGTCGCGTGCCGGGTCCAGGGGAGACCGCCCGGGTCCTGCGGGTCGTGGGGCCGTGAGTGGATCGTGACGGGACGCCGTCCCGCGCCGTCCGGGGCGCCCACGGCGACCTGGAGCTGTACCGCCGCGTCACCGGCGAGCACGAGCGGCGCCTCCAGCGTGAGGTCCTCCAGCAGTTCGCAGCCGACCCGGTCACCGGCCTGGACGGCCATCTCGACGAACGCGGTCCCGGGCAGCAGGACGGTGCCGAACGCCGCGTGGTGGGCGACCCACGGGTGGGTTCGTGCCGACAGCCGCCCGGTGATCAGGAGGCCGTCGTCGTCGGCGACGCCGACGACGGCGCCGAGCAGCGGGTGCTCGGCGGCCTCCAGCCCGGCGGACGACACGTCGCCCAGGCCGGGCGTCGTCTGCCAGTACGAGCCGCGCTGGAACGCGTAGGTCGGCAGGTCGACGCGCCGCGCGCCGGGCAGCAGCGCGGCCCAGTCGACGTGCGCGCCGTGCGCGTACGCCTCGGCGACGGAGGTGAGGAACCGGTCCCAGCCGCCCTCGTCGCGGCGCAGCGACCCGACGGCGGCACCGGGACGGTCCGCGTCGTCGAGGTTGTCCTGGACGCTCGTCGCGAGGACCGGGTGCGGGCTGACCTCGATGAACAGCCGGTGACCGGTCTCCAGCAGGGCGCCCGTCGCCGGGGCGAAGTGCACCGTGTCGCGGATGTTGCGGTACCAGTAGTCGGCGTCCAGGGCGGCGGTGTCGAGCGCCTCACCGGTCACCGTGGAGTAGAACGGCAGGTCGGACGTGACGGGCGTGACCGTGGCGAGTCCGGTGAGCAGCTCGTCGCGGAGTTCCTCCACCTGCGGGGAGTGCCCGGCGGTGGCGGTGGCGAGGATCTTGCGGACCCGGACGCCGTCGGCCTCCAACGCCGCCGCGAGCGCGTCGACCGCCTCCGGGTCGCCGGACACGGCCACCGACCGTGGTCCGTTGGCGGCGGCGACGGCGATCCGGTCCCGCCAGGGCTCCAGCCGCGGCAGGACCTCGTCCGCCGGAAGCGACACCGACAGCATCGCGCCGCGCCCGGCCAGCCGGGTCAGGGCCCGGCTGCGGACCGCGATGATCCGCGCGGCGTCGTCCAGGGTGAGCGCGCCCGCGACATGCGCCGCCGCGATCTCCCCCTGGGAGTGGCCCACCACCGCGTCGGGCCGCACGCCCACCGACCGCCACACGGCCGCCAACGACACCATGATCGCGAACAGGGTGGGCTGGACGACGTCGATGCGTTCCAGCGAGGGGGCGTCCGGCTCCCCGCGCAGCACGCCCTCCAGCGACCAGTCGATGTAGGGGGCGAGCGCCTCGGCGCACGCCGCCATGCGCTCGCGGAAAACGGGCGAGGAGTCGAGCAGTTCCAGCGCCATGCCCGTCCACTGGGAGCCCTGGCCGGGGAACACGAACACGGTCCTGCCGTCGCCCGCGGTGCCGCGCACCAGCCCCGGTGCGGGCTCGCCCTCGGCCAGCGAGGTCAGGCCGGCGCGGAGACCGGCCCGGTCCCCGGCCACGACGACCGCGCGTTCGGCGAAGGCCGCGCGTGTGGTGGCCAGCGAGAAACCGACGTCGGCGGGGTCCAGGTCCGGGTCGGCGTCGGTGAACGCGACCAGCCGCTCGGCCTGGGCGCGCAGGGCGGCGTCGGTCTTGGCGGACACCGGCCACGCCAGTACGGCGGGCGCGTCGGCTCCCTGGGCGGGGGCCTCACCGCCCGCCGTGTCGTCCGTCGTGTCGTCGGCCGGGGCCTGCTCCAGGATGAGGTGGGCGTTGGTGCCGCTGATCCCGAACGAGGAGACGCCCGCCCGGCGCGGGTGACCGTTCTCCGGCCAGGGCCGCGCGTCCTGGAGCAGCGCCAGGGCGCCCGAGCTCCAGTCGATGTGCGGGGACGGTTCCCCCGCGTGCAGGGTGCGCGGCAGCACACCCGCCCGCATCGCCATGATCATTTTGATCATGCCGCCGATTCCGGCGGCGGCCTGCGCGTGCCCGATGTTGGACTTGATCGAGCCCAGCCAGAGCGGCCGGTCCGGGGTCCGGTCCCGGCCGTAGGTGGCGAGCAGCGCGTGCGCCTCGATGGGGTCGCCGAGCGCGGTGCCGGTGCCGTGCGCCTCGACGGCGTCCACGTCCCCGCCCGACAGCCCGGCGTTCGCCAGCGCCCGCCGGATGACCTTCTCCTGCGCGGGGCCGTTCGGGGCGGTCAGCCCGTTGCTGGCGCCGTCCTGGTTGACGGCGCTGCCGCGGATGACCGCGAACACCGGGTGACCGGCCTCCCTCGCCCGCGACAGCGGCTCCAGCACCAGCACGCCCGCGCCCTCCGACAGCCCGGTGCCGTCGGCGCCCGCGCCGAACGACTTGCAGCGGCCGTCGGGGGCGAGGCCGCGCTGCTGGCTGACCTCGATGAACCCGGTGGGCGCGGCGAGCACCGTCACACCGCCCGCGAGCGCCATCGTGCACTCGCCGAGCCGCAGCGCCTGGCACGCCAGATGCACCGCCACCAGCGACGACGAGCACGCGGTGTCGACGCTGACGGCCGGTCCCTCCAGCCCGAGCGTGTACGCGACGCGGCCCGAGGCGACGCTGCCGGCGCTGGCGCCGCCGTAGTCGTGGTACATCACGCCGGTGAACACGCCGGTGGGGCTGCCGTGCAGCGTGCCCGGGTCGATCCCGGCGCGCTCCAGCGCCTCCCACGCGGTCTCCAGCATCAGCCGCTGCTGCGGGTCCATCGCGACGGCCTCGCGGGGGCTGATGCCGAAGAACTCGGGGTCGAACTCGTCGGCGTCGTAGAGGAACCCGCCCGTGCCGACGTAGGTCTTGCCGGGCCGTCCCGGTTCCGGGTCGAACAGGTCGGGGTCCCAGCCACGGCCCGTGGGGAACGCGCCGATCGCGTCGCTCCCGGCGGCGAGCAGGTCCCACAGCTCCTCGGGCGTGCCGGCGCCGCCGGGGAACCGGCAGCCGATGCCGACGATCGCGATGGGCTCGTCCGTCGCGGTGGCGGCGACCGGCACGGCCTCGGCGGGACGCGCCGCGGCGTCGCCCGGCACGTGGCTCAGCAGATGATCGGCCAACGCAGTGATCGTCGGATGGTCGAAGACCAGTGTCGCGGGCAGCCGCAGCCCGGTTGCGGCTCCGAGCCGGTTGCGCAGCTCGACGGCGGTGAGCGAGTCGAACCCCAGCTCCTTGAGCGCCCGCGTCGTGTCGATGGTGTCGGACGTCGCGTGGCCGAGCACGGTCGCGACCTGTGTCCGGACGAGGTCCACGGCGGCGTCGCGCCGGTCCGGTTCCGGCAGGGCGGCGAGCCGCTCGGCCCACGCGCCGGAGTTCCCGCCCGCGCCGGCCACCCCGCGGGTCGACGCGCGCACCAGGTCGCGGAGGACGGTCGGCAGCGCACCGGCCGCCGCCTGCCCGCGCAGCGCCGCGTGGTCGAGCCGGACGGGCACCACATGCGGGCGGGCCGCCGCGAGCGCGGCGTCGAAGAGCGCGAGCCCCTCCTCCGGGGCGAGGGCCGTGACGCCGGTGCGGCGGACGCGCGCCAGGTCGGCCCGGTCCAGGTGGGCGGTCATGCCGGTGGCGTTGGACCACAGCCCCCAGGCGAGCGACGTGCCGGGGAGGCCGAGGGCGCGGCGGTGGTGGGCCAGCGCGTCGAGGAACGTGTTGGCGGCGGCGTAGTTCGCCTGGCCCGACCCGCCGATCGTGCCGGAGAGGGAGGAGAACAGCACGAACGCGGCCAGGTCGTGGCCCCGGGTGAGGTGGTGCAGGTTCCAGGCGGCGTCGACCTTGGGGCGCAGCACGGCGGTGAGCTGCTCCTCGGTCATCGCGGTGACGACGCTGTCGTCCAGGACCCCGGCGGCGTGGACGACGGCGGTGAGGCGGCGGCCCTCCAGGACGGCGGCGAGCGCGTCCCGGTCGGCCGCGTCGCAGGCGGCGACCGTGACGTCCGCGCCCAGGGCGGTGAGCTCCGCCACCAGGTCCCCGGCGCCGTCGGAGTCGGGGCCGCTGCGGCTGGTGAGCAGGACGTGCCGGGCGCCGTGCCGGGTGACGAGATGCCGGGCGACCACCCCGCCGAGGGCTCCGGTGCCGCCCGTGACGAGCACCGTCCCGTCGGGGTCGAGGGCGGGACCGTCCCCGCCGGGCTCGTCGGCGACGCGGGCGAGCCGCGGCGCGAGGAGCGTCCCCGCGCGGACGGCGAGTTGCGGTTCGTCGGACGCGACGGCGGCGGGGATCAGCGCGCGTCCCGCGCCGTCGATGCCGTCGACGTCGAGGAGCGCGATCCGGCCCGGGTGCTCGGTCTGCGCGCTTCTGACGAGACCCCAGGCGGGGGCGGCGGTGAGGGCGCGCACGTCCTCGTCGGCGCCGGTGGCCACCGCGCCGGATGTCACCACCACCAGCCGGGCGGTGGCGAAACGGTCGTCGTCCAGCCAATCCTGGACGATCCCCAGCAGCCGCGCCGCCGACGACCGCACGGCCTCGGCCAGGTCCCCCGGCTCGCCGGGCTCGCCGACGTCGGGGGTCCAGGGCAGCAGCACGATCTCGGGGACCTCGGCCCCGTCGTCCATGGCCGCGCGCAGATCGTCCAGCCCGGCGTGCACCGGACCGCCCAGCCCCAGGTCGTCGTCGCCGAGGACGGCCGTGGCGGCGCCGTGGGCGGCGGGCGCGGTGACCTCCGTCCACCGCACGGCGTGCAGCGGGGAGGCGGGCGCGGTGAGACGCCGCGGGTCGACCGGACGCAACGCCAGACCTTCGGCGGTGAGGACCGGAGCCCCGTCCGGGTCGGTGGCGGCCAGTTCGTAGACACCGGCGCCGGTCGCGGTCAGGCGCACCCGCAGCGTCGTCGCGCCGGTCGCGTGCAGCCGCACCCCGCTCCAGGCGAACGGCAGGTCGAGCCGCCCCCCGGATTCCCCGGCCCCCGATCCGGCCGCGTCCAGCGCGAGCGTGTGCAGCGCGGCGTCGAACAGCGCCGGGTGGATCCCGAAGAGGCCGGGTTCGGCGTCCCCGCCGAGCCGCACCTCGGCGTACAGGGAGTCGTCGCCGCGCCAGGCCCCCCGCAGGCCCTGGAAGACCGGCCCGTACCCGTAGCCGAGGTCGGCGAGGCGCGGGTAGACGTCGGCGAGGTCGACGGCCCGCGCCCCGGGCGGCGGCCACGACGCCGGGGCGGACGGGTCGTCGGCGGGCCCGCCCTCGGCGAGCACGCCCGTGGCGTGCCGGGTCCACGGCTCGTCGACGGCGCCGGACGGCCGCGAGTAGACCGCCACGGAGTACTGCCCGTCCTCACCCGCCGGGGTGACGATGACCTGGACCGCGACCGCGCCGGTCGGGGGCAGCACCAGCGGCGCCTCCAGCGTGAGGTCGTCCACCAGGTCGCAGCCCACCTGGTCACCGGCCCGCAACGCCAGCTCGACGAAACCGGTGCCGGGGAACAGGGCGGTCCCGGCGACGGCGTGGTCGGACAGCCACGGCTGCGCGTGCCGCGACAGCCGTCCGCTGAGCACCCGGCCCTGCCCGTCGCCGAGTTCCACGACCGCGCCGAGCACCGGATGCCCGGCGGGGACGAGCCCGGCCGCGCCCAGGTCGGCGGTCAGCTCGGGGCCGCGCAGCCAGTACGGGCGGCGCTGGAACGGGTAGGTGGGCAGCGCGACGCGGCGCGGGTTCAGCCCTTCGAAGAAGCGGCCGAGATCGACGTCCACGCCGTGGACATGCGCTTCCAGCAGGGACGTGTGGAAGCGTTCCAGCGTGCCCTCGTCACGGCGCAGCGAACCGAGCGCCACACCCGGGGACTCCGCGTCCTCCAGGGCACCGGAGATGGCGGCCGTCATCACGGGATGCGGGCCGGTCTCGATGAAGACGCCGTGCCCGTGCGCGATGAGAGCTTGCGTCGCCTCATGGAACCTGACCGTGCCGCGAAGGTTCCGGTACCAGTAGTCGGCGTCCAGCCCGGTCGTGTCGAACCGGTCCCCGGTGAGGGTGGAGTAGAAGGCGACCTCGGCGGCCCGTGGCTCGATCCCGTCGAGCAGCTCCAGCAACTCGTCCCGCAACGGCTCGATGTGCGGGGTGTGCGACGCGTAGTCGACGTCGATGACGCGGGCGCGCAGACCGTCGTCCTTGCACGCGTCGACCAGGCGGTGGACCGGCTCGACGTCCCCGGCCACGACCGTCGAGGACGGCCCGTTCACCGCCGCGACGTGCACGGCCCCGTCCGCGTCGCCGAGCAGCTCCCGCACCCGCTCCACCGGAAGCGGGATCGATGCCATGGCACCGGTCCCGGCGATCGCGGTGATGGCGCGGCTGCGCAGCGCCACGACCTTCGCGGCGTCCTCCAGGGACAGCGCGCCGGCGACGCACGCCGCGGCGATCTCGCCCTGCGAGTGCCCGATGACGGCGTCCGGCCGCACCCCGTACGACCGCCACAGCCCCGCGAGCGACACCATGATCGCCCAGAGCGCGGGCTGGACGACGTCGACACGGTCCGCCGGAGGCGTTCCGGGCACGCCGCGCAGGACGTCGAGCAGGGACCAGTCGACGTGCGGGGCCAGCGCCTCCGCGCACCGGGTCATGTGGTCGAGGAAGACCGGCGAGGAGTCCAGCAGGTCGACGGCCATGCCGGTCCACTGCGAACCCTGACCGGGGAAGACGAACACGGTCCGGCCGCCCACGGCCGTCCCCGTGACGCACCCCGCCGGGACGTCCCCCTCGCTGAGGGCGCGCAGCGCGTCGGCGAAATCGACGCCGCCGCCCCCGACGACGGCGGCGCGGTGGTCGAAACGGGTGCGGGTCGCGGCCAGGGAGTACGCGACGTCCACGGGGTTCTCGCCGGACAGTTCGAGGAGCCGGGCGGCCTGCGCCCGCAGCGCCGGCTCGGTCCTGGCCGACAGCACCCACGGGACGGACACGTCCGCGGCGGGCCCGGCCGCCGGCTCGGCGGGCTCCGGCGCGGGCGGCTGTTCGAGGATGAGATGGGCGTTGGTGCCGCTGATCCCGAAGGAGGAGACCGCGGCGCGGCGGGGACGGCCGGTGGCTGGCCAGGGGGTGGCCCTGGTCAGGAGCTCGACGGTTCCTTGCGTCCAGTCGACATGGGAGGTAGGCCGGTCGACGTGGAGGGTAGAGGGCAGGGTGCCGTGTCGCAGGGCCATGATCATTTTTATGATCCCCGCCGCGCCGGCGGCGGCTTGGGTGTGTCCGATGTTGGACTTGATGGAGCCGAGCCACAGGGGCCGGTCGCCCGGCCGCTGCCGCCCGTAGGTGTTGATGAGGGCCTGGGCCTCGATCGGGTCGCCGAGCGCGGTCCCGGTGCCGTGCGCCTCGACGGCGTCCACGTCCGCGGGCGTCAACCGGGCGTTCGCCAGGGCCTGGCGGATGACGCGCTCCTGGGACGGGCCGTTCGGCGCGGTCAGGCCGTGGCTCGCGCCGTCCTGGTTGACGGCGCTGCCGCGGATCACCGCGAGCACGTCGTGGCCGTTGCGTTCGGCGTCCGACAGCCGCTCCAGCACCAGCAGACCCACGCCCTCGGCCCAGCCGAGACCGTCCGCGTCCGCGCTGAACGCCTTGCAGCGGCCGTCCGGCGCGAGCCCGCGCTGACGGCTGAACTCGATGAAGACCCCCGGCGTCGCCATCACGGTGACACCGCCCGCCAACGCCATGTCGCACTCGCCGTTCCGCAGCGCCTGCACGGCGAGATGCGCGGCGACCAGCGACGACGAGCACGCCGTGTCGACGGTGACCGCGGGCCCCTCGAAACCGAACGTGTACGACAACCGTCCCGACGCGACACTGCCCGCGCTGCCGGTGCCGAGGTAACCCTCGAACTCCTCCGGCGGCGGCGCCAACCGCGACGCGTAGTCGTCGTACATCACGCCCGTGAACACGCCGGTGCGGCTCCCGCGCAACTCGTCCGGGACGAGACCCGCCCCTTCGAGCGCCTCCCACGCGGTCTCCAGGAGCAGACGCTGCTGCGGGTCCATCGCCAGCGCCTCACGCGGCGAAACCCCGAAGAACGCCGGGTCGAACTCGTCGGCGTCGTACAGGAACCCGCCGGTGTTCACATACGACCGGCCCGCCCGCTCCGGATCCGGGTCGTACAGCTCGTCCAGGTCCCAACCGCGGTTCACGGGGAAACCGCCGATGGCGTCGCCGCCGGCGTCGACCAGCCGCCACAGATCCTCGGCCGAACGCACACCGCCCGGGAAACGGCAGCCCGTCCCGACGATCGCGATGGGCTCACCGGCGGCCTCGGTGAGCCGCCTGTTCGTCCGCCGCAGCCGCTCGTTCTCCTTCAGCGAGGCACGCAGCGCCTGTACGAGCTGGCCGTCAGAGTCCGGCATGGGAGTTCTCCTCAAGAAAGGTCGTCGTCCAAGGCCATGCGGATGAGGTCGTCGGTCCCCATCGCGTCGATGTCGTGCGCCGTGTCCCCGGCGTCGTCGGTGCCGTCGGTGTCGCGGGCGTCGTCGGCGTGGGCGTCCGCCTCGCCGTCCGAGCCGTCCCGGCCGTCGAACCCGAGCAGGTCGTGCAGATGCTGCGCCAGCGCGGTCGGCGTCGGATGGTCGAACACCAGCGTGGCGGGCAGCTGAAGGGTGGTGGCGGCCGCGAGCCGGTTGCGCAGCTCCACGGTCATCAACGAGTCGAACCCCAGCTCGCGGAACGGGCGGCCCGGATCGATGATGTGGGACGGATGGTCGGTGACCGTGGCGATCTGCCCGACGACCAGGTCCACCAGCCGCCGCTCCCGCTCCGGCGCCGGGACCGCGCGAAGCTCCGCGCCGAGATCCGCCGTCCGCGGCGCCGCCCGCTCCGCCGCCACCGGACGCGGGGCCCTGCGGACCAGGTCCTGGAGGAGCGCCGGAACCGCCGTCCCCGCGCCACCGAGCCGTGTCTCGTCCAACCGGGCGGGCATCACCGCGGGCAGGCCCGACTCCCGCGCCGTGTCCAGCAACGCCAACGCCTCCGGCGTCGGCAGCGGACTCATCCCGCCCCGCACGATGCGCCGCAGATCGGCGTGGTCCAGATGCGCGGTGATCCCGCTCGGCTGCTCCCACAGGCCCCAGGCCAGCGACAGGACGGGCAGGCCGAGCGCGCGCCTGTGGTGGGCGAGACCGTCCAGGAAAGCGTTCGCGGCGGCGTAGTTCCCCTGACCGGGACCGCCCAACACCCCCGCCGCCGCCGAGAACAGCACGAACTCCGCGACGTCCAAGTCCCGGGTCAGCTCGTGCAGATGCCACGCCGCGTCCACCTTGGGCCGCAGCACCCGGTCGAGCCGCTCGTCGTCCAACTCGGTGATCACCGAATCGTCGAGGACACCGGCGGTGTGCACGACCGCCGTCAGCGGACGGTCGGCGGGCAGCCCCGCCAGCAACTCCGCCAACGCGTCCCGGTCCGCGGCGTCGCAGGCCGCGACGGTCACCCGCGCCCCCAGCGACGTCAGCTCCTCCACCAGCGCGTCCGCGCCCTCCGCGGCACGGCCCCGGCGGCTCGTCAGCAGCAGCTCACGCGCGCCGCCGCGCTCCACCAGATGCCGGGCCACCAGCCCGCCGAGCGTCCCCGTCCCACCGGTGATCAGCACGGTTCCGGAGGGGTCGAACACGGGCGCCGGGGACGCCGCCGCCGTCGCGGGCACGCGCGCCAGGCGCGGCACGAACCCCTGACCGGCGCGGACCGCGAGCTGCGGCTCGGCCCCGACCGGAAGATCCGCCACCGCCCGCGCCGACTCCGGCTCCTCGTCGAGGTCGACGAGGGTGACCCGGCCCGGCTGCTCCGTCTGCGCGGAGCGGACCAACCCCCACACCGCCGACTGCGCCGGATCGACCCGCGTCCCGTCCCCCGGACCGGCGACGGCGCCACGGGTGACGATCACGAGCCGGGACGACGCGGTCTCCGGCGCCGCCAGCCACTCACGCGTCAACGCCAGCACCCGCCGGGCCGCCGCGTGCGCGGCCACCGCGCGGTCCTCGGCGGAACCTTCGGGCGGGACCTCGAACAGCACCGCGTCCGGTGCCCGCTCACCGTCGGCGAGCGCCCGCCGAAGCGAACGGAGATCGTCGTGGACGGTGCCGGGGAGGGCGGGATCGCCGCCGCCGATCCGCGCCCACGCCCGCGGCGCCCCGTCCGCCGCGACCAGCGGATTCCAGCCGACCTGGAAGAGCGACTCGTGCCGGGGCGCGGTCAACGAACTCCGCAACTGCTCCATCGAGATCGGCAACATGACGAACGACTCGATGGACGCGACCAGCCGCCCGGCGTGGTCGGCCAGCGTCACCGAAACCCCCTCCGTCGGCGAGACGACCATCCGGACCCGCAGCGCCCGCACCCCCTCGCCGCGCAGCCGGACACTCCGCCACGCGAACGGGATCCGGGGCCGCTCCCCGTCCTCGCCCGGGTCGGCGACCAGCGGCGTCAACTCCGCCGGGGCGTTCCGCAACCCGAGGGCGTGCATGGACGCGTCCAGGAAGGCCGGGTGCAGATCGAACCCGCCCGCGTCCGCGCCCTGCGGGAACCGCACCTCCGCGAACAGCTCCGCGCCGCGCCGCCACGCCGACCGCAGCGACCGGAACACCGGCCCCCACCGGTAGAAGCCCTGATCGGCGTACCGCTCGTAGAAGCCGCCGGTGTCGAGCGGCTCCGCGCCCTCCGGAGGCCAGACGCCCAACTCCGCCGGAGCCCGGTCGCCGTCCACCGGAACACCGGCCCCCAAGATCCCATGGGCGAGCGCCACCCACTGCGGACGCGACGTCGCGTCCTCCAGTCGGCAACGCAACGTCACCACCCGGCGGTCCGAGTCGTCCGCGGGCCCCAGGCGCAACTGAAGCTCGACCGTGCGGCCCTCGGGCAACATCAGCGGCGACTCGTGGGTCAGCTCGACCAACTCGTCGCAACCGACTTCACGACCGGCCCACGCGATGAGTTCCACCCACGTCGTGCCCGGCACGACCACATCACCGAAGACGACATGGTCGGCCAACCACGGCTGCGAACGCACCGACAGCCGACCCGTGTAGAGCAGACCGCCGTCGTCCAACTCGATGAGCTGGTCGACCAGGGGATGCTCGACCGTCCCGGCGGGATCGACACGATCCGTCGCCCCCGAGTCCAGCCAGAGCCGCCTCCGCTCGAACGGGTAGGTCGGCAACTCCACCGAAGCGCCGGTCCCTTCCCCGTAGAAGGCCGCCCAGTCGACGGGGATGCCTTGGGTGTGTGCGGTGGCCAGGGCGGTGACGGCGGTTTCGGCTTCTGGTTGGTTGCGGCGCAGGAGCGGGATGCCTGGCTCGTTGGTGAGTGCGGACAGGACCGCGTCAGGTCCGAGTTCCAGGTAAGTGGTGACGTCGTGTTCGGTCAGGGTGGTGGTGCCGGTGTGGAAGTTGACGGGTTCGCGGATGAGGCGTGTCCAGTAGCCGGGGGAGGTGAGCTGTTCAGCGGTGGCGATGGTCCCGGTCAGGTTGGACACGATCGGGATCGTCGGCGGATGGAACTGCACGCTTTGGGCGACCGCGTGGAAGTCGTCCAGGATCGGGTCCATGTGGGGGGAGTGGAACGCGTGACTGACCGTCAGGTTTCGGGTCTTGCGTCCTTGTTCGGCGAACCGTGCCGCTAGCTCGTGGACGGCGTCGCGGTCGCCGGAGATGACGGTGGAGTGGGCGCCGTTGATGGCCGCGATCGCGACATGGTCGCTCAGGTGCGGAGTGATTTCGTCGGGGGTGGCTTGGATGGCGGTCATGGCGCCGGTGGCGGGTAGCTCTTGCATCAGGCGTGCGCGGGTGGTGACCAGCCGTGCGGCGTCTTCGAGGGTGAGGACGCCTGCGGTGTGGGCGGCGGTGAGTTCGCCGATGGAGTGTCCGAGTAGGTAGTGCGGGGTGATGCCCCAACGCGAGAGGAGCCGGAACAGCGCGGTTTCGAGCGCGAACAGTGCGGGTTGGGTGTACTGGGTTTGGTGCAGCCGCTCATCATCGGGTTGGGCCCACATGACCTCGCGCAGCGGCAGGTCGAAGGCTGCGATGGCTTGGTCGAGGGCGTCGGCGAAGGCGGGGAAGGTGTCGTAGAGTTCGCGGCCCATGCCGTGTTGTTGGGCGCCTTGGCCGGTGAACAGGAACGCGGTCTTCCCGGTCCGGACCTTTTCGTGGATGAGGTTGTTGGTGAGGGCGTGGCGGAGGTCGTCGAGGGTGGTGCCGATGGCGGCGGCGCGGTGGTCGAAGTGGGTGCGGGTGGTGGCCAGTGTGCGCGCGACTTCCGCACGGCTCAGCTCGGGATTGGCTTCGATCAGGTCCAGCAGTTGCGTGGCCTGGACCTGAAGTGCGGATTCGGTTTTGGCTGACAGCACCCATGGGACTGGAATGTCGCTGGGTTGAGCGGGTTCGGTGGGGTCGGCTGCGGGTGGTTGTTCGAGGATGATGTGGGCGTTGGTGCCGCTGATCCCGAACGAGGACACTCCGGCCCGGCGGGGGCGTCCGGTCTCCGGCCAGGTGACCGGCTCGGTGAGGAGCGAGACAGCGCCTTGTGCCCAGTCCACGTGCGGGGTGGGTTCGTCCACGTGCAAGGTCTGCGGGAGGACGCCGTGGCGCATGGCCTCGATCATCTTGATGACTCCGGCGACACCTGCGGCGGCTTGGGTGTGCCCGATGTTGGACTTGATGGACCCGAGCCAGAGGGGGCGGTCGTCAGGGCGCTGCTGGCCATAGGTGTTGATGAGGGCTTGGGCTTCGATGGGGTCGCCGAGGGTGGTGCCGGTGCCATGGGCCTCGACGGCGTCCACGTCGGCGGGGGTGAGTTGGGCGTTGGCCAGAGCTTGCTGGATGACACGTTCCTGGGACGGGCCGTTGGGCGCGGTCAACCCGTTGGAAGCCCCGTCCTGGTTGACGGCACTGCCCCGCACGATCGCCAGGACGCGGTGGCCGTTGCGGTGGGCGTCCGACAACCGTTCGAGCAGGACGAGCCCGGCGCCTTCGCCCCACCCCGTGCCGTCGGCGGCTCCGGCGAAGGGCTTGCAACGTCCATCGGGGGCCAGGCCGCGCTGGCGGCTGAACTCCAGGAAGACCCCCGGAGTCGCCATGACGGTGACCCCGCCCGCCAGGGCCAGGTCGCACTCGCCCGAACGCAGCGCTTGACCGGCCAGGTGCATCGCGACCAGGGAGGACGAGCAGGCCGTGTCGATCGTGACGGCGGGCCCGTGCAGGCCCAGGGTGAAGGCGATCCGGCCGGATGCGACGCTGCCCGCCCCGCCCGTCGCGAGGTGACCGCCCGCCTCCTCGGAGGCGTGGCCGAGTCCGCCGCCGTACTCCTGCGCCCACGTTCCGGCGAAGACGCCGGTGTTGCTTCCACGTAGTGAGGTCGGGTCGATGCCCGCACGCTCGAACGTTTCCCAGGCGGTTTCCAGCAGGAGCCGCTGCTGCGGATCCATCGCCAGGGCTTCACGCGGAGAGATGCCGAAGAACGCGGGGTCGAAGTCCGCGGCGGTGTACAGGAACCCGCCACGGTCGGTGTACGAGGTTCCGGCATGCTCGGGGTTCGGGTCGTACAGGCGGTCGATGTCCCAGCCCCGGTCGGTCGGGAAGCTGCCGACCGCGTCGCCGCCTTCGACGACGAGCCGCCACAGCTCGTCGGCCGAACGGACCCCGCCCGGGAACCGGCAAGCCATCCCGACCACCGCGATGGGATCGTCGATGGGCGACGTGGCCGCGTGGAACACCGCCGGTGCGGCACGTTCGCCCGTCAGCAGAGCGTCCAGCCGCCGGGCGGCCTCGTCCGGGCTCGGATAGTCGAACGCGAACGTGGTGGGAAGGTCGAGACCGGTGGCGGCGACGAGCCTGCCACGGAGTTCGACGGCCATGAGCGAGTCGAAACCACGTGCGCGGAAGGGACGCTGCGGGTCGGACGTCTGTTCGTCGTCCCGCCCCGTGACCGCGGCGGTCTCCGCGTTCACCAACTCCAGAAGGCGTGCCCGCCGGTCCGCGGGCGGCAGGTCGGCCAGTCGGTTCCGCAGGTCCGGTTCGGCGTCCGACCGCTTCTCCTCGGTGGATCGTGCCTCGGGGAGTTCGTCCATGAGCGGGCGTGGGCGTGCGGCGGTGAAAGCGGTGAGGAAGCGCCGCCAATCCATGTCGGCGACGGTGACGGCGGTGTCGTCGTGGTCCAAGGAGTGTTGAAGCGCGGTGATGGCCAGGTCGGGGGCCATCGCGCGAATCCCGTACCGGTTGAGTCGTTTCTGGACGCCGCTCTGGGCGCCCATGCCCTCACCGGCCCACAGTCCCCAGGCCACCGCCGTCGCGGTGCCGCCCTGGGCACGTCGCCGCTCGGCCAGCGCGTCCAGGTGCGCGTTGGCCGCCGCGTACACGGCCTGGCCTCCGCTGCCCCAGACACCGGCGATCGACGAGAACAGCACGAACCCGTCCAGTTCCTCGCCGTCGAACAGGTCGCTGAGATGAGAGGCCGCGACGGCCTTGACGTTGACCTCGGTCAACTCGTCGACAGAGGTTTCGACGATCGGTGTGTCCTGAGCGAGCCCCGCCGCGTGGACGACCGTCCGGATCGGCCCGTGATCGGCTCGTACCCGATCGAGCAGGTCGCTCAGGGCGTCACGATCGGCGATGTCGCAGGCGGCGATGGTCACACCGCAGCCGCGATCCGCGAGCTCGGCCTCCAGGTCCGCCGCGCCGGGCGCCTCGGGCCCACGACGGCTGACGAGTACCAGATGCTCGGCCCCGGCGGTCGCCAACCACCGGGCGACATGGGCGCCCAGCCCGCCCGTGCCACCCGTGATCAGAGCGGTGCCATGGGTCGTCCACGTCCGGGGCATGGGAGCCGCGCCGGTCGCCGCGGGAATCAGGCGCCGCGCAAGGAGTCCCTGCGCGCGGACGGCCAACTGGTCTTCGCCGCCTGGCGCGGCCAGCGCCGACCGCAACCTCGCCAGAGCACGCGGCTCCACGGTCGAAGGCAGATCCAGCAGACCACCCCAGAACCGGGGATGCTCCAGACCGGCGGCTCGCCCCAGCCCCCAGATCTGCGCCTGCGCGGGATCCACCGGCTCATCGAGCCGACTCACGCTCACCGCGCCGTTCGTGACCAGCCACAACGGTATGGACGACTCGATATCGGCCATTGCCTGCACCAGGGACAGCGTCGCGGCCAGCGGTTCGTCCGCAAGGCCGAGCAGAGACACGACCCCCGAAAGGGACTGCTCGGCCATGGCGACGCGCAGGCGCTCCGCGAGGACGACGCGGTCTGTCTCGGCGGCCCCGAGCGTCAGCGGCACCACCTGAGCGCCGCCCTCGGTCAGACTCTCGGCCACCGCCGTGGACCACTCGTCCCGGGCATGCCCTGCCGGAACGAGAAGCAGCCATGTCTCGTCGGCGTGTGTCTCCGCCACGTCGCCGACCGGCCGCCAGACGATCCGGTATCGCCAGTCGTCGACGACGGAGCGCGCACGGTTCCGCTCGTGCCATTCCGACAGCAGCGGCAGGACTGCTTCAAGCGACTCAGCCGCGTCGTCAGTGACCCGCAACGTCCGCGCAAGGGACTGGAGATCCCCGTCGTCCACTGCGGCCCAGAACTGAGCCTCGTCAGAATTCGCCGTCGCCCCCACTGGGGAGGACCGAACCCAATAGCTCTCCCTCTGGAAGGGGTAGGTGGGCAGGTCGATGGTCGGGGCTTGGGGGAGGGCGGCGTCCCAGTTGACGGGGATGCCTTGGGTGTGTGCGGTGGCCAGGGCGGTGACGATGGTGTGGGTTTCTGGTTGGTTGCGGCGTAGGAGCGGGATGCCGGGTTGGTCGGTGAGCGCGGACAGGACCGCGTCCGGGCCGAGTTCTAGGTAGGTGGTGACGTCGTGTTCGGTCAGAGTGGTAGCGCCCGCGTGGAACTGGACGGGTTCGCGGATGAGGCGGGTCCAGTAGCCGGGTGAGGTGAGTTGCTCGACGGTGGCTACGGTCCCGGTCAGGTTGGACACGATCGGGATCGTCGGCGGATGGTACTGCACGCTTTCGGCGACCGCATGGAAGTCATCCAGGATCGGGTCCATGTGCGGTGAGTGGAACGCATGACTGACCGTCAGGTTCCGGGTCTTGCGTCCCTGTTCGGCGAACCGGCCCGCTAGTTCGTGGACCGCTGCGGCGTCCCCGGAGATGACGGTGGAGTGGGCGCCGTTGATGGCCGCAATGGCGACTCCGTCACCCAGGTGCGGAGCGACTTCGTCGGGGGTGGCTTGGATGGCGGTCATGGCGCCCGTGGCGGGCAGCTCTTGCATCAGGCGTGCGCGGGTGGTGACCAGCCGTGCGGCGTCTTCGAGGGTGAGGACGCCTGCGGTGTGGGCGGCGGTGAGTTCGCCGATGGAGTGTCCGAGTAGGTAGTGCGGGGTGATGCCCCAATGCCGGAGCAGGTGGAACAGTGCGGTTTCCAGGGCGAACAGTGCGGGTTGGGTGTACTGGGTCTGGTGCAGCCGCTCATCGTTGGGGTCGGTCGCCCACATGACCTCGCGCAGCGGCAGATCGAAGGCTGCGATCGCTTGGTCGAGGGCGTCGGCGAAGGCGGGGAAGGTGTCGTAGAGCTCGCGGCCCATTCCTAGGCGTTGGGCGCCTTGGCCAGTGAACAGGAACGCGGTCTTCCCGGTCCGCCTCATGTCCTGCACGAGGTTGTTGGTGAGGGCGCGGCGGAGGTCGTCGATCGTGGTGCCGATGGCGGCGGCGCGGTGGTCGAAGTGGGTGCGGGTGGTGGCCAGGGAGTAGGCCACCTGGGCCGGGTCCAACTCCGGGTTGTTCTCGATCAGGTCCAACAGTTGTGCGGCCTGGGCCTTGAGGGCTGGTTCCGACTTCGCGGAGATCACCCATGGGACTGGGACGTCACTGGGTTCGGGTGAGTCGGTGGGTTGTGGGATCGGTGGTTGTTCGAGGATGAGGTGGGCGTTGGTGCCGCTGATCCCGAACGAGGACACTCCGGCTCGGCGGGGATGGCCGTTCTCGGGCCAGGGGGTGGGCTCGGTGAGGAGCGAGACAGCGCCTTGTGCCCAGTCCACGTGCGGGGTGGGTTCGTCCACGTGCAAGGTCTGCGGGAGGACGCCGTGCCGCATCGCCTCGATCATCTTGATGATCCCGGCGACACCTGCGGCGGCTTGGGTGTGTCCGATGTTGGATTTGATCGAGCCCAGCCACAAGGGACGGTCCTCGGGACGATCCTGCCCGTAGGTGTTGATTAGCGCCTGGGCCTCGATCGGATCCCCCAGAGTCGTACCCGTCCCATGGGCCTCGACCGCGTCGACTTCGTGCGGGGCCAGCCGGGCGGCGGCCAAAGCCTGGTGGATGACGCGTTCCTGGGACGGGCCGTTGGGCGCGGTCAGCCCGTTGGAGGCGCCGTCCTGGTTGATGGCACTGCCCCGCACGATCGCCAGGACGCGGTGGCCGTTGCGTTCGGCGTCCGACAACCGTTCGAGCAGGACGAGCCCGACGCCGTCAGAGAAGCCGGTACCGTCGGCGGCCCCGGCGAACGACTTGCAGCGGCCGTCGGGAGCGAGCCCCCGCTGACGACTGAACTCCGTGAACACCAGGGGCGTGGCCATCACGGTGGCGCCACCGGCGAGCGCCAGGTCGCATTCACCGTTCCGTAGCGCCTGTGCCGCCATGTGGGTGGCCACCAGCGAGGACGAGCAGGCGGTGTCGATGGTGACCGCAGGACCTTCGAGGCCCAGAAGGTAGGACACCCTGCCCGAAGCGACGCTGCCGGTCATTCCGGTGAGCAGATAGCCGTCGAGGGCCTCGTCGTTGGGCCGCGACGCGTAGTCCTGGGCGACGACACCGGCGAACACACCCGTGGCGGTGCCGCGCAGGGAGGTCGGGTCGATGCCCGCGCGTTCGAAGGTCTCCCAGGCGGTTTCGAGGAGAAGCCGCTGCTGCGGGTCCATCGCGAGGGCCTCGCGTGGGGAGAGACCGAAGAAGTCGGGGTCGAACCGGGCGGCGTCGTAGAGGAACCCTCCGGTCGACGCATACGTCGTTCCGGGACGCTCGGGATCAGGGTCGAGCAGCGTGTCGAGGTCCCAGCCGCGGTCGGTGGGGAACACGTCGACGGCGTCGGCGCCCTCCGCGACCAGCCGCCACAGAGCCTGCGGGGAGTGCGCCCCGCCCGGGTAGCGGCACGCCATCCCGACGACCACGATCGGGTCGTCGTCCACCTTCACCGGGGCAGTGGACGCCTCGCCTCCGCGTGCCCGCGCGCCCATGGCCGTGCTCAGCAGGAACTCGGCGAGCGCGGTGGTGGTGGGGTGGTCGAAGATCAGGGTGGCGGGGAGCTGAAGCCCTGTCGCCGCGGCCAGGCGGTTGCGCAGCTCCACGGCGGTGAGCGAATCGAAACCGAGTTCTCTGAAGGCCCGCTGCGGGTCGATGGTGTCCACCGCGGAGTGTCCGAGGACGGCGGCCGCGTGCGCGCGGATGTCGGCTTCGGCCGCCTGCCGGCGTTCGGATTCGGGCAGCGCCGTGAGTTTCCGGGCCCAGGTCGACGCGCCGTCCGCGGTCCTTCTGGAGATCGCACGGTTCGCGGGGACGAGATCGCGCAGGACCGGCGAGACGGTCTGTGCGCGGAGGGCGTCCCGGTCGAGGGGGGCGGGCATCAGCTGGGCGTGGCCGGACGCGAGCGCCAGGTCGAAGAGCGCCAGGCCGTCTCCGGCGGACATCGGGCTCAACCCGGTTCGGCGGAGCCGGGCTAGGTCGGCCTGGTCGAGGTGACCGGTCATGCCGCTGCTGTCGGACCACAGTCCCCAAGCGAGTGAGGTGGCGGGCAGGCCGTTCGCGCGGCGGTGGTGGGCGAGTGCGTCGAGGTAGGTGTTGGCGGCGGCGTAGTTGGCTTGTCCGGGGTTGCCGAGGGTGCCGGCGGCGGAGGAGAACAGGATGAACGCGGCCAGGTCGTGGCCCTGGGTGTGGTGGTGCAGGTTCCAGGCGGCGTCGACCTTGGGTCGGAGCACGGTGTGGAGTTGCTCGGGCCGTAGGGCGGTGATGGTGGCGTCGTCCAGGACCCCTGCCGCGTGAACGACGGCGGTCAACCGGACGCCGTCGAGTAGGTCCGCTAGGGCGTCGGGGTCGGTGGTGTCGCAGGCGGTGATGGTGACGTTGGCGCCGAGTCCGGTGAGTTCGGTGGCGAGGTCGTGGGCGCCGGGCGCGTCTAGGCCGCGGCGGCTGGTGAGCAGGAGGTTGCGGGCGCCGTGTCGGGTGACCAGGTGGCGGGCGACCAGAGCGCCGAGGGTCCCGGTACCACCGGTGATCAGGACGGTGCCGTCAGGGTCGAGGACGGGCGGCAGCGTCAGGGCGAGCTTCC
Organism: Actinomadura spongiicola; assembly: GCF_003432485.1. Lineage (GTDB taxonomy): Bacteria > Actinomycetota > Actinomycetes > Streptosporangiales > Streptosporangiaceae > Spirillospora > Spirillospora spongiicola. The sequence goes on from NZ_QVNQ01000017.1 coordinate 24,065, forward strand.
CGACGTGGCGGGCCTGCTGAAGATGACGGAACGCCTCCGGTGCCCGCGCCACATCCCAGGTCGTGACCGGTGGCGCCTCCAACGAGCCGTTCTCCAGAAGCGCGACGACCTCGGTGAGCATCCGCTGGATGAGATCCGGCCCGGCCTCGAACAGGTCGTAGGGGCGGTAGTGGATTCCGGGGTGGTGGGTTTCGATCTCTGCGGGGTTGCGGAGGTCGGTTTTGCCCATGTCGAGGAAGTGGCCGCCGGGTTTGAGGAGGGTGAGGGAGGCGTCGGTGAGGGGTCCGGCGAGGGAGTTGAGGATGGTGTCGAAGTCGGTGGGGAAGTGTTGGGTGAAGTGGGTGGTGCGGGAGTTGGCGATGTGGGTGGTGGGGTAGCCGAGGGTGTGGAGGGTGGGCCATTTGGTGGGGTGGGCGGTGGCGTAGGGTTCGGCGCCGATGTGGCGGGCGATGTGGGTGGCGGCGGTGCCGACGCCTCCGGTGGCGGTGTGGATGAGGATTTTGTGGCCGGGTTGGAGGTCGGCGAGGTGGATGAGTCCGTAGTAGGCGGTGAGGTAGACGACGGGGACGGTGGCGGCTTGGGTGTAGGTCCAGTCGTCGGGGATGGTGGTGATGAGGCGACGGTCGGTGATCGCCACCGGCCCGAACGACCCTGGGACGAGGCCCATGACACGGTCGCCCGGCGTGAACTCCGTGACGTCCGCGGCGACCTCCAGCACCACGCCCGCACCCTCCGAGCCGATGTCGGCCTCACCCGGATACATGCCGAGTGTGAGGAGGACGTCGCGGAAGTTGAGGCCCCCGGCGCGCATGGCGATCCGCACCTCCCCGTCCGCGAGCGGGCGGGCGGAGTCGGGATCGTCCCGCAGGACGAGGTTGTCGATCGTGCCGGGTTCCGTCACGTCGAGCCGCCACGGCCCTTCGTCCGGGACGAGAAGCGAACCGCTCGACGCGATGTTCTGGAGGCGGGGTGTGTAGGTGGTGCCGTCGCGGAGGGCGAGTTGAGGTTCACCGGTCGCGACGGCGTCGGCGATCGAAACCCCCCGCGGGGCGTCCAGCAGGACGAACCGACCAGGGTGCTCGGCCTGCGCAGCCCGCACCAGCCCCCACACCGGAGCCTGCGCGGGGTCGACGTCCTCAACCTCGTCGACCGCCACCGCCCGGTCGGTGACGATCACCAACCGGGACTCACCGAACCGCTCCTCGGCCAACCACCCCTGCACCAGGTCCAACGCCCGATGCGTCACCTCCCGCGCCGCGTCGGCGACGTCACCGCCACCGGACGGCACAGGGCAACGCACCGCCACCACATCCGGCACAGGCGAGCCGCCGTCCGCCAACGCGGCACGCGCGGCGTCCAAGTCGGCGTGCACGGACGGTTCGGCGGCACCGGATGGCGTGTCGACGGGCCGCCAGGCCAGGCGGAACAGAGACTCGCGGGCGCTCCCCGCGCCGTCCGCCGTGAGGCGACCGGCGGCGGGACGCAGGGTCAGCGACTCCACGGTCAGGACCGGCTCGCCCGACGCGTCCACGGCGTGGATCCGGAACGAATCCGTACCGGTGCGGGTCAGCCGGACGTGCAGCGACGTCGCGCCGGCCGCGTGCAGCCGCACACCGTTCCACGAGAACGGTAGCTCGACCCCGCCGCCCGGTTCCGCGTCCAGGAGCAGCGCGTGGAGCGCCGCGTCCAGCAGCGCGGGATGGATGCCGAAGCCCGAGGTCGGCGCGTCCTCCGGCAGGAGCACCTCGGCCCACACGTCGTCGCCGAGGCGCCGGGCGGACCGGAGCCCCTGGAACAGGGGGCCGTACTCGTAGCCCGCGTCCGCGAGCCGCGCGTAGGCGTCGGACAGGTCGGCCGGGACGGCTCCGGCGGCAGGCTCCGCCGGCGGCCCCGCGGACGCGGGCGCGTTCTCGGCGCGGGTCAGGAAACCCGTGGCGTGCCGCGTCCACGGCTGTTCCTCGTGCGGCCGGGAGTGGACGGTGAGCCGCCGCCGCCCGGTCTCGTCGGGCGCCTCCACGGCCACCTGGACGTGTCCCGTGGCGCCGTCCGGCAGCACCAGGGGGTTTTCCAGGGTCAGTTCCTCGACCAGGTCGCAGCCGACACGGTCACCGGCCTGGATCGCCATCTCCAGGAACGCCGTGCCGGGCAGCAGGACGGTGCCCTGGACGGCGTGGTCCGCCAACCACGGCTGGACGTCCGGGGACACGGCGCCGGTGAGGACGAGCCGGTCGCCCTCGGCCAGCGACATCACGCCGCCGAGCAGCGGGTGGTCCACGGACGTGAGGGCCGTGCCGCCCGCCGTGTCCGTTCCGGGCCTCGCGCCCGCGTGCCAGTACCGCTCCCGCTGGAACGCGTACGTCGGCAGGTCGGGGACGGTTCCGTGCGGCCCGGGGAACACCCGTTCCCAGTCGGGCGCGGCGCCGTGCGCGTGGGCGTCGGCGAGGGACGTGAGGAACCTGGCGGGGCCGCCGTCGTCGCGCCGCAGGGTGCCGAGGGCGGCGCCGTCGACGGCGTCGCCCGTGAGGTTCTCCTGGACCGCGACCGTGAGGACCGGGTGCGGGCTGGCCTCGATGAACAGCCGGTGTCCCGACTCGAACAGCGCGTGGCAGGCCCGCGCGAACAGCACCGGGTTCCGCAGGTTCCGGTACCAGTAGTCGGCGTCGAGTTCGGTGGTGTCGAGCCGGTCGCCGGTGAGCGTCGAGTAGAACGGGATCTCCGCCTGCCGGGGGGTGACGCCGGAGAGACGTTCCAGCAGTTCGTCGCGCAGGCCCTCGACGGCGGGCGTGTGGGACGCGTAGTCCACCTCGATCCTGCGTGCCCGGACGCCGTCCGCCTCGCAGGACTCGACCAGTTCGGCGACGGCGGCGGACTCGCCGGCGACGACCGCGAGGGCCGGGCCGTTGAGGGCGGCCACGTGCAGCCGTCCGTCCCAGCGGGCGAGGCGCTCGGCGAGCCGGTCGGCGGGCAGCGGCACCGACGCCATGCCCCCGGTCCCGGCCAGGCGCATGATCGCCCGGCTGCGCAGGGCGACGACCCGGGCGGCGTCGTCCAGGGACAGCGCGCCCGCGACGTGCGCGGCGGCGATCTCGCCCTGCGAGTGGCCGAGGACGGCGGCGGGTTCGACCCCGTACGCCCGCCAGACCCCGGCGAGGGACACCATCATCGCGAACAGCGCGGGCTGCACGACGTCGGTGCGGCGCAGCAGTTCGGCGGACTCGGGGCCGGTGCCGGTCAGGACGTCCAGCGGCGACCAGTCCACGTGCGGGGCGAGCGCGTCGGCGCAGGCGGTGAGATGGTCGCGGAACACGGGGGAGGCCGCGGCGAGTTCGCGGGCCATGCCGGTCCACTGGGCGCCCTGGCCGGGGAACACCAGGACCGTCCCACCCGACGCCGCCTCGCCGCGCAGCACGTTCCCGGCGGGGGACCCGTCGGCGAGCGCCGCCAGACCCGCCAGCAGTTCGGCGCGTCCGGTGCCGGTGACCGCGGCCCGGTGCGCGAACGACGTGCGGGTCGTCGCGAGCGCGAACCCGACGTCGGCGGGCCGCAGCCCGGGACGTTCCTCGACGAAGTCGCGCAGCCGCGCGGCCTGGTCCCGGACGGCGTCGCCGGTCGCGCCGGAGATCACCCAGGGGAGCGCGCCGCCGTCCCCGGTCGCGGTGTCCTCGTCGGCGGGCTCCGACGGCAGGGGGTCGCCCGCCTCCAGGATCGCGTGCGCGTTGGTGCCGCTCACACCGAACGACGACACCCCCGCGCGGCGGGGGCGGCCGGTGTCCGGCCACGGGCAGGGCTCCGTCAGCAACGTCACCGCCCCGGCCGACCAGTCGATGTGCGGGGACGGTTCGTCCACGTGCAGCGTCGCGGGCATCACGCCGTGCCGCATCGCCATGACCGTCTTGATCACGCCGGCGAGCCCGGCCGCGGCCTGCGCGTGCCCGATGTTGGACTTCACCGAACCCAGCCGCAGCGGCCGTTCCGGCGGGCGCGCCCGGCCGTAGGTCGCCAGCAGGGACCGCGCCTCGATCGGGTCGCCGAGCGTGGTGCCGGTGCCGTGCGCCTCCACCAGGTCCACGTCGCCGGGTGACAGGCCCGCGTTGGCCAGCGCCTGCGCGATCACCTGCCGCTGCGACGGTCCGCTCGGCGCGGTCAGGCCGTTCGACGCGCCGTCGTGGTTGATCGCGGTGCCGCGGACGACCGCCAGGACCTCGTGCCCGTTGCGGCGGGCGTCCGACAGCCTTTCCAGCAGGACCATGCCGGCGCCCTCGGCGAGCCCGAACCCGTCGGCGGACGCGGCGAACGCCCTGCACCGCCCGTCGGGGGACAGCGCGCGCTGGCGGCTGAACTCCACGAACATGCCGGGCGTGGACATGACGGTGACACCGCCCACCAGCGCCATCGGGCACTCCCCGTTCCGGACGGCCTGGGCCGCCAGGTGCAGCGCCACCAGCGACGACGAGCACGCGGTGTCGACCGTGACGGTCGGGCCCTCAAGCCCGAACGTGTAGGCGAGCCGGCCGGACGCGACGCTGCCGGTCGTGCCGGTCAGCACGTAGCCCTCCTGCTCGGCGGGCGCGCGGTCCATCGGCGGGCCGTAGTCCATGGTCATCGCGCCGACGAACACGCCGATCCGGCTGCCGCGCACCGACGCCGGGACGATCCCGGCGCGTTCGAACGCCTCCCACGCGGTCTCCAGCAGCAGCCGCTGCTGCGGGTCCATCGCGGCGGCCTCGCGCGGGGAGATCCGGAAGAACGCCGGGTCGAACGCGGTGACGTCGAGGACGCCCGCCTCCCGCTGGTAGAACGAACCGGGCTCCGCCGTCCCCGGGTCGCCGAGCGCGCCGAGATCCCAGCCACGGTCGCGGGGCAGGGCGCCGACCGCGTCACGCCCGTCGGCGACCAGCCGCCACAGCTCCTCCGGGCTGTTCGCGCCGCCGGGGAAACGGCAGCTCATCGCCACGATCGCGACGGGTTCGCCGGGGTCGCCCGCCGGACGCGCCGCGACCGCCGGGGCGGCCTCCTCCTCGGCCTCGCCGAGGGTCTCCGCGCGGAGCCGCGCGGCCACCGCCGCCGGGGTCGGATGGTCGTACAGCAGCGTCGCGGGCAGCCGGAGGCCCGTGGCGGCGTTGAGCCGGTTCCGCAGCGTCACGGCCGTCACCGACTCCAGTCCCAGTTCCCGGAACGACGCGTCCGCCGGGAGGTCGCCGGGCCGGTCCAGGTCGAGCAGCGCCGCCGCCTGGGCCCGCACCAGATCGAGCAGGACCCGCTCCTGGTCGGCGGCGGACAGACCGTGCAGGCCGTTCCACGCGTCCCCGGCGTGCCGGAACGGGTAGGTCGGCACGGCCACGGAACGGGCGTTCCGGCCGTCGTAGGCCGCGGCCCAGTCGACGTCGACGCCGCGGACGTGCAGCTCGGCGAGCGACGCCGCGATCCGGTCGGGGCCGCCGTGGTCGCGTCGCAGCGTCCCGACGACCAGCGCGTCCACGCCCGCCCGCGCCGCGACGTCCTCCACCGCGACGGTCAGCACCGGATGCGGGCTGACCTCGACGAAGACGTCGTGACCGGCGTCCATCAGCGCGGCCAGGGCCGCGCCGAACCGGACCGTGCCGCGCAGGTTCCGGTACCAGTACTCGGCGTCCGTCTCGGCGCCGTCCACCCAACGCCCGGCGGTCGTCGAGTAGAACGGCGTCCGCGGAACCCGCGGCGTGATCGGGGCGAGCCCCTCCAGCAGTTCGGAACGCAGCCCCTCGATCTGGGCGGAGTGCGCGGCCAGCCCCACCGGGATCAGCCGCGCCCGCACCCCGCCGGACCGCAGCCGCGCCGCCAACTCCCCGACCGGGCCCGGGTCGCCGGACACCGTGACCCAGCCCGGCCCGTTGACGGCCGCCACGTCCACCCGGCCGTCGAACTCCGCCAGCAGCGGCTCGACGCGCTCCACCGGCGACTGGATCGAGAGCATGTCGCCCCGCCCGGCGAGGGTCGCCTGCGCGCGGCTCCACAGGGCCGCGACGCGGGCGGCGTCGTCGAGCGACAGGGCGCCCGCGACGCACGCGGCGGCGACCTCCCCGAGGCTGTGGCCCACCACCGCGCCGGGCCGCACGCCGAGATCCCGCCACACGTCGGCCAGCGCGACCATCACCGCGAACAGCGCCGGTTGGACGACGTCCGCGCCGTCCAGCGGCGGTGCGCCCGCCGCGCCGTGGAGGACGTCGATCAGCCGCCAGTCCACGTACTGTTCCAGGGCCCGCCCGCACTCCTCGACGCGCTCCGCGAAGACGGCGGACGACTCCAGCAGCTCGGTCGCCATGCCCGGCCACTGCGGGCCATGACCGGGGAACACCATGACGGGCGTGCCGGACGCGACGCCCGCCGTCCCCTTCAGGACGTTCGCCGCCGGTTCGCCGTCGGCGAGGCTGCGCAGCGCGGGCAGGAGGTCGGCACGGTCCCGGCCGAGGATCGCGGCCCGGTGCCCGAAGGCGGTACGTGTCGTCGCCAGCGAGTAGCCGATGTCGATCGGCCGGTCGTGCGGCCTGTCCACGAGGTGGTCGTGCAGCCGCGCGGCCTGCGCTCGCAGGGCGCCTTCCGTCCTGGCGGAGACGAGCCAGGGCAGGCCGAGCGTGCCGCCGTCACCAGCGGCGGGCTCCTCCGGGGCGTTCCGCTCGCCCGGGTCTTCAGACGCGCGGATCGTGTCGACCAGCGTGCGGATCGAGGTCCGCGCGGCGTCCTCGGCGTCCTCGGGGAGGAGACAGCGGATCGGCGCGCCGACCTCCACCGCTCGTGACCGCGGCATGAGGACGAGGACCGCGCCGCCCGCCGTGTCGGCGGCGACGCCTCCGGCCAGGGCGAGCGCGGCCCGCCCTCGGCGCAGGTCCGCGCAGGCCGCCCGGACCGGATCGGCGGCGGCGTCCGGTTGGTCCCGGTCGTCGGGGGCGGCGTCCGGCATCCGCAGGCCGAGGAGGCGCTCCAGGGGGCCGGACACGTCCTCGGGCGACCCCGGAACGCCGGTGCGCACCGCCACGGCGGTGCCGCGCAGGTCCGCCGGGACGACCCGGGCGTCCTCCAGCGCCGTCCAGGCCAGCTCCAGCATGAGCGTCAGGCCGCCCGGCGCGGGCGCGCCGGGCGGCAGGCCGAAGAACTCCCGGTCGAATCGGTCGGGGAGGCCGCCGGAGTCCGGCGCCTCCGCGAACCGGGACGCCAGCCCGACCACGGCGATCGGCTCGTCCCCCGCATCCAATGGCAGCATCACCCTGCCATTTTGTGCGGAGCTACTTAAGCACCCCTTTGCGACCGCTAAAGCGCTATTCGGCGGCGTCGAACGAAATTGCGGAGGACGGGCAGAGATAAATGGCTTCGCGGATTTGGTCGTGGGTTTCCGTGGGGGGATCGGGCCGCAGGACGACGACGGTGCCGTCGTCGTCCTGGTCGAAGACGTCCGGTGCGCTGCGCGCGCACTGCCCCGCGCCGAGGCAGCGGTCCGGGTCGGCGGAGATCCGCGGCGGCCCGCCGCCGTCGCCCGCGCTCACCAGGTCACCGGAAGCTCGAAGACGCCCTGCGCGCCGCCCGCCGGTTTGATCTCCAGCTCCTCGACCGGGACGGCCAGCCGCAGGGTCGGGAGCCGCTCGAACAGCCGGGAGAAGACGATCTCCAGTTCGAGGCGCGCGAGGTGCTGGCCCAGGCACTGGTGCACCCCGTACCCGAACGTGTTGTGGTGCCGGACCGGTGAGCGCCGGACGTCGAACCGGTCCGGGTCCGCGAACGCCGCCGCGTCCCGGTTGATCGCGGCGTTCGGCAGGATCACGCCGTCCCCGGCCCGGATGACATGCCCCGCGATCTCGATGTCGGCGGTCGCGACACGGCTCATCGTGTCGGCCACCGCCGTGTACCGCAGCAGCTCGTCCACCGCCCCGGAGATCAGCTCCGGGTCGGCGCGCAGGGCGTCCAGCTCGGCGGGATGCCGCAGCAGCGTCACCGTCCCCAACGCGATCATGTTGGCGGTGTTCTCGTGCCCGGCCAGCAGCAGCACGATCGACGTGAGGATGATCTCCTCACGGGTCAGGTTCCCGGGCCGCAGCTGCGACTCGATCAGCTCGTCGAGCAGACCGTCGCCGGGATCCTCCTCCTTGGACTTCACCAGCCCGTCGAGGTAGCCGAACAGCTCGCCGAGCGCCGCCATGGCGTCCGTGCGGTCGTTGGCGGAGATCGCGATCCGCCGCGTCTGCCGCTCGAAGAACTCGTGGTCGTCGTAGGGGACGCCGAGCAGCGCGCAGATCACCATCGACGGCACCGGAACCGCGAACTCGCTCACCAGGTCGAGCGGTGGCCGCCGCGCGGTGATGCCGTCCAGCAGCTCGTCCACGACCCGCTCGATCGTGGGCCGCAGCGCGTTGATCTTGCGCAGGGTGAAGCTCGGAATGAGCATCCGCCGGTGCACGTCGTGCTCGGGCGGGTCCATCGTCACGATGGTCCGCTGCCGGGTGGTCGCCGCGCGGGCCTGGCTGAGGAACGGGAAGTCGGGGTTCTGCGTGTCGGCGGAGATGCGGGAGTCGACGAGCAGCGAACGCGCCTCGGCGTGCCCCGTCACCACCCACGCGGTCCGCCCGTCGAACAGCGTGATCTTCGACAGCGGGCCCCTCTCCCTGAGTTCGGCGTAGCCCGGCGGCGGCTCGTACGGGCAGGTCCGCTCCTGCGGGAACGCGGGGGCGTCCAACGCCGCCCCGGTCTCTTCGTTGATCATGCCGGTGTCTCCGTTGTCGTCGATGGCTCTTCGGCTGAGGCAATGAGCAGGAATTCGGTCAGCGCGTCCGGCGTCGGATGGTCGTAGACCACGGTCGTCGGCAATTCGAGGCCGGTCGCCCGGCACAATTGGTTGCGCAGTTCTATCGCGGTGAGCGACGTGAATCCGACCTCCAGGAGCGGGTCGTCCACGGCCACCCCCTCGGGGCCCTCGTGGCCGAGCAGCGCCGCGGCCTTGCCGCGGACGACGTCCAGCAGGATCCGCCGCCGCCCGTCCAGGTCCTCGCCCGCCAGCCGGTCCCGCAGCACGGCCGCCTCGTCGTGGTCCGGGTCGGCGGCGCCGTCCGCGTCCGGTGCCGCCGCGGGCGGGTCGGCGATGACATGGGCGGCGCCGCCGCCGAGCGCGCGGGGCAACCCGTCCAGGGCGTACCGGGGGAGGACGGGACGGTCGCCGTGCAGGTCCCAGCTCAGCGACGTTCCCGCCAGCCCGTCCGCGCGGCGACGCGCGGCCACGGCGTCGTGGTAGCCGACGACCTCCGCTCCGGGGCCGGCGCCGGCGGCCGGACCGGACAGGACGAACGCGCCGGGGGCCCAACGCGCCGTGAGTTCGTGCAGGTTGCGGGCCGCCGCGGCGTTCACCTCCTCGGCGGCCTCGTCCCGGGCGGTGTGGAACACGCCTGTGACGGGACGGTCGTCGGGGACGTCCCCGAGCAGCGCGGCGAGCGCGTCCCGGTCCGCCGGGTCGCATTCGGCGACCGTGACGGTCACGTCCGTCCCCGTGGAATCGCCGGTGGCGCCGAGGTCGGACAGGCCCGTCCCCGGCCGGACGGTGAGCAGGAGCCGCCGCGCGCCGTTCCGGACGAGCCAGCGGGCCACCTCGCCGCCGAGCGCCCCGTCGGCCTCCGTCACCAGCACGGTCCCGTCGACCCAGGAGGCCCGCCCCTGCCCGTCGCCGCCGTGGACGGCGACGAGGCGGCGCCGGTGGAGCCCGTCCGGCCGGACCGCGACATCGTCGTGGCGCCCGGCCAGCGCCCCCGCCACCGACGCGGCGGAGCGGTCGTCGAGATGCTCCGGAAGATCCAGGACCCCGACCCGGCGGGCCGGATACCGCCGCCCGAGCCGATCGGCGAGGCCCCGGCCCCGGGCCCGGTCGGGGTCGGCGACGGGATCGGCCGGTCCCGTGGACACCGCGCCGCAGGTCAGGACCCACAGCGGCGCGTCCGGTCCCAGCGTGTCGAGCGCCTCCTCCACGCCGGGGACCCGCGCGGTGAAGGCGGCGACGAGCACCCCCTCGACGGCGGCGGCGTCCGGCAGGGCGGCGTCGAGCCGGTCGGGTCCGGTGCCGTCCACCTCGACCGGCACGACCTTCGCGCCGCGTGCGGCCAACGCCTCGGTGACCGCCGCGACCGCGGGCCCGGCGTGGCCCGCCGGAACGATCAGCGGCCACACCCCGGAGAACGCGGGCGGCGGCCCCGCCGCCACCAGCTCCCACGCGACCCGGTGCCACCACGAACCGCTGCGCCGCCACGCCGACAGCGCGGGCAGCACCGACCCGAGGACCCGGCGCTGCTCGTCGCCGTCGAGCTGGAGCGCGTCCGCGAGGGCCGCGAGGTCGTGCCGCTCCACCGCCGACCAGAAACCCGAGTCCCGGCCCGCCCCTTCCGGCCCGCGCCCGGACTCCGGCGCGGTGATCCAGTAGCGGCGCCGCTGGAACGCGTAGGTGGGCAGGTCCACCCGGCGGCCACCGCCGACGACCGCCGCCCAGTCGGGGCCGCGACCGCGCAGATGCGTCCGCGCGAGCGCGCCGAGCAGCCCCACCGTCTCCGGCTGCCGACCGTGCGTCACGGGGATCACCGTGGCGCCGTCGCCGAGCGTGTGCGTCGTCGGCTGGGTGAGCGCCGGCTGCGGCGCCAGCTCCACATGGCAGGTGACGCCCTGCCCCGCGAGATGCCGGACGCCGTCGACGTAACGGACGGTGCCGCGCAACTGCGCCACCCAGTAGTCAGGCGAGCAGATCTCCTCCGGCTCGGCGAACCCGCCGGTGCGGTTCGACACGATCGGGATGGCCGGTGGACGCAGATCCAGCCCGGCGACCACGGCCCGGAACTCGTCGAGGATCGGATCCATGTGCGGCGAGTGGAAGGCGTGACTCACCCGCAGTCGCCGGGTCCGCCGACCCCGCTCCGCGAACCCCTCCGCGATCTCCCCGACCGTCGCCTCGTCACCGGACACCACCACCGAGCGCGGATCGTTCACCGCCGCGACGCTCACCAGATGCTCCCGGCCCTCCAAAACCGGCAGCACCTCGTCCTCCGCCGCCTGGATCGCGACCATCGCCCCGCCCGGCGTCGCGGCCTGCATCAGCCGCCCACGCGCGGCGACCAGCGCGCACGCGTCCGGCAGCGACAGGACCCCGGCCACGTGCGCTGCGGTCACCTCGCCGACGGAATGCCCGAGGAGGAAGTCCGGGGCGAGCCCGAAACCGTCGAGCAGCCGGAACAGCGCCGTCTGGAACACCAGCAGCGCCGGTTGCGTGTAGCGGGTCTGATCCAGCAGCGCCGCCTCGGAACTGCCCGGATCGGCGAACATGACGTCCCGCAGCGGCGTCTCCAGAAGCGGATCGAGCACCGCGCACATCTCGTCGACGGCCTCGGCGAACCGCGGATGGGCCTCGTACAGGCGCCGCCCCATGCCGGGACGCTGGCTGCCCTGCCCCGACAGCAGGAACGCCAGCCTGCCCGAATGCGCCGGCGCGACGCCCTGAACGAGTTCCTGCGCGGGCTCGCCGCGGCTCAGCGCGCGCAGCCCGGCCAGCAGTTCAGTCCGGTCCCGGCCCATCACGACCGCGCGGTGCGCGAACGCGGTACGGGTCACGGCGAGGGAATGGGCCACGTCGACGACATCGGCGTCCGGCCGGGCGTCGACGAAGGCGAGCAGCCGCGCCGCCTGGTCCCGCAGCGCCGCCCCCGTCCGCGCGGACACCGGCCACGGCACCGGCGCCGGAAGAACCGCGGAGGCCGGCGGCCCACCCCGCGGATCGCCCTCCTCCTCCACCGGCTCCGGCCCCTGTTCGAGGACGAGGTGCGCGTTGGTGCCGCTGATCCCGAACGACGAGACCCCGGCGCGCCGCGGGTGACCGTTGACCGGCCACGGGACCGGTTCGGTGAGCAGCCGCACCGAACCCGCCGTCCAGTCGACATGCGGCGACGGCGCGTCCGCGTGGAGGGTCGGCGGGAGGACCCCGCGCCGCATCGCCTCCACCATCTTGATGACCCCGGCGACACCCGCCGCGGCCTGCGTGTGCCCGAGATTGGACTTGACCGAACCGAGCCACAGAGGCCGCTCGTCGGACCGGCCCTGCCCGTAGGTACTGAGAAGCGCCTGCGCCTCGATCGGGTCACCGAGGGTGGTGCCGGTGCCGTGCGCCTCGACCGCGTCGACGTCACCGGGGGACAGCCGCGCGTTGACGAGCGCCTGCCGGATGACGCGTTCCTGCGACGGACCGTTCGGCGCGGTCAGACCGTTGGACGCGCCGTCCTGGTTCACGGCACTTCCCCGGACGACCGCCAGGACACGGTGACCGTTGCGTTCGGCGTCCGAAAGCCGCTCCAGCACCAGCATCCCCACCCCCTCGGACAGTCCGGTGCCGTCGGCGTCCGCCGAGAACGCCTTGCACCGTCCGTCGGGGGCGAGACCCCGCTGCCTGCTGAACTCCACGAACACCGCGGGAGTCGCCATGACCGTCGCCCCGCCCGCCAACGCGAGATCACAGTCCCCGTTGCGCAGGGCCTGCCCCGCCAGGTGCATCGCGACGAGCGACGACGAACAGGCCGTGTCGACCGTGACGGCCGGGCCCTGAAGCCCGAACGTGTACGCCACACGACCCGAGGCGATGCTGTTGCTGTTGCCGGTCATCAGGAAGCCGTCCAGATCCTCGGGACGGCTCTCGAACAGGTGGACGCCGTAGTCGCCGCCCATCAACCCCGTGTACACGCCGGTCTTCGTGCCGTGCAACGACCGCGGATCCAGGCCCGCGCGTTCGAACGCCTCCCACGTGGTCTCCAGGAGCAGACGATGCTGCGGGTCCATGGCGACCGCCTCGCGCGGCGAGATGCCGAAGAACGCCGGATCGAACTCGCCCGCGTCGTCCAGGAAACCGCCGCTCGTCGTGTAGACCTTGCCCGAACGGTCGGGGTCCGGGTCGTAGAGGTCGTCGAGATCCCAACCCCGGTCGGCGGGAAACGACCCCATGACGTCCGCGCCGTCCGCGACGACCCGCCAGAGATCCTCCGGCGACCCCACCCCGCCCGGATACCTGCACGCCATCCCCACGATCGCGATCGGCTCGTCGGCGGACGGGGCCGTCGCCGCGGCGGGGAGACCGGAGCCGGCGTCCCGGGCGCCGCCGACCAGCTCGCCCAGCAGATGATCGGCGAGCGCCGTCGCCGTCGGATGGTCGAAGACGACGGTCGGCGCCAGCCGCAGCCCGGTCGCGGCGCCCAACTGGTTGCGGAGCTGGACGGCGGTGAGCGAGTCGAACCCCAGTTCCCGGAACGCCTGCTCCGGCTCGACGGCCTCCGGCTCGGCGTGCCCGAGAACCGCCGCCACATGCGCCAACACCAGATCCAGGACGACCCTCCGCCGCTCGGGCCCCGACCGCCGCGCCAGATCCCGGGCCAGCGACGATGGGTCCGCGCCGTGCGCCAACCGGCGCACCGGAACGCCCGCCAGCCGGTGCAGCAGCCGCGGCAACGCCCCCGTCTCCGCCTGCGCGCGGATCGCCGCCCTGTCCAGCCGCACCGGAACGACCGTGGGAGAACCGGCGGCGAGAGCGGCGTCGAAGAACGCCAGGCCGTCCTCGGCGCTCAACGGAATCATCCCCGTCCGGCGGAGCCGGGCGAGGTCGGCCTGGTCGAGGTGGCCGGTCATGCCGCTGCTGTCGGACCACAGTCCCCAGGCGATGGATGTGGCGGGGAGGTTGTTGGTGTGGCGGTGGTGGGCGAGTGCGTCGAGGTAGGTGTTGGCGGCGGCGTAGTTGGCTTGTCCGGGGTTGCCGAGGGTGCCGGCGGCGGAGGAGAAGAGGATGAACGCGGCGAGGTCGTGGTTTTGGGTGTGGTGGTGGAGGTTCCAGGCGGCGTCGACCTTGGGTCGTAGGACGGTGTGGAGTTGTTGGGGTGTGAGTGCGGTGATGGTGGCGTCGTCCAGGATTCCTGCGGCGTGGATGACGGCGGTCAACTGGATGCCGTCGAGTAGGTCTGCTAGGGCGTGGGGGTCGGTGGTGTCGCAGGCGGTGATGGTGATGTTGGCGCCGAGTTGGGTGAGTTCGGTGGCGAGGTCGTGGGCACCAGGCGCGTCGAGGCCGCGGCGGCTGGTGAGGAGGAGGTTGCGGGCGCCGTGCCTGTTGATCAGGTGCCGGGCGATGAGGGCGCCGAGGGTGCCGGTGCCACCAGTGATAAGGACGGTCCTGTCAGGGTCGAGGTCGGGCGCCTGCTGGTCTTTGCTGGTGGTGGGGGTGAGGCGGGGTGTGTGGAGGGTGTGGTTGCGGATGGCGAGTTGGGGTTCGCCAGTGGCCAGGGCTGCGGGGATGAGGTCTTTGTTGTCGGGATGGTCGGTGTCGATGAGGGTGATCTGCTCGGGGTGCTCGTTTTGTGCGGTGCGCAGCAGACCCCAGGTCGCTGCGGCGGGCAGGTCGTGGATGGGTTCGTCAGGTGTGGTGGCGATGGCGTGGTGGGTGAGGATGATCAGGCGGGTGTCGGGGTTGTTTTGGATGAGGGTGAGGGCTTGTTCGGTGAGGGCGTGGACGTGTTCGGGGTCGTGGGGGCCTTCGCCTTCGGCGCGCAGGGTGACAATCTCCGGCTCGGACGCGTCGCCGCCGTCGGTGGTGGTGGGGATGGGGATCTCCACCCACTCCACCTGAAAGAGCGGGTCGCGTCCGGCTTGGTCGGGTTTCAGCTGGTCGGCCGTGACGGGACGTAGGGCCAGAGACTCGACCGTCGCGACGATCTCTCCTTGCGGGTCGGCGAGCGTCAGCCGGAACGTGTTCGCGCCGGAGGGAGAGACATGGACGCGCAGCGCCGACGCTCCGACCGCGAACAGCCGCACGCCCGTCCAGGCGAAGGGCAACCGGATCTCGTCCGAACCGCCGTCCGCGCTGACGGCGATCGTGTGGAGCGCGGCGTCCAGCAACGCCGGATGGAGACCGAAACCGTCGACGGGAGTGTCCTCCGGCAGACGCACCTCGGCGTACAGGTCGTCGCCCGCCCGCCAGGCGGCCCGTAGCCCCTGGAAGACGGCGCCGTAGCCGTAGCCCGCGTCCGCCAGGCGCGGGTAGAGGTCGGTGACGTCGACGGGTTCCGCTCCGGGCGGCGGCCACGCCTCCGCCGGTGCGCCGCCGGGCGCGGCGGTGGCCGTGGCGGTGGGCGCCATCGAGCCGGTGGCGTGCCGCGTCCAGGGATGCTCGTCGGCGGCGTCGGCCGGACGGGAGTAGATCGCCACCGAGTGGCGGCCCTCGTCCCCTTCGGCGATGGCGGTGACCTGGAGCGTCACCGCCCCGGACGCGGGGATGACCAGGGGGCTTTCGAGCGTGAGTTCTTCGAGGTGGTCGCAGCCGGTGTGGTCGCCCGCGCGCAGCGCCAGTTCCACGAACGCGGTTCCGGGCAGCAGGGTCGTCCCGCCCGCGGCGTGGTCGGCCAGCCAGGGCTGTGCGCGGAGGGACAGCCTGCCGGTGAGCACCGCGCCCGTTCCGTCGCCGAGTCCGAGTGTCGCGCCGAGGAGTTCGTGGTCGGCGGTGGCCAGGCCCGCCGCCGTGACGTCGCCCGTGCCCGCCGGGGCGTCCAGCCAGTAGCGGCGCCGTTGGAACGGGTAGGTGGGCAGGTCGACCGGCCGGTCGTGGGAGGTGTCACGGCCGGGTTCCCAGTCGACGGGGACACCGCTGACCAGCGCTTCGGCGAGCGCGGTGGTGAACTGGGCGGGGCCGCCGTGGTCGCGGCGGAGCGTGCCGATGGCGCGGCCCGCCACCTGACCGGAGTCGATGGTCTCCTGGACCGGGACGGTCAGCACCGGATGCGGGCTGACCTCGATGAAGACCGTGTGACCCAGCTCGGTCAGCGTCTTCGTCGCGTCCGCGAACCGGACCGGGTGACGCAGGTTCCGGAACCAGTACTCGGCGGTCAGTTCGCGCGGGTCCAGCCAGTCGCCGGTCACGGTCGAGAAGAACGGCACGTCGCCCGGCCGCGGGCTGATCGGCGCGAGGTCGCGGAGGAGCGTGTCGCGGAGCTCCTCGACGCCGGGCGCGTGGGAGGCGTAGTCGACGGCGATGCGTTTGGCGCGCACCCCGTCGGCCTGGCACGCCTCGACCAGGGCGTCCAGGGCGTCGTCGGCGCCGGAGACCACAGTGGCGGACGGGCCGTTCACCGCGGCGACGTCGATCCGTCCGGCCCACGGTTCCATCCGGGCGGTGACCTCCTCCGCGGGGAGGGGCACGGAGGCCATCCCGCCGCGGCCGCTGAGCGCGGTGATGGCCTTGCTGCGCAGCGCCACCACCCGGGCGGCGTCCTCCAGCGAGAGCCCGCCCGCGACGCACGCGGCGGCGATCTCGCCCTGCGAGTGGCCGACGACGGCCGCGGGTTCGACGCCGTGCGCCCGCCACAGCCTCGCCAACGCCACCATGATCGCGAACAGGGTGGGTTGGACGACGTCGACGCGTTCCAGCGCGGTGGCGTCGTCGAGGACGTCGAGGACCGACCAGCCGGTGTGCGGGGCCAGCGCCTCGGCGCACGCGGTCAGGCGGTCCCGGAAGTCGGGCGAGGCGCGCAGCAGTTCCGTCGCCATCCCGGTCCACTGGGATCCCTGCCCGGGGAACACGAAGACGACGTTGCGGGCGTTCTCCAGGACGGTGCCCGTGACGACACCGGCGCCGGGCAGTCCACGGCCGATCAGGCCCAGTCCGTCGAGGAGACCGTCGCGGTCGTCGGCGACGACCGCGGCCCGGTGCTCGAACAGCGCCCGCGTCGTGAGAAGCGACCGGCCGATGGTGGCGGGCCGGAGTTCGGGCGCGGCCTCGGCGAAGGCGTGCAACTGCTCGGCGCGGGCCCTTAGCGCCTGCTGCGACCGTCCCGAGATGACCCACGGCAGCGCGAGAGGGCCCGGATCGGCGGAGGCGGCGGGCTCCGCGGGCTCGCCGGCGGGCGGCCGTTCGAGGATGACGTGGGCGTTGGTGCCGCTGATGCCGAACGAGGAGACGGCGGCGCGGCGGGCGCCGTCCCGCTCGGGCCACGGCGTCGGCTCGGTGACCAGCGACACGGCGCCCTGCGACCAGTCGACATGCGGTGACGGGGTCCCGGCGTGGAGGGTCGGCGGCAGGGTCCCGTGCCGCATCGCCTCCATCATCTTCAGGACGCCCGCGATGCCCGCGGCGGCCTGGGTGTGCCCGATGTTGGACTTGACGGAGCCGAGCCAGAGGGGCCGGTCGTCGGGACGATGCCGCCCGTAGGTGTTGAGGAGCGCCTGGGCTTCGATGGGGTCGCCGAGGGTGGTGCCCGTCCCGTGGGCCTCGACGGCGTCGATGTCGGCGGGCGTGAGCCGGGCGTTCGCCAGGGCCTGCCGGATCACGCGTTCCTGCGACGGGCCGTTCGGCGCCGTGAGGCCGTTCGACGCGCCGTCCTGGTTCACGGCGCTGCCGCGAATGATCGCGTGGACGTGGTGGCCGTTGCGTTCGGCGTCCGACAGCCGTTCCAGCAGCACCATGCCGACGCCCTCGCCCCAGCCGGTGCCGTCGGCGTCCGCCGAGAACGCCTTGCACCGGCCGTCGGGCGCGAGACCGCGCTGCCTGCTGAACTCCACGAACACCAGTGGGGTGGCGACCATCGTCGCGCCGCCCGCCAACGCCATGTCGCAGTCGCCGTCGCGCAGGGCCTGGCACGCCAGGTGCAACGCCACCAGGGAGGACGAGCAGGCGGTGTCGACCGTGACGGCGGGGCCCTGCAACCCGAAGGTGTACGCGAGCCGTCCAGACGCGACGCTCGTGCTGTTGCCGGTCATCAGGAAGCCTTCCAGCTCCTCCGGCGTGTGGTGGAACAGCCGGGCGGCGTAGTCGGTCCCGACCAGACCCGTGAACACCCCGACGGACGACCCGCGTGCCGAGTCCGGGTCGACGCCCGCGCGTTCGAACGCCTCCCAGGCCGTCTCCAGCAGCAGGCGCTGCTGCGGGTCCATGGCGATCGCCTCACGCGGAGAGATGCCGAAGAACGCCGGGTCGAAATCTGCCCCGTCGTGAAGGAAACCGCCCTTGAGCGTGTACGTCTTGCCCGGCTTCTCCGGGTCGGGGTCGTAGAGGTCCGCGAGATCCCAGCCGCGGTCCTCCGGGAAGTCGCCGATGGCGTCACCGCCCGACCCGACCAGCCGCCACAGATCCTCGGGGGACGTCACACCGCCGGGGAACCGGCAGCCGGCGCCGACGATCGCGATCGGCTCCCGCTCCGCGGAGTCGACCTCCCGCAGCCGCTGCCGCGCCTCGTACAGCTCGGCCGTGACCCGCTTGAGGTAGTCGAGGAGCCTCTCCTCATTCGCCATCGCGATCAGCACTCCTAAGGCGTTCCGAGCTCGTTGTCGATGAAGTCGAAGATCTCCTCGCCGGTCGCCGCCCGGAGCCGTTCGGCGACGTCCACGCCCGGCTCCGGGACGTCCGCGCCGTGCTCGGTCCCGTTCACGAGCCGCCGCACGAGGTCCTGGAGGCGTGACGCCACCTCGGCCCGGGTCGCCGGGTCGCCCTCGCCGCCGGCGATCGCGTCGGACAGGAGGTCGAGCCCGGCGAGCAGCGGCGAGGCGGCGCCGGTCGCCGCCGCGAGTTCGTCGCGTAGCCGTTCGGCGAGGGCGATCGGGTTGGGATGGTCGAAGACCAGCGTGGCGGGGAGTTGAAGCCCGGTCGCCGTGCCGAGCTGGTTGCGGAGCTGCACGGCGGCGAGCGAGTCGAAGCCCATCTCCTTGAACGGCTGCGTCGCCGTGACCGCGCCGGGCGTGTCATGACCGAGGACCATGGCGACGTTGGCGCGGACGAGATCGAGCAGCAGGCGCTGCTGTTCGGGCACCGGCCGTCCCGCCAGGCGCCGCGCCCACGCGGCCGTCCCGTCCCCCGCCGATCGCGCCGCCCGGCGCCTGCCGCCGCGCACGAGCCGCCCCAGCACGGCGGGCAGCATCCCGATCTCCTGCTGCGCACGCAGCGCCGGCCCGTTCAGACGCGCGGGGACGACGACCGGCAGGCCCGTGGAAAGCGCCGCGTCGAACAGCGCGAGTCCCTCCTCCGACGTGAGGGGGGTGACGCCCGTCCGGCGAATCCGGGCCAGACCGGCCTGGTCGAGCCGCGCGCTCATGCCGCCGTCCCCGTCCCAGGGGCCCCAGGCGATGGATGTGGCGGGGAGACCGTTGGAGTGGCGGTGGTGGGCTAGCGCGTCGAGGTAGGTGTTCGCCGCGGCGTAGTTGCCCTGCCCGGGAGCGCCGATGATGCCCGACAGCGAGGAGTACAGGACGAACGCGGCCAGGTCGTGGTCTCGGGTGAGGTGGTGCAGGTTCCACGCGGCGGCGACCTTGGGGCGCAGGACCGTGGCGAGCTGCCCCGGGGACATCTCGGTGATCACACCGTCGTCCAGGACACCGGCGGCGTGCACGACGGCGGTCAGACGATGCCCGCCGATCACCCGGGCGAGCGCGTCGCGGTCGGCCGCGTCGCACGCGGCGACGGTGACCTCCGCCCCGGACGCGGTGAGCTCGGCGGTGAGGTCGGCGACCCCCGGGGCGTCCGTTCCGCGGCGGCTGGTGAGCAGGAGCCGCCGGACGCCGTGCCGGGCGACCAGATGGCGGGCCAGGAGCGAACCGAGCCCGCCCGTCCCACCGGTGATCAGCACGGTTCCGTCCGGATCGAGGGGACGGGTTCCGGCCGCGGCCGTCGACGCCGGGACCGGCACGAGCCGCGGCGCCCAGAACAGGCCCGCGCGGACGGCGAGCTGCGGCTCCGCACAGGCCAGCGCCCTCGCGACCGGCGAACCGGTCGCCGCGTCGGCGTCAACGAGATCGAGCAGCGAAACCCGGTTCGCGTGCTCGTTCTGCGCGGACCGGACCAGACCCCAGACCGGCGCGGCCGCGAGATCACGGATCCCGTCGCCGTCGCCGTCGCGGGCGGCGACCGCGCCCGAGGTCAGGACGACCAGCCGCGCGTCCGCGAGCCGCTCATCCGCGAGCCAGGAACGCAACAGCGTGAGCGTCTCGACGAGACGCGTCTCGGCGGCGCCCGACGCTTCCGATGCCGGGGCGACACGGTGGATCACGATCCGCGGAGCCGGCTCACCGGCGTCGAGCGCCGCGCGCAACTTCTCCAAGTCGTCGTAGGCCGTACCGGGCAGATCGGGCAACGGCTCACCCAAGACCGCGAACGGCCCCTCCACCGGTTCGTCCGGGGGTGTCACCTCGATCCAGTCGAGGTGGTACAGCGAATCCAGCGAGCCGTGGGTCTCCCTCTGCCGCTCCTCCGGCAACGGCGCCACCGTCAGCGATTCGACCGTCAGGACCGGTGCCCCCGCCGCGTCCAGCGCGGTGAACCGGAACCGGTCCTCGCCTACGGGCGAGAGGCTTGCGCGGAGCATGTCCGCCCCGACGGCGTGCAGGCGTACCCCCGTCCAGACGGACGGCCAACGCGTCCGGTGCTCCTCGTCCTCGTCCTCGTCGAGGAGCAGTGGCTTGATCGCCGCATCGAGGAGAGCGGGGTGCAGACCGAACCCCTCCGCCCTGACCCCGTCGGGCAGCCGGACCTCGCCGAGAGGCTCACCATCGGTGCTCGGGGGTGTGGCGGAGCTGTCGGATCCGGGGGACAGGGTGGCGGTGGCGTGGTGGATCCACGGACCTTCGTCGTCTCCCGCTTTCCGGGAATGCACGGTGAGCGTCCGACCGCCGTCCGTCTCGGGCCTCCCGGTGAGAAGCTGAACTACTACGGCACCGGAATCCGGAAGCGCGAACGGACTCTGTAGGACGAGTTCGTCGACGACCTCGAACCCCAGATGATCGGCGACGTACAGCACCAGTTCGACCAGCACGGTTTCGGTCGTCTCCGCCAACCACGGATGGGTGTGCTTCGACAACCGCGCGGTGAACAACTCGCGCTTGTCGTCGGCGAGTTCCGCCCCGGCCCCCAACAATGGATGTCCGACATCTCTCATCCCCAGCCCACCGGGATCACCGGCCTGAGCGGCCACGGCCCAGTAACGCTGACGTTGGAAGGGATAAGTGGGGAGGTCGATGGTCGGGGCGTTGGGGAGGACGGTGTTCCAGTCGACAGCGACGCCTTGGGTGTGTGCGGTGGCCAGGGCGGTGACGGCGGTTTCGGCTTCTGGTTGGTTGCGGCGCAGGAGCGGGATGCCTGGCTCGTTGGTGAGTGCGGACAGGACCGCGTCCGGGCCCAACTCCACATAGGTGGTGACGTCGTGTTCGGTGAGGGTGGTGGTGCCGGTGTGGAAGTTGACGGGTTCGCGGATGAGGCGTGTCCAGTAGTCGGGTGAGGTGAGTTGTTCGGTGGTGGCGATAATTCCGGTGAGGTTGGACACGATCGGGATCGTGGGCGGCCGGTATTGCACGCTTTCGGCCACGGTTTGGAACTGGTCCAGGATCGGGTCCATGTGGGGTGAGTGGAATGCGTGGCTGACGGTCAGGTTTCGGGTCTTGCGTCCTTGTTCGGCGAACCGTGCGGCCAGTTCGTGGACGGCGTCGCGGTCGCCGGAGATGACCGTGGAGTGGGCGCCGTTGATGGCCGCGATGGCGACTCCGTCACCCAGGTGCGGAGTGACTTCGTCGGGGGTGGCTTGGATGGCGGTCATGGCGCCGGTGGCGGGTAGCTCTTGCATGAGTTGGGCGCGGGTGGTGACCAGCCGTGCGGCGTCTTCCAGGGTCAGGACGCCTGCGGTGTGGGCGGCGGTGAGTTCGCCGATGGAGTGTCCGAGTAGGTAGTGCGGGGTGATGCCCCAACGCGAGAGGAGCCGGAACAGCGCGGTTTCGAGCGCGAACAGTGCGGGTTGGGTGTACTGGGTCTGGTGCAGCCGCTCATCATCGGGATCGGTCGCCCACATGATGTCCTGCAAGGGCAGGTCGAAGGCGGAGCACGCTTCGTCGAAGGCGTCGGCGAAGGCGGGAAAGTTGTCGTGAAGTTCGCGGCCCATTCCTAGGCGTTGGGCGCCTTGGCCAGTGAACAGGAACGCGGTCTTCCCGGTCCGCGTGCTGCCCTGGACGAGGTTGTTGGTGAGGGCGCGGCGGAGGTCGTCGATCGTGGTGCCGATGGCGGCGGCGCGGTGGTCGAAGTGGGTGCGGGTGGTGGCCAGTGTGCGCGCGACTTCCGCGGGGCTCAGCTCGGGATTGGCTTCGATCAGGTCCAGCAGTTGGGCGGCCTGGGCGTGTAGGGCTGGTTCGGTTTTCGCGGAGATCACCCAGGGCACGGGCGCAGTGATCGCCTCGGCGGGTTCGGTGGGTTTTGGGGTTGGGGGTTGTTCGAGGATGATGTGGGCGTTGGTGCCGCTGATTCCGAACGAGGACACTCCGGCTCGGCGGGGATGGCCATTCTCGGGCCAGGGAGTGGGCTCGGTGAGGAGCGAGACCGCGCCCTGCGTCCAGTCCACGTGCGGGGTGGGTTCGTCCACGTGCAAGGTCTGCGGCAAGACGCCGTGCCGCATGGCCTCGATCACCTTGATGACTCCGGCGACACCTGCGGCGGCTTGGGTGTGTCCAATGTTGGATTTGATCGAGCCCAGCCACAAGGGACGGTCCTCGGGACGACCCTGCCCGTAGGTGTTGATTAGCGCCTGGGCCTCGATCGGATCGCCCAGAGTCGTACCCGTCCCATGGGCTTCGACCGCGTCGACTTCGTGCGGGGCCAGCCGGGCGGCGGCCAAAGCCTGGTGGATGACGCGTTCCTGGGACGGGCCGTTGGGCGCGGTCAGCCCGTTGGAGGCGCCGTCCTGGTTTACGGCGCTGCCTCGAATGACGGCGTGGATGCGGTGGCCGTTGCGTTCGGCGTCCGACAACCGTTCCAGCAGGACGAGCCCAACACCGTCAGAGAAGCCGGTGCCGTCGGCGGCCCCGGCGAACGACTTGCAGCGGCCGTCGGGAGCGAGCCCCCGCTGACGACTGAACTCGACGTACAGGCTGGGGGTGGCGGCGACCTCGACCCCTCCGGCCAACGCGAGGTGGCAGTCGCCGTCGCGCAGGGCCTGCGCGGCCAGGTGCATCGCCACCAGCGACGACGAACACGCGGTTCCGACAGTGACGGCCGGGCCTTGAAACCCCAGGTTGTAGGCGACTCGACCGGCGATGACCGCTGGGAGGTTACCGGTGCCCAGGTAGCCTTCCACCTCTTCGAGGAGGCCGGTCAGGAGGACCGCGTAGTCCTGGTCGCTGGTGCCCACGTAGACGCCGGTGTCGCTGCCTCGAAGAGAGTCCGGGGCGATACCCGACCGCTCGAACGTCTCCCAGGCGGTTTCGAGGAGAAGCCGCTGCTGCGGGTCCATCGCGAGGGCTTCCCGTGGCGAGATCCCGAAGAACGCGGCGTCGAACTGGTCGGCGTCGTGAATGAACCCGCCCTTGAGGCTGTAGGTCCTGCCGGGCCGGTCCGGGTCCGGGTCGTACAGTGCGTCCAGGTCCCAGCCACGGTTGTCGGGGAAGTCGCTGATCGCGTCGACGCCTTCGGAGACCAGCCGCCACAGATCGTCCGGGGAACGCACGTCACCCGGATACCGGCATCCCATGCCCACGATCGCGATCGGTTCGGCACCGGCGGACTCCACCTCGACGAGGCGTTTGCGTGTCTGTCTGAGCTCGGACGTCACACGCTTCAGGTAGTCCCGGAGCTTTTCTTCGTTCGTCATGCGACGTAGGCACCCTTGGAAGTCGGATCAGGAGATTCCGAGTTCGTCCTCGATAACGCTGAAGATCTCCTCATCGGAGGCCGAGGAGAGGTCATCGCCGAGTGCGTCATCGTCGGTCTCGGAAGGATCGCCGCTCCATTTCCGGAGCAGCGTTTGCAGACGTGCGGTGATCGTCGGTCGTGCCCTGTCGGCGACCTCGGCCGCGGTGAGCGCCGCCTCCAGTTGGTCTATTTCGGCGAGGAGGGCCGCCGCCGTGTCGGCCGCGCCCGGCGCGAGCCGGGCGAGCAGGTGATCGGCGAGAGTGTTCGGATTGGGGTGATCGAAAATGAGGGTCGCGGGGAGGCGCAGGCCGGTGGCGGCACCGAGCTGGTTGCGGAGTTCGACGGCGGCCAGCGAGTCGAAGCCGAGTTCCTTGAACGCGTGCTCGGGGTTGAGCGTGCCGGCCGTTTCGTGGCCCAGGACGGACGCGGCGTGCTCGCGGACGAGGTTCCGCAGCAGGTCCCGCTGTTCCGCTGCCGGAAGGCCGGTCAAACGCTGCCGGAGCGACTCGGAGGCGGCGGCCTGAGCGGCTTGCCTGCGCGCGGAGAACAATCCGTGCAGGACCGGGCTGAGCGTCCCCGCGGTGGCCTGCCGCCGGAGAGTCGCGTCATCGAGCCGGGCGGGCAGCAGCGTCGGACGGTCGAGCCGGAGGGCGGCGTCGAAGAGGTCGAGTCCCTGCTCGGCCGGGATCGGGGCCAGACCGGTCCGATGCAGCAGTGTCGCCTCGGCGTGGTCGAGGAACTGCGCCATCATCGTGGTCGCCTGCTCCCAGACACCCCAGGCGAGAGAAGAGGCGGGCAGCCCCTGCGCGCGGCGATGGTGGGCGAGGGAGTCGAGGAAGGTGTTCGCGGCCGCGTAGTTGCCCTGACCCGCGTGCCCGAGCGTGCCCGCGACCGACGAGTACAGGACGAAGGCGGACAGGTCATGGTCGAGCGTGAGCCGGTGCAGGTTCCACGCCGCGTCGACCTTGGGACGCAGGGTGATGTCCAGGTGCTCCGGCGTCAACGAGCCGATCGTGGCGTCACGGAGAACCCCGGCCGTGTGGATGACCGCGGTGAGCCGCCGCCCCGCGAGGACGTCGGCGAGCGCGTCGAGGTCGGCGGCGTCGCAGGCCGCGATGGTGACCTCCGCGCCCAGGCCCTTGAGTTCGGCTTCGAGTTCGGCGGCGCCTTCGGCGTCGGGACCGCGTCGGCTGGTGAGCAGAAGGCTCCGGGCGCCGTGCCGAGCGACCAGATGCCGCGCCAACAACGAGCCGAGGATTCCGGTCCCTCCGGTGATCAGAACCGTCTTCTCCGGATCGAAGGCCGGACGGTCCGGGGCGTCGGGCGGGTCGACGCGCACGAGACGAGGCACGACGAGCCCCTCGGCACGGACCGCGAGCTGAGGTTCGTCACCGGCCAGTGCCTCGGGGATCCGTCCTTCGGCGCCTGCGGCGACGTCGATGATGACGATCCGGCCCGGGTTCTCACTCTGCGCGGAACGGGCGAGCCCCCACGCTGTGGCGGCGGCTGGATCGGTCACCTCCTCGGCCTCGGCGACGGCGACCGCGCCGGAGGTGACGACGGCAAGGCGTGTGTCCGCGAGCCGCTCGTCGGCGAGCCAGCCCTGAAGCACTGCGAGCAGATCCAGGGAGATCGTGCGGGCCGCGGCGGGCACGTCTTCTCCGGAGCCACGACACGGTACGACGATCACCTCTGGCGCGGACTCACCCTCGTCGAGCGCACGGCGAAGCGCGTCCAGATCCCCATGGACCGCGCCTGGTAGACCGGAGATCGCGTCCCCCAGCACGGCCCATGCAGGAGCGTCCGGCGGCTTCACCGAAGCCTTCGCCTCGTGCCACACGAGTTCGTAGAGCGGCCCAGATCCGGACTCGTGAAGCCTGAGATCCTCCGCGGTGACGGCTCGCAACGAGAGCGACTCGACGGTCAGGACCGGTGCACCGGCGGGGTCGACGAGCGTCAGGCCGCCTGCGGGGGAGAGCCGGGCCCGCACGGTCGTCGCACCGGTCGCATGAAGGCGTACGCCCTTCCAGATGTGGGGAAGCTCCGGCGCCCCGGAGCCATCCCCTGTGTCCCTGACGGCCATTTCGAGAAGAGCGGGGTGAATACCGAAGCCCTCCGTCGCCACGTCCGTGGGAAGCCCTACCTCGACTGAACGGCTCTCGTCGTCGATCTCCTGCGATTCGGCCGTTCGCGGTGTGAGGTGTGCTTGAGCAAGCCGCACCCATTCCGCACCGGCATCATCGGCGGGACGGGAGTAGAACGTGAGGGTCCGCCTTCCGTCGTCCTCGGCGGGTCCGAGAAAGAGCTGCAAGGCGGTCTCGCCCACGGTAGGGACGATCAGAGGAGAGTCGACCACGAGTTCGTCGACGTGATCGAGACCAAGCTGGTCCGCCGCGTGCAGAGCCAGCTCGACAAGAATGGACACCGGCGCCAGAAGAACGTCCTCGAAAGCGAAATCACTCAGCCACGGATAAGCGCGCTGAGAAAGCGTCGTGGTGAACAACACCCCTTGCCCATCGCCCAGGCCGATCGTGGCGCCCAGCATCGGATGATCGGCCGCACTGAGCCCCACCGCGATCACATCGGCACTGTCAAAGTCCGACGCGTCGAGCCAGTAGGTCTCCCTTTGAAAGGGGTAGGTGGGCAGGTCGATGGTCGGGGCATGGGGGAGGGCGGCGTCCCAGTCGACGGGGATGCCTTGGGTGTGTGCGGTGGCCAGGGCGGTGACGGCGGTTTCGGCTTCTGGTTGGTTGCGGCGTAGGAGCGGGATGCCGGGTTGGTCGGTAAGTGCGGACAGGACCGCGTCCGGGCCCAACTCCACATAGGTCGTGACGTCGTGTTCGGTGAGGGTGGTGGCGCCGGCGTGGAAGTTGACGGGTTCGCGGATGAGGCGTGTCCAGTAGCCGGGTGAGGTGAGTTGCTCAGTGGTGGCGATGGTCCCGGTCAGGTTGGACACGATCGGGATCGTGGGCGGCCGGTATTGGACGCTTTCGGCCACGGTTTGGAACTGGTCCAGGATCGGGTCCATGTGGGGGGAGTGGAATGCGTGGCTGACGGTCAGGTTTCGGGTCTTGCGTCCCTGTTCGGCGAACCGGTCCGCTAGTTCGTGGACCGCTGCGGCGTCGCCGGAGATGACGGTGGAGTGGGAGCCGTTGATGGCGGCGATGGCGACTCCGTCACCCAGGTGCGGAGTGATTTCGTCGGGGGTGGCTTGGATGGCGGTCATGGCACCGGTGGCGGGTAGCTCTTGCATCAGGCGTGCGCGGGTGGTGACCAGCCGTGCGGCGTCTTCGAGGGTGAGGACGCCTGCGGTGTGGGCGGCGGTGAGTTCGCCGATGGAGTGTCCGAGTAGGTAGTGCGGTGTGATGCCCCAACGCGAGAGGAGGTGGAACAGCGCGGTTTCCAGGGCGAAGAGTGCGGGTTGGGTGTACTGGGTCTGGTGCAGCCGCCCGTCGGTGGGGTCGGTCGCCCACATGACCTCACGCAGCGGCAGGTCGTCGAAGGCTGCGATGGCTTGGTCGAGGGCGTCGGCGAAGGTGGGGAAGGTGTCGTAGAGTTCGCGGCCCATTCCTAGGCATTGGGCGCCTTGGCCGGTGAACAGGAATGCGGTTTTCCCGGTCCGCGTGCTGCCCTGGACGAGGTTGTTGGTGAGGGCGTGGCGGAGGTCGTCGATCGTGGTGCCGATGGCGGCGGCGCGGTGGTCGAAGTGGGTGCGGGTGGTGGCCAGGGAGTAGGCCACCTGGGCCGGATCCAGGTCCGGGTTGGTCTCGATCAGATCCAGCAACTGTGCGGCCTGGGCCTGCAACGCGGATTCAGTCTTGCCTGACAGCACCCATGGGACTGGAATGTCGCTGGGTTGAGCGGGCTCGGTCGGGTCGGCTGCGGGCGGCTGTTCGAGGATGATGTGGGCGTTGGTGCCGCTGATCCCGAACGAGGACACCCCGGCCCGGCGGGGGCGTCCGGTCTCCGGCCAGGCGGCCGGCTCGGTGAGGAGCGAGACAGCGCCCTGTGCCCAGTCCACGTGCGGGGTTGGTTCGTCCACGTGCAAGGTCTGCGGCAGGACGCCGTGCCGCATCGCCTCGATCATCTTGATGATCCCGGCGACGCCCGCGGCGGCCTGGGTGTGTCCGATGTTGGATTTGATCGAGCCCAGCCACAAGGGACGGTCCTCGGGACGATCCTGCCCGTAGGTGTTGATTAGCGCCTGGGCCTCGATCGGATCGCCCAGAGTCGTACCCGTCCCATGGGCCTCGACCGCGTCGATGTCGGCCGGGGTCAACTCGGCGTTGGCGAGGGCCTGTCGGATGACACGTTCCTGCGATGGGCCGTTGGGCGCTGAGAGTTGGCTGGTCGTGCCGTCCTGGTTGATGGCACTTCCCCGGATCACCGCGAGTACGGTGTGGCCGTTGCGTTGGGCGTCCGACAGCCGCTCCAGGACCAGCAGTCCGACGCCCTCGCCCCAGCCGGTGCCGTCCGCGGCCCCGGCGAACGACTTGCAGCGGCCGTCGGGAGCGAGCCCCCGCTGGCGGCTGAAGCCGACGAAGACCATCGGTGTGGCCATGACCGTGGCGCCCCCGGCCACGGCCAGGTCGATCTCTCCGTTGCGAAGTGCCTGCACCGCGAGATGCGCGGCGACCAGGGAGGACGAGCAGGCCGTGTCCACGGTGACCGCGGGCCCCTGCAGGCCGAACGTGTACGACAGCCGCCCGGACGCGACGCTCGCCGCGCTGCCCTGCCCGAGGTAGCCCTCGAGTTCGTCGGGTGGCCTCCGCACCCGGGAGGCGTAGTCGTCGTACATGATCCCGGTGTAGACGCCGGTGCGGCTGTCCCGGAGTGTTCGGGGCGGGATGCGCGCGTCCTCGAACGCCTCCCAGGTCGTCTCCAGCAGGAGCCGCTGCTGCGGGTCCATCGCGATGGCCTCGCGTGGCGAGACGCCGAAGAACGCGGGATCGAACTCGGCGGCGTCGTGCAGGAAACCGCCGTCGATCGAATACGTCTTCCCTGCGCGCCCGGGTTCGGGGTCGTACAGTTCTTCGGTGTTCCAGCCGCGGTCGTCCGGAAAGCGGGAGATCGCGTCCACGCCGTCGGACACCAGGTCCCAGAGGCCCTCGGGGGATTTCACGCCACCGGGATACCGGCAGGCCATGCCCACGACGGCGATCGGCTCACGCCGACTTGAGGCGAGTTCGCCCATCTGGCGTTTCGCCTCGACAAGGTCGGATGTCACGCGCTTCAAATAGGCGCGCAGTCTTTCCTCATTCGCCACCGGGCTCGGCTCCCATCAGCGCTGCTCCCAGAGCAGGGGGTACTGCTACCAGTCGACTCAGCGAGGCTAGGTCGGACGGCTAACGGTGCCCTTATCCCGGTCTAAAGCTCGGTTCTGTCAGCTGATGGATGTGAGATGAATCAAAGTCATCTTTTAGGGACCGGTGGCATATTGGGGAGTGGCGAGCGGCGGTTCCTCAGCGGGAATGCCGAGGACGCAGCCCGTCGAAGACGACCGCGAGAGTTCGAGCCTGAAGGTCGGGCCCCCAACTGGTGTGGAGGGACGCTTGGCAGACGCCGATGATCAGGGCCATCGCCTCGGGGACGCGGACGTCCTCCCGTACGGTGCCCGCGCGCTGGGCGTTGGCGAGGAGCTCCTCGATGGCCTGCCGCAGGGCATGGATCGGTTTGGCGGCGGTGACGTCGATGCCCGCGTCGGCGAGCAGGTCGACCACGGTCTTCTTCTCGGCCGACTGTTCGACCATCCGGGTGAAGAACTGGAAGAACGCGGTGGCGGGATCGCCGGTTTCGACGAGGGCGCGGGTCTCCTCGGCCAGCCGGTCCGCGAGCGCTTCGAGGATCGCCTGGAGGAGCGCCTCCTTGGTCGGGAAGTGCCGGAAGACGGTGCCGTGCCCGACGCCGGCCTTGTGGGCGATCTCCTCGGTGGAGGCGGCGGAGCCCTTGGCGGCGAAGACGGCCTCGGCGGTCTGCAGGATGCGGGCCCTGTTCCGCCGCGCGTCGGCTCGGAGCGCCCTGCCCGTGCCGCCCGGCGGCCCGCCGTGAGTGGGAGTGGGGTGGTCGTACGAGGTCATCGGTCTGCGTCTCCCCGGGCTTCGGTTGACTTCCGGAGTGTTCACTCCGTAAACTTTAAGCAGAGTGTGTACTCCGATTCTAGGGCCTAAGGCTTCCTTGGGGGCGACGAGATGTTCGAGAGGTTCACCGATCGTGCGCGGCGTGTTGTCGTCCTGGCCCAGGAGGAGGCCAGGATGCTCAACCACAACTACATCGGCACCGAGCACATCCTGTTGGGCCTGATCCATGAGGGTGAGGGTGTGGCCGCCAAGGCTTTGGAGAGCCTGGGGATCAGTCTTGAGGCGGTGCGCCAGCAGGTCGAGGAGATCATCGGTCAGGGGCAGCAGGCGCCGTCGGGGCACATTCCGTTCACTCCGCGCGCCAAGAAGGTTCTTGAGCTGTCGTTGCGTGAGGCGTTGCAGCTCGGTCACAACTACATCGGGACCGAGCACATTCTGCTGGGTCTGATCCGTGAGGGTGAGGGTGTCGCGGCGCAGGTGCTGGTGAAGCTGGGCGCCGATCTGAACCGGGTGCGTCAGCAGGTCATCCAGTTGCTGCACGGCTACCAGGGCAAGGAGCCCGGTGCCGCGGCCGAGCGCACCGAGTCCGGCCCGGCGACGTCGCATGTCCTCGACCAGTTCGGCCGTAGCCTCACGCAGGCGGCGCGGGAGGGCAAGCTCGATCCGGTGATCGGTCGTGGCAAGGAGATCGAGCGGGTCATGCAGGTCCTGTCGCGCCGGACCAAGAACAACCCGGTGCTGATCGGTGAGCCCGGCGTGGGTAAGACCGCCGTGGTGGAGGGCCTGGCCCAGAAGATCGTCAAGGGCGAGGTGCCCGAGACCCTCAAGGACAAGCACCTTTACACGCTCGACCTGGGTGCGCTGGTCGCCGGTTCCCGCTACCGCGGCGACTTCGAAGAGCGCCTCAAAAAGGTGCTGAAAGAAATCGGTGCCCGGGGCGACATCATTCTCTTCATTGACGAGCTGCACACCCTGGTCGGCGCGGGCGCCGCCGAAGGGGCGATCGACGCCGCATCGATTCTCAAACCCCCGCTGGCCCGGGGTGAATTGCAGACGATCGGTGCGACGACGTTGGACGAGTACCGCAAGTATCTGGAGAAGGATGCGGCGTTGGAGCGGCGGTTCCAGCCGATCCAGGTGGCCGAGCCGTCGTTGTCGCACACGATCGAGATCCTGAAGGGGCTGCGGGATCGGTACGAGGCGCACCACCGGGTGTCGATCACCGACAGCGCGTTGGTCGCGGCGGCGCAGTTGGCCGACCGGTACATCTCCGACCGGTTCCTGCCCGACAAGGCCATCGACCTGATCGACGAGGCCGGCTCCCGGATGCGGATCCGGCGGATGACCGCGCCGCCGGACCTGCGCGAGTACGACGAGAAGATCGCCGATGTGCGGCGGGAGAAGGAATCGGCGATCGACGCCCAGGACTTCGAGAAGGCCGCCGCGCTGCGCGACTCGGAGAAGAAGCTCCTCGGCCAGAAGGCCCAGCGGGAGAAGGAGTGGAAGGCCGGCGACATGGACGTGGTCGCCGAGGTCACCGACGAGCTGATCGCCGAGGTGCTGGCCACCGCGACCGGGATCCCGGTGTTCAAGCTGACCGAGGAGGAGTCGACCCGGCTGCTGCGGATGGAGGACGAAC
>NZ_QVNQ01000018.1 GCF_003432485.1 Actinomadura spongiicola
CCCCGGCTCCCTCCTCCACTGGACCCGCACCATGATCGAAATCCGCCAACGCCACCCCGTCTTCGGCGTCGGCACCTACGTCGAACTCTCCGCCTCCAACCCCTCCGTCCTCGCCTTCACCCGCGAGTTCGAGGAGGGGGAGACCAACCAGTGGGGCGGCATGGACACCATTCTCTGCGTGAACAACCTGTCGCGGTTCCCGCAGCCTGTCGAACTCGACCTGCGGCGTTTCCGCGGTTCCACGCCGATCGAGTGCATGGGCGGCGTCCAGTTCCCCGCCATCGGCGAGTTGCCTTATCTGCTGACCCTGCCCGGCCACGGTTTCTACTGGTTCCTGCTGCCGCCGCCCGCGGAGCACGAATCAGGAGAAGGAGTGAGATAGCAGTGCCGCCGTCCGGCCCTTCCCTCATCCGGCTCCTGTCCGGCTGGCTGCCCGCACAGCGATGGTTCGGCGGCAAAGACGGGCCCATCGACGACCTGACGATCGGCACCGCCACCCAACTGCGCACCGGCGACCCCGGCCTGCACCACCTCGTCCTCGACGTCCACCAGAACGGCGCCACCGACCACTACCAGGTCCTTCTCGGCACCCGCCGCCACCTGCCCGACCGCCTCCGCCACGTCGAGATCGGACGGCTGACCGACGGGCACGCGTTCGACGGGCACGCGATGAACGGGCACGTCTACGACGCCGTCCACGATCCGGAGCTCACCCGTCCGCTGCTCGCCTTCATGGCGGACGAGGCGACGGTCGGGCCGCTGCGGTTCCACCGCGCGCCCGGGACCGAGATCCGCACGGACCTGGACGGCACGCCCACCGCCGCCGAGCAGAGCAACACCTCACTGATCTTCGGTGACGCCTACATCTGCAAGCTGTTCCGCCGCCTGTCCCCCGGCGTCAACCCGGACCTGGAGGTGAACCTGGCGCTCGGCCGCCAGGGCTGCGCGCACGTCCCGGCCGTGCACGGGTGGATCGAGCTGGAACCCGGGCTCGGCGGCGCCGCCGAGCCCGTCACGCTGGCGCTCGTCTCGGAGTTCCTTCGCAGCGCCACCGACGGCTGGCGGTTCGCGCTCACCAGCGTCCGCGACTGGCTCGCCCAGCCGTCGCACCCCGGCCCGCTCCCGGAGGTCACGGCGAGCGACGCGGCCGCAGCCGGCGGCGACTTCGCGGCCGAGGCGGAACGGCTCGGCGCGGCGACCGCCGAGGTGCACCGCGATCTCGCCGCCGCGTTCGGTGTGACGCGACGGACGCCCGAGGACGTCCGCGACGCCGTGTTCGCGATGAACGAGCATCTCGACCGGGTCAGCGCCGCCGTCCCGGAGATACGCCCGTACGCCCACGCGATCCGCGCGGTGTTCGACGAGGTCGCCGCGGACGCGCGGGCGCTGACGGTGCAGCGCGTGCACGGCGACTACCACCTCGGCCAGGTGATGCGGACCGACGCCGGGTGGATGCTTCTGGACTTCGAGGGCGAGCCGGGCCGCACGCCCGCCGAGCGTCGCGCGCCCGCGCATCCGCTGCGGGACGTCGCCGGAATGCTGCGCTCGTTCGAGTACGCGGCCCGCTACCTGATCGCGCGGGACACCGACCTGCCGCCGGACACGGCCGAGTCGCTGGAGCTGCGGGCGCGGGCGTGGGCGGAACGGAACCGGGCCGCGTTCTGCGACGGCTACGCCGCCGCGGGCGGCCCCGACCCCACGGCGCACGCCGCGCTGGTGCGGGCTTTCGAGTTCGACAAGGCGGTCTACGAGATCCATTACGAGGCGCGCAACCGTCCGTCGTGGCTGCCCGTCCCGCTGCGGTCGCTGGCCCACCTCGCGGGCTGACCGGGGCCGGGTTCACAGGTCGATGGAGTAGTCGAGGACGACCCGGTCGGCGGGGAGCACGATGTCGCGGCAGACCTCCATCACGGCGGCGCGCGACAGCAACCGGCGGGTGATCGCGAGGACGGGCACGCCGCCCGACATGCCGAGCGTCTCCGCCTCCTCGGGGGTCGGCATCCGGGAGCGGACGGACTCCTCCACCCGGGTCGGCGGATGGCCGAGATAGGCGAGCTGCGCCAGCGTCCCGCCGGGCCACGGCTCGCGCGCCGGGTCGGCCACGGGCGTGTCCTCGACGAGCGACCACGGCAGGTAGTTGACGGAGATCTGCTGCGGCTCGCCGCGCGAGTAGAACACGAACCGGCGGCGCAGCAGCTCGGTGCCGGTCGGCAGCTCGAACAGGGCGCCGAGGTCGTCGTCGGCCCGGACCCGGGTGAACCGCCGGTCGAGCCGGTACTCCTCCCAGGTGATCTTCTGGTCGCGGGTGAAGGTCGTCTCGGGGACCGCCAGCGGCCTGGTCACCGCCCGGTAGCGGTCCATCGCCACCCGGCGCGCCGGGGGGACGACCTTGACGAGCGTGCCGCCGCCGCGGCGCGTCTCGACGAGACCCTCGCCGCGCAGCAGGGCGACGGCCTGCCGCACGACGATCTCGGAGACGCCGTGGACCTCGCACAACTCCGCGATGGTCGGCAGCCGGGTCCCTGGCGGAAGGCTGCCGTCCCGGATCCCCTCTCGCAGCGTGTCGGCGATGCGCAGGTAGGCGGGACGGTCCGGCACCGGCGTCACCTTCCCTTCGTCGGGGCGCGCCCACCAGCCGTACGACAGGTCGTTCGACGCGGCGTTCGATCCTGGCCCGCCCTCCAGTGATCCATACCTTCCACGCGCTATCCGCGGGGGCACGGTCCGCTTACGGACAGCTTGACACTTCTCGGACCGAGTAAGACTTTTGTATACAGAAGAGCGGCCTCGGGGAAAGGACGACCTTGATGGGCGACTTCGAGGATCTGAAGGCGGCCATCCAGGAGGAGTACCCGGGCTGGCAGGTCTGGCGCAGCGACGCGGGACGCTACTACGCGACCCGCAGCGGTGACCTGAGCGACGCCCAACTCCAGGCGGGACTCGCGATGACGGTGGCCGCGGACGACTCGGTGGGGCTTCGCCGGCTGCTGCTCGACCAGACCCGCCAGGAGCGCGAAGAGAGGTGAAGCGCGGTCATCGGGAACGGTCGTGGAACGGTGCGGCGCCGTCCGCGTACGCGGGCGTGCCGGACGGGACGTTCCGGTACGGCAGGTACTTGTGTCGCTAAGGTGACACAGGAATGGAGCTCACGGTGGTGTGGTCGATGTCACCACTGGGGCCAGGTAGACGTGGCCGCACGGGCGGTGCAATCGGCGCGACCCCCTCGACAAAGAGTCGCGCCGCCCGTGCGGTCGCAACGGCCGTTCTCGCGATGACCGTGACCGGGACCGCGACGCTCTGACCGGCGCGTTTCCCCGAGATCTTCAAGCTCCCGGAAACAGGTGCGATCCGGACGTGAGACAGGCGCATCTCGGGGCATCCCTACTCCGGTAAAAAGTCCGGCGGACGGGAGATGCGAGGTCATGCCACGGGTCACGCGGGCGGAGATCGACCGGCTGGTCGCCGGAGAGCACCACGACCCGCACAGTGTGCTCGGCGCCCATCCCGGCAAGGACGGCGTGACGGTCCGGGCGCTGCGGCCGCTCGCCGAGCGCGTCGAGGTCGTCCTGCCGAACGGGGACCGGCACCCCCTCCGACACTTCCACGAGGGCCTGTTCGTGGGGACGTTGCCCGAAGGCGCGTCCCTGTCCGGAGCCGGCGCGGGCGAGGCGCCCCTCGCCACCCCCGACTACCGGCTCGCCGTCACCTATGGGGACGGCGTCGAGAACGTCCAGGACGACCCGTACCGGCATCTGCCGACGCTCGGCGACCTCGACCTGCACCTGATCGGCGAGGGGCGGCACGAGGAGCTGTGGCGGGCGCTCGGCGCCCGGGTCCACGGGTACGCGTCCGCGTTCGGCACGGTCACGGGAACGACGTTCGCGGTGTGGGCGCCGACGGCGCGCGGCGTCCGCGTCGTCGGCGACTTCAACCACTGGGACGGCCGCGCCCACCCGATGCGGTCGCTCGGCTCCACCGGCGTCTGGGAGTTGTTCGTCCCCGGTGTCGGTGACGGCCAGTGCTACAAGTACGAGGTCCTCGGCGCGGACGGCGTGCGGCGCACCAAGGCCGACCCGATGGCGCAGTACACGGAACAGCCCCCCGCCACGGCCTCCCGTGTCTTCACCTCGTCCTACGAATGGGACGACGGCGATTGGATGGACGCCCGCAAGGATCGCGACTGGTTGCACGAACCGATGAGCGTGTACGAGGTGCACCTCGGTTCATGGCGCCCCGGGCTCGGCTACAGGGAACTCGCGGAGGAACTCACTGAATACGTGCGCGACATGGGTTTCACGCACGTGGAGCTGCTGCCGGTCGCCGAGCACCCGTACGGGCCGTCCTGGGGATACCAGGTCACGTCGTACTACGCGCCGACGTCACGCTTCGGGTCCCCCGACGATTTCCGTCATCTCGTCGACCGGCTCCACCAGGCCGGTATTGGCGTCCTCATGGACTGGGTTCCCGCCCACTTCCCCAAGGACGAATGGGCATTGGCGCGCTTCGACGGCACGGCCCTGTACGAGCACGACGACCCGGCGCGCGGCGAACACCCCGACTGGGGGACGCTCGTGTTCAACTTCGGGCGCGCGGAGGTCCGTAACTTCCTGGTGGCGAACGCGTCGTACTGGCTGGAGGAGTTCCACATCGACGGGCTGCGCGTGGACGCCGTCGCCTCGATGCTCTACCTCGACTACTCGCGCAAAGAAGGCGAGTGGGCGCCCAACATCTACGGTGGCCGCGAGAACCTGGAGGCCATCGCGTTCCTCCAGGAGATGAACGCGACCGTCTACAAGCGGAACCCGGGCGTCATGACGGTCGCGGAGGAGTCCACGGCCTGGCCCGGCGTGTCACGGCCCACCCATCTCGGCGGCCTCGGGTTCGGGTTCAAGTGGAACATGGGCTGGATGCACGACACGCTCGAATACCTCCGCCACGAACCCGTGTTCCGGCACTACCACCACAACGAGATCACGTTCTCGCTGGTGTACGCGTTCTCGGAGAACTACGTCCTGCCGCTGTCACATGACGAGGTCGTCCACGGCAAGGGCTCGCTGTTGAGCAAGATGCCGGGGGACGCGTGGCAGCAGTTCGCGGGGCTGCGCGCGCTTCTCGCCTACATGTGGTCGCATCCCGGCAAGCAGCTGCTGTTCATGGGCCAGGAGTTCGGGCAGGGCGCCGAATGGGCGGAGGAGCGCCCGCTCGACTGGTGGCTGCTGGAGAACGCCGCCGAGGGCGCGCACCACCTCGGGACGCAGAAACTCGTCCGCGACCTGAACCGCGCCTACCGCGACCGGCCCGCGCTGTGGACCCGTGACAGCGACCACGAGGGGTTCCGCTGGATCGACGGCAACGACGCGGGCGGCAACACCCTCTCCTACCTGCGCTACGGGGCGTCCCTGGAACCCGATCCGCCGGTGGTGGCCTGCGTCGTCAACTTCGCGGGGAACCCGCACGAGGAGTACCGGCTCGGGTTGCCCCGCGCGGGCGGCTGGCGCGAGATCGTCAACACCGACGCCTACGAGTACGGCGGCAGCGGCGTCGGCAACCTGGGACGCGTGGAGGCGACCGACGAACCCTGGCAC
Source organism: Actinomadura spongiicola (assembly GCF_003432485.1). Classification (GTDB taxonomy): domain Bacteria; phylum Actinomycetota; class Actinomycetes; order Streptosporangiales; family Streptosporangiaceae; genus Spirillospora; species Spirillospora spongiicola. Next base: position 5,586 of record NZ_QVNQ01000018.1, read on the forward strand.
GGGCTGCCCGCGTCGGCTGTCCTGCGGGTCCCGCCTCTGGGGGCGGTGTGGCTCGTCCCTGAATAGGGTGTCGCGATGACCACTGCGCAACGCCTGCACATCGTCCCGTCCCAGTTCGTCGTGGAGCACCTCCCGAACGTCACGTTGCCCGAGGACGACGAGTGGATCGCGCTGGTACGCGCCCCCGAAGGCCTCACCGTGATCCGGGACGCGTCACCGTTCACGGAGGCGGAACGCTGGGTCGGTCTCTACGGCGACACCGCCCACGGCATCGATACGCCGGGGATGCTCGCCGCGATCGTCGGCCCCCTAGCCGACGCCGGGGTCTCGGTTTTCGTCGCGTCGACCTACCACGCCGACCTCGTCCTGGTCCCCGAGCACCGGCTGAAGGACGCGACCACGGCCCTCCGCAACGCCGGCCACCGCGTCGAGGCCTGATCACCCGCCCAGAACCAGAGCCTGTTTCGAGGCGGCCTCAGCCCGCACGCGAACGCGTGACCCGCCCGGCGCAGCGACGCCGAAGGCAAGCGGAGCCGGGCGGATCGCGAAGCGATGCGCGTTCGCCCCAGGAACGGGCACGTAGCGAGCCGCCAGGCGAGCGCAGTGGGCCGTTCCTGCGTTAAATACAGTCGAGGAGCCAGCGCGGGCCGGTGACGGCGGCTCCGGCCGCCTCGCAGCGGGCCCGCAGTTCCCGGTCGGCCGTCACCACGAGCGGGACGGTGTCCGGGCCCGCGTCCCGGACGAGGTCCACGATCTGGTCGTCGCCGCTGCCCGGCGCGGCCACGACCCGGACCCCCTCCACCGGTTCGTCCGCGACACGCCTGGCGGCCCCCTCGACCACAAGGACGACCTCGGGGAAGCAGGAGTCGAACGGGACGAGCCCGCCCGGCAGGCCCCGCACCCCCGTGTCGAGGCCCTTCAGGTCGTCGCGGAGCCGCGCGTTCGCGCCCGCCCGGTCCTTCCACCAGCCGTCGGCTCGAGCGCCGACGACGTTGGCCGCGTCCACGACCAGGACCACGCTCTTCATCGCGTCCCGCAGACCGGGCCAGGACCGCGCGAACGGCGCGAACAGCTTGCGGTCGGTGACCTCCTCGACGCGCACCCACTCCGCGCGGCGCGTCTCCCGCGACGCGGGCTCGACGGGAAGGAGTTCCGGCAGCGATCCCGTCAGGGACGTGTACGACCAGCCGCCGTGGTCGTCGACGGTCGTGCCGTGCACGTTCACGGCCGTGACGTCGAGCGTGCATTCCTCGGACGTCTCCCGCAGCGCCCCCGTCACGGCGTCCTCATGGCTGTGCAGCGCGCCGCCGAACATGCCCCACGTCCCGCCGCCGAGGCCCCACCACGCGCGCTGCTGCAACAGCACCCACACCTGGCCGTCGGCGTCACGGTGGTAGGCCAGCAGGCCCGCGGCGCCGAACCGTCCCCAGTGGGTGTGCCCCAGATCGCAGTCGGCCCACCCGTCCCCGTCGCCCATGAGTTCGACGATAGTCGTGCGACGGCCGTGATGAACGGCACAACGCCTCCGGCCCGGTCACCGCATAGCATCCAAGGGTCGGCATGATCGTCGGCGTGAACAGGGAGGGCGAGTTGGGCGTCGAGGCGGGCCTGGACGTGGACCAGCGGGTGCTCGACCTGTGGAACACGCTGTCGGCGGCGGAACTCATCCAGGCCATGGCGGACGGTCACATCCCGGAGTTCTCCGACGTCGCCGAGCACATCGGGCAGGCCGTCGCGTCCGCCGAGCCGGGCCGTGTCGAGATCACCTGGACGCCGTCCGGGAGGCTGTGCAACCCGGCGGGCTCCGTCCACGGCGGCTACATCGCGATGATCCTCGACAACGCGGCCTGCCTCGCGGCGAGCAGCACCTTCGCTCGCTTCACGCCGATGCTGACGCTGAACCTGAACGTCGACTACCTGCGCGCCGTCCAGGCGGGCGCCACCTACACGGTCACGGGAACGTGCCTGCACCCCGGCGGCACCCGCATGGTCTCCAACGCGCTGATCCACGACGAACGCGGACGCCCGGTGGCGCAGGCGTCCGCGAGCGTGGTCCCGAACAAGGCGTTCTCCGTCTGAGCGACCCCGGACCACCGGAGCGCCCTCGTAGGAGCGCATAGGCTGGGGCGCATGGTGGATCCCGGCACAGTCGTCAACGTCATCAAGCAGGCCCGCGACCGGCGGACGGCCCCGCTGATCCTCGAACTCGACCTCACCGAGGGCATCGTGGAGACCGCGCCGACCGACCCGATCTCGGCGATCATGTCCATGCGTCGGACGAGTCTGCGCGACGTCCTGGACGGCCTGCGCCGCGCCCGCTCCGACGCCCGGGTGCGCGCCCTGGTCATGAAGGTCGGCGGCGGGATCGGGCTGGCGCTCGTCCAGGAGGTGCGCGAGGCCGTCCAGGCCCTGCGCGACGAGGGCAAACTCACCGTCGCGTGGGCGGAGACCTACGGCGAGGGCGGGCGCGGCACCGTCCCCTACTACCTGGCGACCGTCTGCGAGAAGGTCTACCTCCAGCCCACGGGCGACGTCGGCCTGACCGGGCTGGCCCTGGAGGAGCCGTTCCTCGCGGGAGCGCTGGAGAAGGCGGGCGTGGAGCCGAGGTTCGCCAAGCGCCACGAGTACAAGACCATGGCGAACACGTTCATGGAGAAGAGCTACACGCCCGAGCACGAGGAGTCGTCGCAACGGCTCGTCGCCTCGCTCGGGGAGCAGATCGTCGCCGGGATCGCCGCGAGCCGCGGGATCCCGGAGGAGACGGTCCGCGCGTTGACCGACCGCGGCCCGTTCCTCGCCGACGAGGCCCTGGCGGAGAAGCTGGTCGACCGTCTCGCCTACCGCGACGAGGTGTACGCCGACCTGCGCGCGGAGTTCGGCGAGGAGGCGCAACTGCGCTATGTCGCCCGCTACAACCGAGCGCACGGCTTGGCCGGCAGGCTGCCGCAGCCCGGGCGGCAGGACGCCGTCGCGCTGATCAACGGGCACGGCCCGATCCGGCTCGGCCGCAGCGGGCGCGGCGGCCCGCTGCCGAACTCCGGTCCCGCGATGGGCTCGGACACGATCGGCGCCGCGTTCCGCGCCGCCGTGAAGGACGAGCGGGTCAAGGCGATCGTGTTCCGGGTGAACAGCCCCGGCGGCTCGGCCGTCGCGTCCGACGCGATCTGGCGGGAGGTCGTGCTGGCCGGCCGCGCGGGCAAGCCGGTGATCGTGTCGATGGGCAACGTCGCCGCGTCCGGCGGCTACTACGTGGCGATGGCGGCGGACACGATCGTCGCGCAGCCCGGCACCCTCACCGGCTCGATCGGCGTCGTGACCGGCAAGGCCGTGGTGAACGGCCTGCTGGACCGGCTGGGCGTCACGCTCGGCAGCGTCGCGGTCGGCGACCACGCCCGCATGTCCAGCGCCACCAAGGACTTCAGCGACTCCGAGTGGGAGCGCGTCAACGCGGCCCTCGACCGGATCTACGACGACTTCACCGCGAAGGTCGCGGAGGGACGCGGCCTGACCCGCGAACGCGTCCACGAGCTGGCCCGGGGCCGGGTGTGGACGGGCGCCGACGCCAAGGACGGCGGACTGGTCGACGTGCTCGGCGGCATCGACACGGCCCTCGACCTGGCCCGGAAGAAGGCGGGCCTCGCCGTCGACGCCCCCGTCCGGGTCTACCCGCACGTGTCGCCGCTGGAGCGGCTCCGCCCGCCGGAGTCCAGCGAGGACCGCACCGCCGCGTCCGCGCGTTTCGACGGCTGGGGCTCCCTCGGCGGGTTCGCCGCCCGGCTCGGCCTGCCCGCCGCCGGTCCGCTGACGCTGACCGGCCCGTGGGAGGTCCGCTGACCGCCGCGACCGGCTTCGTCGAGGCGGTCGCCGGGTTCGCCACGGGCGTCGTCGTGCTGACCGTCCGCGACGGCCGCGACGACCTCGGCACGACGGTCACGTCGTTCATGTCGGTGTCCCTGGACCCGCCGCTGGTGGTGGCGGGCGTGACGACGTCGTCGTACCTGACGGAGGTGCTGCTACGGCAGAGCCGTTGGGCGGCGACCGTCCTGTCGTCGGGGCAGCGGGCCCTGGCCGGGCGGTTCGCCGCCGAGGGCCGTCCGAGCGCCCGCATCCTCCTCGCGAGCGCGCCCCATCACCGCGGCGCGCACACGGACGCCCTCATCCCGGACGGCGGCGTGTCCGCCCTCGAATGTGAGACCCGCCAGACGGTGGAGGCGGGCGACCACACCCTGTTCGTCGCGGAGGTCCTCGCCGCCGACTACGTCACCGGCGACGCGAAACCCCTGGTCAGGGCCAACCGCCGTTACTTGACCTGAGTCCCGGCCTTCCACACGGCGGCGGTCTGGGGAACGCCGGGACGGTAGGCGAGGTGGATGTGGGACGCGGCGTCCAGGACGTGGACGTCCGCACGCGCGCCGACTCCGAGGTGTCCGACGTCGGTGCGCCGCAGGGCGCGGGCACCGCCCGCCGTCGCGGCCCACACGGCCTCGGCGGGCGTCATGCGCATGTCGCGGACGGCGACCGCGACGCAGAACGCCATGCTGGAGCTGTAGCAGGAGCCCGGGTTGCAGTCGCTGGCGAGCGCGACGGTGGCGCCCGCGTCGAGGAGGCGGCGGGCGTCCGGGTACGGCTGGCGGGTGGAGAACTCGACGCCCGGCAGGAGCGTCGCCACGGTTCGGGACGAGGCGAGCGCGTCGACATCGGCGTCGCTGAGGAACGTGCAGTGGTCGGCGGACGCCGCGTCCACCTCCACGGCGACCTGCACGCCGGGCCCCTGACCGAGCTGGTTCGCGTGCACGCGCGGGCTCAGCCCCGCCGCGATCCCGGCGCGCAGGATCTCGCGGGCCTGGTCGGCGTCGAAGGCGCCCTTCTCGCAGAACACGTCGACCCAGCGGGCGTGCGGGGCGCAGGCGGCGAGCATCTCCGTCGCGACCAGGCGCGTGTACCCGGCGGTGTCGTCCTTGTACTCGACGGGAACGACGTGGGCCCCGAGGTAGGTGACCTCGTCGGCGAGTTCCGCGGCGATGCGGACGGCGCGTTCCTCCTGCTCGACCGTGAGCCCGTAACCGGACTTGCACTCGACGGTCGTCGTGCCCTGGTGGGCCATCTCGTCGATGAGGCGGCGGAGGGTGGCGCGGAGGTCGTCGTCGGACGCGGCCCGGGATCGTTCCACTGTCGTCCGGATGCCGCCGCCGTCGTACTTCTGGCCGCTCATCCGCGCGGCGAACTCCTCGGCGCGCTCCCCCGCGAACACGAGGTGGGCGTGCGAGTCGACGAAGCCGGGCAGGACGGCCCGTCCGGTCGCGTCGAACCACGTGTCGGCGGCGGGCGCGTCCGCGGACGGGCCCGTCCACGCGACCTTGCCGTCGTCGATCACCAGCGCGGCATCATGGATGATCCCGAGGCCGTCGCCGACGGCCGGGTCGTTGGTGACCAGTTCCCCGATGTTCGCGATGACTGTGCTCACCACGGCAGCCTCTCACGCGTCCTTCGTCACGGCGGCGACGGCCTCGGCGAGCGCCGCCGGTACGTCGTCGACCAGCAGATGCCGCCCGTCCCGGACGATCTCCCGCCCGGACACGACGACCTGCCGGACGTCGGCGGCGGTCGCGGCGAACACGGCGGCCTCGGCGGCGTATTCGGGTACGGAACCGGCCGTCCGCACCGAGTCGAGCGCCACGGTCACGAGGTCGGCGTACGCGCCGGGTTCCAGCCGTCCCGCCTCCGGCCAGCCGAGCCCGTAGTGGCCGTTGGACGTGGCGGCGGCGAGCAGTTCCGGGGCCGTCCAGTGGCCCCGGGCCTGGGTGCGCAGCCGCTCGTCCAGTTCCACCGCGCGGGCCTCCTCGAACAGGTCGATGACGGCGTGCTGGTCGGAGCCGAGGCAGATCGGCGAACCGGCGCCCGCGAGGTCACGGGTCGGGCCGATGCCGTCGCCGAGGTCCCGTTCGGTGGTCGGGCACATGCACACGCCGGTCGTCGTCGTCCCGAGAAGGCCGATGTCGTCGTCGGTGAGATGCGTCGCGTGAACGGCCGTGGTCAGCGCCCCGAGGGCCCCCGACTCGGCGAGCAGCCGCGTCGGGGTCATGCCGTAGGCGTCCAGGCACGCGTCGTTCTCGGCGGGCTGCTCGGACAGGTGGACGTGCAGCGGCGCGCGGTGCTCCTGCGCCCACGAAGCGACCGCCCGGAGCTGCTCGCGCGGCACGGCCCGGACGGAGTGGATCGCGGCTCCCACCCGAGCGTGGGAGAGCCCCGCCTTCTGGGTCTTTTCACGCAGGCTCTCGACACGGCGCGCCCAGTTGCCGGCGGTGCCGTCGCCGAAGCGGAGCTGCGACCCCTGTAGCGGACGGTCGATGCCGCCGGTGAGGTAGCAGGCGTCCAGGAGCGTGATCCGGATGCCCGCGTCGGCCGCGGCGGCGATCAACGCCTCGCCCATCGCGTTCGGCTCGGCGTAGGGGGCGCCGCCGGGCCGGTGGTGCAGGTAGTGGAACTCGCCGACGCAGCTGATCCCGGCGAGGGCCATCTCGGCGAACACGGCGGTGGCGAGCGTCCGGTAGGTGTCGGGGTCGAGCCGGTCGGCGACCTTGTACATCTGGTCGCGCCACGTCCAGAACGTCCCGGAGTGGGCCTGGACGCGGGAGCGGAGCGCGCGGTGGAAGGCGTGCGAGTGCGCGTTGGCGAGACCGGGCAGCGTCAGGCCGGTCAGCCGACGCGCGTCCGGCGGGGCGGGGACGCCGGACTCGACCCGGACGATCCGCTCGCCGTCCGTCTCGATGAGCACGTCGGTGGCGACCCGGTCGCCGAGCCAGGCCAACTGGGCATACCACTGCATATTCGGTTACCTACCCTTGTGCCAGGTCGTTGAGCACCGCGGCGAGCGCGTCCACCCCGGCCAGGCAGTCCGCGGGTTCGGCGGACTCGGCGGGCGCGTGCGACACCCCGGTCGGGTTGCGGACGAACAGCATCGCCGAGGGCACCCGCGCCGACAGGATCCCCGCGTCGTGCCCCGCGCCGGTCGGCAGGACGGGCGCGCCGCCGAGCGTCTCGACCATCCGGTCCCGCAGGCCGTGATCGAAGTCGACGACCTCGGAGTAGGACTCCTCCGCCAGCTCGACGCTGACCCGGTGCGGGCGCGCCGCGACCCTGGCGGCCTCGTCGACCTCCGCGACGGTCCGCCGGACGGCGTCGTCCGCCGGTCCCCGCGCGTCCAGCCAGCCGGTGACCGACGACGCGATCGCGTTCACCCCGCCCGGGACGACCCGGACCTTCCCGACGGTCGCGACGGTGCCGTTGCGCTCCGCCGCCTCCCGCGCCGCGATGACCATGGCCGCGAACGGCAGCATGGGGTCGCGCCGGTCCGGCAGGCCCGTCGTCCCGGCGTGGTTGCCCTCCCCCGCGAACGCGAACCGCCACCGGCCGTGCGGCACGATCGCGCTCGCGACCCCGACCGGTTCCGTGAGCGCCCTGCCCTGTTCGACGTGCAGCTCGACGTAGCAGCCGACGCGGCGGAGCAGGTCGGCGTCGGGGCCGATCCCGTCGGGATCGATTCCGGCGTTGTGCAGCACCTCCGCGAACGTGTGGCCGTCGGCGTCGGTGAGGCCGCGGGCGCGCGCCGGGTCGATCGCCCCGGCCAGCAGCCGCGACCCGAGACACGCCACGCCGAACCGCGCGCCCTCCTCCTCCGCGAACGCGCCGATCCCGATCGGCCGCCGCGGCGTGACGCCGCGTTCCCGCATCAGGTCGACGGCCGCGAACGCGGACACGATGCCGAGCGGCCCGTCGAACGCGCCGCCGCCCGGAACCGAGTCCAGATGGCTTCCGGTCAGGACGGCGCCCTCGCGCGGTACCCCGTCCGGATACCACCAGGCGAACATGTTCCCGTTCGCGTCGTGCTCGACTTCCAGGTCGCGGCGCCGCGCCTCGTCCAGGAACCAGGCGCGGCACTCCAACTCGGGCGGCGTCCACGCGAACCGGTCGTAGCCGCCGGTCGCGTCGTCCCGCCCGATGGGCAGCAACGCCGCCCACATTTCCTCAAAACTCATGAGCGCATGGGGATGCGCACACCCCGCTCATCGGCGACTTCCACCGCGCGGTCGTACCCGGCGTCGACGTGCCGCATGACGCCCGTTCCCGGGTCGTTGGTCAGGACGCGGCGGAGCTTCTCGCCGGCGAGGGGCGTCCCGTCCGCGACGCACACCTGGCCCGCGTGCAGGGACCGGCCGATCCCGACGCCGCCGCCGTGGTGGATCGACACCCAGGTCGCGCCGGACGAGGTGTTCAGCATCGCGTTCAGCAGCGGCCAGTCGGCGATGGCGTCGGAACCGTCCGCCATGCCCTCGGTCTCCCGGTACGGGCTGGCGACCGACCCGCAGTCGAGGTGGTCGCGGCCGAGCACGAGCGGCGCGCTGATCTCACCGCGCGCCACCAGGTCGTTGAACACCTCTCCGGCCTTGTCGCGCTCGCCGTAGCCGAGCCAGCAGATCCGGGACGGCAGGCCCTGGAAGTGGACCCGCTCCCCCGCCATCTTGATCCAGCGGGTCAGCGGCTCGTTGTCGGGGAACAGGTCGAGGATCGCCTGGTCGGTCCGCGCGATGTCCGCCGGGTCACCCGACAGCGCCGCCCACCGGAAGGGCCCCTTCCCCTCGCAGAACAGCGGCCTGATGTACGCGGGCACGAACCCGGGGAAGTCGAACGCCCGCTCGTACCCGGCGAGCTGCGCCTCCCCGCGGATCGAGTTGCCGTAGTCGAAGACCTCGGCGCCCGCGTCCTGGAAGCCGACCATCGCCTCGACGTGCGCGGCCATCGACGTCCGGGCCCGCTCGATGAACGCGGCCGGGTCCTTGTCGCGCTCGGCGGCCATGTCCTCGAACGCGACGCCGACCGGCAGGTACGCCAGCGGGTCGTGGGCGCTGGTCTGGTCGGTGACGATGTCGATCGGCGCGCCCCGCCGCAGCAGCTCCGGGACGATCTCGGCGGCGTTGCCGAGCACCGCGATCGACAGCGCCTGCCGCGTCGCCTTCGCCTCCTCCGCGAGCCGCAGCGCCTCGTCCAGGCTCTCCGCCCGGACGTCGCAGTACCGATGCTCGACGCGCCGGTCGATGCGGGACGGGTCGCACTCGATACAGATCGCGACACCGCCGTTCATCGTCACGGCGAGCGGCTGCGCGCCGCCCATCCCGCCGAGCCCGGCGGTCAGCGTGATCGTCCCGGCGAGGGAGCCGCCGAACCGCTTCTCCGCGACGGCGGCGAACGTCTCGTAGGTGCCCTGGAGGATGCCCTGCGTGCCGATGTAGATCCACGACCCGGCGGTCATCTGCCCGTACATCGTCAGCCCGAGCGACTCCAGCCGCCGGAACTCCTCCCACGTCCCCCACTGCGGGACGAGGTTGGAGTTCGCGATCAGCACCCGGGGCGCCCACTCGTGCGTCTGGAAGATCCCGACCGGCTTTCCGGACTGGACGAGGAGCGTCTCGTCGCCCTCCAGGTCCGCCAGCGACGCGATGATGCCGTCGAAGGCGTCCCAGTTCCGGGCGGCCTTCCCCGTCCCGCCGTAGACGACCAGCTCGTCGGGATGCTCGGCCACCTCCGGGTCGAGATTGTTCTGGATCATGCGCAGGGCGGCCTCCTGCGGCCAGCCCTTGGCGGCGGTCAGCGAGGTGCCGCGCGGCGCGCGGACGGGACGTGGACCTGACATCTGGTGCTCCTTCGGGAGAGCGGGCTTCAGGCGGGCGGCTTCAGGCGAGCGGGCCGGTGACGGCCTCGGCGGACGCGACCAGGGAGCCGTCCCGGACCATCGCGGTCGCGGCGGCGATCTCCGGGGCGAGGTAGCGGTCCGGGCCGGGCGGCGGAACGGCCTCCCGGAGCTTGGCGACGACCGCGGCGGTCGCCGGTCCCGGCCGCAGCGGGGTGCGCAGGTCGAGGGCCCGCGCGGCGGTGAGGATCTCGATGGCGATGACCTGGGCGAGCCCGTCCACGGACCGGCGCAGCTTGCGGGCCGCGTTCCAGCCCATCGACACGTGGTCCTCCTGCATGGCCGAACTCGGGATCGAGTCGGCGCTGGCGGGGGCGGCGCGCCGCTTCAGGTCGGACACGATCGCGGCCTGCGTGTACTGCGCGATCATGTGGCCGGAGTCGACGCCCGGGTCGTCGGCGAGGAACGCGGGCAGCCCGGCGGACCTGGCCTTGTCGAGCATCCGGTCGGTGCGCCGCTCCGACATCGACGCGACGTCGGCGGCGGGCACCGCGAGGAAGTCCAGCACGTACGCGACGGGCGCGCCGTGGAAGTTGCCGTTCGACTCGACCCGTCCGTCCGGCAGGACGACCGGGTTGTCGACGGCGGACGCGAGTTCCCTGCTCGCGACGAGTTCGGCGTGCGCCAGCGTGTCGCGGGCCGCGCCGTTCACCTGGGGGGCGCAGCGCAGCGAGTAGGCGTCCTGCACGCGGGTGCAGTCGGGCCCGCGATGCGACTCCATGATCTCCGAGTCGCCGAGCAGCGCCCGCAGGTTCGCCGCGGACGCCGCCTGCCCCGGATGCGGCCGCAGCTCCTGGAGGTCGGCGGCGAACACGCGGTCGGTGCCGAGCAGCGCCTCGACGCTCATCGCCGCGGCCACGTCCGCGGCCGTGAGCAGCCGCCGCAGATCCTCGATCGCGAGGACGAGCATGCCGAGCATCCCGTCCGTGCCGTTGAGCAGCGCGAGCCCTTCCTTGGCGCCCAGGGTGACCGGTGCGATCCCGGCCTCGTCCAGCGCCTGCGCCGCGGGCTTCAGCTCCCCGGCGGCGTCCCGCACCGACCCCTCGCCGATCAACGCGAGCGCCACATGGGCGAGCGGCGCGAGATCGCCGGAACAGCCGAGGCTGCCGTGCTCGAAGACCTGCGGCGTGATCCCGGCGTTGAGCAGCGCGGCGAACGTCCGGGCCGTCACGGGCTGGACGCCGGTCCGGCCGGTGGCGAGCGTCCGCAGCCTGAGCAGCATCAGCGCCCGGACGACCTCCCGCTCGACCTCCGGACCCGACCCCGCCGCGTGGGACCGGACGATGTTCAGCTGCAACTGCGCCCGCTGCTCCGGGGCGATGTGCCGGGTGGCGAGCGCCCCGAACCCGGTGGAGACTCCGTAGACGGGCGTGGAACGCTCCGCCAGTTCCTCCACATGCGCCCGGGACTCCGCGACGAGCTTCAGCGCCTCGTCCGTCAAGGTGACCTTCGCACCGTCCCGCGCCACGGCCACGACCTGCGCGAAGCCCAACGCCTCGGGTCCGACCCGGACGCCACCCTCGTCCCCCATGTTCACGCTCATGCCCACCATTCCAGCCCCCCAACGCGGCTCTTACGAGACCCCGGACGCTCAACCTGTCTCAGATTCGAGACAATACGACCATGTCCCAGGTACCGGCCGCCCGCCGGGCCCTGGCGGTGCTGCGTCTGCTGGCCGCCGCCCCGGGCCCGCTTCCCGCGTCCACGATCGCCCGCGCCCTCGACCTTCCGCGGTCGAGCACGTACCACCTCCTCACGGCCATGTCGGACGACGGTTTCGTCACCTACATCCCCGAGGAACGCCGGTGGGGCCTTGGCGTCGCGGCCTTCGAGATCGGCTCCGCCTATCTGCGTCACGAGCCGCTGGAACGCCTGGCCCGCCCGCTGCTCCGCCGCCTGGTCGACGGCGTCGGCGAGATCGCCCAGCTGGGCATCCTGCACGGCCCGGAGACGCTCTACCTGCTCAAGGAGCAGCCGCCGCGGCACGCCACCCTGATCACCGACGTGGGCGTCCGGATGCCCGCCCACCTGACCGCCAGCGGCCGTTCCATGCTCGCCCACCTGTCCGCCGCGCAGGTCAGGGCCCTGTTGCCGGGTCGCTTCGTCAACCGCACGGGCCGGGGCCCGCAGTCGTTGCGGGAGCTGCGCCGCGTCCTGGCCGAGGACGCTCACCGGGGCTGGTCGGTCGAGGACGGCCACATCACCGAGGGGTTCGCCAGCATCGCGGCCTGCGTGTTCGACCACACCGGCCATCCCACCGCCGCGATCACCGTCACCTTCCGCCGCGACGACCACCCGGAGGAGGCCTGGCCCGCGCTGGCCGCCCGCGTCCGCACCACGGCCGCCGCCCTCACGACCCGCCTGACCGGACGTCCCCCGGAGCCAGCGCCCCGACCGTCCAGGGCTTGACGGCGGGAGTCGGCGATCTCCGGTCGGGCCGAGGAAGAGACCGCCGTTGACCTCGATGGCCCGCGGACTCCCTCGCCGCCAAGTAGCCCCGGTACCGACTCGACCGGTCGTATGTGGTCGAGCGCGGTCGCCGCGCCGGGCGTCGCGGCCGTCCCGGTGCGGGGGTCGCGACGCCCGGCGCGGCGGTCGACGGTGGTGGTCAGCGCTTCACGGTGACGACCGAGACCGAGTGGGAGCCGGTGTTGGTGACGTAGATGTAGTCACCGTTCGGGCCCGCGTCGGTCCAGCGGGGGTCGTCGCCCACGGCGACGTCGCCGAGGACGCAGTTGGTGCGGGTGTCGAAGATGCTGACGGTGTCGGACCCCGAGTTGGCGACGTAGGCGATGGGGCCGCGGCGGTGGAGGTTGATGCCGCGGGGGTTGGTGCCGACGGTGATGGTGTCGGTGACGGTGCGCGTGCGGGTGTCGATGACCGAGATCGTCCCACCGATGGTGTTGGAGACGTAGAGGGTCCGGCCGTTCGGCGTGACGAAGGCGCCGCGGGGTTCGTCGCCGACCGTGATGGTCGCGGCGACCTTCTGGCTTCGGGTGTCGATGACCGACACATCGTCGGAGTCGGAGTTGGCCGAGTAGGCGAAGCGGCCGTCCGGGGTGAAGGCGACGCCGCGGGGCGACTTGCCGACGGGGATGGAGGCGGTCACGGTGTGGGTCTTGGTCTCGATGACGGTGATCTCACCGGATCCGGTGCTGGCGACGTAGGCGTGCCGGCCGCCGGGGGCGAGGGCGACCCAGCGGGGGGCGTCGCCGACTTTGACGGTCTTCACCACCTTCCGGGTGCCGGTGTCGATGACCGACAGGTCGTCGGAGTCGCGGTTGGGGATGTAGGCGTACGCGCCGTCGCGCACGAACGCGACGCCGTAGGGGAACGTCCCGACGTCGATGGTGGCGATCGCCTTCCGTTCCTCCACGTCGACGACCGAGACGGTGTTGGAGCCGGCGTTGGCGACGTAGGCGGTCTCGTAGTCGGGGTCGAACGCCACCGCGCGGGGGTTGAGGCCGACGGCGATGGTGGCCAGCACGACCGGCTTGTAGGACGGACGGGTCACCGTGGTGCCGTGACCGTCGAGGTGGTCCGCGTGGGCGGCGGGGACGGCCAGGGGGCTCGCCGTGCAGAGGCCGGCGCCGGCCAGGATCGCGAGCGAGGCGAGACGCGTTTTCAGGGCACGGTTGCGGGGGGACATTGCGGGTTCCTTTCGGAGTGGCCGGGCGGACGCCTGAAGGCCGAGTTCACCGTGTGGAGGCACTTCTCGGTTCAGGGTCCGGCGGGGCGGCGGGTGCGCGTCGGCGAAGGGAATCGGCGTAGAGGACGGACATGAGGATCAGGGCGACCGGCAGCACGTAGTCGCCGTCGCGTTCCACGAACTGGAACCATTCCTGCCCGACGAGCGGCCGCAGCAGTTCGGTGAAGAGTTTCCAACCGAGGATGAAGAGCAGCAGGGCCCGTCCGGGCGCGATGAGAACGGCCAGTCCGAGAATGATCTCGAAAGTGCCGAACACCACCATGAGATTCGCGGAATCAACCGTGGAACGGGTGATGCCGAAGAAGTCGAAGAAGTCGTACCAGTAGGGCTTGTTCTCGAACGCCCCGAATCCACCGTGGCCGATGAGGAGGAGGGCCAGGCCGCCGCGGGCGGCCCAGTGCGCCGCGTCGAGGGTGCGGTCGGTCACGGCGGTGGGCGCGTCGGCGCGCTGGAGCCAGCCGCGGACGGACCAGCCTCCCAGCCCGACGAGGATCAGCATGGCCGCGGGCATCCCGTAGTTGCCGCCGCGCTCCAGGAACTCCCACCAGCCTTCGCCGACGGTGGGACGCAGCAGCGCGGTGAACACTCCCCACACGGTGGCGTGCAGGAGCAGGATCCGGGCCGGCCAGAACAAGACGAGCAGTCCCACGGTGATGTCGATGGTGCCGGTGATGTAGAACATGTAGTCGAGCGCGAAGTCGGCGGGGATGCCGAACAGGTCGTAGTAGGGCAGCCAGGCCCGCGAGCGGCTCAGGCCCGCCCATCCGTGTCCGATGTATTCCACGGCCACTCCGACCCGCAGCAGCCAGTACAGCTTGGTCAGGGTCGGTGCCTGGACCATGGCGTCCCATCGGCCCGCCCATTCCGTCCGAGAGATCTGACTCATCGCGAAACCGCCAATCACGGTCGATGTGTTCGGACACCGTGAAGGTAGACCCGGGCGACCCCGAAAGAAAGGGCAATGCCTGCCAATTCCAAAAGTCGAGGAATTCCGTGAAATCGGGCAGGCGAAATGCACGTCTCGATAACGGCGACCGACGGGAACGACCATTTCCACATTCCTCGGGGCAACGAGGAATGGCGCATTGGCGCGACGGCCGGGCTCGAAGCCGGGCCGCGGAGGTCACGCCGATCGCGTGGGACGCCCCGCGTCAGGGTCGCGGCGGGGCGTGAAGGTCATGAGAACGGCGAAGGAGTGTTCGTCTCGCCGAACGGTGTGGGCCGAAGTGACCGCTACGACCGCGCTAGCGCGGCGGGGTCACCCTGAGCCGGACACGACGATGGCGGGGCGGATCGTCAGGCATGGGAGCCTCCGGGGCGGGAGCTGGCCGTCGGACGGCGGCCTTGACGCATGAAAACACATCAACGACGATTGACTCAATGGCGATTGACCCATCATCGCTTCGGGGGCGGGCGGCCGCGCATCACGCGCTGGGCGACCCGGCACGGCTGGCGATAGTCGAGGCACTGATGATCGGCGACGTGGCTCCGGGGGAGCTCGGCCGCGCCCTCGGCATGCCGTCCAACCTGCTGGCCCACCATCTGGGCGTGCTCCAGCAGGCGGGCCTCGTCGGGCGGACGCGCTCGGACGCCGACCGGCGCCGCACCTATGTGCGGCTGATCCCCGCCGCGCTGCGGGCCCTGAATCCCATCGCGCCGCTGACGGTGTCGCGGGTGGTGTTCGTCTGCACCCGCAACGGGGCACGGTCGCCGCTCGCCGCCGCCATCTGGGCGGACCGTTCCACGATCCCGGTCGCGTCCGCGGGCATCGACCCCGCGCCGCGCGTCCACCCCCGCGCGGTCAGCACCGCCCACCGGCACGGGCTGCGGCTGCGGACCCACGACACCGCGCACGTCGACGACGTGGTGACCTCCACGGACCTGCTGGTCGCCGTGTGCGACAACGCCTACCGGGAGCTGGGCCCCGCGCCCCGGCGCGCCCACTGGTCCGTCCCGGATCCGGGCCCGATCGACACCGAGGAGATCTTCGAGGAGGTCTTCGGGCGGCTCGCCGAGCGCATCGACTGGCTCGCCTCCATCACCACCCCGCCGGAACCCGCCCCCGCGAACTGATCGGACCGTTCCGCGGGCCGCCGCGCACCTGCCGGGAGCCGGGGCCCACGCCGGTGAACTCCTGACGAAAGGCAGGGGTGACGGCTGGCGTTCGGGCGGTGTGACGGCCGGTTCCGGGCTCCTAGGTTCGTTCTCGCCAAGCCGGACGATCGGGCAGGAGACCCCGAGTGATCACTTTGCGAGGACTGACGAAACGGTTCGGGGACAAGACCGCGGTGGACGGTCTGACGTTGGAGGTGGCGGCGGGAAAGGTCACCGGGTTCCTCGGTCCCAACGGGGCCGGGAAGTCCACGACCATGCGCATGATCGTCGGGTTGGACCGTCCCACGGCGGGCGAGGCGCTCGTCGGCGGACGCCGGTACCTGGGGCTGCCGCGTCCGCTGCGCGAGGTCGGGGCGCTCCTCGACGCGGGTTTCGTGCATCCCGGCCGCCCGGCGCGGGCGCACCTGCTGGCGATGGCGCGCAGCAACGGGATTCCCCGGACGCGGGTGGACGAGGTGCTGGGGATCGTCGGCCTCGAATCGGTCGCGGGCAAGCGCGTCGGCTCGTTCTCCCTGGGCATGCGGCAACGGCTGGGCATCGCCGGGGCTCTCGTCGGCGACCCGGAGGTGCTGATGTTCGACGAGCCGGTGAACGGGCTCGACCCGGACGGCGTGCTGTGGGTCCGGCGGCTGATGCGGGGCCTCGCCGCCGAGGGCCGCACGGTGTTCGTGTCGTCGCATCTCATGAGCGAGATGCAGCTGACGGCGGACCGGCTCGTCGTCCTCGGGCGCGGGCGCGTGCTCGCGGACGCCCCGATCGCGGACGTGATCGCCCGCGGCTCCGGCGACAGCGTCCGCGTGCGCAGCCCCCGCGCGGCGGAACTGGCGGCTCGGCTCGCCGCCGTCGGCGCCACGGTGCGACGCACGACCGATGAGGAATTGCAGGTCACGGGACTGTCCGTGGACCGGATCGGCCTGATGGCCCATGAGATCTCCGTTCCGGTGCTCGAACTGAGCGCCGTGACGGCGTCCCTGGAGGAGGCGTACATGAACCTGACGGGAGCAAGCGTGGAGTACGGCACCGGAACGGCGGAGGCACGACGATGACCACGAGTGTCGAACCGCCGGGCGTCAGGATCGGCCACCTGCCGGGCACCCCGTCCGGCGGTGGCCTTCCCGGCGCGCTGGCCGCGGAGTGGACGAAGCTGTGGTCGCTGCGGTCCACCTGGTGGGGCCTGTTCGGCGCGGGCCTGCTGATGGGGCTGGTCTCCATGATCATGGCCGAGGCGACGGTGGCGAACAACAAGGACCCGGGCCCGGAGGGACCGCCCGGGGTGGTCTCGGTCGGCGACATCGCCACCGGTGCGGTGGAGACGGTCCAGTTCGTGGTGCTCGCCATCGCCCTCCTCATGGTCACCGGCGAGTACGCGACGGGAAGCATCCGGGCCACGCTCCAGTGGGTGCCGCCCCGGGGCCGGATGCTGTGGTCGAAGGCGGCCGTCGCGGTGGCGGTCGTCTTCCCGACCGCGGTGCTCCTCACGCTGATCGGCTCGGTGGTCGCGTGGTTCTGGCTCGACGAGTGGGGCCGCGTGGACGCCGGTGACCTCGTGCACGACGCGTTGACGATCGGCCTGTACCTGTCGCTGATGAGCGTGCTCGTCATGGGCGTCGGCGCCATGCTCCGCAGCACGGCGGCGACGCTGACGACCGCGTTCATCTTCGTCCTGGTGCTTCCGATCACGCTCGTGAACACCGGCTCGGAACTGCTCAAGGACGTCGCGGACGGCCTTCCGAGCAGCGCGGGCCGCCACATGATGAACGGCGACGGCCCCTATCCGACGGTCGTCGCACTGGCGATCCTCGCGGCCTGGACGGCGGCGGCGGCGTGGGGCGGAATCACCGTGCTCCGCCGCCGCGACGCCTGACCGCCCGCATCCGCCTCCAGATGGCGTGCCGGAAAACCGAGTGCGCGACCCGTCGCCCGCGAGATACAACGCCAGGGTGGACGAGGAACTCCTACCCGGCGGCAGGCACGTGGGCGGGGTCCGCGTCGGCGACACGGTTCACCGACCGGCGAACCCGTGGACGCGCACCGTGCACGCGGTTCTACGTCATCTGGAGGCGGCCGGGTTCGACGGCGCGCCCCGGGTCCTGGGCTTCGACGATCAGGGCCGGGAGGTCCTGACGTTCCTGCGCGGCGACACCATCGGCGAACGCCATCCCTGGCCGCCGTGGCCGCATTCGGACACGGCGCTGCGCCAGGTCGCCGCGTGGATGCGACGGTTGCACGACATCACGGCGGCCTTCGTCCCACCCGGCGACGCGACCTGGTTCGCCGGGACCTGGCGGCCCGGCCTGGTCATCGGCCATCACGACGCCTCGCCGTACAACGCGGTCTGGCGAGACGACGATCTCGTCGGATTCGTCGACTGGGACACCGCCGCGCCCTCGACGCGCGAGTTCGACCTGGCCCATCTGGCGCTGACCTGGGTGCCGCTGCACGCCCGGCACGTCGCCGAGTTCCAGGGGTTCACCGCGTTCGAGGACCGGTCGCGGCGGCTGCACCTCCTGCTGGACGCCTACGGTCACGACGGCGACCGCGGCGCGTTCGCGGACGTCATCGTCGACCGGGCCCTCCGGCAGGCGGCCATCATCCGCAGAATGGTGGCCGACGGCCGGACGTCTCTCCAGCCCTTCGCCGAACAACTGGAACAGGCTGCGGACGAAATCCGGGCCCTTCCCACGTCGTTCTGGCGCGCCTGAATCAGCAGGCCTGCGCTCTGGGTTCGAGCCGCTGGGCGAGGATGGCCCCCTCCCAGTCTTCATTGCCAATGGCCGACTTGATGCGTCCGGTCTGGACGAAACCCGCCCGCTCGTAGTAACGGACGAGGCCCTGGTCGCCGCCCGCCCAGCATTCGAGCCTGAGCAGGCCGATTCCCTGCTGGACGGCCTCGGCACGGGCATGGTCCAACAACGCCGCGCCGATTCCCGACCCCGCGCACCGCCGGTCGATGACGAGGGCTTCCAGGAAAAGCTCCGGCTCATCCACGGGAGGGATGAACCGCGGAGCGGGCCCCAGCCGCATGGCGCCGACGAGAGCGTCCCCGCGCTCGGCGACGCGCATCTCCCCGGAATCGGCGAACCGCTGAACCCGCGCGACGTGCCTCGGGTTCGCCGACCACGGCTCCGTCCCCCACTGCCCCGAGCGACCGGTGGCGGCGAGCCATTCGACCGCCCCGTCGTAGAGCGCCACGACCGCCGGAACGTCCGCCGGCTTCCCTATCCGGATGCGCACCTCTACCTCCGTCATCCGCACCGCCATTCCCGCATTCGAAACCTCCGCCCGACCTTAGCGGGGCGCCGGGAGCCGCCCATGGGCGCCCCCTCAATTCTCCGCCGCCCCGGCACGCGCCACCAGATCACCCACCCGCACACGGCTGTCAACGAGGTCGACGACATTGTCCCTTCCGCGAACTCCCCAGTCCCACGGCACCAGCACACGCCTCCACGCCCGCCGCACCGAGCACGGCTCCTCGATCCCGCCGCCCTCTTAACGAAGAGGGTATCCCAATTCATACGAACAAGCAGGCCGAATGCGATATGCGGAACGCGTTTCCCATCTCACGGGACGACCGATGCGACAGGCAATGTACGAGGTGTCCGCCAACAGAGATGACGTCCCGAAAGCGAGCCGATGAGAAGCCAGTTATCCAGGATTTGCGCCATATCGTGTCGCCGTGGCTTGCCTGTGGGCTGATCATTCCCTTTGTGATGTTCACACTTCTGCTTTTTACGCCAGCATGAACGGACATCAGCCGGAACACGCCCCATAAGGCAGGCGGAAGCACCATTTCCTGTCCGGGCGACACCCTGTACGCGCTGCTGCCCAATTGCGCGACAGGTCGCCGACACCTGGGCCTGCCCGCATCGCGAAGCGCTCCCCCACCGCGCGGAGCGGACTCCCCGGACCGCGCCACACTTCGACTACGGACCGGCCGTGGGGCCTCCAGGACCGCACCCGGTAACCGAAGCCCGACCCGCCCGGCGAGCGCCTTCCCGGTTACGTTGACGAGCCGAACGCGTCGGAATCTCATACTTTCTTGGTCGAAATCGCCTGCGAGGCGCGTCCGACGCCTGTCGGACTCCTACGGAGACGCCGTGAGAGGCAGCACATCAACGCCGACCTGGAGTCCGGCGCCCGCCGCGACCGCCAGGTAGCGACCCGGCCCGGGGCGACTACGCGTGTTCATCGACGCTCCGCGTCACAGCGACAAATGTTAACGGCGCCAGAAAACGCGTTCATTGTTGACCCTGGCTGGAACCGGTGTTCTTGTGGATTTCCCGGCTGCGCGGCTCCTGTGGCCGCGGCCATGGCCCGATCCTTCGCCAGGGGGTTCCACCATGACGGACACCAGAGCAAGGGGGAAAAACGAGATCCAGATGAACGTCGCTGTGGTCGGCGTTCTGGGCCTGGCCGTTCTCGTGGCGGCGCCGGTGTCCGCGGCCTCCACGCGCGGTGTGCCCGAGATCGAGATCGGGTATGTGAACGGCTCGGGGTGCCCGGACGGGTCCGCGACGGTCGAGGCCGACGCGAACGGATTCGTCGTCAGATACAGCGCCTACGCGGTCAGGATCGGTGGCGATGCCAGGCCGTCGGATGCCCGGCGGAACTGCCGGCTCGGTCTGAAGGTCACGCTTCCGGAGGGGCTCACCTACGCGGTCGCCGGGTCTGACCATCGCGGCTCCATGCGGTTGGAATCCGGGGTGCGGGCCATCTTCCGGTCAGCGCATTACTACGGCAACCATTCGGATCGCCACCCGCTCCGGCGCGACATCAAGGGGCCCGGGAACGAAGACTGGGTGATCAGCGAGACGCGCGGCGGCGCTCAGCTCTTCTGGGTGCCGTGCGGTGAGAAGTGGGGCCTGATCCTCAGCACCGAACTGGTCTTGTCCGGCTCTGACACGTCCAATGCGAGTGTCATGGACATGAACTCCGGCCTTGGCAGCGCCTACCGTTTCGCATGGAGAACCTGTCCGTGACGGGTCATCGAGACAGGTGATCGCCTTTCCGGTGGCCGGGTCGCCGGGCTTTCCCGGGGCCGTGCCTGAGCAGGTGCGCGTGCAGGAGGGCCGCCACGGTGGCGCACGCGGCGGTGCCGAGGAGGCTGGCGGTGCCGAGTTCTCCGCGGACCGCGTACGAGGAGACCGACACGGTGAAGACGCCCGTGCTCATCGCGAGGGTGAACCCCAGCGCGGGGGCCGCGTACGGGACGGGCAGGGTCGCGGCGCCCAGCAGCAGCGCACAGAGGATCAGGTCCGGCACGAGGAAGAGGTTGTCGTCGCGCCAGGAGTCGTGCAGGAACAGGAAGACGAACGTGGACACGCTGATGACGACCGCGAACACGCGACCGAAGCGGATGAGGTTCATGCTTCCAGCACAGCGGGACGGGCGTCCGGGACGCATCGGGCGGCGGGCCGTGAAACAGCGGCCACTTGGAGGAGCGCGGGCTCCTGCTCGCGGTGGAGATCGGCTCCGTGGGCGGCGACCTAGGATGTGCGTGTGTTCGCCGACCGGGTGGAGAACCTCCTGTCGCGCCGGTTCGCGCCGCTGCGTTCGGGGCTCGTCGCCGTCCTGGTGGCCGGTGATCTGGCGCTCATGCACCGTCCGGAACGGGGCGCCGACTGGGTGCTGGTGCTGGCCGCGTACGGCGTGTACACGGCCGCGGCGCGGCTGCCGTCGCCCGCCGTCGCGGGGCTGGCGGTGGTCCTGGGGCTCGTCGAGGGCGCGGGCTCGACCATGGTGACACCGGTGAAGGGCATGCTGGCGGTCGCGCTCTTCGAGCTGGCGGTGCGCCGCCCGGCACGGGAGTCGCTCGCCGGAGCGGCGGCGTTCGCGTTGGCGGTCGCCTGCGGATGGATCGGTGAGCCGCCCGGGACGGTGCCGCCCGCGCTGTTCCGGGTCGTGGTCTTCCTCACCGTCCTGCTGCTCGCGGGCGCCTACATCCGTTCCGCGCGGGCGGCGGCGCGGGCCGCGCGGGAGCGGGCCGCCGCCGAGGCGCACGCCGCCCGCACCGCCGAGCGCACCACGATCGCCAGAGAGCTGCACGACCTGGTCGCCCATCACGTGTCGTCGATGGTCCTGCGCGTCGGCGTGGCCCGGCACGTCCTTCCGGACTCCGCGCCCGAGGTCGGCAAGGTGCTGGACGAACTGCACGCCACGGGCACCGCCGCGCTGGACGATCTCAGCCATCTGGTGGCGGTGCTGCGGGACCCGGCCACGGCGCGCGGGGAGCCGCCGCCGATCGAGCCGGACGCGCTGCCCGCCGCCCTGGCACGGGTGGTCGAGCGGCGGCGGTCCGCGGGCATGGCGGCGGAGGCGTCGATCGACCCGGCGGTGGCGCGGCTGGACCCCGTCCGGGGCGTCACGCTGCTGCGGCTCGTCCAGGAGGGGCTCGCCAACGTCGCCAAGCACGCCGGGCCGGACGCGACGGTGCACCTGTCCGCGCGGGTGGGGCCCGGCGCCGTCCACCTGGTCATCGACGACGACGGGCACGGCGCGCCCGGTGACCCCGGCCACGGGCTCAGCGGGATGCGCGAACGGGTGGACCTGCTCGGCGGGACCTTCGAGGCGGGCCCGACCGGGTCCGGGTGGAGGCTGGCGGCCGAGCTTCCCCTGCCCGTGACGGCGCGGCCGTGATCCGCGTCCTGGTCGCCGACGACCAGCAGCTCGTGCGGATGGGGCTGCGCATGCTCTGCGAGTCGGCCGGCGACGTGCGGGTCGTCGGGGAGGCGGCCGACGGCGTGGAGGCGGTGGCCCTGACCGGACGGCTCGGCCCCGACGTGGTTCTCATGGACCTGCGGATGCCGGGCCTGGACGGCGCCGCCGCCACCGAGCGCATCGTGGCGGCGCACCCGTCCACGCGGGTGCTGGCGTTGACGACGTTCGGCGACGACGACCACCTGTATCCGGCGCTCGCCGCCGGGGCCTGCGGCTTTCTCCTGAAGAGCGCGCCGCCGGGTGACCTGCTCGACGCCGTGCGCAAGGCCGTCGCGGGCGGCACCCCGTTCAGCCAGGAGGTGCTCGGACGCCTCGTCGGACGGGCGGTGAGCGTCCGGGCGGTGGCCGACCCGGGCGACCTCACCCCACGCGAGCGAGAGGTGCTGGCGCTGGTCGCGGCCGGGCTGTCCAACCAGGAGATCGCCGCACGGCTGCACGTCGGGGTGACGACGGTGAAGACGCATGTCGCCGCGCTGCTGGCCAAGACCGACTGTTCGAACCGGGTCCGGCTGGCCGTGTTCGCCGTGCGCGCGGGCCTGGCGTCCGGCTGACCGGCCGTGGGCCTCACGTGGAGGCCGGGACCTTCTCCTCGCGGGACGCCTTGACCTTCGCCACCGTGTCGCGGAGCAGGCCGGGTGCCAGGCGGCGGTGGACGGCGGACATCGCGGGCCACAGGAGACGGCCGGGGAGACGGTCGTAACGCAGATGGGTGATGAGGGACACCCGGCCGTCCGCCGCTCGGACGACCAGGTTGCCGCTCACGAACCAGGAGGCCGCCTCAAGCCGGATCCAGCCGTCGCCTCGTTCGGTGATCCGCCATCCGGCCACGGTGTCCGGTGACCGACCACGGGCGAGGCGCAACCCGAGCAGGCCGCGCCAGAGCAGCCGCTCCCCCACGGTGGGGACGTCGCCGAACATCGCTCGGGCCCATTGCTCGGGGGTCGCGTCCACGGTGGTGGGGATGGTGAACATGTCGGCGTAGTCGGCGTCCGGCATCGAGCTGAGCGCGCGGAGGTCCGCGGGGACGTCGCGGGTTCCCTCGACGGTGGCCGGGACGGCGCCGCTCAGCGCGGCCTCCCAGCGACGGGTCAGCGACGGGTAGACGATCAGGTGGCGGAACGGCGCGATGGCGGCCATGTACAACCGTCCGAACAGGCCGTTGGGCTTCACGAGGACCGCCATGCGCAGTTCGTGTTCGCCGTCCGCGGCCGGTACCCACCCGAGGTGCATGACCGCGTGGACGGTCCGGTTCGCCAGTTCGAGGGCGGCTTCGTCGTCGAGTTCGTAGACGGCGGTCAGGGGCAGGCGGTCGGATCCGTGGCTCGTGAGTCCGGAGTCCTCCGGCAGGCGGGTGCGCAACGACCGGACGCGCTTCGCGACACCCTGCTTGTCGTCGTCCCAGCCGAGGAGCGCACCGAGCTTCCAGCGCACCGCGAACAGGAACCGGATCGGCAGGGGGTCGGTCTCAGGGTTGTCGGCCGCCCGGATCGCGGCGAGTGCCCCGGGAAAGTCGTCCGGCCCTTCGGCGGACGTGCGGAACGCCCACACGTCCTGCAACCGGAAGTCGGGAGCGAGCTCGTGGATCCGCCAGGGTTGAGCAGTGTGGGCGGCTGCCGGGAGCCTCATGGTCGCCATCACCTTCCCGTCGAATATACGCTTGCGTACAACATGAGGCTAAGCCAGATATACGGGTGCGTATATACGTGGGAATGGTGAGGTGGGACACATCGTGGCCGCTGTTCGCACGCCGCGTGACCGGTGGGTCGAGGAGGGTCTGCGGGCGCTGGCCGAGGGCGGTCCGGACGCCGTCCGCGTCGAGGCCCTCGCGAAGCGGCTCGGTGTCACCAAGGGCGGCTTCTACGGGTACTTCGCCGACCGTGAGGCGCTGCTGGAGGCGATGCTGGACGCCTGGGAGCGGGAGAGCACGGACGACGTGATCGACCGCGCGAGACGGGAGACCGACGATCCGAAGGCCATGGCCCGGCTCGCGGGCGCGCTCACGTTCTCCGGCGACCGGCTGCTGCCCATCGACCTCGCGGTCCGCGACTGGGCCCGGCGGGACGAGGCGGTCGCCGAGCGGCTCCGGCGGGTGGACAACCGGCGCATGGACCTGCTGCGCGAGGTGATCGGGGGCCTCTGCGCCGACCCCGACGAGGTCGAGGCCCGCAGCCTGCTCGCCTTCTGCGCGGCGATCGGCAACCACTTCCTCGCCGCCGACCATGGCGGCCGCACCCGCGCCCAGGTCCTCGCCCGCGCCACCGACCTGCTCTTCACCCCTGACCACTGACCCCACCGACGCGGCAGGGCCCCGCTCCGGGGGACGGAGCGGGGCCCTGCGCGGTGGTGCGGGTCAGACCAGGCCGGACTTCTTGAGCCAGGCTTCGGCGACCTTCTCCTGATCCTCCTTGTCGATGACGACGCGCTTCATCATGTCGAGGAGGTCCTGGGTGGTGAGCTTGGCGGACACGGCGTTCAGGGCGGCCCGTCCCGTGGCGTTCACCGACGACTCGTGGACGAGCGGCGTGACGTTCTGGGCGCTGAAGACGTTCTTCGGGTCTTCCAGGACGACGAGTTTGTTCTGCTGGATCGTCGGGTCGGTGGTGAACAGGTCGGCGGCCTGGATCTCGTTCTCGGTGAGGAGTTTCACCAGGGTGGCCTGGGCTCCGGCGTCGAAGGGCTGGAACTTCTTGAATTCGAGGCCGTAGGCGTCCTTGAGGCCGACGAGGCCCTGGCGGCGGGTCTTGAACTCCGACGGGCCCGCGATGACGAGTTCCTTCGCGACCGGTCGAAGGTCGGCGATGGACTTGAGGTTGTACTTGGCGGCCGTCTGCGCGTTGACGGTGACGGAGTCCTTGTCCTCGGCCTGCGCGGAGTTCAGGATCTCGACGGACGGCGGCAGCTTCGCCTTGAGCGCCGCGTTGATCTCCTCGGTGGTCGCGGCGGTGCTGCTCTTGTCGACGGACGTGGTCAGCAGCGCCCCGTTGTACTCGGGCATGACGCCGATGCCGCCCTTGACGACCTGGTCGTAGTAGACCTCGCGGGCGCCGATGTTGAACTTGCGGGTGACCTTGAGGTCCTTCGCTTCGAGGGCCTGGGCGTAGATCTCGCCGAGGAGGTTGCTCTCGGGGAAGTTGGCGCCGCCGACGGTGACGGTGCCGCCGTCGCCGCCTCCGGCGAGCGGGTTGTCGTTGTCGCCGGAGTCCCCGCCGCAGGCGGTCAGGGTCAGGGCGGCCACGAGGCCGACGACCGCGCCACGGATCAGTTTCTTCATGGTTCCTTGTCCTTCGGTCAGCAGGGGCGGGCGGTCAGGAGGGGCGGGCGGAGCCGAGCAGGCCCGGTGAGACGACGAGACGGCGCAGGCCCGCGAAGATCAGCTGGACGATCAGCGCGAGCGCCACCACCAGGACCGTGCCGCCGACGACGAGCTGGTAGTCGCCCCTGGCCAGGCCGTCGATGATGTAGCGGCCGAGGCCGCCGAAACCCGGATAGGCGGCGATGGTGGCGGTGGCGACGACCTGGATCGCGGACGTGCGGAGCCCGAGCAGGATCAGCGGCAGCGCCATCGGCAGCTCGGCGTGCCACAGCACGCCCCAGCCGGTCATGCCGACCCCGCGGGCGGCGTCCTTCGCGTCGGGGTCGACGCCGCGGACGCCCTCGAAGGTGTTGACGAGGATGGGCGGGACGGCCAGCGCGACGAGCGCGACCAGGACCGGCGTGATGCTGTAGTCGATGACGACGACGAACAGGACGAGCCCGAAGGTGGGGATCGCGCGGGCGACGTTGGCGAGGGTGATGGCGAGGAAGCCGCCGCGGCCGGTGTGACCGGCGAGTAGACCGAGGGCCAGCCCGATCACGGCGGCGCACAGCAGCGACACCCCGCTGTACCAGACGTGCTGGAGCAGGCGGTGCGGGATTCCGTCGGGACCGTGCCACTGGGAGGACGCGGTCAGCCACGTCCAGGAGAGTTCGATCTGGTTCCACAGTTCGTTCACGAGGCGCCTCCGCGTGCCCGCGCCCACGGGGTGAGGAGGCGCTGGACGGTGACCAGGATCGCGTCGGTGACGAGGGCGAGCAGGACGATCAGGACGGTGGCCGCGACGATCTGCGTCTGGAACTGGAGCTGGTAGCCGCGGATGATGTCGTAGCCGAGGCCGCCCTGCCCGATCAGCTGGCCGACGGCGACGAGACTGATGGACGACACGGCCGCGACCCGGGTCCCGGCGATGACGACCGGCACCGCGATCGGCAGCTCCACCTGCATGAGGCGGCGGAGCGTTCCGAAGCCCATGGCGGTGGCGGCCTGCCGGACGGGTTCGGACACCGACGCGAGACCGTCCACCACGTTCGGGATCAGCACCGACAGGCTGTACAGGGTCAGCGGGATCATGACGGTGGACGCGGTCAGCCCCGTGTACTGAATGAAGATCATGAAGAGGGCGAGCGACGGGACCGCGTACAGGATGTTCGCGATGGTGAGCGCGGGCGGGTAGAGCCAGCCCCAGCGGCGGCACAGCACGCCGAGCGGCAGCGCGATGAGCAGCCCGAACAGCACCGGGAGCAGCGCCAGCCGGAGATGGACCAGCGCGTGCTCGGTGAGCGAGTCGCGATGGTCGGCGATCCACGCCCAGTCGATGTCCATCAGCCGTCGCTCCCGGCGCCGTGACCGGTGCCTCCGGCGCCGTTGCCGTGCGTGGGGACGGCGAGCAGGTCGCTGCCGGCGGCGGTCCCGACGACCGCGCCCGCGTCGTCGACGCCGACCGCGAGGCCGGACGGCGACAGGACGGCTGCGTCCAACGCGACGCGCACCGAGTCCGATCCGACGCGGAACGTGGGGCCGACCGGTGCGAGCGGCGCCTCGGACAGGGAGCCGCCGATCTGCGCGGGCCGCGTCCAGCCGAGGGGGCGGCGGTCCTCGTCGACGACGAGGATCCAGTCCAGGCCGGTGAGGTCGGCGGCGTCCGCGGTCACGGGACGGACCGCGTCGTCGCTGAGTCGCAACTCGCCCGTCCCCGCGAACGACAGCGTGCGGATGCCGCGGTTCTGGCCGATGAATCCGGCGACGAAGTCGTCGGCCGGGTGGGCGAGGAGGTTCTCTGGGGTGTCGACCTGGGCGACTTTTCCGCCGGTCCGGAACACCGCGATGGTGTCGCCGAGCTTGATGGCCTCGTCGATGTCGTGGGTGACGAACACGATCGTCTTGTGCAGTTCGTCCTGGAGGCGGAGGAACTCGTCCTGGAGTTCGGCGCGGACGACGGGGTCGACGGCGCTGAACGGCTCGTCCATCAGCATGATCGGCGGGTCGGCGGCGAGGGCCCGCGCGACGCCGACGCGCTGCTGCTGCCCGCCGGACAGCTGGAACGGGTACCGCTTCGCCATCGAGTGGTCGAGCCCGACGCGTTCCATCAGCTCCAGGGCCCGTGCCCGCGCCTTCTTCTTGTTCCAGCGCAGCAGGTACGGGACGGTGGCGATGTTGTCCTCGATGGTGCGGTGCGGGAACAGTCCGGCGTGCTGGATGACGTAGCCGATGCCGCGCCGCAGCTCGGCGGGCCTTTGCTCGCGGACGTCCCGCCCGTCGATGAGGACCCGGCCGGACGTGGGCTCCACCATCCGGTTGACGGCCCGCAGCGCCGTGGTCTTGCCGCCGCCCGACGTGCCGACGAACACGGTGATCTCGCCCGTGGGGCAGTCGAGGCTGACGTCGTCCAACGCGACGGCGCCGCCCGGATAGCGCTTGGTGACGCCCTCAAAGGTGATCAAGATTCTGTCCTCGTGGGGCGCCCTCGACGCCGATGATCGACTTAGGCCTTCGCGTCAACCGTAACCAATGCGCACGGTCGGCGCAGAGTCCCGGGGTATCCGGCAACTCGGACCTAAGCATAACGACCGGTAATACCGGGAAAGTACCGTTCTTTATGCCCGGGTTCCTAACCGGGCCGTTCGCCGGTGGAGGCGCGGACGCGCAGGGACGGCTTCCGGACGACACGGCGCTCACGCGGCCCGCCGTCGACCTCGCCGTCGATGACGTCCACGACGAGCTGGACGGCCGATTCCACGATTCCGTCGATGTCCCAGTCGACGGTGGTGAGCGGCGGGGTGAGCAGCGCCGACATCGGATGGTCGTCATAGCCGCAGACCGCGACGTCGCCTGGAACGGCGAGGCCGAGTTCGCGGGTGGCGGCGTAGACGCCGTAGGCGATGGAGTCGGCGAAGCAGAACACCGCGGTGGGACGGTTCGGGCCGTCCAGCACCCGCAGGGCCACCTCGGTCGCGGCGGCGAACGACTGCTCCGGCACGGCGACCACGTCGACCCGCAGCCCGAGCCGCTCGGCCTCGGCGTTGACGTGCACGTCGGCGGGACGGTCGGGCGTGCTCGCGCGGGTGGAGGTGAACACGGTGAGCCGCCGGTGCCCGAGGTCGCGCAGATGCTCCAGCGCGAGCGTGACGCCGCGCCGGTTGTCGAACACGACCTCCCCCTGCGCCGTGCCGCCGCGCAGGGCGTCCCCGATGGACACCACCGGCACCGTCCCGGGCAGCTCCGCCCACAGCGCGGCGGACGGGTCGAGCGGCTGGACGATCAGGCCGTCCACCCGCTGGTCGCGCAGCCGCCTGGCGAGCGCCAGCTCCCGCTCGGGGTCGCCGCCCGCGTCGACGATGAGGGCGTAGCGTCCGCGGGCCAGCAGCGCCCGGCCGATGCCCACGGCGAGGGACTGCTGCCAGTAGTCCTCCAGGGAACCGCACAGCAGGCCCACCTGGTCGGTGCGGCCCCTGGCCAGCGCCCGCGCGATCGGATGCGCCTCGTAGCCGAGTTCCGCGGCCGCCGCCCGGACCCGTTCCTGTGTCTCCTCCGAGGTCTGGATGCCGCGCAACGCGTACGACACGGCCGCGGGCGACAGCCCCGTCGCCTGCGCCACTTCCCGGATGGTCGCGCGCTTGCGCCTGTCCGACATCCTTCCAACCCTAGATGCCGCCTCCGACGAAACGAGCGCTGACCAGGGGTGGCCACATGATGGCCGGGGGTGGCCCGGGCGGGTGGAGCCTCCGGTGAGCCCGACCGGGGGAGACGGGCCCACCGGAGGCGGAGGGTCCGGCCGAAGCCCGCTCACATCGGCCGGACACCTACATTCCCTTCAGCGCACACACCCGCCGACGTGTCACACCTGCGTTTTCTTCCGATCCAGAGGTCGCTCGGGGCCCACGCCGCGACAGCGGTCACGAGGCCCAGAACCGTCGACCCCGGACCCGTCGACGCCAGAACCGCGGTGTTCCCCCCGAGCGTCACGGCCGACCGACTTCACCAATGGTTCGGAGCGTCGCACCGGCTCCAGCGACGCGTGCAGGCGGGTTCGCAACCATGCCGCGCCCGGACGTTCCACGAGCCGGTGCACGGCGTAGGCGGCCACCAGGGAAGCGCCCACCACCACGCCGAGCGCCGTCCACCGGTCGAGCCCCGGGTACAGCGCGTCCAGGAGGGGAAGCGCGAGCTGCGAGTGGACGAGGTACAGCGGATACGTGAGCGCGCCGAGGACCGTCAGCCCGCGCCACCGCAGCCGACGCAGCCTGCCCGTCGCGACGAGGGCCATCACGGCGAAGATGCCGGTGATGACCGCGCTGACCACGACCTCGTCCGCGCCCCGGAAGGCGTGCTCGGCGCGCCACGCGCCCCAGCGCAGCGCCATCAGGTACGCGGCGGCGACATACCCCCACAGCAGCAGGGTCGGCCCGAACCGGTGGATCAGGTAGAACGCCATGCCCGCGATGAAGTACGGGCTCCACGTCGGCACCAGGATCACCTGGAGCAGCCTGTGGTCGGCCTCGTCCGCGAACAGCCCACCGAACATCCAGAGCGCCATGAAGACCAGGCAGGAGCGGTAGCCGATGCCGACCGCGGCGAGGATCGCGGCGAGGAAGTAGAAGTGCAGCTCGACCCAGAGCGTCCAGTACACGGCGTCCACGTTCCGCAGCCCGAGCCCGCCCTGCACCATCGTCAGGTTCGGAAGGACGAGGCCGGGAACGCCGTTCCCCTGCCGGAAGACGCCGTGGATCGCCGCGCCGAGCAGCACGCTCACCCAGTACGCGGGCATCAGCCGGACCAGCCGGGACACCCCGAACTCCCCCGGCCCGCGTCCCCAGGCGCTCATCAGGATCACGAACCCGCTGATGACGAAGAACAGGTCCACGCCGAGGTACCCGAACCGGGTGACGGGCGCGATCTCGGGGAAGACGTCGGCGGACGGCTCCGGCCAGGCGCCCGCCCCGCCGAACCCCGTGAAGTGGTACAGCACCACCGCCAGCGCGGCGAGGAAGCGCAACAGGTCGAGTTCGCGCAGCCGTTCCCGTCGGGTCACCGCGGAACCCTCTCGGCGCCGGGTTTCCGCGCCCGAGCCGGAAGGTGAACGGCGGGTGGAGGTGAGGACGCGATTCCACGACGGCGGTTCCGGACACGAGGCGGTCACACCGCCGCGTACACCCGCGGCGCGTTCGCCAGATCAGTAAGATGCCGGTGCATCCCCCGCAATTGAGGCGTGACGATGGGGTGCTCCTGGACGATGGGTGGTCACCGATGACTTCTCGCCGCGCCCGACGCGGCGCGGCGACTCTCGTGCTGTGCCTGGTGCTGGTGGCGACCCTGTCCGCGACGGGATGCTCCGTGTTCCAAGGGTCGGTGCAACGGTCCGCGGCTGCGGACGGCCCGGGGCAGGGCGACGGGCCGGAACGCCGCCGGGGCCCGTCCATGGTGATGTTCCTCGGCGACAGCTACACCGTCGGCGACCGGGGCCTCGACCCGGAGGCGACGTTCGCGTCCGCCACGGCGCGGCTCCTCGGCTGGCAGGTCGTCGCCGCCGGACGCGCCGGAGCCGGGTTCGTCAACAAGAGCGCGGGCGCCGCGTACCTCGGCCTGTTCGAGGGCCAGCTCGGCTGGCGGCCCGCGCCGGACCTGCTGATCGTGTCCGGCGGTCACAACGACTGGCGCGTCCCGGCGCCACAGGTCGCCGC
Organism: Actinomadura spongiicola; assembly: GCF_003432485.1. GTDB lineage: Bacteria > Actinomycetota > Actinomycetes > Streptosporangiales > Streptosporangiaceae > Spirillospora > Spirillospora spongiicola. Next base: position 36,866 of record NZ_QVNQ01000018.1, read on the forward strand.
CGCGGCGCATCTGGTGCTCGACCGCGCGAAGCGGCGCTGGCCCGGCACGCACATCGTGCTGATGGGCCCGCTGTGGGGCTCGGGGGAGCCGACGCCGGGCGCGGTCGCCGTCCGGAACGCGCTGAAGCACCTCGCGGGGCAGCTCGCCGTCCCGTTCGTCGACCCGATCGGCGAACGGTGGATCACCGGGACGCGGAAGGCGCGGACGGGCAACGCCTTCCGGTTCATCAAGCGGGACGGCACCCATCCGACCCCGGCGGGCCACCGCTACATGGCGACCCGCCTGGTCTCGGACCTGCAACGGCTGGGCCTCGACCGGCCCGTCCGGAAGGACTAGCTGTACTGCCCCGTGAGGTTGGTGACGCGGCTGGCGGGTGGTTGGCCGCCCAGTGCGGTGTGTCCGCGGTGATGGTTGTAGATGTGTAGCCAGGGCGCAAGGGCTTGGCGGCGTTGGGTTTCTGAGTGGTAGGGCCGGGCGTAGGCCCATTCTTGGAGCAGGGTGCGGTGGAAGCGTTCGACCTTGCCGTTGGTTTGGGGCCGGTAGGGGCGGG
>NZ_QVNQ01000019.1 GCF_003432485.1 Actinomadura spongiicola
GGACATGGTCGTCCAGATGGACATAGAGTGCGGTCAGAAGGGCGTCCAGGTTTGTCTTCACACACCGATCATGGGCGCCCTTCGCCATGCCCGCCGCCGGATCAGCAAACCCCCATCAACGATCTAGTGGCCAAGCCATGGGGTCGCCTGGCCATCATGGCCAGCAACCCAGCCGGAGAACCCGCCCCCGGCAACGCCCTAGGCCAGATCATGAGCCCAGGCCTACGCCAGGAAGTGCGATGCCGCGCACACGGCCCCGACCACGCCCCATGGTGGTATTGGGTGTGGTCGGGCCCGTCCCGCGATTCCGAGCCCGAGCTGGAGCCGCTGTGCCCCCTCTGGGACACCGACCGCGCCGCCGACTCCCTGCAACGCGTCCTCGCCCTCATCGAGGCGGACGACCAATGACCGACGAAACCGCCCTGACGCTGCGTCTGTGGACACGCCGCACCCACCGATTCATCCGCTGGTGCGGCAGGCGCAACCATCACGACCGTAAAGCCATGTGGCAGCTAGACCGCCTCGCCGAGGCCCTCAGCGCGAAGGGATGGCGGACCCTGCGATGCTTCCACGCCTCCCCGCCACTCCTGCTCGTCAGCCCGACCAAGCACACACCAGCGACAGAAGTACTGACCGCGACCAAGATCGGCCATTGGGTCTACCGCACCCGTAGCGGGATCCTCATCCTCTGCGCCGACCTGGATCACGTCGTCGCCGCCATCGAGCGCCACATCTGGCAATCCCTCACCGAGGGGGCGCCCGACGAGAGCCCCTGGCATGAGCGGCACGGCTGAGAACAGGCGAGCCGCCCAAGCCCTGGCCCACCAGTTCCCCGGCGTCCACGCATGGTACGGCGAACACACCCACCAGTGGTGGGCCATGATCCGTTCACCGCTAGGCGACCGCCTACTCTCGGCCCCCACCATCCACCACCTACGCCAAGAGATCATCAACACAGGGGCATGGCCATGGCGCCAGAGATAAATGACACCGACCACCTTGCACACCACCCCGACATCACCACCGAATGCCCGGTCACCTGTCTCGGCGTGCGCACGGTCGGCGACCTGGTCAACTTCCTCGCCACCGCCCGCACGGCCCTACCGGACGCCGACCCAACCACCAGCCCAGACGAAACCGCCCTCACCGAACCCGCCCAGCACAACGAGCACACCACACGCTGCCCGCTCTCCTGCCTGGACCTGTCAGCCAGAGTCCTAAACCCACTCCGCTACAACACCACCACACCACAAACCATCGGCGCTCTCATACGCATGATCCAAACCGGCCAACTCGCCCAGGTCCACCGCATCGGACGCCGCAGCCTCACCGAGATCCGAACAGCCCTCGTAGCCGCCGGATTCGACACCCGCAACATCAAGCTTCCCTAACGCCGACACCCACCAGGCCCTGGCACAGGCCGACCCACGCACCAAGAACTTCCGATCACAGCACGTCCAAGGAGCGCCCAGCCGGACCCCAGCGGACCCCGGATGAGAACTTTCTCTACGTCTTCAAGGGCGCCGCTCCGCGTCGCCGGCGGCCGCCCGCCCCGGTGCGCCGGGCGTGCGGCCTGTCCCGTCCGGTCCCGCCGCGCCGCGTCGCCCGTCCGCTGGTCAGCATCCGACGACACCCGAGTCACCGAAGGCGGAGGCTGATCACAGGCACTAGAGACATCGGAGACGATTGCAACGGCCGCTTCTGGCACGGTTGCTAGGATCGTTGCTAGTGTCGCTGTCTCACCGTTGTATCACCGCTGACAGGGGACCCGGTGCAATAAATTGGTCAAAGCCATCAAAATGAGATTCTAGATCACCTCAGTATGGCCAACGCGGAGTTTCGATGCAGATCAGGGCCATTCATGTCGAGAACATAAAAGGCTTTCGAGGGGGGAAGCGGTCAGTCTCCCTAGACTTCCAGCGTTCAGATGGTACCTTGCCGAGATGGATTGTGGTAGCTGGCCGTAATGGGGCTGGTAAGTCTTCACTCCTTCAGGCAGTTTCCCTGGCGATTGCTGGCCCGTCGGTTGCGCGCACTCTCCGCGAGACCTATTCCGATTGGGTGCATGATGAGGCTGACCAAGGAAGCGCGCATGTACATCTCACCTACTCCGACTTTGATGCGTTTGCTCCCGGTAGAAAGCCCCGATTCGATCCATGGGCGTCCCTCGCTTGGACTCGTCAAGATGAGGGTCCAGAGCCCGCGATCGAGAAACAACGGCGGGGGCAAAATTGGGACCCGATTCGGGGCCCATGGTCCGAAAACCCTCAAGGCTGGTTCCTGGCGGGATACGGCCCGTTTCGTCGTCTTTCACTTGCCCCCACTGAGGCACAGCGCCTCATGATGACGCCGGGTCGCCCGTCAAGTCTAGCGAGCCTATTTCGAGAAGAGGCTTCACTCTCTGAGGCTGTGCTATGGCTTCAGCAACTTTATCTGCGCAGGCTTGAAGGATCAGCGGAAGCTGGCGCTGTTGAGGATGCCGTACTCCGGCTACTCGGAGATGGGCTTCTGCCGGAAGGCATGGAGGTCGAGAAGGTCACTTCTGATGGCCTCTGGGTGCGCACGCCGTCAGGCCCTGAACTTCCGTTGCGTTCGCTCAGCGATGGCTATCGGACAGTTGCCGCTCTCGTGCTCGACCTAGTTAAGCAACTCTTCCAAGCATATGGTGACCTGCGGGAGATAAAAAACTCTCCTCACGTTGCTTTCGGTCACGAAGGCGTCGTGCTCATAGATGAGATAGACGTGCACCTGCACGTATCATGGCAGCAGCGCATTGGCTTCTGGCTAAAAAAGCACTTCCCAAATCTCCAGTTCATCGTAAGCACGCATAGTCCCTTCATCTGTCAAGCGGCAGACGAGAGAGGCCTTGTGCGGCTGGCCGCTCCAGGCGAAGATGATGCTGCCAGGATCGTGGAAGGTGAACTTTTCAATCGCGTCGTGAATGGCACCGCCGATGATGCTATTCTGACCGACCTATTCGGCTTGGAAACACCATACTCAGCCCGTAGTGTTGAGTTGCGCCGCGAAGCTGCAAGCCTAGAAGGAAAGGCGGCTGCCGCCGAGATCTCGACAAATGAGAAGATGCGTCTGAAGGAGCTTAAATCGAGGCTTCCTCGCACGCCGTCTACCGATGTTGCCAATGCCATCCGGCAGTTGAGCCTTAGCTTCGACGATGCAGAAGATTGAAAGACTCTCCCTTGGGAGTGAGGCTGCGAGGAAACTTGAGGATCTGACCGCTCAGGTGGTTGCAGCAGCAGATCCGAAAGAGAAGGCTGCTGAGCTTTGGGCTAAGCTCAACAGAGACACGAAGAAGGAGATTCAACGTACGCTCGCAGAGATGAGTAGCGGGCTTGAGCGTTGTATGTACTGTGAAGACAGCGAAGGCACAGACATTGAGCACTTCATGCCTAAATCTAGCTACCCAGAGGATGCTTTTAGATGGGCTAACTATCTTCTGGCATGCACCCGATGCAATAGCAACTATAAGCGGACTCGATTCCCGTTGGATAGCCGCAACGAGCCTCTGCTAATTGACCCAACACTGGACGACCCGGCTTCACACCTTAACTTCTCTCCGACAACAGGCCTTTTCACTGGCGCGTCCCGTCGGGGCGAAGTTACAATCGACATATGCGGCCTTAATCGAGACATTTGCGCCGAAGGAAGATTGAATGCCTGGACGGCGATTGAATATCTCATTCCAGCCTACGCCATAGAGATGGGAAGTGGACGGGATAAAAAGGCGTCCAGAATCTTGAGGACTCTTCAGAAATATCCTTTCCAGTCTGTCAGAACGTACATGGCCCGCGTATATGCCGGAGCGGAAGATCCAGCCCTGATTCTGTCGCCCGACGTCATGGCATCTTTCTCGTCTTTTCCTGAACTCCTACATTGACCTCAAACGGTGGATAGGTAACGACCGCAAATTGGGTGCGAAAGCTTAGCTGCAAACTTCTGGTGAAGCCTTTGTGGCCGGGCACGCTTGAGCGTGCGCGAAGCGGGGGCTTCGCAGCCCCCAGCCCCCCCGCGAGCCGGAGGGCACGCCCGCGCAAAACTGTCTGTCACGCCGTCTCGCCGTTCGCGCGGGCGCACCCTCCGGGGCGGTGTGCGTGCTAACGCGGGCGCTAACAACGGGCCTGGATGACCTTGGACTGGCGTGGACGTGCGGGAGGCTGCGTCGCTGGTCAGGGGATGGATGTGGACGGGTCTGGATGGCCTTGATCTTGCTTGTAAACAGAAGGTTAGGGGTTCAAGTCCCCTCGCCGGCTCCCAGCCCAAAGCCCCCTCCCGACCACGGAGGGGGTTCCGCGCTAACAGGCTTGCCAACAGCAGCACTACGCCGAGCCGTCGACCCGCCCCACGAAGATGCCCGCTGCCTCGGCAAGCTGCTCACTGATCACGTGCGCATAGACCCGGAGCATGAGCGTCGGCGCCGCGTGCCCAAGTATTCAGTGCGCCCTGAAAACGTTGACCGTCCTGGCATCGATGCTGACGACGGGGGACCGGCCGCTCTTGGGGAGGCCTGGGTGGGGGGGGTGGGAGCGATCGCGGGACGGTGTGCAGGATGTTGGCCAGGGCCATCGCGTTGACGTGGTCGGACTTGCGGCGGGCGACCGAGTGCCGCTCGCGATAGCGGGCCACCGCCATCTTGGGCTGACGCGCTAGACGATCACGTTCTCCGGCCGGTCCAGCCAGAGGCGTTCCCCGTCCTCGTTGACCGTGAGGCCGAGCCGGTCGAGGACGGGGCGGCCGAGTGACTGCCATCGGAAGTACGCGTCGGCAACCTCGTCCCACAGGTCACGGTCGCCGTGCTGGCGCACCTCGAACACGTCCTCGTGTTCGGCGCTAACGGCGATCGCCCAGCAGCCTGGGTCGTGCCCGTCGAGGAGCCACAGCGAGTCATCCGCGCGGCGCGCGGCGATCCCTGGTGCCAGGTGAGTGATGACCAGGTCCGCGGAGGCGGGGGCGTATGCGATGGTCCGTGGATTGACGACGGTTCGGGTCACCCGGGCACCGGGCGCGTCCCATTCGGCGGGGTGGTCGTCGGCGGGGCGCTGGGACCGTAGTGGCATGTACCCGCTGGTGCCGGGGAAGCGCCCGACACCGGTCCCGTCCGGGAGGACGTCCACCTGGGCGACCAGGCCGTATCCGAACCACCGGCCGTATGGGGTGACGATGCGGCCGCCGGGCCGTGTCTGCGTGAGCCATGCGGACGGGATGGACTGTACTGAGCAGGTGGCGTGCACCCGGTCGTAGGGGGCGTCCGTCGGGTAGCCGCCCGTGCCGTCCCCGACGATGAGCGTGGGCGCTGGTTTCAGCCCGGGTAGCGCTGCTGCGAGGTTCTTCTCGGCGACGGCGGTCAGTTCGGCGTCGATCTCGACGGAGACGACGGCGCCGCCCTCGCCGATGATCTGGGTGGTGAGCGCGGCGGAGTAGCCGGTGCCGGTGCCGATCTCAAGGACCCGATGGCCTTGGTCCAAGTCGAGGTGCCCGAAGTTATAGAGGACGCCGGACAGTGCGGAGAGGGAGGACGTGGGCTCGCCGCGCCCGGTGGTCGGGTCGGAGGCGCCGTCGTCGGCCTGGGTGATGATCGGCGTGTCGCTGTACACCGCGTCCCACCATTCGTCCGGGCGCTCATCCCGGTCGATGGGCCCGCTGGCTGTCCATGCCCGGGCAGGGACGAAGGCATGGCGGGGCACCGCGCGCAACGCCTTCGCCCAGATGTCCGCCGGATCGGGGAGGAAGCCCTTGGCGGTGAGGTCGCCGATGAAGGCGTTGAGGCGCTCATCGGCGGAGCCTGTGGAGGTCATTACTTCTCGCGCTTTCCGCCGCCGGGCGGAGGCCCGGTGTCGGGGTTCGGTGGCGGTGGCGGCTTGGGAGCTTCGTGTTTGCCCACGGGGCACCACCTCACGGGTCGATCAGTCACACACGGTAGAAGCTCGATGACCCTTCGTCTAGGTGTTGGAGGGTGAGCGTTGTGTGAGAGGCACGAGTCGGGCCACGGTCCTGGGGACCCGCGCCGCAGCCGGACGCCTGCCAGGCTGCGCGGCGCGCGAGCCGCCGCTCCCTGAGCTTGTCGGCTGCGCGCTCCGCCCTCGCCTGCGGACCGCGGTCCGGGGTCACCGCCGATCCCACATGATGATCGCGGTGGCGACGACGACATCGATGACACGGTTGCGGAGCCGCCCACCGATATGGGCACGGCGGAAAGTGTCCACACGGCCATAGACCCGGTCGATCCCAGGGGACCCGCATCCACCGCCCGTGCAGGTAGATGGACCGGCGGCATGCCGCGTCGAACCGTGTCGAAAAGTGCAGGCGCCTTGCAAACAGAAGGTGGGGGCTCATCCCCTTCATCGGCTCCAGTCCTTTGTGGTGGCGATGCGCCTGACTGGAGTTCAGGCGGGGCGGGTCGGGGGAGGTGTGCGTCCATCAGGCTCGGAGTTCAGGTAGCTTGCGCGTCCGTCGGCGTCGAGGTCGAAGGGTTCCTCGGGGATGATGCAGAACTCGTTTCCTGCGGGATCGGCCATGACCAGGAAGCCTCCGGACGCGTACTGCTGGAGCCGTCGGCCGCCCAGCGCCTCGACCCGCTCCTGCTCGGCGGCGGGGTCAGGTGAAGCGACGTCGAAGTGGAGGCGGTTCTTGCCGACCTTGGGTTCGGTGACTTTCTGGAAGCCCAGCCCTGGTCCTTCACCGCGTTCGAGCCAAACGTAAGGGCCTGTCCCGGCCTTGATCGGTCGTCCGAGGAGTTGGGACCAGAACAACGCGAGACGCTCAGGATCATCGCAGTCGATGATGACGTCCTTGATGTGCAGGTGAAGGCTCTTCATTTTCCGATGGTCGCAGAGTCGACGGCAGCGTCAGCGGCATCGCGGGAGGAACGCGGCCATCGGTGGCGCCGTCCCGAACATCTTGACGAGATCGTCGAGGTGGCCTGTGGGCTGGGTGTGAGTCTGCCGTCAAGTGACAGGACGGTGGTTTTTGGCGATCCGTCACAGGGACCTATGTGGTGGTGACGAAGGGGGGTGGGGTGTGTAGGGGAACACTGCTGAAGATGACCTTGGTGGGGTGTTGGTGGGCCAGGATGTCGGGTGTTGACGGCGGTGCTCATGGTGGGACTTGGTCTATGAACCTGCGGGATGAGATTGAGGCGGTGCTGCGCGCTTGGGACGCGTACGAGGTCGGGCGCGGTGGGGCGCCGGTCATTGACTTCGACTGTGATCCTGGGGGGAGTGTGGGCGAGGCCGCTTCCGATCGGCTCGGTGTTTATCGGCGGCTTGTGGAGCTTCGTTCCCGGGCGGTGGGGGGTGTGGCGGTTCGGTTGGATGCCGATATCGCTTATCTGGGGGCTCTGCTTGGGGAGCGTCGGTCGCTTGATGCGTATGTGCGGGCGACCCAGGGGTGTGGGGCGGCGGGGTGGTCGGAGGAGTATGTGGCCGAGCGTGGGGTGGAGGCGCGGGGCGCGCTTGCTGAGCTCGGTATTGGGTGGGGTGCTCGGACCAATGCCGAGTTGCGTGAGGCCGAGGGGCTTCTTGATGTGCGTGAGGCGCCTGATGTGATTCGGGAGGCGGTTGACGAACTGGAGCCCGCGGTCAGGGAGGCGACGGGGTGTACGGCGTCCTACAGTCTCACGATCGAGACGGTCGAGTTGGACGTCTACTGGGCGTTCTGGTTGGACGGGGCCGGGCAAGACGTGCGGTTGCGGCTGAACCTGCCGAACGTCGAGTTCACTCAGACGGGTGCCCGGCAGTTCGCTCTGCACGAGGTGTTGGGGCATGGGCTTCAGAGCGCCGCACTGACCGCGCAGGCGGCGGACGGGGACGTGCCGTGGGTGCGGCTGCTCAGCGTGCACGCGCCGCAGCAGGTCATGCTCGAAGGGCTCGCGCAGGCGTGGCCGCTTTTCCTGTTGCCCGAGGACGAAGTGCTCATCACCCGTGTCCGCCTCGCCTACTACAGTCAGCTTGTACTTGCGCGGGTGCATCGAGCGATCAATGAGGGGACGCCTGTCGGCGAGTGCGCCGAGCAGGTGAAGGCGGCGCTGCCGTGGTGGAGCGACAAGGCCGTCGCTCGTTGCCTCACCGATCGTGGCGCCGATCCGCTGCACCGCAGCTACATGTGGGCGTATCCGGCGGGGTTCGACTGGTTCGTCGCACTCGCGGAGGCGGACCCGGCGACGCGGGCGGCCGTGCTTCGGGACGCCTACCGGGTGCCGTTGACGCCCGGTGATCTGACGGCGCTGTGGCCGGCGGGGCCGGTCATCGGGGGGCCGGGCGGCTGAGGTTTTCAAGATCATTATGGGTGGGCGGGTGAGCCGCGGGGCCGACAAACTCGTAGATACATAAGAGTTCCCGTTCCGCCACCCGGATCGGCCGGGTGTCCCGTGCTGGAACTGAGTGGACGTCCGTCTCGTCTACACCGGTAGAGCGCACGTCCGTTTCGCCTCACCGGTACAGGGAGAGCCATGGCGAAGGTCAGGGTCTACGAACTCGCCAAGGTATTCGGCGTCGAGAGTAAAGTCGTCATGGCGAAGCTTCAGGAGATGGGCGAGTTCGTCCACACTGCCTCCAGTCCCGTAGAGCCGTCGGTGGTGAGACGGCTGACCGAGGTGCTCGCGCCGCAGGTGTCAGCGCGCTCGCTCGTCCCCAACCCCACCTGGCTTTCCTCGCAGCGGGGCCCCGCCGGATCGTCGGCGCGGCCGGACCCGAGGCCCGCTCCACCGCCGCGCCGGACGGAGCCGCGGCCCGCCGAGCCGCGCCCCGACGTCCAACAGGAGATCGAGGCCTCACGGATCAAAGAGGATATCCTCAAGTCGTGGGAGCGTCTGACGAGTTATATTCCGGAGACCTACAACAATCGCGACTGGCTTTCCGGTAAGAGTCGGGTCAGTCGGGCCCGTGTGTCCTTCGCGCAAAGTGTTCGGAACTGGGTCGCGCATCCGGACGGAAATGAACCACAACTCGGCACCCTGCAGGACGCATTGCGCGTCATGCATGAAATCGAGCGCCGACTTCCCGCGCGGCATCGGAACAAATCGGCGCTCTGACGGAAGGGCCTGAAAACGCAGGTCAGCGTGAACCTGTCGCGGATCTGGCGGGGTGCGGGCCGGTGGTTTTACGGTTGGGACATGGCATCGCTCGTGCATCGGCAGAGCATCGCGGGGCCGCGGCCCGGAGTGGAAGCCGCTCGATGGTGGGGGCGGATGGCTCGCAATCCGCTCGAGACGTACGTCGCGCTCGCCCGGCGATACGGGGACGCCGTTCAGGTTCCGCTCGGTTTGCGGCGGTCGTTCTTTCTGTTGTCGCGGCCCGAACATGCCGAACATGTCCTGGTCGCGAACCAGTCCAACTATGTGAAGGCGGCCACGTACCGTCCGCTGCGGGTGTTCCTCGGGGACGGGCTCCTCACGAGCGAGGGGGAGACGTGGCGGCGGCATCGGCGGCTCGTGCAGCCGGTGTTCGCGCAGCGGCACATCGTCGCGTTCGCGCCGCGGATGGTGGAGATCGCCCGCGCGGCCGTGCGGCGGTGGCCCGACGGTGTGGTGCTCGACGCCGCGGACCAGATGCGGCGGATCACGCTGGACGTGGTGGGACGCGCGCTGTTCGGCAGCGAACTGGCGGGAGAGTCCGCGAAGACCGGCCGGTCGCTGGAGACCCTGCAACGGGCGGTTGTGGTCGGGACCTTCCTGCCCGGCACGACGGCCCGGCGCGGGCTCTACGCGCGTGTGCCCTGGCTGAGGGACGGCATGACGCATCTCGACGAACTGGTCGAGAAGGTGGTGAAAGGGTCCGGCGGGGAGCTGCTCGATCTGCTGAAGGACGGCGGCGGTCTCTCCGATGAGGAGCTGCGCGACGAGGTGCTGACGCTGCTGCTCGCCGGGCACGAGACGACGGCCGCCTCCCTGGCCTGGACGTTCATGCTGCTCTCCCAATATCCGGCGGCCCGGGAGCGGCTGGAGAGGGAAGTGGACGAGGTGCTCGCGGACCGAGATCCGGAGGCCGAGGACGTGGACCGGCTGCCGTGGACGCGGGCCGTCCTCTCCGAGGCGATGCGGCTTCGTCCACCGGCCTGGACCCTCGAACGTGACGCGCTCGACGACGATGACGTCGCGGGAGTGCCGGTGCCCGCCGGGTCGACGGTGGCGGTCTCGCCCTTCCAGCTGCACCGGAACGTGGACTTCTGGCCCAACCCGGAGGGTTTCCACCCGGAACGGTTCATGGGGGCGCCGGAGCACCCGAGATACGCCTACCTGCCGTTCGGGGGAGGCAGACGTATCTGCGTGGGTGCCGGGTTCGCGATGCTGGAGGCGACGCTGCTACTCGCGACGATCACTCGGACCCATCGGCTCGATCTGGCGCCGGGCGTTTCCGTGGAGGCTCGGGCGGAGGTCACGCTCCGTCCCGCCGGTCCCGTTCCGATGCGGGTGACCAGACGGTAGCGGTCATTTCCCGCGTGGCAGCAGCAGCGCCGGGACGACGGCGAACGCGCCGATGACCAGGGCGATCCAGAAGGCGTGGCCGAAGGCGGTGGCCAGGAGCGGCGCGACCTGGACGCGCGCCTCGTCCGGCAACGGGGCGTGCGCCGCCCCGGCCAACCCCGGAGCCTGGGCGGTGATCTCGTGTTGCAGGATCACCGCCAGCGCGGTCGTGCCGACGGACGCGCCCAGGCGTTGCAGGGTGTTGATCGCGCTGGTCGCCCGCGGGATCAGCGGACCGGGCAGGCCCTGGTAGGCGGCGGCCATCGACGGCGTGATCGTCGCGCCGAGCCCGAGGCCGATCACGAACAGCGCGGCGGCCAGCAGGACCGGTGACGTGTCCGCGTGGATCTGGGTGTAGGCGGCCGTGCCCAGCAGGCCGAGGACGACGCCGGCGGGGACGACGACACCCGCGCCGAGCCGGTCGGTCAGCCGTCCGGCCAGGGGCATGGCCACCGCGGCGCCGAACGCCTGAGGTACGAGCAGCAGACCGGTCGCGAGCGGGCCGTGCCCCCGGACGATCTGCCAGTACAGCGGCAGCAGGACCAGGACGCCGAACAACGCGACCGCCACGACCACGTTGGTGACGGCGGCGGCGGCGAAGCCGCGGACACGGAACAGCGAGATGTCGATCAACGCCTGCCGGGTGCGGGCGTGCAGGACGTAGAGGCCGATCAGCACGGCCGCCGCGCCGAGGGCGGCCCAGGTGCGCGGCTCGTCGAGGGCGCCGGGACGTCCCGCCTCGGTGGTGCCGTAGACGAACGCGGTCACGCCGCCGCACAGCAGGAGCAGGCCCCGGACGTCCAGGGTCGCGGGACGCGACGGCGAGCGCGGCAGCAGCCGCAGCGCGGCCACGACGGCGATCACGCCGAGCGGGAGGTTGACGAGGAAGATCCAACGCCAGCCGGCCGTCGAGATGATCAACCCGCCCACGACCGGGCCGGCGACGGAGCCGAGCAGCATCGGCATGCCGATGAAGCCCATCACACGCCCCATCCGCTCGGGCCCGGCGGCCCGCGCGAGGATCGTCTGCGCCACCGGGATGATCATTCCGCCGCCAAGGCCCTGGACGACGCGGAACGCGATGAGACTAGGCATCGACCAGGCGACCGCGCAGAGGGCGGACCCGGCGAGGAACAGCAGCAGCGCGGTGATCCAGACGCGGCGGGCCCCGAACCGTTCGGTGGCCCACCCGGCCAGCGGGATGACGCCCGCGAAGCCCAGCATGTAGCCGGTGAGGACCCACTGGACGGTTCCGATGGAGGCGCCGAAGTCCTCGGCGAGCGTGCGGGTGGCGACGTTGACGGCGGTCGCGTCCACGATCGACATGATCGCGCCGAGCACCACCACCGTGCCGATCGCGATGATCGTCCGGTCGAGGGCGGGTGCGGGCGGTTTGGTGGGAACGGTGGTGTTCATGGTGGGCACCTCGCATTTCAGGCGGGCCGGATGTTGTGGTTGCGGTGGAACACGTTCCGCGGGTCGTAGGTCCGCTTGATCTCGCGCAGCCGCCGGTGGTTCTCCGGGGTGTAGGCGGTCGCGGTCCTCGACGTGTCGTGCAGGAAGTTCAGGAACGAGCCGCCGGTGGAGTGCGCGGCGAGCGGCGCGGCGTCCGCGGCGGAGCCGTCGATGGTGAGCGAGAACGGGACGTCGCGGTGGCCGACGGGTCCGGCGTCCGCGGCGGGACGGGCCATGGCGCCACCCCAGTGCCTGACCTCGATCCCGGCCGCGTCGCTGCCCGCGATGGCGGCGATCAGCGCGTCGGGCAGGTCGGCGAACAGGTGGAAGTGGCGGGGCGGGGTGCCGCCGAGCGACTCGGTCTCGGCGTACGGCATCGTCCGGAAGTCGTGGCGCAGCGGCGGCCCACCGGCGTTCCACAGCGACCCCAGGGCCCGGGCGCCTTCGTCGGCGTCGCCCGCGTGGACGCCGCGGACGACGACGACCCGTCCGAGTTCGGCATCGTTCGTCACGGCGACGGTGACGCTCAGTGCGTCGGGACGGCTTTCCGCCTCGTCCCGGAAACGGGTGAGCACGTCACAGGCCCGGTCGGCGGGGTAGACGGCGGTGCCCGCGAACACCGTGGACACCGGGTGGAGCCGGAACTCCAGTGACGTGACGACGCCGAAGTTGCCACCGCCGCCGCGCAGCGCCCAGAACAGGTCGGCGTTGTGGTGGGCGTCGGCGGTCACGGTCCGGCCGTCGGCGGTGACGACGGCGGCGCGCAGCAGGTGGTCGGCGGCGTACCCGTGGCGGGCGCGCGAGCCAGCCGACGCCGCCGCCGAGGGTGTAGCCGGTGACGCCGACGGACGCGTGCGAGCCCGACAGTGGCGAGAGCCCGAGCGGCGCGGCGGCGGCGATGACGTCGCTCCAGCGGGCGCCGGGGCCGACGCGGGCGGTGCCGCGGGACGGGTCGACCAGCACGCGCGCCATCCGGGACGTCTTGAGCAGCACTCCCTCGTCCGCCGGGACGTGGGTTCCGTGCCCGGTGGCCTGGACGGTGAGGGGCAGCCCACGGTCGCGGGCGGTGAGGATCGCGGCGCGGACGTCCGCCGTCCCCGTGGCCTCGATGACGTGGAGTTCGCGGGTCCGGGGCGTGGTCAGCGTGTTCATGGTCGTCCTTCCGGAGGTTTTCTCTCCACTTGTTCGCACCGTAACACTAGCCGGAGGATTTTTCTCCACTTGTGTTCGGAGATCTTTCCGGCCCGGCCGCCGTGGAGGTGCCGTGCGCTTGATCACACGTTATGGTCACAGATCTTGATAGTCAATAATCGTGACTAAAATTAATTGGAGGGTACGCCTCCACATGCTTGCTACGCTGCTCCCCATGGGGCAGCAGCCGACCGGCACAGAGCGCCCGCTCCGCGCGGACGCCCGCGACAACCGCAACCGGATCATCGCCGCCGCCGCGGAGGTGTTCGTCGAGCAGGGCCCCGGCGCGCCGCTGGAGGAGATCTCCCGCCGCGCGGGCACCGGCATCGCGACCCTGTACCGGCGGTTTCCCGACCGCAAGGCGTTGACCAGGGCCGTCGCCCTGGACGCGTTGCGGCGCACGGCGGCGGAGGCCCGGCGGGCGCGGGACGAGGAGCCGACCGCGTTCGCCGCCCTGGTCCGCTACGCGCACCGCGTCCTGGACATCCGGATCGGCGCGGTGTTCCCCGTCCTGCTGAACGAGATCCCGTTCGACGACGCGGAGATCTCCGCCGTCCGGGAAGACGGCGTCGCGGTCATGAAGGGCCTCGTCGCCACGGCCCAGGAGGACGGCGACCTCCGCCCGGACGTCACGCACGCCGACATCGGGATGCTGCTCGTGCGGCTGTCCCGCCCCCTCCCGGGACCGATGCCGCGCCGGCTCACCGAGGAACTCGCGCACCGGCATCTCGACCTGCTCGTCGACGGTCTGCGCGCCTCCGCCGAACGGACGACCACGCTCGGCGGCCCCGCCCTCACCTTCGGCGATCTGGAGGCCCTGGGAGACCGGCCCGACCCCGACTCGTGACGTCGCCCCGGCGCCCACCTGCACTTCGTCCGGCCCGCGCCGATGTGACGGGGCGTGATGAATGGGCACAGGGATGCCATGAACGTCACAGGAATCATCAGCGCGATCGTCATCGGAGCGATCATCGGAGCGCTCGGGCGGCTGCTCCTGCCCGGACGGCAGCCCATCGGCATCATCCTCACCGTGGTCGTCGGCATCGTGGCGGCGATCGCCGGAACGGCGATCGCGCAGTCCGTCGGCGTGGACACGACGAACGGGATCGACTGGATCGAGCTGGTGTTCCAGGTCGGCCTGGCGATGCTGGGCGTCGCCCTCGTCGCGGGGCTGAGAGCGCGCCGCAAACACCGCCGCGTGTCCCGCTGACCACCGGCGGCGCCCGGCGCGCCGACCTCGGTCTTTGCCCGAGACCGGAACGGGAGCCTCCACGGGAATCGCAGCCCGCTGTCCTGGACCGTGCCTAAATGTGCCGAGTGCCCGGGGCGCGCGGCGGTGTGCGTGGCAGAATGACGACCCGTCGTGGAGCGTGGCAAACGCCCGGGAGGGAGGTGCGGCGGCGTGTCCGAAGCCGGTCGGCGCCGTTCGACGCCCGCCCGACCGGCCCCGTCGCCGCACGGGTCTCCGCGTCGGTCTTCACAGGGGTCTCCGCGCCTGTCCGCGCGTCGACGTGGTGTGCGGGCCGCCGCGACGCTGACCGTACTGATGCTCGGTGCCGCGGTCGCCGCGCCGGTGGCCGCCCTCGGCGCGCCAGAGGCCGCGTCCGCCGCGCCCGCCGTCCCGGGGGTGATGGCGTCCGGCGCGTCCGCCGCGACGCCGTTAAAGGCCGCGACCGACCAGATCCGCGCCCGCGAATGGCATCTGGATGCCCTGCGTGTACCGAGGGCGTGGCGATACTCCAAGGGGCGCGGTGTCACCGTCGCCGTCCTCGACACCGGCGTCGACCAGAATCACCCCGACCTCACCGGACAGGTCGTCAACGGGCCCGACCTCACCGGCGGCACGCGGCGGCCCGGCTCCCGCTACTGGGGCCTGCACGGAACGTCGATGGCGAGCATCATCGCCGGTCACGGCCACGGGCCGGGGCAGTCGCAGGGCATGATGGGCGTCGCGCCGCAGAGCCGCGTCCTGTCCGTCCGCGTCACGCTGGAGAACGACGACCCGCTGCGCCGCGACGGCGGACAACCGGCGGGCGGCGGTGACCGTGACGCCGTCGCGCGGGGCATCCGGTACGCCGTCGACCATGGCGCCGAGATCATCAACATGTCGCTCGGCGGCGGCCGCCAGTTCTACAACGGCACCGCGTCGCAGGAGCGGGCGATCGAGTACGCGCTCAGCCGCGGCGTCGTCCTGATCGCGTCGGCGGGCAACGACGGGTCCGGAGCCAACCGCAAGAACTTCCCCGCCGCCTACCCGGGCGTGATCGCCGTCGGCGCGCTCGACCGGGGGCTGCGCCTCTGGAAGGACAGCAACCGGCGGTCCCGCGCCGCCCTCTGCGCGCCCGGCGTGGAGATCGTCAGCGCCGACGCCAGCGGCGGCTACGTCGTCGGGACGGGGACGAGCGCGTCGTCGGCGATGGTCGCCGGGGTCGCGGCGCTCGTCCGGTCCCGGTACCCGACGCTGACCCCGACCGAGGTACGGCAGGCCCTGATCAAGGGGTCGCCGCGGCGCCGCGGGCAATCGACCGACTCCACCGCCTGCCCCGGGCCGGTCGACGCCGTTCGGGCGCTCGTCGCCGCGCACGCGATCAGCAAGACGTCCGGCGGGCCGCTGGAGACACCGTCCCCGCCCGCGGCCCCGCGACCGGCCGCGGAGGCGGAGGAGCGCGAGGGCGTGGGGCTGCTGCTCCCGATCACCGCCATCGGCGCCGGTCTGCTGACCTTCCTTGTGCTCGCGCTCGTCCGGCATTGGCGACGGCGGCGCCCGGACGAGGACGTCGGCACCGACCTCGTCCCCTACTACGGCCTGCCGTCCGCACCGCCCGCGCAACCCGATCCAGAGCCGGTCATGCCGCCCGAGAATCCGCCGGCGGGAGACGTGCCGGCCGTCGTGCCGCTTTGGCAGAGCCCCGAGGCGCATCCGCGTCCCCCGATGCCGGACATGCCGCCGGTCGACCCCAAGGACGGTTCCTGGAACGTCCCCGCCCAGGACACCGGCACTCCGTCCCGGGCCGAGAGGATCCCTGAGCTGCCGCCCGCCCGACCGCCGCTCGGGTCGAACGAGCTGCGTCCGTTCATCCCCGGCGAGTACGTCGGAAACGGCGGGCACGGACACGTGCCCAACGGATACCACCCCAACGGCCACCGGTTCGGCTCGGGCCGCAACGGCGACCACCAGAACGGGCACGGGCACGGGACCAACGGCACTCACCTCAACGGCTACGGTTCCGGCCGCAACGGTTCGACCGGGGGCGACGATGCCGCCTCGGAACCGGCCGACGGCAACCTCACCGCGCCCCTGCCGGCCATCCCGCCGGACCCACCGGAACCGCAGGACGACGAGCCGCCGCGGCCCGTCCCACCCCCGGACGAGGACGACGACGACCGCCGCCCTCCGCCCCGCTGGTGAGCGCGCCCCGGCCGGTACTCCGCCGGGCGTAGCACGGAAGTCTCCGGCCGGACGATGCAGGCCCCCGAACCCGTCGCCGAGCATCGAACCCATCCGAACGACACAGGAAGGGTCGATGAACCATGATGACGACGTTGATGGAACAGGCGACGGCGCTGCACCCGGGCCCCTGGGAGGACGGCGGGGACGCCCCCGCCTTCTGGCCGGTGTTCCCGATCACGTTCGCGCTGTTCTGGCTGGCCCTGCTGGGAGCGGCGTTCTACCTGATCCGCCGCCGGATGGACAGCGGCGCCGCGGCGTCCGCGACGGCGGCCGACCCGATGGCCAGGGCGCAGTCGGTGCTCGCCGAACGGTTCGCCCGCGGCGAGATCGACGAGGACGAGTACCTCATTCGCAGCTCGACACTCCGAAACGGAGGCTGATCCGAACCGCCCGGAGACCGGCGCCGCCCGCATCGGCGACCTGGTCTCCAGACGCCCCTACACCTCGTAGAACCCAACGCGCGCCGCACTTGCACCCTGGCTACACCTGTACAACCTTCACCGCAGCCACAACGCGCTCGCACGCCACCCACCCGCCAGCCGCGTACCTGACCTCCCAGGTCAGTACACCTGGTCGGTGGCGCTCGCCTCCTTGAAGATCTCGTCGATGTCGTCGGCGTACGTCGGTGCCGTCGCCGCCGCGTCCGCGAAACGGGTGAGCAGCCGGGCGAACTCGGCCCGCTCGTCCGCCGACCAACCGGTCATGAGCGCGTCGAGGTAGGCGCGGCGGAAGCGGTCGGCGACCTGCTTGACGCGCCGTCCCGCGTCGGTCAGTCCGAGGTTGGCGCGGCGCGCGTCCACGGGGGAGGGGCGCCGGGACAGCAGCCCGGCGTCGATGGCGTGCCCGACCAGGCGGCTCGCCGTGGAAGGGTCGATCTCCAGCCGTTCCGCGACGGCGCCGACGGTGACTTCGTCGTGCGGGCGGTCCGCGTGAGCGGAGTCCGCGGCGTCGGCGGTGAGGGCGGCGACGGCGTTCACCACCATGAGGTTGGAGATCTGGAGCGGCCGCTCGCCGGTGGCGCCGGGCGTCTGCGCCCGGATCCGCTTCATGAGGTCGGGCTTGGCCCAGACGTGGCGCAGGTGGAACAGCGCCGTACCGATGTCCGCGAGGACGGGGTCGGCGAGACGTTCGTCACGTGTCCGCGGACTGTCTCGGCCGCCGCGCCGTCCCGCGCCGGAGGTCTTCGTCGGCATGCGAGGTCTCCGTTCAAGTGCCTGTCATGTCGGACGCCGGACGCTGCGGACCCCACCCTAACGCATGTAGTCTGCACACGTTCGGCGACCGGTGGGACCAGATCTCACCAGCGGTCCGCCTGGGACACACGGCGCTGAAGATCCCCAGGTGAACGGGGATGTGATGCACTGAACCTCCGGCCATCGTTCCCCGAGAACCGCCGGTACTTGTCGGCGCGGACGCGTAACATGACACCCGCCCGAACCCGGACGACCCGGGATCAGTAACCACAGAGGGGACCTGATGCGAGCGGCGAACGCCCCCGGCGACCCCCGCGATGACGTCCCTCCCCAGGACGGAAGCATGGACGATGCCCCCGTACAGCCCGTGACCGAAGAGGACGGCGGAGCCGACGACGCCGCCTTCCCCGCAGATCATCTCTCCGACCGTGACCGCCGCATCCTCGCCTTCGAGCGGCAGTGGTGGAAGTACGCCGGAGCCAAGGAGCAGGCCATCCGCGAGATGTTCGACATGTCGGCGACGCGGTACTACCAGCTCCTCAACATCCTCATCGACCGACCCGAGGCGCTGGAGTGCGACCCCATGCTCGTCAAGCGCCTGCGCCGGATGCGGACGCAGCGGCAGCGCAACCGCGCCGCGCGGCGGCTCGGCATCCGGCCCTGACCGGCCGGGTCCGACCTCCCGCCGTGACCGTTCCCTCCCCTTTCGCGGCCGTCGACCCCGCGGGTGCGGCTGGCGGCACGCCGAACGGAGAGGGTTCACTGGTCACGTGACATTTCCCCGCTCCGTGACGGCCGCCGGAACCGACGGCCTCGACGCGATACGCAAGAACCCGGCCGGGGCCGTCCTCGGCCTCGACTTCGACGGCACCCTCGCGCCGATCGTCGACGATCCGGCCTCGGCGCGGGCGCATCCGGGCGCCGCGCCCGCGCTGGCGCGGCTCGCCCCGCGGGTGGGCGCCCTGGTGATCGTCACCGGGCGGCCCGCCGCCGTCGCCGTCGAGTACGGCGGGTTCGCGGGCGTCGACGGGCTCGTCGTCCTCGGGCAGTACGGGCTCGAACGCTGGGAGTCCGGCGTGCTGTCCGAGCCCGAGCCGCCGCCCGGCGTCGCCGAGGCCCGCGCCAAGCTGCCCGACATTCTGGCGGCCGCCAAGGCCCCGCCGGAGACCTTCGTCGAGGACAAGGGCCAGGCGCTCGCCGTGCACACCCGCCGCTGCGCCGAACCGGAGGTCGCGCTCGAACGGCTGCGGAGCATCCTCGCCGCGCTCGCCGAGCGCACCGGGCTGGCGCTGGAGCCTGGACGGTTCGTCCTCGAACTGCGCCCGCCGGGCATCGACAAGGGGATGGCGTTGCGCACGTTCGTCGCCGAGCGCGGGGAGCGTCCGTCCGGTGTCCTGTTCGCGGGCGACGACCTCGGTGACCTGGCCGCCTTCGACGCCGTCGAGTCGCTGCGCGGGGACGGTGTGCCCGGGGTGCTGGTCTGTAGCGGATCCACCGAGGTCACGGCACTGGCCGACCGTGCGGACCTGGTCGTGGACGGCCCGCCCGGCGTCGTCGACCTGCTGGAACGGCTGGCCGACTCCCTCTAGAACCCCGAGACGCGCGCCCCGTCCCTCAGAATCCGCTCACCGACCCGGTGCCGACGTGGGGTGGTGTCGCGGAGCCAACACGGTGTGGTGACGCGGTGTGCCGACCTGAGAGCGACGCGGTGTGCGGAGGCGGTGTGGTGACGCGGAGTTGACGGTGTGCGGACGCGGTGGCGACACGGGAACGCCGCGGCCCGTTCGGGTCGCGGCGTCTCCGGTCGGTGCGGCTCATTCGGCTTCGGGGTCGTCGGCGAGGATGCCGTAGAGGCGGCGGCGGGCGTCGTTGACGACCTCCAGCGCCCGGGCCCGCTGCGTCTCGCTGCCGACCGCCATGACCTGCTGGAGGGCGACCGCCAGCCGGCCGATCGCCTCGCGTTCGCGCAGGACGTTCTCGCCGGCGGCCTCGGTGACCTCGTCCCAGGGCGCGGTCGTCTGCGCCGAGGCCTCCTCGCGGCCCGCGTCGGTGAGGGAGAACAGCCGCTTTCCGCCGTCCTCCTCGCTGCTGACCAGGCCTTCGTCCTCCAGCATCTGGAGGGTCGGGTAGACCGAGCCGGGGCTCGGCCGCCAGACGCCGCCGGTGCGGCCGTCCAGCTCCTGGATCATCTCGTAGCCGTGCATGGCGCGCTCGGCGAGCAGGGCGAGCAGCGCCGCGCGGACGTTCCCGCGTCGGGTCCGCCGCCCGCGTCCGCCTCCGCGACCACCGCGTCCGCGATGGCCCTGCCCGGGACCGAAGTGGGAACCGCCCGGACCGCCCGGCCCCCATGGCCCGAACGGATCCCCGCGGCGCTCCCTGGCCTGCGGACCACGGAAGCCGCCACGCCTTTTCCTCATGTGCTCGTACATGTCACTCCTCAACCTAGTGATCGATAGCGATGCATTAACGATATATCGCCAACAGGTCGCGATGCAACATTGAGGTGGGCAGCATGAAGAGAGCGCACGGCGGCGCGGCATGAACGGACACGGACCGACGCGGGCTCGCGCGTCAGCCGAGAGGACGGAACGAAGGTGCCGTCAGAGCGGAGTTGTCAGGGGCCGGTGACCTTCAGGCTGTCGAGGATGTCCTTCGTGGCACCCCGGTCGTCGGTCTCCTTGACGCGAATCCACAGCCCGAACTTGCCCGACTTGTCGCGCAGCCCGACCTCGGTGACGGTCGGGGTGCCGACCTTGCAGGCGGTGAAACGCGTGATCGTCCCCGTGAGGGCCTTGTCCGGGGTGGTGTAGTCCTCCGGGTCGGCCTTCGTGCACTGCGAGTGGGAGGCCGCGCTCGGCGGCGGCAACTGGCCGGGACGCAGGTCCGTGGTCACGCCGATGAAGACGCCCGGTCCCTTGCCGTTGCCGAGGAACGCCGCCTTGTCCGGAGTCGCGCGCAGCACGGGACGCGGCTGGGCGTCGTTGAGGTTGACCGTGGACGGTGTCCAGGTCGACTCCTGCGTCGCCTTCGGCCAGGCCTTCGGCACCGCCGCCTTGATCTTGCCCGCGTCGTCGGAGATCGCGACGAAGTCCTTCGGGATCGAGGGCGTCTTCTTCTCGCCCTTCCCGCCACCGTCGTCGCCGGAGAACAGGACCCCGAGGATCAGACCGCCGACCAGCGCGACGGCCAGGACGACGACGGTGATGACCAGCGGTGTGGCGAACTTGCCGGACGCGCCCCCGCCGAGCTTGCCCAGCAGGCCCCGCATGCCGCCGGACCCCTGGCCCTGCCCTTGCCCCCCACCCTGGATCGGTCCGGGCGGCGCCTGGAAACCCGTCGGAGGCGGCGGGAGTTGCCCGCCACCATAGGCCTGCGAACCACCGGGACCCTGCGGGCCGCCCGGCGCCTGGGGGCCACCGTGAGCCGGTGGACCGCCGGGGCCCATCGGCGGTGCCGACGCGTCCTGCGGGGTGCCGGTCTGCGGTGCTTGCGTCGGGAACACGGCGGTCTTGTCGTTGCCGCCGTCCCCCTGCCCACCGGGCTGTTGTGGCGGCGCCTGGTACGGGGGCCGCATCGCCCCGGCCCGGCCGTTGTCGTGGTCGGGCGCGGTCGGCGGCTCGCCCTGCCCGAACGGTGTGGCCCGCCCGCCCGGGTCGTCCACGATCGTCTGCTCGTTGTTCGCCGCCGGTGCCGAGGGTCCGGCCGGGATGCGCATCTCGGACGTACGGATGTCGTCGTCCCCGGCCTGATCGAGCCGTGTCCGCATCTCCCGCGGACCGGCCTGCCCCGCCGAAACTTCCTGCTGCCCCGGCGCTCCCTGTCCCGGCGCTCCCTGTCCCGGTGCTCCCTGTGCGGGAGCGCCCTGTCCGGGGGTGGGCGGCTGGTAGCGGGTGCCGTCGCGGTAGAAGTCCTGGACGGTCGCGTCCGCGTCGATGCGCGGGGCGGGCGGTGACGGCACATGGGTCGGGCGCAGCGTGGACAGCGCCTCCGCGAACGCCTCGGCGGTCGGCCACCGCTTCTCCCGCTCGACCTCCAGGGCCCGCAGGATCACCTGGTCGACCTCCGGCGGGACGCCCTCGCGCCGCTCGCTCGGCGGTGCCTTGATCGGCGCCGGGCCGGGGGGACGTCCGGCGACCATGTGGTACGTCAGCGCGCCGAGACCGTACACGTCGGCGCGGACGTCCAGGCCGCCGCCGAACCTCGCCTGCTCCGGCGACATGTACCCGGGCGTCCCGACCGGCAGGGTGAACGCCCCGGACGCGTGCGCGAGCGCCTTGGCCAGCCCCAGGTCGGCGATCAGCAGCTTCTCGCCGCCGTCGGGCGTCGACTGGAACAGCACGTTGGACGGCTTGAGGTCGCGGTGGATCACGCCCAGCGTGTTGATCACCTCGACGCCGTGGGCGATCTCCTCGGCTAGCGCGATGGCCTCGCTGACCGGAAGTGGCCGCTCGCGCATCCGGTCGCCGAGCGTGCCGCGGTCCGCGTACGACATCACGAAGTAGGGACGGCGGTCCGGCAGCTCTCCGATGTCGTGCACCCGGACCAGTCGCTCGGAGTCGGCGCGGCGCAGAATCCGGGCCTCCTCCAGGAAACGGTTGCGCACATCGAGATCGTCGATCAGGCTTCCGGACAGGACCTTTATGGCCACCTGGGAATCCAGGGCGTCGTCGTGCCCCAGCCATACAGAGGCGAACGCCCCCGAACCCAGGACGCGTTCGATCCGGTAACGGCCTACTGATGGTGGGAAAGACACTCCCGTATCATCCCAACAACGGGGTGAGTGTGCGAACAAGCATTGAGGCGGCATGGCATTCGACGAGAGGACCGAGGAGCTGGCGGTCAAGGCCGCCCAGGGCGATCAGGGCGCCCTCAACGAGCTTCTCCGCAAGATCGAGCCTGACGTGCTGCGGCACAGCTCCCGGTTCCTGCCCTGCCGACAGGACGCGGAAGAGGCCTGCCAGGACGCGTTGTTGCAGGTCGCGCGGAACATTCACCGGTTCGAGGGCCGGTCGAGGTTCAGTACTTGGCTGCACGTCGTCGTCGCCAATTCCGCCCGGTCCACCTACCGGTCGCTGAAACGGCGGTCGGTGGAGCAGGCGGGCGAGCTTCCGCAGCAGCGCCCCGACCCGCGCCGCACCAGCGTCATCGCGGGCTCGCGCGTCGACATCCTGGACGCCATGGAGGACCTGGAGGCCCGCAAGCCGGACCTCATCCAGGCCCTCGTCCTGCGGGACGTGTCCCAGCTGGAGTACGCGGAGATCGCCGAACAGCTCGGATTGCCGCTCGGCACGGTGAAGTCCCGCATCCACGAGGCGCGCAAGCAGGTCAGGCAGACGCTCGGCGACTCCTACACCTGACGCCTGACCTCGCCAAACGTCGGTCATCGACCGGTAACGGTGCGTTCATGGGCCCGGTGCCGGGCCCGGTCCGTGAGCCACCATGCCGTGCATGCCATCCTGCCCGGACCCCCGCCATGACCGTCCGATCTTCATCATCGGGTGCCCTCGTTCGGGGACGACGCTGCTTCAGCTGATGCTGCACTCGCATCCCCGCATCGCGGTCCCCTCGGAGACGAAGTTCGTCCTGCCCGCCTATACGGCTAGGTGTGATTTCGGTGACCTCGGGGTCAGGGAGAACCGGCGCGCGCTCGCCGACTGGATCACGCGCGACCGGTCGACCAAGTTCCACGCGCTCGGCCTGGACGCCGCCGAGGTCGCCGACGAGATCGTCGCCGGGCCGCCGACGCTGGGCTCGGCGATCGCCATCGTGTTCCGCGCGTACGCGCGCCGGTCCGGCAAGCCGCGCTGGGGCGACAAGCGGCCGAGCTACTTCCGGTACGTCGGCCCGCTGCTGCGAATGTTCCCGGACGCGCAGTTCGTCCATCTCATCCGGGACGGCCGTGACTGCGTCGCCTCGCTCCTGGAGATGCCCTGGTACGACCAGGACATCAACCACGCCGTCTCCGTGTGGCGGGAGGCCATCGACCGCGGTCGTCGGCTCACCGAACGACTCGGTCCCGACACCTACTACGAGATGCAGTACGAGCGTCTCGTCGCCGACCCCACCGACGAACTGACCCGGCTCTGCGGGTTCCTCGGCGAGGAGTTCGACCCGGCGATGACCCACCCGGACGGTCTCGCCAAGCAGACCGTCTCGTCCCACAAGCAATGGCACGGCCGGACGAAGGACCTCGTCACCACCTCCCGCGTCGGTTCGTGGGCGCAGCGCCTCGCGCCCTGGGAGATCAGCCTGGCGGAGGCCGCGTTCGGGGAGCGGCTCGCCGAGTACGGCTACGAGCCGAGCGGCCTGCCGAAGCCGCCCGCGTCCCAGCTCGCCCGCTTCGCCAAGGTCAGCGCCCATCGCCGCATGGCACAGAGCAAGGCGGCGCTGCGCGACCGGTGGAAACAGCGTTACGAGCCGAACCCGGTCGCCTGCGTCCCGACCCACGAAACCACCGCGACCTCGGCCCCCTGACCAAGCTTCCCGGCACCCCTACCGTCCGGACGCCCCGCCGGTTCGGGCACTTTCCACCGGGGCGCTCTGCCCGTCCGGGGACCTGCCGTCCAAGCCCCCTGCTGGCTCAAGCGTCTTGCTGTCCGGGCGTCCTGCTGTTCGGGCGGCCTTGTTGTGGGGGCGCCTGTCGGCGAGGGAGCGTCGGGTGTCAGTCGAGGGTCGCTAGTTGGTCGGCGAACCAGGTTTGTGGCGGTAGCGCGGTTGCGGCGGTGGCGAGGCGGGCGCAGCGGTCGGAGCGTTCGCGGCGTGGCATCAGCAGGGCTCGATGGAGCGTCTCCGCGGTCTGCGACACGTCGTAGGGGTTGATGATCAGCGCGTCCTCGGAGAGTTCCGCCGCGGCGCCCGCCTCCCTGGACAGCACCAGCGCGCATCCGCGCTCCGACAGGACGGGCCCTTCCTTCGCGACCAGGTTCATTCCGTCCCTGATCGGGTTGACGAGCAGCACATCGGCGAGGCCGTAGGCGGCCAGGGAACGCGGATAGTCGTCGTTCACCTGAAGGATGAGCGGATCCCAGTCCGGTGTGCCGAACTCGTCGGTGATCTGCTCGGCCGTGCGCTGGACGGCCGCCGTGTACTCCCGGTACTCGGGCAGGTCGTAGCGGGACGGGTAGGCGAACGCCAGGTGCACCACCCGTCCACGCCATTCGGGATGGTTGACGAGCAGCTCACGGTAGGCGTCGAGCCCTCGCACGATGTTCTTCGAGAGTTCCGTGCGGTCGATCCGAACGATGAGTTGACGGTCGCGCACCTGTTCGCGCAGCGTGCGTGCCCGTTCCACGACGTCCTGTTCGGCGGCGCGTTGGCGCAACGCCTTGCCGTCAACGCCTAGTGCATGGACGCCCACGCGGGTGACGTGCCCTGAGCGGGTGACGGTACGGGCCGTGCGGTCGACACGTGCACCAGGCAGTAGTTCGCAGCAGTCGAGGAACGCGGACGCCCAACGCTCGGTGAGGAACCCCGCATGGTCGGCGCCGAGTATGCCGAGAAGGATCTGCGTGCCGATGTCGTCCGGCAGCAGCCTGTAGTACTCGGGCGGTGCCCACGGCGTGTGCGAGAAGTGCACGATTTTCAGGTCGGGACGCCGGTCGCGCAGCATCCGCGGTGCCAGCGACAGGTGGTAGTCCTGGATCGCGGCCTTCGCGCCCGGTGCGGCGTCGCGTGCCAAGGCGTCGGCGAACGCCGCGTTGTACGCCTCGAAGGACTGCCAGTCGCGACGGGAGCGGGCGTCGAAATGCGGGCTGCGCGGCGTGTCGTACAGGAGATGGTGGACGAACCACAGCGTCGAGTTGGCCACGGCGTTGTACGCGCGGTGGAACGTCCCGGCCGGAATGTCGAGCATCCGCACCGCGGCGCCACCGGTGTCGTGACCGGCGAGGTCGAGGCGTCCGTCGGGTGAGCGCCGGGCGGCCGTCCGGTCGGCGTCGCCCAGGCTCGCGCACACCCACAGCACCTCCGGGGCGCTCGCCTCCGTTCCGGGGGGCTCCGGCGGATCGGGAGCGCCCGTGACGGCGGCCAGGCCCGACACCAGCCCTCCGCCGCCGCGCCGCATGGTGAGCGACCCGGCATCCGACAGCGAGAACGACAGCGGCCCCCGGTTCGACGCCACCAGCACTTGGCTCATAACCGCAGGGTCTCAGTTGTCGTCGACGCGCTTCAAAGGGACCCGCTGTGGTCCTCGCCACCTCGCGATTAACAGGTAAAGCGGAGGGTATCCGGCGGCAATGAGCAGGACCGAGACGAGAAAGACCGTGCTCGTCGCCGGTGCCGCCAACCTCATCCTCGCGATCGCGAAGCTGATCGCCGGGCTTGTGGCCGGGTCCAGTGCGATGCTCGCGGAGAGCGCGCACTCCGTGGCGGACACCCTCAACCAGAGTTTTCTCCTCGCCTCCCTGCGGCGCAGCGAACGTCCCCCCGACCGGCGCCACCCGTTCGGATACGGCAACGAGACCTACGTCTGGTCGCTGCTCGCCGCCTTCGGCATCTTCGTCGCCGGGGCCGGGTTCTCGATCTTCGAGGGCGTCCTGACCATGACCGGTCATGGCGGCTCCGGAACGGACGTGCGGCTCGCCTACGCCGTGCTCGTGCTCGCGGGCGTCCTGGAGGGGGCGTCCTGGATCCGCGCGTACTATCAGGCGCGCAAGGAGACCCGCGAGAACGGGCGCGACATCCTCGAACACGTCCGCAGGTCGCCGGACGTGACGTTCAAGACGGCGCTGTTCGAGGACAGCACGGCCATGATCGGCCTCACGTTCGCCGCCGCGGGGCTGACCCTCCGGGAGATCACCGGCTCCGAGTTCTGGGACGGCCTGGCGTCCGTCCTCATCGGCCTGCTCCTCATCGTCCTGGCGTTCTGGATCGGACGCGAGAGCATGAGCCTGCTCATCGGGCAGGCCGCCGATCCGGCCGCGCAGCGGCAGATCCGCGCGGAGATCGTCGGCTCGCCCGGGGTGACCGGCGTGGACGAGCTGCTCACCATGCACTTCGGCCCGGAGCAGATCCTCGTCGCGGCCAAGGTCCATTTCTCCGACGACATCAGCGCCGACGAGGCCGAGGACGTCGCCGGGGCGATCGACCGCCGGCTGCGGGAGCGGCTTCCGGCCGTCCGGCACGTGTTCCTGGACCCCACCCAGCACCCCGCGCGCCGTACGGGGGAGCCCGCGTGATCTAGACCGCGGCGGGTAACGTTCCCATGGTGGACCCGCCCTGTCTGACATCCGGTCAGATCAGGTAAAGTCACCCATACGCGTTCAAAGCGCCGACAACTGAATATTGCTCATCCAGAGGGGTGGAGGGACCGGCCCGACGAAGCCCCGGCAACCACTCGGCTGACGCGCGCTCGCGATCCTGCGAGGCCGGCCGGGAGATGGTGCCAACTCCGGCCTGCGACCAGGGTGGCGCAGGAAAGATGGGGAGAAAGGCCTCGCCCGTATGGCACTCACGCCTGCCACCGACCTAGGAAACGCCACCGCTCTCGTCTGCCGCGAATGCGGTTCGTCCCGGGACCTCGGGCCCTACTACGCCTGCGAGGAGTGTTTCGGCCCCCTGGAGATCGCCTACGACTTCGGGGGAGTCACCCGCGCGGACATCGAGGCGGGACCGCACAACATCTGGCGCTACCGGGCCCTGCTGCCCGTCCCGTCGAACGTCGCCGACACGCCCAACACCGAGCCCGGCCTGACCGCGCTCGTCCGCGCCGACAACCTCGCGGAGAGCCTCGGCCTGCGGACCCTGTGGGTGAAGGACGACAGCGGCAACCCGACCCACTCGTTCAAGGACCGCGTCGTCGCGGTCGCGCTCGCCGCCGCCCGCGAACTCGGCTTCAAGGTCCTGGCGTGCCCGTCCACCGGCAACCTCGCCAACGCCGTCGCCGCGGCCGCGGCCCGCGCCGGGATCCGCAGCGCCGTGTTCGTCCCGTCCAACCTCGAAGCGCAGAAGATCATCACGACGGCCGTGTACGGCGGGACGTTCGTGACCGTCGACGGCAACTACGACGACGTGAACCGGCTCGCGTCCGAGATCGCCGGGGAACAGGACGACTGGGCGTTCGTCAACGTCAACGTCCGGCCCTACTACGCCGAGGGCTCCAAGACCCTCGGCTACGAGATCGCCGAACAGCTCGGCTGGCGGCTGCCCGACCAGATCGTCGTCCCGGTCGCGTCCGGCTCCCAGCTCACCAAGATCGACAAGGCGTTCCAGGAACTGATCAAACTGGGCCTCGTCGAGGACAGGCCGTACCGCGTCTTCGGCGCCCAGGCCACCGGCTGCGCCCCCGTCGCCACCGCGTTCAAGGACGGCCACGACGTCATCCGCCCCGTGAAGCCCGACACGATCGCCAAGTCGCTCGCGATCGGCAACCCGGCCGACGGCCCCTACGTCCTGGACGTCACCCGCCGCACGGGCGGCGCCGTCGAGGACGTCACCGACGCCGAGGTGGTCGAGGGCATCCGCCTCCTCGCCCGCACCGAGGGGATCTTCGGCGAGACCGCGGGCGGCGTCACCGTCGCCACCCTCCGCAAGCTCATCGGGTCCGGGGCGCTCGACCCGTCCGCCGAAACGGTGATCATCAACTCGGGGGACGGGCTGAAGACCCTGGACGCCGTCGCACCGGTCGTCGCGCCGTCCGCGAACATCGCCCCGTCCCTGGAGGCTTTCCGCGCCGCGGGCCTCGCCTGACAACAAAGGAGCAGCATGAGCAGCGTTTCCGTGCGCATTCCGACGATCCTGCGGACCTACACGAGTGGCGAGTCGGAGGTGAAGGCCGAGGGCGACACGCTCCGCGCCGTCGTCGCCGACCTGGAGGCCAGTTACTCCGGCATCTCCGCCCGCATCCTGGACGACTCGGGCAAGATCCGCCGGTTCGTCAACGTCTATGTCGGGGACGAGGACGTCCGTTTCGCCGAGGGTCTGGACACACCGACCCCCGAGGGCGCGCAAATTTCGATCATCCCCGCCGTCGCCGGAGGCTGAGACGCCCACGGCCCCGGCACAGCGATGCGCCGGGGCCGCGCTCTCACCCCCAACGCGAATTGACATCCTCGCCGGGGCCTCCACTGATCAGCGACTTTCGGCGATGACCTGAAAAACCGACCCGGAATTTCTATGATCACCCTTTATGAAGGGTTTTCTCCGGCGTTGGGCAGCCGTCTTCCCGCCCGTTCTCACCGGCGTGAGCATCGCGGGTCTCTGGGGCATGTCGGCCCTGGAAGAACGGGCCGACCGCACCCGCTTATCCGCGTGTATTCACAACCCGTCCGCCGCCCATTGGAGCCACGGCTACGACGCCTGGCTGCCCTTCGCGGTCCTCACAAGCGCCCTCCTCGGCGCCGTACTCGCGGCGGCGGTTCTCCTGTCCAACGCACAAACCCCACGCCGGCTCCGCGCAGCCTGCTACCCGACCATGGTGATCGCCCTCATCGCCCTCTTCCCGGCCGCCACGGCGGTCGACGACTATTACAACCTGCCCGGCGCCGACTTCTCCAGCCTGAACAGCCCACCCTGCCCCAAAGCCCACTCGGTCGGATAACCACACAACCCCGGAACCCAAGGCACCCGATAGCGGAACTGGAGACTGAATCTCCGACCGGACGGTCGCCTGCGAAATCCCGGTGGATGAACCTTTTCGACAAATGAATTTCGCGTCTGCTGCCGTCCTACGATTCTCTGCCCGGCCTCGACGCCTTCCTTCGCAGACCGGTAGGTGGTCCTGCCTTTCAGCCCAACCGGCTGGGGTAGTGATGCAGTACGGGGCCTGCGATCATAGGGGCATGACCAGAATCGAAACGATGGACGCGCAGGATCTGCCAATTATCGGTGAATGCTTAAACGCCGCGTTGCAGGGACCCTTTTTCCCGGGTAGGGACTTCCACTATCCACACGGCCAGCGAGAACCCTGGCACGAGTACATCTCGGTCTCGCCGCGAGAGGTTGCGGGGGTGTTGGCTCGCTGGCTGGGTCAATCGAAGCTGGACGACTCGGCCGGCGGCTTCTTCGATCGGCTCCGCTGACTGGCGAGCGACCATACTGCGGGCGGCGACGCGCGACCCGGTGACCGGTGCCCACACCGCACCCTTCGGGCGGGCCAGGCGCGGGCCGCGCAGCGTCCTGAGCGCCGCCGCCCCCTGACCACGCCGTGGAGCTCGAAGTCGGGTCCGCGTTCCGTGGCTGTTCCCCGAACACCTGCGGACGACCGCACACAGTGGATCGCAGTCCACGCTCCTGGCGTCCCAGAACGAGGCTTTGGTGCTGGTGGGGGCGGGTTCGGGCCGGTAGGTGAACCTTCCCTACGGGGATGCGCGCCGCTTGCACTCGGCAGGGTAGAGTGCTAAACAAACGGTTGGCACTCTGCTGTGGAGAGTGACAACTTCACAGTCTGGGTCGGGGCGATGAGGCCTCAGTTCGGCGACGGAATGGCAGTCGTCGGCCGGGGCCGTCCGTCGCGGGCGTCGGCTCGATCCATCTAAGCCACCTTGTTCCGGGAGGACTGGAGCCTATGGCTGCAAAGATGATCGCGTTCGACGAGGATGCCCGCCGCGGTCTTGAGCGCGGCATGAACCAGCTCGCCGACGCCGTCAAGGTGACCCTTGGTCCCAAGGGCCGCAACGTCGTGCTGGAGAAGAAGTGGGGCGCTCCCACGATCACCAACGACGGTGTGTCGATCGCCAAGGAGATCGAGCTCGAGGACGCGTGGGAGAAGATCGGCGCGGAGCTCGTCAAGGAAGTGGCCAAGAAGACCGACGACGTCGCGGGTGACGGGACCACCACCGCCACCGTGCTGGCCCAGGCGCTGGTGCGCGAGGGTCTGCGCAACGTGGCCGCCGGTGCGAACCCGATGTCGCTGAAGCGGGGCATCGAGTCCGCGGTCGAGCGGGTCAGCGAAGAGCTGTCCAAGCTGGCCAAGGACGTGGAGACCAAGGAGCAGATCGCCTCCACGGCGTCGATCTCCGCCGGCGACCCGCAGATCGGCGAGATGATCGCCGAGGCGATGGACAAGGTCGGCAAGGAAGGCGTCATCACGGTCGAGGAGAGCCAGACCTTCGGTCTGGAACTCGAACTCACCGAGGGCATGCGCTTCGACAAGGGCTACATCTCGCACTACTTCGTGACCGACCCCGAGCGGATGGAGGCGGTCCTCGAAGACCCGTACATCCTGATCGTTCAGGGCAAGGTGTCGGCCAACAAGGATCTGCTGCCCGTCCTCGAGGGCGTCATGCAGTCCGGCAAGCCGCTGCTGATCATCGCGGAGGACGTCGAGGGCGAGGCCCTGGCCACGCTGGTCGTCAACAAGATCCGCGGGATCTTCAAGTCCGTGGCCGTCAAGGCCCCGGGCTTCGGTGACCGCCGCAAGGCCATGCTGGGCGACATCGCCACGCTGACCGGCGGCCAGGTCATCAGCGAGGACGTCGGCCTCAAGCTGGAGAACACCACGGTCGACATGCTCGGCCGCGCCCGCAAGATCGTCATCGCCAAGGACGAGACCACGATCGTGGACGGCGCCGGTGACGCCAACGAGATCGCGGGCCGGGTCAACCAGATCCGCACCGAGATCGACAACACCGACTCCGACTAC
This sequence comes from Actinomadura spongiicola, assembly GCF_003432485.1. Taxonomy (GTDB): domain Bacteria; phylum Actinomycetota; class Actinomycetes; order Streptosporangiales; family Streptosporangiaceae; genus Spirillospora; species Spirillospora spongiicola. The sequence goes on from NZ_QVNQ01000019.1 coordinate 31,344, forward strand.
GACCGCGAGAAGCTCCAGGAGCGCCTGGCCAAGCTCGCGGGCGGTGTCGCGGTGATCAAGGCCGGTGCCGCGACGGAGGTGGAGCTCAAGGAGCGCAAGCACCGCATCGAGGACGCCGTCCGCAACGCCAAGGCCGCGGTCGAGGAGGGCATCGTCCCCGGTGGTGGCGTGGCGCTGCTCCAGGCGGGCGCCAAGGCGTTCGACAAGCTGGAGCTCGCGGGCGACGAGGCCACCGGCGCGAACATCGTCAAGCGCGCTCTGGAGGAGCCGCTGAAGCAGATCGCCGTCAACGCCGGCCTTGAGGGCGGCGTCGTGGTGGAGCGCGTTCGCAACCTCACCCCGGGTGAGGGCCTGAACGCCGCGACCGGCGACTACGTCAACATGTTCGACTCGGGGATCATCGACCCCGCCAAGGTGACCAGGTCCGCGCTGCAGAACGCCTCGTCGATCGCCGCGCTGTTCCTGACCACCGAGGCCGTCATCGCCGAGAAGCCCGAGAAGAACGCCGCTCCGGCGGGCGGCGGCATGCCCGACGCCGGCGGTATGGACTTCTGACCCACAGGTCAGATCCGCGCCGGACAACGGTGTACATATCCGAAGGGACGGTCCCCAGGGGCCGTCCCTTCGCCTTTCGGGGACGATCCAGGTCGGCGACCGAACCGGTGGTGCCGCCCACGCGTCGAACACAATGATCGCGAACGTTCGGTCGGACGGCCCGCGCACCGCACGGAGGACATGTGAGCGACCTGTTCAACTCTCCGGTACTCGTCGTCGAGCAGCCGCGCCGCGTCCCGTCCGCCAAGTCCCGGTACAAGGTGTTCGACGGGGCCGGGACGCTGCTGGCCGGCGCCGAGGAGCGCGCGGTGTCGCTCCGCCGTCAGGCGTGGCGGGCGGTGTTCATGGACGGTGACGACCATCGGACCGTGCAGGTGGAGGACACCCGAGGCACCCCCATTCTGATCATCGAACGGCCGAAGAGGGTGAAGGCGACCTGGGTCAGCACCCCCGACGGCGCCCTGCACGGCTCGATCCGCCTCGACCGCTACACCTGGCGTTATGCCCTCCTCGACGCGGCGGAACGGCCCGTCGGCAGGCTCGACGGCAACAGGCGCACCAACAAGTTCAAGGTGTTCGACAACGGCGGCGCGCATGTCGCGCAGGTGGACAAGAAGTGGAACGGCGCGGTCACCGCACTGCTGACCACCGCCGACAAATACGCGGTGACGTTCCACCACGCGCTGCCGCACCCGCTGCGCATGCTGGTCGTCGCGGCGCCCATCGCACTCGACCTCATGCTGTACGAGGGCAAGGACCTGCTCGACAACCTGGGAATCTGACGATGCCGGATGACCGGTCCCCGGGCCGTGAAGGCGACCACGGCGCACGCTCATCGGTCACATCTCGGTTTCCGGGACGTGACATCTGCCGCCGCTTGCGCACGTCAGCCGGGTACCCGGTCCCGGCGGCAGTTTGCGGGCACCGCAAAGTTCTTCCGCTGAGAGGCCGGACTTGGCAGGATCACGACGTGGCGGCGCACCGTACCGAACGGCGCGGGCCCGTCCGAGCTGAGAGCGAATCGAGTGGCGCGCGCATGTGGCCGAACGAGGCAGGAGAACACGTGACCGCTGCCCCGACCGGAGCAGGGGGAGACCCGGGCGGCCCGCTTCACATCACCTGCACGAGCCGACACCGGGAACCCTTCGGCGAAGGCGTGCCACGTCGGTGGGCTTGGCGCCGCGGGCAGAACCCACCAGTGCGAGCCCAGTCCGGACGGGAAACGCCACCGGGCCACCTGGCCTTCCACCTTCGTCCGGGCCCGCGCACGAGTACGGTCACACACCATCCCCGGCACGCGCGGCCACCCGCGGGGGACCACGTCATGGCAGCGCCCGTGGGCGGTGACCGGGTAGTCGGCCAACGCGGTCAGATGACGCCCGAACGCTTACCCCGGAGAGGGCGAGGACACCTCGTTCAGGAATGCCGACTCCCCGGTCCGTTTCAGCGGCCGCTCTTCCAGGTTGCGCGCGCACCCGGAGGTGGGTTGCAGCGCCGCCGTCGGGTCGGGGCCGGGCGAGGCCTCGCACTCGTACGCCGTCCTCGTGATCGGAGAAATCACAGGGCGGCCCAGATGTGTTGTACGGAAGTGTTCGGAGTCCTTGCCGGGCCGCCCCGGCCGCACCGGATCGTGCCTGACCAAGTCCGGAATCCTTTCCAGCCAGACGGCTGGGGCGTCCCCCGGAGGATCAGATGAACGAAGTCTTCGGCTCCTCGATGCTCAGGGTCGAACAGCCTCGCAGGGGCCCGTTCGCGAAATCGCGGTACAAGGTCCTCGACGGTGACGGAGTCGTCCTCGCCCTGGCGGCGCCCGCTGACGGCGAGGGACGTGCCGGGATGCGGGGCGTGGTGCCCGGCAAGTCGAACCTCGACGCCCGCGCCGTCCTGCTGACCACGCCGGACGGGGACCCCCTGCTGTTCGTGGACAAACAGCGAGGCAGGGACTACACGGAGATCCTCAACCCGGAGGAAGAAACCGTCGGCTCCTTCGTGACCGAGCGGGTCGGGCGGCGCTATGTCGTCTACGACGGTGCCGGCGCCCTGATCGGCGCGGTCGCCGTGGACGTACCGCGGAACAACTTCGAGGTGTCCGACAACGATGGGACGAAGGTCGCGCACGTCCGCAAGAAGTGGGCCGGTCTCGCCACCCACCTGTTGACGACGGCGGACAAGTACTCGGTGGAGATCTACGACCCGGTTTCGGAACCGCTGCGGACCATGTGCGTCATGACGGCGATCGTCATGGACATGAACCTGCACGAGAGCAAGGAAATCACCTGACCGCGCCCGGAATGCGCACGTAGGACTTCCCGGTCGTGGTATCGCGAGGTACGTTCCGTCCGTGGAGGCCATGCCCGGACGCTCGGACAGCTGGTGGATCTCACCGGCCATTCCGACGATCGCGAACTCCGTGCTGGCCGTCCTGTGGCTCTTCTCCGCCGTCGGTGGCTGGGGCGACACCGCCTTCTGCGGTGAGGACGAACAACGTGATCAGAGATGCGGCGCCGCTTTCGACGACGCCGTACGCGTCTCCGCGCCACTGGCCCTTCTCGCGGCGGTCATTGTCGTGACGGCCTGGTCGATGCCGGGCGTCCGACGCAGACCCGACCGGCTGGACACGCTTCTCGCCGTGGCCGCCGTCACATGGGTTCTGGCTGAAGGCGTCCTCTTCATCGGGGGATACCTGGCCAAGTCGTAGCCGGCCATCGCCGTTGCCAAAAAGAAATAATCACCGCTTCGGTCGCTCCCTGAAGTAGGACACGACGGTCGAAGTCGGACAAAACCCAAGGTAGAACGGGTGGGGCTTCCGAGCCCGGCGTCGTCCCCGGTCGATCGGACGCCGCCATGACGCGCGAGCCGGTTTGACGTCCGCACCTCGGGGGCATACTGTTCACTTCGCCCCACGGGGAAGCGGACGCCGGTAGGCGGCCGATCCGGGGGGAACCCACCAACGACCCAGCCACTCGGCTTCGCCGTGTGCGCGTTGTCGTGATGGGACGGAAAGGCTCGATTTTGACAATCAAGCCGGACCTGATGAAATAGCACCGCCTCCGGCCGACATCACGCAAGTGATGGCGACTGGAACCCGGGAAAGGTCGAAATTGACACTTCGATCGAATCCGGTAAAGTAAGAGCAGTCGCCCCGAAGCAGGAGACGCGAAAGCGAATCCAGTCCGGTGGGTGTCCGTTTCTTGAGAACTCAACAGCGTGTTAAAAGCCAGTGCCTTTATCGATCTGGTTCTGAATGTTCAGGGCCGGGTCGCCCCGTGACCGCCCGTTTCGGGTGGTCGGGGATTTCTTTGAGGCAGTGCAACCTACTTTGGTGGGTTGTGTTTGCTGGGATTGTTTCCAAGGTTTGGTCGCATCGGGGTTGGTTCTTCGGTGTGGTCGTTTGGCCTTAATGGAGAGTTTGATCCTGGCTCAGGACGAACGCTGGCGGCGTGCTTAACACATGCAAGTCGAGCGGAAAGGCCCCTTCGGGGGTACTCGAGCGGCGAACGGGT
>NZ_QVNQ01000002.1 GCF_003432485.1 Actinomadura spongiicola
CCCTGCGGCCTCCTCGGAGCGGGCGGCACCACCCGCTGGAACAGCTCCCACAACTCCTCCGGCACCAGCCGCTCGACCATCTCCACGGCCGCAGACTACCGGCGCCAACCCAAATGAGATGACGTCTAAGACGTCCTCGGGGTCGGCCGCCCGGTTGGTGACCAGGCGCAGGTCGGCGCTGCCGCTGTCCGCCGTCAACATCTTCCATGTCCTGGCGATCTTCGTGAGGATCGACGGCCCACCGTTGGCGCTGGGCTTGGTCAAATAGTCCTCGTTGACCGGTGTAGCGCTGTCAACCGCGTACTTGACCTGCTTGTAGGTGTTTGGAGGAGCGTCCCGCAGCAGGACAACGTCGTCGAGGTTGCCCACACCCTCGAGTTCGACACCGACTGCGCGGACGGGGTTGTGTGAGCGAGCGGCGGTCTCCCGAAGGAGGGTCAGGCAGGCCTCCCATGCGACGAGCCACTGGTAGTAGTCGCCGGTGGTGCGGACGCTGGTAGGGCCGGCCGCGGGCAGATGGGTCATCGGCGTCTCTCGGTGAAGACGGGGGTCGGCTCCAGTTCTTCGGCGAGGTCGAGGAGGTCTTCATCAGTGACCGGCCGGTCGGGGAAAGCGCGGAAGACGGCGGCCGGGACCAGTCGCTGGGTTAGGTCGGAGAACGTGTAGCCGGGCTGGTCACCGTTGGGGCCGGTGAGTTCCACGACCTTGCGGACGGTTTCCGGGCGGATGCCGAGCCCGTCGAGTGCCTGGCTGAGGACCGCGTAGCGCTGCTCATCGCTGGGGCGACTGAAAGTGAAGGTGGCCGCTGCGCGACGCATGATGGCGGGGTCGAGAGTGGCGAGCCGGTTAGTGCACAGCACCACGACGACCGGGAGTCGGGCACCGGCAAGGCTGTCGATGCCGGCCAGGAACGCGTCAACGCCGGCTCGGTCCTCGTGGTGCATCTGCTGGGCCTCGCGGGACTGCACCAGGGCATCGGCCTCGTCGACGACGAGGATTTGCACGGCGCGCGCACCGTGAGAGTCGGAGACGCGCTTGCCCATCATGTGCATGTGGGTGAAGGCGTCGCCGATGAGTGAGGTCATCTCACCTACCAGGCCGCTGCCACGAGTGGCGAGCTTGAGCCGGTACAAGTATACGGGCAGTTCGAGAAAGTCGGCGAGGTCGCAGCCGAAGGACTCGGCCAGGGCCGACTTACCGGAGCCGACGTCGCCGCCGAAGATGAACAGCGGCGCCCGGTCCTCGAAAAGGGTGAGAGCAGCGACATCGCCGTCGTGATAGGCGGCGGCCCAAGCCCGGAGCCGGTGGGGGTCCGCAAGGAGCGCGGTTTCTTTGCGTAGGCGGAGTTTTGTGTCGTCGAGGCCGACCAGGCGGTCGTAGCGCGCACGGCGGGTGGGCTCGGGCAGTTCGATGACGGGGTGGAACAGGTCGTCCTGGCTGGTCACGTATTTATTCTTCCTGCCGATGACGCTGGACTAGTAGGCGACGTAGACGTCGCGGGACACGCCAGCGCCGTTGCGGGCGTAGCCGTGCCCCGTAGTTGTGGTGCCCGTGAGAGCGCTCGGGGCGGTGCCGGTCGTCCGGGAGATCGGGAGGCTCTCCTTGACCCCGGCCTGCTCGCTGCTGGGCAGGAGCCAGAAGGCAGAGCTGTAGGTCAGGTGGCTGTGGAAGCCGTAGCCGGTGAGGTCGACCGGGTCCGGGAAGCTGCCCGGCCGTGAGTCCGTGAGCTGGCCTCCGACCGTGGCCTTGTATCGCAGGCGGAACTTCCAAGCGTTGGTCGCTGTGTCGCGGAAGCCATAGTCGACGGTGTCGAGAAATCCGCGGTCCAAGAGGATCGCGACTTCCTCGGCGTAGTTCTCGATGTTGTCGAGGCCGGGTTTGCCGTAGAGGTTGTGCAGTAGACGCAGATCGGCGCCGACTCTGCCTCCGACATACCGGGCGTCGGTGATCGTGAACGAAGCGGAGGCGGATCTCGTGTACGAGCCGGTCATGATCACTCTCCCGGGAAGGTAGGGCCGAACAGCTCGCGCCAGGTATCGAGCGCCTCACTCTTGGTGGGCGCGTAGGCGGCCATCGAGATGGTCTCGAGGGCGGTCTTGGCGTGGTTCATCAGCCGTTGGCGGTCCTGCTCGGTGTAGCCGCATGCGACATTGTTCTCCGGGTTAACCGGGTCCCAGACCTGGATCGGGTGCGCCGTGGCATTCACCGCCTCCGCCTTGTAGTAGTCGGTGAAGACGATCGGCGTCCTCAAGCCGGTGCGGACGATGTAGGAGAGAACCTGCTCGATCGCTGCCGGGTAGTCGTCGACCTGGAGCGGCTTGCCGTTCCAGCCGGCGTCCCAGAGGTGGGCCACCAGGAGTTCGAGCAGGAACGACTTGCAACGCAGTTCCGGGTCGGCCTCCTTGCTCTCGCGGATCCACGCCTTCAGCAGCCGGATCACTTCCCGGTAACCGTCACCGGCCTTGTCCTTGCGCGTCTGGATGAACTGCAGGTGCAGCGTGACCGAGGTGAGCACCTTGATGCCGTCGGAGGTGACCAGGTACCCCCGGTCATCCGGCTCGCCGGTGTACAGCACCGGCACGACGTCGATCTTCAAACCACTGCCGCGCATAGTGATCCCAACGGCGTGGTCCGACAGCTTGAAGTCCTCCGCCTCCTTCGTTGCCCCATAGACCTCGATGCAGCGCTCTCGCAGCCAGCTCAGCATCGTCGAGACCTCGATATCGGTGTCCGTGGTCCGTAGGTAGGCGGCAACGTCCGCGTCCGACCCCGTGCCACTCCTGCGCCGGATCGCCGTGTGCTTGGCTGTGCTGCCAGACGCGCGGAGCTTCACCAGGTCAAAGTCCGGGTGGTCCGCGATGTAGTCCTCGAGCCGCTCCCGCAGGTAGTTAACCTGACGGCGGCGCTCCTTTGCCTCCTCCTTCGGCACGTTCACCTTGGACTGCGCGAACGCTTTGAGGACCTCGTGGTCAACGTAGCGCTCTCCCGCCATGCCTGCCCGTCCTTCCCCCGAGAAGCTGATCGACAGAGCAACAGACCTACCATCCGCCACTGACAACCTCGTCCAACCGCTGAGCGCTACCGCAGCCTGCCCGCCCACCACCAGCAAGACCATCGTCAAGAGAGTCTGCGCCGGACTCGAATGCGTCGTGGGCCTAACGAGCCGGTAGTGGTCAGGCTGCCGTTAGGCACGATGGGCGTTCCCCCATGCCCGGGCTTCCCCCAAGAGGGCCCAAACCCGCGCAATGACGCTCCACGGATAACCCCAACCACACGCGGGTGTCACGGTCGGAATCGCGAGGCGGCAGCGTGTCGGCAGCCCGGTGGGACATCGAGGCTCGTACAACCGAAATCCACGTCAACCGTGACAAGCAGCTTAGGAGCCGAGGGAAAACGTCCCGCTGATCACCAACTGCCCTGCGGGGACGGCCCCTCCTATCTGTGATGTACCCCCTACGGAAAACCACGCGCATGGCTGCACCCACAACCCCACCACCCACCGCTGCCAACTAACAATCCCATCCCACTTCCCAATCCCCTGACCACACGGGCTGTGCCGACGGTTGATCGTTTACCGACCTCAACCTCGATCGGCGATGTCTACGGCGTAATGGTGGTAGCTGAGCCATTCAGGCCACACTTACATGACCGCGATCCGAGCCCGTACGCGGGGCACCATGCGCACGGGCTCCCGCGCTAAGGAGCTGGATTAGCTTGAGAAACTAACCCAAGAGGCTAAAACCATCGTTGGATCTCGGTATCCCGCTTACAGGGGGATGGGAAGACGCCCGACCACGCAGTCCCACGGCGTGCTCCGTCGCGCCCCCTCGTAGGGGCGATGAGGACCCGCGCACCGCTGGCACGTGTCGTTCACCGTGCAGGTGTTGCGATCCTCGTAGGGGCGATGAGTGTCAGGTTCCCGTGTCTGCCGACGGCGAAAACCAATCTGTTGCAACCCCAGGGGCCGCTTGCAGGCCCAGGGAATGAAACTGCAGGTCATAGTAGCGGCACCTCTGGGGCCTGGGCGGGTTGGTGAGTTCACGTCCACGGGAGTGGTGTATGAGGCCTGTGTGACGTGTGACCGGTTCGTGTCGTGGTGGGTGGACATGGCGCGGCCGAGAATCCAGCGCGAGAACAGATCCTTCACCATCGCCAGATACAGCGGCCCCTCGGCGGTGTCGATCTGCGTGACGCCAAGCACCACAACTCGTCCGGCGCTACGGCCGTGAAGTTGTGCACCAGGTCGGGCGCGACCGACGCTGGCCCAGCCAGGTCAGTGACTGCCTACGCCTGGGCGGACGCCCGGCCAAGCCAACTCGGCCATCCGCGCCGCGACGGTGTTGGGGGAAGACCTTCCTTCCCACCTCGGGCGGCGACGGGTGATCCGCGAGGACCCGTACGCCCGCCCGAGGCGGGTAAAAAGGAGCTTGACCTCCTCATCCAGTTCGCACTCGCTGTACGCGTGGAGTCGACTCACAGTTGTCCACTTGTAGAACCAGGGCAGCAAGCCCCTAGCGCGGCAGGCGATCACATGCGGGATATCGAACGCGATCAACTGCGCCACGATCACTGGCTCATCGAGTCCTTCACCCACAGGACCACCGATCGCTTGAGCACGTCACGCTCCATCTCAAGCTCAGCCCGTTCCCTCTCCCATGCGGCCCGCTCAGCCCGCAACCGGGCCAACTCCTGGCGCTCGGACTCGCCCAACTCTCCGCCCTGAGCCTGCCCCCTGTCGTTCTTCACCCAGTTTTGCAGCGTGTAGCGGCTGATCCCCAGATCCCGCGCGACTTGCGCCACGGGCTTGCCGGTCTCCTTGACGATCCATACTGCTCCCGCGCGGAACCCTGGATCGAACTGGCGTTTCTTATCCCCACGCCCCAACCACCTCTCCTGTCCAGGTCTCCATGTTGCGGAGGGAAGCGCTGTGGCCACCATGCACTCCTCTCAACTGCGGCAACGTTACAGCTCCACCCGGTCAGAAGGAGAGAGAACGGCTCAAACTAATATCGATCCACATCACCAACGGCTACGTCCAGCAGGTGGTGTATAAGAAGGCCACCTCGTGATCTATCGGCTACTTAAGCACCTATTGCCTCAATTGTCATGTCGGCATCATTGGTGTCGGTTTCTGGCCTACTCTCTGACACGCGGCCAGCAGTTCCACTCCCATGTAGCGGCGTTGCTCGGTCCATTCATCGTTCTGCTCGGCCAGTACGGCGCCGACGAGCCGGATGATGGCGGTGCGGTCGGGGAAGTTGCCGACCACGTCGGTGCGGCGGCGGATCTCCTTGTTCAGCCGCTCTTGAGGGTTGTTGGACCAGATCTGGCGCCAGACGGCCTCGGGGAACGCGGCGAAGGCCAGGATGTCGTCGCGGGGCGATGAGGACCCGCCTCCCGCTCATCGGCGGAGGTCGTCTTGCGGTGTTGCGAACCCTCGCAGGGGCGATGAGGACCTGCCCACGATCGGCAGGTCCGCGAGCGCGTGGCCGCGTTGCGAACCCTCGTCGGGGCGATGAGGACTCTGGCGGCCGACCTCGACCGGGTTGCCTCCCGGTCGTTGCGACCCCTCGTAGGGGCGATGAGGACACTGACCGCCCAGACCCTGCTGTGGGGTCACATCACGTTGCGACCCCTCGTAGGGGCGATGAGGACATGACGTACTCGGGGTAGGCGCGCTTGCCTTCGCGTTGCGACCCCTCGTAGGGGCGATGAGGACCGGGGCAGGCGATCGAGGGCCGCCGGACGGCCAGAAGAGGTTGCGACCCCTCGTAGGGGCGATGAGGACGTCGCCCCGAACGCCAGCAGCCCGACCATCGCAGCGCGTTGCGACCCCTCGTAGGGGCGATGAGGACTCAGCATCACAGGCAAGGAGACCCGGCAGGAACTGATGTTGCGACCCCTCGTAGGGGCGATGAGGACCTGAGATCATCCGCGCGTTCTGCGCGGAACTCTCCCTGTTGCGACCCCTCGTAGGGGCGATGAGGACGGCCTGATCATCGTGACGCCGCCGCAGCTGGGGAAATGTTGCGACCCCTCGTAGGGGCGATGAGGACCCCACGATAAAGCTGCTGGTCATAGGTGGTGGGGTCAGTGGGTTTTTGGGGTGGTTTTCAGTGGACCTCCGGTAGTGCGGGTGAGCCCGGTGTGTCGCTGAAAGTTTGGCGCTGTGGAGGTGTCAAGGATCGAGGTTAAAGGATGTCGGTGGGCTCGGGTTCGGTGGCTCCCCAGGCGAGGCGCTGGGGAGTGGTGCCGGGTGGGAAGGTGTAGACGATGACGCTGTCGTAGGTGAGGTCGAGGGCGGTGTGGACGGCGTTTTTGAAGCGGCGTAGTTGGGCTGGGGTTAGTTGTCCTTCGAAGACGCTGCGTTGGACGTGGTGAAGGTATTGGCGGCACGTGCGCAGTATTACGGGGTTGCGTTCGACTGCGGTGTCGTAGACGACCACGACGTACATGGGGTCACCACCAGATTCGGAAGGGCTTGTAGGTGGTGTTCTCCAGGCAGTGGCGGGTTAGGGCCAGAGCGTCGAGGTAGAGGAGTTCGTCGTAGGCCACTGGGCGTGCCAAGGTGCGGTGGGTGACGGTGACGGCGAACTCGTCCCGGACGGTTTGGACGACGAGTTTGCGACCTGCTTCGCTGAGCATTGCCTGGTTGGTGTCGCTGTCGAAGTGGTGTTCTTTGAGTTGGTTGCGGCTGGCCATGCGCAGGAGAAGGCGCTCGGCGAAGAGCGGTTTGAACATTTCTGCTAGGTCCAGGACGAGGGAGTGTCGTTGGCGTTCCATGCTGCTGTGCAGGAATGCGATGCCGCTGTGCAACGGGGTGAGGCGGACGGCGGTGAGGATGCGGGCGTACACGATGCCGTTGACGTAGCTGATGAAGGCGTTCCCGGCGTTCTTGGGTGGGCGGCGGCTGCGTCCGTCGAGTTGAAGCCATTCGGGGAGTTTGGTGTCGATGACGGCCCAGGCTGAGCGGCGGAAGGTTCCTTCGGCGCCCATGAGGTGGGCGGCGCTTTCGGCTTCGGCTATGGAGTTTTGTAGGGCGGCGTAGGGGCGGGCGAGGAGTTTGCGGTCAACGGTGCGGCGGACGTTGAAGGCTGTGGCGTCGACGATGTCGCGGGCGATTTTCAGGGCGGCGTCGGGGTTGCCGGCGAGCCGAGCCTGGGCGAGGACGGTCTCACCTGAGGTGCTGGTGTCAGAGGTCAGCAGGGACCCTGCGTAGTCGCCGTAGTAGCTGAGCATGTGCACGTTGATGCGGTGCCGGTTGAGGAGGGAGACGACCGCGGTGTTGATGTCGGTTTCGGCACAGGCGACGATGTCGCGCACATCGGTGATGGGGATATGGACGGCGGAGGCGTTCTCGCGTTCGATCAGCAGTGACTGGTCTTTGCGCCGGATCCGGCAGGGGCTTGTCAGCCAGTAGGTACGGGCAGCGGTCGGCAAGGTCACTCCGTCCAGCAGTAGTCGGTGAAGCTGCATCCGCGGCAGGCGCTGCGGGCGAGGCGGGGTGGGGAGACGGGTAGAGCCGCGGTTGCCAGGACGGCGGTGATATCGGCTTCCGCTTGTGTCGCGTCCTGCTCGGTGTAAATCAGCTTTTTGGTTCGGCGGGTCTTGGGGTAGTGCAGGACAGCCCCTTGTGCGTCGACTCCGACGCGGTGGAGTCGGTGGCAGTAGTGGCGTGCTTGGGCTTCGTCTGCGGCGGTCGGTCTGCTGGACGATTTCACCTCGTGAACCCATTTCTGGCCGTCGACGAAGTCGAGGCGGGCTGCGCCGAGGTCCACGGGGGAGTGGCGACTGTAGGTGGTGTCATGGACGGCTTCGCCTAGTTGCACGGTTGCGTTCAGATGCTCGGGTCGGATGCCCCGCAGGAAGAGCCAGAGTTGTCGGCGGCAGTGGTAGAGGTATTTGATGTGAGTGCCACCGACGTCTTCGGCTTCGATCACAGGACTTCTCCGGGCTGGTAGGTGGACTGGGCGGGGCCGCGAACGGCGCGCAGGCCCAGATGCTCGTCATAATCGCCGTCGACGACGTTCACCTGGAGCTTCTTGTCGTAGCCGCCGAGAGCGCCAGCCCAGTACGGCATGGGGATCAGGTATTCGTCAGCCAGCAGACGACCGGCTTTGAACTGGCCGGGGGCTTGGGCCAAGGCGTCGGCGTAGTCGTCGTGGTCCTGGGTGAGGATCGCTTCGGTGCCTTCGAAGAGTTCGTCGAAGACGGCGGTGAGGTCGGAGCGGGAGTCGAAGGGGCGGCGGAAGGTGAGCAGCCTGCGGGTGAATTGCTCACAGCGGTCGTTGACCTCCTCGCGCCAGGTGGCTCCCCATGGGGTGCTGTAGATGTGGTTGAGCCAGGTGGTGGCGTCGGGTTCGTCGACGATGGTGTCGGTGTGGGCGGTCAATAGTTGCCAGGCGGCTTCGACGGGTTCGCGGGGGTAGATGCCATCGGCGTAGTCGAGACCTGGGGCATTGCGGCGGGTCGTCCAGTGGGGGTGGTGGACGATGACGTCGGCGGGGGGCCGGGCGGCGAGGCGGTTGACGCGGCCGAATCGTTGGAGCAGGGCCTCAAGAGGGGCTGCGGCCGTCAGCAGGACGTCGAAGTCCAGGTCCAAACTGACTTCGACGCATTGCGTTGCGACCAGGAGTCCCGGGTGCCGTCCCGGTAGTTCTGCGCCGAATCTTTCCCTGATGCTTTGTTCGATGCCGTTGCGGTCTCCACGGCGGAACCGAGAGTGCAGCAGCAGCGCGGAGCCTTGGCCGTGGCGTTCCTCGGTCTCTGGGGCGAGTTCTTCGAAGAGCTCCAGTGCCTGAGCAACGTTGTTGGCCACCACCAGGACGGACTCGTTCTGAGACAGGCGGAAACGAATCTCGGCGAGCGCCGCCGGGTCTGTGAGGTGGTGATCCCTGATGCGGAGGCGATGGCGTGGTGTGAGGTCGAGTCCTTCGGCGTCCACGAGGCCAACGGGGTGGGCGAGTGTCTGGCTGAAGAGTTCGGACAGCATCTCGGGGAGGGTGGCAGAGACGACGGCGATGCGTCCGCCGAGGCGTTCCCACAGTCGCGCGGAGGCGAGGATGTAGCCGAGCCGCCTGGGGTCGTAGACGTGGAGTTCGTCGAGAACGAAGACGGAGTTGGCGGCATCGATGAGGATGCCGGAGTGGGCGGGGCCGGCCAGGGCGGCGCGCAGCAACTGGTACGGGGTGGCGACTCGGACGCTTTCGTGGAACAGCTTGGTGGCGGCGGCGCGGGAAATGGCTTTGGTCGCTGCGTTGACGCGGCATGGGTCGTTGTCCTGGTCGGTCTCGTCGCCGTCCTCGGGGGCGATCGATGCGGCCAGGTGGTAGGAGGCGGCTTTGGAGTGTGCTACTCCGACCGTTTCGGGTGCTTGGAAAAGTTCTTTGAGACGGTCGGCCATCGCGTTGATGGACGACAGGTATGGGAGGGCGAAGAAGACCCGAGGCACTCCGCCGGTGTGGCGAGCCAGGTCAGTGACCTGGGCGGCGGCCCACAGCAGGGCGGCCTCGGTTTTGCCGCTGCCGGTCGGCGCCCGCAGTAGTAGATGCCCCAGCCGTGCCTCGGCCCGCACTTGGTGGGGGCGTAGCGTCCTGCCCTGACCGGCGAACCTCTGGTCGAGGAGCGTACGGAAGGAACCGTCCAAGGGCTGGGCGAGGGACAACCGTCCATGCGCGGACGACAGATGGTCGGCCAGAGTGACGGCGCCCTGCAGAAGAACGGCGGTGAGCCCGAGGTCGGGCGCGGCTCGCTCGTCCCACCGCTCCAGCACCATGTTGAGCAGCCCGTGCGCGGCCTCCAGAAGTGTCTCGGTGGTCAGCGACGCCCGCGACGAGTCGGCCGCCGGCAGGCCGATCGCCGGTGCCGTGTGGTGGAACCATTTCTCTAATTCGGGGACGGCCTGGGGCGAGATCGGCCCGATTCTTTTCCGCAATTCGGCGATGTCGCAGTCGCCGTACAGTCCCGCCAGGTCGCGGCCGGGTTCACCGCGGAGCGGCCGGTGGTGGGTGGCCACGGCGGTGGCCACCCATAACAACAGGTCCGGGTCATGGACGAGGGACGGCAGGAATCCCAATGACAGGACTTCATGCCGTTCCCCCCACAGCCGGATACGTCCAGCGAGCATGTCCTGGAAGCCCGTGGGGATCTTCCCGCCGTCATGAGTGAGCGCGGCGAGTTCGACGACCGGCCAGAACAGCGGCCCTAGGCCGTCGTCCAAATTCGGGAGCGTCCCCACTCGACGGGAGAGTTGGTGGGCGGCCTCACGCGCCGCCGCCAAGTGGTCGATGAGAGGCTCCGGCGGACGTCCGTCCCGGCTGCTCTTGGCGTTAACGGACGCCAGTACCACCGGTATCACCGCCAGGCGAAGGAGTCGGGATGGCAGACGGGCAGCAGAGCCACCGCCTGCCCCTCCTCGGTCGACCAGCTCTCCGGAACCTGCGTCCGGCTGAGGCCCGTCGAGTCGTATCGGTAGGTGTCCCATTTCGTCCGGTCCCGGCGAGAGCCGACGGCCGTCGGCAGTCGCAGCGGCGTTCCTCCCGACACTCCAGCCGCGTCGGGGACGATTGCCAAACGCAATGCCCCCGGCTCGGGGGCGAGCGTCACCCGGCGAAGCGAGACCCCGACGAGGTCCTGGCTGCGCCCCAGACGCAACGGCCACACCGGACGCCGAAGCCGCCGCCACCAACCATCGACGTCCTCCAGCAACCACACCGTCAGGACGACCGCGGCCAGGAACTCACGATGCCGCGGGGTGGGAGACGCCTTCTTACCGGAGGCGTCCAGCGGATGGTAGGTCTCGTAGTCGACGTTCTTCCCACCTGACCGGAACGCCATCGCGAACCGCAATCCCCGGTCGACGGCGTCCCATCCCCCGGCGGCCCCGGCCAGGAGACCGCCGACGGTCGCCGGTGACGGGCACGGCAGGGTGACCTGTACGCCCGCATACAGCGGGTTGCGGAAGGAGGCGACGGGCGCGGTGAACGTCGCCTCCAGCGCAACGGACTGCGTTGTGGTCACGCCGGGTCCTCGAACCAGCCGTCGTGGTCGCCCTGCCGTACCTCCCGCGCAAGCTTGGTCAGCATGACGCGCGGATGCTCGATGGTCACCGTGCCGTCATCGATTAGGTCCTTCAACTCACGCATCGCCTTGTCGCGCTGATCCCCGAGAAACCCCGGCGCCCACCCCAGCCTGACCGGTCCGTCCAACTCGTCGGCCCAGGCGTTGATCTCCTCGCGCAGGACGTCGGAGTCGAAGACGGGCTTGCCGTCACGGGCGCCCACCACACGGGTGAAGGGGTTGATGCCTCCCTTCACCGGCGCCAGCAACACCAGCGCGGGCGTCCGGTCGCCGTAGTGCAGGGCCTGCTTGGCGCCGCCCCGCAGCTTCGCCAACGTCTCCAACAGCACCGCGATCCGGCGGCGGCGCTCCTCCTGCGGCAGGCGTAGCGCGTCGGTGCCGCGCAGAACCGTCGGCTCGGAACCCTCGGCCTCGGCCTCCTGCGCGGCGACCGGACTCAGCGCGACGCGAAGGCCGCTGCCGTCGGTCTCGAACACGCCCGCCCGCGGGACGTCCAGCAGCACGTCGGCTGCCAGGGCCGCGCTGTACAACTCGTGCTGGTGGATGACGGGATGCTCCCCGGCCGGGAAGTTCCGGCTCATCGTCCCGAAGTCCTCGGTGGGCCGTTGCGGTGTGAGTGACACGAACGTGCCGGTGGCCAGCACGGTGTCGCGCTGATAGTTCTGCTTGCTCACCGCGACCATGTAGCCGAACAGGTCATCGTCCAGGTAGCGGTCCGGACGGCCCTCGGTGTAAGCCTGCTGCTTCTTGCCCGACCCCGAGCGGGTCACTCCGGAACGGGGCTCGTCCGACGGAAGACAGTCACGCAGCCACCGGCGCACCGCCTGCGCCGACACGTACGGGTAGACGTCCCGTCCCACCCGCAGCGCCTTGGCCTTGCCGATGTTGTCCTCACCCTCACCGTTGTTGGGCGCACCCGCGACGATGTCGAGGACGATCTTTCCGGCCAGGTAGCTCACTGCTCTTCCTCCTTGGTGACGAACTCGGCGTCGGTGGCGTTCTCGATCTCTTCCAGGTCTTCCTCGACCTTCTTCGAACTCCAGCCGAGCTCGGAGAGCTTCTCCAGCACGCCGAACAGGAAGACGTCGCGGTGGAACCAGGCGGGGTTGTCCTGACCCGGACCGAACAGCAGAACAAACGCGCGTTCGGTCACCAGGGGTCCCTCAGCGCCCTTCGGCGGCTGTATCGCCCACTCCATGCTGTGCCGCGTCAGCCACGCCCGCATCTTGCGCGGGTCCCGCATGGCGGCGCGCAGCGTGTTCAACTTCCCGCCGGTCTCCTGCTTGCTCAGCAGACCCGCCACCTTGTGCGCGGCCGACCTGATCTCGGCGAGATCCTTCTCGTTCATCTGCATCACCTCGGTGACGAAGGAATAGAGCAGGTCCGACACGGAGGCCGCCTGCTCACGGTCATGGTCGGGATGCGGGACGACCCGCCCCAGGTAGCGGACCGCGGTGTTGAACAGCCGCGCAGGCTCGCCGAAGACATTGCGGGCCAGCAACACAACCCCAGGCGAATAGGCCGTGACGTGTGCCTTCACCAGGAAAGCGAAACCCTTCCTGTTCACCGGACGAAGAGTGCTGCGCAGCCACTCGGCCAGTGGCTGGTCCAGGGAATGAACCTCCAGGGACTGGCCGCGGTTATTGTTGTTGAAGACCAGCAGGTCCACCCCGGCGGTGAGTCGCTCGCCGTAATTCTGCAACGCCCGCAACGTCACCACCTCACGGACCGCCGCGTACCCCTCGGTGACCTTGCCGGTCTCGGCGATGATCAGGTTGCGGTCCACCTGACGCTGGACGGTCCTGCGCATGAACCGCGCATCCCAACTGTGCAGCGCGTACGAGGCACCGCCCGTCAGATGGCTCCCGTAGGGCAGCGCGTGAAAACACACCAGACACGGCCTGCACAACGCCATCCCCTCATGCCCGCGCGGGGTGCTGTTGCGGTAGGCGTCACTCTCGGCCAGGGGAACGTCGAGCTTGCCGAAGAACCCGACCGCCGAACGCCCGCACAGAACACAATCGACACCCTCCAGCAGGCCCCTCTCGGACGGATCCCTCCAGCTCTCAATCGCCGCCTTGATGACGTCCTCGGACTTCTTCGCGTTACTGGGATGGTTCATCGGGGAGTTCGGACTGAAGGAATAACTGGCCTTTAACCAGAACCCCTCGGCAATCTTGCTGTTCCGAACCAAAGCAGCCCGAACCGCATCCCGCGTCATCGTCTTCACGGCCTGCTCGAAGTCCTCGGGCGGCAGTTCCTCCGGGTCAAGGTCACCGGCCACCGCGGCCACCGCGTACGCACCGACCTGCTGCAACGGATGCGCCGTCAACACAAGCCGCGCCTGCTCCGAGGTCATGCGCACACCCACCCGAAGCCGGTGCTGTTCGCCTGCCCCAACCCCCAGACCCACAAGGCCCGCAGAACCTCCGGATCAGCGCTGATCTCCACCTCCACGCACGCGCCCGGCTTGCTCCCGCCCGCCCCAGTGCTGCCCGCGACGGCGAACGACCGTTTGGGCCCGATCCAGGTCACCCTTTCCAGGACGACCTCCGAATCCAGTCCCAGGCTCTCTGCCTTGCGCCGCAGATTGCGCTCAAAAGCCAGATCCCACCCGGCCTCCCCGGGCAGCAACCAGTCCTGCCGCGTCTCGCGCACCCCAGAGGGCCCCAGCCCGGGCCCCTTCAAAACCACCGGCGTCCCCGTACGAAAAACGGCCCGGCCCGAAGAGAACGACGGAGCCTCCACCACATGGACCGCATCAACGAAAAACGCCGTAGCCCCCCACGCTAGGACCGGCATCCCCGCGAGCGCCGCCCCGAACGCCTCCACCAACTCCAGCGCCGGGCTACCCAACTCCCACATCCCGGGCCCACCCAGCGCATAGACCCCACGCCGCCGCGGCGCCCCAGGAAACACCGGGGCCGAGTAGCCGAACGGCACCATGCCGTACGGCTTCCACCCCTGAGCATGGATTTCCGCTCCGAGCTCCGGAGCCACCCGATCCAGCAGCGAATACGCCAACGCCCGCCCAGGACGGATCACCGACCCCCAGGCCAGCTCCCGCGCCTCCGTGTGGATGTCTAACCGCAGCCGCAACATGCCCCTCCCCGACCACTCGACAGGCTCAAGACAGAAATGTCGGCACCCTTTGGAACAGTGACCACCAAGCACTCCTGCGTGACGGCGCCCACGCTAACGCCCCACTCCTGGCATGTCAGAGAAACAGGAAAACTAGTCTCGATCTTGATCGGCAACCCCGACAAAGGTCGCAGAGGAGCCGTTACCATGACGCACAGTCATTCCCTGAGCCCACCGGCGGTTCCTGGGGTCGCAACAGACTGGTTCTCCTGTTCTGCAGACACGAGACCCCGTGATTCATCGCCCCTCCGAGGGGCCGCAAGCAAGCAACGGTACGAACACAACCCAAAGCCACCAATCCGAACCCACTGTTATCTTCGGAAGTCGCTCCTTGACAACTCCACAGCACCGAATTTCAGCGACACACCGGGCTCTCCCGCACTACCGGAGGTCTGCTGAAAACCACCCCTAGATCCCGCTCGCCCCGCTCCTCATGACCAGCAGCTTTACTCTGGGGTCCTCATCGCCCCTGCGAGGGGTCGCAACCGGTCCTGCTCCGGCCCTACCTGACCGACAAGGCACGCGTCCTCATCGCCCCTGCGAGGGGTCGCAACATGTAGGCGAGCCGGTAGGGCAGATCCGACACCACGTCCTCATCGCCCCTGCGAGGGGTCGCAACGCCGCCGCGGGCCGGGTGTTCGAGCACTACACGAGTCCTCATCGCCCCTGCGAGGGGTCGCAACATGCTGCGGATGTTCGCGCCGGAAGCGGAGATCTCAGAGTCCTCATCGCCCCTGCGAGGGGTCGCAACCTGCCCGTTGGGGCCTGGACACAGATGAGACGGGAAGTCCTCATCGCCCCTGCGAGGGGTCGCAACAGGGTCATGCCGTGCCTGGCGTCGGCAGCCTCGGCGTCCTCATCGCCCCTGCGAGGGGTCGTAACACTACACGTGGTCCGGATTCACCGACTCATGCGCCGGGGACCTCATCGCCCCTGCGAGGGTAGGTCGGTGAGTAGCTTGTGGGTTCGGTCGTCGGGTTCGGTGTCGATGTTGGCGAGGTGGAGTGTCAGGAGTTGGTAGGTGCGTCGGGCGGCATCAAGGCGGCCAAGGTCGGTCTCTATTTTCATGATGGATTGGTAGAGGGGTTCGGCGTAGGGGTCGTGGGTGATGGCCTGTTCGAGGGCGGCGAGGGCTTGCTCTGGGTGGCTGTGTCGGAGGAGCTGGGCGAGGCGGGTCAGGGCTTCGATGACGGCTCGGCGTAGGTGTTCGCGGTGGTTCTCGACCCAGTCGTAGGTGAGGTCGGCGGCGAACTCGGCGGTGTAGAGATCGGCTATGCGTTTCAGTGCGTCGATGCGTGCGGTGTCGGTGTCGGCGTGGCGGGCTTGGGTGAGCGCGGTGTTGAGGTGCTGTTGGTCGACGTCGATGTAGCTGGGGTCGAGGTGGTAGCGGCCTGCGGTGCGGATGAGGTACATGGGCTCGCGTACCCCGGTTGCGGTGCGGAGTGTCTTGCGGATGTTGGCTACGGCCGTGTTGAAAGCGTTGGTCGCGGCGTCGGGTTGGTGGTCGGGCCACAGTGCGGTTATGGCTTGCTCGCGGGTGATCCCGCGGGGCTCGGTGGCGAGGTAGGCGAGCAGGTCGCGGGCGCTGCGGCGGACTCCGGTGGTGATGGGTCCGTCGGTGGTGTGCAGGCGGACGGGGCCGAGGACTTGGAGACGGATTGGGCGAGTCTGGTCCTGGCCGGTGGGAGCGAGGGTGAGTGTCTCGGTGGACGCGTTCTCGCTGTGGGTGGTTGCTCGTGTGGTGGCGGGCCTGGGTGTTGGGGGTGGGGCGGTGGACGTTTCTGGCTCGGGTGCTCCGATGGCGGTGCGGAGGGTGTGGAGCATGGCGTTGGCGTCATCGCTGGTCAGGTGGAACAGGTGTGCTCCGGTGAGCGTGTCGGCGAATGGTCCTTCGGCGCGGGTGACGGTGGAGTCTTCGGTGAGGTGCAGGGTGGTGCCCGTGGGGGCGGGGCCGAGGATGAGTGTGCCGAAGCCGTAGCGGTGGCCGAGATGGGTGACGGCCTGGAGAGCGCCTGGTGTGGGGTCGGGGACGGTGGCGGTCAGGAGCAGGGTGGGCAAGGGTTCGGCGGGGTCGGTGGCGCGTAGTGCGATCAGGTCGGGTTGGTCGGCGGCTTCCATGAGCTGGGCGCGGTGCGCGATCTCGGCCTCCAGTTCGGGGATGGCCGTGGAGCAAGTGGGGGTGAGGGTGAGTCCTGGAATGCCGTCGAGGGCGGTGCCCGGGAAAAGGGTGTCGGCGTCTGGCTGGGGGATGAGGAGCTCGGCGCGGTCGCGGGGTGCCTTGGCGAGGAGTTCAGTGGTGATGGCTCGGGCTGCGGCGTGCGCGCCGTCGCCGGTCAGGCCGAGGGTGAGTCCGGCGAACGGCAGGGTGATGGTGGTGTTGTCGCGGGTGCCCAGAGTGATGCTGTCGGGTGGCGGTGTGGTGCGGTCGAGTGCGATGAGGTCGGCGTCGGAGGGGACGGGGGCGTCGTGGGCGGCGTAGGTGCGGTCCAGGTGGGCCTTGCGGGCCTGGGCGACCGGGGCGGGTGCGGGCTGGTCAGCGGGAGCGTCCTGGGCGCTGTTGCGGTATTGGCGGCGCCGGTGCAGGCGGGTGGCGGCGACGGCGAGGCTGAGCGCGGCGGCGAGACCGATACCGATGTGGGAGCCGGACGGCAGGGTGATGCCCGGATTGTTTGGGTTTCCGGAACGCGCTGTCGTCGGCACTGGGGTGGACGGCGGGTTCTCTACGGGCGATGCGACGACCGGGGCCGGTACTTCCGAAGGCCGGTTCCCAGGGGTGCCGCGACCTTCCCGGGGAGCGTGCGTCGGGCGGTCGTAAGAGCGGTGTCGCTCGGACGTCGGGAGACGTTCGGAGTGGGAGCCGCGTTCTGGCGGAGGGTCTTCGATATTCGTGCGGGCGGGTGGGAGTCGGATTCGCTGGCCGGGGCTGATCTCGTCGGGATCGGTGAGGGCCGGTACTCCGGGCGGCTGGTCGATGGTCCGGCTTGCAGCGAAAATCTTGGTGTAACGGCCGCCGGAGCCGTAGGCGCGGCGGGCCAGGCTCCACAGTGTGTCGCCACGGTGGACGATTTGGGTCCGCCCTGCGGGTTGTTCGGGTGGCGGGGTGGGCGGCGTGTCGTCTCCGAGCAGCGGTTCCCACTCGGGGCTCCGGGAGGGGGACGTACTGGGCCCGTCGGTGGGTGGCGTGTCAGCGGTGACGACCTGGGTGGCGGCCGACGCGGGAGTCGTGAGAACCGTGGCGCTGCTGAAGATGAGAGTGATGGCGGCGAGCAAGTCCCGTGCCAGTTGTTGCGCTGGCCGGACTGGACGCGGCAGCGCGGGCGCGGTGTGCCCGGCCAGGCAGCCGACGGCCTCGGTGCAGGTCGCGATCGTGAACACGACCCACGCCGACCACCCGAGAAGCCGCACCACCGACAGGAACAGCCGGTTGCCGGTGTCGGGCCGCATGAGCGTGGCCGTCACCTGCTCCCAGGATGGAACGTGGTCTGGTAGCGGGGAGCCGGCCACGGCGTACAACCCGATCGGGACACCGACCAGCAGTACGGCACAGATCAGCAGAGCGCAGAATCCTCGCAGGATCTCGGTGATCCGGGTGGGAGGGGCAACAGTCATGGCCGGGTAGGTCCTTGTACTCCGGTGATCAGGTTCGCAGTCGCGGCTCCTTCGGCGCGCAGGTGGCTGATCCCGATGAGGGGAAGGAAACGTGCGGGCCGGGTGATGGTGACGTGGACTTGGATGGCACGTGTCCCCGACATGGTCACGGTGCTGGTGTAGCCGCCCGTCCGAAGGTAGGCACGGGCGGCGTGGATCGCGGCGCGACGGTCGACGGTGAAGGTGCCGTCGGTGTAGGCGCGGTCGAGATCGATGCGGCTCGCACCGGCTCGGGCCGCCTCCTGCGCGACGGTCCCGGCGTCATGGCGGGCTTGGAGTTTCTGCTCGATGTCGACGACCGCGCCGAAGAACACCACCACGGCCAACGTGAGGATCATGGCGAAGATGCTCACGGTGCTGTCATCCCCGCGCTGGTGGGCCTTGGATGAGCCGCGTGTGTGGAAGCGAGGGCCATGGTGGTCACCGCGCCCGGTAGATGTCGATCGGGGACCGGTGGGTCTTGGTGACGATCCGGGCGCCGGGCATGCCGGGCAGGGCGATGTCGGTGAGCCTGATCACGCAGGTCACACGCGCCGCGACCGATCCGGCGTTGCCGACGGGTCGATGGAACCCGGCAAGGTCGAGCCGGACGGTCGGGGTGCAGTGCAGACCTCGGTCACGCAGCGTGGTCATCGCACTGGATGTGGCGTCCTTGTGTGCTTGGGCGGCGGTCCGGGCGATGGAGGCGTGGCGGGCGGCGTCAGCGGCGGCCTGGGTCACGATGGCGCCGCCCTGCTGAACCCGCATCGCCATCAGCAGACCGGCCAGGAACGCGACGAACAACGGTGCGATGATGGCGACTTCGACCGCGGCGTTTCCAGCGTCCGGCGCGAAGGCCGACTTGAGGCGTCTGAGACCGGCTGTCGGTGTTGCCCGGGTCCCGCCTGCCGGGCTCGGGGACTGGGGTTCATCCATCGGGGACCACGCCTCCCGGGTTTAGTTTCGGGGGCTCTCCGGAACGAGTGGGCTCGCGAGCTTCGACAGTGAATCGTTCGTGGGCGCCGCGAGCCGTGCGGCTGATGCCTATGTGGACGCCGGGCAGTAGGGACGGGGCCTGGCCGTTCACGCGAACGGTCACGGTCGTTCCGGCCGACAGCGTGACGCTCGGGGCTCGCAGGACGGGCTCGGCGTCAGCGAAGGCCAAGGCCGCGGCGCGTCCCTGAGCGGGAGTGTGCTCGTAGGCGCGGGCGACGCGCAGTCCTTCCTCGGCGGCCGCGAGCGCGACGTCGCGAGCGACCGACACCAGCGCCGCCTGGACCAGTGCGAGGACCAGTAGGCCGACGGCCGGGAACAGGATCGCGGTGGTGATGGTCGCCGATCCGGCGTCCCGGCGGCACCAGGCCTTGAGCCGGGCTGTGGACGTGGGGATGTGCGGGGTCATGGGCCGGTGGCTCCGGGGATCTTGTCGATCCAGCCTTCGACCTTCTCCGAGGCGGTGAGGTAGACGGTAAAGGCGAGCCCGGCGAACCCGGCCACGATGATGATCGTTTCGACTGTGCTGGAACCCCGGTCAGGGTCCTCGTGCAGCCTGGTGAGCAGGCGTTGGCGATTGTTGAGCGCCGCGACCGCGAGCCTCACGGTCACAGTGGTGAGCTTGTGCATGGTTCCCCCCGAAGTGTGCGGTGGTTCAGCCGGTTCCCAGGAGCTTGGAGAAGAACGGGAAGCCGATCAGGATCACGAAGCCGAGCATGAGCAGGGAGGTCGGCACCCACGCCGCGGTGGTGCGGGCGTTGGCCTCCGACCGCGCAGCCGCCGACGCCTCGTGCCTCATCGCGGTGATCTTCGCGACCAGGACGTCGTGCATTCTGGCGCCCTCGTTCCCGGCGATCTGCGCGGTGTGCGCCAGGTCGATCAGGTCGGACACGTTGATCTGTTCGCCCAGGTCGGCCAACGCGCGCCAGGGTTGCTGCTGGGCATGGCGGGCGCGGGTGAGCGCGTGATGGACGCGTTGGAACGGCCACCCGTCGCTAATCTTCGCCGGTTCCTCCAAAGCGGCGTTGAGGGCGGCGCCCGCCTCGCGCTCCAGAACGACCAACTGTAGGTAGGAGGTGAAGGCGTAGCGGAAGTCCCGGCGGCGTTGCCGGGCGGCCGAGCGGACCCTGTGGTCCGGGACCATCGCGAATACCACGGCAGGCACCAGCCCTGCCACCGCAGGGAACGTCCAGGACGGTATTCGCCCGGCCGCGGTCGCCAGGGCGGTGAGCAGTGCGGGTACGGCAAGGCCGACGAGGAAGAGGACGAGCTTGTCGAGCATGAACCGCTCGACGCTGCGTCCCAGCAGGGCCAGGTCGGCGCGAGGGACGGCGAGCACACCGGCCGGACGGGCCAGGTGCTCGGCCAGCCACCGTCCCAGGCGCTCGCTGCCGCTGTCCGCCTTGGTCGGCGGAAGGGCGGACGGCAGCGGCGTGGGCTGGATCCGAGCCAGGGCGGCGTCCAGCCGTGGCGGCGCGGGCCACAGCTCGCGCACGATCACGACCACGCCCAGCGCCCCCAGACAGCCGAGCAGCGCGGCGATCGCGGTCATCGCGGGACCCCTGGAAGAACCTTTGCCGCACGGTTCATTTCTACTGCTTTGAGTTCTCTGTGGCGCGAGGTGCGCTGGCAGGGCGGGGTACCTGGTAGTGGCGGTTTAGTTCGATCTTGTTGTTGCAGCCCAAACACGAGCGCCACCGCCGCTGGCCTGGCAGTCTCAACCCGCACTTTCTCCTGCACTTGCTGAGCGCCTCGGACGTTGGCCCGGTCAGCCGTAACTGGATCAACAGGCGCCTCAATGTGTTTGCCGGAGCCGGATGCCAGGACCGCATCGTCGACGAAGCCCTCGCCACCGGCGGCGACCTGCGCCGCCTCTGTGACCTGTTCAGCGTGACCATCGCCACCGCCGAGCACTATGCCGCTGTGCTCAACTATCCTTGCCTGGCTACCGACGGGCCCAGCACGAGTTCCCAAACCGAAGTCCCGGTCACTCAACACGGCGAGTAGCCACCTACTGAAGCCCCCTGCCCAGCAGCCTTCAACTGGAAAAGGCCTTCGACACAGTCTTTGTACTGCCAGGCTGAAGGCGGTGGGCTCCCGATCCGATTCGCCCGGAGCTGGGAAGGTAGAGATATGATGGAACGGCTCGTATCGTGGAAAGTTGTCCTGGCCGCTCTGGGGCTGGTGTTGCTGCTCTTGGCGATCGTTCTCTTCGTTCCACGCATGGCCTACCCACCGCTGTCGGCCACGGAGTTGCAAGGGGTAAGCGCCGCCGACAAACGCATCGAACTCCAACACGCCCGAGGCCAACTCCAAGGCGCGTTCCGTGGCCAGTTGCTGCAAGCTCTCGCTGGTCTGTTCATCATCGCCGGATCGGTAGCAGCGTGGCAGCAAGTCAGAGTCGCTCGCGACGGGCAAATCACCGAACGGTTCACTCGCGCGATCGAACACCTCGGCGACGAGAACCGCGGTATACGGATCGGCGGACTCTATGCGCTCGAAAGAATCGCGAATAACTCGCCCAGTGATCGGGCAACGATCCAGCGCACGATCGGGGCCTTTGTTCGAAACAATGCCGCCTGGCCAGTTGGTGCACCTGACGGACCGGAGCATCCAACCCCTGACGTAGACGAGTCGATTCCATGGCTGCAAATTCGTGCCTTTGATATCCAAACCGCCGTAGCCATCCTTGGGCGCCGTCCACCCTCCAAAGAACAGCCTGTCCTGCACCTGTCCCGGTGTGATCTGCGAAGCGCCGGCCTGGCCGGAGCAACATTGCCCAGCACACAGATGCGCCACGCAAACCTCGCCAGAGCCCAGATGGACGGATGCTTGCTTGAAAACAGCAACCTCTACGACACCGATCTTCGCGGAGCGAGCCTCCGAGGTGCTCACATGGCCAACGTGATACTCCGCAACGCGTATCTCCAAGGAGCCAACCTCAGTCGTGCAGATCTGCGAGGTGCTGATCTCCGGGGAGCCAACATGGAAGGGGCCGTGCTCGCTGGCACCAACCTGTCCGGCGCGGTCCACGACGCCACGACGACCTGGCCGAGCAACTACACACCCCAGCCAACTCCATGACCCGAAGGGTCTAGGCCCGCTCATTAAAGCTCGCCCTTCCTGGGTTCGGGCTGGAAAACCCTTCAGATTTCGCGAACTCCCGGGGTTTGTGGAGGAAGCGGGCACCGGTCGACAGGACCGACAGGTGCCTCATCCACCACAACCCCACCGCGTAGATGGCGGCGACGACCGCCAGCACGAGCTGCCCGAGCGGGGTGTCGTACGGGCCGGCGAGCGTCCGCGAGGTGGCGAACAGCAGACTCAGACCGCCGACGGACGTCACGATCACGATCAGGGTGGTGCGCAGACCGGCGCGTTCGGCCTCCACATCGCGGCGGACGATGACCTCCTGCTCGACGGCGGTGGCGAGCAGGCTCAGTGCTTCGCGGGTTCCGGGGCCGCGACGGCGTGCGGCCAGGATCAATGCGCAGGCGATCAGGTCACCGATCGAGTCGTCGAGCTCGTCGGCAAACGCTCGTAGCGCCTGCTCTGTCCCGGCGTGATTGTTCAGACGGCCCGCGAGCGCTTGAACTTGGGGACGGATGGGGACGGGAGCGACGCGGAGGCTGTCGGCGAGGGCCTGTTCGAGGCCGCGGCTGGCACCGATCATCTCCGCCAGCCGCCGCGACCACTGCGCCAGCGCCTCCAGCCGGGCGATGCGTTGCTGCGGCGCGTGTCCCGACAGCATCGGCGGCAACGCGTACGCTCCGCAGGCGACCGCAAGGGCGGCCACCGGCCATCCGGTCAGCCACCACACCGCCAACCCGGCGACGGCCCCGGCCAGCCACCGGTTCCGGCGTTCCGGTGAAGCCGCGGACCTCGCCAGCGCCAGCGACCGTGACAGCGGACGCGACGCTGGGGCATCGGCATCGGTGTTTCGGACGCCGACGGCGAGCGCGGCGACGCCGAGGGCACCGCAGCAGCCGGTGAGCGCGGCCAACAGATCCGTCATGACCAGCCACCGCCCATCACGGCCGGTTCGGCGGCCAGCAGGTCTGGGTCGAAACCGTGCTCGGTCAGGTCGGCGAGCAGGGCGGCACTGAGGTGTCCGCCCGCTGGGGTGGCGCGTCCGTCCTCGCCGGGGACGAAGATGTGGTTGCGAGTCGGTTCCGCCGAGTCCGCGGGCGGTCCGACCTCCATCACGTGGGAGACGAACCGGTCGTTGCTGACCGGATCCCGCCGCAGGTACGCCACCAGCGGTTCGGCCAGGCCGAACATCAGGTGTAGATCTGCGGCGGACATGCCGAGGTCGGCACGGCGACCGAGTTGCACCACCCGGGTGAAGACGTGTTCGGGACGGTGGACGTGCAGTGTGCACATCGAGCCGCGTGCCCCCGAGTACATCACTTCCAGCATCGGCGCGAGCTCTCCGTGCCGTGCCTCGCCCACGATCACCCGGTCTGGGTTCAGCCGGAGGCAGGCTGGCACCAGATCTTGCAACCGCACCTGCCCCGCCCCTTCGGCGTTGGCTTGACGCGCCTCCAGCGCGACCACGTCCGGGTGCCGGTGCGCCAGGCTCGGGTCGTCCAGGAACAGTTCGAAGTCGCTCTCCAGTGTGATCACCCGCTCGGAGGCAGGAATCTCTCCCGCCAGAGCGCGCACCAGCGTGGTCTTGCCGGTGTTGACCTCTCCGCACACGATGATGTTCCGCCGCGCCCGCACCGCTGCCGACAGGAACCCGCGCAACGTAGGTGACAGCGTCCCGCGGTCGGTGAGCTGCTCCAGAGTGACGTCGACCAGGCGGTGCACTCTGATCGCCAGGTGGGGACGCCGCGACACCCAGCCCACGACCGCCAGCCGCACCCCGCCGGGCAGCGCGACGTCCAGCAGCGGAGAGGCGTGCGAGAACTCCCGGCCGGAGTTGCCGCGCCGTGCCAGCAACTGCACCCACTCGATCAGGTCCTCGTCGGACTCGGCGACCGCCGGGCCGGGCTCCTTCACTCCGCTGGTGTAAGTCACCCACGTTTCCCGACAGCCGTTGACGACGATGTTCTCCACATCCAGGCTGTCCAGGTACGGCTGCAACGGCCCCAGCCCGAACCGGCGATCGAACACCACCCGCGCTACCTGCCGCTGGACTTCGACCGGCACCTCTCGTCCTGCCGACATCTGCTCGTGCGCCCACAATTGGGCCTGCGCTTCGACCAGTTGCCACGCCCGTTCCCGATCCGGGCCGTCGGTCAGGACGTCCGCCAGCCGTGTCGACACCTCACGCGCGGCCGCCCACACGCGGGTTCCGTAAGACGGAGCAGTTGGGGCCGCACTACTGGTGGGATCGACGGGAGTGGGCGATGCTGGAGCGATCCAAGGCGTTCCCGTCATTAGATTCCTTCCGCCGGATGGGATGGGCCTCCGCTCGTCGGGCCACTTCGGTAGTGTCAGCGGCCCCACTCGGCATGGGGGTCGTCTCCGTCGGCACGCGCAACCGATGCCCCATGCGGTTGAAGCACCGTACGAGTAGGCACGTTCGAAAGGTCCTCCGTGGGCGCGCGCCGTCTGACAGCACCTGTGCGTCGGCTGGCGAGTGGGGAAGCTCGGCCAGCACGGGGACTCTCAACAAGCGCTTGATCTCCGCCGCGCTGTAGGGGCCGTCCCCGATCAGGCACAGGCCGATCTCTCCACGACTGCTCACCAGGGACCGCAGGACATCCAGGCGCGGTCTGACCGCGTCGACCTGCGCCAGCGTGGGTTTAAGCACGACGATCACGACGTTGGCCGCCTCCAGCAGCGCCACTGGCGTCTCCGCGCCGCCGACCCGCCCTAGATCGGCGATCACGTCTCCGTCGCGGGTTGCCAGCGCTCCGGCGACAAGGGGCCAGAGCGCGGTGAGCCGCGCGGTGTGCCGAGGATCCCGGATGCCGTGCAGGAGCTCGGCATGGCCGTCGTCGTCCAACGGGACGACGCACTGTTCCAGCCGGACGGACACGTTCGAGTCGTTTGCGTCCGTGGTCGTGATTCCGAGAAGCCCTGGCCCGGCGGGCTCGCGCATCCGATCGGCCAGGTATCCAGGCAGTACCCGGCGACCCATCGGATCGCACTCGGCCAGCAGCACTCTTCCCGGCCAGGTCAGTGCCAGGCCGAGGGCGGTCGTCGTCACCCCTGGCGAGCCACCGGGCGAGACCAGGCAGTACAGCGCCATGATCAGCCTCGCCTGTCGGTCACAACGAGCACGACCTGCTCGGCCGCCGCCTGCCGCGCAACCGAACTGCCGTCCGCCTCAGGGACCAGCAACGACACCGTCACCAGCCCATCGGCGCCCGCCTCGCCAACCTGGTCAATGGTGGCCGGGACGTCGTGCGATGCGGTTGTCGGCGCGGGGGCGGTTCCGGCCACCTGGCCTTGGCCGCCTGCGGTGAACACCACGCGCACATGCCAGCCAGGCGCCAGTCCCGGCGGCACCGCACCGGGCTTGAGTGGCACCGCCACCAACGCCTGCCCGTCTCCCGGGATCGCCCGCGCCGTCAACTGCGACGCCGCCAACAATGTCCCCTTGCGCAGCCCCACCGCAGCCCACATCCCCGTGACCGTCGCCAGCCGGGGACCAGGCACCGTCGCCACGGCCGACTCCACCGTCACCCAGGTCGTGTCGATATCGGCAGGCACGATCTGGTGCCCGACCGGGACGTCACGTGCCACCCGCACCACCGAGACCCGCTGGTCCGAGGAGCGGAGCATGGACACGTTTGCCAGGCCCGCGAAGGCGACGAGCATCGTTCCGGCTGCGATCCACCCCCACCGCCGCTGACGCGCCACCCGCATCCGCAGCCCGCCGCCCGCGTCCTCACGTGGCGTCGAGGACGAAGGCGCGGAGCCCGGCCTCCTGAAGATTCTGCTACTCGAATTCATGACGCTCCTCATCCGTACAAACCCTGAGCCTCGGCGATCCGCAGTCGGAGACTCGTCGAGCGACTCAACGGCGGCAGCACTCCGCCGGAGCCATCCGAGCCCCTCCACGTTCCGCCCCACAGCACGGTCGCTCGCACCCGATAGGCCCCACCCGGCTGGGCCGCTGACGAACGCGCGTAGACGTACGAGCAGTTCGTGCGTTGCGAGGCCGCCGACTTGGTCGGGTTGTACGCCGTCCCAGGACCCGAGCAACGGACGACGCGGTGCCCTTGGCCCGGCTCGATCGTCGTCCGCTGCGGGACGGCGGTCACCTCGACCCACACCTCACCGACCGACGCGCGCCCGCTCAGCGACCGCCAGTTCGTCACCCAGAACCACTCCGGCAACCCGACCAGCCCGGCCTTACGACGGGGCGGAGCCGTACGCACACGCGGAGCGGGAATCGGCAACCGAGCCCACTTCGCCATCGCCAGCTCCGCAGGCGACACTTCCGGACTGCCTCCCTCGCGACGGACGGGAGTGCAGACTTGCACGTCGTCCTTCACGGACCTGCATTCATGAGGTCCGATCGACTGCTCCTCCTCGCCATCCGAGGGAGCGGGGCTCTTTACCGATTCGCCGGGGTCTTTCTTGGGCTCGGCGGGTTTCCCGTCCTGTTCGGCGCCGAACCAGTAACTGCGACTGTTTCCACTGGCGGTCGGTGGAACTGGTTCATGAGGGGGCGACGCGGCCAACATGAGGCCGAGCGGCGCCGCGCTAAAGCAGAGCGCGAGAAAGGCAGGCATCGTTCAGCATCCCTTCCCGTAGGAGATCGATTTCGTGACACGCCATCGACCATCAGAACCCTCAGCAAGGTAAGCCTTGATGGTCTCTTCTTCGACGCCCCGATTGATCTTCTTGCCAGTACGCACGTTCAGAAGTCCGGCTCCGCTGGAATCCTGGCAGTCACGAAGCGTGGCACCCGTGCCAACGATTCGGACGCTCTGTATGTGGGTGGCCACTGTCCCGTAGGTGGCAATGTCTGTTCTTTTCATCTCCTCAACCCTGTCGAGCACCTGCGTCAGTTGAGGATCGGTCATGTGAACGCCGAGCTTCTGCCTGCGCGTACTTGCTGGCAGGGAGTCGGCGCGATCGAGAATCGCGACGAACGCGATGTAGGAACGTTTGATCGCTTCAGTCTGGGATTCGGGCGGCGGCGATACCGGTGCCGAGACGGCAACGGTCGGCATCGGACTGTCGGCTTCACCGGTGCCGCATCCCGTCAGGAGCAGCATGGTAACGACGGACAATCCGCGCAGGCGGGAAAGGGATTTGGCCGCTCTTCGGTGCTCGCTCAAGTTGACATCCTCCAACGGCAAGCCGGATCCACGGCCCTGCGCAGATGGCTCACTGGTACTAATAGCGGGTGGTGTGACGCTGAAGGTGAAATCGGTGTGCCCGTCCGATCACATCGCCTGGACGGCCGGAGCGCAGGACGCGACGATCTCATCGACCCGAGTTCGGCCACCTCATGTGACACCACCGCGTTCGTTTCTGGTTGCCACGGCAATGACGGGGAGTACCGCGATCACCCATTTGCCGATCGGCGAGTGGGTTCGCGCCACTTGTAAGGAGGAGGCCACTGCCTGAACTATCGGGAGGCCCCATCCGCCCGCCCGATCTCCGTCGAGCCCCAGGGCTTCAGAGTCTGGAGCGATATCGTCCAGCGTGAGATCACCGACCGCGCCCACGGTCGGCATTTCCGTAGAGGAGTCCCAGACACCGATCGTCAAACCGGTGCCGATCCAGCGCAGATGCAGAGCGAGTTGCTCGGTAGGGCCGGACACTCGGAGAGCATTGGTGAGCAGTTCGCTGACGACCAACGCCAGGTCGTCCCCCGAGACCGGAACGCGCCATTCACGGAGTGCGGCGGCCGCTTCGTCGCGGGCCAGCCCGACGGCTGAGCGCTGGGCAGAGTAGTGGTGTGTTCTGGCCCTACAGGTCAACGTTGTGGTCATGGTGCTCACACTCCTCGGGGTCAGACGCGGGCCACCGTCGACGAGCGATGTCACTTCGATGGGGTGGTCGTCAGCCCTCAAGGGGTGATCCACCCTTTTGGTGTCGGCGGGCGACGGTGCAGGGGATTGGCGCGTCCGCGTTACGGATCGCGGTCGAGATCTTTTGGCGGGAGCGGTGAGGCGATGTCCGAGCACCAGGCGCCGGGATCGTGCGGCCGTCGCTCGGGCCGACGCACTGCCCGCTTCGCCGATCAGCCGCGTGGGACACGGTCCCCGCTGCGCTTTCGTCGGCTCCGCGCGCCCGGCACCAGGTGGTCGACGGTCAGGTCGCTCGGACTGCGTACAGCGTGTTCAGCAAGCCTCGGCGGCGTAGGTTGTCGTCTGCGGCGCTTGCTTCGGCGAGCAGCCTGTAGGCACTGATCAGCACGGCGGGCTTGGTGGCCGGTGGTGCCGAACTCTTGATCCAACTCACGCCCTTTCGGGCACCGCCACAAGCGGTCATGGTGGCGCCGAGCAGTTCGGGGCTGAGGGCGATTGCCTCGGTCGCGATTTTGGTAGCCGTCCGTTCGAGGTCGTGGCACGCGCACGCCGCCAGTGCGTCTCTTACTCGGTGCAGGGTGTAGGGGTAGGGCTGTAGGCCCCTCCAGTGATCGGGCCGGAACGCCGCCGTCCGTCCTGGTGCGTAGGTGTGCACGATTCGCGTCAGGGCTTGCGTAGCCGCGTCGAGGATCGAACGAGTACCGGTGTTCTCCGCGTCCGGCCCCTGCGCTGCGGGAGCGTGGTGGTCCATGGGCTTCCTCCTCGTGGCTCATCCTTCGAACGATGCTCTTCACTTATAAGTGAAGAGCAATACGCAGAGTAGTTGGATGAGTCGTTTCCGTCAACGTCATTAGGTCGGAGTGTCGGTCTGGCTTGGAGTAAAAGTGATGGATGCTCAGCGGATACGAGCTGTGGGGAGCTGCGGCGCGAGGTTGTTCGTCCGCTCGGGCGAAGGGGTCAGCGGGTGTGGGGCTGCCAGCGGACCGGGAGTGTGAGCAGGCCGCGCATCATGCGGCTGGGGCGCCAGGCCAGTTGTTGGGGTCGGGTGTCCAGGTGCAGGTGGGGGAGGTGGCGCAGGATGCCGGTCAGCGCTATGTGGGCTTCGGTGCGGGCCAGTCCGGATCCCAGGCAGTAGTGGGGGCCGTGGCCGAAGGCGAGGTGACCCTGCCGAGGCCGGGTGCGGGTGAGGTCGAGAGCTGAGGGGTCGGTGAAGTGGGCCGGGTCGCGGTTGGCCGCGCCGAGACTGATCATGACGATCTGCTCGGCGGGAATCGTGACGGGGCCGAAGGCGACCGGACAGGTGGTGAACCGGACGGTCGCGATCCCGAGGGGCGAGTCGTAGCGCAGGAACTCCTCGATGGCTGGGACGAGTCCGTCGGAATCGCTGACCGTATGGTCGGCTATGGCGGTGTGTTGGGCGGGGTGGAGCAGGAGGGCGAGGACGGCGTTGCCGATCAGGTTGGTAGTGGTCTCGTGCCCGGCGATCAGTAGCAGCACTGCCAGCGATACCAGTTCTTGCTGGTTGAGAAGGTCGCCGTTTGCGCGGGCGGTGATCAGGGCGTCGAGGAGGTCTCCGTCCTCGCCCTGGTGCGCCGCGCCGGTTTCGAAGCGGTGAAGTCTGTGGGCGACCAGGACTGCCATGGTGTCGTTGATGTGGTGGGCGGCCTGGTCGCGGGTGGCGGCGTCGGCGGTGGTGAACAGGGCGTTGGACCAACGGCGCAGTTGTGGGCGGTCGTGTTCGGGAACGCCCAGGAGTTCGCAGATGACGGTGACCGGGAGCGGTACGGCGAACTCGTTGATGAGGTCGGCGGCGCCTTTGGGCGCGATGGCGCCGAGCAGTTGGTCGGTGATCTGCTGGATGCGGGGGCGCAGGCGGTCCACGGCGCTGGCGGTGAACGCCGGTGCGGCCAGGCGGCGTAGCCGTGTGTGGTCGGGAGGGTCAGTGGCCAGCATGCTGTCCCGCAGTGCTGGGGCGATGTCGCGGCGGTCCCCGAACAGGTGCCCGAAGCGGCGGGTGTCCCTGCTCAGCCGGGGGTCGGTCAGTGCCGCGCGGGCCTGTGCGTATCCGGTGATCAGCCAGGTGTGATGACCGCGAGAGGAGACCTTCACCCGCTGCACCGGTTCCTGGCCGCGCAGCCTGTCGTAGACCCGGTACGGATCGCGATGGAAGTCGGCGTCGAACACAAGAGGCTCCTCGATCCAGATCAGGGGACGATGGGCGGTTATAGGCGTTTCCCAGGCGTGTCCTCACCCGGGTCGTCCTGCCAGTCGACTAGGTCGACCAGGTCTGCCGAGGCGGAGAAGGCCGAGGACACCTGCATCAGCCAGTCGGCTTCGCTGTCCAGATCGACTCCGGGCTCGCCGTTCACCGCGTCCACGCCCTCTTGACCGGTGAGGAGGCGGGGCTCGGTGAGGGGCGCGCTAGGGGTGTGTCCTTCGGGAGGTCGTCCGCATTGGTAGGCGGTCAGGGCCATGCGGACTGAGATCGCTTCCCGCATTGCCGCTGAACGTAGGGCGTCGAGCCCGGCACCACGCGCAGCGGTCTCGGCCCGGCGCTCCGCACCGGCGTCACGGTAGAGCTCCAAGATCAGCAGCGCGTCGCGGATCTCGATCACCCTCCGGTGCACCCCATAGTGGTAGCTGAAGCGATCACGTCCGCTTCTTGGAAGCACGATTTGCGGCATCGCCGTGGCCAGCGCCGTCCACAGGGGTTTAAGCCGTTGATAGGTCCGCCGATACCGCAACGGGGCCGCCACGGCCGGTCCCCATGCGGGCAGGGTCATGCCGATCGTGATCGCCAGGGCCGCGGACACGGGCAACCCGACCGAGAACAGGCACCCGGGAGGATGCACGAGGCCGGGGCACGGCCCATCGTGCCCCGGCACCGGCGGGTCCAGCCGCCACCATTGCGCGACCAACATCACCGTCTTCTCGACCAGATAGACGATCCCCAAAACGCAGCCAACGGTCACGATTCGCAGGCCGCCGCGCAGCGAGGGCCGTGCGGCGGGTCCCGCGTACCGCAAGGTGATCACCGCCAGGCTGGTGAGAGCCCACCCCAAGAAGGTGTCGAAGACCAACATGTAGCCGACCAGTGCGGGACGGTCGCGGTACAAGGGACCGAAGTCCCCGATGACCGGTGGCAGCGGGGTGGCCAGGAACAGGCTGGTCATCGCGCTCACTACGGCCAGCAGCGCCACGAACCACCGGCGGATGCGCGCCCGGGCCTCCTCCGGCGGACAGGTGATGCTCAGCAGGTGCGCCAGGATGGCGAAGGCGGCGACCGTCGTACACAGGTTAGACAGCAGACGACCCAGATTGGGGTACACCTCGTTCTCCACCCGCTGTGCCCCGCTGGAGAGCAACACCAACGCCAGCCCTATCGTGACCAGCAGCAGGCATGTCGAGCCCAGGCCAGGTGGCGGATCAGGTCCGCGGAGGCCGCGTACCTTTCCCCCCGCCGCGACGAACGCCGATGCAGCCACCGTGCAGAACACCAGATCAATCACCGGCGGCCCCCGAACGTACGTGCCATTCGCTCGTGACCGCAGTTAGCGGCTCGGCTCCCCGCTCGTGCGCCCCGTCGTCGACCCGATAGCCACGGCGGGCGAGATCGGCTCGGTGCGCCGCAGCGTCGAGCGGTGCCCCCAGGTCTCCTCCAGACGGCCGAGCACGGCGGCAACGGCTGGGTCGGCGGCGATGACCCGGTCTCGGCCGGGCCGCGACCGCTTCGCAATCAGGGAGGCGAAATACTCGGCTTCGCGCTCCTGCTCGCTGGTGTAGGAGGTGCGTTTCAGCACCGTGCGTACCAGCGCCGGGTTCAGATCAGGCAGCAACATCATGGCCAGGTCCTGGACGGCCACCACGCTCTGGTGGTCGGCGAGCAGATGGCCGATCTCATGCAGCGCGATGTGTTCACGGTGGAACGTCGTGGTTCTCAACGTCGTGTAGACGTAGTCGGTACTAATGGTCGAGACATACATCCCGCACAAGCCGTCCGGCATGGCCGGGACCTGCATCACCCGAAGCTCGCGACCTGTATGGGCGGCGACGCGGGCACAGAACTCCTCAAAGTTCCAAGGATCGGGGACGCCCAGCGCCTCAACACGAGTACGACACCTCCGTCGCAGTGTTCCTCCGCGCACCCTGCGGCCACCTCCCGGTCTCCACGCCCGGCACTCGCGCCCGCCCAACCGGACTCAGTGCAATGCTCTCCTAACTGATTGTGATTGTGTCACAGGTCTCTCAGCTCCCTGGGGAAGAATCGGCATCGTCCGTCCTGCGGTGCTGCTCCAGACGAGCGGTCGACTCGATCAGTTCGCCGACCATCTGCTGAGCCTCGGGCGACAAGCGGAGGAACCCGCGCAGGTGCGCGCCGCGCACCCCGGTGTCGCGCAGCACGGTCAACAACTCGATCTGTTCCTCGACGGCCCTGAACACCTCTTCGTCGAAGAAGTACGAGGGCGGCACTCCGAAGAAGGTGGCCAGGGCTTCCAATACCCGCTTGGTGGGGTTGTCGTGCCTGCCGGTCCGCAGCTTCCACAGGGTGTTGTGCGAGATCTTCTCCCCGGTGAGCTTCTCGATCGCGGAGGCGGCCTCCTGAAGTGAGTATGGCCCGCGTCCACTCGGATGCACCTGGCGGAACAGGAAATCGACCTTGCGGGCCAGGGGCGGCACCGCGGCGTCATCCGCTGTCCCCGGCACAGTCTCATCGCCAGTCACACGGCGCCCCCTTCCCGACTTCGAAGCCCCTTGTCACCAGTATGTCACCGGCATCTGTCACAAGCGCTGCACTTGCGTCTCCCAGGTTGACAAGACGCGCCATTCGCCACTTTTCGGTACTAAGACCCTTTTGAATTATAAGATTCCGGCAATGCCGGGCTTTCTCGTTGGCTCGATGGAAGGATCGGTTGATATATAACGACCCAGTACGGGCATTCCATCTCCGAGGAACGGCGGATTCGGAAGCTGCCCCCAGCACGACGACCTCGACTGCCCAACTTCTGCTTTCAGGCGTGCTCCTGCGAGCTTCGCGCGGTCGCCGCAGCGGTGAGCCGGTTGACGTGCCGGTACGCGACAGCCCACCTGGTTCTGGCCGTCACCCGGTCGACGGCCTTCTCACACCGTCGGTCGAAACGTCCGCGTCCGCGATGACGAGCAACTTCCCTTCGCCCATGACCGCCTGGAGGGACTACTCGTAAGCTGTGACGGTAACCGCGGGTGTGCCTTTACTTGCGGGCGCGACGCGAGAGCAGGCGGTGTCGTGCGCTTACGCGCCCACGGTGCAGGTGCGGTCGGGGGCGACGGCGTGGTGCGGCGCCGAGTGGAGTTGGTGTTCTTACTGGTTCTGGGGGCGGTGACCCTCTTGGCGGGCCCAGGCTTGCAACCTGTATCCAGCCGACGTGGCGTTTTTGCTGCCGAGCCAGCGGCACTCAGCCGGGTTGACCCGCTAATTGTGGCCGAGGTGATGCGGCTCCCACGACACCGCGCGGTTCAGTGGTCCACGACGCCGACACCATGTTTAACTAGGCCTTCGGCCATCTTCGACCACGCCCACCCCCGCGATCCCTGCTGGCCGGACGATCCAGGCCCCCACTGCTGTGACCAGTCCGACCGATGCCGCAACTGGTCCGGGTCCCTGATTACCGCGGCTGCACAAGCCCGCCTCGACCGTCCGGACGCCGTCCGCCGTACTTACCAGCTTCTCGCGGCACGACTCGATGACCTCGATGCCGAACCCGAGGAGGAGACTCGTAAGCTCGTGGATGCCCCAACCTCGACTTCCAAACGAAACTGACGACTAGGGACAACGCACATCGAACGCGCGAACGGCGGTTCTGCGCGATCATCCGGCCAGCGCTCGAGCTGGGAAGACGCATTGTCACGACAGAGGGGATGTGATCGGGTATCGGGGTGGACGTCGACCAGTTCTTCAGCTACGGGCCGCGCGCTCCATTCGAAGTACGAAATGTCTTCACTAACCGGGAAGCCCAGATTAGGGACTTCCGTGACCGCTTCGCCCATCTGGCCGAACGGTCATGGACTGTCGATGAGCTGCTCGACTTCCAGCGTCCGGCGTCCAACCTCATCGCCGTGTGCGGTGAGGGCGGGATCGGTAAGTCCACGCTGGCCAGGCACGTCGCGGGTCTGGCGGTGAGCGGCGAACTGGACGGCCTGCCGCAACGTGGCGCGCACGCGGTACTGGATTTCGCCGACCCTGCCAGTTCGAGCTTCGAGGCTGTCTTGCTGCGGCTTCGTGCGGCGCTGGCGCCGCTGGCCAGGTCGTGGCCCGCGTTCGATGTGGCGTTGGCGGTGTACTGGCAGCGCAAGCACCCCGGCGAGTCGCTGACGGCCTTCCTCCGCAAGGACAACACGGCGGATTCGTTCGGGGTCGCCGACCAGGTCGGTACCGCCGTCGATCAGCTCCTTGGCGGGTTCGGCGCGCTGTCGGTGGCGTACCGGGCGTTGAACCTGCTGGGCCGGACCGCCACGCAGAAGGCACGGTTGAAGCGGCTGCGGGCCGATCTACCCGCGCTCGATCCGATCCTGTCCGAGCAGGACCCCGATCGGATGCTCGGGTACATGCCGGTCCTGCTGGCCGCCGACCTGGAGCAGGCGCGTCGTAAGCGTCCGGCGTTGGCGTTGTGCGTGCTGGACACGTTCGAGAACGTGCAGCGCCTGCCCGCCGAGCGCGGCGGTCTTGAGGACCTGGTGTCGCGGCTGGTGTACCTGATGCCGAACGTCGTCTTCGTAGCGGCCGGACGGTTGGCGGTGCGCTGGCACGAAGAGGCCAAGGCCGTCGCGCTCACCTACGGCGGCGAACGCCGCTGGCCGGGCCTGGCCGGACGCGACCAGCTCGGCCTGGACGGGTTCGACCGAGCATCAGCCGAGGCGTACCTGACCGCGCGACTAACCGTGGACGGGACTCCCGCGATCGGGCCCGGCATCCGAAGCCGCATCGTCGCGGGATCCGGTGGATCTCCGCTCTACCTCGATCTGTCGGCCGGGCTGTTCGGGCAGTACCTCGCACGCGGGGAAGCACCGCCCGCCGAGGCATTCGGGCTCGGGTTCCCCGAGCTGGTGTTGCGAACAATGCGGGACCTCTCGGCCCCCGACCGCGACCTGCTGCGGGCGGCGGCGCTGCTGGAGGCGTTCGACGAAGACGTCCTGCACGCCGTACTACCCCAGATGCGGCTCAGGCAGATCGAACGGTTCGTACAACGCCCGTTCGTCCGCCAAGACGAGACGGTGTGGCCGCCGTACCGGCTGCACGAGAACCTGCGCCGCAGCGTGGCCGAATGCGACGCCGACACCGACGACGGCTGGACACCGGCCGAACGCGCGCACAACGCCGAACGAGCCATCGAGCACCTGACACGCGCCGCGTTGACGGTCTGGGACGACGACGCCGACCATCCGGTTCCGTTGGGGGTGCGTAGCAGGCGATGCGTGGCGGCGTTCCTGCTCGTCCTGCATGCCGCCCACGAGCACCGGCTGACACCGCGAACGTTGGGCGATCTCGCCTACAGCCTCACCGTGCTCGGCCATTGGCAGGTGCTGGTGTCCCTGCCTGAACTACCGGACTCGCCGGAACTGAATCGGCTGACCGCGGTTGCGCGACTGACCGCACGCGCGGACGTCAACGCTGAGGACCGCTACCAGGCGCTGCGCGAGCTGATCGGTGAACCGGAAGGCCCGTACGCCGACTACTACCGGCACGAGCTGGCCAGCCGCGCGCACATCATCGGCAAGGTCGAGGAGGCAGCCGCCCACCTGTCCGGGATCGAGCCCGCGTCCCTGATCGGTGCAAGCGGCCGCTTCGGGCTGGCCGACAACGCGCTACGCCGCAGCGACTACCGCTCAGTCGCGCGGCTGATGGACGGCGCCTCACAAGCGGGCCCCGACCAGGTGCGCGCCGCTGACCTGCTCGGCCACACCCACCTGCACAACGCCCGTTTCGCCGAAGCGGCCCAATTCTTCGAGACGACCCTGGACGCGGCCCGCGAAGCCAACGCCCCCCTGTGGGAAGCGCGCGCACTACGACACCTCCTACTGGCGCTGATGTGGTACGACCCGGACCGCACCATGTCACTGCTCGGCCGGGCCCGGGAGCTGAACGGTTCGGCCGGGGAACCGATCGGCCTCGCCCAGTGCGACATGGCCGAGGCGATGGCCCGCGCCCTTCGCGGCGAACACCACGCGGCCGCCGCCCTCCTAGAAGCAGCGGCACGCCGGTTCGGCGAACTCGGCGCCTCCCGTGAGCTACTGCCCGTCGAGGCGCTCCAAGTCCTCCTGGACGCCTCCGGCGGCCGAATGGCGGAAGCCACCCGCACGGCACGAAACCTGACCGACGACTGCCTCCCTGTGTGGGCACCGGTGACCCGCGCGTGGGCAGGGCTGGACGCCGACTTCACCGCCATCGCCTGGCTGGACGACCCGGACGCGGCCCGGCGCCGCTGGTCACAGGCCCTGACACGGCTACGGAAACCGATCTGCGGGCCGCTGGACGTCGGCGACCACCGCGCGCTGATCCCAACCGGCCGGGTGCCCGACGCGCTCGTCGAGAC
Organism: Actinomadura spongiicola; assembly: GCF_003432485.1. GTDB lineage: Bacteria > Actinomycetota > Actinomycetes > Streptosporangiales > Streptosporangiaceae > Spirillospora > Spirillospora spongiicola. Next base: position 36,353 of record NZ_QVNQ01000002.1, read on the forward strand.
GGCGATCCGCGAAGCCCTGCGAAGCCCCGCATTCGACGGCCCACGCGAGCCCGTTGACGCGGTGGGGACGCTCGGCACCGACGGCGTCGTGTCGGGCGAGCGGACGGTCGTGAAAGTGCGTCGACGGATGCACGAACGGCTGGAGACCGTCCGCAACTTCGACAAGCTGCGCGCCACGACAGGCATAAAGGCCCCACGACTCCTGGACACGGGAACCGCAGGAGAAGCGTGGTGGGCGGTCCTGGAACGCCTCCCCGGCACGCCCGCAGATCACCCCACCCCCGCGCGCCAACACCAGCTCGGCCGCCAACTGCGCCAATGGCACTCACAGCCTCCCGGCGATGGCCTGCGCCTGGACGACTCTGGCGCCTTGGGCGTCCTCCTGGGCTGGGCCCGATCGACCGCCCCAGACGCCTACCCCGCCCTCGCCGAGCACATCGCCGCGGCCTGCCAAGGACTCCCCATCACCGCGATCCACGGCGACGTCGCGGTCTGCCACAACACCCTGTTCGACGGCGACACCCTCACCGGACTACTCGACCCGGGCGCGACCGAGGCCGGGCCACCGATGCTCGACCTCGCCTGGGCCCTGGCCGTCGACATGCCACGCGGCGCCCAGCCCGGCCCGCTGATCGACGGCTACGGCAGCGACGCCGTCGACCACGACGCCCTGGCCGCGCTGCTGCCACTGATGATGCTGCGACGCCTCATCGACGCCCCGTCCCTGGGCCTCGCCGACACCGACGGCGCATGGCTCACACGATGGCTCCGCGACCACCATCCCGACCTGCTCACCCTGGCCCAATAAGCCCGGCCCGACGGGCACACGCATACGGGATGTAGTTATCCAGCACATTTGCGGGCACAGAAAGCCGCCCGCGAAGCTCGTCCTCGTCGTCGCGGGCGTAGAAGCGGTTGAGGCCGTCGAACAGCGCCAGCTTGTATCCGGCCGCCAGAACGAGCGGCTCCCACTCCTGGTGACTCGGCTGCGTGGTCAACGGAACGGTCGCCTCAACCACGATCGCCCGCGGCCGCCACACCCTCAGATCGGCCGACCGCAACACGGCGGCCTCCGCCCCCTCCACGTCAACCTTCAACAGGTCGAACCCCGGTTCGGCATACGCGTTCAGAACCGCCTCCAAGGTGACGACCTCGACGCGCAACTCCTCATACCGCCAACCGTCCGCCAGATGCCCCTCCAGAACATCCCTGCGCAACGTGCTAAGCCCACCACCACCAGCCATCCCCGCACCCGGAACGACGCGGAAGAACGACGCGTAACCCGGCTCGTCTCCCACAGCCACACGCAGGTTCACATGACCCGGCCGAGCCCGCTCAAGACGTGCGTGGCGCTCGGGCAACGGCTCGATGTTGACACCCCGCCACCCGAGGCCGTCCACCAGGTTCTTGGTCAGCGACCCACTGACCGGCTCGCCGGCCCCAACATCCACAAAGAACCCACCCCGCTGGCCAGCGAAGGCGCGCATCAGCACAACATCCTCAGCATTCCCCGCGTACGCGATCAAGTCATAGCCACTCACCCCGCCAATCTACGGGCCGCCTCGTTCTTTCTTCAGCAACCTCACACTGTCATGAGGAGGCCGAAACTTCGACGTCCGACACCTCATGGCTGTCAGGCCAACAGGCCCTCGCGTGGCGACCGTAGACTCCAGGACCCAGTTCGTGGGCGATGGATTCACTCGCCGCGGCCATGCCAGGTGCTTTTCGCTAGAAGCAGCAGATGTATCTATTGAACGGGTTTGGCGGCCGAAAGTTAGTAGGCTTGACAAATCGATGCGAGGTGTTCCTTGATGGCGGTCGGTCCGCCGCGCTAATTCGCTGCTAATGGAAACGCGGCGGCGGGGCGGCCGGTCAGGAGGATGCAAGGAATGGCGACACTCGATCTCAAATCCGCGGGCCCGCTGCGTTGCGCGTCGATGTCCTGGCGGCGCGCATTTCCGGGGCGGGTGGACCAGATTCCGATGGCGCGACAGTTCGCGATGTTCCTGTTCGCTGAGACCTCGATCGTCTCGGACGTGGGCTTCGTGGTGACCGAGCTGTCCTCGAACGCCGTCCGCCACACCCGGTCGGGCGAGCGCGGGGGCTGGTTCACGGTCGAGCTGGTGGTCGGCGGCCTGGCCTATGTCGGTGTGAGCGACCTCGGCGGCGGCGGATACCCCACGGTGCGGTACGACCCGATCGACGGCCCCCTCGACAATGAGGGCGGTCGGGGTCTACGGGCGGTCTCGCGGGTGGCCGCAACGATGGGTGTCCATGGAAGCCCGAGCACAGGGCACATCGTCTGGGCGGACCTGATCTGTACCGACAACCGGCGAGAGGAACCGGCGCTGGTCACGCCGAAGACTCCGGCTGCGTAGGCGGGACCAGCCTGTCCTTACCAGGCTGGTCCCACACTCAGCTTAAGGGCCAAGCTCAGGCCCCGCCCGCACACCGAGTCAAGCGCGGGCGGGGTCTTGCTCACTCACGGTTCCGTGGACGGACGAGGCGACCGGGGGTGTGATCGGGGGAGTGACCGGGGGGTTGTCTATGGACGCCCCTGTCTCACACCGGTGTCTACGCAGGTCACGGCGCTGATCGGGTGGGGTGACGGTGCGCCCGGATATCCCCCAAAGGGGGCATGGATAGGTGTGGTCGCTCGCCGGGATGAGGACTTCGTCGATCCCCCAACAAGCAATTTCCTTTCCGCTCCCAAGCCAACCGCCAAACCACACCCGCGCACAGGCCGTCCCCGCGTCGCATGAAGGCGCGGCGACAAGGCGGCCTCGCACCGGGCCGAGGCGAACGACATCCCAAAAGGCCGAGGCTGAAACGCGCGAGCCCGGCGTCGCCAAATTCCGTGGTAGGCGCCGGGGTTGGGCGCGCACGCCGGGGCAGCCCGAACTAATAAAACATTGTTTACCTAGGTAAGCCTCTCCAGCCGTTCCGGCTACCAAATTAGTCGGCGCTCCGTGTTGCATTCGCCGCGTCATCGAGAAATGGTCGTCATGGCGGACGACGCCGGGCGGGAAAGTCCCGCCGAATCGGTCGTCATTTCAGGAGGCAGAAACAATGGCGAACATCATCACCACCGCGACCCCGGACGCGGCCACTACCGCCCCGGCGAACGGCACGGCGGACGGACGGCCGGGCGGCGCGTCCGGGGCCGTGTGGGACGCGCTGAACGCCGCGCCGGACGGTGCGACCGTGGCGGCGTTGGCCGACGCGTCCGGAACCAGCCGCGCGACCGTGACCAAGGCACTGACGGCGTTCGCGGACGCCGGACTAGCCACCCGGACGCCCGGTCAGGGCACCGGACGGGGCCGCACCCCGGACGTGTGGGCCCCGGTCCCCACCACGGCCGCCACCGGGGCCGCTGACCCCGCCACGGCCGTCCCGACGGACGACGCGGCAGGCACCGACGCCCCTCCGCCGCCGGACGCCACCGGGACGGGCGTCATCTCACCGGACACCCTCGCGAACGCCATGCAGGTGCTGTCAGATGAGGCCGACCGGCGCGCGGCGGCGGCTGAGTCACTGCGCAAGGCGCAGAAAGAGGAGGCGGAACGGCGCGCACGGGTCGACGCCGAGCTTCGTAAGGCCGAACAGCGCGAAACCGCCCGGGTCATCCTGACCGACCTTCTGAGCACGGTCACCACCACCCTCGCCGCGATAGCGGCCGACGACGAGGAGCGCATCACGCGCGGCATGGAAGACATAGCGCGCTACGCCGGTAGCGTCCGCCGCACCAATCGCGCCACCACCGGGACGCGGACGCCACGCACGACCGGCGACCGTAGCGCGCCGTCACCGCTGCGCCCCCTCGTCGCCGAGCACCTGATCGCCTACCCGGACAAGGAATTCACGCCCGGTGAGATCGCCAAGGTCCTGGACCGGTCATCCGGTGCGGTCGCCAATGCCCTCGACACCCTCGTCTCACGTGGCGAGGCGGTCCTGACCTGTGAAAGTCCGCGCCGCTTCCGTGCCGCTGCTAGCGCCGACGCGGACAGCGCGAATACCCCGTGAACCGTAGGCGGGGCGGACGGGTAGCGCCCCGTCCGCCCCGTCATGACCCGGGTCTCACGACCCCTACCCCAACGCTGAAAGAGGCTGTCATGACCAAGGAGACGCTACATGTCCGGTGATGCGACCGGCACCACCTCGCACGACACCGAACACGGCCCCTATGACCAGGTGTTCGTCCTGCTCGGTTGGGCATGGGACGTCGCTGCCGCCGCACGGGCGTCCACCCGCTACACGGTCACGCACGCGAACGTGTCAGAGATCGGCGCGCTCGGCGCGCTCATCCGCGTCGACGCCGATTACGCGGAGACGGTGGATCTGTCCCGACCGCTGTTGGCCGTGCCACTTCCCGAGGTGAGGACACCCATCGTGATCGACGGATGGCACCGGATCCACAAGGCGCGGGAAACCGGCGTCGCCGAACTGCCGGTCATCTTCCTGGACGCCCACGACGAACGCGCATGCCGCCTCATGGGCGGCAGTGTCCGGCGCCGCTGGTAGGGACCGGCAGGGACAGCACACCGCGCCACGCGCGACAAAGGGGCCCGGGTAGGCGGAACGCCACCCGGGCCCCGCACGCGCCGCCGTCCGCGCGGCCCCGCACGCGCCGCCGTCCGCGCGGCCCCGCACGCGCCGCCGTCCGCGCGGCCCCGCACGCGCCGCCGTCCGCGCGGCCCCGCACGCGCCGCCGTCCGCGCGGCCCCGCACGCGCCGCCGTCCGCGCGGCCCCGCACGCGCCGCCGGGCGTGCAGGGCCATAAACCGGGTGGCGCTTAGGTGATCGCCTCCCCACACTGTGTGCTTATGACGAAGCAGACGCTCACCTGCCCGAACCTGTCCAAGCTGTTCGGGCGGATCGAAGGGTACGCCGGGGAAGAGAACGTCGTTTATCCGCCGCCCCCCGAGCCTCGCAGTTCGTTGGCGGCGGATGCGAACACTCTTCAGGGCAAGTGGTTCACGACGCCCATCTACACGTCCTTCGGGGCTGGTGTCGAGCAGGTCTACGTTCTGCGGCGTAACATCACAGAGTTGGAATGGCTCGGGACGGTCTACCCCTACGCGCTACTCAGAAGCGCCTTGGAGAACTTCGCGCACGTTGCATGGCTGCTCAACGGTAAGACACGAGACGAACGACGTACCCGGGCCCTGCAGACCTGGGCGTACGACTTCGAACAGCGCGGGAAGTATGAGGATGAAATCGGGCACGCCCCGGAACCGCCTGCCAAGCGAGGGAGTGAGCGTCGGGGCGAGATCCTTCAGCTCGCCAAAGATCTGGGTCTGCCGGATAACCGGGTCGGGGCCAAGCTCAACATGGTGGACATGATCAAGAGAGCTGCCGAAGATGCGGGCTTCACACCCAGTGAGCCCGTCGCGGCGTGGCGGATGGCCTCCGGGTTCGTGCACGGGCGCGTCTGGCCGAACCTGCGAGCCTCTGAACCCACCGGCGCGGTCGCCATCGACGGCGGTGCGTGGATACGGTTCGTGATCTCTGATGAGAAGCTCGATGAGATCGCCCTCTGGTGCGATCGGTTCCTCGCGCACTCGCTGGATGTCTACCGCAAGCGCCGTCAGGCCCCGGACTATTGACGAGAATGTCATTTCGGGGTGAGACCGCGACCCCACCTGTCGCTTCTGCTGCCGGACACCAAGAACCCCCTGATCTTCGCCGCGCGCCTTCAGCGAGATCAGGGGGTTCGTGTACGGCCTCGTCCCTCTCTCCCGTGGGGAGGAAGAGAGGGACGAGGCTGAGTGGACGCAGCACCCTCTGTCCCCTTGCTAGGGATCTACTGCGTCAACTCGGGGAGAGGGAGGGGCCTTCCCACCCCGACAGGCGCGCGCGTCCCTCGTGTGGTCTCACCAGGCGTTGCCCGGAAACATCCTGTGCTTGAGCAGCTTGTCGGTCTGGTCGGCCGCCGCCTTCACGTCTCCGCACGGTGAGAGGTAGCCGAACCTTCCGCGCTGAGCCTCGTGGTAGGCCCACATTCCGCCCGAAACGGCTCGTGCGCTTACGACGGTCCCCACGTGGCTGTGCGGGCCCGGGACGTACACCCAAAGGAACGGCTCCCAGAGCGCGGGAAGGGCGACCGGGACCGGGAACTCTTCGGGGCGGTAGAGCCGGATGGCCCGGTAACCCAGAGGCTTGAGTGCCGCGCTGAGCGTGTCCAGGTACCGCACGGCCGTCGATCGTCCGAGGTGCGTGCGCAGCCGTAGCACGCGCCGCTCAACCCGGACGCTCAGCGGTCGAGTTTGGCCCATACGATCTTTCCCCCTCCAGTGATTGGTCGCACGCCCCACTCCCGGACCAGAAGTGACATCATGAAAAGTCCGCGCCCTGACTCGGCGGTTTCTTCGATCTCCTGAATGACCGGCATATTTTTGCTCTGGTCCCAGACCTCCACGACCACCGCGCCGTCGCGCTCGTCCTCGAATATTCGGATGACGATCTGTCCAGTTTCGACGTGTTCGTAAGTGTTGGTTACCAATTCGTTGACGACTGTCCGTCCCGCGTAGTCGTCTTCGATTCCGAGATCGCTGAAGCACTTTGCGAGGAAGTCTCTGGAGAGACGCGGCGCGTGGGCGGTGGAATCTACGACCAGCTCGTGCACCACGGTCCTACCCCCTACATCGATCATGGCCAGTCGCCTCCGGGCTCGATTGCGCGCACTTGTTTGGATTGCGCCGTAACGGCTAGTCGAATCATTGCCCCTGTGGCACGCTGAGTGGTGAAGTGTTCACGATGACCAGCCGAACCCGGGTCGATCCCCTTAATGATCTAGCCGTCGCTGGCCATCGCTAGCCATCACTGGCCGTCAGAAGCCGAGACATGCAGAAAGCGAGCGTGGAAAGATGCCGCAGCGTCCGAGAGATCTCCACCCATGGGAGTCGCCGGAAGCACTGTTCGGGAGCGAACTGCGGTACTACCGGGAGGCGGCAAAGTTGTCATGCGCCCAACTCGCGAACAAGATTCCGTTCTCGAAGAGCACGATTAGCGCGGTAGAAAGGGCCGAGCTTCGGTGTGACCGCAGTCTCGCGGTCGCGGCCGATCCGGTTCTCGACACACGCAACGCCCTCACCCGTCTCTGGGACGGGCTCTTCAAGGGATCGGGAGCAGTGCCCATCTGGTTCACGGACTGGTACAAGCATGAGCCGGACTCGACGTACATCCGCAGCTATCAGCCGCTCGTTGTGGACGGTCTACTACAGACCCCCGCCTACGCCCGTGCGTTGCTCGATGGAAACGAGGCAGCGGTAGAGACTCGCATGGCGCGGCAGGAAATCCTGGCGCGAGAGAACGCCCCCACCTTGCTGTGCGTGCTCGATGCCTCGGTTCTGTACCGCGACGTTGGCGGACAGGAGGTCATGCACGAGCAGCTCATGCACCTCATCGAGGTGTCATCACCAAAGGTGAGAATCCAGGTCGTGCCCAGTATTCAGCACGGTGGACTGTCAGGCGGCTTCGTAATCGGTACGCTTACCGATGGTAGCGAGGTAGCATATCGAGACGGTGTCCTACGAGGCGACACAACTACCGACCGTGGGGACATCACGAGCCTCACTGAGACCTTTGCTCTCATTCAAGCACATGCGTATCCACTGAGCCAGTCTGCAGCTCTAATAGAGAAAGTGGCGAAAGAAAAATGGACTTGAGTGACGCCAAGTGGCGCAAGGCTTCGCGTAGCGGTGACAACGGTGGTCACTGTGTCGAGGTCGCGAGCGTTCCGAACATGATGGCAATTCGTGACAGCAAAGACCCCCATGGCTCCATGATCCTCGTAGGCCGCGAGGACTTCCGGCGTTTCACTGAGACCCTCAAGAACATTTAGCGCGGTGACCATAAACGTCCACCGGTTCTGGTCATGCGGCCCTTGGGGTGCGGACGTCCCCAGTGTGGTTGTTCCGGGTGCATTCGCGGTGCTGGGCGGCCAGGACGTCGGGGTGGCGGGCGTGGGCGTTGCGCCACCGCAGGTAGGCATAAATATCCCAGGCGAGCGCGGTGTGGTTGGGATGGTCGGGATTGCCCGTCACGAAGGTGCGTAGCGGCCCGAACTGGGCGTCGATCGAATTGGCCCAGGACGTGATGGTCGGGGGTGGAAGCACAGCTCGACCTTGTTCTTGCGCGTCCAGGCGCTCATGGCGGGGATCTTGTTGGATGACAAGTTGTCTAGGTGGTGGTAGGTCGTCGGCAGTCGGTCGCTGCCCTGCTCGGCCCATCCGGTGCCGGGGTGGTCTGGATCGACAAGGGCCCGAACTCATCGAAGGCGAAGCATCGGTCCGGGAACCGGGTCGCGACCTGTTCGATGCGGTCCAGTTTGGCGTCAGTGTTTGTGTCGGTGGTGTCCAGGTCAACGGCTTCCACAGGAGGTGCGCCGACACACGCAGCGCCATCGACGCCTTCGACAAGGGACGACTGCGACACGTTCGACGTCAAGGACGTGATCGTCGCGGCCTACAACGTCGACGCCACGTAGATTGTCGGGCCGCGGCTCCTCTGCCTCGAGCCGGGAAACGAAGAGCAAGTCCCTTCGCTTTCGAGCGTTGGATCCCACGAAGGCTTGATGGGCCTCCAGCCGCCAGGACGCAAGTTCCGGCGACTGTCCTCTTGGGGGCGGATAGTGCTCGGCGTAGCGGCACTTGCATCTACGGATCGTCGGTGGGCATGGGGAGATCTTCGGATAGCCCCTGTCGGTACAAGAGGTACCAGGCGCAGTAGTCGCCTGCAGTGGCGCGGGCGGCCAATTCTTCCAGCCGCCCTTCCTCGGCGAGCAGGTCGCAGAGCTTCTCTGAGTTCCCAGCGAACAGTGAATACCCGGCGAGCTTCATTGAGTCATCGGCGTCGGCCAGCATCCGTAGGAGGTCGATGGCCTCCGGTATCCGTTCGTCTCGTCCTGCCGGTGGCGACTGGTTCTCGTCGTCCAAGAGAACCTCTACAAGGCGATCGGCCGCGATGAGGTCGCCGCCGTGTGCCCGTGCGCGCAACTCGTCGAGATGGCCCCTCTTCGTGAGCAGGTCAGCGTACTCGCTACGGGCGGGCCCATCACCGGCGTCGGCTCGGGCACACAACTCCTGCAGCCGACCGCTCCCCACCAGAAGTCGGGCGAGTCTCCAACCGGCATGTTCATCACCGGCGTCGGCGCGTGCCACCAGTTCCGCCTCGCGCCCCTCGTCGTCGAGCAGTTCGGCGTACCGGCGGCGGGCGTCTTCATCCCCGGCCTCGGCGCGGTCTCGTAGTTCCGCTTGCTGGCCGGTGCGAACGAGAAGATCGGCGAACCGCCAGGCGGCATCCTTGTCGCCAGCGTCAGCGCGCTGTCTCAGCTCCGCCACCTCGCCTTGTTGCGCGAGTGCCTTGGCGAGTCGGCGGGCTGCCTGACTGTCGCCGGCGTCGGCCCCTGCCCGGAGGTGGTCCAACGGAGCCAGCGCCCGGGCGATGTCGTCGAGGACCCGCCTGGAGGCCGCCTGCCCACGGGCGTCACCCGTCCGGGTGAAGAGTTCCAGGGCGACGTCGTATCCCGCCGCCGCGGCCGCCAGGTGACTGGTCTCGACCGCCGCCGAGGCGACCGCGTACGCTGCTGCCGCCTGCAGACCGTTATCCCCGACCTCCTGGTACAGGCTGAAGGCCAGGGCAGGACTCGCGATCTGCACGGTGATGCTCTGGAACGCTCGGCTCATGCCCTCGGCCATCTGGTCTCCGATGCGGGAGATCGCTTCGACCAGTTCCGAGAAGGGATCGTCCTTCGCGGCCTGTGAGCCGGTGGCCGCGTCTTCGAGCACTCCGGTGATGTTCGCAACCGCGTCGGCAACGGTCGAGTCCATCTCGTGGTGCTGTTCCGGTACGGTCACGGATGCTATTTGCAGTAGGTCGCGGCCGACTTGGCCAAGTCCGGCGTCCACCGCCGCAGCGACCAGATCTCCCCGTGTAGGGCGGCCGGGACGGCCGCGCGCTTGACGGCACAGATCGGACGCGCGCTCGAATCGAGCCATCGCTTGCGCGCCGTTGCCCCGTTCGAGTTCCACGATTGCCAGGCCCCATGCCGCGTCCGCCTCAGCGCGGTCGTCTCCGGCTCGCCGGTAACACGCTGCGGCCTGTTCGAACAGTGTCTCCGCTTGTGCGAGGTCGCCGCGCAGCCGCGCCACCGTGGCCAGCCCCAGGTCCGCTTCGGCCTGCCCGTATTCATCGTCGTCAACAACGGACCGGGCCTCGTTAAACCTGTCAGCGGCCTCGTGGACGTCAAGGTCGCCCAACGCGTGCCAGCCGAAGCCCCATTGGGCCGCCGCCCGTCCCTGCGGGTCGCCTTGTTCCGTGGCGGCCTCGTTCAGGCGGGTGCACAAGTCCCGTCTGGGGCGGCCCGTCGACCGGAGCCAGTGCCCGGCCAGGGCCGCCAGTGTCGGGCCGTGCACCCAGCCGAGGTCGAGCGCCACATGGGCGCATCGTTCGAGTTCGTCGGTGGCTTCGGCCAGCCAGATGCCGCCCGGCTGGCCGTCCGGCCCACGGCCGCCCCGTGCGGCTGCCGAACGCGCCGTGTCCAGAAGATGCGCGAGAAGGCGTTGCTGCGCTTCGGCGGTGGAGTTCATACGGCAGCCAACTCCCTGACGTAGGGGAGGAAGAGGTCGTGCACCGCGAACCGACGGCCCACGTGGTCGACAGTCACCAGAAGGCTGTACTTTCGGAGCTCGGCGATCCGCACCGCAGCATCGGACCGCTGGATGCCCCAGAGTGCGGCGAGTGACGCGGCGTCGAAGTCGGGGCCGGGATGCGCACCGCACAGGCGCATCGATTGCTGCTGCCTGTGGCCGAGGTGCTGGTAGGAGACTTCGAACGCCGCCCGCACCGGACGTTCCGCGTCGTCAAGATCCTGCAGCGGGTACGCGGCCCGGTGCATCCGGTCGATCAGGTCGGCTGGCTGAACGGTGTCGAGGAGCGGTCCGACGGCACACAGTGCCAGCGGCAGGTGCCCGCACAGCTCAGAGATCTCCGTCAGAGGCTCGTCGGACGGGTGTTCACCGTGGTCGGGCAAGTACCGTCGAAGCAGGGAGATCGCGGCCGCGGTGGAAAAGGTGTCGACGTCGACCGAACGCCGGGTACCGAGGCCGTCAAGCCGCTTGCGGCTGGTGACCAGCACCAGCGACCTGGACGAGGCCCCCGGCAGCAAGGGCTCCACGCGGTGTTCCGAAAGCGCGTTGTCCAGCACCAACAGTACGGCTCGGTCCGCCAGCCACGCCCGCCACAGTTCCGACTTCTCCGCCAGATTGCGGGTTTGGACGTCGGGGGGATGGCCGACCTGCCGCAGCAGGCCGGCGAGCACATCATCGGTCGACCGTGGTTCCTCTCCGGGGGTGAAGCCGTGGAAATCGACCCACAGGCGGCCATCTGGGAACCGCTCCGAGATGCGTGCGGCGAAAGCACTGGCGAGAGTGGTCTTGCCGACGCCGCCCATGCCATGCAGGGTCAGCACTACCGATGACCCGCCAGTGCCCTCGGGCTGGACGCTCAGCTGCTCCAGCCGGGCCAGTTCCTCCTGGCGGCCCACCATCAGCTCTGGTGGCCCGACCAAGGTGTCGACGGCGCCCGAGGCGCCGTTTCCCGCCACGAGGTGCCGCCGTATCTCGGCCAGCTGATCCCGCACCCACTGCTCGAAGCCCTGCCGAACGAATTCCGGCAGGCCGCCCTGCTCCAACACGAGCTGGCGGGCGGAAGCCAGCAGGGCCGAGTGAGTCATCGCGACGAGGCGATCCAAGTCGAGACCTAGCCGGTCAAGAATCTGCGCACCGGTATCGCGACCGTCGGTGAACGGCTGGACCAGCAGCGGCTCGAGCTGCAGGCGCAGCGCCTCCAGTGGCTGTGCCGGCAGGTGCGGCAAATCGGCAGCCGGGGCGCGCAACTGCCTGCTCAACGCATCGATGATCGAGTTCGCGTCCGGTCCTTCGGGCAGTTCCTCTCGAACCCGAGCCATCGTCTCGTCTACCAGCGCGTTCGCCTCCCGCCGTTTGGTCAGCGCACCCCTGCCCTGACCGAGCCCAGCGGAGAGCATCTGCTCGACGAACAAGCCGACGAAAATCTCCAGTACCACGTGGTTTTCCTTTCAAAGCCACACCACGCGAATCGCCGACGCGGCGATCAACGCCCTCCGTAACGGCAGGGTCACGCACCGGATTAGTCTAGTGCGGTAAGCACGAACGTTCACCGGTTCTGGTCATGCGGCTTGTGGCGGTGACGCTCTTGCTGAGGGAGTGTCTGACCTAGCGTTTGTGGTTGTGGCTGGTTGATTGCGCGTTCGCCCCTACCGGGAGCAGGCGTGGTATGGCGGTACGGCGAGGAGTCTGTTGCTGGATAAGCTGGTGCGTGACGCCGGGGTCCGGCAGCCGGATCGACTAGATCCGCAGGGGCGCGGCGGCCACACTGTCACTGTTCACAGTGGCAAGGCAGATGCACCGCGGGCAGCAGTCCCTGTTCGATCTCCCGACACGGCAGCGACAGCCCGAGATGCTCGCCCACCGCGCTGAACAGCTGCCTGGCCAACTCCCTTGTCCTCGTCCTCGGAACCCTCGCAGCCGGGGAAGGTTTCGCGCACCGTACTGGCCTGACGCATGGCCGCGTCCAGCACGGCGAGCGCCCCGAGCCGGTCCTCGAGGGGGATCGGGGTCTCCAGCAGGCTCTCCCTGGGATCGGCGGAAATCAGTTCGCTGGCGGCATCGATATAGCACACCCACGGGTGCTCGTGCTGAAAGCGGTCCAGGCGGACAACTTCGTCGCCCTGCCTCTCCAACGTCTCCCGGCCCTGCGGGTCCAGGAAGATCAGGCGCCAGGTGGACTGTTCGACCTCCGAGATGTACGACCAGTTGCCGCTGCGGCAAAACATCGCCACACTGTCGGCCAATTCCACGCTCCGCTGGTCGAAATCTTTGAACAGCACGGGCCGTTCGGCCATGCGACGGTCTGCACCGAGACGAACCACAAAGTCCACCGGGTCCATGCCCTGTATCGCCGTGAGGCAGATGTCCGAGAGCATCCCATTCTTGACAAACCAGCGTAATACCAGTGCTGGCCGATCCACGCTAAGCCGTCCGCGTGGTGCCGACCCCCGAGCTTCGCGCACACGGTACCGAGCCTTGAGCTACAGCCACAGGTGTTAGGTGTGGTTGTTGTGGCCTTGGCTGATTCGTTGGATGGGGCGGGTGGTGCCGGTCCAGTCGGGGCGGTTGTAGGGCTCTACGCCGATGGCTGGGCGGCAGGTGGAGCAGCGGGCGGCGATCATTCGGCCGTGTCCGATGACGAGGCCGACGTGGCCCGGGCGGTTGGTGGAGGTGCCGGGGCCGGAGTTGAAGAAGACGAGGTCGCCGGGTTGGGCTTGGTTGTTGGGTATGCGGACGCCGAAGGGCCATTGGGTGAAGGTGGTGCGTGGGATGGTAAGGCCCGCGGCTTTGTAGGCGGCTTGGACGAGGCTGGAGCAGTCCCAGGCGTTGGGGCCGGTGGCGCCGAAGACGTAGGGCTTGCCGCGTTGGGCCATGGCGAAGGCGATGATTTTCGCGATGGTCTCGTTGGGTGCGGTGATGGCGGCGGCTTCGGCGCACTCGGCGGGTGGGGTGGTCGCGGTCGGTCTGTTGTTGGTGGTGGGTGTGGTCTTGTATTTGTGGGCGCGGCCGAGGACGTTGTCGACGTAGGTGTTGCTGTGGTTGTAGGCGAAGAGGGCTGTGCGCAATCTGGTTGGTGCGCCGTTGTGGCGGAGGTAGTTGGCGGCTGCGGGGATGGCGTCGGCGGGGTCGTAGCGGTCTTTTCTGCCGTCGTGGTTTCCGTCGACGCCGAAGGCGGTCCAGGTGGCGGGTAGGAACTGCATGGGGCCACCGGCTCCTGCGTGGTTCGCGCCGGAACGGACGCCCGGTGCGGTCGAACGTCCGTGGTCGGACTCGACGGACCCGATGGCGGCGAGGATCTCCCAAGGGATGCCGTAGTCGGCTGCGGCTTTGCGGTAGAGGGCAAGGTAGTTGGCGGGTATCCCGGCGACTGGTGGCCCCATGGTTTGCGGCGCGCAAGCGTCGGATGTGGGCGCGAGGCTGGTGATGGCGCCGATGAAGACGACCGCTAGAAGCACAAGGGCGATGACGAGTGCGATTACTGGCAACCCGGCTCCTCCGTTTGGGCGGGGTGGGTTTCCGGTGGTGGCGGTGCGAGCTTGAGGTCGGTCAGTCGGCGGCGGGGGCCGTCCTTCCCCGCTGGGAGCCATACCGGTCCAGCGGGGCCCTCGGTTGTGGTGTTGGCGGAAGTGTGAACGGCCGTGGCGACCGGGATCGGCGGTGTTCCCAGCAGGGTACGGAGGTGGGCTTCGCGGCGGGCGTTGGGTAGCCAGAACAGGACTGGGGTGGTGATGCCGGTGGCCTCGGTGAGGGCCTCGTAGCCATTGAGTTTGGCGGCGACTTTGGCGAGGGTGACGCTGCCGGTGTCATGTTCGAGGAAGAAGTCGATCGTTGTCGGGCTCTTGTCGTCTGGGGTGGTGTCGGTCCATCGGCCGTAGGCGTCTGGGCGGGCGAGGTCTCCCCATAGTTGGGTGCAGCGGCGCTCGGGCCACCATTTGTCGAGGTGGGCGCCTGGTGTCCGGCGGGCGTGGGCGTGGAGTTGGGTGAAGAACTCGTTGACGCCGACCTGGTGGGCCAGGTGCCGGGAATGGCTGATCTGTAGGACGGTGGCGCGGCGGTAGCCGAGTCCGGCAAGGGTGGTGTCGCGATGCGCCGCCAGGTGCTGGGCGCCTAGGGGGCCGATGACCCAGTGGTAGGGCGCCGCTCCCACGGGCACCCAGGGTTGGAATCGTTCGAGGGCCTTGAGGTGGAAGAGTCTCAAGAGGCGGTCGCGGGCCTTGCCGGGTGTGGTGAAGAAGATGGCGGCGAGTTGGTGCGTGGTGAGAACGCGGTGTTCCCAGACCAGCTCCAGGAGGGCCCGGTCGCGGTCGGTGAGGCGTGCGCGGAGTTCGAGGAAGAGTTCAGGTGTTGCCCGCAGGGGCGTGCTGGGCGTTCGGCGGTGACGGATCGTCTTCTTCACTGTGGCCGGCCCTCCGTGGCGGTCGGGTGCTCGGTGCGCGGGTCGCCTGAGAGCGGTTTGGTCTTGCCGGTGGTGGGTCTGGAAGTCGTCATGCGTGGGGTGAAGCGGTCGCGTGAGGCGGCGCGGATCTGGTCGGCGCGGTCCTGGATCGGGGCGCTGAGTGGACGAGTGCGGAAGGTGAACGCCTGGGTGGGGTGGCCCGCCGCAGTGACGAGGCGTCCGGTGGCTTGGTAGGCGCCGAGGTGGGCGAGGTCGTGTGCGGACAGGACGGGGCCGACGTGGCGGGCGAGGTCTGTGGCGTCCTCGGGCGAGACTGCGAAGTAGATCTTGTTGCGGGCGTCGGCGGAGACGGCGTCGCGTAGGTCCTTGGGCAGTTGGGACAGGTGCTGGTGGGCTAGGACGAGCGAGAGCCGGTAACCGCGGGCCTCGGCGAGGATGTCGCTCACCGAGCCGGGCAGGTTGAGGAAGTTGTGGCACTCGTCGATGTAGGCGGACGAGTCCGGGCGCTGGTGTTCGGGCAGCGCGGCGCGGCGGGTGATGCCCTGCCAGGTGTGCGCGAGCAGGAGCGAGCCCATGAGCCGGGCGGCGTCCTCGCCGAGAACGCCTTTGGGGAGGCGGGCCAGGACGAGGCCGCCGTTGTCGATGTGGCGGGCCAGGTCGACGGTCGAGCCGGTTGCCGAAAGGGCTTGATGGACGAACGGGCGTAGCAGGACGGCGCGGAGCTTGTTCATCACGGGACCGATTGCGGCGGCTCGTCCGGCCGGTGACAGTTCGTCGTATCCAGCCCAGAAGCCGCGTAGAAGATCGTCGGAGAGGCGTCCGACCACGCGAGCACGGAAAGCCGAGTCGGTGAGGAGTTGCGGGACCTGGGCGAGGGTGGCTCGGGAGCCGTGGGCGCGCATGAGGCTCAGGCAGGCCGAGCGCAACAGGTCGTCCAGGCGCGGCCCCCAGGAGGACCGGAAACAGCGGTGGAAGATCGACACGACCGAGTCGACGGCGAACGCCGGGTCTGGGCCGGACAGGATTCCGACCGAGGGCGGCGGCGCCGGGTCGGACGGGTCGAACACGACCGTTCGGTCTGCCATGCGGTTCGGGAGCCGGTCCAGGACGTCGGCGATCAGGTCGCCTTTGGGATCGATGACCAGGGCGCCTCGTCCGTCGTGTGCGTCGGCTAGGACGAGGGAGGCGAGAAGGGTGGATTTGCCGACGCCGGTCTGGCCGAGGACGTGGACGTGTTGCCGGGCCCCGGTGACCGGTAGTGCGACGGGGCGCGGGTGGCCCGCGTCGGCGTCGCCGAGTGGTCGTGCGGGCCCGGTGATGGCGTTCGGGCCGGTGGGCACGTTCGGCGACGGCGCGACGGGTTGGGCGCCCGCGCGGACGATGGCGGGCGCGTCCGGGTCCAGGGGCAGGTGCGCGAGTGCCGCCAGCTCGTCGGCGCCGAGCAGGTAGCCGCGTCCTGGCCGCCGTTCGTGCAGGGTGAGGGCGGGGTCTCGTAGCCGCTGGCGGCGTAGGTGCTGGTGGCCGGAGGCGTACAGTGCGGCGACCGCGGCGACGGCGTGGGCTCGTCCGCGCAGCCACTTGCGTGAGCGTTCGGTGTCGGGCGCGGCGACGGCGTATCGGATGTCGACCGCGAAGCGTGGTTGCGTTGCCTTGGCGAGGATCGCGCGGACCTGTTCGGCGCGTTCCGGGTGCGCGCTGGCCTGGAGGTGGTGGGGCGGGTAGCCGGGTGAGCTGGTGCGGGCCCCGGGTGTGATGAGGTCGAAGAAGAAGGCTCGTGAGGACGCGGGGCTTCCGCCTTTGAGAGAGGCCGCGACGCGGTGGGCCCGTGCGAGGCGGCGGCCGGTGACGGGGCGGGCGAGGATCTGGACGGCGGCGTACTGGCCTTCGTCCAGCCCGGACACCGCGCCGAGGAGCGAGCGGATCGGGTCGGTGTGGTGATCGGTTTTCAGTGGGTGCGAGTCGTCCCGGGAGAGTACGAGACGGCCTCCGACCGCCGGACGGTCCAACGGGATGGGAGACGTTGCGGGGCCGGTTGTGGTGGTGGCTCCTGGCCAGGCGGCCCGGATGGTCTCCTCGACCATCCCGGGCGGCACCGTCCCGGGAACCCAGATTTGGACGCGGACCCCGGCGGCGTCGGCGATGTACTCGAAGACCAGGTGCGGTTGGCCGAACAGCCACCGTTTCCAGGCCGGGACGAGTAGGCCGGTCTGGTGGGTCCACCATGCGGGCGCGCTCGCCGGGTCGACCTGCGGTGGCACCGACACTGTGATCAGGCGGGCGTCGGGTTCGAGTCGCCGGGCTTGCCAGCGCCACAGCATTGCACGCGCGACCCGGAACGCCAGGACGACGACTCCTGTCCCGAACGCGAGGGCCGGCCCGTAGTGCGCGACGAGTGCCGGGATGCGCTCGGTCTTGTCGAAGATGTGCGTCCAGTTCGGGACGTCGTTGAGCGTGATCACAGCGGGTCGCCCTCTCCGTCGTAGTGGTCGAGTAGCTCGGCGGGATCTGTGGTGATGACCTGGTGTTCGGCGGGTGAGGAGATGGCGGCGAAGGCGGCCCGATCACCGGCGTTTCCGCCGCAGAGGAGGCCCTCGCCCCTTTCGGCGGACAACAGGAACGACCGCTCGCCTTCGGAGAGGCCGAACGCGTCGCCTACGGCGGTGATGGCCTGGGGTGCCTGGCGGAGCAGGATCTGGGTCGCGGAGTTGGCGACGACGGCGCGGCCAAGGTCGGAGGCGAGCAGGTCGGCGGCGTCCTGGGTGACGACAGTCAGCCCGGCCCAGTGTTTGCGGGCGGACTTGGCGAGCCGGTAGAGGAAGCGGGCGCCTTCGGCCTCCTTCATCAGCATCCACGCCTCGTCGACGATGACCAGGCGTGGGCGGCGGTCGGCGGGGTTGGCGACCTTGCGCCAGATCGCGTCCAGTGCCAACAGGACGCCGACCGACTTGATCTCTTCGGGTAGGTCCCGGAGTGAGAACACCACTAGGTGCCCGTCCGGGCGTGTCGTCGTGGCCTGTGAGAAGAGTTCCTTGTAGGAGCCGGAGACGTACGGGATGAGGCGGTCGGCGATCGCCGCGCCTTCGGGGTGTGAAGCGGCCGAAAGGTGTTCCACGAGGTCGGCCAGGAGAGGCGCCGGGCGTGACCATGTCGCCGGGGCGGAGTTGATGCCTCGGGCGGCGTAGGCGGCGAGTACGGCACGGTCGAGGACGGCCCGTGCGGACGGTTTCAGCGGTTCGCCGAGCATGGCCGCGACGAGTGTCTGGGTGAACAGCGCCCGTCGAATCAGGGTGTCGTCACCTTGGTCGGTGGGCAGGTCGAACGGATTGAACGCGACCCCTTGAGCGCCGAGACCGAGGTGGGCGCCGCCGGTGGTGTCGGCCAGGGCGCGGTATTCGTCTTCGGGGTCGATCACCGATATCTCGACCCCGTGGTAGAGCAGCCGCAGCACTTCGAGCTTGGTGAAGTAGCTCTTGCCCGCGCCGGACCGGGCCAGGACGACGGAGTTGTGGTTGTCCTGGGCGAACCTGTCCCAGACCACGACCCCGGAACTGGCGACGTTGACGCCGTAGAGGACGCCGGTCGGTCCTGCGGGGGCGTTGAGGTCGGGTGAGGCGAACGGGAACGAGGCGGCCAACGCCTGGGTGTCGAAGGTGCGGCGTTGCCGGATCGCGTCGGCGCCGAGAGGGAGACTGGTCGTCCAGCCTTGAAGGGCGCGGAAGGTGGTGGGCTGGGCGTCCAGCAGCAGCGACGCGGCCAAGGCTCGCACCTGTTGGACCTCGGCCTCCAGTTCCGCGGCGTCCAGCGCATGGACGGTGAGATACAGCCCGACACAGAACAGGCGACCGTGACCGCGCGCCAGCGAGGAGGCCAACTCGGCGGCGTCATCGGCGGCGGCCTCGGCGTTGAAATCGGCCAAGCGTCCCGCCTCGGCATTCGCGCGGGCGCCCGACTCCAGCCGCGCCAACTGCCGCCGGAGACGCTGCGCAGCGACCATGGGCGGGATCGGCTCGACGTGCAACGAGACATCCAGGCGTCCGGGATAGGTGAGAAGCGGCTCCAGCCAGCCCGCGCCGACCTCACGCGGGAACCCGGCGACCGCGAACGACGCACAGCACCCGTCCGGCAGATCCAACGACGAGGCGTTGATTCGCAGCGCGGACGGCCCGAGCAGGTCACCCAATCCAGTGGAACCCTCTTCGCCGGTGACTCGGCGGGGTCGCACAGCGGTACAGGTGATCCGAGACCACACCGTGCGGACCAGCGAAGGATGAGCGGCGGTCATCAGATCTCCCCGCGGGCGTCGTCCGCGATGAGGACCTTTGTGAGGGCGCCGCGGTCGAGGCTGATCAGGTTGGCCTGCGGCAGTTGGCGGCGGGGCCGGGTCATGTCTGGGGTCCTTCGGTCGTGTGGTCGCCGGTCACGGGCTGGTCGAGATCAGCGGCTGGGAAAGGGCGCGTCTGGCTGGGCGAGAACGCTTCGGACAGGACGCGAACGCACTCGTCGGCGTCGAGGGCTTGGGCGGTGACCCCGAAACCGGTCAGTGCGCGGACGGTGTCGACGGCGCGGCGCGCGACGATCACGGCGCTGGCCTGCCGTGCTCTGCCCCGTCCTCGACGGCCCGTGCCAGGCGTTGCGGGCTGGTCGCGCAGGACGATCAGCACCTCACGCACCAGCAAATTTCGGGACGTGCCCAGTTCGGCGAGGTAGGCGGCGTGTCCCTCGGCGGCCTGTCGTAAGGCGGGGTGCGGCAGCCCGGACGCGGCTTCCACGACCCGGTCGGTGAGTTCGGACAGATCCACCGGACGCGCCTGCACAACAATCTGCACCGGGGATTCCAGGGAGTTGAGCCACCGGCCGAAGAATCCGACGAGCGCGGTCTGCTCGGCGGCGGTACGGAGCCCGAGCGAGATGGTTCCCGCCCGGACGAGCGCGGCGGTTCCACCTCCGTCCAGTTCCATGACGCCGTCCTGTCGGATGGCGCGAACCGGGAATCGCAGCGGTCCGGGGAGCCTGCCGCGTACCTGGCACCACGCCGGAGGTTCCGACACTCCTTCGGGCGCGCAGACCAGCGTCCGGCGGCGGCGCAGATGCTCCAAGGCGGCGAGCGCGAACCGGTCCAGGCTCATGCCGTCGCGGCGGCCGAGCGCCAACGAGCAACCGGCGGCCACCAGCGGAAAGCACAGTCCGACGACGATCGGCACGGGTAGGACCGGCGCCGCCGCCATGAAGACCGACACCGTCACCACGGCGGTCGTGCCGAGGATGGCGACCTGGCGGCCGGTGAGCCCGTACATGATCTTGTCGGGTTGCTCGATGTCGGCGGGGATGCGCGCCGACAAGGGCTCGTGGGCGTCGTTCATCGATGTCTCCTGGCGTGACGGCGCTGTTGCGGTGGATCCAGACGCACGAACGTGCGCGGTGCCGGACGGTGCGGGCTGTCGGCGCGCCGGTAGGGGCGGGCCGGTTGGCGCGGCGGGACAGGCGGCCGTGGGCGTCCGTCGCCGGTGGGGCGGCCGGGCCCGGATAGGCCGGACGGGCGGGGCCGTGGAATGGCCTGTGACGCGGCGTCGTGGCCGGGCCTATGGGGCGCGCCGGTGCCCGTGCGTCCTGCCGTGTGCTGACCGTTGCGGGGCGACGGAATGGCCGCGTGACGTGCCCGGTTCCGGTCGGGGTTGTGCCGTTCACCGGAACGACCACCTTGGGCACCGGCCCGATCGGGTTGGGGACCGGGCCCGCCGTTCGGCCCGCCGTTCGGGCTGCCCTGCGGCCCGCCGCGCCCGTGACCTCGCCCACCCGGCCCCGGGCCGGGGCGAGGGCGCCCGGCTCCCGCGTTCCTGGTCGAGGGCCGCGGCCCCGACCCGCCGTGAGTGGCTCGGCGGGTCGCGCGAGTGACGGCACCGACCGCCTTATAGAGGACGAGCGTCTTGACGAGTTGGCGGAGCGTGCGCGATTGCGTGGACTGCCACACGGTGCGCGCGACCCAACGCGGAATGCGAACCAAGATGAACAGCAGCGCGATGATCAACAGGAGGTCGACCAGCTCGGCCTGATTGGTCGGAAGCCCGACGAAGAACTGTTCGCTGTCGCTTTCCTGGGATAGCAGCAGTTGCAGCGCGGTGATGAACACGAACGACTGACAAACCTGGATCGCCAACGTCCCGGAGATACCTCGCCACCACAGCTGAGCCAACCCATCGGTGAGAGGCAGGACGTGGAACATCAACGCGATCGGAGCCACCGCGATCAAGACCATGGTGATCGCCAGTCGCGTCACGTACTGGAACAGCAGAATCGCCGCGAGGACCACCACGATCAGCGAGACGATGGTGTAGAACGCGCCGCCGGTGTTGATGGAGGCTTCGATGCCTCCGGCGAGCGCCGCTCCGGCCTGGTCGGGGTTGATCCTGTCGGTGCCGTTCATCAAGATCGCTGAGGCGAGACCGTTAGCGAGCCGGATGCCGTAGCCGATCCAGATGAGGCTGGTGTTCATCGCGACGAACGCCAGCACCAGACGCGGGACGACCTGGCTGGGCGAGGTCTCGCCCGCGAAGGTCTGACCGGTCATCAACAGCACACCGGCGAAGGTCACCAGGAGTACGAAGCAGGTGTCGGCGATCGCCAGCGATGTGGTCCAGATCTGTTCGGTCCGTTTCATCGGGTCCGAGCCGATCTCCGGTGTGGCGAACTGCGTTACGGCCAGCGTGCCCATCACCGGCTCCAAAGCGGCGCTGGCCAGCGTCTGGAACCAACCCGTGATCGCCTGCTTGGCCTTACACCCAAGATCGGCCCAGCCGCAGTCGTCCTCGCCTTCCGCAGTCGGGGATCCCTCATCCATGTCACCACCGGGCGTCATCGATGGCACCTCGGACGGGGTGGTGGATGGTGCCTCGGTCGCAGGACCCGAGGGCGCTCCCGGTGTTGTCGAGGGCGCGGTCACGCTCGGCGCTGGGGCGGGCGAAGGCGGTGGCGCGGCGGCGTCCGCGTGATGGGCCAGGCCCAGCACGCAGCCACCCGCCATCAACACGACCCCGACGACAACGGCCACGCGCGAACCCTTGGGCGGGAAGGCGCGCACGGTCAGATTCCGACGACGTATTGCAGGATCTGCACCAGCACGGGAGCCAGGGCCGCGATGCCGTACCCGATCGCCGCGTTGCGCAGGGTGCGCTTACCCGCCTCGGCCTCGCCAGGGTCACCCCCGGCCAGCAGGTAACGGACACCGCCGATCGTGGCGAACAGCGTCGCCAGCGCGACCAGCAGACCGACGATGACGTTGCGGAGATTCCCGATGACCTGCTCAAGCCGGGCGTTGTCGGCAAGCACGACGGGACCGCTTCCGGCCTGGGCCGCCGAGTTCAGCGTGACCGCCAGCACCGCGGTGGACAGCAGCAAACCGATACAGCCGACCAGGACGGCGGCGGCAACGCGGGTCTTGCTCACGCGGACGCGACAGGACCGAGAGCGGGACGGGAGAAGCCAGGACGGTGGACGGATGCTCAACTGAGAGCCCTCCAAGTACGAACATGACGCGGCGGATGGGTACGGCGAACGCGAAGCACGGATAAGGGTGTGGACGGCGGATCTCGTCCGGTGAGAGGTGCCCCAGGGGAGGGCGGGACCAGGGCCTTGCGGGTGTCCTCCTTCAAGGGCACTCGGCGGATGGTCGGACGGTGGGGACCGGGTGAACATCCGGCCCCGGCGCCCGCCTCGCCCCTGGGGCTCCTCTCGTAAAGGAAGAGACCGTTCAGACCCCGGTTGTGGACATCAGGTACTCGTAGTCGTCCCGTAGACCGTCGTCGCGGCGCATCGCTGCGACCAGCCGCATCTCGGCCCGGCGACGGCGCTTCATCAACGCCTCGTAGGACGTCCCCGAGCGCTCGGCCAGGACGGCCGGGGGCACGCGCTCCAACCGGGTCACCGCGATGAGCTCGGCCTCCTCCGCAGTGATCACGCCTTGGCGGGCCGCCGCGTCCAGCAACATTTCGGGGTGCCCACTGGTCGAGGTCGCCGCGGGTTCCAGCGCGGCCATGATGGACGGGTCGACGCGCACGGTCCGCACATGGGCCTGGTCGGCGCGCACCACGGCCTTGACCGACCGTGACACCAGCCGCTGGGCGATCCTCGGCCGGTCCAGATCGATGCGCGGCAACGCGTGGAAGAACGCCGCCAGCAGATCACCCGCGACCCTCCCGGTCCCGGCCTGGGCGCCGGTGTCCAGATGGGCGAGCTGGTCACGTACAGCCGCCTTCAGTCCCGGCAAGACGACGCCGACGCACCCGACGACCCAGGCCGGGCCGTGGCGGCGGGCGCGCGTGACCAGGTCCCTCCACACCAGGTCGCGGGTCCCGGGCATGGTCGCCGGGTGCAGCAGGATCGCCCGCAGCTCATCGAGCCCGATCAGACGCGCGGGCAACCCGTGCCCGAGCGCCGCGCCGTCCACCGTCAACGGCGCCGGTCCCCGCGTCAACGCCTCGAATCTCCTCTCCGCCACGTCCAGGACGTGCGGGATCTCGGCACCGGCGCGGCCGGGACGCTCCTCGACGGTGCGGAAGGAGTGGCCACGAGAACGCGGTCCCTGGCTGGTGCCCGGGCGGCCGGCCAGACGGACAGCGCCGCCCGAGCGAGTGGTGGTGTGCATGTGGACCCCCTGAGTGGTCGGCTTGCGGATCGGACGCCGACATCTCCTCAGAGGCCATGTGCAGATCATGAGCACCAACCGGGTCGACGCCGTGCACAGCCCCACACCCGGACCGGCCTCGGACCTGCTCACGATCTGCACAAAATCGCGGTGACCAGCCAGAACACGAGGTGTTCACCATGAGCACACCGGAGGCCCCCTCCGTGAGTCAAGGCGCGGCAACTGTCTAAAACTGCGCTGACCTGCATAAACACCGGGCCATAGCGTGAGCTGCAAAGGAAATTCAAAACCCTGAATCGCCCCCTTGCGGTACCCCCAGCCGGCCGAGGCGACTGCCCCCCAGAACGCTGTGACAGGGACCTTTGGTTGCTCGCTGTCGCCCCCACACCGCACCATCCTTCACCTGGTGCGACGTGGCCCAGCAGGCGGTCGGAGACGTTCGTTGTCCAAGTCCCAGGCGTGGTGGGTCTGTTCCTTAGTGAGACAGGGGACCGGGCGACCATCACGGGTCACCCATCATGAACAGCACCAACGGACCGACTCCGACACCTGCCACCCACGCGCGGCAGCTCCTGCCGCTGACCGTCTGGCTGTGCCCCGACGACACCACCGACCAGCCCACC
The DNA here is from genome assembly GCF_003432485.1 of Actinomadura spongiicola. Taxonomy (GTDB): domain Bacteria; phylum Actinomycetota; class Actinomycetes; order Streptosporangiales; family Streptosporangiaceae; genus Spirillospora; species Spirillospora spongiicola. Next base: position 60,659 of record NZ_QVNQ01000002.1, read on the forward strand.
AAACCCAGCGGCCAGCCATGCCAGGGACCGGCCCACCACGCCGCACCCACCAGAATCTGCGACCGGCACCGCGCGAGCATCAGCACCGCGCTGGCCCGCCACATCATCAACGCCGCCACCCACGAAGGCGAGGTGATCGCCGAGGCGTTCACCCCCAACCACGCCACCCTGACCGCTGCCGCGCAACTGGGCCGCAGGGCCGTCGCCTGCGTCCCGCACCCCCCGATGGCCCGGCACATCGGCACGCAACTCCGCGCGACACTTCCCCGTGAACGGCTGGACCGGGTGGCGATGCGGCCGTGCCGCGCCGACCAGATGCACCGTGGCGTCGCCGACCACCTCGGCCAGGTCGCGCTCGTGATCGCCACCCCACCGGTATCCGGAACGAGCGCCCAAGACCGCACCGGAACCAGGAGAGCCCCCGGCGGGTGCCCGGCGTGCTTGTCCGACGTCCTGGCGGGCAGCGCCTTCCAGGCCCGCTCATTCCTGCCCGCAGCGTTCCGCCTCCTGCGGCCGGGCGGGCACCTAGCGGTCGTCACCACAGCCAGACACCACCACGGCCGCCTGGTCGACCCGGCACCGGAGATCATTCGGCAGGCCCGCGCGGCCGGATTCCGTTACAGCCAGCACGCCATCGCCGTCCGCGTCCCCGTCGAAGGCGACACCCTCCTGGTCCAGGCCACACCCGGCGGTCTGGGTCAGCTCCGCGACGTCCGCTCCCGTGCCCTGCCACCTGCGGCGCGGGTCCACGCCGACGTCTGCCTGCTCACCCGCGCCGGCACCAGCAGCCAGGAAGAGGGCCGATGAACACGAACATGAACATGAACAGCCGCACCAGGCCGGGCGTGTTCACGTCCGTGCTGTGCACCGGGCAGCGTCCCTCACGGCTGCAGCGCAAGGGCCGGTACACGCCGGAGTCGATGGCGCATCCGGCCAAGATGCTGCCCGCGATCGCCGCGCAGGTGATCGCCGCCTACACCGAGCCCGGTGACCTGGTCATCGACCCCATGTGCGGCATCGGAACCACCCTGGTCGAAGCCGTCCACCAAGGGCGCCCCGCGATCGGGGTGGAGTATGAGGCCCGCTTTGCGCGGATGGCCGCCGGTAACCTCCGCCACGCCCGCACCCAAGGCGCCAGCGCCGCGAGCGAGGTCGTCCACGGCGACGCCCGCACCATCACCACTGCCCTGCCCGACCTTGCCGGTACCGCCGCGCTCATCTTGACCTCTCCGCCCTACGGGGCGGCCACGCACGGGCAGGTACGCACCGGCCGAGACAACGGCGGCGGAAGGGTCGACAAGTTTCACAGCCGCTACTCCACCGACCGCGCGAACCTCGCCCACCGCTCAACCGCTGAATTGTTGGCTGGGTTCGGGCAGATTTTCAACGGATGCGCCACGCTGCTATGCCCCAGTGGCGTCATCGCCGTCACCGCCCGCCCCTTCCGCGTCGCCGGAGAACTGGTCGACCTGCCCGGCCAGATAATCACCACCGCCGAAGACCACGGCCTGGTCCTGGTCGACCGGATCGCGGCGCTGCTGTGCGGCCTACGCGACGGCCAGATCGTCACTCGCGCCTCGTTCTTCCAGATGGTCGAGGCCCGCCGTCTGCGTGAACACGGCATCCCCGCGATGGCCGTCGCCCACGAAGACCTACTGGTGTTCCGACCAGCGTCCAGCCTCGGTGACGGAGGAGGGCGTTGAGCGGTCCCGGCCTTGACCAGGACGGACGAGACGAGCGTCCATGTCGTCGTTCCGCAACCGGGACGGCAGGCCGGTCAGCGGCCGGTCGCCGTCCCGGTTTGGCGTGGACGATCGTCACCGCCGAGGGTGACGTGGCCGCACACCTGGAGCGCGCGCAGGCGCTCGCGATCAAGGAGGTACTGCAATGGTGGACCAGACACGTAGCCCAATCCCGCTCGACGTCTTCACCCGAGGAACCCACAGCAGCCGATCCGCAGGACTGACCGGACCCGGCGGAGGAGTCCGGTCGGATGGTCCGCTACGAGTGGCGTTCGCGGGACGGACCTCGACCGAGGACAAGCAGGACCCGACCCTGTCGCTGCCGCGTCAGCTCGCCAACAGCCAGACCGCCCTGCACACGGCCCTTCCGGGACGCGCGGTGATCGTCGCGCACTTCTATGACATCGAGTCCGGCCGCAAGGACCTGGCCGCTCGCGGGTTCGGGCGCGGGCACGAGCGGTTCACCATTCCGATTCCTCGGGACGGCGGCATTCAGGACCTGCTGCTGGAGGCGGCCCAGGCCGATCGGCGGTTCGACGCGGTGATCTGTGAGTCGGTCGACCGGATCGCGCGCCGGACCTACGTCGGTACCCAGATCGAGAACACCCTGGAGAAGCTCGGCATCCCGTTGTGGGCGTCCGATGAGCCGATCGCTCTGAACGGGAAACGCTCGTCTCAGGTGTTGACGCGGCGGGTGAAGCAGGGGGTGGCCGAGTGGTATGTGCTGGAGATGTTGGAGAAGGCGTGGGGCGGGTTCGAGGTCCACACCGAGCAGGGCTTCAACGTTGGGCGGCCTCCGTACGGGTATCTGGCGCAGAAGGTTCCGCACCCGGTCGCCGCTCGCCGTGAGCAGGGAGCCACCAAGCATGTGCTGGCGCCTGACCCGGTACGCGGCCCGGTCGTGGAAACCATCTTCGAGATCCGTGCCGGGGAGCGTCTCGGTTACCAGGCCATCGCCGACCGGCTCAACCGTGATCTGGATCGGTACCCGCCGCCCGTCGCGACCGCGAAGCACAGAAGTGTGGGTCGGTGGACCTATTCCTCGGTGCGGGAGGTGCTGACCAACCCGAAGTACACCGGTTACATGGTGTGGAACCGTAAGGCCACCACCTCGGCCAGGGGCCGCAACAACCCGCCCGAGGCGTGGGTCTGGTCCAGCGCGCCCACTCATCCCGCTCTGGTGAGCGTCGAGACCTTCACCGACGCGCAGAAGGTGGCGCGTGACCGGGAGGGGTCGCGTAGCCGTCCGGGGCCCAACACCGCGCAGACCGGCGCCCGTCGTTCCTACGCGCTGCGCTCGTACATGGTCTGCGGGTTGTGCGGGCGGCGGATGTTCGGCAAGGAGAGCCGGGGCCGGATCTACTACATCTGTCGTCCCGCTCGGGCCTACCGTCCCGAAGGGCATCCGGCGAGTATCTGGGTTCGTGAGGAGCCCCTCATGGCGGGCCTGACCGAGTTCTTCAACCGTGAAATCTTTGGCCCTCACCGTTGTGAACGGTTGCATGTCTTGCTCGCCCGGCTGGATGACAGCCACCTTCATGAGCACCGGGAACGGCTGGCGGCGGTCGAGGGGCAGATCGTAGAACTCAAGCGCCGTAAGGAACGTGTCCTGGACTCGTTGGAGGCCGCTGATCAGCCCTCGCCTGCGTTCGTCAATTCCATCAACGAACGCACGACGCGTATCGGGGCGGAGTTGGAGGGTAAGCAGGCGGTTCTGCGGGAGTTGCGGGAGGCGGTTCCGGTGGCGCCGTGTCCTGAGTTGTTGGATCGCTGCCCGACCGGGGCGGTCGATCTCGGGTTGTTGCCGGAGGTGACTCTGCGGCGGCTGTTGGACGCCTTCGCCGTCCAGATGCGGCACGACCTGGACGGTGATCAGGTCGCCGTGCAGGTCACGATCACGCCCGAAACGGCGGACACCCAACTACGGGCGGCGCACGCGGCGATTGCGGGGGATGGTGACGGGGCGGATGGCGATCATGCAGCCGTGCGCGTGGTACCCCCTACCGGATTCGAACCGGCGCTACCGCCTTGAAAGGGCGGCGTCCTAGGCCGCTAGACGAAGGGGGCCCGGTGGTGGCGGAGATGGTCGCCACTCGACCTGGTCAGTGTAGAGGACGTTGTGGGGCGGCGCGCAAACCGTTAGCGGGGGGTGGGGGTTCGGGTGCTGGGGGTGGGGGTGCGGGACGGCCAGTCGGAGGGGAACTCGGACGGGAAGGGGGAGGTGGGGGACGTGGGTGGGGTGGACGGGGGGCGAGGGTTGAGGGTGCGGTCGGGGTCGGGTTCCAGGTGGCGCTCTATTTGGGCGGAGGTGAGGCCCAGGCCGCCCAGGCGGAGGTCGTCCCAGCCCTGGAGGCGGTGGGTGGCGCGGCTGAAGTAGAGGACGGAGAGTTCGATGGGGGTGGGTTTTTCGTGTTCCAGGCCGCGGAGGCCGGCGCCTCCGGTGGAGCCCTGGATGAAGAGGCGGGTGTCGGTGGGGAGGAGTTTGGTGGAGCGGGCGTGGGCGTGGCCGGAGAGGATGAGGGGGGTCAGGCCGGAGAAGGCTTCGCCTTCGGCGGGGTCGTGGACGACGACGAGGTCGGGGGTCGTGCGGGAGGCGCGGAGTTTCTCGGCGAGGACCAGGCCCTCGGCGCGCATCTGGTCGGCGCCGACGAAGTCGTCGCGGGTGCTCTTGTCGGGGGTGAAGCGGGGGTCGCCGACGCCGTAGATGTTGAGGCCTTCGACCTGGCGGGTGTCGTCGTCGAGGACGATGGCGTTCTTCTGGCGGTCGACGGCCTTCTGGGTGTCCTTGGAGTCGTGGTTGCCGCGGACGTAGACGTAGGGGACCTTCAGGTCGGCGATGGCGTCGGCGAAGCGGTTCTCGGGCTTGCTGCCGTGGTCCATGAGGTCGCCGCTGTCGATGATGAGGTCGACCTTGAACTGGGTGGTGACGGACTTTATTACGTTCCAGGCGGCGGGGTTGAGGTGGATGTCGGAGACGTGCAGGACGCGGAGGGTGGACGGGTCCGGTTCGTAGGTGGGGAGGGTGGAGGTGGCGGCGTACAGCTCGGAGACGTTGCCGACGAGGTGGGCGAGTTGGGCGCGGTAGGCGGAGAAGCGTTCGACGAGGCTGCGGGTGTCGCCGACGATCTGGGGGGCGTTGGCGAGGAGGCCGGTGTAGCGGGGTTCGGCGATGGACTGGGGGTTGAAGGTCGTCCAGGTGAGGAGGGTCAGGGCGGCGAGGCCGAGGGCGGTGGAGGCGAGGCCGAGGAGGGCGTGGCGGAGGGAGCGGAAGAGGACGAGGGCGGCGGCGAAGCCGGTGAGGAGGGCGAGGAGGGTGGCGCGGACGAGGAGGGTGGTCACGCCGCCGGCGATCTGGTCGGCGATCTGGTCGGTGAGGCGGTCGACCTCGGCGTCGTTCTCGATGAGTTTCTGGGCCTGGTCGGGACGGACGTCGGTGAGGCTCGCCTCCAGGGCGACGGGGCCCCAGTGGGTGTCGAGGCGGAGGGAGCCGAGGGGTGGGAGTTCGAGGGTCGTTCCGCCGTGGAGGGACGGGCGGAGGGCGAACTGGACGTCGGTGGGGCCGACGGCGGTGACGGCGTGCCCGCCGAGGAGGAGGCCCGCGTAGCCGGCGGCGAGGCCGATGGCGGCGGTGAGGGCGAGGCGGGACCAGCGGCTGGTGACGACGGCCCGGGCGCGGGCCGTGAGTCTCGGCGGGATGCGGGTCGTGATGGCTTCGGTCAACGCGGCGCGGACCTGGCGCACGTGTTCCCCTTCCGTCGAGCAGAATTGTCGGCGTGATGGAGTTGTCGCGCGATGAGTTCGAGGACCTCGTGGCCGAGGCCCTCGACACCATCCCCGTTGAGTTGACCGCGCACATGCGCAACGTCGTCATCGTCGTCGAGGACGAGGCGCCCGAGCGCGGACTACTCGGTTTGTACCAGGGCGTACCCCTCACCGAACGGGGTGACTGGTACGGCGGCGTCCTGCCCGATCACATTTCCATCTACCGTCATGAGATTCTCGAAATATGCGACACCCCGGACGACGTGGTGGAGGAGGTCAGGATCACCGTGGTCCATGAGATCGCCCACCATTTCGGGATCGATGACCAGAGGTTGCACGAGCTCGGCTACTAAGTCCTTGAATTGTGCACTGTAGGTCACCTGTACGCCACGCAGCGTGAGTTAATGGGGAGGCTGTTCATAGGGCCGAACTGGAGCGTGTGTGGCGGGAAGGCAGACCGGCAGGCATCGGCGTCCGCCGGAGCGGCAGGCGACCTACCGTGAGGTGTTCGCGGTGGGCGAGTTCCGTGCCCTGTGGCTGGCGCAGGCGCTGTCGTTCGTCGGCGACCAGTTGGCGCAGGTCGCGCTGGCCGTGCTCGTGTACGACAGCACGAAGTCGGCGCTGCTGACCGCGTTGGTGTACGCGCTGACGTACCTTCCGCCGATCGTGGGCGGGCCGGTGTTGTCCGGGCTGGCGGACCTGTTCCCCCGGCGCACCGTCATGATCGTCTGCGATGTGCTGCGGGCGGGGCTGGTCGCGTTGATGGCGGTCGTCGCGCTGCCGATCGGTGGGCTGTCGGCGCTGGTGTTCCTGACGGTGCTGCTGGGGGCGCCGTTCTCCGCGGCGCGGGCGGCGGTCCTGCCGGACGTGTTGGAGGGCGACCGCTATGTCGCCGGGTCGGCGATCACCAACATCACGCATCAGGCCACGCAGATGCTCGGTTTCCTCGCGGGCGGCGCGATCGTCGCCGTCGTGGGGACGCGGGAGGCGCTCGCGTTGGACGCGCTGACGTTCGGCGCCTCGGCCGTGATCCTGCTGGCCGGGCTGCGCGGGAGGGAGGCCCCGGGACGGCGGGACCGGGCGTCGTTCGGGCTGTGGCGCGGGACGCGGGACGGCGCGCGGCTCGTGTTCGGCGACCCGGTGCTGCGGTCGCTGGTGCTGTTCGCGTGGCTGTGCGCGTTCTACGTGATCCCCGAGGGCCTGGCCGCGCCGTACGCGGCGACGTTCGGCGGGGGCGCGGCCACGGTGGGTCTGCTGCTGTCGGCGATGCCGACGGGGATGGTCGTCGGCGCGTTCCTGTTCAGCCGGTTCGTCCGTCCCGCGAACCGGCTGCACGCGATGGGGTGGATGTCGATGCTCGCCTGCCTGCCGCTGGTCGGCGCGAGCCTGCATCCGCCGCTGTGGGCGGTGGTGGCGCTGTGGGCGCTGTCGGGCGTCGGCAGCGCCTACCAGCTCGCGGCGAACGCCGCGTTCGTGGCCGCGGTGCCGCCGTCCGGGCGGGGACGCGCGTTCGGCCTGGCCCAGTCCGGCATCCTCGCCGGGCAGGGCGTCGGCATCCTCGTCGGGGGCGCCGCGGCGCAGGTGCTCGGGCCCGAGACGGTGGTGGCGCTCGCGGGCGCGCTCGGGCTGTCGGTCTCGGCGATGCTCACGTTCGGCTGGAACCAGGTCCGCGGCGGTGTCATCGCCCGGACGCGGGAGCGCGTCGAACCGGTCGTCGTCTCCCCGGCGGGGGACGACGAGCTGTCGGGGGTGGGCCGCTCCGCGTCCTGATCAGGCGTGCGTGCGCTGCTTGTTGAAGGCGTCCCGGGTCTTCTGGACGGCGTCCTGGAAGGCCGGGGAGTCGCTCGCCTTCTTGATCATGTCCTCGGCGATGGCCTTCTCGGCGCCCTCCTCGGGTATCAGCACCCAGCCGATCACGTACAGGGCGATCCCGGCGCCGCCGAACACGGTGAACACCGCGAGGGCGATCCGGATGATGTTGGCGTCGACGTCGAAGAAGCGCGCGGCGCCCGAGCAAACACCGGCGACGACGCGGTCGTCGCGGGTGCGGCGGAGCTTCTTCTGGGTGCTCGTGGTGTCCTTGTTCATGTCCATGCCCTAGATACTGCCCAGTGGCGGGGCGGTATGACATCCGGATTCGCCCTGAGTCGTCCCTGAGCGCACCCTGGCCCGCCGAGGGTGACGGCCCCGACGTACGCTCATGGGCGAAACCGCGGGAGGAGACCCGGATGGACGTGCTGCGCGTCGACGATCAGCTCACCGACGAGGAACGGATGGTGCGCGACACCGTCCGGGAGTTCGTGGCGGAGCACGTCGTGCCGCACGTGGCGGGCTGGTTCGAGGACGGGACGTTCCCCGTCCGGGAACTGGCCCCCGAACTGGGGCGGCTGGGCCTGCTCGGCATGCATCTGGACGGGTACGGCTGCGCCGGGACAAGCGCCGTCGCCTACGGGGTGGCGTGTCGCGAACTGGAGGCCGCCGATTCGGGGCTGCGCAGCTTCGTGTCGGTGCAGGGGTCGCTGGCGATGACGGCCGTCCACAAGTACGGGACGGAGGAGCAGAAAGCCTCGTGGCTGCCGAGAATGGCGGCCGGGGAGGCGCTCGGCTGCTTCGGCCTGACCGAGCCCGACCGCGGCTCCGACCCGGGCGACATGCTGACCCGGGCCCGGCGCGACGGCTCCGACTGGGTCCTGACCGGCTCCAAGATGTGGATCACCAACGGGTCGCTCGCGGACGTCGCCGTGGTGTGGGCGCAGGCCGACGACGGGATACGCGGGTTCCTCGTCGAGCGGGGCACGCCCGGGTTCATGGCCCGTGACATCCACCGGAAGATGTCGCTGCGGGCGTCGGTCACGTCCGAGCTCGTCCTGGACGACGTCAGGGTCCCCGCGGACGCGCTGCTGCCCGGTGTGCGGGGCCTGAAGGGGCCGCTCGGCTGCCTGTCGGAGGCCCGGTACGGCATCGTGTGGGGGGCGATCGGCGCGGGACGGGCCTGCTACGAGGCGGCCGTCGGGTACGCCAAGACCCGGGAGCAGTTCGGCAGGCCCATCGGGTCGTTCCAGCTCACCCAGGAGAAACTGGCCTGGATGGAGGTCGCGTTGGGCCAGGCGGGCCTGGTCGCGCTGCACATCGGTCGCCGCAAGGACGAGGGGAACGTCACGCCGCAGCAGGTGTCGTTCGGGAAGCTGGCGAACGTCCGCGCGGCCCTGGACGTCGCGCGGGAGGCCCGCACGATCCTCGGCGCCAACGGGATCACGCTCGACTATCCGGTGATCAGGCACATGAACAACCTGGAGAGCGTCCTGACCTATGAGGGGACGCAGGAGGTCCATCTCCTCACGCTCGGTAAGGCCGTGACGGGCCTGGACGCGTTCCGTTAAGGAGCGCTTGAACCTGTTGCGTAGGGTTATTCACTGGACGACCTGTACGGCCTGGGTGACACTCCCCGGGTCGAGTGATCTACCTGAGGGAGCGGCATGAGAATCGGGATCGTCGGGGCCACCGGCCAGGTCGGGGGCGTGATGCGCGAGATCCTGGCCGAACGCGGATTTCCGGTCGACGAGCTGCGGCTGTTCGCCTCCGCGCGGTCGGCGGGACGGAAGCTGCCGTGGAACGGCTCGGAGGTCACCGTGGAGGACGCGGCGACCGCCGACTACTCCGGCCTCGACATCGTGCTGTTCTCGGCGGGGAAGACCACGTCCAAGGAGCTGGCGCCCAAGGTCGCCGCGGCGGGCGCCGTCGTGATCGACAACTCGTCGGGTTGGCGGATGGACCCGGACGTCCCCCTCGTCGTCGCCGAGGTCAACCCGCACGCCGCGGCGCGCCGCCCCAAGGGGATCATCGCGAACCCGAACTGTACGACGATGGCCGCGATGCCGGTGCTGCGTCCGCTGCACGAGGAGGCGGGGCTGACCGCGCTCGTCGTGTCCACCTACCAGGCCGTGTCCGGGAGCGGGCTCGCGGGTGTCGCCGAGCTGCACGACCAGGCGTCCAAGGTCGTCCAGAACGCCGAGAGGTTGACCCATGACGGTTCGGCGGTGGAGTTCCCCGAGCCGTCGGTGTACGTGCGGCCGATCGCGTTCAACGTCCTGCCGATGGCCGGGTCGATCGTGGACGACGGCCTCGCCGAGACCGACGAGGAGCAGAAGCTCCGCAACGAGAGCCGCAAGATCCTGGAAATTCCGGGGCTGAAGGTGTCGGGCACGTGCGTGCGCGTTCCCGTCTTCACCGGACATTCGTTGCAGGTGAACGCCCGGTTCGAGCGTCCGCTGAGCCCGGAGCGGGCGAGCGAGCTGCTGGCGGGCGCGCCCGGTGTCGTGCTGTCGGACGTTCCGACGCCGCTTCAGGCCGCCGGGCAGGACCCGACCTACGTGGGCCGCATCCGCCGCGACGAGACCGTCGAGAACGGTCTCGCCCTGTTCTGTTCGGGTGACAACCTCCGCAAGGGCGCGGCGCTCAACACGGTCCAGATCGCCGAGCTCGTCGCCGCCGAGTAACGCTCAGCTCGCGCGGCGACCCCGGACCTCCAGGGACTCCAGGAGGGCGGCGGTGCTCTGGGCGATCTCTTCGACGGCCCGGTCGAACGCCTCGGCGTTGTGGGCGGCGGGCGCGCGGAACCCGGAGATCTTCCGGACGTACTGGAGCGCGGCCGCCCGGACGTCGGTGTCGGTCACGTCCTCGGTGAAGGGCGGGCGGAGTGTCTTGATGCTGCGGCACATATCCCCATTGTGACCTGTGGGTCCGACGTTCCGCACCGGGCGGAGGGGCGGGCCGAGATCGGGCCGAGGTCGGGCCGAGGTCGGGCTGAGGGCCCCGGGCCCTCGTCCGTAGGAGCAGCGTCGGACGAGGGCGCCAGGGGCCCGGCGGGGGGCGGGGGCCCCGGAAGGAAGGCGGCGCGCCGCACGGGCCGGGCCGAGATTCGTCCCGTGGAACCGCCTTCGGTCAGCCCTTGGGGAGGGGGATTGGCTGTCCAAAATTGGACCGCGCAGGCCGGTCAGGTGTCAACGGATCCATGAGCCACTGGATTTTCAATGTTTTGAACGGGTCTCTGGAAATCTCTGAAAAGACCCTCTGACCTGCGCGGATCTCAGCCGGGGTGAACTACCGGCGGGTGCCGCCGCCGAGCGTCCACACCGCGTGGGCGATGGCGTCGGAGTTGCGGTCCAGTGCCGTGTCGTTGATGTTGGTCGTCGTGTCGCAGCGCGCGTGGTAGCACCGGTCGTACGCGACGTTCGCCTGACCGCCCCACTTCTGCGCCTGCGCGGCCGTCTTGCGTCCCTCCGCGCCGGTGAACAGGCCTCCGGCGGCGATGTTGTACTGGATGAACGGGCCGTAGTCGGAGCGTCCGTCGAACGCGGTGTCCTCCACCGGCACGTTGATCGTGGCGAAGTGGGCGCGGAGCACCCGCTCGATCTCGGCGGAACCGGCGGGGCCGCCGCGTCCGCTGGAGCCGTCGCCGTCGTAGGCGAAGTAGCCGGGGTTGGGCGAGCCGACCATGTCGAAGTTCAGGTAGCCCTTGATCCTCGACCGCTCGGCCGACGGCAGGTTCTGCACGTAGTACTTGGACCCGATGAGGCCCAGTTCCTCGGCGCCCCACCAGCCGAACCGCAGGTGCCGGGCCGGCTTGTAGCCGGTGCTGGCGACGGCGAGCGCCACCTCGAGGTTCGCGGCCGAGCCGGAGCCGTTGTCGTTGATGCCGGGGCCCGCCGTGACGCTGTCCAGGTGCGCGCCGACCATCAGCGTGTTGGACGTGTCACCGCCGGGCCAGTCCGCGATCAGGTTGTAGCCGGTGGCGCCGTTGTAACTGAACGACTGGATGGACGTCTGGTATCCGGCGGCGTCCAGCTTGGACTTCACGTAGTCGACGGAGGCGCGGTAGCCGGGACGGCCGTGCGCACGGTTGCCGCCGTTGGAAGTGGCGATGCTCTGGAGTTGCGCCAGGTGAGCCTTGACGTTCGCGACGGGAATGTCGGGCGCGGCGGCGCGCACCGTGGGGGGTGCGGGCATCGACGCGGGCGGGGACGCCGACGCGGCGGCGTTGGGGAGCAGGGCGGCCAGGGTCAGGGCAGCCGCCCCCACCGTCGCCATCGTGCGCGATCTCATGAGTGTTGTCCTCCGGGGGAAATGGAAGCGGCCCGTGACGGGGGAGCGGGCCCCGTCACGGGCCGCGGGCGAGGGGCGGTCAGGGAATGACGATCATGAAGGGTGCCGGTCGGCTAGCAGGCCGGTTCGCCCGACGCCTGCGGGACGCTGACGGCGCTCCAGGCGGCCTTCACCGTCTGGCATTCGGTGGTGGAACCGGGGAACAGCTGCTTCGCCGCCGCGACGGAGGCGGCGCGCACGGTCGAGTGCGTCCAGGACGACGTCTTCCGGTTCAGGGTCTCCATGAAGATCTTGCCGGCCTTCTGGACACCGATTCCGGTGACGGTCGAGCTGTTGCACGTCGGGCTGGTCGGCTTGCCGCCGCCCGGGTTCGACCCCTCGGCGAGCAGGTAGAACCAGTGGTTCTGCGGGCCTGCCGCCGCGTGCACCTCGGTGCGCGGGATCGAGGACGAGTAGCAGTTCGGGTGCCGCTTCTCCTGCGGGTTGTACATGTTGCGGATCGGGCCCTGGCCGACCAGGTCGACCTCCTCGCCGACGAGGTAGTCCGGCGGGTCGAGGTTCGCGGGCTCGTTCATGTAGAACTCGGTGAGCGTTCCGAAGATGTCACCGGTCGACTCGTTCAAGCCGCCCTTCTCGTTACCGCCGCCGCTGTCGCCACCTGGGGTGGTGGTGAAGATGGCGTGGCCGTTCTCGTGCCCGACGACGTCCACCGACGTGGCCTGCCTGTTGTTGGCCTGGTTGTGGCCGTAGGTGGTGTAGCTGCCGTTCCAGTACGCGTTGACCGCGTTGAGGGCGACGCGCATCGGGAAGCCGCCGCCGCGACCGTTGATCCCGTTGCGGCCGAGCCACTCCTTCAGCATGTCCCATTCTTTTTGGTGCGCGTACATGGCGTCGACGCAGGCGGTCTCCATGTCGGTTCCGCTGCCGTTGCCCCACTGGCTGTCGCCGGTGTAGGCGCGGCCGTTCTGGCCACCGCACTGGACGTTGCCCCGCTGCGGGTCGGACATCGTCGTGGCGGCGGTGCTGATGTCGACGGTGCCGTGGTAGTGGCTCCGGTCGTCGGCGGCGTCCCGGACCTGGTCCCACGACTCGACGACCTTGCCGCTCTTGGCGTCGACGTACACGTGCATGATCGTGGGGGCGTTGTTCTTCTTGGTGCCGGTGACGACGGTCTCGTACACGAGGCGTCCGGCGCCGTTGGCCAGCACCGTCAGCTTCGGCGCGGAGACCTTCTCGACCTTGGCCACGTGGGCGCGGGAGGTCTTCGCGGCGGCCGCGGCCGAGATCTTCGCCTTGGTGTCGACGTCGAGTTCCCTCGTCTGGTTGACGTGGGTGCTCAGCACGCCGCCGGCGGCGTTGGTGACGACGACGAAGTCACCGCCCTGGACGGGCAGTCCGGCGTGCGTCCGCGTGTAGGCGACGTACTGGAGCCCGTTCAGGCCGGACGTGACGCCCAGGTCGACGATCTTGTCCTCGGCGGCCAGCTTGAACGTCGACGGCTGCGCCGCGATCGCGCGGTCCGCGGAACCGGCGGCGATGCTGCGGGGGTCCGGCTTGGGAGCCGGAGCGGTGCGGGACGTCGCACCTGTGGCGGGGGCGGACATCGCCACGGCGAGGCCGACGGACAGCGCCGCCGCCCCGATCGCGGTCTGGTGTCTCACAGGGGTGCTCCTTCCACGTGCCGGGCATGGCGCGGCACGCGGAGCCGAAGGGGAGCGCTCCACGCGACCGCCGCCCGTCCGGCGGGCTTTGGGATTGGGTGGCTCATGCGGATGAGCTGTCCCGAAGTGCACTCCTAGATATGAATAGTGTCAATGAATCCATTTGGTATTGGATTTTCAATATTTAGAAGGCCGACGAGTAGAACGTCGAAAAAGGGGTGTTGAGCAGCGCGAACGGCCGGGCCGAACATTCGGCCCGGCCGTCCGGGTGTGCGGGTGGTGGCGCTCCGTCAGGGGGCTATGGCGCGGCAGATCCAGGAGAGAGCGAGGGGATAACGGTAATCAATACCGCCGTGGCCGGCGTCGAACAGTTCGAAATGAATGACGTCTTCGGAGACTCCGACGTCCAGCAGCGCGTCACGGAACGCCTGGGCGCCGACGTCCAGGAACCACTCGTCGCGGGTGCCGCCGTCGATCCAGACGGCCCGCAGCGAGCGCAGCGCGTCGGCGTGCCGTGGCGCCATCCGCACCGGGTCGAAGGTCAGCCAGCGCTCCCAGACGTCCGTCCGGATCACGCCGGTGACCGGGTCGAACGGCAGCTCGGGCGTGCCGTCGTCGCGGGCGGAGTAGCACAGCGCCATGCCGAGGATGTTGAGCAGGTCCATGTCCGCCTCCTTGGTGAAGGAGGCGCGGGACGTGAAGTCCTCCCACCAGCGCCAGATGTCACCGTCGTACTTGCGCAGATGCCGGACGCACTTGGGGAATTCGGCCAGGTAGCAGTACTCGAACAGGGCGTCGCCCGCGTGCGTCGCCAGGGCGCCGAACAGGTCGGGACGCAGCATCGGCGTGATCATCGCGCCGTAGCCGCCGCTGGACTTGCCGCTGATCGCCCGATGCTCCGGGGCGTCCAGTGTCCGGTAGCGGGCGTCCACCCACGGGACGATCTCGTCGCACAGGTAGGAGTGGTAGCGGCCCATGCCCGGCGAGTCGAGGTACTGGCTGCCGCCGTACGCCGTCCAGGCGTCCACGTACACCACGATCGCGGGCGGGGCCTCCCCGGACGCGAACACCGCGTCCGCCGTCTCAGGGAACGGCTGCCGGTACGGCATCCGGTTGCCCCACATCCCCACGTGCCCGGTGTATCCCATGATCACGTAGACGCTGGGGTAGCGGCGCCCCGGCTCGTCGTCGTAGCCCGGCGGGACGTACACCAGGACAGGCCGTTCGTGCGGGTCGTTCAGCGGGTTGTCGCGCAGCAGTTCACTGCTGACGACGTGCTCCTCCAGGCGTCCGGCGAACTCGACCGACCACGGCAGCATGCGCACTCCTTTGTCGCGGTTTGCTGTTGATCACTTGCGACGCTAACCCGGCCATGCCCGGCGCGGCGAGAGTGTCGTAGGCGGATGTCACACTTCGACGGCCTGTGCAGTCTCCCTCGGGGAGGGAAGGGGATCGAGATGACCGACCGCGCCGCCGTGCTTCGCGACCTGCATCGCCCGGGTGATCCGCTGCTGCTGCCCAACGTGTGGGACGCCGGAAGCGCCAAGACCGTCCAGGAGGCGGGTTTTCCCGCCCTCGCCACCGCCAGCGCCGCCGTCTCGGCGATGCTCGGCCATCCCGACCACGAGGGGGCGCCCGCCGAGGAGATGTTCGCCGCCGCGGGCCGCGTCATCGGGGCCGCGACCGTTCCCGTCACCGTGGACGCCGAGGCCGGGTACGGGCTCCAGCCCGCCGAACTCGTCGAACGGCTCCTCGCCATCGGCGCCGCGGGCTGCAACCTGGAGGACACCTACGCCGGGGAACTCGCCGAGCCCGAGACCCAGGCCGAGTTTCTCGCCGCCGTCCGCGACGCCGCCGGTGACCGGCTCGTCATCAACGCCCGGGTCGACACGTTCGTCGCCAAGGTGCCGGATCCGGTGGACGCCGCGATCGCCCGGGGTCGCCTCTACTTCGAGGCCGGGGCCGACTGCGTCTACCCGATCGCCGCGCCCCTGGACGCCGTCCCGGCCCTGGTCAAGGGCCTGCCGGGCCCGATCAACGCGAACAACATGCCGGGCTCGTCCCTGGCCGACCTGGCCTCCGCCGGAGTCGCCCGCGTCTCCTACGGTCCGATGCCCTACCTGCGGGCCCTGGACGCACTGAAGGAGTTCGCGACCCGCGTCAAATCCGGGGAGAACCCCTACGGCTGACCCTCCCGCGGCTCGGAGGGGCCGCCGTCGGTGGACGGGCGGGTGACCAGTTCGAAGTCGCCCTCGTGCTGGACGCTGCCGGAGACGACCGCGTCCTCCAGGACCTCGGCGCCCTTGAGCTGCCGCCGCATCATCGGGTCGTCGCGGACGTCCTTCGCCACGGAGAAGCACAACAGGATCAGCACGACCGCGAACGGCAGCGCGCCGATGAACGTGATGTTCTGGATGCCGGACAGCGCCTTGTCCCCACCGATCACCAGCATGATCGCGGCGACGCTCCCGGTCATCGCGCCCCAGAAGATGACGATCCAGCGCGCGGGCGTGGTCGAACCGCGCTGCGAGAGCGTGCCCATGACGATCGACGCCGCGTCCGCGCCGGACACGAAGAAGATCGCCACCAGGACCATCACGACGATCGCGGTGAGCGTCGCCCACGGCAGGTTTCCGAGGACGTTGAAGGTGATCTGCTCCTCCGAGCCGTCGCCGTACGGGTTCAGGCCGTCCCGCTGCTGGCCGATGGCCGTGCCGCCGAAGATCGCGAACCAGACGAGGCTGACCGTGCTCGGCACGATGATCACACCGGCGACGAACTGGCGGATGGTGCGGCCGCGGCTGATCCGGGCGAGGAACATGCCGACGAACGGTGACCAGGAGATCCACCACGCCCAGTAGAAGATCGTCCAGTCGGCGAGGTAGTCCTGCATCGCGGTGCCGCCCGTCGCGCCCGAGCGGGACGCCATCTCGCCGAAGTCCCGCAGGTACACGCCGAGCGAGGTCGGCAGCAGTTGCAGGACGAACACGGTCGGGCCGACGACGAACACGAAGACCGCGAGGACGGCCGCCAGCACCATGTTGATGTTCGACAGCCACTGGATGCCGCGTGCGATGCCGGACACCGCCGACAGCACGAAACAGATCGTCAGCACCACGATGATCATTACGAGGACGCCGGTGCCGAGGGTCTCGATCCAGCCGGCCTCCTGCAGGCCCGTCCTGATCTGGAGGGCGCCGATGCCGAGCGACGCGGCGGAGCCGAACAGCGTGGCGAACAGGGCGAGGATGTCGATCAGCCTGCCGACGGGTCCGACGCCGTGCCTGCCGATCAGCGGCACGAACGCCGAGCTGATCAGCTGGCTGCGGCCCCGGCGGTAGTGCCCGTACCCGATCGCGAGGCCGAGCACCGCGTAGATCGACCACGGGTGCAGCGTCCAGTGGAACATCGTCGTGGCCATCGCCGTCTCGATCGCCGGCTCGCTCTGCGCGGGGTCGGTGCCCGGCGGCGGGTGCACGTAGTGCGTGAGCGGCTCCGCGACGCCGAAGAACATCAGCCCGATGCCCATGCCCGCGCTGAACATCATCGCGATCCATGAGACGGTCCGGAACTCGGGCTCGTCGCCCTCCCGGCCCAGCGGGATCCGGCCGTACCTGCTGAGCGCCAGCCACAACGAGAAGATCACGAACCCGGTCGCCGCGAGGACGAACAGCCACCCCACGTTCGCGAGGAGCCAGTCGAGCGCCGACTGGGTCGTCGAGCTGAGGTTGTCCGTCCACACGACACCCCAGAGCACGAACGCCGTGGACAGACCCGCGGTGAGGCCGTAGACGACCCAGTCGGTGCGCGCCCGCCCCTTACCCAGAGACAGGGGAAAACCGCCGGGTTCATCGTCCCCCTCCCCGAATCCGCTCTGTTGGCTCTCCATAACCCTGAGTCATTCCCGAAAGATGCCTTCTCAGCTTCACGGACGAGTAATCCGACAGCACCCACCAATGCGGCCAACGGGGATGACCTCGGCCTTTTCGGCCGAGGTCACGGTGTGGACGCGTTCCACGGCCCGATCGCGAGGCATTGTGGACGGGCAGGCCGCCCCGAATCGGATCGCGTGTCCAGAACCTTGTTTCGATGTGGCCTCAGCCCGCACGCGAACGCGTTACCCGCCCGGTGCAGCGACGCCGAAGGCGAGCGAAACCGGGTGGATCGCGAAGCGATGCCGCGTTCGCCCCAGGGACGGTCACGTAGCGAGCCGTCAGGCGAGCGAAGTGGGCCGTTCCTGCAATGAACACAGCCCGCACGCGAACGCGTGACCCGCCCGGTGGAGCGACGCCGGAGGCGAGCGGAGCCGGGTGGATCGCGAAGCGATGTCGCGTTCGCCTCAGGGACGGTCACGTAGCGAGCCGTCAGGCGAGCGAAGTGGGCCGTTCCTGCAATGAACACAGCCCGCACGCGAACGTGTGACCCGCCCGGTGGAGCGACGCCGGAGGCGAGCGAAACCGGGTGGATCGCGAAGCGATGTCGCGTTCGCCTCAGGGACGGTCACGTAGCGAGCCGTCAGGCGAGCGAAGTGGGCCGGTTCTGCAATCAACACAGCCCGCACGCGAACGCGTTACCCGCCCGGTGCAGCGATGCCGGAGGCGAGCGGAGCCGGGTGGATCGCGAAGCGATGTCGCGTTCGCCTCAGGGACGGTCACGTAGCGAGCCGTCAGGCGAGCGAAGTGGGCCGCTCCTGCAATGAACAAGCCTCCTAGTCTGCGCGGGCGCCGGGGGGTGGGGCGGTGAGCGCGTAGATCAGCAGGACGCACAGGGAGATGGTCAGTACCGACCAGAGCGGGAACGCCACCAGGAACGCGAGGTGTCCGATGGCCGCGAGGAAGGCGAACACGACGCCGATGGCGCGCGCCCACATCTTTCCGCTCATGATCGCGGCGCCGACCCCGATCTGGATGATGCCGAGGATGAGCCAGATCCAGCCCCACGCGGTGTAGTCGAACACCATGATCTCGTTGTCGGCGACGAGGTAGTAGTCGTCCTTGAACAGGGCCACCAGTCCGTCGATGATGTTGAACGCGCCGACCACCAGCGCCACCGTGCCCGCGAAGGCGAGCCACCCGGACGTCCGGTACTGCCGGTGGGCCGTCGCCGAGGTCCTGCCAGGGGTCGTCTTGCTCGTCATTTCGGGCCTCCCCACCCCGCAGCCGGGTCCGGCCGCGGTTTTGATGACCGGAAGGTCCCCCTTGTCCGGGTGGTTGCAAACCCTGCTCAACCCTTATTTGGGGCCGACCATAAGGAAATGTGAGTCGTCGTAGAACATTCGGCCATCAGGGGGTGAGGGCCCTCTGGATCGCGGTTACCACGGGGGCGGTCGGTTCCTCCGGGTTGAGCGGGACGGTCGGGTGGAGTGGGGGTTGGGCCAGGAAGCGGGGGGTCATGCCGTGGTGGGGTTGGCCCGCGTGGACGAGGAACGGGTGGCATAGATAGACGTCGCCCGCGCTGCCGGTGGCGAAGGCCGTCGAGCGGTGGGCGGAGGCGGCGTCCGCCTGGGCTGCCAGGGCGCGGGCGTCCAGGCCGTCCTCCTCGTGCGGGGCCAGGACGCGGGCGACGTCCCGGTGGGAGCCGACGCGCAGGCGGGTGGGGGCGTCGTGTTCGGTGACGTCGGAGAACAGGAACAGCATGAGGAGCGCGCGGTCCCGGGAGCGGACGTTCGCGCGCCAGGTCAGGTAGTCGGTCGGGGCGGAGTCGGGGCCGGGGAAGCTGACGTCGACGTGCCAGTTGTCCACGACGGAGGCTTCGCCGCCGGGGAAACGGACGACGAAGCCGCCGAGAGACGTGCGGGGCTGCCAGCGGCCCTCGCCGACCAGGGCGTCGAACGCGCCATGGAGGCGCGGGGTGGTGACGGCGGCGACGAACGGCGGCAGGGCGTAGCCGGGACGGGTGACGATCGGGCCGGGCCAGGTGGACGGGTCGTCCGGGTCGGCTCCGAGGTCGTCCCAGATGACGGCGCGGCACTCGTCCGCGAGGTCCCGGGGGAACGCCTCCCTGACGGGGACGAAGCCGTTCTCGATGAAGGCGTTGAGCTGGGCGGCATCGAGCATGAAGCCCACGATGACGGGTCGTGCGCGGAGGACGCGAGCCGTTTTCGGGCCGAGTGGTGGGTAAGGGAAGAGCGGCCGTAATGGGGTGTGGCACTCGTCACACAGGGCGGCGGTTGCCCCAGTAAGGCCCTAGAAGTGCAGCTTTGCTGATGTCCGCGACTGTTGCCGGGTTCAGTGTTTCATGTTCATCTATTTACGGTGATGTCCGGTTGAGACACGCCATCCGTCGATTTCGCCCGCCCACCACCGACGACGCACGCACGCAGAACGCAGCGACAGCGGAGGTCCGGATGCGCAAGGAGACGCTGGAGAGCTTCGTCCTCGGGGACGTTCTCCGGTCACAGGCGCAGGCCCATCGAACCCAGACGTTCCTCAAGTTCCGTGACGGCGAGATCTCCTACGGCGAGGTCGACGCCGCCGCCGACCGGATGGCCCGCGCGCTGAGCGGGGCGGGCATCACGCACGGTGACCATGTCGGGCTGATGCTGCCCAACTGCGCCGACTTCGTCCATCTGATCTTCGCGTTGGCGCGGCTGGGGGCCGTGGCCGTGCCGATCAACATCGCGTACCGGGGGGAACTGCTGCGGCATGTGCTGGACAGCTCCGACGCCGCATGGCTCATCGTGGACGGGCCGTATGCCGAACGGCTCACCGAGGTCGCGGGACGGCTGCCGAAACTGGGCGGGGTCATCGTCCGGGACGCCGCCGAGAACGGCGTGCTGCTCGAACGGCTCGGCAAGCCCGCGCGGGAACTCGCCGCCCTGCCGCCGGACGGTGACGGCCGCGTGGACGTGCCGGTCGGCTTCGGCGACATGCAGGCGATCATGTACACGTCCGGGACGACGGGCCCGTCCAAGGGCGCGATGGTGCCGCACGCCCTGGCGCTGACCTGCGCCTACGACTCGCTGGACTTTCTGGATAGGTGGGGCAAGACGATCTACTGCCCGCTGCCGCTGTTCCACGCGGCGGCGCTGTGGGACGGAATGCTGTCGGCCCTGCTGGGCGGCGGGTCCATCGCGATCGTCGAACGGTTCAGCGCGTCGCGGTTCTGGGACGACGTCCGCCGCTTCGACGCCCAGGTCTGTATGAGCGTGTTCTCGATGATTCCGATCCTGCTGAACCGTCCGCCGACGTCCAGGGACAAGGACCACCGGCTGGAGACCTTCTACATGGGCAAGTCCAGCCTGGACGAGGCGATGCGGGAACGGTTCGGAGTGCGGTCGGTGGAGACGTACACAAGCACGGAGGCCGGGATCGCGACGGGAAGCCCGTACGGGGAGTGGCGGGTCGGGTCGTGCGGGCAGGCGCACGAGGAGCGGTTCCAGGTCGCGGTGGTCGACGAGCACGACCGGGAACTAGGCCCAGGTGAGCCGGGGGAGTTGGTGCTGCGGCCGAAACAGCCGTTCGTCCTCACGACCGGGTACTACGGCAACTGGGAGGCGACCACGCAGTGCTTCCGGAACATGTGGTTCCACACCGGAGATCGGGTATGGCGCGATGACGACGGCTATTTCTACTTCCTTGACCGGATGAAGGACGCGATCCGTCGGCGTGGTGAGAACATCTCCGCCTTCGACCTGGAGACGGAGATCAATCAGCATCCGGCGGTGTTGGAGTGCGCCGCGATCGGCGTGCCCTCGGAACTGGAGGACGAGGACATCAAGGTGTCGATCGTGGTGCAGCCGGACACCGGGCTGGACCCGGAAGAGCTGGTGGCGTACTGCGAGGAGCGGTTGCCACGGTCGATGGTGCCGCGCTACGTCGAGTTCGTGGAGGCGCTGCCGCGCACGCCCACCGACAAGGTCGCCAAGTACAAGCTCCGGGCCCAGGGCGAGCACGGCGTCACCGCGACGACCTGGGATCGGGAGGCGCAGTGAACTGGGACGACACGCCGGAACAGGCCGCCTTTCGCGAAGAGGTGCGCGCCTTCGTTCAGGAGAGGTTCCCCGCGTCGTACCGTCCGGCGGGAGACGAGGAGCAGAGCCTCGAACCGGAGGACGTCGCGGGCTACAACTGGCCCGTCGACCGGGTGGCCGACGACCCGGAGCGGCGCGAGGGCGCCCGCGCGTGGGCGGCGGCGCTGGCGGAGCGCGGCTGGATCGCGCCGCACTGGCCGGAGGAGTACGGCGGCGCCGGACTGTCGGCCATGGAGGAGTTCATCCTGCACGAGGAGATGATGCGGGCGCGGGTGCCGGTCGTGAACGGCATCGGCGCGTTCCTCCTCGGGCCGACCCTGCTGGTGCACGGCACGGACGAGCAGAAGGCCGCGCATCTCCCGGCTATCGCGAAGGGCGAGGCGACGTGGGCGCAGGGCTTCTCCGAGCCGGGCTCCGGCTCCGACCTGGCGTCGCTGCGCACCCGGGCCGTCCGGGACGGTGACGAGTACGTCGTCGACGGGCAGAAGGTGTGGACGTCCCTCGGCCAGTACGCCGACTGGTTGTTCGTCCTGGTCCGCACCGATCCCGACGCCGAACGTCCGCACCGCGGCATCACGTTCCTGCTCGTCGAGGCGAACGCGCCGGGCGTGACGATCCGTCCCATCACCGACATCAGGGGCGCGGCGCCGTTCTGCGAGATCTTCTTCGAGGGCGTCCGGGTGCCGGTGGCGAACCGCGTCGGGGACGAGAACCGAGGCTGGTACGTGGCCATGTCCGCGCTCGGCTTCGAACGGGCCGGAATCGGCGCGACCATCAAGTACGAGCAGGCCCTCGCCGAACTCGTCACCTATCTGCGCTCCCCGGACGGACGCCGTTTCGCCCGCACGAGCCCCGCGCTGCGCCAGGAGATCGCCCGCCGCCAGACGGAGATCCGGGTCCTGTACAACCTGGCCCGCTACACCGTGTCGCGTCAGGCCGCGGGCGCCGAACCCGACTTCGAGGCGTCCATCAACCAGCTCTTCGGCGCCGAACTGCACCAGCGGCTCGCCGCGACGGGCGCCCGCGCGTTCGGCTCGTCCGCCGCGCTGTGGGAACGCGACGGCGCCCCCATGAACGCCCTGTTCACGCACATGCGCAGAGACTCGGTCGCGTCCACCTTCCTCGGCGGCACCACCGAGATCCAGCGGAACGTCATCGCCACCCGGGGCCTGAACCTGCCCCGAAGCTGAGCACACCGACCGGTTCGTCGACCACGAGGAGGAGCGGAACCCCATGCCCGACGACTACGAGACCGTCGATCTGCGGATCGAGGAACGAGTGGCCTGGCTGACGCTGAACCGGCCGGAGAAGCTCAACGCGCTGACCCCGACGACGATGACGGAACTGCGCGACATCTTCACCCGCGTCGACGACGACGAGGACGTCTGCGTGGTGGTGCTGCGCGGCGCCGGAGATCGCGCGTTCTGCGCCGGGATGGACCTCGGCTGGTCGGAGAAACTCACGCCGCGCGAACGGATCGAGCAGGGACGGCTCGGCGAGAAGACGTTCGCGATGATGGAACGCCTGTCGGTCCCCGTGATCGCGGCCGTGCACGGGTACGCGGTCGGCGGCGGCCTCGAACTGGCGTTGGCGGCCGACTTCATCGTCGCGTCCGACAACGCGAAGGTCGGCCTCGTCGAGATCACACTGTCGGCGCGCCCGCCGTACCGGCCGAAGATGACCGAGGACGGCGACCCCGACCAGCCCGAGTTCGGCGGGTCCGCGCCCGGCTGGGGCGGGGTGAAGCGGCTGCCGGAACGCATTGGCAAGGCCCGCGCGAAGGAACTGCTGTTCACCGGCGCCAGGATCGACGCCGCACGCGCCCTCGAACTGGGCCTGGTCAACGACGTGTACCCGGCGGACGAGTTCGACAAGCGGGTCGGTGAGCTGGCCGAACGCATCGCCGCGATGAACCGCTACAACCTGCGCCTCGTCAAGGAACTGGTCACCTACGGCTACGACTGGATCGAGCCGCACCCGAGCTAGGAGGACCCGTGCAGATCTACCGCATCGACCATGTCGCGCAGGTGACCCCCGACCTCGACGCGCAGGTGGCGCTGCTGGAGGGCCTGTTCGGGTTCCGGCGCGTCCGGAGCTGGAACAACCCGGCGGAAGGGACGCGCGGCACCCGGCTGGAGATCCCCGGCAGCCGCGGGCAGGCGTGGGAGGTGGTCGCCCCCGCCGGTGACGGCTCCGCGCTCCAGACGTTCCTGGACGACCACGGGGGACGCCCCGGCCTGCACCACGTGGGCGCGGAGGTGCCCGACCTGGAGGCCGTCCGCGCCGAACTCGAAGTGCGCGGCGTCAAACCGACCGACGGGACGCGGGGACGCTGGTTGGAGGCGTCGCTGAGCCCACCCGAACACGGCCCCGGCGTCCTGTTCCGCTTCCGTGGCCCGGGCAGCCTCGACATGTGCGGAGACTCCGCCGACTCCGTCGCCGAGTCGACGACCGTGGACGGCCCGTCCCTCGGCATCGTCGCCCTCGACCACATCTGCCAGGCGTTCCCCGACCGCGACGTCCTCGCCCGCTGGTACCACGACCTCGCCGGTTTCGTGCAGGTGTGGCGGACGGCGGACGACGAACATCCCGACATGGCCGACCTCGTCCTGAACATTCCCGGCTCTTCGATCTGCTGGGAAGTCATCATGCCGCGCGGCGAGGACTCGTTCATCGAACGGTTCTGGGACCGCAACGGCGCCGCCGCGCACCACGTCACGTTCGAGGTGGACGACTGGGACGCGGCGATGGCGGCCTGCGACCACCACGACACGCCGACGTTCGGTGAGAACGAGGGCAGCACGGACGGCGCGGCGTGGAAGGACACGTTCATCCACCCGAAGCACACCGGCGGTGTCCTGGTCCAGTTGTTCTGGGAGGAACGGCCGGGTGTGTGGGTCCGCTCTGACAAGGTGCCGCCGCGATGGACCTGAGCCTCACCGAAGACCAGGAGTTGATCGTCTCCACCGCCCGCGAACTCCTGGAGACCCGGGCCGCGACCGCCGGGGCACGCGCGATGGACGGCGACCGGGCCGGATACTCCGCCGCGCTGTGGAAGGAGATGGTCGACCTCGGCTGGACGGGCCTCGCGTTCCCCGAGGAGCACGGCGGCGTGGGCGGTGACTTCCTCGACGTCTGCCTGCTGTTCGAGCAACTCGGCTACGCCCAGGTCCCGAGCCCGCTGCTGACCTCCGTCGCGTCCTGCGGCATGCCGATCGCCCGGTCCGGGACGTCCGAGCAAAAGGAAGACTGGCTCAACGCCATCTCAGAAGGCCACATCGCCGCCGCCGCGCCGCTCCCTTGGGACCGTCCCGACGAAGGCCCGACAGCGACCCGGGACGGCACCGATTTCGTCCTGAACGGCACCGCGACGTTCGTTCCCTACGCGGCGTCCGCCGAGAACATCCTTGTGGCGGCCCGCCTGGACGGCGAACCACACGCCTTCTGGGTGGACGCCTCGTCAGTGACGATCCGCCCTCTCGAAACGGTCGGCATAGACCGTCCCTGCCACATCGACCTGCCGAACGTCCGCGTCCCTGCCGCCAACGTGCTCAACACAGAAGCCGCCGACGCCATCCCTTTGTTCGGCGCGGCGGCCACCTGCGCCGAAATGGTCGGCGCCGCCCAACGCGTCCTGGACATGACGGTCCAGTACGCGACGGAACGAGAACAGTTCGGCCGTCCCATCGGGTCGTTCCAGGCCGTCCAACACCACTGCGCCGACATGGCCATCGACGTGCTCGGCTCCCGCTTCATCGCCTTCGAGGCCATCTGGCTCCTGTCGGCGAACCGGGACGCGACACAGGAGGTGTCCATGGCCAAGGCGTGGGTGAGCGAGGCCTACGAACGCGTCTGCGCCCTGGGCCACCAGGTGCACGGCGCGATCGGCTTCACCGCCGAACACGACCTGCACCTCTTCTCCCGCCACGCCATGGCCACGTCCCTGGCCTTCGGCGACGGCGACCTCCACTACGAAACCCTCGCCACCACCCTCAACCTCCCCTGACCGCCCCGCTCACGCCACCGAGGTGGCCCCACCATCGGACGACGCGGCGGGGCCGGAAGAGTGGTGGGGCGTGAAACGGAAATCGGATTCGCCGCCCTCTAGGTGAATGGTCAGGGACGCGTCCAGCGCGTCGGCGAGGCGGGTGAGCAAAGGCAGCGTCGGCACCGAGTCGCCGCCCTCGATATTGGAGATCTGCGGCTGAGTCATGCCCGCACGACGAGCCAGCTCGGCCTGGGAAATGCCGAGGGCGACGCGACGGTCATGGACGGCCTGGCCGAGCGCGAGCGCGTGTCCGGCCTCGACGTAGGCGGGGGGCTCCTGAACCGTTTCGCCGAGAAGTCTTCTGGTCCGGCGAGTCTTCCACTGGGCGTGGTTCACGGCGTCTCCTCCTTGCTCCGATCGTAGGTGTGCTCGGCGAGGCCATGCTCGGCTTCGCCTTGTCATGGTGCCGGTCGGTGAGGAGGGGCAACCATTGCCGAACCTCCGGCTCGATTTCGATGTGCCACAGCGCGCTCACGCTCCGCTTATACAAAGAAGTATATGGCCACGCTCGCTAACACGCGCCGAAACGCTAGGCGGGGGGTGACGACCCCATCTGGCCGCCTGTGGGCTTTGACCCGGCCGAGAGGCAACAGCGGACGAAGTCTCGCAGGGCGGGATTGTCTTCTGAGTGGACGGCCCAGGCGACGGCCACGGTGTTGGGGCTGATGCCGGAGCAGGGTCGGTAGGTGATGCCGGGCCGTTGGTAGAAGCGGGCCGAGGATGCCGGGGTGAGGCTGATTCCGTAGCCGTTGGCGATCGCGGTCAGCCATTCGTCGGAGTTGCGGGCGACGGCCCCGATCCGTGCCTGGTGTCCCTCGCATTCGTCGGCGCCCATCCAGTAGTCCCGCCATGAGCCCGTTGCGCGGGGAGCGGCGACGAACGGCTCGTCCCGCAGGGCGCTGAGGGGAATCTGATCGAGCGCGGCCAGCGGGTGGTCGTCTTTGAGCGCGACCCAGCGAGGCTCGGTGAACAGGACCTCAGTGCGGAACTGTCCCCGCACTGGGAAATGGGACCGGACCAGCGCGACGTCCACCGTGCCGTCGGCCAGCCCGGCTGTCGGGTCGGTCCAGTCGGAGTTGCGCATCTCGACCTGCCAGCCCGGACGGATCCGCATGAACGCGGCGATGATGCGCTGCGTCGCCTCGCCGGCCGCGTTGGCGATGAAACCGACGCGCAGCACCCGCTTGGCCTGGCCCGCGGCGCTCTGGGTCTCCCGTAGTACGTCGTCCCAGTCGGATAGGAGCGCGCCGACCCGGTCCGCCAGTATCCGTCCGCCTTCGGTGAGGGTCATTCCGGTCCTCGACCGTACGAACAGTTCGACCTCCAGCAGGTTCTCCAACTGCTTGATTTGTTTGGTCAGGGTCGGCTGTGCCACGAACAGCCGTTCCGCCGCCCGCGTCAGATTTCCCTCTTCGGCCACCGCGGCGAAGTAGCGGAGCAGGCGGGTGTCGATGTCCATGCCGCCAGGCTATGACTACGGCTATTGGACGGCGCAGGGGCACCCTCGCCAGAGTCGGTACAGTGGAAATCGCCTTTATCGTCGTTACCGTTGTCGCCGCGGCGGCGAGCGCGTACTCGACCGTCAACCATTTCGTCCGCCCGGAGTGGATCGTCCGGAACTTCACCGGATACGGCGTCCCCCTGGCCTGGCTTCCCCCGCTGGGGGTCCTCAAGGCCGCGGGGGTGGCCGGTCTTCTGATCGGCCTTGCCTACCGGCCCGTGGCGATCGTCGCCGCGACCGGGCTGGTCCTCTTCTACCTGGGGGCCATCGTCACCGTCATCCGTGCCCGCTTCTACTCCCATATCCCGTACCCCCTTCCCTTCCTTCTGACGGCGGCGGGTTCGCTGGCACTAGGCGCCGTCTCCTGACGCATGGGTTGCGGAGGGAGGTGGTTCGGCGCGTAGCTTCGCCGTATGGATGTGGGCGTGGGGGTCGTTGTCGCGTTGGTGGTGACGTGGGTTCCGGCGCTGGTGTGGTGGCGGTGGCGCGGCCGGGGCGGTGATCTCGGCGGGCCCGCGCGGCGCGCGACGTTCGAGACGCTGCACACCGCGTCGCGGGCGGCGCCCGCGTTCCGGGCCGGGCTGACCGAGCAGGGGGCGCAGAAGGCGGCGCGGCATCTGCGGGCGCTGCTCGGCTGCGCCGCGCTGGCGATCACGGACGGGGAGCGGCTGCTCGCCTGGGACGGTGAGCACGACCACCACGCGACCGAGGGTCCCCGGCACGCCGAGGCGACGTTCGCGAGCGGCCGCACCCAGGTGCACGACGTGGACTGCGACCGGCTGGACTGCCCGATCCGGCGGGTCGTCGTGGTGCCGCTCGCCACCGACGACCGGGTCGTCGGGACGCTCGCCGCGTACGGGGAGGACGTGCCCGCCGGGTTGATCCGCGCCGCCGAGGAGGTGGCGCAGTGGGTGGACGCGCAACTGGAGCTCGCCGAACTCGACCATTCGCGGACGTTGCTGATGGAGGCGGAGATGCGGGCGCTGCGGGCGCAGATCTCGCCGCACTTCATCTACAACTCGTTGACGACGATCGCGTCGTTCGTCCGGTCCGACCCGGAGCGGGCGCGGGAGCTGCTGCTGGAGTTCGCCGGGTTCACCCGGTACTCGTTCCGGCGGCACGGCGACTTCACCACGCTGGCGGAGGAACTGCGGTCCATCGACCGGTACCTGCTGCTCCAGCGCGCACGGTTCGGGGAGCAGTTGCGGGTGACGTTGCGGATCGCGCCGGAGGTGCTGCCGGTCGCGGTGCCGTTCCTGTGCCTCCAGCCGCTGGTGGAGAACGCCGTCCGGCACGGGCTCCAGGACAGGTCGGCGCCCGGCCTCATCACGATCATCGCGGAGGACGCCGGGTCCGACTGCGTGATCAGCGTGGACGACGACGGGATCGGCATGGAGCCCGACGACGTCCGGCGGCTGCTGTCCGGTGAGACGCCCACGCTCGGCGAACCCGACGGTGACGCGGCCGGTATCGGCCTCGCCAACGTCGACGGGCGGCTCCGGCAGGTGTACGGCGACGAGTACGGTCTCGCCGTGGAGACCGGGCCGGGCGCGGGGACGAAGGTGACCGTCCGCGTCCCGAAATACCGGCCGGGAGTGACCGCGTCCTGAGGCATCGACCAGGTCCGACCGCGTGCCGGGCCTTGACTCATGGCCGTCCTTTTACTGAAATGTGGCGGGCGGCACACGAAGGGCGGGGTTTGTGGTGGGCCTGCGTGTCCTTGCGGTCGATGACGAGGCGCCCGCATTGGACGATCTCGTCCACCTGCTGCGCGCCGACCCGAGGATCGGCGAGATCCACACGGCCAGGGACGGCGCCGCCGCGCTGCGCAAACTCGACCGGGCCCTCGCCGAAGGGCGTCCCATCGCCGCCGTGTTCCTCGACATCCGGATGCCCGGCATCGACGGCACCGTCCTCGGCCGGGTCCTCGCGCAGTTCGCCCGCGCGCCGCAGATCGTCTACGTCACAGCGTACGAGGGGCACGCCGTCGACGCGTTCGAGATCAAGGCGACGGACTACATCCTCAAGCCGGTACGGCCGGAACGTTTGAACGAGGCGATCAGGCGTGTCACGGAGGCGGCGGAGGACTGGATGGACGACGGGTCGTCCGCGCCGTCCACGGCCGCGTCGCCGTCCTCGACACCGTCGGGGGAGCCGGAGCCGATGCCCGTCGAACTCGGCGGCGTCACCCGGTTCGTCACGCCCGCCGAGGTGCTGTACGTCGAGGCGCAGGGCGACTACGCGCGGCTGCACACGTCCGGCGGCAGCCACCTGGTGCGGATTCCGCTGGCCGCGTTGAACGAGCGGTGGAGCGGCGCCGGGTTCGTCCGGGTGCACCGCAGCCACCTCGTCGCCCTGTCGGCGATCAAGGAGCTGCGGTTGGACTCGGGACGCTGCACGGTGCTGGTCGGCGGCACGGAGTTGCCGGTGAGCCGCAGACACGTCCGGGAGTTGCGCGATCTGCTGGTCCGCAGGGCGAGGCGATCCTCCTGAGTTCCGGCGAGCGGCCCGGCGCCGGACGCCCGGCGCGTGACACGCCGCAGCGGGTGCTGGTGACCGGGCCGCGGACGCGCGCCGTCCGCCGCCCCCGCTACCCCGTCACGCGGGAGATCGACGAGCAGACCGGGCTCGGCGAGGCGTACATGCGTTCGCTGGTCCGCACCCAGTTGCGGCTCGCGGTGCGGCTCTGCGCGGTCCTCGCGGTGGTGGTGGCGGGGCTGCCGCTGCTGTTCGCGATGGTCCCGGCGGTCCGCGAGCAGGAGGTGTTCGGGGTGCCGCTGCCGTGGGTGGTGCTCGGCGGGCTGATCTACCCGTGGTTCGTGGGCTGCGGCTGGTGGTACGTCCGGCAGGCCGAACGCAACGAGGCCGACTTCGCCGAACTCGTCGACCGTTCGCCCTCCGCCGGTGACCGCGCGGACGACCCATGAGCGCCGCGTACGGGGTCGCGGGCGTCGTACTGGTCGTCGTCGCGACCGTGCTCATCGGGGTGCTCGGCGTCCGGTTCTCCCGGACGACGTCGGACTTCTACGTCGCGTCCCGGACGGTGACGCCGCTGCGGAACGCGTCGGCGATCGGCGGCGAGTACCTGTCGGCCGCGTCGTTCCTCGGCATCGCGGGCCTGATCCTCGTCTACGGCGCCGACATGCTGTGGCTTCCCGTCGGCTGGACCGGCGGGTACCTCGTCCTGCTCGTGCTGGTGTCGGCGCCGCTGCGCCGCTCCGGCGCGTACACGCTGCCGGACTTCGCGGAGGCGCGGCTGGAGTCGATGGCGGTGCGGCGCGTCGCGTCCGTCCTCGTCGTGCTGATCAGCTGGCTGTACCTGCTGCCGCAGTTCCAGAGCGCCGGGCTGGTGCTGCGGACGGTCACGGGCGCCCCGGTGTGGACGGGCGGTGTCCTCGTCGCGGTCGTCGTCGCTGTCAACGTCCTCGTCGGGGGGATGCGCAGTGTCACGCTCGTCCAGGCGTTCCAGTACTGGATGAAGCTCACGGCGCTGACCGTCCCGCTCATCTTCCTGCTGCTGGCGTGGCGGTACGACGGCGCGCCCGGCCTGGCGTCGGACACCCCGCCGGCGTTCGACGAACGCACGACCGTGTCGGTCGAAATGGGCGTCACCGTGGACGTCACCGCGCCTGTTCAGGTCGTCGTCGACGGACGGGTCGACGGCCGTACCTACGAACACACGCCGCTGACCCTGAACACCGGGGAGCACCACTTCGACCAGGACACGTCCGTCACCTTTCCCGGCGGCGCCGCCGTCCCGCACGTCACCGGCAGGCCCGCCACCACCGACCGGGCATGGGCGCTGCCGCTGGACGGCCGCGAACACTCCCTCTACGCCACGTACTCGCTGATCCTCGCCACGTTCCTCGGGACGATGGGGCTCCCGCACGTCCTCGTCCGCTTCTACACCAACCCCGACGGGCGGGCCGCGCGCCGAACGACCGTGCTGGTCCTGTCGCTGCTCGGCGCGTTCTACCTGTTCCCCGCCCTGTACGGGGTGCTCGGGCGCCTCTACACACCGGAACTGTTGATGACGGGACGGGCCGACGCCGTCGTCCTCACCCTCCCCGGGCGGCTCATCGGCGGTGTCGGCGGCGACCTGCTCGGCGCGCTCGTGACGGGCGGCGCGGTCGCGGCGTTCCTGTCGACGTCGTCGGGGATCACCGTGTCCGTCGCCGGGGTGCTGGCGCAGGACATCCTGCGCGGCGGTGTCCGCTCGTTCCGCGCCGGGACGCTGCTCGCGCTCGCCGTGCCGCTCGCCCTGGCCATCGCGGCCCGGCATCTCGCCGTCGCCGACGTCGTCGGGCTCGCTTTCGCGGTCGCCGCGTCCACGTTCTGCCCGCTGCTCGTCCTCGGCGTGTGGTGGCGGCGGCTGACCGTGCCGGGCGCGTTCGCCGGACTCACCGCCGGTGGCCTGCTCGCGGGCACCGCCGTCATCGTGACGATCGCGACCGGGCCACCGGGCGGTGCCCTCGGCGCGATGCTCTCCGAGCCCGCCGCCTGGACGGTCCCCGTCGCGTTCACCGTCATGATCGTCGTGTCATGGTGCACGCCGGGACGCGTCCCGCCCGGGGTGGCGCGGATGATGGTGCGCCTGCACACCCCTGAGACGCTGGACGTCGACCGTGGCACCTGGCGTCCGAAGAGGGTCTGACCGTTCGTCGCGCAGGATGGACCGTTCACCGACACGGCCCGCAGACCGGCGACGATGAGCGGCAACTGACCGCACCTCACGGCCAGTCCTCTTCGCCCGTCCGGCACACCCTCCTTACCGTGGCGCGTGACTACCGTCACAACAGAGGAGGGGCGGTCGTGTCCGTCGATAAGAGTGCTTCCGGCACCGTCTATGAACGGTTCCAGGGCAACACGGAATTCCAGGAACTCCGGCGGAGATTCCGCCGCTTCGCCTTCCCCATGACCGCGGCATTCCTCAGCTGGTATCTGCTCTATGTCGTCATGTCCGGGTGGGCGCGCGGCTTCATGGGAACCGAAGTGGTCGGCTCCATCAACGTGGCGCTGGTGTTCGGCCTCCTCCAGTTCGTGTCGACGTTCGTCATCGCGTGGCTGTACGCGCGGCACGCCGACCGCAAACTCGACCCGGTCGCCGCCAAGCTGCGCACCGCGATCGAGGCCGACGACTCCGGCGCGCCCGAGACCGCGGAGGAGGCCCGATGAGCAACGAGACCCTCTCGATCATCCTGTTCCTGGGGTTCGTCGCGGCGACACTGGCGATCACCGTGTGGGCGAGCCGGAACACCAAGGACGCCACCGACTTCTACGCGGGCGGACGGTCCTTCTCCGGCGTCCAGAACGGTCTCGCGATCGGCGGCGACTACATGTCCGCCGCGTCCTTCCTCGGCATCGCCGGACTGATCGCCCTGTACGGCTATGACGGGTTCCTGTACTCGATCGGGTTCCTCGTCGCGTGGCTGGTGGCGCTGCTGCTGGTCGCGGAGCTGCTGCGGAACTCGGGCCGGTTCACGATGGCGGACGTACTGGCGTTCCGGATGAGTCCCCGTCCCGTCCGCACCGCCGCCGGTGTCTCCACCATCGTCGTGTCGATCTTCTACCTGCTGGCGCAGATGGTCGGCGCGGGCGCCCTGGTCGCGCTGCTGTTCGGCTTCACCAGCGAGTTCGCCAAGGGCGCCACGATCGCGCTGGTCGGCGTCCTCATGATCGTGTACGTGGTGTTCGGCGGGATGAAGGGCACCACCTGGGTCCAGATCGTCAAGGCCGTCCTGCTGATGACGGGCGCGGTGCTCGTCGCGGTCCTGGTGATGGGCGAGTTCGGCTTCAACCTGTCGTCGCTGCTCAAGGACGCCGCCGACCAGAGCGGCAAGGGCGACGCGTTCCTGGAGCCCGGACTTCGCTACGGCACCGAGGAGCAGGGCCTGGAAGGCAAGCTCGACCTGATCAGCCTCGGTCTCGCGCTCGTCCTCGGCACCGCCGGGCTGCCGCACATCCTGATCCGCTTCTACACCGTCCCGACCTCCCGCGACGCCCGCAAGTCGGTGCTGTGGGGCATCGGCATCATCGGCGGCTTCTACCTGATCAGCCTCGTCCTCGGCTTCGGCGCCGCCGCGCTCGTCGGCAGCAAGGAGATCGCGAAGGAGAACCCGGCGGGCAACACCGCCGCGCCGATGCTCGCCGAGAAGATCGGAGACATCGTCTTCGGCGACGCGGGCGGCACGATCCTCCTCGCCGTCATCGCGGCGGTCGCGTTCGCGACGATCCTCGCCGTCGTGGCCGGCCTCACCCTGGCGTCGTCGTCGTCGTTCGCCCACGACCTGTACGCGCACGTCATCCGCAAGGGCAAGGCCACCGAGCGGGACGAGGTGCGCGTCGCCCGGATCTCCGCGTTCGTCATCGGTGCGGTCGCGATCGTCCTCGGCATCTACGCGCAGCGGCTCAACGTCGCGTTCCTCGTCGCCCTGGCGTTCGCGATGGCCGCGTCCGGGAACCTGCCCGCGATCCTCTACAGCCTGTTCTGGAAGCGGTTCAACACCACCGGCGCCGTCGCCGCCATCTACGGCGGTCTCGGCTCGGCGATCTTCTTCGTGACGTTCTCGCCGGTCGTGTCCGGATCCGACAAGGCCCTGTTCACCGACGTGGACTTCGCCTGGTTCCCGCTGAGCAACCCGGGGATCATCTCCATCCCGATCGGATTCCTGTGCGGCTGGCTCGGCGCGATGCTCAGCAAGGAGCGCAACGCCGAGAAGTACGCCGAGATCGAAGTCCGCTCCCTCACCGGAGCGGGCGCGGAGTCCGCCACCCACCATTGAGCCTTTTTCGTCCAGCGTGTGCCCCGAGCCCTCCTCCCCAAGGCTCGGGGGACGCGAAGGCTCAATGACCCGCCGCGCGGGGCGAAGTCGCCCGGCCCCGCACGGCTCGCGGCCCCGTCCCGCCCACCCGGGACGGGGCCGCACCAGCGTCCCCCGGCGTGCAGCGGACGCCGGGGGACGCTCCCTGCTCAGTGGACGGTGACGGGCGCGGGGTCCGCGAAGGCTCGTTCGGACAGCCGACGCCGACGCTGGTACGCGAGCGCCGCCTTGGCCAGTGCCACACCCCACAGCGGCCAGAGAAGATGCGGCAGGCCGACCAGCGGGGTCTCCCTCAGCTCCTGCCACTCCTCGGAGTCCGCGCCGATCGCGCCGACGACGATGGCGCGGGACGCCGCCAGGATCAGCGCGGCGACGATGAGCGCGGGAATGACCGCGAGGTCCACCGGGACGCGGCGCCCGGACAGCCCCACCATCCAGCGGGGGAACCGCTCACCCCACGGCCGGGTCAGCCCCCAGGTGAGGACCGCGCCCCCGATGGACACGATGGCAAGGCCGAGGGCCGCGGCCCGGAGCTCCGAACCGAAGTCGGCGTTGCGGAAGCCGGGCGCCTCCACGAATATCAGCAGGCGCGTCACGGCGTACGCCAGCGGCGCCTCCATCGCGATGCGGGTCCACCGCCGGGTCTGGTCGGTCGCGGCGGCCACCGCGGTGGGGTCGTACGCCGCGTTCTCAGGAGTGGCGGTGGCGGACGAGGCCCGCAGGACGCGCAGCAGGGCGATGACGCCCGCCGCCACGGCGACCTGCATTCCGAGCCCGGGGGAGGCCAGGTCGTCCAACGGTCCGGTGTTGCCGGTGAGGAGAAGACCTATCAACATCGGCAGGTACCCGAGCAGCATCAGCAGGGTGTGGTCGAGGCCGATGAGGGCCACGACCGCGGCGGCGAGGCACACGCCGCGCCTGTGCCGAGCGAGCCACGTGGACGGCGGGCCCGTCAAGGACCGGCCCGCCACCAGGAAGGCGAACGCGGCGAGCAGGCACCAGCCACCGGCGACCACCCCACCGAACGGCTCGAAGGACTGACCGAAGTTGTCGTCCGCGTCCGCCAACGGATGCGGGCCACCGGACACGAGAGCACTCACCGTCCACCCGACGAGCGCGAGTGGAGCGAGGAGGACGAACAGGCCGTCGCGAAGTCTCATCATGGTTTCGATGCTCGCGATCCGGGCCAGTTCGGCGGCTCCACCACAAGTACCGGTCGGCTCCACCGGACGTCGCGACCGCGTCAGATGACACCGTTCTGGTAGGCCCAGACGACGATGTGCAACCGGTCCCGCACACCGATCTTGCGGATCAGGCTGCCGACATGCGTCTTCACCGTGGACTCGGCGATGAACAGCTCGTCGGCGATCTCGGCGTTGGAGAAGCCGCGCGCCAGCAGGGCGAGAACCTCACGCTCCCGCTCGGAGAACGCGACGGCCGCGCCGCCCCCGGACCCCCGGCCCGCGATCTTGTCGATCAGCGCCCGGGTCGCCCGGGGCGAGACCACCGACCGGCCCGCGTGCACCTCCCGGATCGCGGCGGCGACCTCCGAGCCCGGGGTGTCCTTCGTCAGGAACCCGCCCGCCCCGGCGGCCACCGCCCGGAACAGGTTCTCGTCGAGATCGAAGGTGGTCAGGATCAGGACACGGGTCTCCGGCCGGAGCCTCCTGATCTGCGCGCTGGCCTCGATCCCGTCCAACGCGCCCATCCGGATGTCCATCAACGCGACGTCGACCCGGCGCTCGACGCACATGGCCACGGCGGCCTCACCGTTCGGCACCGACCCGACGAGCTCCATGTCGTCCTGCACGTCGATGACGGTCTCCAGGGCCGACCGCATCAGCTCCTGGTCATCGGCGATCAGAACGCGGATCACGGTCGGGGAAGGTGGGCCGAGACGTGCGTACCGGACGGGCCGCTGGTGACGTCCAGGCGACCGCCGAGACCCCGCGCCCGCTCCCGCATCCCGACGATGCCGTGCCCGGTACCCGACCGCCGGGTGGCCCGGAACCCCGGCCCGTCGTCCCGCACGGACACGACTACGCCGCCGGACTCGATGGCGACCTCCACCCGGCACCGCAGCGGCCTCGGCGAATGCTTGAGCGCGTTCGTCAGGGACTCCTGCACGATGCGGTACGCCGCCCGCGTGGTCTCGCCGTCCACCATCTCGACCTCACCAGAGAGAACCAGCTCCACGCGCACATCCTCGGTCCGGAACGTGTCGACCAACGCCTCAAGGTCGTGCAGCGACCGCACCGGCGGCTCCGCCAAGGGCTCCTCCCGCAGCGTGCTCACCACCCGCCGCATCTCGATCATCGCCTCCCGCCCGGTCGTCAGAGCGGTATCGATCATCGCCCGCGCCTTCTTCGGGTCGCGGTCCAGGACCATCAACGCGGCGTCCGCCTGCGCCACGACCACCGCCAGCGAATGCGCCACCACGTCGTGCAGCTCCCGGGCCATCAGCTCCCGCTCCCGCCGCAGCCCCTCCCGCATTCTCCGCCTTCGCAGTTCGGCGCGGGCCCGGTGGTAGGCCCCGAACGCCCACGTCCCGCCCACCGCGACCCCGGCCACCGGAATGAACGCCAGGAGCGCGCTCCAGTCCAGCGGCTCGGGCGGGTCCACGACCGTCCGCCCGACGGCCAGACCGAGCCCGACGACCGACGCCGCGAGAGGCAACGCCCGCGCGCCGGTCTCGACGACCACGGTGTAGAGCGAGACCAGGTACAGCAGGCTGACCGGCGCGAAGATCATCGACGGCCCGTCCGGAAGGTTGGGCAGCGCGAGCGAAGCCAGCATCACCAGGCATGCGACGCAGAAGCCGCCCGTCGGATACACCCGCCGAAACACCATGCATCCCGCGAACACGACCAGAAGCACCGCGAAGACGACGCTCACCCACGGCGCCGCCTGGCTCATCAGCCCCACCGAAACCGGAACCGTGAGCAGAAGAACCACCGCCGCTATCACCAGATCGGCGATGGACGGGCGGCGTACCTGTGACAACACGCCCCCATCCTCCCTCCCACCCAGCCCCCGAACATCCCCCAAAGGTCGCGCGCCATCCTCACGTTACGTAGAACAGAGGCAGCGGAAGGTGATGACGGCTAGGCTGAGGCGACCTGGTCGGGGTGTTGGGCATAGCAGGCTCGCGTTTGACGTTGGCGGCTGAGCCCGGTACCATCAATTCATTACTCCCCGCCGTCCTACGGGACTGGCGGGGCTTTTTAATTGGAGAGCCTCGGTGAGCGAGCGCGTAGCGCTGTTCCTTGATTACCAGAACGTTCACCTTGTCGGACACGGTCTCTATGAGAGCTTCGGGACCCCTCCTTTTAATTGTGTGCCCGATCCAAGGCGAGTCGCCTCCATCGTCGAGCAGCGTCGTTCTCGGACGAGTCAAGTCACGGACATCCGTGTCTACAGGGGGAGACCGGACCCCAATCACCAACCTACGCCCGCGTCGGCCAACGACGCCCAGGCCGCACAGTGGTCACGCGATCCTCGGGTCGAGGTGATTCGCCGTCAGCTCAACTACCGGGGTTGGCCGAAGGACCCACCGCGTGAGAAGGGCATTGACGTCGCCATCGCCGTCGATCTCATGCACCTGGCCTTTCGCAGGGAGTACGACGCCCTCGTCCTGTTCTCCGGGGACACGGACCTCCTGCCCGCCATAGAAGTGATCAAGGAGCTTCGGCTCTGCCACATGGAGGTCGCCTGCTGGTCTGGCCATAGGCCGCTACGCCTACCAAACTCACGGCTGCCCTACTGCCATTTCCTCAACAGAGCCGACTGGAACGCGGTCGTTGAAGACTGGAGCGATTTTCGCTCGTAACCCTCGCTGAAGTACCCGAGGTGGGGCGGTGCGACGGCCGGGGGGATGCCGCCGCGCCGCCCCGGCTTTATCGGGGGCTCCCGCGGAGAGTGGTGGCGATGAGGTCGGCGGCCTTGTCGGGGTCGGTGCCCAGCGAGGTGCCCCGGTCGGGGCCGTTGTGCCAGGTGTAGGACGAGCCGTCCCAGCCGATGTGCAGCGGGCCCGCGTCCCGGTAGGTGACGCTGACGCGGGTGAACTCCTCGTCCCGGACGACGGAGGTGGCGATCCGCGGCGCGCGCCTGCGGACGGCGGCGTGCAGCCGCTCGGCGGACACCTCGCTCTTGAGCATGTCTCTCCTCCGGTTCAGGTGGTGATGAGGCCGCCGAGAACGCTGCACAGCCAACCTTGGCGCACGGCCCGCCTGCGCCGGGTGGGGCGCGGCGGTGGCGCGGCGCGCAGTTGATCCCGGGAGTACCTCGGCACGTGGTGGGGGATGGGCCGCCGCAGTTCGGCGATCAGGACCGCCAGTTCCCCCGGTGTGGACGCCTCGACGAGGCGGTACCGTCCCGTCCAGTCGCGGGTGACCGCCCACCAGCGACCGGTGAACTCACCCCACCACGCCGATACGCCGGGAAACCTGCGCTCCAGCTCGGCCACCGCCCAGTCCGCCCTCACCGTGCCCGCCCCTCGGGCCCGCACT
Source organism: Actinomadura spongiicola (assembly GCF_003432485.1). GTDB lineage: Bacteria > Actinomycetota > Actinomycetes > Streptosporangiales > Streptosporangiaceae > Spirillospora > Spirillospora spongiicola. The sequence continues at coordinate 98,776 of NZ_QVNQ01000002.1, forward strand.
GCAGACGGCCGATGATGAACACGGCGGCCTCGACGATGTTGGTCGCCTCGGCCACGGGTTCGCCCCTGGACGTGAAGAACCAGTGCCGCCAGTCGTCGTCCGGGCGGGCGCGGCACGCGATCATTTCGGGGTCGGCGCCGGGCATCGCGACGCGCAGCCCGCGCCAGGTCAGCTCGACCTCAAGCCGCCGGGCCGACAGATGCGCCCCCAACGCGGCGAGCCGGTCCAGGGAACTCGTACGCTTTGCCATGGGTCGGACCACTTTCCGGCCAAGGCCCCGGGGAGCGGCGCTGCAACGCCGTCCGGGGCCGCCCTGTGTGTCGTTGCGACACCTGAGGGCGGCACACTACGCACTACGTTCCGTAGCGGTTTCCTTACGGAAACTGCCATCAGGCCAGGTTCATGCGCCAGGCGAGGCCGCGCAACTCCCGTCCGGCGGCACGGTTGTGAAGGTCGGCGACCAACTCTCGGACCATCGGGTTGTTGTGGACGGTGGTGGCCGACAGCTTCTCCGCCCTGCGGATCTGCCGGACGGCGCTCTCGTCCTGGTCGAGCATGGCCAGGGCGCGAGCCTGCTCGATCGCGAGTGATGCCTTGCGGGTACGCCGGGGGAGCGACTGCATGTCCACCTCACCGGCGGCCTTCAGGGCCGCTTCCGGCTGGCCTGCCTCGACCATCAGGGAGGCACGCCAGAGGCCGACGTTCGAGGGGCCGAAGCTCTGCCAACCCTCTCCCGAAGAGTCTGCGGGCTGTTCGCCGAGACGGTCGGCGACCACCGCGGCTTCGGCGAGCAGCTCGGACGCTCCTTGCTGGTCGTTCTCCAGTTGGCGCGCCAATGCCGAGAAGAGCAGCAACATCCCGTACACCTCAAGCCCGGTTCGGTCGTCGCTGATCTCGCCCTGGATTCTCCTGGCGGTCTGCTCGGCATCCCGCAACGGCCGGGACATCGACGCGGACGGTCGTGCCAGTGCCTGCGTGACAGCCGCCGCCCCGATCATCACCGGATCGTCGAGTAGGCGGGCCGCGCGCTCCGCGCGGTCGGCCGCGATCCACGCGAGGTCGACCTGTTCAAGGTGTCGTAGCACATGCCCGGCCGACATGCAGAGATCCACAAGGAGGCGAAGCGCGGTGATCCGCTGCTGCTCGTCTCCGGTGGCCGCGTGGACATGCAACTCCGCCAGCGCAGGAGGCAGCACGGCTGACAGATGGGCGTCATCGGCCGCCCGGCGCCTCTCCCGGATCGGGCCGTTCACCAGCTCCACGAGCGCGGGCAACGGACGAACGGGCATGTCCGGGGGATTGTCCAGGGACGTGTCGAACAGGGTTTCTCGCAGTCGGATGACGTCGCCGTAGGCGCGTTCTCGGGGGCGGATGGCCGGTGTGGGTTCGCCGAGCAGGTCGGCGGCGGAGACTTGGAGTGCTTCGGCCAGTGCTCGGATGTCGGAGCGTCGTTCGAGTCGTGCCTGGCCGTTCTCGACCTTGGACAGCCATCCCTTCGAGCGGCCGACCAGGCCCGCGACGGCCGTCAGGGACATGCCTCGGAATGTTCGTGCGGCCCGGACGTTCTCGCCGATGCGCCGCGCGCCGTCGTCCTGTCCAGCCATGACAACCCTCTGGTAGTCCGGACACCTGCTACTCACGGTACGCCGCTCCGCGCTTGACCGACGGAAGAGCGTGTGGCTTCAGGGACCGCACGGACCATTGATGGATACGTTCTCGGTCAGTGTGATTGCGGCCCGCTCGATGCGGCGAATTGAGCCGGTCGTAGTCTTTCCTTTCGGAAATCCGTGTCAGGCCAGGTTCATGCGCCAGGCGAGGCCGCGCAACTCCCGTCCGGCGGCACGGTTGTGGAGGTCGGCGACCAGGTCTCGGACCAGCGGGTTCTTGTGGACTCTGGCTGGGGATAGTTTCTCGGCGCGGCGGATTTGGCGGACGGCGCTTTCGTTCTGGCCGAGCATCGCCAGTGCGCGCGCCTGCTCGATCGCGTGAGCGGCCTTGCGCGTGCGGCAGGGTAGTGCGTTTACATCGACGTCTCCGGCCGCCTGAAGTGCTCGTTCGGGTTCTCCGGCCTCGACCATGATCAGGGTGTGCCAGACCCCGACGTTCGCGGGGCCGAAGCTCTGCCAGCCCGAGCCGGAGGAATCGTCGGGCTGCTCGCCGAGGCGGTCGGCGACCATGCGGGCTTCGTTGAGCCGCTCGGACGCCCCTTCCGGGTCGTTCTCGATCTGGCGGGCCAGCGCCGAGAAGAGAAGCAACATCCCGTACACCTCGTTTGCGGTGCGGTCGTCACCGACCTTGTCTTCGAGGCCTCCGGCGATGCGCTCGGTCTCCCGCAACGGCCGGGTCATCGTCGCGGACGGCCGGGCCCCTGCCTGCGCGAACGCCGCCGCTCCGATCATCACCGGGTCGTCCAGACGCCGTGCGGCCCGCGCCGCGCGGTCCGCCGCGATCCACGCGAGATCGGTCTGACCGAGGTGGCGCAGGAGGAACGTGGCGGCTGTGCACATGTCGACCAGCAGTCGTAGTGCGGTGATCTGCTCTCGCTCACCAGGTCCGGCCGCGTGCACGTGGAGTTCGGCCAGGACCGACGGGAGCCCTGCGGCGAGTTGGAAGAAGTCGCCCGTTCTGCGTTGGTCCGCGATCGCGCCCTCGGCCAGTTGCGCGAGAGCGTTCAGGGGGCGCGTCGGCAGGTCGAGCGGGTCGTCCAGGGACGTGTCGAACAGCGTTTCTCGCAGTCGTACGACGTCGCCGTAGGCGCGTTCTCGGGGGCGGATGGCCGGTGTGGGTTCGCCGAGCAGGTCGGCGGCGGAGACTTGGAGTGCTTCGGCAAGTGCTCGGATGTCGGAGCGTCGTTCGAGTCGTGCCTGGCCGTTCTCGACCTTGGACAGCCATCCCTTCGAGCGGCCGACCAGGCCCGCGACGGCCGTCAGGGACATGCCTCGGAAAGTTCGTGCGGCCCGGACGTTCTCGCCGATGCGCCGCGCGCCGTCGTCCTGTCCAGCCATGACAACCCTCTGGTAGTCCGGACACCTGTTACTTACGGTACGCCGTCCCATGCGGACCGCGGCGCAGACGGCCGAACATCCACAAAGGTCGCGCCTCGGCTACGGCTGTGGCAGGTTCTACGACCCCGACAGCTAGGGTCTTCGTCCTTTCCGGTCAGCGCGCGCCCGGTGCCTGCCCGCACAGGCTCCAGGCGCGCCCCCGCGTCGTTGGCGCGTCTGGCCAGGTCAGCGGGGTTCGCGCTGCTCGGTCGGGTCGGTGGCTGCTTGACCTGGTGTGTGCCAGACTCGGGGTTCGGGCGGAAGTCGATGGCATTGGGGATGCCTGTCATGGGGTTGGAATTCGAGCATCGACCGTCGGATTCGCCGTATGTTCAGCGGGTGTGGCGGAGTCGTAGCCACGGTGTCGACCGGATGATGTCGATCGCGTCTCCCGAATGGAATCTGGTGTTCTGGGAGCAGGCCGGGCGGGTCAGCGCGGCCGTCCAAGGGCCGGAATCTAGGGCGAGTACGGCCCCCGTGCCCGAGGACGCCGTGTTCTTCGGCATCAGCTTCTCGCTCGGCACGACGATGCCGCACCTTCCGATCGACCGGCTCGTCGACGGGTTCGTGGAGATTCCTGATGTGACGCGCAGATCGTTCTGGTTGCAGGGTTCCGCCTGGTGTCTCCCTGACTATGACAACGCCGAGTGGTTCGTCCGACGGATGGTGCGCGAAGGTGTCCTGGTCCGTGATCCGATCGTCGCCACGGTGCTCAACGGACGGACGCCGGACGTGTCGGAACGCACCGTCCAGCGGCGTTTCGCGGCGACGACCGGATTCGCGCACGGCGCCATCCAGCGGATCGACCGTGCCCGGCACGCGGCGCTCCTGATCCAGGGGGGCGCGCCTGTCCACGACGTGATCCACGGGCTCGGGTACTTCGACCAGGCGCACCTGGCGCGGTCGCTGACCCGCTACGTCGGGTGGACGGCGACCCGGTTGAAAGACGGGAATTCGGCGGAGCCGCTGTCGCTGCTGTACAAGACCTGAGTGTTCGCGTCCTCCTAACGTTCCAGGTCGAGGCCGGGTGACGCCCGGTTCGGAACTGGAAGGACGTTGTTTCGTGCGCAAGATTGTTTACTACGGGTTCATCTCCGTGGACGGTGTCATCGAGGACCCGCCGGTGTTCGTCCACGACTTCGACGAGATGATGCGGGAGAACCTCGGGGAGGTCATCGGCACCCAGGACACCGTGCTGATCGGCCGTGGCGGCTACGACGACTGGGCGTTCCACTGGCCGACCGCCAGCGAGGAACCGTTCGCGAGCTTCATCAACAACGTGCGGAAGGTCGTGGTCACCTCCACACCGCTGAAGACGGAGTGGAAGGGCGCCGAGGTCCTCGCCGGGGAGCCGGGGGAGTCCCTCACGGAACGGCTCGCGCCTTTGCGTGAGGCCCCGGGCGGCGACATCGGCGTCCACGGCAGCGTGTCCCTGGCCCAGTCCCTTCTGGCCGAAGGTCTCGTGGACGAGTTGGCGCTGGTCATGACCCCGTACCTGGCGGGCAAGGGCCGACGCCTGTTCGACGGCGCGCCGACCGGGGCGCTGGAACTCCAGTCGGCGCGTACCAGCCCGACCGGTACGCAGCTTCTGCGTTACACCGTCCGGAAGGCCGTTTGACGAGGGGCGTGGCAGCCGCAGCCGACGGCGGCCGTGGCGAGGGTGCCGTCCGGTGTGGCGGCGGCGCGTTCGACATCGGCGAGCATCCGCCTGCGTTGAGTGGGGGTTATCAGGCGGCCGCCCGCGACCACGGTGTTGATCTTGGTGGTGTTGCGGATGTCGGCGAGAGGGTCGGCGTCCAGGACGACCAGGTCGGCGAGCCTGCCCGGGTGGATTGATCCCAGGTCTCGTTCGGCGCCGAGGTAGCGGGCCGGTTCCAGGGTGGCCGTGCCGATGGCCTCCAGGGGCGTCAGCCCTGCGCGGACCAGGAGGGCCAGTTCCTCGTGCAGGCTGAAGCCGGGGTAGGCGTAGATGAAGCCCGCCTCGCTGCCGGTGAGGAGCCGCACCCCGGCGCGTCGCATCGCGCCGATGAAGCGGAGTCTGCGGTCGAACAGTTCGCGCTGCTGCTTGATCTCCGCGGGGCTGCGGCCGGGGAGGTAGATGTTGTCGACCGCCCATTGCCACCACTCCTGGTCGGCGGCGGGGATGTACTTGAGTCGCGGATCGTTCCGGACGAGGTCCTCGGGGCGGTCGACGATCAGGTGCATGCTCAGCGTGGGTGTGACCCACGTGCCGCTTGTCTTCAGGCGGTCGAAGAGCGCGGCGGCGCGGCGCGGGCTGTAGTGGCTGGTCGCCAGCCATTCCGCCGGGTGGAACTGGCGGAACCAGGCGGCGTAGTCGCCCGGCCCGATCGTGATGGCGTCGAGGGCCTTTCGCACCTGCCGGTCGCGGGTGGACGTGGCGCACCAGAGTGAGTGGACGTGTTCGATGCTGCGCTGGCCGAGGCGGGCGGCCTGCGCGGGGGCCACTCGGTCGGGGCAGTGTCCGGCCAGCGGTAGGCCCTGCCGCCTGGCCTCGTGCGCGACGGCCGCGAAGGCCTCGGGGCTCAGCCGGGAGTAGATCTTGACGAAGTCGGCGCCCTCGGCCTTGACCCGGCGGACCGCCGCGCGTGCCTCGGACGGCCGGGTGACCAGGAGGGCGCTGTCCGGATCGTCCGGTCCGGCCAGCAGGGACGGGGAGCCGTCGATGATCGTGCTGGCGATCGTCCAGCGGGGACCCGCCAAGGCGCCGCGATCGATGTCCTTTCGCCACTGGCTCACCACGTCCGAACCGCTCATCTCCCGGACGGTCGTCACGCCGTTGGCGAGGTAGAGCGGCGGGGAGATGCGGTGCGTGCCGATGCTGTGCGCGTGCATCTCGCTTAGCCCGGGGATGACGTATTTGCCCGGTAGGTCGACGACTGTGACGTTGTGGTGGACGGGGATCTGGTCGCGTCCTCCCACGGCGACGATGCGGTCGTCCTCGATCAGGATCGTCGAGTTCGGGCGGGGACGTCGGCGGGTGGCGTCGATCACGGTGACGCCGCGCAGTGCCAGGCGTCGCCGGGCGCGGTCGGCCTTCGGCGGGCGCTGTGCCCCCAGCGTCAGTGCGGCGCCCGCGGCGGCGCCGCCGATGAGGACGCCTCGGCGTGAGATCGGTCGTGACATGGGTTCCCCCTGTTTCCAGGCCGCGTGGGTCGCGGCCCACCGAACGTATACAGCGTCTTAGACAAATTTCAAGACGTTTGTCTAAGACGCTGATATCATCCAGCGGTGGGAAACCGAGAGAAACTGCTGCTCGCCGCCCGGGAATGCCTGGAGCGGAAGGGCTACACGCGCACGACCGCCCGCGACCTCACCGAGACGGCGGGGACCAGCCTCGCCGCCATCGGCTACCACTTCGGCTCGACCGAGGCGCTGCTCAACACCGCCCTGCACCAGGCGATGGAGGAGTGGGGCGACCGGCTGGAGCGGATGATCGAGGACGCCGTCGAGCGCGCCCCGTCACCGGCGCGACGGTTCGAGGTCGCCTGGGCGCAGATCACCGCGTCGTTCGAGACCGACCGTGCGCTGTGGGCGGTGCTGGCGGAGATGATGGTGCAGGCGCAGCACGTCCCCGAGCTGCGCGACGCCCTGACGGCGAGCATGGCCGAGGGGCGTGCGGGGCTGGCGGAGATCTTCGGCGGGGCGGCCGCGTCCGGTGATCCGGAGACCGCCAGGTTGGTGGGGTCGCTGTGTCAGACCCTGCTCACCGGGCTGATGATGCACTGGCTGATCGACCCGGAGCGGGCACTGACCAGCGGGGACATCACCGAGGCCCTACGCGCGTTGGGCCTGGCCGCGCATGGCGACCAGGCCCCTTAGGGGGACGCGCTACAGGAGTCGCGCGGCGCGTACCCGGTGCAGGTGGATGACGACGTCGTAGAAGGTGCCCAGGGCGACGGTCGAGTTGAACGAGTCGGGGTACTCGGTGCCGAAGTCATACGCGGGACGCGACTGGCCGAGCCAGGCGCGGGCCACGGGTGCGACCGTTCGGGTGTCGAAGACGAAGTCGCGGTAGCGCACCTTGTCGAGCGTGGACTCGTTGTAGTTCGCCGGGGCGGGGCCCACGACGACCTCACGGAACGGGCCGCCGCCGGGCGGGGACGCGTTGAACCCGCCGCGGTAGAAGGTGAACCCGACGCTGACATAGCCGCGGCCGATCTGCTCGCGGATGAGGTCGCCCTGAATGCGGCGCGGGAACTGCGGAAAGGAGTTGCCGTACGCGACGTGGCCGTTGTGCGCGGACAGCAGCGTCCGGCCGGTCTGGCGGCTCCACCAGACGGTGTTGTCGGCCATCGCCTCCTCGCGGTACTGCGTCGCCTTCAGCATCTCGGCCTCGTCCTCGAAGTCGTAGGAGTACAACTTCGCGACCTGGAAGATGAACGTCGCGTACTGGACCGTCATCGGGTCGGCGCCACGGTCGCGCAGCAGCTTCACAGCCCGCGTGGCGCGGTCGGCCTGGTCACGGCGCTCGGCGTACGGCCGCTGCGGGTACTGCTCGATCCACGTGTCCATGTCTGTGGTCGGCCGCAGCCCCCGGTACAACTCGGTCAGTTGGGGGAGCAAAGCGGGGTCGTGTTGCTCGGCGTAACCGTCCACACGCGCGAACAGTTCTTCACCGGGGAAGTCGAGGTCGTTGCCGACGTAGTGCAGCCGGTCCGTGTGGCGTGCGTTGTACGCGCGCATCCAGCGGAAGAGGTCGAGGTACTCGCGGGTGTTCCAGAGCCCGGTACCGCCCTGGAACTCCTCGTTCATGATCTTCCGGATGTCGCCCCTGCCGTAAAGGACGTAGTCGTTGATCCGCAGCCCGGCGGCGACGTGCACCTCCTGGCTGAACGCCCGGAAGCCCTTCTCCCGCACCAGGTACCGGAAGACCCGGTGCTTCATGGTGAAGAACTCTCGCGAGTTGTGCGTGGCCTCTCCCAGCCCGACCACGGTGGCGCCGTCCACCATCGCGCCCAGGGGCTTCAGGTCCTTCGGGTCGCCCGCGGGTTCGGTGGAGCGCAGCGGATGGGCACCGGACTCGATGGCGCGCACGACCGGATCGGCGGTCTCGGCCCGCGCGGTCTGCGGGACGGCCAGTGTCGTGAGCAGCGCCGCGAGTCCTACGAACACCGGTGTCGCACGGCGCCGTACTGAGATCGGCATGGTTCCCCTCGTCCGGATGGTCGACCGTTCGGTCGAACCATGATCGGCGGGGACGGGGGCGGCGAGCAGTACCGGCAACACCAAGGTCGACGTCGGGTTTCCCTCACCCCGTTTCCGGGTGGAAGCGGTAGAGCCGGGCGCGGGCGCCGTCGGGGGCGTCGAAGGCCAGTACCACGCGTTGGCCGATGTGCACGTCGGCCGGGTCGCAGTCGACGATGTTGGTGAGGACGCGCGGACCCTCGGCGAGTTCGACGTAGGCGACGACGTACGGGGTCAGGTCGCGGTACTCGCCACGCGCCTTGCGGACGACCGTGTAGGTGTAGACGGTCGCCTCACCGGACGCCGGGAAATGTGTGACTTCACTGCCTCCGCAGCGTGGGCAGAACGGTCGGGGATACCAGATGACCGTGGCGCACGATTCGCAGCGTGAGAGGAGGAGCCGTCCCTCGGTGGTGGCGGCCCAGAACGGTTCGTCAGCGTCGGACGGTGTGAAATCGGCCCGGGGCAGTCGCGTGTTCATGCGTCCTCACGCCCCAGGATCAGGGTGGCGGCCGAACTCCGGGTGGCGAGCCGACCACCCGAGCCGTGCACCACCGCCAGGCGGCAGTCAGGAACCTGCACCTCCGGGGCGGCCTCCCCGCGCAACTGGCGCACCGCTTCGATCATCCGTGCCATCCCTCCCCGGTTGTCGGGCTGGTTGTTGCACAGCCCGCCGCCGTCGGTGTTCATGGGGAGACGGCCGTGCGGGGCGACGAGCGTGCCGTCCTCGACGAACCGTCCGCCCTTCCCCTTCTCGCAGAACCCCAGGTCTTCCAGGGCCATCAGCGCCGTGATGGTGAACGAGTCGTAGATGGACGCGTAGTCGATGTCCGCCGGGGTCACGCCCGCCTCCGTGAAGGCCGCGGGCCCGGACCACACCGCCGCGGTGTAGGACAGGTCGGGACGGCCAGTACCAGTGCCCTTCGCGGCCTCCCCATGCCCGAGAACCGTGACCGACCTGCGCTGAAGCCGCCGGGCGACGTCCCGACCGGCCACGACGACCGCGCCGCCGCCGTCGGTCATGACGCAGCAGTCCAGCCGGTGCAACGGGTCGCTGATCATGGGGGAGTACAGCACGTCGTCGACGGTGACCGGGGTGCGCAGGAACGCGTTCGGATTGTGCTGGGCGTGCAGCGACGCGGCCACCTTCACCTCGGCGAGTTGCCGGGACGTCGTCCCGAACTCGTGCATGTGCCGCATCGCCGCCAGCGCGTAGTTGTGGACGGTGTCCGTGATCCCCCAGTGCGTCTCGTGGTGCGTCTCCGGCGCCCCGGACAGGTCGGGCCCGGACGCGCGGCGCAGGCTACGGGGCCGTCCGCCCATGACGACCAGCGCGACCCGGCACTTGCCGAGGGCGATCGCGGCGGCGGCGTGCCCGACGTGCGACAGGTACGACGCGCCGCCGGTCTCGGTCGTGTCGAGGTACCGGCAGCGCAGCCCCAGGTATTCCGCCATCGACAGCGGCCCCACGCCAGGCGCGTCGGAGTCGCAGAAGTACGCGTCGACGTCGGACGGCGCCAGCCCGGCGTCGGCGAGCGCGCCGAGGGCCACCTCGGCGTGGATCTCCGCCACCGACAGGTCGGGGATGTCGCGGCGCGGATGCTCGTACGCGCCGACGATGAACGCCGTCACGAGACGACCTCGGCGAAGTCCTTCACCCAGTGGTCGAAGCGTTCCGCGAAATCGGGCAGCTCCTCCATCGGGTAGTGCCCGATGCCGGGCATCAGCTCGTAGACGGCGTGCGGGACGAGGTCGGCGATGCGCCTGACCCGGCTCGGCGGGACGAAATAGTCGTCCTCCCCGGCGAGGATCCGCACCGGGCAGGTGATGTCGGCGAGCGCGTCACGGATGTCGTGGGTGAGGGCGCCGTGGATGTCGCTGACGGTGATGTGCCAGTCCTCCCGGCAGTGCATCTGCGCGATCAGCTCGACCCGTTCGGCGGGGACCGACCGGCCGCATGCCTCGACCGTGCCGAAGTACGTCCGGTCGCGCATGCTCGGGGAGCCGGAGTCCTCCAGAACCGGGCGCGGCGGGGGCCCGCCGTCGCTGCCGAGCACCCCGGACGGGTCGAGCGCGACCACGCCGGACAGGTCGGGCATCGTCGTGGCCATGTCCAGCGCGATGCTGCCGCCGATCGAGCAGCCCAGCAGGTAGGGACGTTCCAATCCGAGCGCGGCGATCAGCCGCGTGCACCAGGCGGCGTACCAGGACAGGTCGCTGATCGGGCCGTCCGCCGCCGGTTCGGAACGGCCGTGACCGGGCAGGTCGGGCACGACGACCGCGAAGCCGAGTTCGGCGAGTTCCGCCGCCGCGTGCCGGTACTGGACGCCGCTCTGCCCGGCGGTGTGGACGCAGAAGACGGCCGGACGGCTCCCCGGCCAGGTCTCGACGAACGCCAGACGGCCGTCGAGTTCCAGGTAGTCGGCGTTATGCACGGGTCGCCTCCCTCACCGTCTCCCGCTCCGGCGCACGGGCGTGATCGAGCATGATCATCACTGTTTTGATCATGCGCAGGTACTGGTAGCCGCTGCCGTGGACGCGGAACCGGCCCTCGCTGGCGCGGCGGACGAAGTCGTTGGACGCCGCCCCGAGCAGCTCGACCCAGGCGAGATCCGGGCCGTCGATCGCGAACGTCGCGCCGTCCAGGGACTTGCGGGCGACCTCGACCACCGCGCCCCGGTAGATCCGGAAGTGGACCTGCCGGTCGGGGGCCGTGAACGCGATCGTGCCGTCGAAGCTGCGCGCGGCGCGGGCGAAGGCGGGGTCGGCGGAGAGCCGGTCGCGCAGCCGGGCGCCCCAGCGCACCGACGCGAAGTCGGCGGCCTCCCACTCCGCGGCGACGCCCGGAGACAGGTCGGCTGGAGCGCTCCAGACCACCGACGACCGTGACCGGACGCGGTCGTCATCGTCCACGACGTGGACCGACTGGTGGATCGCCGCGTGCGCCGGGTCCGCACCGGGCACCCGCCGCGTGACGGTCGCCTCCAGCCGCACGGCCGTACCGGCGTTCGGTGACGAGGCGCCACGATCCCAGCGGAACGACACCAGTTCCGCGTCGCCGGACGGGCGGACCTGCTCCAGCAGCCGCAGCAGGACGGGCAGTTCCACGTCGTGGTGATCGGTGATGTGACGAGCGCTGTGCGAACGCGTGCCCACGGGTGGTGCGGCGTCCTCGGAGATCATGGGGCCATCACGTCCCCTCCTTCGTGCCGGTGGTGGAATCCGGTGTGCCGAGTTCACGGGACATCGCCTGGGCGCGCGCCGCGACGAGCTTCCCGATCGTGTGCACCTGCGTCTCGGAGATCCGGAACGTCGGGCCGACGACGCTGATCGCGGCGGCGACGGTGCCGTCCGGCCAGCGCACGGGCGCGGCGACGGCCGTCACGCCGTCCTCCAGGGCGTGGCTCGCGCTCACGTAGCCGTGCTCGCCGCAGTTGTCGCGCAGCGCGCCGCCGATCGCGGTGCCCTTCGTCGGCACGGTCTTGCCGAGCCAGCCGCTGTGCCGGATCGACTTGTCGCTCTCGGCCATCCGCGCGTACAGCACCGTGTCCTGCGGACCGGCTACGCCCAGGTAGGCGCTCTCCCCCGCCTCGTCGCGCAGCGCGGTGAGATGCGGTTCGGCGAGCCGGTACAGCGGGACGTTGCTCGTGAACGTCACGGCCACCTGGATCAGGCGGCTCGCGCCGTGGTACGCGCCGTCCTCGTCGCGCCGGACGAACTCGGTCGCCTCCAGCGTGCGCAGCAGCCGCGACGCGGTCGCCGGTGACAGGTTGACGCGCCGTGCGAGGTCCACCAGGCCGAGGCCGTCGTTGGTGGCGACCTCCACCAGCAGCGATAGCGCCCGCTCGACGGTGCGGGTCGGCGCCGGGCCGTTGTCTGTCGACACCCTCTTCGTCCTCCGTGGTCATCGTGCGTGGTCATCGTGCGTGGTCGTCGTGTGCCGAGGTCTTGCCCAACCCCCGGCCATATGCTTTCATTCAGTGACCTTCGATTTTTACTAGATGACAGCGTTGCAGATGATCGACGTACTGTCCAGCGCCGAAGAGGAGCGGGAGGGGCCCGAGTGTTCGACCTTCTCGACGACCAGCGGCGGGAGTTCCGCGACACCCTGCGGGAGTTCTGCCGCAAGGAGGTGGCGCCGGGCGCGGCCCGCCGCGACGTCGACGCCGAGTACCCGGCCGCGCTGGTCTCACAGCTCGCCGACCTGGGGCTTCTCGGCATCACGATCCCCGAGGAGTTCGGCGGCCTGGGCCTGGACATGGCGACCCAGGTGCTCGCCATGGAGGAGGTCGCCTACGCCGACGCGTCCCTCGGATCGGTCTTCGCCGGGCACTACCTCGGCATGGAGACCCTGCGCGGGTTCGGGTCGGACGAGCAACGCGAGCGGTACCTGCCCGGCCTCGCCACCGGAGCGTTCCGGGTCGCGTTCGCCCTCACCGAACCGGACGCCGGTTCCGACATCAGCCGGATCCGGACCCGCGCCACCCCCGGGCCGGACGGCTGGACCATCTCAGGAAACAAGACGTTCATCAGCAACGCCCGCGAATCCGACGCGATCGTCGTGTTCGCCATGACCGACCCCGGCGCGGGCATCCGGGGCATCACCGCGTTCCTCGTCCCCACCGACGCGGACGGCCTCGGGTTCTCCGCACCCATCGAGAAGCTGGGCATCCGCGGCGAACACGCCTACGAGATCACCCTCGACGGCGTCGTGGTCGAGCCGGACGCCGTCCTCGGCGAACCCGGCGGCGGCGGACGCATCGCGCTCGAAGTCCTCAACAGCGCCCGCATCGACGTGGCGGCCCTGGCCAACGGGGTCGCGATGCGGGCCCTCGACCTCGCGACCGGCTACGCGTCCACGCGCATCCAGTTCGGACGGCCGATCCGCGAGTTGCAGGCCGTCCAACTGCTGCTCGCCGAGATCGACGCGCTCGTCCACTCCGGGCGCCTGCACGCCTACCACGCGGCGGCGCTCCGCGACCAGTCCCAAGACGTCCGGCGGGCGGGCTCGATCGCCAAGTACGTGGCGAGCGAGAACTGTTTCCAGTCCGTCGACAAGGCACTCCAGATCCACGGCGGCTACGGCTACGTGAAGGAGAGCGAGATCGAGCGTCTCTACCGAGACTGCCGGATCTTCCGGATCTACGAAGGCACCTCGCAGATCCAGCTGCTCACCATCGCGAAACTCCTGGCCCGGCTCTACGACAGGCACGGAACCGTGGTCTAGCCACAAGCCACCACCGGTTCCAGCCGTTTCGAGACGTCCGGCCAGTTCAACGACGAACAGATTTCACGACGGCCTGTGCGGGGGCGCGTTCACGCGCCCGCCGTCCTACTTGGAGTTCGCGTGATGGTAGAGAAACTGATGGAACCGGTGACCGGACGGAGCGTATGGACGGCCGCCGACATCGGCGCCGAGGACTCCTACGCGCGGAGGTTCACCGAGGACGACCTCCTGGAGTTCGACCGCGCGCTCGCCGGTGTCCGCGACAAGTCGGCGCAGGAGCTGTCGAAGCGCGACTTCCCGATGCCGATGTTCGCGGAGAAGGTCCGCGACGTCCTCGACGAACTGGAGCACGGCACGGGGTTCGTGCTGCTGCGCGGCCTCCCGATCCACGACCGTTACACCGTCGACGAGGCGGCCAAGATCTACTGGGCGATCGGCCTGCACATGGGCGAGCTGGTCCCGCAGAACCGCAGGGGCGACCTGATCGGGCACATCCAGAACCTCGGCGCCAAGGGCCACAACGCCCGGGGCTACGCCACGGCCTCGGCCGCCGCGTTTCACACCGACCAGACCGACGTCGTCGGGCTGATGTGCCTGAACCAGGCCCGCAGCGGCGGCATCAGCCTCGTCGCCAGCGCGATGACCGCCTACAACATCGTGCTGGACGAACACCCGGAATGGCTCGACATCCTTTACAAGCGGTTCCCGACCGACTGGGTCAGCGAGGAACCGCCCGGCAGCCCAGGCTGGTACTACTCCCGGCTCTATTCCTATGTCGACGGCCTGCTGTCGGCCGCCTACCGTACGGGCCGAATCCTCAGCGCCACCCGATTCCCGGACGTCCCCCGCCTCACCGCCCGGGAAGTCGAGTGCCTGCTTTTCCTCGACGAGATCCCGACCCGGCCCGGCATCGCGCTGGACATGACGCTGGAGGTCGGCGACATCCAGTTCGTCAACAACTTCGTCACCGTGCACAGCCGGACCGGCTTCGAGGACGACCCCGACGACCCGACGTTCCAGCGGCACCTCCTGCGGCTGTGGATCAGCCGTCCCGACACCGGCCGGGTCGTGTGCCCCGAATACCACTACTGGCGCGGCGGCATCGCACGATTGGAGTGGACGCGATGACACGGCAACTGACCGGCCCGAACGTGTGGACCGCCGCCGACCTTGAGTCCGGCGAACCCTACGTACGACACCTCACCGAAACCGACCTGGACGCGCTGGACAACGCGTTCGACCTGACAGACCTGATCGCCGACCTGTTGGACCGGCTCCAGAACGGCATGGGCTACGCGATCCTGCGGGGCCTCCCAGTGGGGACGCGATACACGTCCGAGGAAGCGGCCCGGATACACCAGACGCTCGCCGAGCGGCTGGGCGAGATCGTCCCGCAGAACCGCGACGGCGACCTGTCGGTCCTCCTGGAGGACGCCCGTCACCCCGCCCAGCCCAGCGGGACCTACGCCAGCAAGGCCGGTGCGCCGTTCCACACCGATCCCACCGACATTGTCAGCTACCTGTGCCTGGCACCCGCCGGGAGCGGCGGCGCGCGGGTCCTGGCCAGCGCGGCGACGCTCTACAACTCCCTGTCGCGCGAGCACCCGGAATGGCTGGACCTGGTCTCCCGGGAGTACGCCACCGACCGCGAGGGCCAGGAACCCCCCGGCGAACCCGGCTGGACCTCCCGGCCGATCTTCTCCACCAACGGCGGCGGCACGCTGACCTGCTCACTGTCCCCCAAGCGGATCATGAGCGCGATGCGGTTCGAGGACGTCCCGCGTCTCGGCGCCGAAGAGATGACCTGCCTCATGTACCTGGAGTCGCTGCTACGACGTCCCGGCACAGCGGTCCACGTGGCGCTCAGAGCAGGCGACATGGAGTTCGTCAACAACCACACGGTCATCCACTCACGGACCGGCTTCGTCGACGACCCGTCCGACCCCGACCACCAGCGCAAGCTACGCCGCCTCTGGATCGACATCTCATGAGCCCCCCAGCGGAGGCGGACATGCGCGCGGCGGACCACGCGCTACGCGCGGCCGGCCTGCGGCTCACCGACGACGAAACCAGTCGACTCGCCGCCGGGTACGGCGCACTACGCGCAAAGGCCGACGCGCTGGCCGCACTCGACCTGCGCGAGGCCCCGCCGATCAACCCCGCCGCGCCTCCCGGTGAAGGCGGGTGGCCGTGATGACCGCGCTCCTGCCGCTGACCATTGAGGATGCTGCCGCCGCGTTGCGGGACGGTGCGGTGACCTCGACCGTTCTGACGCGGGCCGTTCTCGACCGGATCGCGCGGCTTGACGGCGACCTCGGCGCCTACGTCACCGTGTGCGAGGACGCGGCGCTCGCGGCGGCGGCCGAGGCCGACGCCGAGTTCGCGCGGGGTCGGGACCGGTCGCCCCTTCAGGGGATCCCGCTGGTCGTCAAGGACCTCGTCGCCACCCGCGACGCTCCCACGCGTGCCAACAGTCAGGTTCTCGAACCCGGGTGGGGTGGCGGCGTCGATGCTCCGGCGGTGGCGCGGCTGCGGGCGGTGGGTGGTGTTCTGCTTGGCAAGTCCACGACGAACGAGTTCGCTTGCGGGCTGCCCGACCGGACGGCGCCCTTCCCGTTTCCCCGGAACCCGTGGAATCCCGGGCACACACCGATGGGGTCCAGTTCCGGGACGGCGATCGCGACCAGTGCGGGGCTCACCCTCGGCGGGCTCGGCACCGACACGGGCGGGTCGGTGCGCGGTCCGGCCGGTGCGAACGGTGTCACCGGGTTGAAGGTCACCTTCGGGCGGGTGCCGAAGAGCGGTGTCGTCCCGCTGGCGTTCACCCTCGACACCGTCGGGCCGATGGCCCGCAGCGCCTATGACTGCGCGCTGATCCTCGACGTGATCGCCGGGCACGATCCCGGTGACCCGTACTCCGCGCCGGTGCCGGTCGACCGTTACGCCGACGCCGCCCGCGGCGGCGGGGTAGAGGCGCTGCGGATCGGGGTGCCGACCCGGTACTTCCTGGACTCGCCGCTGCTGGACGGCGAGGTCCACGCCGGTGTGCTGCGCGCCGCCCACGAGCTGGAGCGGGCGGGCGCGACGCTCGTCGACGTCGTCGTGCCGTACGCGCAGGAGGCGAACGACGCCAACAACATCACGTACCTGTCCGAGGCGTTCGCGTACCACCGGACGAACCTCGTCGAAAGGTGGGGCGAGTACGGGCGGTCGACGCGTGAACTGCTCGCGCGGGCCGCGTTCTTCACCGGGGCCGACTACGTCCAGGCTCAGCGGGTCCGGGAATTGTTCCGGCGGGCGCTCGCGGACGTCTTCGCGAGCGTCGACGTCCTGCTCACGCCGGTGTCGCTCATGCCTCCCGCGCCGGTCGCGTCGGCGGACCTGGCCGCGGCACTGTTCCGGCCGGGCTTCCACGGCCTGTGGAACGCCGCCGGGCTCCCGGCGCTCGCCGCGCCCTGCGGGTTCAACTCCGCCGGGCTGCCGCTGTCGTTCCAGGTGGTGGGCCCGGCGTTCGGGGAGAGCACGGTCCTGCGCGTCGCCGACACCTACCAACGGCTCACCGACTGGCACCTGCGGGTGCCGCCCGCCGTCCGCGACGGGCTCGCGTGTCGAGAACTCACTCACCAGAGGGTCGCACGGTCATCGCACACACCACGAGAAGGGGCAGGATGACATGTCTTCCCAGAGAACGCACGCCCGCCGAGGCATGCGTGGACGGCCCGGCACGCTGACGGCGCTGATGGTCGGGGCGCTCGTCGCGACCTTCGCGTCCGCCTGCGGCGGTTCCGACTCGGGCTCGGGCTCCGGCTCGGGCGGCGACCCGAAGTCCCTCGTCATCGCCGGGTGGGGCGGCTCGTTCACGGCCGCGAACAAGGAGGCCTTCTACGACCAGTTCGAGAAGGAGACGGGCATCAAGGTGACGATCGCGACGCCCGGCGGCGGGTTCGCGGCCAAGGTCGCCGCGCAGCGCGCGGGCAACAACATCGAATGGGACCTGCTGGAGGCGCCCGGCGGCGACACCTCGAAGCTGGTCCTGGACGGCAACCTGGAGAAGTTCCCCGCGTCGCTGGTGCAGGCGGTCACGCCGCTGGTGGCGGACGGCGCGCTCCGTCCCAGCCCGGCCGAGCCGTACTACCTCGACCACGGCGGCACGGTGAACCTCATCGGCTGCAACACCAAGCTCGTGAAGAAGTGTCCGACGAACCCGCGTGAGTTCTTCGACGTGAAGTCCTTCCCCGGGACGCGGGGCATCACGGCGAACAACCCCATCTTCACCAGCCTGTTCGGGCTGGCGGGCGACGGCGTCCAGCCCCAGCAGTACTTCCCCGCCGACGTGGACCGTGCCATGAACTCCCTCAAGCGGATCAAGCCGAACGTGTCGGTGTGGGCGACCACCCCCGCGCAGATGCAGCAGGCCATCGTGGACGGCGAGGTCGCGATCATGCAGGCGCCGAACACCGTGCTGATCTCGGCGATGAAGTCGGTGCCCGAACTGAAGCTCTA
Source organism: Actinomadura spongiicola (assembly GCF_003432485.1). Classification (GTDB taxonomy): domain Bacteria; phylum Actinomycetota; class Actinomycetes; order Streptosporangiales; family Streptosporangiaceae; genus Spirillospora; species Spirillospora spongiicola. The sequence continues at coordinate 116,755 of NZ_QVNQ01000002.1, forward strand.
CTGGGAGGGCGGCCTGCTCTTCGACGAGGGCTGGTGCGTGCCCAAGGGCGCGAAGAACAAGGAGGCCGCCTTCAAGTTCATCCAGTGGTACGCCGAGAAGCGCGAACTCCAGGCCAAGTTCACCACGAAGCTCGGCGCCGGCACCGCCGGACGCGACATGCAGAAGTACCTGTCGCCCGAGGTGCTGAAGAACCTGCCCATCAACAAGACCGGCGTCACCCTCGTCGACGGCATGGCGGGCGCGAAGCAGCAGCAGGAACTCGGCAAAAGGCTGCGGGAGATCCTCGTCGGCTGACGGCGCGCGTGCCGGTGGCCGCGGGGCGCCGCCGGCACGCCCTCGATCGGACGAGCCCGAAGCCTCGACCCTCGAAGACGGCGAGCACGGATGGGAGATGACCAGGAGATGAGCGCATGCGTCAGATGAGGCGCCGAACACGCACCCGGGGATGGCAGTCGACGTTCTCCGGCCCGACCGGGCTGGCACTGATCGCGCCGTTCCTCGCCGTCGCCGCCGTGTTCATCGTCTACCCGTTCGTCGAACTGCTGCGGACGGCGTTCGGTGAACCCAACGGGTTCGGCAACGTCGGCGACTTCCTCAAGAGCCCGGCGGCGCGGCGCACGCTGTGGACGACCTGCTTCACCTCGCTGATCGTCACGGTGATCGTCGTGGGGCTCGGCGCCGTGCTGGCCTGGTCGCTGCGCACCACCAGGAGCCGGTTGACCCGCATGGTGATCGCCATGGCCGTGTTCGTGCCGCTGTGGATGGGCGCGGTGATGAAGATCTACGCCTTCACCGTGCTGCTGGAACGGTTCGGGGTCGTCAACCGGACCCTGACGTCCATCGGTCTGATCGACGAGCCCGTGCAACTGCTGCGCACGCAGTTCGCGGTGGTGGCCGGGATGACGTACCAGATGCTGCCGTACGCGGTGCTGCCCATGTACGCGGTGTACGTGACGATCGACCTGAACCTGATACAGGCCGCCGAGAGCATGGGCGCGTCCCGGGTCCGGGCGTTGCGGGACGTGGTGACGCCGCTGGCCCTCCCCGGGCTGCTGGCCTCGACGGTCATCGTCTACGTGATCTGCATCGGGTACTACCTGACGCCGGTCCTGCTCGGCGGAGCCACGGCGCCGTTCACCGCGAGCCTCATCGCCGACGACATCTTCAACCTGTTCCAGCCGCAGCAGGCCGCCGTGTCCTCGGTGCTGCTGCTGATCGTCGCCGGAATCGTCATCCTCGGCGGGCTGCGTCTGGTCGGCAGGGAACGGATGCGGAGGGCCCTCGGATGACGACCGACACCCTGACCCCGTCCGTCCCGGCCGGGACCGAGCGGCGGTCCGTGCCCGACACCGCCGGACGTCGCGTCCTCACCCACGGCCTTCGGGCGGTCGACCTGGTGGTGCGCGCCGTCGCGGTGCTGTTCCTCGGTGTGCCGATCGTGTGCGTCGTCGTGCTGTCGTTCTCCAACGCCGAGGTGCTCCAGTTCCCGCCGGAGGAGTGGGGGCTGCGGCAGTACCGGTCGTTCTTCGGCTCGGACACCTGGATCGACGCCATGGTGCTGTCGTTCAAGCTGGCGACCGTGTCGGCGGCGATCTCCCTGCTGATCGGCATCCCGGCCGTGTTCGCGCTGTACCGGTCGCGGCTTCCGCTGAAGGGGCTGTTCCAGGCCATCGGGTTGAGCCCGCTGGTGATCCCGGGCGTCGCCTACGCCGTGGCGCTCTACACCCTGTTCGTGCAGTTCCGGCTCACCAGCAACATGGTGGCCCTGGTGCTGACGTACGCGGTGCACGGTCTGCCGTTCGTCCTGCTGATCCTCGGGTCGGCGATGGCGCGGCTGCCCGCCGAGACGGAGCTGGTCGCGATGACCCTCGGCGCGTCCCGGCCGCGCGCCATGGTCGGGATCACGCTGCGGCTGCTGTTGCCCGCGATCGGCGCGTCCTACATCTTCGCGTTCATCACCAGCTTCGACGAGGCCGTACTGATCAACTTCCTGGGCGGGCCGGGGACCGTGACGCTCCCGAAGGCCATCTTCGACAACGTCAAGACCGGACTCGACCCCAACATCACCGCGATCGCGACCCTGCTCATGGCGGGCACCGGTGTCGTCGGCTCGCTCGCCTTCATGCTGCGGAGGAAGGTATGAACGTCAGGGCATCCAAGGAGTCGCGTGGCGAGGCCACGGCCGTGCCCGAGCCCGTGCCGTCCGAACCGGCCGGGCTGGAGCTGCGCGGGCTGGTCAAGCGGTTCGGCGGGACGGAGGCGCTGCGCGGCATCGACCTAGTCGCCGAGCGCGGCAACTTCGTCACCGTCCTCGGCCCCAGCGGTTCGGGGAAGACCACGATTCTGCGCGTCGTCGCCGGGTTCCTCGCGCCGGACGAGGGCGAGGTGCTCATCGACGGCCGTGACGTCACGCGGGTGCCTCCGGCGTCCCGCGAGATCGGCATGGTGTTCCAGAACTACGCGCTGTTCCCGCACATGACCGCCGCCGACAACATCGCCTACGGCCTGAAGATGCGCCGCTGGCCGAAGGCGGACCGGGCCCGGCGGGTCGCGGAGATGCTGGAACTGGTCGGCCTGGGTGAGCTGGGCGGACGGCTGCCGCGCGAACTGTCGGGCGGGCAGCAGCAGCGGGTGGCGGTCGCCCGCGCGCTGGCGTTCCGTCCGCACCTGCTGCTGATGGACGAGCCGCTCGGCGCGCTCGACCGCGAACTGCGCATGCGGATGGCCGTGGAACTGCGGCGGCTCCACCAGGAGGCGGCGGCGACGACCGTTTACGTGACGCACGACCGTGAGGAGGCGCTGACGCTCTCCGACTGGATCGTGATCATGCACGACGGTCGCATCGACGCGGTCGGCACCGCGGAGGAGCTGTACACGAGACCGCGCAACGGTTTCGTCGCGAGCTTCTTCGGCGGGCACAACGTCGCCGAGGCGACGATGGGGGGCCTCAGCGGGGACCGGGCGCGCGTCGGGTTCGCCGGGTGCGACATGGAGGTCGTGTGCGGGCAGCCGCTGGACGCCGCCGACGAGCTGGTGGACCTCAGCATCCCCGAGGAGGCGCTGAGCCTGACGCCGACCGGGGCGGCACCGGCCCGCCTTGAGCTGCATGTGCTGGACGACCTGTATCTGGGCAACTCGGTGCGCGTCACAGTCCGCACCGGCGACGGTGTCACGCTGCGGGCCGTCCTGCCCCGGGACGCCCGCGACTCGATCCGGCACGGCGGCACGGTGACCGCCTACCTCGACACGACGCAGGTGGCGGCGGTGCCCCATGAGCGGTGACGACGGGGGTGGGCGGCGGTCCGCGCTCCATGACCTGCTGAACCCGAAGAGCATCGTGATCGTCGGGTTGTCGCCGCGTGCCGGGTCGACCGGCCGCCGGATCCTCGACAACCTCCGCCGGTTCGACTTCGGCGGCGCGGTCTACGGCGTGCACCCCGGCGGCCGGGACGTCGACGCCGTCACGGTGTACCGGTCGCTGGCCGACGTGCCCGACACCCCGACCGTGGCGCTGATCTGCACGCCGAGCGACACCGTGGCCGGGCTGGTCGAGCAGGCCGGGGAGAAGGGCTGCCGGGGCGTGGTCGTCTACGCCTCCGGGTTCGAGGAGACGGCGGGCGGCGCGGCGCGGGCCGAGCGGCTGCGCGAGCTGGCCGGACGGTACGACATGAGCCTGGTCGGGCCGAACTGCATGGGCGTCTTCAACCCCGGGCGTGGCCTGTGGCTGACCGGCGGCGACTTCGGCACGGACCTGCGCCCCGGCCCGGTCGCCGTGGTGTCGCAGTCGGGGTCGGGGTGCATCCTGCTCGCCGCGTCTGGACGGCTTGGGCTCTCCTATGTCGTGTCGAGCGGAAACGAGACCGTTACTGGGATGGCCGACTATCTCGACCATTTCGTCGAGGACCCGGACGTCCGGGCGGTCGGCATCGTGGTGGAAGGCCTCGGCGACGCGGACGGTGTCATGGCCGCGGTCCGAAAGGGGCACGAACGCGGCGTCGCGGTGGTGGCCCTAAAGGTCGGCCGGACGGAGCTCGGCGCCCGCAACGTCGCGTCCCATACCGGCGCGATCGCCGGGGACGCGCGGGCCTTCGAGGCGTTCTGCCGCCGGGCCGGGATCGTGACGGTCACCGACTTCGACGAGCTGACCGAGGCGCTGGTGGCGCTGTCGACCCTGCGCACCGCCCCGGCGGGGGATCGAGTCGCGTTTCTGGGGCTGTCCGGCGGTGAGCTGGGCGTGGTCGCCGATGTCGCCGACGGGCGCGTGAACCTGGCGCGGCTGTCGGCGGGCACCCGGGACGAGGTCGCGGCGATCCTGCCGGACTTCGCCACGATCGCCAACCCGCTCGACGGCACCGGCCAGCTGGTCGGCGAACCCGAACGGTTCGGGCGGCTCGCGGCGGCCGTCGCCGCCGACGACGGAGTCGATCTCCTCGCGGTCGTCCTGGACGCGCCGCCGTCGCTGGGCGGACGGCTCGCCGCGTCCTACACCCGCCTGCTGGCGACCCTGCCCGGTGTGCGGGAACGCAGCGGCACCCCGGTCGTCGTGCTGTCGAACTACGGCGGCGGGCTGCACCCGTTCGCCGCTTCGGCCCTGGCCGGTTCCGACATTCCCGTCGTGCACGGCACCCGCGCCGGAATGGCCGCGATCGCCGCCGTGACCACCGTCGCCGCGCGCCGCCCCGAACTCGCCGCCGAGGACGACGGCCCTGTCGTCCTCGGCGGCACCCCGGTGGAGTCCCTGCGGGCGGTGCGGCGGGCCTTGGACGCGTCACCGGCGGGCCAGGTGCCCCACGACGTGCTCGCGGACCTGGCCACGCGATACGGGCTGCCGTTGCCGCGCCGGGCGGCCGCCGCCTCGGTGGGTGACGCCGTCGCGGCCGCCGCCTCGATCGGCTTCCCGGTGGTGCTCAAGACCGCGTCGCCGAAGGTCGTCCACAAGAGCGACGTCGGCGGGGTCGCGGTCGGGCCGTCCACGCCGTCGGAGGCGCGCGACGCCTACGAGGCCGTCACGTCGTCGGTGGCGCGGCACCTCGGCGAACCGGCGCCGCAGGTCACGGTGGAGGAGATGGTCACCGGCGGCGTGGAGGCGTTCGTCGGCTGCGTCCTCGACCCCGTGTTCGGGCCGCTGCTGGCGCTCGGGACCGGCGGGACGCTCGTCGAACTCCAACCCGACCCGGCCCTGTCGCTGCTGCCGGTGTCGGCGGAGGACGTCCGCGCACTGGTCGCCGAGACACCGCTGGAACGCCTGTTCGCCGGATATCGCGGCGCCGACCCGGCCGACGCCGACGCGTTCGTCGACCTCGTCGTCCGCGTCGGACGGCTGGCCGCCGACCTGCGCGAGGCCGCCGTGGAGATCGACCTGAACCCGGTCGCCGTGCTGCCGCGCGGACGGGGCGTGCGCGTCCTCGACCTCCGGATCGTCCGTCCGTCCCTGACCCGTTAGGAACGCTCCAACGTGGATTACACATCGATCCTGTACGAGGTGGACGACGCCGTCGCCACCCTCACCCTCAACCGGCCCGAGATCATGAACGCCCTGTCGGCGGACATGGAACGGGAGTTGCACGACGCGCTGCGCCGCGCCGGAAGGGACGACGACGTCCGCGCGATCGTCCTCACCGGGGCCGGACGGGCGTTCTGCTCCGGGTACGACATGTCGGCTGTCGACGGGGCGAACGCGGCGAGCACGACGAATGCCGCACCTCGCTATCCGGCGGACGTCATCGGCACCTGGTACGACCGCAACCAGGAGGAACTCGACCATCTCCGGGAGATCTGGAGCCTGCCCAAGCCGGTGATCGCGGCGGTCAACGGATGGTGCATGGGCGGCGGGTTCTGGTACGGCCTGGCCTGCGACATCACCATCGCGTCCAGCGACGCCGTCTTCGCCCAGCCCGAGGTGCGGATGACGTCCAGCTCCATCTTCCTGTTCGCCGCCCTGTGCGGCTGGAAGAACGCCAACCGCTACGCGCTGACCGGTGACCACTTCGACGCCGCCGAGGCGCTGCGGATGGGCGTGGTCAACGAGGTCGTCGCGCCCGACGAGCTGCTGCCCACCGCACGGCGGCTCGGACGGCGCATCGCGATGGTCCCGGCGGCGTCGGTGCGGCTCAACAAGGCCATCACCATGCAGGGGCTGCGCGCGGCCGGGATCGACAGCGGGCTGCTGCTCAACGGCGCGCTCAACGCGATGGCGCATTCCTCCTACGGGCCGGAACGCGAGCGGCTCAACGAGGCGAAGGCCGAAGGCGGGCTGCGGGCGTTCCTCAACGCCCGCGACGAGCCGTTCCGGCCCGAACCGTTCGGACCGAAGTCCGCCAAGACGGGCGAGTAGGCGGCACACGTGATCGGAGGAGAGTCGATGGCGGGAACGGCAGGGGCACGGTCGCGAGGGGCGCGGGAGGTGAGGGCGCCGCACGGCACCGATCTGACATGTCGGGGTTGGGCGCAGGAGGCGGCGCTGCGGCTGCTGATGAACAACCTGGATCCCGATGTCGCCGAACGTCCGGACGACCTGGTCGTCTACGGCGGCAACGGCCGGGCGGCACGGTCCTGGCGGGACTTCGACGCGATCGTCGCCACGCTGCGGCGGCTCGGTGACGACGAGACGATGCTGGTGCAGTCGGGCCGTCCGGTCGCGGTGTTCCGCACGCACGAGTGGGCGCCCCGGGTGCTCATCTCCAACGCGATGATCGTGCCGGAGTGGGCGACGCTGGAGGAGTTCCGCCGCCTGGAGGACGCCGGGCTGACGATGTTCGGCCAGATGACCGCCGGTTCGTGGGCGTACATCGGGTCGCAGGGCATTCTGCAGAGCACCTTCGAGACGTTCGCGGCGGTGGCCGACCGGCGGTTCGGCGGAACCCTGGCCGGGACGTTGACCGTCACCGCCGGGCTCGGCGGGATGGGCGGCGCGCAACCCCTCGCGATCACCATGAACGGCGGCGTGGTGCTGTGCCTGGAGGTCGACCAGGCGAAGATCGACCGGCGGATGCGGCTCGGCTACCTCGACGTCCAGGCCGAGGACCTCGACCACGCTCTCGCGCTGGCGCTCGCGGCCCGCGCCGACCGGCGGGCCCTGTCGATCGGGTTGCGCGGCAACGCGGCCGAGGTCCTGCCCGAGATCGTCGCCCGGGACGTGCCCGTCGACATCGCCACCGACCAGACCTCGGCGCACGATCCGCTGCTGTACGCGCTGCCCGGAATCCCGCAGGAGGACGCCGACGACCTGCGCGTCCACGACCCGAAGACCTATGTGCTGCGCGCCCGAGCGAGCATGGCCGACCACGTCAAGGCGCTCTGCGACCTGCTCGACCGTGGCGCCGAGGTGTTCGAGTACGGCAACGGGCTCCGCGTCGAGGCCGACCTCGGCGGGTTCAAACGGGCCCTGGACTACCCGGGGTTCATCGTGGCCTACATCCGCCCGCTGTTCTGCGAGGCGAAGGGACACTGCCGGTGGATCGCGCTGTCCGGCGACCCGGCCGACATCGCCACGATCGACGCGGCGATGCTCGACGAGTTCGCCGACAACCCGTCCGTCACCCGGTGGTTGAAGCTCGCCGCCCGGCATGTCCGCGTCCAAGGGTTGCCCGCGCGCACCTGCATGCTCGGCTACGGCGAGCGCGCCCGCGCTGGGCGGATCATCAACGATCTCGTCCGGGACGGGAAGGTGAGCGCGCCGGTCGCGCTCGGACGCGAGCACCTCGACTCCGGCTCGGTCGCGTCCCCCTACCGGGAGACCGAGGCCATGATCGACGGCAGTGACGCCATCGCCGACTGGCCGGTGCTGAACGCGCTGCTCAACGCGTCCAGCGGCGCGACGTGGGTGGGGGTGCAGCACGGCGGCGGCACCGGGATCGGCCGGTCCGTCCACACCGGGATGGTGGTGGTCGCCGACGGGACGCCGCTGGCCGGGCTGCGCGTGGACCGGGTGATGACCAACGACCCCGGCAGCGGCGTGGTCCGCCACGCCGACGCCGGATACCAGCGCGCCGTCGAGTTCGCCGCCGAGCAGGGCATCTGGATGCCGAGCCTGGACGGCCTCGGCAGGGAGGAGGGGACCGCATGGACACCGCGCCCTTGAGTGACACCGCGCCCTTGAGTGACACCGCGCCCTTGAGTGACACCGCGCCCCTGAGCGACATCCGCGTGCTGGAGTTCGGCCACTACATCGCGGGGCCGTTCTGTAGCCAGATCCTCGCCGACCAGGGCGCCGACGTGATCAAGGTGGAGCCGCCGGAGGGCGACGCCAGCCGCAGCACCGTGCCCCTGTCGTACAACGACGTCTACTTCCACGCGCTGAACCGGAACAAGCGCAGCGTCATGCTCGACCTGAAGTCCGAGAGCGGCCAGGAGTCCCTGATTCCGCTGCTGCGGACGGCCGACGTGGTGGTCACCAACTACGCGGTCGGCATTCCCGAGCGGCTGGGTTTCGGCTACGAGCAGGTCCGGGAGATCAACCCCGGGCTGGTGTACGTCCACGCCAGCGGTTTCGGCAACGACAGCCCGTACGCGAAGCGGCCCGCGTTCGACGGCATCATCCAGGCCATGTCGGGGCTGGTGCACCTGACCGGGGAACCGGACGGCATGCCGATGCAGGCGGGCCTGTTCGTGCCCGACCACGTCACCGGCCTCTACGCGGCGCTCGCGGTGATGTTCGGGCTCACCCGGCGGCAGTCCACCGGCGAAGGCTCGTTCACCGACCTGAGCATGCTCGACAGCATGATGTCGCTGCTCGGCCCGTGCCTGGCCGAGTCGCTCCAGCTCGGCGTGAGCCCCATGCGGGTCGGCAGCAGGGTCCGGCGCTCCTACGCCGGGACCTACACGGCCGCGGACGGCTACGTCTATCTCGCGCCGATGACCCTGCGGATGTGGACGGCCCTCGCCGGAGTCGTGGACGCGCCGCAACTGCTGCCCTACTTCACCGACGCCGATACCGACACCCGGCTGGAGCACCGCGACGAACTCGACCGCGTCATCGAGGCGTGGACCCGGGCGCATCCGGTGGCGGAGGTCGTCGCGCGGATGGGCGAGGTCGGCGTGCCGTCCAGCCCGATCTTCAGCGTGGACGCGCTGGCCGCGGACCCGCACGTCCGGCATCGCGGGATGGTCCGGTCGATCCCGATGGAGAGCGGGTCCGGCGAGGTGGTCGTGCCGGGGTCGCCGCTGCCGGTGGTCGACTCGGCGTTCGCGTCGGGGCCGCCCTCGATCGGGGAGCACACCGAGGAGATCCTCGGCGTCGATCCGAGCGACCCCGTACGCCATCCCGCCTAGCCGGTGGGGGTCTCGTCGTCGTAGAGCCTCGTCGTGATCTCGCCGTCCCTCGTCACATAGCCGTTGATGATCCCCTTGGTGCTGTGCGGTGCGGCGAGACGGCCCCGGGCGTCCAGCGCGATCGCGCCGCCGGTCGCGCCGAGCGCCGGGATCTTCTGGTTGACGACGGTCGCGGCGGCCTTGGTGACGGGCATGCGCGCGTACTCCATGAGGGCGGAGACGTCGTACGCGGCGACGCCCCGGATGAAGACCTCGCCGGTGCCGGTGCAGGAGATGGCGACGGTGCGGTTGTCGGCGTACGTGCCCGCGCCGATGACCGGGGAGTCGCCCACCCGGCCGACCTGCTTGTTGGTCAGGCCGCCCGTCGACGTGGCCGCGGCGAGGTTGCGCGACCCGTCGACGGCGGTCGCGCCGACCGTCCCGCCGACCTCGGTTCGGCCGCCCGCGGTCGTGGCGCCGCGCCCGCCCTTGGCGGCCAGGAGTTGGTCCCAGCGGCGTTGCGTCCAGAAATAGTCCTGGGTGGTGTAGGGGACGCCATTACGGAGCGCGAATTCGTCGGCGCCTTTACCGGCCATGAAAACGTGCGGCGACTTCTCCATTACCAGCCGGGCGAGGGAGATGGGGTTCCTGGTGTGGCGGACACCGGCCACGGCACCCGACCTGCGGTCGGCGCCGTTCATGATCGAGGCGTCGAGTTCGTGTTCGGCGTCGGTGTTGAACACCGCGCCCTTTCCGGCGTTGAAGTTCGGGTCGTCCTCCAGGACGTTCACCGCCTCCTCGACCGCGTCGAGCGCGGGCCGACCGTCCTTGATCAGGGCGTATCCGGCGCGCAGGGCCCGGGTGAGCCCGTCTCGGTAGGACTTCTCCTGCTCGGGCGTCAGGCTGCCGCGCGGCAGCGAGCCCGCGCCGCCGTGGACCGCGAGGACGACGTCGCGGACGCCCGGCCCGGGCGCGGCGGAGGCGGGCGCGGGAGGAGCGGGCGCGGACACGGTCGCGGCGCCCGCGGCCAGTTGGGAGCCGGAGAGCCCGACGACCAGCAGGGCGAGACCGGTGGAGAGCAGGAATGGGCGCTTGGGAGACGGCATCGGACCTCCTCGGTGAGATGACCTTGGTCGTCCCCCCGACCTTTTCCAGCGACACCTGCAATTCCTGACGAAACAGTTCATTCCCCCTAAGTGGGTCGGGTCCTCTACGATCATCGGTCATGGCCCTTCACCGGAAGTCCTGGAGGAGGACGCGCGCCCGCGACATCGTCCGCTGCACGGCCGGGCTCCTGCGGTTCGCGACGCCCCGGGAAATGGACGCCCTGCTCGACCACCTTCCGGATCACCGCGTCCAGCACCTCGCGACCAGCCATGGAATGCCCAACCGGGTCGTCCTTGAGGCCCTGCTGAGGCGCGGACGCGGCGCCGACCTCGACTTCCTCGTCCAGCGCGCCCTGCTCGTCGCGGATCCGCCGAGCCTGCTGGGGCGGCTGCTGGACCTGGACGACCCCCAGGTCAACGCGAGCCTGCTGAGCGCTGACCGCATGCTGACGCGGCTGCCGCGGAACCTGCGCCGCCAGCTCGCCCACCAGACCTCGCGCCGCGACGGTGTCACGCCGGTGCCGCTGCCGGACGAGGCGCTGGCGTCCCTGTACACCCGGCGCCAGAGCAGCCTCGATCACGCGATGCTGTACGCGGCCGACCCGGTTCTGGCGGGAGACGCGCTGCGGCGACTCGGCGCCGGAGCCGACCCGCACGGTGCCCTCTGGGCGTGCCGGACCCTGCTCGACGCCCACCGGGTGCACGAGGTCCGGGAACTCGTCGAGCAGGAGCGGCTGCCCGGGTTCCGCTGGGGACCCGACAGAGCGGAGCCGAGTGTCCTTGCGTACGCCCTGGCGGCGCTGAAGAGCAGGGACGGAGAGCGCCGGCTGCGGGAGCTGGCCGGGCGGGTGCGCCGTCCCGAGATGCTCCGGTCGATCGCCGAGATCGCCGACGCCGATGCCTGCGAACCGTGGCGGGACGGTCGTTCGCTCGTCCGCACGGTGGTGCACCGCCGCCACCCGAGCACCCCGCGCGTCGACTGGGCCGCCGTCGACGCGGACGAAAGGCCGATTTCCCACCGGGTCGCCGGGTTCATCGCGAAGCGCACCGACGCCCCGCTCGCCCTGGTGCTGAGAACGGTGGCCGAGCATCCCGAGTCGGCCGTTTTCATCTCCGATCCCGCGCCTGAGGTCCTCGCCGCCCTGTGTGGTCGGGGCACGAGGGTGGGCGCCGACGTGATCCTCAAGGTCGTCGGGAACGGCCTCGTCGCGGGGACGTTCGACGCCGAGTTCGTGCTCGCGACCGTCCCGGAGGAGTCCCTGCGGGTGGTCGCCGACGCGCTGTGGCTGCCCGGCCTGCGCGGCACCGCACGCGTCAGGGTCCTGCTCGGGCTGGACGACGACGTCCCGCTGACTCCGGCGTTCGTGGACGAGACCGGGCACGGCAGCGCCCGCCGCCTCCGCGAACCGGGCGTCCGAAACCACTGGAGCCCCGGACTCGCCTACGGAAGGGAAGCAGGGAGGCTGTTCCGCGAAGGGGCGGTCGTCACGGCCGACGAGGTGCTCTGGGCGGCCGACGCCGACCCCCTTCTCGCGCCGACCGAGGGGCTGCCCGACCCGCGCGTGCTGCGCCGCCTCGCCGAGCACGTCGACCGGCATCTCGGCGTCCGCCCCGAAGCCTGGCTCGCGGCGCTGACCCTGCTGGAGGACGGCTACGTCGGCAGCCTCCCCGAGCTGCTCGCGATGGCCGGGGACGTCACCAGCTGACGACCCGGTAGTCCTTCAGCAGGCAGCCGTGCGGAGGATCGCCGTCGCGTTCGCCGCGCACGATCGGGTCGTAGACGCGGGCCGCCGCGTCGACGACGTCCAGCGGCGGACGGAACCCGGCGGCGGCGCGGCGCTCACGGTCCGGCTCCGGCTGCTGGTCGGTGAACCAACCCGGATCGACGCTCGTCACGTACACACCGCTCTTGGCCAGTTCGGACGCCGTCGTCCGGGTCAGCATGTTCAGCGCGGCCTTCGCCATGTTGGTGTGCGGATGCTCCGCGCCCTTGTAGACGCGGTCGAACTGCCCCTCGACCGCCGACACGTTCACCACGTACCGGCGAGGATGTTGGGACGCCTCAAGCAACGGGCGCAGGCGCCCCAGCAGCAGGAACGGCGCCGACACGTTGATGAGCTGCACTTCGATGAGCTCCACGGGATCGACCTCGTGCACCAGCCGCGTCCACGAGTTGACCGGGGACGGGTCGGGCAGCAGCCCCGCGACGTCCACTTCACCCGACCCGGTCGGCACCGGCGGCGCGGGCGCGGGGAGCGCGGGCAGGTCCTCGCCCGCGAGCAGCGCCGCGTACGACTCGGGCGGGTGCCGCAGCGTCTGCGCCGCCAGGTTCACGAGGATGTCGAGCGGCTCCCCGGCCCCCACCAGCGCGTCGCACCAGCGGACGAGCGCGGGGACGTCCCGCAGGTCCATGCCGGTGACCGTGAGCCGGTCCCACCAGTCGTCCCGGTCGGCGACCTCCGAGAACCGGCGGAGAGCGTCCGCCGGGAACCTGGTGAGGGCGGTCACGGACGCGCCGTCCCGCAGCATCTTCAGCACCAGCTCGAACCCGGCCTTCACCCGTCCGCCCGTGACGATCGCCCGGCGCCCGGTCAGGTCCGTCCGCGCGTTCCGGTGCCGGTGATGTTCCTGCGCGCAGGGCGGGCAGAGCCGGTGGTAGAACCCGTCTACCTCCCGGAAGCGCGCCTTGCAGACATAGCAGGAGCGCAGCCCGTTGAGCGGCGTCCCCGACACGACGACCTCGCGCGGCGCCTCGGCGGGTACGCCCTCACGACGCTCCGGAGCACCCGTCGCCGTCGCCGTCGCCAGGATCTCCGCGTCGGCGACCGCCCGCCGCCGCCGGGCCGCCGCCCGCTCCCGTTCCCGCGTCCGGCGGGTGAACACGCCCACGGCCGCCCGCACCCGCTCCAGATCGGGGTCGCCGCCCGGCGCGTCGGCCAGCTCGGCGAGAACGCGCAGACATGTCCGTACATCGTCCTCCCGCATGGGCGCCATTAAACCGAGTTCTCGGCCCGTAAACCGAGTTCTCGGCCCGGTGGACGGCGGCGGCGACACCCGTGCGGGACGTGACGCCGAGTTTGGCGAAGATCTGGCAGAGGTGGCTCTCCACCGCCCGGACGCTGATGATCAGCGGACGGCGCCGTAGAGCCGGTAGCGCACCAGCCCGGCCGGTCTGTCGGGCCCCGCCTCCCGGGCGTTCGTCACCGCGATCGCCGGTGTGGGAGGTCGACAACGCGGGGAAGACCATCGCCAACCGCCGGACGGCGGTGGGATTTAGGTCCGACACGAGCCCCGGAAGACGTTCTTCGAGCGCGTCGTCCAGCGCGTCGACGAACGCCCTGAACGGAAGCTCCCGCTCGAATTCGGAGGCGCTCCCGGAGGAGACCGGCAGCCCGCGCTCATGGGCCGCGGCGGCGAGTCCCCCCAGCAGCCTCGTTTTGCCCGCCCCCGGGTTCCCCGGTCAAAGCCAAAAATCGGAACGCGCCATTCGCGGAGTCGTCCAGGACCTTTCTCATGGTGCGGAGCACGTGCCGTCATCCCACCAGGGGACGTCGTGGACGCGACGATTACCGACCAGGTTTCCCCGAGCTTGGCCCCCGCTTCCCAAGGCGGTCGCCCTGTCTTGGTCAGATAACGCGCGGGGTTGTACCCGACATATTACGTCGTCCTGTTCGGTTCCCGAACGCATTCTCGCCGGCGACGCCCCGCAGGCTCGTCGACACGGAGATGAAACGCGCGCCGTGTACGCACACCCGCGAACGGTCAGGAGAAGGAATTCCACACGGCTAGATCCTGATGCGTTCCGTGCCGACGCCGATGCCGGACGGAGTTCTCCCTTGCCGCACAAGGGGCGTCCCATCGGTGCGTCTCCACCCTGGGGTGGACTCGCGAGCCGACCCCGGGATCGAGTCGGCTTCCGTTCCACCGGAGGAAGTCATGGCGGCCGATGAATGGTGCACTTGACCACGGTGAAAGAACGCCCGAGTGACCGGGCTCGCACGGAGAGAAGGCGTCCTTGATCGTCGTTGAGGGTTTGACGAAACGTTTCGGTGAGAAGAGGGCGGTGGACCGGCTTTCCTTCACCGTCCGTCCCGGGGTGGTGACCGGTTTCCTCGGCCCGAACGGCGCGGGCAAGTCGACCACCATGCGGATGATCGTCGGTTTGGACCGGCCCGACGCCGGTTCGGTGCTGGTCGACGGCAGGCCGTACGCCGAACTCTCCGCGCCGCTGCGGACCGTCGGGGCCCTGCTGGACGCGGGCTGGGCCCGGCCCCGGCACTCGGCGCGCACGCATCTGCGCTGGGTCGCGAGTCTGAACGGGATATCCCCGGGGCGGGTCGACGAGCTGCTCCGGCTGGTCGGGTTGGGCGAGGTCGCGGGCCAGCGGGTCGGCACCCTGTCGCTCGGCATGCGGCAGCGTCTCGGCATGGCCATGGCGCTGCTCGGCGATCCGCGGATCCTGTTGTTCGACGAGCCGATGAACGGTCTGGACCCGGAGGGCATCCGCTGGATCAGGCAGCTTCTGCGGCAGTTCGCGACGGAGGGCCGCACCGTCCTGGTCTCCAGCCATCTGCTGTCGGAGATGGCGATCACCGCCGACGAGGTCGTCGTCATCGGCGCGGGACGGCTCATCGCGAGTGGCCCGACCGCCGAGTTCGTCGAGCACGCGGCCCAGGCCGTGGTCGTGGTCCGCGCGGACGACACCGAACACCTCGCCGGGGAGTTGCGGCGGGCGGGTCACCAGGTCGAGACGCGGCCGGACGGGGCCCTCGCGGTGACCGGAACCACCGCGAGGCGCGTCGGCCAGATCGCCGCCGGGTGCGGTGAAGTGCTGCACGAACTGCGCACCGACCACGGATCACTGGAAGAGGCGTTCATGCGGACGACCCGTGACGCCGTGGAGTACCGGGCGGCGGACGTCGTCCCGGCGGGTGTGGAGGAACGATGAACGACGCGCGAGGCACAGCGGTGGAGGGCACGGCGGTGGAGGGGGCGACACTGAGGAACGCGATCGCCGCGGAACGGGTCCGCCTGGTGGCCGGCAGGTCGACCTGGTGGTGTCTCGCCGTGGCCGCGTCGCTCGCCCTCGGAGAGGCGGTGCTGGCGGTCCGGGTCTCGCCCGAGGAGGGGGAGGTCACGACCGTCGCCGACGTCATCTCGGGGGCGCTCTTCGGTCAACTGATCCTCCTGGTGCTGGGGGTGCTCGCGATGACGGGCGAGCACCGGTCCGGCACCATCCGGCTGGCCTTCCAGGCGATTCCGGGCCGCTGGCAGGTGGTCGCCGCCAAGGCCACGGTCCTGGGCGTCGCCGGCGGGGTGATCGGGTCCGTGTTCGCGTTCGCCTCCTACGGGCTGGCCGTGGTGCTGGCACCGTCCGGGCTCGACCTGACCCTGGACACCGCCGCGGAATGGCGCCAGGTGATGGCCGTCGGTCTGGTCTACACGGTCACGGCGGTGATCGGCGTCGCCGTCGGCACGGTGGTCCGCAACAGCGCGGCCGCCATCAGCGGGGCGCTGATCTGGATGCTGGTGGCGGAGACCGCGGTCACCCTGATCCCCAAGGTCGGAGACACCCTGGCCTCCTGGATGCCGTTCACCGTACTGATGGCCCTCCCCGACTCCGCGAAGATCGAAGTGCCGTTGGGCGCCGTCGGCGGCGCGGTGTACTGCGTCGCCGTCGCGGCACTGCTCCTGGCCTTCGCCCTGACGCTCGTGCGCCGCCGAGCGCTGTGACGGCCGGAATTCGTCCGACTTCGACAGAACATTCATGGCACGGTAGGAGCGCAGTGACACCGAAAGAATCAGTGCGGCACGGTACCGCGAATGGCGGGAAAAGGAGCGAACCGAAAACCCTTTTCTGGGCCTGGGGGCCGGTGGCGGTAGGCAATGCGGTCATGCGGCATTTCAACGGTGGGGCGGCGGACTGGGCAGGGCTGGTGCTGGGGGGCGTCGGGGCCGCGGCGCTGCCGTACTCTCTGCTATTGGGATTGCGAACAACGAGCGGAGTCGTGGCGCGCATCGTCATTCTGGCCTTCCATCTGGCCGGTGGCGGCAGCTTCGCCTACTTCGCCGCCACTTCTGGACCCTGGCATTGACCCCCGGCGCCGGGACGGTCCGGCTCCGGCCATTGACAGCACCGAGCTGATCAGGATTAGAGTCACGAAGTGCTCTCGTTCGGCGAGTTGACACGACATCGGCCGCGTGTGAATGACGTCGTGCTGCCCCTGCTTCTGCTGACGGCTCAACTCGCCGCGGGCCCGGGCTTGGCGGCGACGTTCGAGGAGTCCCTCAGCGCGCGGGAACGGACGCTCGGGCTGATCGTCGGTGCGGTCGTGGCGGCGGCGCTGTGCCTGCGCAGGGAACGCCCGGTGGAGGTGCTGGCCGTCACGGTGGTGCTCGGGACCGTCACCGAACTGACGTTCTCCTCGTTCACGGCCGCCCCCGTCCTCTGGGTGGCCGATCTGGTGGCGCTGTACTCGTTGGCCGTGCACCGGTCGGCCCAGACCGCCGTCACCGGCGGCCTGTTCGCCGTGGCCGCCGGATGCTTCACCACCGCACTGACGGTGCCGCCGCCAGAGGAGGTGGTCGCCATCATCGTGCTGTACACGGCCTGCTACGTGGTCGTCATCGCCTTCGGTCAGTTGCGTCGCCAGCGGGTCGAGGTGCGGCGCGGGCTCGCGGCCCGGCTGGACGAGGCCGAGCGGGAACGGGTGCTGCTGGCCGCAGCCGAACGGGAACGCCTGGCCCGCGATCTGCACGATGTCGCCGGGCACCATCTCAGCGCCGTCACCGTGCACTCGACCGCGGCCCTGAGCCTGGCGGACCGGCGACCCGAGATGGTCAGCGAGGCTCTGGCGGTCGCCGTCGGGGCGGGCCGGGAGGTCCTGTCGGCGCTGAACCGGATGGTGGACGTCGTGGGCAGGCCCTCCGAGGAGCCCCCGGACGCCGATCTCCCCGAACTCCTCTCCCCGCTGTGCGCGGGACTGGCACGCCTCGGCATCCCCGTGTCGGTGACCGTGTCCGGCGGCGCGCGCCCGCTGCCCGCCGAGACGGTCGCCGCCGCCTACGGCGTCGTCCAGGAGTCCCTGACGAACGCGATGCGGCACGCGAGGGGAGCACCCATCAGCGTCCAGGTCGAGTACGCGACCGGCACCCTCGACGTGCGCGTGCGCAACGAGAAGGGCGCGGCCTGGAACGACGGCGCGGAGTTGAGTGGTGGACGCGGCGTCGAGGGCATGCGGCACCGGGTGGCGAACGTCGGCGGCACCCTGCACGCGGGACCGGTCGAGGACGGCTGGTCGGTCCACGCGGCCTTTCCGGCACCGACCCGGCGCCGCCGCGAACTCGGCTGGCCCCAACTGCTCGACGCGATGGCGTTCTGCCTGTGCGTCGGGCTGCCGATGCTCGCGATGGTCCCACACGACGAGGCCTTGAGCCTTCCACCGATCGGTCTGGCCGGCCTGTTCGGGCTCCTGTCGGCGCACGCGGCCATGCTGTGGACACGGCGAAGGGCGCCGGTGGCGACCCTCGCGGGGGTGATCGGTGTCGACGTCCTCTGGTGCGGGCTGACCCTGGCCGGTGCGATCGACACGAACTGGCTGGTGGCGCTCGGGCTGGCGTGGACGACCGAGATGATCGCGGTGTACTCGCTGACCGTCTATGGACCGTCCGCCGGCATGGGCTTCCTCGGAGCGGTCGCGGTCGGGACGGCCGGTGGCCTGCTCGCGGTGGCGGCCCTGGCCCACGACCCCACGGAGAAGCCGTTCACCGCGGCGGACGGCATCGCCGGGGTCATGTTCTTCGGCTTCTTCGTCACCCTCGCGATGCTGCCGCTGTGGGCGTGGGGCGCGGCCGTCCGGTCGAGGCGGCGCCGGGGCCGCGAATGGGAGCGGTCGATGGTGGAGGCAGTGGCCGAGCGCACCGACCACATCGTGCGAGCCGAGCGGTACCAGGTCGCGGTCGGGTTGCGGGACGCGGTCCTCGACCATACGGTCCGGCTGACGCGCATCGGTGAGTCGGCTCTGCGGGACGGTTCGGCGCACGATCAACGGGCCGCTCTGACCGTGGTGGTCGCCGAGGCGCGGGCCGCCCTGTCGGGCATGCGGGGACTGCTCGAAACGATGGAGGAGCCCATGAACGAGACGGTGGACGCGGCCGGGGCCCGGCCATGACGATCCGCGTCCTCGTGGCCGACGACCAGGCCGTGGTCCGGGTGGGATTCGCCGCGATCATCGATGAGGAGCCCGATCTGACGGTCGTCGGCCAGGCGGCCGACGGGGCCGAGGCCCTCCGGAAGGTGGCGGACCTCCGTCCGGACGTCGTGCTCATGGACATCCGAATGCCGGGCATGGACGGCCTGGAGGCCACCCGCGAACTCGCCTCCGTGGCGCCCGCCACCCGGGTGCTGGTGCTCACTACTTTCCGGCGCGACGAGTACGTGTTCGGGGCCCTGCGCGCTGGCGCCTCGGGCTTCCTGCTCAAGGACTCCGAACCGGGGGAACTGCTGGACGCCATCCGTGTCGTGGCCGCCGGGGAGGGGATGCTCGCCCCGACGGTGACCCGCCAGTTGATCGACGCGTTCGTCACGGGCTCGGTCGGCGCACGGCCCCGTCCGGACGAACGACTCGGGCTGCTCACCGAGCGGGAACTCGTCGTGCTGCGCCACGTCGCCCGGGGCCTCAACAACACGGAGATCGCCGCCACGCTGGACATCGGCACCGCGACGGTGAAGTCCCACGTCAACGCCATCTTCGGCAAGCTCGGCTTCCGCGACCGCGTGCAGGCCACGATCTTCGCCTACGACATGGGCCTCACCAGCCCGCGCGGAGCCGACTGAACCGGGACGCCGGGTCAGCGGAGCCCGGAGACGAGGTCGCGCAGCGCCGGGCCCGGCTCCACGCCCAGTTCACGGCGTACGGTGGCGTCGTAGTCGAGGTAGGCGCGGTAGGCGGTCACCGTGTCGCCGCGCCGCGGATGCGCCTGCACGAGGACACGCTGCGGGGCCTCGGCGAGCTCGTCCACCTGGGCTCCGAGGGTGGCGAGCAGGCGGAGCCGGTCCCAGCGACCCCGCATCCGCCACAGCAGTTGGCGCAGGCGCTTGGCGGAGCTCACCGCGTCCAGGTCGGGCCAGAGCCGCGCCGCCATGACGTGCCGCGACAGGCCACCGTCCTCAAGGGCGAGATGGCCGGTCGCTCTCCACGGCACCCTGCGATGAAACAGGCCACATACGACGCTTCCCTGTGACGTTCAACGCGGGTCTGCTAGTTCCGCACCAGGACGAGCGTCGCATGCTCGGGTTCACGGTCCGTGTCCGGAGTCAATGCGATGAGCGTACGCAGGGCGCCGTGCAGCAGCGGAGTCAGCTCCTGATGGAGGGGGGCCGCCGCCAGGGTCGCGGTGACCGCCAACACCAGGTCGCTCTGCCGGACCGGACGGCTCCCGTCCCACAACGGCGCCGCGTAGGCCAGCGCGGTCGAGATCATTCTCTCCGCGACTCTTTCGTCAAGAGAAGCCGCCATCCGCAGGGCGCGCTCCAGCGCCATGGCCGGATCGTCAGCAGGAGGCTCGCCGGCGGACGCGCTCAGTTGCGCTTCGAGAAAGCCGGCGAAGAGCCTCGTGTCAGGCGGGTAGGACGAATCCGGCGGCTCCAGCAACCGGTAAAGTTCGCGCATCAACTCGTGACATGCCGCTCCGATGCCCAGGACCGCGCTCGCTGGCCGGGAGCACACGTCACTCGCGGCGAGGGCTCGCGCATTCGCCAGGTCGCTGGCGAGGTTGAGCCCGTGGATCAGATCGGGAACGCCCTCCGCGATGGCCATCACAGCGGGATCCTCGATGAACCAGGCCGATCCCCGGGTCCGGAGTGCCACGTCGTCGCGGTATCGGGCGTGGTCGAGAAAACGGTCGGGATCGTCGTCGAGGTCGGCGCCGCGGAAGGGGGCGGTGAAGTCGAGGTGGGGGCGCGGTTCGGAGGTAAGACGGCGGGTTTCGGCCTCACGGGTGAGAAGGCGCAAGAACAGGGCGCTGAAGGCGCTGAGATGGTCAGGGTCGCGGCCGGTTCGGGGATAGGTGCGGTCGTGAGCGTACGCCTGAGCGAGAGCCCCGATATCGGCGTGCAGGGAATCGACGTCCTCGATCCGCTCGGCGAGTTTGAGGACATCGGCGATGGCCAGGTCGAAGGCGGAGGGAAAGGAGTATTCGGCCTGGCGGCGGACCACACCCAGTTCGGCGGCGTTGCGGAAGATGAAGGGGAGGACGTCGCCCTCCAGGCGGGGGTAGTCAAGGGCACGATCGAGGTCCTTGACCAGCTCGCGGACGAAGTCGGCGTCATACCGACCTTCGCTGTCCCAGCGAAAGCGGAAGCCGGGTGCGAGGGCGGCCAGTGCCATGGTGCGGCCATGAGCCACGTCGCAGGCGATCTCGAAGGCCAGGTCGACGATGTGCAGTAGTCGGTGGCGCGGGTCGTTGAGGTCCCGGGGGCGCGCGTAGGCGAGCAAATGCCCGAAGGGGACCTGCGAGGAGAGGACTCGGCGGATGAGCCGCGTGTGTTCGACGATCAGGTTCGGATACACGTCGAGCTGGCGCCGGGTCGGCGAGTAAGGATCTCGGACCGCCGTGCCGAGGACGAGGTGGGCTTGAGCGTGATCGCTGCCCCAGTCCTCGTCGGCGGCGTACAAGATCGTTGTGTCGGCCGGGTGCAGGCCGCTGTCGAGGGCCAGGCGTGCCTCGGCCAGGGTGGGCAACCGGTAGTTGGTGCCATCACTGAACAGGCTGTTGAGCCATCCGAGAAAGCCTTTGATGTTCCGGGTCCACACGGCGCCGTTCCCTTCGCCATGCTGGACGTAGCGGTTCCAGAGGTCGCCCGGACCGGCGGGGTTCACGCAGATGCGCGTGCCGTTGTCGTCGAGGGCCCGGGTGTCGTGGAGAGCGCGTGCCGCGGCGACGCCGTCCAGCAGCCGGATCTCGTCGGGGTCGCTCGGCTCGGTGGTGAGCAGCCGGTCGAGGTCGGCGCGAAGCGCGGGGTCCAGTTCTCGCGCTTCGCTCGCGCAGGAGAAGGCGAGGTTGAGCGCGGTGACGGTACGGACGGCCAGGCACGCTTCGACGACCGGGCCCGCGTCCGCACGGGCGGCCCACAGCAACGTCACCTCCCGCCACCAGACGTCGTCGACGTTGTCGACGAGAACCTGACGCCGGGTGGAGTGCCCCGGGACCAGGGCGGCCGCCAGATACTCCTGCAAGGTGAGGTGAGCGAATCCGTACCGTCCGTGTTGGTGCTCCAGGAGCAGGCCGCTACGTCGAACGTGGTTGAGGAACGCCTGAGGTGTGAGATTGGGCGCGGTGCGCCGCAGGACCGTGCGGATCGCGCGCTCGGCATTCGCGACGGGGATGTCGCGTAAGTGGTGGCGCATCATGTACCACGCCAGTTCTTGGACGATGCGTTCCTTCCGTTCACCGCTCAGACCCTCCAACTCGGCGTCCGAAAGCCCTTTGGCCTCCTGGCGGCGGTGGAGCAGGACTTTGCAGACCTCCTCGTACAGGGCGGCCCGGCTGCCCGGCAGGCTGCCCGCCCGGTACCGGTGCACGTTGGCGATCATGGTGAGCAGCATCGGGTTCGCGGCCAGGTCGTACAGGGCGGGACGGCCGCTGATCCGCTGGAACAGGTCGGCGGCGTCGCGGGCGGCGATCCGGTCGATCTGCTGCGGGTCGCCCTCCCGGGAGCGGTGCTCGATGGCGCGGTACCAGGTGTTCAGGAACGCCTGGATCTGCTGGCTGGTGAACCGCTGGACGTGCAGGACGTCCGCCCGGGACAGCCGGTTGCCCTCGTAGCCCAGCGGCCGGGACGTGACGACGAAGGCGTTTCCCGGGTAGCGGCTGATCTGGTCCTCGACCCACCGGACCACGCGCCTGCGGGCATCGGCGTCGGCGACCTCGTCCAGGCCGTCCAGCAGCACCACGCACCGGCCCCGCGCGAGCCGCCGCTCCAGCCACTCGGCCGGAACCGCGTCGTCGAGCCACGGCGCGGCCGCAGCGATCCGCGCCAGATTGTCCGGCTGCTCGCCCTGGATCGCTTCGGCGTGGTCGCGCAGGTACAGCAGCACCGGAAGCAGCCCTGGACCCCACCACCCTTGTTCGGCCAGTTCCAGCGCCGTGTAGCGCGCCAGGGTGGTCTTCCCTGACCCGGCGGCGCCCAGGACCGCGAGGACGCGCCCAGGTTCGAGAAAGGACGCCAGCGGGGCCCGCCGACCGGCTGCCCCAGGAGGGGAGGGTCCGATGCCCGAGTCGGTCACCGTGTCGGTCACCGGCTTGGGCTGGAGCATCACATCGACGTAGACCTGCCGTGTTCGCAATACGAACTCCGCCTGGGTGATGAGCCCGACGGTCTCCATCTGGTCCACCGACGAACGCATTCGCCGGAGATACGCGCGTCGCGCCCACCTGGCATGTCTCGTCGTCTCCGGAGGCGGTGTCGTGGGCGGCTCGGGAGGAGGCGGCGTCGTCGTCTGCGTCGTCTGCGTCATCTGCATCAGCAGGCCGAGGACGGTGAACGTCAGCGCCAGGTAGCCCCAGCTCCAGCTCGTCTTCCCGTTGTTGAAGATCTGGTTGACGGCCACCCCCGCCGCCACCGCCAGCGACGCCACGACCAGCGCACGCCCCACGAACCTCAGCCTTCGCACAGCGGCCGCCCCCCTCCGATGTAAGACAAGGGTGTGCAATCCCACTAAAGCGAGAGACGGGACGTCCCGGGGGTGCCGTCGCCAATCTGATACCTGCGATGAAACAGGTCAGACACGGCCTTGCCCCAGTCTGGGCGCTCGACGGCTTATGATCGGGTAAGGGCCGTACGGTAGTGCGGCTTGGCTAGAATCTGCCCATCAGGCGAGGCTTCCGCCAATTTGTGAGCATGAGATTCGTGTTCCGTTCCCCGCTGGGAAGCCGCCCGCTCCACCGTGATGCCCTAAGGAGTCTGTGCATGCCCGTGGAATCCCAAGGGCTCGTCCCGGCGGCGAGTCCAGTGATCGGGGAGGCGGAGATCGAGGCCGCGGTGCGCGTGCTCCGCAGCGGACGGGTCGTTCAGGGGCCGGAGGTCGCCGCGTTCGAGGAGGGGTTCTCCGAGATCGTGGCGGGACGGCACTGCGTGGCGGTCAACTCGGGGACCTCCGCGCTGCATCTGAGCCTGCTCGCGCTGGGCCTCGGCCCCGGTGACGAGGTGATCGTCCCGTCGTTCACGTTCGCGGCCACCGCCAACGTCGTCCGGCTCGTCGGCGCCGAGCCGGTGTTCGTCGACATCGACCCGGACTCGTTCTGCGTCGACCCCGAGGCCGTCGCCGCCGCGATCGGCCCGCGCACCGCCGCGATCATGCCGGTGCACCTGTACGGGCACCCGGCGGCCATGGACCGCATCGGCCCCCTCGCTGAGCGGCACGGCCTCGCCGTCGTGGAGGACGCGTGCCAGGCGCACGGCGCCGCCGTCGACGGGACCCCGGCCGGCGCGCTCGGCACGGTCGGCTGCTTCAGCTTCTACCCGACGAAGAACATGCACGCGCTCGAAGGCGGCATGATCACCACCGCGGACGCGGAGACGGCGCGGACGCTGCGGCTCCTGCGCAACCAGGGCATGGAGCAGCGGTACGCCAACGAGATCGTCGGCGCCAACATGCGGCTCACCGACGTCGCGGCGGCCGTCGGACGCGAGCAGCTCAAGAAGCTGCCGGAATGGACGGAGCGGCGCATCGCCAACGCCCGGTTCCTGGACGCGAAGATCACCGCCGCGGTGACGCCGCCGGTCGCGGACGGCGTCCGGCACGTCTACCACCAGTACACCGTCCGGGTGCCCGGGGACAGGGACGCCGTCCAGCGGCACCTGGACGAGAAGAAGATCGGCAGTGCCGTCTACTACCCGACGCCCGTCCACCGGCTGAGGCCGTTCCTGAAGGACGGCCGCCCGGATCCGCGCTGGGACCTGCCGGAAACGGAACGGGCGGCGACCCAGGTGCTGTCGCTGCCGGTGCACCCGACCCTCACCGAAACCGACCTGGCGCGCGTGGCCGACGCCGTGAACGGGGCGGCGTCGTGAGCGCGCCGCTGCGCGCGGGCCTGATCGGGCTCGGGGTGATGGGACGCAACCACGCACGCGTCCTGAACGGCCTGGACGGCGTCGACCTGGTCGGCGTCGTGGACCCGGTGGCGAAGCCCGACAGCGTGCCGCACGGCGTCCCGCTACTGAAGACCCTGCCCGAACTGCTGGAACTCGGCGTCGACTACGCGGTGGTGGCGTGCCCGACGGCCAGGCACGAGGAGGTCGGGCTGGCGCTGGCGGAGGCCGGTGTCGGCGCGCTGGTCGAGAAGCCGCTCGCCGACTCGGTGGAGGCCGCCGAGCGGATGGTGAAGGCGTTCGAGTCGCGCGGCCTGGTCGCCGGCGTGGGCCACATCGAGCGCTACAACCCGTCGTTGCAGAGCATGCGGGCGCGGCTTGAGGCGGGCGAGCTGGGCGAGGTCTTCCAGGTCGTCACGCGACGGCAGGGCCCGTTCCCGCACCGCATCGCCGACGTCGGCGTCGTCAAGGACCTCGCCACCCACGACATCGACCTGACCGCGTGGGTCACCGGCCAGGACTATGTGTCGATCAGCGCGCACACGGTGGCGCGCAGCGGCCGTCCGCACGAGGACATGGTGGCCGCGGTCGGACGTCTCGCCGACGGGTCCATGGTCAACCACCTGGTGAACTGGCTGAGCCCCCTCAAGGAGCGCACCACGGTCGTCACGGGCGAGCGCGGCTGCTTCGTCGCCGACACGCTCACGGCCGACCTGACGTTCTACGCGAACGGGGAGCTGTCCACCGAATGGGAGGCGCTGCGGGCGTTCCGCGGGGTCTCCGAGGGGGACATGATCCGGTACGCGATCCCGAAGCGGGAGCCGCTGCTGGTCGAACACGAACGGTTCCGCGACGCCGTCCGCGGCGACGGGGACGACATCGTGACGCTGCGGCAGGGCCTGCGGACGGTGGAGGTCTCGGCGGCCGTCCTGGAATCGGCGAGGCGCGGTGAGACCGTCTCGCTCCGGCCGTCGGGGGTGCTGGGTGCCGTCTGAGGCCCGTGACGGCGCTTCTCCCGTCGACGTGACCGTCATCGTCGCCGTCTACAACACGATGCCGTACCTGACCGCCTGCCTGGACTCGCTGGTGAACCAGAGCATCGGCGCGGACCGCATGGAGGTCATCGCGGTCGACGACGGCTCCACCGACGGCAGCGGCGCCGAACTCGACCGGTTCGCCGCGGCGCACCCCGGCGTCGTGAAGGTCCTGCACCAGGCCAACTCGGGCGGCCCCGCCGCGCCCAGCAACCGCGCCCTCGACATCGCGAACGGCCGGTACGTGTACTTCGTCGGCGCCGACGACCACCTCGGGCGCCGCGCCCTGGAGAAGATGGTCGCGGCGGCGGACGAATGGGGCTCGGACGTCCTCGTCGGCAAGATGGAGGGCGTCAACGGGCGGGAGGTCAAGCAGGACCTGTTCGCCGAGAACCGCGCCGAGATCGACCTTTTCGACTCGCCGCTCCCGTGGCTGCTGTCGAACTGCAAACTTTTCCGCCGCGACCTGGTCGAGCGGCACAAACTCCGCTTCCCCGAGGACATGCGGATCGGCAGCGACCAGCCGTTCACCATCGAGGCGTGCGTCCGCGCCGAACGGATCTCGGTGCTGGCCGACTACACCTGCTACTACGCGATGCTCCGCGACGACGGCGGCAACATCACCCAGGGCGCCGTGGAGATCCACACCCGCCTGGAGTGCGCCGAGAAGCTCTTCGGGTTCGTCGCCGGGCTGTTGGAGCCGGGGGCGGAGCGGGACGCGATCGTCCACCGGCACGCCAAATGGGAGCTGACGAAGCCGATCCGCGAAAGCCTCCTCGAACTCGACGAGGACGCGCGCCGGGACGTGTGCGCGCGGGTCGGCGCCATCGTCGACCGGTACGTGCCCGACCACGTGCTGGCCCTGCTGCCCATCCGGCGGAAGGTGCGGCTCCGCATGGCGCAGCGCGGCGACGTCGCCGGGCTGTGCGCGTCCATCAAGGCCGACGCCGCGGACGCCACCTACCCGCTCGTCCTGAGGGACGGCCGCGCCTACTACGCCTACCACGGTTTCGACGACCCGGACGCGGGCCTCCCCGACGACCTCTACGAGATCGCTAAGGGGCTGCGCAGACGCGTCACGGAGGCGTCCCGGACGGTCGCCGCGCGCCGCGACGGGGACGTCCTGGAGGTCACCGTACGGGCGCGGATCACCGGCGCCGACGTCGAAGACCCCGGGACGGTCCGCCTCGCCTACGCCCCGCGCGGCCGGGACCGGCGCGTCAGCCTGGACGAGGCGTCCGGGGTGACGCTCGACCGCGCCCTCGCCGACGACGGGCTGACGCTGACCGCGCGGATCCCCATGCCGCTGCTCTTCGCGGCCGGCAAGGACAAACGCACGTTAAGACTGATCGTCCGGGTGTCCGGCGACACCCATGACGCGGTCGTCCCGGCGGACCTGCCCGGCCCGTGCAAGTCGGTCCTCTGGCATCGGGCCAGGCCCTTCCGGCTGTCGGTGCGGGGCGACGCACGCGGCCACACGGCGATCGAGACCCGCCCCGCCCTTCCCGCCCGAGCCGCCGCCCGGCGGCTCCGGCGCGCGACGTTCCCTGGAGGTAAGTAGCACATGCGGATCTGCGTGGTCGCGCTCGGCAAGATCGGTCTTCCGCTCGCGGTGCAGTTCGCCCGCAAGGGCCACCAAGTGACCGGCGCCGATGTCGACGAGCGCGTCGTCGCCGAGGTCAACGCCGGACGCGAACCGTTCCCCGGCGAGGCCGACCTGGACGTCCATCTCGCGGATGCGGTCCGCGCCGGGCTGCTCACGGCGACGACGGACACGGCGGCGGCCGTCGCCGAGTCCGACGCGGTCGTCGTGGTCGTCCCCCTGTTCGTGGACGAGGCGGGCGTCCCCGACTTCGGCTGGATGGACGCCGCGACCCGCTCGATCGCGGCGGGACTGCGCCCCGGAACCCTGGTCAGCTACGAGACGACGCTGCCGGTCGGCACCACCCGGGACCGCTGGGCGCCGATGCTGGCCGAGGGGTCGGGCCTCACCGCGGGCACCGACTTCCACCTGGTGTTCAGCCCGGAACGGGTGCTGACCGGCCGGGTGTTCGCCGACCTGCGCCGCTACCCGAAGCTCGTCGGCGGCATCGACGACGCGTCCGCCCGGCACGGCGTGGAGTTCTACGAGCAGGTCCTCGACTTCGACGACCGTCCCGACCTCGACCGTCCCAACGGCGTGTGGGACCTCGGGTCCGCCGAGGCCGCCGAACTCGCCAAGCTCGCCGAGACGACCTACCGCGACGTCAACATCGGCCTCGCCAACCAGTTCGCCCGCTACGCCGACACGGTCGGCGTGGACGTCATGAAGGTCATCGAGGCCTGCAACACACAGCCGTACAGCCACATCCACCGGCCGGGCATCGCCGTCGGCGGGCACTGCATCCCCGTCTACCCGCGGATGTACCTGTGGAACGACCCGCACGCGACCATCGTCAGCGCCGCCCGCGAAGCCAACGTCGCGATGCCCGAACACGCGGTCGACCTCCTCGCCGCCGCCTACGGCGACCTCACCGGCACCGGAGTCCTCGTCCTCGGCGCCGCCTACCGGGGCGGCGTCAAGGAGACGGCGTTCTCCGGCGTCTTCCCCACGGTGGACGCGCTGCGCAGGCGCGGCGCCGTCCCGTACGTGTCCGACCCGATGTACACGCCGGAGGAACTGGACGCGCTGGGCCTGCCGCCGCACCGGGACGAGTCGGTCACGGCCGCGATCGTCCAGGCCGACCACGCCGAGTACCGCGACCTCGGCCCGGACGACCTGCCGGGCGTCAAGACCCTCGTCGACGGCCGCCGCGTCACCGACCCGACCCGCTGGACCGGCGTACGCCGCGTCGTCATCGGCGCCCCGAACGCGGGAGCGGCCGGCCCAAGGTCGGCTCGCTGAGCGAGCCCGCGCACCGACCACCACACCTGGAGAATCGAATTGCAGAACCAAGACGAGACGGTCTCCGGCGCGTCACGCGGCCGCATCGTGATGCTCGTCGACAACAACGTCGTCCGCGACTCCCGGGTCCAGAAGGCGGCGAAGTCGATCGCCGACGCCGGCTGGGAGGTGCACCTGCTCGGCTGCGGCTCGGCCAAGCAGGGCCGCTCCTGGATGGTCGGGAACGCTCGCGTGCGTCTCCTCCAGGTCCAGCACACGCTTCTGCGGAACAGGTACGGCGGCTTGCGCGCCACGCTCCGCCGACCGCTTGCGTACGCGCACCCGAACGTGGCGAACTACCGGCGCCGACTCGTCCAGTCCCGGAGGGCGGACCTCGCCGCGAGTCGTCTCACCCCGGGGCCCGCCGGGCCGGTGCGCAAGGGATGGTTGCTGACGCGGCGTGTCACGGCGAAACTCCAGGGGCGGTGGGTCGCGGTGCGCGTCCGCCAGACCGACGCGCTCACCAAGGCCCGCGAGAACCCGCGCTCACCACTGGAGCGCCTCGCGGTCCGGTTCTGGCTGGGGCTCCTCGGTGACCGGGCCTGGCGCGTCCTCGACCGCAACCTGTGGGACTGGGACAGCGCCTACGGGAAGGCCATCGACAAGCTCGAACCCGACATCATCCACGCCAACGACTTCCGGATGCTGGGAGTCGGCGCACGCGCCGTGCAGCGCGCACGCGCGAAGGGCAGACAGACCAAACTCGTATGGGACGCGCACGAGTT
This sequence comes from Actinomadura spongiicola, assembly GCF_003432485.1. Classification (GTDB taxonomy): domain Bacteria; phylum Actinomycetota; class Actinomycetes; order Streptosporangiales; family Streptosporangiaceae; genus Spirillospora; species Spirillospora spongiicola. Next base: position 145,885 of record NZ_QVNQ01000002.1, read on the forward strand.
CCTACCGGGCATCAGGCCCTGGGGCGCCGGGCCGCGGTGGCTCCCCGCCATGATCGCGCACGAACGCGAGTACGCGGCCGCCGCCGACGCGGTGGTGACCGTGTCCCAGGCCCTCGCCGACCGGCTCGTCGAGACCCACGGCCTGCGTCACAAGCCGACCGTCGTCCTCAACGCGCCGGTCACCGCAGGCGAATCCACGAGCCCCGGCCCGGTTCCCGACATGCGGGAACTGTGCGGAGTCGGTCCCGATACCCCGATCGCCGTCTACAGCGGCAGCGCCTCCGTGCAGCGCGGCCTGGACGTCATGATCGAGGCGCTGCCCCGGCTACCTTCACTGCACGTCGCGCTGGTCGTCGCCACGGCGCGGTCGGACTACGTCAAGGGCCTGCTCGCCCGTGCCGCGGAACTCGACGTCGCCGATCGGGTCCACGTGCTGCCGTACGTCCCGTTCGACCAGGTCGTCCCGTTCCTGGCGGCGGCCGACATCGGCGTCATCCCGATCCACCACTGGCCCAACCACGAGATCGCACTGATCACGAAGTTCTTCGAGTACTCGCACGCGCGGCTGCCGATCGTCGTCAGCGACGTGCAGGCGATGGGAGACATGGTGAAGGCCACGGGGCAGGGCGAGGTCTTCCGCGCCGAGGACCTCGACGGGTACGTGAAAGCGGTCGAGACGGTCCTGAGCGATCCGCGGCGGTACCGCGCCGTATACGACGACAGGCCCGACCTTCTTCACGAGTGGACGTGGGAGGCGCAAGCCGAAATCCTTGACGGCGTCTACGCCGGATTGCTGCCCTCCGCTGGAAAAAGGCCGACGAGGACGGCGCCGCCCCCGGCGGAATCCCCCTCGGCGGCGTCCGGTGACGGTCATCTGATCGGCGCGCAGGACTGATAAATGGCGATGAACCGAGTCGGCGACAGGGACGACAGAAGCGTCGCCGTCGTCACCCCCTGGTATCCCAACCCGCAGCAGGAGTGGGCCGGGGCGTTCGTCCAGGCGATGGTCGAGGCGACGGCGCCGGGCTGCGATGACGTCACCGTCTACCACAACGAGGCGTGGCTGATGAGACAGGCGCCCGAGGTGGTGGCGGCGGCGCGCGAGGCGCATCGGCGGCTCCTGCCGGTCGCGCTGCGGGACGCGCCGACGGTCGCGGGCGCCCGGCTGGTGCGTCTGCCGGTGCCGACGGTCCCGGACTACACGTTCGCGGAACTCGCCGAGCAGCACGCGGAATGGTTGCGTCAGGCGCTCGACGGCGAACCGATCCCGGCGCGGGTCGTCCACGCGCATGTGGGGCTGCGCGGCGGCTGGACGGCCCTGGAGAATGCCCGCCCGGACGCGCGGGTGTTCGTCACCGAGCACGCCTCCTTCATCGACAAGGTCCTCGAACAGCCGGACTCGTTCGCCATGTACGAGCAGGTCCTGGAGCGCTGCACCGGCTTCTTCGCGGTGACGGACGTGCTTCGGGACAGGCTCGCCGAGGCCTTTCCGTCGCTTGCCCACAAGATCGAGCTGATCTCCAACCCGATCTCCTTCGAGGAGCCGCGGCCGCGTCGCGTCACCGAGTTGCGCCGCTGGCTGTACGTCGGCACCTTGGTCGAGCGTAAGGGGGTCGAACTGCTGCTGGAAGCGTTCGCCACCTGCCACGCCGAGGACCCCGAGTTGACGTTGACCGTGGCGGGTCAGGGCGTGCTGGCGGGGCGGCTCGCCGAGTCGGCCGCCGAACTCGGGGTCGACCACGCGGTGACGTTCACGGGCGCGGTCGCGCCGGACGAGGCCGCTCGGCTCATGCGGGATCACGATCTCCTGGTGCACGTGGCCCGGTGGGAGACCTTCGGTGTGACGATCATCGAGGCGGTCGCGGCCGGGCTGCCGGTGCTCGTCACACGCTGCGGCGGCCCGGAGCGGACCCTGGCCGGCATAGAAGACGCGGTCGGGGAAATGATCGACGTCGAGGAGAACCCGGAATCGATCGTGGCGGGATACCGCCGACTGCGCGACCGCTTCCCCGGCGGACTCGACCTCGCGAAGGGCCATCGGGTCCTGGACGAGCGCTTCGGGTACCGCACGGTGGCCGAAGCGCACTACCGGCACTGGTTCCCCGAGGCTCGGACCGGCGATGGAAGTGATGCGGCGTGAACGTGCTGTTCATGGCCCTCGGGGCGTCCCGGCGGCCCGCCGTCCTCAGGGAGTCCGCGCAGGTCGCCGCAGACGGCGGTCACTCCGTCGTGCTCGTCCAAAAAGCGTCCGCGTGGGCGAAGGAGTCACTTCCGGACGGAGTCGACATGGTCGAGTTGGCCGAGCTCGAACGCCGGTACGGTCCAGCCGCCCCTCGATTCCTGCTGTACCGGATACCGCGGCTGCTGCTGCGCGTGTGCCTTCCCGGGCCGCTTCGCGGAGCGCGGGACCGGGTGTACGCCGGGTACCGCCGACGCGTCGCCCGACCGATCGAACGGCGGCTGGTCCGCCTCCTACGGCGGGAACCCGCCGCGGTGCGAGCGCGGGCGGTCGACCGTGAGCTGCTGCGCGGCCGGTCCATCGACCTCGTCGTCGTCGCGGACCCGCAGTCGTTCGTGACCGCGGCCGAGCTCGCGGACCTGGTAGCGGGCGCGGGAGCACGGCTCGCCTACTCCATCGCCCCCGAAAGGACGCCGACCAGCAACGCCAGGGGGGAATGACATGACTGAGCGCCGTCCGCGCCTGCTCTATCTCGCGTTCTACTTTCCGCCGTCTCGCGCCAGCGGGGTGTACCGGCCGCGGGCGACCGCCAACCGGCTGACCGAGCTGGGTTGGGACGTCACCGTCTTCGCGGCGCCGCTACCGTTCCTGTACGACTCGATCGGCTCGGTCGACGAGAAGTTGATGGAGACGATCGATCCGCGGGTCACGGTGGTGCGGCCGGAACTGAACCGGTTCGTGTGGCAGACGAACCTGCGCGACTACAGCAAGTTCAGGGGGACGTTTCCCCAGTTGGCCCAGTCGCTGTACACCTGGGGGCAGAAGCATGTCTTCCCGGAGCACTACGCGTCCTGGGCGCGCAACAGCGTCAGGCGGGCGCTGCGGATGCACGCCCGCCAGAGGTTCGACGTGGTCCTCGCGACGGGGAACCCGTTCGCTTCGTTCGGCGCGGCGTGGCTCTTCCACAAGCTGACGCGGACCCCGTACATCATCGACTACCGCGACTCCTGGACTCTCGACCAGTTCAAGGAGGAGCCGCGCTTCGAGGACGGGCATCCGGCGTGGCGCTGGGAGCGCCGGGTGCTGAAGTCCGCCGCGAACTCGCTGTACGTCAACGAGGGGCAGCGGTCCTGGCATGCCGACCGCTACCCCGAGGCGGCCGACCGCATGATGATCGTCCTGAACGGATGGGACGTCGACACGCTCCCGGCGACCGTGGAGCCGCCTCCGGCGGCCCGCGCGGAGGCGGGCGAGCACGCGCCCCGGTTCTCCTTCGTCGGGACGATCACTGGCCAACAGCCCATCGAGGAGATGGTCGAGGGGTTCACCCGGGCCCGGGAGCATTCCGACATGTCGGCCGCCCAGCTGGATCTTTACGGCTACTTCGGGTTCTTCAGGGGCTCGGACCAGGTGTTGCGCAAGCGCTTCGCCGCCGTGGACGAGGCCGAGGACGGTGGGAGCGGCGGCGAGGACGACGAGCCGACCTTCGCCTCGGGGGTGCGCTACCGCGGCCCCGTGTCCAAGACCGAGCTCGCCGGGGTCTACCGCGACTCTGACGTGCTGGTGTTCCTCAATGGCGGGGGACGCTATGTCACCTCCGGCAAGATCTTCGAGTACATGGCGGCGGCACGGCCCATCGTGTCGGTGCACGCCACCGGGTCGGCGGCCGAGGAACTCCTGCGGGACTACCCGCTGTGGTTCAATCCCGGGGGGCTCGATCTGGCGGACATCGCCGTCTCGATGGTCGAGGCGGCGAAGGCGGCGGCCGGTCTCGACGAGCGGCAGGTGGCCGAGGCCCGCGCCTACGCGGACCGCTTCGAGCGCACCGTGTCGTTGGACCCGCTCGTCGAGCGGCTGAGCGAGCTGGCCGCCCGCAGGCGTGGCGTGCGCGGTGCTCACGGTGGAAGGTGATGGGGTGAACGACGCGCGGGCCCCTCGGGTGCTGGTCCTGGCGATGGATCCGAGGCTGATGATGGACCCCAAACCGCATGTGAAGCGCAGCCGTCACCAGGCGCGGATCATCGGGTTGGCCGGTTACTTCGTGGAAGAGGAACGGGCAGAGGTCGATCTGGTGACCGCGGACTCCGGCGGCTGGGAGAGGCTGGACGAGCGAGTGCGCCTCCACCGGCTCGACAAGGCCGAGGCCAGGCACCCCTTGCCCTGGCTGGAGCGCACCATCGTGGTCAGGGTGCCGAGACTTCTCGTCCGGCCGGTGGCACGGCTCGGCCGCCTCGGCGCGGCGCTGGAGAAGGCACGGAACCGGGGCTCCCAGGCCGTTCACCGGCGCGTGTTCGTGCCCTTCTACCGGCACGTCCGGCCGCTTCTGCTGTCCCGTATCGGGTGGCGACGCGCCCTCCGCGACGTCGACATGACGCAGGTCGCCCGAGTCGTGGTGATGGACCGGACGTCGGTGCCGCTCGGCCGCCGGCTGGCCCGCCGCCACCCGGACCTCATCGTGACGACACGGCAAGACCGGAGCCTCCACTCCAACCCCTGACCGCCCCGTCCCATATCAACCACCGCACTTTTGGTCCGGTGTGTCCCGACTCATGGGTGACGTACGCCCTTACCTGTCAGCTTAACCGGGGGCCGGCATCTCCCGCACTCGACCAAACCGGCGCCCAACCACTTGGCGCCCAACTTCGTTGTCTGGCGCCAAGTGGTTGGGCAATGGGGCATACTGTCGATGTATTCCGATACGCTATGCTCGCGAGAGCTTATTCATCTCGGTTGCGGCGATCCGTTTCGGAAGTGCGGGTTCCCCTGCGCCCGCAAATGTGTATCCCCCTGTCCCGTCCTTTTTGAAGATGCCTTGAGAGCCGGTGATGATGTAGCGTCCCGTATTATCTCCCGGCGTCAGGTGGAAGGGCTTCACGTAGAGCAAGTACTCCTGTCCGTGCTGGAGGATCTGTGAAGTATCGTGGAGCGCCATTCCGGCCTGTCCTATCTGAAGGACAGAGATGTTCTTCGCTGGGAGACTTCCCCAGAGTTTGCTACTCACCCGGACTGAAGTTGTCGTTGCGGGAATCTGGTTGATTTTCTGGACCGTTGAGGCTCCGGCTGTACCGCGGATGATCGCGGTGCTGTCACCTCTCAACTCGGCTAAGGAATTGTAGTCCTTGACGCGGCTGGCATGGAGGGTGGATGTGGCTTTTTCATGACCGGAGTTCGTTGCCGAGTCGACTGCCGCTGTGCCGCATCCGGACAGAAGGACGACCGAGGCACTGGCCAGGGTGATGAACTTGCGCATGGATGCTCCGCTTCGAGAGATGTCAGTAGAGGGAGTTGGCGCCGTTGATGTCGTCGCCCCGCGGCTTGCTGATCCCGCATCTCTCCCAGCGGGTGTGGGTGGTTTCGATCATGAGCGGAATGGCGCGACACTCCCTGGCCGGGTCGCCGGCATGGGCGAGGCCGAGGGCATGGCCGACCTCATGCGACATGACGCTCTTTTTCTTCTCTCCTGAGTAGTCGTCGGTCCAGTAGCGGTTCCACCACGCGACGACCGTTCGAGTCCAATGGCCATCCTTACACGAGTTGGTAGTCGGGTCATTCTGGTTGGGGTCGAGTGCTATTCCATCGAACTCTGTGTTCCCGAAGTTTCCATCCGTCACCTTGAGGTTGGCGCGGTCGTCCGACTTTCTGAAGTTGAATTGCGTCGAGGTCGAGTTCCAGTCCTCTATGGACCAGTCGGCGGGGTTGGAGTACTCGTGTCGGGTGGTGAGGTTGCTCCACCTCAGGTTGTTACCGCCACCGGCGTAGCTACAGCCCAGGAGTTTGTAGGCGTTGGCGGCCGGTGCCAGGGCGATGAACGCCCCGATGGTCAGTAACGTCGCGATGGTAGCGCTGATGAATCCGTGAACTCGACGGATCAATGGAAGTCCCTTCGCTCGTATCGGAATGCGAGGTGAGTCGATGGTGCAACAAGGCATGATCTTGACACAAGTATTGACATTGCAGGTTCATCGTGTTATGGCCTTATCTAAAAGGCGAACCTTGTGTACTTGCCTTAGGGGGAGTGCACGAGTAAGAACGGCAGTCAGGTGACTCGGCAATCCGAAGCGCAACGGAGCGACTAGTGGCCAGAAGCGGCCAATGTGGAAGGATTCTGGGGCGAGGGATCAGGAGCCTCGCATGAGAGCCGGGGTTCGCAGCGGGATCAGCGTAAGGCAGAGCGGGATCTTTCTCCCGTCAATGGGCCCGGCGCCTGCTGGAAGACAGGGCGATCGACGTTCAGCCCGCTGTCTCCGTGAGGATGGCGGCGGAACCGGTGGGAGAAAGGGTTTCGATATAGGTGCTGCCTGTCCGCGGGCATTCCCAGACGCCGTCCGGGCGCTGGGTCAGGCGGGCCCCGGCGCGGCCGACCCAGCCGATGTGGCGGGCGGGGACGCCCGCGACCAGCGCGAAGTCGGGGACGTCGCGGGTCACCACCGCGCCCGCGGCGACCATCGCCCAGCGTCCGATCCGCACGGGCGCGACGCAGACGCTGCGGGCGCCGAGGGAGGCGCCCTCGGCGACGTGCACGCCGACCGCGTCCCAGTCGCCGCCGCGCTTCAGCTTGCCGTCCGGGTCGACGGACCGCGGCTCCCGGTCGTTGGTGAGGACGACGGCGGGGCCGACGAACACGCCGTCCTCCAGCACGGCGGGCTCGTAGACGAGGGCGTGGTTCTGAAGTTTGACGTTGTCACCGATCCGCACCCCCGCGCCGACGTAGGCGCCGCGTCCCACGATGCAGCCGGTGCCGAGCCGGGCGTTCTCACGGACCTGGGCGAGGTCCCACACGGTCGTTCCGTCGCCGAGCTTCGCGGACGGGTCCACCTGAGCGCTCGGGAGGATGCGGTGCGTCATTCACTGCCTTTCCAGGGCCATGCTCCATGGGCCGCCGGTTCGCGGCGTCCCGCCCATTATCCCGATTTTTTGGACCGTCCCGGCCAAAGGCCCCGCAGCCGCCGCCTGAGCGGATCGGTGACGGAGACCGTCAGCCACTTCTCGTCCAGCCGCACGGACACGCGGCGCGGCGGCACCCGCGACACGGTCGCCGGACCCAGCGAGCCCGTCGCCTTCGGGAGCCGTACCCGGATGGGCTCTCCCACACCTTCGAGCTCGAAATGCGCCTTCCAGCGTCCGGGGCGGGCGCGAACCAGGGACAGGTCGGCCTGAAGGTGAGCCGGGTCGGCGGGCTCCAGCGCGGCGCGGATGTCCGCGCCACCGTCGCGGGGATGGCGGAGGACGAGGTTCATGGCCGGTGCGGGGCCCGATCCCAGCACGGCCGGTGCTCCGATCCGGACCCGCAGCCGGTTCTGGGGCGTCAGGCTCGCGTCCGCCTCGGGGAGGTCGGCGGCGTCGAGGTCACCGCCCAGCGCCAGGACCAGTGCCCCGCGTCCCCGTACCGGCAGGGCGCGGATGAGCCGCGCGCCGTCCGTCGGACGAGTGACGATCACGAACGGGACCCGCATGTCCTTGGGCTTGACCACCGGGATCGTCCGCTCATGGCCCGCGATGGCCACTTCCACGCGAACCGTCCAGTGGCCGTCGGGCCAGCCCTCGGAGATGGGACGGAGTTCGGCGGTGTACGTCGTGGTCATGCCCTCGTCGGTACGTTCCGACGGGTCGCGCTCGCAGGGGATCCGGTGCTGGACGCCCTCGCCGTTCTCCACGATCAGGTGGACGTCGGGGGTGCCCTCGTCGGTTTTGAGGACCACGACGGTTCCGCTGATGAGGAGGGTCTCGTCCTGCCAGGCCGGGGGAGCGAGGTTATGCTGGACGGTCGGAGGCGCCTCGATCTCGTAACAGTCGTCCGGGACGCCGACGGCGGCGTCCCGGAAGAACGGGTACTTCTGGAAGCTTCGCCCCTCCTCCAAGTGGAGGCGCGGGCTTCCGTTGTCCCGGTGGAACCGCGCGAGCGTGTCGACCTCATCGGCGAGGTTGTGCAGCACGCAGTGGGCGAGCACCCGGCACAGGGGGACGAGGTCCCGCATCAGCTCGGGCGTGAGCCAGAGTTCCAGTAGTTCACGGCAGGAGGTATAGGTGATCTTGCGTTCGTCCTCGGGGGCGTCCGGGTACAGCCGCAGCAACCGGCCGAAGACCTCCAGGTTGAAGTACCGCCTGTGCAACTGGTCGCGGACCGGGCCCGGCTCGGCGAACCGCGCGGCCTGCTCCATCGCCTCGCTGATGATCGCGTAGACGTCGGCCGCGCCGGCGCCGCCGGTCTGGGTGCTGCTCGTCCCGTCCTCGCGGGCGGACCAGTAGTAGCAGTCGTAGTCCGCGAGGATGGATATCGCTCGGGCGCGCAGGTAGGCGCCGGCGGTGAAGAGCTGGTCCTCGTGGGCCAGGACACCTTCGGTGAACCGCAGTCCGGCGTCCTCGATCAGGGAACGGCGGAAGAGCTGGAGCGCCGCCATCGACATGCGCCCGAAGAGAGTGGAGCCGGGTTCGAGGACGTGGGTGCGCTCGACCGTCTCGTCGAAGACACGGGGCACCTTCCGGCCGCCGACCCCGATCTGCTTGCCGAGGACGATGTCGGTGTCGTTGCGTCGCGCCATCGCGGTCATCCGCTCCAGCGCCTCGGGGCCGAGCCGGTCGTCGGCGTCCAGGAAGAAGACGAACTCCCCGGTCGCCACGTCCAGGCCCCGGTTGCGGGGCGCGCCCGCGCCACCCGAGTTCGCCTGGTGCAGCACCGTCAACTGCTCGTGGGCGAGCGCCAGCTCGTCCAGCAGTTCGGCGCTGCCGTCGGTCGAACCGTCGTCGACGGCGATCACTTCGATCCGCTCGGGGGGCAAGGACTGGGTGAACGCCGACTCCAGCGCCGTGGCTACCGTGTCCCGGCAGTTGTACACCGGGGTAATCACGCTGACCAGCGGTTTTGTCATGGGGGCCTCGGCAGGGTCAGGGCGGGTAACGGTGGTCCGTCGGCCACCAACCGACACCTTATGCCGGGTCGGGCACCCGCGGAGTTGGTAGCGCGTACTTCCTTGATCGTGGACCCGCTTCGGCGAGCGTGTCGACGGCCGTGGCGAACCGGGTCATCGCGTCCGGCTCCGCCGGGCCCAGCAGGTAGTCGCGGAGCTCGACGCGGTCGCCGGCGAGCGGGTCACGGCCGGGCGTCGTCGCGACCGCGAGGATGTCGGCCAGTTCGGCGCAGCCGGGGCCGAGCAGGTACGCGGCGGACGCCGACGGGAAGTCGGCGCGGAACCGCGCGTCGTCCACCCCGTGCGGGTTGGTGACCACGTACGGCTTCAGGCTCGGCATGTAGTCGGAGATCACGCTGGAGATGTCGGTGATCAGCATGTCGGACCGGTTGAAGCAGTCGTGCAGGGACGCCTCGGCCCCCGTGACGACCCGGTGCCCGCCGCCCGCCTGGTTCGCCTGCTCGATCATCGCGACGATCCGCCGGTGCGCGGCCGCGGCGGCCGCCATGCGCGTTCCGGTGTACGGGTGCGGGCGGTAGATGACGCGGAGTCCAGGGCCCTGCGCCAGCAGCGCGCCGATGATCTTCTCGCCCATCGGGAGCAGCGAGCAGTAGCTGTGGTCGCTGTCCCAGCCCTCCCAGGTCGGCGCGTACAGGACGGTCGGCACCTCGTTGCCGGTCGGCCCCTCGGTGATGCCCGCGAGCTGCGGGCGTCCGACCTCGACGATGGCCTCGTCGCGCACGCCCGCCTCGGAGTTGCGGTAGCGGTCGCGGCCCGCCGGGCCCGCGACCCACACCTCGTCGAACACCTTGCTGACCGGGTTGGAGCTGGAGTCCTTGTCGCTGTCCCCGTGCCCGACGAACACGTGCTTGATGTCCGGCTCGCGGAGCAGGTGGAGGTTCTTGCCGGTGTTGCCGGTGTACAGGGCGACCCGGACGGTGGTCCAGTCGAAGTTCATCATGTCCTCGGCCCGGGAGACGCACACGATCGGCAGCCGGGTGGGGGCGAGCGCGGCCACGACCTCCGGCGACCGGACGAGGACCATCGCCTTGCGGTCGAGGCGCTCCAGGGTCTCCAGCCACATGTTGCCCTGGTAGGCGTTCACGGCCGTGCCGGTGAAGTACAGGACGACCTCGGGCCCGTACTCGCTCACGCGGCGCTGGACGTCCCGTCCGACGCGCCTGCCGTTGAGCAGGCGGCGCATCTGCTTCAGCCTCGGCGTCTGCCAGCCGACGGAGCCCAGCATCGCGGCGGCGGCGAGCGCCAGCCCGGCGACCAGCAGCGCGGGGACGTCCACCAGCAGCCCGACGGCGCCGACCAGGACGGGAAGGGCGTCGGCGTACCCCTCGACCAGGGCGACCAGCCGGACATGCCAGGCGGGCTCGGCCTTCGGGTAGGCGGGTTCGCCCGCGCCGAGGTTGCGGGTGGCGTACGGGAGGGAGTTGCCGCGGCGCAGCACGGTCGCGCCGATCAACGTTCCGGCGCGCAGCCAGTCGAGGGCGAACAGGCCGATGGCGGCGGTCGCGACCGTCGCGTCGCCGACGCCGCCGGCCTGGGCGAACAGGAGCACGAACGCGCCCTGCCGGATCAGGAGGCGCGCGCCGGCGCCCAGCTCACCCCAGCGCAGCGGCCGGTCGGCCTCCGCGAACAGGCGGAAGACGGTCGGCTCGGCCAGGTACGTCGCGACCGCGGCGGCCAGGAACCAGCCGGGGGATCCCGCCACGGCCGCCACGATCAGCAGCACGAGCGTGACGGGCAGGGACAACACCGTGGACAGCCGCAAGGGCTTCGAGTACCGGGTGACGGGACGCCGCACGGTACACCTCCATCTGGTCAGCGCGGCCCGGGGGGGCGGCGATGAGGGGTCGGGGCATCCGCCCGCGGGGGCGACGGATGCGCGGGGGGACAGGGGACGGCGGGGGCCGTCAGCTGGTGCGGCCACCGGTGAGGGGGTCTTCGCGACGGACGTCGATGACCTGGCCGGTCAGGCCGGACAGCAGGACGTTCAGGGACGTCCGCGCGACCTGGTCGGCGCTGAGCAGGGTGTGCGGGGGCTCCTGCCCGAACGCCTGCGTGCGCATGGGGGTGCTGGTCCGCTCGGGGTTGATGCAGTTGATGCGCACCCCGTCGGCCGACCACTCGTCGGCGAGGGCCTGCGTGAGGTTCACGGTCGCGGCCTTCGCCGACGAGTACAGGCTGTACTCGGCGCGCCCGCGGGTGTAGGAGCTGGACGTGTAGAGCAGCAGGTGCCCGCCGGTCTTGGCGAGGTAGGGGAACGCGGCGCGGGCGATGTGGATGGGAGCGAGGTAGTTGACCCGCAGCGCCTCCTCGATCGCCTCCGGGTCGATGGCGTCGAGCCGCCCGATCCGCAGCACGCCCGCCGTGTTGACGACGAAGTCGATGCGGCCGGTCGCCGAGTACGCCTGCGCCAGCGCGGCGGCGACGTCGTCGGGACGCTCGGCGTGGGTGCGGGTGGCGCCGCGGCTGTAGCCGAAGACGCGGGCGCCGAACCGCTGGGCGAGGTCCGCGAGGGCGGCGCCGATGCCCTGGCTCGCGCCGAACACGACCATGGTCTTTCCGGCGAGCGCGCCGGCGTACTCGTCCTCGGTCAGGTCGGGGGCGTCGGACGAGGCGAGCTGGAACAGCTTGTCCGCGACGAACATGTCGACCGGTTCGGTGACCTTCATGTTGTGCTCGTCGCCGGGGACGACGTAGATCGGGGTGCCGGGCAGGTACCGCAGCACGACCGAGCAGTCGTCGGTGGCCTCGAAGTTCTCGTCCCGCCACGCCTTCTCGTAGGCGTCGCGGATGGTGGCGAGCCGGAAGCCCTGCGGGGTCTGCCCGCGCCGCAGGTTCGCCCGGCGCGGCACGTCCACGATGACGTCCTCGTCGACCTGGATGATCGTGTCGGCGGACGGGATGGCGACGTCGACGGCGCGGTGCTCGCGGAGCGCGGTCACGCAGTCGCGGATGATCCGCTGGGACAGCAGCGGGCGCACCGCGTCGTGGAACAGCACGTTGGTGGTCTCGGCGGGGTGGTCGGCGAGCGCGTCGAGCGCGAGCTGCGTTGTAGCGTTCCTGGACGTGCCACCGGGCAGGACGGCGGTGACCTTCGTGCAGCCGGCCTTCTTCACGCAGTCGGCGGCGTCGTTCAGGAAGCCGGGGTTCATCAGGACGAAGATCTCGTCGATGTCGGGCGACTCCTCGAAGACGCCCAGGGTGTGCTCCAGGATCGTCTTACCCGCGATCTTGAGCAACTGCTTGGGGGTGCTGAGGCCCATTCGCTGCCCGCTGCCACCCGCCAGGATGACGGCAACGGTGCGATGTCCGCCCTGCGGCGCCATGACCAATCCGACCGTCCTTTTCCGTCCAGTGACCGGATTCGGCCACCTGGTGAAATATGGTTCAGTGTCCGGTGATCCATGGGAGCGTCGGGGCCTCGGCGCAGAGCAGGGCGATGGATGCACACGGGGATGAACTGCCGACTAACTGTACCCGGTCTGCTGGGTTATGTGAGGTTTTCAGCGATCTTGCAGCTCTTCGTGATCGGCGGGTGACCGGCGCGAACGATTGGTGACCCGATGGTCACTGTTTGGTGAAAAGTGGCCTGATGTCGGGTTCTATCGCCCAGCGCGTCACCCTGCGGACCGGCCCGGTGCTCAGCAGCGTCGCGACCACGCAGCACACCACCGCGACCAGCAGCACGCCCGGGACGCCGTGCAGCCAGCCCGCCTCGTTCCACCCGGTGAACGTGAACAGTCGCGTCAGGAAGCCGTGGAGCAGGTACGTGTACAGGGTCCCGGCGCCGAGGTCGGTGTACCAGGTCCGCCGGGACGGGACGACCGCCAGGAACGCGGCGATGAGCACCACGCCCGCGAGGAGCAGCCCCATCCGCATCACCGTGCCGGTCAGCTCGCCGACGCCCATGTCGGCGTTGGAGTGCGTCCACCGGATCCACCGCGCGTCCATGCGCGGGTACGCGACGAACGCGCCGACGAACCCCGCCGTGAGCGCCACCGCGCCCACCACCCGGGCGGCGGGCCGCCGGACGATCTCCAGCATCTCCGGCCGCAGCGTCAGCCCCAGCACATAGAAAGGCATCAGCCCGAGAATTCGGTAGATGTCCAGCGTGCCGCCGAGGTCGCTCATGAACGCCAGCAGGGCGACGAGCACGGCCCCCGCCAGCGGGAATCGCGCCCGCCGCCAGATCGGGGTGAACAACCGCCAGACGAACAGGGCCAGCAGGAACCAGGTGATGTAGTACGGGTTCAGCAGCTCGATCTCGAACTTGCGGTCCCCGAACGCCCAGGCGAACAGGCCGTAGGCCGTCTGGAAGATCACGTAGGGGGCGAGCGTGGCGCCGAGGAGCCGGACGACCCGGTCGTCGGTCAGCGTGAACCGCTTCGACAGATAGCCGCTGATCATGACGAACACCGGCATGTGGAACAGGTAGAAGAAGTAGTAGGTCGCCGAGGCCAGCGGGACGTCGTCCAGGCCCGCCACGCCGTGCCCGGTCGCGACGAGCAGGATGGCCAGGAACTTGGCGTTGTCCAGGTGCGGATCGCGTCCCCGGGGGGCCGCGCCGCCCGCCGTCCGGCGCGCCTCGGGCGGGCGCTCCGGCGAGCGTCCCGCGGCGGTCTCGCCCGCGACGGACGCCTCGGGTGTCTGTGTCATCGGATGGTTCTGCTCCTGAGGAGGGGCTCCCGGAGCATACCTGACCAACCCCTCCACACTCCGCGAAACCGCCGGTCACCGGGGGTTACCGCCCGGGTGCGCCGTTGTGGATCTAGGCTGGGAGCACCACGGGACGGAGGGCCGAGGATGGGGTACCGGAGGCACGCCAAACGCGGCGTGATGCTGGTCGTCGGCGGGTTGATCCTGCTGACCGGCGTGGCGCTGCTCGTTCTGCCGGGGCCGGGGCTGCTGCTCGTCCTGGCGGGGCTCCTCATCCTCTCCCGCGAGTTCCCGACCCTGGATCGCTATGTCGAACCCGTCCGGACACGCGCCGTCCAGGCCGCGGAGGAGAGCGTGACCTCGTGGTGGCGCCTCACGGGCTCGATCCTGACCGGGCTGGCGCTGTTCGCCGCGGGCGTGGCCTGGGGCCTGGTCCCGGAACTGCCGCTGTCCGGCTGGAGCACCGGCTCCGGCCTAATCCTGTCCGGCTTCATCCTCTTCGCCCTGCTCTACTGGAGCTACCGCCGAGTCCGCGCCGCCCGCCGCGCCACCCCCACCAACTGATCGTTCCGACTGATCGTTCCGCGGCCCTGACCGTGTCATCATCGCCAGTGAGCATTTCTGTCATCTCGGGATGGAAGGCCGGCACTGTGACGGATCGGGGATCGTTGGACGCGCTGCGCGAGGCGGTGCGGGTGTCACCGGACAATCTGCCCCTGCGGCGCCATCTGGCCGAACAGTTCCTGGACGCGGGGCTCCTCATGGACGCCGAGAACGCGTTCCGGGAGGCGCTCGCCCTCGCGCCCGGTGACGCCGACCTCGCGACGGGCCTCGCCGAGGCGTTCCTCCGGCAGGGCAAGAACGGCGCGGCGATCTCCGCCCTGGCGCGGGTCGGGCCCGGGGAGGGCCCGCCGAAGGCCGGGCTCGTCGTCGCCAGGGCGCTGGCCGCCGAGGGTGACGTGGCCGCCGCCCGACCGCGGTACTGGGAGGCCGTCGCCCGTGACTCCTCGCTCGCCGACGCCGAGTTCGAGACGAGGCTCGGCCTCCCGCCCGGCCACTCGCTGGGGCCCGAACCCGCCATGGCGCACGCGCTGGAGGACGTCCCGTCCTTACCGAGCGGGCCGTTCACGGGTCCGGGCTCGGGCGCGGAGAAGGGATCCTCGACGGTCACGTTCGCCGACGTGGCCGGAATGGAGCAGGTCAAGCAGTCCTTACGGATGAAACTGCTGCTGCCCGTCCAGCAACCGGAGCTGTTCGCCGCGTACGGCAAACGCGCGGGCGGCGGCGTCATGCTCTACGGGCCGCCCGGCTGCGGGAAGACCCACCTGGCGCGGGCCGCCGCCGGGGAGTTGGGCGCCGCGTTCATGAGCGTCGGACTGTCCGACATCCTCGACATGTACATCGGGTCGAGCGAACGGAATCTGCACTCGACGTTCGAGGCGGCCCGCAGAAACCGTCCGTGCGTGCTGTTCTTCGACGAGGTCGACGCGCTCGCCGCGCGCCGCGCCGACATGAACCGCGCCCACAACCGGCAGATCGTCAACCAGTTCCTCGCCGAGATGGACGGCGTGGAG
Source organism: Actinomadura spongiicola (assembly GCF_003432485.1). Lineage (GTDB taxonomy): Bacteria > Actinomycetota > Actinomycetes > Streptosporangiales > Streptosporangiaceae > Spirillospora > Spirillospora spongiicola. The sequence continues at coordinate 161,217 of NZ_QVNQ01000002.1, forward strand.
GGCGGCGCCAACGAGGGCGTGCTGGTCCTCGCCGCCACCAACGCGCCCTGGTACGTCGACGCCGCGTTCCGCCGTCCCGGCCGATTCGACCAGTTGGTGTTCGTACCGCCGCCGGACGCGCCCGCCCGCGCGGCGATCCTTGCGCTGCTGTGCCGCGAGGTGCCGCTGGACGAGTTGGACTTCCGCGCCGTGTCCGAGGCCACCGACGGCTTCGCGGGCGCCGACCTCAAGGGCGTCGTCGACCGGGCCGTCGAGGCGAAGTTGCAGGCGGCGATACGGGTCGGACGTCCGCTGCCGCTGTCCACCGCCGATCTGCTCGGCGCGGCGCGTGCGGCCCGTCCGACGGCGGTCGCCGAGTGGATGGGCACGGCCCGCAACTACGTCATGCACGCCAACGAGAGCGGCGTGTGGGACGAGTTGCTGCCGTGGTTCGGGGGCAAACGCCGGTGAGCGCGGCACCCGGCGCGGAGCATCTCGCGGAACGGGCGCTCCTGTTATTGGACCTGCGCCGTCCCGCCGACGCCGAACGGGAGGTGCGCAAGGCCCTGGCCGGTGACCCTGACAACGTCGACCTGCACCTGATTCTCGCTCGGGCGCTGTCCCGGCGGGGCGACACGACCGGGGCGCTGGACGCGGTGAACCATGCGATCGGCCTGAATCCGGGCTTCTGGTACGGCCATTGGGTCGCCGGTGACGTGCTGTCCCACGCGGCCCGCGAGCGGGAGGCGCTCGTGGCCTTCCACAACGCCCTCGCCTGCGACGCGGAAAAGCCGCTGATCTACGAGGGGATCGCCCGTGGTCATTATGTGCTCGGTGAGTGGCGGCAGACCGTCCAGGCGGCGGAGCGGGGACTGCGGCTGGAGCCGGACGACCTCTTCCTCCACGAGATCATCGGCTGCGCCTTCAGTAAATTGGGCGATCACGCGCGGGCGTGCGAGCACGCGGCGCGGGCGTTGCGGATCGACCCCGAGAGCGCGAGCGCCCACCGCACCTACGGGATGGTCGCCCGGGACGCGGGTGACCGCGAGGCCGCGATCGAGGCGTTCCGCGAGGCGATGCGCCTCGCGGAGGACCCGCGGTACGCGGCGGACCTCCTGGTCCATGCGACCAGAAGTCGTAACCCGCTGCACAGCCTGGACGGCGCGCTGTGGCGGGTGCGGCTCCTGCCGCGCCGTCGGCTCGTGTGGTGGTTGCTCGCGCTGCCGTTCGCGCCGTGGTTCCTGTTCATGGCCCTGGTCACCCTCGGGTTCTGGGTGAACGCGGTGGCGCTCGCCGTGACCACGCTGTGGATGCGTCGCGATCCCCTGCTCCGGCGGCTGCTGCACGACGACGAGGTCCGATCGGCGCGGATCGCCCTCGGTGCCCTCGGCGGCGGGGCGGTCCTGCTCGGGACGTCCGCGGCGCTCTGGTCGCCCACACTCCTGCCCTCGGGGATCGCCGTCCTCGCGCTGGTCGTCCCCGTCCAGGAGGCGGGAGGGCTCACCCGCCCGGGTCACCGGCTGTTCCTTCGGGTGGCAGGGCTGCTCGGTGTGGTCATCGCGGTCTTCACGGTGCTGGCGTTCGCGGCGCCGCACCTCGAGTGGGTCTTCACGGCGATCTTGCTGACGGGTTACGTGGCCTTGGGGTCGATCTGGCCCACGATGATCGTCACGGGACATCGGTACCCACCGGCGGGTTCCGGGGCGCGGATTTGATCCGTGGAATGGGTATCCCCGTGCCATGGGTATGGGCATTCTTCTTCGTGTACTCGTGGCCGGGGGGTTGGCTGCGGACGCCATCATTCACTGGCGGTTCGCTCCTGACATGGCGCCCGGACCCAACACTCCGAGCGGCACCATCCCCGGAGACGACCTCTTCCGCGCTCAGGCCGTGGCGGCCGCCGTGGCGGGCCTGCTCGTCCTGTTCTGGGCGCGCCGCTGGACGTACGCGCTCGCGTTCGTCGTCGCGGCGAGCGCCGCCGGGGCCGTGCTGCTCTACTACTACGTCGATTTCGGACGGCTCGGTCCAATTCCGCGTATGTACGACCCGTCCTGGTACGCCGACAAGACGATCAGTCTGGTGGGGGAGGCCGTGGCCGCGATCGCCGCGTTGATCGGGTTCTTCACCGTCCACCGGAAACGGAATGCCGGGCAGGCCGACGGGTAGTCCGGCGGTATGAACACCGCAGAAGTGACGATCGACCTTCAGGGCGCGGCGCTTCCGGGTGATCTCGCCCTGCCGGACGAGCCGCTCGGCGTGGTGCTCTTCGCGCACGGCAGCGGCAGTTCCCGGCGCAGCCCGCGCAACCGGGCCGTCGCCGCCGGTCTCAACGAGGCGGGCATCGGCACCCTGCTGTTCGACCTGCTCACCGCGCACGAGGACGAGACCGACGCCTTCACCGGCGAGTTCCGCTTCGACATCGACCTGCTGACGCGGCGGCTCACCGGCGCGGTCGACCGGGTCGCCGGCGCGCCGCCGACCGCCGGTCTCCCGATCGGGCTGTTCGGCGCGAGCACGGGAGCCGCCGCCGCGTTGCGGACGGCCGCGGAACGTCCCGAACAGGTCAGGGCCGTGGTGTCGCGGGGCGGCCGCCCCGACCTCGCGGGCGCCGCGCTGGAACGGGTCGCCGCGCCGGTCCTGCTGATCGTCGGGGCCCGCGACCCGCAGGTGCTGTCCCTCAACGACGAGGCGGCGGGGCGGATGCGGGGCGCCGTCCACCGACTGGAGATCGTGGCGGGGGCCTCGCACCTGTTCGAGGAGCCCGGCACGCTGGAGCAGGTCACCGCGATGGCCGTGCGCTGGTTCGACCAGTACCTGGCCCGACACGCCACCGTGCCATGACCGTGGTGCAGGACGGCCCGTACCGGTTCCGGATCGAGCCGTCCGGGGCGATGCGCGTTCCCGGTGTCGTGTTCGCCTCGCGGGAACTGCTCAGCACCGCCGACAACGCGATCGGGCAGGTCGCGAACGTCGCCGCGCTGCCCGGGATCGTGGACGCGTCGTACGCCATGCCGGACGTGCACCTCGGATACGGGTTCGCGATCGGCGGCGTGGCGGCCACCGACCCACGCGACGGCGGCGTGGTCTCTCCCGGCGGCGTCGGGTTCGACATCTCCTGCGGGGTCCGGCTCATGGCGGCCGACATCGACGCGGCGGACCTCGCACCCGTCCTGGAGGACGTGATGGACGGTCTCGACCCGGCCGTCCCGCGCGGCATGGGACGCGGCGCCGTCTGGCGACCGTCCGGCCGGGAGGAGCTGACCGGCATCCTCACCGGGGGCTCGCGGTACGCGGTCCAGCGCGGCCACGGCGACGAGCGTGACCTGCTGCGCTGCGAGGACGGCGGCGCCGTCGCCGACGCCGACCCCGGGCAGGTCGGCGAGCGGGCCGTGGAGCGCGGCGCCGGGCAGGTCGGCAGCCTCGGCTCCGGCAACCACTTCCTGGAGGTGCAGCGGGTCGCCGAGGTGTACGACGCGGACGTCGCGGCGGCGTTCGGGCTGAGCGGGGACCAGATCTGCGTGATGATCCACTGCGGGTCGCGGGGGCTCGGGCACCAGATCTGCACCGACCATGTCCGCGCGATGGAGGCGCGGATGCCCCGGTACGGCATCGAGGTCCCGGACCGGCAGCTCGCCTGCGCGCCGGTCGACTCGCCCGAAGGTCGCGCCTACCTGGGCGCCATGGCGGCGGCCGCCAACTACGCCCGCGCCAACCGGCAACTGCTCGCGCAGGCGGCGCGGCGGGTGTTCCGGCGGGCCGCCGGAGCGCGCCTCGACCTGGTCTACGACGTGTCCCACAACCTCGCCAAGATGGAGGACCACGACGTGGACGGCGGGCGGCGGCGCCTGTGCGTGCACCGCAAGGGGGCCACCCGGGCGCTGCCGCCCGGCCATCCCGACCTGCCGCCCGACCTCCGCGAGGCGGGCCAGCCGGTGCTGATCCCGGGGACGATGGGCACGGCGTCGTACGTCCTCGCCGGGGTCCCGGACGGGCGGGCGTTCTACTCCACGTGCCACGGGGCCGGACGGACGCGGAGCCGCCACCAGGCCGCACGCGGCGTCGACGGCAGGACGCTGCGGGCCCGGATGGAGGCGGACGGCATCGCCGTGCGCGCCTCGTCCTGGCGGGGCCTGGCGGAAGAGGCCCCGGACGCCTACAAGGACGTGTCCGCCGTGGTCGAGGCCGGTGAGGGCGCCGGGCTCTGCCGCAAGATCGCCCGCCTGGAACCGGTCGGCGTCGTCAAGGGCTGACCGTCTCACGTCGATCGTGCCTCTGTGGGACCAGCCCTCCCGCCGCCGAGTCGCGCCTTTAGCGCGATTCGTGCAGTGACACGGCCGTCGTGGTCGGAGAGGGTGCGGGACTCTGCCGGAGGATCGCTCGCCTGGGAACCGGTGGGGGCGTTACGGGGTGACCGTCACACGTCGATCGTGACCGCGCAGGACCAGGCTTCGGTCGCGGAGTCGCGGGTCAGGCGTAGGTCGTGCAGGGACACGGCCTTGGGTATCGCGCCGATGGCGGTGGCCTCCGTCGCGTCGCCGACTTTCAGCCGGGCCGTGAGCCCGCCGTCGGGAGCCGTGGTGATCTCTGTGTCGAGGACCAGTTCGCCGTGGACCTCCAGCCGGTAGATCACGTCGTCGAGGACGGCGACGAGCAGGTCCGCGTCCGGCTCCGGCGGGACGTTCAGGACGGCGGTGCGGTGCGGCCGGAGGCCGGCGGTGTCGGCGAAACTTCCGACCAGTCCGGACACGGCTTCGGCGACGCATTGTTCGCGTGTCGGAGCCCATGCCTCGATCCGCAGGTCGGCGGTGTGCGGAACGCGGCGGTGCCCGCGACGCGCCCGCAACCGGCGCCCGCGAGCCTTTTCGGCGGGCCAGACGGTACGCCTGCGGCCGTCCTGCCACTGGACGGTGAGCATCTGGTGCCCGACCTGGGCGCCCGACGCGTCCAGTTCGAACCGGCCGAACATGGTCGTGCACGTCAGCGTGGCGGCCGCTGCTCGGAGGGATTGGTCGTCGAGGTCACCGGCGTCTCGGGCGCACCTGGATGCGATCAGCCCGGCCGCGAACGCCTGGGCCGCCGGATATGGCGGGTGGGTGCCCGTCGACGCGATGTAGTTCCGGACGAACCATTCCGCGTCCGGGCCTTCGTCCGGTTCCCAGGCGTCCTCCGCCAGCCACTGCGCCGGGCCGATCAGCCCTTCTCGCGCTACGTCCAGCACGTTCTCCTCGCCCGCGCCGACCAGGACGCACGCCCGCCACGGCCGCTCCGGCAGTAAGCGCGCGGCGGCGCGCTCGTCCGCGAACCCGGCGGCGATCATGACCGCGTCCGCCTCCGGGGCGTCCCGGACCGCCTCCTCCGCCGACCCGGGCGCGAACCCGGCCCGCCGGACCGTCAGGCCCCGGCGGGTGGCCGCGCGTTCGGCTCCGGCCGCGACGTCACGTCCGAACGCGGTCTCCCCGTGCAGGACGGTCACCGACGCGATCTCCCGGTACAGCAGTTCGACCGCGCCCGTGAAATACGACGAGCACGGCGACAGCACGCTCACCACATGGGCATGGCGGCTCAGCCGGTCGCCCGCCCCGCCGTGATTCCAGATCAGCCGGTCGGTCCGCCGGGCCAGCGCGACCGTAGGCCCGGTTCCGTAGGGGCCGAACAGCAGGTCGGGGCGCTCCTCCAGGGCCCCGGCCACTGCCCGGGCCACGTCCGGTGCCGAGTCGTGGACGCTCAGCTCCACCCGTCCCGCCGAGCGGGCCCACAGGCGCAGAGCCGCCGCGCCCGCCCGTCCGAATTCGGCGAGCGGCCCCGAGAGCGGCGTCACCAACGCGGCGCGCATCCCCGGACCGTTCCCCGCACTCCGCCGCGCAACCGCTACCGAAGGCTCCGGAACGTCCGCCGCAGATCGTCGACCCATTCACCGGGAATCTCCCAGGGAATGAAATGGCCGCCCTTGTCGTGCACGGTGAGATTGACGTGGTTGTACCAGGCGGCGCGGTCGCTGTCGAGGAAATGCCGAACCCGGTCGGCGGTGCTCACGCCCGGCGGATTCTCGTAGCCGACGAAAGTGATGCCGGTGGGCGCCTCGACGACCGGCCACCGATCGTGCGACGGCGTCCACGGATACCGGTTGTTGTTGGCGTAGGTGCGGATCGACGTGCCGATCGAATTCGTCACCCAGAAGATCATCGCGTGGGTGAGCAGGTCGTCCTTGGAGAACACGGACTCGATGTCGCCGTCGTTGTCGCTCCAGCTCACCCACCGCTGGAGGATCCAGGCGAGCATCCCGGCGGGGGAATCGGACAGGCCGTACGCCAGGGTGCTCGGGCCCAGCACATGCGCGGCGAGATGGGCGGCGAACCGCTTGTCGAACGCGACGACCTGGGCGCGGACGTCGGCGGGCATGCCGTCCGGAATGGGCCGTCCGCCGCTGAAGTCCCAGGCCCGGTCACCGTTGAAGAAGTCGAGCCGCAACCCGGAACCGATATGGATGCCGTACAACTCGTCGGCGTACTTGTGGCCGAGCTGCCCGGTGACGAGGGCCCCGACGTCGCAGCCCGCCGCGGCGTACCGCTCGTGGCCGAGGACGCCGGTCATGAGCGTGTGCCAGAGGTCGGCGACCTTCCAGTAGTTCATGTCCGGGTGGTTCGGCAACGGCCCCGAGAACCCGAACCCCGGGAACGACGGGACGATCACGTCGAACGCGTCGGCCGGGTCGCCGCCGTGCGCGCCCGGGTCGGCCAGCGGGTCGATGACCTTGGACCAGTGCCAGAACGTCCAGGGCCAGCCGTGCGTGAGGATCAGCGGCACCGGCGCGGGCCCGACACCCGCCCTGCGCAGGAAATGCACCGGCACACCGTCGACGCCGACACGGTGGTGCTCGTAGGCGTTGATCGCGGTCTCGGCCTTGCGCCAGTCGTACCCGTCCCGCCAGTACCCGACGAGTTCCTGAAGGTAGGCGCGGTTCACGCCGTAGTACCAGTCGTCGTTGCCGACGTCGTCGGGCCAGCGGGTCGAGTCCAGCCGCGCCCTGAGATCGACGAGCACGGCGTCCGGCACACGGATCGGCCAGGCGGAAGTCACGATCATCTCCTTGGTCAGGGCGTCAACGGATACCGGACCGCGAGCCCGGGATAGTCCACGACGAACCCTGACTCGTCGTAGACCAGGCGCGCGGCGAAATCGAAGGCCGGGGCGGCGTAGTCGAAGGACTGGCGCCCGTCGGTGTCGGCCACCCGCGCGTACGACTGGTCGAGGCGGCCGACGGTCAGATCGGCGGCCCGGACGTACACCGCCGGCGCGTCCGCGACCTCGCCGACGCCCAGCCGCAGCCGGTGCACGGGCAGCGCGTTCGTCACCGCGGACGATTCGAGATCGACGTCGACACACCCGTCGAGGGCCGGATCATGGCGGCCGTCCACCAGCCACCGACCGTCGGGCGCCTTCTCCAGAACCACCTCGCCGTCTCCGTGCGGGTGACGGACACGGGCCCGCCGCGCCCGCCACCCGTCATCGACCTCGATCACGTACTCCACGACCCAGGCCACGCCGTCCTCGACGGCCGTGGTCGTGCCGCGCAACGTCCGGCCGCCGGGCCCGTGGCTCGTCATAAGCACCTCGAAGCCGGCACGCGCGCCCCGATGCTCCCAGGCCGCGCTCACCGGAGGTTCGGCGAAGTCCATGGTCACCATCCTGGCATTCCGCTACCCCGCCCGGCGTAGCCGCGGGCCCTGCCCTGCGCCGATCGTCGTACCTCGAATGTCGTCGTCCAGGGGACGGCATCCGGACGCCGAGCCGCGATCGTCGGGGGTGACGGCACCTTGGAAGGGACGTGACGACATGACGGCGACCAGAACCGTGCGGCGCACCGGCGCCTGGTTCGACCTCGGGCGGCGCTGGCGCAAGACGGTGCTGGTCACGCACATCGTGTCCGCCGGGGCGTGGATCGGGATCGACGTGATGGTCGCGGTGCTCGTGCTGACCGGCAAGTACGGCACCGACGTCGAGGTGCGCGGGCTGGCTTACGAGGCCCTGGCGACGTTCGTCGTGTGGCCGATGCTGGGCAGCGGGCTGATCTGCCTGCTCACCGGCCTCATCCTGGGCCTGGGCACGCGCTGGGGCCTGCTGCGCTACTGGTGGGTGGCCGTCAAGCTCGTCCTGAACCTCGTCCTGTGCACGCTCATCCTGGTGGCGCTGCGACCGGGGATGGGGGAGGTCGGCGACTACGGCCGGGACCTGCCGGGCGGCGCGTCCGAACCCGCGGCGATCTCGGACCTGTTCTACCCGCCCGCCGTCTCCCTGACGGCGCTGACCCTCGCGACGGTCCTCGCGGTCGCCAAGCCCTGGGGCCGCATCCGCCCAGGCCGCCGTGCCCGCCGCGCCCGCGACGACGTATAACTGATCACATGGCACTGGGTTGGAAGCTGGTCATCGACAGCACGGACGCGTCCACGCTCGCGGACTTCTGGGCCGCGGCCCTCGACTACGAGGTGGAGGACCCGTCCCCGCTCATCGAGGGGCTCCTGGCCGCCGGTCGGCTCCCCGAGGACGCGGTCGTCGAACACCACGGCCGCAAGACCTTCCGCGGCTACGCCGCCATCCGCCACCCCGACGACCCGTTCGACGAGACCAGCGGTGTCGGCCAGGGTCGCCGCCTGCTGTTCCAGGACGTCCCCGAACGCAAGTCCGGCAAGAACCGCCTGCACATCGACGTCCACAGCGAGCCCGGTGGCCTGGACGCGCTCGTCACCCGCCTGGAGAAGCTCGGCGCGACCCGCGTCCAGGAATTCGACAAGGGCCCCGCCGGACACTGGTGGGTCATGCGGGACCCCGAGGGCAACGAGTTCTGCGCCGCCTGAGCACGACCGCCCGGCGGCGGCCGGGGTAATAAGCAGGAGCGCGGCAGGAACGGGGAGTCCGGGAAGATCGCGACGTTGGTGGCCGTGAGGTGGCCGTCGCGATCCTGGTCCGCGGGCGAGGGGACGGCGTTCCGGACGCTCGGGACGCCGTGACGGCGGCGCCTCGGGCGTCGTTCGTCCTCGGGGGTCGGGCGTCGTCCCTCCTCGGGGTGGTTCGGGTCCGCGAGCACGGGATCCACGGCGGGGACTTCGCGGCGCTCGACCGGGTGGTGACGCGTGACGCCGCGAACGTACCGGCACCGCCCACTCCCGCGCGGACGGTGGCGCCGCGGGCATGGACGGGCCGGTCGACGGCGGACCGGGCTGAGCGTGCTCGTCACTTCGGGTCAGGTGATGAGAGGGGCGGCGGTACGGGACACGACCTCGTCGACGGTGACGCCGGGGGCGGTCTCGACCAGGGCGAGGCCGGACGGGGTGACGTCCAGGACGGCGAGATCCGTGATGATCCGGTCGACGCAGGCGCGGCCGGTGAGCGGCAGATCGCACTTCTCCACGATCTTCGGGTCGCCCTTCTTGGTGGTGTGCGTGGTCAGCACGATCACGCGGCGGGCGCCGTGGACGAGGTCCATCGCGCCGCCCATGCCCCGGACCAGGGCGCCGGGCACCATCCAGTTCGCCAGGTCGCCCTCGGCCGACACCTGCATGGCGCCGAGGATCGCGGTGTCGATATGGCCGCCACGAATCATCCCGAAGGAGAGCGAGGAGTCGAAGTACGACGCGCCCGGCAGGACGGTGACGGTCTCCTTACCGGCGTTGATCAGGTCGGGGTCGACCCCGTCCTCGGTCGGGTAAGGCCCGACGCCGAGGATGCCGTTCTCCGAGTGCAGGACGACCCGCACGCCCGGCGGCACATGGCCGGGGACGAGGGTCGGCAGCCCGATGCCGAGGTTCACGTACGAACCGTCGGTCAGTTCGGCGGCGGCGCGGGCCGCCATGTCGTCGCGGGTCCAGGCCATCAGGCGCGCACCGTCCTCTTCTCGATTCCCTTGGCCGCGGCCTGCTCGGGCGTCAGTTCCACGACCCGCTGGACGAACACGCCGGGGAGGTGCACCTCGTCGGGTTCGAGGGCGTCCACGAGCTCCTCGACCTCGGCGATCGTGATCCGGCCCGCCATCGCGGCGAGCGGGTTGAAGTTCCGGGACGCCTTGCCGAACACGAGGTTGCCGTGCCGGTCGCCGCGGCGGGCGCGCACCAGGGCGAAGTCGGTGCGAATGCCGCGTTCCAAAACGTAGGGGGTGCCGTCGAACTCGCGGACCTCCTTGGGCCGCGACGCCACCGCGACGGTCCCGTCGGGCCCGTACCGCCAGGGGAGGCCGCCCTCGGCGACGGGGGTGCCGACACCGGCGGGCGTGTAGAAGGCGGGGATGCCGCAGCCGCCCGCGCGGAGCCGCTCGGCGAGCGTGCCCTGCGGGATCAGCTCGACCTCGACCTCACCGGCCAGGTACTTGCGGGCGAACGTCTTGTTGTCGCCGATGTAGGAGCCGGTCACCCGGACGATCCGGCCCGCCTCCAGCAGGATGCCGAGCCCGCCGCCGTCGACGCCGCAGTTGTTCGACACCACGCTCAGCTCGCCGGGCCCGGCCGCGTGCAACGCCTCGATGAGGACGTTCGGGACGCCGCTCAGCCCGAACCCGCCCACCGCCAGCGACGCGCCGGCCGGAATGTCCGCGACGGCCGCCGCGGCGTTCGCCACCACCTTGTCCATGCCGGAATCCTGTTCGCCTAGTGAACTTTGCTTCATAATAGTGTCGTTGCAGTGTCCGTGGTCGCCCCCGGCCATGTCAACCGCTGGAGAGTTCATGCAGGAGGTCGGGCCGCTCAAACGCGGTCTGGAGATCTTGGAGGTCGTCGGCCGTGCCGGGGGGCCGCTGCGTCCCGCCGACCTCGTCGCGGAGTGCGGGCTGGCCCGCTCGACCGTCGACCGCGTGCTCAGCACCCTGACGGAGACCGGCTGCCTGCGCTGGCAGGGCCGTGATGTGGTGGCCACGCCTCAGGCTATGGACGTCGGCAACCTCTATCTGTCCGGCCTCGACCCCGAAGGGCTGCTCGCGGCCCGTGTCGCGCGGCTGGCCGACGAGCTCGGCGAGACCGTGCTGCTCGGCGTGCCCGACCGGGACGGCGTCCGCGTGGTGAGCCAGTCGCGTCCCGGCGGCTCCCTGGCGATCGCGGTCAGGGTCGGTGACCTGCTGCCCACCGGGCCCTCGCTCGACGACGAGTTCATCGAACCGGGGCTCGTCGCGGTCGCGACGCCCGTCCGGGCCGCGGTGGGGCCCCTCGTCTTGGTCGTGGTCGGCCACGCGGCGGCGTCCCTGCGCGAGCGGGTCCGGCCACCGGTCGCCGCGTGCGTCGCCGACCTGGAGCGGATTCCGGCGCGGCCGTCACCCCCGAACGGATACCGCGCCGCCGGTGAGAACGGCGACGTGAAGGCAAGGCTGGGGGCTCGGTTCCTCCAGTCGCTCGACCGGGGGCTGGCCGTCCTGCACGCCATCGGCACCCGGGCCGAGGGGCTGACGATCTCCGAGGCCGCCGCCGCGGCCGGGCAGGCCCGCGCCACCGCCCGCCGCGCGCTGCTGTCCCTCACCGCGCTCGGCTACGCGCGGGAGAGCGAGGGCCGGTTCGCGCTGCTGCCGCGTGTCCTCGACCTCGGATACCGGCAGGTGAGCGGGCTGACGTTCGAGGAGCTCGCCCGCCCGCATCTGCGTGATCTCGTGCTGCGGGTCCATGACTCGGCGTCGGTCGTGGTGCTGGACGGCACCGACATCCGCTACGTCGCCCGCGCGCAGGCGTCCCGCTTGATGCGGGTGGAGATCACCGTCGGGACCCGGTTCCCCGCGTACGCGACCGCGATGGGACGCGTCCTGCTCGCCGAACTGCCGAGCGCCGAGGCGTCCGAGCTGATCGCCCGTTCCGACCGGCGCGCCTTCACCGGCCGCACCATGACCGGCGCCGGCGAGTTGGAACGAGCCGTGGCCGTCGCACGCGACGACGGGTACGCCGTCGTCGACCAGGAGTTGGAAATGGGGCTCAGGTCCATCGCGGTGCCGATCCATGCCGCCGGACGGACCGTCGCCGCCCTCAACATCGCCGCGCCCGCCGCCCCCGAACCGGTCGAGGCCATGCGCGAGCGGCTGTTGCCCGAACTGCGCGCGACGGCACGGGACCTGGAGGCGGACGTGGCCGCGTTCACCCGCCACCAACCCCTGCCGCTCTGACCCGGCTGTACGGGTGCGTCTAACCTGTTCGTTGCTGACACCGGGAGGTAGCACCGTGGTGACCAACGAGCCGGGCGCGTCCGCCGCCGATATCGCCGTGCACGAGACCTTCGCCGTCCGCGTCCTGCTCGGGCGCGGCGCGTCCGACCGGATCGCCGACGAGGCCGCGCGGCTCGACGCGCGGCGGGTGCTGTTGGTCTCGACGCCGTCCGCCGCCGCGACCGCCGACCGTGTCGCCGCGGCGCTGGGCGAACGGCTGGCCGCGCGTTTCGGACGGCCCGTGAAACACGTGCCGGTCGAGGTGACCGCGCAGGCCATGGCGCTGGTCGGCGACGCGGACGCCGACTGCGTGGTCGCGATCGGCGGCGGGTCCGCGATCGGTCTCGGCAAGGCCGTGTCGCGCCGGACGGGAATGCCGCAGATCGCCGTCCCGACCACGTACTCGGGTTCGGAGGCGACCCCGACCGTGGGCGAGACGGAGAACGGTGTGAAGACCACCCACCGCGATCCGGCGCTGACGCCCGGCACGGTCGTCTACGACCCCGACCTCACGCTGACCATGCCCTCCGGTCTGACCAGGACCAGCGCCGTGAACGCGCTCGCGCACGCGGTGGAGGCCCTGTGGTCGCCGGACGCCACGATGATCACCGACGCGCTGGCCACCGAGGCCGCCGCGGGCGTCCTGAGCGCGCTGCCCGAGGTGCTCGCCGACCCGACCGGCCCGGAGGCCCGCGGCCGCCTCCAGTCCGCCGCGTGGCTGGCCGGGCTCTGCCTGTCGCAGATCCGGACGGGCCTGCACCACCAGCTCGCGCACGTTCTCGGCGGCGCCTACGACCTGCCGCACGCCGAACTGCACACGATGCTGCTGCCGCACGTGATGGCGTTCAACCTGCCGTCGGCGCCCGCCGCCGCGTCCCGGCTGGCCCGGATCGCCGGACGCGACCCGGTCGACGCGGTCGCCGAACTGGCCCGCGCCCACGAGGGCCCGACCCGCCTGTCCGACCTGGGCGTTCCGCGCGAGGACCTGCGCGGCGTCGCCGAGCGGGTGGCGGCGGCCCCGTACCCGAACCCCCGTCCCCTGACCCCCGACGCGGTCGAGGGCGTCCTCGACGAGGCGTGGTGACCCGCCGGACGCCTTGACCTCAAGCGAACTTGATGTTCGAGGGTGGTCCCATGAGCCCAACGGGTACTACCGATCAGGCGGAGATCGAGGCGATCGAGCAGCTGGTCGCAACGGTCGAATATGTTCAGAACAACGAGCTCACCGACGAATTCCTCGCCCTGTTCCGCGCCGATGCGATCTGGACGACCGGCGCGGGCAGACGTCTCTACGGCCTGGACGAGATCTCGGCGTTCACCCGCCAGGTGCTCCCCGGCGGGATGCGGGACATGACGGTCACGTTCGAGCTGGAACACGTGCTGTTCATCCGTCCCGACGTCGCCGCGGTCAAACTGCGCCAGCTCTACCAGACGCCGGACGGACCGGACGTCGGCACCCCGCTGTGGATCCTGGCGAAGGAGGACGGTCGGTGGCGCCTCACCGCCTGCCAGAACATGGCCGTGCCCGACGACGAGGTGGAGTCGCCGGACCGTCCCATCTTCGGCGCCGCCCGGTAAGCGATCGTGTCCGGACACGGATGTGGGGCCCCCGGTGAACCGGGAGCCCCACACGCGCGGTGATTACTTCAGGGTGAGGTTCTGGGTCTGCATGACCTCGTCCAGAGGCTGGTAGAACGACTCGAAGCCACTGGCGTTGCAGTTCTGGCTGCTGATGCCGGACGTCACTCCGATGGCGACGTTGCCGCCCTGGAGCGAGCCGCCGCTGTCACCGGGCTGCGCGCACGCGCTGGTCGCGATCAGGTCCCTGACCGCGCCCTGCTGGTAGTTGACGGTGCGCCCGTAGCCGCGGATCGCTCCGGACGTGGTGCCGGTGGTGGAGCCCTTCTTCTGGATCTGGGTTCCGACCGCCGGCCGTCCGACCTCGGTCAGCTGGGCGTTGTCCAGCTGCACCTGGCCGGAGCTGCGGAGCGTTCCGTAGTCGTCGCCGGGGAAGCTGCTGGCCTGCCGGTTGCCGACCACCTGGCCGCCCGCGGTCGTCCACCGCGAGCCGATGGCGGTGCAGTGCCCGGCGGTGATGACGTACTCGGTGCCGCCGCCGACGCCGATCGCCGACACCGAACAGCGCGAACCACTGGTGTGGATCGCGTCGCCGGGGCCGAGCGTCAGCTGCGGCGTCCCGTCCACCTGCTGGATCCGGACGGTCTCGCTCGTGGCGCGGACGCGCTTGAGCAGCGCCTTGGTGGCGGCGTCCTTGTCGCTCCTGGGAACGGTGACGATGACCGAGTTGGTCATGATGTCGACGCCCCAGGTCAGCCCGGTGGCCGCGGCGGTGCCCGCGAACCGGTCGAGCTTGTTCTTGGTGTCGGTCAACGGCTGCATGCCGTGCTTGACGATGCGGGCCTGGACCCCGGCGGCCCTGACCTTCTGGGCGGCGGCCGCGTTCGTGACGTTGATGACGAGGTCGCCGTCACCATCGACATAGGAGCCCGCGTGCTGGGAGGGGCCAAGCTGGCCGGTGACCCGGTCGGCCAGCTCGACGAGGGGGAGGTGTGCGCGCTGGACGGTCCCGACGGGCTGCGTCTGGGCCGTTGCCGGAACGGTCCCGAACACGGGGAGCGTGATCAGCGCCGCAGCACTCAACAGTGGGGGTACCACGCGTTTGAGGTGCGTTGCACGGTTCACTTGTGTCCACCTTTCGCCACCGTTCACCTGTAGGCGCCGGCGGCATCTCGGGGGTTGGCGGGGGGCTTGCCCTTATTCGCGAGAGCGCGCTGGTGCGAGCCACGTGAATAAAGGCGTCGCGTGGGAGCAAGGTACTTCGAGGAAACTGTTGACGACAGATTTCAAGCCGTAACTGAAATTTCAGTCCATCCTGAATGGCCATGAACCGCGTTCACCGGCCGATGCGTGCGGCGAGGCGCGGGAAAAGGCGCCGCGCGTTGCCGTTGTCGATGGCGCGGCGAGCGCGTTCGTCGAGTACCGGGTCCAGTTCGTAGGCCTCGGTGCCGCGCAGGACGTCTTCCGCCGAGATGGCGGGCCAGTCGGTGCCGAAGAGGACGCGGTCGGCTCCGACGATGCCGAGCAGGGTCGGCGTGGCGTACGGCGACATCGGCAGCGCGGTGTCGTAGTAGAAACGTCGCATCGCACGCCGCACCTTCTCGTCGGTGGTGGGGCTGCCCTTCAGCCGGCCCCAGCGCTCGGCGCGGCCCAGCATGTACGGCAGGTACCCGCCCGCGTGCGACAGGATGACGGACATGTGACGGTACCGTTCGAGGGTTCCGGCGGCGATGAGGCTGAGCGCGGTGCGGGTGGTGTCGGCCAGGAAGTCGACGACCCACTCGTCGATGTGCGGCACATCGACGATGCCCTTGGGTTGGAGCGGATGGGTGAACACCACCGCGCGGCGCCGGTCGAGTTCGGCGAAGATCGGCTCGAACATCGGGTCGCCGAGGTATTTCCCGTCGGCCGAGGTGTTGAGGAGGATGCCGTCCGCGCCGAGGTCGTCGAGCGCGTGGCCGATCTGCTGCACGGCGAGGTCGGGAAAGAGCATCGCCACGTTGGCGAAGAAGCCGAACCGGGTGGGAGTGTCACGGACGAGCCCCGCCATCGACTCGTTGCACACCTTGATTCCAGAGATGGCGAGTTCGCGCTTGTCCTTGAACGCCTCGGCGGGGATGGGGGCGGACGCGACTCCGGCCGCGATCCCGTTGTCGTCCATGAGGTCCAGGGCGTCCTCCAGGGTCCACTCGGCCCAGGGGGGAAGCTTGTCCTCCTCGATCAGCTTGTGCTCGATCGCCCACCTGCGCATCTCGTCCGGAACGGCGTGGTGGTGGGTGTCGATCCGGTCGGGTCGACGGTTGGGTCGGCGGCCGGGCCGCGGGCCGTCGGCGCCGGCGGGTAGAGCGGTGGCGGGTAGGGCGGCCGCGGCCATGGTCAGGGCGGACACCTGGAGGGCGCGGCGGCGGGACGTTTCGGGCATGGTTCTCCCCTTGCTGATCGAAGCGCCGCCCACACTTCTCTCCTGAGAAAGTCTCACATGAGAGTATATCAGCCAAGATCTATCATGAGCTCATGCTCGACGACCTGCTCGGACGGATGCTGTCCGAGGACGAGGACCCGGCGATCCGGCATGTGGGGCTCGGCCTGCTGCTGGCCACCGCGCACCACCGGAGCCGGGAGATCATGAACGAGGCGCTGCGCCCCGCGGGCATCGCCGTGCGCGGGCTCTCCATGCTGTTCGCGCTGGAGCTGTACGGGCCGTCCAGCCAGCGGCGCCTCATCGACGTGACGGGCATCGACAAGTCCACCATGGTCCGGGTCGTCGACGAGCTTGAGCGGGACGGGCTGGTCAGGCGGGAACGAGCGCCGACGGACCGGCGCGCCTACTCGATCACGCTGACCGCCGACGGCGAACGGGCCCTGGCGCGGGCACGGCGCGTCGCCGTCGAGGTGGGCGACCGGCTGTTCGGCGGCTACCGCCCGGACGAGCGGCGACAGCTCGTCGACCTGCTCCGGCGGCTCGCCGAACGTGACTGAGCCTGGACGGCACCGTCGAACGAACGGCGCCGTCCAGACCACCCGAGGTCAGGTCACCCAGCTTGCGCGGGGTCGCTCCGCGCGGAGCGGAAGCGGTTGTCGAACGGGTCGACGGCACGGACCGAGTAGGTGTGAGTACTCCCGGGCGCGAGGCCGGTGTCGGTGAAGGTGCGGCTCTTGAGGTCCCAGTAGGTGGACGTCTCGGTGACGGTGTGGACGACGGTGTTGTCGTCGCGGATGACCTGGTAGGTGAGTTGGGCGTTGTCCCTGTCCCAGGTCTGGGTCCAGTTGATGGTGAGGGTGCCGGTGGTTCCGTCCGGCTTGGTGACCGTGGGCTTGCGGACTGGTTCAGGCGGGTTGACGTCCTTGGCGACGGCCAGCGAGCCGAAGCGCGTCAGGCCCTGTTGCGGCTGCTGGTTCACGGTGGTGAAGTCGCCGCCGACCCACACGTACCTGCCGTCGTTGTCCATGGCGCGGGGCCCCTGGTTGTAGGCGGTGGCGCCGCCGTTGGTGGTGGGGAACCAGTGCAGGATCGGCGGGGTGTCGTACTGGGGGTCGGGGTTGGTGGGTTCGGCGAGAAGCCGCTGGTAGGTGTGGTTCGGGACACTATCGGGGAAGCCGCCGGGCTGGCTGGAACAGTTGTGGGCGTGGGAGCCGCTGTAAAGCAGGCCGTCCAGGATGGTGAGGGCCTGCGTGGCTCCCTCGCAGTTGTCGACCCAGCGCCGGGTGCCGTCGTCGATGTTGAGGGCCAGGCGACCGTCGAAGGTGCCTTCCCCGTTGGCGGAGGCGTAGACGGCCTCGCCGTCGGTGACCAGGTCGGTCACCCAGGAGCGGCGCTTGTCATCGAAGTACTCGACGCCGGTCTCCCAGGGCGCGCTCGTACCGGTGGCGTCGGTGCGGACGGCGGCGAGCCCGTGCGGTCCCCTGCCGTTGACGCGGTGGAAGTCGCCGCCGAGGATGATGCGGCCGCCGTCCGGTGCGGCGAGCATGGCGTGCACGCCGCGGTCGGCGGTGGGCGCCCAGCCGGTGAGCGCGCCGGTGGCGGCGGTGAAGGCGGCCAGGCGTTGGCGCGCGGTGCCGTCGACGGTGGTGAAGTAGCCACCGGCGTAGACGGCGTCGCGGGTGACGGCGAGCGTCTTGACGCGGCTGTTGAACTCGTGCCGGAACGTGGTGAGCGTGCCGGCCGGCAGATCGAACGAGGCGATCTTGCCGCGTCGCTGGTCGTTGATCTTGGTGAAGTCGCCGCCGACGTACAGCCGGGTGCCGTCCGGTGACGGCGCGACCTTCCAGACCGCGTCGCAGACCCACCGGTCGCCGCCGAGGTCGTCGCAGTCGGTCTGCGGTGTGCCGCTGTCGAAGGGCGTGCCCTCGACCTTGGGCGCCCAGGGCAGGGGCTCGCCGGTGGCCGCGTTGAAGGCGGCCAGGTTGTGGCGTACCTGCTCGCGCGGGTCGCCGGGATCGGCGCCGGGCGGACGGATGCGGTCGAAGTTCCCCCCGGCGTAGATGACGTCGCCGACGACCGCGAGCGACCACACCACGCCGTCGGTCTGCCACGTCGGCAGCGGATCCGCGGTGATCGTCACGGGCACGCCGGGCGGCGGCCTGGTGTCGGCGCCCGCGTGCGGCACGAGCATCGCCAGCGGCGATGCCGCCAGGGCGAACACCGCGGGCAGTCTTCGCCGTAATTGCGTCGTCGGTCGTGAACGGTTGCTGTAAGCCACGATCCGGCTTCCTTTCGTCCGCAGTGATCATCACATTTCGCTCCACCGCGGGCAAGATCTGAATGACCCATTTAGTGGTTTGCGGTCATCTCATTTGTTGATACGGGGGGCGCTTATCTCTGGTGCGCGCGGACGCTTTCGAATGACGGATGGTTGTCATGCTGTCCGAACTCGGACTTGACCTTGTGGCTGGCCTGCCGTTCTGTACTCGGCAACGCACGGTGACGGACCGCGAATATTGATGCTTTTTGCTCCTGATCGCATCGTCGATTGCGGTCGATGGTCGGCGTCCCGCGGGCGCCGTCCCCCTCGCTGCGGAAGGTGTGGTGACGTGATGGGCAGGCGGCGGTTACTGCGAACGGGACGTCCATTGCGGATCGTGGCCGCGGGGCTGGCGGTCACGTTGACGGCCGGACTGGCCACGGCCCCCGCCGCGCAGGCCGGTCTGCCGCTCTCCGGACGTCCGGAGGTCACCGACCGTGAGCGCAGGGTCGACGGCAAGCACCTGAAGGTCCGTCCCCGAGCGCAGGACCCCGCCACGCGATCGGAACCCGCGACCCGGGCGGCGTGGCCGAAGCCGGGGACGGCCGAGCTGGAGGCGTCGGGTCGCCAGGCCGGGCGTTCCGGGACGTCCCAGGGACTGGTCCGGGCGAAGGGTCTGCCGGTCGCGTTGGCGGCACCGGGCCCGGCGGCGGGCGGCGCACAGGCGGTTCCAGCGTTGAAAGGCCAGGTCAAGGTGGCCGTCCTGGACCGCGCGACCGCCCGGCGTGCCGGCGTCGAAGGCTTGATGTTCACCCTGGCACCGGCCGGTCAGGGCGCCTCGGGACGGGTCGGCGTCCGCGTCGACTACGCGGCGTTCGCGCAGGCGTTCGGCGGCTCCTACGGCACCCGGCTGCGTCTCGTCCAGCTGCCCGCCTGCGTCCTGTCCGCGCCGGCGAAGGCCGAGTGCCGGACCGCGACGCCGATCCCCACCCTCAACGACGGCGAGACCGAAACCCTCACCGCGGACGTGAACACGGACGCGCGGAACGGCCCGGCGGTGCTCGCGGCGGTCGCGGCGCCGGAAGGGCCACAGGGCGACTACTCGGCCACGAAGTTGACGGCGTCCGCCACCTGGGGGACATCCGGGAACACCGGTGATTTCAACTGGTCATATCCCATGAGGGTGGTTCCGGTCCCGAGCGGACTCGAACCTGAGATCGGCCTCAGTTACTCCTCGCAAAGCGTCGACGGCCGCACAGTGAACACCAACAGCCAGCCGTCCTGGGCCGGCGAAGGATTCGACTACTGGCCGGGTTTCATCGAGCAGCGATACAAGGCGTGCGCCGATGACGGCGCGCCCAAGAACAACCAGGGAAAGTCACCCGGCGACCTGTGCTGGGGCTACGAGAACGCGACCATCACCTGGAACGGCAAGGGCGGCGAGCTGGTCAAGGCCGCCGACAACACCTGGCGATTGAAGAACGACGACGGCACCCGGTTCGAGAAACTCACCTCGACCGAGACCGGCAATGGTGACCACGAGGGCGAGTACTGGAAGGTCACCACGACCGACGGCACCCGCTACTACTTCGGCCTCAACCGCCTTCCCGGGTTCGGCTCGGGCGGGCCCGAGACCAACTCGGCGTGGACGGTCCCCGTGTTCGGCGACGACGACCGCGAACCGTGCCACAAGGCGTCGTTCGCCGACTCGTGGTGCCAGCAGGCGTGGCGCTGGAACCTGGACATGGTCGTCGACCCCGACGACAACGCCGCCATCTACATCTACGAGAAGGAGATCAACCACTACGGCCGCAATCTCAAACCGGCCGACGCCACCCCCTACACCCGCGGCGGCTACCTCAAGACCATCGAGTACGGCCTCCGCGGCGACAACGTCTTCGCCGGCGCGCCCCCCGCCCGCATCGTGTTCGACAAGGCCGAACGCTGCATCCCCACCGACACCTTCGACTGCGCCCCCGCCAAGATCAAGACGAATCCCGAGCAGTGGCGGGACGTCCCGTGGGACATGAACTGCGACGCCGGAACCCGATGCGAGGACGGGCACGGCTCCACCTCACCCACCTTCTGGAGCCGCTACCGACTCAAGAAGATCACCACCGAGTACAACCGCGGGTCGGGCTGGGGATACCGCTCCATCGACTCCTGGACGCTGGACCACCGGTGGGGCGCCGTCACCGACGAACGCGACCTCCTCCTCAAGGAGATCCAGCACACCGGTAAGGCGGGCCCGACCGAAGCCGACGACATCGCGCTGCCCAAGGTCACCTTCACCCATGTCCCCAGGGCGAACCGGGTGGACCAGGCCGGGGACGGGTTGCCGTCCTACACCCGCTACCGCGTCGACAAGATCTTCGACGAGTCCGGTGGCGAACTGAACATCACATACTCGGGGCAGGATTGTGCCCGGACGTCGCTGCCGAAGCCGGAGAGCAACACCAGACGCTGCTATCCGCTGAAGTGGCATCTCCCGGACAGGACCGAGCCGCTCACCGACTGGTTCAACACCTACGTCGTCACCGGCGTGGTCCAGAGAGACCGCACCGGCCGTGCTCCCGACATGGCGACGCGTTACGACTACCTCGGCGGCGCCGCCTGGCACTTCGACGATGACGACGGCCTCACCCGGGAGAAGAACAAGACCTGGTCACAGTGGCGCGGCTACGACCACGTGCGGGTCACCGCCGGCAGCCCGGACAGCCCGTCCACGCGAACCGACTCCTACTACCTGCGCGGCATGGACGGCGACCGCGCCGGACCCGACGGCGGCACCAAGAACGTCACCGTCCCCGACGGTGAGGGCGGCACGATCGTCGACCACAACGCGTGGGCCGGATACAAGTACCGCACGGTCAACTACAACGGGCCGAGCGGTGACGTGGTCAGCAAGTCGGTCGACACACCGTGGCGGCACCAGACCGCGTCCCGGACGCGTGACTGGGGGACGGTCACCGCGAACCTCACCGGAACCGCGCGCAACCGTTCGTTCACCGCGATGGACAACGGCACCTGGCGCGAGACCCGCGTCGACAACACCTTCGACACCGGCGGCAACGGCGGCACGGACGTCCCCGTCGGCCGCATCACGATGAGCGACGACCTCGGCGACGTCACCGACCCCGCCGACGACCGCTGCACCCGCACGACCTACAAGGACAACACGTCCGACTGGCTCCTCACCTACCCCAACCGGGTCGACTCCGTCGCCGTCAAGTGCTCCGTCACCCCGGACCGGAAGACCAAGGAGGACGGTCAACCCGGTCAGGTGATCTCCGACGTCCGCACGTCCTACGACGGCAACGGCTGGAACACCCCGCCGACGCGCGGCAACGGCACCGTGGTGGAGCGCCTCGTCGCGCACGACGGCACCGAGCCCACCTACCAGCGGACCGTCTCCACCGCGTACGACCGCTACGGGCGGCAGACCGCGGTGACCGACGCCAAGGGCCAGGTCACCACCACGACCTACACCGACCAGGACGGACTCACCCGCCGCACCAGGGTGACCAGCCCCCGCACCGACCCGGGCGACCCCTCCACCGCGCACACCACCGTCACCGACTACGAACCGGCGTACGGCAGCCCGCTCACGAAGACGGACCCGGCGGGCAAACGCACCGACCTCGCCTACGACGCCCTCGGACGCGTCACCAAGGTCTGGTTCCCCGACCGCCCCAAGAGCCGCTTCACCCCCTCCGTGGAGTACAGCTACCAGGTCCAGGAAAACAAGATCGTCGCGATCGGCGCCCGGGACCTGAACGCGGCCGGTGAGCAACGGCCGCCGACCTACACGCTGTACGACGGGCTGCTGCGTCCCCGCCAGACCCAGATCCACGGCCCCGGCGGCGACAAGCTCGTCGCCGAGACGCTCTACAACAGCACCGGCAAGCCGCACCGCGTCTACGAGCCGTACTACGCCGACGGCGCTCCCAGCCCGTCACTGTGGGGCGCGACCACACCGTCCGACATCGAGAGCCAGACCGAGTACACCTACGACGGCCTCGGCCGCGTCACCAAACAAGCGCTGATCGACGGCGGCGGCGACGGCCCGCAACTGTGGGCGACGACCACCGGCTACGGCGGCGGCCGCGTCACCGTCGACCCGCCGACCGGCGGCACCCCGAGCGTCACCTACGCCGACGCCCGCGGCCAGATGACCGAGGTGCGTCACTACCACGCCGACTCCCCTACCGGCGACGACTACGACGTCACCCGCTACACCTACGCCCCCGGCGGCCAGGTCAAGACGGTCACCGGCCCGGTGAACAGCAAGGCGACCGGCGACCCCACCGCCACCTGGAAGTCCTACTACGACCAGGTCGGACGCAAGATCAAGTCCAACGACCCCGACAAGGGCGTCACCACCTACGCCTACGACGAGCTGGACCGGCTCACCACCACCACCGACGCACGCGGTCAGAAGGTCTCCACCCACTACGACCCGCTCGGCCGCGTCACCCGCACCACCGACGGCGCCGGGAACGTCCTGACCAGCAACGTCTACGACACCCTCGCCAAGGGCCAGCTGACGTCCAACACCCGCCGAGCCAGGGACCGCAGCGGAGCCGTCTCCGACTACACCTCGACCGTGGGCGGCTACGACGACCTGTACCGGCCGACCAGCACGACCGTGACGATCCCCGGCTCCGAGGGCGTCGGCACGCAGTTCACCTATGCCAGCACCTTCAACGCCGACGGCACCCTCAAGACCAGCACACTCCCCGCCGCCGGAGACCTGCCCGCCGAGACCATCACCCACGAGTACGACGACCTCGCCCGCCCGACCAAACTCAGAAGCACCCTCTCCAGCTACGTCACGGGCAGCACCTACTCACCCACCGGAAAGCCGCTCCAGTACGAGCTGTCCGCGGGGCAGAAGAAGGCCTGGCTGTCCTACCAGTACCAGGACGTCACCCAACGGCCGTCCAGGTTGCAGGTCACCCGCGAGGGCGCCACCGCCAGACCGGACCTCGACTCCACCTACTCCTACGACGACGCGGGCAACATCCGCCAGATCGCCGACGCCTCGCCCGCCGGGCAGGACACCCAGTGCTTCCGCTACGACCACATGCGCCGCCTCACCGACGCATGGTCACAGGGCGGGACCGGGTGCCCGTCCGGCGACGCCGAGCCCACCATCGGCGGTCCCGCCCCCTACCGCTTCCAATACAAGTACGCCACCGACGGCAGCCGTACCGACGAGAAGCAGTACTACAAGAACGCCAACGGAGACGTCCAGACGACCACCCGCTCCTACAAGTACGCCTCCGACCCGAACGTCACCGGCTACACCGGCCACCAACTCGCCGAGGTCGCCCAGACCGGCGGGAGCCCCTTCAGCGGCGCCGCGGGGAAGGAGACCTACGCCTACGACAAGACGGGCAACACCACCGCCCGGACACGCACCTTCACGGAGAACGGCGCCACCACAACCCGCACCCAGACCTTCGAGTACGACACCGAAGGCGAAATCAGCGCCATCAGCCAACAGCAGACCGGAAAGCCCGAGGAGAACCACGGTTTCGTCTACGACGCGGACGGGCAGCGCCTGATCAAACGGGACGCCACGGGCGTCACGCTGTACCTGCCCGGCATGGAGGTCAAACTCCCCACCGGCGCCACCCGTCCCACCGCCACCCGCTACTACGCCCACGCAGGCCAGACGATCGCCACCCGAACCGCCGCCGCCGGCGTCACCTTCCTGGCCCCCGACCACCAGGGCACGAGCCTGCTCACCATCGGCGCCACGGGCCAAGTCCTGGCGCAACGCCGCAGCACGCCCTTCGGCCAGGAACGCGGAACCACCGGCACCTGGCCCACGAGCATGGACAAGGGCTTCGTCGGCGGCACCAAGGACACCACGTCCCTCACCCACCTGGGCGCCCGAGAATACGACCCCAACACGGGACGGTTCACGACCGTCGACCCTGAATTCGACCTCGGTTGGCCGCAAAGCTGGAACGGCTATTCCTACGCGGACAACAACGTCCCCACCAGCGCCGACCCCACCGGAACGGACGGCCCGCTCACCGGCAACACCGAGTGCTATTACGCCAACAAGAACTGCGACGCCAGTCCCGCCCCACCCACCAGCGGATCCCCGGCACCCGCGCCGGTCAAGAAGAAAAAGAAGTGGTGGCAGAAGGCCGCGGGCGGAGCGACCAACGCCTTCAACGGCTTCGTGGACGGCGCCGTGAACTCGTTCACCGGCATCGTGGCCTTCCCAGGCCAGGTCAGCACCTCCATGGCCGGCGCCACGATGATGAACCACTGTGCTTCGAAGGGCTACGGGTCCGCCTGCGCGGCCACCGGCAAACCCCCGGCTCCCCCGGAGGTGCACGTACCGCTCGGCGGAGACCCCAAGACCAAGACCTACCGTGTCGGCAAGATCGTCGGCGAGATCATCGGCATTCCCACCCCCGGAGCCATCGGCCTTCGCGGTCTCAGAGCCGCCCCCAAGATTCCGCGCTTGATCAAGGCCATCGCGAACAACTTCCGGAAGAAGACCCCCCGAGACACCGCGGACAACGCCCAGCCGACCCTTCCCGCCAAGGTGTACGAGCCAGGCAGCCCCAGCCGCCCAGGCCCGGATCGCTCGCGGCAGCCCGACCTGCCGCCGGGAGCCGGAATCAGCCCGGGAGAGAAGCTGCGCCCCGGCAGGTACGAATTCATAGTCAGAGAAGACGGATCGCTTCGCGCGATGCACGATGATGACCTGGGCAGACTCGGTGCGGGACACGCCAGTCTCGCCGATCACGGGCCGGTTATCATGGCAGGGGTCTTCGATGTCAATAAGGTAGGGAAAATCGAATTCTTCCAGAATTTCTCGGGTCACTATTGGCCCAAGCAGCTGCCCGGTCACATGGATTTGGAAGAGATCTCGCGAGCTGCCTTTGCCAAGCATGGCCTGCCGGATCCCGAACCAAGGGCTTGGAAACCCTTCACGAGGTACCCGAGCAGTTCGTAGGTCTTGGACAGCAGTGAGGACAACGGATGGGTTCGATCGAAGCATGCGACAGCGCGGCGGGGCGTTCGGGGTTGAGCGATGCCGATCGGCGTCAGTTGCTCCATCTCGACGCCTTGCGTCGCGGTGCCGCCGATGACCCTGCGGGCGCGGATACCGCTGGTGAGCTCTGGCGGGTGGCGTGGGCGAGCGGGACGGACCTCGATTCGAGGCTGGTCCTCAAGTTGCAGGTCGGGTCGATGGAAACGGTTGCCTGGGGCGAGGTCGGGGATCGTCCGCTGATAGCGGTTGGCGCCCGCGTCCTGGACGATGCCGTGTTCGGAATCGGCGGCCGGCTACGACTGTGGGACATGCTCTCCGGTCAGTCGCATGACCTGCCGTGCACCGAGCATGCCCGGTGCCTCGCCTTCGCGATGACGCTACAGATCGAGAAATGTCCTGGATAGCGAGGGCTGTGAGCCACGGACAGAGAGCCTGGGGTTCCATTAAATTCTACAGCGGCGACACTCGGGTTAATTTTCCGGAGCCGAACTGGAGAAGTGAGTGGCCCACAAGAACGGATAAGTTCGGCGAGGTGTCGCGACTGAGAGATGATCCGCTCTGAGAATAGCTTGGCCGCTGCGTTTGCGTCGAAGTCTAGAGTCGGCGCAGACGCAGCGGCGCGGTAGACCGCACGTGACGTTCAGACGAAAGGTAGACTCGTTGACATGGCGGCCTCGCATGCAGAGCAGGACCCAGGTTGTGAACCCGATCCCGCCTCGTGCGGTGACCTTTTCGACGAGGGCGGACTCATCGGCCGACTCGAGGAAGCCGCCGCCGCCGAAGGGATCGACCTGGGACGGCTTTTGCCCGCGTCGGCATCCATGCGACTGAGCAGCGCGTCCCTGCGGTCCGAGCGCGGAGTCTTCAAAGTGATATCCGACCCTGATGCTCGCCACTTTACCTTCTGGGTGGTCAGCCGCGATATTCGGGTGCTCGGGGGGCGTAGTGGCGAGTTGTCGCTTATCGCAAGAGTGATGGATGAGTGGCGATCGGGCCTTGCGTTGAGTCGGCTTGGGACGCGTTGGAAGTTCGTTGATGTCGATATGTATGCCGACGAACGAGAGTATGGCGATCTCGTGGCCGTCCACTGGAGGGAAATTCTTGAGGATGCCGACTTCGCGGACATACGGCCACTGCTTGTGGAGGCTCACGCCGTCCCTCGGCTGCGCAACCTCTATCCGGTCGTCAGCCATGACGACCTGTTCTTCAGTCGTTGCACTGCCCCGCCCTACGCATTGATTGAGCCACATGCTCGCCGAAGAGGCGAGAAATTCGTGGTATTGGGAAGAGGGGACGACCTGTTGACGGAGACCTCTTCCGCCCAATCGGCGATCTCCTACCTGGCGTCGATTCTTCCGGCGGGAATCGGCCCGGCGGTGATCGGTGACCAATCGAGTGTTCCGGATATTGAGTGATGTCCAGTGGGTGCTCGGCGAGTTCATCGCCGTGCGATGTGCATGGTCAGGGATTGGTGAGGCGTTGTTCGAGGAGGGATTGTTGGGCTGCACAGCGGATCAGGTCATGGAAACGGTGTCCGCCCGGCACGCCTTGGACATCGTCGACGACGGGCTGACAGCAGTGAGGACAACGGATGGGGTCGACCGAAGTATGCGACAGCGCGGCGGGGCGACCGGGTTTGAGCGATGTCGACCGGCGTCAGTTGCTTCACCTCGACGCCGTGCGTCGCGGTGCCGCCGATGACCCGGCGGGTGCGGATACCGCTGATGCGCTCTGGCGGGCGGCGTGGGCGAGCGGGACGGACCTCGATCCGAGGCTGGTCCTCAAGTTGCAGGTCGGGTCCATGGAGACCGTTGCCTGGGGCGAAGTCGGGGATCGTCCGCTGATAGCGGTTGGCGCCTGCGACCTGGACGATGCCGGGTTCGCAACCGGCGGCCGGCTACGACTGTGGGACATGCTCTCCGGTCAGTCGCATGACCTGCCGTGCACCGAGCATGCCCGGTGCCTCGCCTTCGCGATGACCGCGGAGGGGCCCGTGCTCGTCTCGGGGCACGAGGAGGGACAGCTGAGAATCTGGAATGTGTCGGACGGATCGCTGCGGAGGGTGGTGAAAACGGGCCGGGACGCCTTGTGCGGCCTTCATGCGGCGGTGTTCGGCGACCGGGCGCTGGCGGTGACCCGGGACGCGCGTGGCCGTGTCCGCCTCTGGTCGCTTCCGGACGGGAGATGGGCCGGTGAACTGGACGTCCCAGTCGCGTACACGATCCGCGGCGGCCGTCTCGCCGACGGGCGGCACGTCCTTCTGACAGCCGGGCAAGGCATGACCCTGTGGGACCTCGAACGTGGCGTCCGGCTGCCGCTGCCGCGGCGGCTACCGCAACCGAGGCGAGTCAAGGAGGTCATCCTGTTCACGTCGGGCGGCCGCGATCGTGTCGCGCTCGTCAGCGAGTCCTACGAAGTCGTCGCCTACGACTTCGCGACCGGTGCCCAGGTGAGCACACCCATAACCGCGCATGTCTGCGACAGGCCGGACGGGCTGATGCAGATTTGGGACGAACCAGGCCCCGGGGCGGACCTGTTCGCCGTGTCGGGGACGCTCGTGGTGCCGACGCCGCAACGGGTGCATTTGTGGGATCTGGAGACGTCGCAGGAACGGTACCCGCCGCTCACCGGGCCGGTCGCCCGCTCCGTGACTCGGGCGGTGAGATGGCAGGGCCGTGAACTGCTGCTCACCGGGTCGTCCTATGACGGTGTGGTGGCCCTGTGGGACCTGGATCGGCCCGTGACTCGCCCACTTGGCCACGGCCAACATGTCGTCAGCGTCTCCTTGGCCGGCGATGCCGCCGTCAGCGTCGACGCGGGCGGCACGATCGTGGCCCGCCAGGCGGCGACCGGACGACTGGTCTCTCCACCACTGGAGACCGGCATCGAGTGCACGCACGTGGTCACCACCTGGACGGACGGTCGCGACGTGCTCGCCGCGACGGGCGGCGGCTCCCGCTACGTTCCCGACGGTCACCTGCGCCGCTGGAACCTGACCACCGGAGACCGGTACGGAACACGGATCGAGGCGGATCCCACCTACCTGCACTGCATGGCCCGCGTGCGAGTGAAAGGCCAGGACGTCCTGGTCACGCTCGGCCCCGACAGGAAGATCAAACTATGGCGTCCCGCCGACGGCGCGCTGATCGCCGAAACCATGACGGGCATGTCGTCCCATGTCACCGGCTTCGCCATCGGGCACGACGAGGGCAGGCCGGTCGTGGCGGTCTCCACCAGCGGCAGGTGCGTGAGAATCCACGCTCTTGACGATCTGGCTGCTACACCGGTCATCGTGCCGGAGGCCGGTGACGACGTCGTCTTCGACATCGTCAGTCCATATATCGTCAACGGACACCGTGATCACGAATACGGCAACCCGCGGACCGTCCGTGTCTTCACCGTGTCCGGCGATCGGTTCGGGGCGGAGTTGCGCGGTACCGCCGACGTCACGGCGGTGGCGGTGCGGACCTGGCCCACGGCGTTCATCGGACGCGCGGACGGCACCGTCACCCTGACCGACCTGGAGACCGGCCGCGACCTTTGCCCCCGGCTGCTCCTGCCGAGCCGACCGAAGACACTGAACGTGACCGACGAGGGAGACCTGATCGTCGCATTCGGCAGCGACCTGGCCCGCTTCCGCCCACCCGCGAGCCGGACGTGACCATCACGCCTGCAATTCGAGCGGAGCACCGATTTCGTATGCAGCTCGAACTCGTTCCGCCGGAACGCGTTGGTCCGCTCATCATCGGGATGGACTTCGACGCCGCGCACCAGACGCTCATCGAGCTGCCCGGGTATCGCCCGCCGCCCCTCGGCCGACGAGAAGCGCTGGGCTTCGCGCACTATGAGTCCGAGCTGTCGATCTCGGTTCACGCGGAGCGGGGACGGGTCAAGGCGGTCGAGGTCTTCCGGCCTGAGGAGAGAGACGTCGTCGTCTACCAGGGGCTCTCCGTCTTCGACGTCACAGCGGATCAGGTCATGGAAACGGTGTCCGCTCGGCACGCATTGGACATCGTCGACGACGGGCTGTTCGTCGTGGCACCGGAACTCCTACTCGCCTTTTCGCGTACTCACCTTCCCGAGCGTCCCGATGATGAGGATGGACGCTATTTCTCATCCGTCCTCCTGGCGGCACCCGGTTACTACCTTGGGCCTGATGGAAACGCGATCTATTGAGATTCTGGCCTCAGGGCTCGGTGAGGCGTTGTTCTAGGAGGGTTCGTTGGGCCGAATTCGTGGTGAGGGCCAGGGCCTGCTGGTCGGCGGTGTGAGCGGCTACGAAGTCGCCTAGGGCGCGGAGGAGTTCGGCGCGGGTGGCGTGGTAGAGCGGGTAGTGGGCCAGGGCCTGTTTGTCGGTGGGGGTGAGGGCGTCCAGGGTGGTCAGTGCGTTGCGGGGCCCGCCGCCGGGGCCAGGGTGGTGGTGCAGGGCGATGGCGCGGTGGAGCCGGTGGACGGGTGAGGGCGCCAGGCCCAGCAGCATGTCGTAGAGGACGACGATCTGCGGCCAGTCGGTGTCCGCCCAGGTGGGGGCCTCGGCGTGGCAGGCGACGATGGCGGCCTGCAACTGGTAGGGGCCGGGGCGGCGGGATGCGGCGGCGCGTTCGAGGAGGTGGGTCGCGTCGGTGATCGCGTCGTGGTCCCAGCGGGCGCGGTCCTGGTCGCGGAGGGAGATGAGGTGGCCGTCCGCGGTGAAGCGGGCCGGGGTGCGGGCCTGGTGCAGGCGGATGAGCGCCAGCAGGCCGAGGACCTCGGGTTGGCGGGGGAGGAGCCACGCGAGCTGGGCCGTGAGCCATTCGGCGTCGTCGGCGAGGTCGCGGGCGTGTGGACGGTCGCCGGCCGTGGACAGGTAGCCCTCGTTGAACAGGAGGTAGATGACGGCCAGGACCTGGTTCACGCGGTCGGGCAGGTCGGCGTCCGCGGGGACGCGGTAGGGGACGCCCGCGTCGCGGATCTTCCGCTTGGCGCGGGTGATGCGCTGCCCCACGGTCGGTTCGGGGACGAGGAACGCCGCGGCGATCTGCGCGGTGGTGAGCCCGCACACGGCCCGGAGGGTGAGGGCGACCTGCGCGGCGCGCGGCAGCGTGGGATGGCAGCAGGTGAAGATCAGTTTGAGTCGGTCGTCCGGTTCGGAGTGGACGGGCCAGCGCAGGCGGGCGAGCTTCTCGCGGTGGAGTTCCCGGCGTCGCAGCACGTCCAGGCCGCGGCGGCGGGCGACGGTCAGCAGCCAGGCGTCGGGGTGGTCGGGGACGCCTTCGTCCGGCCAGCGGCGCAGCGCGGTCTCGACGGCGTCCTGCACGACGTCCTCGGCGGCGGCGAAGTCACCGAGGACGCGCACCAGGCACGCCGTCAGCCGGCCCGCGTGCTCGCGCACCACGCGGGCCAGCTCGGCGTGCGCCTCCGGGGTCTCCATCAGGTGATCGGGCGGATCTCGACGACGGGGCAGCCGGGCCACGTCCGCGCGACGGCGAGGGCCTCGTCCAGGTCGGCGACGTCGATCTCGGCGTAGCCGGAGACGACCTCCTTGCCCTCCACGAACGGCCCGTCGGTGATCAGCGCGTCGCCGCCGGTCAGCCGGAGCGTGGTCGCGGTCTCGGCGGGACGCAGATGGGCATGGTGGGTGATCATGGCCGAGTGGTCGGCGAACCAGCGGCCGACCGCCTCGAACGCCGCCTGCCGCTCCGGCTCGCTCATCGCCTCCAGGTCGCGGGCGAACTCCTCGGTCTCGGCGAACATCAGCACGTACTTCATGGCGGTTCCTTTTCCGTGGCGGCTATCGGACGGGCAGCGGACGGTGCAGGTCGATGAGGTTGTGAAGTGGGCTCCCTCACACGCTCCTGACGCGTCCGGCATCTCACCCCCTAGACGAACGGGTGGCAGGTCGATCCGACAGCTTCTCGGCTTTTCTTGCCGCCGACTGGACGGGGAGAGCGTGCCGTCCGCACGCGCGATGATTCGGTCTGCGCGTGTGGCGGTTGGGGAGGTGCGGCCGGGCGGCGGCGTCCCGAACAGTGCCGGATGTTCTTCATGTGTGGTTATGGGCGGTGCCGTGGTGGCCTGGGAGAACGTCGACGAGCGGGACGCGGGGGTCCGCTCGGACGGCATGACCACAACCCTTGACTCTGGGTGGTCAGGTAAGGGGTGGTTGGGCCTATTTGTGCTACCTTGTGGGCCACGTAGGCCTGCCCACCATGCCGAGGTTACGGGATCCGTGGACTCGCAATGGATGAACCCCTTGCTGTAAGGCCGTCTCCCCCCACAAGGGCCCCGACTTTGGCGCCACCCCCTCATCGGTGGGTGCTGGCGTTGTTCGCGGTCACCCTTGGAATGTGGGTCGGGCTTCTCGCGTCCGCGCAGGTCCTGTTGCCCAGCCAGATCGAGGCGATCGCCCCGGGGCAGAAGGTCTGGGCGATGGGTGTGGTGACCACCGTCGGCGCCGTGGCGGCGGCGCTGAGCGGGCCCTTCGTCGGCGCTCTCTCCGACCGGACCACCTGGCGGTTCGGGAAACGCCGGTCATGGGCGGTCGGCGGTTCCGGTTTATGCGCCGTCGCTCTTCTTCTCCTTCCCTGGCAGACGTCGCTCGTCGGCGTCGGCCTGTGCTGGGTGCTCGTCCACGGTGGGGTGGGCGGCATCTCCGCGGCGCTGTTCGCGGTGGTCTCGGACCGGGTCCCGGTCGACCGGCGCGGGACGGTGTTCGCCGTCGTCGGGTTCGCGCAGCCGGTCGGGCTCGTCCTCGGGACGCTGCTGGTGTCCGGTGTCTCGGTCCGGGTCGGCTACCTGCTGGTCGGTGCACTGGTCGTCGTGCTCGCGGTGCCGTACGCCCTGATCGGGCGGGACGTCCCGGTCCGGACGTCGCCCGCTCGCGGGTGGGCGCCGCACCTGGCGTCCCTCGGCCCCGACTTCGGCTGGGCCTGCGCGGGCCGGTTCGCGGCCCAGTTCGCTACGTCGCTGGCCACGGTCTATCTGCTGTATTTTCTCCGGGACGAGATCAAGGTGGGTGACCCGGCACAGGGAGTGGCCGTGCTCAGCCTGATGTTCACCGCCGGAATCGTCGTGGTCGGTCTCCTGGTCGGGCGCGCCTCCGACCGGGTCGGCCGGCGCAAGGCGTTCGTGATCTTCGCCGCGATGCTCATGGCCGCGGGTCTGACGGCCATGGGGCTGGTGTCGACCTGGGCGGTGGCCGTCGTCGCGGCCGCCGCGCTCGGCGGGGGATACGGCGCCTACCTCGCCGTCGACCAGGCGCTCGCCACGCAGCTCCTGCGCGGCGACGACGACCGGGGCAAGAACCTCGGACTGATGAACATGGCGGGGAGCAGCGCGGTCGCGATCGCGCCGGTCGTCGCCGCGGGCAGCGTCCACATCGGCGGTTACGCCGCGCTGTTCCTCTTGGCGGCCGTCGTGGCCGTCCTGGGCGGCCTGTTGGTTCAGCCGATCAAATCGGTTCCATGAAGGGCTCGTTATGAGGGGCGTCTGAGCCGTGTTCGACGGGGGTGTGGAAGACATGACAACGGAAGGTGTGTTCTTCCGGGTCCTCGGGCCGCTGGCGGTCAGCGTCGGTGGGGTCGCCGTCGCGCCGCCGCGTTCGCCCGTCCTGCAAGGGCTGCTCGGGGTGCTGCTCCTGGCACGGGGAGAGCCGTTGACGACCGGTCGGCTCACCGAGCTGGTCTGGACGGACCGCGCGGGCGAGACCAGCCGCGAGTCCGTCCACGTCGGCGTGTCACGGCTGCGCAAGTGGCTGACCCGGCTCGATTCCGGTCGGTCGTGCCGGATCGAGATCCGCTACCAGGACGGCTACCTCCTGCACTGCACGGCGGACCGCTCCGACATCGGCCGGTTCCTCTCGCTCGCCGAGGAGGCCCGCGGGCTGACCGAGCCGGACCGCCTGTACCGGACGCTGTCGTCGGCGTTCGCGGAACGTCGGGGGCCGCTCCTGGCGGGCCTGTCGCGCATCGACCGGGAGGACGCGCTCGTCCGCGGCATCGAGGAGGAGATCCGGCGGACCGCCATGGACTTCGCCGCCGCGGCCATGGAGGCGGGCACCCCGGAGGGCGCGGTCCAGGCGGTCGGCGCGCTGAGCGCGGAGCTCCCGTTCGACGAGCCGCTGCACGCCGCGCTCATCGACCTGCTGACGGCGAGCGGACGTCCGGCGGAGGCCCTTCAGACGTACCGCAGGCTCAGCGAGCATCTCTCCGCCGAACTCGGCGTCGAACCGAGCGAGGACGTCCAGCGCGCGCACCTGCGGGTCCTGTCCGCCACCCGCACGGTCGAGGAGGCGGAAGCCGACCCCGGGCCCCCGGTGCCGGTCCCGCCACCCGCCCAACTTCCGCCCGACATTCCCGACTTCACCGGCCGGAGCGCCGAGGTGGTGGAGCTGGCCGAGATCCTCATAGGAGGCGGCGGCACGCCCCCGCACCGGACGGTCGCCGTCGCCACCGTCGCGGGCATGGGCGGGGTCGGCAAGACCACGATGGCCGTGCACGTCGCCCACCAGGTGGCGAACTTCTTCCCGGACGGGCAGCTGTACGCGAACCTGCACGGCGACTCGGTGACCCCCGCCGACCCGGGGGAGCTGCTCGGCCGGTTCCTGCGCACGCTCGGCATGTCCGGGGCGGGCATCCCGCCGTCCCTGGACGAACGGGTCGCGCTCTACCGCAGCCGCCTCGCCGGGAACAAGGTCCTCGTCGTGCTCGACAACGCCGCCGACGAACGCCAGGTGCGCCCGCTGCTGCCCGGCACCGCGGACGCGGCCGTGCTCATCACCAGCCGCAACGCCCTCATCGGGCTGGAGGGCGCCAAACCGCTCAACCTCGACGTGCTGCCGTCCGCGCAGGCCGTCCAGCTGATCACCAACATCATCGGCGAGCAGCGCGTCGCGGCAGAACCGGAGGCCGCGGTGGAGATCGCCCGGCTGTGCGGTCAGGTGCCGCTGGCGGTGCGCATCGCCGCGGCCCGGCTGCTGGGCCGCGGCCACTGGACGCTGTCGCGCCTCGCCGAGATCCTGCGGGAGGAGCGCAGCCGCCTCGACGAACTCGTCGCCGGTGACCTGGAGGTGCGGGCCGGGTTCGAGATGAGCTACCGGCTGCTGCCCGCGGAGACCCGGCGCGCGTTCCGGCTGATGGGGCTGCTCGACGCCCCCGACTTCGCGTGCTGGACGGTCGCCGCCCTCCTCGAACGTCCCATGCACGAGGCGCAGGGGCATCTGGAGACGCTGATCGACGCGCACCTGGTGGGCGTCACCGGTCTGGACGCGACCGGGCAGCTCAGGTACAGGCTGCACGATCTGCTCCGCCTGTACGCGCGTGAGCTGGCCGAACGCGACGATTCCGCGCCGCAGCGCGCGGCGGCGCTGCGGCGGGCCCTCGGCGGCTGGCTGGCGCTCGCCGAGGAGGCCGCCGAGCACGTCCCCGGGCCCTGCTACGCCGCGATCCACGGCCCCGCGCCACGCTGGTCACCGCCGGGCGCCGTCACGTCACGGCTGCTCGCGGACCCGATGAAGTGGTTCGACGCCGAACGGGCCGCGCTGGTGGCCGAAGTCGGTCAGGCCTGCGAGCTGCGGCTGACGGACTACGCGTGGGACCTGGCCACGTCCATGGAGAAGTACTGCGACGTCCGCGGCCTGTACGACGACTGGCGCCACATCCACAAGGCGGCGCTGAAGCTGTGCCGGGAGACGAACAACAGGCGCGGCGCGGCCGTGGTTCTGCGCGGGCTGCTGGAGGTCACCACCTGGTCGTCCAACACCGGGTCCGCCCCGGCGATGGGCCGTATGCGCAGGCTCGCCGTCCTGCTCCTCGACCTGTTCACCGAGCAGAACGATCCGGTCGGGATCGCCGACGCGATGGTGGCGATGGTGTGGGCGCAGGTCGCCGCGGGCGAGCAGGCCGAGGCGCTGGCCATGGCGGAGCGCGCCCTCCGCGTCGCACGCGACGCGGACTACGCCGGGGGGCAGGTGCGGGCCCTGCACGTCATGGCCGTCGCCTACGGCGAGGGCAACCCGCACGACGCCCTGAAATGCGTGGAGCAGGCCCGGGTCGTCGCGGCGGAGCTCGGCAACCCGCGGCAGACCGCGACGATGGTGCAGTTCCTCGGCGCCGCCCGCGCCCTGTGCGGCGACCTCGTCGGCGGCAAGGAGCTGCTGGACGAGTCGATCATGATGGCGCGGAACCTCGGTGACCGCTATTTGGAGACGTTCTCGCTGCTCTACCTCGCCAGGCTGTTCATCGCGACCGGGGACGGCCGGGCCCGGTCGACCCTCGACCTGGCGCTCACCTATAGTCAGGCGGGCAACTTCCGCCACCACCTCGCCGACGCGCTGAGCGTGCTCGGCGAGTTGAACCTGGCGGAGGGCGACGTGCCGGAGGCCGTCGAGTGCCTCGAACGCGCGGTCAAGGTCTGGCGGACCCGCGGGTGGATCCCGTTCCTCGCCCGGACCCTGCGCACCCTCGGCGACGCGTACGCCGCCGCGGGCGACCACGAGGCGGCCCGCACCAGCTGGACGGAGGCACGCGAGCTGTTCGACCGGATCGACGACGCCGCGGGCCACTCCTCCGTGGAGGAACGGCTGACCTCCGAGGACATGATCGGCTAACAGGAAGCCTTCTTTCCGGTTAGCGATCGGTAAGGCACCCCCCGCTAGCTTCGTTGCCGTACCGGGAAACGACCCGAAATCCCGGTACGGCGAACGGTGAGCCACTTCCCCGTGGGGCCCGACTGACGCGGGGGCGCAGTTGGCCACAGGCCCCGTCGCCGGCGGGCGGCAGCCATGGCGGGCCGGGATCTCCCCTCCCGGTCCCGGCCCGCCATACCGTCGCCGTCCCGAAGTCCGGGCCGGGTCTCAGAGGCGCGGTCGCGGCAGCGGCGGCAGGACGGCCTCGATCGCCTCGCCGATGGCCAGCAGGCGCCCGTCGGACGAGTCGGGTCCGACGATCTCCAGTCCGATCGGCAGCCCGTCGCGGGACGTCCCCGACGGGATCGACAGGCACGGCAGTCCCGCGCTGCTCGACGCGTTCGTGTTGCGGATGTAGGTGAGGAAGGTGTCCACCGGCCTGCCGTTGAGTTCGACCGTGCGGTCCTCCCCGATGGGACGGTGTGGACGAGCGGGCAGCGGCGTCGTCGGCACCACGAGGGCGCTCACATCGTGCTCGGCGAAGTAGCGGGCGTAGGCCGCGCGAAGCGCCGGACGATGCACGATGAGGGCCTCCCGGTACTCGGCGCCCGACACCCAGTCCTTGTCCAGGACGGATTCGAGTGTCTCCTTGACCCGGGGGATGGCTACCTGGTCGACCAACTCCCGCAACGTCAACGGCGCGGCGTGCTGATACAGGTAGGCCGACAACTCCCGTCCCACCTCGTACAGCACCACTGGAAGGTCGACCAGTTCGTTCAGCCGCTCCAGGTCAGGAAGGTCCTGCTCCACCAACACCGCACCCCGTGCGGCGAGCACCGACAGGGCGTTCTCGGTGGCCGCAGCGACGTCGGGATCCAGATCGTCGTAGAAGAACCCACGCGGCACCCCGAGCCGCAGACCGGCCAGCTCAACGGTCCGCGGCTCAGAGTCGGCTGTACCGGGTGCGCAGATGCGGTCGATGAGGCGGACGTCCGCCACTGATCGAGCGAGCGGACCGAGGGTGTCGCGGGTGGCGGAGATGGGGATGACGCCGCGCCCGTCGTAGCGTCCGTGGGTGGGACGGAAGCCGACGCAGCCGCACAGGGCGGCGGGAATGCGGCAGGACCCCCCGGTGTCGGCGCCGATGGCGGCGGGAACGAGGCCGGCGCCGACACCGGCGGCGGTGCCACCGCTGCTGCCACCGGGAATGTGGTCGTCACCGTAGGGGTTGCGGACGATCCCGTAGGCGGGGTTGTTCCCGGTCATCCCGAACGACAGCTCGCCGAGGGCCTGCTTGCCCATGAGCGTGCCGCCCGCGTCCCGTAGCGCCCGGGCGATGGGCGCGTCGCGCCGCGGCCGCCAGGCGCGGAGGGCGGGGGTGGCGGCGGTGGTGGGCAGGTCGGCGGTGTCGACGATGTCCTTGAGCGCGAACGGCAGCCCGTACAGGGGGCCGGGCCGGTCGGTCAGCGATCGCCGGACGAGGTCGGGCTCGTGGGTGATGTAGGTGTTGAGCCGGGCGAGCCGCTCGGTCCGGTCGAGGAGCGCCTCGACGTAATCGGCGAGCTTCAGATCACCGTCGCGTAGCCGCCGGACGGCCTCGACCGCCGACAGCCAGTGCAGATCCTCCGTCACGATGCGTTCCTTTGCTGGGTCACCCGGGTGCCGGGTCAGGGGAGGGAGCCGGAAGGTCTCAGCGGTCGGAGGGCGCGGCGAGCGCGGCGGTGAACATGGTGGTGAGTCGGTCGGTGAGCTCCGCCGGGTCGGCGGCGCGCAGATCGTCGAGGCCGAGGACGCGGCGGACGGAGCCGACGCCCATGAGGACCGTGCCCGCCAGGAGCGCTCGGGCGCGGGCGTCCGGGCCGTCCAGCTGCGCGACCAGCGGCCCGACGAAGACGTCCTCCAGATGGCGGAGCAGGATCTCCTTGACCTCGGGATGTCCGGCCGACCGGTCCAGCATCCGCGAGATGGGGGTGCCGCACCGCTGGTCGGTCTGCCGGACGAAGTGCTCGGCGAGCCGGCGGGGCAGACCGTCCGGATCGCCGGCGACGACCTCGCGCAGCGTGGACTCCCCGGCCAGGACCTCGCCGAACAGCGCCGCCTTGGAACCGAAGTACCGGTTGACCAGCGCCATGTTCGCCTCGGCCCGCGCCGCGATCATGCGGACCGTGACGCCGTCGTAGCCGTGCTCGCCGAACAGGTCGCGGGCGGCGGCCAGGATGCGCCGCCGGGTCGCCTCCCGGTCGCGTTTCGGCCGGATGTGCTCGGTCTCGTCCTTGACCTGCATCGTCACATCCTGACGACCGGTCAGCCTCGGTGTCCAGCCCGGCCGGGTTGCGGAGTAAACAAGCGTCTACATAATATACATGCAAAGCACAGGTAACCATGGGGGCAGGGTGGCTCAGGCGAGCGTGGCGGCGTACGACCCGGTAGGAACCGCGCCGCGGTACACGAACCGCCAGATCTTGAAGCTCCTCTCCGGCCTGATGATGGCGATGCTGACCGCGATGCTGTCCAACTCGGTCATCGCGACGGCGCTGCCGACGATCGTCGGCGACCTCGGCGGTCAGGACAGACTGTCCTGGGTGGCGAGCGCGTCCCTGCTGACCATGACCGCGTCCACCCCGCTGTGGGGGAAGCTGTCGGACATCGCGGGCCGCAAACTGATGTTCCAGACCGCCCTGCTGCTCTTCGTGGTCGCCTCGATCGGCGCGGGGCTGTCCCAGAACATCGGCCAGCTCATCGCGGCCCGCGCTGGCCAGGGCCTCGGCGCCGGCGGCCTGTCCGCGCTCTCCCAGGTGATCCTCGGGGACGTGGTCGAGCCCCGGCAGCGTGGCCGCTACGCGGGCTTCATCGGCGCCGTGTTCGGCGTCGCGACCGTCGCCGGGCCCCTGGTCGGCGGCTTCATCGTGGACGCCGACGCGCTCGGCTGGCGCTGGTGCTTCTACGTCTGCGTGCCGCTCGCCGTCATCGCGTTCTTCGTCATCCAACGCGTCCTGACGCTGCCGAGAGTGCGCCGCGACACCCGCGTCGACGTCTTCGGCGCCGTCACGATCACCGGCGGCGCCGCCGTCCTGATGCTGCTGCTGTCCATGGGCGGCAAGCAGTTCCCGTGGCACTCCGCCTGGACGTACACGCTGGTCGGCGTCACCGTCGCGCTCCTCCTGCTCGCGGTCGTCGCCGAACGCGGCGCCCGCGACCCGATCCTGCCGCCCTGGCTGTTCCGCAACCGGACTTTCGTGCTCGCCTCACTCGGCTCGATCTGCATCGGCACGGCCATGTTCGGCGTGCTGATCTACGTCCCGCAGTACCTCCAGATCGTCAAGGGCATGAGCCCCACGGCCTCAGGCTTGATGACGCTGCCGCTGGTCATCGGCATGCTGATCACCGCCACCGGCTCCGGCCAGATCGTGACCCGGACCGGCCGCTACAAGATCTTCCCGGTGGTCGGGACGCTGTGCATCGGCATCGCGATGTTCCTGCTGTCACGGCTGCACACCGACTCCTCGAACACGCTCATCGGCGTGGACCTCGCCGTCCTCGGCATCGGCATGGGCCTGACCTTGCAGATCCTCATCCTCGCCGCGCAGAACGCCGCCGCGCCCGCCGACCTGGCGTCCACGACGTCGGGCGTCTCGTTCTTCCGCAACCTCGGCGGCGCGATGGGCGTCGCCGCCTTCGGAGCGATCCTTACGAACCGGGTCACTTCGGAAATCGCCTCCGGCTTCCGCGCCGCCGGAATTCCCGGCTCCTCCGACGACGCCCTGCGCGGTTCCCCGGCCGAGATCCAACAACTCCCCGAAACCGTCAAGGACATCGTCCGAGAAGCCTTCACCAGCTCCCTGGAAACCGTCTTCCTGGCCGGAATCCCCATCGCCGTCGTCGGCTTCCTCGCCGTCCTCGCC
This sequence comes from Actinomadura spongiicola, assembly GCF_003432485.1. Lineage (GTDB taxonomy): Bacteria > Actinomycetota > Actinomycetes > Streptosporangiales > Streptosporangiaceae > Spirillospora > Spirillospora spongiicola. The sequence goes on from NZ_QVNQ01000002.1 coordinate 201,148, forward strand.
ATGAAGGAACACCCTCTACGCGGAAAGCCGGTCACGCGGAACGACGTCCCCGAAGCCGTGCAGGACGGCGTGAGCCCGCCGGGCGGCTCCCTCAGCCGATAGTTCCGTCGTTCGGCGATTTGCCGGTAACCATGTGATCTTTACGTCTTCATGCGATACTCCCGTCGCTGGTCAGGTGGGTGGGAGGGGCGGCGGGGATGACGCGTGCGCAGAAGAAGCAGAAGAAGAGGCGACCGAGCGCGATCAGGTTCGCGGTCGTCGGGTGGGTCGCGGCGGCCGTCTGCGGGCTGCTGCTGACCCTGCTGGTCAGGGACTTCATGGCGCTCGGCGCCGAGTCCGGCGGCTCCTGCGGGACGCGGCGCGGCCCCTGCCCCAACCACTGGGGCCTGATCTTCGCCCTGTCCTTCCTTCCGCTGATGATCCTCGTACCGCTGGCCTGCTACACGCTGTACAAGGCGCGGCGCCATGCCTGGATCGCCGGACTGGTCGCGGCGGCTGTCTGCGTCTACCCCGGCTGGCTCCTGTTCGACGTCGTTCACGGGCCGACGCTGAAGTTCGCCTGGTCGGCGCCGCACGACCGGGGCTCCGACACCGACACCGAGGGCATCTGGGTCTCCGGTGACCTCGTGGTGCGGGGCACCTTCGACGGCCTCACCGCCTACGCCGCCGGAACCGGCAGGCGGGCATGGCACTCCGTCCTGCCCCGCCGCGACACCCTCTGCGCCATGACCCGGACGGCCGACCAGGGCATCGGACTGATCGCCCACGAACCCGGCTCCGGCCAGTGCGCCTCGATCAACGCGATCGACACCGCCACCGGCAGGTCGCTCTGGACCCTGACCCTCCCGGCGGGCCGCCCGTCGCTCGACAAGGAGGCCGACTCCCTCGCCATCGCCGGAACCACGGGCGTCTACCGGACGAACGACACCATCGGGGGCTTCACCGTCCGCGACGGCAAGACGCTCTGGCGGTCGGAGCACAAGCTCGACGGCTGCGCCTTTCAGTGGGTGGCCGGGACGCCCACCCAGATCCTCGTGGGGGAGCGCTGCACCCGGCCGGGTGACCCCCGCATGCCGCCGGTCGGCTTCAGCCAGTTCGTCCGCGCCCTCGACCCGGCGACCGGACGCGAGTTGTGGAAGACGGACCTCCAGGTGGTCGGCAATGCCACCGTCGACCTCGCCAACGTCGCCCCGCTGGTGGTCGCGGTGCGCGAGTCCGACACCCGGGGCAGGAAATCTCTGATGGCGTTGGACGTCCAGGGCCGCGTCACCGCGACCGTCCCCACCGACGACCCCGACCGGATCATCGACACCCACGACCGGGCGTTCGTGTCGGCGGTCCCGACCCGGAAGATCGTCGTCGCCCGCGACACCCTCGTCGCCGTCGCCCGCGCCGAAGCGGGCGGATACACCCTGGTGGGCTACCGCCTCAGCGACGGCCGCCTGCTGTGGACCAGCGAGAAAAGCCGTAACACGATCGCGGCCATCGCCTTCGACGGTACGAACGTCTTCACGCTCACGTCCCACGTGAGCACGCTTCAACTGCGCTCGTTCGACCCGTCCACGGGCAAGGAACGCACGTCGGCGGTCGTTCCGTCCCGCTGGAACGACTCCCGCGCACACATCCTCCCCGCCCCGCCCGGCCTGATGGTCGCCGCCTCCTCAGGCCGCACTCCCTACCACCCCCTAAGGCTGATCCCCCACCCCTGACCAACGCGAACGGCTCCGCCGGGAGGACGAGGCCGCCCCGCTCAACGGCCCTTGAGGGCGCGGATCAGGCGGTTGGCGGACGCGCGGTCGGGTGGGCCGGTCACGACGATCTTGCCGTCGTTGATCGCCATGTCGACTCGGGGGAGTGTGATGAGCCGGTTCCGGACGACGAAGGCGAGGTCGCGGCCGACCGTGGCGCGGGTCAGGTCGGCGAACGCGGCGCGGTCGACCGTCCTGAGGGTGACCGCGACGTCGTAGCCGCCCTGCCGCATCCGCGACTTCTGGACGCGCATGTCCGCGACCTTGTGGATCGCGATGCCCTGCGCCAACCGGTAGCACATCGGCCCCGCGCCGAACTGCCCGGTGATGCCCCGCGTCCCGGTCGGGCACTGCCCAGGCGTCGCCTGCGTGACGGGATAGATCTGGAGCGGCGCCGCCAGGGTCACCGGTCGCGTTCGCATCGAGGAGGCGATCAGCGCGCCGGTCACCGCGACGGTCGCGATCAGCAGTCCCAGCGTCAACACCATGACCAGCAGGGCCGAACGGTGCTGGTCGGCGGCCGTGGCGGGCGGCACGGCCGCGCCGTAGGGGCGGGGCCGCCGCTCCCGCAGCGCCGCCCGGTTCCGCTTCGCCTCCGCCGCCGCGCGCCGCCGCTCCGCCAACCGCTCGCGCCGCCGCGCCGCCTCCTCGGCGGCCGTGGAGGGAGGCGCCATGGGACGTGTGGTCGGCGCCGGGCCGGTGGGCTTGGTTCCCGTGGGTGGGGCCGTGGGGAGGACGGCCGTCGGTGTCACCGGTCGGCGGGCCGCGCCGGGAGGGGGGACGACGCCCGGTGGTCGCACCCGTTTGGGTGGTTGCACGGGTCCGGGTGGTTGCACGGGTCCGGGCGGCTGCATGGCGCCGGGGGGTTGCTTTGGGCCGGGGGGTTGCTTTGCGCCGGGCGGCTGTTTGGGGCCGGGCGGCTGAGTCGCCGCAGGTGGCTGGTAGGGCGGTTGGGCCGGGTCCACGGCCGGTAGGGAAGGGGGAGGCGACGCGGCGTCCTTTTTGCGCCGACGGCCCTTGTTGCGCCGCGGATTGGTCCTCATCGTCACCTCCCGGTCGCGTTGTCCCGACAGTCTTTCAGGACGCGGCGCCGTCCCGCACCGGCCCCCACACGAGAGGATTCGTGCCCTGTTCGGGGCGCCTCAATGCGGTCGCGACGAGACCGGCCCGGCCCCGGACGAACCGGGACCGGGCCGCGACGAAGGTGGCGTCAGTCGATCCGCCAGGTGTCGCCGCTGCCGAGGAGGGCGGCGAGGTCGCCCGCGCCCTGCGTCGCGGCGGCCTCGTCGAGCTGCCCCTGCATCAGCTCGTCGTAGGACGGACGGTCCACGTCGCGGAAGATGCCGATCGGGGTGTGCGTGAACGCCGGCTGGTCGAGCCGCGACAGCGCGAACGCCATCGACGGGTCGGGGTTGTGGGCGTCGTGCACGGCGATCTCGGCCGGGTCGACGTCCGCGACCCGCACGACCTCGAACGAGCCGGACGCGGACCTGCGCAGCGCCTTGTCCCGCGCGGCGCCGAACACGATCGGCTCGCCGTGTTCCAGCCGGACGGTGACGTCGTCGCGGACCGACGCGTCCTTCAACGGCTCGAACGCGTTGTCGTTGAAGATGTTGCAGTTCTGGTAGATCTCGACGAGCGCCGTCCCGCGGTGCTGCGCGGCGGCCCGCAGCACCGACTGGAGGTGCTTGCGGTCGGAGTCGATGGTCCGGGCGACGAACGTGCCCTCCGCGCCGATCGCCAGCGACAGCGGGTTGAACGGGGCGTCCAGCGAACCCATCGGCGTCGACTTGGTGATCTTGCCGAGTTCCGACGTGGGGGAGTACTGGCCCTTCGTCAGCCCGTAGATGCGGTTGTTGAACAGCAGGATCTTCAGGTTGACGTTGCGGCGCAGCGCGTGGATCAGGTGGTTGCCGCCGATGGACAGCGCGTCGCCGTCCCCCGTCACCACCCACACCGACAGGTCCGGACGGGACGTCGCGAGCCCCGTCGCGATCGCGGGCGCGCGGCCGTGGATCGAGTGGAACCCGTAGGTGTTCATGTAGTACGGGAACCGCGACGAGCAGCCGATGCCGGAGACGAACGTGATGTTCTCCCGGCGCAGCCCGAGCTCGGGCAGGAACGCCTGGACGGCCGCGAGGATCGCGTAGTCACCGCACCCGGGGCACCAGCGCACCTCCTGGTCGGTCTTGAAGTCCTTCAGGGTCTGCTTCACGTCGGTCTTCGGGACCAGCGAGAGCAGCGACCTCCCGTTCCCCTCGGCACCGCCGTTCACGGCGCCGTTCCCGTTCCCGTTCGTCGCGCCGTCTGTCGAGCCGTTGTCACTCACTGTCGATCACTTCCTGGATGACGCCCTGGAGCTCTTCGGCCTTGAAGGGCAGTCCGCGGACCTGGTTGTAGCCGATCACGTCGACGAGGAACCGGCCCCGCAGCAGCAGCGCGAGCTGGCCGAGGTTGATCTCCGGGACGACGACCTTGTCGTAGGCGCGCAGCACCTCGGCCAGGTTCGCGGGGAACGGGTTGAGGTGGCGCAGGTGGGCCTGCGCGACCGGCTGCCCGGTCGCGCGGACGCGGCGGACGGCCGCGGAGATCGCGCCGTACGTGCCGCCCCAGCCGAGCACGAGCACACGCGCCGCGCCGGACGGGTCGTCCACCGCGAGCGGGGCGATGTCGTTCGCGATCCCGTCCACCTTGGCCTGCCGGATCCGGACCATGTGGTCGTGGTTGGCGGGATCGTAGGAGATGTTGCCGGAGCCGTCGGCCTTCTCCAGGCCGCCGATCCGGTGCTCCAGGCCCTCGGTGCCGGGGACGGCCCACGGCCGGGCGAGCGTGTCGGGGTCGCGCCGGAACGGCTGGAACTCCTCGTCGGACGGCGCCGCGAAACCCGGCTCGATCTTCGGGAGGGACGCGACGTCCGGCAGCCGCCACGGCTCGGAGCCGTTGGCGAGGTAGCCGTCCGACAGCACGATGACGGGCGTGCGGTACTTCACCGCGATACGGGCCGCCTCCAACGCCGCGTCGAAGCAGTCGGACGGGGACTGCGGCGCGACGACCGGGACGGGTGCCTCGCCGTTGCGGCCGTACATGGCCTGCAACAGGTCGGCCTGCTCCGTCTTGGTCGGCATACCGGTGGAGGGCCCGGCCCGCTGCACGTCGATGACCAGCAGCGGAAGCTCGGTCGCGACGCCGAGGCCGATCGTCTCGCTCTTCAGCGCGATCCCCGGGCCGGACGTCGTGGTGACGCCGAGGGACCCGCCGAACGAGGCGCCGAGCGCGGCGCCCACGGCGGCGATCTCGTCCTCGGCCTGGAACGTTCGCACCCCGAACTTCTTGTGCTTGGAGATCTCGTGCAGGATGTCGGACGCCGGGGTGATCGGGTACGAGCCGAGGAAGATCGGCAGCCCGCTCTGCACACCGGCGGCGACCAGCCCGTACGCCAGCGCGAGGTTCCCGGTGATGTTGCGGTACAGGCCCGGTTCGTGCTCGGCGGGCTTGATCTCGTACTGCACCGAGAACGCCTCGGTCGTCTCGCCGTAGGACCAGCCCGCCTGGAACGCCGCGAGGTTCGCCTTCATGATCTCGGGCTTGGAGGCGAACTTCTTCTCCAGGAAGGAGACCGTCCCCTCGGTGGGACGGTGGTACAGCCAGGACAGCAGCCCGAGCGCGAACATGTTCTTGGCGCGTTCGGCGTCCTTCTTCGAGATGTCGAAGCCGGCGAGCGCGGTGACCGTCATCGAGGTGAGCGGCAGCGCGTGCACGCGGTACTCGGCGAGCGAGTCGTCCTCGACGGGGCTGGCCGCGTAGCCGACCTTCGCGAGGTTGCGCTTGGTGAACTCGTCGGTGTTGACGATGAGGTCCGCCCCGCGGGGGAGGTCCCCGAGGTTGGCCTTGAGGGCGGCGGGATTCATCGCGACCAGGACGTTGGGCGCGTCGCCCGGGGTGAGGATGTCGTGGTCGGCGAAGTGCAGTTGGAAGCTGGACACGCCGGGGAGGGTCCCGGCGGGGGCGCGGATTTCGGCCGGGAAGTTCGGCAACGTCGACAGGTCGTTTCCGAACGCCGCGGTCTCCTGGGTGAAGCGGTCGCCGGTCAGCTGCATGCCGTCGCCGGAGTCACCGGCGAAACGGATGATGACGCGGTCGAGCTGCTGGACCTGTTTGGTCACAGAGGAAGACCTCCTCGACGCGCAGCACCCGTCCTGGGGGAGGCACCCAGGATCGTGATGCTACTTAGGCTTACCTTCATGGTATGTCCGGGATCGGATGGTGTTATCGGGAACGGACTGCTCACCGAGACGACGGCAGGGTGGGGCCCGCGTCGTCCGTCGCTCGGTGGCCGCCGGTCATGGGAGGCATGGACCGCGGCCGCCGTTCCGCCCGTCATGTGACGTCCCGCTTCCAGGGAGGTCGTGACCCCGTAAAAGCAAGACGTATCACTTCGGTGCGGGGTTCACGCGGGTCTCGTGGATTCGGGCAGGTCCTACCCGGTGGTACGACCTGAACGGGTCCTCAGTTCACTCGGAACACAGGGAGCTGCGCTGTCGGCACAGGTCGACGTGCAGCCGTCTGACCAGCCGACGCGCAGGGATGGTCGAGGAGCCGTGGCTCCCCGGGGGCGTGAGGTTCACATCTTGAGTGTAGTCAGCCCGATTTTCCGTGGACGGCACCGCCCCGCACGTCCGAGCCGGTCCGTTCTACGGACTGGGCGGGGGCGCGGACCGCGCGGCGTCCGGTCGCGACGCCCCGGTGGGCCCCGGCGTCCGCGACTTCGCCCTGAGGACGGCACGGCGCTCACGGTCGACGAGGGAGAGCAGCTTCGGGACGTCCTTCACACCCACCGCCTCCCCGATGACGTGCGCCGTCGCCTCGTACGGGTAGGAGCCGGGGTTGTCGAGGGCCCTGCGCACCCAGCGGCGCCACAGCCCGCTCGTGACCGTGCAGCGCAGCGTCAGGGACTGGCCGGCCGTGACCGGTTCCGACGTCCGGCACGCCCCGAGCGGCCTGCCCTGGGACGTGATGGAGGCCCGCAGCGCCGCCCGCGCGCCGGACGGCACCTTGCCGGAAGGCGATGACAGTGTGGCCGGGACGCTCACGGTACAGCCGTTGGTGTTGCGGTCGCAGTTGTGGAACGTCAACCTCCCGGGTTGGAACCGCAGCCCCGGGTCGGCGGCGCCGCCGAGTCCGGCGACGCGCGGGCGCAGCTCGGCGAACAACGTCCCCGGCGCGACCACCGGCGCCGCCGCGAACCTCGGCGCGTGCCGCCCGGCGGGCCGCACGGACAGCAGCCGGTGCGGCGCGGCCTTCGACAGCAGGTAACCGGCGCCCGCCGTCTCGACCCGGTACGCCGGGACGCCGTTCACGTCCTCCGTGGGCGCCTTCGCCGACGCCCTGGTGAGCGCCTCGGTGATGGCCTTCGGGCCGAGAACGCCCGGGATGTCGAAGCCGGGTAGGGACGCTGGCGCCTTGGACCACCGTCCGGCGTAGTAGTCCGGGTGGCGCGTCTCTCCGATGTAGTCGCGCCAGAACACCGGGCCCGCCTTGAGGTAGGTGACGCCGTCGACCGCGACGACGTCCGCCCTCAGCACACCCGCCGTGAGCGTGCCCGTCGCCGAGCCCGCCGGGGTGACGCGCAGATGCGCCTGGACGGGCCTGCCGCCCACGGTCATGGTCCCGTCGTAGCGCATGCCCGTCCCGGACCTGAGCCACCGGCCCGCCGCGGCGGACCACGCGGGCGGCGCCGCGGCCCGCGTCGGCGACACCGGCCTGTCGGCCGGCTCCTCGTCGCCGGACAGCGCCACGGCCACCACCGCGCCCACGATCACCGTGACGGCCGCCGCTCCCGCCACGATCGCCAGCCGCCCCTTCCGCGTACCGGCCCACACGCCCAGACCCGACCCGACTCCCGCACCAGGCACCCGCCCGGTGCTCGGCACCGTGTTCGGCCCTGTCCCCGCTCGCGGCCCGAGAACCGGGTTCGGTCCTGTCGTTGATCCCGTTCCTGGAGCCGCTCCTGGTCCCGGCGCTCCTAGTCCTGGTCCCGGCCCTGGTGCTGGCCTTGGTCCCGGGCCCGGTCCGATAACTGGGTTCGGGCCCGTTGTTCGTCCTGTCCCTGGAGCCGCGCCCATGCCCGGCACTGCCCCTGGTCTTGGTGCTGCGTTTGGTCCCGGGCCCGGTCCGATAACTGGGTTCGGGCCCGTTGTTCGTCCCGTCTCTGAAGCCGCCCCCATGCCCGACGCTGCTCCCGCTCCTGTCCCCGGTGCTGTGGTTGGTCCCAGCTCTGGGCCCGGGCCTGGCATCGGGTTCCCGGCTCCCGTGCCCGGGGGTGGGGGCTGGAGGTAGGGCGGGAACGGGGGGCCGGCCTCGGGCGGCGGTGGGGAGTGGGCCGGTGACGGCCCGTCCTGTTCAGCGCTCACTGGGGATCACTCTGCTCACTTCCGGGGTCCGCGCATCGGACCCGACCGTCAGGCACCAGGCAGGGGATGTCGACGGCGTCCTCCCCGGGGGTAGGCCGGCGGATGCTCTGCGGCATAAGGGGAAGCCGTCGGCCGTGGAGGGCGCTCCTTGAGCATAAGGGTGCCCGGCGGTGCCACCCCCACGTCGGGGGGCGGCGCCGCCGGGCCTGTGGTGTCCGATCCGCTGTCGGGTTACTCGCTGTCGAGCCCGTTCTGCATCGCCGACACCTCTTCGGGCGTGGCGCCGATCACCTTGTAGGAGGCGTGCTTGTAGAACGTTCCGCCCGTGCCCTTGGCCCAGCTCCGCCAGGCGGCGCTGGTGACCCGGCAGCTCGCCCACTGCGGGAGGGAGCTGCTGATCGTGATCCGGGTCGTGCAGTCGCCCAGGTCACGGCCGGTCAGCGTGCCGGCGGTGATCCGGAACCGGACGTCGATCGTGACGGGCGTGTCCACGTCGTACGGCGGACGGATCTTCGCCTCGACCGTGCAGCCGGCGTCGCCGTTGCAGCCGCCGCGCTTCCACTCGGCGACCCTCGGCTGCGCCGAGCCGTTGAAGGAGTCCTTCAGCTCGCCGATGCTCGTCCGCATCTGCGAGACGATGGACGAGGCGTCGCCCGCGCTCTTCGGGGTCACGTCCACCCGCACGCGCGGGGTGGTGGCCTCGTAGCGCAGCAGCTCCGCGTCGTCCTCGTCGCTGATGTAGATGGTGGACGAGAACGTGCTGAACTTCAGCGCCTTCTCGCCCTGCCAGGTCGTCTTCAGCGGCTTGATCCGCGACGTCCGCGCGGAGCGGATCGCGCTCGCCAGCGCCGTGGGGGACAGCTGCTGCTTGAAATCGATGTTGAGTTCGTCGGCGTCCAGGCGACCCCACTGCTCACCCGAGGTGAGGTAGAACGCCTCGTCGCTGCCGGAGATCTCCCGCTTCCAGTAGGTCTGGTCGGCCTTCACGAACAGCTTGCCGTCCGTGGACAGGATGGTGACGCGGTCGCCGTTCCAGGTGACGGGTCCGGTCGCGCGGCCGCCGCGGGTGACGTTCAGCTCACCGGTCAGCGTTCCGGTGCCGCCGAGGGTGCCCTTGAGCCCGACGGCGCGGGCCGCGGACATGCTGGTCGCCGCGGCGGTCAGCTTCTCCTCCGGCGTCTTGCCGCCGTTCGCGGCGATGACGAACACCACGACGCCGATGATGACCAGGATCACCAGGCCACCGCCGAGCAGCGCCGCGATCAGCGCGCCGCCGCCACCGCGCCGCGGCGGCGGCATTCCCGGGCCCATCGGGGCGCCGGGCGGCGGCGGAAAGAACGGCGGGGGTGTTCCGGGCCCGCCGAAACCTCCGGGCGGAGGCGGTCCGCCCGGGCCTCCCACGCCCCCCGGATCACCGGGGACGCCCGGTCCGCCCGGACCTGCGGGCGGGGGTGGAGGCGGCCAGGAGGCACCGCCCGGGTTCTCCCACCCCGGTGGCGGTGGAGGGTTGCTCATCTGGTCACGTCCTTCCAGGTCAACTGACCCCAATGCCTAACCTAGTGTGCAGTAAAACCGTGACATCGCGCGCCTCCGATGTGGAGGTACATGGTCACACTCCCCCGGACGCCGTTGAGCGGGGATACTTGGTCTGACGCAGGCGAGGAGGTTTCGGTGCATAACTATTTCGACACGTATGTCGTTGTTGTCGTACTCCTCCTCGTCGGCGCGGGAATCGTCGGCGGCGGCCTCACCGCGAACCGGATGCTGCGTCCGCACCGTCCCACCGCCGAGAAGCTCACGACCTACGAGTGCGGCGTCGACCCCGTCGGGGAGAACTGGGCGCACTCGTACGTCCGGTACTACGTCTTCGCCTACCTGTACGTCGTGTTCGCCGTGGACGCGGTCTTCCTCTTCCCCTGGGCGACGGTGTTCTCCGCGCCCGGCTACGGGGCCACGACGCTCGGCGAGATGTTCGTCTTCCTCGCGTTCCTCGCCGCGGGCCTGGCCTACGCGGGCAAGAAGGGCGTGCTGTCCTGGGTCTGACCCGGTCCGGCGATCCGAGCCGGTTCGGATTGATCCGGCCGGGCCTCTGCCCAGACCGCGCGGGACTGTAACAATGCTCTCGTGGGCACCATCGATCTACCGCCGCCGAGCGTGGGACCGCTGTCGCGGCTGGCGCCGAAGCCCGTCAAGTTCGTGCTCAACTGGGGCCGCCGCTACTCGCTGTGGGTCTTCAACTTCGGCCTGGCCTGCTGCGCCATCGAGTTCATCGCGACGTCGATGAGCCGGCACGACTTCATCCGGCTCGGTGTCATCCCGTTCGCGCCCGGCCCCCGGCAGGCCGATCTCATGGTCGTCTCCGGCACCGTCAGCGACAAGATGGCGCCCGCCGTCCGCCGCCTCTACGAGCAGATGCCCGAACCGAAGTACGTCATCTCGTTCGGCGCCTGCTCCAACTGCGGCGGGCCGTACTGGGACTCGTACTGCGTGACGAAGGGCGTCGACCAGATCATCCCGGTGGACGTGTACGTGCCGGGCTGCCCGCCGCGTCCCGAGGCGCTGCTGCACGGCATCGTCCGCCTCCAGGACAAGATCGCCGGTGAGTCGCTCGGCGACCGGTACGCCCCGTCGAACGGGGTGGGGGGCGAACCGGTCGCTCCGCCGCCCGCGCCGCGTCCGCTCTCGGCCACGGTGCTGCGCCGTCCCGTCCAGCCGCCTCCGGACGCGGGCGAGACCCGGCCGCTGCCGCCACCGCTCGCCGACGAGTCGCCCGCCGAAGAGCCGCCCGCGGAGGAGAGCACGGCCGAAGCGCCGACGCGGGAGACGCCGGTGGTCCGTCCGACCGAGGACGTCACCCAGCCCGTCCCACCTGTCGAGGACGAGGGGACGCCCGACCGTGCCGACCGGAACGAGCACGATCCGTCGATCATCCCGGGGTTGGCCGAAGACGGCCACGACGACGAGATCGGACGCGACCGGTGAGCCCCGAACCGGCCGCGCAGGCCCTGACCGAGGCGTGGACGGCCCGTTTCGGCGACGAGATCACCACGGAGGAGACGTTCGGCGGCCGCGCCGTCGGTGTGCCGCCCGAGCACTGGCTGGACGCGCTGACCTTCGCCCGCGACGACCTGTCCTGCGGCTACTTCGACTGGCTGACCGGCGTGGACGAACTCGACGAGGGCTTCGCCGTCGTCGTCCACGTGTACTCGCTGGAACGCCGCCACCATCTGCTGATCCGGACGCGTGTTCCGAAGCGGGCGCCCGTGCTGCCCACGGCCACCGGCGTGTACCGGGGGGCCGAATGGCACGAACGGGAGACGTCCGAGATGTTCGGGGTGCTGTTCGAGGGCCATCCGAACCTCGTCCCGCTGCTGCTCCCGGACGGGTTCGAAGGCCACCCGCTCCGCAAGGACTTCGTGCTCGCCGCCCGCGTCGCGAAGCCGTGGCCGGGCGCCAAGGAACCGGGCGAGTCGGGGCACGGCGCGCCGAGCCGCCGCCGTGTCCGCCCGCCCGGCGTGCCGGATGACTGGGGTCCCCATGCTTGAGGTCGTCGTCAAGCTGGCGCTGGTCGCCGCCGCGTTCGCGCTGCTGCCGCTGCTGATCGGGCAGGCCGAGCACAAGGTCATGGCCCACATGCAGGGCCGTCTCGGCCCGATGTACGCGGGCGGCTTCCACGGTTGGGCGCAGCTCGTCGCCGACGGTGTGAAGTTCGCGCAGAAGGAGGACGTCGTCCCGCGCGACGCCGACCAGTGGGTGTTCAAACTCGCCCCCGGCGTGGCGCTCGTCCCGTATCTGCTGGTCCTGCTCGTGATCCCGATCGGGCCCGGCGGGCAGGTCGCCCTCGACCTCGGGCCCGGGATCTTCTTCGCGCTGGCCGTGATGGGCGTCGGCGTCATCGGCGCGATCATGGCGGGCTGGGCGAGCGCGAACAAGTACTCCCTGCTCGGCGGGATGCGGGTCGCGGCACAGCTGATGTCGTACGAGCTGCCGATGGTGTTCGCGGCTTCGTCGGTGGCGATGGCGGCGGGCACCCTGTCGCTCCAGGGCGTCGTGGAGGAGTGGCGCTGGTGGTGGCTGCCGTGGCAGGCGGTCGGGGCCGTGGTGTTCTTCGTCGCGGGCCTCGCCGAGCTGCGCCGCCCGCCGTTCGACATGCCGGTCGCCGACTCCGAGATCATCTTCGGCCCGTACACGGAGTACGGCGGGCTGCGGTTCGCGCTGTTCCTGCTGGCCGAGTACGCCGGGATCGTCGTGCTGTGCGGGCTGACGGCCGTGCTGTTCCTCGGCGGCTGGAAGGGCCCGTTCCTCGACACCGAACTCGGCTGGCTCTGGACGATGCTCAAGGTCGGCGCGCTGGCGTTCTGCGTGATCTGGCTGCGGGTCAGCTATCCGCGGATGCGCGAGGACCAGTTGCAGAAACTCGCCTGGGCGTGGCTGGTGCCGCTGTCGCTGGCGCAGCTCGCCCTCACCGGCGTGCTGAAGGTCGTCCTCTGAGGGCCCGGGGCGTCACCTCAGGAAGAGGGTGAACTCGGCCATCGCGGGGAGGACGTCCGGCGGGAGGTCGGCGTCCACCGCCATCTCCTCGGCGGACACGAAACCGCCCTGCTCCTCGCGGCGGCGGACGATGCGCTCCACGAACTCGGGCTTCATGCCGGGCAGCGCGGCGAGGATCTGCGGCGGCGCGGAGTTGACGTCCACGAGACCGCCGTCGTCGTAGGTGCGGGGCATGTCGGGACGGCCGATCCGCAACTCGCGGGCGAGCGCCGGGTCCTCGGCGGCCAGCGCGCGGGCCTGCTCGCGCAGCTCCCGCCGATACTTGGCGATCTTGACGGCGTGCTCGTTGAGGCGGCTGCGCGGCACGCCCCGCGGGAACACCGACGTCCGGACGGCGAACGCGTGGGCGGTGCCCGCGATCCACAGCATGATCGCGATGAATCCGGCGAGGACGAAGAACACCGGGCTGCCCAACTGCATCAGCATCAGGACGGTGGCCGTCCCGGCGCCGTACCCGGCCGCGGTCACGCCGAGGCCCACCGACTTCTGCCGGATCGCCGCGTAGAGGAACGAGAACGGCGTCCCGTACCCCAGGGTGATGAGGGGCACCGACGCCCACAGGAAACTGCGCGCCGTATCCTCTGGCCGCGCGGGCACGGGAGGCGGCGGAACGGGGGACATCGGCTGGAACGGCGACCGCGGGAACGGCGGCTGCCACACGTCGCCCAACGGATGGGGCGTGGGCCGACGCCCGAGATGGTCTCCATGCGGATTCACCCGCTGTCCCTCCCCCTGAACCCGGCGCCACCCACAGGTTCTACGTATGGTTCGACGAACGCGGCACCCACCGCGTTCCCCCGGAGACGATCCTGCGCAATCATGGGGCGCGTGGGACGGCTACCAGGAGGCGGGCTGGCCAAGGGGCTGGCGGTCACGTTGCGAACGATGACGCGGCGTTCCATAACGCGTCAATACCCAGAAGTGCAGCCTGACCTCCCTCCGCGCAGCAGGGGCGTCATCGCGCTGTTCGAGGAGAACTGCACCGTCTGCATGCTGTGCGCCCGTGAGTGTCCCGACTGGTGCATCTACATCGACTCGCACAAGGAGACCCTGCCCGCCGAGGGCGGTGGACGGGCCCGGACCCGCAATGTCCTCGACCGTTTCGCCATCGACTTCGCGCTCTGCATGTACTGCGGGATCTGCATCGAGGCGTGCCCGTTCGACGCGCTGTTCTGGTCACCGGAGTTCGAGTACGCCGAGTACGACATCGCGGAGCTGACGCACGAGAAGGAACGGCTGCGGGAGTGGATGTGGACGGTCCCGCCGCCGCAGGCGCACGACCCGTCCGCCGAGCCGCCGAAGGAGGTGGCCGCGGCGGAGAAGGCGGCGGCCCGCGGCGCCCGCCCCCCGCGCGGGGGACGGACATGAGCGGCCCGGAGGTCGTGTTCACGCTGCTCGGCGTCGTCGCCGTCGGGTCCGCGATCCTGGTGGTGACGACGCGCAACCTCGTCCACGCGGCGCTGTGGCTGGTGGTGTCGTTCGGTGCGCTCGCGGGCGGCTACCTCGTCCTCACCGCGGAGTTCGTCGCCTGGGTACAGGTGCTGATCTACGTCGGCGCGGTGGTCGTGCTGCTGCTGTTCGGGATCATGCTGACGCGGGCGCCGATCGGCGAGTCCACCGACCTCGACTCCGGCAACCGGTGGGCCGCGGCTGCCGTCGCCGTCGCCACCGCCGCCGTCCTGGTCACCGTGATGGTCATGGGCTTCCGGGACGAGCGGATGCCGCTGCGGGACGGCGGCGGGTCCGCCGAGGAACTCGGCGCGGCGGTGTTCCGGACCTGGGTGCTGCCGTTCGAGGTGCTGTCGGTGCTGCTGCTCGCGTCGCTGATCGGCGCCATCGTGCTGTCCCGCTCCGACATCCGGGCGCGCCCCGAGTCCGAAGCCCGGCAGGGCACACGGCCGGACGAGGAAGGCGGCGGCTGATGCATCTCGCCTACCCGACGATCGTCGCAGCGCTGCTGTTCTCCGTCGGCGTGTACGGGGTGCTGGCGCGCCGCAACGCCATCCTCGTCCTGATGTCGGTCGAGCTGATGTTGAACGCGGTGAACCTCAACCTCGTCACGTTCGACATCTGGTACCGGGACCGGTTGCACGGCGGGCAGGTCCTCACGCTGTTCACCATCGTGATCGCGGCGGCGGAGATCGGGCTCGGTCTGGCGATCGTCCTGCTGGTGTACCGGAACCGGCGGATGGTGGACGTCGACCGCCTCCGCGCCCTGGCGGAGGACTCGACCCGTCCGGCGGCCCTGGAGGCCGGTCCGCAGCCCGAGCCCGGGGGCGAGAAGGCCGGGGCGGTCGAGGAGGCGGCGCCGTGATCTGGCTCGCCTCGCTGGTCGTCCTGCTGCCGTTCCTCGGCGCGTTCGCGGGGATGCTGCTCGGGCCGTCCCTGACCCGCCTCCTCGGCGGACGTTCCGGCACGGACACCCCGCCGCTCCGCAACGGCCCCGCGCTGATCGCGTGCCTGCCGATCGCCGTCTCGCTCGTCCTCGCCGCGATCGTCGCGTTCGTCGCGTGGCAGGACGTGGACGAACGGACCGGTTCGCTCACGCTGATCGAGACCGGTTCGGTGCTGATCGAGGTCGGGTTGCAGGTGGACTGGCTGTCCGCCTTCGTCGGCCTCATGGTCTGCTGTGTCGCGCTCGCCGTCCACGTGTACTCGGTCGCCTATCTGAAAGGCGACCGGCGGTACTCGTCCTACGCGGCGTTCGTGTCGCTGTTCACGGCCGCGATGCTGCTGGTCGTCTACTCCGGCGACCTCCTCGTCCTGTACGCGGGCTGGGAGGTCATGGGCATCTGCTCGTACTTCCTGATCGGCCACCACTGGGAGGACCGGGCGAACTCGCGGGCGGCGGTCAAGGCGTTCCTGGTCACGCGGCTCGGCGACGTCGGGTTCCTCCTCGGCGTGCTGGTGCTCGGCGTCGGCGCGGGCACGTTCGAGATCGACGAGATCCTGCGGAACGTCGACGAGCTGTCCGCCGCGACGGCGACGGCGGCTACGCTGCTGCTCCTCGCCGGAGTCGCGGGCAAGAGCGCCCAGTTCCCGCTGCACACCTGGCTCCCGGACGCGATGGCCGGCCCCACCCCGATCAGCGCCCTCATCCACGCGGCCACGATGGTCGCGGCCGGCGTGTACGTCGTCGCGCGGCTGCACGAGGTGTTCGTCGAGGCCCCGACCTCGCTGGTCGTCCTCGGCGTCGTCGCCGTGGTCTCCATGGTCGGGTCGGCGCTCGCGGCGCTGGCGCAGGACGACCTCAAACGCGTCCTGGCGTACTCGACGATCAGCCAGCTCGCCGTGATGGCCGCCGGGCTCGCGGTCGGCGCCGACACCGCCGCGATCTTCCACCTGCTCACCCACGGCGCGTTCAAGGCCCTGCTGTTCCTCTCCGCCGGATGCGTGATCGTCGTGGCGGGCTCGAACATGCTCGCGCACTACGGCGGGCTCCGGCGCGGCATGCCCATCACATTCTGGTCGATGACGGTCGGCCTCGCCGCGCTCGCGGGCGTCCCACCGCTCAGCGGCTGGTTCAGCAAGGACTCCGTCATCGAAGCCGCCCAGCACGCCGCCCTCCACGGCGGCGAATCCGCCGTCGCGTCGGCGGCAGTGACACCGCCAGGTTCAACTCCCGGGCTGTACGCACTGGACGTCGATCCGGACGGGCAGGTCGTGAACCTGCCGGGCGGGGTCGCGTGGCTGGTCTATCTGGGGTTGTTGCTGACGGTCGCGTTGACGGCGGCGTACGCGATGCGGGCGTGGCTGATGACGTTCTTCGGCGAGCAGCGCGGCTCGTACGAGATCCGTGAACCGTCCAGGCTGATGTCGTGGACGGTCGCGGTCCTGGCCGTCCCCGCCGCGATCCTCGGCTTCTTCGGGCTCGGGGCGGCGGAACTGCGCCCGCACGTGGGTGCCGCGTCGGTGAGTTTCCTGCTGGTCGTGGTCGGGGCGGGCGCAGCGTTCCTCGTCTGGAACGGTGACCCGGCCGCCGACCCCGCACGCGTGCTCGGACGGGCCCGTCCGGTGTTCGCGCGGGCCTTCTACGTCGACGAGCTGTACGCGCTGGTGATCGTCCGGCCGATCCGGGCCCTGGCGCGGTACGTCGTGACGTTCGACCGCCGCCAGGTCGACGCCGCCGTGGTCGGTTCCGGACGGGGCGCGACCTGGCTCGGCGGGCGGATCCGCTTCCCGCAGAACGGCAACGTGCAGAACTACCTGACCGGACTGCTCGCCGGAGTCGTCGTCATCGTCGCCGGGGTGGTGATCTTCCTGTGATCTTCGTGCTGATGATGGCGATCCCGCTGGCCGGGGCGCTGGCGATGCTCGTGCCCGCGAACCGGTTCCTGCGCACCGACGTCGCCGTCCGGATGTTCGGAACGGCCGTGTCCGGCGCGACGCTGCTCGTCGCGATCTCCGCGATGACGGCGTTCGACTTCGGCGCCACGTCCCGCATGCAGATGCGGGTCGACCGCGCGTGGGCGCCCGCGATCGGGCTGCGCTTCCACCTCGGCGTCGACGGGATCTCCCTTCCGCTCGTCGTCCTGACGGCGCTGCTGACGTTCCTGTGCTTCCTCTACACGCTGCGCCACCCGCCCGGAGGCGGCCGGATCCGGCTGCTGACCGCGCTGCTGCTCGTCCTGGAGATCGGGATGATCGGCACGTTCGTCGCGCTCGACCTCGTGCTGTTCTTCGTCTTCTTCGAGACAGTCCTGATCCCCATGTACGCGGTGATCATGCTGTGGGGCGGGACGGGACGCCGCGCCGCCGCCCACAAGTTCATCCTCTACACGCTGCTCGGCTCCGGCCTGCTCCTCGCCGGGATGCTGCTCGTCGGCGCGCACGCGGGCACGCTCGACATGACCGAGCTCGCCGCGCGGCACGGGTCCGGGCTGTCGCACGGCCTCCAGGTCACGGCGTTCGCGCTGATGGGCCTCGGGTTCGCGGTGAAGGCGCCGATGTGGCCGCTGCACACCTGGCTGCCCGACGCGCACACCGAGGCCCCGACCGTCGGGTCCGTGCTGCTCGCCGGGGTGCTGCTGAAGATGGGCACGTACGGGCTCGTCCGGGTGGCGCTGCCGCTCGCCCCCGACGGCGCGCAGTTCTGGGCGCCCTGGCTCGGCCTCCTCGCCGTCATCGGAATCGTCTACGGCGCCCTCGCCTGCCTCGCGCAACGCGACCTGAAACGGATGATCGCCTACTCGTCCGTGGGGCACATGGGCTTCGTCCTGCTCGGCATCGCGACCCTCACCCCCGTCGGCGTCAACGCCGCCCTGTTCGGCAACATCGCGCACGGCCTGATCACCAGCCTGCTGTTCTTCCTCGCCGGGTCCGTCAAGGAACGCTGGGGCACCGCCGACATGAACGCCCTCGGCGGCGGGATGCTCGGCACGTCCCCGCGACTGGCGTCGATCCTGACGTTCGCGTCCGTCGCGTCCCTCGGGCTCCCCGGCCTCGCCGGGTTCTGGGGGGAGATGCTGGCGCTGCTCGGCGCGTACCGTCCGCACGCCGACCTGCCGCGCGAGACGTTCGTGACGTTCATGGCCGTCGCGGCGCTCGGCGCGGTGCTGACCGCCGCGTACTTCCTGCGGATGCTGTCCAAACTCACCCACGGCCCGTCCGACGGCACCGCCCCCGAACGTGCCCCCGCAGCCGCCGTGTCCGTGCAGGAGTACGCCGCCTGGGTGCCGCTGATCGCGCTGACGCTGCTGGTCGGGCTGTGGCCGAAGACGCTGCTGGACGTGACCACCGGACCCGTCCGCGCCCTGTTCGGAGGCGGCTGATGATCCAGAGCATCGACTACGCGGCGATCGCGCCGCCGCTGATCCTCGCCGTCGCCGCGATCGGACTGCTGCTCGCCGACGCGTTCGACGCGCCCCGCCGCGTCCTGTCCCTGCTCAGCGGCGGTTCCCTCGCCGTCGCGCTGCTCGCCGTCATCGCGCTCGCGACCGGCGACCGGCGCGCCACGTTCTGCGTCCCGGACGGCCTGCGCGGCGACGGCCCCCGTTCCTGCTCCTATGTCGCCGACGACTTCACGCTCCTGTTCCAGGGCATCGTGCTCGGCGCCGCCGTCGTCGTCGTGCTGCTGTCCCTCCAGGAGATCACCGACTCGAAGATGCCGGTGGGGGAGTACCACTTCCTGCTGCTCGCCGCCGTCATCGGCGCGCTCGCCCTCGTCGCCGCCCGCGACCTCGTCCTCCTCCTCGTCGCGCTGGAGACCCTGTCCCTCCCGGTGTTCGCGCTGTCCGCGCTGCGCCGCTACGACGGGACGGCGTCCGAGGCCGCGTTGAAACTGTTCCTCGTCTCCGTCGTGTCCACCGCCGTCATGCTGTTCGGGATCAGCCTCGTGTACGGCGCGACCGGCGCCATGCACCTGGACCGGATCGCCCCCGCCCTCTCCCGGCTGCCGTCCGACCTCGACCCGGTCGCCACCGCCGGGTCCGTGCTCGTCCTCGCCGGGTTCGCGTTCAAGGTCGCGGCCGTCCCGTTCCACTTCTGGGCCCCGGACGTCTACCAGGGGTCGCCGCTGCCCGTCGCCGCGTTCCTGTCCGTCGTGTCGAAGGCCGCCGGTTTCGCGGGCCTCGCGATCGTCCTGGCGCTCGGCCTGCCCGCGTACGCGCACGTGTGGGGCCCGACGATCGCCGTCATCGCCGCCCTCACCATGACCGTCGGCAACCTCGTCGCCCTGCGCCAACGCACCGCCATCCGCCTGCTGGCCTGGTCGTCGGTCGCCCAGTCCGGGTACATGCTGGCGCCGCTGGCGGTCGGCGACGACCGGCTGCCCGAGGCCGTCGCCGCCACCACCGCCTACGTCGCCCTGTACGCCGTCATGAACCTCGGCGCGTTCGCCGTCGTGATCGGCTTCCGCCGCCGCGACGCGCCGCTCAGCCCGTCCTGGGACACCCTCGACGACTACCGCGGCCTCGCCCGCCGCAGCCCCGCCGTCGCCGCCGCGCTCGCCTTCTTCCTCATCTGCCTCGCCGGACTCCCGCCCGGCGTGATGGGCCTGTTCGCCAAGGTCGTCGTGTTCCGCGCCACCGTCGCCGGCGACGTCACCTGGCTGGCCGTCGTTATGGCGATCAACACGGTGATCGGCCTGTACTACTACCTGCTGTGGGCCGTCCGGTTGTTCACCCCGGCGCCCGGCCCGTCCTACGATCCGGTGCCCGGACTGCCCGTCCGCGCCGCGGTCATCGCCACTTCCACCGCGGCGCTTGTACTCTCGGCGGCCCCGCAAATCGTCCTACAGACGGTGTCACACGCCACCTAGTGGGAACGTTCACCCAGGTCAAACCGTTGATGTTCATGCCGGAGTCGACGGGGAGGCATCGGAAGTGCAGTTCAACGGCGTCAAAACGGCAGTGCTGATCGCCAGCCTGTCGGCGTTGATGCTCGCCGCCGGTTGGTTGATCGGCGGCGGTGCCGGGCTGACGATCGCGTTGCTCATCGCGCTCGTCACCAACGGGGTCGCCTACGTCTTCAGCGACCGGATCGCGTTGCGTTCGATGCGGGCCCATCCGGTCGGCGAGGTCGAGGCACCGATGCTGTACCGGATCGTCCGGGAACTGGCGACCTCCGCCCACCAGCCGATGCCGCGCCTCTACGTCTCCGAGACCCGGCAGCCCAACGCGTTCGCCACCGGACGCAACCCGCGTAACGCCGCCGTCTGCTGCACCCGCGGCATCCTGCTGATGCTGGACGAACGGGAACTGCGCGCCGTCCTCGGCCACGAACTGTCGCACGTCTACAACCGCGACATCCTCATCTCGTCCGTCGCCGCCGCCATCGCCACCGTGATCACCTGCCTGTCCCATCTGGCGATCTTCATTCCGCTCGGCCGTTCCGACGACGACGAGGGCCCCGGCCTGCTCGGCGCGCTGCTGATGATGATCCTCGGCCCGGTCGCCGCCATGGTCGTCCAGATGGCGATCAGCCGCACCCGCGAATACTCCGCCGACGCCGCCGGAGCCCGCCTCACCGGCGACCCCCTCGCCCTCGCCTCCGCCCTCCGCAAGATCGACGCGGGCACCCGGGCGATGCCGCTGCCGCAGGACCCCGAACTCGCCACCACCAGCTCCCTGATGATCGCCAACCCGTTCACCGGCGCCGGGATCGGGAGGTTGTTCTCCACCCACCCCCCGACCGCCGACCGGATCGCCCGCCTGGAACGCATGGCGGGCCACCGCTAGGGCGCCGTCAGGATCACCGGCCCATCACCCGTCACCGCCACGGAATGCTCCACGTGGGCGGCCCTGCCGCCGTCCACGGTCACGACCGACCAGCCGTCCGCCAGCAGCCCGGTCTCATCCCTTCCCCCTTCGGTGACCATGGGCTCGATCGCGATCGTCAGCCCTTCCCTGAGCTTCAGCCCGCGCCCCCGCCGCCCCTTGTTGGGCACCGGCGGATCCTCGTGCATCTCCGTCCCGATCCCATGGCCCCCCGACCCGTCCGCGATGCCGTAACCGCCCGCCCGCACCGTCTCCTCGATCGCGGCCGCGACGTCCCCCATCCGATTCCCCGGCAGGGCCGCCGCGATACCCCGCTCCAGAGCAAGCCGAGCCGTCTCGATCAGCCGCAGCCCCGCCGCATCGCTTCTCCCCACCATGAACGTGATCGCCGAGTCCCCGCAGTACCCCCCGACCCGCGCCCCGGCATCAACACTCAACACGTCCCCGTCCCGCAGCACACCCCCGCGCGGAATCCCATGAACAACAACCTCGTTCACCGACACACAGATATTCGCCGGATACGGAACCGGCGCCCAAGCGGGCTTGTAGTGCAGAAACGGCGACGTGGCACCGTGCTCCTTCAGCACCCGCGCGGCCACCACGTCCAACTCCTCGAACGGCACACCGGGCTCCGCCGCGTCCCGCACACTCGCCAGAACCCGGGCGACGACCCGCCCCGCGTCCCGCATCCGCTCCCACTCCCGTGGGGTCCGATAGGTCACCATGCGGAAGATTTTAATACCAGTATTACAATGCTTCGCATGGTCCGTACCCCACTCACCGCCGAACAACGCGACCGCGGCAAGGCCCTCGGCCAGGTCCTCCGCGCCGCCCGCGGCCTCCGCCCGGCCGCCGCCGTCGCCGCCGAGGCCGGCATCTCCTTGGACACCCTCCGCAAGATCGAACGCGGCGCCATCGCCGTCCCCGCGTTCTTCACCGTCGCCGCCCTGGCCCGCGTCCTGGACCTCGACCTCACCACCCTCGCCCGCGACATGGACGAATTCGAGCGAACCATCCCCGACGAGGCCGCGTCATAAGACAAGAGAGCGCGCCGGCCACCTTCTGCGGGGGATGGGGCCGGCGCGCTCCCAGGCGTTACGCGCCCTACCTGTAGTTCACGAACTGCAGCGCCACATCGAGATCCTTGCCCTTGAGCAGTGCGATCACCGCCTGCAGGTCATCCTTCTTCTTCGAGCTGACCCGCAGCTCGTCCCCCTGGATCTGCACCTTGACGCCCTTCGGCCCCTCGTCCCGGACGATCTTGCCGATCTTCTTCGCGTCCTCCTGGGCGATGCCCTCCTTCAGCCCCACCCCCAGCTTGTGCACCTTCCCCGACAACTTCGGCTCGCCCGCGTCGATCGCCTTCAGCGAGATCCCCCGCTTCACGAGCTTGTCCTTCAACACGTCGAGCACCGCGTTCGCCCGCTCCTCCGTGTTCGCCTGGATCTCGATCGACTCCCCCGACCACTTGATCCCAGCGTCCACGTTCCGGAAGTCGAACCGGTTCGCCACCTCCTTGGCGGCCTGATTCAGAGCGTTGTCGACCTCCTGCCGGTCGAGCTTGCTCACAATGTCGAAGCTGGCATCAGCCACCGAACACACATCCCCTCAGCAGCAACGTTCGCGGTCCAGAGAGCCTAGCGCCCGACCCCCCACCTCGATGTCACACCCACGCCCCCCGTCCGCTATCCTTTCCATGCCGTCGCACCAGCGACACCAAGGCGGGTTGCCCGAGTGGCCAATGGGAGCGGACTGTAAATCCGTCGGCTTAGCCTACGCAGGTTCGAACCCTGCACCCGCCACCCCACGCAGAACGGCCTCTGACCTGCGCCAACGGTCAGGGGCCGTTCGCGTCCCAAGCTCCCCCCCGCACGCAGCCAGAAGCCACCGGATGTCACTGATCCCCGGAATATGCGCGGAATGGTCCGGGTGTGTTCCCGCAGCTCGCGTCAGGAACGGCGAAGGGGCTCCGGCATATACCGAAGCCCCTAGAGGGCAGGTCGGATCAGTCGTCGAGCGCATCGTCGATTCGCTGATTCGCCCGGTCATGCTGGCCCAGGATGCACTTCGCGTAGACCCGCAACAGGACCTTGACGCTATGGCCCGCCCGTTCGGCGACCTCGGTTGCCGGAACCCCAGAGTTGAGTCAGAGCGAGACCCCGCGTGCCGAAGGTCGTACGGTCGCCGCGCCAGGGGGGAGTCGACCTGTTCCGGTGTGAAGGCCAGTGCCCGAGTCGCGGCCCAGACGTCGCCGTGGGTGGTCGACCGGTTAGAGGCTTGAGTGTGCGTGAAGCGGGGGCCAGTGGAGATCGCCATGGCGTCCCAGGGACGTTCGGTGACGTCTACGAGCCTGCTCACCAGGGCGTCGAAGGCGTCACTCGGTAGGCCGCCGATCTGACCGAGAGCCGTAGCGTGCAACTCAACCCCGGTAACTCAACGAATGCTGCCCGTGCGTTCCGTCCAACCGGGGATGGCGGCATCTGCCGACATGAAAGCGGACGAGTCACCGGTCTGGGTCTGCTCGGCTCGCTCTGCGAAGTCTGGACGGGCATATGCGGTGGCGCGTAGATGCCGCAGTCGTAGGGCGATCAGGAGACCGCACAGGCACTGGGCGTGCGAATCGGGACCGTGCGGTCTCGGATCAACCGCGTTCGGGCCAGGCTGCGCAAGGAGCTCGGCGACATCAATCCCATGTCACCGATTGTCGAGGAGTCCGTTCGTGGATGAGATGACCATGGTGGAGCGGCTGCGCGCGGAAGTTCCGCAGCCTGAGGCGGACGATCTGCGGGTCGAGGAGGCCCGGCTGATGGCGGCCATCGCCGACTCGCGGCCCGTTCGGCGTGGATTTCCGCTGCCCCGACGGGTGGTCGTCCCGCTGCTCGCGGCGGCCATGACCATCAAGGCGATGGGCGTCCGGGAGGAGTACATCTTTGATCCCCGGACGTATCAGTACCTGGGAGAGCGGACCGTCGTCGACTCCGGCCCCCTCAAGACGCCCGTGGGGAGCGTGCTGACGGCTTCGGCGCTGTTGAAGGTGAGTGTCGCCGACACTGCTCCGGCGCCTCGGCGCTGACAGTCCTTCATCACGAGATCTAGCAGGTCACGCAGGTAGGGCGTTGGGGCTGTGAACCTGTTGGCCACCTGGACGGCGAGCCCCGAGATAGGTCTCGAAGGATTCCGATTTAACGAGCTGCGGTTTGGTGGAGTTTTCATCGAGACTCGGGCGTGTGGTGGACGAGGGGGAACTGCGGCGGATCTGGTCGGGGCCGTCGGCTGATGAACGTGCCTTTCTGGTGCGTGTTGTCTTCGAGGCTGAAGACCCGGAGGCGGTCTTGGCGGTGGCGCGGAAGACGCTCGCGGCCGTGTTGGGGCGGGTCGAATCGTGGCCTGAAGACGACGATGTGTGGACCGAGGTGGTTCCCGCCGAGTTCATTGAGCGTTGCGCGTCCGAGGACCTGGAACCGGGCGAGGGGGCAGGCCTTGATGCGTCCGAGGAGAACGCGAGGTGGATGGCGTGGTGGCGTGCGCTCACGCCAGAGGAGAAGCGGGCGGCCTGTGAGGGGCCCTGGAGGCTGTCGGATTGGTTGTACTGCTTCGATCCCACGGCCGACGGTGGGGGAAACGATCGAAGTTGGTGGTGGTGGGACGCGGGGATCGAGGCTTCTGGAGCGGGCTGGATCGACGTCGCCACTACCGGGTGGCCGTTCGGGACGGGTTCCTTGTACTGGCTCATCGAGGCGAGCGGCGGGCGGGATCCGCACTCCTGACCGCTGACGATCCCTGTACGCATGAAGGGTTGATAGTGCTGTGACGGGAACGCTCTGTGTTCGTAAGCGGCGGTTGAGGTCGGGGCTGTTTTAGGTCAGGCGGTGTTTGGCTTGGGGCCATGGTTGGGGGGCTGAGTAGCCTTCGCCTGTCATTTCCTCGTCCAAGTACCAGGCTTTTCCGGAGAGCCAGGTGCGTAGCCAGTGGGAGAGGTTGTCCGCGTCCAGGAACCACGCGTCGCTCCAGTTGTCTTCCGCTATAACGTTGGGTTCGAAGAGCAGGACGGGTGCTTGGGGGACGGTGCAGTCGACGGCCGCGTACATGGCGCAGCCCCAGTGGAGGATGGGGAGGACACCCGTCGGCCACTGATGGGGTGCCTGTTCCGCGTGGTAGGTGCTGACGGCGGTCTGACCTTCCGAGGCGATCAGCGGCAGGAGTTGGTAGTCGGGGCCGAAACCGCCGTTGCCGACTTCCTGGTAGAGCCGTGCCAGCAGGGGAGGCAGTGAGAAGCCCAGTGAGGTTTCGGCTTCCTTGATCTGCTCGGGGGTGGCGGGGGTGAGCGCGGCACCGGATTCTTGCCTCGCGCGGGCGGCGACCCTGCTCAGTAGATCGTCCTGCTCTGTCATGCGGCTCATGGTGGCACTCGTCTCCGACAAAGGGACGCGGCGAGTCGGTTGGCGGGTGTACGAGGGGAGCGCCTGGCTGCGAGAGTGGCCGAATGACCCGCGACGCTGAGGAACCGAGCGAAGCGGAACTCGCGCGAGCCGCTATCGGAAGAGCGTCCCTGACGGCGATACGGAGGAGTTGTGGGTAGGGAGACGATCGTCGAGCTTCGGGATTATCTGTTGGGGGCGGCCGGGGACTTTCCCGGGGCCGTTCGGGCGGAGGTCGTGGAAGGCGAGACGGGCATGTTCAGCGTCCAGCTTGAGAGTGGAGAGGAGTTGTTCGTCGCCATTGCGTCCGTTGTCGTTTGAGCGGGGCTTGGCCGTGACGCCGTGGCATGGTGTGGGGTATGCGGATCGGTGAACTGGCCGCGCTGGTCGGGGTCTCGACCCGGACCGTGCGGCACTACCACCAGCTGGGGCTGATGCCCGAGCCGGAGCGGCTCGGTAACGGGTATCGGGATTATCGGTTGCGGGACGCCGTCCTGCTCGCGCGGGTGCGCAGGCTGGTGGAGTTGGGGCTGGCGCTGGACGAGGTCCGCGAGGTCCTCGCCGGTGATCGGGGTCGGGAGCTGCGGGAGGTCCTGGTCGCGTTGGACGCCGATCTGGCCGCGGAGGAAAAGGCGATCAGGGCGCGACGGGAACGGCTGGCCCGGTTGCTGGACGAGGCGGATCTGACCCCCGACTCGGCGGTGTCGCCCGAAATGGCGGAGGTGCTGCGGGGGTTGCCGCGCGGGTCGCGGTTCGGGGAGTTCGATCGGGACCTGCTCGCCTTGGTCGACACGAAGGTCGGGGAAGCTGAACGGGACGAGTTCGTGGAGATGATGCGGCCCTTCGGTGAGGCACGGGAGCGCATCGCCCAGATCTATGCGCGCATGGACGAGATAGCGGACGCGTCGACGAACGACCCGCGAATCGCCGAGATCGCGAAGGACCTTGCTGACGAGGTGCCGAAGGACATGGCGGCGCTGGCGGTCGGGCACGACCTGGACCATCGGTGGCTGGACGAGATGCCCCCCGCACAGGCCGAAGTGCTCCGACGAATGATCGGCATTTTGAAGGCTCGGGCGCGCTGAAGTGTTCGACGGATTCGGTTGAGCGCGTCCCGGCGCGACGGTTGAAGAGGTAGACCTGCTTGTGTGCAGGTGAGTTATGTGAGTGAGGCGACGCCGGGACGGGAGAACGAGGACTTCGTCGCGGCGGGCCCCGGGTGGGTCGTGCTGCTGGACGGGGCGACCGCCCCCGCGGGGGTGGAGAGCGGGTGCCGGCACGATCCGGCGTGGCTGGTGCGCAGGCTCGGTGGGTGGATCGCCGCGCTGCTGGCCCTGGAGGACGGCAAGCCGCTGCCCGACCTGGTGGCCGAGGCGATCAAGGAGACGGGGGAGGCGCACACGGGCACGTGCGATCTCCAGAACCCGGACAGCCCGTCGGCGACGGTGTCGCTGCTGCGGCGCCGAGGAGAGGTGGTGGAGTGGTTCGTCCTGGCCGACTCGCCCATTGTGATCGATGTCGGTGAGGTTCGGGTGTTCCGGGACGACCGGGTCGATCATCTGCCCAGTTACACCCTCGAAGGCGTGCGGAGGTCGCGCAACAGCCCGGGCGGGTTCTGGGTCGCGAGCACGAAACCGGAGGCCGCGTACGAGGGGCTGACCGGGGAGGTGCCGGTCGCGGGGCTGAGACGGGCGGCGGTGTTGAGCGACGGCGCGTCCAGGCTGGTGGAGCGGTTCGGGTTGTTGGAGTGGGACGAACTGCTCCAGTTTCTCGATGAGGAGGGGCCGCGCGAGCTCGTCAGAAGGACCAGGGAGGCGGAGGCCTCGGCGACAGGTGTCCGGGGGAAGCGGTACGACGACGCCACGGCGGTCCTCGTCCGTTTCTAATGTTTGGCGGGGGCGATGTGCTGCCACCAGCCGGCGAGGTTCTCGGGAAGGTGGTCGGCGTTGACCTGAAGGGTGGCGGGCATCAGCGGGAAGCGCCGCCCGGCGGGGAACGACCGCTCGTAGGACGGCGGGTCGATGACGATGACACGGGTCCCGTTGACGACCGGGATGTCGGCGGGCACACCCTCGTTCCAGATCCACTCACCGTGCGCGTCCACGAGGTTCCACGGGCTGGAGATCACGGGCGGTCCGGGCGGGACGTCGGCGTCCAGGAAACAGGCGACGATCTCGGGGGCGGGGCGGTCTCCGGGAAGGCCGTCCGGTCGTCCGATGAGGGCGCCCGCGAGGAGGATGTGCAGTTGGAAGTTGTCGCCGATGCCGCCGATGGTGACCGTCCAACCCTTGCGGCTCTCGCGGTCGAGGACGAGGAGCCGCTCGTCGTCCAGGACACGCAGCAACGCGTGGAAGTGGTCCATCTGCGGCAGGTACTCGGCGGCCTCCCCGGCGGCGAGGGCGCGGAAGTCGCGGTCGGCGAGTCCGGCGCGGATCGACGGCGCCATCTGCAGGACGGTGCACCCCGCCATCGTGAACTGCGGCAGCGCGAACCACGCCAGCATCGCGCCGACCGCGCGCTCCCCGAGCCTCGGCGTGATGGTGTCGAAGATGTGCTGGGAAGGCTTTTCCTCGTGCATGTCGGGTGGTGGTTTCCCCCCGGCGGCCTCCTCCCAGGCGTTGGCGAACGTCAGCGCCCCGGAGATCACATCGGTGATCCGCTGGACGACGGCGAGGCCCGCGATGACGGGGTCGGCCCCGGTCTCGATCCAGGCGCCGGAGATGATGGCGAGCCAGCCGGCGAGGTTCGCGGGGGCCTCGGCGATGCCCTCCGCCATGCGCGGCATCGCGTCGTTCATCTCGGCGGGCGGCGCCGTCTTGGACGCCTCCATGAGCTGCGGTAGGAGGTCGCCGAAGGACCTGTCCTCGGTGACGGCGGCCCAGACGATCTGGTCGACGAGGTGTAGGAGCGCCATGAATGATCACCATGGCACAGCGGGCGGAAAGGTGAACCCCGCATCGGCCATCCCGGCCGCATTGCCCGCAACCTTCGGGGCTGACCAGCGATGACGGTCGCAACCTTCGACGGCTCTGAACGAGTTCGCGCCATCTGCTCGGGGCGTGTATGGTTTCACTGCGCGAACGACGCAGGCCCCTTTAGCTCAGTCGGCAGAGCGTCTCCATGGTAAGGAGAAGGTCTACGGTTCGATTCCGTAAAGGGGCTCACGACATCACGGCCGCCATCCGATCGGGACGGCGGCCTTCGTCGTCACCGGGGCCCGAGCGGCCCGATTCGCTCCATACCAGGCCCTGTGGTACGGTCCCACCGGTTCCAGTGGGACGTTTCGCAGGTCATCGGCGCACCCGGTAACCTGAGGCACGGTTCGGGGAGCCCTCGAAGCCGATTCCCGATCATGATCCCGGGTTTTCGTGTTTCCGGGGTTCGGTGGACATCCGGTATCCTTGCATTCCGGTCCACACCGACCATCACGGCGGGGTAGCTCAGTCAGGCAGAGCAAGCGGCTCATAATCGCTGTGTCGCCGGTTCAAGTCCGGCCCTCGCTACTACCCAAGTCTCTCACCTCCACCGGAGGTGGGCAGGCCTGGGTCGATTCGCCGCCCGCCCAACAGGGTGGACGACGTCCGAAAGTCCCTTTGTCCCTAGCCCAGAAAGGCACTCCATCGTGGCTGCCACCGACGTCCGGCCGAAGATCACGCTGGCCTGCCAGGAGTGCAAGCACCGCAACTACATCACGCGGAAGAACCGGCGCAACGACCCGGACCGCCTTGAGATCAAGAAGTACTGCCCCAACTGCCGTACGCACCGTCCGCACCGGGAGACCCGCTAGCCGACGTCCGGACGGCGTGGTCCCGCCTCTCCGAAGGGCCGGAAACCACCGTCCGCACCCGGGAACCCGGGCCGTGGAGGTACGCGGCGTGGCCGCTTCTTCGCACGCTTGCCCCGACTTGATCAGCCCGTCCTCGCCGGTGAGTCCGAGGGCGGGCTGTACGTCGTCCTGTTAGCGTCCGTCCGGAGACGGGCGCACCCCACCACGATCCACCCGGAGGGACGGGATTGCATGGCACTCAACCGTGACTACATCGGGCGAACCTTCCCGCCGAGCGAGCCGTACGAGGTCAGCCGGGTGAAGATCCGCGAGTTCGCGGACGCGATCGGCGACGACAACCCGATCTACCGCGACCAGGAGGCGGCCAAGGCGGCCGGACACCCCGACGTCATCGCCCCGCCGACCTTCCCGATCGTCGTGTCCCTCCTCAGCCCCGCCCTCGAAGACCCGGGCCTCGGCCTGAACTTCTCCATGGTCGTCCACGGCGAGCAGCGGTTCGAGTACACCCGCCCGCTCCGCGCCGGGGACGTCATCACCTGCGTCACCACCATCACCGAGATCAAGTCGCTCGCGGGCAACGAGAAGATGTCCGTCGAGACCGACATCAAGACCGTCGAGGGCGAGCCGGTCTGCAAGACCCACAACGTGATCGTGGAGCGGGGGGCCTGAGATGACCGCCAACGTGAAGTACGCCGACGTCGAGGTCGGCACCGAGATCCCCGCGCGGACGTTCGCCGTCGACCGCGCCGACCTCGTCCGGTACGCGGGCGCGTCCGGCGACTTCAACCCGATCCACTGGCGCGAGTCCGTCGCGAAGGCCGTCGGGCTCCCGAACGTGATCGCGCACGGCATGTACACGATGGCGCAGGGCGGCCGGTACGTCACCGACTGGGTCGGCGACCCGGGGGCCGTGGTCGACTACGGGGTACGGTTCTCCTCGCCGGTCGTCGTCCCGGACGAGGGCGGCGCGACCCTGGAGATCAGCGGCAAGGTGGAGAAGAAGCTCGACGACAACAAGGTCGTCGTGGCGCTGACCGCCAGGTCGGAGGGCCAGAAGGTCCTCACCCGCGCGAAGGCCGTCGTCAAACTCGCCTGACCGGCGGGAACGGCGACGCGGACGCACGTACGGGAGGGAAGGGACGACGTGGCGGTGTTCGCTGAAGAGGTGAACCTGGCCGGTTTCACCACGTTGCGGCTGGGCGGTCCCGCGCGGCGCTTCGTCGAGGCGACGACCGAGGCGGAGCTCGTCGCCGCGGTCCGCGACGCCGACGAGGCGGGCGAACCCGTCCTCGTGCTCGGCGGCGGCAGCAACCTCGTGGTGTCCGACGACGGGTTCCCCGGCACCGTCGTGCACGTCGGCACCCGCGGCTCCGAACGCGTCGCCGCCGACGGCGACCGGGTCCTCGTCCGCGTCCAGGCGGGCGAGGACTGGGACGCGTTCGTCGCCCGCTGCGTCGCCGACGGCCTCGCCGGCGTCGAATGCCTGTCCGGCATCCCCGGCCGCGTCGGCGCGACCCCGATTCAGAACGTCGGCGCCTACGGCCAGGACGTCAGCGAGACGATCGTCGAGGTCCGCGCCTACGACCGGCGGACCCGCGCCCACGTCACCCTCGACCGCGACGCCTGCCGCTTCACCTACCGGCACAGCGCCTTCAAGGGCGACGACCGGTACGTCATCCTGGACGTGACGTACGCGCTGCACGAGGCCGAGGAGTCACAACCGGTCGCCTACGCCGAACTCGCGAAGAAACTCGGCGTCCGACCGGGAGACCGCGTCACGTTGAAGGAAGCTCGCGACGCCGTCCTCGAACTGCGACGCGGCAAGGGCATGGTCCTGGACGCCGCCGACCCCGACACCCGCAGCGCCGGATCGTTCTTCACCAACCCGATCCTCGACTCCGACCAGGTCACCGACCTCGAACGCCGCGTCGCCGAACGCCTCGGACCGGACGCGACGTTCCCCCGCTACCCCGAGACCGGCGGACGGGTGAAGACGTCCGCCGCCTGGCTCATCGACCGCGCCGGTTTCACCAAGGGCCACACCCTCGGACGGGCGCGCATCTCCACGAAGCACACCCTCGCCCTCACCAACCCGGGCGATGCCAGCACCGCCGACCTGCTCGCCCTCGCCCGCCAGGTCCGCGGCGGCGTCCACGACGCGTTCGGCGTCCGGCTCGTGAACGAACCCGTCCTCGTCGGCGTCACCCTCTGACCGTCCCCTTTGCTCCCGGTCGGTGTGACGTTTCGAACACCCGACCCGCGGCCCCGGCTTGATACTGTCGAAGCGTCGAGGGGGAGTAGTCCCAATCGCGTGATCGACATACTGGCGCCGCCTTCGGTGCCCGGTCACGCGGGCCCGATCACCGCATCCGGGCGGACGAGACCTTCGGCCTGGCAGTCATTGCCGGGCCGAGGTCGCAGCGCCCGAAGAAGCTCCCGCCCTCCGGCTCGGCAGTCCGAGCGAGAGGGAACCGGTGTCCGCCTTCCTCATCAGCCTGGCCGTGATCTTCGTCGCCGAACTGGGCGACAAGAGCCAGCTCATGGCCATGACCTTCGCCACCCGTTTCCGGGTCCTTCCGGTGCTGGCCGGCATCACGGCCGCGACCGCGATCGTCCATCTGGCGAGTGTCGCCGTCGGCGCGGCGCT
Organism: Actinomadura spongiicola; assembly: GCF_003432485.1. Lineage (GTDB taxonomy): Bacteria > Actinomycetota > Actinomycetes > Streptosporangiales > Streptosporangiaceae > Spirillospora > Spirillospora spongiicola. The sequence continues at coordinate 232,925 of NZ_QVNQ01000002.1, forward strand.
CGGAGCCGCGCTCCCCACCGGCCCGATCACCATCGCCGCCGGGCTCGCGTTCCTCGGCTTCGCGGCGTGGACGCTGCGCGGCGACGAACTCGACGACACCGAACGCGCCAAGGCCCGCCGCGCCACCGGCTCTGCGATCCTCGCCGTCGGCGCCGCGTTCTTCCTCGCCGAACTGGGCGACAAGACGATGCTCGCCACCGTCACCCTCGCGGCCGACCACGGCGGACTCGTCGCGTTGACCGGGGTTTGGGCCGGGTCGACCCTCGGCATGGTCGCCGCCGACGCGCTCGCCATCGGGGTCGGTCACCTCCTCGGCAGGAACCTCCCCGAGCGGATCATCAAGTACGGCGCGGCCGCCGGATTCGCGGCCTTCGGCGCCCTGCTCCTCGTCGAGGGCCTCACGGCCTGACGCGGTCTGTTCGTCAGCCGTCCAGCCAGCCGTCGACGCCGGCCAGGAGCCGTGCGCGAACGTCGCCGGGCGCCGCAGACGCCTTGATCGACTGGCGGGCCAGTTCCGCCAGTTCAGCGTCGGAGAAACCCTGCTCGCCGCGGACGAGCTCGTACTGCCGGGCCAGCCGCGAACCGAACAGCAGCGGATCGTCCGCGCCCAACGCGATGGTGGCGCCCGCCTCGTACAGCCGCCGCACCGGGACGTCCGACGCCGTCGCCGCCACCCCGAGACTCACGTTCGACGCCGGGCAGACCTCCAACGCCACCCCCCGCTGCACGAGCGCCCCCACCAGCCGCGGGTCGGCCGCCGCGCGCACCCCGTGCCCGATCCGATCGGCCCGCAGCGTCTCCAGGCATTCCCGGACGCTCGCCGGGCCGAGCAGCTCACCACCGTGCGGCACCGACAGCAGACCACCACGCTTCGCGATCCGGAACGCGCCCTCGAAGTCGTACGCGCGGCCCCGCCGCTCGTCGTTGGACAACCCGAAGCCGACCACGCCCCGGTCCGCGTACCGGACGGCGAGCCGCGCGAGGGTCTTGGCGTCCAGGGGATGCCGCGTCCGGTTCGCCGCGATCACGACGCCGATGCCGACGCCGGACGCCCGCGACGCCTCCCGCGCCGCGTCCAGGATCAACTCGACGGTCGGGGTCAGGCCCCCGAACATCGCCGCATACCCGCTCGGGTCCACCTGGATCTCCAACCAGCCCGACCCCTCGGCCGCCTCGTCCTCGGCGGTCTCGCGGAGCAGCCGGCGCAGGTCGTCCGGCGTCCGCAGCACCGAACGCGCGATGTCGTACAGGCGCTGGAACCGGAACCAACCGCGTTCGTCGGTCGCGTGCAACCGGGGCGGCCAGTCCTCGACGAGCGCGTCCGGCAGATGCACACCGTGCAGCCCGGCCAGCTCCACCAGCGTGGAGTGCCGCATCGAGCCGGTGAAGTGCAGATGGAGATGCGCCTTCGGGAGCAGGGCCACGTCCCGACGGGAGGAGCCGCACGCGACGCGGGCGGTGTCCGGGTGAGCTGAAACGGTACTGGCCTCCATGAGCCAATGTTGCCGGATCATCGCCTCCGCCGAACCCCCGGCCCACCGGGATCACCACACCGGACTACCTCGTATGACACGCCACGGCCATGCCCGCCCATGGGCATCACAAAAAATTCCGGAACCCGTGCAACCCCGTCCGGGCACCGTGCGTATACGAGGGGCGCCAGAGAGAGAACAGGCCATCCCGCTGCGATGCCGGCGGGCGGAAGGGATATCACGATGATCACGCTGAAGGCCGCCCTGATCGCGGCGTCCGCCGTCGGCACCGTCGCCGTGGGCGGCGGTGCGACGTGGGCGATGACCGGCTCCTCCGGTACGGCGGCCCCTCAGTCCCACGCGAAGGCCCCCGCGGCGGAGCGGAAGGTGCAGGACGCCGTCCCCAACGGCGCTCCGACCTGCCTACCGGCCAAGCCCGGCCTGCCCAGGACGAACCTCCCGGGCGGCGCCAAGAAGGAACTCGACAAGCACCTGAAGCAGAACCCGGTCACCAAGGACCTCCCGAACGCCGACCTGCCGAAGCCCGACGCCCCGACCGGAAACCTCCCGCCGGGCGACCTGCCGCAGACCGACCTGCCGCAGACCGACCTGCCGAAGGCCGGTGTGCCGAAGGCCGGTCAGCCCACGCCGGGCCTGCCGCGGACCGACGTCCCCGACGTCAAGGTCCCGGACGGCACGACGCTCCCGGCCGACCTGCCCACCTGCGCGCCGTCCACCGGTGACCTCCAAAAGAAGGCGCCCGCGCCGAAGCCGTCCACCGACGTTCCGGGTGTGCCCGGTGTCCCCGGCAAGCCCGGCCTGCCCGCCGTTCCCAAGCTCGACTGCGACAAGCTGCCGCCCGCGGTGAAGGCCGGCGGCCCGGTCGAGAAGGCCGTCATGCTGGCGAAGGGCCTGCGCCTCACCTCGACCGTCCCGGGCGGCGCCGACCTCCGCAAGCAGAACATCTGCGCCGTCACGCAGAAGTGGACCGGCCCCGCCGGTCGGTGGATCACCGTCGAAACGCTGAAGACGCCGACCGGAATGACGCAGAATCAGCTGCGGCGTGCGCTGAAGATGCCCCAGGGCGGCACCCCCGTCACCGTGCACGGCGCCACCGCCTGGATGGCCCCCGGCGGCAACGGCGTGCTGCTGTTCGACCCGAACGGCTACTCGCTGCTCGTCAACGGAAGCCCCGTCCTCGCGGGCGACCTGAAGGACGTCACCACCGCCGTCCGCCAGGCCCAGTAACAGAAAGAGACTTGGCCCCAGCCACGCGCGAACGCGTGACCTGCGTGGTGCGGCGACGCCGAAGGCGAGCCACACCACGCAGATCGCGAAGCGATGTCGCGTTCGCCCAGGCACGGTCACGGCGTGAGCCGCCAGGCGAACGCCGTGACCGGGGCTGAAATAAGCAGGGCGGGCGGCCCTCGGCGCGGTGGGCCGCTCGCCCTCGGGGGAACGCCGGAACCGCTCTAGCCGGGACGGAGCACAGTGGGGCGTCGAGACGACAGCTCGTTCGTGGAGTTCGTGACGGAACGCGGCGATGCCCTGCTGCGCACCGCCGCACTGCTGTGCGGGGCCCGGCAGGACGCCGAGGACATCCTGCAGTCCGCGCTGGAGAAGGCCTACCGGCATTGGGGCCGGCTGGAGGCGGACAGCGATCCGGAGCCCTATGTGCGGCGGATCCTCGTCAACCTCGTGATCAGCCGGTCCCGCCGCTGGAAGGTGCTCCGGGAGATCCATATGGCGCGGCCCCCGGAGACACCGGCCGTCTCACCGAACCACGCCGTCGAGCTGAGGGGGACGCTCATGGACGAACTACGCAGGCTCGGCCCGCGGCAACGGGCCGTCCTGGTCCTGCGCTTCTGGGAGGACCTCTCGGAGGCGGAGACGGCGCAGGCGCTCGGCTGTTCGGTCGGAACGGTCAAGAGCCAGGCGTCCCGGGGGCTCGCCAGGCTCCGGGAACGGCTCGACACGAACCTGGCGCCACTGGGGAGATGAGCGATGGACCTGGAGAGTGAACTGCGGAAGGCCATGGCCGAGCAGGTGGCCGAGGCGTCCGCGTCGCCGTCGCTCGTCGCCGACGTCAAACGCCGCCACCGGCGCAGGAAGGCGCGGACGCACACCGCCGCGGCGGTGGCCGCGGCCTCGGTCGCCGCGCTGATCCTCGTGCCCACCTACCAGTCGTTCCGGGCCACACCCGTCGGAACCGTCGGGACCGAACGTCCGACGAGCAATGTCCCGGCGTCCCAGCGGCCGGAACGACCTCCCGCCCCGGGCCAGTCCCGGCCCCCGTCAAACAAGGAACGGCCCGGGGCGGGAACCTCTGCGAAGCCGAAGCCGCCCCCGTCGCCCGGCGGGCCGGAGGCCGGGCCCCGGCGGCCGGGGCCCGGCGGGGTCGTCGACGACCTGCCGCGCTGGATCACCTACCTCCCGGACGGCCTCGCCGCCGCCTCGCCGTGCGCGGTGGCGGGCGGAGCCGAACGCAGGACGACGACCTGCGCATGGCGCGGAGACGCCGGCTGGGTGGAGATCGTCCTCGTGCGGAGCCAAGGGCTGTCCGACCCCCGGGACCTCATGAGGCCGGCGGGCATCCCCGGCCGCACCACCGTCCGCGGCATGCCCGCCTTCACCATCGACCGTCCCGACTCCGGGCGCCAGATCTCGTGGCTGGCCAGGCCGGGGGTCGGTGTGACCGTGTCCGCGGGCGGATCGGTCAAGGGTCAACTGATGCGCATCGCCGAGGGGGTGCGCCCGTGAACGTCGACGCGGCCGTGCGGACGCGCGGCGACTGACCCCGTTCCGGCGGGACGTTCCGCAGCGGGGAGGGGCCGTTGGCGGAACGTCCCGCCGGAACCTCCGGGGAACGGGACTGGGAGGCGGTCCTCGTTCCACACGAAACCGGCCTCGGGCTTGTGTGCGAGCCCGGGGCCGGTTTCGTGTGGAGCTGTATGGGTTTCGTGCGGAGTTCAGTTCGCCTCGGAGAGCAGCTTCGCGACCCGCGAGACGCCCTCGACGAGGTCGTCGTCGCCGAGCGCGTACGACAGGCGGAAGTACCCGGGGGTCCCGAACGCCTCACCCGGCACCAGCGCGACCTCGGCCTCCTCCAGGATCAGCGACGCCAGCTCCACCGACGTCTCCGGACGCTTCCCGCGGATCTCCCGGCCCAGCAGCGCCTTGACCGACGGGTAGGCGTAGAACGCGCCCTCCGGCTCCGGACAGACCACGCCCTGGATCTCGTTCAGCATCCGCACGATCGTCTTACGGCGCCGGTCGAACGCCTTCCGCATCTCCGCCACCGCCGACAGGTCGCCGGTCACCGCGGCCAGCGCCGCCGCCTGCGACACGTTCGCCACGTTGGACGTCGCGTGCGACTGGAGGTTCTGCGCGGCCTTCACCACGTCCGCCGGGCCGATCATCCAGCCGACCCGCCAGCCCGTCATCGCGTACGTCTTCGCGACGCCGTTCAGGACGAGCGTCCGGTCGGCGAGTTCCGGCACCACCACGGGCATCGAGTGGAACTCGGCGTCCCCGTACACGAGGTGCTCGTAGATCTCGTCCGTGATGACCCACAGGCCGTGCCCGTCCGCCCACCGGCCGATCGCCTCGACCTCGTCGCGGGTGTACACGGCGCCGGTCGGGTTGGACGGCGACACGAACAGCAGCACCTTCGTCCGGTCGGTGCGGGCCGCCTCCAACTGCTCGACGCTGACCTTGTAACCGGTGGTCTCGTCGGCGACGACGTCGACGGGCACCCCGCCCGCCAGCTTGATCGACTCGGGATAGGTCGTCCAGTACGGCGTCGGGACGAGCACCTCGTCGCCCGGGTCGAGCAGCGCGGCGAACGCCTCGTACACCGCCTGCTTACCGCCGTTCGTCACCAGCACCTGAGCGGCCTCGACCCGGTACCCGGAGTCGCGCTCGGTCTTCTCGGCGATGGCGGCGCGCAGCTCGGGCAGCCCGCCCGCGGGCGTGTACTTGTGGAAGCGAGGCACCCCGCACGCGGTCACCGCCGCCTCGACGATGTAGTCCGGGGTCGGGAAGTCGGGCTCGCCCGCGCCGAACCCGATGACCGGGCGGCCCGCCGCCTTCAGCGCCTTGGCCTTGGCGTCGACGGCCAGCGTGGCGGATTCGGATATCGCGGCGATGCGCTTGGAGATGCGAGGACGGTCGATGCTCATACCCCTATCGTTACAGACGCCGTCCGCGCGCCCGAGTCATATATCCGCGCCGGTGGGACGGCGTGTGCTCGGCTGGTTCGACGCGGGGGCCTTCGACACGTAGACTCACCGTCCTAGTGGCGGGTCCCCGCCATGCGAGCCTGTGCGCACACGGATGCCGCATGGAGGTCGTAAGCTGGGACTCACCATCACCCTGATCCCATGGTCGGGTGTTCTCCTTCCCAGGAGAATGAAGGGCAGTGGCTCAATTGGTAGAGCTCCGGTCTCCAAAACCGGCGGTTGGGGGTTCGAGTCCCTCCTGCCCTGCGAGGTGCGGTGCGCACCGCGTCGGCCGCGTCACGGCGATGCCGTGGCACTCCGCCGTCGCGGGACGGAACCGCGCGACGACCACGGGGGTTGGAACGACCGATGAGGTGAACGGCGGCAATGGCGACCGAGACTGACGAGCGCGACGAGCCCGAGGCCAAGGACGAGGGCAAGCGCAAGAAGGAGAAGAGGTCGGCGTCCCGACGGACGTCTCCTTCGCTCTTCGTGCGCCAGATCGTCGCCGAGCTGCGCAAGGTCATCTGGCCCACGCGGCGGGAACTCGTCACCTACACGACCGTTTCCCTCGTCTTCGTGCTGATCATGGTTGCGCTGGTCTCCGCGGTCGACTACGGGCTGCAAGAGGGCGTTTACGCCATCTTCGGCTGACGGCCCTCGGGCCGGCGTCGCGGCAGTGGCCGCCGTGGTCGGCGCGGGTCGTTCCGACCGCCCTCGCACCATCGCAAGTTCATCACCGCAGACCGAGAGAAAGAGTCACCGTGTCCGAGCCCTCACAGCCCTACGACGAGGCCGTTGACGAGGCCCAGTCCGCTGCGGCTGCTACGGCGGACCAGGCGGCGCAGCCCACCGACGAGACGGCCGAGGCCGTCGTGTCCGCGGGCGACGCCGAACCCGCGGACACGAAGCTCGAGGGCGAGGACGGCCCCGCCCCCGACGCCGCCGAGGGCGCCGCCGAACTCGCCGAGTCCGTCGCGGACGAGGAGTCGACCGAGGCCGAGGAGGCCGAAGAGGAGGCCGCCGAGCCGCCCGTCGACCCCTACGCCGACTTCAAGATGCAGCTGCGTCTCCAGCCGGGCGACTGGTACGTCGTGCACTCCTACGCGGGGTACGAGAACCGGGTCAAGACCAATATCGAGACCCGCACCCAGACCCTCAACATGGAGGACTACATCTTCCAGATCGAGGTCCCGCAGCACGAGGTCACCGAGATCAAGGGCGGCAAGCGGCAGAAGGTCAACGAGAAGGTCCTGCCGGGCTACATCCTGGTCCGCATGGAGCTCACCGACGAGTCGTGGGCCGCGGTCCGCAACACGCCCGGCGTGACCGGGTTCGTCGGTCTGCTGAACAAGCCGTCCCCGCTGAGCCTGGACGAGGTCGCCAACCTGCTGGCCCCCGAGCCGGAGGAAGGCGCCGCGCCCGCCAAGGAGCAGGCGAAGGTCACCGCGACCGTCGACTACGAGGTCGGCGAGTCCGTCACCGTCATGGACGGCCCGTTCGCCACCCTCCCCGCCACCGTCAACGAAATCAACGCCGAGCAGCAAAAACTGAAGGTACTGGTTTCGATCTTCGGGAGGGAGACTCCGGTGGAGCTGTCCTTCAACCAGGTCTCCAAGATCTGACCGAGGCGCTCTGGGCGGTGCCTATCCTGGATGAGCTTGTCCCCGCCTCTGCGGGGATGGTCCGTTGAAGGTGTTCGTGTCGATCTTCGGCAGGGAGTGGTCCCCGCGCCCGCGGGGATGAGCGGACCTCAGCGGTTCCTACACGGTGGATGCGTCCCAGCCGCCGTGTTGCCCGGACGTCCGGGAGTCGGAACCACCGATAAATGGGACAAAGGGGTTCACATGCCTCCGAGAAAGAAGCCGGTCGCGCTGGTCAAAGTCCAGCTTCAGGCGGGCGCGGCGACACCGGCGCCGCCGGTGGGTACCGCGCTCGGTCCGCACGGTGTCAACATCATGGACTTCTGCAAGCAGTACAACGCTGCCACGGAGTCCCAGCGCGGCAACGTCATCCCCGTAGAGATCACCATCTACGAGGACCGGTCGTTCAGCTTCGTCACCAAGACCCCGCCCGCCGCGCAGCTCATCCTGAAGGCCGCGGGCGTGGAGAAGGGCAGCGGCGAGCCGCACAAGACCAAGGTCGGTTCCATCACCCGCGACCAGGTCCGCGAGATCGCCACGACGAAGATGCCCGACCTCAACGCCAACGACCTCGACGCCGCCGAGAAGATCGTCGCCGGTACGGCGCGGTCGATGGGCATCGAGGTCAAGTAAGAGGTCACGCAGTACGTCCAGTGGGAGGGCCAGGCGCTGGCCCGCTACCACGAAGTTCCAGTGGAGGAACGAACATGAAGCGCAGCAAGGGTTACCGCGCCGCGGCGGACAAGATCGACCGGGAGCGGCTGTACAGCCCGGCGGAGGCCGTGAAGCTGGCCAAGGAGACCACGGTCGTCAAGTTCGACCCGACCGTCGAGGTGGCCCTGCGGCTGGGTGTCGACCCGCGTAAGGCCGACCAGATGGTGCGTGGCACCGTCAACCTGCCGCACGGGACCGGTAAGACCGCCCGGGTGCTGGTGTTCGCCGTCGGCGCGAAGGCGGAGGAGGCGGAGTCGGCGGGTGCCGACCTGGTCGGCTCCGACGACCTGATCCAGCGGATCCAGGGTGGTTTCCTGGACTTCGACGCGGTGGTGGCGACGCCCGACCAGATGGGCAAGGTCGGACGGCTCGGTCGTGTCCTCGGTCCGCGTGGTCTGATGCCGAACCCGAAGACGGGCACGGTCACGATGGACGTGGCGAAGGCCGTGTCCGACATCAAGGGCGGCAAGATCGAGTTCCGGGTGGACCGGCACGCGAACCTGCACTTCATCATCGGCCGGGCGTCGTTCGACGAGCGTCAGCTGGTGGAGAACTACGCGGCGGCCATCGAGGAGATCCAGCGGCTCAAGCCGTCCGCGGCGAAGGGCCGGTACGTGAAGAAGGCGGTGCTGACCACGTCGATGGGTCCGAGCATCCCGGTGGACCCGAACGCGATCCGTAACCTGACGGCGGACCTCGAAGCGGTCTGACCGTCCCGGAGCTACGCGCCGGCAGTGTCATCAGGGTAGGGCGTCCTCGCCGCGGCGGGGGCGCCCTACCGCTGTCCTGGGGTTTTCCGTCCGCCTTCCCGCTCTTCGCCGCGTCGACCCTGAGTCTGTGGGCCCGCCGTGTCGGTGATCGGCAGGGGAGTGGGCTACGTCGGTGGTCGTACTGTCCGGGGCCCATTCGTACCACCGGGGGATGTAGCGCAGTTATCGCCTCGGGAGACTGGGAACACCAGCAGGGCGATCTAGGGAGGCTCTACCCTCATGAACCGACGACTCATGGTGGCGGCCGGCGGCACCGCCGTGGGTGCCGCGCTTCTCCTGTCCGGATGTGGCGGGGACGGGACGACGAGCACCGAGAACATGAAGCTCAGCGCCGATCAGGCGCTGCTCAAGGCGTCCGAGAAGACCGGGCAGGCCGACACGTTCAAGGCCGATCTCACCGTGACCGGCACCGGCGACCATGTCGGCAAGGTCCGCGCCGACGGCCGGTTCCAGCTGCGTCCGTCGCTGAAGTTCAGCGCGAAGCTGGACGAGTTCAGCGCGGGCGGGCAGAGCGTCCCCGGTGTCCAGGGTCAGGCGTTGTTCGCGGACAACGTGCTGTACGCGAAGGTTCCGCGGCTCGCCCAGTTCGTCAGTGGCGGCAAGCCGTGGCTGAAGATCGACGTGAACCAGATGGCGCAGCGGACGGGCTTCGACGTCAAAGGGCTGATCCAGCAGGTGCAGCAGGTCGATCCGGCCGAGCAGACGAAGATGTTCACCGGTTCGAAGGACGCGCGCCGGGTCGGCACGGAGACGATCGACGGGGTCAAGACCGTCCACTACACCGGGACGGTGACGGTCCAGGACGCGCTGAACCGCCTCGACCCACAGGCGCGGGAGAAGGTGCGGACGTGGCTGCCGAAGGACGACCGCGTCAACAGCAAGATCTCCTTCGATCTGTGGACGGACGGGGAGAACCTGCCGCGCAAGATCGTGTCGAAGGGGACGGGTCAGCAGGGCCAGACCGGCACGGTGACGGTCCTCTACAGCGACTACGGTAAGTCGTTCAAGGTCAACCCGCCGCCGTCCGACCAGGTGGGGCAGCTGTCGATGGGCGGGTTGCTCGGCGGTAACTGAAAACTGTCATACAAACGACATCACCGGACAGAGCGAACTCCGGCGGTCCCCGGTGCGTCTGATCTAGCATTCGGCTCCGACGGCCGGGCACGTCCTTGCGCCCGGCGCTAGCAGACCAAGGAGACCCCCCACGATGATCCGACGTTTCGCCGCGGGCACGGTGCTGGCGACCGGCCTCGCCCTTTCGCTGACCGGGTGTCTCGGTGACGCCGGTAACAAAGTGGACGAGGCCGGCAAGAACCTGAAGCTGTCGGCCGCCCAAGTACTGGGTAAAACCGCGGAGAATACCGGCCGGGCCGATTCGTTCAAGGCTGAACTCTCGCTGGAGGTCACTGGATCGAGTGAGGGCAACGTCTCGGCGACCGGTGGTATGCAGTACCGGTCCAAGCCGGATCTCGCCTACAGCATGAGTTTCGACAAGATGACGGTCGGCGCCCAGTCGATGGGCGGCATGCAGTACGTCCTGGTCGACCGCACGATGTACATGAAGATTCCGATGCTCTCGCAGCTCGGCGCCGGTACCGGTGCCGCGAACAAGCCGTGGCTGAAGATCTCGCTGGACGAGCTGGGCCAGAGGTCCGGCATGAACATCGACGAGCTGCTCAAGCAGTCGCAGCAGATGGACCCCGTCCAGAACACCAAGATGCTCACGGCGTCGAAGGACGCTCGCGAGGTCGGCAAGGAGACGATCGGCGGCGTCGAGACGACGCACTACACCGGCACGTACCAGATGGAGGATGCGATCGCGAAGCTCACGCCCGAGCAGCAGCAGGCCGTCCGTAAGAACTACAGCGAGTTGGGCATGGGGACCATGTCCTTCGATCTGTGGGTGGACGACGAGCAGCTCCCGCGGAAGCTGGCGATGAAGTCGCCGCAGACCGCTCAGGGCGCGATGAGCATCTCGATGACGTACCGCGACTACGGTAAGCCGGTGGTGGTCACGGCGCCTCCGGCGAACGAGGTCACCGACCTCAGCAAGATGCTGAACGGTCTCGGTGGCGGCGGTGGCCTCCCGGGCAGCTGACCCGAGGCACCGCACTGTTCGAGGGCTCGAAACGGGGACCGCGCCGCGATCGGCGCGGTCCCCGCGCGCTCTACCGGTTTTGGGCCCGGCGAGTCGATGAGGTAGCCTGCTTGACGCCGAAGACCGCCGGTCGTCACCTCGCCTGGGGTGACCGAAGGACCCGATCTCATGTCGGGCGGCCTGCGTAGGTGAGACGAGAGCTTCCCGCATGGCCTTCCCGCCGTGCCTGGACGCCCCGTGCGCCTGCGCCGGGGCGTTTTTTGGTCGATCCGAACCGTTCCGCCGGTCGTTCGCGGGGCCGGTGAGGGTCGTGACCACCCAGGTAATCGGAAGGAGGCCGCATGGCCAAGGCCGACAAGGACGCGGCGATCGCCGAGCTCAGGCAGGAGTTCGAGAGCTCCAACGGCGCCGTGCTGACCGAGTACCGCGGGCTGACCGTCGCGCAGGTCAGGGAACTGCGCGGCAACCTCGGCGAGACCGCACGGTTTCGCGTGGTGAAGAACACGCTGACCAAGCGCGCGGCGAACGAGGCCGGTCTCGACGAGCGGTTCCGTGACTGGCTGGAGGGCCCGTCGGCGATCGCGTTCGTGCGCGGCGACGTGGTCGAGGCCGCCAAGGGTCTGCGTGACTTCGCCAAGGCCAACCCGATGCTGGTGATCAAGGGCGGTTTCATCGACGGTCAGTCGATGGACGCCGAGCAGGTCACCAAGCTGGCGGACCTGGAGTCTCGCGAGGTTCTGCTCGCGAAGCTCGCCGGTGCGATGAAGGCGTCCATGGCGAACGCCGCCGGGCTCTTCAACGCCCTGCCGACGCAGACGGCCCAGCTCGTCGAGGCGCTGCGCGTCAAGCGCGAGGCGGAGGGCGAGTCCGCCGAAGCCCCGGCCGAACAGCCCGCCGAGGCGTCAGCCGAGTAGGCACCGCGGTTACGTAATCCCCAGTTTTCACAAGCCATAGCGGAGGAAAGATCATGGCGAAGCTCAGCACCGACGAGCTGCTCGACGCGTTCAAGGAGATGACGCTCCTGGAGCTGTCGGGGTTCCTGAAGGAGTTCGAGGAGACCTTCGACGTCAAGGCCGCCGCGCCGGTCGCGGCCGTGGCCGCCGTGCCGGGCGCCCCGGCCGCCGGTGGTGGCGAGGAGGCCGCGGCCCAGGACGAGTTCGATGTCATCCTGGAGGCCGCCGGCGACAAGAAGATCCAGGTCATCAAGGAGGTTCGCGCGCTGACGAGCCTCGGCCTCAAGGAGGCCAAGGACCTGGTCGACGGTGCGCCGAAGCCGCTGCTGGAGAAGGTCAACAAGGAGGCCGCCGACAAGGCCAAGGAGGCCCTGGAGAAGGCGGGCGCGACGGTCACCGTCAAGTAGGCTCCGGCCACCGCTGCGTCGAGAGGCGGTCGTCCACCTGGTGTGGACGGCCGCCTTTTTCGTGTGTTGGCGGTACGTAACGATTCGCTCACAACGCCATATTTCGTCGCCGAACCGTCGGGGAACCCCTTCCATTTCGTCAGCGGGCCGCTACGGTAGGGGACCGGCTACCGAGGGGTAGCAAGAGGGCGGTCACCCTATGTAACGGCAGACCGGACCGGAGCGCTCGTCGCTCACCGGGTCCGGTGTTCCCCCGGCCTGGACGGATGGTGACGAGTGGGCGTCGAGATCAGAGTCGAGGGCTTGACGAAGTCCTTCGGTCGGCAGGTCATCTGGCAGGACGTGTCGTTGACCGTTCCGGCCGGTGAGATCTCTGTTCTTCTCGGCCCGTCCGGCACCGGCAAGTCGGTGTTCCTGAAGTCGCTCGTCGGACTGTTGAAACCCGACCGGGGGCATATCTGGATCGGCGACCGCGACCTGCCGCGCCTTTCCGAGTCGAAGCTGTACGAGACACGGAAGCTGTTCGGAGTTCTGTTCCAGGACGGCGCCCTGTTCGGCTCCATGAACCTCTTCGACAACGTCGCGTTCCCGTTGCGCGAGCACACGAGGAAGCGCGAGTCCGAGATCAAGCGGATCGTTCTCGACAAGATGGAGATGGTGGGGCTGCTCGGCGCCGAGCACAAGCTGCCCGGCGAGATCTCCGGCGGGATGAGGAAGCGGGCCGGGCTCGCCCGCGCGCTGGTGCTTGACCCGGAGATCCTGCTGGTGGACGAGCCCGACTCGGGTCTCGACCCGGTCCGCACCGCGTTCCTGAACCAGGTGTTCCTCGACCTGAACGCGCAGATCGGCGCGACGTTCCTCATCGTCACCCACGACATCAACACGGCCAGGACGCTGCCCGACAACATCGGCCTGCTGTATCAGCGGCATCTCGCGATGTTCGGCCCTCGGGAGATGTTGCTGTCCAGTGAGGAGCCGGTCGTCCGGCAGTTCCTCAACGCCAGCAAGGTCGGCCCGATCGGGATGTCGGAGGAGAAGGACGAGTCGGAACTGGAGGCCGAGGCGAGGTCGGGACAGGATCCCGGCCGTCTTCCGCCGATCCCGCCGCAGCAGATGCCGAGCGACGGGTTGATCCGGGCCGGGATGCACGCGCCGGGTGCCTGGTGCGCGGCGCACGGTGTCACCCCGCCGCCCGGATCGTTCGTCGACGAGCAGGGCCGCGACTGGGTGGAGGAGTGGCCGCGGTACGTGGCGTCCATGACCGAGGCCGCCGGTATGGCCGGTTCCGTCCCGAGCCGTCCGGGTCGAACCGATCCGTCGCGGCGCCGGTACGACGCGGGCGCGGAATCCTGATGTCCGGTCGTGTCGGCGACGGCGTCGTCAATGTCATGATCAGGGAGCCGGGCCGGTTCTTCGCGTTGTGCCTGGACACGGGCCGCGCGATGTTCCGGTGGCCGTTCCAGTGGCGCGAGTTCGTCCAGCAGGCCTGGTTCATCGTCAGCGTCACCGTCGTCCCGACGATGCTGGTCGCGATCCCCTTCGGCGGGATCTTGTCGTTGCAGGTCGGCGGGCTGATCAGGCAGCTCGGCGCGCAGTCCTACACCGGGGCGACGGCGGTGGTCGCGATCGTCCGGGAGGCCAGCCCGCTGGTCACGTCGCTGCTGGTCGCGGGGGCCGCGGGCGCGGCGATCTGCGCCGACATCGGGTCGCGGAAGATCCGTGAGGAGATCGACGCGATGGAGGTGCTGGGCATCGACCCGCTGCACCGCCTCGTCGTCCCGCGGGTGCTCGCCTGCGCGTTCGTCGCGCTGTTCCTGAACGGCCTGGTGTCGGTGGTCGGCCTGATGGGCGGCTACTTCTTCAACGTCATGTTGCAGGACGGCACGCCCGGCGCGTACCTGGCGTCGTTCAACGCGATCGCGCAACTGCCCGACCTGCTTCAGGCGGAGTTCAAGGCGTTCGTGTTCGGCGTCACCGCCGGGCTCGTCGCGTCCTACAAGGGCCTGAACGCCAGGGGCGGCCCGAAGGGGGTGGGTGACGCGGTCAACCAGACCGTCGTCATCACGTTCATGCTGCTGTTCCTGGAGAACTTCCTGATCTCCGCGCTGTACTTCCAGCTCGTCCCGTCGAAGGGCATGTGAGGCCCGTGCCGGGAAGTGGGACGACATGGTCGGCGCGGTGGTTGAACGCGCTGCTGCGGTGGCTGGACGACCTCGGCCACCAGGTGTCGTTCTACACCCGCGCGTTCGCGTGGGTGTTCCGGGTGCTGCGCCGCTACCGCACCGAGGTGCTGCGGCTGCTCGCGGAGGTCAGCCTCGGCACGGGCGGCCTCGCCGTGATCGGCGGCTCGGTGGCGATCGTCGGCTTCATGACGTTCTTCACCGGCAGCCAGGTCGGCCTCCAAGGCTACGAGTCCCTGAACCAGATCGGCACGGCCGCGTTCACCGGGTTCGTCGCGTCGTACTTCAACACGCGGGAGATCGCGCCGCTGGTGTCGGCGCTGGCGCTGTCGGCGACGGTCGGGTGCGGGTTCACCGCGCAGCTCGGCGCGATGCGGATCTCGGACGAGATCGACGCGCTGGAGGTCATGGCCGTTCCGTCGATGCCGTTCCTGGTCACGACCCGGATGCTGGCCGGGATGATCGCGGTCGTTCCGCTGTACATCGTGGGGCTGCTGGCGTCCTATGGCGCGACCCGGGTGATCGTGACCGTGTTCTACGGGCAGTCGACCGGCACCTACGACCACTATTTCCGGCTGTTCCTCCCGCCGACGGACATTCTCTGGTCGTTCGGCAAGGTGATCGTCTTCTCGGTACTGGTGATGCTGATCCACTGCTACTACGGCTACCACGCGAGCGGCGGGCCCGCGGGTGTCGGCGTGGCGGTGGGCCGCGCGGTGCGCACCAGCATCGTGGTGATCAACGTGGCCGATCTGATGCTCGGCATGGCGATCTGGGGCACCGACACGACCGTCCGGATAGCGGGGTGACGCCGACATGAGCGAAGGCGTCCGGTACCGGCTGCTCGGCACGGCGATGCTCGTCGCGATCGCCTTGCTGTTCGCGTTGACGGTGGCGCTGTTCAACAAGGCGTTCACGCCGGTGACCGAGGTGACCGTCGAGGCCGAGCGGGCCGGGTCGCAACTGCTGCCGCATTCGGACGTGAAGGTGCGCGGCCTGATCGTCGGTGAGGTCCGCGACACCGACGCGACCGTGGACGGCGCGACCGTGCACCTGGCGCTCGACCCCGACAAGGCGAAGTTGATCCCCGGCAACGTCCGGGCGCGGCTGCTGCCGAAGACCCTGTTCGGCGAGAAGTACGTCGATCTGGACGTCCCCGACCGGCCGGGCCCGCCGGGGCTGCGGGAGGGGACGGTCATCCCGCAGGACCGCTCGCGGGCCGCCGTCGAGATCGACGAGCTGTTGAACGACCTGTTGCCGCTGCTGCGCGCGGTGAAGCCCGCTGAGCTGAACGCGACGTTGAACGCGCTCGCGACGGCGCTCCAGGGGCGCGGTGACCAGATCGGACGGAACCTGGAGCAGGCGGACGCCCTGCTGAAGAAGATCAACCCTGAGCTGGGCACGCTGGTCCGTGACCTGCGCGGTCTCGCGGACGTGTCCGACATCTACCATTCCGCCGCCCCCGACCTGTTGCAGACGCTGCGCAACCTCAACGTGACCAGCCGGACGATCACCGCCAGGAAGGCGACGATCGAGGAGCTGATTCCGGCGACGACCGCGCTGGCGCAGGACGCCGACACGTTCATGCGCCGGAACGGCCCGAAGATCATCGGGGTGAACATCGCGAACCGCGAGGCGCTGAGTCTGGTCGCCCGGTACTCGCCGTCCATCCCGTGCGTGCTGGCCGGTCTGATGAAGCTCAAGCCGCGGGCGGAGAAGGCGGGCGGCGGTGCCGGGTCGAAGACGTTCAACCTCACCATCGAGATCGTCAAACCGCGGCCCGGCTACAAGAACCCGCTGGACAGGCCGGAGGTCAGGGATCAGCGGAACCCGCGCTGCTACGGCCTGCCGAACCCGAAGGTCCCGTTCCCGCAGCACCTGGCGTTGGACGGCACGCAGGACGACCTGTGGTGGAAGAACCCCGACGGCCCCGACGGCCCGGACGGCGGGGGCGCCGCCACCGGGAGGGGCAGGGCGCTGTCGACCGTGTTCGTCGACCCGGGCTCCATGAGCGAGGAAGAGAAGATCAAGAGCGTGGTCGGGCCGTTGACGCGGACCCCGGCCGACGAGGTGTCCGACGTGTCCTCGCTGCTGTTCGGCCCGCTCTTCGGCGACGGATCGGTGGTGACGATCGGATGAGCCGGATGGGGACGACCAGCGCCGCGATCAAGCTGACGATCTTCGTGGTGGTCACCTCGGTCGCCACCGGCGTGCTGGCGATGACGATCGGGAACCTGCGGTTCCGGAGCACCGCCGAGTACAAGGCGATCTTCACCGATGTGACGGGGTTGCTGGCCGACGACGACGTCCGCGCCGCGGGAGTGCGGGTCGGGCAGGTCGAGGACGTCCGGCTGTACCGGGGCACGCAGGCGGAGGTGACGTTCAGCGTCGAGGACGACGGCGTGTTCAGGAACGGGCTGCCGTCGTCGACTAAGGCGCAGATCCGCTACAGGAACCTGATGGGCCAGCGGTATCTCGCATTGACCGACGGCGCCGGGCGGGCCAACGAGTATCTCGATCCCGGCGACACGATCCCGGTGTCGCGGACCGCGCCCGCGCTGGACCTGACGACCCTGTTCAACGGGTTCCGGCCGCTGTTCCGCGCGCTGGAGCCGAAGGACGTCAACACGCTCGCCATGCAGATCGTCCAGGTGCTCCAGGGTGAGGGCGGGACGGTCAACAGCCTTCTCGCGCACGTCGCGTCGCTGACCGGCACGCTCGCCGACCGTGACAGGGTCATCGGCCAGGTGATCGACAACCTGAACGCCGTCCTCGGCACCATCGACCGGCGGCACGACGAGGTCGACCGGCTGATCCGGGACCTGCGCGGCTTCGTCGGCGGCGTCTCCGCCGACCGTGAGGCGATCTTCGACTCGGTCGCGGCGATCAACGACCTGACCGGCACCACGCGGGATCTGCTCGCCGAGGGGCGCCCGGACATCAGGAACGACATCGCCGGGCTCCGCAAACTCATGGGGACGCTCGACGCGAACGAACGCGACCTCGACCAGGGCCTTCAGCGGACCCCGAACCGGTTGCAGGAACTGGTCAACATCTCGTCCTACGGCTCCTGGTTCAACATGTACATCTGCGGTTTCGACGCGAGGGTTCGGCTGCCCGGCGGACCGGTCTACCAGACACCCGCGATCGTGAACGAGAACGCGAGGTGCAAGTAGATGAGGGTCTCGTTCCGGGAACGCAACCCCGTCCCCATCGGCCTCGCCGGGTTCGCGGTCATCACCGTGATGGTGGTGCTGGCGCTGAACCTGGACAGCGTTCCGTTCTTGTCCGGCGGCACCACCCACACCGCCGCGTTCAAGGAGGCCGCCGGGTTGAAGGCGGACGAGGAGGTCCGCGTCGCGGGCGTCAAGGTCGGCGAGGTCAGCGGTCTCGAACTGGACGGCGACCACGTCACGGTCACCTTCCGGGTGGACGAGGGCGTCCGGCTCGGCGACCGCACCGAGGCCGGAATCAAGATCAAGACGGTGTTGGGGGCGCACTATCTGGCGCTCACCCCGCGGGGTGAGGGCAGGCTGGGCCGCCACATCCCGATCGAGCGGACGCATGTCCCGTTCGAGATAGTCCCGGCGATCAGCGAGCTGACCCGCCGGGTCGGCGCGATCGACGTCCGGCAGGTCGCCCGGTCGTTCGACGTGCTGGCGGCCACGTTCGAGAATTCCCCGGACGAGGTCCGCGCGTCGCTGGAGGGGCTGCGGCGGCTGTCCCGCACGGTCGCTTCCCGGGACGAGCAACTCCACGAGCTGGCGGGCAAGGCCAAGGACGTCACCAAGCTGCTCGCCGACCGCAACCAGGACTTCGCGAGACTCGTCCAGGACGGCGACCGGGTGCTGCAAGCCGTGCAGGCGAGGCGCGCGGTCATCCACCAGCTACTGCTCAACACCGTGGCCCTGTCCCAGCAGGTGAACGCGCTCATCCAGGAGAACGAGAAGCAGCTCCGGCCGATGCTGGACGACCTGGCGAAGGTCAACCGGGTCCTGCTGAAGAACCAGAACAACCTCGACCGGATCCTTCAGCTGTTCGCGCCGTTCGCCCGGCAGTTCGCCGACGTCACCGGCACCGGACGCTGGTTCGACTCCTGGATCCAGAACCTCGTCCCGATCCCCGCCTCGGTCCAACCCCCCGGCGGGACGTCCAGAAATCCCGCCGACCGGCCCGAGAACCCGACCGACCGGCCGGGAAACACCGGCGACCCGCTTCCGCTCCCCTTCCTCCCGTAACCAGGCAGGCCACCAGTGCGCATCTCCGCAACCGTCCTTCGCCTCGGCGGCGCGATCCTCGCCGTCGCGGTGCTCGCGGGCGCGCTCACACAACTGTTCCAGGAGCCGGAGCGGCGCCACCTGACGGCCTACTTCACCAAGACCGTCGGCCTGTACGCGGGCGCGGACGTCCGCATCCTCGGTATTCCCGTCGGCGAGGTGACCGGCGTTGAACCGGTCGGCGACTCGGTACGGGTCGAACTGAGCTACGACGCCAAGTACAAGGTGCCCGCGAACGCGCAGGCCGTCATCGTCAGCCAGACACTCGTCGCCGACCGCTACGTCCAGCTCACGCCCGTCTACAGAGGAGGCGCCGTCCTACCGGACGACGCGACGCTGACCGTGAGCCGCACCGCCGTCCCGGTCGAGGTCGACGAGATCGGCGGCAACCTGAACGAGCTGTCCAAGGCGCTCGGCCCGCAGGGCGCCAACGCGCCGGGGCCGGACGGTCGGGAGGGCTCGCTGTCGCGGCTGCTCGGAGTCGGCGCCGCGAACCTCGACGGCCAGGGCGACGACATCCGGCAGACGATCGCGGACACGTCCAAGGCGCTCGGCACCCTCAGCGCCGACCGCGGCGACATCGCCGAAACGATCAAGAATCTGCGGATCATCACCGACGCGATGAAGGCGAACGACCGGCAGATCAAGTCGTTCACCGGGCATCTCAACGCCGTGTCCGGGCAGCTCGCCGGGGAGAAGGAGGAACTCAGCGCGGCCCTCAACACCCTCGCGCCGACCTTGCGGAACGTGCAGCGGTTCGTCCGGGACAACCGGGGCGAACTGGCCGCGAACGTCCGGCAGCTCGCGCAGATCACGGGCGTGCTCGTGAAGGAGAAGGACGCGCTCGCCGAGATCCTCACGGCCGGGCCGCTCGCCATCAGCAACCTGACGCACGCCTACGACCCGATCAGCGGCACCATCCACACCCGCAACAACTTCCGCCAGTTCCACGACCTCGCCGACTGGCTGTGTTCGCTGGCGTACTCGGTGGGGACACCGGCCCGGCAGTGCCTGAACTTCGTCCGCCCGTACAACGGCATCGGCAAGGCGCTGACGGGTTTCAGTCTGGACCTGTCCTGGATCACCGCGCTGACCACGCACTACGACCCGGTGCCGATCCCGCCGGACGCCTACGGCCCGTCCGGTCGGCCGCGTGACCGGAGAAAGCCGGGAGGCGTCACCGCGTTCCTGCCCGGAGGCGCCCGATGACCACGAGACGGCGACCGACGCGCCGCGCACGGGCCGTGGGCGCCGCGCTGATCGCGCTGACCCTGTCGGGCTGCTCGTTCGACGGCGTGGGGTCGCTGCCGCTGCCCGGCGGCCCCGACCTCGGCTCCGACCCGACCACCGTCAAGATCGAGTTCGCGGACGTGCTGGACCTCGTCCCGCAGTCCGCGGTCAAGGTCAACGACGTCTCGGTCGGCAAGGTCGACGACATCGCCCTCGCCGGAGGATCGTCCGGCGGCCGGGGCGGCTGGCACGCCGTCGTCACCGTCAAGATCCGCAAGGACGTCGCGCTGCCCGACAACGCCGTCGCCGCGATCGGCCAGACCAGCCTCCTCGGCGAGAAGTTCGTACGGATCGACCCGCCGAAGAACGAGGCCCCGGCCGGGAAGCTCGCCTCCGGCGACCTGATCCCGCTGGACCGGACGACCCGCGGCACCGAGGTCGAGGAGGTCCTGTCGGCGATGTCGCTGCTGCTGAACGGCGGCGGGCTGGAACAGGTCTCCACGATCAGCCGTGAACTCCAGGCCGCCATGCGCGGCCGCGAGTCCACGATCAAGTCGGTGCTGCACCGGGTCGACACCTTTGTCGGGACGCTGGACCGCAACCGCGCCGCGATCGTCCGGGCGCTGGACAGCATCGACAGGCTCAGCGGCAGGCTCGCGGCCGAGCGGAAGACCATCCGGGACACCATCGACGAGACTGGCCCCGCGATCGCCGTCCTCGACCGCAACCGCGCCGACCTGACCCGGATGCTCGTCGCGTTGAACCGGCTCAGCCGCACCACCACGTACGTGATCGACCAGTCGAAGGCCGACATGCTCGCGAACCTCCGGGACCTCGACACCGTCCTGCGGAACCTGAACAAGTCGGGCTCCGATCTGCCGAAGGCCCTGGAGAGCGCGATCACGTTCCCGTTCCCCGCCACGTTCGGGAACACCATCGCGGGCGACTACGGCAACGTCCGGCTGACCCTCGACCTGGACTTCGAGTCCATCGCCCGGAACCTGCTCGGCGGCACCGACGTGGAGGGCCTGCTCGGCAGCGGAAGGCAGATGCGCGAAATGCTCCAGGTCCCGAACGTCGCCCTTCCCGACACACCGCTGGGCGTACTGCCGCAGATGCCCGGCGACGGCGGCTCCGGAGCCCTGCCCGGCCTGCCCGATCTGCTCGCGCCGACCGAAGCCCCGCCCGGTACGAACCGGCCGGGTCGACCGGGAGAGTCCGGCCGACCAACCGCGCCCGCGCCGCCGTCCGGTGGCGGCGGCGATCTGTGGACCCTGCTGATGGGGGGCATGTCGTGATCCTCAAACGCGGCGTCATCCTCCAACTGACCGCCTTCGCGGTCCTCACGGTCGTCGGCGTGACGATCGTCTCGGTGAACTACATCGGCATCGGTCGCGGCCTGCTCGGCCGGGAGTACACCGCGTACGTGGACCTCACCGACTCCGGGGGAGTGTTCACCAACGCCGAGGTCACCTACCGGGGCGTCCCGGTCGGACGGGTCGGGCCGATCGAACTCACCAGGGACGGTATTCGCGTCAAGCTCGTCCTCGAACGCGGCGAACGGATTCCCCGCGACGGGACGAAGGCGATCGTCGCCAACCGTTCGGCCGTCGGCGAGCAGTACATAGACCTGGAACCCACCAAGAAGAGCGGCCCGTACCTGGACGAGGGCGCCCCCTACACGATTCCGCGGAACCGCACGACGCTGCCCGTGCCCACCGCCGAACTGCTCCGCAACGTCGACGCGCTGGTCGGCTCGGTCAACACCCGGCATCTCGGCGTCATCGTGGACGAACTCGGCAGGGCGTTCTCCGGCTCCGCGGACGACCTCCAGTCGCTCCTGGACGACACCGACCGGCTGCTGAAGACCGCCGACCAGGCCTACCCCGACACCAAGCGGCTCCTGGACAACGGCGTGACCGTCCTGGAGACCCAGCGCGGGCAGGCCGCCAACATCCGCGGCTTCGCCCGCGACCTGAACGAACTGACCGCCTCCCTACGCGATGACGACCCAGCCCTGCGCAGGACCATCGACGGCGTACCCGGCGCGGTGGGCGAAACCCACAAGGCCATCGACCAACTGTCCCCGACACTGCCGATCCTCCTGGCGAACCTCACCACCACCGGTCAGATCGTCACCTCGCGCAAGGCGGGCCTGCGGTCGCTGTTCATCCTTTACCCCATGACGGTCGCGGGCGCGTTCACCGTCACGCCCGGCGACGGAACCCAGCACCTGGGGCTCGCACTGAACATCGACGAGCCACCGGCGTGCACCGACGGCTACGAGAAGGTGAAACACCGCTGGCCGCAGGACACCTCAAGCAAGAACCCGCGCCTGGACGCGGGCTGCGAGGCCCCGCACGACGCGTCCACGGGCGTGCGCGGGGCCCGCAACTTCCCGCGTGACGCCATCGCGCCGTACCCGTCCGTCCCGCCGGGGGCGACCGCGGGCGCCGGATTCCCCGAAGGCGGCGCCGACGACCCGGACGACGACAAGGGCGGAAACCGGACGGAGGCCAAGGGCTCCCGCCCGTCCACGCCCACCGGCCAGTTGTCGGACGGACGGCTCTACCTGTCGTATCCCGCCGGTTCAGTCGAATTCGCCGGGTACGACCCGGCGACCGGTGCGGTCTACGGCCCCGGCGGTGAGCGCTACGTCATGCCCCGCAGTGCCGGTACCCGTGAGTTGGGAGATTCCTCGTGGAAGTGGCTCATGTACGGACCCCTGACACAGTGAGGCCGGTCCGATGAAGCGCCGCTGGCCCCAGACCGTGACCGTCGTCCTCGGCGCGCTCGTCCTCGCGTTGGTCGTCACCACCGGCGTGCTCGGCGTCCGCACCTGGAACGGCGGGAACGACGCCGACCAGCGCGCGGCGGCGGCGCAGGCGGCGCGGCAGATGGGCGTCAATCTCATGTCGATCAGCGCCGCGACCGGGCAGCGGGACGTCGACCGCATCGTCGCCGGTGCCACCGGCGACCTGAAGGACAAGCTCAGCCTCCAGTCCAGGCAGATCCTCGCCCAGCTCGCCAAGACGCAGGCCAGGTCGAGCGTGGACAGGGTGGACGCGGGCGTCGTCTCGATCGACGGCGACTCCGCGGAAGTGATGGTGTCCATCAATGCGACGGTCGTCAATCCGAAGGTCAAGAACGGGGCGCCGCGAGCGCACCGGTACCTGATGGACCTCACCCGCGAGGGTGATCGCTGGCTGGTCTCCGACCTGGAGGTGGTCCCGTGACAACGCTCGGCAGGGGTGGACGCTCCACTGACGACAGGGCGCGCAGGGCCGCCGAGCAGGCGGCCAGGGCGGAGGAGGCCGCCAAGGCGGCCCGGCTCGCCGAGGAGGCCGCCGCCAAGGCCCGGGAGGCCGCGCGCCTCGCCCAGATCGCCGCCGACGAGGCCGCCGCCGCACTGGAACCGGACGTTGAAGAACTGGGCCCCGAGGAGCCGGACGCCGAGAAGTCGGATGCCGAGGGGCCCGATGCGGATGGGGTGCGCGCGGATGAGCCGGGCGCGGAAGGCGCGGAGGCGGAGGGCTCCGTCAAAGCGTCTCTGACGGACCGTGACGGCGCGAATGCACCTGTACCCCCGACCGAGGCTGAGGACTCCGCAGCGGACGACTCAGAGCCCGAGCCGGGGACGACGGCCGACGCCGACGACGCCGAAACGGACACCGAACCCGAAGAGGCCGTCCCCGCCAAGAAACCGGCCCGGCCCAAGAAGGCCGCCGTGGCCCGGGACGCGGCCCCGTCGTCCCCGGTCATCGCCGTCCTGGCCGTCCTGGCCGTCCTGGTCGTCGTGCTCGGGGTCGCCGCGACGATGCTGTTCCTCAAGGAGCGTGACCAGAACGCCGTCGCCGACGCCCGCGAGGACGCGGCGTGGGCGGCGTCGAGGGTGGCGAAGGAGCTGTCGGCCTACGACTACCGGACGATCGACGGCGACATGAGGTCGGCCGCCGCGCTCACGACCGGCGAGCTGCGCGAGGACTACGAGAAGGAGACCCCGGCGTTCAGGGCGGAGGCCGTCCGGAACCAGCTCGTCGGCACGACCACGGTGATGAAGACTGGAGTGGTCAGCGCGACCTCCGACAAGGTCGTGGTCCTCGTCTTCGCCGACCGGGTGTCCGCCACCAAGAACGACAAGACTCAACGGCTACCCGAGCCGTTGCGGCTCAAGGTGACCATGGTCAAGGTCGACGGCAGGTGGCTGGCCTCGAAGATGGACGTCATCTCCTGACCTGGACGCATCCGTTCGACGGGGCACGTTTCCGACGCCCGTTCCCGCCCGGTGGGGCACCCTAAACTATGGCGTTCCTCACTGCAGGTCAGAGCCCGAAAAGTCCAAGTCCGCTCTTGACTGAGAGGCGCTGAGGAGCGATGCTCCATGGCAACGTGATGCATACTGCGGCGCTAGAGTTGCGAGCGGTGTGGCATGTCGGCTACACTGCCCCTTTGCGCTGCCCTCTGACTATCCGCGTGTGAGAGCACCCCTGCTTCGGTCCGTTTTGGATCACTCTGTGCAGGTCTCGGACGTGGATCGTCTGGCGTGCGTGTCAACAGTTACGCCGCGAGCCCTCGGAAGGACCACTCTTGGCAGCCTCGCGCAACGCCTCGAATACCGCAACCGGTCCGAACCGCGTCTCCTTCGCGCGCATCAAGGAGCCGCTCGAAGTCCCGGACCTCCTTGCCCTGCAGACCAACTCCTTTGACTGGCTGCTCGGCAACGAGAGGTGGAAGGCCCGGGTCGAGGCGGCCCAGAAGGCCGGAAGTAAGAGCGTCCCGACCCAGTCGGGTCTCGAGGAGATCTTCGAGGAGATCAGCCCCATCGAGGACTTCTCCGGGACCATGTCCCTCTCGTTCCGCGACCACCGGTTCGAGCCGCCCAAGTACTCCGTCGAGGAGTGCAAGGACAAGGACATGACCTACTCCGCCCCGCTGTTCGTCACGGCGGAGTTCATCAACAACACCACGGGTGAGATCAAGAGTCAGACCGTGTTCATGGGCGACTTCCCGCTCATGACTCCCAAGGGCACCTTCATCATCAACGGCACCGAGCGCGTGGTCGTCTCCCAGCTGACCCGGTCGCCCGGCGTGTACTTCGACCGTGCCCTCGACAAGGCGTCCGACAAGGACATCTACGGCTGCCGCGTCATCCCGAGCCGGGGCGCCTGGCTCGAGTTCGAGATCGACAAGCGCGACAACGTCGGCGTGCGCATCGACCGCAAGCGCAAGCAGCCCGTCACCGTGCTGCTCAAGGCGCTCGGCTGGGACGAGGCGCGCATCCGCGAGCGCTTCGGCTCCTACGAGTCGATCAACGTCACGCTGGAGAAGGACCACACCTCCGGCCAGGACGACGCGCTGCTGGACATCTACCGCAAGCTGCGTCCGGGCGAGCCGCCGACCCGCGAGTCGGCGCAGACCCTGCTGGAGAACCTGTACTTCAACCCCAAGCGGTACGACGTCGCCAAGGTCGGGCGCTACAAGATCAACAAGAAGCTCGGCCTCGACCTCGACATGAAGCAGGGCACGCTCACCAAGGACGACATCGTCGCGACGATCGAGTACCTGGTGCGGCTGCACGCAGGTGAGGAGGAGGCGACCCTCGGCGCCGTCCCCGTCCCGATCGAGGTCGACGACATCGACCACTTCGGCAACCGGCGGCTGCGCACGGTCGGCGAGCTGATCCAGAACCAGGTGCGGCTCGGCCTGGCCCGGATGGAGCGCGTCGTCCGCGAGCGGATGACCACCCAGGACGTCGAGGCGATCACTCCGCAGACGCTGATCAACATCCGGCCGGTCGTCGCCTCCATCAAGGAGTTCTTCGGCACCAGCCAGCTGTCCCAGTTCATGGACCAGACCAACCCCCTGGCCGGGCTGACCCACAAGCGGCGCCTGAACGCGCTCGGCCCCGGTGGTCTGTCCCGTGAGCGGGCGGGCATGGAGGTCCGTGACGTCCACCCGTCGCACTACGGCCGCATGTGCCCGATCGAGACGCCGGAAGGCCCGAACATCGGTCTCATCGGCTCGCTCGCCGCGTTCGGCCGGGTCAACCCGTT
The DNA here is from genome assembly GCF_003432485.1 of Actinomadura spongiicola. Taxonomy (GTDB): domain Bacteria; phylum Actinomycetota; class Actinomycetes; order Streptosporangiales; family Streptosporangiaceae; genus Spirillospora; species Spirillospora spongiicola. The sequence goes on from NZ_QVNQ01000002.1 coordinate 258,942, forward strand.
CGGGTTCGTCGAGACGCCGTACCGCAAGGTCACCGACGGCGTGGTCACCGAGCAGATCGACTACCTCACCGCCGACGAGGAGGACCGCTACGTCATCGCGCAGGCCAACTCCCTGCTCAACGACGACGGCACCTTCGTCGACGACCGCATCCTGGTCCGCCGGAAGGGCGGCGAGGTCGAACTCGTCCCGTCCCGCGAGGTCCAGTACATGGACGTCTCGGCGCGGCAGATGACCTCCGTCGCCACCGCGATGATCCCGTTCCTGGAGCACGACGACGCCAACCGCGCGCTGATGGGCTCCAACATGCAGCGCCAGTCCGTCCCGCTGCTGCGCAGCGAGGCGCCGCTGGTCGGCACCGGCATGGAGTACCGCGCCGCGACCGACGCCGGTGACGTCATCACCGCCGAGAAGGCCGGTGTCGTCGAGGAGGTCTCCGCCGACTACGTGACCGTCATGAACGACGACGGCACCCGGACGACCTACCGCGTCGCCAAGTTCAAGCGCTCCAACCAGGGCACCTGCTTCAACCAGAAGCCGATCGTGGAAGAGGGCCAGCGGGTCGAGGTCGGCCAGGTCATCGCGGACGGTCCCTGCACCGACAACGGTGAGATGGCGCTCGGCAAGAACCTTCTCGTGGCGTTCATGCCGTGGGAGGGCCACAACTACGAGGACGCCATCATCCTCAGCCAGCGTCTCGTGCAGGACGACGTCCTGTCCTCGATCCACATCGAGGAGCACGAGGTCGACGCCCGCGACACCAAGCTCGGCCCCGAGGAGATCACCCGGGACATCCCGAACGTCTCCGAGGAGGTCCTCGCCGACCTCGACGAGCGCGGCATCATCCGCATCGGCGCGGACGTCGTCCCCGGCGACATCCTGGTCGGCAAGGTCACCCCCAAGGGCGAGACCGAGCTGACCCCCGAGGAGCGGCTGCTGCGCGCGATCTTCGGTGAGAAGGCCCGTGAGGTCCGCGACACCTCGCTGAAGGTGCCGCACGGCGAGCAGGGCAAGGTCATCGGCGTCCGGGTGTTCTCCCGCGACGACGGCGACGAGCTCCCGCCCGGCGTGAACGAGCTGGTCCGGGTGTACGTCGCCCAGAAGCGTAAGATCACCGACGGTGACAAGCTGGCCGGACGGCACGGCAACAAGGGCGTCATCTCCAAGGTCCTGCCCGTCGAGGACATGCCGTTCCTGGAGGACGGCACGCCGGTCGACATCGTCCTGAACCCGCTCGGCGTCCCCGGACGCATGAACGTGGGTCAGGTCCTGGAGACCCACCTCGGCTGGGTCGCGTCCCGCGGCTGGAAGGTCGAGGGCGACGACAAGGAATGGAAGAGGGCGCTCAAGGAGATCGGCGCGTCCGAGGCGCCGCCGTGGACGAACACCGCGACGCCGGTGTTCGACGGCGCCCGCGAGGACGACGTCACCGGTCTGATCGAGAGCACCCTGCCGAACCGCGACGGCCAGCGCATGGTCGGCCCGGGCGGCAAGGCGAAGCTGTTCGACGGACGCACCGGCGAGCCCTACCGCGACCCGATCTCCGTCGGCTACATCTACATCCTCAAGCTGCTGCACCTGGTCGACGACAAGATCCACGCGCGTTCGACCGGTCCGTACTCCATGATCACCCAGCAGCCGCTCGGCGGTAAGGCCCAGTTCGGCGGCCAGCGCTTCGGTGAGATGGAGGTGTGGGCGCTGGAGGCGTACGGCGCCGCCTACGCCCTGCAGGAGCTGCTGACCATCAAGTCCGACGACGTCCTCGGCCGCGTGAAGGTGTACGAGGCCATCGTCAAGGGCGAGAACATTCCCGAGCCCGGCATCCCCGAGTCCTTCAAGGTGCTCATCAAGGAGATGCAGTCGCTGTGCCTCAACGTCGAGGTGCTCTCCAGCGACGGCATGTCCATCGAGATGCGCGACACCGACGAGGACGTCTTCCGCGCCGCGGAGGAGCTCGGCATCGACCTGTCCCGGCGTGAGCCGAGCAGTGTCGAAGAGGTCTGATCAACTCAAGGGGAATTCTGTTGCTTGACGTCAACTTCTTCGACGAGCTACGCATCGGCCTGGCGACCGCTGACGACATTCGCCAGTGGTCGCACGGCGAGGTCAAGAAGCCGGAGACGATCAACTACCGCACCCTGAAGCCGGAGAAGGACGGGCTCTTCTGCGAGAAGATCTTCGGCCCGACCCGCGACTGGGAGTGCTACTGCGGCAAGTACAAGCGCGTCCGGTTCAAGGGCATCATCTGTGAGCGCTGCGGCGTCGAGGTGACCCGCGCCAAGGTGCGCCGTGAGCGGATGGGCCACATCGAGCTGGCCGCGCCGGTCACGCACATCTGGTACTTCAAGGGCGTTCCGTCCCGGCTCGGCTACCTGCTGGACCTGGCTCCGAAGGATCTCGAAAAGATCATCTACTTCGCGGCCTACATGATCACCAGCGTGGACGCCGAGCGGCGCGACCGTGACCTGCCGACGCTGGAGGCCCACATCTCCGTGGAGCGCCAGCAGATCGAGCAGGCCCGCGACGCGCAGGTCGAGGCCCGCCAGCAGAAGCTGGAGGGCGACCTGGCGGAGCTGGAGGAGGCCGGAGCGAAGGCGGACCAGAAGCGCAAGGTCCGCGACGGCGCCGAGCGTGAGATGAAGCAGCTGCGCGACCGCGCGCAGCGCGAACTCGACCGCCTCGACGAGGTGTGGAGCCGCTTCAAGAACCTCAAGGTCCAGGACCTTGAGGGCGACGAGCTGCTCTACCGCGAGATGCGCGACCGGTTCGGCAAGTACTTCGAGGGCGGCATGGGCGCCGCGGCCATCCAGGCCCGGCTCCAGAACTTCGACCTCGACGCCGAGGCCGAGAAGCTGCGCGACATCATCCGCACCGGCAAGGGCCAGAAGAAGGCCCGCGCGCTGAAGCGCCTCAAGGTCGTCTCGGCGTTCCTCAACACCCGCAACAGCCCGCTCGGCATGGTGCTGGACTGCATTCCGGTCATTCCGCCGGACCTGCGTCCGATGGTGCAGCTCGACGGCGGCCGTTTCGCGACGTCCGACCTGAACGACCTGTACCGCCGTGTCATCAACCGGAACAACCGGCTCAAGCGGCTGCTCGACCTCGGCGCGCCCGAGATCATCGTGAACAACGAGAAGCGGATGCTGCAGGAGGCCGTCGACGCGCTGTTCGACAACGGCCGCCGCGGCCGTCCGGTCACCGGGCCGGGCAACCGTCCGCTCAAGTCCCTGTCGGACATGCTGAAGGGCAAGCAGGGCCGCTTCCGCCAGAACCTGCTGGGCAAGCGCGTCGACTACTCGGGCCGTTCGGTCATCGTCGTCGGCCCGCAGCTGAAGCTGCACCAGTGCGGTCTGCCGAAGCAGATGGCGCTGGAGCTGTTCAAGCCGTTCGTGATGAAGCGGCTCGTCGACCTCAACCACGCGCAGAACATCAAGTCCGCCAAGCGCATGGTCGAGCGCGCCCGCCCGGTGGTGTGGGACGTCCTCGAAGAGGTCATCACCGAGCACCCGGTGCTGCTGAACCGGGCGCCGACCCTGCACCGTCTCGGCATCCAGGCGTTCGAGCCGCAGCTGGTCGAGGGCAAGGCCATCCAGATCCACCCGCTCGTCTGCACCGCGTTCAACGCGGACTTCGACGGCGACCAGATGGCCGTGCACCTGCCGCTGTCCGCGGAGGCGCAGGCCGAGGCGCGCATCCTGATGCTGTCGACGAACAACATCCTGAAGCCGTCGGACGGCAAGCCCGTCACCATGCCCACCCAGGACATGGTGATCGGCCTGTACTGGCTGACGACGCAGAAGGACGGGGCGCTCGGCGAGGGCCGCTCGTTCTCCTCGGTCGCCGAGGCGATCATGGCCTATGACCGGGGCGAACTGGACCTTCAGGCGAAGATCCACGTCCGGCTGAAGGACGTTCCGCCGCCGCGGGAGTGGATCGCGCCCGAAGGGTACGAGCCGGGCCGTCCGTACCGGCTGGAGACCACGCTCGGCCGCGCCATGTTCAACGAGACGCTGCCCGCCGACTTCCCGTTCGTGGACGACGAGATCGGCAAGAAGCAGCTGTCGGCGATCGTCAACGAGCTGGCGGAGACCTACCCGAAGGTCCAGGTCGCGAACGCTCTGGACGCGCTGAAGAGCACCGGTTTCCACTGGGCGACCAGGTCCGGTGTCACCATCGCGATCGACGACGTCATCACGCCGCCGAGCAAGCAGGAGATCCTCGGCGGTTACGAGCAGCGCGCCGAGAAGGTGCAGCGGGAGTTCAACCGCGGCCTGATCACCGACGACGAGCGCAAGCAGGAGCTCATCGAGATCTGGAACAAGGCCACCGCGGACGTCGCGGTGGACATGGAGCGGGCGTTCCCGAAGGACAACCCGATCTGGATGATGATCCAGTCGGGTGCCCGAGGCAACCCGCTCCAGCTCCGCCAGATCGCCGGTATGCGCGGGCTGGTCTCCAACCCGAAGGGCGAGACGATCCCGCGTCCGATCAAGTCGTCGTTCCGCGAGGGCCTGTCGGTCGTCGAGTACTTCATCTCGACGCACGGCGCCCGGAAGGGTCTGGCCGACACCGCGCTGCGCACCGCCGACTCGGGTTACCTGACCCGGCGTCTGGTGGACGTCGCGCAGGACGTCATCGTCCGCGAGGAGGACTGCGGCACCGACCGCACGATCCCGTTCGAGGTCGCCGACAAGCTCGCCGACGGCACCCTGGTCAAGCTGGCCACCACGGAGACCAGCCTGACCGGCCGCACCATCGCCGAGGACGTCGTCGTCGACGGGACGGTCATCTTCCCCGCCGACACCGACCTGTCCGACACGGTCGTGACCCGGCTGCTGGAGGCCGGTGTGGACCGCGTCCGCACCCGCAGCCCGCTGGTCTGCGAGGCCAAGATCGGTGTCTGCGCCGCCTGCTACGGCCGTTCCCTGGCCACCGGCAAGCGGGTGGACGTCGGTGAGGCCGTCGGCATCATCGCCGCGCAGTCCATCGGTGAGCCCGGCACGCAGCTGACGATGCGCACCTTCCACACCGGTGGTGTGGCCGGTGGCGACATCACGCACGGTCTGCCGCGTGTCACCGAGCTGTTCGAGGCCCGCATCCCCAAGGGCGTCGCCCCGATCAGCGAGGTCGCCGGACGCGTCAAGATCGACGAGACGGAGAAGGCCCGCAAGGTCGTCATCGTCCCGGACGACGGTTCCGACGAGATCGCCTACCCGGTGCCGATGCGGTCCCGCCTCCTGGTCAAGGAGGGCGAGCCCGTCGGGGTCGGCCAGCAGCTCATCGCGGGTGCCATCAACCCGCACGAGGTGCTGCGCATCCTCGGGCCCCGCGCCGTGCAGCTCCACCTGGTCCAGGAGGTCCAGGAGGTGTACCGGTCGCAGGGTGTGTCGATCCACGACAAGCACATCGAGATCATCGTCCGCCAGATGCTGAAGCGGGTGAACATCCTCGAGTCGGGTGACACCGAGCTGCTGCCCGGCGACCTGGTCGAGCGTCCGATCTTCGAGGAGCGCAACCGCAACGTGGTCGCCGAGGGCGGCACGCCCGCCGCGGGCCGTCCCGTCCTGATGGGCATCACCAAGGCCTCGCTCGCGACCGAGTCGTGGCTGTCGGCGGCGTCCTTCCAGGAGACGACCCGCGTTCTCACCGAGGCCGCGATGCACGCCAAGAGCGACCCGCTGCTCGGCCTCAAGGAGAACGTCATCATCGGTAAGCTCATCCCGGCCGGTACCGGCATGCCGCAGTACCGCAACGTCCGGGTCGAGCCGACCGAGGAGGCGAAGGCGGCGGTGTACTCCGTCGGCTCCTACGACGACGGCGCCGAGTACGCCTTCGGTCAGGGCTCCGGCGAGGCCGTCCCGCTGGAGGAGTACGACTTCGGCCAGTACAACCGGTAAGACCGACGCGAAGGCCGCTTCCCGGGTTCCCGGGGAGCGGCCTTCCGCGTGCCCGGGGGAGCGCACCCGCTTGACCTGGCCATATGCTCCATTTTTTACCGTTTTGCCGGGTTTTGCTGTGCTTCGGCCGGGGAGGTACTCCGTCGTTACGATGTACGCGACGGGGGAGAACATCATGAAGCGGGTCATGACCGGGGCTTTGATCGTCGGAGTCCTCGGATTCGGCGGGGTGGGCGGCGCGTCCGCCGCCGCGTCATCCCAGGAACCGGCCCCGCGCCAGGACTGCCGCACCTACTCCAGCGTCACCGAGTGCGGCCAGCCTCGACTGACCGAGAAGCAGCGCGCGTGCGTGACCACGGCCGTCCAACAGGGCATGACCGAACGCCGCGCCACGGTAGAGTGCCGCACCTTCGCCTGACACCGCGCACCATGGCCGCCTCGCACGGGCCGAAAGGACTCGGCTCGTCCCTCTTCTGAAGCCGTGTCTCCTCGGGCGGCGGGTGTTCGCGGGTGAGGCGACGCGGCTGGCCTACGTCCCCAGGATGAGAGGAAGCCAGGGCGCTGTTCGCGCGCCCGTGTGGCAGGGGGCTTGCCGTCGACACCGATCGCCGCAGTGCTCAGGGCTCTCTTTCGCGCAATGACCGCAGCAGGGCGTACATCACGTCGTCGAGCTGTCGTTGCTGGCGGTCGGAGAGCGAGGACAGCAGCCCGGCTTCGTTCGCGGCGTGGTCGGTCATGGCCGCGTCGACGGTGGACATCCCTTGCTCGGTCAGTGTGACCAGGAAGCTTCGACGGTCGTCAGGGTCCAACCTGCGCTCGATCAGACCGGCGCGGTCGAGGCGGTCGAGGCGGTTGGTCATGCCCGCTCGGGACAGCATCAGCTGCGCGGAGAGCGCCGAAGGTGTCACCGTGTAGGGCGGCCCGGACCTGCGGATGGCCGCCAGCACGTCGAACTCTCCGTTCCGGAGTCCATGGCGGGCGAACACCTCGTTGAACGAGCGGTTCATGATCGCGGCGAACCGGGTCACCCGTCCGAGCACCTCGACGGGCCACAGGTCCAGGTCGGGCCGCTCCCGCCCCCACTGTTCGATCACACTGTCAACCTCGTCCGGAGTACGCATACCTCCATACTATTTGACCGCAAGTAGTTTGGCGTCGTACTATCGACTCATCGAACTACCGGATGGTCCGCCACTGGTTCATCCTTCAGGGACGCCGCCTCCATCGGGCGACCTGATCCCGCACGTCCATCCGCGACGAGCGTGGGGGAACGTTCCAGACACTCGTCTCCGCCCCGGCCCTCCGGCCAGGGGATCATCGACCTTGGGAGGTCTGATGCGTAAGATCAGCGCGAGCCTGTTCGTGTCGCTGGACGGCGTGGCCGAGGCGCCCGACACCTGGCACTTCCCGTACTTCAACGACGAGATGGGCAACGCCGTCGGCGCCGCCATGGCCCACTCCGACGCGATGCTGCTCGGCCGCGTCCAGTACGAGCAGTTCGCCGCACACTGGCCCACCAGCGAGGACGACTTCGCCGACTTCATGAACAACCAGAAGAAGTACGTGGTCACCAACACGCTGACGGAGGCCACCTGGAACAACACCGAAATCATCAGCGGTGACGTGCCCGCGAAGCTGGAGGCTCTCAAGTCCTCCGAAGGCAAGGACATCGCCGTGACCGGCAGCCTCACCCTCGTGCAGTCCCTGCTCACGACCGGTCTGCTGGACCGGTTGCAGCTCTTCGTCCACCCCATCGTCCTCGGCAAGGGCGCCCGGTGGTGCGACAATCTCGACAACGTCAAGCTGAAGCTGGTCTCGTCCGAAACCTTCACCACCGGCGTGACGAACCAGATCTACACCCCGGAAGCCTGACTCCGGGGAAACGCGGCCGCGGGAAAGCGTCCTGCGGTCGCGTCGCCTCCCTCCTCACAGTGGTTCTCTGACCAGGGACTCAAGCTGGGATCGGTACGCGGCATCCCAGCGGAGGCCGGTCACCTCGCATGCGGGAACTTCAGGATTTGGGGAGGTCGGCGAGCATGTTGCGGGCGTGGGCGGAGATTTCCGAGTGGTTGAAGTGGATGGCCTGCTCGTATGCCGCTCGCGCTCCCTCGATGTCGCCTTCGAGGGTGAGGAGGACGCCGAGGTTGACCGCCGCCATGGGGGCCGATTCCCGGTGGCCTGAATTGATGGCGTACTCGTAGGCGGTCCGTGCTTCCGCGTGTTTCCCCTGGCGCCTCAACTGGACCCCGAGGTTGAAGGCCGCCTGGGGGGCGAGTTCGGCGGATCCGGAGTCGATGACGCGCTGGTAGGCCTCGTGCGCCCCCTCCAGGTCGCCCTGTTCGGTCAGCAGGCTCCCGAGGGCGAAGGACCCCTCCGGCGCGAAGCCGGGGTGGCCCGAGTCGATGGCGCGTTGGAGTGCGGCGCGGGCGCCGTCCAGGTCTCCCCGCTGGTGGAGGAGCCTCGACATGTTGAGCGCGGCCATGGGGGCGGCGTCGGGGTGGTCCGAGTCGGCGGCCTGTCGCAGGGCGGCCAGCGCGCCGTCCGGATCGCCGTTCTCGGCCAGGAGAATGCCGAGGTTGACGGTGGCCATGGGGGCGGTGTCCGGCTGGCCGAACGCGATGGCGCGTTCGTAGGACTCCCGCGCCCCGTCGACGTCGCCCGCCTTCTCCAGCCAGATCCCATGACTCAAGGCGTATCCGGCGCCGCGCCGAGTGTCGGAATCCTCGCTCATGCCCTGCCCCCGTATCCCACGTCGATCATGAAAACGATCATTGTTTCATACCGTGGGGAGGTACGCCGGAAAAGGTGTTGAAGGGCGGGATCGGGAGCGTGGCGCTCAGTTCCGTGGCAGCCGGAGGGGGGCGAGGAAGGCGTCCACCTGTTTGATGTCGTAGCCGCGTATCACGATGTCGAACGCCGCGGGCTCCAGCACGGGGTTCTCGGCGCCGACCAGTTCGGCGATGCCGCGGAGATAGTTCTCGACCTGGAGGCGATCGTAACCCCTCATCTTGATGCGGAAGGGCGGGGGAGAGCCGGACTCGAACGCCCGCAACCGCGCTACTCGTTCGGGGCCGAGTCTTTGCGAGATCATGGCGGCAACCTAGCAGCGGGGCCCGCCCTCGGCAGTGTGATGGAAGTGTGGCTCCTTGGGTCCTGCATGTCGACCTGGACCAGTTCATCGCCGCCGTCGAGGTGCTGCGCCGTCCGGAACTTCGTGGACGGCCCGTCGTCGTCGGCGGGGATGGCGATCCGACGAAGCGCGGTGTGGTGAGCACGGCCTCGTACGAGGCGCGCGCCCACGGCGTCCATTCCGGGCTGCCGCTGCGCACGGCCGTGCGGCGTTGCCCGGACGCGGTGTTCCTGCCCGTGGACAGGGACCTGTACGAGGCCGCCTCCGCACAGGTCATGGCGACGCTGCGGAGCCTCGGCGCCGTGGTCGAAGTGCTCGGATGGGACGAGGCGTTCCTGGCCGTCGACGGCGACCCGGAGGCGATGGCCGACGAGATCCGCGACCGGGTGCGGGCGGCGACGGGCCTCGACTGCACGGTCGGAATCGGGCGGAACAAGCTTCAGGCGAAGCTCGCCACCGGCTTCGGTAAGCCCGCCGGGGTCTTCACACTGACGCCGGAGACCTGGTTCGAGGTGCTCGGCGACCGGCCCGTAGACGCGCTCTGGGGCATCGGAGCCAAGACCGCCAAGCGGCTCGGCGGGCTGGGACTCGTCACCGTCAGCGACCTGGCCGCCGCCGATCCGGCGGCGCTCGCCGAGGAGTTCGGCCCCGCGACCGGTCCGTGGCTCGTACGGCTCGCGCAGGGCCGGGACGACTCATCGGTGAGCGACGCGCCGTACGTCCCGCGCTCACGCGGTCGGGAGACGACGTTCCAGGACGACCTGGGGGACTGGACGGACGTGCGTGCGGCGGTGTCCGGGCTGGCGCGGCGAATCGCCGGTGATGTCGCCGCCGACGGCAGACCGATCGTCCGCGTCATCGTCAAGATCCGGTACGCGCCGTTCACCACCCGGACCCATGGGAAGACCCTGGCCGCGCCGACCGTCGACGCGGACCTCATCGAGGAGGGCGCCCTCGCCGCGTTGGACGCCTTCACCGGACGGCGACCCGTCCGGCTCGTCGGTGTCCGCGTCGAGTTCGAACGTTGACGCCCGAACGTCCGACCCACCTGCCAGCATCCTCGCCATGACCGAGCTTTCGGCTCTGTTCCCGGACGGCGGGAACGAGCGCACTCTCACGACCCGACTTCCACCCGGCCGCCTGGTGTGGCCCAAGGTCGCACCAGGCGATCCGCCCGCCGAGCGTCCCGTCTACTGGCTGAGCGACACCCCGGCCTCCGCGGAACTGTGGAGTTCCCTGCTGGAAGAGCACCCCACTTCGGGGCTGTGGCCCCTGCTTCTGGACCCGGTGAACAGCACGTACGCGGACCCAGATCGACCATGGGTCGTGGGAGAAGTGGACCCGGGGACGGTGACCGACATCGACGAGTACGACCCGGCCGAGTTGATGCGGGCACGGTGGAACGGGTGGGTCGCGGCGGATTCCGAGTACGACTACAAGGACCTCGAACCGTTCCGCCGCACCTGTCCCGGACTCGCCGAATCCGGTGAGCTCATGGACGCCCCGGACGCCCTCGCCGACTGGCTCGCCGGAATGCGCGAAGACGAGAGGACGCGCATCGGTCTGGTCGCGGCGGCCCGTGGCGCCGACACCCTGACGGTGCTGGGCTGGTGCGGCCCGGTCAACAGCGGGATGAAGATCGCTGCCATGTCCGCGATCCTGCGCGGCTGGGAGGACCGTTTCGGAGTCCGAGTCGTCCGGGTCGGGTTCGACACCCTGGACCTGAGCGTGGCCGCGCCGCCGCTCACCATGGAGCATGCCCTGCGCGTGGCCGCCGAGCACTTCGTCTTCTGCCCCGACAACATCCAGCAGGGATCAGGCACGCTGCGCAGGTACGCGGAGGACATCCTCCACGTGAACCAGTGGTCCTTCTGGTGGGACTGACCTGACCGCCGACGCTCGCCGTGACCATCACGCCACTCCTGCGGGAACGGCGTCACGCGCTGCTTGAGTCCCGCGTGGCGCCATGCGATTTGTCGGCAGAACCTTGTGTTCATTCGCTGGTGTTCGCGGCGAGCCGGAGCCAGACGTCAGGGTGTTCCAGGCAGTCCGCCGTTTCGGGACGCAGGCCCGCGTACACCATGCAGTGCACAGTGGCGTTGCCGCAGGAGGCGTAGGCGGCCAGGACGTCGCGGGCGGTGGCGTCCGAGTACGGGTCGTAGCCGGGGTGCAGGTCCCATCCGATCACTCGGCCGTTCTCGACGATGCATCCCTGGTTTCCGCTCTTCGGGTTGGCGTACATGCCGTAGGCGAACGTCCCCGCCGTCACGGCGGAGATCACGCCGGGGGTCTGGGCCCGGTACGCCCACGGCTGGGCGAGGACGCACCCACCGGGGACGTCGGTGACGCCGATGATGTCCAGTTCCTCGGAGAAGGGCAGGTCGGGCCACGGTACGCGGCCGTCCACCACGATGAGCCCGTCGTCGTCCAATCGCTGTACGGCCTCGGCCGCCGTCACATTCGCCACGCATGCCAGCGAAAAGCCGTCGTAGAAGAGGTCGGAGAGCATCCGGGCCAGCTCCGGGCCCGACTCGGCCAGGGCTCGCTCCTCCTCGGTGAGCCGATGGCCTTCGGGGGCCGCGCCGAAGTCGCACGGGCCCACCTGGCCCAGCCTGCCCGGCGACCAGCCGTTCATCATCGGCCGCCACGGGTCGGCCCCCTGCTCCAGCAGCGCCGAGACGTTGTCGGCGCGGCGGTGGTAGACGGCGTTCCACAGGGCGCTGCGGCCCTGGCAGAGGGCGTCGACGTCGTGGGCGCGGCTCGCCAGTTCGGACACGACCTCGGGCGAGCCCTGCTTCGCGGCCTCGTGCAGCGGGGTCTCGTATCCCCACAGTTCACCGACCGGATCGGCTCCGGCGTCCAGGTGCCGCCGGATCTTCTCCACGTCGGTGAAGTCCCCGTGATAGATGCCGGACCAATCCGCCTGTGCCGCCGCCATGCCCGTTCCTCCCTGGAGCCACGAACCTGATCTTGACCGTGTCATGGCGGTCGGACATTCCGGGGACCGTCAGCGGCGGCTCGTTCGCCGGTCGGGGGTGCTGAAGTCGAACACCGACAGGGGGTCGGCGCCGGAGAGGAGCAGCCGGATGACGATGATCGCCATGGCCTCCAGATGGCGGGCCTGGGTGAGGTCGCCGGTGTCCAGCGGTTCGGCGCCGAGATCGGTGATCAGTGTGCGGGCGGCCGGTTTGCCCTCTTCGGCCCCGGCGATGGGGACGGTGAGGGGACGGCCGTCGAGGGCGACGGGCCGCATCCGCCACACGTCCGCGTGCGCCTGGTTGAACGCCTTGACGACATGGGCGCCGGGGGACAGCCGCGCGATCTCCTCGGCCATCGAGCGGCCGCCGGCAAAGGTGACCTGGGAGAAGTCGGCGATATCGACCGCGTTGCCGCAGTCGATCACCGTCTTGCCCGCGAGGGTGCCGTCCGGGGCGCCCGCCGCGCGGAGCGTGCCGTGCAGCCCGTCGAGGAGCACGGCGACCAGGACGGTGTCGCCGAACTCGGCGGCGTCGCGGAGCGTCCCGGCGCGGGCGCCGACCCTCCCGGCCAGGTCGGCGGTCTTGCCCAGGCCACGTCCGCCGATGAGCACATCGTGTCCGGCGCTTACCCAGCCGGGTACCAGCGCCTCGGTCATCCTTCCGGCTCCGAGCACACCGATCCTCATCGCGTCCTCCCGTCGGTTCGAGGTCCTTTCGGCAGGACGCTAGGAGGACGTGGGGAACCCGGCGGTGCCCTACGGGGCGGCGGTGCGGGCGTCCAGGAGCGCGGCGGTGTTGTCCTCGGCCCAGCGGGTCAGCGCCGACACCGGTTCGAGGAGGCTGACACCCAACTCGGTGAGCCGGTATTCGGCGCCGGGCGGGGCCGTCCGCAGGACACGCCGTTCGACGAGACCGTTGTCGGTCAGGCGGCGCAACGTCTGCGTCAGCATCTTCTTGCTGATGCCGCCGATCGTGTCGCGTAGTTCGGTGTACCGGGCCGGGCCGCGGCCGAGCGCCACGATGACGACCACCGACCAGGTGTCGGAGATCAGGTCGAGCGTGGTGCGGGCGGGGCAGTCGGCGAGGAACACGTCGTGGGCGACCACACCCGCAGGATACGTCGCGTCCGCGCCCTCGTCCTGACCGTGTGCGTCGCGACTTCAGGGGCGCGGTGGCCGTCCCAGAGCCGTCATCTGGAGGAACAGCGGGAACGCGACCCGGGGGCTGGTGTGGTGGGTGTCGGGATGCCGGGGGTCGGTGGCGGCGTCGATCAGCGGCGGGCGCTCGTTGGCGCCGTCGCGCTGGTAGGTCTCGTCCATGGTGACGCTGGTCCACCGGGCGTTCTGGAGTTGTTGGGCGCGTCCGATCCCCGGGACCGCGGGGAGGGTGACCTTGACGTCCAGGCCGCCGCCCGTCAGGTATCTCCACAGCTTGTGCGGGTGGGTCAGCGGGTCCGGTGGCACCCGGTCGGAGGAGTGGTACGTCCGGACGGCGCGGGCCTCGTTCTCGCGCGCCCACCGCAGCAGCAGGTCGAGATAGGCGGGCCAGCCGCCGGTGTCGGGGTGGAAGCCGTCCAGGTCCCACAGCTCGTGCCAGGAATTCCGCCAGCTCGACAGGGGGATCGTGCCGCCGCCCGGTGGGACGCCCCACAGGCTGGAGTCGAACGGCGAGTTCCTGGTCGACACCGTGAAGCCCGATTCGGGCATGAGCCCTTTGACCGGCGAGATGCCGGTGCTGAACCCGCCGATGGCCACCTTGCCGACCGTGGGCACCGGGCCGAAGGAGCCCGCCGCGATGGACGGCGTGTTCACGCGCAGATTCGGCCCGGCCAGCTCCAGCACGTTGGGTGGACGCGGCGGACGCAACCCGAGCCGACTCGTCCGGCACTGCCGGTGCAGGAACAAGCCGACCTCGCGAAGAGCGCGGTAGAGCCCCTCACCGCGGGTGAACGGGCCCAGGTCGCCGAAGTTGGAGATCGGCATGACCAGCACGGCGCGGCTGCGCTGCGCGATCATCGAGTAGACGAAGTAGTAGGTGTCGAGCATGTAGCGCTTGGCCAGGTCCAGGTAGGTCTGCGACGGCCCGTCCTTGGCCAGCCCGTACGGGTACGTCACCTCTGCGAAGTTCGATTTCTGGGTGTGCGGGCTGTAGAAGACGACGTAGTCGAGCGATTCGGGCGGTTTCTCGTCCGGGAGGTTCGGCGACCACACCGCCACGACCCAGCGCGGACGGCTCGGCCGCGCCGGGTACTCCAGCCAGTAGAACCGGCCGAAGGCCGCCGGGTCCGCGTCGGCCATGTCGCTCTGGAAACGTCCCCACCCGGGTGTGCCCGGTGCCACGGGCGTGGACGGCAGTAATTGCCTGCGCGGCACGTGCATGGCGTGTTTGTCGTTCCAGTGCCCGTCATATCCGCGTATTCCGGAGAATCGGGGGACGTCGAACAGCAGCGCGCCGCCCGGATCACGGCCCCGGGTCTTCATGAGCGCGGCGCGCTCCTCGGCGGACAGGTTCCGGGTGGGGCTGGTGTCCATCCGGCCCAGCGTCACCGCCAGCAGCACGTCGGAGCCGCTGCGCGCCGGGGTGACCAGCGAGTTGTCCCAGTCGGACGACCCGGGCAGGCCCAGGAAGACGCAGCGTTCCGGCACGTGGTGCGCGTCGTCCACCTCCAAGCTCACCTGCTGGGCGGGATCGAGGTCGAGGCTCGCGGTGAACCGGCCCGCCGGGTCGGTGAGGCCGGTCGCGGGCCCGAGCCGCACCCGCGCCGCTGGGAGCGGCCGTCCGTTGACGTCGCCGACCGAGACGATGTAGTTGACCGCCATTCCCCGAGCCTAGGCATTTCGGGAGTTCTTTCCGCTACTTTGCGGCCACAAATGGTCACTTATTGTGATCATGGCGGCGGCGTGCGACATTTGGCCCAGCTCGGCGAGTTCGCACCGACGAGGGGGATCTCATGGCACTGGTCGTCTCGTTCACGGGCAAGACCGCATTACCCGCACCGCACACCGGATCCGGATACCGAATCTGGTCGTACCGGGTCGAGGCCGCGCCACCCGGCGGCCTGCCCGCGAACCAGCGCATCGCGCTCGGCCTGCCCCACGACATGGACGTCCAGAACCCGGACCGGTACCCGGGCGTGCCGCAGCTCGCCGGGACCTTCCTCCGACGCGACCCGGACGCCAGCCGCCAGTACGTCGGCCGGGTCACCGGCAGCGCCGGCGGCGCGACGATCTCGTTCGTCGCCCCGGCAGGGGAGTCCACCAGCGAGATGCTGCTGGTGAGGCTGCCGGAGGGGCAACCGCCGGTATCGCTGCCCTTCGCCGTGAACCCGGGCGGGCCGGAACTGCCCGTCCAGGTGCTGCCCGCCCCGGCGGCGCGCGTCCCGGGATCGTTCAACGGCCGTCCGGTGGCCGAGTTCGCCGGAACGCTCCCGTACGCCAGCGAAATGTTCGGCGTCTACCAACCGCTGGCCGGCTGGTTCGGCGTGGAGAACTCGCTGCGCGCCTTCCGGAGCGGCGCCGCCCACGGCATTCCGGGGCTGCGCCGCGACCTGTTCGCCGGAGACGCCGCCCGCGAGCTGACCGACGACACCCTCGCCGAACTGGCGGCCCTGGCCGGACGCGTCGACGCCGCCGTCGCGCAGGGCGTCCTGTCTCCCGTGGGTCTGGTGAACCTTTTCCGCCAGTACTTCTTCGAGTTCGACACCTTCCTCGGCGCGCCCGCCGGTCACCTGTGGATCAGCCCGGGCGGCACGGTCGAGGTGGTGGAGACCAGCACCCGGCGCACGCTGGTGGAGAAGGCCTTCGAACAGACGGAGGAGACCTCGCGCAAGGTCGAGGAGAGCCTCACCGAGCAGGACGACATCGCCGACGCCGTCAAGGAGGAGAACGCCAACGACACCAAACTCGGGCTCAGCGCCACCGGCGGCGTGAACGCGCCGATCTACCACGGTGAGGTCACCGCGAGCTTCAGCGTGGGCAGCTCGGCCAAGAGGTCGTCGGAGGAGACGCACAAACAGACCCGCACGCAGAGCTCCAAGGCCACCAGCGAGATCAAACGGAACTTCAAGACCACCTTCCGCACGGTGACCGAGACGACCGACACCACCAGCCGCCGCTACGTCGTGCAGAACACCACCGACGAACTCGTCAACTACGAGCTGCGCCGCAAGATGCGCAAGGTCGGCGTGCAGCTACAGCACATCGGCGCCCGCCTGTGCTGGCAGGTCTACCTCGACCGCCCCGGCCGCATCCTCGGCCTCGGTGACCTGGTGGACGTCGTCGCCGCGCCCGACCTGACCGGCGTTCCGAAACCGGAACCCAAGGCGGTGCCGCAGGAACAGAAGATCACCTACCCGCTGTCGATCCCGTTCGTGCTGATCCAGGGCGGCGACGACGAGGCGGAGCTGACGTACAAGACCTCGCCGGACAACCGGGACCACGGGATCAACAAGAGCACCCTCGGCGACGACGACATCATCCAGTTCCGGTTCGACCTCCCACTGCCGCCCCCACCGCCCGGCTACCAGGTCGGCGGCCTCGCCTCGATCGACTTCAAGGGCGCGCAGGTGCAGTGGACCGACAAGGCGGCCGACCTGTCGATGGAGCGGAACCCGGACCCGACCAAGAACACCCTCGGGCTCCGCCTCACCCACGCCAACTTCCAGGGACGCAAATCCCTCCCGCTCGACGCGTCCATCATCTACGTCCCCACACCCGAGGCCGTCGCGGCGGTCGAGAAGGCCAACAAGGAAGCCGCGGACGCCTACGCCAAGCAGGTCGCGCAACTCCAGGTCGAGGCGTACGGCAACGCGATCCGCACCCGGCTGAGGAAGGTCGGCTCGATGCGCCCGCGTCCGGCCGGTGACCTGCGCAGCGAGGAACGCCAGACGGTGTTCGGCAGCCTGGTCCGCCGGCTCGGCGTCGGCACCGACGAGCATCTCGGCGCCGAGATCATCCGGCAGCTCTTCGACGTGGACGAGATGCTGTACTTCGTCGCCCCCGACTTCTGGCGGCCGGGCGGCATCGTCTCCGAACCCGGCGCGGGCAGCGTCGGCCGCTACCCCGTCCCCCCGGCGCCCTGGTCCGCCGACCAGACGACACCGCTGGCCGGTGAGACGGTGGCGAGCTGGTACACCCACACCGACCGGACCAACACGCTCGACCCGCAGGGACGACCCACCCCCGAGTGGCGCCTCGACTACCTCATCACCGAGGAGACCCAGCCCGCCCCGCTGGGCAGCTCCCTGGGCTGGCTCATCCAGATCGACGGCGACGAGCGCCGCAACCAGTTCCTGAACGCCGCATGGGCCAAGGCCATCCTGCCGATCCGCCCCGGCCACGAGGTCGCCGCCGTCGCGTGGCTCGCCGAGGTGGAAGGCCAGGCGGCCCTCGGACTTCCCTACAAGTTCCAACCCGGCGACCCACCCGAATACGAGGGCAAGAAAGTGGGGGAGGTGCTGTCCCTCCTCGCGGCCGAACTCCAACGCGCCAACACCGAGGTGGCCAACACCCTGGCCACCGAGGAGGTCTTCGAAACCGGCTTCGACCCCCTCGCAGGCGGCTTCCGCCCCGCCGAGCCCTACCAGATCTTCGACCAGTGGGTGGAGGTGCTGCCCACCGACCAGGTGGTCGCCGTAGAGGTCGAGTACGACCCCAAGACCGGCCAACAACTCTGACGTCCCGCTCAGTCGAGGGGCAGCGCCCGGCGAGGAACGGGAGCCGACTGCAACACGGACGTCGTCGTCCGGGCAAACGGGGTGAAACGGTCAAGGATCGGTTCGAGTTCGTCCACCGCGCGCAGGTGAGCGATGAAGAAGAAACAGTCGTCGCCCGTGATGCGGTGGCACTCGACGATCTGCGGGATCTCATCGGCGATCTTGGGAAGGCGGCTCAGCTCCCGCGCGCACGAGCACGCTGATCGGGTAACCGAGCGCCACCGGGTCGACGGGTCGCGTGGTAACCCGTGATTACCCCGGTCTCCTCCAGGCGCTGGACGCGCTCGGCGACGGGCGGCGCGGAGAGCGCGACCCGACGCCCCAGGTCCACCAACGTCACCCGCCCGTAGCGCTGCTTCGCCGAACCGGCGACCTGATAGCATCTAATGAATATAGCGTCGACGCTATGGCATCCAGATTCGAGCTCGAGATGGAACCCGAGGTCCGGGCTTGGTTGAGCGAGCTGTCGCTGGGCGAGTACCGGCACGTGATGTTCTATGCCGACTTACTGGCGGACAACGCGGAAACGCTGGGCGAGCCGTACTCGCGGCACCTTGGCGAAGGCGTTCGGGAACTGCGCTTCTATCTTGGGCGGCAGGCGACGCGGATCACCTACTGGCTGGCGCCCGGTCGGCGTGTGGTGTTGCTGACGGTCTTCCGCAAGACGCGGTCTGTGGAGACGGCGGAGGTCGACCGGGCGAAGCGGGCCAGGAAGCTGTGCGAGGCGGAGCACTGCCCTGCGCTCGAGATCTACGATCGCAGTGATCAGTAGGACGTCGGGAGCTGGTATGAGCGACGAACACTCCAGATTGGTGATCACCGATGAGGATCGCGGCAGTGAGGAGTACCAGGCGGCTCGCTATGCCTATGAGTTGGGCAAGGCGGTTCGGGAGCGGCGGCTGGAGCTCGGCCTGACGCAGGTCGAACTGGCCCGCCGGAGCGGGATGACACAGTCACAGCTGTCCCGGATGGAAGCGGGTGGAGCGGAGCCGACGATTCGGGTTCTTGATCGGTTGGCTCATGCGTTGGATGCGACGCTTGAGGTGAGCTTCGTGCCACGTGCGGCCTGAACACGGGCGGCTCCTGCGGCAGGTACCGGTACCCGCCGGAATCGGATTGGTCATTGTGGGTGTGTCGGTGCACCGTGGAGAACGTTGAAAGGAGCCGCTTCATGGAACAGGTACGTCTCGGCACGACGGGGATGAGGGTCTCCCGCATCTGCCTTGGCATGATGAGCTACGGCGACCCGGCCTCCCGGGCGTGGACGCTCGACGAGGACGCCGCGGAACCGATCGTCCGGCGGGCCGCGGAAGCGGGCGTGACCTTCTTCGACACCGCCGACGTGTACTCGAACGGCGTGAGCGAAGAGGTCACCGGCAGTCTGCTTCGCAAACTCTTCGCCCGGCGGGACGACTACGTCCTCGCGACCAAGGTCTGCCTCCCCATGGGATCGGGGCCGAACGACCGGGGCCTGTCGCGCAAACACATCATGGCGAGCATCGACGCCTCGCTGAAGCGGCTCGGCACCGACTACGTCGACCTCTACCAGATCCACCGTTGGGACAACGAGACGCCGATCGAGGAGACCCTGGAAGCCCTGCACGACGTCGTGAAATCGGGCAAGGTCCGATACATCGGCGCGTCCAGCATGTTCGCGTGGCAGTTCGCCAAGGCGCAGCATGTCGCGGAACTCCGAGGCTGGACGAAGTTCGTCTCCATGCAGAACCACTACAACCTCATCTACCGCGAAGAGGAGCGGGAGATGATCCCGCTGTGTCTCGACCAGGGCGTCGGCCTCATCCCGTGGAGTCCGCTGGCCCGCGGGATGCTCGCCGGGAACCGGGGAAGGGGCGGCGAGCGCAGGACCGTCCGGTCCCAGAACGACGCCTACGGCGACAGCCTCTACACCGACGACGACTTCGACGTCGTCGACGCCGTCCAGGAGGTCGCGGGCGAACGGGGCGTCACCCCGGCGCAGGTCGCGCTCGCGTGGCTGCTCGGCAGGCCGGGCATGACGGCGCCGATCATCGGAGCGACGAAGCTCACCCATATCGAGGACGCGATCGCCGCCGAACGCCTGGAACTGGACGACAAGGAGGTCGCGAGCCTGGAGGCGCCGTACAGGCCGCATCCGATTCGCGGACACTCCTGACGAAGGTGTCGCGGAACACCCCCGAAGCCGGAACGAGCCGGGGGTGTTCTGCGTCTATACAGGGTGGTGATTTGCGATTGCGCGGGCGATCGGGGCAGGCTGGGGACGAGTACGCCCACGCATGGTCGAGGGGACGACGGCGCTGAAGGAGCCCGACGATGACCGAGAACGACGGTACGCAGGGACCGCGGCGGCCGTTGCCGGAGGACGAGGGACGGCCCACGCCGCCCGAGCCGCAGGAGCCTCCCACCCGGCCGAGGGGCGACCGCACCGTGGTGTTCGGGGCGCCGCAGCTCGGCGGCGCGCCGCAGGAGCCGCGTGAGGAGGAGCGGCAGGCGCCGCCTCCGCCGCCTCCCACGATGGTGGAGCAGCCGATGCAGCAGTACGGCGAGCAGCCTCCGGCGCCGCCCCAGCAGCAGTACGGCGCCCCGCAGGAGCAGCAGCAGTACGGCCCGCCCCCCGGGCAGATGCCGTACGGCGCCCCTCCCGGCCCCGGCGGCTTCCCGCCCCCGCAGGAGCAGCCGCAGCAGTACGCCCCGCCGCAGCCGGGCTACGGGCAACAGCCGGAGCCGCCCGCGTACAACCAGCAGCCGCCCGCCTATCCGCAGCAGCCGATGCACGGCGCGCCCCAGGAGCCACAGCAGCAGTACGGGCAGGGCGCGTTCGCCGGCCAGGAGCCGCCCGCCGAGCAGCAGCCGCCGCAGGACGCCCTGTCGGACCGGACGCTGATCGTCCCCGGCCCCACGGCCGAGACCCCGGCGCCGGAGCAGCAGCGTCCCGTGGTGGACGACCAGGCCACACTGCACTGGTCACCGGGCACCGACATCCCGGTCGCGACCGGCCCCGAGCGCAGGCAGGACCCGCCGGCCGAGCCGTGGCAGGCGCCGACACCGCCGGCGACACCCGAACCGTGGACGCCGGAGTCGTCCCAGCAGGGCCCCCTGGACAACGACCGCACGCTGATGGTGCCGCCCCCGGACTCCGGCTTCGGCGCACCCTCCCAGCCGCCCGCCACCCCACCCGCCACGACGGAGGACTCCTACCGCGCGACCACCGAGGACGCCTACCGCGCCCCCGGCGGTGAGGACGCCCGCGCGACCGAGGTGTTCCACCAGTCCGCCGCCCAGGGCGCCCGTCCGGCCGAGCAGGAAATGCCGGAACACACCCGACTGGACATCGGCCAGCAACAGTGGGGCCAACAGCAACAGCAGCCCCAGCAGCAGGGCTACGGCGACCAACAGCAGTACGGCCAACAACAGCAGCAGTACGGCCAACAGCAGGGCTACGGCCAGCAACAGCAGTACGCCCAGCCGTCCGACCAGCAGGGACAGCAGCCCTATGGCCAACAAGGCCAGTACGGCCAACAGGGCGATTACGGCCAAGGACAGCAGGGCCAGTACGGTCAGCCCGCCCAACAGGCGCAGCAGGGCCAGTACGGCCAGCAACAGGGCTACGGCCAGCAACCCGCCTACGGCGGCGGCGCCGACGAGTCCGGTGGCGGCAAGAGCAAACTCCTACTGATCGTCGGAGCGATCGTCGCCGTCGTGGTGGTCCTGGCCATCGCCTACCTGGCCTTCCTCCGCTAGTAGGAGACCACGTAAAACCTGTCCCACGTCTTCCCAACAGGGAGGACGTGGGACACAATGCGTAAACCAGCACCCCATAAAGCGCCGACCGCAACCGGCACCGCAACCCCGCGACAACCTGGGCCACCGCGATCGCGTCCGAAGGCAGGTTCAAGCGAAGCGAGAACCTGATCGTGCAGCGAGCCGCAAGGCGAGTCGAAGCGATGCCAGCGATCGCACCGCAGTTCACGACGATGGAGGGCCGCCAGGCCCGAAGGAGGAGTGGGCTGCCAGAAGCGCTGCTTTGCACTTTCGCTTATGGGTCGGTAACCTCTTCACTTGTGCCCGCGGCGTGCGGGCCGCTGTGCGTGTGCGTCGGCGAGGCCGCCAGGTCAGCCCCAGCGCCGCATCAATGAGACTTTCTCATCCTCGGCGGGCTTGGTGGCTCCGTGCCGTCCGGGTGCGCCGGATGAAAGAGGCTCGCTCCCCGGCTTGAGTCGGCCCCATTACGGGCCGGGCGGTCTGTGTCGGTTTCACGCGGTTGTTCCTCCGTGTGGCGGCGACACGCCCGACCGCGTGGGTCGGAGAGGTCGGGAAACCGGCAGGTCACAGCCTCGTGTGAGGTGGTGATTGCAGCAATTTCAGACTTACCGGCTCGGTACGAGGAAGACGGAGACGCGGTGCCCACGATCCAGCAGCTGGTCCGCAAGGGCCGCCAGGACAAGGTGACCAAGAACAAGACGCCCGCGCTCAAGGGCAGCCCCCAGCGCCGGGGTGTCTGCACGCGCGTCTACACGACGACGCCCAAGAAGCCGAACTCCGCGCTTCGGAAGGTCGCCCGTGTCCGGCTGTCGAGCGGGATCGAGGTCACGGCCTACATCCCCGGCGTCGGTCACAACCTGCAGGAGCACTCGATCGTGCTCGTGCGCGGCGGCCGTGTGAAGGACCTCCCCGGGGTTCGGTACAAGATCATTCGCGGCACGCTGGACACCCAGGGCGTCCGGAACCGCAAGCAAGGCCGCAGCCACTACGGCGCGAAGAAGGAGAAGAGCTGATGCCGCGCAAGGGCCCCGCTGGCAAGCGCCAGCTCATCGCTGACCCGGTGTACAACTCGCCGCTGGTCACCGCGCTCATCAACAAGGTTCTCCTGGACGGCAAGCGTTCCATCGCGCAGAACATCGTGTACGACGCCCTGGAGGGCGCCCGCGAGAAGACCGGCAACGACCCGGTCGTCACGCTGAAGCGCGCGCTCGACAACGTCAAGCCCACCCTGGAGGTCCGCAGCCGCCGTGTCGGTGGCGCGACCTACCAGGTGCCCGTCGAGGTGCGGCCCGCCCGCAGCACCACCCTGGCCCTGCGCTGGCTGGTGCTGTACGCCCGGCAGCGCCGTGAGAAGACCATGACCGAGCGGCTGATGAACGAGCTGCTCGACGCGAGCAACGGCCTCGGCGCCTCGGTGAAGAAGCGCGAGGACACCCACAAGATGGCGGAGTCGAACAAGGCATTCGCCCACTACCGCTGGTAACCCGGCGAACTGCAACGACGAGACGACGCGAGGACGAAAGTGGCTACCAAAACCGGTGTAGACCTGGCCAAGGTCCGCAACATCGGGATCATGGCCCATATCGACGCTGGCAAGACCACGACGACCGAGCGCATCCTGTACTACACGGGGATGAGCTACAAGATCGGCGAGGTCCATGACGGCGCCGCGACCATGGACTGGATGGAGCAGGAGCAGGAGCGCGGGATCACCATCACCTCCGCCGCCACCACCTGCGAATGGCCGGTCGACGACGTCAAGCACACCATCAACATCATCGACACCCCGGGCCACGTCGACTTCACCATCGAGGTGGAGCGCAACCTGCGGGTGCTCGACGGTGCCGTCGCGGTGTTCGACGGCGTCGCGGGCGTGGAGCCGCAGTCCGAGACCGTGTGGCGCCAGGCCGACCGGTACGGCGTGCCGCGCATGTGCTTCGTCAACAAGCTCGACCGGGTCGGCGCGGAGTTCCACCGCTGCGTCGACATGATCGAGAACCGGCTCAACGCGACGCCGCTGCCGCTGCAGCTGCCGATCGGCGCCGAGGCCGACTTCAAGGGCGTCATCGACCTGGTGACGATGAAGGCCCTGGTCTGGAACGAAGAGGCCAAGCTCGGCGAGATGTACGACGTCATCGACATTCCCGAGACGCACGCCGAGACGGCGCGGGAGTGGCACGACAAGCTGGTCGAGACCCTCGCCGAGAACGACGACGAGATCATGGAGCTGTACCTGGAGGGCGACGAGCCCACCGTGGAGCAGCTGCACGAGGGCATCCGTCGGGCGACGATCTCCGCCAAGCTGACGCCGGTCCTGTGCGGCACCGCCTTCAAGAACAAGGGCGTGCAGCCGCTGCTGGACGCGATCGTCCGCTACCTGCCGTCGCCGCTGGACGTCGAGGCCATCGAGGGCCACGCCGTCCGCGACGAGGAGAAGACGCTGAAGCGCCGCCCGAGCGAGGACGAGCCGTTCTCCGCCCTGGCGTTCAAGATCGCGAGCGACCCGCACCTGGGCAAGCTCACCTTCGTGCGCGTCTACTCCGGGGTCATGGAGTCCGGCACGAGCGTGATGAACTCCGTCAAGGAGCGCAAGGAGCGCATCGGCAAGATCTACCGGATGCACGCCAACAAGCGCACCGAGATCGAGCGGGCGGGCGCCGGCGACATCGTCGCGGTGATGGGCCTCAAGCAGACCACCACCGGTGAGACGCTGGCCGACGACAAGGACCCGATCGTCCTGGAGTCGATGAACTTCCCGGCGCCGGTCATCCACGTCGCGATCGAGCCGAAGACCAAGGCCGACCAGCAGAAGCTCGGCACCGCGATCCAGCGGCTCGCCGAGGAGGACCCGTCCTTCCAGGTCCGCACGGACGAGGACACCGGCCAGACCGTCATCTCCGGCATGGGCGAGCTCCACCTGGAGATCCTCGTCGACCGGATGAAGCGCGAGTTCAAGGTCGACGCCAACGTCGGCAAGCCGCAGGTCGCCTACCGCGAGACGATCAAGCGCAAGGTCGAGAAGGTCGAGTACACCCACAAGAAGCAGACGGGTGGCTCCGGCCAGTTCGGCCGCGTGATCATCGACCTGGAGCCGCTGGGCGGCGGGTCCGACGGCTACGAGTTCGAGAACAAGGTCACCGGTGGCCGCATCCCGCGGGAGTACATCCCGTCGGTCGACGCGGGCTGTCAGGAGGCCGCGGAGTTCGGTGTCCTGGCCGGCTACCCGATGGTGGGCGTCAAGGTCACCCTTCAGGACGGCGCCTACCACGAGGTCGACTCGTCGGAAATGGCGTTCAA
Source organism: Actinomadura spongiicola (assembly GCF_003432485.1). Classification (GTDB taxonomy): domain Bacteria; phylum Actinomycetota; class Actinomycetes; order Streptosporangiales; family Streptosporangiaceae; genus Spirillospora; species Spirillospora spongiicola. The sequence continues at coordinate 283,714 of NZ_QVNQ01000002.1, forward strand.
GGTCGCCGGTTCCATGGCGTTCAAGGAGGCCGCCCGCAAGGCGTCCCCGACGCTGCTGGAGCCGATGATGGCGGTCGAGGTCACCACGCCCGAGGACAACATGGGCGACGTGATCGGTGACCTCAACAGCCGCCGCGGTCAGGTCCAGTCCATGGACGAGCGGCATGGCATGCGCGTCATCAAGGCGCTCGTGCCACTGTCCGAGATGTTCGGCTACGTGGGTGACCTGCGCAGCAAGACCCAGGGCCGGGCCGTCTTCACCATGCAGTTCGACTCCTACGCCGAGGTTCCGACGAACGTCGCGCAGGAGATCGTCGCCAAGGCACGGGGCGAATGATGAGGAAGCCGGTTCTTCGTCAGCCGTAAGCGCCGGCCTGTCAAGGATCACCAGACGTACATCGCAACGGTCGTCGAGACGGCCGAGGATCGCAAGCAAGGAGCAACCAGTGGCGAAGGCCAAGTTCGAGCGGACCAAGCCGCACGTGAACATCGGCACCATCGGACACATCGACCACGGTAAGACCACGCTTACCGCGGCGATCACCAAGGTGCTCCACGACAAGTACCCGGACCTCAACCCCTTCACGCCGTTCGAGGACATCGACAAGGCGCCGGAGGAGCGCGAGCGCGGCATCACCATCTCGATCGCGCACGTCGAGTACCAGACCGAGGCCCGGCACTACGCGCACGTGGACTGCCCCGGTCACGCCGACTACATCAAGAACATGATCACCGGTGCGGCGCAGATGGACGGCGCCATCCTGGTGGTCGCGGCCACCGACGGCCCGATGCCGCAGACCAAGGAGCACGTGCTCCTGGCCCGCCAGGTCGGCGTCCCCTACATCGTCGTCGCGCTGAACAAGTGCGACATGGTGGACGACGAGGAGATCCTGGAGCTCGTCGAGCTCGAGGTCCGCGAGCTGCTCACCGAGTACGAGTTCCCGGGCGACGACCTGCCGGTCGTGCGCGTCTCCGCGTTCCAGGCGCTCCAGGGCGACGAGAAGTGGGCCGCGTCGATCACCGAGCTGATGGACGCCGTCGACAACAACGTGCCGGAGCCGGTGCGTGACACCGAGAAGCCGTTCCTGATGCCGATCGAGGACGTCTTCACGATCACCGGTCGCGGCACCGTCGTCACCGGCCGCATCGAGCGCGGTGTCATCAACGTCAACGAGACCGTCGACATCATCGGCATCAAGTCGGAGTCGACGACGACCACCGTCACCGGTGTCGAGATGTTCCGCAAGCTCCTCGACCAGGGCCAGGCGGGCGACAACGTCGGCCTGCTCCTGCGCGGTATCAAGCGCGAGGAGGTCGAGCGCGGCCAGTGTGTCATCAAGCCGGGCACGAACACCCCGCACACCGAGTTCGAGGCGCAGGTCTACATCCTGTCCAAGGACGAAGGTGGCCGCCACACCCCGTTCTTCAACAACTACCGTCCGCAGTTCTACTTCCGGACCACGGACGTCACCGGCGTGGTGCACCTCCCCGAGGGCACCGAGATGGTCATGCCGGGCGACAACACCGAGATGCGCGTCGAGCTGATCCAGCCCGTCGCCATGGAGGAGGGCCTGAAGTTCGCCATCCGTGAGGGTGGCCGGACGGTCGGCGCGGGCCGCGTCACCAAGGTCATCAAGTAACACCCACGACGAAGCGGCGGCCCTGCCGCCAGGCGGGCCGCCGCTTCGACGCACCGACGTGGCGCTCGCCCTCACCGGCGGGCGTGGATCGCAAGAACCATCCAGCGGCACTACAGCAAAGGACACCGAGGCCACCATGGCGGGACAGAAGATCCGCATCCGGCTCAAGGCCTACGACCACGAGGTCATCGACACCTCCGCGAAGAAGATCGTTGAGACGGTGACGCGGACGGGCGCCAAGGTCGCGGGCCCGGTGCCGCTGCCGACCGAGAAGAACGTGTACTGCGTCATCCGTTCGCCGCACAAGTACAAGGACAGCCGCGAGCACTTCGAGATGCGCACGCACAAGCGGTTGATCGACATCATCGACCCGACGCCCAAGACGGTCGACTCGCTGATGCGACTCGACCTTCCGGCCGGCGTTGACATCGAGATCAAGCTCTGAGGGACGCACCGAAATGAGTACGCAGAGGAAGGGCGTCCTGGGCGAGAAGCTCGGCATGACCCAGGTCTTCGACGATGAGGGCCGGATCGTCCCGGTGACCGTCGTCCAGGCCGGGCCGTGTGTCGTCACCCAGCTCAAGTCCCAGGAGAAGGACGGCTACAGCGCCGTCCAGATCGGGTACGGGCAGATCGACCCGCGCAAGGTGAACAAGCCGCGCACGGGTCACTTCGAGAAGGCCGGCGTCACGCCGCGCCGTTACCTCGTCGAACTGCGGGCGGACGACACCACCGGGTACGAACTCGGCCAGGAGATCACCGCCGACGTCTTCGAGGCCGGCCAGAAGATCGACGTCACCGGCACGAGCAAGGGCAAGGGCACCGCCGGTGTCATGAAGCGCCACGGCTTCAAGGGCCTCGGCGCCTCGCACGGCACCCAGCGCAAGCACCGCTCGCCGGGTTCGATCGGCGGCTGCGCGACCCCCGGTCGCGTCTTCAAGGGCCTCCGCATGGCGGGACGGCACGGCAACGCCCGCACCACCGTGCAGAACCTGACCGTCCACGCCGTGGACGCCGAGAAGAACCTGCTGCTCATCAAGGGCGCGGTTCCCGGTCCCAACGGCGGCGTGGTGCTGGTCCGCGACGCAGTGAAGGGGCAGGGCAAGTGACGACGAAACTCGACATCGAGCTGCCCGCCGAGGTCTTCGACGCCAAGACCAACATCCCGCTGATCCACCAGGTCGTGGTGGCGCAGGAGGCGGCGGCGCGGCAGGGCACCCACTCGACGAAGACGCGCGGCGACGTCCGCGGCGGCGGCCGCAAGCCGTACCGGCAGAAGGGCACCGGCCGCGCCCGCCAGGGCTCGACCCGCGCGCCCCAGTTCGCCGGCGGCGGCACCGTCCACGGCCCCCAGCCGCGGGACTACTCGCAGCGGACGCCCAAGAAGATGAAGGCGGCGGCGCTGCGCGGCGCCCTGTCCGACCGCGCCCGGTACGGCCGGGTCCACGTGGTCGACCACCTCATCGAGGGCGACACCCCGAAGACGAAGACGGCGCTGAAGGCCCTGCGCGAGGTGACCGGCGCCAAGCGCGTCCTCGTGGTCCTGGACCGCGCGGACGAGGTCGCCTGGAAGAGCCTGCGCAACGAGCCGAGCGTGCACGTGCTCGTCTCCGACCAGCTCAACACCTACGACGTGCTGGTGAACGACGACGTCGTCTTCACGAAGACGGCGTACGACGAGTTCATCTCGCGTGCGGCGAAGAAGTAAGGAGGGTCGCACATGAACAAGATCGCCGACCCCCGCGACGTCATCATCGCGCCGGTCGTCTCGGAGAAGAGCTACGGGCTGCTGGACGAGAACAAGTACACGTTCATCGTCCGCCCGGACGCCAACAAGACCCAGATCAAGCAGGCGGTCGAGGCGGTGTTCGACGTCAAGGTGACGAGCGTGAACACGCTCAACCGGCAGGGCAAGCGCAAGCGCACGCGGTTCGGCTACGGCAAGCGCAAGGACACCAAGCGCGCCATCGTGAGCCTCGCCGAAGGCGACCGGATCGACATCTTCGGCGGCCCGGCGTAACACGCCGGGGCCGTCCCGAAGACGGACAAGGGATGAACGAACGAGATGGGCATCCGTAACTACAAGCCGACGACTCCGGGTCGTCGCGGCTCCAGCGTGGCCGACTTCGTCGAGATCACGCGCACCGAGCCCGAGAAGTCGCTGCTGCGCCCGCTGCCGAAGAAGGGCGGCCGTAACAACCACGGCCGCATCACCACCCGGCACCAGGGCGGCGGCCACAAGCGCGCCTACCGCGTGATCGACTTCCGCCGGCACGACAAGGACGGCATCCCGGCGAAGGTCGCGCACATCGAGTACGACCCGAACCGCACCGCGCGGATCGCGCTGCTGCACTACGTCGACGGCGAGAAGCGCTACATCATCGCGCCGCGCGGGCTGAAGCAGGGCGACCGGGTGGAGAACGGGCCGGGCGCCGACATCAAGCCGGGCAACTGCCTGCCGCTGCGCAACATCCCGACGGGTACCGTCGTGCACGCCATCGAGCTGCGGCCCGGCGGCGGCGCCAAGATCGCCCGCAGTGCGGGCGCGGGCGTCCAGCTGCTGGCCAAGGAGGGCAAGTACGCCACGCTGCGGATGCCGTCCGGCGAGATGCGGATGGTGGACGTCCGGTGCCGCGCGACGGTCGGCGAGGTCGGCAACGCCGAGCAGTCGAACATCAACTGGGGCAAGGCCGGCCGGATGCGGTGGAAGGGCAAGCGCCCGACCGTCCGCGGCGTCGCCATGAACCCGATCGACCACCCGCACGGTGGTGGTGAGGGCAAGACGTCCGGTGGCCGCCACCCGGTGAACCCCGGCGGTAAGAAGGAAGGCCGCACCCGCAAGGCGAACAAGCCGAGCGACCGGCTGATCGTCCGTCGTCGCAGCAAGAAGAAGCGGTAGGAGTCGCTCGTCATGCCACGTAGCCTGAAGAAGGGCCCCTTCGTGGACGACCACCTCATGAAGAAGGTGGACGCGCAGAATGAGAAGGGCACCAAGAACGTCATCAAGACGTGGTCGCGGCGCTCCATGATCGTGCCGGACATGATCGGTCACACGATCGCCGTGCACGACGGCCGCAAGCACGTCCCGGTGTTCATCACCGACTCCATGGTGGGGCACAAGCTCGGCGAGTTCGCGCCGACGCGGACGTTCCGCAGTCACGTCAAGGAAGACCGCCGCAGCCGTCGCGGCTGAGCGGGCGCAGGATCGTAGGAGAGAGGGATCAGCGATGGAAGCCAGGGCCCAGGCGCGGTTCATCCGCGTCACGCCCAGGAAGGCCCGCCGCGTGGTGGACCTCATCCGCGGCCTGCCCGCCGCGGAGGCTCAGGCGGTGCTGCGGTTCGCCCCCCAGGCTGCTAGTGAGCCGGTGGGCAAGGTGCTGGCGAGCGCCATCGCCAACGCCGAGCACAACTTCAAGCTCGACTCGGACACGCTCGTCGTGAGCCGTGCGTGGGTGGACGAGGGACCGACGCTGAAGCGTTTCCGTCCCCGCGCCCAGGGCCGGGCTTACCGCATCAACAAGCGCACGAGCCACATCACCGTGGTCGTGGAGTCGCGCGACGAGGCGGCCGCGTCCGGCGGTGGCAGGAAGACGAGGAGGGCCCGGTAGTGGGTCAGAAGATCAACCCGCACGGGTTCCGGCTCGGCATCACCACCGACCACAAGAGCGTGTGGTTCGCCGACAAGCTCTACAAGGACTACGTCAAGGAAGACGTCCAGATCCGGCGCATGCTGCAGAAGGGCATGGACCGGGCGGGCATCTCCAAGGTGGAGATCGAGCGGACCCGTGACCGTGTCGAGGTCAACATCCACACGGCCCGGCCGGGCATCGTCATCGGCCGCCGCGGCGCGGAGGCCGAGCGCCTGCGCGGCGACCTGGAGAAGCTGACCGGCAAGCAGGTGCGGCTGAACATCCTCGAGGTGAAGAACCCCGAGATCGACGCGCAGCTCGTCGCGCAGGGCGTCGCCGAGCAGCTGTCCAGCCGTGTCGCGTTCCGGCGCGCCATGCGCAAGGCGATCCAGTCGGCGATGAAGTCGGGCGCCAAGGGCATCAAGGTGCAGTGCGGCGGCCGTCTCGGCGGCGCCGAGATGTCGCGGTCGGAGTTCTACCGCGAGGGCCAGGTCCCGCTGCACACGCTGCGCGCCGACATCGACTACGGCTTCTACGAGGCCCGGACGACGTTCGGCCGCATCGGCGTCAAGGTGTGGATCTACAAGGGCGAGGCCGCGCAGACCCGCGCCGAGCGGGAGCAGCAGGCCGCGCAGCAGCGCGCCGCGGGCGGTGGCGGCGGCCGGGAGCGTCGCGGCGACCGTCGTGGCGGTGGCCGTGGCGGACGCGGCGGTCGCGGTGGCGACCGTGGTGACCGCGGTGGCGCGCAGAAGCAGCAGCAGGGTTCCGAGCAGCCGGCCCCCGCGGCCGAGGCTGCTCCGCAGGGTGAGGGGAGCTGACGACCGATGCTGATCCCTCGCAAGGTCAAGCACCGCAAGCAGCACCACCCGAAGCGCCGCGGCATGGCCAAGGGCGGCACGAAGGTGGCGTTCGGCGAGTACGGCATCCAGGCCGTCGAGCCCGCGTACGTGACGAACCGCCAGATCGAGGCGGCGCGTATCGCGATGACCCGCCACATCAAGCGTGGCGGCAAGGTCTGGATCAACATCTTCCCGGACCGTCCGCTGACCAAGAAGCCCGCCGAGACCCGCATGGGTTCCGGTAAGGGCTCGGTCGAGTGGTGGGTCGCCAACGTGAAGCCGGGCCGTGTGCTGTTCGAGATCTCCTACCCGAACGAGCAGATCGCTCGGGAGGCCCTCACACGCGCGATCCACAAGCTTCCAATGAAGTGCAAGATCGTCAAGCGGGAAGTGGGTGAGTCCTGATGGCCAAGGGTCTTACCGCCGAGGACCTGCGGACCGAGCCCGAGGACGTCCTGGTCACCAAGCTCAAGGAGGCCAAGGAGGAGCTGTTCAACCTCCGCTTCCAGGCCGCGACCGGCCAGCTGGAAAGCCATGGGCGGCTGCGTGAGGTCAAGCGCGAGATCGCCCGCATCTACACCGTGATGCGGGAGCGGGAGCTCGGCATCGTCACGGTCGAGGAAGCCGCGGAGGAAGGCGAATGACCGAGCAGCAGACGGAGCAGCGGAGCAGCCGTAAGGTCCTGGAGGGCCTCGTGGTCAGCGACAAGATGGACAAGACCGTGGTCGTGTCCGTCGAGGACCGCGTGAAGCACGCCAAGTACCACAAGGTGATCCGCCGCACGAAGAACTACAAGGCGCACGACGAGGCCAACGAGTGTGGCGTCGGCGACCGCGTCCGTCTCATGGAGACCCGCCCGCTGTCGGCCACCAAGCGGTGGCGCGTGGTGGAGATCCTCGAGAAGGCCAAGTAATTGCCGGTTCCACCAGGCTGCCGCGAGAGCGCGGCAGAACCGGTGTGACGAACAGGAGTTGACGTGATCCAGCAGGAGTCGCGACTCAAGGTCGCCGACAACACGGGTGCGAAGGAGATCCTTTGCATCCGGGTTCTCGGCGGCTCGGGTCGGCGCTACGCGGGAGTCGGCGACATCATCGTCGCGACGGTGAAGGACGCCCTTCCCGGCGCGGGCGTGAAGAAGGGTGACGTCGTCAAGGCGGTCGTCGTGCGCACCCGCAAGGAGCGCCGGCGCCCGGACGGCTCCTACATCCGCTTCGACGAGAACGCAGCCGTGCTCATCAGGGACGGCGGCGACCCCCGTGGCACCCGTATCTTCGGCCCGGTGGGCCGCGAACTGCGCGAGAAGAAGTTCATGCGCATCATCTCGCTCGCGCCGGAGGTGCTCTGATGAAGATCCGCAAGGGCGACGAAGTGATCGTCCTCGCCGGCAAGGACAAGGGCGCGACCGGCAAGGTCCTGCGCGTCCTGCCCCGCGAGGAGCGGGTGGTCGTCGAGGGCGTCAACCTCATCACCAAGAACATCAAGGCCGACCAGCAGCGCGCCGGCAAGGAGAGCGGCCGCGTCACGGTCGAGGCGCCGCTGCACGTCAGCAACGTCGCGCTGGCCGAGAACGGCGAGCCCGTCCGCATCGGCTACGAGTTCGACGAGGACGGCAACAAGGTCCGGGTCACGCGTCCGTACAAGAACCGGGCCAAGTCGGCCGGTAAGGCCAAGGCGTCCGGCAAGTCGAAGGCGTCCGACAAGGCGTCCGACAAGGCTGCCGACAAGGCGAAGGCGGCCGACAAGGCCGAGGCGTCCGACGAGGCCGCGAAGGAGCCCGCTTCCGATGACTGAGACCGTGACCGAGCGTCCCGTTCCGCAGCCGAGGCTCAAGGTCCGCTACCGCGAGGAGATCGCGGGACGGATGCGCGAGGAGTTCGGCTACGCCAACGTCATGCAGATCCCCACGCTCACCAAGATCGTGGTGAACATGGGGGTCGGCGAGGCGGCCCGCGACGCCAAGGTGATCGAGGGCGCGATCCGCGACCTGTCGCTGATCACCGGGCAGAAGCCGTCCCTGAACCGGGCCCGCAAGTCCATCGCGCAGTTCAAGCTGCGCGAGGGCATGCCGATCGGCGCGCACGCCACGCTGCGCGGCGACCGCATGTGGGAGTTCCTGGACCGGCTGCTGGCCACGGCCCTGCCCCGCATCCGTGACTTCCGCGGCCTGTCGCCGAAGCAGTTCGACGGCAACGGCAACTACACGTTCGGGCTGACCGAGCAGGTCATGTTCCACGAGGTCGACCCCGACAAGGTCGACCGGCAGCGGGGCATGGACATCACGGTCGTCACGACCGCGAAGACCGACGACGAGGGCCGGGCGCTGCTGAGGCACCTGGGCTTCCCCTTCAAGGAGAGCTGATGGCGAAGAAGTCGCTGATCGCCAAGGCGGCGCGGAAGCCGAAGTTCGGTGTCCGCGCGTACACTCGATGCTCGCGCTGCGGGCGTCCGCGCTCCGTCTACCGGAAGTTCGGCCTGTGCCGTGTGTGCTTCCGGGAGATGGCCCACCGCGGCGAGCTGCCCGGCATCACCAAGTCCAGCTGGTGACCGCTTACCCGGGGCGGGACCCCGGGGCGGAGACCGGCCTGTAATGACCGACCGGGCGTCCGTGTGGACGCCCACGACCGCGCCAAAGGTCCACGGACCTCATCTACCCGAACGACCAGAGGAGTCCGAGGAAACCGTGGCGAGGGAGGGCCAGTAGGCCATGACGATGACCGACCCGATCGCAGACATGCTGACGCGTCTGCGGAACGCGAATTCGGCGTACCACGACCAGGTGGCGATGCCGTACTCGAAGATCAAGGCGCACATCGCCGAGATCCTCCAGCAGGAGGGCTACATCTCGGGCTGGAGCGTGCAGGACGCCAAGGTCGGCAAGGAACTTCTGATCGAGCTGAAGTTCGGGCCGACCCGGGAGCGTTCGATCGCCGGTATCAAGCGCGTCTCGAAGCCGGGTCTGCGCGTGTACGCGAAGAAGGACAACCTGCCGAAGGTCCTCGGCGGACTGGGCGTCGCGATCATCTCGACGTCCTCCGGGCTGATGACCGACCGGCAGGCGGGCAAGCGCGGCGTGGGCGGCGAAGTCCTCGCCTACGTGTGGTGAGGGGGTACTGACCAATGTCTCGAATCGGACGTAGCCCCATCACCGTGCCCGCCAACGTCGAGGTCACGCTCGACGGGCGCCAGGTCACCGTCAAGGGGCCGAAGGGCACGCTGTCGCACACCGTCGCCGAGCCCATCGAGGTCAAGCAGGAGGACGGCAAGATCGTCGTCTCCCGGCCGAACGATGTCAACAAGGTGCGCGGCCTGCACGGGCTCACGCGGACGCTGATCAACAACATGGTCGTCGGGGTCACCGACGGCTACAAGAAGACCCTGGTCATCCAGGGTGTCGGTTACCGTGTGGTGGCCAAGGGCAAGAACCTGGAGTTCTCGCTCGGATACAGCCACCCGATCACCGTGGAGCCCCCGGAGGGCATCTCGTTCACGGTGGAGCGTCCGACCCAGCTGGTCGTCGAGGGAATCGACAAGCAGAAGGTCGGCGAGGTCGCCGCCAACATTCGTAAGCTGCGCAAGCCCGACCCGTACAAGGGCAAGGGCGTGCGGTACGAGGGCGAGCAGATCCGCCGCAAGGTCGGAAAGGCTGGTAAGTAGTCATGGCAGGCACGAAGACCCTGGCCCGCCGCGGCACGTCGGCGCGGACCAAGGCCCGCAGGCGCCGGCACATCCGGGTCCGCAAGAAGGTCGTCGGCAGCGCCGAGCGGCCTCGCCTGGTCGTGACCCGCTCCACCCGGCACGTGTTCGTCCAGGTCATCGACGACGCCAAGGGCCACACGCTGGCCAGCGCGTCCACGATGGAGGCGGACCTGCGCGCCGACTCCGGCGACAAGACGGCCAAGTCCCGCAAGGTCGGCGAGCTCGTCGCCCAGCGGGCGCGGGAGGCCGGTGTCTCCGCGGTCGTGTTCGACCGTGGCGGCAACAAGTACCACGGCCGCATCGCCGCCGTAGCGGACGGTGCGCGCGAGGGGGGCCTGGAGCTGTGAGGGCCCCGAACAAGGTCAACGAGAGGAACCACTGATGGCAGCGCAGAGGCGTGGTGGCGGTCAGGGTGGCGACCGTCGCGATCGCCGCGACGACCGCCGCGGTGGCGCCGACAAGGGCCAGTCGTACATCGAGAAGGTCGTGGCGATCAACCGTGTCGCCAAGGTCGTCAAGGGCGGGCGGCGGTTCAGCTTCACCGCCCTGGTGATCGTCGGCGACGGCAACGGCACCGTCGGTGTCGGCTACGGCAAGGCCAAGGAGGTGCCCGCGGCGATCGCCAAGGGCGTCGAGGAGGCCAAGAAGCACTTCTTCAAGGTGCCGCGGATCCAGGGCACCATCCCGCACCTGGTGCAGGCGCGGGACGCGGCGGGCGAGGTCCTGCTGCGTCCGGCGAGCCCCGGTACCGGTGTGATCGCGGGTGGTCCGGTGCGCGCGGTGCTGGAGTGCGCGGGCATCCACGACGTGCTGAGCAAGTCGCTGGGCAGCGACAACGCGATCAACATCGTGCACGCGACGATCGCGGGTCTGAAGGCGCTGAAGCGTCCCGAGGAGATCGCGGCCAAGCGCGGCCTGCCGATCGAGGACGTGGCGCCGGCGGCGATGCTGCGGGCCCGTGCCGCGGGCAGTGAGCCCAGGGCGGAGGCGGCCGCGTCATGAGCCAGCTGAGGATCACGCAGACCAAGTCGGTGATCAGCGAGAAGCAGAACCAGCGTGACACGCTGCGCACCCTCGGGCTGCGGAAGATCGGGCAGAGCGTGGTCCGCGAGGACCGTCCCGAGGTGCTCGGCATGATCCGGACGGTGGCGCACCTGGTCACCGTCGAGGAGGTCGACTGACCATGGCCGATCTGTCGAAGCAGGACGCTTCCGAGGCCGAGGGCACCCCGCTGAAGGTGCACGACCTGCGTCCGGCCCCCGGCGCGAACCGCCGCAAGACCCGTAAGGGTCGCGGTGAGGCGTCCAAGGGCAAGACCGCGGGCCGCGGCACCAAGGGCACGAAGGCCCGCAGCACGGTTCCCGTCGGGTTCGAGGGCGGCCAGATGCCGCTGATCCGCCGGGTTCCGAAGCTGAAGGGCTTCAAGAACCCGAACCGGGTCGAGTACCAGGTGGTGAACCTGGACAAGCTCGCCGCGCTCTACCCGGAGGGCGGGGAGGTCACGGCGGACGACCTGGCTGCCAGGGGCGCGGTGCGCCGCGGCCGTCCGGTCAAGGTCCTCGGCACCGGCGAGATCTCCGTCGCGGTCCAGGTGAAGGCGCACGCCTTCTCCGGTTCCGCCAAGGAGAAGATCGCCGCCGCCGGCGGAACCGCCGACGAGCTGTAAGTAGCAATCTTCATGTGGGGGCCGCTCTCGCTCAGCGCCCGGGGCCGTACGGCCGCCGGGACCTGCGGGGCGGCCCTCGGCATGTCGGGGGTTCGGACGTCGGCGTCTAGCACGTCGGCGCTCGGCGCGTCGGCAGTCGGCGCATCTGCTGTTAGAGTCACACCGGCGAAGGTGATCGGGGTGAGATTGCACACTCCCGCGTCTCACACGGTATCCTCCGCCCGAAATCATGGACCTGTAACCGGCCCCTCGGTGGCCATGACCCCGCCAGTCACGCAGGAGGAATGGTGCTGACCGCTTTCGCTCGGGCTTTTCGTACGCCTGACCTGCGTAAGAAGTTGCTGTTCACGTTGTTCATCATCTTGGTGTTCCGGCTGGGGTCGATCATCCCGACGCCGAACGTCAACGTGGAGGTCCTGAAGAAGACCGCGGATGACGCCAAGGACGCCAACAACCTCTACGGGCTTGTCGACCTGTTCAGCGGCGGAGCGCTGCTGAAGCTTTCGATCTTCGCGCTGGGGATCATGCCGTACATCACGGCGAGCATCATCCTTCAGCTGCTCACGGTGGTGATCCCCCGGTTGGAGGCCCTGAAGAAGGAGGGCCAGTCCGGCACCACGAAGATCACCCAGTACACCCGTTACCTGACGGTGGGACTGGCGATCCTCCAGGCCACCGGCATCGTGGCGATGGCGAGCACCGGACAGTTGTTCCAGGGCATCACCGGTAGCGGCGACATCCTTTACGACAAGGGCCTGTTCCCGATCATCACGATGGTGATCTGCATGGTCGCGGGGACGTCCGTGATCATGTGGCTGGGTGAGTTGATCACCGACCGGGGGGTCGGCAACGGCATGTCGTTGTTGATCTTCACTCAGGTGGTCGCGGTGTTCCCCGCCCAGTTCTGGAGCATTTACAAGACGAAGAACGGGTTCGTCTTCGCGGTGGTGCTCCTCGTCGGCCTGGCGATCATGGCCGGTGTCGTGTTCGTCGAGCAGGCGCAGCGGCGCATCCCCGTCCAGTACGCCAAGCGCATGGTCGGCCGCCGCATGTACGGCGGCACGTCGACCTACATCCCGCTGAAGGTGAACCAGGCCGGGATCATCCCGATCATCTTCGCGTCGTCCCTGCTGTACCTGCCGATCCTGGCGACCCAGCTGTGGCCCGACACCAAGTGGCTCCAGAAGGTCCAGCCGTACCTGAAGCAGGACAACCCCTGGCACATGGCGATCTTCTTCGTCTTCATCATCTTCTTCACCTACTTCTACGTGGCGATCACCTTCAACCCCACTGAAGTAGCCGACAACATGAAGAAGTATGGTGGTTTCATCCCAGGTATCCGTCCTGGTCGGCCGACCGCCGAGTACCTCGACTTCGTGCTGACCCGGATCACCACACCCGGTGCGCTCTACCTGGGGCTCGTGTCGCTGATCCCCATGGTGGCGTTCGCACTCCTGAAGGCCACCCAGGAGTTCCCCTTCGGCGGTGCGAGCATCCTCATCATCGTCGGCGTCGGACTGGATACCGTGAAGCAGATCGAGAGTCAGCTCCAGCAGCGCAACTACGAGGGCTTCCTTCGATAGATGCGTATCGTCCTGGTGGGCCCCCCTGGTGCGGGCAAGGGGACTCAGGCCCAGTACATCGCATCGCATCTGTCCATCCCGAAGATCTCGACAGGTGACATCTTCCGCGCCAACGTCAGCGGCGGTACGGAGCTCGGTCGGCAGGCCAAGCAGTACATGGACCGTGGTGATCTGGTGCCCGACGAGGTCACGATCGCGATGGTGCGCGACCGGCTCGGTCAGGAGGACGCCCGCGACGGGTTCCTGCTGGACGGGTTCCCGCGGAACGTCCCCCAGGCCGAGACGCTGAAGAAGATCCTCGCCGAGTGGGACACCCGGCTCGACATCGTGTTGGAGCTGGTGGTCGACGAGGACGAGGTCGTCCGGCGGCTGTCGGGCCGCCGGACCTGCGACCGCTGCGGGCGCATCTGGCACGTCGACTTCGACGACAAGCAGGACGACATCTGCGACGACTGCGGCGGGCACCTGTTCCAGCGCGACGACGACAAGAAAGAGGTCGTCATGCATCGCCTGGAGGTGTACAAGCACGACACGGCGCCGCTGGTGCAGTTCTACGCCGACGAGAACATCCTCGTCGGGATCGACGCGACCGGTCCGGTCGAGGAGGTCACCAAGCGCGCCCTGACCGCGCTCCGCCCGTTGGAGAAGTGAGGGGCGCTCTTCGGTGAGGTGAAGGGCGCCCGGACGCGGCGACCGTGAGGAGGCGCGGGAGAGATGTTCAGAGGCCTCAGGCAGAAGCCGGTCATCCAGATCAAGACGGCGGAGCAGGTCGAGTCGATGCGCGCGGCCGGGCTGCTGGTCGCGCGGACGCTGGAGTTGATGCGCGACGCCGTCCGGCCCGGTCTCACCACCCTTGACCTGGACGCGCTCGCCGAGCGGCACATCCGCGACAACGGCGGCGTCCCGTCGTTCAAGGGCTACCACGGGTTCACCGGGACGATCTGCGCGTCCGTCAACGAGGAGGTCGTGCACGGCATCCCGCGGGCCGGGAAGGTCCTGCGGGACGGCGACCTCCTCTCCCTCGACTGCGGCGCGATCGTGGACGGCTGGCACGGCGACGCGGCGATCACCGTTCCGGTGGGGGAGATCACCGAGGAGCGGCAGCGGCTCCTGGAGGTGACCGAGGCGGCCCTGTGGCACGGTCTGGCGGCCGGACGGGTCGGGGCCAGGCTCTCGGACATGTCGCACGCGATCGAGGCTCACATCCGCTCTCAGGGCGCCTACGGCATCGTCGAGGGGTACGGAGGGCACGGCATCGGGACCGAGATGCACATGGACCCGCTCATCCCGAACCACGGCGAGGCCGGGCACGGGCCCGTCCTGAAGCCGGGCATGTGCTTCGCGGTCGAGCCGATGGTGAACCTCGGGGCCAAGGAGACCGTGGAACTCGACGACGGGTGGACGGTCGTCACCGTCGACGGGCGGGCCTCGGCGCACTTCGAGCACACGTTCGCGGTCACGCCGGACGGTCCCCGGGTCCTCACGGCCCTGGACGAGGGCGAGGCATGGTTCAACCGGCTCGGTGTCGTCCAGAATGGAACTGAGACCTCGTCCTGACGCGCGGGGGAGCACGGAGGAGCACGGGAGGAGCAATGGCGCCGAACCCTGACATCCGGGCCTCGGACGCCGACCGCGACCGGGTGGCGGAGAGCCTGCGGGACCACTGCGGCGATGGCCGGATCACCATGGACGAGCTGCAGGAGCGGCTGGAGGCCGTGTACGCGGCGAAGACCGTCGGGGAGCTCCAGGACGTCACCGCCGACCTTCCGGAGAAGGACCTCTACCAGCTCCCGGTTCCGGCGTCGCAGGCCAAGGGCGCCGGGGCGCCCGTCCGGCGGTCCTCGTCGAGCGACGCCGAACTCCAACGGATCCGGGCGATGTGGGGCGCCTGGGGCGTCGTCAGCGCGATCAACCTCGCCGTCTGGCTGGTCCTGCTGGTGCAAGGGTCCGGGGTTCCCTACCCGTGGTGGATCTGGGTGGTGGGTCCGTGGGGCGCGCTGCTGCTCCTGCGCACGATCTTCGGTGACCGGCGCGGCTGACCGGTCACACCCGTCCCATTCGACGGCTCACGCCACAGCTCACTCGACGGCTCACTCCACGTCCATCAGCGGACGGTAGTTCCCGGTCGGCGCGAAGTGGGTCGTGGCCGAGCCGTCGTCGCCGACGAGGTGGACGGCGAACCCGGCGGGCTCCCCGGTGAAGGCGGCGCGGCCCTGCGCCGTGAGGTCCAGGTAGAGCTGCCGGTACGTGCTCGGGCACGTGGTGCTCACGGTTCCCCCGAGCGAGCCGACCGACGCCCGGTGGACGTGCCCGGAGATCACCCGCACCACCTGCGGGTGGCGGGACAGCACCGACACGAACCCGGCGGGGTCGACGAACCGCAGGTCGTCGATAAACCGCATCCCGACCGGGAAGGGCGGATGGTGCGTCGCGACGACCGTCGGGGTGTCGGGCGCGGCGGCGAGCGTCCGGTCGAGCCACCCGAGCCGTTCCTCGTTCATGTGCCCGTGGGAGTGACCGTCGACGGTGGTGTCGCAGCAGACGAGCCGTACGCCCGCCACGTCGACGGCGTACTGGAGGGGCGCCTGCGGGTAGAGCCCGGTGTCCGTCACCGCCGAATGCTCGGTGAACGCCTTCCGCAGCTCGTCCCGGACGTCGTGGTTGCCGCACATCGGGTACACCGCCATCGGCAGCGGCGACAGCAGCGCGTGCAGCCGGGTGTACTCGGCGGCGGTGCCGCTCTCGGCGAGGTCGCCGGTGATGACGACGGCGTCCGGCCGCGCGGGCAGCGACAGCAGGCTCGACACGGCGGCCCGCAGCGCGCGGACCGGGCCGGAGCCGTCGTCCACCTCGCCGTCCCGTCCGGCCGCCAGGTGGATGTCGCTCAGCTGCGCGATGATCGCCATCGATCCTCTCTCCAAATGCCCGAGCACCAACGATCCCGGGGACGTTCCCGGGACGGCACGGTGACGATCTTCGCGCCCGGCGGGCCGGACTGTCGACTTCGGCGCCGCCGCCGTCCCGCACGGTCCCGGCGCCGTCACGCAGGGGCACGCCCGCGAGGTTCAGGCGACGTGCGTGATCACCAGGGAGAGGGCGGAGGTGACGTCCTCGGCGGGCGGCGCGACGTCCGGGACGACCTCGCGGAGGGCGAGCCAGCCGTTGATCGCCTGGACGGTCGGTTTCGCCTCCACGAGCTGCGGGTCGTCCAGCCCGTACCAGGCGGCCACCTTGGACCAGCGCCACAGCCGGTGGCCCGCCGACGACATCTCCGACGAGGGGAAGCCGGCGGCGCCGCGCGCCCCGGTGATCGCGTGCCGGACGGAGTCGAGGGAGCGTCCGACCCGCTCGGCGATGTCGCGGATCGTCAGCAGCGGATCGGCCTCGACCTGGAGCACGCTGACATCGGGGGCGCTGGCCTCCACATGCTCCACCACCTCCATGATCGCCGCGGCCAGGGTGGCGCTCTGCCACGAGCAGGAGGCGCTGCCGGGCCGGTTGGCGTGCTGGGGGTCTTGGACGACCGAGACCGTGACGGCGCCGTGGGTGCGGTCGAACAGGGGGTCCAGCTCGTCCTCGTAGAGAGGGCGGCTGAGGATCAGCGCGAAGTCATAGCTCGGCATGCCGATCCTCCTCGAACGTATCTCTCCTGGGAAAGGTACCAACGCGTGCGGGATGTATGCTTGGGGCGGGAGCAGTCTCCGCGCCCGTATCATGCGCTGATTTCGCATTGCACGGCCGGGTGACGTAGACTCCTTTGTCGGTCCGTCGCCGGCCGCCTGATTCCCCTTCCTGACGTGTCCGCGTCGCGGTGTGGGTCGCGGTCGATTCTCCTCCGGGAGCCGGGCCACGTCCAATGAGCCGATCAGCGAAGCGCGGAGGACATGCCCAAGAAAGAAGGGGCCATCGAGATCGAGGGCACCGTCATCGAGTCGCTCCCGAACGCCATGTTCCGGGTGGAACTCGACAACGGGCACAAGGTGCTCGCCCACATCAGCGGCAAGATGCGGATGCACTACATCCGGATCCTGCCGGACGACCGCGTCGTTGTGGAGCTGAGCCCCTACGACCTCACGCGCGGTCGGATCGTTTACCGCTACAAGTGAACAAGCCATCCCACTGGGGTTGCCTTCCCCGCGCGTGGCGGCGCGGGGGTGACCCTAATCTCCAGGAGACCCAGTGAAGGTCAAGCCGAGCGTCAAGAAGATCTGCAAGAACTGCCGGGTCATCCGGCGGCACGGCCGGGTCATGGTCATCTGCTCTGACCCGCGCCACAAGCAGCGCCAGGGCTGACGGCCCGGAGCCGCACACAGGCAAGCGCATCGCAACCTTCGCATTCCAGGGTGGCCGTACGGTCCGTTCCGGGCCGTACGGCACCGGTGTGTGAAGGGGCCACCCCCGGATCGACGGAGGCCGGGGCCGCCACCCGGGCAGGGTGTTCGCGGACGCGATGCGTCCATACCTCCGCACTATGAAGGGAAACTGCCCATATGGCACGCCTCCTCGGCGTCGACCTCCCGCGCGACAAGCGCCTGGAGGTCGCTCTCACCTACATCTTCGGCATCGGCCGGACGCGGGCGCTGGAGACCCTCGCGGGCACCGGCATCAGCGGCGACCTGCGGGTGCACCAGCTCGGCGACGACGAGATGGTGAAGCTCCGCGACTGGATCGAGGCGAACTACAAGATCGAGGGTGATCTTCGCCGCGAGGTCCAGGCGGACATCCGCCGCAAGATCGAGATCGGCTGCTACCAGGGCATCCGGCACCGCCGCGGGCTTCCCGTGCACGGTCAGCGCACGCAGACCAACGCGCGTACCCGCAAGGGCAAGAAGAAGACGGTCGCCGGCAAGAAGAAGGCCGGCAAGAAGTAGTCCGGAGTCCGGTCCTCCGGATCGATGACCTCACGAGTAGAGAGAGCAGATGCCTCCTAAGAGCCGTCCAGGCGCCAAGAAGGTGCGCCGCAAGGAAAAGAAGAACATCGCTCACGGGCACGCCCACATCAAGAGCACGTTCAACAACACGATCGTCTCGATCACCGACCCCAACGGCAACGTGATCTCCTGGGCCTCCTCGGGCCACGTCGGGTTCAAGGGCTCCCGCAAGTCCACGCCGTACGCCGCGCAGCAGGCCGCCGAGGCCGCCGCCCGGCGCGCGATGGAGCACGGGATGCGCAAGGTCGACGTCTTCGTGAAGGGCCCGGGCTCGGGCCGCGAGACCGCCATCCGGTCGCTCCAGGCGACCGGCCTCGAGGTCGGCTCGATCCAGGACGTCACGCCCGTTCCGCACAACGGCTGCCGCCCGCCCAAGCGTCGCCGGGTCTGAGGCAGGGGAGAACACGAAACCATGGCTCGTTACACCGGTGCGGACTGCAAGCTCTGCCGCCGCGAGAAGATGAAGCTGTTCCTCAAGGGCAGCAAGTGCGAGGGCCCCAAGTGCCCGATCGAGATCCGTCCCTACCCGCCGGGTGAGCACGGTCGCGGTCGGCCGAAGGAGACCGAGTACCTGCTGCAGCTCCGCGAGAAGCAGAAGGCACGGCGCATCTACGGCGTGCTGGAGCGGCAGTTCCACAACTACTACGTCGAGGCGAACCGCCAGCAGGGCAAGACGGGCGACAACCTGCTCGCCCTCCTGGAGCGGCGGCTCGACAACGTCGTCTACCGCGCGGGCTTCGCCAAGTCCCGCGACATGGCCCGCCAGCTCATCCGGCACGGCCACATCAGGGTCAACGGCAGGAAGGTCAACATCCCGTCGGCCCTGGTCTCCGAGGCCGACATCGTCGACGTCAAGCCCAAGTCGCTGGAGATGACGCCGTTCCAGGTCGCCAAGGCCGAGGTCGGCGAGCGTCCCGTCCCGGCGTGGCTCGGCGTGGACGGCGACCGGATGCGGATCCTCGTGCACTCGCTGCCCGTCCGGCAGCAGATCGACGCTCCCGTCCAGGAGCAGCTGATCGTCGAGCTCTACTCCAAGTAAGGGCTCAACGCGTCCCGCCGGGATTCCCACGTGGGATTCCGGCGGGACGGGGAACAACCACACACGCGGTAGTCAAATAGCGGGCACCGCGGAAAGAAGGCACTACCATGCTCATCGCTCAGCGTCCGACTCTCACCGAAGAGCAGGTCGACGAGTACCGGTCCCGGTTCACCATCGAGCCGCTGGAGCCGGGCTTCGGCTACACGATCGGCAACTCGCTGCGTCGTACCCTGCTCTCCTCGATTCCCGGTGCGGCCGTCACCAGCATCCGGATCGAGGGCGTCCTGCACGAGTTCTCCACCGTGCCGGGCGTCAAGGAAGACGTCACCGACATCATCCTGAACCTCAAGGAGCTCGTCGTCTCGTCCGAGCACGACGAGCCCGTGGTCATGTACCTGCGCAAGCAGGGCCCGGGCGAGGTCACCGCGGCCGACATCGCGCCGCCCGCGGGCGTCGAGGTCCACAACCCCGACCTGCACATCGCCACGCTGAACAACAAGGCCAAGCTGGAGATGGAGCTGACGGTCGAGCGCGGCCGCGGCTACGTCTCCGCCGCGCAGAACAAGCAGCCGGGCCAGGAGATCGGCCGGATCCCGATCGACTCCATCTACTCGCCCGTGCTGAAGGTCACCTACAAGGTCGAGGCGACCCGAGTCGAGCAGCGCACCGACTTCGACCGCCTCATCCTGGACGTGGAGACCAAGCAGGCGATGCTGCCGCGCGACGCGGTCGCGTCCGCCGGCAAGACCCTCGTCGAGCTGTTCGGCCTGGCCCGTGAGCTCAACGTCGAGGCCGAGGGCATCGACATGGGCCCGTCCCCGACGGACGCGGCGCTCGCCGCCGACCTGGCCCTGCCGATCGAGGAGCTGAACCTCACGGTCCGCTCCTACAACTGCCTCAAGCGCGAGGGAATCCACTCGGTGGGCGAGCTCGTCGCCCGCTCCGAGCAGGACCTGCTCGACATCCGCAACTTCGGCGCCAAGTCGATCGAAGAGGTCAAGCAGAAGCTCAACGACATGGGCCTGTCGCTGAAGGACTCCCCGCCCGGGTTCGACCCGAGCGCGGCGGCCGACGCCTACAGCGACGACGACCAGAGCTACGCCGAGACCGAGCAGTTCTGACATCCGAGCCCGGCGGCCGGGGGCGCGTCCCCCGGCCGCCGGGACCAGCTGACACCGGTACCTGATACGGCCGGTGCAGAAAGGAAGCACCATGCCCAAGCCGACCAAGGGCGCCCGCCTCGGCAGCGGCCCCGCACACCAGCGCCTCATGCTCGCGAACCTGGCGACGGCGCTGTTCGAGCACGGCCGCATCACCACCACCGAGGCCAAGGCCCGGCGGCTGCGCCCGCTGGCGGAGAAGCTGATCACCAAGGCCAAGAAGGGCGACCTGCACAACCGTCGCCTGGTGGCCAGGACGATCCGCGACAAGTCGATCCTGCACGAGCTCTTCACCGAGATCGCGCCGCGTTTCGAGACCCGTCCGGGCGGCTACACCCGCATCACCAAGATCGGCCCGCGTAAAGGTGACGCGGCGCCGATGGCCGTGATCGAGCTGGTGCAGGAGGCGATGCCGTCCGTCTCGACCGGCAAGGCCGCGCCGACCACCAAGGCCGCGCCGAAGGCGACCGAGGACGTGCCGCTCGACAAGGCCGAGGACGCCGAGGCCACGGAGAGCGGGGCGGACGAGACCGCCGCCGACGCCAAGTCCGACGCCGGGACCGACGCCGAGAGCGGCGACGCCAAGTAGGACTCCGGTCGCCGAGGGACTCGCCTCGCGGGGTGATCAACCCCTTGGCTAATCCATTAATGGTCTAGGCCGACATGATGGATAGGGCCCGCCGCCTGCCACGGGACGGCGGGCCCTCATCTTTGCCAGACTTGATCGCATGGGCAGGTCAGGAGGACGACGATTCGCTGGGGAGCGTTTCAGGGGGGCACTCGATGAGTGCTCACCGGGAGAAGGCCGCGGTGCAGAAGGACAGCTCGGCTGACATGACCGCTCTGGTACGACTGCGGCTCGACATCTCCTACGACGGGTCGGACTTCGCGGGCTGGGCGCGGCAACCGAACCAGCGGACCGTCCAGGGGGTCATCGAGGACGCCCTGGCCCGGATGCTGCGCCTCGACCCGCCGCCGATGCTCACCGTCGCGGGCCGCACGGACGCGGGCGTCCACGCACGCGGGCAGGTCGCGCATCTGGTGGTGCCCGTCGCGGCCTACTCGGCGATCAACGGGACGATGCCGCGCCGGCTCGCCGGGCTGCTGCCGTCGGACGTCCGGGTGTGGCGCGTGTCCGTCGCGCCGGAGGGGTTCGACGCGCGGTTCTCGGCCCTGTCCCGCCGCTACGTGTACCGGGTGTGCGACAACCCGGTCGGCGTGGAGCCGTTGCGCCGCCACGACGTGCTGTGGCATCCGCGTCCGCTGAACCTCGACAGGATGAACGCGGCCGCGGGGCTGCTGCTCGGCGAGCAGGACTTCGCCGCGTACTGCCGCAAACGCGAGGGCGCGACGACGATCCGGGAGCTGCTCCGCTACGAGTGGGTTCGGGACGACCGCGACCCGCACATGGCGTTCGCGACGGTGGAGGCGGACGCGTTCTGCCATTCGATGGTGCGCGCGCTGGTCGGCGCGCTGCTGATGGTCGGGGACGGGCGCCGCGAGGTCGAATGGCCCGCCGAGGTGCTCGCCGCCCGGGTCCGCGACTCGGGCGTGACCGTGGTGCCCGCGCACGGCCTGTCGCTTGAGGAGGTCCGCTACCCGGACGACGACAGCCTCGCCAGACGCGCGCAGGAGACCCGGCGCGTCCGGACGTTGAACGCCGTCGCGGCGGCGGAGGCGGCCGCCGCGGCCGAGGAGGCGGCGCAGACACCGTCCCAGCCGGGTTCGGCCTAGGAGACGAGAAACGGCCGCGAACCGTGGGGTTCGCGGCCGTTCGCCGTCGCGGCTCAGCCCTGGGCGCGGGCCACGATCGGGCTGAGGTCGTAGTCGAGGAACTGCTGGGCGACCTGCTTGAACATCGGGTCGCCGGGCTTGGCCTTCTTGCCGTCCGCCCACTGCACGTAGGCGTAGGCGACATACCTGCCGCGGAAGGTGACGGCGGCGTAACCGCCCGCCCGGTCGAGGTCGGGGGCGTTCTTGCCGCCGAGGCCGCGGAACCACTCGTACTTGGCCGGGTCGCCCGCCTTGCTGACCGTGACCGCGGCCTCCTTGGTCGGCATCACCGCGATGCCGGAGGTGACGGCGAGCGCCCGTTCCCGGTCGATGAACGTGGCGCGGACGATCTTGCGGCACTGCGCACGTTCCAGGGCCTGGAGCATCGACCCCCTGGCCGCGTACGACACGTCGCGGTTCAGGGACCAGCGCTCGCGGGTGTAGGTCCGGCCGCCGAGGTTGATGACCTCGGTGGGGAAGACGTCACGGAACGCCAGGTCCTTGGTGTCGGTCTTCTCGTCGGTGATGTCCACGGGCGTGGACGTGGGCGCCGGGGCGGCCTGTGTCGGGGCGGGGGGCCGCACGTCCTTGCCCTTCGCGTCCTTGTCGTCGCCGGAACCCGTCCCGCCGAGGATGAACAGGGCGATGGTCGCCGTGAGGATCACCGCGGCGCTGGCGCCGATCAGCCGCGGCCGGCCGCCCTCTCCGCCGAGGTCGAACCGGCGGGGCAGGGTGGGCGGCAGGGTGTCGACCGGCAGGCCGCCCTCGGCGTGGAAGGTCGGTGTGTTGGCGGGGGGCGCCTCGGCGGCAGCCGTGTCCTTCTCGGCGGTCGCCGTGTTCGGGAACGGTCCGCTTCCGGTGGGCGGTGTGACGCCGGGCGGCAGGATCGCGTCCGGCACGAGCACGGGCGACAGGGCGGCGGATGTCGCGTCCTCCGCCTCCCTGGCCTTCTGGAACGCGGAGGGCGCCTCGGATGGCTGGTCCACGACGTCCACGACGGTCTCCTTCACTTCGGGGGCGTCCTCGTCCGGGCGGACGGCCGGGATGCCGTCCGGGTCGGTGTCACCGGTCACGAAAGGACGTTTGACGATCGGCTCCGCCGGCACGGCGCGGCGGGAGTCGACATTCGGGACGCCGACCCCGGCGACGAGCGTGCCCGGCGGGGCGGCGTCGGTCGTCTCCGGGTCGTCCGGACGGTCGTCGACGGTCTCGGCGCCGACGACGATCTCCTCACCCTCGTCCGCCGGAACCCGCCGGTCGGGACTCTCGACCCCGGCACCCGCGTCCGCCGCCGCGTTCCCGGCGTCCGCGTCGTCCTCGACGTCCGCGTCGTCGGTGGCCTCGGCCGCCCACCAGGGGGCCTCCAGGCCGAAGGCGGTCGGCTTGAAGGAGGAGGCGGGAGGCGCGTCGGCGGGCGGCGCGTCGACCGGGGGGACCGCGCCGAAGCTGGGCGGCACCGACTCGGCGGGGACGTCGCACGTCCCCGCCGAGTCGGTGGACTCCCGGGTGTCTCTAGGTCCAGACATAAGCAGAGAGGGTATTCGTACAGGTCAGTTTTGGAGGGGTTTGCCTTCGGTTTCCCTGTAGTGCAGGGCCAGCGCCAGGTTGCTGCTCTTCACCAGCTGCGTCCCGAAGACACGGACGGCGGCGTGGTACTTCGCGGCGATCTTCTTGCCGTCGGGCCGCTGCACCCACGTCATCACCAGGTAGTGGCCGCGCGCCTGGGAGGTGCCGAGCGCCTCGCCCTTGCCGTTGGACTTGGAGACGCCCTTGCCGGGCAGCGCCACGAGGAAGGCGTCCTTGTCGGCGGCGGCCTTGACGGCGAGTTCGGCCGCTTCCTCGGTCTCCAGGTTGAAAACGCCGACCGTCCCGATCAGGGATCCGCTGGTGAGGGCGTAGGTGGCCCGCAGCGCCTGCGTGCAGCCGCCCTTCTTGAGGGCCTTCTCCAGCTTCACCCCGCCGACGGAGGCGGCACAGCTCTTCGTCTGGCTCGCGGCGGTCCGCACGTACCTGTGCTTGCCGACCTTGAACTTCCCGTTCCCGAAGGCCTCCTTGAGCGTCAGCGGCTTCGGGTCGGTGGTGCGGCTCTGGAGCTTCACCGGCTCCAGGACGGGCTGCGGCGGGCTCGGGGTCGGCTGCGGCTGCTGCGGAGTGGGCTTGGACGGCGTCGCGCTCTTCTTCGACCCGGAGTCGCCCGCCAGGACGGACGACAGCGCGACGCCACCGCCGATGAGGAGGACTCCGGCGGCCACGGCGCCGCCGATGACCAGCGGGAGGTTGCGGCGCCGCTCGGCGGGCGGCGGCGCGCTCGACGGCATCGCCGGCCCGCCCGGGGGAGGCCCGAACGATCCCGTTCCCTGGGCGCCGGCACCGAACTGTCCCGGCGGGGAGAAGGCGGGCGCGTCCCCGGCGGGGGGCTCGCCGGCCCATGGGGGAGCCTGGTCCGCGAGCGCACCGAAGGGAGGCGCGCCGAACGCGTCGCCGCCACCGCTCGGCTCGGCACCGAACGGCTGGTTGCCGAACGCCTCGTCGCCGCCTGGCTCGGCTCCGAACGGCTGATCGCCCAACGGCTCGTTGCCGCCCGGCTCCGCGCCGAACGGCTGACCGCCGAACGGCTGACCGCCGAACGGCTCGTTGCCGCTTGGCTCGGCTCCGAAGGGCTGGTTACCGAACGGGTCGTCGCCGCCCGGCTCGGCGCCGAAGGGCTGGGAGCCGGGCGGCGTCGCGCCGGAGGTCTCGTCGGTCGGGGAGTAGGGGGGTGTGAAGGAGGTCTCGTCGTTGTCGGGGCCGTACGGCGGGGGTGGCGGCTGATGGGGGGGCCGGCCGCCAGGCTTACCTTGATCGCCCGGATAACCCATGGCTTGGACCTTACCGTTCCTCGTTCAGGGCTCTGGACCTTCGCGACACCCACCATGACATGGGGGTGAACCGGACGCCGGTGCTTTCGCGAAGGTCAGGAGCCGGGAGCGGGCCTGATCGTCCGACCGATCATTTCCAGCCGAAGTCCTGTGTCCACAGCGGGCCGCCGGATCCGGCCGCCCTGCCCACGCCGATCGCGCGCAGGTCGCAGTTCAGGATGTTGGCGCGGTGACCGGGGCTGTCCATCCATCCCTTCATGACGGCCTCGGCGGTCGCGTAGCCCTTCGCGATGTTCTCCGCGCCGGGGCTCGGGTAACCGGCGGCCTCCATCCGCTGCCACGGGCTGTCGCCGTTGCGGGACGTGTGGTCGAAGTAGCCGTTGGCGGCCATGTCGGCGGAGTGCCGGCGGGCCGCGGTGACGAGCCGGGCGTCGACGCGCAGGGGCTTGCAGCCCTCCTTGGCGCGCTCGGCGTTGGTGAGCGCCACCACGGCCGCCTCCGCGCCGGACGCGCCCGCGGAACCGTCCGGCGAGCCGCCGCGCGAGCGGGCCCCGCTCGTCGCGGGCGGCCTGTCGGGCTCGGGCGTCTTCTTCGGTGTGGTGCCGGGGGCGCGCATCGTCTTGAGGGGCGGTGTCGGCACGTCGGCGGGGGGCTTGGGACGGGCCTCGTCCCCGCGCTTTGGCGTGTCGCCGTCCCCGCCGTCGGGGGTCCCGGGCGTGGTCGAGGTCTCGCTCTGCGGTCCGGGCGGTACGTCGCCGGACGGTCGTGTCTTCGGCCCGGCCGCGGTGGTCCGCTCCTGCCGCGTCTCGGGCAGGACGAGCCGGTCGATCGCGATGCCGGTGCCGACGGCGAGGGCGGACGCGGTGACCGCCACGACGATGCCGGTCACACCCTTCGACCTGGAGCGCCTGCGCTCGTCGTCCGGGCGTCGTCGCCCGCCGGGCGGAGGGCCGGTGGGGGGCTTGGGGCGGCGCCGGCCGCTGGCGACGAGGGTGTCGCGATGGGGGGAGTTTCCGCGCGGGGCGGCGTCACGAGGTGCGGCGCCGGACGGCCCGTACCCGGGCCGGCGGCGGTTGGCGGGGTCACCTGGTCTGCGGGGGGTGGACAGCGGGGGCTCCCGGGTGCGGGTCGGCGCGGGCCGACGTGGACCGGTCGCCCGGCACAATATCCCCCTATACACCCCTTGTTACGGAGATCGCTCAAAAAAGATCAATACAACTACTCCATGTAACACAATTGCGGCTTACCGTTCATCGAAGCGCGACCAAGCGGACCGGAGACGGCCCGCGACCGCGACCGGCTCGTTTTGACCCTGGGGCGCGGAGCCGAGTATTCTGCCTGTTTGTTGTGTGCGTCGTTGTCCGCGGACGGCGGGCTGGAGTCGACGTGACGACGTGCCGGTGTACCCCTGACGTGCTCGCGCCGAAACGGGTGTGGGCGCCGGTTCCGGGTCCCGGCATCCCGGAGCGCCAGGTCGGACGATCCTTCGATCGGCGCAAGCAGGATTCCGCTGACGGCGCTCGCCCGCGAGGGCGAGTGAGGATCGAAACGACGAGAAACGAAGGCCTACGACCGTGCGCACGTACACCCCAAAGCCCGCTGACATCCAGCGTCAGTGGTACGTCATCGACGCGACCGATGTCGTGTTGGGTCGTCTCGCCAGCCAGGTCGCGCAGCTGCTTCGAGGCAAGCACAAGCCGATCTACGCCCCGCACCTCGACACCGGTGACTTCGTCGTCATCGTGAACGCCGAGAAGGTGGCGCTGTCCGGCAACAAGCTGGAGCAGAAGCGGGCCTACCGGCACTCCGGCTACCCGGGCGGGCTGCGCTCGGTGACCTACGCCGACCTGCTGGCCAAGCACCCCGAGCGGGCCGTGGAGAAGGCGATCAAGGGCATGCTGCCCAAGAACTCCCTCGGCCGGAAGATGTTCGGCAAGGTGAAGGTCTACGCCGGGCCGGACCACCCGCACCAGGCGCAGAAGCCGGAGCCGTTCGAGATCACCCAGATCAGCCAGACCCGGAAGTGACACCCGCGCACGGCCCGGCCGTGCGCGTCCCATGAACAGTGGCCGCCGGGGCACCCGTGGAACGGGCCCGCCGCCCTGGCCAGAAGACCCCAAGGAGATCCGTGGACGAGATCACCGAGCCGAGCGCCGAGCTCGACTCCTACGAGGACGCACCGTCCGAGTACAGCACCGAGACCCCCGAGACGGCCGGTGAGGGCTACCTCGGCAAGCCGGTCGCGACCGGCCCCGCCGCCGGCACCGGGCGCCGCAAGCAGGCCATCGCGCGGGTCCGCATCGTCCCCGGCAGCGGCAAGTGGAAGATCAACGGCCGCTCCCTGGACCAGTACTTCCCGAACAAGGTCCACCAGCAGATCGTGAACGAGCCGTTCGTGCTGCTGGGCCTGGAGGGCCAGTTCGACGTGCTCGCCCGCGTGAACGGCGGCGGCACCACCGGCCAGGCCGGTGCGCTGCGCCTCGGCATCTCCCGCGCGCTCCAGTTCAGCAACATCGAGCACCGTCCCGCGCTGAAGAAGGCGGGCTTCCTCACCCGCGACGCGCGTGTGCCGGAGCGCAAGAAGGCAGGCCTCAAGAAGGCCCGCAAGGCTCCTCAGTACAGCAAGCGCTGATTTCCAGGGGGACTCCCTGGAACCCCGCTCGACACAGGCGACCCACGACGCCGCCGCGATTCCTCATCCTGCGCATCTCGCACGGCGTCGCTACGGTCGCCTGTGTTGGTCTAGGGGGACACCCGGAACCCTCGTCCCAACACAGGCGCCCTCACCCCACCGTCACGGTTCACATGCCGTCGCCCTAGTCGCGGTGCCGGTCCAGGGGACGGTTGCCGGGAGTCCTTGTCCGGACGTGGACGGCTCTCACGCTGCGGTTGCGCCCGTTGCGGTTGGCCGTGGGGCCGGGCCTTACCTGTTCGTTCGGCCACGTTGGGACGGTCATCGTGGGGTGTGGGGGCCAGTACGGTCGGTGCCCACTAGATTTGACCGCGCGGAACGGACCGGGGTGTGTCCCTCGGAGCCGTCCGCGCGGTCTTTTCGTCATTCCGGGAGTTGAACTGTGGCTCGTCTGTTCGGGACCGATGGTGTGCGGGGACTCGCCAACCGTGAGTTGACCGCACCGCTCGTCATGGATCTGTCCGTCGCCGCGGCGCGGGTCCTGGGCGAGCAGGGCGCGTTCAAGGGACATCGGCCGCTGGCGGTGGTCGGGCGCGACCCGCGGGCCTCCGGCGAGTTCCTTGAGGCGGCCGTGGTCGCGGGCCTCGCCAGCTCCGGGGTGGACGTGCTGCGCCTCGGCGTCCTGCCGACGCCCGCCGTCGCGCACCTGACGCACGAACTGGACGCCGACCTCGGCGTGATGCTGTCGGCGTCGCACAACCCGGCGCCCGACAACGGCATCAAGTTCTTCGACCGCAGCGGCCACAAGCTCCCCGACGAGCTGGAGGACACGGTCGAGGCGCGGCTCGGCGAGCCGTGGGACCCGCCGATCGGTTCCGCTGTCGGACGGGTCCGCGAGGCGCACGGCGCCGTCGAGCAGTACGTGGCGCATCTGCTGTCGACCGTGCCGGTGTCGCTGGACGGTCTGCGCGTCGTCGTCGACTGCGCGAACGGCGCGTCCAGCGATGTGGCGCCGGAGGCGCTGCGCCGCGCCGGAGCCGAGGTGTACACGATCGGGACCGCCCCGGACGGGCTGAACATCAACCTCGGCTGCGGTTCGACGCATCTGGAGGCGTTGCAGCAGGCCGTCCTGGACTACGGCGCGGACGCGGGCATCGCCAACGACGGCGACGCCGACCGCTGCCTCGCGGTGACCGCGTCCGGGGAGATCGTGGACGGCGACCAGATCATGGCGATCCTGGCGCTCGATCTGCAGCAGTCGGGTGAGCTGACCGCCGACACCGTCGTCGCGACCGTGATGTCGAACCTCGGGTTCAAGCTCGCGATGCGGGACGCGGGCATCACCGTCGTGGAGACCGCGGTCGGCGACCGGTACGTCCTGGAGGCGATGAAGGAGGGCGGGTTCGGGTTCGGCGGCGAGCAGTCCGGCCACGTCATCATGCTGGACCACGCGACGACGGGCGACGGTGTCCTCACGGGCCTGCACCTGCTCGCCGCGATGGTGCGCAGCGGCAGCCCGCTGGACGACCTGACGAAGGTGATGACGCGGCTGCCGCAGGTGCTCATCAACGTGGAGGGCGTCGACAAGAACCGCGCCGAGACGTCACCGGAGCTGGCCATGGCCGTCTCCGTCGCCGAGGCCGACCTCGGCGACACCGGACGCGTGCTGATCCGGCCGAGCGGCACCGAGCCGATCGTCCGCGTGATGGTCGAGGCGGCGTCGGAGGAGCAGGCCCAGTCGGTCGCCGAGCAGCTCGCCGACGTCGTCCGCAACGCCCTCGGTTAGAGGCCCCGGTCACCGCGCGAACGCGTCGCCTGGTCGAGGGGGTTCGCCTCCTCGACCAGGTCCAGCTCAGCAGCGTTCGAGGAACGTTCGGAGCGCGTCGTGGTCGGCGCGGGTGACCGGGAGTGAGTACTTCTTGGCGACACCGATGTACTTGACGGCGTAGGCGCACTGGAACGCCTTCCGCGGTTTCCACTCGCCGGGGCCGGAGTCGCTCTTCTGCCGGTTGGGGACGCCCCAGACGGCGAGCAGGTTGGCGTGGTCGTTGGCGAACCGTTCCCGCCGGTCCTCGCTCCAGCGGGACGCGCCCATCCGCCAGGCCAGCGCGAGCGGGTAGATGTGGTCGATCTGCACCTCGGCGGCGTCCGCCTTGGCGAAGGTGATCTCCTTGCCGCTGTAGGGGTCGTCGAGGCGGCCGCCGAGGACGACGCAGTCGCCCTTCTTCCGGGTCGCCGTCAGGTCGCGGGCGAGGACGTCGTTGCGCTGGTCGCAGCCGTTGCGGTCGATGTCCTTCCAGCGTGTGCCGAACCGGCTCCGCTCGTAGCCGTCGCCGTCGCCCTCCGCCGCGACGCGCAGCCCGGCCAGGTCCCGCCGGGCCCCTGCCTCGTCACCGGCCGCGGAGCCGTCGCCGCTCGGTCGTGGACCACCGGTCTCGGAGAGGCCGATGTCGCCCTCGCAGGCCGCCGTGAGCAACGGGACCGCGAGCGCGAGACCCGCCACCACCCTCCGCATCATGACCTCACCGTCCTGTTTTTCCCCTATTTATACGCAATTGGCGCCTAGGAGCGGGGTTTCGGTCGGCGTTCGTCCTCGGTTTTGCGGCACCATGTGGCGGGTGCTGCATCTCAGAGCGATCGTTCCGGCGGACCGGACCGACGCGGTCTGCCAGGCCCTCGCGGACTGTCCCGGGGCCACCAACATCGTGGTGATCGACGATGCCGCCCGTTCCCCGCGCGGCGACCTGGTGACCAGCGACGTCGCCCGCGAGTCCGCCAATGAGGTCGTGAACGCCCTGCGCGGCCTCGGCGTCGACCAGGACGGGTCCATCGCGCTCGACAAGGTCGACCTCACGCTGTCGGAGCACGCCGAGGTGGCCGAGGAACGGGCGCCCGGCCACGGCGATGACGCCGTCGTGTGGGACGAGCTCGACCGGCAGGTCACCGAGGCCGCCGAACTCACCTGGTCGTTCGTCGCGTTCCTCGCGCTCGCCACGCAGCTGGCGGGGATCGCGGCGCTGATCGACTCGCCGGTCCTGGTGGTCGGCGCGATGGTGCTCGGCCCGGAGTTCGGCGCCGTCGCGGCGATCTGCTACGGGCTCGTCCGGAAGCAGCCCGGACGGATCGTGCGGGCGGTGCGGGCGCTCGTCATCGGGTTCGCCGTCGCGATCGTGATCACATATGTGTGCGCGCTGGTCAGCCGGTGGATCGGCGTGATCGAACTGCACCGGCTGCCCGACCAGCGTCCGCTCACCGCGTTCATCTACAGCCCGGACCGCTGGTCGTTCATCGTCGCGGTGCTCGCCGGTGCGGCCGGAGTGCTGTCGCTCACCGCGGGCAAGTCGTCGACGCTGGTCGGGGTTTTCATCTCCGTCACCACGGTGCCCGCCGCCGGGAACCTCGCGGTCGCGCTCGCGCTCAGGCACGGCAGCGAGATCAGCGGGTCGCTACTCCAGCTCGGCGTCAACTTCGCCGGAATGATCATCGCGGGCACGGTGACGCTACTGGTCCAGCGAGTGGTGTGGGCCGCCGTCCTGCGCGGCCGGAACCGAAGGCTCGCCCGGAGAGGAACTTAGGTCGACCCGGAGTTTGGCCGAAAGACGGAGGCACATCGCCCTTCAGGCTGACGTGGCAGGCTCCCCGGGCCGCTAGTTTCGTAGGCATGCCGATCATCGCCACCCAGGGCCTGACGATGAGGTTCCCCCGGGTGACCGCCCTGGACGACCTCTCCGTGGCCGTCGAACCGGGCGTCGTCGGGCTGGTCGGCGCCAACGGCGCCGGCAAGTCGACGCTCATCAAGATCCTGCTCGGGCTGATGCCGCCGACCTCCGGGACGGCGACCGTGCTGGGCCTCGACATCGCCCGAGACGGTCTCCGGATCCGGGAGAGCGTCGGGTTCATGCCCGAGTACGAGTGCCTGCCGCCCGACGTGTCCGCGACCGAGTTCGTCGTCCACATGGCCAGAATGTGCGGGCTGCCGCCGTCGGCCGCCCGCGAACGCGCCGCCGACACGCTCCGGCACGTCGGCCTGTACGAGGAGCGCTACCGTCCCATCGGCGGCTACTCCACCGGTATGCGCCAGCGGGTGAAGCTCGCGCAGGCCCTCGTCCACGACCCGAAGCTCGTGTTCCTGGACGAGCCCACCAACGGCCTCGACCCGGCCGGACGCGACGAGATGCTCGACCTGATCCGCCGCATCGGCGCCGAGTTCGGGATCAGCGTGCTCGTCACGTCCCACCTGCTCGGCGAGCTGGAACGGGTCTGCGACCACGTCGTCATCATCGACGGCGGGAAGCTGCTGCGGTCCCAGGCCGTCGAGGCGTACACGGCCGCGAGCGGCGTCCTCACCGTCGAGGTGGAGGAGGGACGCGACGACCTCGGGCGGCGCCTGCACGAACAGGGCGTGTCCGTCCACCCGGAGGGCCGGTTCCTCGTCGTCGACATCGCCGGTGAGACGACCTACGACCTGATCCGCGACGGTGTCGCCGACCTCGGGCTGCGGCTGATCCGGATGGAACAGCGCCGCCACCACATCGAGGAGGTCTTCCAGACCGCGCCGCAGGCTCCTTCAGGCCCGCACGCGGCCGGGACCGTTCCGCAGGGGGTGTCCCGATGAGCACGAGCACCATCCACGACATCGGGTACCGGCATTACGACGGGCGCCGCAACGGCCGCGCCTACGTGATCCGGTCCCTGTACGTCCACAACCTGCGGGCCGCGTTCGGCCTCGGCCGGCCCGTGCGCGCCAAGATCATGCCGTTCGTGCTGGCGGCGCTGATGCTGCTTCCGGCCGCCGGGTCCGTCGCCGCGTTCGCGTTCACCAAGCAGGAGGACGCGCTGATCCCGTACGCGGCCTACGCGAACCTGATGCAGGTCATCGTGGCGATCTTCCTGGCCACGCAGGCGCCGGTGCTGGCGTCGCGGGAGGTGCGCTTCCACGTCGTCCCGCTGTACTTCTCCCGTCCCGTCGGCCATCTCGACTTCGTCCTGGCCAAGGGCGCGGCGATGGCGACCGCGCTGCTGGCGCTGCTGGCCGTGCCCGTCACCGTGCTGTACGTCGGCGGCCTGGTCGCCAAGGCGCCCGACTCGAGCCAGCAGTTGCTCGACTATCTCGGCGGGCTCGTCGGGTGCGTGCTGTACGCGCTGGTCCTCGCCGCGATCGGGATGGTCGTCGCGGCGTTCACGCCCCGGCGCGGCTTCGGGGTCGCCGCGGTCATCGCCGCGTACATGGTGCCCACCGCCGTCGCGACCGCCGTCCAGGGCATCGCGGAGGCGCAGACGAACTTCACCCTCCAGGGCTGGATGGGGCTGCTCGCGCCGTTCAACCTGGTCGACATCGTGCAGGTCCGGCTGCTCGGCGCGGAGACGTCCTCGCCCGGCATCGCGCCCGGTGTCACCGGTGGCCTGGTGGCGCTGGCGTTGTGCGCCGTCATCGTCCTCGGCTCGATCGCGGTGCTGTACCGCAGGTTCCGGAAGGCGGGCCTGTCATGAGCGGAGCGAACCGGGGGGTGTGGGGGTCGTCCCCCCACAAAGGAGCACAGCATGAGTGAGTTGATTCTGGAGAACGTGTCGCGCTGGTACGGCAACGTCGTGGCCGTCAATGGGGTGTCGATGAAAATCGGCCCGGGGGTCACCGGGCTCCTCGGCCCGAACGGCGCCGGGAAGTCGACGCTGATCCACATGATGGGCGGGTTTCTCGCGCCGTCGTCCGGGAGCGTCACGCTGGACGGAACGCCGATCTGGAGCAACCCGAACATCTACCGCAGTCTCGGACTCGTCCCGGAACGCGAGTCGGCGTACGACTTCCTCACCGGTGAGCAGTTCATCGTCGCGATGGCGAAACTGCACAAGCTGCCCGACCCGACCGCCGCGGCGCGCCGCGCCATCGGCCTCGTCGAGATGGACTACGCGGCCCAGCGCACGATCGGCAAGTACTCCAAGGGCATGAAGCAGCGCATCAAGATGGCGTCGGCGCTGGTGCACGACCCGTCCGTCCTGCTGCTGGACGAGCCGTTCAACGGCATGGACCCGCGGCAGCGGATCCAGCTCATGGACCTCATCCGCCGGATGGCCGACGAGGGCCGCACGATCCTGTTCTCCTCCCACATCCTGGAGGAGGTCGAGCGGCTCGCCAGCCACATCGAGGTCATCGTCGCGGGACGGCACGCCGCGTCCGGTGACTTCCGCAAGATCCGGCGGCTGATGACGGACCGGCCGCACATCTTCCTCGTCCGCTCGTCCGACGACCGGCGGCTCGCCGCCGCCCTCATCGCGGACGGCTCGTCCCGCAGCGTGCAGCTCACCGACAAGGGCCTCCAGATCGAGGCCGTCGACTTCCAGCGGTTCACCTGGCTGCTGCCGCGCCTGGCCCGCGACACCGACGTGCGCCTCTGGGAGGTCTCCCCGGCGGACGAGTCCCTGGAAAGCGTCTTCTCCTACCTGGTGGCCCGATGAACTCCACGATCGCGATGATGACGTTCCGGTCGATGCTCGGCCGCAAGCGCGCGCTGCTCCTGCTGGGGCTTCCGCTGATCATGCTCGTCCTGGCGGTCGTCCTGCGCGCGACCGGCAACAACGACCTGGACGTCTCGTCCGACATCCTGCAGCAGTTCGGCCTCGCGACCCTGCTGCCGCTGCTCGCCCTGATCGCCGGAACGGGCGTGATCGGGCCGGAGATCGACGACGGTCAGATCATGTACGTGCTGACCAAGCCGATCCCGCGGGAGGTGATCGTGCTGACCAAGCTGGTCGTCGCGATCATCCTGGTGACGGCCTTCGCGGTCGTGCCGACGCTGCTGGCCGGTCTCGTGCTGATCGGCACGACCACCGGGGTCACGCCCGCGTTCACGGTCGGCGTCCTGGTCGGCGGTGTCGCCTACAGCGCCGTGTTCGTCGCGCTCGGCGTGGCCAGCCGCAACGCCGCCACGATCGGGCTGCTCTACGCGCTGGTGTGGGAGTCGCTGCTCGGCAGGTTCGCGCCGGGCGCGAAGTCGGCGTCCATCCAGCAGTGGTCGCTGTCCGTCACGGACGCGCTCACCGACGCGTCGCCCGTGGTCTCGACGGTGCGGCTGGCCGTGGCGATCTCCCTGCTGGTCGTGGTCACGCTCGTGGCGACGTTCCTGGCCACCTTCCGGCTCCGCACCCTCACGGTCGCCAGCGCCGACTGACGCGCCGACCGTCACGCTTTTGTGATCGATCGGACCGACCGGGTGGGAGCCGATGCACCAGGATTGAGCGCCCACGAAGGAGGTCCCCATGGTCGCCTCTCCCCGGTCGCCCGATCTCGTCCAGCCGCCGAGCGGGGCCTCCGTTCCCGCGCTCATCGGCCTCGGAGCGAACGCGGTCATGCTGAACATCGTCACCGTCGTCGGGGTGTGGACGGTCTACGTGGTCGACGACGGCACGGAACAGGCCCGGAACGCGGGCGACCTCCTCGCGTTCGGGTCGTTCGTGGCGGCGCTGCTGATCGTCGCCACCGGCGTCGCCGTGATCGCCTGGCTGTGGCGGGCGCGGACGAACGCCGACGCCATCGACGACCTCTCGGCGAGCTGGTCACGACCCTGGGCGATCCTCGGCTGGATCGTGCCGATCATGAACCTGTGGGTGCCGCGCGGCGTCGTCGGCGCCGTGTGGAGCGTCAGCGCCCCGCACCGCGAGTCGGCGTGGCCGGTGAACCTGTGGTGGACGGCCTACCTGGCGTACCTGATCGGTGGACGCGTCGCCAGCACGGACCCCGCCGACGGGTTCCGCTCGGACATCTACCCTTTCGTCACCTTCACCGGCGCCCTCGCGGCCCTGCTCGCGATGATGGTCGTCTGGCGGATCACCCGTTTCCAGGAGGCACAGGCCGTCCGCCTCCGGGAGGCCCTCGCGCCCGGACACTAAGCGGACTTTGGGACACGCCTGTCAGACGCGGTCCTGACTGTGCGGCTCCCCGCGTGTTACAACGGCACAGAGGGCTGTGAATCGTCGAACACAGGAGTGCTCCCATGGCAGTGTCGCGCCGTCAGGTCCTGGCCGGAACGGGAGTGGTGGGGGCGGGGATCGTCTTCAACGGTGCCGTCGAGCACCTGTTCCCGGGCGAGAAGGCCGACGCGACGATCATGCGCCGCGACGGGTACGGGCCGCTGGTCGCCGACCCGAACGGTTTACTGGACCTGCCGCGCGGCTTCCGCTACACCGTGCTGTCCCGCGAGGGCGAACCGCTGCGCTCGGGGGAAGGACCGGTGCCGAGCCGCTGCGACGGCATGGCGGCGTTCCCCGGCGCGAAGGACAGGACGTGGCTCGTCCGCAACCATGAGAACCCGCCGTCCGCCGCGCACCGCGTTCCGGCCGTCAAGGGGCTCACCTACGATCCCGCCGGGCTCGGCGGCTGCACGGCCCTGGAGGTCGACCGGTCGGGACGTGTCCACACCGAACGCGTCGCCATCGCCGGGACCGCCGTCAACTGCGCGGGCGGCCCCACCCCCTGGAACACCTGGCTGACCTGCGAGGAGACCGAGGAGAAGGCGGGCTCCGGCAACTACACCAAGGACCACGGCTTCATCTTCGAGGTCGATCCGTACCGGCCGGACAAGACCGTCCCCGAGCCGCTGACCGCGATGGGACGCTTCGCGCACGAGGCGGTCGCCGTCGACCCGCGCGACGGCACCGTGTACGAGACCGAGGACGCGTTCGAGAAGCCGTTCGGCCTCTTCTACCGGTTCCTGCCGGACAAGCCGCGCCGCGGGTTCGGCGGCCTGCGGGCCGGTGGACGGCTGGAGGCGCTGCGCGTCCCCGACGTCCCCGACCTGTCGGTGGTGAAGGAACCCGGCCAGGTGTTCGACCGCGTCGAGTGGGCGCCGGTGCCCGACCCCCTCGCGAAGAAGACGCCGATCCGTTTCCAGGACTTCGGGCGGGGCGGCATCACCCACGCGCAGAAGCTGGAGGGCTGCTACTGGGGCGGCGACCGCGTCTACTTCGTGTCGAGCTTCGCCCGCAAGAAGGACGGGTCGAGCGCCGACCATTTCGGGCAGGTGTGGTCGTACGAGCCGAACCGGCGCCGCCTCACCCTCGTCATCGTCTTCGGCCCGGACACCCGCACCTGGCTGCCGGGCGAGTCGCCGGACAACATCTGCCTGGCGCCCGAGGGCGGCCTGATGGTGTGCGAGGACGGCGGCGGCGCCCAGCACGTCTACGGCGTGACCCGCCAGCGCGAGGTCTACCCGATGGCCAGGAACAGCAACAACATCGGCACCGAAGACGACCCCGAGTGGGGAGAGTTCGCGGGCGTCACATTCTCCCCGGACAAACGCACGATGTACGTCAACGTCTACCGACCGGGCACCACCTTCGCCATCACGGGCCCTTGGCAGGGCCGCTAGATACGACGCAGTTTGACGCGTTGGACGGTGTGGTCGCGGCCCTTGTGGAGGACGAGGGTGGCGCGGGCGCGGGTCGGGAGGATGTTGGAGACGAGGTTGATCTCGTTGACGTCCCGCCAGACGCGCTGGGCGAACGCGGCGGTCTCGTCCTCGTCGAGTTCCTGCGCGTACTTGTGGAAGTAGGAGCGCGGGTCGGTGAACGCGGTGCGGCGCAGCGCGAACAGGCGGTCGACGTACCATTGCCGGATGTCCTCGACCCGGGCGTCGACATAGATGGAGAAGTCGAAGAAGTCGGATACGCCCAGGGCGCCGGGCGGTGGCGCCTGAAGGACGTTCAGGCCCTCGACGATCAGGATGTCGGGGCGCCGGACGGTCTGTGCCGCGCCCGCGACGATGTCGTACTCCAGGTGCGAGTACACCGGGATCGGCACCTCGGCCGCACCGGACTTGATCGACGACACGAACCGGACGAGGGAACGGCGGTCGTACGACTCCGGAAACCCCTTACGGTCCATGATCCCGCGCTCGGACAGGACGGCGTTCGGGTACAGGAAGCTGTCGGTGGTGACCAATTCCACTGTCGGGTGCTCGGGCCAGCGGGCGAGGAGCGTCCGCAGAAGCCGTGACGTGGTGGACTTGCCGACGGCGACGCTGCCCGCGACCCCGATGATGAACGGGGTGGGCTCCACCTCCCCGCCGAGGAAGTCGCCGACGGTGTCGCGAAGCCGTCCCTCCGACTGGAAGAACAGGTTGAGTAACCGCGACAGCGGCAGGTACACCTCCTCGACCTCGGCGATGTCGATCGGGTCCTTGAGGCCGCGCAGCGCGTTCAGCTCACCGGGGGTGAGGGGCAGCGGCGTGTTCTCGCGCAGGCCGCGCCACACTTCGCGGGGTAGTTCCACGTAGGGGCTCGGCGCGCCGTCCCATCCGGTCGTCATGACTGAACAGTAACCGTCGGGTCGACCGGCCACGGCTGTTCCCCTCCCGGCGGGCCCGCCCGCTCCGTTCCAGGTAGGCCCCTGGCCTGGGATTGAATAGAGTTGCCGGCATGTGCGGAATCGTGGGGTACGTAGGCGGCCGGGCGGCGCTCGACGTGGTCGTCGAGGGGTTGGCGCGGCTGGAGTACCGCGGCTACGACTCGGCCGGGGTGGCCGTGCTGGCCGATGGGAAGCTGGCGACGGCGAAGCGGGCGGGCAAGCTCGTGAACCTCCGGGGCGTCCTGGAGGAGGATCCGCCGCCCGCCGGGACGCTCGGCATGGGGCACACGCGGTGGGCGACGCACGGTCCGCCGAACGACCGCAACGCCCACCCGCACGTCGACTGCACCGGCTCCGTCGCGGTGATCCACAACGGGATCATCGAGAACTTCGCGGAGCTGCGGGCCGAGCTGGAGGAGAGCGGGCACGGGCTCGCCTCCGACACCGACACCGAGGCCGTCGCGCACCTGCTGGAGGAGGAGCTGAAGGCGGGCGACGGGCTCGCCGCGGCGATGCGCCGCGTGTGCGGGCGGCTGGACGGCGCGTTCACGCTGGTCGCCATGCACACCGGCGACCCCGACCTGGTGGTCGGCGCGCGCCGTAACTCGCCGCTGGTCGTCGGGGTGGGCGAGGGGGAGAACTTCCTCGCCAGCGATGTCGCCGCGTTCATCGCGCACACCAGGGACGCGATCGAGCTGGGCCAGGACCAGATCGTCGAGCTGCGCGCCGACGGGGTGCGGATCACCGACTTCGAGGGGCGTCCCGCCGAGGTGAAGGAGTACCACGTCGACTGGGACGTGTCCGCCGCGGAGAAGGGCGGCTACGACTACTTCATGCTCAAGGAGATCGCCGAGCAGCCGCGGGCGGTCGCCGACACCCTGCTCGGCCGGATCGGCGCCGACGGCCGTCTCCGCCTGGACGAGATGCGCATCTCCGACCGCGAGCTGCGCGAGGTCGACAAGATCATCATTGTGGCGTGCGGGACGTCCTACCATGCCGGGCTGATCGCCAAGTACGCGATCGAGCACTGGGCGGGGCTGCCGTGCGAGGTGGAGCTGGCCAGCGAGTTCCGGTACCGCGACCCGATCCTGTCGCCGACGACGCTGGTCATCGCGATCTCCCAGTCGGGGGAGACGATGGACGCGCTGATGGCCGTCCGGCACGCGCGGGAGCAACGGGCCAAGCTGCTCGGCATCTGCAACGTCAACGGCTCGACGCTGCCGCGCGAGTGCGACGGCGTCCTGTACACGCACGCGGGCCCGGAGATCGCGGTCGCGTCCACCAAGGCGTTCCTCACGCAGCTCGTCGCCGTCTATCTCATCGCCCTCTACATCGCGCAGACCCGCGGCACCAAGTGGGGCGACGAGGTGTTCGCCATGGTGCAGCTCCTGGAGCGGATGCCGGAGAAGGTGGAGAAGGTCCTGGAGACCATGGAGCCCGTCCGGGAGCTGGCCCGGTCGCTGGCCGGTGAGCGGTGCGTGCTGTTCCTCGGCCGCCATGTCGGCTTCCCGGTCGCGCTGGAGGGCGCGCTGAAGCTCAAGGAACTGGCGTACATGCACGCGGAGGGCTTCGCCGCGGGCGAGTTGAAGCACGGCCCGATCGCGCTGATCGAGGAGGACCTGCCGGTCGTGGTGGTCGTGCCGCCACGGGCACGGGACGTCCTGCACGACAAGATCGTCTCCAATATCCAGGAGATCCGGGCCCGGGGCGCCCGGACGATCGTGATCGCCGAGGAGGGCGACGAGTCCGTCGTGCCGTACGCGGACACGCTGATCGGCGTTCCGGCCGTCCCGACGCTGCTCCAGCCGCTGGTCACGACCGTCCCGCTCCAGGTGTTCGCGTGCGAGTTGGCCACGGCGAAGGGCCATGACGTCGACCAGCCCCGCAACCTCGCCAAGTCCGTCACGGTCGAGTAGCGGCGGAACGTTCCGGAAACCGGGCCCCGATCCGGGAAGGGTCGGGGCCCGTGGACGGTCGTGGACGTGCCTCGGCCGGTGCCGCACGCGGTCTCAGTAGCTGTTTTCGGGGGCCTCGCGGCGTGCTTTCCGGACGCTGGTTCAGCGACCAGGCCGCAGTGCGACGGAATGTGTCCGGAGAGTCATGCGCACGCCATTGGGCGCGATTCTCCACCGAACTGAGAATCTCAGTTCAGCTGCAATTTGCAGAGATTGTTTCAGTGAACGTCGAAACGGCCGTCCTTCACGTCCCTGACGAAGTCGTGCCATTCACCCAGGCCGAACGCGAGGCGTGTCGCGATGTCCTCGGTGTCCCGGACGGATATCGCGTCCCCGGTGACTCGTGCGACCTCGACGCACGCGTTGCTGGCGCATCGAGTACTCCTTCTCCAACGGGCGGGCGTTGTCTCGTGGACCAAACTCATTCCGGCTCCTGCCTCGAAAGTTGCATTTGCCCGCGGCCACGCTGCCGGTGCTGAGCACACGGTAACAAGGGTGCAAAAAACTGCTGATCACCCACGGTCAGGACGGTGCTTCTGTGGCCGGAGTGGCAGAGAAGGAGCAGAGTTTCCGTTGAGGGGGCGACGAGCCGCGTCCGGTGTGGACCCGGCTCGTCCGCCGCGGTGCCCCGCCGCGCCCTCGTGAGGTGCGGATGGGACTTGTCCGCCTGTCAACGGCCCAAATCGAACTCGCCTTTCTTGGCTCTTTCGACGAACTCCCGCCACTCTCCCTGGGAGAACGACAGGATCGGGCTCTGCGCGCCGTGCTTGGCGTCACGTGCCCCAATGAATGGGGACGAACCCGCCAGTGGGGCGACTTCTACGCAGGTGTTGCTCGCCCCGCAGTGGGCGCTTCTCCTCCATTGCGGAGCAGGAGTGACGAAACGGGACACTCGGTGCCTTTCACAAGGATTAAGCCCCTTTGCGGACCTTCACCAGGCATCCCTGGCCTCGAGAATGCGCCGCCGTGAATCGGCGGGATCGAGGGCCTGGCCGGCCAGGCTCTGATAGGCGAGAGTGTACATATGAGTGACAGCCTCTTCCGCAAAGTGGCTGATCGTCAGTGATTCCGTGTGAACGATATCAGGGAAAACGATGTCGTGCACCGGTGAGAATTGCAGAAGGATAAACGACTCGGCCAACACCGAGTGTGCCGCGTTCAAAGGCAGGATCTGTACGGTCACGTTCGGAAGGTCGGCCATCCTACAGAGATGTTCGAGTTGCTCCCGCATGACGTTCCGGTCCCCGATCCGGCGTTGGAGAACCGCCTCGTCGAGAACCACCGACAGTTCCAGCGGTCGGGGCCGCTGAAGCACCTCCCGGCGGCGCATTCGCACGTCCAGCCTGCGCTCCAGTTCCTGCGGTGGCAGGGTCGCCAGGTCGCTCCAGCCGTCGATGACGATTCGCGCGTAGTTCTCGGTCTGCAACAGCCCGGGGAACACCGTGCTGCCCCATTCCCGAATCGCCGTCGCCTCGGCCTCCAGCGCGATGTAGTCGGCCAGGGGGCTCGGCAGGTCGCGGTACTCCTCCCACCAACCGCGCCGCGCGGCGTCGTGCGCCAGCGAGACGAGGTCCTCGCGGCGCCCGCCGTCGATCTCGTAGACGTCGAGCAGGCGCAGCACATCGCCGATCTTCGCGCCGGTCCGCGCGTTCTCGATCCGGCTGACCTTGGCCGTGGACCAGGCAAGCCGCTCGGCGACCTCGTCCCCGGTGAGTCCCCGCCGCTCGCGAAGCCGCCGCAGTTCGGCCGCCAGCCGCCGCTGCCGGACGGAGGGACCACGGGAAGTGCTCATTGCTCGGGCCTCTCCAGTCCAGGAGGACTGATCTGGGCGCATTCTGCCGTACCGGGGGGTCGCGGCGCGCATACATCGGACCGGATGAGCAAGATTCTACGGCCGATCATTCAGCCCCGCATCTGACGCTGAAACTTGCAATGCAAAGTGCAATTGCGGAGGGGTGTGCGGCTGCGAAGACCTGCCCCGTGGCACCCTGAGGGTGTGATCGACGGGTCGTGGGCGATGGGGAGCCGCGGATGAGGTACGCGCACGAGGTCGGCAAGGTTCGGGCGGCCGAGCAGGCCCTGATGGCCCGGCTCCCGGACGGCGCGTTGATGCAGCGCGCCGCCGCCGGGCTGGCGTCGGTGTGCGCGCGCCTCCTGCCCGCCGTGTACGGGGCCCGGGTCGTGCTCCTCGTCGGCGGCGGGGACAACGGCGGCGACGCCCTGTACGCGGGCGCCCGCCTCGCCCGTCGCGGCGCCCGCGTCCGGACCGTCCAGGCCGGGTCGAAGATCCACCAGGCCGGGCTGGCCGCCCTCCGCGCCGCCGGCGGCCGCCTGCTGGACGAGAACGAGGCCGCCGACGCCATCGCCGCCGCCGACCTGATCATCGACGGGTTGACCGGCATCGGCGGGACGGGCGGCCTCCGCGAACCCCACGCCCGCTACGCCGCGCTCGCCTCCGAGTCCGCCGGGCTCGTCGTCGCCTGCGACGTCCCGAGCGGCGTGGACGCCAGTACCGGCCGCGTCGAGGGGACCGCCGTCCACGCCGACGTCACCGTCACGTTCGGCACGCACAAACCGGGCCTGCTGATCGACCCGGGCGCGTCCCACTGCGGCGTGGTCGAACTGGTCGACATCGGGCTGGGCCCCGACCTGCCTGACCCGGACGTCGTCGCGGCCCGCCCGGCGGACCTCCTGCCGCCCGAGCCCGCGCCCGAGTCCGACAAGTACCGCCGGGGCGTCGTCGGCATCCTCGCGGGCGGCGACGCCTACACCGGCGCGGCCGTGCTGAGCGTCGGCGGGGCGGTCCACGGCGGCGCGGGCATGGTCCGGTTCGCCTCCGTCGCCCACCCGGTCGAACTCGTCCGGCAGCGCTGGCCCGAGGCCGTCACCACGGTCCTCGACCCCGGCCCGCACGAGTCGGCGGTCCTCGAACGCGTCGGCCGCGTCCAGGCCTGGGTCGTCGGCCCCGGCCTCGGCACCGGCGACGCCGCCGAGTCGCTGCTGCACGCCGTCCTCACCACCGACCTGCCCGTGCTCGTGGACGCCGACGGCCTCACCGTCCTGGCCCGGCGCCGCGACCTGCTCGCCCGCGCGGCCCCGACCGTCCTCACCCCCCACGCCGGGGAGCTGTCCCGCCTGATCGACGCCACCCGCGACGCCATCGAGGCCGCCCGTCTGGACCACGTCCGCCGCGCCGCCGCCGAACTGTCCGCGACCGTCCTGCTCAAGGGCTCCACCACGCTGGTCGCCGAGCAGGACCGTCCCGTCCGCGTCAACCCGACCGGCACTCCGCGCCTCGCCACCGCCGGGACGGGCGACGTCCTGTCCGGCCTCGTCGGCGCCCTCCTGGCGGGCGGCATG
The DNA here is from genome assembly GCF_003432485.1 of Actinomadura spongiicola. Lineage (GTDB taxonomy): Bacteria > Actinomycetota > Actinomycetes > Streptosporangiales > Streptosporangiaceae > Spirillospora > Spirillospora spongiicola. The sequence continues at coordinate 326,814 of NZ_QVNQ01000002.1, forward strand.
CCCGCCATCGACGCCGCCGCGACCGGCGCCTACCTCCACGGCCTGGCCGCCCGGCTGGCCGCCGCGCCCGCCCCCGGCCCCGAGGCGCCCATCACCGCGCCCGACGTGATCGACGCCCTGCCCGCCGCCTTCCGTGCCCTGCGCGCCGGCTGACGAACTCCAAAGTGGGCATTAGCGTCTTATCGGACGGGGAGTGCCAGAGAACCGCTCGCTGACGGCCGGACGGCCATGACCTGGGCGGTAATGCACCGGACACGGCGATGGGGGCGGCAAACTGTGGGCATGAACGTTCCAGCGGAGGCGCGGGTCGATCTCGGCGCGATCGCCGACAACGTCGGGGTGCTGCGCGAGCGGGCGCGGGGCGCCGAGGTCCTGGCCATGGTGAAGGCCGAGGCGTACGGGCATGGCCTGGTCGAGGCCGCCGGGGCGGCGCTGGCCGGCGGCGCCACCTGGCTGGGCGTGGCGAAGCTCGCGGAGGCGCTGCGGCTGCGGGACGCGGGCCTCACCGTCCGGACCCTGTCATGCCTCGGCGTGCCGGGCGAACCGTACGAGGAGGCCGTCGCAAGGGACATCGACCTGACCGTGGGCGCCCTCTGGCTGCTGGACGAGATCGCCGAGGCCGCGGAGCGGGCGGGCCGCCCGGCACGGGTGCACCTGAAGGCCGACACCGGCATGACGCGCGGCGGGGCCCGGGGCCGGGACTGGGAGGAACTGGTCGACGCGGCGTTGAAGGCGGAGGCGTCGGGGCGGGTGAGCGTGGTGGGGGCCATGTCGCATTTCGCCTGCGCGGACGAGCCGGGGCACCCGTCGATCGCGGCACAGATCGGCGCGTTCACCGCGATGGTGGAGTACGCGGAGAAGGCGGGCGCGCGGTTCGAGGTCCGGCACCTGTCGAACTCGGCGGGCGCCCTGACGGTGCCCGAAGCCCGGTTCGACCTGGTGCGTCCGGGAATCGCGCTGTACGGACTGTCGCCGATACCGGCGTTGGGCACGTTCGGGCTGCGTCCCGCGATGACGTTGGCGGCGCACGCGGCGCTGGTCAAGCGGGTCCCGGCGGACAGCGGCGTGTCGTACGGCCTCACCTACCGCACGGCCCGGGAGACGAACCTGGCCGTGGTGCCCGTCGGCTATGGGGACGGCATCCCCCGGCACGGGTCGAACCTCCTGGAGGTCCTCGCGGGCGGACGCAGGCGGACGATCGCCGGACGGGTCTGCATGGACCAGTTCGTCATCGACCTCGGCGACGACCCGCTCGCGGCGGGAGACGAGATCATCCTGTTCGGTCCGGGCGACCGGGGCGAGCCGACCGCGCAGGAGTGGGCGGACGCACTGGGAACGATCTCCTATGAGATCGTCACCCGCATCGGGGTCCGGGTACCGAGGGCGTACCCGGGAGGGGCGCGGTAGGAGGCGCGCGGCGCATGGGCAAAGGGCGCAGGGTCGGCCTCGTCGGCACGGTCGCGGGCGTGGGCGCGGCCGGGATCGGCGCGGCCGTCGGGCTGCGGCATGTCGCGGTCGGCCGGGTGCGGCTGCGGCCCGACCCCGACGCCGACGAGCCGTTCGGCGAGCTGCGCGGCCGGGAGCTGACCGTCGAGGCGAGCGACGGCCTTCCCCTGCACGTCGAGGTCGACGGCCCGGACGACGCCGCCCTCACCCTCGTGTTCAGCCACGGCTACACCCTCAACCGGCACTCCTGGCACTATCAGCGACGCGACCTGCGGGGATCGTTCCGGATGGTGTTCTGGGACCAGCGCAGCCACGGCCGTTCGGGGCGCAGCGACCCCACCAACGCGACGATCGAGCAGACCGGCGACGACCTGTACGCGGTCATCCGGGCGACGGTCCGACCCGACCGGCCGGTCGTCCTCGTCGGCCACTCCATGGGCGGAATGTCGATCATGGCGTTGGCGGACCGGCATCCCGAGCTGTTCGAACGGCAGGTCGTCGGGGTGGCGGTGGCCAACACGTCCTGCGGTGACATGGCGGAGTTGACGCTGGGGCTGCCGCTGGTGCTGGCGAAGGTCGTCCGACCGCTGGCCCCCCGGACGCTGCGCGGGCTCGGCCGCCGCGCCGAACTGGTGGAGCGGGCCCGGGGGCTGGGCGCCGACCTGGCGTTCGTGGTGACGAGGAAGATGGCGTTCGCCGACCGGCATGTCAGCCCGACCGTCGTCGACTTCCTGGAGCAGATGATCAGGGCGACGCCGATCGACGTGATCGCGGAGTTCTATCCGGCGCTGATGGCCCACGACAAGGTCGCCTGCCTCGACGTTCTCGGACGGGTGCCGACCCTGGTGCTCGCCGGCGGGGAGGACCGGCTGACCCCCGCCGTGCACGCGCGCCGCATCGCCGAGGCGCTGCCGGACGCGGAGCTGGTAGAGGTGGAGGAGGCCGGGCATGTGCTGCCGCTGGAGTACCCGGGCGTGGTCACCGGCGGCCTCCGCCGGTTGATCGATCGTGTCCGGCCCGAGCGCGAGGAGGAACGCACAGCTTGAACGAGACCGCCATGAATGAGATTTCGGTCACCGTGCCCACCGCCGAGGACATGCGCGAGTTCGGCGTCCGCGTCGCCGGCCTGCTGCGCCCGGGCGACCTGATCGTGATGACCGGCGAGCTGGGCGCGGGCAAGACGACGCTCACCCAGGGCATCGGGGAGGGGCTGAAGGTCCGCGGCCCGATCACCTCGCCGACGTTCGTGATCGCGCGGGTGCATCCGTCGCTGGCCGCGGGGCCGCCGCTGGTGCATGTGGACGCCTACCGGCTGGGCGGTTTCGCCGAGTTGGACGATCTCGATCTCGACGCGTCCGTCGAGGAATCGGTGACGGTCGTGGAATGGGGAGAAGGGCTCGCGGAGGGCCTCGCCGACGACCGGCTGGAATTGATCATTTCGCGCGGGGACGGCCCGGACGAGGAACGCAGGGTAAGGGTCGCCGGGATCGGTCCACGCTGGTCAGAGCTGGTACTGCCCGACGGGTGACGCCCTTCCGAACGGCGTTCTCCCGCCCTTTTTTCGAGCGGCACGGCTCGCTTTAGGGCTCCATGTCGTACCCTTTGCCGGAACGAATCTCACGTTCACGACTTATTGATTCTCCGTAACGGGAGTGAGAACCGGTGAGCGGCAACCATCGCAGCGGTAGCCACCGCGCCGTGCCCGCACGCGGCGCCGGCAGGCGCTGGGCGGTCGTCGTCGGAGGCGTCGGGGCCGTCGTCGCCGCCTGCGCGCTCGCCGCGTTCGTCCTCCTCGCGGGGGTCGGCAGGGACGGGGACGACCGCGACGGCGCGGACGGCCGGGTCGTGGGGGAGGGCGCCCCCGAGACCTCCACGATGTCGCGGGGCGAGCGGACGACCGTCCCCGATTCCTGCTCGGTCGTCGGGCAGGCCCTCATCGACCGGCTCGCGCCCGGCTCCGAACGCACCCAGGCCGACAGCTACCGGCACGACGACCGGCAGAACCAGTGCGTGTGGGGCGCCTACGCGGGCGACGTGAGACGGCAACTCACCATCGAACTCCGAGCGATCGCCGGCGATTCCGCCCGGACACCGACGCAGGCGGCGCGCGGCACGTTCGCCTCCGAACGCGCCGCAGACGAGTCCGGCAAGGCGCTCCTCGCCGGACAGAAGCTCACCGCCAAGACCCGCCTCACCGGCGTCGGCGACGACGGCTACGTCGTCTACAGCGTCGACGACGGGCAGGGCTCGGGCGAGGCGATCGGCAACGTCCGGGCGGGCAACGTCCTCATCACCATCCACTACTCCGGTTCCGACGGCGGCGACCCGCTGTCCTCGCGCGGCGCCACCGACGGGACCGTCGAGGCGGCCAGGGCCGTCCTCCAGGGGCTCGACCAGTCATGATCCCTCCGGCGGTCTGACCGGGGGGCTGACAAGGCCTGTAGGCTTACAACCCGTGCTGGTCTTGGCTTTCGACACCGCGACCGCCGCGATCACCGTGGCGCTGTACGAGTGGACGCCCGGAGAGGGCGCCGTCCCCCGCGGCTCGGCCGAGGCCGTCGACCGGCGCAGGCACACCGAGCTGCTGACCCCGTCCGTCGCGAGCGTGATGGCGGAGGCGGGCGCGGCGCCGGAGGACCTCAGCGCGATCGCCGTCGGCGTCGGGCCCGGCCCGTACACGGGGCTGCGCGTCGGACTGGTCACCGCCCGCGCCATGGGCGAGGCGCTCAGCGTCCCCGTGCACGGCGTCCGCACGCTGGACGTCATCGCCTGGGCCACCGGACGGGACGAGCCGTTCGCCGTCGCCACCGACGCCCGCCGCAAAGAGGTCTACTGGGCGCGGTACCACTCGTACCGAACCCGCGCCACCGAGCCCGCCGTGGGGCCGCCGTCGGACGTCCTGGACGGGGCGCCGCGGGGCCTTCCCGTCGTCGGTGAGGGCGCGGCCCTGTACTCGGAGACCCTCGGCGACGGCGATCACGAGCCGCTGCTGCCCACCGCCGGTGCCCTCGCGGAGCTGACCGTCGCGCGCCTCGCCGGGCTGAAGGGCCCCGACCTCCTGCCGCCCGAGCCCCTCTACCTCCGCCGTCCGGACGCCAAGGAGCCGGGGCCGCGCAAGAAGGTGACACCGGCGTGAACGGCGTCGTCCTGCGGGAGATGTCCAGCGCGGACATCGCGGCCGTCACCGTGCTGGAACGGGATCTGTTCCCCGAGGACGCCTGGAGCGAGGAGATGATCCGCGGCGAGCTCGCCGACCAGCCGCGGACCCGCCACTACGTCGTCGCGGAGCGGCCCGGCGGCGAGATCGTCGGCTACGCGGGCCTGGCCGCGGCCGGTGGGCAGGCCGACGTGCAGACCCTCGGCGTCCGCGCCGACCTGCGCGGGTCGGGCATCGGCGCCGCGTTGCTCACCGCACTGCTGGAGGAGGCGGTCCGCCGCCGCAGCGAGGCGGTGTTCCTGGAGGTCCGCGCCGACAACGGCGCCGCGCGCCGCCTCTACGAACGGTTCGGCTTCGACGAGGTCGGCCTCCGCAGACGCTACTACCAACCCTCGAACGTGGACGCGGTCGTCATGTGCCGCAAGCTGGCCCCCCGTCCACCCATGGGTTTCAACAGAGCCGAGTGAGCCGGGCAGGAGAACACGTTGATTCGGGATGAGCCGCTGGTACTCGGCATCGAGACGTCGTGCGACGAGACCGGTGTCGGGATCGTGCGGGGCCGCACGCTGCTCGCGGACGCGATCGCGTCCAGCGTCGACGAGCACGCCAGGTTCGGCGGCGTGGTGCCCGAGGTCGCGTCCCGCGCGCACCTGGAGGCGATGGGCCCCACGATCGAACGGGCCCTCGCCGACGCGGGCGTCGCGTTCACCGACATCGACGCGTTCGCGGTGACGGCCGGGCCTGGCCTGCCGGGCGCGCTGATGGTCGGCGTCGCCGCCGCCAAGGCCTACGCGCTGTCGCTGGGCAAACCCCTGTACGGCGTGAACCACCTGGCCGCGCACGTATGCGTCGACCAGCTCGAACACGGTCCGCTGCCGAAGCCGTGCGTGGCGCTGCTGGTGTCGGGCGGGCACTCGTCCCTGCTGCTGGTGCCGGACGTGGCGAGCGACGTCCGGTCGCTCGGCAGCACCGTGGACGACGCGGCGGGCGAGGCGTTCGACAAGGTCGCCCGCGTCCTCGACCTCGGCTTTCCCGGCGGTCCCGTCATCGACCGGATGGCCCGTGACGGCGACGCCGCCGCGATCCCGTTCCCGCGCGGGAAGTACAACGACGGCACCTACGACTTCTCCTTCTCCGGTCTGAAGACGGCGGTGGCGCGCTGGGTGGAGGCCAGGGAACGGGCGGGCGAGCCGGTGCCCGTCGCGGATGTCGCCGCGTCGTTCCAGGAGGCCGTCGTGGACGTCCTCACGCAGAAGGCGTTGAAGGTCTGCAAGGACAACGGCGTCCACGACCTGCTGATCGGCGGCGGTGTCGCGGCCAACTCGCGGCTGCGCGCCCTCGCGGCGGAACGCTGCGAGGCGGCGGGTGTGCGCCTGCGCGTTCCCCGCCCGAAGCTGTGCACCGACAACGGCGCCATGGTCGCCGCGCTCGGCTCCGAACTGGTCGCCACCGGCGCCGCCGCGTCCACCCTGGAGCTGCCCGCCGATTCGAGCCTTCCGATCGAGTCGATCCTGCTCTGAGGCCGGTTCACTCCTCCTTCGGGCCCAGAACGAAGGCGGCCGTCGTACTCGTTTTTCAGTACCGGAATGCCTTGGCACGCATGATTACGGGAGGGTGCGCGCCCGGAGAGCCTTGTGGGGTTCCCACGAGCAGATACGGAGACTCTCCATGGCCACCCTCCTGTACCGGTTGGGGCGCGGAGCCTTCAGACGGCGTTTCCCGGTGGCGCTGCTGTGGCTCGCCGCCCTCGCCGTCGCGTTCCTCGGCTCCGCGAGCGCGGGCAAGGCCCCGTCCGACTCGTTCACGATGCCGGGAATCGAGTCGCAGAAGGCGTTCGACCACATCGACGAGAAGTTCCCCGGCGTCGCGGCCGACGGCGCCGACGCCCGGGTCGTCTTCATCGCCCCGAAGGGGCAGCGGATCACCGCGCCGGAGAACCGCGCGCCAGTCGACGCGCTGGTGACCGAAGTGGCGAAGGGGCCGCAGGTCGCCGACGCGGAGAGCCCCTTCGACGCGGGGACGGTGAGCGAGGACGGGTCCACGGCGTTCGCCACCGTCACCTACAGGGTCACGGCGGACGACCTCACCGAGGCCGGCAAGGCCACGCTGAAGGACGCCGTCGATCGGGCCCGGGCGTCGGGCCTGACCGTCGAGGTCGGCGGGTCGGCGCTGGAGACCGACCCGGCGGGCGCGGTCGGGGAGATCCTCGGCATCGCCGTCGCCGCGGTGGTCCTGCTGATCACCTTCGGGTCGCTGGCCGCCGCCGGGCTGTCGCTGCTCACCGCCGTTCTCGGGGTGGGCGTCAGCCTCATGACGATCACCGCGCTACAGAACGTCTTCGACCTGTCCCCGTCGACGGCCGAGCTGTCCCTGATGCTCGGGGTCGCCGTCGCCATCGACTACGCCCTGTTCGTCGTCTCCCGCTACCGGGAGGAACGGGCGGGCGGGCACGAGCCCCGGGAGGCGGCCGGCCTGGCCGTCGGCACCGCCGGGACCGCGGTCGTGTTCGCCGGGCTCACCGTCGTCATCGCGCTGGTCGGGCTGGCGGTGGTCGGCGTCCCGATGCTGACGAGGATGGGCATGGGCGCCGCCGGTGCGGTCGCCGTCGGCGTCCTGGTCGCGTTGACGCTGGTCCCCGCCCTGCTCGGCTTCCTGCCGAACGCCGTCCTCGCGCGCCGCACCCGGAAGAACCGGAGCCGGACCGCAGGACGCGACGTCCTCGGCGCCCGCTGGGCCCGGTTCGTCGTGCGGCGGCCGGTCCCGGTGCTGCTCGTCGCGGTCGCCGCGCTGGGCGCCACCGTCCTGCCGTCGCTGAACATGCGGCTGGGCATGCCCGGCGACGAGGCCAAGCCGACCTCGACCAGCGAGCGGCGCGCCTACGACGCGCTCGCGGACGCGTTCGGCCCCGGGTTCAACGGTCCGCTGACCCTCGTCGTGGACGCGGGCGACGCCCCCGACCCGAGGGCCGCGGTCTCGACGATCGCCGGGAGGGTCGCCGCCACCGAGGGCGTGGTGTCGGTCTCCGACCCGCGTTTCGACCGGACGGGCACGACCGCGGTGCTGTCGGCGACGCCGTCCACGGCGCCCACCGACCAGCGGACGAAGGACCTCGTCCAGGGCATCCGTTCGGAGCGTCCCGCGATCGAGTCCGCCGCCGGGGCGACCTTCGAGGTCACCGGTGCCACCGCGTTGAACATCGACGTCGGCGCGAAGATGCAGGGGGCGCTGATCCCCTACCTCGCGACCATCGTGGGCCTGGCGTTCCTGCTCCTGCTGCTGGTGTTCCGCTCCGTGCTGGTGCCGCTCAAGGCCGCGCTCGGCTACCTGCTGTCGATCGGCGCGGCGCTGGGCGCGCTCGTCACGGTCTTCCAGAACGGCCACGGAGCCGGGATCTTCGGCGTCGACCAACCCGGGCCGATCATGAGCATTCTGCCGATCTTCCTGGTGGGCATCAGCTTCGGCCTGGCCATGGACTACCAGGTCTTCCTGGTCTCCCGGATGCGGGAGGCGCACGTCCACGGGGAGGCGCCCGGCCAGGCGATCGTCACCGGGTTCCGGCACAGCGGCCGGGTCGTCACGGTCGCCTCGCTGATCATGATGGCGGTGTTCGGCGGGTTCATGACCGGCGCCGGGATGATGATGAAGATGGTCGGTTTCGGTCTCGCCGCCGCCGTCCTGTTCGACGCCGTCATCGTCCGCATGGTGGTCGTGCCCGCCGTTCTCGCGCTGCTCGGCGGCCGGGCCTGGTGGCTGCCGCGCCGGCTGGACCGGCTGCTGCCGCGCGTCGACGTGGAGGGCGAGTCGCTGCGCGACCGGGTGCCGCCGCCGTCCGTGACGGTGCCGGACGGCGCCAGGCCGCCCACGGCGCGCGTCTGACCTGCCGCGACGGTGGGGCCGTCCACGCGGCGCGCGGACGGCCCCACCGATCCGTGCCCCATCATGGGGTACAGGCAATCCGGGAGAGCCTCATGTTCAACACCTGGCGGCGGTTCACCGACCGCCGTCCGCGCTTCGCCGAGGCGGTCCTCCTGCTGCTGGTGTACGCGATCACCCTCGGCCAGTACATCGACTCCGAGACGGGCTGGTGGCCCGGGGCCCTGCCCGCGAGCGCCGCCTGCCTGGCCCTGGTGTGGCGCGGCCGCCACCCTGGGGCCGTCGTCGCGTTCGTCCTCGCCTGCACCGTCGTCGCCGGCGCCACGGGCTACCCCCTCGGCCACCAGCACATGGTCCCGCTCGTCGTCGCGTTCTACGCCCTGGGCGTCCGCACTCCCGAGCGGATCGCCCGCGTCTACGGCCTCATCGCCATCGTGGTGTTCGCCGTCGCGGCACAGTGGTCCGTCGAGGACGACCAGGCGCAGAAGCTCGCGACCTTCGCCCCCGCGTTCTGGGTCATCGTGGCGATCGTCTCGGGCGCGGCGGTCCAGGGGAGGCGCGCCTACCTGGACGCCGCGCACGCCCGCGCCGAGCACGCCGAACGCACCCGCGAGGAGGAGGCCCGGCACCGTGTCGCCGAGGAACGCGTCCGCATCGCGCGGGAACTCCACGACGTCGTCGCCCACCACATGGCCCTCGCCAACGCCCAGGCGGGAACCGCCGCGCACATCGTCCGCACCGACCCCGGGCAGGCGGGGGAGATCCTCGCCGAGCTGAGCCGCACCACCGCGTCGGCGCTGCGCGAGTTGCAGGCCACCGTCGGGCTCCTGCGCCGGGCCGACGATCCCGAACCGCTGGAGCCGTCGCCCGGGCTGGGACGGCTCGACGAGTTGGTGTCCGCGTTCGAGTCCGCCGGGCTCCACGCCACCGTCACGGTCGACGGGGAGACGCGACCGCTCTCACCCGGCGTCGACCTGGCCGCGTTCCGCATCGTCCAGGAGGCGCTCACCAACGTCGCCAAGCACGCCGGAGCGGCCACCGCGGACGTGCGGCTCGCCTACACCGGCGACACGCTGACCGTCACGGTCAGCGACGACGGCGGCCCGAGCCCGCGCCCGCCCGCTCCGAGCGGCGGGTTCGGCCTCATCGGGATGCGGGAACGCGCCCTATCCGCCGGGGGACGGCTCCGGGCGGAGCGGCGTCCCGGAGGCGGTTTCGCCGTCACCGCTGAACTGCCCGTCCACTGACCTCGTCCACAGCTTCTCGGGAAAGGCCCATGACGATTCGCGTTCTGCTCGCCGACGACCAGACTCTGCTGCGGGCGACCTTCCGGATCCTGATCGACTCCTGCGGGGACATGGAGGTGGTCGGCGAGGCCGCGGACGGCGCGAAAACCGTCGAGCTGGCCCGAGCGCACCGTCCCGACATCGTCCTCATGGACATCCGCATGCCCGGCACCGACGGCCTCGCCGCGACCGAGGCCGTCTGCGCCGACCCGGACCTGGCGGACACCCGCGTCCTCATCCTCACCACGTTCCAGACCGACGAGCACGTCGCGCGGGCCCTGCGCGCGGGCGCGAGCGGCTTCCTCGGCAAGGACGTCTCCGCGGACGGGCTCCTCGACGGCATCCGCACCGTGGCGTCCGGTGACGCGCTCCTGTCCGGCCCGGCCACACGCTCGCTCATCAGCCGCTTCCTCGCCGCACCCGAACCCGGCGCGGACGCCCTCCGCGGCGACGTGGCCGCCCTCACCGCCCGCGAACGCGAGGTGACGACCCTCGTCGCCGACGGAAAGTCCGACACCGAGATCGCCGGGGAGTTGTTCGTCAGCCCGCTGACCGTCCGCACCCACGTCCAGCGCGCCAAAATGAAGCTGGGCGCCCGCGACCGTGCCCAACTCGTCGTCATCGCCTACCGGTCGGGCCTCGCCCGCGCCCCGCACGCGCCGGCGACGGACCCCGGTCAACAGTCGGGGAGGAGCCGGGAGAGGTAGTCCTCGTAGAGGGGGACGTGGGCCTCGTCCATGACGCGGCCGTCCTCCTCGGGAAGCAGGTCGAGGAGGCTGCGGACGTCCCAGTACGGGTCGTGCGGGTAGCCGCCGGAGACCTGGTCGAACGTGGCGAGGAAATGGTCGGCGACGGACGGCCCGTAGCGGAGCGCGAGACCGCGGCGCATCCGGGCGATGTCGATCGCGACCGGACCGGACGAGGCGTCCGACCAGTCGACGACGCCGGTGAGCTTCCCGAAGGACCACAGCGTGTTGTCGGCGTGGTAGTCGCGGTGGACGAACCGGACCGGCGCCTCCGGGGCGGGACGCGCGGCGACCTCGTAGGCGCGTTCCCACAGCCCGGGCCGCAGCGCGTGCCGGGGCGGAAGCCGCACTTCGAGCCGGTTGTGCGGCACGTACGGCGGCATCGTGGACGCCCCGTTCAACGCGTGCACCGGCAGCAGCGCCGCCGCGAGCTGGATCAGGTACTCGGGCAGGTCGTCCGGGGACGGGCGGGGCGGATGGCCGCCGAGCCGGGTGATGAGCAGGGCCGGGACGTCGCAGTAGGCGCCGGCGGGATCGGCGGCGACGAGCGCCGGGGTGGGGATCTCGCAGCCGGCGAGCAGGGCGAGCGCGGCGATCTCACGCTCCGGAGAGAACTCGCTGCCGTGCGGACGACGCGCGGACACCGGCTCCCGATACGTCCAGCGGCGCAGCACCAGACGATGCGCGCTGCCGGAGCGGCTCTCGACGAGGAGAGCGTGGTTGGCGTGGGCGGAGCCGCCCGCGAGCGGCCGCACCATGCGGACCTCGGCGCCCTTGCCGAGACACTCCTCGACCCAGCGCAGGGTGGTGGGGTCGGGTTCGGCGGCGCCGGTCGACAGGCAGGGAGCCGGTGTGCGAGTCACCTGATCCATGAAAACCGATTCCGAAGGGTATTGGGAGTGATTTTGCGAAGACGGAACGTAACAAAATGCACGTCATCGCGGTGCCGTGGTGGAACACCTTCGGTCGTCACGGCGCTTTGCCGGACATACCTCGCGGATCCCGTGGGGTATCCGAACACCGCCGGAGCGGCTCGGGCGGGGCCGTCCACCCCCGCCCGAAATCCGCTCCGGTCGTCGCGCGTGGTCGCGCCGGTCAGTCCTTGGTCTCGCGGCGGGGGCGCAGCAGCGCCTCGGCGAGGGCGAGCATCGTCTCCTCCAGCGTGGACAGCCGTTTCAACACGTCCTCGTGCACGGCGTTGACCTGCTTCGAGACGTCGTCGTGGACGCCGTCGACCTTCTTGCCGACCTCGTCCTCGACATGCGAGAACCGCTTGGCGACCTCGGCCTGCGCGGCGTCGGCGCGGCGTGCGGCCTCGTCCTGGAGACCCTCGACGCGCCGGGCGAACTCGTCGTGGACGCCGCCGACCTGCCGCGCGACGTCCTCCTGGATGGTGCCGACCTGCTTGACCACGTCCTCGTGGATGGTGCCGACCTGCCGGGTGACGTCGCTGTGGATGTCGCCGATCCGCTTGCCGACGTCGTGGTGGACGCCGTTGACCTGCCGCGCCACCTCGGTGTGGACGGACTCGACCTGCTTGGTGACGTCCGCGTGCACCGACTCGACCCGGCGGGACACGAGGTCGACCTGCGCGGTGAACTCCTCCAGCGCCCCGTCGACCCGCTTGGCGACCTCCTCGTGGATGCCCTCGATGCGCTTGCGGACGTCGTCGTGCACGTCCTCGAAACGGCGGGAGAACTCGTCCATGCGCCGGGCGACGTCGCTGTAGGCCGTCTCGGCGATCCGCGACATGGTCGCCTTGACCTCGTCGCGGTCGGGGCGGGCGCGCAGCTCCTCGATCAGCGGGTCGACGGCGTCGGCGAGGTGCTTCTCCAGCGCGTCGAACCGGTCGCTGTGGTCGGCGGGCGGGCGCTGCGCCAGCTCGCCCAGCAGCCGGTGCACCTCCGCCATCTCCAGCGTGGCGGGGAGCCGGGTGATCCGCTCGCCGACGCCGTCGATCCGGCCGTCGATGCCCTCGAACCTGCCGTCCAGGCCGTCCAGCTTGCCGGACAGGCCCTCCAGGCGCCCGTCGACGCCGTCGAGGCGTCCGTCCAGGCCGTCGAGCCGCCCGCCGACGCCCTCGACCCTGCCGTTGACGGCCTCCAGGCCCTGCTCCATCCGCTCGGCCATCTCGCCGAGCGCCTGGTCGACCCGCGCCGTGACGCCGTTGATCGAGTGTTCGAGGCGCTCGGACCGGTGGCCGAGTTCCGCCAGCGACTTGTCGAGCCGGTTGAACCGGACGGACGCGGCCTCCATGCTGCCCTGCAGCTTGTCGAGCCGCTTGGTCATCTCGTCCATGCGCTGCGACGCCTGCTGGGTGGCGTCGGTGATGTGCTGCGCGGAGTCGATGACGGCCTGGATGCGGGACAGGCCCTCGTCGACGTTCTCGGCGACGACGCCGACGTCGGCCCACAGCGCGGGGAGCTCGGCGACGGGCTTGACCCGCTCGCCGAACGCCTCCAGATGCTCGGCGAGGCCCTCGGCCCACTCCGGGGGCTTGCCCGCCAGCTCGTCGACCTGCCCGCGGACGCCGTCGAGCTGTCCGGTCAGCCCGCTCAGCTCCCGCTCGCGGACCTCGCGCAGGAGCCACTCCATGCCTTCGAGCCGCTGGCGAATCTCGTCGAGGACCTGACCCTGTGAGCGCTGTTCATAGACGTGGTCCTGCGCCGCACGGGCGAGCAACTCCCGCATCCGATCCGAGACCGGTTGACCCCCCGTCTGCAGGAAGTTGTGATTCGTTTCCACCCGATGCTCCTTCGTGTGCCGGCGCGACGAAATGACGCACGGCAATGAATCTCTGGAGTGGCCACTGTAGTGCGTGTAGGCGGTCGCTATAACGGGTAGTAGGGAACATTGTGAGTTCTGTGTAATGTGCCTGTTACCCGGCTGGGGCGAAGAGTCGTGGTTTCCCGTTGATATGGCATTTTCCTGCTTTGCGGCTATCGGTGTGATCGTGAAAGTGGCCGGGGTGCGGGGTCGCCGGACCGGGGGAGGAGGGTGCCGGCCTGCCCGTACATCTCGTCCGAGATCGGTCGTTGCCGGGCGGTGGAGCGCCACGGACGGCCGGACACGCGCAGCCGTGATGTGATGCCGCGCGGCGGAGATCGGGCCGATTCGATGTCGCTCTGGGCCGTGCCGAAGGCCCCGCGGGGAACCCGGCGCGAAGATTTTCGCGGTGCCGATCGGGCCGGGCGCATTGGTGGTGCGGGCCGCCGCCTTGCCCGACGCTCCCGAACCCTGGTGAACCCGATGCCGCAAAACGCCGATGATTTGCCCGAACCTGACGCGTCGCCCGGCTCTTCTTGGCCCTGCCGGGGCACCGGGAAGATCTTTGGAATTGATCGCCGTCCGGCCATCCGATTTCGGGCGGATTTCCGTGCGCGGGCTCGCGCCGGGCTCCTGTCAGGCGACGGGACGGGTCAGAAGGGCGACGGGGTCGCGACCCACCCGGGTCACCACCAGCGTCAGCGCCGCCGCGCCCCGCCGGGACGCACGGCCACCGGTGAAACCGAGGTCGCGGCGGAGGCGTTCGACGTCCACCGCCGAACCGCGCTTCTTCACGGTGAGCACCCCGACCCCGCGCCGCCGCAGTTCCGCGCGCAGCCGCTTGACCGAGAACGGAAGCACGTCCTCGATCTCGTACGCGGACGCGAACGGTGTGGGACGAAGCCGGTCAGAGGTGACATACGCGATGCGCGGGTCCGCGAGCCCGCCGCCGACCGACTCCGCGACCTCACCGACCAGATGGGCGCGGATCACGGCTCCGTCGGGCTCGTACAGGTAGCGGCCCCACGCGCGCACGTCCGGCTCGTCCAGGCCCTGCGGGGTCAGCGTCCACACCTGTGGATCGGTGTCGGACGACAGCAGGGTGGCCCGTCGGCCCACGTCTCCGGCCAGCTCGCCGAGCCACAGGGCCGCCTCCTTGACGTCACCACCTACCGAGACCCATTCCGCCTCGGCGCCCTCCGGGACGGCCTCGTGCGGGATGCCGGGCGCGACCTTCACGCAGGCGGCCGGCACTCGACCCGCCATGTCCAGGACGACGTCCAGCGGCGGTTCATACGAACGCGGATCGAACACCCGGCCACGCGCGGTGCGTCGCCCAGGATCGGCGAAAACGGCATCAAAGGGATTCGGCTCCTCCCCGGTCGCGTCACCCACACGCACTATGGCGAGATCGTCCAGCCCCAGCGCGGACACGTTCGCCCGCGCCACCTCGGCCGTCAACGGGTCGAGTTCCACGCCTTCCCCCGGCAGCCCCGCGCGAGCCCGCGCGACCAGGTCGGCTCCGATGCCGCAGCCGAGCTCCAGCACACGTGCTCCGGGCAGCCGCTCCGCGAACCGTCGTGCCCGATGCGCCGCCACGCTCGCCCGCGTCGACTGTTCGAGGCCCGCCTGGGTGAAGTACATGCGGGCGGCGTCGTCCCCGAACTTCGCCCGCGCCCGCTCGCGCAACCGCACCTGCGTGAGGGCGGCGGCGACGAGCGCGGGGTCGTGCCGTTCGCGCAAACGGGACGCCGCCGTCAACAGCGCCTTCTCGCTCACGTCCAGATTCGCCGCCTCACGGAGAAGCGCCTGGCCGGACGGGCCGCGCAAAGCCCGGAATGACACGATGTCCATGGAGGGAAGTTAGCCGCCGGTGAATGGCAGGAGGCGGCCGCGGGGCGCTCCCCGTGTCCGTGTTGACTGCTTACCGGGCACGGCATAGTCTCCATGACTGGCACTCTCGTATGGAGAGTGCCAACACAAGCGACGAAGGTCGGTCTGGCACCCGCGACGGCAGGCCGGTCCAGGGTCGCCTCTTCTGCCACATGTGCTGGCCGGCCCGCCGTGGCCGGCCGAGGACCAATCGAAGGGGAGGTCAGATCGTGACGACCGCCACCAAGGTTGTTCTCAAGCCGCTCGAGGACCGTATCGTCGTCCAGCCGCTTGAGGCCGAGACCACCACCGCGTCGGGCCTGGTCATTCCGGACACCGCGAAGGAGAAGCCCCAGGAGGGCACCGTCATCGCGGTCGGCCCGGGCCGCGTCGACGACAAGGGCGAGCGCGTCCCGGTCGACGTGAAGGTCGGCGAGGTCGTGCTCTACAGCAAGTACGGGGGCACCGAGGTCAAGTACAACAACGAGGAGTACCTCGTCCTCTCCGCCCGCGACGTGCTGGCCGTCATCGAGAAGTAATCACCGAGAACGTGATGCACCCGCCCCGGTCGGCGCCGCCTTCGGCGGGCCGATCCGGGGCGAATCGCGTGAAAGAGGAGAATCCGCATGGCGAAGATCCTGGAGTTCGAGGAGGACGCTCGCCGGGCTCTTGAGCGCGGCGTCAACGCTCTCGCGGACGCCGTCAAGGTGACGATCGGCCCGCGCGGCCGCAACGTCGTCATCGACAAGAAGTTCGGCGCGCCGACGATCACCAACGACGGCGTCACCATCGCCCGCGAGGTGGAGCTGGAGGACCCCTACGAGAACCTCGGGGCCCAGCTCGCCAAGGAAGTGGCGACCAAGACCAACGACATCGCGGGCGACGGCACCACCACGGCGACCGTCCTCGCGCAGGCGCTGGTCCGTGAGGGCACCCGCAACGTGGCCGCCGGCGCGTCGCCGCTCGGCCTCAAGCGCGGCATCGACGCGGCCGCCCAGTACGTGTCCGACCAGCTCCTCAAGACGGCCCGCGAGGTCGAGGAGAAGGGCGAGATCGCGCACGTCGCGACCATCTCCGCGCAGGACCCGCAGATCGGCGAGCTGATCGCGGAGGCGTTCGAGAAGGTCGGCAAGGACGGCGTCATCACCGTCGAGGAGGCCCACACCATGGGCCTGGAGCTGGAGTTCACCGAGGGCCTCCAGTTCGACAAGGGCTACCTGTCGCCGCACATGGTCACCGACCCCGAGCGCATGGAGGCCGTCCTGGAGGACGCCTACGTGCTCATCGTGGACGGCAAGATCTCCAACGTGCAGGAGTTCCTGCCGCTGGCGGAGAAGGTCGCCCAGACCAAGAAGCCGCTGCTGGTGGTGGCCGAGGACGTCGAGGGCGAGGCCCTGGCGCTGCTGGTCGCCAACAAGATCCGCGGCACGTTCCTGTCCGTCGGGGTGAAGGCGCCGGGCTTCGGCGACCGCCGCAAGGCGATGCTCGGCGACATGGCCACGCTCACCGGCGGCCAGGTCGTCAGCGAGGCCATCGGCCTCAAGCTCGACTCCATCGGCCTGGAGGACCTCGGCCGCGCCCGCCGCATCACCGTCACCAAGGACGCCACCACCATCGTCGACGGTGAGGGCTCCACGGAGGACGTGACCGCCCGGATCAACCAGATCAAGGTCGAGATCGAGAACTCCGACTCCGACTGGGACCGGGAGAAGCTCCAGGAGCGCCTGGCCAAGCTGGCCGGGGGCGTCTGCGTGCTGCGCGTCGGCGCCGCCACCGAGGTGGAGCTCAAGGAGAAGAAGCACCGCCTGGAGGACGCCATCTCCGCGACCCGCGCGGCGATCGAGGAGGGCATCGTCGCCGGTGGCGGCGCCGCCCTGGTGCACGTCGCCAAGGAGGGCTTCGACACCCTCGGCCTGTCCGGCGACGAGGCGACCGGTGCCGAGGCCGTCCGCCGCGCGCTGGACGAGCCGCTGCGCTGGATCTCCGAGAACGCCGGCCAGGAGGGCTACGTCGTCGTCTCCAAGGTGCGCGACCTGCCGCAGGGCCACGGCTACAACGCCGCGACCCAGGAGTACGGCGACCTGATCGCCCAGGGCGTCATCGACCCGGTCAAGGTCACCCGTTCGGCGGTCACCAACGCCGCGTCGATCGCGGGCATGCTGCTCACGACCGAGGCGCTCGTGGTCGACAAGCCGGAGGAGCCCGAGGAGGCCGCCGGTGGCGGTCACGGCCACGGGCACGGCCACGGCCACTGAGACCGTCCGCCGGACGGGCGCGCGGCTCGTCCCGTCCGGCGATCGTCGGTAGACCCCCGTCCACCCGGACGGGGGTCTCGCCTATCTATGTAGGAATTACCTATTAACTAGCTCCTTGAGCTATTTCAGGTCGTCCGTCCGGTACATCCGGCTTGCAAAATCCGAGACTCTCAGTAGTTTTTCGATGTCCGTACGTAGTATTCCCAGGTTTGCTCCAGCACTGTGACCATTCCGTTGTCAATGGCGGTGGAGACACGCCCGGGAGTGCTGGGCATCATGCTTGACGTGACCGAGGGATGCTACGCCGGGACCATGACCGCGCGCACTGCCGAGCCCTCGGGAGGGCCCGCCCCTCCACCACCCCACGACACCGGCCGTGGGATCAGGGTTCTGCGCGCGACGAAGACGGCGGACGGAGACCTCAAGGAGCTGACGAACCTCGCCGTCCAGGGTGACCCCGGGGCCATCGAGGTGCTGATCGCCGAGGTGCGTCCCATGATCGTCCGATACTGCCGGGCCCGTCTCGGACGGGTCTCCGGGCAGTACCACATCGCCGACGACGTCGCCCAGGAGGTCTGCATCGCCGTCCTGTCGGCCCTGCCCCGCTACCGGGACATGGGCCGTCCCTTCGCGTCGTTCGTCTTCGGCATCGCCGCGCACAAGATCGCTGACGCGCTGCGCAGCGCGGTCCGCGCGGCCGTGCCGACCGAGGACCTGCCGGACGGTCCCGACGACCGTCCCGGGCCCGAGGAGACGGTGGTCCGCTACATCGAGGCCCAGCGCGCCCGCGACCTGCTGACGCGCCTTCCCGACCACCAGCGCGAGCTGGTGCTGCTGCGGGTCGTGGCGGGCCTGTCGGCCGAGGAGACCGGTAATGTACTGGGCATGTCCGCGGGGGCGGTACGGGTCGCGCAGCACCGGGCTCTGGCCCGGCTTCGGGCGATGGCCAGAGAGGAGTCGATCGCTTGACGGAGCGCGGCCCCTTCACTGGCATACGGGGCGCCCCGGGTCCAACCGAGCCTTCGAACTCCGGCGATCCCCCCGCGCCGGCGAGCGGAACACGAACCGCACCCGCCGACCTCAGCGAGGTACGCCGAACGGACGCGATCATCGACTCCCTGGCGGCCCGGCGCGCTGCCGGTTCCACGGCCCGTTCCGCGACCCTCCCTGAGGGCACGGACACCGGCCGACCACGCCACACCGACGACCCCGCCGTACGCCTCCTGAGCGCCCTGATCACCGACGTGGACGACCAGGACCCCGCGCCCGAGGCGTCCCCGCCCCCGACCCCGCCCGGCCCCGGCTCGGGTCCCCGCCGCCGCGGCCCCCGCACCATCGTCGCCCTGGGCGTGGCCGGAGCCGTCCTCGCCAGCACCGGAGTGGCGGCCGCCGGCGGCGGCGCCGTAGACCGCCCCGCCGCCTGCCCGGCCCCGACAAGCCCCGCCGCCCCACCGGCCGACGCCAAGAAGCCCCCGGCGACCGACACCGACGCCGGCTTCCACGCCGAGGCCCCCCGCCCGCGCCTCCGCCCGGTCGCCGACACCGACCGCCCGGCCGCCCCACGCAAACCGTCCGGCCCCCGCAAGGACCGCGACCAGACCAGGACGCGCCCGAGGTACCTGTTCCCACCCGCACCCCCGGCCCACCCGCGCCCGCAGAACCCCCCAGGCATGTCCGCCTACTCCGCCCCACCCGGCGGCTACGGCACCGCCGAAGCCCCCCGCCGCCCCTACGGCGGAGACAAGTCCCCGCGTTCCCCCTCATCCGGCATCCGAAGCCACCCGAAAGAACGCACCCACCCATACCTGGACCACTGCCACCACTGCCGCAACGACTAAGGCGTGCTCTGTTGATTGCAGGCCCGGCCCACTGCGCTCGCCTGGCGGCTCGCTGCGTGACCGGGCCTGGGCGAACGCGGCATCGCTTCGCGATCCGCCCGGTTGCGCTCGCCTACGGCGTCGCTCCACCGGCCGGGTAACGCGTTCGGCGCGGGCTGAGGCTACGGCGAAACAAGCCCTAGCGCCCTCCCCGGCAGACAATCTTCAGGCTCTCGACCCTGACAAGTGAGTTCAACTCTCGTCGAATTTCGTATAACATGTTTGGCGTCTCTGCGTGTCTGGCCGTAATGGTGCCATCGCTCGTTGTCATGCGATTTGGACTCCAGATTCGAGGTACCTCGGCGCGTTGACATGTCATGGGCTTCTCCGGGACGCAACATCTCTTCAATGGGGCATGCCCGCGAACTCGTCTTCTGCTGGCGGCGCCTGGCGAATAACGCGGAGTATTCAACTTTTCACTGCCGCATGAGTCGGCGGTCCGTCCTGTGATTTCTAGCGCAGTGATGTTAGTTGATCTTTCATTGTTCAGCGATTACTGTCCTCCAGCATCCGGTGGCTCATCGGGTTCATTGTTCGCGCCGTGGGCGTCGTCCGCGCGCTTCGCCTGGAGAGTGGTTGATGAGGACTCGTCCGGTGGACAGAATTCTGATGCGACTTGACTCGCTGTTTGACGGCGTTCACGAACCGTCGCAGGTGGTGACGGAAGTCGGGCGGCTGAGCACACAGCTGGTGCTCCAAGCCACGCTGGACGCGGAAGTCGCACTCTATTTGGGACGTGACAGCGGCGAGCAGCGGACGGTCGGCAAGAGCGGACCGGCACCCGGCGTTCGAAGCGGTCATCGGGTCGTCATGATCAGGACCACGGCGGGCCCGGTCGAGCTCTGGTGGCCGCGACTCCGCGGCGGTGGTGGTTTCGTGTCGAGGTTGTACGGCATGCAGACCATCGACGTCCAGCCGCTCGCTCCCCTCGTGGTCGCCGCGCACGTGAGGCGTCTGACGGCAGCCGAGGTCCAGGACGCCCTCACCCGTTCGCTCGGCACGACGCCCCTCGCGGTGTCGCCGACGACGCTTGCGCTGATCAGTGGCCGGGTCGTCCAGGAATGTGAAGCGTGGGGACGACGCCGGTTCGATGGCCGCGA
Organism: Actinomadura spongiicola; assembly: GCF_003432485.1. GTDB lineage: Bacteria > Actinomycetota > Actinomycetes > Streptosporangiales > Streptosporangiaceae > Spirillospora > Spirillospora spongiicola. The sequence continues at coordinate 347,192 of NZ_QVNQ01000002.1, forward strand.
GCCCGGATCAATATTCTTCGGGGCGGCGCCCTTCGCGGCTGCGGATGGTTCGGTGCTGGTGGCCGGCGGCGTGATGCGCGATGGGCGACCGACCTTCATGGCCCTGGCCCCGGGCTCGGCCGAGTCGGTGGAGGCGTGGACCACGCTGTTGGCCGATCTTGCGAGACGAGGGCTACGCGCCCCGGCCTCGTTCATGAACCCGGTCCCATCGGCGCTGGTCACAGCGTTGGCACGTGCCTTTTTCGCCCCCGCGAGCTGAGTTCCCCAAGCCGCCGGCGCCCATCTGCGCGAACACAATCCTGCACCTTTTGTCCGGTTTTGTGCAACGCGATGTCTTGCGGATCTTGTGAAACGGGAACCCGCCGCTGATGCTTGACCTGGACTTGATCGACCTGTGGAGGCGGCGGTTCGATGCGTGCGCGCTGGCGTTCGGAGATTGTCGCGGCCGGGCCTGTTGGCTTAGGCCACTCGATATCAGTTACGTGGGCTGAAGCCTCACGCCACAAGGCGACCGAAAGGCCTCTCCAGTACGGCGTGGTCACAACGCCCTTCACGGCCGAACCGACCGGCCTCGGCGGAGTTGGCGACGCTGCGAACTTCCTGATGGACGATGCATTTCCGCACGAGAGCACGCTTCCCTGGAACAGCCTAGAGGGAAATCGGCAGACACTCGAAACCGGCTTCACGGTGACGCCCGAGGCCAGCGATAAACCGCTCGGCGACCGGTTCGACGACGAGCAGCAGAACCATACCGGCGGCCACGGTGTGCATGACAGCGGAACCTTCCAAGATTCGTCGCTCTTTCTGACCTCCGTCCCGCAGCAGTAGGCGTTCACCGCCGGGCTCTGGATCGCCGCGGCCCGGCCCGACTTCCGGCTTTAGGTCCTGGACGGCGCGTGTGCGCCGTCGGTTGAAGGGTGCCGAGCGTGATCCTCCGTCGTGTAACCGCCGCTGTCGTGTCGGTTCTGTTGGTCGTGGTGCTGGGGATACCGGCGCAGCTGACGGCGGCCTGGGCCGCCGGGCCCTACCTGGCCGCCGGTGGGCAGGCGCTGGACGGGGCGACGGTGCAGACACCGTTCACCGCGACGGTCATGGACGCCACCGACATCGACACCGCCGGGGTCACGTGGCTGGTGAACGACTCCTACGCCGGCAAGGACGCCACCGCGCCGTACCAGTGGACGGTCACGGCTCCGGACGCCCACAAGCTGAAGGCGCGGTGGAAGAACTCGGGCGGTTCGACCGTGGAGATCGTCGCCGAGTTCACCGTCGGGTCCTCGTCCAACCCGGTGCTCAAGGCCAACGGCCAACCCTTGCAGGGGGCGACCGTCACATCGCCTTTCCAGGCCGTGCTCGACAGCCCCGGCACCGTGGACACCGCCGGCGTGACGTTCCTGGTGGACGACTCCTACGTCGGCAGGGACCAGTCGGCGCCCTACAACTGGACGGTCATCGCCGCCCCTGGTTCCCGAAGGCTGAAGGCGCGCTGGAAGAACGCGTCGGGCACGCAGACCGAGGTCGAGGCCGTCTTCACGGTCGGGTCCGCCACCAACCCGTACTTGCAGGCCAAGGACGCTCCGCTGAACGGCGCGACGCTGCCGTCGCCGTTCACCGCGACGGTCGCCGAGGCGGGGACCGTCAATTCCGACGGCGTGACGTTCCTGGTGGACGACTCCTACGCGGGCAAAGACCAGACGGCGCCCTACCAGTGGGAAGTGTCGCTGCCCGACGGCGCCCACAAACTGAAAGCACGCTGGACCAGCGACCAGGGGCTGCCCCTGGAACTGGTCGCCGACTTCACCGTCGGGGAAGGCGGCGGACCCACCGACCCGCCGGAGGCGGTACCGGCCAAGATCGTGGTCGAGCCCGGACCGGCGTTGCGGCGCCTGTGGGCCACCGCCGACAACCGGCGCAACAAGGTCGCTGGACTCTACGACTGGTCCAAGGTCGGGTACGGCGGCGGCAGCGTCCTGCCGGACGCCTCGCAGTACCTCCGCGACGAGGACGCGTGCCGCATCACCCCGGCCGAACTCGAGAACGACTACAACGTCGTGCCGAACGACGGCGGCAACGACACCTCCGGCATCCAGCGCGCGATCAACGACATCCGGCAGCACTGTTCCCCCACGGGCTCCCAGCTCAAAATGTCGATCATCACGCTGCCCAGGGGCACGCTGAACGTCACCCGCCAGATCTCGGTCGACGCCGACCACCTGCGCATCCGCGGCCACGGCACGGGAAGCACCGGCACGAAGATCGTCTTCCGGCCGGACGAGAACACCCGCTACGACGTCATCAAGAACGGCGAGCGCTGGGACCTGGACAACATGACCTGGCAGGAAGGCGCCACCGGCGGCTGGATCTGGCCCGGCCGCGGCCTGTTCCGCGTCCAGTCCCAAAAGGTGGCCCCCGAGTACCAGGCCGCCTACGACAGCGCCCCGGCCAACCGCAAGGACCTGTACGAGGGCTCGGTCAACGTCCACTGGCGCGCCGGCGTGAAGCTCGGCTCCAAGAACGGCGACCCGGGCTACGCGGCCCGCAAGGGCGACAAGGTCATCCAACTTGACCCCGCCGCGCCGATCACCGTTTTCGACCGGTTCAAGGTCGGAGGCATGGTCAACGTCCGGGTGGCCAACAGCAGGAAGTTCTACGAGCAGATGAAGGCGGTGCCCACCCAGCACCCGCTCGAGAACCTGCACATGCGGCAGCAGATGATGATGGTCACCGCCGGTGACCCTCTTGAGCGGACCCTCACGCTGGACAAGCCGCTGGAGTACGACGTCCCGATCAACTCGGTCGCCGACGGGTCCGAGCCCATCGACGGCCAGGTCTTCGACTCCAAGGCGTCCCCCATCGTCGACCTGATCACCAACGTCGGGTTCGAGAACTTCAGCTTCACCCAGGACATGCCGGGGCTGGACAAGGCCAAGGCCAAGAACAACTACGGCAACATGGCCCCCGACGCCGCCATGCACGGCATCGTGTTCAAGTGGGCCGCCAACTCGTGGGTCAAGGGCGTCCGCTCGGACATGACCGGGTCGCACCCGATCGTCACCGAAGAGGCCGCCAACCTCACCATCACCGACAACTCCCTCAACGGCTCCTGGAACAAGGGCAAGGGCGGCAACGGCTACTTCCGCGGCTCACGCGTCTGGGACTCCCTCTACGCCGGCAACACCACCCGCGACCTGCGGCACTTCACCTTCCAGTGGTCCGCCTCGGGCAACGTCGCGATCGGTAACAGCTTCGACTCGGACCTGAACCTGCACGGCGGTTACGAACGCAACAACCTCTTCGAGCTGAACGAGGTCTCGGTCCCCTACGCCAACAGACCCGGCAACTGCACCTCCAACTGTGGTGACGAAGGCGGGTCCGCTCCCGACGACTCGCAGTGGTATCCGATCTGGTGGGCCGCCGGAAAGAAGGCCGTCAAGTGGTCGGGCTCGTCCGGGCCCAACAACGTGTTCCACAACAACCACCTGATGAAGCAGGCGGACTCGGAGACCGAGCCCTTCAAGCCGTACTACAACGATCGCAGGCGGATCTACCAGTTCGGCACGGACGGCACGAACTTCAAGCACCTACAGCACAACGGCGAACCCATCGCTAACTGGGCGCACAACGAGACCAAGGACTACACCAACGGAAACGGCGTCCTGGCGGACAAGACGTTCTCCGGCCGCAGCGTCTTCCTGCGCTCGATCAGCCTGACCGGCTACGGCGGCCCACGTCCGCAGAAACTCCAGCAGACCTGGGGTTGCTCCTGCTGGGACGGGTCCGGCATGGTCAACACCCGGCTCGCCGCCGACCCGGTCAACACCGCGACCGGCGCCCTGATGGAGCAGTTCGACGACCTCGAACTCCCGGGCCGCGGCAAGCCCCTGGACTGGACCCGCACCTATAACAGCCTCGACCCGGCCGACGGGCCCCTCTCACAGGGCTGGACCTTCGCTTACAACGCCGGAGTCACCAAAACCACCGAAACAAACGACGGCGTGACCACAGAGGTCGTCACCTTCCGCAACGGCACGGGCGGCCAATCCCGATTCGCCAAGAACGACACCGGCCTGTACAAGGCCATCGACCCGTCGATCACCGCCACCCTCACCGAACTCACCGACGGCTGGCAGCTCAAGAACCTCGACGGCGAGACCCTGAGGTTCAACACGACGGGCCAGCTCACCCACGACTACGACGACAAGGGCAACGGCGTCCGGCTCACCTACTCCGGCGGCCGCCTGCAAACGATCACCGACCAGGCCGGGCAGACCCTCATCCTCACCTGGGGCACGGGCGGCGCCGCGAACGGCAAGATCGTCAAGGTCACCGGCAGCGACGGCAAGTCCATCTCCTACGCCTACACCGACACCGCCGGACGCGCCCGCCTGACCGGCTTCACCGACGTCATCGGCGCCACTACCACCATTTCGTACGACTCGGCGACCGGGTTCGTCAACGGCATCACCGACCCGCTCGGCCGCACCGCCGCCCGAACCACCTACGACCCCGAGACCAAGCGGGTCATCTCCCAGAAGGACGCGGCCGGCGCGACGACCACCTTCGCCTGGAACGCCGAGACACAAACGGCCACCGTCACCTTCCCCGACGGAACCACCCGCCAGGACGTCTACGACAACAACGTCCTGATCTCCCAAATAGGACCCGACGGTCGTGCGACCAACACCTACTACGGGCCAAACAACGAGGTCATCGCCGAAAGCGACACCAGCCAGGCGCTGAGCAAATCGTCCTACGACGACCGCGGCAACCTGCTGAAACGCACCCTCCCCGCCACCGCCGACGACGAGTCGCCGCCGTTCGAGGAGTGGACCTACAACTCCGACAACAGGGTCACCAGCCACACCGACCCGCTCGGCAAGACCACCACCTACGACTACGACGACCGGGGCCGCCTGGTCACCACCACCGCCCCCGACGGCGGCACCACCACCCTCACCTACACCGCCAACGACCAGGTGAAGACGTCCACCGACCCGCTCGACCGCACGACCACCTTCGAGTACAACGACGCGGGCGACCGGATCAAGCAGACCAGCCCCGGCGGCAAGGTCACCACCTGGACCTACGACACCAGCCACAACCAACTCACCGAGACGACGCCCCTCGGCAACGAGCCCGGCGCCGACCCCGCCCAGCACACCACCACCTGGACCTATAACGCCGCCGGCCAGGTCCTCACCGAGACCGACCCCCTCGGCCGCACCACCACCAACACCTACGACGACGCCGGCCAACTGACCGAGACCACGGCCCCTGACGGCGGCAAGACCACCTACACCTACAACGCCAACGGCGACGTCCTCACCGAAACAGACCCCCTCAACCGCGTCACCCGCACCGAATACGACAACGCCGGACGCAAGATCGCCACGATCGCCCCCGACGGCGGCAAGACCACCTACACCTACGAAGACGAAACCGGCAAGCTCCTCGCCGAGACCGACCCCGCTGGCAACGTCGACGGCGCCACCGCCGAAACCAAGCGCCGCTACACCGTCACCTACGTCTACGACGCCGCCGGCAACCCGATCCAAACCCGCCAGGTCGACCCCGACGACCCCACCAAGTACTTGATCACCGCCGTCGACTACGACCTGCGCAACCAACCCGTCACCACCACCACACCCGACGGAGCCAAGACCCGTAGCGTCTACGACGACGCCGGACGAGTGATCAAAACCATCGGCCCCGACGGCGCCGAAACCACGATCACCTACGACTCGATGGGCCGGGAGAAGACCCGCACCGGCGGCGGCGTCCAGATCACCAACACCTACGACGACGCCGGTCAACTCATCAAGACCGAGACCGGCGGCGGAGCGGTCACCACCCAGGAGTACAACGCCGACGGCCAGCACACCGCCACCGTCGACCCCCGCGGCAACGTCCCGGGAGCCGACCCCAACGACTACAAGACCCGCTTCACCTACGACGCCGACGGCCGCCAAACAAAAATCACCGACCCCCTCGGCCGCGAAACCACCACCACGTACGACCCGGCCGGCCAACAAACAAAAGCCACCGACCCGGCCGGAAACTCGACGACCTTCACCCACGACCCCCTGGGCAACGTCAAAACCGTCACCACATCGACCGGCGCGGTAACGACCTACACCTACGACAAGTCCGCCCAGGTCACCGAAATCAAGAACCCCCGCAACGGCGTAAGAACCCTCACCTACGACCCCGCTGGACGCCTCAAAACCGAAACAACCCCAGGCGACCGCACCACCACCTACGACTACGACGCCTCCGGCCGCCTGACCACCAAGAAGCTCCCCGCAGGCGAAATCGCCTACGAGTACGACCACCTAGGCCGCCCGACCTCGATCAACTACAGCGACAACAGCCCCGACCTGACCTACCGCTACGACCAGGCGGGCCGCCCCACCGAGATCACGCAGACCACCGCCGCCGGGCCGAAAACCGCCGCGATCACCTACGACCAGGCCGGACACGTCACCAAACTCACCCGCGGAGACCAGCAGTTCGTCTACGACTGGGACGACAACGGCAGGCTCGTCGAACGCAACCTCCCCGGCAACCGCTCCCAGTCCTACACCTACGACGACGACAGCCGCATCGCCTCCACCACCTTGACCGGTGCCACCGCCCTCACCATCGACTACACCTACGACCAAGCGGGCGCACTCAAGAAGACCACCCGCCAGGACGGCCCCACCACCACCCATACCTACAACCGCGCAGGCCAGCTCACTGACCTGGTCCACGCCAACGGCACCACCCCACTGGTCGAACACGAGCTCTCCTGGAACCCCCAGGGCTCACCCGCGACTGTCACCACCACCCGCGGCACCACCAGCACAAAGGCGATCTACACCTACGACACCGACGGCCGCATCACCAAGTTCTGCCAGTCCGACGGCGCTGAATGCACCGACACCTCGCCCTACACGGCCTACGAATACGACCCCAACGGCAACCGCACAAAACACACCGTCCATGACGCCCCGACTGCTGGCGGTCGCACAAACGTCACCCACACCGCCTACGACAGCGACGACCGCCCCATCCAAGACTCCGCGACACCAGGCGGACCGGCCACCGTTGCCTACGTCTATGACGACAACGGCAACCTGCGCGAGAAGACCACGCCGGCGGGGACCAAGACGTTCCAATACGGCCTGGACGCCAACCTGCAACGCGTCGGCCTCGAAGACGGCCGCGACGTCACCTACACCTACGACGAGAACGGCAACCGCACCGGCCGCGCCATCAACGGAACCCACGACGCCGGCTGGCAATGGGACAGCGTCGGAGACCTCCCCGTCCGCATCGCCGAAATCAACGCCACAGGCACCACCACCCACCAGTGGTGGGCCGACCCCCTCAGCTCCCTGGGAACCGCGCTAACAGACGCCCCCGCCAACGCACCCCCCACATGGCTACTCGCCGACTTCCAAGGCACCATCACCGACACCGCGACCACCATCGACGACACCCTCACCCTCACCGGATCCGCCCAGTTTGACCCCTTCGGAGGTGTGACCAGGAGCGAGGGGTCATACAAAGACAATCCACTGAGGTTCCATGGCCAGTACTTCGATAACGCAATTGGCCTCTACGACATCCGAGCCCGGGACTACAACCCCGACGCCGGAACCTTCACGGCAACCGACCCCGTCAAGCCCAAGCCCGGCACTCCATTCACGACCACCTACCACTACGGCTACAACAACCCGGCCGCCTACACCGACCCCGCCGGCGAATGGGGCTTCCTCGCCAAAGCCGCAATCGGAGCCGTCGTCGGCGGCGGAATCGGCTACGTCAGCCACGGCATCTCCACCGGCAACTGGTGGAGCAAAAGCGCCGCCTGGGCCGCAGGAAGCGGAGCGCTCGCGGGCGCCTTCGGAAGCTTCGGTGGCGCAATCGGCGCAGGCATCGGCGGCGGACTAGGAGCCGCCGCCTACGGCTACGGCACCAGCGGCGGCAACTATAGCTTGGGCCAAGGTCTCGCAGACTTCGGTTTCGGCGCTGCCATTGGCATTGCGGGAAGCGCTGCTGTAGCGGCTGCCGCAGCCGCGGCACGACGCGCACTCCAAGCTCGAATCGTCAAAGACTGGAGCCGAAAGGGCCTCGAAAAGGCATGGGGCCCCATTAGAAAATCACTCACCAAGTGCCCGTGGTATCGAAACAGGAAATTGAAGGTCGCGCCTACCAGTTGTCTGCGGGGCAGTAGTTTTGTCGCCGGAACCATGGTGACGCTGGCCGACGGAAAACGGAAGTCAATTGAACGGGTAACGCGAGGGGAATATGTCCTATCGTCAGATCTTCGCACTGGGAAAAGTAGAGGAAGTATTGTACGCGAAACAATCGTAAGTCGAGGCCAAAAGAATCTGGTGCTCATTTCTCTTGGCAAGCAAAAAAAGACCGGATTGGGGGTTGCAAGCGGGGCTCTGTTCCTCAAGGGGGCTGGCAATTCGAGCATCGTAGCGACGGATGAGCATCCATTCTGGTTGCCAGAAGCAGAACGATGGGCAGACGCCGCAGACCTCAAAGCGGGACAGTGGCTGCAAACGCATACTGGAACCAGCGTACAAATCCGTGATATTTCGAAGTGGACTGAGTACGCTACAGTATACAATCTCGACGTCGGGGTCGACGACACCTTCTACGTGGGTTCTGGCCCCATCTCGGCACTCGTTCACAACTGTGATGGGGAGGTTGACTGGGTCAACGAGAACGCTACGATGGACTCGGCTGCCAGAGCTTACGATGATGGTGCTTTAGGTGCCGTGAGAGGAAAGGCTCCGGCACTCCACTATTATGGGGCTAACCGCAACAGTCTTTCGATCGTCAAATTCGACGGCGTAGACCTCAAAAACAGAGTCATGATCGACAGAAAGCTCAATGTTAAAGGTTACCCTAAAACCTATCGCCAAGCACAGAATCAATCGCTCGCACTTGAGCAAAATGGAATGACGGGGCGATGGGAGGTGCCGAATGAGCGGGCGGCTAAAGATGCGCGTCGCATACTCGGAAGGCTGAACATTACTAACATCAGGGTAAGGATCGTGCCACAAAGATGAACGGTTTCGAAATCGCGGTACAGGCTCTTTCGAATTTGATCATTTCCATCAATCTAACCGACGACGAGGAAATGGATCCGGATGTGGCTACCAGCCTACTAGAGCCGGTATCCGCCATACTTGACGGTATGGATAAAGAGGGGATGACCAAGTTTGCTGATCTAGTTGTCCGTTACGCAGAGACGGAACCGAATGATATTCGCAAACAAGCCCTTCTGGATTTGCCAGAAATCTTGGGCTTCCTCGATTGATGAATAAATCAAGAATCCCCGTGGCGGCGTGCAGACCCTGACCTACGACCCCGCCGGACGCCTCAAAACCGAGAAGACGCCTGGAACCGGGCACGTCACCAAGCTCACGCGCGGAGACCAGCAGTTCGTCTACGACTGGGACGACAACGGCAGGCTCGTCGAACGCGGGCGCGACGGGCAGCGCGCCGATCGAGGCGGGCTGGTCGACCACCATCAACACACGGTCGTGCTCGGCGAGCTTGGCGAACAACGCCTTCAGCTTCGCCTCGTCGTTACCTACGATCCAGCGGGCGCCCTCAAAAGGACCACCCGCCAAACGGCCCCACCACCACCCACGCCTACAACAGAGCAGGCCAGCTCACCGACCTGACCCACACCAACAACACCACCCCCCTGGTCAAACACGAACTCACCTGGAACCCCCAAGGCTCACCCGCAACCGTCACCGCCACCCGCGGCACCACCAGCACAAAGGCGATCTACACCTACGACACCGACGGCCGCATCACCAAGTTCTGCCAGGCCGACGGCGCCGAGTGCACCGACACCTCGCCCTACACGGCCTACGAATACGACCCCAACGGCAACCGAAAGCTGACCACTCGCAAGCCCGCAGGTGGTTCAACCACCACCACTCACACCACCTTCGACAGCGACGACCGCCCCATCCAGGACAGCGCCACCGCAGACGGCCAACCTGTCGTCCGCTACACCTACGACGACAACGGAAACCTCCAAGAGCAGCAAGGCGCGAACGGCAGCAGAACCTTCACCTACGGCCTGGACGCCAACCTCCAAGGCGTCGGCCTCGAAGACGGCCGCGACGTCACCTACACCTACGACGAGAACGGCAACCGCACGAGCCGCGCCATCAACGGAATCCAAGACGCCGGCTGGCAATGGGACGGTGTCGGCGACCTCCCGGTCCGCATCGCCGAAACCACCACCACCGGCACCATCACCCACCAGTGGTGGGCCGATCCGGTCAGCTCCCTGGGAACCGCGTTAACAGACGCTCCCGCCAACGCACCCCCCACATGGCTGCTCGCCGACGCCCAGGGCACCATCACCGACACCGCGACCACCGTCGACGACGCCCTCACCCTCACCGGTTCCGCCCAGCTCGACCCCTTCGGCGCCCCCATCTCCACCAGCGGCACCTACACGTCCAACCCGCTGCAATTCCACGGCCAGTACCTCGACAACGTCACCGGCCTGCACGACATCCGGGCCCGCGACTACAACGCGACGACCGGAACCTTCACGGCAACCGACCCGGTCAAACCCGAACCCGGCACCCCCTTCACACCACCTACCACTACGGCTACAACAACCCGGCCGCCTACACAGGAAAAAGGTACTAGAGATTGTGGTTCCGCGCGGTAAGGTGGATTTGGAGCAGGAGAAGGCTTTGAATGATATGATTGTGGAGGGAAGAAGACGAGGGATTATCGTTAAATGGATGGAACGCTGAAGTTTTCCCATGTCGAAAGATGTTGTGTGTATGGCTGGCGAGATCAACTGATAATAGTTCCGATTTATGAGTCGAAAAGAGGTAATTGGAGTGACCTCGCGCCGATAGTCTTGGCCAATTTTTCATCGGTTTCCTTGACTGCTGCTGTTGGTTCAGCTTTGAGCCAATCGCGCAGGGGACGTGCACCGAAGGATGCGGAGTGGCCTGTCCTCGCATCAGTGGGAGTTGATTCGGAGAACGATTTTTACAAAGATGCCCACCCTCGCTGCATTTTTGTCTCTAAACGGTCACAAAAATGCACGGTATCTGTCTGGAATAAAGCTCTGGATGGACGGGGATATGAGCTGTCTAAGCAGGACGTTATTGAGATACCCATGGATGTCCAAAAAGACGAGCCTGGGGCATCTCTGCTAACGATTTTGGGCCTGTAATCTTCCTGTCTTTTAACAAATAAAACTGTTCGCGGCCTTTAGCTCCCGACAAACTGGGGAGTCGTTCAGTGTTGGGCCATCTGCGCCGACGCGTCCGGAGAAAGTCACTAGTCTAGTTCGCGTTTGAAGTGACGGTTCGCTTGGATTTGTGACCCGCCACAATTGTGACTCGATAGTCAATTATCCTACGCTAAACCGCCCAATCATTACGTATCAATGCCGAATTGACAATCTGTCGTTAGGTTGAAATGAATCTACGGGAATCCTTGGCTTCGGCAGGTCTTGCACTTGTGAATCAATGCGTTGACCCGAGCGGTCTTATACCTCCCGTCGTCACCAGTCAAGCACCGTGCGTTCCCCCCGAGGATGGGCGCATTGATTTTGAGGTGGACAAGCAGGATTCTCAAGCGCTTAAGAAGGCGAACGCGGGCTGGTATTGTTTATCTCTTGAGGCTTGTCTGTTCACTGAGGTCGACCGTAGGTTTCTGGTAGGGCTCCTATCATCCTCTGAGGACGCTCCCTCTGAGTGGTTCTGCGTAGAGTTGCAGAGTGTCTGGGACATTATGGGAAATGGAGCGGCATGCTTGCTGGGTAGTGATTTTTGTCGCCCAGAGTTTCGCATGTTGTCGCTTGATGGACAGGTTCTTTCTTGCGGAAGTACATGGGAAAGCGTGATTAGCTGCTTTACGATACCAACGCCACATCGCTCGTCGGTTCTTCGTAGGTTCGCCGCGGCGGTGGCAATTGATGAATACCATCACCCTACGGAACGTATCGCAGCGCGTCATTGGCTCGACGAAAATCCTTGGTAGAATCTCATTGGCGACCGGCCCACTAAGACCGTGTCCTATGTGGTGGTTGGTCGTTGGACTCGGTATGGGTCAGGGAACGTGGAGTTGGATCGTGCCGGGCGGATTATGGGAGATCGCCAAACCGTTGATTCCGCCGTCGAGGGTGCGCCCCCAGGGCGGTGGTACGCCAGACACCCCTGATGAGACGGTGTTCGCGGCGATCGTGTAGGTGTTGGTCAGCGGTTGCGCGTGGCGGGTGTTGCCGCCGTGCTTTGGGATCTCGAAATCGACCGCGCACCACCGGTTTGTGATCTGGTCGCGGGCCGGGGTGTGGGGCCGGTTGCACGAGGCGGTGCTGCATCGGCTGGATGATGCTGGCCTGGTCGATGTCTCGCGGGTCGTGCTCGACTCCGCGCACGTGCGGGCGAAAAAGGGGGCGAACACACCGGTCCGAGCCCCGTGGACCGGGGTAAGCCGGGTTCCAAGATGCACGTCCTGTCGGACGCGAACGGACTGCCCCTGGTCGTCGGTGTCTCGGCCGCTAACGTCCACGACAGCCACGGCCTGAAGCCCATGGTGGCCGGCCACCACACGAGACACGACCCTGACCCCGCAGCTCTACCTCAAACCCCAGCGCCTGCATGCCGATAAAGCCTACGACCAGCCCGACCTGCGCCAATGGTCACGCGGCCAACGCATCGGCGCCCGCATCGCCCGCAAAGGCATCGAATCCAGCCAACGTTTAGGCCGCCGACGATGGGTCATCGAACGCACCCTGTCCTGGCTGATCGGTTACCGCAGACTCAACCACCGCTATGAACGCAACCCCCGCAACTACCTGGCATTCCTTGGCCTCGCAGCAGCCCTTTGCTGGATCTCAGCCGTGACCCCGAGCGTGCGGCGTACAAAACGACATGCTCCGTTTGACTCTGGAGCCTTACGCGTTCGATCATTGGCTGCGCACTGGGGAAACCGTGTTCATTGTCAAAGCCATTCATGATTTTAGTAGAGAAATGCCACTGGGCTCTGTCTCGCAGCATTTCTATGTCTACTATCACGGTGCTGCGTGGGTTATGGTTTCAACGAACGGGCACGGTTGGATCAAGGACGCGGAAGGCGGCATGCTCGGTTAGGTCTTTTCGATAAAAGTGTTGGAGATGATGTGGGCTACGATTTTCATATTACGCGAGCCAATAGCTGGTTCGATAGTGAACAATACCCCATTACTTTGGAGGAGTGGGAATCTTTCGCTCGAGGTAACCAGTCATTGGAATTGGAGTTGGATAGCAGTATAACCTTCACCAATTTCGGGACACTGAACATCTATGCTCTGAAGTGCGATCCTAGTCGCGATGTCACCTTGAGTTGGTACGATTTCCGCATTGAAGTTACAGGGATTCAAGATATCGAAGCTATCCGCGCGTGTGTCATCTTGGCGGAGGCACTCCAAGCAAACTTTCTTGGTGACGAGGGAGAGAAGTACCTTCCAGACGGGACGGGAATCTCTGAGGAGTAGTACTGAATGCCTGACGAAACGCAGATCCCACATGGCCAACCCATCGCGTTGGAATCTGGAATCCTCTACGCCTGCGCGATCGTCATAGTGTTCCGCGAAGCCAATGGCGCCTAGTACCTTAAGGGTGTCGTCAAGATCGGCGATTACTTGAGGAGCCGCTGGCCTTCCACGGCTTCCCCGGGCTGAGCCTTGGCGGCAACGTACCACCAACACGATCGAGAGCACCTTCCCCACCGTCCGGCACCGGCCGAGGTTACCTAGGGCCCGGTCTCGCTCCGCCGGGCTCGATATGGCCTCTAGCTGATTGAGTTCGTTCAGACCGGCTGGTGCCTGGACAACGCATCCCAGCTGGCCGTGCTCGCTCGTGTAGGCGCGGAGGGACGTCGCGCTTGTCGAGCGTTCAGGAGGAGGCCGCGGTATGACCGGATCGCATGAAGAGCCCGCTGATGCGACTGGTGGGCAAGGATTTTTTTCATCCTCGACGGACCTGTTCGGTGACTCTACAGGTAAGCATTCAGTGCCGGTGCCTTGGGGTGCAATGAATGCGCGGGTTGCGTGATCGCGGCGCGGGGAGTGAAAGTTCAGTGGGTAACGGGTAAGTGGCGTCGAATGAAGCTGGTACCGGGTCGTGTCGGTGGGTGTCCCAATCGGGCACATCCGAATCAGCGACGCTGGGGCGAGGAATCCTCCGGCGTGTCGGCATGAGGCATGTCTCGTAGGCGCATCTTAGCGCGTCGGCCTGCGAAGCGCGCAGTCCGGGGGCGTCAACTTTTGGTGGGGGTAGGGGTGGAGGTGGGGGACCTGGGGGCGAGGCTCTTGCATTGTTGGGTTGCCTTGGCGACTGTGGGGTCGTTTGTGTTGAGTGCCAAGGGTTCGGTTAGGGGTGGGAGTTTCTTGATGCCGTGCTGCATTAGGCACTTGCCGTAGGCTGAGTCGGCGTAGGTGAACTTGCGTTCTTTGGCCAGGCGTGGGCCTTCCACCGTTGACGGTGACGGTGCTGATGGTCCGGGGAGTTCCTTGACCTCTCGGGTGGGCGGTTTGGAATCGCCGCCTAGGGTCGTCATTAGGAAGGCTGCGGCGGCTATGCCGGTTATGCCTAGGAGGAAGGGGAGAACTTTTCGGGGGGTGAGCTGAAGCTTTTCGCTGCGCTGCTCTTTCATCCCTTGCCTTTCGTGTGCAACGGCACAGGAAAGATCACTGGGCCTCGGAGGTTCCCTGTTCGCGTCCCTGACCTGCGGTGTCAAGCATCGTCCCCCGTGGTTGGAGCATGCAAGCTTGTGGTTCGGATGCGTTGCACAAAATCGGACATGGGGTGCGCTGAGGTGGCCGGCTCCTGGGGGGTTGGTGCTTTGGAGTGGGTGTATTGGGTTCGTTGTTTTTCTCGAAGGTCCGTATGCTTCGCGGGGTGTTGGAGTCTCGGAGTACTCGGCCGGATGCTGTGGGGGCGGACGGGTGGCCTGTTGTTCAGCGGTCGGTTCCGGAGCGTGGGCGGCCTGTCGGGGCGGTGTGGCGGACCTTGCAGGCGGTCGGCTCCATCGTTGGGGTTCAGGTGCTGGCGGTGGGTGTTTGTCTGCTGGTGGTCAGTAGCTATCGGAGGGCGGCTGCCGGGTGGGTGCTGCCGTTGGTCGGGGTTCTTGATGTTCTCGTTTCGGTGCAGATCGCGTGGTTGGCCGTCCGGGACATTCGGCTTGCTGGGAAGGGGACGGTCGGCGCGCGTGTTGTTTTGGCGTTTGTGGTGGTCGGAATGCCTGTTGGGGCGGGGGTGGGTGGGCTTGCCGTTCAGAGGTACATGAACCGTCCGGTGGACGGTGCGTTCGACTCTGCGGTGATGGACCGGGATCTCAGGTTGACGGCGACCGAGTTTCGGTGTGGGGGCAAGGTTCGGCGGGTTGTTGTGCGGGGGACGTTGTGCCGGGTCTCGTTGGCCGTTGCCAACACGGGGTCCGTGGAGGCGCGGTTCGAGGCTGGGGTGCAGCGGTTGCGGGAAGAAGAGGCCGAGTATCGCGGCTCGACGCTGGTCGTGGGACGGCAGAGGCGGCCGGTCTGGGAGGTCAAGCCGGGGGCGGAGGTGCGGGGGGTTCTGGTCTTCGACGTGCCGCGCGGGACGGTGCCTCGCTCGCTTGAGTTGAGGGCGGAGGCGGACAGTCGGGGAGTGCGGCTGCCTGTGTCGTGACGTCAGTTTTCGTCGCGGCCCTCTTCGCTGTCGATGACGCCGTCGACGTAGCCGCGGGCGTACTCCCAGCTCACGTAGTCGACGGGGTCGGGGGACATGGCCGGCTCGTGGACGCGGGGAAGGCCCTGGTCGAGCAGGTGGCGGAGGTTCCCGTGGAGCAGGTCCCAGTCGATGTAGTGGAGCTTGCCGCAGTCGCCGCAGTCGACGGTGAGGCCGCGCACGCCGAGGGGCTCCAGCAGGGCTCGGAAGACCTCCAGGTCGGCGAGGTCGGCCAGCACGTCTTCCCGCTCCGTCACGCTGAGCGGAGCGGCGTCGTCGCCCGGGTCCCCTAGCGCCGCGGCCGGGTCCTCCGGGTCTCCGGCGAACGGGTCGAGCGGAGCGTCGTCGTGCACACACCCACGCTACTGCGCCACGCGCGGGGAGGTGCACCCCCAGGCCGTTCCGTGTCGAATTGGTTACGGAATGTATGGGAATGTGAGGGTTGGCGTGCTTGTTGCGGGATGTCATCAAGGACACGTACCCGCCCGCGCAACAGCCCGTCCCGGCGCGGGCCAACGCCCTACCATGGGAACAGGGTCGCCGTGACCTGGCCCGACGTCGCTACCACTACGGGAAGGTAGTCATGAACCCCGCCGAGTCCGACAAGTTCCTTCCGCAGGGGCTGACCTTCGACGACGTGCTGCTGCTGCCGGGCTATTCCGATCTACAGCCCGGAGAGGTCGACACCACGACCCGGCTGACCCGTCGTATCAGCCTGCGGATACCGCTGTTGTCCGCGGCCATGGACACCGTGACCGAGGCCCGGACGGCGGTCGCGATGGCGCGGCAGGGCGGGATCGGGGTGCTGCACCGGAACATGTCGATCGAGGAGCAGGCCGAGCAGGCCGATCGCGTCAAGCGGTCGGAGGCGGGGATGATCACCAATCCGGTGACGTGTCTGCCGGACGCGACCCTCGCCGATGTCGAGGAGCTTTGTGCCCGTTACCGGATCTCCGGGGTGCCGGTCACGGATGTTCGGGGTGTGCTGGTTGGGATCGTGACCAATCGGGACATGCGGTTCGAGACCGACCCGTCCCGGCCCGTGCGGGAGGTCATGACGCCGATGCCGCTGGTCACGGCGCCGGTGGAGGTGACCCGGGACGAGGCGTTCCGACTGCTCAAGGGCAACAAGGTCGAGAAGCTTCCGCTCGTGGACGCCGATGGCCGCCTCAAGGGCCTCATTACTACCAAAGACTTCACCAAGAGCGAGAAGTATCCCGACTCGACCAAGGACGCGGACGGGCGGCTTCTCGTCGCCGCGGCCGTGGGGGTCGGGCAGGATGCGCTCCAGCGTGCCAGGGCGCTCATTGAGGCGGGCACCGATGTGATCGTGGTGGACACCGCCCACGGGCATTCCAAGGGCGTCGCCGACACGATCGCCGCCATCAAGGCGAACTCGTCCGTCGAGGTCGTCGGCGGGAACGTCGCCACGCATGCAGGGGCCGAGCTTCTGGTCGAGGCCGGTGCGGACGCGGTCAAGGTGGGTGTCGGGCCCGGCTCGATCTGTACCACCCGGATCGTCGCGGGCGTCGGCGTGCCGCAGCTCACCGCGATTGCCGAGGCGTCCCGGGCAGCGAATAAAGCGGGTGTGCCCGTCATCGGTGACGGTGGACTTCAGTACTCCGGTGACATCGCCAAGGCCATCGTGGCCGGTGCGGACACCGTCATGCTCGGCTCGCTGCTGGCGGGTGTCGAGGAGTCGCCGGGCGAGCTGATCTTCGTCCATGGCAAGCAGTACAAGTCGTACCGGGGCATGGGCTCGCTCGGCGCCATGCGCAACCGGGAACGCGGCGCCTCCTTCTCCAAGGACCGTTACGCGCAGGCCGATGTCAACGCCGAGGAAAAGCTGATCCCCGAGGGCGTCGAGGGGCAGGTTCCCTATCGGGGGCCGCTCGCCAACGTCGCGCATCAGCTCGTCGGTGGGCTGCACCAGTCGATGTGGTACGCGGGTACCCGGACGGTTCCGGAACTCCAGGAACGCGGGCGGCTCATGCGGATCAGCGCCGCGGGCCTGCGCGAGAGTCACCCCCACGACATCCAGATGACCGTGGAGGCCCCCAACTACCAGGGACGCTGATCTCGACCGTCCCACGCCCTGACGTAAGCTCTTGCGGGGCTGTTCCCGCGGTCGGCGGGAACACCCGGCTGGACGATGACCGGCACGGCGCCGGGGCGAGGAAGAAGGGGCGCAGTGGCTGCTGAGGTGGAGATCGGACGGGGCAAGAGCGGCCGCCGGGCGTACGCCTTCGACGACATCGGCATCGTGCCGTCCCGCCGGACGCGTGATCCCGAGGAGGTCAGCGTCGCCTGGCAGATCGACGCCTACCGGTTCGAGATGCCGCTGGTCGTCGCGCCGATGGACAGTGTGGTCAGCCCCGCCACCGCCATCGCCGTCGGACGGCTCGGCGGCCTCGCCGTGCTCGATCTCGAAGGGCTGTGGACCCGCTACGAGAACCCCGAGCCGTTGCTCGCCGAGATCGCCTCGCTGGACGACGTGCGCGCCACCCAGCGCCTCCAGGAGATCTACACCGAGCCGATCAAGGAGGAGCTGATCGGTCGCCGGATCGAGGAGATCCGCGAGGCCGGGGTCACCGTCGCGGCCCGGTTGTCGCCGCAGCGCACCGCCCAGTTCCACAAGGCCGTCATCGACGCGGGCGTCGACCTGTTCGTCATCCGTGGCACGACCGTGTCCGCCGAGCACGTGTCGGGACGCGCCGAACCGCTGAACCTGAAGCAGTTCATCTACGACCTGGACGTCCCCGTCATCGTCGGCGGCTGCTCCACGTACACCGCCGCGCTGCACCTGATGCGCACCGGCGCGGCCGGGGTGCTCGTCGGGTTCGGCGGCGGGTCCGGGCACACCACGCGGACCGTCCTCGGTGTCGCCGTCCCCATGGCCACCGCGGTCGCGGACGTCGCCGCCGCCCGCCGCGACTACATGGACGAGTCCGGCGGGCGCTACGTGCACGTCATCGCCGACGGCGGCATGGTCAACAGCGGTGACATCGCCAAGGCGTTCGCGTGCGGCTCCGACGCCGTCATGGTCGGGTCGCCGTTCGCCCGGTCCACCGAGGCGCCGGGACGCGGCTACCACTGGGGCAGCGAGGCCCACCACGGCGACGTCCCGCGCGGCACCCGGCTGGAACTCGGGACGATCGGGACGATGGAGCAGATCCTGCACGGCCCGTCCCATGTCGCGGACGGTTCGATGAACCTCATCGGGGCCCTGCGGCGCGCGATGGCGACGTCCGGGTACACGGAGCTGAAGGAGTTCCAGCGGGTCCAGGTCGTGGTGGCCCCCCGCCGGTTCGCCGACTGAGATCACCCTGAGACCGAACCCACGCGGAATCGGCGCTTCCCGGTGTGGCCCCCTCCCTACTCTGGGGTAGGTAACCGCTCGGAACCGAACCGCTATGGGGGGAATCGCGATGACGGGATCACCTGTGACGGGCCTGGGTAGCTCCCGGCTGGGCCCGGCCGAACGGGCCGCGGCGCTGGACCGCATGGCCCGTGAGGAGTTCGACGTGGTCGTCGTCGGCGGCGGCATCGTCGGCGCGGGCGCGGCGCTCGACGCGGCCACCCGGGGCCTGTCCGTCGCGGTCGTCGAGGCGCGTGACTTCGCGTCCGGCACGTCCTCCCGCTCGTCGAAACTGATCCATGGTGGGCTGCGCTATCTGGAGCAGTACAACTTCGACCTCGTCCGGGAAGCTCTCACCGAACGCGGTCTCCTCCTCCAGCAGATCGCCCCGCATCTGGTGCGGCCCGTCCCGTTCCTGCTGCCCACGACCCACCGCGTGTGGGAACGCGCGTACTTCGGCGCCGGGGTGGCCCTTTACGACGCGCTGGCGTTCCAGATGGGCAGCACCCGAGGCGTCCCGCACCACCGGCACCTGACGCGGCGCGGCGCCCTGCGCGTCGCCCCGTCCCTCCGCAAGGACTCCTTCGTCGGTGCCATCCAGCTCTGGGACGCCCAGGTGGACGACTCCCGCTTCGTCATGATGGCGCTCCGCACCGCCGCCGAGTACGGCGCGCAGATCGCGTCCCGCACCCAGTGCATCGGCTTCCTCCGCGAAGGGGAACGCGTCACCGGCCTGCGCATTCGCGACCTTGAGGGCAACACGACCAGCGAGGTCCGCGCCAAACAGGTCGTGAACGCCACCGGCGTGTGGACGGACGACATCCAGGAACTGGTCGGTGGTCGTGGGCAGATCCACGTCAAGGCGTCGAAGGGGATCCACCTCGTCGTCCCGAAGGACCGCATCCACTCCGCGGCGGGCATCCTCCTGCGCACCGAGAAGTCGGTCCTCTTCGTGATCCCGTGGGGCCGCCACTGGATCATCGGCACCACCGACACCGCCTGGGACCTCGACAAGGCCCACCCCGCCGCGTCCAAGGCCGACATCGACTACATCCTCGACCACGTCAACGCGTTCCTGTCCACCCCGCTCACCCACGACGACGTCGAAGGCGTCTACGCGGGCCTGCGGCCCCTCCTCACCGGCGAGACCGAAGAGACCTCGAAGCTCTCCCGCGAACACGTGGTCGCCCACCCCGTCCCCGGCCTCGTCCTCGTCGCGGGCGGCAAGTACACCACCTACCGTGTCATGGCCAAGGACGCCATCGACGCCGTCGCCCACGGTCTCGACGGCAAGATCCCCGAGTCCTGCACCGATCGGATCCCGCTCGTCGGCGGCGACGGCTTCCAGGCCATGTGGAACGCCCGCCACCGCCTCGCGTCCCGCTCCGGCCTGCACGTCGCCCGCATCGAACACCTCCTGCGCCGCCACGGCACGCTCGTCGACGACCTCCTCGAACTGATCGCCGAGAAGCCCGACCTGAGCAAACCCCTCGGCAACGCCGAGGACTACCTCCGCGCCGAGATCGTCTACGCCGCCAGCCACGAGGGCGCCCGCCACCTCAACGACGTCCTCGCCCGCCGCACCCGCATCTCCATCGAGACCTGGGACCGCGGCGTCGGCGTCGCCCAGGAGGCCGCCGACCTCCTCGCCCCCGTCCTCGGCTGGTCGAAGAAACAACGCGACCGCGAAATCGAGTACTACCGCAAGCGCGTAGAGGCCGAACGCGCCTCCCAGATCCAGGAAGACGACCAGGAAGCCAACGCCCACCGCCGAGGCGCCCCCGACATCGTCCCCACCGCCTGACCGAACAGAAAGCCCCTGGTACCCGCTTCGGGCCCAGGGACTTTGAACATCAAAGGTTTTTGAGGGTGTGGGTGAGGTGGCGGAAGTCCTCGTGGGTCAGGAGGATGTTGGCGCCGTCTGGGTCTTTGCTGTCACGGAGTGCAACGATGTTCGGAACGCTGGCAACCTCAACGCAGTTGTCGCCCTTGTCACTGCTCCGGGAAGCCTTGCGCCAGGTGGCGGTGCTCACATTCATTTCGTCTATCCCGGTCTCTGGCGGTGTTGTTCTAAAGGTCTTTGAGGGTGTTGGTGAGGTGGCGGAAGTCTTTGTGGGTCAAGAGGATGTTGCCGCCGTTCGGGTCTTTGCTGTCACGGAGCGCAACGACGCTCGGGACGCTGGTGACCTCGACACAGTGATCTCCATCATCGCCGCTGCGTGAGGACTTGTGCCAGGTAGCGGTGCTCAGGTCCATCTCTCGTCTATCACCCTTCTAATTAGCGCTCGCGTCTCCTTTACGCAGTGCGCCTCCGCTTGGAGTGTAACGAAGCTCTCGACCGTTAGCTCAACCTCGAGAGGCTTGGTCGTAGTCTCGCCTCCGTACGCCTTCTGCGTGTACACGATCTGACGCTGGTCGGGCAGCGTCGCGATGGCGAACGACGTTCTGATGCCTCGGTAATACCCCATGGGTGCTATCTGAATGTTGATGCGATCGCGGTGTGACAGCTCGATTAGGTACTCGAGCTGATCACGCATGGTCTTCGGGCAGTCGACTTCGCGGTAGAGGACGCTCTCGTCCATTACCACGGAGATAACCGGTGGAGGGATCCTTTTGAGGACTTCCTGTCTCCGCATCCTGCTCTGAAAGTCCTCCTCGTGGGGGAGGAGGAACCTCGCGTACGCCTCTGTTTGGAAGAGGCCGTCGACGAGCATCGTTTGGTACCCGCGTAGAAGCGCGCTGGACGCTTCGACCTTCGGGTAGTTGACGAAGTATGTCGGATACTTCGTTGATTTAATCTTTTCTACTAGCTCGTCCCAGGATTCGACTAGCTCTCCGTTCGCGTTGAGTGCCCGGTCTACTCGCATGGTGAAGTCCCTGCGGCACTTGGTGCGTCCTCGCTCTACGTGGCTGATGTAGGAGCGCTGGACGCTGACCAGCCGGGCGAGTTGGGCCTGGTTGAGTCCGGCCGCTTCTCGCCTGCGCTTGAACTCGTTAGCGAATCCGAGCAGCTCGGGGTCCACCGGCATCCTGTTTTCGCTGGTAGATGTCATGTCGATCTTCCTTTCATGGTGATTGGGCGTTGAATAATTGTTAGTCAGTTGCGGCTGCTTCGCGCTTCTACCATTAAGGGTACGCCTTTCCGTGCGTTGATGTGGGCAGTCAAAGAATCGACTGCAAAGGTCGTACCGATGCCCGCAATCGCCCAGGTTCCCGAGGTGTCCACGCTGGTCCTCAGTCCCACCGTTAATGCGCCGAAGTACGCGAGGGACTTCCTCGCCAAGTGCTTCTGCGATCTAGGGATCGCAGACGACTATGTGGGGCGTACCGTTCTCAGCGAATTGGTTACCAATACCTACGAACACGTCGGAACCGGACAGATCGTTATCCGGATCTTCGAGGACGGGCAGGACGGCTCCGTGGTCTTGGAGGTGTGGGATCAGGGAGCGGAAATGCCCGTCGTTCAGGAGGTCGAAGGTTCCGCCGAGTCGGGGCGCGGCCTCTTCGCAATGTCGCTTCTGGTGCGCGACTGGGGCGTCCGACCGATCAGTGAGGGAGGGAAGATCGTATGGGCCAAACTCGACCGCTGAGCGTTCGAATGGAACGGCGCATGCTCAGGCTACGCACGCGCCTCGGACGTTCGACGGCCGCCTGTTATCTGGACACGCTCAGCGCCGCGCTCAAGCCGTTGGGATATCGGTCCGTCCGTCTCTACCGTCCCGAGGAGTGTCCGACCCCGGTCGCCCTGCCGATGCTCTGGGAGCCTCTGCTCTGGGTGTACGTCTCCAGCCCGCACAGCCACGTGGGGACCGTCGTGAACGCCCGTGCCGTGGCGAACCAGATGTGGGCGTACCACGAGGCCCGGCGCGGCAGGCGCGGCTACCTCTCCCCCTGCGGGGACGTGAAGGCGGCGGCCGAGGAGATCGACAAGCTCCTCAAACACCGCATGTTTCCAGGCAACGCCTGGTGAGATCAGTCGAGGCCGATGCCTACCGCCGACTACCGATGACGCACCGACAGTTGGCGGGTCGGAGTCTCGGCCGCGAACTTTTCGCACACCGCGAGCAGGTGTTCGTGGCGGCGCAACCGGATGTACGCCTGTGGGGGCTGGAATGATCCCAGCTCGTTGCGCAGGTCCTCGATCGACAGGCCGGGGTACTCGCTCACGCGCAGGATCGGGATGGCGAACCCCCGATCCAGCCCTTTGAGGTACTCCAGCACCCTGGCTCCGTTTCCGGCCTGGGCCTGCTCGGCGATGGCGGCGATCCGGTCTGGGACGTCCACCACCGGCGGGCCCAGGTCGATCACCGCCGTCAGCCGAGCCAGCGGCGCGGTCAGGTACACGAACCAGCGGGTCGGCCGCCCCTCCATGTAGCGACGGCGGAACTCGTGCTTCTTCAATCCCTGCCACATCAGCTTGTAGTGCTGCTCGTGCAGTGCCATCAGCACCGGTTCGGGCTCTGTCACCGGACGCCCACCCTCCCGTTCCACGGCTCACTGGTCAGCGTTGACGGTCGGTCGGCCGGGCGTTGAGCGGCTCACCGGCATTTGACCTGGAGATTGGCTAGTTCGGGCGGCCTTGCATGAGGTTTTTGCCAGTTTTGTAGAGGTCGGCGGGGACTCGGGCCGGGTCCAGGAGGTGTTGGAAGGCTAAGCCGAAGTCGAGGGCCAGGGTGAGGGTGGCGCGTTCGTGGGGGGCGATGGCGTCGTCGGGGTCGAGTTGGCTGGCCAGGCGGGCGCGGCGTTCGGCGTACCAGTCGGCGATGCGCCAACCGGCGGCGTAGTCGCGCATGCCGTAGAGCCAGAACTCGACGAGGAGCAGGGCGAGCTGGCGGGCGCGTTCGTCGGGTTCGTGGCGGGACGAGGAGCGGCCCGTGGCGTCGCCGTCCTTTTCGGCGGCGCGGAGTTCGTCGCAGACGTCGGTGCGGGTGGGGTCGCTGGTGAAACGCTCCATCAGGGCCAGGAGGAGGTCGGTCTTCCCGGTGAAATTGGAGTAGACGGCGCCCTTGGTGAGGCCCGCGGCGGCGGCGATGTCGTCGAGTGAGGCTCCGTGGATGCCGCGTTCGGCCCAGAGGCGTTCGGCGGCGGTGAGCAGCGCGGTGCGGGTCTGCTCGCGGCGGTCGGACGGTCGTGCGGGCGCCGTGTCACCCTCGGGATGGCCGCCGTGGGTGTCCCTCATGCGTTCTCCCCTCCGTGTGCGGACACGCGCGTTCGAGGGCCGCGCGCTGAGAATCTCCTCCTCCTTCGGAATACACCGGTTGAGCATGGTCAGTCCGCGAGTTGCGGAAGTCCGCCTAGGTTGGAACGCTCCGTTCGGACGGGGGAGGCCAAGGAGTGGGAGGAGCTTGGCAAATCGCCCAGGCGGCTCATTACCAGCGGGTAGCCAGGGGTGGGTGGGGGGCATACGCTGGCGTTCATGGCATCTCCGACGGTCGAGCGCGCGCTGCCCCAGACGTTGGTCGATCGGCTGGTGTCGCATGTCGCCTCGGGCGGTGGGGAGACGGCGACGGTCTCCCGTCCGTTCACGGGGGAGGCGCTGGCGGTCGTTCCGGTCTCGACGAGTGATGACGTTCTCGCGGCCTATGAGCGTGGGCGTGCGGCGCAGGCGGCGTGGGCGCGGGTGCCGGTGGGGGAGCGGGTCAAGCCGTTCCTCAGGTTCGTGGACGCGCTCGTCGACCGGCGTGACGAGATTCTCGACCTGATCCAGTTGGAGACGGGCAAGGCGCGCCGCCATGCCATGGAGGAGTTCCTCGACGTGGCGTTGTGCTCGCTGTACTACGCGCGGCGGGCGGCGCGGCTGCTGAGGCCGCGGCGCAGGCAGGGGCCGCTGCCCGGGCTGACGCGGGTGCGGGAGCTGCGGCATCCGAAGGGTGTCGTGGCGGTGATCGCGCCCTGGAACTACCCGTTCGCGTTGGGGCCGGGGGACGTCGTGCCCGCGCTGATGGCGGGCAACGCGGTGATCCACAAGCCGGACACCCAGACGTGTCTGTCCGGTTTGTGGGTCGTGGATCTGTTGGTGGGGCTCGGGCTGCCCCGGGATCTGTGGCAGGTCGTGGTCGGTGAACCGGACGAGATCGGTGACCCGCTGGTGGAGAACGCCGACTATGTGGCGTTCACCGGCTCGACGCGGGGTGGCAGGGCGATCGCGGAGAAGGTCGCGCCGCGGCTCGTCGGCTACTCGCTGGAGCTCGGCGGCAAGAACCCGATGATCGTCATGGCGGACGCCGATGTGGAGCGCACGGCGAGGGGTGCCGTCCGGGCGTGCTTCACCAACGCCGGGCAGCTGTGCGTCTCGATGGAGCGGATGTATGTGCACGAGGACGTCTATGACCGGTTCGTGGCGAGGTTCGTCGAGCTGGTCAAGGGGATGCGGCTCGGGACCGGGTTGGATTTCGACGCCGAGATGGGGTCGCTGACTTTTCGGCGGCAGTTGGACGCGGTGGTTCGGCAGGTCGACCAGGCCGTTGAGAAGGGCGCGACCGTGCTCGTGGGGGGTAAGCCCCGTCCTGACATCGGGCCGTTGTTCTATGAGCCCACGGTTCTTGAGGGTGTGGACGAGGGGATGGAGGTCTGGGCGGACGAGACGTTCGGCCCGGTCGTCGCGCTCTACCGGTATCGGGACGAGGACGACGTCATCGCCCGAGCCAACGACACGCCGTACGGGTTGAACGCGTCGGTGTGGACGAGCGACCCGGCGCGGGGTCGGCGGCTCGCGGCGCGGATCCAGGCGGGGACGGTCAACATCAACGACGGGTACGGCGCCGCGTACGGGTCCTACGACTCGCCGATGGGCGGGATGAAGCAGTCCGGTGTGGGACGCCGCCACGGGGCGGAGGGCCTGCTGAAGTTCACCGAGGCGCAGACCGTGGCGAGCCAGCACATTCTGGATCTCGCGCCTCCGGGTGACATGAGCTTCGAGCGGTTCGCCGACCTCATGGCGAACGGGGTCAAGGTCATGAAGAAGCTGCGGATCAGGTAGGGGCGGCCGTGCGGCAGGACTTCGACGTGCTCGTCGTCGGATCGGGGTTCGGGGGCAGCGTGTCGGCGCTGCGGCTGGTCGAGAAGGGGTACCGGGTCGGGGTGATCGAGGCGGGTCGCCGGTTCGACACCGGGGAGCCGGGGGCGCGGTATCCGGAGCTGCCCAAGACGAACTGGCGCGTCAGCCGGTATCTGTGGGCACCGGCGCTCGGGCTCACCGGAATCCAACGCATCCATTTGATTCGCGGCAAGAAGTCGAGCCGGGTGATGGTACTGGCGGGCGCGGGGGTCGGGGGCGGGTCGCTGAACTACGCCAACACCCTGTACGTCCCGCCGGAGCCGTTCTTCAAGGACCGGCAGTGGGCGCACATCACCGACTGGCAGGACGAGTTGACGCCCTACTACGAGCAGGCGCGGAGAATGCTCGGCGTCGTCCAGAACCCGACGACCACCGAGGCCGACAAGGTGATGCGGCGGGTCGCCGACCGGATGGGCAGGGGCGACACGTTCGTTCCGACGCCGGTCGGGGTCTACTTCGGGGAGGGGCCTGGCGTCGAGAGCGCCGACCCGTACTTCGGCGGGGCGGGGCCGCGGCGGCGCGGCTGTTCGGAATGCGGCGAGTGCATGGTGGGCTGCCGCCACGGCGCGAAGAACATGCTGACGGAGAACTACCTGTACCTCGCGGAGAAGGCGGGGGCGCGGGTGATGCCGCTCAGCCGCGTGACGAGCGTGCGGCCGGTGGACGGCGGCTACGAGGTCGAGATCGTGCGGACCGGGTCGTTCGGACGTGACCGCAAGACGTTCACCGCCGGGCAGGTCGTCTTCGCCGCCGGGACGTACGGGACGCAGAAGCTCCTGCACAAGCTGAAGGCGACCGGCCGCCTCCCGAACCTGTCCGACCGGCTCGGCGCCCTGACCCGCACCAACTCGGAGGCGATCCTCGGCGGCGGCCGGGCGGGCGGCAGGCCGGGCCCCGACTATTCCACGGGCGTCGCGATCACGTCGTCGTTCCACCCGGCTCCGGACACGCACATCGAACCCGTCCGGTACGGGCGCGGCTCCAACCTCCTCGGCGGTCTCCAGACGCTGCTCGTGGACGGTGACCGGCCCGGCGAGAAGCACACGCCCCGCCTGGTGAAGTTCGTCCGGCAGGTGGTGCGCCGTCCCCGTGACATGCTCCAGATGCTCAACGTACGGCGCTGGTCGGAGCGGACGGTCATCGCGCTCGTCATGCAGACCCGCGACAACTCGATCACGCTGAGGCCCAGGCGGGGACCGTTCGGGTGGGACGTCCGCGCGGACACCGGGCACGGCGAGCCCAACCCGACCTGGATTCCGGAGGGCCACGAGGCGACCCGGCTGGTCGCGGAGGAGATCGGCGGCATCCCCGGCGGCACGTGGGGCGACCTGTTCGACGTTCCGATGACGGCCCACTTCCTCGGCGGATGCGCGATCGGCGACTCCGCCGAGACGGGTGTCATCGACCCCTACCACCGGGTCTACGGGCATCCGGGCCTGCACGTCGTGGACGGCTCCGCCGTCTCCGCCAACCTGGGCGTCAACCCTTCGCTGACCATCACCGCGCAGGCCGAGCGGGCCATGGCGTTCTGGCCGAACCGGGGTGAGGACGACCCGCGTCCCGCCGTCGGCGCCCCCTATCGGCGGCTCGGGCCCGTGGCGCCGAAGAACCCGGTCGTTCCGGTCGGTGCGCCGGGGGCGTTGCGCCTTCCGATCGTCGACATCACCTGACCGGGCCACCGCCCGGCGGACGGACGCGGCGAGAACCTCACGGTTCCCGCCGCGTCACGCATCACTGCGCGCGGTAGGTGGACCACTGGGACTGCATGCGCTGGTTCTGACCGGGCGTGAACTCGGTCATGCAGGCGTCGTAGCTGTAGTCCATGTAGTTGTGGATCGGGTCGACTCCGGCGGAGGGGCAGGTGTCGCGGCCCGTCGGGCAGCCGGACGCGGGGCTCTCCTCGGCCGGGGTGTCGGCGACCTGGTCGCCCTCGCCGGAGCAGGCGCCCTGGAACGTGTGGTAGAGGCCCATCCAGTGGCCCACCTCGTGGGTACCGGTGTCGCCCTCGTTGTACTCGGCGAGCGTGCCGCCCGGCAGGCTCTGGTAGTGGACGACGACACCGTCCATCACGGGCGAGTTGCGGTAGCTGCTCGGGAACGTGGCCCAGCCGAGGAGGCTGTTGCCGAGGTCGGCCGTGTAGAAGTTGAGGTCCTGCGCGTTGCCCTGGCGCAGGGCGGTCTTCATCGCCCGCTCGTTGCGCTCGGGGTCGGAGAACCAGGCCGCGTTCTGCGTCCGCTTGGTCGCGGCGTGCGTGAACGTCACACCACTACCGGCGTAGGCGGCGTTGAGGACGTCGAGCTGCTTCTTCAGCGTCGCGTCCGACACGTTTCCTGCGCTGCCGTAGACGACCTGGAAGTGCACGCGGACGTTGATCGCGTTGGTGCGCTTCTTCGGCAGCTTGCCGAGGCGGGACCGGAAGTCCTTCTCCATCGCCGCGACCTGGGCCGGGCCGGGCTGGTTGCGTTCGGTGACGTGGGCTCCGGCTCGAACACGGGCCTGCGCGGGCTGGTCGGCGCAGGCGGCGGACGGTGCGGCCGAGGCGGCCGGGGCGAGGGGGGCGGCCAGGGCGGCGGGGGCGTACGCCGTGGCGGTGGCGAGTATGCCGACGACGCTGACGATTCCAGCGCGGTTCATGGAACTCCTCGGGGGGCTTGCGCGGGCGTGGAGGCGCGCGCATCGGGGGAGCGGAGTTAATGCTGGAACCAGAGTGGATCGGAGTAAACATTACGTCTTTGGCAAATCTGGACGAATTGGGGCGCTCAACGCTGAATACGGCGCCCTAGCGTCGCGGCGTAGCGTGTCCGCATGGACGTGGGACACGAGGTGGCGCGCGTACTGGCGGAGATGCGGGCACAGGCGGACCCGGTTCGGGCCGAGAAGGAAAAGCGGTACCTGAAGAGCGACCTGTTCCACATCGGCGTGACCGTCCCGGCGCTGCGCAAGGTGGCGTTGTCGGCGGTAAGGACCGAACCGACCCGGGACGAGTTGGTCACTCTTGCCGAAGCCCTCTGGGGCGTGACCGACGAGGGGCGCCCGGTGCATGAGGCGCGCATGGCCGCGATAGAGGTCCTCGTCAAGCGGGCCGCGCTGCTGGAGCCACGGGACGTCCGGCTGGCGGAACGGTTCGTCCGCGACTCGGCGAGCTGGGTGTACGTGGACGCTCTCGCGGAAAAGGTCGTCGGCGGGCTCGTCCTCCGGTACCCGGACCTGGGCGCCGTCCTGGACGCGTGGGTCCGCGACCCCTACATGTGGATCCGGCGCACGGCCGTCCTGGCCCTCCTCGCGGGCGTCCGGGCGGGCAACCCCGACCTGGAGAGACTCGACCGGTTCGGGAACGCCGTGCTCGGTGAGACCGGCTTCTTCATCCGCAAGGCCCTCGGCTGGGTCCTGCGTGAACTGTCGAAGAAGGACCCGGAATGGGTGGTGGCCTGGGTCCTCCCCCGAACCGGTGTCCTGTCCGGTGTCACGCTACGGGAGGCCGCTCGCCGGCTTCCGGAGGAGGACGCCGCCCTCATCCTCAACCGCTGACGCGCTCAGCACGGCTGGACGAACAGGCGGCAGGCGGCAGGCGGCTAGGCGGCTAGGCGGCTAGGCGCGGTAGGCCTTCCACACCTTGTGGATGCGGGCGCCCTGACCGGCGGTGAACGACGTCATGCACGTGTCGTAGCTGTAGTCCATGTAGTTGTGCACCGGGTCCGCGCCGGGGGAGGGGCAGGTGTCCTTGCCGGTCGGGCAGCCGTTGGTGGGGTCGCGTTCGGCGGGGGTGTCCGCGACCCGGTCGCCCTTGCCTCCGCAGCCGTCCTGGAACGTGTGGTAGAGCCCCAGCCAGTGGCCGACCTCGTGGGTGGCGCTGAACCCCTTGTTGAAGTTGTCGATGGCACCGCCCGGCATGCTGCCGTAATGGATGGTCACACCGTCCAGCTTCGGCTCGGTCTTGTACTTCCACGGGAACGTCGACCAGCCGAGCAGGTCTCCGCCTATGTGGCTGCTGTACAGATTCAGTGTGCTCTTGCCGCCCTTGCGCAGCCGGGCTTTGTACGTCTGCTCGTACCGTTCGGGGTCGTTGAACCAGGCCGCGTTGTCGGTGCGGGTCACGGCGCGGAGTTCGAAGGAGACCTGGGTGTCCGCGCCTCCGTTCCGTCCGGCGTAGGAATCGTTCAACGTGCTGATCTGACGTTCGATCGCCGCGGCGGACACGTTGCCCTTCGCGCCGTTGTGGAGCACGTGGAAATAGACGGGAACGTGGAGCGGAGCGGCGACGCGCAGGGCGGCGCCGGTCGACTGACGGTCCGGGTCGATGCCCAGCCCGCGCAGAACCCGGTCGAGGCGCTGTTCGACGTCGGCGGCCTCCCGAGGAGTCAGGTCGTTGTGCTCCCGGTGGTCGTGCGTTCCCGGCCGGAGCCGCGCGTCGGCGTGCGCGCAGTCGTCCGGAGACGCGGCGGCGCCCGTCGCGGCACCGGACGGCAGGGCCGGGACGAAGGCGGCGATCAGGGCGGTGACGGCGAGCAGCTTCACGGCACTCCTAGGGAGGACGCTTGCGGACGGGAACCATGTGAACACGGGGCGTCATCAACAGGTATCAGAGCGAAGTCTTCCCACGAGTGTGATCAAGGTAAACGGATGCCGACCGTTATCGGTGGATCGCATGTTGTGACGGCGGCGACAGGGTGCGCGCGTCGGCGCGGGTGGGCGGCCCGTAGACTGAAGGGGTCGTTCCGGCCCTTGCGAAAGGCGTTGTTGGTGGTCGCAGACCAGTCCTTTGACACCGTTCTCGTCGTCGACTTCGGCGCGCAGTACGCGCAGCTCATCGCACGGCGTGTCCGCGAGTGCCACGTGTTCAGCGAGATCGTGCCGTCCACCATGTCCGCGGCGGAGATGCTCGCCCGGAAACCGAAGGCGATCATCCTGTCGGGCGGCCCGGCGTCGGTGTACGAGGAGGGCGCCCCGGCCGCGCCGGACGGGCTGTTCGATCTCGGCGTCCCGACGTTCGGGATCTGCTACGGCCACCAGGTGATGGCGAAGGCCCTCGGCGGCACGGTGGAGAACTCCGACGTCGCCGAGTTCGGTGGCGCGACCCTCACCGTCGCGGCCCCCGGCATGCTGTTCGCCGGGCTGCCGCACGAGCAGCCGGTGTGGATGTCGCACCGCGACCATGTCAGCCGCGCGCCGTCCGGGTTCATCGTGACGGCCAGTACCGACGTGACGCCGGTCGCGGGCATGGAAGACCGCGAACGCGGCTTCTTCGGCGTCCAGTTCCATCCCGAGGTGCTGCACACCGAACAGGGCATGGAGGTGCTGCGGCGGTTCCTGTACGAGGGCGCCGGGTGCCGTCCGAACTGGACGATGGTCAACATCGCGGACGAGTCGATCGAGGCCGTCCGGGAGCAGGTGGGGCAGAAGCGGGCGATCTGCGGGCTGTCCGGCGGAGTGGACTCCGCGGTCGCCGCCGCGCTCGTCCAGCGCGCCATCGGCGACCAGCTGACCTGCGTGTTCGTCGACCACGGGCTGCTTCGCAAGGGCGAGCCCGAGCAGGTCGAGAAGGACTTCGTGGCCGCGACCGGGGTGAACCTGCACGTCGTCGACGCCCAGGAGCGTTTCCTCGCGGCCCTCGACGGCGTCGCCGACCCCGAGCAGAAGCGCAAGATCATCGGCCGTGAGTTCATCCGGGTGTTCGAGGAGGCCGCGCGGCAGATCGTGGGTGAGGACGCGCCCGAACCGGTCGAGTTCCTCGTCCAGGGCACCCTCTACCCGGACGTCGTCGAGTCGGGCGGCGGCACCGGCGCGGCCAACATCAAGTCGCACCACAACGTCGGCGGGCTTCCGGACGATCTCCAGTTCACGCTGGTCGAGCCGCTGCGGAGCCTGTTCAAGGACGAGGTCCGCGCGCTCGGCGAGCAGCTCGGCCTGCCGTCGGAGATCGTCTGGCGCCAGCCGTTCCCCGGCCCCGGCCTCGGCATCCGCATCATCGGCGCCGTCACCCGCGAGCGTCTCGACATCCTCCGCGACGCGGACGCGATCGCCCGCGAGGAACTCACCGCCGCCGGGCTCGACCGCGACATCTGGCAGTTCCCCGTCGTGCTGCTGGCCGACATCCGGTCCGTCGGCGTCCAGGGCGACAGCCGCACCTACGGCCACCCGATCGTGCTGCGCCCGGTGACGAGCGAGGACGCGATGACGGCCGACTGGGCGAAACTCCCCTACGACCTGCTGCGGCGGATCTCGACCCGCATCACCAACGAGGTCCGCGAGGTCAACCGGGTCACGGTCGACATCACGTCCAAGCCGCCGGGCACCATCGAATGGGAGTGATCCCCCACGCGTGAGAAGGCCCGGGTGCGGTTCGCACCCGGGCCTTTCGCGTGTCGCGTTGTCAGACGGCGGCCGGGGCCAGCACGGCCTCGGCGTCGAGGGTCGCGGCGGTCGCGTTCACGACGGCGGCGACGCGCAGCGCCTCCTGGACGAGTTCCCGCGACAGCCCCGCCTCGCGGAGGACCTTCTCGTGCGACTCCAGGCACCGTCCGCACCCGTTGACGGCGGACACGGCCAGGCACCACAGCTCGAAGTCCACCTTGTCCACCCCGGGGCGGCCGATGATGGACATCCGCAGCTTGGCGGGCAGCGTCGCGTACGTCTCGTCCCCGATCAGGTGGGTGGCGCGGTAGTACACGTTGTTCATCGCCATGATCGAGGCGGCGCCCTTGGCCGCCTCGAACGCCTCGGCGGACAGGTGGTCGCCCGCGTCCTCGGCCAGTTCGCGGATGACGACGGCGCTGCGCGTGGCGAAGGCGCAGGCCAGCACAGTCCCCCACAGCTGCTGGTCGGTGAGCTGCGAGGTCGAGGTCAGCGAGCCCAGGTTGAGCTTGGTGTCCTTGGCGTAGCCCGGAAGGGCGGACTTCAGCGCGTCGACTCCCATGTCAGACCCCGGCCAGCAGCTTGCCCGCGTCGAGCGTGTCCTCGCCCTTGTTCCAGTTGCAGGGGCACAGCTCGTCGCTCTGCAACGCGTCCAGCACCCGCAGGACCTCCTTGACGTTCCGGCCGACGGAACCGGCGGTCACCATGCTGAACTGGATCTCGTTGTTCGGGTCGACGATGAACGTCGCGCGCTGCGCCACACCGTCCTCGGTGAGGATGCCGAGGGCGGACGACAGCTCCCGGTTCAGGTCGGACATCATCGGGAACGGTATGTCCCGCAGGTCCGGGTGGTCCTTACGCCAGGCGAAGTGGACGAACTCGTTGTCGACGGACGCGCCGAGCACCTGGGCGTCGCGGTCGGCGAAGTCCTCGTTGAGACGCCCGAACTCGGCGATCTCCGTCGGACACACGAACGTGAAGTCCTTCGGCCAGAAGAACACGACGCGCCACATGCCCTCGTAGGACTTGTGGTGGATCTTCTCGAAGGCGTTGTCCGGGTCGAGCGAGACGCAGGCGGTGAGCTCGTACTCGGGGAACTGGTCACCGACAGTAAGCACGTTGCTCCTTCGTCGTAGCTGAGGGATGCGCCTCCATCGAGGAAGGCGCCGGCGGGCCGCCGTGCTCCGGTTCGGCGGCCGATGTCACTCAGCGTGCCGTAGCTCCTTGGAGAAGAGAAATCGATCCGTCTCCGACCAGCCATAGGAGCTACCTATCAATCACACCTCGCAGCGTGGTGAGCTGGGGCTTCGTGGCGACGGCCTCGGTGGGCATCACTCTCTGTGGCGGCCGAGTGGGGAACGTCACTCGTCCGGACACCCTCGAACGACCCGCGCGGGTCACTTTCCGTGATGAGGCGCGGGTAAAGTTCGAGGTGGGATGGCGATCAATAAACCGACGGTGGCTCAGTTGCGGGCGTTCCTCGCGCTCGCCGAGCATCTGCATTTCGGGGACGCCGCCGCCGCGTTGCGGATGAGCCAGCCCGCGCTGTCCGGGGCGGTGGCCGCGCTGGAGGACACCCTGGAGACCCGGCTCGTCGAGCGGACGACCCGGAAGGTCCTGCTCACCCCGGCGGGTCGGCGGGTCGCGCGGCGGGCCGAGGTGGTCATGGCGGAGCTCGACCGGCTGGTCGAGGAGGTCAGGGCCGTCCGGGGGCCGCTGGTGGGGCCGCTCAGCGTGGGCGTCATCCCGACCGTCGCGCCGTACCTGCTGCCGATCGTCCTGCCGAGGCTCGCCAAGGAGTACCCGAAGCTGGAGCTTTCGGTGCACGAGGAGCAGACCGACCAGATCGTCGCGGAACTCCTCGCCGGACGCCTCGACGTCGTCCTGCTGGCGCTGCCCATGCCCGAGTCGGGCGTCACCGAGATCCCCCTCTACGACGAGGACTTCGTGCTCGCGGCGCCCGCCGAGTTCGAGCTGGCGCCCGGGTCGGCGGGCGTCTCGCGGGCCGTGCTGAACGACCTGGACGTCATCCTGCTCAACAAGGGGCACTGCCTGCGCGACCAGGCCCTGGACGTCTGCCGGGAGGTCGGCGCTCGGGCGGCCGCCACCTACGCGACGAGTCTGGCGACGCTGGTGCAGCTCGTGTCGGGCGGGCTCGGGGTGACGCTCGTCCCGGAGACCGCGCTGCCCGTGGAGACCCGCCGCGCGCCGAACCTGTCGGTGCACCGGTTCGCCGCGCCCGCCCCGCACCGGCGGATCGGGCTCGGGTTCCGGTCGACGTCGCCGCGGGCCGGGGAGTTCGAGACGCTCGCCGAGAGCGTCCGCGACGCCGTCGCCGAGACGGGGTTCCCGGCGGGTGTCCGGCTCGCCTGACGGCCCGGCCTGAACCCGCGCTGAAGCCGTCCGTCGGGACGGTCACCCGGCGGTCAACGGTCTCCAGGAGAGGTCAAGTCTGTGTCAGGGGACGGCCTGGCAATCGCGATGCGAGTTCAGATGGTCGCGGAAGGTCACCATGCTCGTGGGGCGAGGAGGAGGCCCCATGTCCCCGAAGCTCAGCGTCGTCGTGCCGTTCCACAACACCGAGGAGTTCATCCGGGAATGCCTGGAATCGCTGGCCGGGCAGACGCTGCGCGACCTTGAGGTGATCATGGTGGACGACGGGTCCACCGACAACGGCGCCGTGATCGCCAAGGAGATGTGCGACGGGGACCCGCGGTTCCGGCTGGTGACGCGGGACCACGAGGGGCCCGGTCCCGCGCGGAACGCGGGCGTGCGGCAGGCGAGAGGGGAGTACCTGGCCTTCGCCGACGCCGATGACGTGGTCGACCGTGAGGCCTACGCGCGGCTGGTCGGGTCGCTGGAGCGGACGGGGTCGGACATCGCGTCCGGGAACGTCCAGCGGATGGACGCCGACCGGACCTGGCAGTCGCACCTGCACGACGGTGTGTTCACGGTGTCGTGTTCGAGGACGCATGTGTCGTCCAAGCCGTTGCTCATGCGTGACCGGACGCCATGGAACAAGGTGTACCGGCGGGAGTTCTGGCAACGGGTCGGCCTGGAGTTCCCGAAGGGCTACTACGAGGACCCGCCGGTCACGGCGCGCGCACACGCCCTGGCCCGTTCCGTGGACGTGCTGAGCGACACGGTCTACTACTGGCGCAAGCGTCCCGGTTCCATCACCGAGGAACGGTACGACTGGGACAACATCACGCAACGTCTGGCCTCCGCACGCGCACTGCGCGACGGCATGGCCGAGTACGCGCCACGTCTTCTGAACGCCTACGACGAGCACGCCCTGGTCGGAATCGAGTTGCGCGTCCTGCTTGAAGCGCTGCCCAGAACCCAGGACGCGCAGCGTGAGGAACTCGTCGCAATCGGAGCGGATCTGGCGCGGCGCATCAGCCCGCGCGTCCTGAAGCGGCTTCCGGCGATCACGCGCCTGCAACTGCACCTGCTGTGCAGGCGGACGCTGCCGGAACTGCTGGAGGTGCTGCGTTTCGTGCAGCTCCGGAAGGCGGGGGACGCGCCGAGGGTGCGGCGGGGGCCGCGGCGCCGCTGGTACGCGGAGTTCCCGTTCTTCGAGGACGAGGAACTGGCCGTCCCGCCGCACGTGTACGACGTGACCGACGAACTCAGGCCGGTCGCGGCGATCGACCGGGCCGAGTGGGTGGACGGTCGGCTCCGCGTCGAGGGCCACGCCTACATCCGGCATCTGGACTCCTCGACCGAGGACGGTTCCCGCATCCGCGTGTGGCTGGTGGCGTCGAACAAGCGGGGCCTCGTGCGCGTTCCGGTCCGGCGGGTACGGCGGCCGGACGTGACCGCGCGGGCGCGGCAGTCGGCGGTGTCCTATGACTGGTCCGGGTTCGTCGCCGACATCGATCCGTCGTCGCTGCGGATGTTCGGGCGCTGGCGAGACGTCGACTGGGTGCCGTTCGTCGAGATCACCAACCGGGGGCTGCGGCGACGGACCACGTTCTCTAGTCCGAAGCTGACCAGCCGACAGTGGCCGGACGACCGGGAGTGCGCGCCCGGCGTCCTCGTCCAGGGCGTCGCGGGAAGCAGGCGGTTCGTCTTCCAGGTGCGGCGGACGGCGGCGGCGGTCGAGTCCTGCCGGTTGGAACGCGGGGAGCTGTGGCTGGACGGCTGGAGCCACGCCCCGCTCGGCGACGAGCCGACGATCGTCGCGGTGCCGAGGGTCGGACGGGCGACCGTGACGGGCCCTGTCGAACCGCTCAGCGACGCCCGCGCCCAGGACGACGGCGCCCAAGAGGACGGCCCACCGGACGACGGTGCCCGGGACGGCGAAGCCCGGGACGGCGGGTTCCGGGCCAGGCTGCCGGTCGCCGAGCTGATGAGACGTCCGGGCGACTGGGAGATCACCCTGCCCGATGGTGTCCGGCCCTACCTGGACGAGGACCCCGCCGGTACCGCGTTCCGTGTCCCCGGTGGAGAGGTCGAGCTCGCCAGGACGCGACGCGGCACGCTGCGCGTGGTGGCCCGGGAACAGGTCTTGGCCGTGGACGCGGTGTCCTGGTCGTCGGACGGTCACCTGCACCTACGAGGGACGTGCAGCGACCCCGCCGGACGGCCGGGCGCGCTCGTTGTTCGGCGGCGGCGGTCGTCGGAGGAGCACACGGTCACGCTGCGCTGGAACGGTGACCGCTTCACCGCCAAGTTCTGTCCCGCGCGGATGCCGGTGCTCGGCTTCTCCCGTCCGTTGGTCGCGGGCCGCTGGGACGTCGTCGCGACCGTCGGCGAACAGGAACGACCGGTCGTCGTCAGGCGCCACACGCTCCGCGACCTGCCGGAGCCGTTCGAGGCGGGTCTGCACAGGATCACGGTGCGCGCGCAGAAGACCGACCAGTTGCAGCTCCTGATCGAGACGGCCCTGGACGACGACGAACGCGGAGCCTACGCGCAGAGCCGTCTCCGGTCCGGGCACTACCGGCGTCACCTGAACCTGCCCGTACGCGAACTGGCCGTGTTCGACGCCTACAAGGGACGCCAGTACTCGTGCAACCCGCGCGGCATCTATGACGAGCTTCGACGACGCGGAACCGACCTCGAATGCGTGTGGGTCACCGAGAACGGCCAGTTCGGCAAGCCCGCCGGTGCCCGGACCGTTCTCACCGGTACACGCGAGTACTACGAGGCACTGGCCCGCGCCCGCTACATCTTCGGTAACTGGTCACAGCAGGAGTGGTTCACCAAACACGAAGACCAGACGTATGTGCAGTGCTGGCACGGGACGCCGTTGAAGAAACTCGGATACGACGTCAAGCAGATGCCGTACAAGCGCACCGAGGGCGTCGACTGGATGCGGCACGACGTCCCGCAATGGGACCTGCTCCTCGCCCAGAACACGTTCTCCGTGCCGCTGTTCCGGCGCGCGTTCGGTTACACCGGCGACGTCATCGTCAGCGGCTATCCCCGCAACGACATCCTGAACAGCCCCCACCGGGCCGAGATCGGCGCGGCGGTGCGGCGGCGCCTCGGCATCCCGGAAGGCAAACGCGTCGTCCTGTACGCGCCGACGTGGCGGGACGACTTCCATCTGGCGATCGGCAAGCGGGCGTTCCGCCTCGAACTCGACATCGACCGGTTCAGGACGGCGCTGGGTCGCGACCATGTCCTGCTCCTGCGCACCCACTACCTCGTCACCGACCGGCCGAAGTTGCGTGCCGGTGACTGCGTCATCGACGTGTCCGTCTACCCCGACATCTCAGAGCTGTTCCTCATCAGCGACGTCCTCGTCACGGACTACTCGTCGGCCATGTTCGACTTCGCCGTCACCGGACGCCCGATGGTGTTCTTCACCTACGACCTGGAGCGATACCGCGACCATGTGCGCGGTTTCTACTTCGACTTCGACGCCGAGGCCCCGGGTCCGCTGCTGCGCACCTCGCAGGAGGTCGTGGACGCCCTGCGCGAGCCGTCCGCGCTCGACGCCGGGTTCCGGGACGCGCGGGCCGCGTTCGCCGCGCGGTACTGCCCTCTCGACGACGGTCAGGCCGCATCCCGAGTGCTCGACCGGATCCTCCGACCCGCCCACTGACAACCCCATCACGGAGCCGCACGTGTCACCTCAGATCAGTATCGTCGTCCCGATCCGCGACACCGGGACAAACCTGGCGGAATGCCTCCAATCCTTGGCCTGGCAGACGCTGCGCGACCTTGAGGTGCTCCTGGTTGACGAGCGACCGGCGGACAGACGAGCGGCGGACGGGCGGGGCGTTCCGTCCGTCGCCGCCGAGTTCGCCGACAACGACGACCGTTTCACGCTCCTTCGGCCGTGCTGCGCGCGGCCCGCGATGGGGAGCGGCGGGCTGGACTCGGCCGTCGAGCGGGCCAGGGGGCAGTACCTCGCCTTCGTCGACGGTGACGACACGCTGCCGCCGTACGCGTACGAACTCATGGTCGGCACCCTTGAGTCGACCGGATCCGACCTCGTCGGCGGAAACGTCATGCGTCTGGACGGGACGCAGACGCACCCGTCCTCGATGCACGCCCAGGCCTACGCCACGACCGTCCAATCGACCCACGTGACCGGCCACGCCGCACTCCTCCAGGACAGGACGGTGCGCAACAAGGTGTTCCGGCGCACCTTCTGGGACGCGCACGGCTTCAAAGCTCCCCTGACGACAGTCACACAGGACGCGCTCGTCGCCGTGCAGACCCAACTCCTGGCGAAGGGCGTGGACGTCCTCGACACGACCGTCTACTACTGGCGGGACCGTCCGGGAACGGCGACGCGGCTCCGTCACGACCCGGCGGACATCACCGACCGGATGGCCGCCCTGGCGACCGTCCGTAGGCTCGTCGCCGACCACGCGCCGGAGCTTCTCACCGTCCACGACGGGTACGCCCTGGACACCGAAGTGCGCGCGCTGATCCTCGCCCTGCCCGGGGCCACCTGGCAGGAGCGGGAACGACTCGTCGAACTGGGCGCCGAGGTCGTCGCCTCCATGGACCGTTCCGCCGCCGACGCGCTCGTGTCGATCAGGCGTCTGGAGACCCATCTGCTCGGTGCGCGGATGCTGCCCGAACTCCTGGAGGTGCTCCGCTTCGAGGAGGTCGGACTGCGGGACGTTCCGATCGTCCAGCAGGGTCGCCTCCGGCAACGCTGGCACGCCCGCTACCCCTTCTACGGCGACGTGGAACGCGGCATCCCCGAAGACGTGTACGACGTCACCGACGAGGTTCGCCTCCGCGCCGAGGTGAACCGTGTCGAATGGGACGTGGACACGCTCATCGTCGAAGGGCACGCCCACTTCGAACGGTTCGAGGTGGCGTCGGCGACGGACTCCAGAATCCGTGTCTGGATGCGCGACGTCAGGACGGGCAAGGAGATCCGCCTGCCGGTGGAACGCGTCCGTTACCCGGAGGCCACCGCCCAGGCCGAACAGTCGACCGTCTCCTACGAATGGGCCGGTTTCTCCGTCCGGGTGGAGCCCGACTACCTGCTGGACGGCGACGAGTGGCGGACCGCCACCTACGAACTGTTCGTGGAGGTGTCGACGGCGGGACGCAAGGCCGTCCGGCGGCTGGAGGCGGAGAACCCGGCCGTCCGATGGACCGCCGCGCGGCAGGTCGACGAGCATGTCGCCGTCCAACCGGCGGCGGGCGACGACGATGTGTTCGTCGTCCACGTCAAGCGCGCCAAGGCCGTCCTCACCGGCATCCGCGGGGACGGCGACATGCTCGAACTGACCGGATGGACGCGCCGCGCCCTCGGCGTGGGCGCCGCCGTGGTCGCCGCGCGGCGGCACGGCGGCGCGGAGGTCCGCGGCGAGGTGACGCTGCGCCAGTCGACCGTGGTGCGGATGGCGGCGGGCACCGGCTTCGACTTCACCGCGAGACTGCCCATGCGGAGCCTGATCTCCGTCCCGGACGGGCACGAGCACGCGCTGGGCCACCGCCCGCACCTGCGGGACGCCATCGACTGGGACATCCGCCTGACCGGCGAGGGCGGGCCCATGAGGCTCACCGTCGCGAGCAACGTCACCTCGACCCGCCACGCCCTGCCGACCATCCCGGAACGCGGACGGGAGTTCGTCCTCACACGGACCGCGTTCGGGAACCTGCGCGGTGTGGAACGCAGCTTCCGGCCGGTGGTGACGGCGGTGGAATGGGACGCGAACGGGGCCCTGACCCTGGTCGGCGACTTCGCGGACCCGGTGGATCGACCGGACCACTTCATCCTGCGGCGACGCCGCTCAGGGGACGAGCACCGCGTCACCGTCACCTGGGAGCGCGGCCGGTTCACCGCCGCGTTCACGCCCGCGACGATGGCCGTGTTCGGCACGGACCTGCCGCTCAGCAGCGGAACATGGGAGTTGCTGGCGCGTGCGAGTACCGGAGAGGTGGCCGTCGTCGTCGAACGTGACGTGATCCCGAGTCTTCCTGGCTGGCAGCACGTGGGAACGCACGAATTCGAGGTCGGCGTGTACCAGACGGACGCGCTACGGCTTCGCAGCCGTCCCGCCCTCGGCGACGACGAACGCAGCCCACACGCACAGTTCCTTCTCCAGCAGCGTGACTACCCCGTCTATCTGCGGAGCCCGCTCTCGGACGTCGTCGTGTTCGACAGCCACGGCGGCACCCAGTACAGCTGCAACCCCAGAGCCGTCTACGAGGAACTGACGCGCCGGGTGCCCGACGCGGAATGCGTGTGGATTTCCCAGGACGGCCAGTTCGCGGTCGACGGGAACGCGCGAACCGTCCTGGCGGGAAGCCGCGAGCACTACCGCGTCCTCGCACGCGCCCGTTACGTGGTCACCAACCATGGTCTGCCGCCGTGGTACGTCAAGCGGGACGGTCAGACCTGCGTCCAGACATGGCACGGCACCCCGCTCAAACGGCTCGGCCACGAACTCGGCGACATGCCGTACCACCGGACGGCGCGGTTCGACTGGATGGACCGGGAAGTGGGCCGGTGGGATCTGCTGCTGTCCCCGAGCCCCTTCGCCACACAGGTCATGCGCCGCGCGTTCCGGTACGAGGGGGAGGTCCTCGAAGCCGGGTACCCGCGCAACGACATCCTGAGCACTCCCGAGTGGGAGAGCATCGGAACGGGTGTACGCAAGCGGCTCGGGATCCCGGACGGCAAGAAGGTCGTCCTCTACGCGCCCACCTGGCGGGACGACCGGTTCCACGCGCCCGGCAGGTGCGGGTTCTCCCTCGAACTGAACGTCGACACCATGCGGAACGCTCTCGGCGACGACCACGTTCTGCTGTTCCGGGCGCATCACCTCGTCACCGAACAGGACCGTCCCGCCACAGACGATTTCCTGGTCGACGTGTCCCGATACCCGGACATCTCCGACCTCTACCTGGCCTCCGACGTGCTCGTCACCGACTACTCGTCCGCCATGGTCGACTACGCGATCCTGGGCAGGCCGATCGTCGTCTACGCCTACGACCTGGCGTCCTACCGGGATCACGTGCGCGGCCTCACCTTCGATCTGGAGGCGGAGGCGCCCGGCCCGATCGTGACGACGTCCGCGGAGGTCGCCGACGCGGTCGAGCGGGCGCCCGAGTCCGAGGAACGCCACGCCGAGGCCTACGACCGCTTCTTCGTGAAGTACTGCCCGCACGACGACGGCCAGGCGTCGGCCAGGGCCGTCGACCACATCTTCGGCGACCTTCTCGGCGCGGGCTGACAGAACGCAACAAACAGAACGGGACATCTCGCAGCGATCTTCACTAAGCTCAACGTTCCGCCCAGCCGATGGCAGAGGAGAGCGTGAACGCATGAGCGGAGAATTCGTCCCCGCGTCCAACGCCTTAACGGCACGGTGGGCCAGGGAGGCCTGTGACGGCACGACCACCGTCCTGTCCGGCGCCGGGGTGTGGCCGCTGCTGGCGTTCCTCGCCGCCGCCTCCCGCGAGCCGGGCCGGGCGGAGTTGCAGGAGGCCATCGGCATCGACGCGGCCGGGGCCGACCGGCAGGCGCGCGTGGCGGTGAGCCTGCTCAAGAACGCGACGGAGGCGGCCGCGCTCGGCGTGTGGACGCACGCGGAACTGCCCGTGGAGCCGTGGTGGCGCAAGGTCGTTCCCGCCGAGGCCCGGGGCGAGCTGACCGGTGAGACCGACGCCGACCAGGCCGCGCTGGACGAGTGGGCCCGGCGGAACACCGGCGGCGAGTTCACCGAGATGCC
Source organism: Actinomadura spongiicola (assembly GCF_003432485.1). GTDB lineage: Bacteria > Actinomycetota > Actinomycetes > Streptosporangiales > Streptosporangiaceae > Spirillospora > Spirillospora spongiicola. The sequence goes on from NZ_QVNQ01000002.1 coordinate 389,867, forward strand.
GGTCCGGGTCCGCCCCGAGACCATGCTCGTGCTCGCCACCGCGCTGAGCGTCGACACGCGGTGGCGGGAACCGTTCGACGCCGTCCCGCTCCGTCCCGAGGAGGGCCCATGGGCGGGACGCGCCGAACCGGTGGCGGGCCTCACCCACGCCAGCCAGGACGTCACCCGGCTCGCCCTCGCGCCGGAGACACCGGCGGGACCGGTCACCCTGCTGACCACCCAGGGTGAGGACGAGGTCGACGTCATCCTCTGCCTGGGCGAACCCGAACGCGCCCCCGGGGACGTGCTCGCCGCGGCGATCGAGGCCATCGACGGCAAGCATCGTCTCCGACGCGGTGAGCGGCTCCTCGAAAAGACACTCGCGAGCAAGGCGCCCGGCCTGCGGATCGACACGGTCACCTCGTTCGAGCCGCACACCACGCTGCGCGCCACGACCACGGCCTTCGACATCACCGCTCACCACGACCTGCTGGCCCGCGCGAAGGTGTTCGGGCTCGCGACCGTCTCCGCCATGGACGGGCGCGGGCACCTGCCGGGCATCAGCCGGACGCCGCTGGCGGTCGGCGCGGCGGCGCAGGACGTCACCGCGACGTTCTCCGCGGAGGGGTTCCGGGCGTCGGCGGTCACGGCGTTGACGGCGGTGCTCGCGGGCGCCCCGATGGCGGAGGCGCAGGTCCTGAACGTCACGTTCGACCGGCCGTTCGGCTTCCTGGTCTGGCACCGGACGAGCAGTCTCGTCCTGCTGGCCGGTTGGGTCGCCGAACCCGCGGACCATCCCGAGGACGCCCCCGCCCCGTGACGCCCGTCAGCCGGGGCGGCGGGCCCGCGCCAGCAGAGTGGTGCCCGGCCGACCGCCACAGATAGGCAACCGCCTTTCGAGGACGGCGGTCAGGCGCAGCGCCTCGTTGACGAGCGGATGCAGCGGGGCGAGGTCCTCGCGCCGGACCGTGCGGTGCCGGAGACGGCGCTGGAACGGGCGCAGCAGCACGCCCCTGCTCCACACCCGTTCCAGCACCAGTCCCGCGCCCTCGACCAGCTCCACGAACGCGCGGCGCGTGTAGCGGCGGACCCGGCCGAGGGCCACGTCGTGCGCCGACCACAGCGCCATGTCGCACGGAACGGACACCAGCGCCGTCCCGCCGGGCCGCAACACCCGGGTGATCTCCGCGGCCGCGCGCTCGTCGTCCTCGACGTGCGCCAGGACGTCCAGGGCCAGCGCCAGGTCGAACCGGGAGGACTGGAGCGGCAGGTAGCGCGCGTCACCCTCGTACGCGTCCACGCCCCGCGCCCGCGCCAACGCGACCGCCGCCGGGTTCAGGTCGATCGCGGTGGCCTCCCAGCCGTGCTCGGCCAGTACCCGCGAGGCGCCGCCCGCCGCGGCGCCGATGTCGACGGCCGCGCCCGGCACGCTGAACCGCAGCAGCTCCGCGGACAGGATCTCCCGGCGCTCCCGGTACCACCAGTTGTCGTTCTCGATCCGCGCGATCCGCCGGAGCTCGATGGTGTCCACGGGACCAGCCGACGCCACGGACGGTGGCACGTTCCACCGGCATCGCCGTCCGGCGGGGCATCATTGACCGGTGCTTGACCCCGCGCCGGACCTCAGCGCTTCCTGCGACCGCGCCGCCGCCGGGTGACGAACCGGATGGCGACCAGCACCGCGACCAGACCGCCGACCGCGGGGGCGGCGCGCTTGGCCACCGACGGGCCCGCGAGCTCCAGCATGTCGATCGCGTCCTCCTCCCGCGCCACCCGCAACGGCCGCTCCCGCTTCACCGGCTCCGCGGACTCGTCCCGCTTCTCGGTCTTCGCGGGCTTGTCCTGCGCTTTCGGCTTCGCTGACTCCTCGCGTGCCTCCGGCTTCGGGGTCTCCTCGGACGCCTCGGGTTCCGCGGGCTTCTCGGACGACTTCGGTCCGGCGGGCTTCTCGGACGCCTTGGATTCCGCGGGCTTCTCGGACGTCTCCGTCTTCGCGGGCTTCTTGGACGTTTCCTTCTTGGCGGGCTTGTCCTTCTGCTTCGCCGGGGCGGAAGCCTTGGCGGGGGCGTCCTTCTCAACGTCCGACTTCCCGTCCGACTTCTTGCCCGCCGGGGATTCCTCGGACGATTCGAGTTCCTCCGCCAGGGCCTTCGCGAACCGGGCGATGAGCTTGGCCCCGACCTCGGCGAGGATGTTGCGACCGAACTGCGCGGGCCGTCCCGTCACGTTCAGCTTCGTGTGGACGGTCACGCGGGTCGTGCCGTCCTCCTCGTGCAGCTTCGCCTGGACGGTCGACGACGCCGTCCCCGAACCGCGCGCCTCTTTCCCGGACGCCTCCAGCGTCACCGTCCGGGACGACTCGTCGGCGGACACGATCCGCGCGGTCCCGCGATAGGTGATGGTCATCGCGCCGACCTTCACCTTCAACCGGCCCTTGTACTCGTCGCCTTCGGCGGAGTCGAGGGTCGCGCCCGGCATGCACGTCGCGACGCGCTCCACGTCGAGCAGCACCGGCCAGGCCTGATCCACCGGCACGGGGACGGTGAAATCGTGGTCGAGCTCCATGATCGGTGTCCTTATCGTCCGGAGAATTTGCCCGTGACGTGACCTTACGGTGGCAGACCATTCGGTCGCCAGTCGGGGGCGGTCACCCGGATCCGGGTACCCCGCCCCCAAAGATCAAACGGCTACGGATGATCAGGCGGTGCAGGCCGTCAGCGCCCGCGCGGTGAGCACCGTCGCGAGATGCGACCGGTACTCCGCCGACCCGTGCAGGTCGGACGGCGGTTCGGTGCCCTCGGTGGCGTGCTCGGCGGCGGACCGGAACGTGCCCTCCGAAACCGGCCGACCTCTGACCGCGTTCTCCACCCCACCGGCCCGCACCGGCACCGGCCCCATGTTGGTCAGCGCGACACGTGCGTCCTCGACGACGTCCCCGTCGCGGCGCACCGCGCAGGCCACACCGACGATCGCCCACGCCTGCGCCGTCCGATGGAACTTCTCGTAGTGCACGCCCCAGCCGGAACCCAGTTTGGGCATCCGCACTCCGACGAGCAGTTCGTCCGGTTCCATCGCCGACGTCATCCAGTCGACGAAGAACTCCGAGGCACGGATCTCCCGTTCGCCGCGCACCGACCGGACGAGGAACACCGCGTCCAGCGCCAGCGCGACCGCCGGGAGGTCACCCGCCGGGTCGGCGTGCACCAGCGACCCGCCGAACGTGCCGCGATGCCGGACGGCCGGGTCCGCGACCGTCTCCGCCGCCCGCGCGAGCAGCGGGAGGTGGGCGCGCACCAGCGGATCGCGGATCACCTGGTGGTGCGTCGCCATCGCGCCGACGAGCAGCGTGTCGCCCTCGTCCCGGATCTCGCGGAGCGCGTCCACCCGGCCGAGGTCGATCAGCGCGTCGGGGAACGCCAGCCGCAGCCGCAGCAGCGGCATCAGGCTCTGCCCACCGGCGAGCAGCTTGGCGTCCTCGCCCGCGTCGGACAGCGCCCGGACGGCGTCGTCCACCGACGCGGGCCGTGTGTAGTCGAACGTCGCCGGGATCATCGCGCACCCGCCTCCCCGCGCAGGGCCCGCCACACCCGTTCCGGTGTGCACGGCATCGGCACGTCGCGCACGCCGTGGGGGCGGAGCGCGTCCACGATCGCGTTGACGACCGCCGGGGTGGACGCGATCGTGCCCGCCTCGCCGACGCCCTTCACGCCCAACGGGTTGGACGTCGCGGGCGTCTCCGTCCGGTCGGTCGTGAACGTCGGCAGGTCCGCGGCGGACGGGACGAGGTAGTCCGCGAGCGTGGTCGTCGTCAGGTTGCCGTCCGCGTCGTACACGGCCTCCTCGAACAGCGCCTGCGCGATGCCCTGCGCGAGGCCGCCGTGCACCTGGCCCTCCACGATGAGCGGGTTGACGACCTTCCCGACGTCGTCGACGGCCACGTACTTGCGGAGCTTCACCATTCCCGTCTCGGTGTCGACCTCGGCGGCGCACAGGTGCGTGCCGTGCGGGAAGGAGAAGTTGTCCGGGTCGAAGGTGGCGTCGGCGTCCAGGGACGGTTCGAGACCGTCAGGAAGGTCGTGCGCGGTGAACGCGGCCTGCGCGACCTCCTGAAGCGTCGTGCCCTCCTCATGCACGCCCCGGACGCTGAACCGTCCGTCGCGGAACTCCAGGTCTTGTTCGGCGGCCTCCAGCAGGTGCGCCGCGACCGTGCGTGCCTTCTCGACCACCTTGCCGCACGCGGCCGACAACGCGACCCCGCCCACGGCGAGGGACCGCGAACCGTAGGTGTCCATGCCCTTCGGCGCGATGACCGTGTCACCGTGCAGGACCCGCACGTCCTCGAACGGAACCCCGAGCCGGTCGGCGGCGATCTGCGCCCACGCCGTCTCGTGACCCTGCCCGTGCGGCGACGAACCGGTGATCACCTCGACCTTGCCGGTCGGCAGGACGCGCACGGACGCGTGCTCCCAGCCGCCCGCCCCATATGACAGGGAACCCAGCACCCGGGACGGAGCCAGCCCGCACATCTCCGTGAACGTCGACACCCCGATGCCCAACTGAACCGGGTCTCGCCGGTCACGCCGGTCGGCCTGCTCCGCGCGGAGCTTGTCGTACTCGAACAGCTCCAGTGCCTTGTCGGTCGCGGCCTCGTAGTTGCCGGAGTCGTAGGTGAGGCCCGCGATCGTCTCGTAGGGGAACTCCTCGTGCGCGATCCAGTTGCGTCGTCGTACCTCGATGGGGTCGATGCCGAGTTCGTTGGCCAGCTCGTCCATCAACCGCTCGATGGCGTACGTCGCCTCAGGACGGCCCGCGCCCCGGTACGCGTCCGTCGGTGTCTTCGTCGTGAAGACGCCCGTGCACGTGAACGAGTACGCGTCCATCTTGTAGATGCCGTTGAACATGAACGCGCCCAGCAGCGGGATGCCGGGAGTGACGATCATCAGGTACGCGCCCATGTCGGCCAGCAGGTCGACCTTGAGACCGCGGATCCGCCCGTCCCGCTCGGCGGCGAGCGTGAGGCGCTGGATCTGGTCGCGGCCGTGGTGGACGGTCATGTTCCCTTCGCTGCGGGTCTCCGTCCACTTGACGGGACGGCCGAGCCTGCGGGCGAGCAGCAGCGCGATGACCTCCTCGCCGTACACCTGGAGTTTGGAGCCGAACCCGCCGCCGACGTCCGGGGCCACCACGCGGAGGCGATGCTCCGCGATGCCGGTGACCACGGCCAGCATCAGCCGCAGGATGTGCGGGATCTGCGTGGCCGAGTACAGCGTGAACTCGTCACCCTCCGGCACGCACAGGACCGAGCGCGGCTCCATCGCCGACGGGATCAGCCTTTGCTGGACGTATTCGCGTTCGATGACGACCGGGGCGTCCCGGAGCGCGGCCTCCACATCCCCGTTCTCGTACACCCACGTGTAGGACTTGTTCGTGCCCAGGTCGTGGTGAACGAGGTCGGCCCCTTCGGCGACGGCCGCCTCCATGTCCACGACGGCGGGCAACGGTTCGTAGTCGACGTCGATCTTCTCCAGGGCGTCGACGGCCGTGTACCTGTCGCGGGCCACGACGCACGCCACGGGCTCACCGACGTACCGCACCTCGTGCACCCCCATGGGCGGATGGTCCGGATGCTTCATGTCGTCGGTGACGATCCACGCGCACGGCAACGACCCCTGCTCGTCGGCGAGGTCCGCTCCGCTGAACACGGCGACCACACCGGGGTGCGTCGCGGCCTGGGACGTGTCGACCCGTGTGAGCTTCGCGTGCGCGTGGGGGCTACGCAGGAACGCCATGTGCAGCGTGCCCGCCGGGGTGAGGTTCTCGGTCCATCTCGTCCGGCCGGTGAGGAGCCGGGTGTCCTCCGTCCGCCTCCGGGGGGCGCCGATCTCGGGGACGGTCACGGCGTCACCACCCGCTCCGCGAGCTCCCGCATCTCCCTCGCGGCGCGGCGGACGGCCCGGACGATGTTCTGGTAGCCGGTACAGCGGCACAGGTTGCCTTCGAGCCCGGCCCGGACCTCCTCCTCGGACGGGTCGGGGTTCTCCCGCAGCAGGTCCAGCGACGCCATGATCATGCCGGGGGTGCAGTAGCCGCACTGGAGCGCGTGCTCCTCGTGGAACGCGCGCTGGAGAGGATGCGACCCGGCGGGGACCGACCGGCCGGTGGCGGGTGGGGACTGGCCGCCGGGACTCCCGAGACCCTCGATGGTCGTCACGTCGCAGCCGTCCGCCTGGACGGTGAGCACGGAGCAGCTCTTCACGCTCATACCGTCCAGCAGGACGGTGCAGGCTCCGCAATTGCTGGTGTCGCAGCCGACCGGGGTTCCGACCTTTCCCAGCCGTTCGCGCAGATAGTGGACCAGAAGAAGGCGGGGCTCGACGTCGTCCTCGTACGTCGCGCCGTCGACCTCGACACGGACACGTGGCATGTCTTTCCTCCCAGGGACGTCTCACAGCGGGCTTCGCGCGAGGCGTCCCTGGGAGGGGCGCGTGGGTCGGGCCACGTCATCGGGCCACCTCCGTGGAAGGCGACCCTACGAAGGTATGACGCGGGTAAAACCGGTACTAGCCCTCCATGAGGGCTATTTCCTGATATGTACGGGTTTCTGAGAGGTGCGGGGGGCGGCAGGCCCGCTAGTGGACGCGGAGCAGCACGGGCCAGGTCTTCGGCCCGACGATGCCGTCGGCCGCGACGCCGCCCCACCGCTGAACCGCCTTCACGGCCGCCTCGGTGGCGTCGTCGAAGCTCCCGGTCATGCGGATCTCCGGGTGGCTGCGGGCCATCAGCAGCCCTTGCAGGCTCTGTACGTGCTCGCCCGAGTCGCCCTTGTTGAGCTGGGGCAGCTTCTTCACGATCTCCTCCGTCCAGTGGCCCCCGCCGTAAGCGGGCCGCCCATAGCCAGCGATGACGCTGGAGCTCCGTACACGACGCCGGACCGCGTCGTCGGTGTTGGCCTCGATGGTCTGGACCCGCCCGCCGCCGAGGACCTTCTCCACCACGCCGACGTGGTCGATCGCGCCGACGCTGTTGGTGGCGTCCCAGTCGAAGAACACGATGTCGCCGGGCTTCGCCCGGTTGACGTTGGCGGTGGTCCCGCTGTGCCAGCGTCCGATCCTCTGGAAGTCCTGGGCGTGCCAGACGGTGTAGGCGCGGTCGCCGCCCGGCAGGACGGCCTCGGCGTTGCCGCTCTCCCGGGCCCAGAAGGTGACGGCCATGTCGCACCAGTCGGCCTGGAGGAACTCGTCCCCGTGCTTGGCCGCGTACCTCTTGGTGATCTTGTTCGGGCGGCCCGACATCCCGATCGTCTTCCGGGCCTCGGCGATCATCCCCGCGGCGCTCAACCGGTCTCCTCCCCGCGGTAGAACCCGTCGGTGTCGGGGTCGCCGTACAGCTCGGCGAGGACCTCCTCCTCATCGGGCTCGGTGGCGCGGTGCACGTCCGGATGCACGTCCACTTCGTCCATATGTGCGGCTTCTGCGCTGTCTGTTCTGTCCTGGGGGGTCACGGCGCTCTCCTGGGCCTTCGCTGTGGGCCGCCCCGTTCTGTAGGCGGCCCCTAGCCGACCGTAATAGGTTCGGCCATTACTTCTCCGGCTTTCGACCTAAAACAGACCCATCCGAGCGATTTTCCTTTCCGCCGGGTAAGCGCGATGCCCCTGACCAGCGGAGTGACTGGGGACTCGTGCGAGTTTTGTGCCTTCCGGGGTAGGGCTCCGGTATGTTCTTCTTCTTCTCGTCTCGACTGGGATGTCTGGGTTCACTGATCGTGACCCTGCTCCTCACCTCGATCGCGTACCTGATCCTCAGTCGTTGACGCGCGGGGCTCCGGTCCGCGTCGGCTTGACAAGCGTGGCCACCGAGTGTCTTCTGGTACGCATGTCGGCGCGCGATTCCTTTCACAGCCCCGTGGCCCTGGGCCGCGTGGCGAGCGCGCTGTGTCCTTCGTGTTGTCGCTGAACCAGATCCGTTCGTTCCGCTGACGTACACACACGAAGGACCTTCCGTGTTCCCCGATCTCACCATGCGTGGCCAGGACGATCCGCACGGCCGCGCGCTCACCGTCCGTCCGCCCACTGTCGGTCAACTCGCGAGCCGGGTCGGCGACCTCGCCCGGCGTCCGGCGGAATGGTGGCGGCTCGTCGTGTTCGACGCCGCCGCGCCGGTACGCGTCCCGCTGGACGACCGGCTGTGGCTCACCACCTGGCCGCCCGGCCATGGCGGGACGGTCCACGGCCGGGTCAGCACGCTGCTCGCGGGGGAGCTGGCGGAGGTGATCCTCGCGGACTGCGGGGTCACCGAGCGGCCGCTGAGGGCCAACCGGGTGCGGGTCCACGGCGGGCCGTGCACGGTGACGAACCCCGGTCCCGCGTACGCGGTCAGCCTGCACGCCGACTGGTCAGGGCCGGACGAACCCTCCCACGGCCACTGAGAAGGCGAACGTCAGCGCAGGTTGCGGCGGCGCGAACGGGTCAGGACCCGGACGGTTCCGACGAGACCGAGGCCGATCAGCACGATCGGGGCCAGCGTCGTGATGGCCGGCACGTCCCCGTCCGACAGGCCCCGCGCGAGGAACAGGCCCGCGAGGGCGAGGAAGAACAGTCCGGTGATCGGCCCGGCCGGGTCGAATCGCCGCCGTCCGGGCGTGCCCGGCCCTCGCCCGTCAGCCACGGCGCACGCTCACATCGCCGAGCTTCCCGCGGATGCGCAGCTCGATCACCGGTGGGTCGCCGCCCGGTCCGCCTTCGGGCTCCAGAACTTGGACGACCTTCGCCCGCGGACCGCCGGTCATCCGCCGTTCGACGCTCAGATCACCGATCGTCAGCTTCGCGTCCACAAGGACCCGGGCGGTCGACGGCACGACGATCGCCAGCTCGCCGAGGACGACCTCGGCGTCGATCGTCACGCGCTGCCCGGCGGCCAGCGGAAGCGCGGTGAGGTCGAGATCGCCCTGGCCGACGCCGAGCTTGTACACCTGGTTCGTCCGGGAGACGTCCGTGGGACGCCATTCGATCTCCCCGTACTCGGCGTTGCGGGGCGCGTCCCCCGCGACCGAGGCGGTCAGCATGCCGAGGGTCAGGACCGTGCCCGCCGCCGCGAGACCCCGTGTCCGGAACCAGCCGCCGAGGACGAGACCGAACCCGACGACGGCGAGCGCGGGCGCCATGACGATCAGCCAGGAGTCCGGGGCGGGATGGTCCCGCGCGACGGGGATCAACGCCGCTCCGGCCGCCATGGCGACCAGCAGCGTGATCGTTCCCACCGGTGAGCCCGCACGCGACCGCCGCGCCACACCGGCCCCGCCCGTTCCGGTGGGCTCGATGCCGGTGTCGATGCCGGTCTCGATGCGGGTGTCGGCGGTGTCGGTGTCCAGGGGGGAGGTGGTGTGCGCGGCCGAGTAGGCGGCAAGGTCGATCATGCCCTCGGGCAGGCCGCCGGAACGCGCGGACGGGGCGTCCTTGGTGAGGGTCACGCCGCCGCCGCTCTCGGCGTGTGTCCGGTCCGTGGACGTCCCCGGCGGGTGCCCGGCGAGCCGCTCCGGGACGGACCGCGCCAACGCCACCAGCTTGACCCCCCGCGAATGCGCGATCAGCAGCGCCAGCCCCAACACGACCAGCAGCGCGATCGTGTCGGTGACGGCCGGGCCGAACGCGTTGAACACGACCCCGGCGGTCATCAGGGCCCCGAGGATCGTCAGCACGGTCGCGGCGTCGAACCACCGCTTGAGCAGCTGCTCCGCGAACGAGGACTTGTCGGGGTCCGCGGGCATCAGCAGCACCGCCGCGACGTAGAGAAGGATCCCCTGCCCGTGCGCGAGGACGAGGATCGCGAACCCCACCCGGAACACGACGGGATCGATGCCGGTGTGGCGGCCGAGTCCGGTGCACACCCCGGCGAGCACGCGGCGTTCGGCGTTGCGCGCCAGCCGCTGGTACCGGTGACCGTCCTGCCGCCCGCCGTCCTGTTCCCTGCCCATGGCGACCATCCTGACGCGCCGTCCCGCGCGCACGGTATCCGGGACGTCCCTGATCCGACCCTGAAGCGAAGCAGGGGTGCGCCCCTGATGCGGTCGGCGTTCCCCACGTGTGACGATCGGTCACGTGGAAGAGGAGACGGCGACCGAGGAGCCCGGCGCGACGGCCGCGACGGCCGCCATGGCGCCGGACACCGCCGCGCGGCGGTTGGAGCGGGTCGCGGAGGGCCGGATCGTCGCGGGCGTGTCCCGCGGCCTGGCCGCGCATCTCGGCGTGGACGTGTTCATCGTCCGCGCCGCGTTCATGCTGCTGATCATGGCGAGCGGGATCGGGGTCGCCGCGTACATCGCGCTCTGGATTCTCGTCCCGGCACACCGGCCGCCGGAGTCGTCCGAACCGGTTCCGGCCCGTCACCGCCGCGACTGGGGACAGCTCCTCGCCTACTCGGCGGTCGCGCTGGGGTTGGCGGTGCTGCCGTGGGGCGCGGCCGGGGCCGTCCAGTGGGCGCTGTGGCCGTTCGTCGTCGGCGGCCTCGGCGCGGCGATCCTGTGGCAGCAGGCCGACCGCGACCAGCGGCAGCGGTGGACGCTGCCGCTGCGCCAGCGGTGGCTGCGCAGCCTGCTCGGGCTGCTCCTGGTCGTCGGCGGCATCGGCGGGTTCCTCGTCCAGAAGGTCGACGCCGACCAGGCCCGCTCCGTCGTCATCGCCATGCTGATCATCCTCACCGGCGTCGCGGTGATCGTGACGCCGTGGGTGGTGCGGCTCTGGCAGGACCTGGACGCCGAGCGGCACGAGCGGATCAGGTCGCAGGAGCGCGCCGAGCTGGCCGCGCACATCCACGACTCGGTGCTGCACACGCTGACGCTCATCCAGCGGAACGCGCACGACACCCGGCAGGTGCAGCGGCTCGCCCGGTCCCAGGAGCGGACGCTGCGGACCTGGCTCTACCAGCCGCGCGCCGACCCCGACCAGACGTTCGCCGCCGCGATCCGGGAGATCGCGGGGGAGGTGGAGGACGACCACGGCGTGCCGATCGAGGTCGTGTGCGTGGGCGACACGTCGCTGGACGAGCGGCTCGGCGCGGCGTTGCAGGCCGCGCGGGAGGCGATGGTGAACGCCGCCAAGTACGCCGAGGCGCCGTCGGTGTCGGTGTACGCGGAGGTCGAGCGCGAGGAGATCGCCATCTTCGTCCGGGATCGTGGCAAGGGTTTCGATCTCGACCAGGTCCCGGACGACCGGATGGGCGTACGAGGGTCCATCATCGGACGTATGGAGCGCAACGGCGGCAGGGCCACCGTCCGCACCGCGCCAGGCGAGGGCACCGAAGTGCGTTTGGAGATGCAGAGGTCGTGAGCGAGGCGTTGAAGAGGGTGGTCCTGGTCGACGACCACCAGATGTTCCGGACCGGGGTCAAGGCGGAGCTCGGCGGCGCCGTCGAGATCGTCGGGGAGGCCGGCGACGTCGACGAGGCGGTCGCCGTGATCAAGGCGGCGCGGCCGGACGTCGTGCTGCTGGACGTGCACCTGCCCGGCGGCGGTGGCATCGAGGTGCTGCGGCGGTCGCAGGGCGCCGTCCCGTCGAAGTTCCTGGCGCTGTCGGTCTCGGACGCGGCGGAGGACGTGATCGGCGTCGTCCGGGGCGGGGCGCGCGGCTATGTCACCAAGAGCATCTCCGGGCCCGAGTTGACGGACGCGATCGGCCGTGTCGCGGAGGGCGACGCCGTGTTCTCGCCGCGCCTGGCCGGGTTCGTCCTGGACGCGTTCGCCGCCACGGACGTCCCCGCCGTCGATCCCGAGCTGGACCAGATCACGCAGCGGGAGCGGGACGTGCTGCGGCTGATCGCCCGCGGCTACGCCTACAAGGAGATCGCCAAGGAGCTGTTCATCTCGGTCAAGACGGTGGAGACGCACGTCAGCAGCGTTCTGCGCAAACTCCAATTGTCCAACCGGCACGAGCTGTCGCGCTGGGCCGCCGCCCGCCGCCTGGTCTGAGACGCCCGCCCGGCGCGCTTGCCCCCGGCCGCCCGTGGAGTTCGGGAAATCACGCTCTATGTCTGATCGGTGGCATAAAGTAAACAAGATCTGTTAAGTGTTGGTAAATCGTAATAGTCCTTTTCCGTGCTTCATGATCGTGGTGGCGGCCGGGTGTGGGACAGTCCCTTTTCATGACCTTTCCTCCCCCTGATCCCGGCCAGCCCGGTCAGCAAGGGCCCTATCCGCCCCCGCCCCCACCGGGCGGACCGGGTGGACCCGGTGGCCCCGGTGGGGCCGGCGGATTCGGTGGGCCCCCCTACCCGCCCATCCCCGGCTATCCGTCCGGTCCCGAGTACCCGCCGTCACCCGGCCACGGGTCTCCCTACCAGGACGACCGGACCAACGGCATGTCCATCGCCGCGTTCGTCACCGGCCTCCTCGGCTGCTTCGGCGTCCTCGGCGCCATCCTCGGATTCGTGTCCCTGCGGCAGATCAGTGCCCGCGGAGGCAAGGGCCGCGGCTTAGCGATCGCCGGGATCGTCCTGTCCTGCCTGTGGGTCGCGGCCGGCGCGCTCGCCTACGCGCTCGGCCTCACCGACTTCGACTCGCCCTCGTCCACGGCGAAGCACCCCGGGCCGTCCCCGACGAAGACGTCGGAGGTCGACGCCCGGAAGATGCGGATCGGCGACTGCATCAACGACTCCAAGGTCGCCTCCACCCCCGAGGGGGAGTCGGTCAAGGTCGAGAGCGTCAAGGTCGTCCCGTGCACCCGGCCGCACGACGGCGAGGTCATGGCCACCTTCCGCGTGCCGGGCGGCAGCATGCCGCCCGAGCAGGAGATGATGCGGCTGGCGGCCACCGGCTGCGAGAAGCGGCTGACGAAGCAGATCCGCCGCGACCCCGCGGCCGAGTCGCTCAGCCTGTCCTACTACTACCCGACCTCGCTCTCGTGGCGGCTGGGCGACCGCTCCGTCACCTGCGTCGTCGTGTCCGCCACCGAAGGCAAGAAGCTCACCCGGCCGATCCGGAAGTCCTGATGCCGGCGTTCGTGGGCGGCCGGCCCGCCGCCCAGCGTCGCGTCACCGCGACCGCGCACGTTTCCCGAGCGCCTGATCACTTCCCGTCCCGGCCGTGCCATTTCTCCAGGTGCGTGGCGTGGGTGTCCAGGTACGCCCCGGGTTTGAAGAAGCGGTCGTAGAAGTCGAGGTCCAGATGGTGCGCCTGGACGTAGTTCATGATGAACACGGTCGGCACGGTGCCGGGGAACTTACCGAACGTGTCCCAGACGTACTGTGCCTGGAGCGCGACACACGCCTTGAACTCGTCGTCGTGAACCTGGGCGCTCCCGCGGAATCCGGGACTGTCGGTCCACGCGCCCGGCGTGTCGCGGTGGAACGGGCCGCCCGGCCCGAACTTGCGACGGGCGAAGGCCTCCACGGCCGCCGCCATGTCGCGGTGGTGGGGCGGGCAGTAAGCCTCGAAGACCCCTTCCCTGCCGGTGGGATTGGGCGTCGACCAGCGCTCGTCCTCGTCGTAGCGGAAGCCGAGACCGGGCACGTCCGGGTCGCCTGACGCGCCGAGCATGCAGAAACGGTCGATCCCGTCGAACATCCAGCCGCCGAGCCCCATCGCCTGGAGCGTCAGGACGCCCGCGTAACAGGCGGTCGCGAGTTCGGCGGTCGCCTCGGTCAACGCGTACTGCTCGGCGAACGTGAGCGGGAACGGCTCCTCCACGTCGACCAGGCCGCGGAAGTCCTCCAGCCCGGGGATCCGGCGGTCGCCGACGTCGTCGTAGAGGGCGTAGCCGTTCTGGACGAGGAAGCACAGAACCGCGATCAGGTGCTGGGCTATGTCCGCCACCGGGATGACGAGCAGCGAGCCGGGAACGTTGACGCACCAGGTGTTGTGCCCCTCCAGGTACGGCTCCTGCGCGGGCAGATGAAGCCGCTCGGGGGAGAGCCTTCGCACGCGCTCCCGGTGGCGCGCGACCATCAGCTCCGGCGTGAGCGTCTCGATGGACGGGTCGACGAGCGCACCGGCGTCACGGGTGGGGAAGAAGTAGAGGCCCGAATCGTCGGTGAAGAACAACTCGGCGGTATGGAACCCGGCCGCGGAGGGGAACGTGCGACCGGCGGCGGCGCCGGAATAGTTCGAGACGTGCGGCGCGTACCGGGCGTGCCGCGTGATCGCGTAGTGCCAGCCCGTCGTCCCGCCCATCGCGCTCAGCACGAGCATCCGTTCCAGCTCCGTGAGCGGGAGCGGCTCGTGCCTGGAACGGTAGGCGAGCGGGCCGTCAGGGATCTCTCCGCCCAGCGCGAATCGCCGGGAACGGCGACCGAACAACGCTTCCACCAGCGGGAAGGCCGCCAGCTCTCCAAGCGCCTCGGTCTCGGTGGTCGTCGGCCGCGTAACACTCATCGGGCCCTCCCGTGCCTGTCCGAACCTGCCCCTGCCGTCACGGGTGTCCCCCGTGGTCTCAAGGACGGGACGCGCGCAGAGTGCTCACCACCATTCCCGCCACATGCTCGACCGTGGTCACGCCCGCCCCCATCGTCGGGTTGTCCCCACTGCACACCGCGACGAGGAAGTCGTGGTCGCGTCCGGTGATGCGGCCGATGCTGTTCACCGTCCACCCGGTTCCCTGGTGGCGGACGGGTGTCCACCCGTTCTTCAGCGCCACCTTCTCGCCCGGCAGCGCCGCCGCGCTGACGCCCCACGCCTGCTCCTCGACGACGGAGCCCATCAGGCCGAGGATGTACTGGCGCCCGGACGCCCCGATCGGGCTGGTGTCCGACACCAGGTCCCTGAGCAGCCGGACCTGGTCGGCCGGGCTCGTCGTCGACGACCCCCATGACGTCGAGAACGGCGTGGTCTCCACCAGCCCCAGACGCTTGTTGGACTTCGTGACGCCGCTGCCGTGACCCGCCTTGGAGTACAGCGAGTCCGCCGCCGAGTTGTCGCTGACCCGGATCATCGAACTCGCCAGGTCGCGTTCGCCGTCCGACAGGCCGAGGCCCCGCCGGGCCCGCTGCCGTTGCAGGACGAGGCTCGCCAGGATGTCCACCTTCATGACGCTGGCGCTGACGAACTCGCCCTTCTCGTTCTCCCCGAAGGACAGGCCCGTGCGCAGGTCGGTGGCCATCACCCCGGCCTTGCCCGGACGTTTCTCGATGTAGGCCCGGACGGCCCGCCGCAGCCGCGCCGCGTCGAACGGACGGGTCGTCGCCCCGGCCACGGTCGCCCGCCCGGCGGGCGACCGGCCGGCCGATTCCGTGGCGCCCGCGACGACGCCCTCGCGTTTCGGCTCGTCCGAGACGAACCAGTGGGCGGTGAAACCCGCCCCGGTGGCGCCCGCGGCGAGAGCGAGCACGATGAGGTGACGTCGCATCGATCCCCCCGAAATCCGTGCGACCTGCCCCGATATGGACCGTTCCGCTGATCAGAGAGCGCCCGGCAGGCGGGCCGGGCAGCCCGGCTCGCAGCGCTCGGAATGCCGCGCCACCCGGCGCGCGTACGAGTCGAACCGGCGGCGCAGCACCGCCCGCGTCAACGACCGGACGCCGGGGAACCCCTCGAAGGCGCCGCGCCAGCGGATCAGCGTGCCCGTGAAATGCGGCTCCAGCGTGACGTCCGCGCGGAAGCGGCGCGATGGAGGCCAGGCCAGCGCGATGTAGCCGTAGTGCCGGGGCGGATCCCAGACCACGACCTCCTCACGCCGCGGCCGGACGTACCGGACGGCCCCGATCCCGTTCGGATGGTCCGTGCCCGCGGACTCCCGCCGCGCCCGGACCAGGAACCCGCCCCACTCGCCCCACGCCTCCGCCACGCACAGATGCTTGAAGATCACGTCCGGCGCGGCCCTGGAAGTGGCGGTGGCCTCGACCTCATGGGCCCAGCCTTCAAGGTCCCCGAGCTCATGGCCCCCGATGTCATGCGGCATGACAACCCCCCGACTCCCGTCACATGGGGGGACATGCCCGACGTCGGGTCAATCACGACCTGTGAACGGCTGTATTTGGGAAGTGATGACCGTTCCCGGGACGATGCTGTGCCGCCCTACGCCGTGTCGATGACCTGGAAGGGCTCGGCCAGACGACCCTCCGGGAGACCCGCCGCCGCGGCGTTGCCCGACATCCAGCCGCGCAGCATCTCCACCAGCCCGTCGCCCATGTGCGCGGTCTGGCTGGCATGGGACCGGAGGGCGTGCAGTTTCCGGTCGAAACGCTCCGTGACGTCGACGTAGTGGTTCACCACCGGGCCGCCGGTCGCCCACACCTCCCGCGTCGTCCAGGCCTCCAGGCCCTCTTCGGCGAGCAGCTCCGGGAACGCGTACGGGTTGCGGGCGTCCGGGTAGACGGCGTCGAGCGCCGCCGCGCCCACCGCGCGGTGGTCGGGGTGGCTCGGGTATATCCGCTCGTAGTTGCGGTCCGGGCTCGGCATCAGCAGCCGGTCCGGCCGCACCTGCCGGATCACCCGCGCGATGTCGCGGCGCAGGCCCAGCGTCGCCTCGACCCGCCCGTCGGGGTAGCCGAGCCACCGGATGTCGTCGACCCCGACGCACTTGGCGGCCGCGCGCTGCTCCTCGCGCCGCAGCGCCGCCATCTCCGCACGTGTGATCGTGTCGTCGAACCCGCCCGCGTCGCCGTCGGTGACCATGAGGTACACGACGTCGATGCCGCGGTCGGTCCAGCCCGCGACGGTTCCCGCCGCGCCGAAGTCGACATCGTCGGGATGGGCCATCACGACGAGGATGCGTTGCAGTTCGCCGTCGTCCAGAACGTTGGTCACGGATTCAACTGTAAAGACCCTGGACGATTACTGGTACACCCCCAGATCAGCAGAGGTCTGTGACCTTCAGGACTGACTACAGCGACATGATCGACGCGAGCAGTCGTTCCTGGAACTCCGCCACGTCGCTGCCGACCGCCACCTTCACCGGACGGCGGGTGTCCTCGGCGGGCAGCGAACGCGCGTCCCACACGGTCGTGCCGCGTGTCAGCTCGCCGCGCAACTCCACCCGGACCGGACGGTGCGCGTACTCCCCGAGATCCGGGTCGGCGGCCAGCATCGCGGCGAGCGCGTCGTGGATGACCGCGCCCCGGCGGCGGAGCGTCGGCGTGTAGGCGTCGGCGTAGAACTCCAGGATGCGGGCGGCGAAGCGGGCGACGGGCGTGTCGTGCGCGGCCAGCCGGTCCAGCCAGTCGTCGTGGACGGCGGTCGGGTGGGTGGCGTCCAGCGGCACCAGGACGATCGGCCAGTCCGCCGCGAACACCAGGTCGGCGGCCTCGGGGTCGTGCCAGATGTTCGCCTCGGCGTGGGTGGTGATGTTGCCGGGATGGTCGAACGCGCCGCCCATCACGACGACCTCCCGGAGCAGTGACGGCAGCTCCTCGTCCAGCAGCAGCGCCGCGCCCAGGTTCGTCAGCGGGCCCGTCGCGAGGAGCGTCAGCTCGCCGGGCATGGTGCGGGCCAGCCTGACGATCTGCGCGGCGGCCGACTCGCCGGCGGGCCGTCCCACCGGTTCGGGGAGGTGCGTGTCGCCCAGGCCGTCCGTTCCGTGCCAGTCGGTCGCGAAGTGGACGGCCTGCGCCATCGGCCGGGCGGCGCCGACCGCGACCGGCACGCCCGGCTCACCGTGGGGGACGTCACCGGCGTGGACGCCCGCCGCCTCCAGCACGCGGATCGTGTTCAACGCGCCGGTCAGCGGGTCGATGTTGCCGTGCACCGTGCCGACGCCCACCAGCTTCGCCTCGCCCGCCCGGACGAGGGACGCCAGATACAGCAGCGTCAACGCGTCGTCGACGCCCGTGTCGCAGTCATAAAGAAAGGAGGGTGGATTCGTCACGAATGCAACCTATCCGTCCGGGACCCGATATTGATCATCATTGGGTCCGGGACGTGGGGTCGCGTCAGGGTAGAGCATGAGACATGCGCAAACTCATCAACGCCCCGGCGGACGTGGTCTCCGACGCGCTGCGCGGCCTCGCCGCCGCGCACCCGTCCCTGCGGGTCGATCCGGAGCAGGGCACGGTCCTCCGCGCGGACGCGCCCCGCGCCGGGAAGGTCGCCCTCGTGTCCGGGGGCGGGTCCGGGCACGAGCCGCTGCACGCCGGGTTCGTCGGCCACGGGATGCTGGACGCGGCCTGCTGCGGCGAGGTCTTCACCTCACCGGTGCCCGACCAGATCATCGCCGCGACGATGGCGGTCGACGGCGGCGCGGGCGTCGTCCATCTTGTGAAGAACTATACGGGCGACGTCATGAATTTCCAGCTGGCCGCCGAACTGGCCGAGGACGAGGACATCGAGGTCACGTCCGTGATCATCGACGATGACGTCGCCGTCGAGGACAGCACGTTCACCGCCGGGCGGCGCGGCACCGGGGCCACGCTGTTCGTCGAGAAGATCGCCGGCGCGCTCGCCGAGGAGGGCGCCGGCCTGGACGCCGTCGCGGCCGTGGCGCGCGAGGTGAACGAGCGCAGCCGGTCGTTCGGGGTCGCGCTGTCGCCCTGCACCGTTCCGGCCGCCGGGACGCCGACGTTCGAGCTCGGCGACGACGAGATGGAACTCGGCATCGGCATCCACGGCGAGCCCGGCCGCGAACGCGTCAAGATCGCCACGGCGGCGGAGATCGTCGACGCGGCGCTCGGCGCGATCGACGCCGACATGCCGCTGTCGGGGGCCGAGGTGCTGGTCTTGGTGAACGGGATGGGCGGCACCCCGCTGATCGAGCAGTACATCGCCTACGCGGCGGCCGCCGCCTGGCTGGAGGATCATGGCGCGACCGTCGTCCGCAGGCTCGTCGGGCCGTACGTGACGAGCCTGGAGATGGCCGGATGCATGATCAGCGTGTGCCGGATGACACCGGAGCTGACCCGGCTCTGGGACGCGCCCGTCGAGACCCCCGGTCTGCGGTGGGGCCGGTGACGGCGGTGGAGTCGCTGAACGCCGCGGACGTCGCGAACTGGATCCGGCGCGCGGCGGAACTCGTCGCCGCCGACACCGAGCGGCTCACCCGGCTCGACGCCGCCATCGGCGACGGCGACCACGGCCACAACCTCGACCGAGGTTTCCGTGCCGCTGTGGCGGCGCTCCCTGACGACGCCCCGCCGGGCAGGACGCTGATCGCCGCAGGGCGGGCCGTCGTATCCAAGACCGGCGGCGCGTCAGGCCCCCTCTACGGGACGGCGCTGCGCCGCGCCGGCAAGGCCCTCGGCGACGCCGCCGACGTCGACGCCGCCGCCTTCGGGACCGCGCTGCGCGCCGCGCTGGAGGGCGTCCAGGACCTCGGCAAGGCGGTGGAGGGCGACAAGACGATGGTCGACGCGCTCGCCCCCGCCGCCGCGGCCTACGAAGCCGCGCTGGGAGACGGCGCCGACCTCGCGGGCTGCGCGCGGGCCGCCGCCGACGCCGCCGCCCGGGGCGCCGAGGCGACGATCCCCATGCAGGCGCGCAAGGGACGGGCCAGCTACCTGGGCCCGCGAAGCGTCGGGCACATGGACCCCGGCGCGTGCTCCACCGGGCTCGTGCTGCGCGCCCTCGCCGAGATCGTCGGGGGGACCGGGTGACATGGTCGGAATCGTGATCATCGCGCACAGCCGGACGCTCGCCGAGGGCGCCGCCGAGGTGGCCCGCGCCATGGGCGTCGGCAAGGCCGTCGTGGAGCCCGCGGGCGGCGCCCTCGACGGCGGGCTCGGCACCAGCATCGATCTCGTCGAGGCCGCCGTCGCCGCCGCGGACGACGGTGACGGCGTCGTGCTCGTCGCCGACCTCGGCAGTTCCGTGCTCACCGCCAGGATGCTCATCGAGGACACCGACGGGGAGAACGTGCTGCTCGCGGACGCGCCGCTCGTGGAGGGCGCGGTCGCCGCCGCGTCCATGGCCGCGACCGGCGCCGACCTCACGGCCGTCCACGCCGCCGCCGAGGCCGCCTACGACCACCGCAAGACCCGCTGACCGCCCGGCCGCCCCCCGGCCGCCCGGCTTTACTCGGCGGGGCCGTGCAGGAGGGTGCCGAGGACGGACGGCGCGCGCACCGTCGGGTCGCCCCGCACCTCGTAGACGCGGGGAGCCTCGCCCGCGCCGTCCTCGACGGTGATCCGGTAGCCGGGGAGGTCGGCGCCGATCTCACCGCGCTCGCCGCGGGCCTGCGCCGCGGCGAGCGCGTCCACCGCCTCCCGGATGCGTTCCGCCTCCCCGGCGGGAAGCGCGGCGGTGTCGTACCGCGCGACGACCGTGCTCCGACCTGTGAAGCCCCCGGTGCTCTCGACCGTGACGCGCACCGCTTCCGCACCTCCGCCGGTCTCTCGTTTCCCCGGACGACTAGCCGAACGCCTCGCGCAGCTCTTCGAGGTCATCGTGGAGGATGTCGTCGTCCTCCAGGGAGCCGTGCCTGGCGAGCTTCTCCGCGGAGACGACCTGGTATTCGGGCATCTGCATCGTGCCGCAGCACCGGGTCCGGTCCTGCTCGGCGCGCAGGCTCGCCGAGTGCTCGTCGAGCTGCTCGACCTCGGTGACGTCCCGCCCGTCCCCGGTGTAGTCCGCGTCGGTCATCCTCATCCGCCCGCTCATCAGGTCGGTCAGCGACGTCGCCGCGGTCGTGATCTCCCGGACGGCGAACCGGTTGCGGACGAACGTCCGGTAGATCGGCGGGTGGCCGCGACCCGCCGAGATCCGCAACATCTCGTTCGCCACGTCCACGTACCGGGCGCCCGTCGCGGGGGACGCGACGATCGCGTCGAACACCAGCCGGCACAGCTCCGCCGCGACCTCGATCAGCACGAGCGTCGGGTCCTTGGTGCGCCGCTGCCGCGCCGTCTCGAACGCGCAGACGTCGGCGAGCACGTCGTAGATCGCGCCGGTGAACACCTGGGAGATCCCGTGCACCTCGTTGCCGACCTGGCTCAGCTTCAGGTCGTTGTCGCAGTTGCGCAGCCCGGACGGCATGCCGAGCGCCCGCCCGAACTCCTCCGCGACGTCCGCGAGGAACGACTTGTCGTGCAGGTTCCCCTTGGTCAACGCCACCAGGGCCTCCGCCTGGTCCGGCTGCGCCAGCGCCAGGAAGATCGCGGTGAGGTCGCCGAACGCCTCGTGCAACCCGCCGGTCTGTGGCGGGCAGTCCGCCGCCAGCCAGCCCGGCTTGAGGCCGTCGAGCAGCGCGTGACCCGTCTCGTGCGCGACGATGTCGAACGACCGGCACGTGTGGACCACGGTCGACTGCGGCTGCCCCTCCGGCGTGAAGAACAGGAACTTCAGCGCCTTGGCCGTCCGGCTGTAGAACGCGTTCGCGCCGAGACCGGCGTGCGGGTACACCGTGATGCGGTCGGTGTTGCCGTCGACGTTCCACGCGAACGGGATCGGCCTGCCGCCGTTGTGCCGCTCGTACATGGCGAGGGCCTGCCGGACGACGGCGAACGTGTGCGCGCAGTCGAACTGCGGGGTTCCGGCGGCGAACACGAAGTCGCCGTTGACGTTGCGGGCGACCGGGGTGACGCCGTCCAGGACCGTCCGGACCCGCGCGTCCGTCGGACCGTTCAGCACCACCGACGGGACGAAGGCCAGCCGGGCGCCCAACTCGGCGACGGACGGGTCCTGCTTGTAGATGAGGAACCGGTGCCCGGTCCGTATCGGCGCGGGAATCGGCACCGGCCTCGGCACCGCCGGCGCCGCCGCCTGGACGGCGGCCTGCACCGCGGCCGTGGCCCCGGACACGCGTCCGGCCGAGGCCGGTCGCTGCGCGGGGACCTCGACGTCCATCGTCCCGGTACCCCGACGATCTTGGAAGTCCTGCTGGTGGATCTCCATGGAAACCACCTCCCCCTCACGGCGCGCGAACCCCTGATGACTCCGCGCTTTCGCGGGTGGACGCGCGTCCGCCGGGGCCCTGTCTGCACGCGGGCCTGTACGCGCCGGGCCGGGTCGGGGCCGGCGGGTCGTGTCCGCCCCGTCCCGCCACACGCTCCGCCGGTCAGGAGATCGAGTCAACCCGCGGAGTCCAAAAGGCCCGCCATCTGTCCACAAGCTGCCGCGGGACGTCCACAGGCTGCCATCGGGTGGTGACAGGACGGATTGTCATGCCCGCGCCGCTCCTTCGTGGAGACGCCGAAATCGTCCGGCCGGAGCCGTAGACTCGCACATGATGTCGAAGACCGAAGCCAGCCCCTTGCTCGACGGACTCAACCCGCAGCAGCGCGCCGCCGTGGTGCATTCCGGCGGTCCGCTGCTGATCGTCGCGGGCGCGGGCTCGGGCAAGACACGCGTGCTCACCCACCGGATCGCGCACCTGCTCGGCGAGCGGAACGCGCACCCCGGGCAGATCCTCGCGATCACCTTCACCAACAAGGCCGCCGCCGAGATGAAGGAGCGGGTGGACGCCCTCGTCGGGCCACGCTCGCGCGCCATGTGGGTCATGACGTTCCATTCGGCCTGCGTGCGGATCCTGCGGCGCGAGGCCAAGCGGCTCGGTTTCCCGACCAGCTTCTCGATCTACGACCAGGCCGACGCGAACCGTCTCATGGCGCTCGTCTGCCGGGAGCTCGACCTCGACCCGAAGCGGTATCCGCCGAAGGCGTTCAGCGCGCAGGTCTCCAACCTGAAGAACGAGCTGATCGACTACGAGACGTTCAAAGCGCGGGCGTCCACCCACATGGAGCAGACGCTCGCCGAGGCGTACGAGATGTACCAGGCGCGGCTCCAGCAGGCCGGCGCCATGGACTTCGACGACCTCATCATGATGACGGTCAACCTGATGCAGGTCTTCCCGGAGGCCGCCGAGCACTACCGGCGCCGGTTCCGGCACGTCCTCGTGGACGAGTACCAGGACACCAACCACGCGCAGTACGAGCTGGTCCGGGAGCTGACCGCCCCCGTCGAGGGGTTGGAGCCGGCCGAGCTGTGCGTCGTCGGTGACGCCGACCAGTCGATCTACGCGTTCCGGGGCGCGACGATCCGGAACATCCTGGAGTTCGAGCGCGACTACCCGGACGCCACGACGATCCTGCTGGAGCAGAACTACCGGTCCACGCAGACGATCCTGTCGGCCGCCAACGCCGTCATCGAGCGCAACGCCGACCGCAAGCCCAAGAAGCTCTGGTCCGACCAGGGCGAAGGCCACAAGATCACCGGTTATGTGGCCGACAACGAGCACGACGAGGCCGCGTTCGTCGCCCGCGAGGTCGACCGGCTCGCCGACGACGGCGAGGCCCGCGCGGGGGACGTCGCCGTGTTCTACCGCACCAACGCGCAGTCCCGCGTGTTCGAGGAAGTGTTCATCCGGGTCGGGCTGCCGTACAAGGTCGTCGGCGGGGTCCGCTTCTACGAGCGCAAGGAGATCCGCGACGCGCTCGCGTACCTGCGCTGCCTCGCCAACCCCGAGGACACGGTCTCGCTGCGCCGAATCCTGAACGTTCCCAAGCGCGGCATCGGCGACCGCGCCGAGGCGTGCGTCGAGGCGTACGCGTCCCGCGAGCGGATCTCGTTCTGGCAGGCGCTGCGGAACCCGGAGGACGTGCCGGGCATGGCGACCCGGTCGATCAAGGCCGTCCGCGACTTCGTCGCCCTGCTGGACGACCTGCGCGGCGCCGCCGAGTCCCTCACCCCCGCCGACCTCGTCGGCGAGATGCTGAAGGCCAGCGGATATCTCGCCGAACTCCAGGCCTCCAAGGACCCGCAGGACGAGACCCGCATCGAGAACCTCCAGGAACTGGAGGCCGTCGCCCGCGAATTCGAAGAGCGCCTTGAGGGCGAGTCCGCCGAGGGACGCCTCGCCGAGTTCCTGGAGCAGGTGGCCCTGGTCGCCGACGCCGACTCGATCCCCGGTGGCGCGAAGGGCGGGCCGGTCCCGCCCGGCGAACAGCCGGAGGAGACCGAGGGCGGCGTCGTCACGCTGATGACCCTGCACACCGCCAAGGGGCTGGAGTTCCCCGTGGTGTTCCTGACGGGCATGGAGGACGGCGTCTTCCCGCACCTGCGCGCCATGAGCAACCCGAAGGAGCTGGAGGAGGAACGGCGGCTCGCCTACGTCGGCATCACCCGCGCCCGGCAGCGGCTCTACCTGTCCCGTGCCGCGATGCGCAGCTCGTGGGGCGCGCCGCAGGTCAACCCGCCGTCCCGGTTCCTCGGCGAGGTCCCGAAGTCGCTCGTGGAGTGGGAGCGGGAGGCGACCTCGACGTCCGGTTCGGCGATGGCGCAGATGGCGTCCCGCCCGGGGGTGCGGTCGTCCGGCAACCGGCCCGTCCCGTCCCTCACCCCGGGCGACAAGGTGACTCACGACGCCTTCGGCCTCGGAACCGTGGTCTCCGTCTACGACGGCGGTCAGAAGGCCAGCGTCGACTTCGGCGGCGACTACGGCGTCCGGACCCTGGTCCTCCGCTACGCCACCATCGAGAAACTCTGACCGCGCGGCGGTCGGGAGGAGCCCCCCCATATGTTCGCTCTCAAGCTCGCCGACGACGCCGAGCTTCGCCCTCTGGAGCCGTGGAACGCGGCCGAGTTCGCCGAACACGCGGACCGCGTCCGCCATGACATCGATTTCTACATTCCCTGGGCGCGCACCATCGTGGACGAGGCGACCGCGCTGGAGTTCCTGCGGTCGTACGCGGTCAAGCAGGCCAAGGACACCGGGCGGCTCTACGGCATCTGGGTGGACGGCGTCCTCCAGGGCGGGACGCTGTTCCGCACGTTCGACGCCGCCATGGGGGTGTGCGAGGCCGGCGTGTGGCTCTCGGCGGAGGCGCGCGGGCGGGGGCTGATCACCACGGCCGTCCGGCACATGATCGACTGGGCGTTCCGGGCGCGGGGGATGCACCGGGTCGAGTGGCTGTGCGATCCGCGCAACACGGCGAGCGCGGCGGTGGCGAAGCGGCTGGGGATGACCCTGGAGGGCGTCCATCGGCAGGGGTTCGTCCTGGACGGCGACCGGCGGGACGTCCAGGTCTGGGCGATCCTCGCGGACGAGTGGGACGAATGAGCCGCCGCCACGGCCCGCACCGCCACGGGGCGTCCCCGGTGCCGGTCAGCCCGTGGGCGGGATCGGAAGGGGCTTGTCCAGGGCGGTGAGGGTGAGCAGGGCGAGCGCCGCCGTCCAGCCGAGCGGGGCCGGGCCCGCCTGCCCGCCCTTGGAGCCGACCTTCTCCGGCAGGACCCCGAGGGTCGTGCGGTTCGCGTTCAGCCAGTCGAGGCGGCCGAGGGCCTCGTACGTCCGGCCGGACGCGGCGGAGTTCAGCCCGAACATGGCCGTCTCCGGGGTCCAGGCGACGTCGGGGTCGCCGGACCAGCGCTCGCCCGGCAGGACGCCGCCGTTCGGCAACGTCTGCCTGCGCCGCGCGTCGGCGATCGCGGCGGTCACCGCCGGGTCGGCGGGGGCGAACGGCGGCGCGAGGAACGTCACCGAGGTGTCCATGAGGCCGTCGCGGACGGGGGAGCGCGGGTAGCCGTACGGGGCGAACTGGCGGTCCACGGCGTCCGACAGTTGCCGCGCGGCCTTCCGCCACTCGGCGGCCTTGCCGTGCTCGCCGCGGGCCCGCGCCAGGTCGGCGGCGGACCGCAGGCCGGCGAGCACCGGCGCGACGACCCCGAGGGTGGGGCGCCGCGGGTCCTCCTCCTTGCGGTGGTCGCGTTCCCAGTAGTCGGACGAGGCGGGCGGCAGGCCCTCGGCGTCCAGCGAGCCGGCGAGGTGGTCGGCGGCGCGCCGCACCATCGGCCACAGGTTGGGCGGTTCCTCGTCGAGCGGTTTCGTCGTGACGAGGTGGAACCAGGTCGCCCACAGCACCCAGCCGACCGAGTCGAGTTGCGGGGCCCGCCCGTCGGCGACGGCCGTCCCGTCGGGGTGGTAGCGGGCGGCCCACATGCCGTCGTCGTGCTGGACGCGGGCGAGGAAGCGCAGGATGCGGCGGGCCTCGGACGGGTGCCCCGTCGCGGTGAACGCGGCGACGGCGAACGCGGAGTCGCGGGGCCAGCAGTACCGCCACTTGGTGTACCAGGAGGCGAGGGACGCGCCGTTCGGGCGGGTGAGGAGCCGCAGGTCGAGCAGGGCGCGTGCGGCCATGTCGTGGTAGCCGGCGCGGCCGCCGGTGGGGACGGTGCCCTGGGCCAGCCAGGAGCGGTCGGACCGCAGCGCCTGGGCGACGCGCGGGTCGGACGCGTCCACCGTGACGGGCTTGTCGCCGCCGAACGGGATGAGACGGACACGCCCGTCGGCGAGCCGGACGACCGAACTGTCGGGCAGGTAGTACGCCCCGGGCGCCAGTTCCGGGGACAGCGGGGCGCCCGCGAACGGCCACCCGCCCCCGCCGACGAGGCCGGGGCTCACCCAGCCCTCGCCTGACCGGTCGGGGACGTTCGCGCCGCCCGTCGCGATGATCGCCGCCACGATCAGGAGCGCGGTGACGCGGCGGAACGTGCGTGTCGACCCGCGCCTGCGCCTGCGCCGGGGGCGAGGTGGCGGGGTGCGGACGGGGTCGGCCGCCACGATCCCGCTCGGCACGGTCTCCGCGAGGAGGGCGTCGTCGAGGGCGGGACCGGTGAGAACAGGTCCCGCGAGGGGGGTGTCCCGCTCATCCGCCCTCGCCATGCGTCGCCCCCTCCACCGCATCGCCCGCCGGACTGATCCCGGAACGAAAATAAGTACATCAAACTACGTCAATTGGTTCATCCTCCTCACGTGCCACTCCTGCCCTCCTCAGGGGTGAGACATACCCACGTCCCGGTAACACTCCCTGAGGGGACCCGGTGGCCTCATCATGCGGCCGGGTTGACTAGGCTGCGTCGACGGAGCGGACCGCAGAGTGCCGGCCGCGCGGAGTCCCGTGCAAACCCCCACTCGTGTGGTCGATCGAATGTCGATCCGTTAAAGGACGCCTCGTGGACCTGTTCGAACATCAGGCGAAGGAACTCTTCGCCGAGTACGGGGTACCGGTGCCCACCGGCAAGGTCGCCCATACTCCCCAGGAAGCCCGGGCCATCGCGGCGGAGCTGTTCGCCGCGGGAAGCTCGAAGGTCGTGGTCAAGGCCCAGGTGAAGACCGGTGGCCGCGGCAAGGCCGGCGGTGTGAAGCTGGCCGACTCGGCCGACGAGGCGGAAACGCTCGCCGGCCAGATCCTCGGCATGGACATCAAGGGCCACACGGTCCACAAGGTCCTGATCGAGGAGGGCAGCGCGATCGCGCAGGAGTTCTACTTCTCCTTCCTGCTCGACCGCGCCAACCGCACCTTCCTGTCCATCTGCTCCGTCGAGGGCGGCGTGGAGATCGAGGAGGTGCCGCACGACCGGCTGGCGATGGTGCCGATCTCGCCGCTGCACGGCGTCGACCGGGCCCTCGCCCGCGAGATCGCGGAGAAGGGCCGGCTGCCGGAGCAGGCCGTCGAGGGCGCAGCCGAGCTCATCGAGCGCCTCTGGGCGGTGTTCACCGACGAGGACGCGTCCCTCGTCGAGGTGAACCCGATGATCCTCACGGCGGACGGGCGGGTGACGGCCCTCGACGGCAAGGTCACCCTCGACGACAACGCGGACTTCCGCCAGGACCACGACAAGTACGAGGACAAGGCCGCCGCCGACCCGCTGGAGGCCGCGGCGAAGGCCAAGGACCTCAACTACGTCAAGCTCGACGGCAGCGTCGGCATCATCGGCAACGGCGCGGGGCTCGTCATGTCGACCCTGGACGTGGTCGCGTACGCGGGTGAGGAGTTCGGCGGGCAGCGTCCCGCGAACTTCCTCGACATCGGCGGCGGCGCGTCCGCGGAGGTCATGGCGAACGGGCTGGAGATCGTCCTGTCGGACAAGGACGTGAAGTCGGTGTTCGTGAACGTCTTCGGCGGCATCACGGCCTGCGACGCCGTCGCGAGCGG
This sequence comes from Actinomadura spongiicola, assembly GCF_003432485.1. Taxonomy (GTDB): domain Bacteria; phylum Actinomycetota; class Actinomycetes; order Streptosporangiales; family Streptosporangiaceae; genus Spirillospora; species Spirillospora spongiicola. The sequence goes on from NZ_QVNQ01000002.1 coordinate 417,625, forward strand.
CATCGTGTCGGCGTACAAGCTGCTGGGCGACCGCGGCGAGTCCGTCGACCGGCCGCTCGTCGTCCGCCTCGACGGCAACAACGCCGAGCTCGGACGCAAGATCCTCAACGACGCGGCGCTGCCCGGCGTCCAGCAGGTCGACACCATGGACGACGCGGCGAGGCGCGCCGCCGAACTCGCGGCAGGTGCATGAGCGATGGCCATCTGGCTCACCGAGAACAGCAAGATCATCATTCAGGGCATCACGGGGTCGGAGGGCACCAAGCACGGCCGCCGGATGCTCGCGTCCGGCGCGCAGGTCGTCGGTGGCGTGAACGCCCGCAAGGCTGGGCAGACCGTCGACTTCGACGGGACGGTCCTGCCCGTCTTCGGCACCGTCAAGGAGGCGATGGGCGAGACCGGCGCGGACGTCTCCGTCGTGTTCGTCCCGCCGAAGTTCACCAAGGACGCCGTCGTCGAGGCCATCGACGCGGAGATCGCCCTGTGCGTCGTCATCACCGAGGGCATCCCCGTCCACGACACCGCCTACTACTGGGCGTACGCCGAGTCCAAGGGCAACAAGACCCGCATCATCGGGCCGAACTGTCCCGGCATCGCCTCGCCCGGCAAGTCGAACGCGGGCATCATCCCTGCCGACATCACCACGCCGGGCCGCCTTGGCCTGGTGTCCAAGTCGGGCACGCTGACGTACCAGATGATGTACGAGCTGCGCGACATCGGCTTCTCCACGTGCGTCGGCATCGGCGGCGACCCCGTCATCGGGACGACCCACATCGATGCCCTCCAGGCGTTCCAGGACGACCCGGACACCGACGCGATCGTCATGATCGGTGAGATCGGCGGGGACGCCGAGGAGCGCGCCGCCGCCTACATCGAGCAGCACGTCACCAAGCCGGTCGTCGGCTACGTGGCCGGGTTCACCGCGCCCGAGGGCAAGACGATGGGCCACGCCGGCGCGATCGTTTCGGGCTCGGCGGGCACCGCGCAGGCGAAGAAGGACGCCCTGGAGAAGGTCGGCGTCCGCGTCGGCAAGACCCCGAGCGAGACCGCCGTCCTCATGCGGGAGATCATGAAGAACCGCTGATCGTCGTTTTCTCGTCGCCGGAAGACGTCCGGGCCGCCGTGGCCGGGCGTCTTTTCGGTTTCCGTCCGACGTCCGGCGACGGCGCGGCGACACGCCGGGCGAGGGGACGTCCGGGGCGCGGGCGTGGTGCCAGCATGGTGCGCGTGAGCGATGCGACCCCTGGAAGGCGTGCGACCCCCGACCGTGGTGCCGCGACGGCGGCGGGACGGGCCGCGCGGCGTCCGGAGGCGCGCGGCCGCGCCCAGCCGCCGCCGGAGGCACCGGCCCCGGTGACGGTGGCCCGGCCGCTGTACGTGACGGGCCTGGTCGCGGCGCTGTGGTGCATCGGGATCGGGCTCGCCGTCCTCACCACCATCACGCTCATCGGGTGGATCGCGGCGCCCAGGACGGCGTTCGGCGACGGGATGTCCGGTGTCTTCCGGACGGCCGTGAACTTCTGGCTCGTCTCCCACCACGCCGGCTTCTCCTACGGGCAGGGCCGGGTCGGGCTGCTGCCGCTCGGCGTGCTCGTCCTGCCCGGGGTCATGCTGTACCGGGGCGGCGGGTGGATGATCCGGGTGGCGGGGCTGCCGCACCGTCCGCGGGCCGCGGTGATGCGCGTCGCGGTCGCGCTGGCCACGCCCTACGCCGCGCTGGCCGCGCTGCTCGCGCTGGCGGCGTCGTCCCCGCAGGTGCGGCCGTCGGCGGGGCAGGCGCTCGTCGCGTGCTTCCTCGTCGCGGTCATCGCGGGCGGCCTCGGCGCCGCGCGGGCCGTCGTCGCCGCGCAGGTGGCGGCGGAGGCGAAGGGACGGCGGGTCAGATCGGGCCTGGGCGCGCTGCTGCGGCTGCTGCCGGACCGTCCGCGCTCCCTCGTGATCGGCGTGTCGGGGGCGTTGGCCGTGCTGCTGGGGTCCGGCGCGGTGCTCGTCGGCGCGTCGCTCGCCGTGAACATGGGCGACGCCGACCACCTGTACGACATGCTCGCCCCCGGTGTCGTCGGCGGCGCCCTGCTGCTGCTGGTCGAGCTGGCCTTCCTGCCGAACGCGGTGATCTGGGGGATGGCGTACGCGATCGGGCCGGGCTTCTCCGTCGGCTCCGGGACGAGCGTGTCGCCGACCGGGGTGGTCCTCGACCTCGTCCCGGCGTTCCCGCCGCTCGCGGCGCTGCCGGAGCCGGGACCCGCGCCCGCGGTGTCGCTGCTCGCGCTGGCCGCGCCGTTCCTCGCGGGCGCGGTGGGCGGCGTCCTCACGATCCGGTCGATGCCCACGCCCGTGTCGGAGGGGGCTCCCCTGTGGGGGTTCACGTCCGGGGCGCTGACCGGTGCCGTGGCGGCGCTGCTGACCGTGCTGTCCGGCGGGCCGCTCGGCGACGGGCGGATGGCGACCATGGGGCCTTCCGCCTGGCAGGTCGGCCTGCTCGCGGCCCTGGAGGTCGGCATCTCCGCGGCGATCGCGGCGTGGGCGGCGAACGCGCTGATCCTGCGCCGTGCCGCCCGCCCCCCGGCGGAGACCCGCGCGCCCGCGCGGAAACGGGCGTCCAGGAGAGCGGCCAAGAAGGCGGCAGGGAAGGCGGTCGACAAGGCGGCCGGGAAGGACACGGTCAAACCGAAGAAGCGGGGGCGGAACGTCGCGGCGCCGGTGCCGCTGTCCGCGCCCGTCCCGGCCGAGGTCGAGGTCGAGGTCGAGGAGAAGGCCCCCGAGCCGCGTCCCGCCCCGAGGCCGCCACACGCACCGGACCCGCTCCAGTTCGAGGAGGCCGAACCGGTCCTCGGCCCGCGCCGTCCGCGCCGCCGCCCGGCCCCGCCGCCCGACCTGCCCGAAGAACCGTCCGAACCCGAACCGGAGCCGGCCCATGACGTCCTCGAAGGGCACATCCTCGACGAACCCGTCGACGTTCCGCCGCCACGCGAGGACCCCGAACGCATCGAGACCCGCGGCGGAGCCATCTACGTGCTCCGCGAAGACCCCGAACGGGACGACTAGAGCAGGTCGCCGTACTTGTCCATGCTGCCGGACGGCAGGCCGAGCTTGTCCTCGATCTTCGGGTAGTACTCGTCGCGGCACGCCTGCTTGTCGACGGTGGTGTTGGATCCGCTGATGCAGCTCTGGTAGCCGCTCAGCTCCGGCCACAGGAACGCCGTCAGCGACACCGACAGCGTCGAGAACACCAGACCGATCACGCCGAGGACGATGCCCGGGACGGCGCCCGGCGCGGCCGCCCGCGCCCGCCGCGCGTTCCGGCGGGCCCGGATGCCGACGACGAGCGCGGCGACGCCGAGCACGAGGCCGAGCGGGTAGAAGAAGAACGCGGTCACCAGCGCGATGCCGCCGAGCCACAGGGCCCGCCAGCCGCCGCGCTGCGGCGGGCCGGGTGGCGGAGGCGGCGTCGGCCCCGCCGGCGGTCCGCCCGGGTGATCGTCCGGGCGGTGTTCCGGCTGGGCCGGAGGGCCCGGCTGCTCGCTCACGTTCTCTTCCTCCTAGCCCCTGGCATGGTTGACCCCGGTCCGTCCTCGGGGGGCGCCGAGCCGGCCCGATAGGCTGCTGGTCGGCCCGAAACGGCAAACCCCATCGTCCACCAGGGAGTCATGGTGTCCGCCCGGCTCGTCGTCCTCGTCTCCGGCGCGGGGACCAACCTACAAGCGCTGCTCGACGCGTGCGCGGATCCAGCCTACGGGGCGAAAGTCGTGGCCGTGGGGGCGGATCGTCACGATACCGGCGGAACCGCCCGCGCCGAACGGTCCGGCGTGCCCACGTTCACCGTCCGGATTCCGGACTTCCCGTCCCGGGACGACTGGGACGCGGCGCTCACCGAGGCCGTCGCGGCGCACGAACCCGACCTGGTGGTGTCCGCCGGGTTCATGAAGATCCTCGGGCCGCGTTTCCTCGCGCGGTTCGGCGGCCGGACCGTCAACACCCATCCCGCGCTGCTGCCGTCCTTCCCCGGCGCCCACGCCGTACGGGAAGCCCTGGCGTACGGGGTGAAGGTCACGGGATGTACGGTTCACTTCGTCGACGAAGGAGTGGACACCGGACCCGTCATCGCCCAGGACACCGTCCCCGTGCGCTGGCATGACGACGAAGACTCCCTGCACGAGCGCATCAAGCAGGTGGAGCGCCGGCTCCTGGTCGACGTCGTCGGACGGCTCGCCCGCGACGGCTGGACGGCGCGCGGCAGACGCGTCTCACTGAAATGCAAGACCTGCGGTGAATCCAACGGCAGGGACACGTCCGATCAAGAGGGGAGCTCGGCCGGTGAGTCGGGTGGCGATTAAGCGGGCTTTGATCAGCGTCTACGACAAGACCGGGCTGGAGGAACTGGCCCGCGGCCTGCACGAGGCCGGTGTCGAGATCGTCTCGACCGGTTCCACGGCCGGGCGGATCGCCGCCGCCGGGGTGCCGGTGATGAAGGTGGAGAAGCTCACCGGCTTCCCCGAATGCCTCGACGGACGGGTCAAGACCCTCCACCCGAACGTGCACGCGGGCCTGCTCGCCGACCGCCGCAAGGAGTACCACCTCCAGCAGCTCGACGACCTCTCCGTCGAACCGTTCGACCTGCTCGTCGCCAACCTGTACCCGTTCTCCGCGACCGTCGCGTCCGGCGCCCGGCCCGACGAGTGCGTCGAACAGATCGACATCGGCGGCCCGACGATGGTCCGCGCCGCCGCGAAGAACCACGCGAGCGTCTCCGTCGTCGTCGACCCGTCCGCGTACGGGACCGTCCTCGACGCCGTCAACGCGGGCGGCTTCACCCTGGACGAACGCCGCCGCCTCGCCGCGCAGGCGTTCGCGCACACCGCGTCGTACGACGTCGCCGTCGCGTCCTGGTTCGCCAGCGCCTACGCCCCCGACGAGACCGCCGCCGAGACGAACTGGCCCGACTTCCTCGGCGCCACCTGGGAGCGGTCGAACACCCTCCGGTACGGCGAGAACCCCCACCAGCGCGCCGCCCTGTACCGGACCCCCGGTGAGACCGGGCTCGCCGGAGCGGAACAGCTGTACGGCAAGGAGATGTCGTACAACAACTATGTGGACACCGACGCCGCCCTCCGCGCCGCCCACGAGTTCACCGACCCCTGCGTCGCGATCATCAAGCACGCCAACCCGTGCGGCATCGCCGTCGGCGCCGACATCGCCGACGCGCACCGCAAGGCCCACGCCTGCGACCCCGTGTCCGCCTACGGCGGCGTCATCGCGGCCAACCGTCCCGTCACCGCCGCCATGGCCCGGCAGGTCACCGAAAGCTTCGCCGAGGTGCTGATCGCGCCGTCCTTCGAGGACGAGGCCGTGACCGTCCTCACCGACCGATTCAAGAACATCCGACTCCTCGTCTGCCCCGACGCCCCCGCGGGCGCCACCGAGTACCGGCGCATCGACGGCGGCCTCCTCCTCCAGAGCGTCGACCGCATCGACGCCCCCGGCGACGACCCGACCGGCTGGGAACTCAAGACCGGCGCGTCCGCCGACGAGGCCACCCTCCGCGACCTGGCGTTCGCGTGGCGCGCCGTCCGCTCCGCCAAGTCCAACGCCATCCTCCTCGCCGCCGACGGCGCCACCGTCGGCGTCGGCATGGGCCAGGTCAACCGGGTCGACGCCGCCAAACTCGCCGTGGCCCGCGCGGGCGCCGACCGCGCCGCGTCCGCCGTCGGCGCGTCCGACGCCTTCTTCCCCTTCCCCGACGGCCTCGAAGTCCTGACCGAGGCGGGCGTCCGCGCCATCGTCCAACCCGGCGGCTCCGTCAACGACGACAAGGTCATAGCCGCCGCCGCCAAAGCCGGCATCACCCTCTACTTCACGGGAGTAAGGCACTTCTTCCACTGAGCCCTCTGTGTACAGGGTGGGTTCTTTACCTTTTGTTGGAGGTAGCCTCTGGCTTACCGCGCCCCCGGAACGTTCTGACCACTCGGCGCGGAGTGATCTGGATGGGAGGCGCGGTGGAAGCGGTCTTGGCGATGATCGTTGTGTCCGTTTACCGTACGGACGCGCTGTTGATGGAGTCGCGGCAGATGATCGGGCTCGCCGCGGCCCTCCTCGCGGCGATGCTGGCGGCGCAGCTCGGGTGGCACGGGACGGACCGGCTGCTCGCCTGGCGGGGGCGCTCCGAAGACTGAGACGGCCGGGACCGGTCGATAGCATGAGGTCGCACGCGACTGGCGCGGTCAAGGTGGGGCACCACCGGGGAGCGAACGAACAGTCCGGACGCCGCGCGCCTGGGTGGACGGGAGACCTTCCGCGGAGGAACGCATGACGGCACAGATTCTGGACGGCAAGGCGACGGCCGCCGAGATCCGCTCGGACCTCAAGGGGCGGGTCGAGGCGCTGAAGGCGCGCGGCGTGTCCGTCGGGCTCGGCACCGTCCTCGTCGGCGACGACCCCGGCAGCCACTCCTACGTCAACATGAAGCACCGCGACTGCGCCGAGGTCGGCATCGAGAGCATCCGCCGCGACCTGCCCGCCACCGCCACCCAGGACGATGTGGAAAGCGCCGTCGCCGAGCTGAACGCCGACCCCGCCTGCACCGGCTACATCGTCCAGCTTCCACTTCCCAAGGGCCTGGACGAGCAGCGGGTGCTGGAGCGCATCGACCCGGCCAAGGACGCCGACGGCCTGCACCCCGCGAACCTCGGGCGGCTCGTGCTGATGCAGCCGGGGCCGCTGCCGTGCACCCCGAAGGGGATCATCGAACTGCTGCGCCGCTTCGACGTGCCGATCAAGGGCGCCGAGGTCACCGTCGTCGGACGCGGCCTCACCGTCGGGCGTTCCCTCGGGCTGCTGCTGACCCGCCGCAGCGAGAACGCCACCGTCACCCTCTGCCACACCGCGACCCGTGATCTGGCGGCGCACACCCGTGCCGCCGACATCGTCGTCGCCGCCGCCGGGGTGCCCGGTCTCATCACCGCCGACATGGTCAAGCCAGGCGCGGCCGTCCTGGACGTCGGCGTGTCCCGCGTGGACGGCAAACTCGCCGGAGACGTCGCCGCCGACGTCCGCGACGTCGCGGGCTGGGTCGCGCCGAACCCCGGCGGGGTCGGCCCGATGACCCGCGCGATGCTCCTCGCCAACGTCGTCGAGGCCGCTGAACGCCTCGACTGATCGGCGGAGCCGCCACCGGCACCCCCGGTGACGACCCCGCCGTCCACGTCCGCCGGACGGGGCCGCGCCGTCACTAACGCGGCCCCGTACGGACTGGCTCGGCGGTGGCCCTCACGTCGTTGCGCTGCCTGGAGGGTGGCCGCCGAGAAACCGACTACGTCAGCTCGCCCTCCGTCCTGCCGGGCTCGGAGCGCGCCCCGACGGCCCGTTGACGTGGCCGTGCCCCGTACCCGTCCGCCGCGGGTCGGGCTTCGGCCGCACTCCGGGGACGCGCCCGTCCATCGGGGGGCGGCCCTGCGGGACGTGCACCGGCGGCAGCGGCCGGACGAGGCCCATCGCGATGACCTCGTTGGCGAGCCGCGTACGCCGGTTGGCGCCCTCGGGGATCCGGAACTTCTGGTAGAGGCGCAGCAGATGCTGCTTGACGGCCGCCTCCGTCACCACCAGCTCCCCGGCGATGTCACGCGCCGTGGCCGGGGCCACGAACGCCTCGTCCGACAGGGCGGGACGGCAGAGCGAGGTCAACACGTCGACCTCGCGTCGGGTGAGTTCCGGAGCGACGGCACGCCGCAGCTCGACGTCCGGGTCGACCTCCTCACGGGGGATGCCCCCCATCCGGCAGCGCGCCGTGCCGAAGCTCACGACGTCACCGTCATCCAGGACTCGGCGGGCGATCGGTCGCCCGTTGACGCGGGTCCCGTTGCGGGACAAACCCATGTCCACAACGTAGACGTACGGTCCGCGCCGGACGAGCTCAGCGTGCAAGCGGGACACACTCGGGTCGTCGAGACGTATGTCGACTCCTCTCCCTCTCCCGACCGTCGTCACGTCGTGGCGCAGCGGCATCACCAGCCCGCTGTCCTCGATCCGCATGAACGGCCCCTCCACGGCAGTCCTCCCAGCTAGTTAGCGACCCCTGTCTGCCGGGTTACCCGGGCGCGTCACCGTCACACCCTCCTACTGGCGAGTAGCACCGATGGCGCAAGGGATTCCGGGCTCTCCGGCATCACCCGGGCCCCATCCGTCCCGACCCCGGGGCGGACGATGACGTGCCACGACGGGATTGCCGCTACGGTGTAAACCATGAGCACCCAGGTGCGTCGGCGGACGCGCAGGGCGCCGCGCCGCCGGGGCGCCGCGCCGCACTGGCTGGCGCAACTGCCCTACCTGATCGTGCTCAGCGGAGTCGGCGCCGGCCTCACCCTGTGCGCGTTCAACTACTTCCGCAAAGGGTCCGGGCTGATGGCCGCCGCGTTGCTGTTCGGGGCGCTCGCCCGGCTGCTGCTGCCCGAGTCGCAGCTCGGGCCGCTCGCCGTCCGCAGCCGGTCCATCGACTGCTGGACGCTCGTGATCCTCGGCGAGATGGTCGCGTTCGTCTCGCTCAGCGTCCCACCGATGAACAAGCCGGGCCTCGCGCTCGCGGGCGCGTTCGGCGTGTTGATCCTGCTCGCCATGGTGGCGCGGGCCGTACGGCTGCTCATCACCGGGCGCCGGGACGGCCCAGGCCAGGTCTAGACCTCAGAACCCCCTCGGCTAGCCTTGCCAGTTGAGCCTTACAAGGTCTGAGTCTTTAGCTCGCCCCGGTGTAGGAAAGGGACAGCACCAGCATGCCCAAGATCAAAGTAGCGGGCCCGGTCGTCGAACTCGACGGCGACGAAATGACGCGGATCATCTGGAAATTCATCAAGGACCAGTTGATCCTGCCCTACCTCGACGTGGACCTGAAGTACTACGACCTGGGAATCGAACACCGTGACGCCACGGACGACCAGGTCACCGTCGACGCCGCCAAGGCCATCCAGGAGCACGGCGTCGGCGTGAAGTGCGCGACCATCACCCCGGACGAGGCGCGCGTCGAGGAGTTCGGCCTGAAGAAGATGTGGCGGTCCCCGAATGGGACGATCCGCAACATCCTCGGCGGTGTGGTCTTCCGCGAGCCGATCATCTGTTCCAACATCCCCCGCCTCGTCCCCGGCTGGACCAAGCCGATCATCATCGGCCGGCACGCGCACGGCGACCAGTACCGCGCCACCGACTTCGTCGTCCCCGGCCCCGGCACGGTCACCATCACCTACACGCCCGAGGGCGAGGGTGAGCCGATGGAGTTCGAGGTCGCGTCCTTCCCCGGCGGCGGCATCGCGATGGGCATGTACAACTACGACTCGTCCATCCGCGACTTCGCGCGGGCGACGATGCGGTACGCGCTGGAGCGCGGGATGCCGTTGTACATGTCGACGAAGAACACGATCCTGAAGGCCTACGACGGCCGGTTCAAGGACATCTTCCAGGAGATCTACGAGTCGGAGTTCAAGGCCGACTTCGAGGCCAAGGGCCTCACCTACGAGCACCGGCTCATCGACGACATGGTCGCGGCGGCGCTGAAGTGGGAGGGCGGGTTCGTCTGGGCCGCCAAGAACTACGACGGCGACGTCCAGTCCGACACCCTCGCGCAGGGCTTCGGCTCCCTCGGGCTGATGACGTCCGTGCTGATGACCCCCGACGGCAAGACCGTCGAGGCGGAGGCCGCGCACGGCACGGTCACCCGGCACTACCGGCAGCACCAGCAGGGCAAGCCGACGTCGACCAACCCGATCGCGTCCATCTTCGCCTGGACCCGCGGCCTCGAACACCGCGGCAAGCTCGACAACACCCCCGCGGTCATCGAGTTCGCCCGCACCCTGGAGCAGGTCTGCGTCGAGACGGTCGAGAGCGGCCAGATGACCAAGGACCTCGCCCTCCTCGTCGGCCGGGAGACCCCGTGGCTGACCACGCAGGCCTTCCTGGAGGCCCTCGACACCAACCTCCAGAAAAAGGTCAATGGCTGAGGCCCCTGGCTTAAGCGTTCGTCCCCGAGGCCGTCCCGGAGCACTTCCGGGACGGCCTCGACGCGTGTGACCTGCCGCCATGCCGATGGTGCACCTGCCGGGTGATGGGTAGGGGGTGCGCGATAGCCTGAACCTCGCACATATCTCGACGGCGAGAGACCCCGCGCGGCGGCGGGCTCAGGTTCACAGCAGCAGAGAGAAGAAGAAGGCAATGACGCGCACCCCAGTCACCGTTACCGTCACCGGCGCCGCGGGCCAGATCGGCTACGCGCTGCTGTTCCGCATCGCGTCCGGGCACCTCCTCGGCGCGGACGTCCCCGTACGGCTGCGACTTCTGGAGATTCCGCAGGCGGTGAAGGCCGCCGAGGGCACCGCCATGGAGCTGGACGACTGCGCGTTCCCGCTGCTGTCCGGCATCGACATCTTCGACGACGCGACCAAGGCGTTCGAGGGGACGAACATCGCCCTCCTCGTCGGCGCCCGTCCCCGGACGAAGGGCATGGAGCGCGGCGACCTCCTGGAGGCCAACGGCGGCATCTTCAAGCCGCAGGGCGAGGCCATCAACGCGGGCGCCGCCGACGACGTCAAGGTCCTCGTCGTCGGCAACCCGGCCAACACCAACGCCCTCATCGCCCAGCAGCACGCGCCGGACGTCCCCGCCGACCGCTTCACGGCCATGACGCGCCTCGACCACAACCGCGCCCTCGCCCAGCTGTCGAAGAAGGCGGGCGTCTCGGTCGCCGACATCCGCAAGATGACGATCTGGGGCAACCACTCCGCCACCCAGTACCCGGACATCTTCCACGCGGAGATCGCCGGCAAGAACGCCGCCGAGACGGTCAACGACCAGGGCTGGCTGGAGAACGACTTCATCCCGACCGTCGCCAAGCGCGGCGCCGCCATCATCGAGGCCCGGGGCGCGTCCTCGGCGGCGTCCGCCGCGTCCGCCGCCATCGACCACGTCCACACCTGGGTGAACGGCACGGCCGACGGCGACTGGACGTCCATGGCCGTCGTCTCGGACGGCTCCTACGGCGTGCCCGAGGGCCTGATCTCGTCCTTCCCCGTCACCACCCGCGACGGCCAGTGGGAGATCGTCCAGGGCCTGGACCTCAACGACTTCTCCCGCACCCGCATCGACGCCTCCGTCGCCGAACTCTCCGAGGAACGCGAAGCCGTCCGCAAACTCGGCCTCATCTAACGCCCGTCCGGGCCCCGGGCCGTCATGTCCGGGGCCCGATGAGATCGGTGGGCTCGTCCAGCCACACCCGCTGGCCGTCCGACGTGACAGTGAGCCCGAAGCGCGTCAGTGCGGGACGCCCCCAGCGAAGCCATTGGAAGTAGGCGGCCTCGACCTCGTCCCACAGCCGCCTCCCACCCGCCTGTTCGACGACGAAGGCGTCCTCGCCGGGAACGTGGTCAACCGACGCCCATGAACAGCCGGGCCCGGCCGCGTCCAACAGCCAAAGCGTGGCCTCGCCGGTCGGCTCGGTGCCGTAGAACAGATCACCGCGCACCCCGGGGACCAGCCCCGCGAACCGTTCCATCGACCTGCACAACTGTAAAACGCTTTGTTGCCTGTGTGACTGGGTTGAGGCGGAGCCGGTTCTGGGGGAGGTCAGTGCGGACGCCGGTGCCGTGGGTTCGGGGCGGACGGCGAATCTGCTGTGGCGGGTCACGGGGCGGGGCAGGCGGGCGGACGCGCCCTCGGCTGAGGGCGCGGGAAGGCTGGTGGGCGCAAGGGAGGGGAGTTTCCCTTGCGCCCGGGAGGACAGGAGCTGTGCTCGACTGCGCCCTGTGAACATCTTCAAGGGCTTTGCTATCGGAAAACTATGGACGCACGGTTAGGGTGTGCACGCGGAGAGTAGTTGTCGGGTGGCGTGAGGGTCAGGGTGGAATTGGGTGGTTGGTCCGGGCAAATGATCTGTGGGTGTCTGTAACGGTCGCTAGGGTGTGATCGCCCTTGAAGGTGATCGGGGAGGCGTGTCGCTGGTGGAACAGGCATTTCAGGTCGACCTGCGTGGTGTGGTGGATCTGCTGAGTCGGCATCTGTATGCCAGTCCCCGGGTTTACCTGCGGGAATTGCTGCAGAACGCGGTGGACGCGATCACGGCGCGGGGCGAGGGCGGCGGTCGGGTCGAGATCGAGACCGGTGGTGGGGTGCTGCGGGTCCGGGACGACGGCGTCGGGCTCACCGAAAGTGAGGTGCACTCGCTGCTGGCCACCATCGGACGGTCGTCCAAGCGGGACGAGTTGGGCTTCGCGCGGCATGACTTTCTCGGGCAGTTCGGTATCGGGCTGCTGTCGGCGTTCCTCGTCGCGGACGAGATCGAGGTCGTGACGCGGTCCGCGAAGGGTGGGGACGCCGTTCGGTGGACGGGTCGTTCCGAAGGCAGCTACCTGGTCGAGCCGGGTGAGAGGGACGAGCCGGGGACGACGGTGACGCTGCGGGCGCGGCCCGGGTCGGCGGAGTTGTTGAGTCCGTCGGTGGTGGCGGAGCTGGCCCGGACTTATGGGTCGCTGCTTCCCGTTGAACTTGTCGTGGACGGGGTGCCGATCACGGGGGACGGGCCTCCGTGGCAGGCGTCCTACCGTGACCCCGCCGAGCGTAGGCGGGCGCTGGAGCGGTACTGCGAGGATTTGTACGGGTTCACGCCGTTCGACGTGGTCGATATGAGCGTGCCGGAGGCCGGGCTGACGGGGGTGGCGTTCGTGCTGCCCCAGCCGGTGTCGCCCGCGGCGCGTGCGTCCCATCGGGTGTATCTGAAGCGGATGCTCCTTGCTGAGAGTGTGGAGGGGCTGCTGCCCGAGTGGGCGTTCTTCGCGCGGTGTGTCGTGGACGCGGGGGAGTTGCGGCCGACCGCCAGCCGGGAGGCGCTCTACGAGGACGAGTTGCTTGAGTCGGCGCGGCAGGGGCTTGGGGATGTGCTGCGGCAGTGGTTGGTGACCCTGTCGGAGACCGAACCGTCGCGGTTGCGGGCGTTTCTGCGGCTACACCAGCTCGGCGTGAAGGCGATGGCGCTGCAGGACGACGACATGCTGCGGATCGTGGACCGGTGGCTGGACTACGAGACGTCCGCCGGGCCGATGACGCTGCACGAGTTCAGGCGTCGCCATCCGAACGGGCGGTTCACCGGGAGTGTGGACGAGTTCCGGCGGCTGGCGGCGGTGGCGGGCGCGCAGGGCGTGGGGCTCGTCAACGGGGGCTATGTTCACGACACCGAGATCATCGAGCGGCTGCCCGAGCTCGACCCCGACATCCGGCTGGCGCGGCTGGACGCGGCGGAGCTGACGACCACGTTCGGCGTCCTCGATCCGGCGACGGAGTTGGCGCTGCGGCCGTTCCTGGCGGCGGCGCAGCGGGCGGTGGAGCGGCTCGGCTGCGAGGTGGTCGTCCGCGAGTTCGATCCGGCGTCGCTGCCCGCCCTGTACCTGCCCAGCCGTGACGCCCAGTTCCGGGAGGAGCTGGCGCGGGCGCAGGAGGAGGCGGACGAGCTGTGGGCGGACGTGCTCGGCGCCGTCCACGCCACGGTCGGCGACGAACGCCCCCAACTGGTGTTGAACCACCGCAATCCGCTGGCCCGGCGCATCATGTCGCTGGGTGACGGCGGGCCCGTCGACGTCGCCGTCCAAGCCCTGTACGGGCAGGCGTTGCTGCTCGGGCACCATCCGCTGCGGCCCGCCGACACGGCGGTGCTGAACCGTTCCTTCATCGGCCTGCTGGAGTGGGCCGTCCATTCCCCGGAGGCCCCCAGTGAGCACGGATGACGTCTACGCGTTGATGACGCGGTCGCAGGAACTGCCCTACGGCGAGGCGAAGACCGTCCTGGTCGAGGACGCGCTGCGCCGTGCAGAGGCGGCGGGCGACGACGTGCTCGCGTTCCACGTCCGGGTCCGGTTGACGGACGCGTACCGGTACGGCGGCGAGCCGTTGAAGGCGTTCGCGACGTTCAGCCGGACGCTCGCCGACCATGACCGCGACCCGGGCAGGTTCGACGAGACGCACGGTCTGCTGTGGCAGATGAAGGCGATCGTCAGCTCCCTGACCCTGTTCCCGGAGATCGCCCTCGACCGCACCTACGAGGTGCTGGACGACATGGAGCGCCGCTACAAGGCGAGCGGGCACAGCCTCCAGGCGGTCTACCACTACCGGAACGTGGTCGCCCGGCACGTCGGTGACGGCACGGCCGACGAGTGGTACACGAAGTGGCGCGCCGCCCAGCGGGACGACCTGTCGGACTGCGAGGGCTGCGACCCGACCAGCCAGGCCCGCCATCTCGTCGAGCAGGGACGGTACGAGGAGGCGCTCGAGGTCGCCGCGCCCATTCTGGACGCGTCCCTGACCTGCAACGAGCAGCCGCAGGCGATCCACACCGCGCTGATGCCGGTGTACCTGCGGACGGGCCGCCCCGAACGGGCCGCCGACGCGCACCGCCGCGCGTACCGGGTGCACCGGACCCGGCTCGCCGACCTCAGCGACATCTCCGAGCACCTGGAGTTCTGCGCTGTCACGGGGAACGAGGCGCGCGGGCTGGAGATCGTCCAGCGGCATCTCGGGTGGCTCGACCGGGCGCCGAGCACGCACGCGGAGATGGAGTTCTGCGCGACGGCGGCGCTGGTGCTCTCCCGGGTCGCGGCGGCCGGACACGGTGACCTGACGGTGCGGCGTCCCGCGGCGGAGGGCCGTCCGGCGGCGGACGTGCCGCTGGAGGTACTGCGCGCGGAGCTGGCGGAGCGCGCGACGGAGCTGGCGGCCCGGTTCGACGCCCGCAACGGAACGTCCCACCAGGGCGACCTGGTGCGCAGGGCCCTCACGGCGGAGCCGATCGTCGAGTTCCTGCCGCTGGCCGCCCACCACCGCCTCCCGGCCCCCGCCCCGGCCCCGGCGGCGCCGTCCCAGCCCGCCCCCGAGGACGTGCTGGCCGGGGAGGACGATCTCGATGCGCTCCTCGACATCGCGGACGACCGCCGCACCGAACGTGCCATGGCCCGCGCGAAGGCCGCGTGGCGCCGGTTCGACGTTCTCGCCGAGAAGGCGGAGCTCACGCCGCTGCAACACGCCCGCCGGGTGGCCGCGCGGGGCGTCGAGCACGCACTGGAGGAGGAGCGCGCGGAGGCGGTCGCGTGTTGGGAGGAGGCGCTGCGGCTGTTCGACGACCTCGGCGACGTGACGCGCCGGTACCGGACGCTCAGCCGCCTCGGCACCATGCGCGTGCAGATGGGCGACGGGGACGGCCTCGCCCAGGTGGCCGAGGCCGCGGACCACTTCGCGCGGAACCCGGGCACGGAGGGCGACGCGACCGGCGCGCTGATCCGTCTCGCGCTCGTGCACGTCGAGGAGGAGCGTCCCGCCGAGGCCGTCGCCGTCCTCGACCGGATCGACCCGGACGACGCGCCCGACCGGGCCGGGGAGCTGGCGTTCCGGCGCGGGCAGGCGCTGCTGATGACCGGCGACTTCGACGGTGGGGTCGCGGAGCTGCGCCGGTCCCTGGAGGCGGGGCGCGCGTCCGGCGAAGCCGACGAGGTCGCCGCGCCCGCGCTGCTGCTCGGCCGGGCCCTGGCCAGGCGCGAGGAGGGCCCCGACCCGGAGGCCCTGCCGCTGTTGGACGAGGCGCTCGGCGCGCTGTCCGAACCGACCCCGATGCGGGCGGCGGCGCACACCGAACGGGGCCTGGCGCTGCTCGCCCTGGATCGTCCCGGCGACGCCATCCCCGACCTCACCGAGGCCATCGCCGGGTGGACGGCCGAGGCCCTGCACGAGCAGGCGTTCCATCTCCGCGTCGACCTCGCCGCCGCCTACCTGTCCACGGACCGCCACCTGGAGGCCGCGGAGACCGCCGAGGAGGCGCTCCCGGCGCTCACCGCCCCGGACGACGTCCCCGCGGAGCGGCGGTGCCGCCTGATCCTCGCGCACGCGCAGAAGGGGATGGGCGAGCCGGACGCCGCCACGACGTTCACCGGCCTCGCCGAGAACGCCGCGCGGGACGGCCGGCACGACGCGGCCGGGCATTTCCTCAACGAGGCCGCCGACGTCCTCGCCACCCTCGACATGGACGCGCAGGCCGCCGAACGGTACGCGGAGGCGGCCGTCGCCTACGAGAAGGCCGGTGACCCGTACGGCGTGGTCCGCGCTCGCCGCCGCCACGCGACCTGCCTGATGTGGAGCGGCGACCGCGACCAGGCCGTCACCGTCATGGACGCGGCCCGCGCGGCGCTCGCGGCCCTCCCGGCCGACGACGAACCGGCCCGCGTGTGGGAGACCGCGCTCGTGTCGTTCGACCAGGCCCGTCTCTTCGCCCAGCTGGCCCGGCTCCCCGAGGCGCTGTCGCTCGCGTCCGCCGCCGTGGACGGGTTCACGACCCTGGACGAGACCGGACCCGCCGAGGAGGCCGCCCGGCTCCGCGCCGAGATCGACGACGCTATGAAGCAGCAGCGGTGAGGCGGTCCGCGCCACCGGACGGGACGGCGTCGTGGAACTCGGGCGCCGTCCAGCCGCGTCTGGCGTAGGCGGCGACGATCGCGTCCTTGACCTTGGCGGCCCGGTCGGCGGGAACGAGGACGATCACGGACCCGCCGAAGCCGCCGCCGACCATGCGGCCGCCGCGGGCGCCCGCCCGCAGCGCCGCGTCGACCGTCGTGTCGGCCTGCGGCCAGGACACCTCGAACTGGTCGCGGAGCGACAGGTGCGACGCGTTCAGCATCGCGCCGAGCTCCGCGACCGCCTTGGCCCGCAGCAGCCCGACGGTGGCCTCGACGCGGTGGTTCTCGGTGACGACATGCTGGACGCGGCGGCGCAGCACCGGGTCGCGCAGCGCCGTGAGCGCCGCCGTGAGGTCGGTGACGTCGCGGAGCGCGTCGACGCCGAGCAGCTCCGCGGCCCGCGCGCACTCGGCGCGCCGCCTGGCGTAGTCGCCGCCGGTCAGGGCGTGCGAGGCGCGCGTGTCGACCACGAGCAGCGCCAGACCCGCGGCGGCGGGGTCGAACGGCACCCGCGACGACAGGCCGCTGCGGCAGTCGAGCATCAGCGCGTGCCCGGCCGCGCACAGCAGCGACGCGGACTGGTCCATCGGCCCGCACGGCATCCCGACCTGCTCGTTCTCGGCCCGCCACGCCAGCCGGGCCAGCGCGGGACGGTCGAGGTCGACGCCGTACAGGTCGCGCAGCGCCAGCGCGGTCGCGCACTCCAGCGCGGCCGACGACGCCAGGCCCGCACCCCGCGGAAGATCGGAGTCGAACAGCAGGGACGCGCCGCCCACGCCGTGCTCCCGCAGGACCCGCGCGACACCGACCGGGTACGCGGCCCACGCACGGTCGGGCGACCACCCCTCGGCGACGACCGGGCCGCCGACCACCGGCGCCGTCACGGCCGTCGCGGCGTGGCGCGAGCGGACCTCGATCATCCCGTCGTCGCGGGGCGCGGCGGCCACCGAGACGCCGAGCGGCAACGCGAACGGCAGCACCAGCCCGTCGTTGTGGTCGGTGTGCTCGCCGATCAGGTTGACGCGACCCGGGGCGAACCAGACACCGTCCGGCGCCCGCCCGAAGATCTCGGTGAACGCGGCTTCGAGCCCGGCGGTCATCGTGACCGCAGGAAGGTCCACGCGTCGTCGACCATGGTCCGCAGGTCCCGCTCCGGCTTCCAGCCCAACTCCGTCTGGATCTTGTCGGACGAGGCGACCAGCACCGCCGGGTCACCGGGACGGCGCGGCGCGACCTCCGCCGGGATCTCGCGGCCGGTGACCTCCCGGCACACGTCCACGACCTCCCGGACGGACGCGCCCGTGCCGCTGCCCAGGTTGTAGATCCGGTGGGTGCCGGGCTCGCAGGCGTCCAGCGCGAGGAGATGGGCGCGGCCCAGGTCGGTCACGTGGATGTAGTCGCGGACGCAGGTGCCGTCGGGCGTCGGATAGTCGTCGCCGAACATCCGCACCACGTCCCCGTCGCCCTGCGCGATCCTCAGCACGTTCGGGATCAGATGCGTCTCGACGGTGTGGCGCTCCCCGTGCCGCCCGTAGGCGCCCGCCACGTTGAAGTACCGCAGCGACACCCCGCCGATGCCGTGCAGCCGCGCGTACTCGGTCAGCGCCGTGTCGATCGCCAGCTTCGACGCGCCGTACGGGTTCGTCGGACGGGTCGGCGCGGTCTCCAGGATCGGTGTCGTCTCCGGCTCACCGTAGGTCGCGGCCGTGGAGGAGAACACGATCCGCGGGACGCTCGCCAGGCGCATCGCGTCCAGCAGCGCCAGGGACTCGCCGAGGTTCTTGTCCCAGTACAGGCCCGGCTTCTCCACCGACTCGCCGACGAGCGACCTGGCGGCGAAGTGCAGCACGGCCTCGAACCCGGCCCCGGCCAGGACGTCGGCCGCCGTGTCCCGCAGCGTGCCGCGGACCAGGCGGGCGCCGTCCGGGACGGCGTCCTCGTGGCCGGTGGACAGGTCGTCCAGCACGACGACCTCGTGCCCCGCCTCCAGCAGCTGAGCGGAGACGACGCTGCCGACGTAGCCGGCGCCTCCGGTGACGAGCAGCTTCACGAGCGGACCTCCATGAACATAAAACTGTGGCGCGGGGGTGTGCCCAGGCTATCCGGAACGGCGAACGGGGAAGGCTGAACCCATGGACCGGACGCCACCCCTGGACCAGACGCCGTCCCGGCCGCCGCCCGGGACGCCGTCCCGGCCGCCGCGGGGCCTGGCCCGGCCACTGGTGTGGCTGCTGTCGAGCTCGACCAACCTGGTGGTCCGGCTGTCGGGCGGCGATCCGGGCGCGCTGCGCGAGGAGCTGTCGGCCGAGCGGATGCGAGCCCTCGTCGCCGAGAACACCCAGCTCACCGCCGACGAGCGGGCACTGATCGAGGAGGTGTTCGCGGCGGGGGAGCGGCCGCTGCGGGAGGTCCTCGTCCCGCGCACCGAGGTCGCGTTCCTGGACGCGGCGCTCCCGGTGGCCGCCGCGGCCCGGGTCGCCGCGAACAGCCCGCACTCGCGCTTTCCGGTGTGCCGCGAGTCCCACGACGAGGTGATCGGCTTCGTCCATATCCGTGATCTCCTCGCGCCCGGGCCCGCGGGGAGGGACGGGCCGGTCGGCGGTCTGGCGCGTCCGGTGAAGTTCCTGCCGTCCTCGAAGCGGGTCCTTCCGGCGCTGTCGGAGATGCGCCGCGAGGGCTGCCACCTGGCGATCGTCATGGACGAGTACGGCGGCGTCGCCGGGATCGTCACGATGGAGGACCTTCTGGAGGAGCTGATCGGCGACATCCGCGACGAATATGATGTCCACGACGCGCAGGCACGGCGCCTGCACGGCGGCGTCGTCGAGGTCGACGGCCTGCTCAACCTGGACGACTTCGCCGCCGAGACCGGCATCCGGCTGCCCGCCGGGCCCTACGAGACGGTCGCCGGGCACATCATGGCGGCGCTGCGCCGCGTGCCCGCCGAGGGCGACTCGGTGGACGCGGGCGGGCACCGCCTCCTGGTGGCCCGGATGGACGGCCGGAGGGTGGCCCGCGTGCGCGTCGTCCCCCGGGTGACGCCGCAGGTCGTCGCGGCGCCGCTCGCCACCCCGCCCGCGACCCTGCGGGCTGCCACCGGTGACCCCGCCGACACCTGAGAGAATCGGTCCGTGCACATGTCCGAAGCGTCCAGCGCCGCAGCAGCATCCGATCAGAACGGCGCGGTGAGGCCCCGCGTGTTCTCCGGGATCCAGCCCACCGCCGACTCGTTCCACCTCGGCAACTACCTGGGCGCGTTGCGGCAGTGGGTCGCGATGCAGGACACGCACGACGCCTTCTACTGCGTGGTCGACCTGCACGCGATCACCATCGAGCACGATCCGGCGGTGCTGCGCCGCCGGACGAAGGTCGCCATTGCGCAGCTCCTCGCGATGGGCGTCGACCCCGACCGCGCCACCCTGTTCGTGCAGAGCCACGTCCCGGAGCACGCGGAGCTGGCGTGGGTGCTCGGCTGCCTCACCGGGTTCGGCGAGGCCGGGCGCATGACCCAGTTCAAGGACAAGTCGTCCAAGCAGGGGACGGGCGGCACCTCGGTGGGGCTGTTCACCTACCCGATCCTCCAGGCCGCCGACATCCTGCTCTACACGCCCGACCCGGGCGCCGAAGGACGGGCGATCCGCGTCCCCGTCGGTGAGGACCAGCGGCAGCACCTGGAGCTGACCCGCACGCTGGCGCAGCGCTTCAACCACCGGTTCGGCGAGACGTTCGTCCCGCCGGAGGCCCATATCCCCCCGGGCGCCGCGAAGATCACCGATCTCCAGGAGCCGGACGCGAAGATGAGCAAGTCGGCGTCCTCCCCGCAGGGGATCATCGATGTGCTGGAGGAGCCGGGCCCGATGCGCAAGAAGATCATGCGCGCGGTCACCGACACCGGTACGGAGGTCGTCTACGACGAGGAGAAGAAGGCGGGCGTCACCAACCTGCTGCGGATCTTCTCCGCGCTGGACGGCACGTCCGTCCCCGACCTGGAGCGGCGCTACGAGGGCTCCGGGTACGGGCAGTTCAAGAAGGACCTCGCGCAGGTCGTCGTCGACACCTTCACGCCGATCAGGGAGCGCACGCTCAAGCTGCTCGACGACGAGGAGCAGCTCGACCGGGTCCTCGCGCAGGGCGCCGAACGCGCGTCCGGTGTCGCCGCGCGCACGATGGAGATCGTGCGCGAACGGGTGGGATTCGTGGGACGTGGTCGCTGACCGCCGACCCCACGACGCCGCGGAGGGCCCCGAGGAGACGCCCCCCGCGACTCCCCGCGACGCGGGCGAGGACGGGCTTCGCGCGATCGGTGTCGCGATCCCGATCCCCGACCCGTACGGGGCGCGGTTGCAGGCGAAGCGCGCCTCGTTCGGCGACCCCATGGCGCACGCCATTCCCACGCACATCACGCTGCTCCCGCCGACCGAGGTGCACGAGTCCGCGCTCGGCGCCGTCGAGGAGCATCTGCGGGAGATCGCCCGTACCGAGGAACCGTTCCCGATCAAGCTCCGTGGTAGCGGAACGTTCCGACCCGTCTCTCCGGTCGTGTTCGTCGCCCTAGCCGAAGGAATCGGCGGTTGTGAACGGATTCAGGCAAGGGTTCTGACGGGTCCGCTCGCCCGGCCGCTGCCGTTTCCGTACCACCCGCACGTCACCATCGCCCACCATCTGCCCGACGACGTCATGGACAGGGCCTTCAAGGAGCTCGCCGGGTACAGCGCCGACTTCGACGTGTGGGGCTTCTCCCTCTACGAGCACGGTCTGGACGGCGTGTGGCGTCCGCAGCGCGACTTCGTGTTCCCCGATCCCGGGCCGAGGTCACGGGCCGACCGGCCCGCGTCGTGACACGCGCGTTCCCTCGGCGTGCCCCACGCGTTTCCGAAGGTCGTCCCGCCGGGTGAACATCGAGTCACGGTTTGTGGGTACTTTGCGTACATGCGGCAGGTGATCAACCGGGCGCAGCGGCGCGGCGAGGCCCTGTTCGGGGACGCCAAGGACCGGCTGAACGGCGCCCGGGAACGCCGCCCCTGGCTCGACCACCAGGCGCGGGCGCTGTCGCGGTACCGGGAGCGGCGCGGCGACCGCCTCGCCGCCGCACTCACCTGCTACGCGTTCCTGTCGTTCTTCCCGCTGCTGGCGCTGGCGTACTCGCTGCTCGGCTACCTGGTCGGCTTCAGCGGCGCGGCCCGCGACTACTTCGTCCGGGCCGTGAACTCCCAGCTGCCCGGGCTGTCCGACCAGCTCCAGGTCGAGCAGATCGCCCAGTCCAAGACGGCCGTGGGGATCATCGGACTGGTCGCGTTGCTGATCACCGGTCAGGGCTGGGTGCAGGTCCTGCGCGAGGCGCTGCGCGACATGTGGGGCAACGAGCCCGGCGGCGGCGGGAACTACGCCGTCAAACGGCTGTGGGACATGGCCGTCCTGGGCTTCCTCGGCGTCGTCCTGATCTGCGGCATGGCCGTGTCGACCGTCACGACGTCGGCGACGCACACCGTCCTCGGCTGGTTCGGGATGGAGGACGTCACCGGCGCCGGGACCGTGCTGCGGCTGCTGTCCCTCGCCTGCGCGACCGCGTTCAACACCGTGGTCTTCCTGGTGCTGTTCACCCGCCTCTCGGGCACCCGGGCGCCCTGGCGGCGGATCATCCGCGGCGCGCTGTTCGGTGCGGTGGGCTTCGAGATCCTCAAGCAGATCGCGTCGCTGCTCATCGCCCGGACGACGGAGAACCCCGTCTACGGCGCGTTCGCCGTCCTGGTCGGGCTGATGGTGTGGATCAACGTCGTCTCGCGGTTCGCCCTGTACGTCGCCGCGTGGACGGCCACCCGCCGCGCCGTCCTCACCGCCGACGCGGAGAACCCGGAACGGGCGGAGGCGCCGCCAGCGGGTGAGGAACCGCCCTCGGCGCGAGACGAGCCGTCAGGACGGGAGCGGCCTCCGGCTCAGGACCAGAAGGCGTCGTCGGCGTACTGATCCTCGGCCAGCGTGCGAATCTCGGTGATCTTGCCGTCCTCGATGCGGAACAGGTCGACCGCGCGGCCGTCCAGCACCTGGCCCGGACGTCCCGGCCGTTCCGCGTACGTCTGGACGAGCGCCGCGCCGTACTCCTCGTTCGCCATCACCGCGTACGGCTCGGCGCGGAACGTCCCGCCCGACAGCTCGAACAGCCGGACGTAGAAACCGAGGACCTCCTCCGGGGTGCGGTACTCGCCGCACAGCGGCCCGCGTCCCGGCACGCGGTGCACGACGTTCTCGGCGAGCAGATCACGGATGAAGGTCATGTCGCCCTTGGCGAAGGCCGTGTAGCCGTCCTTCAGCAGCGACACGTTCGGATGTTCACCGGCGGCCCCGGGGACGTGCGTGCCGGGCATGTGTGGGTCGGGCGTGTGCGTGTCGGGCGTGTGCGTGTCGGGCATGGCGCGCTTCCTCCTTCACCGGCGCCACCGTGAGCGTAAGCCCGTGTCCCTCGTCAGGCCAGCGTCCCGGCGACCCCTGAGGGAACCTTTACCGCGCGTTCGGCCCAGGGTCAGGAACCGGTGTCGTCGGTGGCGGCGGGCGTTCCGTAGCGCAGTGCCTCCAGGCGGCGCCGACGGCGCAGCACGACGAACAGGACCGCGATGGCCAGCAGGGCGCCGACCGTGCCGCCGCTGACGAGCAGCCATGTGCGGGACGTGTCGTCGGAGGCGAGCGGGGCGTTCGGCAGCACCCCGTCGGACTCGTCGTCCTTCTCCGCCGACTTCGGGGTGCCGGGGGCGACGAGCGCGCCCACGGGCTCGGTCTTGCCGCGTGCGGCGAACCCCCAGTCCAGCAGCTGGGTCGCGTACTTCGACGGCCGCTCCTCGGCCCGCATCAGCGAGATCACGATGGTGTGCCCGTCGCGCTGCGCCTGCGCGACGAAGGTCTGCCTGGCGGCGACCGTGTAGCCGTTCTTGCCGCCGAGCATCCCGGCGTACGCGTCCCGCTCGCCCGGCAGCATCCGGTTGTGGGTGTGGATGGGGTACCCGCCGACCTTCTTGCCCTTCTGGCGCTCCTTCTTCGTCGGCGGAGCCGGGAACTGGTGGTCGATCGCCTGCATGTAGCGGCGGTAGGCCGGGTTCTTCATGCCCTCGCGCAGGATGAGCGCCAGGTCGTACGCGGACGTGTGCTGCGTGCGGACGTCCAGACCGAGGTCCTTGTCGAGCCCGTTCGGTGACCCGGCCTTGGTGTCGTGCGCGTTGATGCGCTTGGCCTCGGCGTTCATGGCGGCGAGCGTCGCGTCCATGCCGCCGTACGCCTCGGCCAGCGTCACCGAGGCGTCGTTGGCCGACATCATCAGCATCGCGTGGAACAGGTCGGAGACCTTGTAGCTCATCTTCGGCGTGAGCCCGACCTTGGTGCCCTCGACGTCGCAGGCCGCCTGGGAGGGCCGCACGAGCCGGTTCGGATCCAGTTTGGGCACGAGGGCGAGCGCGGTCAGCGTCTTGATCGTGCTCGCCGGGAGGTACCGGCCGTGCGGGTCCTTGGCGGCCAGGACGTCCCCGGTGTCGGCGTCCGCGATCAGGTACGAGGCCGCCTTGATGTTCGGCGGCGGGGGGACGCCGGGCGTCTGGTTGACGACGACGCCGCGTCCGGCGAGCTGCTGGCCGCCGACGGTCTCCCGCGGCGTGCCGGACGAGGGGGTGGCGGCGGTCCGCGGCTCGGTGAGCCGGGGCGCGGCCGTGGCGGGCGCCGCCACGAGCGCGGGTCCGGTGGCGAGGGACGTCGCCGTCAGCGGCACTGTGATCACCATCAGGGCGCGGCGGACGCTCGTCCGCTCCCGTCGCTCTGGTCGCAAGCTTCCGACGCTCCTTGGTCCCGTGGCAGCGCGATCGCTCCCGCCGCGCGTGCGCGTGGCGCCCATGACTCCCCCGAAAGACTAGGCGACCTATCCGGCGAAGGGGTACCCGACGGTGAACGCCACAAGCACGGGATGTACGTGATGGAAGGTACGGGACGCTATCTTTGGGACATATGGGACGGCCCGTTTCGGTGACAGTCCGTAATCGGCGGTATTTTGGGACGCACTGACTAGTTCGATCGGATGGTGTCGTAGACAAGATCGATGACCGAAAGGTAGGACGCCCGACCGCCCGCTGACCGTCCGCATGAGTCAATTGACCCGCAAAGGGCATGGACACCCGGCAGGACGGCGAGAACGGACGTCATCATGGTGCGAACACGTGACCTGGACCGGCGTTTGTCCAGGCTTAAGGACCCGCTGGCTGAATTGCGCCACGTGCCACGCAACGACCTGCAAGGATTGTGGACGGAGGTTGGCCGTGGCCATTGACTTCAACGCATCGAACGGTCCGACGCTCGGCGTCGAGTGGGAGATTCAGCTGGTCGATGCGGTGACGAGGCACCTGCGGCAGGACGCACGCGAGGTGCTCGCCGCCCTGCCCACCCTCAGCGAGGACGACCAGAACCCGCCGGTCCGCCACGAGCTGATGGAGTCCACGGTCGAGGTCGTGACCGGAATCTGCTCCACGGTCGGCGAGGCCAAGAACGACCTCGCCGGGACCCTCGCCGCCCTCCGGTCCGCCGCCGCCGAACGCGGCATCGCGCTGGCCTGTACCGGCACCCACCCGATCAGCGACTGGCGCGACGCGGTCATGGCGCCGATGCGCCGCTACGCCGAGCTGATCGAGGAGATGCAGTGGCTGGCGCGGCGCATCCAGACGTTCGGCGTGCACGTCCACGTGGGCGTCTCCGACGCGGAGAAGGCGATCCCGATCGTCAACGCGCTCTCGTCCTACCTTCCGCACTTCCTGGCGCTCACCGCGTCCAGCCCGTTCTGGAGCGGCAGCGACACCGGCCTCGCGTCCTGCCGGGCGGTCGTCTTCGGGCAGCTCCCGACCGCGGGGCCGCCCCACCTGCTGGACGACTGGGCGGCGTTCGAGGATTACATGGACACGCTCCTGCGTTCTGGAACTATTCGCAGCATCAAGGAGGTCTGGTGGGACATCCGTCCGCATCCGGATTTCGGCACGGTCGAGATCCGAATGTTCGACGGGATTCCGACCATGCGCGAGGTGGGCATGGCCGCGGCGCTGTGCCAGAGCCTGGTCACGCTGTTCGACCAGCAGCTCGACCGCGGCTACACGCTGCCGCGACCGGCCGCCTGGGTGGTGCGCGACAACAAGTGGCGCGCGACGCGGTACGGGCTCGACGCCATCGTGATCACCGATGACGCGGGGAACACCGCACCCCTCCGCGACGACCTGTACGAGCTGATCAGGGAGCTGGAGCCGGTGGCCGACCGGCTCGGCTGCGCGGAGGAGCTCAAGGTGGCGGGCGAGATCCTGGAGTACGGCGCGCCGTACGAACGCCAGCGCGCGATCCGCGCCGAAGGCGGGACGCTGGAGAACATCGTCGACGCGGCGATCGTCGAACTGGCGGAGGACAGGTTCGTCACACTTGGGGAGGTCGCACATGCCGGCACCTGAGGAACCGGCCGTTCCGGGCAACCCACCCGGC
Organism: Actinomadura spongiicola; assembly: GCF_003432485.1. Classification (GTDB taxonomy): domain Bacteria; phylum Actinomycetota; class Actinomycetes; order Streptosporangiales; family Streptosporangiaceae; genus Spirillospora; species Spirillospora spongiicola. The sequence continues at coordinate 443,568 of NZ_QVNQ01000002.1, forward strand.
GCCGCCGCCGTCCCCGCCCGCGAGGCGGCGGCCCCCGTGGACGACCGGGACCACGCGCCGGCACCCGCCCCGGGACACCGACCGGGACACATGGCGGGACAGGAGCCGGGACACGCGCCGGGACGTGGGCCGGCGCGCGCACAGGTACGCCGGGCGGAACCCGCGCCGGGACGCGAGGCGTTCCCCGGTCGGGAAGCCGAATCCGGGAAACAGAACATGAACACCACAGGGCGGGGACCCTCCGGCTCCGCCGTGACACAGGGGGCGCAGATGACACATCCGGGGCCCGGGGTGATGCCCGGCCTTGAACCACCCAACCCCCCGGGGCCCGCGAGTCCCGCGGGCCGCCACGAGACGGTGCCGCCCACCGTGTCGTCGCCCGTGCCGTCCCCCGTGGAGTCCAAGGTGCCGTCCACGGGGATGGGCGCCACGGGGATGGGCGCCACCGGGATCGGCGGGGGCGCGGTGACCGGGAACACGTCCGGCGGGGAGGACGGTTCGGACGAAAGTATTCCGGAAGGAACGGTCCCGGACGAAACCCTCGCACCGGGGATCGTCCCGCAGGGGCCCGGAACGGGGGAGATCGTGCCGGGCGCCCCGGTGGAGGGCGCCGCGTCCGCGGGATCGGCGGTTCTCGGCGGCGCGGTGCTGCAACCGCAGCTCGACGCCTTCCTGGCCGCCCACGAGGACGAGCTGATCGAGTTCCGCCGCGACCTGCACATGCATCCCGAGCTGGGCTACGCCGAGCACCGCACGACGCGCAAGCTCGCCGAGCGGCTGCGCGCCGCGGGCCTGAAGCCGGTGATCCTCCCGAAGGGCACCGGGCTGTTCTGCGACATCGGGCCCGAGGACGGCGGCACGGTCGCGCTGCGCGCCGACATCGACGCGCTCCCGCTCCAGGACGAGAAGGCGGACGCCCCGTACCGGTCCACGGTCCCGGGCGTCGCGCACGCGTGCGGCCACGACGTCCACACCGCGATGGTGCTGGGCGCGGGCCTGTTCCTCGCGCAGCAGGCGGAGGCGGGGCTGCTACCCGGCCGGGTCCGGCTGCTGTTCCAGCCCGCCGAGGAGACCCCGGGCGGGGCGCTGGACGTGATGGCGGCCGGCGGCATCGTCGGCGTCGACCGGGCGTTCGCGCTGCACTGCGACCCGCGGATCGAGGTCGGGCAGCTCGGCCTGCGCACCGGTCCGATCACCGCCGCGTGCGACAAGGTGTACGTGAAGGTCACCGGGCCCGGCGGGCACACCGCCCGGCCGCATCTGACCGCCGACCTCGTCTACGCCCTCGCGAAGATCGTCACCGAGCTGCCGTCCGCGCTGTCGCGCCGCGTCGACCCGCGCTCCAGCCTGTCGCTGGTGTGGGGACGGGTGTCGGCCGGGTCCGTCGCCAACGCCATCCCCGACGACGGGATCGCCGAGGGCACGGTCCGCTGCCTGGACGACGAGGCGTGGCACCGGGCGCCGGAGATGATGAAGGCGCTGTTGCAGTCGGTCGCCGCCGCGTACGACGTGGAGGCGTCGCTGGAGTACGTCCGGGGCGTCCCGCCGACCGTGAACGAGGCGACCAGCGTGCAGATGTTCCGGGACGCCGCCGCGCAGGTCATCGACGAGGACGGCGTGGTGCCCACCCCGCAGAGCCTCGGCGGCGAGGACTTCGGCTGGTACCTGGAGTCGATCCCCGGCGCGCTGGCCCGGCTCGGCGTCCGCACCCCCGGCTCGCCCGGCGAGTACGACCTGCACCGGGGCGACTTCGACGTGGACGAGCGCTGCCTCGCCGTGGGCGTGCGGGTGCTGAGCGCGACGGCGCTGACCGCGCTGTGGGAGGGCGGCCGTCCCGGCGACGCGGAGACGACGATCGAGGGCGCGGCACTGGCCTAGTCCCTGACCACGGCCCGTCCCCTTCCCGACGCGCGCCGCCCGAATGTCACGGTTCCGCCCACCGGCCCCGGTGCCGGTGCGGCGGGGCCGTCGCATGTCCTGATCCTGCGCTGACCTGCGGTACCAACCGTTCTGTCCGGTCCATGGCGAGATGCCTACGCGTTGGTAACGGACCTGTTGCGAATCGATGCACGCGAGAAGTTTGCCCTTGTTCGAGGGGTAGCGTCCGCAGCGTTTTCGGTGACCTGACCGGGCCGCCACAGCGAAGGTGGGACGGAAGGAGCGCGACGTTGCGCCGTGGACTGAAGATTACGCTCGTCGCCGTGACGGGTGCGGCGCTGACGCTCAGCGCGTCCGCCTGCGGCGGTAAGAAGGCCGACAGCGATGACGGCGGCGGAGGCGACAAGAAGTCCCTCAAGATCGGTCTCGCCTTCGACATCGGTGGACGCGGCGACCAGTCGTTCAACGACTCCGCCGCCGCCGGGCTCGACCGCGCCAAGAAGAATCTGAACGTCCAGACCGAGGAGATCTCCGCCAAGCCGGACGAGCCGGACGCCGACAAGGAGTCGCGGCTGCGGCTGATGGCGAACAAGGGCTACAACCCCGTCATCGGCGTCGGCTTCGCGTACACCACCGCGATCATCAAGGTCGCCAAGGACTTCCCGAACACCAAGTTCCTCGTCGTGGACGCCGACCAGTGCAAGGTCGAGGGCGCCAACGTCAGCGGCGCCTGCTTCTCCGAGGAGCAGGGCTCCTACCTGGTCGGCGCCGCCGCGGCGCTGAAGTCCAAGTCCGGCACGATCGGGTTCATCGGCGGCGTCAACGTGCCGCTGATCCAGAAGTTCTTCGCCGGGTACCAGGCCGGGGCGAAGGCCGCCAAGCCCGGCATCAAGGTCCTGCCGCCGAAGTACCTGACGCAGCCGCCGAACTTCAACGGCTTCAAGGACACCGGACTCGGCAACGAGGCCGCCAAGGGCCAGCTCGACCAGGACGCGGACGTCATCTACCACGCCGCGGGCGGCGCCGGGATCGGCGTCATCAAGACGGTCGGCCAGGCCGGCAAGTGGGCGATCGGCGTCGACTCCGACCAGTACAACCAGCCCGCCGTCGCCGGGGTGAAGCAGCAGATCCTCACCTCGATGGTCAAGCACGTCGACCTCGCCGTGTACGACTTCGTGGAGAGCGTCGCGAACAACACGTTCAAGGCCGGCACCAAGCAGTACGACCTGAAGAACGACGGCGTCGGCTACGCGCCGTCCGGGGGCAACGTCGACGACATCAAGGCCAGGCTGGAGGAGCTCAAGGCCAAGATCGTCAGCGGTGAGATCCAGGTCCCGACCAAGGTCTGATCCGGTTTCGTCCGGCTGGAGCCACGCGCGCCGGGCGTCGTCGACCCGATGACGTCCGGTGCCGCGGCACATCACGTCCGGACGGGACGTTTCGAGGCGGAGTTCGAGGCGGAGGGGGCGCTCGTGCCTGACCAGGTTCCGGCCGTGCGACTGACATCGATCACCAAGCGGTTTCCCGGCGTGGTCGCCAACCGCGACATCGATCTCACCATCGAGCGCGGCGAGGTGCACGCGCTGTGCGGCGAGAACGGCGCCGGCAAGTCCACGCTGATGAAGATCCTCTACGGGATGCAGCGGCCGGACGAGGGCACCATCGAGGTCGAGGGCGAAGCGGTGTCGTTCCGGACGCCCGCCGACGCCATCGACCGCGGCATCGGCATGGTCCACCAGCATTTCAAGCTGGCGGACAACCTGACCGTCCTGGAGAACGTGATCCTCGGCGCCGAGCCCCGCCGGTTCGGCCGGATCGACTTCGCCTCCGCCCGCGCCAAGATCAGGGAGATGGCGCAGGCGTACGGGCTGCGCGTCGACCCCGACGTGCTGGTCGAGACGCTCGGCGTCGGCGAACGGCAGCGCGTGGAGATCCTCAAGGTGCTGTACCGGGGCGCCCGCGTGCTGATCCTGGACGAGCCGACCGCCGTGCTCGTCCCGCAGGAGGTCGACGAGCTGTTCGGCAACCTGCGGGAGCTGCGCGCCGAGGGCCTGACCGTGCTGTTCATCTCCCACAAGCTCGACGAGGTGCTGACCGTCGCCGACACGATCTCGGTGATCCGGCGCGGCACCACCGTCGCGACGCGGCTCGACCCGCGCGAGACGACGTCCCGGCGGCTGGCGGAGCTGATGGTCGGATCGGAGCTGCCGACCCCGGAGCTGCGCGAGTCCACGGTCACCGAGGACGTCCAGCTCGACGTGTCCGGGTTGACGGTTTTCACCCCGGAGGGCCGTCCCGTCGTCGACGACGTGTCGTTGCGCATCCGTCGCGGCGAGATCGTCGGTCTGGCGGGCGTCGAGGGCAACGGTCAGAGCGAGCTGATCGAGACCATCATGGGGATCCGGCACGCGGACGCCGGGACGGTCCTCTTCGGCGGCGAGGACGTCACCCACTGGACGACGCGGCGGCGTCGCGAGGCGGGCATCGCCTACATCCCGGAGGACCGGCACCGGCACGGGCTCGTCCTGGAGGGGCCGCTCTGGGAGAACCGCATGCTGGGCCACCAGACGCGGCCGCCGAACGTCCGCGGCCCGTGGGTGGACCGGCGCGGCGCCCGCCGCGACACGACCCGGATCGTCCAGGCGTACGACGTGCGGACGCCGGGGATCGACGTGCCCGCCGCCGCGCTGTCGGGCGGCAACCAGCAGAAGCTCATCGTCGGGCGGGAGATGTCCGGGGAGCCGCGCCTGCTGATCGCCGCGCATCCGACGCGCGGGATCGACGTCGGCGCCCAGGCCGCCATCTGGGACCACCTGCGGCAGGCCCGCGCGGACGGGCTGGCCGTGCTGCTGATCAGCGCCGACCTTGAGGAACTCATCGGTATGTCCGACACCCTGCACGTGATCCTGCGGGGACGGCTGGTCGCGGAGGTCGATCCGCGGACCGTCACCCCGGAGGAGCTCGGCTCCGCGATGACCGGCGCCGGAGCGCGCTCATGAGCGAACCGAACGGCGGGGGCGAAGGGCCGTCCCCCCGAAAGGACGCCGACCCGTCCGGCCCGTCCGATCGGTCCGATCCGTCCGGTCGGTCCGGTCCGGAGCCGGTTCCGGCGTGGCAGGCGATCCTGCGGGGGCTCGGCCCGCGGGGGCTGGGCCTGCGGATCGGCGCGCCGGTGCTGGCGCTGCTGATCTCCCTGGTCATCACGATGATCCTGTTGCGGGTCACCGGCGCCGACCCGTTCAGCTCGGTGCAGAGCATGGTCGACTACGGCACCACCGAGAACTCGATCGTCGACATCGTCAACCGCGCGACCCGCTACTACCTGTCGGCGGTCGCGGTCGCGATCGGGTTCCGGATGGCGCTGCTGAACATCGGCGTGGACGGCCAGTACCGGCTCGCCGCGTTCCTCGCCGCCGCGCTCGGCGGGGCGCTCACCCTGCCGGCGCCGTTCGGGCAGATGCTGGTGATCGTCGCGGCGATGGTGGTCGGCGGGCTGTGGGCGGCGATCGCGGGCGTGCTGAAGGTGACCCGCGGGGTCAGCGAGGTGCTGTCCACGATCATGCTGAACGCGATCGCGACGGGCCTGATCGCGTACCTGCTGAACGACCAGCGGCTCGCGGAGGTGCGGCCGGGCAGCAACAATGTCGCGACGCCGCGGATTCCTGACGAGGGACGCGTCGGCTCGCTGAACGGCTTCCTGTCCGCGATCGGGATCGACCTCCCCGGCGAGGTGTACGGGCTGCTGCCGCTCGCGATCGTCGTCGGCATCGTGTTCTGGGTCGTGCTCAACCACACCAGGTTCGGGTTCGATCTCAAGGTGTCGGGGCTGTCGCCGTCGGCCGCGCGGGCCAGCGGCGTCGACGCCCGCCGCATGGTCGTCTACACGATGGTGGCGTCCGGGGTGGTGGCCGGGCTGATCGGCATGCCGGAGCTGCTCGGCGCGTCCTACGAGTACTCGCTGAACTTCCCGGCGGGCCTCGGCTTCACCGGTATCACGGTCGCGCTGCTCGGCCGCAACCATCCGGTCGGGATCGCGCTCGCCGCCCTGCTGTTCGGGTTCCTCGACCAGACCTCCGACGTGCTCCAGGAGGTCGACGTGCCCAAGGAGATCGTCGGGGTGATGCAGGGCGTGGTGGTGCTGACCGTCGTCATCGTGTACGAGCTCGTCCGGCGCTGGGAGATCCGGCTCCAGCAGCGGGCCGTCGCCGCCGAGCTGGCCACCGGCCACGACCTGGCCCGCGAGGGGAGCACCTCATGAGCACCGCGACCGGGACGGCGCCCGCGAAGAAGGCCCCGAACGGCGGGCGCCGGCTGCGCTGGCCCCACTACCTGCTGATCGCCTCCGGGCTGCTGGTGCTGCTGTCGCTCGTCCGGGTGATCGACGACGCGGACCCGGTGACGTCCAGCGGGACGGTCAGCGCCGCGCTCCGCCTCGCCGTGCCGATCTTCCTGGCGGGCCTCGGCGGGCTCTGGTCGGAGCGCTCCGGCGTGATCAACATCGGGCTTGAGGGCATGATGATCCTCGGGACCTGGACGGGCGCGTGGGCCGGCTACCAGTGGGGTCCCTGGATCGGCGTGCTGGCGGGCGTCATCGGCGGCGCGCTCGGCGGCCTCCTGCACGCCATCGCGACGGTGTCGTTCGGCGTCGACCACATCGTGTCCGGTGTCGCGATCAACATCCTCGGGCTCGGGCTGACCCAGTTCCTCGCCGACCTGATCTTCGACCAGGGCGAGGCGAAGGCGCTCGGCGGCGGCCCGCGCCAGTCGCCGCCCGTCGACGCGATCTCGACGTTGACGCTGCCGGTGCTGTCCGGCGGCAAGATCGGCGGCTGGCAGAGCCCGGACTGGCTGGGCTCGCTCGAAGACCACCACTGGTTCCTGGTGTCCGACCTCGCGGGCATCCTGCGCGGTCTGACGAGCGACATGTCGCTGCTGACGTTCGTGGCGCTGCTCCTGGTGCCGCTCACCTTCCTGGTGCTGTGGCGGACGCCGTTCGGGCTGCGGGTCCGCTCCTGCGGCGAGGACCCGTACGCCGCCGAGTCCCTCGGCGTGCAGGTGTACCGCATGAAGTACGCCGCGGTGATCATCTCCGGCGCGTTCTCCGGCCTGGCGGGCGCGTTCCTCGTCACCATCAGTTCCGTCTACCAGGACGGTCAGACCAACGGGCGCGGCTTCATCGGCCTCGCCGCCATGATCTTCGGGAACTGGCGTCCGGGCGGCCTCACCGCGGGCTCGCTGCTGTTCGGGTACACCGACGCGATGAACGTGCGCGGCGGCGGGCAGTCGGTGCACGCGCTGCTGCTGTTCGTCGCGATCCTGCTGGTCGGCGTCGCGGTCTGGCAGGCGGTGCGGGCGAACCGGCTGCGTCCGGACGCGGTCACCGACCTCGGTCGCCGCGAGGTCCGCAACGCGTCCCTCAGCTCCGTGCTGGCGCTGGTCGCGGCCGTCGCGCTGCTCGTCTGGTTCCTGATGAGCGACATCGTCCCGGGTGAGCTGGTCTCGTTCACGCCGCATCTGACGACGCTCCTCGTCCTCGCGCTGGCCAGCCAACGGCTCCGCATGCCCGCCGCGAACGGGGTCCGTTACCGGCGCGGTGAGGCACGATAAGGAGATGGAGATCGACTGGCCTGCACTGCGCGACGCCGCGCGGGAGGCGCTGAGCCGCGCGTACTGTCCGTACTCGGGTTTCCCCGTCGGCGCCGCGGGTCTGGTGGACGACGGCCGGATCATCACCGGCTGCAACGTCGAGAACGCCGCGTACGGCAACACGCTGTGCGCGGAGTGCGGGCTCGTGTCGGCCCTGCACGGCCCCGGCAAGTCCGACGCCCCCCGGCTCGTCGCGGTCGTGGTCGTCGACCGCAACGGTGACACTCTGATGCCGTGCGGGCGCTGCCGCCAGCTCCTCTGGGAGCACGGCGGCGCCACGATGCTGATCGAGACGACCACCGGCATCCTGCCCATGTCGGCCGTCCTGCCGGACGCGTTCGGCCCCGACGACCTCGTGAAAAGAGCCTGAGATCGTGGACGCCATCGACGTCATCCGCGCCAAACGGGACGGCGCGGCCCTCACCCCCGAGCAGATCGACTGGGCCGTCGACGCCTACACGCGCGGCGCGATCGCCGACGAGCAGATGGCGGCGCTGGCGATGGCGATCCTGCTGAACGGCATGACCCGTCCCGAGGTGGCCCGCTGGACGGACGCGATGATCCGCTCCGGGGAGCGCATGGACTGGGCGGAGCTGGACCGTCCGACCACCGACAAGCACTCCACCGGCGGGGTCGGCGACAAGATCACCCTGCCGCTGTCGCCGCTGGTGGCGGCGTGCGGCGCCGCCGTTCCCCAGCTGTCGGGACGCGGCCTCGGCCACACCGGCGGCACGCTCGACAAACTGGAGTCCATTCCGGGCTGGCGGGCGTCCCTGACGAACGCCGAGATGCTGGACGTGCTGCGCGCCGCCGGGGCCGTGGTGTGCGCGGCGGGCAGCGGCCTCGCCCCCGCCGACCGCAAGCTCTACGCCCTCCGCGACGTGACCGGAACCGTCGAGTCGATCCCGCTGATCGCGTCCTCGATCATGTCGAAGAAGATCGCCGAGGGGACCGGCGCCCTCGTCCTGGACGTCAAGGTCGGCTCCGGCGCCTTCATGAAGACCGTGGCGAACGCCCGCGAACTGGCCGAGACCATGGTCGCGATCGGTACCGACCACGGCGTGCGCACGACCGCGCTGCTCACCGCGATGGACCGTCCGCTCGGCGACGCCGTGGGCAACGCCGTCGAGGTCGCCGAGGCGGTGGAGGTGCTCGCCGGGGGAGGCCCGGCCGACGTGGTCGAGCTGACGCTGACCCTCGCGCGGGAGATGCTGTCGGCCGCCGGTCTGGAGTCGAGGGATCCGGCCGACGCGCTGAAGGACGGGTCCGCCATGGACGTCTGGCGCCGCATGATCACCGCCCAGGGCGGCGATCCGGACGCGCCGCTCCCGTCCGCCCGCGAGACCCACACGGTCGTCGCCCCGTCGAGCGGCGTCCTGACCCGCCTGGACGCCTACGGCGTCGGGGTGGCCGCGTGGCGTCTCGGCGCGGGCCGGGCCCGCAAGGAGGACCCGGTCTCGGCCGCGGCGGGCATCATCTGCCACGCCAAACCGGGCGACACCGTCACCGAGGGCCGGCCGCTGCTGACCCTGCACACCGACGACGAGGCCCGCCTGCCCCGCGCCCTCGAATCCCTGGACGGCGCCTACGAGATCGCCGACGGCAAGCCGACCCTCCTCCCCTTGATCATCGACCGCGTCTAGTGCAGGCCGCGCTTGCCGGGCGCCCAGAACGGCTTGACCTTGATCGACGTCCGGGGCCATCCCCGGTCGCGCACCAGATGATCGCGGATCAACTGGCACGTTCGCGCCTCCCCGGCCACGTAGGCGGCCCCCGGGCCCTCGGGGAGTTCAAGGCGTGACACGGCGTCCAGCATGACGGTGGACGCCGTCGCGGGCCGCCCCTCGCGGTGCACGCGGTGCAGCCGGTGCGGTCCGGGCAGCGGCGGATCGAGTTCGGGGGTCTCGCTCTCCACCACCCCGCAGACCCGCGCGGACGCGTCCAACTCCCGCAGCATCGCCCCGAACGCGACGGACGCGGTCTCCTCCCCGACGAACACGTGGTGCTCGGCGTCCCGGACGAAGAAGTCTCCCTGCGGCCACCAGAACGTCACCGCGTCGCCGACCTGGACCGCCCGCGCCCATCGGAGCCCGACGCCGTCGCCGTCGTAGAGGTGCGCGCGAAGCTCCAACGTCCGCGCGCCCCGGTCGAACTCCCAGATCGTGTAGGTGCGGAGGGTCTCGACCGGGTGGAGCAGCCCGTACATCGACAGCGGGTCGTGGATCTGGATCCGCACGTGCTGGCCGGGCGAGTAGGGGAACGTGATCGGCGCCTCGGCGACGAGCCGGATCCGTTTCATCGTCGGCGTGACCTCCCCGACAGCGGTGACCGTCGCTCCGATCGCGTACCGGCCGACCAGCCGGTTCAGCGGGTTACGGGCCATGCTCCTTATCCCTCCTAGATTTTCTTAGAGGTATTAAGGAAACATAGAAGCCATAGACTGTCAACGCCATCGACCCCGGGAGGACGCCCATGAACACCAGTCGCCGCGACCGGCTCCGGGACGGCACCCTGACGGAGATCCGCGAAGCGGCGCGCACCCTGCTGACCACCCGGGGCACCGCCGCGGTGACGATCAACGCGGTCGCCCGCGAGGTCGGCATGAGCGGCCCGGCCCTCTACCACTACTTCTCCGGTCACCAGGAGCTGGTCCAGGCCGTCACCGCCGACTTCTTCGCCGAGCTCGCCGCGGCGATGCGGGCCGCCCGCGACGCCCGGCCCGGCGGCTCGATCTCCGCCCGCCTCCTCGCCGCCTGTCGCGCCATGCGCGCCTGGGCGATCGCGCATCCCGCCGAGTTCGGCTGGATCTTCACCAGCCCCGTCCCGTCCTCGGTCACCCGGGCCCCGGACTCCGCCCGCAACCTCGCCGGACGCGACTTCGAACGCGTTTTCCAGGACGAGATCGCGAAGCTGTGGGAAACGCGCCCGTTTCCCGTCCCGGACGACCTCCCGCCCGCGATCCGGGAGCAACTGCGCGCCTACACGGAGAAACTCGGCATCGAGCTACCCGTCGAGGCCGTCTACGTGACGACGTCCTGCTGGATCCGCCTCTACGGCATCCTGTGCATGGAGGTTCTCAACCAGCTCGACTACATCTACACCGACATGGAGTTCCTCTACGAGGAATGCCTCCGCGACCTGGCCGCGACACTCGGCCTCGACTACGAGCCCCCACCCGCCTGACCGAAGCCGGACGCCGACGGAGGCAGGCCCGGTCGCCCACCACGAGGCCTCGATTCCTGAGCCGCCGCTGCTTCAGGAACCGGGGCCCTCTGGCGTCCCCCGATCGGTGCCGCCGCGTCAGGCCGTCGCCCGTTCGCGGGGACTACGTGGTGGAGCAGCGCTTCCAGACCATCGGGTAGACCTCTTTACCCTCCATCGTCATGTAGCTGATCTTGGTCTTGTCGGAGGTGCCGAGGCTGACCCGCAAGTCCGAGCTGATGACGAAACTGCGCTGCTCCCCGCACGGTTTGAAAACCGGGTCGGAGTCCGGGGGCTGGAATCGCCAGGGGCCGGAGAACGGACCGTCGAGCTTGAAGGTCTTCGGCGCCGGATTCGGCGTGCCTTGAAGGTGGCTGGACGACGTCAGCACACCGGAGGCACCCGCCTCAAGTTCTGCGTAGCCGCGGTAGTCGACGGCCGGCTTGATGGCGTAGCTGTAGCCCTGCGGAACGTGTATCCGCAGGAGGACCTGGCAGGTCCTCCTGTCAGTCGCCGGGTTCTTGCCGCCGCCGACCTCGACGCGCACCTCGTCCCGCAGAAGGGTGAGGGCCTGCTTGTCCACCGAGAAGTAGACCGACATCCCTCCCTGCACGCAGCCCGTGCCGTTGACCACCGCTACCTCGACGGTCACTCCGTCCGGTGGGGGGTCCGTGACCGCGGCGCCGGCACTTGTGGCGGTCAGGGCGGGCAGCGCGAGCGTGGCGCCCAAGATGGCGGGCAGGACGCGTCCGGTGTTCAACATGGCAGCCTTCCAGGTCGGACGTGGGGGGACGGCCATGCCGTTTCCAGCACGGCCACGAAGATCCTGGCGGGCCCGAGAATCACTGCCAGATTATTTCTGAGTCATTAATAAAGTCAATGTTTATTCTATTCTATTAGTTTTCATATTTAACTCGGAGTCCGGTGCGGTTCGTGCTGCTGGGGGGCGTGTTACGGTGGCGGCAGCGGGCCGGGAACGGTCCCTCCTTTGCCGCCGGTGCCGGGCGACGTGCTTGGAGGTGCCCCTGTGGCCGAGCCCGTCGACCCCGACGTCGAACCGGCGGTGCCCGCTCAGCGGGTGCGGGCGTCGGTGGTCGCGGCGGTCGCGGGCGGTGGTGGTCTGGGTGCCGCGGCCCGTTACGCGGCGTCCTTGATCTGGCCCAGCGGCCCGGACGCCTTCCCGTGGACGACGCTGGGCGTGAACGCGGTCGGCTGCGCGGTCATCGGCGTGTTCATGGTGATCATCAGTGAGGTGTGGGCCGCCCATCGGCTGGTGCGCCCGTTCTTCGGCACCGGGGTGCTCGGCGGTTTCACCACGTTCTCCACCTATGCCGCCGACATCCAACGCCTGCTCGACGGCGGTCACGCCCGAACCGCCCTGGCGTACCTGGCGGGCACGGTCCTGGTCGCGCTGGCGGCGGTGTGGTTCGCGGCGACCGTCACCCGCCGCCTGATCGCTTGGAGACGTCCCGCGCGTGAGGGCGTCCGGTGAACTGGTTCCTGGTGGTGGCCGGTGGCATGGTCGGGGCCGTGTTGCGTTACCTGACCGACCGGGCGGTCCAGGCCCGGCATGACACCGCCTTCCCCTGGGGCACGTTCACCGCCAACGTCACCGGCTGCCTGGTCATCGGGGTGCTGACCGGCGCCGTCGTCCACGGCGCGGCGTCCGAGGACGTAGGGCTGTTGCTGGGGACGGGGCTGTGCGGGGCGTTGACGACCTACTCGACCTTCTCGTACGAGACGCTGCGGCTGAGCGAGACCGGGGAACGGTTCTTCGCCGCCGCCAACGTGGTCGTCAGCGTCGTCGCGGGGCTGGGCGCGGTGTTCGTCGGCGCCGCACTGGCCGACGCGGTGTGGGCCTGACCTACCCGGCCGGACGGGGAAGTCCGATCGGGTTGGGAAACGGGATGTCGCCGTTCTCGGCGACGGCGCGGGCGACGGGCGCGAGCAGCCGGTGGAGGGCGGCCGGGTCGTCCAGGGACTGGTACGGGGGCGCGGCCAGGGCGTCCGTTCGGCGTTCGATCTCCGCCTTGAGGGTTCGGCCCGCGTCGGTGGCGCTCTCCCCGTCGACGAGCCCGCGCGCCGCGAGGGCGGCGGACGCCTCGTCCCATTCCTCCTCCGACCAGCCGCGGCTGAACCTCAACAGTTCCCCGGGGGTGCCGCTCACGGCGCACGCCAGGACGTTGCACTCCAGACCGTTCAGACCCTCGGCCGTCAGCACCGCGACGTGCCCGTCGCCGCGATGCTCGCGGAGCGCCGTCGCCAATTGCCAGAGCGCCTCCACCGGGTCCTCGGGCGGGTCGAGGTCGCGGTTCGCGGCGAACAGCACCCGTCCGGCCCCGTCCGCGGCCTCGACGACCGCGCGCAGCCTCGGCACCGCCTCGGCCGCCACGCCGTCGATGTCGGGCGCCGCCCGCCGGAGCGCCTTCGCCGCGGCGACGCCGCGCACCGCCAGGATGCTCGCGGGGGAGGCGAAACCCCAGGCGTCCGGCACCGCGCGGCGGACTCGTGCCGGGTGGAACCCGTAGAAGGACGCCTCGATCACCGCGGCGGGGACGGGTCCCAGCGGAGCCCCGCGACTGCCGAAGTAGCCCATCCAGAATCCCCTGAGCCCGACCTCCTTGTTCGCGGCCAGGCACTCCGGGGCGAAGTACGTCACCGCGTGCAGGGGTTCGAGGGCCGACCAGAAGTCCCGTGCGATGGATACGTCCATTCCGGCTCCTGTCTCTATGCAGATGTCTCAATCGTGCCATTGGAATTGGGTTGAGACCGAGGCGGGTCGAAGGCCCGCCCGTAAGGTAGAGTCACCGCACGGTGATCACCTTGCGACCAGCCGACCTCGCGCGCCGGCACGGGATCTCGACCCAGGCGGTCCGCAACTACGAGCGGGACGGTTTCATCCCGCGGGCCGATCGCACCCCGAGCGGCTACCGGATCTTCACCGAGGTGCACGCGGCGGCGCTGCACGCCTACCTCTCGCTCGTCCCCGCGTACGGCTACGCGGCCGCCGGTCAGATCATGCACGCGCTCCACGACGACGAGCTCGACCGGGCTCTGACGATCATCGACCGGGGCCATGGTCGGCTGCTCCGCGACCGGGACACCCTCGCCGCGGTGCGCACGGCGGTCGGCCATCTGACGGCCGAGCCCGGCACCCCACCCGAACCACCGGCGGGCCCCGAAACGTGGATCATCGGCGAGCTGGCCCATCGGCTCGACGTCACCCCGGCGACCCTGCGGAAGTGGGAGAGCGTCGGGATCCTGGCCCCGGAACGGGACCCGCGCACCGGTTACCGCGTCTTCCATGCGAGCGACGTCCGGGACGCCGAACTGGCCCACCTCCTCAGACGCGGCGGCTATCCCCTGGAGCACATCGCCACCGTCGTCCGGCAGGTCCGGTCGGCGGGCGGCACCGACGCCCTGGCCGCTTCCCTGGACGACTGGCACCGCAAACTCACCGCGCAGGGCGTGGCCATGCTGAAAGCGGCCGCGAGCCTCGACCACTACCTGACCGTGCTCGACCCGGACGGCTGAGCTCCCCTCGCGTCCAAGAGGTCGGGACCCGGTGCCGCCTACACCATGGGGAGCGCGGAGGACAGAGGATTGCCGATAGCGGACACGAAGAGTAGTCGATCACAAACTCTGGGTAATCAGAGTTCGGGTCGCACCAGGGCGCCCCACCGAACTCCCACGGAGGGAACCGTGCACGTCTTCACCTCCCGATCCGCGCCGCGTCAGGCGATGTCGCGCCTGCGGGTCCTCGCCGGGGCGGTCGCCCTGGCGGTCGCCGCGCCGCTGCTCCTGCTCGGTACCGCCCGGCCCGCCGGAGCCGACCCGGCGGCGTACTTCGTCTTCACCGACGTCACCCGGCGGGAGGCCGTCGTCCAGCTCACCGACCCGGCCGACATCGAGCACGCGCGGGCGCTCGTCAACGGCCAGACCACCGAAAGACCGCACCTCGTCGGCCGGATCAACAAGCGCCCCGCCCCCTACAACCCCCCTTGGACATTCCACTACGACCCCGCCACGGTCGACTTCTTCGACTTCGCCATCGAGGTTTGCGACGCCACCATCCCGTACGTCGAAGACCATCTCGACGAGGCGGGCGGCGCGTTCCTCCCCGGCCTGGTGTGGTGCCCCTGGACGTCCCGCCTGTTGAGGGAGATACCCGCCCCGTGACGGCGCCCGGCGCGGTGCCGCGCCGGTGACGTCGCACCCGTCCGCCCGGGGGGTCGAGCCGACCCCCGGGCACCTGCGGGCACCCTGTCCCGGGACGCTCAGGCGATGCGGCGGCGGGCCAAATCCTTCAGCTCCTGCGGCAGGGCGTCGGCCCTCAGCAGGCGCGGCAACAGGTCGGGTTCGCCGGTGAGGGCGCGGAAGGCGACGGCCACGGTGACATCGTGGTCGGGCCGCTCCTCGACGCCGACGGGATCGTCGGCACGGACCTCCCCGGGCGCGATGACGCGCAGGTAGGCGCCGGGACGAGCCACCTCGGTGAACCGTTTGATCCACCCTGTCTCGTCCAGCCACCCCTGGAAGGTGGCGCAGGGAATCCTCGGGCAGCTCACCTCCAGGACCACCTCGGCCCCCACCCGCCACCGCTCACCGATCAGGGCGCCGTTGACCTCGATCCCGGCGGTCGTCAGGTTCTCCCCGAAGACGCCGTCGGGCAGCGGCCTGCCCAGTTCGTCCTGCCAGAAGTCGAGGTCCTCGCGCGCATAGGCGTAGACGGCCTGGTCGGGGCCGCCATGGCCGGGGCTGTAAGTCCTGTCACCCGCCAAGCCGACGTCCCCCGGTTCCCCGGGGTTCGGCGCGGTGACCATGACCGGCCCGGTGGTCGGTCGCTTGTCGATGCCCGTCACCGCGACGGCCTGCCAAGGATTGGCCCGGGGCCTGCCGATGTTGACCGAAAGGAGCTTCACACGGCGACGATACGTACCGGCCGACGCGCTTGCGGCACGGCGACGACCAAGAGGCAATCCTGAGTTGCCTGTCAGGTGTCGCCGTTGTCGAAGGCGCGGAGCGTGAAGAGCGACAGGCGTAGGCGGTAGACGTCGCCGGGCAGCGGCCCCCGTTCCTTCCAGCCGAGGCTGCGATAGAGGTGGGCGGCGGGTGCCTGGGCGTGGGTGACCAGCCAGGCGGCGTCCCGGCCGTCGACGATGTTCTCCATGAGGCGGCGGCCGATGCCCCGCCCCTGGGCGTCGGGATCGACGAACAGTTCGGCTACGGCGAAGGCCCCGCCGATGAGCTCGTCGGCACGGTCGGGGCCGAACGCGGAGACCACCGCGCGCTCCATGCGATCGTCGTGCCGGACGTTCCGGGTGGGCCAGCCATAGGTCATGCCCACCAGCTGTTCCGTGTCCATGACCGTGATCGCGGTGAAGCCGGGCCGGGCGGTCGCGTCGGCCAGTTTGCCCGGGTAGTCGGAGAGTTGCTGCGGCGTCTCCGACCACGGCGGACGGCTGTAGCACCGGTGATAGAGGTCGATGATCTGCTCGCTGATCGCCATCGCGCGCTGACCGTCAAGCCGTTCCATCGGCGCCTCCCGCTGCGACCGCATTGCTGATGCAGCAGTATCGCAACAGGGGCGGGAGGGTGGGCGGCAGGGTCCGCGCGTCCCGTGCCCGATCGTCTGCCCGGACGTCTTGACGCAGGTCAGGCCCGGTGCGAGCGTGAAACTGATGGTGAAAAAGGGGGACCCATCATGACGGAGATCAAGAGCATCGAGAAGCCGGACGACCGGCGCGACTTTCCCAGGGGGCACCTCGAAGTCGTCAACCTGACCGGGCTGGTGTTCGGCATGGCGACGTTCGAGCCCGGCTGGCGGTGGACCGAGTCGGTCAAGGACATCGCGGGCACGGACCTCTGCGAGGTCCACCACAACGGCTACTGCGCCGAGGGCCGGATGCGCATCCTCATGCGGGACGGGTCCGAAGGGGAGGTCGGCCCCGGCGACGTGTTCGTCGTGCCTCCGGGTCATGACGCGTGGGTCGTCGGGGACGAGCCGTGCGTGGTGTTCGACTTCGCGGGCGGCATCGGCGAGTACGCGAAGTCCGGCGGACGCTGACCGGCCTTGCCGGGGGCGGTGTTCCGCCCCCGGCGCCCGTCAGGTCACCACGGGCAGACCGGAACTCCGTCGAGTTTGGCCTTGCCCCGGATGTAGACGTTGCTGAGGTATCCGGCAGGGGCGTGAGGGTTGGGCGCGTAGCTCCACCAGTCGCTGGAGTAGCCGCCTTCACTGACCCGCTGTCCAAGCTTCTGGCAGTAGACGGCGATTTCCTGGCGGGAAACCTTTCTCACGATCCGGGCGCAGTTGGCGACGGACGGATAGTCATCGCACGCGTCTCCCGGGTTCCACCGGATATTGACGTTGGTCGCCCAGACGTACACGCCGTACACGTCGGCGTTCGGGCGCACGGTGCCCGCCTTGGGCTTGACGGGATCGTCGGCGTGGGCCGTTCCGCTCAGCCCGGTGAGGCCGGTCGCCATCACGACTCCAGCGGCGGCGATGCCGAACGCCTTCCTGACAGTGAGGGTCATCGGTGTTTCGTCTCCCGTGGTCGGGCTCGCCGGTCATGGCGAGCCCGACCAGCTTCGGGCCTCGACGGGGACGGACACAGGGTGGCAGCGGGGCATTATCAGGACGTATCAGCCAAGTTGACGAAGTCTCTCGATCAGCGCGTCGTCGATCGGGGTCGCCGCGCGGACCCGGGGTCGGGGGAAACCCCACCGTCGCCACCACACCCCACACCAGATTCCCGGTCTCGTTCCCAGCACCGCCGCTGCGCCCGCCCGCCGCGCGTCGCCTAGCCTCCGACCGAGATGCGCGACTACGCGTGCAGGACGACGAAGGGCCCGCGGTGTTCGGTGCCGTCCGGCGTGGTCCAGGCGGCCTCGACGTGGCCCCTGGCCTTGGGCGGCTCGTCGCTGCTGAGGACGCGCTTCACCTGGAGGGTGAGCCGTCCGTGCGGCTGGGTCTCCAGGAGGACGTCGGTGCCGTCCCGATTGTCCTGCACGGAACTCAACGTGACCGTGGTCGAGTGGCCGTCGCCGGTGAAGTGGCTGGTCACGGACGGGTCGGGGGTGTTGCTTACGCTCTGCCGCTGCGGCTCGGCACGGCCCTGGAGGAGGGCGAGCAACTGTGCCAGCAGAACCGGGTCGCGCGTCCCGTCGTACACCCAGCGTCGTCCGAGCACCCCGTGCTCCGCCGTGCCGATGAGCGCGTCCTCGGCCCCGTTAAGCGGCGCGCCCCGGTAGGTGACCGGTACGTGGTAGGCGACCGGTACGTGGTGGGCGTCAGGGCGTTCACCGGACGTGTCCGTGACCACCATGAACTCGATGCCGACCTCGCCGTCCGGGTCGTCGAGCCGGAAGCCCCCGGCCTTGCCCAGCTCGGGCCCGTCCGGAGCGCCCGCGTACCAGGGGCGGGCGGGCAGCCATGCGGCGAGGAGTTCCAGCTTGCCGGGCGTCATGGTGGTTTTGTGGATGACAGCCATGGTCCCGAACCTATCTGGTTAGTTGTTGCCGCAATCGTCGGCACTCACCGTGGCGTGGCGTCCAGGATGCTTGAGAAGCCGTCGTGAAGGCGGTTCAGGCCGAACTCGAAGAGCTGTTCGTAGGTGAAGTCGAAGGTCTTCTCGTCCATGCTGAGCATGGTCGGGAAGTCGCCGCTGCGTAGGACGGTCTCCAGCGTCGGTGCCTGCTGCGCCCAGAACTCCTCGTTGCTGACGCCCGTCCGCGCCTCGGCTCGCAGTTCGTTGATGTGGCTGCGGGCGACGCCGTTCGTGTAGTCGTGCTGTACGGCGAGCATCATCATCAGCGTCCGGTCGGGGGCGCCGGTGCGGCGTAGCAGGCCGAGGACCCGGTCCAGGCCGCGCAGGGCGTTGGGGCCGAGGATCGGACGGCTCTGGTCGACGTACGGATACCAGGGATGGTTCACGCAGAGCCGCCAGTAGCAGCGGGCCTCCTCGGTGAGGATCTCGCGCCAGCCCGTCTCGTCGTCGATGTCACACGTCGGATCGGGGGCCTCGATGACCCGGTCGAGCATGAGGTCGAGCAGTTCGCTCTTGGCCGGGACGTAGCGGTAGAGCGTCATCGTGCCGACGCCCAGCCGGTTCGCGACGCGGCGCATCGACAGCGCTTCGATCCCCTCGGTGAGGGCGAGTTCGTCGGCGACCTCGACGGCGGCCTCGACGATCTGGTCGAGGGTGAGCGCGGGCGGTCGGCCACGGGGCGGCCGGGTGCGGCCGGTCCACAGCAGTCTCAGGCTGAGCCCGAGATCACGGTCGTCGCCGTGCTCCGTCGTCATCATCCGTCCTGATCTACCCGTGTCCGGACTCCCGGCGGGTCGCTTGACAGAACGCTACCGTGCCGCCGAGAAAAAGCCCCGCACCCACTTCGAGTATAGTGTACGCTAATTTGCGTAGGGCATACGCGAAATAGGAGGCGGCATGCCGGAGCACGCGATCCTCGCCGAGGGGATCCGCAAGAACTACGGGGAGAAACGGGCACTCGACGGGTTCGACCTACAGGTGCCGAAGGGCATGGTCTACGGACTGCTCGGCCCGAACGGCGCCGGGAAGACCACCGCCGTCCGCATCCTGACGACGCTCGTCCGGCTGGAC
Source organism: Actinomadura spongiicola (assembly GCF_003432485.1). Taxonomy (GTDB): domain Bacteria; phylum Actinomycetota; class Actinomycetes; order Streptosporangiales; family Streptosporangiaceae; genus Spirillospora; species Spirillospora spongiicola. Next base: position 462,917 of record NZ_QVNQ01000002.1, read on the forward strand.
GGCGGCCGCGCCGAGGTCGCCGGGCTGGACGTCGCCACCCAGGCACGGCAGGTGCGGCGGCGCATCGGACTCGCCGGGCAGCACGCCGCCGTGGACGAGATCCTCACCGGGCGGCAGAACCTGCGCATGTTCGGCCGCCTGTTCCACCTGGGCAAGAAGCGCGCGGCGGAGCGCGCCGAGGAACTGCTGGAGCAGTTCGACCTGCTGGAGGCCGCCGACAAGGGGATCAAGACCTACAGCGGCGGTATGCGCCGTCGCCTCGACCTGGCCGCCAGCATGATCTTCGCGCCGGACGTGCTGTTCCTCGACGAGCCGACCACCGGCCTGGACCCGCGCGGTCGCAACGAGGTCTGGGACGCGGTCCGTTCACTGGTCGCGCGGGGCACGACCGTCCTGCTGACGACGCAGTACCTGGACGAGGCCGACCAGCTCGCCGGGCGCATCGCCGTGATCGACCGGGGCCGGGTCATCGCCGACGGCCCGCCCGAGTCGCTGAAACGGCTGATCGGCGGCGACCGGATCGAGGTCGTGGTGCGCGACCCCGCGAACCTGTCCGCCGCCGCGGCGGTCGTCGCCCGCGTCGCGTCCGCCGAACCGGAGATCGACGAGACGGCGGGACGGGTGCACGCGCCGGTCGCCGAACGGGTGGCCGCGCTGACCGAGGTCGCCCGCACACTCCAGGACGACGGCATCGCCGTCGAGGACATCGGTCTGCGGCGCCCCACGCTGGACGAGGTGTTCCTGCGTCTCACCGGGCACCGCGCCGACGACGACGAGCCCGCGACGAAGGAGAAGGTGCAAGCGTGAGCGTCGACGCCAAGATCGCCGACGACGAGGGCGTCGGCACCCGGCTCTACTGGGCCGTCGCGGACTCCTGGACGATCGTCCTGCGGGGCCTGACCCACTACGTCCGACAGCCGAGCAACATCGCCTGGCAGCTCGGCTTTCCCATCGTGTCGGTGCTGCTGTTCGGTTACGTCTTCGGCAGCGCGATGTCGGTTCCCGGCGGCGGCGACTACCAAGAGTTCCTGATGCCCGGCATGTTCGGCATGACGATGGCGTTCGGCTTCATGAACACCGCGTACATCGTCGTGTACGACAAGGCGCGGGGCGTCACCGACAGGTTCCGGTCGATGCCGATGGCGCCGTCCGCCGTCGTCACCGGACGCGGCGTCGGCGACCTGATCGGCGCGTCCCTCGACCTGGTGGTGCTGGGCCTGACGGCGCTGGCGATCGGCTGGCGCTCCAGCGGCGGCGTGCTCGACACCCTCGCGGCCTTCGGGCTCCTGCTGCTGCTGCGCTTCGCGCTGATCTGGATCGGGGTGGTCCTCGGCCTCCTCGTCCCCAACGAGGAGGCGGCCGGGAGCCTGTTCGCGGTCGCGTTCCCCTTCGGAATGATCTCCAGCGCGTTCACGGCGCCGTCCCTGATGCCGGACTGGCTCGGCGCGATCGCGCTGTGGAACCCGGTCTCCTCGACGGTGACGGCGTCCCGCGAACTGTTCGGCAACCCCGTCGCGACGGGCGACACCTGGATCGAGCAGCACGCGCTGCTCATGGCGGTCGTCTGGCCGGTCGTCATCACGCTGATCTTCCTGCCGCTCGCCGTCCGCCGTTTCCAACGCCTCAGCCGCTGAGACGCGTGGCCCGCGCCATCCCGACGGTTCCGGCGATGGCGCGGGCCTCCCGCGCGAGGCCGGGGTAGGTTCGACGCATGAACGTTCGGCCGACTCTTGAGGAAATCCGGCGGGCGCCGAAGGTGCTGCTGCACGACCACCTGGACGGCGGCGTGCGGCCCGGAACGGTCGCGGATCTGGCGCGGGAGTCCGGGTACCCGGACCTGCCGACCACGGACGCCGACAACCTGCGGGAATGGTTCGAGGCCGCCGCCGACTCGGGATCTCTGGAGCGGTACCTGGAGACGTTCTCGCACACCGTCGGCGTGATGCAGTCCGTCGAGGCGCTGACGCGGGTCGCCTACGAGTGCGCCGAGGACCTCGCCAATGACGGGATCGTCTACGCGGAGGTTCGGTACGCGCCCGAGCAGCATCTCCGGGACGGGCTGTCGCTGGAACAGGTGGTCGAGGCCGTCCTCGACGGTTTCGAACGGGGCGGCCGGGAGTTCGGCATCAGGGTCGGAACGCTGGTCACCGCCATGCGGCACCAGGCGCGCAGCATGGAGATCGCGGAACTGGCCGTCCGGTACCGGGACGCGGGCGTCGTCGGGTTCGACATCGCGGGCGCCGAGGCCGGATATCCACCGACCCGGCATCTGGACGCGTTCGAGTACCTCCAGCGGGAGAACGCGCACTTCACCATCCACGCGGGGGAGGGGTTCGGGCTCCCGTCGATCTGGCAGGCGATCCAGTGGTGCGGGGCCGACCGGCTCGGCCACGGCGTGCGGATCATCGACGACATCAAGGTGGACGGCGACCGGGCCAGGCTCGGACGCCTCGCCGACTATGTGCGGGACAAGCGGATCCCGCTGGAGATGTGCCCCACGTCCAACGTCCAGACGGGCGCGGCGAAGTCGATCGCGGAGCATCCGATCGGGCTGCTGCGTCGGCTCAGCTTCCGCGTCACGGTCAACACCGACAACCGGCTGATGAGCGGCACGAGCCTGTCGGAGGAGTTCGCGAAACTCGTCGAGGTGTTCGGCTACGGGTGGGACGACCTCCAATGGTTCACCGTGAACGCGATGAAGTCGGCGTTCGCGCCGTTCACCGACCGGCTCGAACTGATCAACGGCGTGATCAAGCCCGGTTTCGCGCAGCTCAAGTGGAGCGGCACCCGCCCCCTGGCATGATCGAGCCCATGACCATTCGTTCCACGGGCGCGCGGGTCGCGGCGTTCGCGTGGCTGACGTTCGCCGTCCTCAACCTCGTCGACCTGATGTTCGGCATCACCGGTGACCCCACGTACTCGCTGACGGTCCTCACCATGGGGATGGTGCTGCTCCTCGGCTGCGGAATCGCGTACACGGTCGGGCTGCGGCCCGCGATCATCGGGGACGACGAGGCGGTCACGATCCGGAACCCGCTGCGGGAGACCCGGGCGCCCTGGAGCGCGGTCCGCCGGATCGAGGGCACGAACGCGCTGACGGTGCGGTTCACGGGCCCGGACGGCGCGGAGCTGGAGACCCGGGCCTGGGTGCATCAGACGTCGCCGCGCGCCCAGGCGAAGGCGGAGGCCCGCGCCCGCAAGGAACAGAACCGGGGACCGGGCGTCGACCTGCGGGGCCGGACACCGGCGGGCTTCGCGGCGGAACAGCTGAACGAGATCCGCGAACGGCGCCGCCCGAAGGAGAAGGACGCGGAGAAGTCCGCCCGTGGGGCGGTCACGTGGTCGGTTCCGGCGGTGGTGTCGCTGGTCGTCCCGCTGGTGGCGGTGATCGTCATCCCGATCGTGGAGGCGGTCCGCTGATGGCGGCGGCGACGTCCGAGCGAAGGGCGTCCAGTTCGGCGGCGGCGCGTGCGCGGGCCGTGGTGATGTCACCGTGGACGGGCACGGCGATCTCCAGATAGCACTTGAGCTTCGGTTCGGTCCCGGAGGGACGGACGACGACGCGTGCGTGTCCGGACAGGCGGAACCGTAGGCCGTCGGTCGGGGGCAGGCCGTCGATGCCGTGGGCCAGGTCGTCGAAAGAATCGACCGCGCGTCCGCCGAGCCGGGTCGGGGGATCGGTGCGTAGCCGGGTCATCGCGGCGGTGATCTGGGCGAGGTCGTCCACCCGGACGGACAGTTGTGTGGTGGTGTGCAGGCCGTGTTGGCGGGCTTGGTCGTCGAGCAGGTCCGGCAGGGTGCGGCCGTCGCGGCGAGCCTGGGCGGCCAGCGCGGCGACCGCCAGTGCGGCGGTGATGCCGTCCTTGTCGTTGACCAGGACACCCCGGTCGTCGCCGACGCTGTAGCCGAGGGCTTCTTCGTACCCGAACACCAGCCGGTCGGACGGCTTTCCGGCTTTCATGATCCATTTGAAGCCGGTGAGGGTCTCGGTGCAGCGGACGCCGTGCGCGGTCGCGATCGAGCGCAGCAGTGAGGAGGACACGATGGTGGTGGCGACCAGCCGGTCGGGGCCGGTGGTGTGGCGCAGGACGTGCTCGGCCAGCAGCGCGCCGATCTCGTCGCCGGTGAGTACGCGCCATCCGCCGTCGTGGGGGACGGCGACGGCGCAGCGGTCGGCGTCGGGGTCGTTGGCGATCACCAGGTCGGCGTCGCGGGCGGTGGCCAGTTCCAGCGCGCGGTCGAGGGCGCCGGGTTCTTCGGGATTGGGGAAGGCGACGGTCGGGAAGTCGGGGTCGGGCTCGGCCTGCTCGGCGACGACCGCCGGGGCGGCGAACCCGGCACGCTCGAACGCCGAAAGGAGAACCTCCCCACCGACCCCGTGCAGGGGCGTGTAGACCACCGACAGGTCGGGATCGGACGGGCCGAGGTTCAGGGACGCCACCGCGTCCAGGTAGAGGTCCGCGCCGTCGTGGACGGGCCAGGAGTCGCCGAGCGGCAGCGCGTCCACGGGGCCGACGGCGTCGATCGCGGCGGAGATGTCGGCGTCGGTGGGCGGGATGATCTGTGCGCCGTCGGCCCAGTACACCTTGTAGCCGTTGTCGCGTGGGGGGTTGTGGCTGGCGGTGACCATCACTCCCGCCACCACGTCATCGAATGCGCGCGTGAAATGCGCCAGAACCGGGGTGGGGACGGGATCGGCGAACACCTCCGGTCGCAGTCCCGCTCCGCTGAGGACGGCGGCGGTGTCGTCGGCGAACCGCCGTGAGCCGTGCCGGGCGTCGAACCCGACGATCACCCGCCCGCCCGGGGGCAGACACCGCCCCAGACCCGCCGCCGCGCGCATCACCGTCACCCGGTTCATCCGATTGGGACCCGCGCCCAACTCCCCCCGCAACCCCGCCGTCCCGAACTCCAACCGCGCCCCGAACCGAGCGACCAAGGCCGCCTCGTCCCCACCGTCCAAGATCGCGCGCAGTTCGGCGCGCGTACCCGGGTCGGGATCCTGCGCGAGCCACTCCTCGGCCGACCGGCGAAGATCGCTCACAGCTTCGGTACCAGGGTCGCCAGCAGGGAGCCCATGCGACCGGCGGACGCGCGTCCGGCCGCCAGGACCTCCTCATGGTCCAGGGGCTCGGCCGCCAACCCGGCCGCGATATTGGTGACCAGGGAGATCCCCAGAACCTCCGCGCCGCTCCGCCGTGCCTCGATCGCCTCCAGCACCGTGGACATGCCGACCAGGTCCGCGCCCAGCGTGCGCAGCATCCGAATCTCGGCGGGCGTCTCATACGACGGACCGCGCAGCGCCGCGTACACCCCCTCTGACAACGTCGGGTCCGCCTCCTTGGCGAGCGTCCGCAACCGCCTCGAATACGCCTCGGTCAGATCGACGAACGTCGCACCGGTCAACGGGTTCGCGCCCGACAGATTCAGATGGTCGCCGATCAGCACCGGGTCACCGACCCGCTGATGCTCGGGCCTCAGGCCCCCCGCCGCGTTCGTCAGCACGACCGTCCGGACCCCGGCGGCCAGTGCCGTCCGGACGGGATGCACCACCGCGTCGACACCGTGCCCCTCGTACAGGTGCGTGCGGCCGAGGAACACCAGGGTGCGGCGCCCCGCCACCTCCACCACCCGGATGCGTCCCGCATGCCCCTCGACGGCAGGCGGCGCGAAACCCGGCAGCTCGGTGACCGACAGGTCGGCGGCGGACTCACCGAGCGCGTCGGCGGCCGGAACCCAACCCGAACCCATCACCAGTGCGACGTCGAAGGAATCGATGGACGTCCGGGCCCGCAACTCGTCCGCGGCCTCGGCCGCCACCGCGAAAGCGTCGATGCTCACGGGGCCGACATTACCGGCGTGCGTCGCCGCGTCAGTCGCCGAGCGACGTGCAGGGGCGGGTCCGCAGGTCCTTGACGTAGTCGTCGGGGGCGCCCGCCTTCTCCGCCGCGTCGGCGAGGATGCCGAGGTAGCGCGCGGACGGCAGCCCGCCCTCGTAGTCGTCCAGGACGTACGTCCAGCACAGCACGTCGCCGTCCAGCGTCTGCACCCGCACCCGGATCTTGTGGTGGACGTCGAGCGCGGCCCCCTCCCAGGCGTCGAGTTCCTTCTCGTCCCAGGCCGGAACGTCGTAGATCACGACGAAGACCTGCTCGGACTCGTCCTCGACGACGGTCGCGAGGGCGCCCTCCCAGCCCTTGTCCTGCCCGCCGAAGGTCAGCCGCCATCCGGTCAGCCAGCCGGTGCCGCGCATGGGCGAGTGCGGAGCCCGGCTCGCCATCTGCTCGGGATCCATGTTGGAGGCGTACGCCGCGTACAGTGCCACGCTTGCCAACGTTACGCCACGCGGGGGTGGCGGGGGGTGTCCCCTCGGGATGGCGCGCCCCGGGCGTTCAGGGGAGGGGGCGGGACTTTTCAGTGCGATGAGTAGGAAACAATGGAAGACGTGACCCGAATCGTGATCATCGGCGGAGGACCGGGCGGATACGAGGCCGCGCTCGTCGCGGCGCAGCTCGGCGCCGACGTGACCGTCGTGGAACGGGACGGTCCGGGCGGCGCCTGCGTGCTCACCGACTGCGTGCCCTCCAAGACGCTCATCGCCACCTCGACCCGTATCGCGGTCATGTCGGAGTCGGCGGGCCTCGGCCTGCGCTTCAACGGCGGCCCGGACGGGATCGTCGGCGCGCTGGAGGCCGACCTGGCGACCGTGAACAAGCGTGTGAAGGACCTCGCGCGGGCCCAGTCGTTCGATGTGGCCGAACGCCTCGCCTACGAGGAGGTCAAGATCGTCCGCGGGGAGGCGCGGCTGGTGGAGCCGCATGTCGTCGCGGTCGGCGATCGCCGTATCCGCGCCGACATCGTGCTGCTCGCGACGGGCGCGACACCGCGGGTGCTGCCCGGCGCGGAACCGGACGGCGAGCGCATCCTGAACTGGCGCCAGCTGTACGACCTGCCGGAGCTGCCCGAAGAACTGATCGTCGTCGGGTCCGGTGTGACGGGCGTCGAGCTGGCGGGGGCGTATCTGTCGCTCGGGTCGCGGGTGACGCTGGTGTCGTCGCGCGACCGGATTCTGCCGACGGAGGACGCGGACGCCGCGGCCGTCCTCCAAGAGGTGTTCCTGCGGCGCGGGATGAACGTGATGTCGCGGTCCCGGGCGGCGAGCGTCGAACGGTCCGGCAACGGCGTGATCGTCACCTTGGAGGACGGGACGAAGGTCGAGGGCACCCACTGCCTGATGACGGTCGGGATGATCCCGAACACCCGCGGCATCGGCCTGGAGGACGTCGGCGTCCGCTGCGATCCGCGCGGATTCGTGGAGGTCGACAAGGTGTCGCGGACGTCCGTCCCGCACATCTACGCGTCAGGTGACTGCACGGGCGTGCTGATGCTGGCGTCGGTCGCGGGCATGCAGGGCCGTATCGCCATGTGGCACGCGCTGGGCGAGGCGGTGCAGCCGTTGAAACTCGGCTGGGTCGCGTCCAACATCTTCACCGACCCGGAGGTCGCGTCGGTCGGTGTGACGCAGCAGATGGTCGACTCCGGTGACGTCAACGCCCGGACGGTCATGCTGCCGCTCTTCACCAACGCACGCGCCAAGATGCAGGGCTTCGAGGACGGCTTCGTCAAGCTGTTCTGCCGTCCGTCCACCGGGATCGTGCTGGGCGGCGTCATCGTGGCGCCCCGGGCGAGCGAACTGATCCTGGGCGTGTCGATAGCGGTCCAGCAGCACCTCACCGTCAACCAGGTGGCCCAGACGTTCGCGGTGTACCCGTCGCTGTCGGGCAGCATCACCGAGGCGTCCCGCCGCCTGATGGCCGAGCACGCCTACTAGGAGAAGTACCGGAGCGCCACGTACACCCAGGCCATCAGGGTGCTCAACACCGTGATGCCGATCCCGTAGCGGGTGAACTGCCAGAAGCTGATCGGGTGACCGGTCCGGGCGGCGATGCCGATGGCGACGACGTTGGCGCTCGCGGCGACCGCCGTGCCGTTCCCGCCGAAGTCGGCGCCGAGGGCGAACGACCACCACAGCGCGTCCGCGGTCTGCGGGTCGGCGCCTTCGGCCATCCCCTCCACGATCGGCGCCATCGTCGCCGTGTACGGGATGTTGTCGAAGAACGCGCCGAGGACGGCGGAGCCGAACACCAGGCTGGTCGCGGCGGCGAAGTAGTTGTCGCCGATCGAGTCCGCGGCCCAGGTGCCGATGTTCTCGATGACGCCGGTGTGCCCGAGGCCCGCCACCATCACGAACAGTCCCATGAAGAAGACCAGGACGCCCCATTCGACCTCTTTGAGGACGTCCCCGACCTCGACGTTCGTGACCAGCAGCATGACGCCCGCGCCGATGAGCGCCACGATCGACGGCTCCACGTGCAGCACGGAGTGCAACGAGAACCCGATGATGATCAGCCCGAGCACGACGAGGCATCGGACCAGCAGCCGGGGGTCGGTGATGGCCTTGCGTTCGTCGAGCGCCATCACCTCGTCCACGTACCGCTCGTCGTAGCTGAACGACTTGCGGAAGATCCACCGCGAGAGCACCACGAAAGTGACGAAGACGAGCACGACGATCGGCGTCATGTGCATGAGGAAGTCGTTGAACGTCAGGCCCGCGCGGCTGCCGATGATGATGTTCGGGGGGTCGCCGATCAGGGTGGCGGCGCCGCCGATGTTGGACGCCAGCACCTCGGCGATCAGGTACGGCTGGGCGGGGATGCGCAGCCGGTTGCAGACCACCACCGTCACCGGCGCCACCAGCATGATCGTGGTGACGTTGTCCAGGAACGGCGAGGCGACGGCGGTGATGCCCATCAGCATCACCAGCAGCCGGTACGGCCTGCCCCGCGAGCGTTTGGCCGCCCAGATCGCCAGATATTCGAACAGCCCGGTGCCCTTGATGACCCCGACGACGACCATCATGCCGAGCAGCAGGAAGATGACGTTCCAGTCGATGCCCTCGTGCTCGCTGAAGAAGATCTCGGCGCCCGAGGTCAGCCCGAGCACCGTCATCAGGCCGGCCGCGACCAGCACGACCTTGACCTTGTCGACCCGCTCCGTCGCGATGAAGAAGAACGCGACGACGAAGATCGCGAGCGCCACGACAGCGCTCACCGCGCACCCCCTGGGTGCGCGGTGCCGAGAGGCGGATGGTCGGTCAGCCCTCGTCCGGCCTGGCCAGCGCGAGTGCCGACAGGAGCCGGTCCAGCGTGATCGCGCCCGCCAGGAGCCCGGTGTCGTCGACCACGGCGACGAGGGGGCTGCGCTGCCGCGCCATCAGGGTGGCGAGCTCCAGCAGCGTCGCGGACGCCTTGACGACCGTGGGACGGGGAGGGTGCGCGCCGAGACAGTCGCCGACCGTCCGGTCGCGCAGCTCGTGCCAGAAGACGTCGGCGTGCGCCTCGTCCACGGCCCTGGTCAGCGCCGGGTCGTCCTGGTAGGCCGGTGGCACCGCCAGCCGCAGCACCTGCGTGCCCGGCAGGACCGTGCGGGGCCGTTGCTCCCCGTCGATCACGATGAGGCCGGGCAGGCGGCCCAGCGCCATGACCTGGATCGCGTGGGCGATCGAGTCGCCCAACGCCACGGTCGGCACCTGTACGGCGATGTCCCGCGCTTGCATGCTGGTGGTGTCCTTCCGGCTCCCGGAGAGCCTCGTTCCTCGCGCTGATAGATCCCTCCTCCTGGCGCCCGGGAAGGGCCCGTCGCAGGACGGGCGCCGCCGCGCCGTGGGCAGGGGACGGTGTGCTCCGCCAGATCGTGGTGCCATACGTCCGCCCCTTTCCGCGTACGCTGTCCAGTCTTTGCGGCGGCGGGCCGAGCCGATATCGGGTCCGGACCCCATATCGGCCTGGAGGAATCATGTATTCGCAGTCGGCGGGGAGGTCCCGCGCGATGCCGAGCCTAGGATGAGGACGAGACCGGAGGTGATCGGGTGCACACTCGCGGGTCCGCCACCCGGATTCTGCTGGCCGACGACCACGCGCTGGTGCGCCGCGGGCTGCGGCTGATCCTGGACGCCGAACCCGACCTGACCGTGGTCGCCGAGGCCGCCGACGGGGCGGAGGCGATCGAGGCGTGCGGCGACGGCGTCGACCTCGCGATCCTGGACATCGCCATGCCGCGCATGACGGGCCTCCAGGCCGCCCGGGAGATCTCCCGCCGGTTTCCCAACGTCCGGACGTTGATGCTGTCGATGTACGACAACGAGCAGTACCTGTTCGAGGCGCTGAAGGCGGGCGCGTCCGGGTACGTGCTCAAGTCCGTCGCCGACCGTGACCTGCTCAGCGCCATCCGCGCCGCGATGCGCGGCGAGCCGTTCCTGTACCCGGCGGCCGTCACCGCGCTGATCCGCGAGTACCTCGCCCGGGACCGGGACGGCGACGCCCCCGCCACCCTCCTCACCCCCCGCGAAGAGGAGATCATCAAACTGATCGCGGAGGGGTACTCGTCCAAACGGATCGCGGAGACGCTCACCATCAGCGTCAAGACCGTCGACCGGCACCGCGCGAACATCCTCGGCAAGCTCGGCATGCGCGACCGCCTGGAACTGACGAAGTACGCCATCCGCGTCGGCCTCGTCGAACCCTAGAGCCTGTTGCGAAGTAACCTCAGCCCCGCACGCGAACGCGTGCCCCGCCCGGTGGAGCGATGCCGGAGGCGAGCGGAGCCGGGCGGATCGCGAAGCGATGTCGCGTTCGCCTCAGGAACGGTCACGTAGCGAGCCGCCAGGCGAGCGGAGTGGGCCGGGCCTGCAACTGAACACAGCGCCGCGCGGGGGGACGATGAGTTCGACCTTGGTGCCGCCGCCGTTCGCCGGGCCGATCGTGAGTTGCGCGCCGATGAGCATCGCGCGTTCCCGCATGCCGTGGATGCCGGCGCCGACCTCGGTTGGCGGGCCGGAGCCGTCGTCGACGACCCGTAGGACGACACGGCCGTCGTCATCCTGGGTCAGTGACAGTTCCGCGTTCCGTGCGCCGGAGTGCCGCCACACGTTCGTCAGGCCCTCCTGCGCTATCCGGTAGATCACCAGTTCGGCGTCGGGGCCGAGCCCGGCGAGGCCGGTCTGGACGCGGCGGGTCACGCGCGGGCCGCCGGTTCCGGAGAAGTCCCCGGCGAGCGCGGTGAGCGCGCTGGTCAGCCCGAGATCGTCGAGGACGCCTGGACGCAGCCGCCGGGCGACCCGGCGGACCTCGTCCAGGCTCGACCGGACGGTCTCCTGGACGTTGCGCAGCTCGTCCGCCACCTCGTCCGGCGCCCGGTTCACCACCGACTTCAGCTCCAGCAGGACGACGGTCAGGCTCTGCCCGATCTCGTCGTGCAGTTCCTGCGCGATGCGGCGGCGTTCGGCCTCCTGCGCGTCCAGGACGACGGCGGTGCTGATGCTGCGGTCGGCCTCCAGCCGGTCGAGCATCGCGTTGAACTCGTCGACCAGGTGGAACAGGTCGCCGTTGCGGCCCGCCTCAAGGCGGTCACCGGACCGCAGCGAGTCGAGCCGCGCCATCAGCGCCGTGAGCCGCTCCAGGGGCGCGAGGCTGGCGCGCAGCAGGATCGCGTTCGCCGCCATCATCACCGCGAGCCCGACGACCAGCACGGGAAGCTCGCGGAGCAGCACGAACGAGGACACGGTGACGGGCGCGACGGCCAGCGCGGCCGTGCCCACCGCGAAGATCAGCCCGTTGATGCCGAGGATGCGCCAGTACAGGGCCGACGCGGGTGTCCTGCTCATGGGTCCACGTCACCGCATGAGACCTCGTGTTGTCCATGCGTGACTCCCCGGGCGCGAATGCACGGTGCGCCCCGGCCAATATGGGCGACGGGCCCGATGGTGGAACCGTGTTCCGTCGCCGACTGTGGAAGGGGATCGCACGCGCGGCCGAACCGGAGGTGGGGCGGATGAACGTCGTCGCTGCGGCCCTGGTGGTCATGGGGCTGGGAATGGTCACCGTCGTGGCGTCGGGCCTGCGGGTCGTCGAGACGTCCGAGCGGCTGGTCGTCCGGCGGTTCGGGCGGGCGCCGGAGATACGCGGGCCCGGGGTGCGGTATCTGCTGCCGCTCGCCGACAGCGGCGTCCGCGTCCCTGTGCGCCTCCAGCCGCTTCACGTCTGGTTCCGGGCCACGACGCGGGACGCCGTCCCCGTCCGGGGCCGGGCGCTCGCGACGATGCGGGTCGACGACCCCGTCCGGTACGCCCGGACGGGGTCGCCGCACGCGGCGGCGCAGGCGGCCGTCGAGGCCGCGCTGCGCGATGTGATCGCGGATCGGGACCTGGCGGACCTGCCCGCCCTGCTGGCGGACGGCGGGGACGATCCCGGGACGGTCCGGCGCGTCAACCGGGTCACGCGGCCCCTGGGAGTGGTCGCCGTCCTGGTGTCCCTCACCGACGTGACGGTCCCGGTCCGTCCGCACGATCAGAAGCCGCCGAAGTCGCCGCCGCCGCCGAAACCGCCGCCGAAGTCGCCCCCGCCGAAGTCCCAGCCGCCGCCGATGTCGCCGTCGCCGCCGAGACCGCCCGCGGCGTCACCGCCGTAGCCGCCCCAGCCGCCGCTCATCATGGAGCCGAGCATGGTGCCGATCATCAGGCCGCTGAGCAGGTCGAGCCCGCCGTAGCCGGCGTAGTAGCCGCCCGCGTAGGGCGCGTACGCCGGGCCCGCGTTCCAGTAGGGCCGCCGCCCGCCGCCGTAGGGGACCATGCGGACGTCCGGGTCGGTCCCGTGCTGGACGGCGCGGGCGTCGGCCGCGCACGCCGGGACGGAACGTTCCGTGCCGCCGGGCGGCGCCCACAATACGTCCTGGACGGACGGCCCGTGCTGCGGGTTGAAGAAGCACGGCGCGCGGCGTTCCGGCACGGGTTCACCGGCCAGCCGGGCGCGCGTCGCGGTCATGTAGTAGCGGCCGTCCTCCAGCGCGGTCGTGACGGCCTGCATGTCATGGGGTCTGGCGGCGCGTTCGGTCGCTCGCTTGGCGTCGTCGTAGGAGTTCATCGCGCGTTCGTAGTCGGCGCGGATGTCCGGATCGAGCCCGGAGTCCATGACGTTGAGGTCGAGGCGGGCGATGTCCTCGCCGAGGAGTGTCACGTCCTCCTGCACACCGGCCTTGAGGTCGGCCATCTCCCGGGCCTCGCGCTCGCGGCGCCGCCCGCGGGCGACGAGGAATCCGCCGGTCACCAGCGCGACGACCGTGACGAGCACGCCCAGCATCACGAACCCGGCGATCGCGTTCGACCGGGACTCGTCGTCGACCTTCTGCTCCGCGAGATCACCGAACTGGATCAGCCGGTTCTTCAGCGACTCGCCGTTGGTGCGGGTGACGAGCTGGTTGATCTCCGAGGCGTCGAGCTTCTTGGAGATGCCGCCCATCCGGCTGCCGTCCGCGGTGATCGCCACGAACGTCTCGCCCTTGCCGACGCGGTCGGCGATGGCCGGAAGCAGTTGCCTGACCTCGGCGCTGTCGACCCTGTTGCTGACGACGACGGCTCGAATGTCGGCGTCGCTGTCCCCGCCGAGGGCCGTCTTGATCTCGTTCTGGTCGGCGGGCGAGAGAACGTTCCCCGCCTCGCTCGTCACATGGAGCCGCGAGTCGGTCAGACTCTTGGCGATCTGCCCCACGGTGTCGTTGGGCGCGGCGGCCCGGACGATGGCCGCGTTTCCTGTGGTGGTCGGTGCGGTGTCGGCCTGTGCGGGGGCGGAGAAGGCGAACGCCGGCAGGGCGACGGCGGCGACGATCGTCGAGACGGCGCCCCGGCGTGCCGCCCGCATGGCCCGGTTGTCGGTGCTCATGCCTCCAGTCTGCCTCGCCGTCCGCCCAGGCAACCGGCCCGGGACCACGCATTTTTACCGTTACGGACGTACTCGGCGAGCCCGGTCAGTCCTTGATCTCGCAGATGGCGGCGCCGGCGGAGACGGTCTGGCCGACCTCGGCGGACAGGCCGGTGAGCGTCCCCGACTTGTGCGCGGTGAGCGGCTGCTCCATCTTCATGGCCTCCAGGACCACGATGGTGTCGCCCGCCTGCACCGCCGCGCCGTCCTCGACGACGATCTTCACGATGGTGCCCTGCATGGGGCTGACCAGGGAGTCGCCGGACGCCCGCGCGCCGCCGCCCTTGCCGCCGCCGCGCCGCCGCGCGGGCTGCGCCTTACCCGGGGCGGCGCCGCCCGGCAGGGCGCCGAGGCCCGACGGGAGGACGACCTCGATGCGGCGACCGCCGACCTCCACGGTGACGCGCTCCCGCTCGCCTTCCTCGGTCTCGGCCGCGACGGGCGGCTCGTGGGGAGGGATGCGGTTGTCGAACTCGGTCTCGATCCACCTGGTGTGGACGGAGAACGGCGTCGTGTCGTCGGCCGGGACGAACGCCGGGTCGTCCAGCACCGCGCGGTGGAACGGCAGGACGGTCGGCATCCCCTCGATGACGAACTCGGCGAGCGCCCGGCGCGACCGCTCGACGGCCTGGCGGCGGGTCGCGCCCGTCACGATCAGCTTGGCGATCAGGGAGTCGAACGCCTGCGGGACGGTCTGCCCGGCCCCGTAGCCGGTGTCGAGGCGGACGCCGGGACCGGTCGGCGGCTCCCAGGCGGTCAGCGTCCCGACGGCCGGGAGGAACCCGCGCCCGGCGTCCTCGGCGTTCAGCCGGAACTCGATCGAGTGGCCGCGCGGCTCGGGGTCGCCGTAGCCGAGTTCCTCGCCGCTCGCGATGCGGAACATCTCGCGGACGAGGTCGACCCCGGCGACCTCCTCGGTGACGGGGTGCTCGACCTGGAGGCGGGTGTTGACCTCCAGGAACGAGATCGTCCCGTCCTGGCCGACGAGGAACTCGCACGTGCCCGCGCCGACGTATCCGGCCTCCTTGAGGATGGCCTTGGACGAGCTGTACAGCAGTTCGACCTGCTCGTCCGACAGGTACGGCGCCGGAGCCTCCTCGACGAGCTTCTGGTGCCGCCGTTGCAGCGAACAGTCGCGCGTGGAGACCACGACCACGTTCCCATGCCGGTCGGCGAGGCACTGCGTCTCCACGTGCCGCGGCCTGTCGAGGTACCGCTCGACGAAGCACTCGCCGCGCCCGAACGCGCCCACGGCCTCGCGGACCGCCGACTCGTACAGCTCGGGGACCTCGTCGAGCGTCCGGGCGACCTTCAGGCCGCGGCCACCGCCGCCGAACGCGGCCTTGATCGCGATGGGCAGCCCGTGCTCCTCGGCGAACGCGACGACCTCGTCGGCGCCGGACACCGGGTCCGTGGTCCCGGCGACGAGCGGCGCGCCGACCTTCTGGGCGATGTGCCGGGCCTGCACCTTGTCGCCCAGCGCGGTGATCGCGGCGGGAGGCGGACCGATCCAGGTCAGTCCGGCGTTCTGCACGGCCGTCGCGAAGTCGGCGTTCTCGGCGAGGAACCCGTAGCCGGGATGGACGGCGTCCGCGCCCGCCCCGGAGGCGATCTTGAGCAGCTTCTCGATGTCCAGGTAGCTGTCGGCGGCGGTCCGGCCGCCGAGCGCGAACGCCTCGTCCGCCACGCGCACGTGCAGCGCGTCCAGATCGGGTTCCGCGTACACGGCCACGCTGGCCAGGCCGGCGTCGCGGCAGGCGCGGGCGATCCGGACCGCGATCTCGCCGCGGTTGGCGATGAGGACCTTGCGCACGTGGGTCTCCTCCCCTACGACCTGACGCAGTCTAGATAATCGCCGTTTCAGGCTTTCGTAAGCCCCTCCCCATGAGGTCGCGGCCGTCGGGCCGCGGACCCGCCCGCCGGGACGCGCGTCCGCGGGCCCGGGGCGCCCGGGTCCGTTCGGCACAGAAACATGAAGAATTTTCTGAAAAAGTCTTGACGAGGAGTAACTAACATCGTCACAACGCGTGCCGGACAGGCCGATGTGGCCACATCCGGACACGTCGTGATGGGCGGAATGTGGTCGGAACCGAGGACGATCCGCCTTCCGGCACTGGATCAAGGTGATCGTCGGGGCGTAAGCTGTCGCCATTCTTCGGGCCGCGTATGGAAACGTTCCACGGAACGGCGGCGAAGGCCCGACCACGGGGTTGCCGTTCGAACAAAGTCTCCCCATGAGCCGCGGGTCCCGGCCCATCCCCCCGAGGCCGGGACCCGCATCCGGACGACCGGGCGCGTCGATCAGTCGGCGCCGGCCGGAGGCGGCAACGCCACCTGGATCCGCGTGGGGACTCCCGCCGCGACGAACAGTCCGCGACCGGTGGGGCCGCCCCGCGGGACGCTCCGGGGCAGGCGCAGGCCGAACAGCTCCCCGTCGTCCGGCGACTCGACCGACAGCAGCACGCCGGAGCGGGAACGGCGCGTCTCGGCGAGGAAGCCGCGGCCGTCCCCGCCCAGGCCGTCGGTGGCGCCGCCGATGACGACGGCGTGGGCGCCGTCGCGGGCGGCGCGCAGGACGTCGCGGAGCGCGCCGTCCAGATCGGTGCCGTCGAGCAGCTCGGCGTCGTCCACGACGACGGCGTACCGGTGCTCGTCGCCGATGGCCTCGACGAGGTCGTCCGCGCCCGCCCCGGACGTCAGGAGACCGAGGACGCCCGGATGCCCGGACAGCAGCCGCAGCGGCGAACGGCGCGGCGTGACCAGCACGACCGGGACGAGCCCGCCCCCGACCGCCGGGTCGAGCAACGCGTGGGCGATCGTGCGGAGCGTGGTGGAGCGCCCGGAACGCGGCGGGCCCGCGACGGCGAACCCCGGGCCGTCGTGGCGCAGGTCGACGCCGACCGGGGCGAGGGTGTCGCCGCCGACGCCGACCAGCGCCCACAGGGCGGACGGGGCGAGGAACTCCCGGTCCAGCGACATCGCCTCGCGGTAGGTGACGCGGACGGGCAGCTCGTCCACCCGCAGGGGACGCCGCCGCGGCGGCAGCCGCCCGTAGCGGGACACGCAGCCACGCGCGATCTCCTGGAGCGCCGCGACCTGCGCCGCCGCGGACGGATCGGCGCCGAGCAGGCCGATCTGCGACTCGCGCGGCGCCGCGCCCGGCGCGACCGGTTCCAAAGCCCGGCCGGGCGGCATCGCGGCGGGAACCTGCCTGGCGTGGAGACCGCCGTAGCCGTAGTCGTCCGGGTCGGTCATGTGGAGGATGAGGTTCCGGTCGACGACGGTGGACAGCTCCCCGCCGAGACCGGAGCGGTCGCCGGTGAGGACGGCGCGCAGGCCCACCGCGGCGCCCTCGCGCAGCAGCCGCGTCGCCTGGTCGACGAGACGACCGTGGTCGGCCCGCTCGGACGCGTCGAGGAAGCCCTCCCAGCCGTCGAGCAGCAGCACCATCCAGGGGAGACGGTCGGTGGCGGCGACCGCCGCGCGCTGTTCGGCCAGCGACGCGAAGCCCGCCTCGGCGAACACCCGGACGCGCCGCTCGACCTCGGCGGTCAGCGCGCCGAGGAGACGTTCGCAGCGGTCGGGCTGGTCGCGGGTGACGACCGCGCCGCAGTGCGGAAGGGCGGTCAGCGGCAGCAACGCGTTCGCGCCGCAGTCGATCGCGTACAGGTGCGCGTCGTAGGGGGAGCAGGCCGAGGCGAGAGACCCGGCGATGGTGCGCAACGCGGTCGAACGGCCCGACCGCGCGGACCCGGCCACGTACAGGTGGCCGCCGGACGTGAGGTCCAGGGCCAGGTCCTCGCGGGACTGGACGGTGGGCAGGTCGGTCACGCCGAACGGGATCGGCGGCACGTCCACCACGGAACCGCCCGCGGCCGTCTTCGGCGCGAGCGTGAACCGCTCCGGCAGCGGGTTCAGCCACGGGGACGGTTGCCGGGCGATGCCCGCGCGGCGGACCGCCTCACCGATCGCCTGGACGAGCACGCCGAGATCGGTGGCCGCGGCGCCGTCGCCGTCCCCCTCCCGCGGGGCCTGCCGGACGACGGGCACCGGGTGGCCGAGCCGCCGCCACGGGAGGGGGACGACGGTGGGGGCGCGTTCGGCGGACCCTGCTCCCGCACCGGCCCGGGGACGGCGGCCCCCGATCCGCGCCGCCTGCACCGGCCGCGGCGGCGACGCCCCGGACCGGACGAAGCAGCGCCCGGGGGTGGCCTCGGAGATCCGCGCGGCGTCCGGCGAGCCGAGGACGTCGGTGGACTCGTCCGCGCCGGTGACGCGCAACGCGATCCGCAGATCCGTGGCGGCGCGGACGTCGTCGGTCACGGCCTCGCCCGGACGCCGCGTCGCGAGGACCAGATGGACGCCGAGAGGTCCGCCGCGCCGCCCGACGTCCACCAGGCCGGACACGAACCCGGGAGCCTCGGCCACCAGCGCCGCGAACTCGGCGACGACCAGCACGAGACGCGGCAGGGGCGGCAGGCGGGAGCTCCCGGGGCGCAGGCCGTCGTAGTCGTCGACGTCCTTGACGCCCGCGTCGAGCAGGACCTCCTCCCGGCGGCGCAGCTCGGCGGCGAGGGACTCCAGCACCCGTTCGGCGGCGTGCCCGTCCAGGTCGGTGACCACGCCGACCGTGTGGGGGAGGCGGGCGCAGTCACGGAACGCGCCGCCGCCTCCCGGGTCGATGAGGACGAACGTCAGCTCGTCGGGGCGGTTGGCGGTGGCGAGGGACGCGACGAGCGTCCGCAGCAGCTCCGACACGCCCGCCCCGGTCGCCCCGGCGACGAGGGCGTGCGGTCCGGCCGCGCGCAGGTCGATCTCGTACGGTCGCCCGGACGCGACGCCGACGGGGACGCGGGTCGTGCGGCCTCCGTCGCGCGTCCACGACTGGAGGATGTGCTCGGCGGTGGGCTCCGGCATGTCGAGCAGGTCCAGCAGCCGCACCGGGGCGGCGGGGCCCGCGGAGTTCGCGGGCGACTGTTCCCGGACGGGCGCCAGCGCACGCGCCACCCGGTCGGTCCAGGTGGGGGAGACCTGGTCGGCGAGCGCGACGACGTCGAGGCCCGCGCCGTGGACACGGATCATCGAGGGGCGCCGCGGCTCCCACGCGGCCACGGCGCGGCACTCCTCGGGAAGCGGAAGTCCGGCGTCGTCCACGCAGATCGCGTAGAGCCCGTACTCGGCGCCCCGCGACAGCAGCATCGGCATGCCCGGCAGGCGGCGCAGCGCGCGGGCACCGTCCAGCACGATCAGGATGGCGTAGGGGGCCGGTTCCGCCTTGGCGGCGCGGCGGCGTTCGGTCACCCGGATCGCCAGTTCGGTGACGCGGTGCGCGGCCGACTCGGGGTCGGTGCCGACGAGGGCGACGCAGTCCTCGCCCTCGCGCGGGCGGCAGTGCGGCAGCCACCGCACCCAGTTCCACTCGTCCCCGGCGTCCGGGTCGTCGGACAGGACGACGACGGCCAGGTCGTCGGGGCCGTGCAGCGCGGCGGCCTGCGCCACCATCCACCGGGCCAGCGCGCGGGACGCGCGGCGCGGGCCGGTCAGCCCGACGACGCCGAGGTCGCGCAGCGGTAACGTCACCGGCACGAGACGCGCCTCCGGAACCGGAACCTCGGTCGTAACCCCGTGGAGTTCTATGTGGGCGGGCAGGTCGGCGAGCCCGACCCGCAGGTGCAGCGCGTCGGGGTCGGCGCGGCGGCGCTCCCACAGCCGCCGCCGGGGCCCGGTCGCGGTGAGCAGCACCTCGGCCGGGTCGGGGTGCAGCGCGCGCCGTTCCGCCTCGTCCTCCCGGCGCAGCCGCTCCACCTCCGCGTCGAACTCGGCGGACCTGCGCCGGTACTCCTTCAGGGATCGGCGTCCGAGCAGTCGCAGCAGGTCGAGCGGGCCCCGCTCGGGCGGTCGCGGGATCTCCAGGCTTCGCGGATGGTGGACGGTGTCAGTTCGCGGCGGCCGGTTGAAGGCCAGACCGCCGTCCGGCAGGGGTTCCAGGTGCGCGTCGGGGGCGGTGCTCAGCGCGAGTGACAGGACGCTGGACCCCACCGACAGCAGCCCGGCGACGGGCCACGTCGTTCGCGCCGCCAGCGGCCGTCCGTCCAGGACCGCGCCCTCCGCCGACGCCTCGACCTGCACGGACTCGCGCCCGACCGTGAGTCGCAGCGACCTGGGCGGCACGGACGGATCGTCCAGCACGACGTCCACGTCCCGCCCGGACCCGATCGTGCTGACCCCGATGCCCAGGCGGTGCACCGACCCGGCCGCGGGACCGCCGACGACACGGACCTCGACCAGCCCGGTCGGCTCGGTGAGGACGGTGGCGGCGGCGCCGCGCCGCTCCACGGCGACGACCGCGCCGTTCCGCAGTTCCTTGACGGCGAGGGCCTGCGGGTCCAGCATCCGCCCGTCGATCCACAGGGCGCGCCGTGCCGGCCCGTCTCGCACGCCCCGTCCGTCCGGTTCGCCCTGTTCGTTGAGGAGAAGCGCGCCGAGCGATCGCGCGACCCCGTCCACGGTGGCCTCGGGGTCGACGTCCATCACGACGTCGCGCGGCCCTTCGCCGGTCAGCGCCGTGAAAGAGATCCGCATCCGTGCCCTCCGATGTCCGCGAACGGGCTCAGCTTAATTACCCCGCGCCGACCGCTCCCGATGATCGGCGACGATCGTGCGGAGGGCGTCCTCCAGCGGCGTCGGGCTCATCCCGAAAGTTGATTCAAAGGTCGATGAGTCCAGGATGTACGGCTTGTCGAACTGGTACCGCGTCTCCCGCAACTCCTTCACCATCGGCGACACGACCCCGATCGCGTTGAAGAGGGGGCGTGGCAGCTCGTGGACCCGGGGCGCCGGGGCGTCGGCGATCTCGCACAGCCGCTCGGCGACGTCGACCGCCGAGATGGCCGGACCGGTCGGGACGTGCCAGGCCCGGCCCCACGCGCGCTCGTCGGTCCCGGCGATGGCGAGGGCTTCGGCGACGTCCGGCAGGTACGTCCAGGCGTGCGGGACGGACGGGTCGCTGAGGAACATGACCCGCTTGCCCGCCAGCAGCGGCTTCACGAACCGGGTCTCGCCGAGGTACGCCTGGTCGGTGCTCCCCGGCCCGTAGTAGTCGGACGCGCGCAGCTCGGTCGCCCGGATGCGGCCCGCCTCGTGCGCGGCCAGCAGGTCCCGCCACATCGCGGCGCGCACCCGGCCCTTGACGCCGGGCGCGGCGAGCGGCAGGTCCTCGGTCATCGGACCGTCCACGGGCCCGTACCCGTACAGATTGCCCAGCGTCACCAGCACTGCCCCGGTGTCCTCGGCGGTGCCGAGGAAGGACGCCGCCATCGGCGGCCAGTCCCGGGTCCAGCGGTGGTAGGGCGGGTTGACGCAGTTGTAGATCGCGTCGGCCCCTGCGGCGATCTTGGTCAGCCGGGCCCGGTCGGCGGCGTCGGCGGCGACCCTCTCGATGCCGGCCGGCCCGGAGCCCGACCGGGTCACGACGACCACGTCGTGTCCGCTCTCGACGAGCCGCCTCGCCAGGTGGGCGCCGACCTGTCCGGCGCCGACGATCACGTGCTTGCGCATGTCCACTCCTCCGGTTGTGCTCAGTGCTCCGTAATGAGAGCAATGCTCTCGCCTGAGAGCGGCGATGTCAAGAGCGGTGCTCTCGTTTCTGTGCGCTGCTCTGCTACGCTCGGCCCATGAGCGCTGCGCGTACGGCACGGGAACGGGTTCGGGCGGAGCTGATCCGCGAGATCACGGACGCCGCGAGACGGCAGCTGGCCACCGCGGGCGCCACCGGGCTGTCCCTGCGCGCGATCGCCCGCGAGCTGGGCATGGTCTCCTCGGCGATCTACCGGTACGTCGCGAGCCGCGACGACCTGCTCACCATGCTGATCATCGACGGGTACAACGCGGTCGGCGAGGCCGTCGAGCGCGCCGACGCCGACGCCCGCGCCCGGGGCGGCGCCGACGACTTCGCCGGACGATGGCTCGCCGTGTGCCGGGCCGTCCGGGAATGGGCGCTGGCGCACCCGCACGAGTACGCCCTGCTGTACGGGTCACCCGTCCCCGGATACCAGGCGCCCACCGACACCGTTCCGCCCGCCACCCGCGACAAGGTCGTCTTCTCGCGGATCATCGCCGAGGCGTACGTGGCGGGCGCCGTCGGACCGGGCGAGGCGGACGTGCCGCCGGTGCCGCCCACGCTCGTGACGTCGCTGGACCGCGTGCGCGCCGCGGTGGGCCTGGACGTCCCCGACGACGTGATCGCACGCTCCCTCACGGCCTGGGCCGGTTTGTACGGAACGGTCAGTTTCGAATTGTTCGGGCAATTCAACAACGTGATCGACGAACGGGCCGCCTACTTCGACCACGGCATGACGCTGCTCGGCCGTCTCATCGGGCTCCAGGGGCAGGGCTAGCGGTCAGTGACGAATGTGACTGATGGTAAGTAGCGACGTGATCAACGAATATGCAGGTCATCGCGCCAGGTCCGGATAATGGCCGCTCTACTCCACCGAATCCATTGACGTGACCTTGCCGCCCCCGCAAGCATGGAACGCTCGGTGATGCGCGGACCCCCGGGAACGGGGTCCGTGAGAGGGCGGGAAGGAGCGCGTGGGCAGCGCGATGAAGTCCAACCAGTCGACCATCTCCGGCGGTGGTGCGGCGGGCTCGTCCGGCGGTTCGGCGGGGCTCGGCCGTTCGGGGCTCGGCACCTCGGGAGGGCAGCGGCTCCCCACCTCCCCCCGCGAACGCAAACCGGCGCTCGCGGCGCTCGCGGTCCTGCTGATCCTCGGCGGCGCCCTCGCGAGCGCGTACCTCGTGATGGCCAGCGGCGAGCGGGTGTCGGCGATCCGGATCGCGCGACCGGTCGCGGCCGGGCAGCCGATCCCGGCGAGCGCCCTCGAAGAGGTCCAGATCGGCGACACCGGAATCGAGTTCCTCAACTGGTCGGAGCGGGCGAGGGTGCCCCGGCACACCGCGGCCGTCCCGCTCGTCAAGGGCGCGTTGCTGACCAACGGCATGATCAGCCCGATGGACGCGCCGTCGAGCGGACGTCTCATCGTCGGGCTCGCGCTGAAACCGGGACAGTTCCCGTCCGACGGCCTCGACATCGGCGGGCACGTCCTGCTCTACGCGGTCGGCGGCGGCACGAACGGCGGGCCGCGTCCCGGAACCGTGCTCTCCCGCGACGCGATCGTGATCGGCGTGGGCGCCGACGACGGCGGAGGCGCCGGCCTCGGCGGCCCCCGGCTGCGGTCCGAGCAGACCAGCGTGGACGTCGCCGTCGCCCCGGCGGACGCGCCGCAGGTGACACAGGCGGCCTCCGCCGGGACGCTCGCGCTCGCGCTCATCCCGCCCGGCGCCAGCGTGGCCGTCCCGCCGCCCGCCAAAACCGTCGAGCCCGACCCCGCCGAGCCCGACCCCGCCAGGCCCCCCGGGCCCGGTGGGCAGACGCCCGGCTCCGGCGGCACGCGGAACCCCGACGGCACGGTGCCCGTTCCAGGTCGGAGCGGTGCACCGGCACCAGGTACGGGCGGTAACTGACCGTGGCACTCATCGCGCTCGCGGCCGACAAGGGGGCACCGGGCGTCACGACCGCGGCCGTCGCGCTCGGCGCCGTGTGGCCGCGTCCCGTGCTGGTCGCGGAGTGCGACCAGGCGGGCGGCGACCTCGTGTACCGGCTCCCGGCCGAGACCGGGGACGACGCGGACGGCGGCGTGCTCAACCCGTCCCGCGGCCTGCTCAGCCTCGCCGCGACCGCCCGCCGCGGCCTGCGCCCCGACCAGATCGCCGAGCACTGCCAGCGGCTCGTCGGCGGGCTCGACGTGCTCGTCGGGCTCACCAACGCCGAGCAGGCGCAGGCGATGACCTGGCTGTGGCGTCCCCTCGGCCGCGCGTTCGCCGGGCTCGCGCCCGTCGACGTGATCGCCGACTGCGGGCGGCTCGGCCCGGACTCGCCGCTGACCGACCTGATGCGGGAGGCCGACCTGGTCGTCCTGCTCACCCGCGCCACCCTGGAACAGGTCGCGCACCTGCGCGAACGCGTCGCCGCGCTGGCCTCCGACCTGCGCGGCGGCCCGCCCGTCGGGGTGCTCGTCCTCGCCGACCCGCGCGACTTCCGCGGCTCGATCGCCGAGGTCGCCCGCATCCTGGCCGGGGCCCGCAGACGTCAGGACCCGGACGCCGCGCGGGAGCCCCCGGCACCGGACGTGACCGTCCTCGGCGGCCTGGCCCTCGACCCGAAGGGCGCCGAGCTGCTGTCGGGCCGCTGGGGCGGACGCCTGGACCGTTCGCTGCTGATCCGCTCCGCCCGCGAGGTCGCGGGCGACCTCGTCGGACGCCTCCCCTCCGCCGGCGCGCCGGCACCGCCACCACCCCCGTCCGGACCTGCCACGGCGTCCGGTCAGACCCCGGCCGCGCAGGGGAGGCGGTAGATGGACCACGGGCTCGTCAAACGGCTGCGGCAGGAGGTCGGCGACCGGCTGGCGCAGCAGCGCCGCCTGGACGCCGCCAACGGCCTGCCGTCGATGACCGGCGAGGACGAGCGGCAGTTCGCCCGCGCGCTCATCGGCCAGGTCCTGGAGGAGTTCGCCCGCGGCGAGATCACCTCGGGGCGCCGTCCGCCCAACGCCGAAGAGGAGGAGGCGCTCGCCGCCGGGGTGCACGCGGCGCTGTTCGGCGTGGGCCGGCTCCAGCCGCTGCTGGAGGACCCCGAAATCGAGAACATCGACGTCAACGGCTGCGACCGCGTGTTCCTCGGCTACGCCGACGGGCGCGAGGTCATGGGCGAACCGGTCGCCGAGAGCGACGAGGAACTGGTCGAGCTGATCCAGATCCTCGCCGCGTACAGCGGGCTGTCGTCGCGCCCGTTCGACACCGCGAACCCGCAGCTCGACCTGCGCCTGCCGGACGGCTCGCGGCTGTCGGCGGTGATGGACGTGACGGTCCGTCCCGCGCTGTCGATCCGCCGCGCCCGGCTCGGCAAGGTGTTCCTCGCCGACCTGGTCGGCAACGGCACGTTCCCGCAGGAACTCGGGCACTTCTTCCGCGCCGCCGTCCACGCCCGCAAGAACATCATGATCGCGGGGGCGACCAACGCGGGGAAGACGACGCTGCTGCGCGCCGTCGCGAACGAGATCCCGCCGCACGAGCGGCTCATCACCGTCGAACGCGCCCTCGAACTCGGCCTGGACGCCTTTCCCGAGCTGCACCCGAACTGTGTCGCCTTCGAGCAGCGGCTGCCGAACCCCGAGGGGCAGGGCGCGATCTCGATGGCGGAGCTGGTGCGCCGGTCGCTGCGCATGAACCCGTCCCGCGTGATCGTCGGCGAGGTGCTCGGCGACGAGATCGTGACGATGCTGAACGCGATGACGCAGGGCAACGACGGGTCGCTGTCGACGATCCACGCGAACTCGTCGGTGGAGGTCTTCAACCGCATCGCCACGTACGCGATCCAGTCGGAGGAGCGGCTGCCGGTCGAGGCGACGCACATGCTGATCGCGGGCGCGATCGACTTCGTCGTGTTCATCGAGAAGCGCAACGACTACGCCTCCGGCGGGCGGCTGCGCCGCTTCGTGTCGAGCGTCCGGGAGGTCACGGGCGTGGACGGGCGGGTCCTGTCGTCGGAGGTGTTCGCGCTCGGGAACGGCGGACAGGTCGTCCCGGCCGCCCCGATCCAGTGCGTCGCGGAACTCGCCGAACACGGATACGACCCGTCCGCCGGAGGCTGGTGATGTACACGCCGGACGTCCTGCTCGCGATCGTCGCGGGCGCCGTGGCGGGCGGCGGGCTGATCCTGCTCGTCGCGGCGCTGCGCGGGCTGCCGGTGGGATCTCTGCCCGGCGGGCGGCGGCTCCCACGCGGGCGACGCCGCGAGGACCTCGTCCGGACGCTCACGACCCGCACGGCCGTCGCCGTCGTCGCCGGAATGGCCGTCCTGGTCGTGACGCGGTGGCCGATCGCCGCCGCGGGCACCGGCGCGCTCGTCCTCGCCTGGAACGGCCTCGCGGGCGGCGCGTCCGAGGAACGCCGCGGCATGGCGCGCCTGGAGGGCCTCGCCGCGTGGACGGAGTCGCTCCGCGACACCATCGCCGGGGCGGTCGGCCTCGAACAGGCCATCCCCGCCTCGCAGCGCGCCGCCGCGCCCGCCCTCCAGCAGCCGCTCCGCAACCTCGTCGACCGGTTGCACACCCGCGTCCCGATGCCGGAGGCGCTGCGCCGGTTCGCCGACGACCTGGACGACCCGTCCGCCGACCTGGTGATCGCCGCGCTGATCCTCAACGCCAAGCTCCGCGGCCCCGGCCTGCGCGACATGCTGGGCGCGCTCGCCACCTCCGCCCGCGCCGAGCTGGACATGCGGCGCCGGGTGGAGGCCGACCGGCGGTCCACGCGGCGCAGCGTCCGCATCGTCGTCGCCGTCTCCGTCGGGACCGCCCTGGCCCTCGCCGTGTTCAACCACTCCTACGTCGAACCGTACGACGACTTCCTCGGGCAGCTCGTCCTGTGCGTCGTCGTCGCCCTGTACGG
This sequence comes from Actinomadura spongiicola, assembly GCF_003432485.1. GTDB lineage: Bacteria > Actinomycetota > Actinomycetes > Streptosporangiales > Streptosporangiaceae > Spirillospora > Spirillospora spongiicola. Next base: position 489,235 of record NZ_QVNQ01000002.1, read on the forward strand.
AGCGGCGTTCCTGTGGCTGCGGCGCCTGTCGAAGTACGAACTGCCGGGACGTTTCCTCAGCGAGCCCCGCAAACCGGCTGAGCCGGGCGTGCCCGACGAGGTGCCGAGCACCGTCGCGGGCTGGCAGGGAGGCGGTGGGACGTCGTGAACGGCCTGAACGCCGCGCTGCTCGCCGGCTCCGTCATCGGCCTCGGCGTGTACCTCCTCGTCCGGGCGCTGTTCCCGCAGCGTCCCGGCCTCGCCGCCCGGATGGCCGCGCTCGACGCCACCCGCCGCCGCGATCTGGAGGAGCAGGCGGCCGGACGGCTGTCCCCGACGCTGGAGAAGGTCGGCGGCGTCCGCGCCAGGCTCGGGAAGGAGCTGGCGCGGTTCTGCGAGTCGCGGGGCTGGCGGCTGCGTTCGATCCGCGCCGACCTCGCCATCACCGAACGGTCCCTGGAGGCGTTCCTCGCGACGAAGTTCCTGCTGCCCGCCGCCGCGCTGCTGTTCATCCCGCTGATCGTCGCCTACTTCACGCTGCTCGGGCTCGGCTCGTCCGTCGCGGTCCCGGTCTGGGTCTGCGTGCTGTTCGCCGTGATCGTCTTCTTCTTCCCCGACATGCAGCTCCGGCAGGAGGCGCAGGCCCGCAGGCAGGACTTCCGGCACGTCGTCGGCGCGTTCCTCGACCTCGTCTCGATGAACCTCGCGGGCGGACGCGGCGTCCCCGAGGCGCTGATGACCGCCTCGAACGTCGGCGCCGGCTGGGCGATGCACCGCATCCGGGACGCCCTGTCCAACGCCCGCATCACCGGTCAGACGCCCTGGCAGTCCCTCGGCCGGCTCGGCGAGGAACTCGACATCACCGAACTGCGCGACCTCGCCGGCGCGCTCGCCCTCGTCCAGGACGACGGCGCGCAGATCCGCAAGTCCCTCGCGGCGCGCGCCGCGTCCATGCGCAGCCGCGAACTGTCGGAACTGGAGGGCAAGGCGGGAGAGCGCTCCCAGTCGATGCTCGTCGCGCAACTGTTCCTCTGCGCCGGATTCCTGATCTTCCTGGCCTACCCGGCCCTGATGCGGGTGCTCGCCTCATGACGTCCACCCCCGACACCGTCGACGCGAACGACACCACCGAACCGGCCCACTGGAGGTGCCACGATGAGTCAGCACAACCCGTTCAACGATCCCGCCGTCGCCTATCTGCGCGCCGTGCTCGGCACGCGGCTCGCCCGGCTGCGCTCCGACGAGGAACGCGACCGGGGCGCCTCCGCGATCGAATGGGCGATCATCACCGCGATCCTGGCGCTACTCGCGATCACCATCGGCGCGATCATCACCCGGAAGGTCACGGACAAGGCCAACACCATCAACACCGGCTGAGGCTCCGCTCCGACGCCGGGGTCTCGTCGATGGAGTGGGCGCTGCTCACACCCGTCCTGATCCTGCTCATGTTCATCGTCGTGCAGTTCGCCATGGTGTTCCACGCCCGCCATGTCGCGCTCGCGGCGGCGCAGTCGGGCGCCCGTGTCGCGCGGACCTCGCCCGTCGGCGGCGGCTGGCAGGACGCGGCGGCCGTGAAGGCCCGCGACGACGCCCGCGCCATCGGCCCCGAACTGCTGGACGGCCTTCAGGTCCGCACCGGCGAGGCCGCCGACGAACGCTGGGTCGAGGTCAGCGGATACGCCGTGTCGGTCATCCCGTTCATGCGGTTCCACGTCTCGCAACGCTCCCAGGGACCGATCGAGTGCTTCCGCCCGGACGTCGGCGACGGCACCTCGTGCCAGCGAGGGGCGGGCCCGTGAGACGTTCCGACCGCGGCTCGATGTCCCTGGAGATGGTGCTGGTCACCCCCATCTTCGTGGTGTTCTTACTCTTCCTCACGGCGGTCGGCCGGATGGTCGACGCGCAGAGCCAGATGGACGGCGCCGCCCGGGACGCGGTGCGCGCCGCCTCCATCGCCCGCAGCGCCGCGTCCGCCCGGAGCCTCGCCGCCGAGACCGCAGCGTCCGGCCTGCGGGACACCTCATGGTGCGCGGGCGGGCCCAGCGTCCAGACCGACGTGTCCGACTGGCGACCCGGCGGCCGGGTCGGTGTGACGATCACCTGCGATGTGGACCTCGGCGACCTGTCGTTCATCGGGCTGCCCGGCACCAAACGCCTGCGCGGCGAGGCGATCGCGCCCATCGACACGTTCACGTTCCGCGGCACCGACCCCGGAGACGAACCATGACCCATCGCGAGCGGGACCGGGGCACGATCGCCCTGTACACGGTGCTGTTCACACCGATCGTCCTGCTGCTGGCCGGGCTGCTGGTGGACGGCGGCCTCGCCATCCACGCGCGGCAGCGCGCCGCGGACATGGCCGAGCAGGCCGCCCGCGCGGGCGCCGACCAGATCGACACCGACGCGCTCCGGCGGACCGGCGAACCCGTCCTCGACCCGGGCCGGGCCCGCGCCGCCGCGTGCGACATGCTCACCGCCTACCGCGACCAGGTCACCGCGTCGCGGTGCGACGCCGACGAGCAGGAGGTGGCCGTGACCGTCCAGATCACCGTCCGGCCGCAGTTGCTCGGGATCATTCCCGGGCTCGGGGAGTTCCGGTTGACGTCCGGCGCGACCGCGCGTCCCGTCACGGGAGGCGATGGGCCGTGAGCCGGAAAGCGAACCGTCCTACGATGAGGGCGACGTCCACGCGTGGTGCAGGCAGGGACCGGCGAACGGCAGGGGCGCTATGGTGACGCGGCACGGACAGAGAACCCACGGCACCTCCGGCGGGCGTGGGGGGCCGTCCCATCGCAGGGCACCGGTCAAGGTCGGGCGCGGCGCGGGCGACGTGCTGGCCGGGATCGGCTCGATCGTCGCGCTGACCGCGCTGGTGGTGGGCGTCCCGATCGCGTTGCTGGTCATGTTCGGGTCGCCGCTGCCCGACCAGGTGCCGTCCACGTCCGACCTGACGGGACGGGTGGGGCCCGGCGCGCTCATCGACATCCTGGCCGCGCTGGTGTGGCTCGCCTGGATCCAGCTCGCGGTCTGCGTGGTCGTCGAGGTGTACGCGGGGATCCGCGGCGTCGGCGTCCCCGCGCGGGTGCCGCTGGCGGGCGGCGCGCAGTCCCTGGTGCACCGGCTCGTCGTGGCCGCGCTGCTGCTGTTCAGCGCCACGTCCGTGATGGTTCCCGCGTTGTCGGGGGTCGGCGGGCTGACGCGGTCCGTGGCGCACGCGGAGGAGCTCCAGCAGCCCCCGGCCGCCGCGCCGCAGGGCCCGGCCCTGGCCACCCCCGCCGAGCGGGTCGCCGCGCAGAACCCGGTGGACGAGTCGGCCACCACCAAGATCTACCGGGTGCGGCCGCCGGAGGGACGCCACCACGAGAGCCTGTGGGAGATCGCCGAGAAGTGCCTGGGGGACGGGCGCCGCTACAAGGAGATCTTCAAACTCAACAACGACCACGTCCAGCCGGACGGGTCACGGCTCACCATCGCCAGCCTGATCCGGCCCGGCTGGATCCTGGAGATGCCCGCGGACGCCAAGGGCGCGAAGGTCATTCCGGCCAAGGACCTCAAGGACTACTTCCAGCACGGTCACGCCGTCCCCGACAAGCCCGCCAAGCCTGAGAAGCCGCAGCGACCACAAGAGCCGGAGCGGCCCGCGCAGCCGGAGCCGCCGCGCGAGTCGGCGCCGCCGACCCCGCAGCCACAGCAGCCCGCCCCACCACCCACCAGCAAACCGCCCGCCACACCACCACCCACCACACAACCTCCGGCGGCGTCGCAGCCGCCCGCCGCCAAGCCCCCGGCCTCAAAGCCCCCGGCGTCCAAGCCCCCGGCTTCGAAGGCTCCGGCGCCCAAGCCCCCGACGTCGGAGACCCCGGTGTCGCAGTTGCCCGACGCGCGGCCGTCGGCGTCGCAGGAGGAGACCGACCGGCTCGACATCGGCTGGCCGCACGGGCTCGCGGCCGGTGCGCTGATCGGCTCCGGGCTGCTCGTCGTCCTCGGCCGGCGCCGCCGCGCCCAGATGTGGAACCGCGAACCCGGCGCCATGATCGCGCGACCGCGGGGCGGCGCGGCCCTGGCCGAGCGGGCGCTGCGGCTCGGCGCCGACGACGACGCGGCGCGCCTGCTCGACCTCGGTTTGCGGCACCTGTCCAAGTCGATGGCGGCGGGCGGCCGTCCGCTGCCGACCGTGTACGGCGTGCATCTCGCCGGCGCGCAGAGCCTCGACCTGTGGATCGCGCCCGCCGACCGGAACCCGCCCGCGCCGTGGCAGGCGTTCGACGACGGGCAGGTGTGGCGCCTGTCCGGCGACGCCCTCGCCGGACTCGAGTCGTCCGACCTCGGTGACGTCCTCGCGCCCTACCCCGGCCTGGTCTCGATCGGCACGAACGACAACGGCCGCATCCTCGTCGACCTGGAGGCCGCGCACGGCCTGATCGCGTTGCGCGGCCCCGAGGACGTCCGCCGGGCGGCGCTGTCGGCGATCGCGATCGAGCTGGCCACCAACCGGTGGTCCGACCACATGCGGATCACGCTCGTCGGGTTCGACGGCGGGCTCGGCGAGGGGCTGCGGGAGATCGCGCCGGACCGGGTCCGGTCCGTCGCGACGCTTGCGGACGCGCTGCCCGAACTGGAGGGACGCAGCGAGGAGGTGCGGCAGGCGCTCGCCGCGTCGGGGGTCGACTCGGTCCTCACCGGACGGTGCCGCGGCGTGTTCGGCGAGGCGTGGATGCCGCACTACCTGATCATGGCGGACCAGCCGTCGGAACAGGACGCGGACCGGCTCGTCGCGCTCGCCCGCACCGGCACCCGGATGGCCGCGGGCTACCTCGTCCCCGGCGACGTGCAGGGCGCCACCTGGACCTGGGACGTCGACGACGCCGGACGCCTCCAGGCGGGCGTCCTCGGCTTCGAGGTCGAGGCGCAACTCGTCGAGGACGACGCCTACCGCAACGTGTTCGACCTGTTCAGGACGGCGAGCCGCAACGATTCCGTCCAGCTTCCCGGCCTCGCCGGGGGCGCGGAGCCGCCGACCGCGCAGCAGTCCTCGGTCGACATCCGCCTGCTCGGCCCGATCGAGGTGGACGCGCCCGGCCCGATGGACGAGGACCGCCGCGACCTGTGCACCGAACTGCTGGTGTATCTGGCGGCGCACCCGGAGGGCGTCCACCCGACGGTGCTGTCCGGCGCGATCTGGCCGCGCGGGGTCCCCGCGGGCGTCCGCGACGCGTGCGTGGCGCGCGTGTCGGACTGGCTCGGCCGGGACGCGCGGGGCCGCCCGAACCTGTACTACGACGAGCGCGGCCGGATCAGGCTCGGCTCGGAGGTGCGGGTCGACCTCGACGTGTTCCGCTGGCTGGTGTGGCGGTCGGCGGCCGAGCCCGCGTCCGAGACCGCCTACATGTCGTACGCGCTGGACCTCGTCCGGGGGCCGCTCCTCGCGGGCCGTCCGCGCGGCCGGTACGCGTGGCTCGCCGACCATGTGCTGGAGTACGAGGCGTCCGCGCGGGTCATCGACGTCGCGCACCGGCTGGTCGTGCTGCGGCTGGACGAGGGCGACGCGCGGGGAGCGGTGAGCGCGGCGCGCGCCGGGCTGCGGCTCGCACCGGACGACGAGGGCCTGTGGCGTGACCTGCTCCGCGCCACCCACGCCACCGGCGACGTCGCGCAGGTCCGGGTGATCGTGGACGAGATGCGCGGCCGCATCGCCCGGGACCCGCTGTTCGACCGGCTCCAACCCCAAACAGAAGCGCTGGTGGAGGAACTGCTTCCGGACTGGCGCGGCGTCGGATCACGCTGAGCCGCGCTTCAAGAACCCGGCTGCAAGCACAACGCCGCCGGACGCCCCCCGACATCGACCTTCCGCAGCACGCTTCCCGTCCGGGTCGACACGGCGTAGACGAGCCCGCCGGGGTCGGCGAGCCACAGCGCCGACCCGTCCGGCGACAGCCCGCCCGGCGTCGCGGGTCCGCGCCCCGGCAACGGCCACCGGGACACGACCCGCCCGCCCCCGACGTCGACGACGGCGAGAACATCACCACCCACGACGAACACCCGGCGCCCGTCCCCACCGACGACCAGGCTCCGCGCGCCCGGCTCGGTCGGAACGAATCCCAGCGGCACGAACCGCCGCGCGTCCACGACCCACAGGCCCCCCGCAGCGGGATCGGCGACATGGAACACGGCCCCACCCGGCGCCGACCGCAGGTCACCGGGCCGGGCCCCGCGCGGGAGCCGGATCGTCCCGGTGACACGGCGCCCGGTGAGATCCACGCGGACGAGCGTGCCCGCCGACGGGCACGTCGCGACCAGCGCCGACCCGTCGGCGGTGAAGTCGGCATGACCCGCCGCGCACGGCAGCGGCACCGCCGCCCTCGCCCGCATCGTCACCGGGTCACGAACGCCAAGGCGACGCGGGGACAGCACCAGCGCGTCCCGCCCGTCCCGCGTGAAGTACAACCCGGCGGCACCCTTCACCCGCACCGGCCGCCCCCGCTCACCACCGTCCACCCCGACCGCGACAAGAACACCGTGAGCCCGGTCGACGACCCACAACCGCCGCGAATCCGAAGACGGCACGATCCGCGCCGCCGCCGCCCCGGCGCGGACGCGTTCCATGACCTGGAGCGTGCCGGGGTCGAGGACGTCGATGACCCGGCCGTGCGCGACGTACAGCCGCGACGTCGCCACCCGCCCGGCGGGCACGGGGACGGCGGGCGGGACGCTCTCCGGACGCGGGGGCAGGTACGGCGCCGGCCCACCGAGCCCGATCGCCGGGCCGTCCGGGGAACCCTGACCGGGCCGGTAGAACGGGACGGGCGACTCGCAGCCGACGAGCACACCGCAGGTCACCGCAAGGGCCGCGGCGACCCGGAACACGGCGGCCCGCGCTCTCCGTCCCTCCCCTGTCACGGCGGGGACCTTACCGGGAGACGACACCGAGTACTCGGATAACCGCGAAACGTGACGCGCGTCGAGAGCTAGTCGGATTTGCCGATGCCGATGCCGAACTCGCGGTAGACGCGCTCCCAGAAGCCGTCGCGCAGCCAGGTGCGGGCCTCCTGGTAGGGGCGCAGCGAGGAACCGAGTTCCTTCTCGGCCTCGATCAGCAGTTCCTTGTCGATGACCGGCGGCAGGATGGGGCCGGGCAGCAGGTCACGGATGTTGTCCCGGCCCCGCTCGAAGATCCACTTCTGTGCGACATGCTCGCCGATCTCCAGCATGTGGTCGCGTTCCGGCCCGAGCTTGCCTTCGGCGAGCTTGCCGTCCGTCGCGGCGGAGTTCATCGACGCTGCCACCGTGGCGGGCGTCGCGCCGGTCGGGGCCGGGACGCTGGCGCGGACGGTGGCGGGCGTCGGCTTGACTGCCGGGGGCCGTCCCGCGAACACCTGCGACGGGGACGGGACGGGGCTCGTGCGCTGCGCGGCGGACGCGGCGTCCCGGACGGCGGCGGCCGTCCCCGGCCCGGGCAGCAGTTTCGCCTTGGTGAAGTAGGGGCGCAGGAAGTCGGCGGGCAGCACCTCGACCGTGTCGGACTCCCACACCAGCCACTCGGCCTGGTTCGAACCGTGCGTCGGCTCGACCCCCCACAGGTGCACGCGGACCCCGTAGCGCTGGGCCGCCTCGACGGCGGGCAGCATGTCCTCGTCACCGGCCAGCAGCACCGCGTCGGTGATCGCGCGATGCCGGGCCAGGGCCTCAAGGTCGGCTCGGAGCTGGGCGTCCACACCCTTCTGCTGGCCCTGCGCGTTCAGGTTCCCGAGGCGCAGCTTCACCAGCGGCAGGTTCGCGATGACGCGCTGGTCGACCGTCGGCTGCCGTTTCGGCGCCGCGTCGAACCAGTACACCCGCAGCAGTTCGCCCCGCCGTTGCTCGTCGGCGTGATCGGTCAAAGCCTTGATCAGCTTCTCGGCGGCGACCCGGTATTCACGCCTGGAGCCGCAGCTGAGCAGCAGGGCACCGGAGGCCGCGTAGAGGTATCCCGCGTCGACGAAAATGGCGTAGCGCGCGGGCTGTGGGACGAACTCCGAGGTGGCCATGGCCTTCCACCTTATTCGTGCCGGGCCGTCGCTGGGCGTGAACCAGCGTTGTCCGTCAGCGCGGTAGGGCGCTCGCCCGCCACGCTCCGGGGCCGCGGGGTCGCGGTCCGTCCGCGGCCGTGGCGCGCACGAGCCGGGTCCGGTCGGCCCATCGGGACGGCCGGGGCGCGCCGTCCGCCGCGTTCCCGGCGGCCTCGGCGGCGCGGGCGCGGGCGGTCAGCACGGCGACGAGCGCCGCGATCTCCTCCGGGCCCGGGTCGCCCCGGACGACCCGGAGGAACGGCTGATCCGATGCGGTCACCAGATCTCCCCACATGTTGGGAGGGTCGCGGTCACAGCGGGATGTTCCCATGCTTCTTGGGCGGCAGCGTCCGGCGCTTGTCCCGCAGGGCCCGCAGCGCCCGCACGACCTGCCCGCGCGTCTCCGACGGCTTGATCACATTGTCGACGTAGCCGCGTTCGGCCGCGATGTAGGGGTTGGCGAGCGTGTCCTCGTACTCGGTGATCAGCTCGGCGCGGCGGGCGTCGGGGTCGTCGGCGGCGGCGAGCTCCCGCCGGTACAGGATGTTCACCGCGCCCTGCGCGCCCATGACCGCGATCTGCGCGGTCGGCCACGCCAGGTTGACGTCGGCGCCGAGGTGCTTGGACCCCATGACGTCGTACGCGCCGCCGTACGCCTTCCGCGTGATGATGGTGACGAGCGGGACGGTCGCCTCCGCGTACGCGTACAGCAGCTTCGCGCCCCGCCGGATGATGCCGTTCCACTCCTGGTCGGTGCCGGGGAGGAAGCCGGGGACGTCCACGAACGTCAGCACCGGGATGTTGAACGCGTCGCACGTCCGGACGAACCGGGCGGCCTTCTCGGACGCGGCGATGTCGAGCGTCCCGGCGAACTGCATGGGCTGGTTCGCGACGATGCCGACCGAGTGGCCCTCGACCCGCCCGAACCCGACGATGATGTTCGGCGCGTACTGTTCCTGCACCTCCAGGAACTCGCCGTCGTCCAGCACGTGCTCGATGGCGGTGTGCATGTCGTACGGCTGGTTCGGCGAATCAGGGATGAGCGAGTCGAGCTCCTCGGCGAGTTCCTCCGGATCGACCGCGACATCGAACACCGGCGCGTCCGACAGGTTGTTGGACGGCAGGTACGACAGCAGCGCCTTGACGTACTCGATCGCGTCGTCCTCGTCCGACCCCTGGTAGTGCGCCACACCGGACCGGGAGTTGTGCGAGTGCGCCCCGCCCAACTCCTCCATCGTCACCTCTTCACCGGTGACCGTCTTGATCACATCAGGCCCGGTGATGAACATATGGGACGTCTGATCGACCATCACGATGAAGTCGGTGATCGCCGGCGAGTACACGGCGCCGCCCGCGCACGGCCCCATGACCAGCGAGATCTGCGGGATCACCCCGGACGCGTGCACGTTCCGCTTGAAGATCTCCGCGTACAGCCCGAGGGCGACGACGCCCTCCTGGATCCGCGCGCCACCGGAGTCGTTGATCCCGATCACCGGGCAGCCCGTGGTCATCGCATGATCCATGACCTTGCAGATCTTCTCGCCGAACACCTCGCCGAGCGACCCACCGGAAACAGTGAAGTCCTGGCTGAACACCGCGACCGGACGCCCGTCGACGGTCCCGTACCCGGTGACGACGCCATCACCGTAAGGCCGGTTCTTCTCCATCCCGAAGTTCGTCGACCGATGCCTGGCCAGCTCGTCGAACTCGACGAACGACCCTGGGTCGAGCAGCGCGTCGATCCGTTCCCGCGCCGTCATCTTCCCCTTGGCGTGCTGCTTCTCCACGGCCCGCGCCGAACCGGCGTGCACGGCCTCGTACCGGCGCCGCTCCAGATCCGCGATCTTCCCGGCCGTGGTGTGGACGTCGTAGTCCACCGGGGGTTCAGGGGCTTCCGTCGCCATGCGGGTCAGGTTAACCGGGAACCGCCCCCACGGCCGTCGGCGGGGGACTCGTTACGCTGGGTCGAATGGCCACGAAGACACGCGACACCTTCCGGCAGGACATGCCCGAGCCGCTTCGCCGCGACGTCCGCCTGCTCGGCGCGATGCTCGGCGACGGCCTGGTGGAGTACGGCGGCCAGGACCTCCTGGACGACGTCGAACGCCTCCGGCACGCCGTGATCGCGGCCCGCCGCGGCGAGACCGCCGTCGACGACGTCGCGTCCCTCGTCGACGGCTGGACACTGGAACGTGCCGAGCAGGTCGCCCGCGCGTTCACCGTGTACTTCCACCTGACGAACCTGGCTGAGGAACACCACCGCATCCGGACGCTCCGCGACCGCGACACCGGAGACACCGTCCCCGGCTCGATCGCCGCCGCCGTCCAGGAGATCCCCAACTTGGACGCCCTCCTCAACGGCTTGGAATTCCGCCCTGTCTTCACGGCCCACCCGACCGAGGCCCGCCGCCGCGCCGTGGTCACCGCGATCCAACGCATCAGCGACCTCCTCACGAACCTGAACATCACCCCGGGCGTGACCGAACGCGAGGAGATCGAACGGCGCCTCCGCGAGGAGATCGACCTCCTGTGGCGGACGGCGCTGCGCCGCGCCGCCCAGATGGACCCGCTAGACGAGGTCCGCACGGCGATGGCCGCGTTCGACGAGACGATCTTCCGGGTGGTCCCGCAGATCTACCGCTCCCTCGACCGGGCGCTCGGCGGCGACGGCACCCGCCCCCCGAAGGCCCGCCCGTACCTGCGCTTCGGCAGCTGGATCGGCGGCGACCGCGACGGCAACCCCTATGTCACCGCCCAGGTCACCCGCGACGCCATCATGATCCAGGCCGATCACGTCCTGCGCGCCCTGGAGACGGCCTGCGGGCGGATCGGCCGCGAACTGACCGTCCATGAATCGACCACCCCCGCCTCGCCCGACCTCCTGAACGCCCTTTCAGCCGCCCGCACCGCCCACCCCACCCCCCTCGGCGAGATCGCCAAACGCTCACCCGGCGAACCCCACCGCCAACTGCTCCTCTACGCCGCGTCCCGAATAGCCGCCACCCGCGAACGCGACGCCGACCTGGCCTACACGAGCCCGGACGAACTCCTCATCGACCTCCGCCTGGTCCAAGACTCCCTCGCGACAGCCGGGGCGACCCGCCAGGCCTACGGACGCGTCCAACACCTCATCTGGCAGGTCGAAACATTCGGCTTCCACCTGGCAGAACTAGAAATCCGCCAACACTCCGAACTTCACGAAAAGGCCTTGGCCGAGCTGGACGGCGACCACTCCGACACCACCACCGAAATCCTCGAAACCCTCCGCGTAGTCGCCTGGATCCAGAAGCGTTTCGGCGTCCACGCCTGCCACCGCTACATCGTGTCGTTCACCCGCTCCGCCGATGACATCGCCAACGTCCACACCCTCGCGGCCTCCCTGGGCGACGGAGCCCCCACCCTCGATGTCATCCCCCTCTTCGAAACGGGCGAGGACCTGGAACGCGCCCCCCACGTCCTGGACGGAATGCTGCGCATCCCGGCCGTCCAGAACCGCCTCAGCGAAACCGGCCGCCGCCTGGAGGTCATGCTCGGCTACTCCGACTCGGCGAAACAACTGGGCCCCACCACCGCCACCCTCCGCCTCTACGACACCCAAGAGGCCCTCGCCGCCTGGGCGTCCCGCAACGACATCGCCCTCACCCTCTTCCACGGCCGCGGCGGCTCCCTCGGCCGCGGCGGCGGCCCCGCCAACCGCGCGATCCTCGCCCAGGCCCCCGGCTCCGTCGCGGGCCGCTTCAAGGTCACCGAACAGGGCGAGGTCATCTTCGCCCGCTACGGCCACGCCGAGATCGCCAAACGCCACGTCGAACAGGTCACGAGCGCCGTCCTGCTCGCCTCGACGAGCACCGTCCAGGACCACGCCCGCGAGGCCGCCGCCCGCTTCCGTCCCCTCGCCGACAAGATCAGCGAAGCCGCCCGAGCGGCCTTCCGCTCCCTCGTCGAAACCCCCGACTTCGCCGCCTGGTTCGCCCAGGTCAGCCCGCTGGAAGAGATCGCCGACCTCCGCATCGGCTCCCGCCCGGCCCGCCGCAAGGCGGCCCGCGGCCTAGAAGACCTGCGCGCCATCCCTTGGGTGTTCGCCTGGACGCAGACCCGCGTCAACCTCCCCGGCTGGTACGGCCTCGGCAGCGGCCTCGCCGCCGTCTCCGCCGACGGCCGCGACCTCACCGAACTCCGCGACGCCTACGAAACCTGGCCCCTCTTCAACACGCTCCTGGACAACGCCGAGATGAGCCTGGCCAAAACGGACCGCGCAATAGCCGAACGCTACCTCTCCCTGGGCGAACGCCCCGACCTCACCGAAACCGTCCTCACCGAATACGACCGCACCCACCGCCTGGTCCTAGCGGTCACACACCACGACCGCCTACTGGAGAACCGCCGCGTCCTCTCCCGAGCCGTAGAACTCCGCAACCCCTACGTGGACGCCCTCTCCCACCTACAACTCCGAGCCCTCAAGTCCCTCCGCAAGGGCGTCACAGACGACGAAGAACGCACCCACCTGGAAGCACTCCTCCTCCTCTCCGTCAACGGCGTAGCCGCCGGCCTCCAAAACACCGGCTGACCCCCCGCCATATCCCTCGCCGAGCAGCCGCACTCCGGCCTAGCCCTCCACCTCCACTCGGGGGGTGGAGGGCGCCTACGGTCAGCCTGCTTGCGAGCCGGTCGGGACGGCGGTGGAGCGGACATGCTCCAGGACGTGTTGGATGGATGTTACCTCCGCGTTGGTGAAAATGTCCTCGGGGCCACCGGGAGCGAGACCGGTGAACGGAGGCTCGTAGAGGTCGCCGATGTCGACGATTCCGTTCTTCGCCAGAAAACCGATGAGGATCTGGAGGAAGTGGAGCTGCGCGGCTGAGAACGTCCGGCCCGCCTGGAAACGGTCGAACGCGGCGGTCGCGGCCTCGTACTCCAGGCCGGTGATGGAGCGAAGGAAAAGGCCGAGTTGCCCGTACTCCTCCTTGACCTGATCGATGTCGTCGGACGTGCCGAACCCGGAGTTGATGAAGACGTCCTCGAGGTGGCGGATGTCGAGAGACGTGATCTGACGGTTGCGCAGCAGTTTCTGTACCGGCAACTCGTTCTCGTGGCTGCGTAGATAGGTGCGGACCTTGCTCTCGAACCGGGTCCGATTGGTGCCCAGCGAGACGCCTCTGAGCTCCGCCTGGGTGAGTTCGCCGAGTTCGTCCTCGAAGTCGGTGTAAAGGACGCCCTTCTTGGCCTTCTGGATGAGTTTGGCGAGGACACGCAGGCGGCGGCGCATCAGCTCCAACATCGGAAGCGAGACGTCCTGCCACCATTCATCCATGGTGACGTCCGACAACAGTTCCCGCTCCCGCGCCACGATCGGGTTGTTGAGCGTGGTCGGGTCGAGCAACGCCTCAGCGATCTCCTGAACCTGGTCGCGCAGCGCGTCGTAGGCGGGATCGCCGTTGAGGACGGCGAGCTGGAGACGGAGGGCGAGCAGGTCGAACCGCTTGGCCTCCTCGCCGTTCTCGTCCTCGCGGAACTCGGTGGGCAGACCGGCCAGGTTCTCGGTGAGCTCGTCGCGTTTCTCGGCGGTGATCCGCTGCCAGTTCGCCGGGTCCTGGTAGCGCTCGACCTCGGCCAGGCGGCGGCGCACCTCGATGTTCCCGGGATTCATGCCCGACACCTCTTCCTGGAGGCGGGCGGCGAGATCCCGGCGCAGACCGGCCTCGCTCTGCGTGCCGTCCGAATCGGTGGACGGCTCCGGGGCCGGGTTCTCCAGATCGAGGCCATAGAGCAGTTCGGCGCGCTGCCGGAACAGGCGTTCACTGAGGGACGGTTGGACGCGGCCCTCCGTCGTGGTGATGTCCTGGTTGAAGAACTCGACGTTGCGGCCCAGGTCGAAGACGAGGAATCCCTGCTTGTCGTTGTTGGGACCGAACAGGTCGGGGCACAGGCGGGTGCCGCGCCCGATCATCTGCCAGAACTTCGTCTTGGACCGGACGAGTTTGGCGAACACCAGGTTGACGACCTCGGGGATGTCGATACCGGTGTCCAGCATGTCGACGGAGACGGCGATGTGCGGCGGTGAGTTCCGCATCGAGAACTTGTCGATGAGGTCCTGCGCATAGGCGGCGTCATGTGTGATGACCCGGGCGAAGTCGCCCCGATGCTCGGGATAAAGCCGGTCGAAGCGTTCGACGATGAATTCGGCGTGCTTCTTGTTGCGGGCGAAGACGATGGTCTTGCCCAGCCGGTCCCCGCCTTCGACCCGGGCGCCGTACTCCATGAGCGTCTGGAGCATCTTGTCGATGGTGTCCTCGTTGAACAGGAACCTGTTCACGTCGTCGGCGGATACCTGGTCGGGGATGCCGTCGTCCTCGTCCCAGTCGAGAAGTTCCCACGTCTGCTTTTCCTGCTCCGGCAGGTCGTCGTAGCAGATGCCGCGCTGCGGGAACTTCAGCGGGACGTTCACCGCGTACGGCGGGACGAGATAACCCTCGGACACGGCTTCGTCTAGCCCGTACACGTCGGTCGGGACACCGTCCTCCAGGTTGAACAGGCGGTAGGTGTTGCGGTCGATCTCGTCCTTCGGCGTCGCGGTCAGGCCGACCAGGAGGGCGTCGAAATAGTCGAAGATCGCGCCGTACTTCTGGTAGACGGACCGGTGCGCCTCGTCGATGATGACCAGGTCGAAATAGCCGGGGCCGAACCTGCGCAGGTCTCCGTCCGTCTCGTTGATCAACCCCATCATCGTCGGATAGGTGGAGATGTAGACCCGACCGTCCTCCCTCCGATCGGCCAGAAGGTTCACGATCGGTGTGCTCGGCAGGTGGGCTTTGAAAGCGTTGGTGGCCTGGGTGACGAGGGCCTGCCTGTCGGCGAGGAACAGGACCCGCTTGATCCAGTGGGCGCGCTGAAGGAGGTCCACGAGCGCGATGACCGTGCGGGTCTTGCCCGAACCCGTCGCCATGACGAGGAGCGCCTCACGCTGCCTGTCACGCTCGAACGCTTCGGCGATACGCCTGATGGCGCGGCTCTGATAGTGGCGGCCCGCGATCTCGTCGTTGATTCCGACACCGGCGAGCGCCTGACGGCTGGTGCGTCGCTGGATCAGCGTCCGTAACTGGTCCTTGGTGTAGAAACCCTGGATTTCGCGTGGCGGGTAGGTGACGTCGTCCCAGATGAAGGTCTGGTAGCCGTTGGTGTAGAAGATGACCGGACGCTGGCCGAACTGCCGTTCAAGCGCGTCGGCGTACAGTTTGGCCTGCTGCTTGCCGGTCGTCGCGTCCTTCGTGGTGCGTTTGGCCTCGACCAGCCCGAGCGGCTTGCCGTTGTCGTCCCAGAGGACATAATCGACCTTGCCGTTCCCCGACTTCGATGGCAGACCAGTGACCGGAAACTCACGGTCGTCGTCCTTGTCGAGCCGCCAGCCAGCCTCCTTGAGAAGGAGATCGATGATGAGAACGCGGGTCTCGGCCTCGTCGTAGTCGTGCGTGTCCGGCTGGACGGTGTTCGCGACCTTGGCGGCCTTGATCTCGGCGCGCAGTTTGGCGACCTCTTTGTCCAGGTCCTGCGTCCTGCGCCGTTCTTTGACCAGTTCCTCTTGCTGCCGCGCGTACCGCTCGGCAAGCTCCCGAAGCTCGGTCTGCTTCCTCTTCCGCACCCCTGAGGACTCGGGGGTGGGGATGAGCGACGTGTCGAACTCCAATGCGGACACGGGCGCCCCGCCTGGGCTGCGGGCGTAATGCCGTGCGATCCAGTACATGACGTGAAAGAGCTCGGTGACCGTCCGGACCGCATCACCGGCACTGACCGGCCCCTGCCGGTGAACGGCCGCGTTTCCCTGCCGCCGGATCACGTCCATCTTCGTCCGGATCGGCGGCCCGACCACCTGCGTCAGGGTCGGTTCCGCGATCAGCGCCGCGAGATCACCGCGATAGGGAAGCTTCAGTGCACCATCGGCGCGATACAGCCAGTTGACCGCGAGTTCGAGCGTCCGCCGCGCATAGAAGCACGAGGCCCGCGGATCGGCATTCGCCAGTCCCTCCGCCCGGACGGCTTCGTCGTACAGATCAGGCCACTCACCTTTGAGAAACCCGAAGTTGCTCACAGGCCACCCCTACCCGAAGACTCAGACCCCCCGATCCTCCCACAACTCCCCCCGAAACGCCCGGTCTTGCACAGACCTGAACAGGTCATCCAGCTCGGCCACCTGACGTTGGCTTCTTTCCGCTACAACTCGAGTTGCAGTAACACGCTCCGCGAAAGCAGCGATAAGCTCATCCGGCGGCCGGGGCACAGGAAGTCCACGAAGAATCTGGAGATTAATATTCTTCTGGGCCGACTCTGGTGCGAGTCTTTCGATCGACTCTTGAACGAGCAGAAGCCACACTCGTACATACTGGCTCATCGATTTATCGGCCGTGAAGCCGACAACGCTATCGGGAAAACAGGCGTCGAACTCCAAGATGCCGACTTTGGCTATATTTGCGGCGATCGTAATGCACAGCGTACCGCTAGGCCACATCTTACTTTGCAGTAGGCCCATTTCGGAGTACGTACTTGAGAAGCTCGTTATATAGCCTCCAGAGTTGGCTACATCTCCCGTTTGAATCAATGGGTACGGGCCTCCGAGTAGTTTTGGGTCGTTCCTCGGGCGATGCTTTGAAACTCCGCGATCAAGTTCGCCTAGATCGCCCAGCCGTGACGTAGGCCACTCTTTGGGATTGGTAAACGGGCTGCCGAACATATCGAGGAAGATGGACTGGGTGAGGTCGTCGAGGAGAGCAGTAGCCGCTCGGCGTCTCGCCCGCAGTGCATCCACTCGGTCTAGTAGCCGTACAATTTCTTGTTGCTGCTCGATGGGAGGCAAAAGCAGGCGCTTCCGGTAAGCGTCACTTCTGCTCAAGCCCGGAACCGCTGCCGCACGGTTGAGTTCAGTTAGCCCAAGTGACCGGAGACGATAATAGAGCCATCTCAGGTCGACATGAGTTGCCGAAGAGTCGACATAATATGTCGTATCGATAGGCCAGCAACTGGTCGTGGAATATGCAACTTCGCCCAAAGAGCCCTTGCGTCCAATAATCACAGTCGGACCGTCGCTCAATGGCGATATATGCGTGTCCACCTGGCCATTTGAGCCATAGACTGGATAGGCGCCGGCGACCCTTTCTTTTGCGGGGAGACTCTTACCGTACTTGAACTCGCAAAATTCTCCCAGTGAAACTTCTTTCCAGGCAGTACGTTTGGTCATCCCAGTACTTCTTTAAGGTTCGACAGGCTCCGTTGGATGTCACTCTCAATATGCTCTAGTTCTTCGATGATTTCCAAGGGTGGACGGTGTTTCACTGTTTCATGGACAACCTCTTTGTAGCGTTTGATGCTCAGATCGTAGTCCTGGTCCAGGATCTCCTGCTTCGAAACATAGAAACTCTGTTCTGTGCGGGCACGTTCTTGCTCGATTCCTCCGCGACGGTTCCAGCGGGCCAGGAGGTCCGGGAGGTTGTTCTTGGTGTGCTCGGCCTCATTGAGTGGCGAAGTTGGTGTGGGTCCGAGTTGGGTTTCGGGGAGGAGGGGGGTTCGTTTGTCGTCCAGGCTGAAGCCGTCGGCTGTCATGTCGTAGAACCAGACGTTGTCTGTCCCGCCGCTATTGGTCTTCGTGAAGATGAGGATTGCGGTCGAGACACCCGCATAGGGCTTAAATACGCCGCTGGGAAGCTTGACGACGGCATCTAGTTTCTGGCCTTCGACGAGAAGTTTGCGGAGGCCCTTGTGGGCTTTGGTGGAGCCGAAGAGGACGCCCTCGGGGACGATGACGGCGGCGCGGCCACCGGGCTTGAGTAGGCGGAGGAAGAGAGCCAGAAAGAGCAGCTCGGTCTTCTTGGTCTTGACTATCTGCTGAAGGTCCTTGGCGGTGGTCTCGTAGTCGAGGCTGCCAGCGAAGGGGGGGTTTGCCAGGATCAGGGAGTACTGCTCGGCCTCGGCGGCGACGTTCTCGGCCAGCGAGTCGCGATAGCGGATGTCCGGTTGCTCGATACCGTGCATGAGCATATTCATGCTGGCGATGCGCAGCATGGTGCTGTCGAAGTCGAAGCCGTGGAACATGCTGGAGTGGAAATGCTTCTGGCTGGTGGCATCCAGCAGGGCGTCACTGTGCTCGCGTTGGACGTACTCGGCGGCGGCGACCAAGAATCCGGCCGTGCCGCATGCGGGGTCGCAAATGTCGTCCTCCGGGCCGGGGTTCATCATCTCGACCATGAGTTGGATGATGTGCCGGGGTGTACGGAACTGGCCGTTCTGCCCAGCGGTAGCGATCTTGCTGAGCATGTACTCGTAGAGATCGCCTTTGGTGTCGCCCTCGCCAAGCGGGATGTCGTCCAAGAGGTCCACGGCCTTGGTGAGCAGGTTCGCCGTGGGGATGGTGAAACGGGCGTCCTTCATGTGGTGGGCGTACGTGGAGTCATCCCCGCCGAGGCCGCGCAACCAGGGGAACACGCCGTCGCGCATCATGGTGAACATGGCCTCGGGCTCGAGTTCCTTGAGCCGAGCCCACCGTAGGACGTCAGTGTCCTCGGTGTAGATCGGGCTCACTGGATCGCCGCCTACGCGGACCGCCTTGCGCTCCTTGGCCGTCTGGATGTCCTCCAGGCGGCGCAGGAACATCAGGTAGGTGATTTGTTCGATGACCTCCAGGGGGTTGGCGATCCCCCCAGCCCAGAAGGCGTTCCAGAGGCGGTCGATCTTGCTTCTCAGTTCACCCGTGATCACGTGTGTGAACCTTAGTCGATCCCGGCGTCCCGCGTGCCCAACTCACGCAGGTCAGGAGCATCCGCGGCCGAGCATGGAGGTCTGCCTAGTCGGTCGGCCGTCGTGCGCGCGACTCTATGGTCACCGGGCGCGCTTCGATGAACTGTTGACCTAACACAAGTTCGTCATACTCGACGAGACGCGAGTGGGTAGCGGCCTGTCAGGCTCTCTTATGTGCAGTGGTTTATTTTGGCAGGCTGCCGACGCAGAGAACCCCCCGAACCCGATGTCGGGTTGCTGGGGGCTCTCTGTTGTGTGCTAGAGGTTCTTGATGGTCTCGGCGAGGTGGCGGAAGTCCTTACGGCTCACGAGGATGTGACCACCGTGCGGGTTCTTGCTGTCACGGAGTGCGACAGTGCCCGGAACGCTGGCGACTTCGACGCAGTTGCCTCCATCGTCGCCGCTGCGTGTGGCCTTGCGCCATGTGGCGGTGCTCAGGTCCATCGCTCGTCTATGACCTTTCTGATCAACGCTCGCGACTCCTTTGCGCTGAGCGCTTCCGCTTGGAGTGTAACGAAGGCTTCGGTGGTCTTCTTGAGGTCTTCTGGCCTCGTTGACGTCTCGCCTCCGTATGCCTTGTCCGTGACCACGACCATCGACATGTCCGGAAGGGTGGCGACGGTGAACGACGTTCGCACGCCACGATAGTAGGCCAAGGGCGCGATCTGGATATTGATCTCCTCACGTAGAGACAGCTCGATGAGGTATTCGAGCTGCTCGGTCATGGTCTTCGGGCTGTCGATCTCGCGATACAGGACGGTTTCGTCCATTACCACAGAGAAGACGGGTGGGGGGTTCCTTTTGAGAATTTCCTGCCTCCGCATCCGGCTTTGAAAGTCCTCCTCGTTCGGGAGAAGGAACCGGGCATACGCGTCCGTCTGGAAGAGGCCGTAGACGAGCATCGTTTCGTACCCGCGCAGCATGTCAGCCATGACTTCTGCTTTGGGGAAGTCTACGAAGTATGCCGGGTACTTAATGGTCTTGAGTTTTTCGAGTAGTTCGTCCCAGGTCTTGACGAGTTCCCCGTTCGCGTTGAGTGCCTTGTCCACCCGGATAGTGAAGTCTCGGCGACACCTGGTCCGCGCTCGCTCTACGTGGCTGATGTAGGAGCGTGCCACGTTGACCTGGCGTGCCAGCTCGGCCTGGTTGAGTCCGGCTGCTTCTCGACGCCGCTTGAACTCGCGAGCGAATCCGACCAGCTCAGGGTCGACCTGCATCTTGTTTTCGCTGTTGAGAGCCATGTGGATCTTCCTTTCGTGATGAGTGAATGGTGAGTAACTGTTAGACGGGCGCGGGTAGTTCCTTTCTCCGTCCTTTTCAGTATGCCTCCGTGTGTCTTCATGTGGGGAACGAATAGCCGATTCGAAGGTCGTATCGATGTCCGCAATCGCTCAGGCGCCAGAGGTGCCGACACTGATCCTCGAGCCCACTGTCCATGCGCCGAAGATCGCAAGAGACTTCGTCGCCAAGTGTTTCTGTGATCTGGGAATCGCAGACGATTACCCGGGTCGCACCGTAGTAAGCGAACTGGTGACCAATGTCTGCGAACACGTCCAGACCGGACACATCGTCGTCCGAGTGATCGAGAGCGAGAACAGGTCCGTGCTCATTGAAATCTGGGACCAGGGTGAAGGTATGCCGGTCCTCTGCGAAGCCGGGGAGAACGCCGGATCAGGCCGTGGACTGTTCCTGATATCAATGCTCGTCCGCGACTGGGGAGTGCGACCGATCAGCGAAGGAGGAAAAATCGTATGGGCAGAGCTCGACCGCTGACCGTCCGGGCGGAAGGGCCAATACTTCGTCTGCGCACGCACCTCGGACGGTCAACAGCCGTGAGGTATCTGGACGCGCTCAGTGTCGCCCTCAAACCTCTGGGGTACCGGCCGGTCCGGCTCTACCGACCTAGGAGTTTCCGGTCCCGGTCGCCCTGCCGGTGCTGTGGGAGCCTTTCCTGTGGGTGTACGTCCCTGGTCCGTACAGTCCCGTCGAAACGGTCCTGAACGCTCGGGTCGTACCGAACCAGATGTGGGCGTACCACGAGGCTCAGCGCGGCAGGCAGGGATACCTGTCCCCGTACGGAGACGTGAAGGGGCGGCCGAGGAGATCGACAGGCTTCTCAAGTCCCGGATGTATCCGGGCAACGCTTGGTGACACGGGGGTGCGCGGTGGGGGAGCGCGCGTCCTTCGGTCGGAAGCGCATCGAGGCCGCGGCCGTTCTCAACGACCTGGTGTCCCTGCGGGCGTGGTGTCGCCCTGACCTGTACGGAAACGCAGTTCCGGGATCTCGTTCAGGTCGTACCCGTATCGGCGGTAGATCTTGATGGTGTTCTCGCCGGTCAGGTCGTTCGCGTTGAAGCCCAGCAAGGCGGCGACCCGGAGGACGTCGCCCTCGGTGTCGGCCTCGATCTCCAAATATGGCGGGATGAGCGGCCAGTGGTCTATCTCCAGACGCGCCCTGTCGAGGACGAAGGACTCCCGCCGGTTCTCCTGGTAGCTCTTAGGCCGGTAACCGAGGAGGCCGAGGATCGCGTTGGTCCGCTCAAAATCCGACACCGCCACCTCGGTTTCGCGAGTACCGGAGACGCTGTCGTCGATGATCTCCTTGACGGTGAGCGTGACCTCCGCACCGGTGTCCCGCAGCCGTATCCACCGTGTGTTGTCTCCGGGCGTGATGTCGTAGACATACCGGCGCATCAACCGATCCGGCACGGTCCGTCTACCGCCCTTGGCAATGATCAGCCCGGCCACCCGCGCCGGATCGATCGCCAGGACGCGCGCCTCGTGCTCGATGTCGGTCATCAGTCTCCCGTGTCGGATGGACGCTCACCGTGATTCTCCCTCAGGGTCGCGTACTCGGTCTCCCGGAAACGCAAGACTTCGCGTGCCGCGTCACCGGTGACGAACTGCTCAACCGGCTGACATAGGTCCATGCGCTGGATACACACACCCACTTGGTAGCGGCCATCGCGGTCGCAGTACAGGCGCAGCCCGTAATAGCCCTCCTGGTATTCGCGGTCGTTGTTGAACCGGCAGGAGGCGCAGGTACGTGGTAGACGTACCGGCCGGATCTGCTTGAAATGGACCAGCCGCCCGGAAGGCAAACGGTAGGTGGTCCGAGCGCCGGACGTTCCCGCGATCAGAAGCCGCCCTGTCGGGACAGCGCCAAGGTCCTGAAGAACGCCGTAAATACCCTTGATCGAGGCAACGCCGCCATCAAGGGAATTGAGCAGCCGGACCGACAGACGCGTGGAGTAGTGTTCAAGAAGATTGATCACCCTCTGCTTGTGGGAGTAGTCGGGAACCACGAGGTTCGCGCTCGTGGATACTTCTAGACCGATGGCCGTGTCGATGGAGTCGGCTAGGGCGTCCAGCTTCCGCCGCCCCAGCCGTTCGGAGGTGTAGCGAGTACCCTGAACCTCCGCCAGTTCGGCCGCTGTCGTCCCGAACACGGAAAAGTTGACGCGTGACAGCCCAGCCGCGACACACCGCGGGATCAGTCGTGCACCGTTCTCTCCGTTTGAGGTCATCGCCACCGTCAGCCCAAGCGAGCGGGCGATTGCGATCAACTCCGGTAACCGAGGGTGCAGGGTCGGTTCTCCTCCGGTCAGGTGGATCTCGTTAATGTCGAGCAGATCCCGCATCGACACCAGAGCTGAGACGAAGCCCTCATCGGGTGACATCATGGCCGGGACGAACCCCACACCATTGGTCGCGGCGTAGATCGACACTCGTCCGGAGCGACCGCCTCTTGGCCTTGGAATGTCCTTCTTGGCGCTGGGACGGCGTAGTCGGCGCGCTCGTACTGTATACCGCCGTCCAGGGCCTGGCATCGCATCGGGCTGTTCCACCTCGACGGTGCGGCAGGAGTTCTCCGCCAAGTCGAGCGCGCCTCCAGGGCGCCACCGAGGCGCATGGCCCGCTTCGGGGCGCGGACGGCGACAGGTGAGTTCCGCCCGCCGGGCCGGGCGTGCGGCCGAGGTGAGGCTCGTGTACGAGGAGGCGTTGAAGCTCAGGCCTACCGAGGCCGAGCGGTACTGCCTGGGCCGGATGTCGTCGGGGGTTGGATTTCAGATTTTTTTTCCGGGTGATGTCGATCCGGGGAGGGTGCCCTTCGTCGGTGGGGCGAAAGTCCACCGAGAGGAAGGGAGAAACCCGATGGACGCCATGCCTGAGATCGCCGACCGCGAGACCTTCCAGGCCCAACTGGACGAGCTTCGGGTCCGGGAGAAGGCGCACACGCGTGCGGGCGACGCGATCGCGGCGGCCCGGCGGAGGCTGCCGATGGTCGAGGTCGACGCCACCACGCCGCTGGTCGGCACAGACGGCCAGGTCACCCTCCTGGACGCCTTCGAGGGACGCCGCCAGCTGATCGCGTACTACATGATGTGGCACACGGGCCACCCGGCCGCGGAACAGTGCGAGGGCTGCACGTACTTCAACGGAAAGGTCCGCGAGCTGTCCTACCTGCACGCCGCAGGTATCACGTATGCGACCTTCTGCCAGGGCCCCTACGAGGAGAGCGTCCGGTACCGCGACTTCATGGGCTGGGACATGCCCTGGTACTCCGCCGAAGACTCCGTCGAGACACTGCTCGTCGGACGCCGGGTCGGCATGTTCCACCTGGTCTGCTACCTGCGGGACGGCGACCGCGTCTTCGAGACCTACTGGACGACCGGCCGTGGCGTCGAAGCCCTCGACAACACCTATCCGCTCATGGACATGACCGTCTACGGGCGCCAGGAGGAATGGGAGGAATCGCCCGAGGGCTGGCCGCATGACGGCTCGATCGACGGCGGCTTCCACCGCGTCAACGGACGTCCCGCCTCGCAGTGGCCCCGGCTGGAGGCCGGACACTCCGACGACCTCGGAACCAGGTCGTGACCCGGTTCAGCGTCCGGGATCGGCTCGTCCTGCTGGTCTTGCTCGGCGCCGGATTCATGCTGTCCGTCGACTTCTCGATCCTGAACGTCGCGTTGCCGGAGGTCGGCGCCGGTGTCGGGTTGGGCGTGCAGGGACTGCCCTGGATCACGTCGGCGTACGCGCTGCCCGCCGCCGGGTTCACGCTGGTGTTCGGCCGCCTCGCGGACCTGTTCGGCCGTCGCAGGCTGTTCTTCGCCGGAATGGTGTTGCTCGTCGGGGCGTCCCTGCTCGGCGGCTTCGCCGTCAATCCGGAGATGCTGCTGACCGCGCGGGCGTTGCAGGGCTTCGCGACCGCGATGACGATCCCCGCGACGCTGTCGCTGATCACCACCATGTTCGCCGAGGGCCCGCTGCGTGAGCGTGTCCTCGGGTTGAACGGGGCGCTGTTGTCCGGTGGTTTCACCGTCGGCGCGCTGGTCGGCGGCACTCTGGTCGGGCTGTTGAGCTGGCGGGCGGCGTTCTTCGCGAACGTGCCCGTCGCCGTGGCCATCCTGGTGGCGACACCCGTCCTGATCGGTGAGAGCAAGGCGCCCGGTCGGACGCGGCTGGACCTGCCCGGAGCGGTCACCGTGTCCGGCGGTCTGCTGGCCGTGGTCTACGCGGTCATCGAGCGGAGCGTTCCGGCGGCGGTCGTCGGTGTGCTGTTGCTGGGCGCGTTCTGGATGATCGAGTTGCGCTCGCCCGCGCCGCTCGCCCCGGTGCACATTCTGCGGCGGCCCACGGTGAAGTGGGGCAACTACGGCGGGTTCATGATCTTCGCGATGGAACCCGCGATGATCTTCTTGATGACCCTCTATCTCCAGGAGGTCCTGGACCTGTCGCCACTGGCCACGGGGTTGATCTTCGGGATTCCCGGGTTGGCGTCGGTGGCCGCAGGGGTGATCGCCGGACGGGTCATCGGCCGTCTCGGCGGCCGCCGCGTCCTGGCGGCGGGCCTCGCCGTGCAGGGGCTGGCGACCGTCCCGCTGATCTTCCTGGGGGCCGACCGGGCGGCGATCGTCGTCCTCGTACCGGCGCTGTTCATCGGGTTCTTCGGACACGTCGGAGCGATCGTCGCGTTCACGGTGACCGCGACGTCCGGCCTGCCGGACGAGCAGCAGGGTCTCGCGACGGGCCTGGCGTCGATGACCCAGCAGGTGGCCCTGACCGTGGGCATCCCGGTGATGGGCGCGGTCGCCGCGTCCCAGAGCGGGGAACTGGCCGGTATCCACCTCGCACTCGGCGTGATCGTGGCCGTGACGCTCCTCAGCGTGGCCGTGGTCTGGTTCGGGCTGCGCCCGCGCGACCGCGGTGGCGAGGAGATCGCGGCGACGCCCGTCGGCGTGAGTCCGGCGACGAGCGAAAGGGCCGTTCCCTTGTGATGGCGTCTAGGACGGCCAGTTCGGCTTGCGTTTCTCGGTGAACGCGGCGATGCCCTCGCGGCGGTCGGCGGAGATCGCGGCGGTGCGCCAGGCGTTCTCCTCCAGGTCGAGCCCCGCCTCCAGGCTCACCCCGGCGCCGAGCCGCAGCGCGCGCTTCGCGGCCCGGACCGCGACCGGCGAGTTCCCCGCGATCACCCCGGCGAGTGCCAGGGCCTCCTCGCGGGCCTTGCCCGCGGGCACCTTCTGGTCGGCGAGGCCGTACTCCACGGCCTCGTCGACCCCGAGGCGGCGGCCGGTGAACACCAGGTCGGCGGCCCTGCCCGGCCCGAGGCGGCGCAACGCGAGCTGGGTTCCGCCGCCGCCCGGGACGAGCCCGACGCCGACCTCCGGCAGCCCGAACACGGCCGTCTCGTCCGCGACGATCAGGTCGGCGGACAGCGCGAACTCGCAGCCGCCGCCGAGGGCGAAGCCGTGCACGGCCGCGATCACCGGCTGCGGGAGGTTCAGCACGCCGCCGAACGCGGCCCGGAACACGGGCCGCTGGGCGAGGAGTTCCGCGTCCGTCATCGCGTTGCGTTCCTTGAGGTCGGCGCCGACACAGAACGCTTTCTCCCCGGCCGCGCTCAGCACCACCGCACGCACGGAATCGTCCGCCGCCACCTCCGCGCACACCATGGCGAGCCGTCGCGCCATCGCCGTCGACAGGGCATTGAGCGCCTCCGCCCGATCCAGCACGATCTCGACGACATGCCCTTCGGCCCGCAACGTCACACCGTCCATGAGGCGGCACTGTACTAAAACCGAAGGTGAGTATTTGCGGTCAAGTTCCGGCGGGTAAGTGAGTTAGGCGCCGGTGGGCGACGTCGGGGTCAAGACCAGGTGACGATGCCGTGGTCCGCGCCGCCCGAGGCGAGAGTTCGGACGTCCGGGCTGAAAGCGAGGTTGGTCGGCCCCCGCACGCCTCCACGAAGGCTAGAACCACCGCCGGGCTGGGCAACTGGTCCCCTCGTGGGGCCCGGGCCAATGTCGCCATCGCTTATCCGATGCGCTTCACCAGTTCGCGATAGGTCGGCCGATCCGCCCTCTCCCGTGATTTTCGCAGGTCAGATGCGAATCTGCTGCCCCGTCCCATGAAACCAATTTTGACCGATATGAACCGGACGGGTTGAGGTAGCCTGATTCGAACGTGTGTCCCGATCCGGTCAATGTCGCTTACCGTGACGATCGATCACCTGAATTGCAGGAGCGCGGGTCAGTGACCGAGTCTGTGGGTGGAGTCGGGTCAACGGGTCTCGCGGCCGCTCGATTGTGTCCTGCCTGGCAGGGGTTGACGAGATCAAGGTCAAGGTCTCGGCCTGGAGCAAGGGCACCAACAAGAGGGATGCCGTCAAAAACTTGGGTGACGACGAGTTCGCGGTCAAGGCCGAGTACAGGAGGACGCACTCGCCCAGCAAGACCCTGAACGTCTGGAACAAGTCCGGCCCCAGGACCACCATCACCAGTGGTCCGGGCACGAAGACAATCAGCCTCCTGGCATGCCACCAACGGCGCGCTCAGAAGGACAAGTGCGGCAAGTGGGTTGCCTGACCTACTTCAGTGATGACCCCGGGCCAGTACTGGTCCGGGGTCTTCCCCGTCCGGCCCAAGGGCCCTGAGAGAAGGAATCGGTAATGAAACCAGGCAATCAGACGAACGGCGCATTGCGCATAGCGGGGCTGACCCACGCGGTGTCGGACCGGCCCATCTTCACCGACCTGGAATTCACGATGCGCTCCGGTGAGTCGGTGGCCGTCGTCGGGCCCAGCGGCAGCGGCAAGACGACGCTCCTGATGTGCCTCCTCGGTCTGATCAAACCGAGCGCGGGGCGGGTCGAGGTGGCGGGCGCGGACATCACCCGCCTCTCCACCAGAGCGCTCGCGGCGCACCGGCGCCGACATCTCGGCGTCGTCTTCCAGTTCGGAGAGCTGTTACCAGAATTAACCCCACTCGAGAACGTCGCGCTGCCCGCGCTGCTCGCCGGCATGAATCACCAGAAGGCGTACGCGTCCGCCGAACGCCTCCTGGGGGACCTCGGCGTGCCCAAGGACAACACCACGACGGGCCTGTTGTCGGGCGGCGAACGGCAACGTACCGCCGTGGCACGTGCACTGATCAGCGAACCGGCCGTGCTGCTGGCGGACGAACCG
Organism: Actinomadura spongiicola; assembly: GCF_003432485.1. Taxonomy (GTDB): domain Bacteria; phylum Actinomycetota; class Actinomycetes; order Streptosporangiales; family Streptosporangiaceae; genus Spirillospora; species Spirillospora spongiicola. The sequence goes on from NZ_QVNQ01000002.1 coordinate 516,505, forward strand.
ACCGGGGCGCTCGACTGGACGACGCGCGACGCCGTGGCGAGCACGCTCTACTCCTTGGCGCGCGACCGTGACTGCGCGCTGCTGGTCGTCACCCACGATCCGGCGGTGGCCGGTCGTGCCGACCGGCGGCTCCGGCTGGACGCCGGAAAACTGACCGAGGTGGCCTGATGATTCGTCGGAGCCTCTGGTGGCAACTGCTGCGCATCGGCTGGAACATCGGGCGCGGCGCTTCGGGCGACCGGACCCGGTTCATCGCCCTGTTGCTGGCGTCGGCGACGCTGGCCCTCATCGCGTCCACGGCCGTGGCCGCCGTGGCGGTCGTCGACGCACGCGACGGCGTCGAGCGAACGCGGGGCCCGTTGTTCGCCGACGACGGCGAGCCGGCGACCGCCCTGTGGAGGGTCGAGTTCGACGCGGTCGACCAAGTCCAGCACTCGGTGGTGTTCGTGGAGCCGCTCACCGCGTCGGCCGCGCCGCCGCCGGGCCTTCCGCGATGGCCGGCCCGAGGAGAGGCGTACCTGTCGCCGGAACTCCTCCGGCTCGGCGGACCCGAGAACATCTCAGCCAGGTACGGCCACCTGGCGGGTCTCGTCCAACGGAACGGGCTCGCCTCGCCGGGAGAGCGAATCGCCTATGTACGACCTCTCCACCCGAATCTCCGGTCGGACGACTGGTTCAAGATCACTGGCTTCGGCCAGGCCGTCGGGTTGGGCGAAGCGCAGGCCGCGCGTCCGCTGTCCATGTTCCTTGACGCCCTGATCGGCCTGCTCGCGGTTCCCGCGCTAGCCCTGCTCGTGGTCGCCGCGCGCTGCGGCTCGACCGCCCGAGATCGTCGCAGCGCCCTGTTGCAGGCGCTGGGCGGGCTGGCGCGGCACCGCGCGGTGGTCAACCTTGGTGAGGCCGCGCTGCCCGCGACGGCCGGCGCCTGCCTGGGAGCCGTCCCGATTCTCACAGCGATGATCGTCGACATCCGCATACCGGGGACCGGCTACCTGATCGGCTCCACCGACCTGCGCGCTGTGTTGTGGACGATCCCCGCCGTGGTGCTCGCGACGGTCCTCATCACGCTCACCGCCGTCGTCATGCTGCACCGCATCGACCGTGCCGGGAAGACCACCAGACCCCGCTCGTTCTCCGGTCCGGTGCCCCGGTGGCGCCTTGTCCTGTGCGCGGTCATGTTCGCCGTCGAGGCCGTCAGCGGCTTCGTGGACGGAGACGTCGGCTTCTACCTCTACCTGGCCGGCACGCTCGGCGTGTTGGCGACCCTGCCCTCCGTCGCCGCCGCTTTGAGCCGCGGGCTCGGCGAGCGCATCGCCGCGTTCGGCCGACGGCGAGGACGTCCCGCTCCCTTGACGGCGGGCCGGTGGATCGTCGCCCACCCCGGTGTGGTGACACGCCTCGCGGTCGCCGTCATCATCGGGCTCGGCCTGATCACCCAGGTCCAGGTGTGGCACAGCAGACTGAGCGACCCTCAGAAGGAGGCCGTCGCCACCGAACAGCGCGTCGGCGGCGGAGTCCTGCTCGTGAGCGCCGAAACGGACCTCACCCCCGCCCAGATCAGCGCATTCGCTCGCCACCTCCCACCCGCCTACACGATCTTGGGCCTGCACACTCCGGAGAACGGCCCAACGACCGCGGTCGCCCCCTGCCCGGCCCTCAGGAGCGTCCACCTCACCTGTCCCCCCACGCCCACAGCGCTCAGAACCGGCGCGGGGGACACAAGAGTGCAGGAACTGCACCGCTGGCAGGGCAAACAAAACGGACAGATGATCGTCCGCACCGGATCGATCACCGGCTCGAAGCTGGACGCCCTCGCCGTCCTGTCCGCCCCGGAGGCCGGATCCCGGACGACACCGGTGAAGCAGGCCGCCTACGCCACACTCCCGCTGCCGAAAGTCGACCAGCTGGGTGCGGACTCGCTCATCTCGGCGAAATCAGACTCCCAGATGGCGAGATGGCTCGTCCTGTTCGGCGTCTGCGGCATGCTGATCCTCATGCTGGCGGCCGCGGTGAGCGCCGCCGCCGAGTTCCTACGCTTCAGCCCGGCCCTCATGCCCCTGACGATCCAGGCGGACGGTCACCGCGTCTTCATCTCGATCGCCCTATGGAACCTCGCCGTCCCCCTGAGCCTGGCGACGCTCATAGGCGCCGCCGTCACAGCCTGGCAGGGCCTCCATTTCATAGCCGTCGTGGACGAAGGCACCTTCTCCTGGGAGACCTTGACCATCGCCACCACCACCGGCACGCTCCTCGCCTTCGCCATAGCCCTGGCCGGAGGCCTGTCCGCCACCCGCGCCGCCCCCCGCTGGCGACCAACAGGAGACTGACCACCCCTCCGCTGATCACTCAGACCACGACATGCCCGTCCCGACCTCCCCGGCAACCAGCCGGGGAGGCCAAAGCGCTACCAGCGAACGCACGCCCCCAGCCCACCACCGCCACCGCGCAGCGAGCCGTAAGGCGAGCCGAAGCGATGCCGGGTGCACGGCCGCGACCTCCTGCACCATCCGTACGAGCTGACCTCAGCCCGCCTCCGCAACCCCGCGACAACCTCGGCCACTGCGATCGCGTCCGAAGGCAGGTTCAAGCGAAGCGAGAACCTGATCGCGCAGCGAGCCGCTAGGTGTACTGCCATAAACACAACAGCGAATCGGAGCGATGCCAGCGATCGCCCGCGGTGCACGACGATGGAGGGCCGCCAGGCCCGAAGGAGGAGTGCACTGCAAAAAACACAGCAGGGGCCGAAGGAGGAGAGAAATACAAAACAAACCCGATTGGATGGGGGGATGAGTGAGTCTCCTTATAACGATCTTGGTCGGCCGCCGTTGCATGGGGTGGCGTTGGAGCGGGCGCTGGTGCGGGACGGGGGGTTGTGGCGGGAGGTGCGGGTGGTGGACGAGACGGGGTCCACGAACGCCGATCTCGCCGCGCGGGCCCGGGAGGGGGCGCCGGAGGGCACCGTGCTGGTGACCGAGTCGCAGACGGCGGGTCGGGGACGTCTGGGGCGGGTGTGGGCGGCGCCGCCTCGGTCGGGGTTGATGTTCTCGATGGTGGTGCGGCCGCGCGTCCCGGTGCCGATGCTGGGGTGGGCGTCGTTGTTGACGGGTGTCGCCGTGGCGTCCGCCGTGCGGCGGATGACGGCGTGGTCGGAGGCGGGGGAGGGGTTTCTCGGGGACGGCGGGGACGTGGCCGTGGACGTGCGGCTCAAATGGCCGAACGACCTGCTGGTGGGCGACAGGAAGCTCGCCGGGATACTGGTGGAGAAGGTCGAGGACGGGCTCGTCGTCGGCGTCGGTCTGAACGTCGGGCTGCGGGAGGAGGAGTTGCCCGTGGCGACGGCGACGTCCCTCGCGATCGAGGGGGCGCCGTTGACCGATCGGGCGCCGCTGCTGCGGGCGATTCTGCGCGAGTTCGCGACCTGGTATCAGGAGTGGACGGCGCTGGACGGCGACCCGGAGAGCAGCGGGGTGCGTACGGCCTATAAGAATCTGTGTGTGACGCTCGGCCGGGAGGTCAGGGTGGAGTTGCCCGGTGACGTGCGGGTCGTGGGGACGGCGCGGGACGTGGACGGCGCGGGACGGCTGGTGGTCTCCGGCCCGGGCGGGGACACGGCGATCAGCGCCGGTGACGTCGTGCATGTCCGATGAACGGGGAACGGCAAAGGGGGGTCCGCGAGCCGACAGTGCGGCTGATCTGCACCGATATGTCCGAGAACAGGGTTAGGATGCCGAGGCCACGGCCCATGGCGGCGGCCGACTGAGGGGCGGATGATGGCGGCCGGAATTCCGGATCCCAAGGAGATCGAAGAGCTCCTGCTCGGAGGCGAGCTGCGGTACAACCGCGTCGACGCCGTCCGTTTGGCGGGCGTCTCCCGGGAGTTCTCCGGTCGGGTGTGGCGCGCGTTCGGGTATCCGTCGATGCCGGACGAGACCGTCGCGTACACCGAGAACGACATCGCCGCGCTGGACCGCATCCGCCGCCTGATGGACGACGGCGTCCTCGACGAGGAGGGCGTGATCCGGCTGGTCCGGGCGTTCGGGCAGACGATGACGCGGCTCGCGGAGTGGCAGGTCAGCCTGCTGCGCAGCATGCTCACCCAGGAGCCGCACGACTCGCCGTCGGCGGAGGCCGTCCAGACGATCGTGGACGTGGCGGAGAAGCACATCGGCGAGTTCGAGCCGCTGGTCGTGCACGCGTGGCGGCGGCAGCTCGCCGCGGCGGGCACGCGTGCGCTGGCGGCCGCGGCGACGGGCGACAACGGCGACCCGGCGGGGCGCACGCCCGTCACGGTCGGGTTCGCGGACATGGTGTCGTTCACGCAGGTCAGCCGGGAGCTGGAGGAGATCGAGCTGGCCCGGATCGTGGAGTGGTTCGAGGAGACCGCCGCCGACATCATCGCCTCCTGCGGTGGCCGCCTGGTGAAGACGCTCGGGGACGAGGTGCTGTTCAGCGCGGAGCAGCCGGAGGTCGGCGCGGAGATCGCGTTGACGGTGGCGGCCGCGATCCAGGACGAGACGGAGGTTCCGGACGTGCGGGTCGGTGTCGCGCACGGGCCCGTCCTGCCGCTGATGGGCGACCTGTTCGGCACGACGGTGAACCTCGCGGCCCGGTTGACGTCGCTGGCGCGGCCCGGTTCCGTCGTGATCGACGGTGAGCTGGCCGCGGCGCTGGAGCCGAACACGGCCTACGAGGTCACCCAGATCGTGCGCCGCCCGGTCCGCGGCCTCGGCATCATCCAGCCCTACGTACTGCGCCGACGGCCGCCGGGCACGGCCTGACGGCCCGTCACGTCCGCGCGGCTCCGCGCAGCATCACGGGGGCCAGGCGTCAGGCCCTGCACGGTCGCGGCCGTGGAGTGCCCGGGAGGAGTGCGGTCAGATCGGCGTGATCGTGTCCTCGTCGGGTCCGCGAGCAGTTGTCCACGGCGCCGGGGCGAGTTTCCCCGGCACTGCGCCCGAAGGGGCCTCAGGCCCGGAGCGGTCGCGGTCGTGGAGGGCCCGGGGACAGACCGTTTGGTCGTGTCCTCGGCGGGTCGGCCGCGATCGGGTGTTCGTGGCGCCGGGGCCGTGCTTCCCCGGGACTGCGCCTGGGAAAGGGCGGCAGGCCCGGGGTGCGCGGCGGTGGAGCGCCCGGGGAGGAGTGCGGTCAGACGGGCTTGGTCGTGTCCTCGCCGGGGGATTCGGTGAGGCGTTGCAGGTAGTTCTGTTCGCCGAGGGCCTGGACGAGGCTGAGCTCGGTCTCCAGGTAGTCGATGTGCTCCTCCTCGTCGGCGAGGATGTCCTCGAAGATCCGGGCGGACGTGACGTCGCCGCGGGAGCGCATCAGGTCGATGCCGGGACGGAGCCGGGCCACGGCCTCCAGCTCGACGGCGAGGTCCGCCTCAAGTTGCTCGACGATGTTCTGCCCGATCCTGAGGGTGCCGATCTTCTGGTAGTTCGGCAGACCCTCTAGGAACAGGATCCGGTCGGTGAGCCGCTCCGCGTGCCGCATCTCGTCGAAGGACTCGTCGCGGGTGTGTTTGGCGATGCGGGTGAAGCCCCAGTTCTGCTGCATCTTGGCGTGCAGGAAGTACTGGTTGATCGCCGTGAGTTCCGCGGTGAGCTGTTCGTTCAGCAGCGCGATGATGTCCTTGTCGCCTTCCATGCCCCCCATGCTTCCATGACAGGGGGTTTCTGGACAGCACTGACCCCCGCAAGGTGCTCGTCCTCCTGCGTGGAGGTCCTTGCGGGGCCCGGGGGAAGGCTCAGGCGGCGGTCTGCGGAGCGGCCCCTCCTTCGGTGGTCGCGGGAATGATCTGGTCGGGAACGTCCTGGTCGGGGACGGCCGTCAGCGTGGCCGGTCCGCCGGTGAGCGCGTCCGCGAGTTCGCTGGCCGTGCGGTATTCGCTGACCATCGCGTGGATGCGCCTGGTGCACGTGCCGCACCCGGGTTTGAAGCCGCAGGCGGCCTTGACCTCTTTGGCGGTCCTGCAACCGCTCGCCATACAGCCGTGAACGTCGTCCTCCGTGACGGCGTTGCAGATGCAGACGTACATGCGGGGTGGCGGACCTTCCGTGCGGGATCAACGGGCTTCTACCGGCCTGACCGGGGGAGCTTAGGGCACCCTCATTAAGGTTAGGCTCCCCTAAAGTAACTCAGGATCTTCCGTTCTGGCCAGCGGGCGTCCGACCGGTGTGAGCCACCCCTCACGGGGAAGGGCTCTCCTCTGACATGTACGCCGCCGAACCCGCTCCCGAGGAACCGCTTCCCGGCGCCGAACCCCCTGGTGAGGAGACCGTGTCCGAGGACCATCTGGCCGAAGAGGCCCTGACCGGAGTCAGCGGAGGCGTTCCGGCGGACCACGCGGTCGCGCCGCCGTCCGGTACCTACCGGCTCCAGCTTCGCGGGACGCCGCACGAGCGCTTCGGATTCGCCGAGGCCGCCGCCCTGGCCCCCTACCTGGCGTCGCTCGGCGTCTCGCACGTCTACCTGTCGCCGATCCTGCGGGCCGCGCCCGGATCGACGCACGGCTACGACGTGGTCGACCACTCCCGGCTGGCGGACGAGCTGGGCGGCGCGGAGGCGTTCGGCGCGATGGCCACCCGGTTCCGGGCGCACGGGCTGCGGCTGCTGGTGGACGTCGTCCCGAACCACATGGCGATCCCGGTCCCGCGCGACCTGAACGTGCCGTTCGCCGCCGTCGTCGCGGACGGTCCCGCGTCGCCGTACGCGTCGTGGTTCGACATCGACTGGGAGGCGGGCGGCGGCCGGGTCGTCCTGCCCGGGGAGGGCGAGGTCAACTACCGGCGGTTCTTCGACATCGACGGCCTGATCGGGCTGCGCCAGGAGGACCCGGAGGTGTTCGAGCGCACGCACGCGCGACTGCTCGGCCTGGTCGAGGAAGGCCTGGTGCACGGGCTCCGCATCGACCACCCGGACGGTCTCGCCGACCCGCGCGGATATCTGCGGCGGCTGGCGGAGGCCGCCGCGGGCGTCTGGTTACTGGTCGAGAAGATCACGACGGGGGAGGAGCGGCTGCCGCCCGACTGGCCGTGCGCGGGCACCACCGGCTACGACTCGCTCGGCATGGTCGGCGGGCTGTTCGTCGATCCGGCGGGTGAGAAGCCGCTCACCGACTACTACGTGTCGTTGACGGGCGGGCCGCGCGACTTCGAGGAGGTGGAGCGCGACGCCCGCCTGCACGCGGCGTCGTCCTGCCTGAAGCCGGAGATCGATCGTCTCGTCCGTGTTCTCCGGCGGATGGTGGGTGAGCGGCGTCCCGGCATGGAACGGGCGCTGGTCGAACTGCTCGTCGCCATGCCGGTGTACCGCGCGTACGTGGTTCCTGGTGAGGACGCGCCGCAGCGGGCCGTGGACGTCCTCAACGAGGCCGCCCGCCGTGCACGCGCGCATCTCCCCGAGGACGCGCACGCCGACCTGGAGGCGGTCGTCGACCTGGCCCTCGGTCGTGGTGAGCGCACCGACGCCGAGTTCATCGTGCGTTTCCAGCAGACGTCGGCGCCGCTGGCGGCCAAGGGCGTCGAGGACACGGCGTTCTACCGGTGGAACCGCATGGCCGCCCTGAACGAGGTCGGGGGCGTCCCAGGCCGGTTCTCCGTGGGCGCCGAGGACTTCCACTCGCACTGCATCAGGCTCGCCCGCGACTGGCCGTTGACGATGACGACGCTGTCCACGCACGACACCAAGCGGGAGGAGGACGTGCGGGCATGGCTGTCCGTGCTGTCGGAACTGCCCGGCGAGTGGGTGGAGGCCGTGGAACGTTGGCGGAACTGGGGTCCCGGCACCTCGCCTCTTGAACCGGACCTCGAATATCTGCTGTGGCAGACCCTCGTCGGTGCGTGGCCGCTCACCACCGGGCGCCTGGAGGAGTTTCTCACCAAGGCGATGCGGGAGGCCAAGACCCGCACGTCCTGGCTCGATCAGGATCCCGCCTACGAGAAGGCGGTCCTGGAGTATGCGCGCGGTGTCCTCGCCGACCCCGACCTGGTCACCGACATGACCTCGTTCGTCGCGAGGCTGGCCCCCTACGCGCGGGTGAACACGCTCGGGCAGAAGCTCGTCCAGCTGGCCATGCCGGGCGTACCGGACGTCTACCAGGGCTGCGAGATGACCGGGTTGGCGCTGGTCGATCCCGACAACCGGCGGCCGGTCGACTACGGGCGCCGTCGCGAGCATCTCTTCCGGCTCGACACCGGACGGCTGCCGAAGGAGGTCGACGACGAGAAGCTGCTCGTGACGTCCCGGACGCTGCGGCTGCGCCGGTCGCACCCCGAATGGTTCGGCCCGACCGCCGGATACGAGCCGATCGCCGCGCACGGGCCCGCCGCCGAACACGTCGTCGGCTTCGCCCGCGGGGAAGCCGTCGCGCTCGTCACCCGGCTGCCCGTGGGGCTGGAACGCCGTGGCGGCTGGAAGGGGACGAGGGTGGACGTCCGCCGCCAGGGTTGGCGGGACGTCCTGACGAGCTGCACCCACATGGGCCCGATCCTGGACGCCGCCCGCCTGTTCGAGCATCTGCCCGTCGCGTTGCTCGTCCCCAGGGAGATCGATCGTTGAGCACCCGGTTCGAGGTGTGGGCACCGTTCGCCGACCGTGTCGACGTCGTGACCGGCGGCACCCGGCGCCACCCTATGAACAGGCGTCACCCCGGCTGGTGGTGGGCCGACGTCCAGGACGCCGCACACGGCACTGACTACGGCTTCGTCCTGGACGGCACGGACGAAGTACTACCCGACCCGCGCTCACCTTGGCAGCCGAACGGCGTCCACGGGCAGAGCCGTATCTACGACCACGACCGGTTCTCTTGGACCGACCAGCACTGGCATGGACGGCCGCTCCCCGGAAGCGTCCTCTACGAGATGCACGTGGGCACGTTCACGCCGGAAGGGACGTTCGACGCCGCGGTGGAGCGTCTCGACCATCTGGTGGCCCTCGGGGTCGACGCCGTGGAACTTCTGCCCGTCGCCGCGTTCCCCGGCCGCCGCGGATGGGGTTACGACGGTGTTCACCTGTGGGCGCCGCATGAGCCGTACGGCGGCCCCGACGGCCTGAAGCGTTTCGTGGACGCCGCTCATGCCCGGGGCCTCGCCGTCGTCCTGGACGTCGTCTACAACCATCTGGGCCCCGACGGTAACCGCCTCGCCAGTTACGGCCCGTACTTCACCGACTCCCACACCACCCCCTGGGGCGAGGCGGTGAACTTCGACCAGGAGGGCTCGGACGAGGTCCGCGCGTTCGTCGTGCGGAACGCGCTGATGTGGCTGCGCGACTACCACTTCGACGGGCTCCGCCTCGACGCCGTCCACGCCATCACCGACCACAGTGCCGTCCACATCCTGGAGGAACTGGCGGGCGCCGTGGCGGGCCTTTCGGCGCACCTGGGGCGGGAACTGTTCCTCATCGCCGAGTCCGACCTGAACGATCCGCGGCTGGTGACGTCCAGGGAAGCGGGCGGACACGGGATGGACGCCCAGTGGAGCGACGACTTCCACCACGCCCTCCATGCCGCGCTCACCGGCGAACGGCAGGGCTACTACTGCGACTTCGGTTCCCTGGAGACGCTCAGGAAGGCGCTGACGAACGTCTTCGTCCACGACGGCACGATGTCGACGTATCGGGGACGGCACCACGGCCGCCCTGTCGACGTCCATAAGACGCCCGCGCACCGGTTCATCGGCTTTCTCCAGAACCACGACCAGATCGGCAACCGGGCGGCGGGCGACCGCCTCGGCGCCGTCCTGGAGTCCGCGCGGATCGCGCCGTCGATGCTGAAGGTCGGCGCGGCGCTGTTCCTGCTCGCGCCCTTCACGCCCATGCTGTTCATGGGCGAGGAGTGGGGAGCGTCCACCCCGTGGTGCTACTTCACCGACCACCAGGACCCTGAACTGGCGCGTGCGGTCACCGAGGGACGCCGCCGGGAGTTCGCGCGGCACGCCTGGACGGGCGCCGTCCCCGATCCACAGGCTGTGGAAACCTTCCGGCGCTCCGTACTCGACTGGACGGAGCCGGACCGGCCCCACCACCGCGACCTCCTGGAATGGCACCGGTCCCTGCTGGCCCTGCGCCGCTCACGCCCGGAGTTGAACGACCCACGCCTGACCGGGACGACCGTTGACACGGGCACCGAGACGCTCGGCGACCGCTGGCTGATCATGTGGCGCGGCGGGGTGTGCGTCGCCGCGAACCTCGGCGAGACCCCGATCGACCTTCCGATCGCGCCCCCGGCGCCCGAGCCCGGAGCGCCCCGGCGGCGCCTGCTGCTCGCCTCGAATCCGGCGATCCACCTGCACGAGGACAGCACCGGCAATTCGGATGCGGCCCGCGTCGAACTGCCCGGTGCGTCGGTCGCGGTCCTCGGCCGAGAATCGGGCTTCCCGACCCCTTGACAGCCGCCCAGGATGCGGCCTACCTCCGTATTTCGTCGGATCTGGGGGTATTCGAGGATGTACTATGAGTGGCAAACCGCAGGTCAAGAGCGCGGCGGCTGCCGGGCAATGTTCAAGAATGGTCATACGATCGGTTCATGACCTCAGTACTGCTCGCCGAGGACGACACGTCCATCTCCGAGCCTCTCGCCCGCGCGCTGCGGCGCGAGGGGTACACCGTCGAAGTCAGCCCGGACGGCCCGCAGGCCCTGGAACGGGCGCTCGGCGGCGGCGTCGACCTGATCGTCCTTGATCTCGGCCTTCCCGAGCTGGACGGCCTTGAGGTGGCCCGCAGGGTGCGGGCCGAGGGGCATGGCGTGCCCATTCTGATCCTGACCGCCCGTGCCGACGAGGTCGACACCGTCGTCGGGCTGGACGCGGGCGCCGACGACTATGTCACCAAACCGTTCCGGCTGGCCGAGCTTCTCGCCCGGGTGCGGGCGCTGCTGCGCCGGGGAAGCACCGAGACGCCGATCGTCCAGGGGGTGCGGATCGACGCCGAGTCGCGCCGCGCCTGGATGGGCGACCAGGAGCTCCAGCTCACCACCAAGGAGTTCGACCTGCTGCGCGTCCTCGTCCGCGACGCGGGCAAGGTCGTGACCCGCGAACAGATCATGCGCGAGGTGTGGGACACCAACTGGTGGGGTTCCACGAAGACGCTCGACATGCACATTTCCTGGCTGCGCCGCAAACTCGGCGACGACGCCGGCAGCCCCCGCTACATCACCACGGTGCGGGGCGTCGGCTTCCGGTTCGAGCGCGGCGACTAGCACCGGCCGCCACGGTCGTGCGGGACGTCCGGGGGCCTTCCCGAGAGGCCCCCGGGGCGACGTGCCGTGCGATCCGTGGCCCCACCCCTGAAGGAGCCCTGATGAGGCGCCGACTCCTCCTGTCGACGCTCGCGGTGGCGGTGGTCGCGATCCTGTCGCTCGGCATACCCCTCGCCTACGCCGCCCACAAGCTCGTCTACGAGGGGGCCGGCCGGTCGCTGGACCGCGAGGCGTCCTCCATCGCCGGCGGTGTCGGCTTCAGCCTGGAGACGCGGCGGCCCCTCACCGGCGTGATGATCGCGCGGGAGTTCCCGGGCCGGCACATCACGGTCGTCCTGCCGGACGGTCGGACGCTCACCGCGGGCCCGCCGCGGCGCGGGGACGTCCTCACCGCCACCCGGACGCACGACGCGATCCGGGTCCGGGTGTCCAGGCCGGAGGCGGAGGTCCGCGACGAGGCGCTGCGGCTGATGCTGTTCATCGGCAGCCTCGCGCTGCTCGGCGTCGCCCTCACCGTCGCCCTGGCGATGGTGCAGGCGCGCAAGCTGACACTGCCGCTGATCGACCTCGCCGAGACCGCCGACCGGCTCGGCAGCGGCAACGCCAGGCCGCGTCGCCGCCGCTACGGCATCCCGGAGGTCGACCGGGTCGCCGAGGTGCTGGACCGCAGCGCCGTCCGCATCGCCGACCTGGTCGCCGCGAGCCGCGAGTTCGCCTCCGACGCCAGCCACCAGCTCCGCACGCCGCTGACCGCGCTGTCGATGCGGCTGGAGGAGATGATCGAGGCCGCCGACTACCCGGACGTCGTCCGGGAGGAGGGCGCGGCGGCCGTCACGCAGGCCGAACGGCTCGTCGCGGTCGTCGAGCAGCTTCTCGCCCGCGCCCGGCACGACCGCACCGGCGGCGCGGTCGCCTCGCCCATCGACGAGATCATCGCGCAGCAGGTGGAGGAGTGGCGGCCGATCTTCCGCCGGGACGGACGCGACGTGCGGATCATCGGCGAGCAGGGCCTCATCGGGATGACCAATCCGGAGGGTCTCTCCCAGATCGTCGCCACGCTCCTGGACAACTCGCTGATGCACGGCGCCGGGACCGTGACCATCCACACCAAACCCGGCGCGAGTTCGGTGGTCGTCGAGATCGGCGACGAGGGCAACGGCATCCCGCCCGAGCTGGAGCCCCGGATCTTCGAGCGGAGCGTCAGCGGCGGCCGCGGCACCGGCCTCGGGCTCTACCTGGCCCGCTCGCTCGCCATGGTGGACGGCGGGCGGCTGGAACTGATCCAGTCCCGTCCCGCCGTGTTCGGGATCTTCCTCCGCCCGGCCGCCGAGGCCCGCCTCGCGGCCGAACGCGTCGTCATGGGCCCCGCCTGAATCGGGAAGGGGCCTGGAGCCGTTTCCAGCGACCTCAGCCCGCACGAACGCGTGAGCCGGGCGGCTCGCGAAGCGATGTCGCGTTCGCCTCAGGAACGGTCACGTAGCGAGCCGGGCCGTTAGATTTCCGCGTAGTCCTCGGCGGCGTGCGCGTCGAGGGGGTGGCCGACCTTCGGCGAGGGCACCGGGTGACCGTTCACGCGGTGCGCGCCCGTCCCCTCGGCGGCCGGCTCGGCCGCGGGGTCGGGCTCCGGCAGCCCCGACGCGGGGTCGACGTGCGGCGCGGACGCGGGCAGGAACACCCACTTCTTGTACGACCAGAAGCGGAACAGCGTCGCCACGCCCGTACCGACGACCAGCGAGGCGTTGTAGTACACCGCGCCGGACAGGCCAAGGACGTAGTGCGAGAACCCGATGAACAGCTCCGTGATCACGAGCCCGACGCCGTTCAACGCGAAGAACAGCATGTACTCGCGGCCGAGACCGGTGCGGTCGCGGTGCCGGAACGTCCAGAACCGGTTCGCCACGTACGAGAACGTCGTGGCGATCACCGTCGCGATGCCGTTGGAGGTCAGCGGCCCCACTCCCAGGCCGGTGTGCAGGGCGTTGCCGATCACGACGGTGATGCCGAACGCGATGGCGCCCACGCTGCCGAACTTGGCCAGCTCCCGCACGAGGTGCGCGAACTGCCGATGGAGACTGGCGACCAGGTTCACGAAGGGGAACCGTCCTTCCGGGCTTCGTCTGTGCGCCACGTCCGGCGCGCGGCGGCTACTACGGAGGCATCACGAGAATAGACGCACGCGGCCCCTGGGACGTCGGAACATGAACGTTTCACGTTGTCCGAGCGTTCCATGCCCATATCCGCGTCCCCCACACCCAGGTCCGACGCACGGCGGGGGCGGTTCGTTCAGTTCCACCGGCCGATAACCTTCTGACGTGACGATTCCAGCCCGATTCCCTGCGAGGGGGGGCGACCCCCCACACCCCCCGGACCGGCTCCGCCGGAATGGTGTGCCTGTTGTGGGCATGGCCGGCGGGGGCCAGCTGGCCCGGATGACGCAGCAGGCCGCGATCGCGCTCGGCGTGTCGCTGCGCGTGCTCGCCGCCACGCCGAACGACGCGGCGGCGAAGGTCGTGTCCGGGGTGCGGGTCGGCGACGACCGGTCCCTGGACGACCTCCTGGCGTTCGGCCAGGGCTGTGACGTCGTGACGTTCGACCACGAGCACGTCCCCGGAGCGCACATCCGGAAGCTGGAGTCGACGGGGGTGCCGTGCCGTCCGGGTCCGGCCGCGCTGGCGCACGCGCAGGACAAGCTGGTGATGCGGGAGCGGCTCAGCGGCATGGGCGTCCCCTGCCCGGCCTACGCGCCCGTCCCGAGGGCGGAGCCGCTGAAGACGCTTGAGGATTTCGCCGCCGACCACGGCCTCCCACTCGTGGTCAAGGCCGTCCGCGGCGGCTACGACGGCAAGGGCGTCTGGGTGCTGGACGCCCTCGACGAGGCGGCCGGGGACATGATCCGCGACCTGCTCTCCAAGGACGTCGACCTGATGGTCGAGGAGCATGTGGCGTTCACCCGGGAGCTGGCCGCGCTCGTCGCGCGCTCCCCGTACGGGCAGGGCGCCGCGTACCCGATCGTGGAGACCGTCCAGGAGGGCGGGATCTGCACCGAGGTGATCGCGCCCGCGCCGGGCCTGCCGAAGGACGTGGCCGCCGAGGCGCAGCGTCTCGCCCTGACGATCGCCGGGGAACTCGGCGTCGTCGGCCTCCTCGCGGTCGAGCTGTTCGAGACCGACCGCGGGCTGATCGTGAACGAGCTGGCGATGCGCCCGCACAACTCCGGCCACTGGACGATCGAGGGCGCCCGGACGTCGCAGTTCGAACAGCACCTGCGGGCCGTCCTCGACCTGCCGCTCGGGTCCACCGAGCCCACCGCCGCGTACACGGTCATGGCGAACGTGCTCGGCGGCGACGACCCGGACGTCTACGCCCGCTACATCCACGTGATGGCGCACGACCCGGCGGTCAAGGTGCACATGTACGCCAAGGAGTCGCGTCCCGGCCGCAAGATCGGCCATGTGACCGCGCTGGGCGACGACCTCGACGACGTGCGGGAACGCGCCCGGCACGCGGCCGCCTACCTGCGCTGGGGCACCAGGATGAAGGAGCGGGAGGGACGGCGATGACCGAGCGAGGGCCGCTGGTCGGCGTGGTGATGGGCAGCGACTCCGACTGGCCGGTCATGAAGGACGCGGCCGACGCGCTCACAGAGTTCGACGTCCCGTATGAGGCCGATGTCGTGTCCGCGCACCGGATGCCGCACGACATGATCGCCTACGGGGAGCAGGCGGCCGCCCGCGGCCTCCGAGTGATCATCGCGGGCGCGGGCGGCGCGGCACATCTGCCCGGCATGCTGGCCTCCGTCACCCCGCTGCCGGTGATCGGCGTCCCCGTCCCGCTGAAGTACCTGGACGGCATGGACTCGCTGCTGTCGATCGTCCAGATGCCCGCCGGAGTCCCCGTCGCGACGGTCGCGGTCGGCGCCGCCCGCAACGCGGGCCTGCTGGCCGTCCGCATCCTGGCCGCGTCCGACGACGGCCTCCAGGCCCGGATGCGGGACTTCCAGCGCGACCTCTACAACCAGGCCAAGGCAAAGGGCACCCGCCTGCGAGAGAGCCTCTGAGCGCCGGACCGAACCACCGACCGAGGCCAGCGCCCTAGCGAGGTGCCCTCAGCCCGCGAACACACAACCCGCCCAGCACAGCAACGCCAAAGGCAAGCGAAACAGAGCGGATCGCGAAGCGATACCGCGTTCGCCCAGACCCGGTCACGCACCGAGCCGCCAGGCGAACGAAGTGGCCCGGTCCTGCAAGAACACAGCGGCCTCAGCCCGCACGCGAACGCGTGACCCGCCCGGTGCAGCGACGCCGAAGGCGAGCAAAACCGAGCAGATCGCGAAGCGATACCGCATTCGCCCGGACTCGGTCACGTAGCGCGCCGCCAGGTGAGCGAAGTGGCCCGGTTCTGCAAGGAACACAGCGGCCTCAGCCCGCACGCGAACGCGTTACCCGCCCGGTGGAGCGACGCCGGAGGCGAGCGGAGCCGGGCGGATCGCGAAGCGATGTCGCGTTCGCCCCAGGGACGGTCACGTAGCGAGCCGCCAGGCGAGCGAAGTGGGCCGGGACTGCAATAAAGCTATGGGCCGGGACTGCAATAAAGCTAGCGGCGTAGGGCCCACTCGACGGCGGGGCAGCGGTTCATGACGACGTCGAGTCCGGCGTCCCGGGCGCGGCGCGCCGCAGCCTCGTCGATCACCTGGAGTGGCAGCCACACCGCCTTCGCGCCCGCCGCGATCGCCTCGTCCACGGCCTGTCCCGCGAACTCGGCGCGGCGGTAGACGCCGACCACGTCGATCTCGTCCGGCACGTCGGCCAGGGACGCGTATCCCTTCGCGCCGAGGACCTCCCGCGCCTCCGGATGGACGGGAATGATCTGCTTCCCCCGCTCTCGCAGCAGCCGGGCCTGCGTGTACACCTCGCGCTCCGGGTTGTCGCCGAGTCCGACGAACGCCCACGTCCTCGTCTCGTTCAGCAGCCGCCGGATCACGTCCTGGTCGGCGAAGGGATCAACCATGTCCACGACAACAGCGCGCCCGACCCGTTGCTTCCCCCTGTTTCAGGGACGTCCCAGCGCCCGGTAGTTCCATCCGGCCGCGCGCCACCGCTCCGGGTCGAGCGTGTTGCGGCCGTCCACGATGTTGCGTTCGGCGACGACCTCGGCGAGCGCGGACGGGTCCATGTCCCGGAACTCGGGCCATTCGGTCAGCAGCAGCACGACATGGGCGTTCTCGGCGGCGGTCAGGGCCGACTCGCCGTACTCCAGGCTCGGCTGCGCGCGCCGCGCGTTGGGCATGGCCTTCGGGTCGTACACCGTCACCTTCGCCCCCTGCGCGCGGATGGACGCGGCCACGTCCAGCGCGGGCGAGTCGCGCACGTCGTCGGAGTCGGGTTTGAACGCGGCGCCGAGAACCCCGACCGTCCGTCCGGCGAACGAGCCGCCGAGCAGCTGCCGGGCGAGGTCCACCATCCGGATCCGGCGGCGGATGTTGATCTCGTCGACCTCGCGCAGGAACGTCAACGCCTGGTCGGCGCCGAGCTCCCCGGCCCGCGCCATGAACGCGCGGATGTCCTTCGGCAGGCAGCCGCCGCCGAAGCCGAGCCCCGGGCCGAGGAACCTTCCGCCGATCCGGTCGTCGTGGGCGAGCGCCTGCGACAGCTTCGTCACGTCCGCGCGGGCCGCCTCGCACACCTCCGCCATCGCGTTGATGAAGGAGATCTTGGTGGCGAGGAACGCGTTGGCCGCCACCTTGACCAGTTCCGCGGTGGGGTAGTCGCAGGTGATGAACGGCGTTCCGGCCGCGATCATCGTCCGGTAGATCTCCCGCAGCGCCTTCTCGGCATGGTCGGCCGCGCCCTGGTCGGGGGGCAGCCCGGCGACGATCCGGTCCGGACGCAGCGTGTCGTGGACGGCGAAGCCCTCGCGCAGGAACTCGGGGTTCCACACCAGGACGGCGTCGCCACCGGTGGGCGCCGTCCTGGCGAGCGTCTCCGCCAGCCGTTCGGCCGTCCCGACCGGGACGGTGGACTTGCCGACGACCAGGCAGGGCCGCCGCAGCAGCGGCGCGAGCGTCCCGATCGCGCCGTCAACGGCGGAGAGGTCGGCCGCGTACTCACCGGCCTTCTGCGGCGTCCCGACGCACAGGAAGTGGACGTCGCCGAACTCCGCGGCCTCCGGGTACGACGAGGTGAACCGCAACCGCCGGCTCTCCACCCCCTTGCGCAGCATCGGCTCCAGCCCCGGCTCGTAGAACGGAAGCTCACCGGCCGCGAGACGCGCGATCCTCTCCTCGTCCACGTCGACGCCCAGCACCTCGAAACCCAGATCGGCCATGCACGCCGCATGGGTGGCACCGAGGTAACCGGTCCCGATGACCGTGAGTCGATGGGCCAAGAACCCACTCCTCCCACTCCGCCGCCGCCGACAGGCGGCCTCTTCCCTCCAGTGCCCACTACAGCCGGGTTTGTGCCCCGCCCGCGGCACAGCGCGTCCGGGCTACATTCCCCGCTTCCGCAACCGCGACGCCTGCGAGGTCCTACCGCGGCGCAGCCTCCCCGTCAGCACCGACCGCCCCTCATCGGACGACACCACCGGATCCGGCATCGGGATCGGCATCCCCATGACCTCTCGGCCAACAAAGAAATACCGACTCATGGGCCCGGCGGATCGTATATCGCTGGGGAGGATCGAACATCGTGGGAAACACGTAGCTCTTGCAGTTTTGTGGCTGCGCGCACTGCGTGAAAACTTGGATTGGAACAAATCATCGATGACCTGATCGACTCGTGTGACAATCTGTGACCTTGTGAACTCGACTGGAAGAAGCGCAGGTCATGAGACCGTCTTTTCGTCTCGCGACCCGTCATTGGTGGCCGTAGGTGAACTCGATGGTCACCGGCCGACAAGAAGCATCACGCAGGGTGACTTGACCTCGTCTTCTGCGGGCTGTCAGCATCTCTTAATGAAATGACCCCGCGAATAGCGCATCGAAGGATGCCGACCGAAAGGGAATAGTTCATGTCACGATCGCTCAAGGTGCTCGTCGGGGTCCTGGTGGCAACCGCCGCACTGCCCTCCACCGGCGCTTTAGCCACGAATGCCTACGCGGCTAAGAACGGCACGGTCTTCGCCCATGGCTGGGCCCCGGCCGGGGGAAAGGCCGGCAGGGCCGGAGTGAAGGACACGTGGGCTGGGGACTGGGTGAAGAACGAGTACAACCGCGTGGGCACGGGCAAGCACAAGTACACGCTCTGGAACAAGCTCGGCAAGGGGAAGAAGACCTACACCAAGAACGGTCGCAAGGTGACCAAGATCCACGTCTGTGAAGAGCGGGACAAGGCGCCGGACCTCTGCTCGAAGTGGGTGCCGGTCAAGTAAGAACACCAGGGGACCGGTCGAGGAAGGCCGGTCCCCTGCCCCCCGTTCGAAGGGAAGGTCTCTCGTTCTCGGTGTAGCGAGAGTTCGCCCCGAGCCGTCCACCTGGTGGTCGCGAGCGGCTCACCAGTGCCGCGAAGATGAAGGTCAGAAGTATTCATGAAGGAATCTGAGAACGCCATGCTCGAAGTGCGTGGGCTGTGCTATTCGATAGCTGAACGCACCATCCTCAAAGATGTGAGCTTCGGCGTCCACCAGGGTGAGTCTGTTGCCATAACGGGCCCGAGTGGAAGCGGCAAGTCCACATTATTGATGTGTGCCCTCGGACTCATCGAATCGCAGGACGGCTCCGTTGTCGTTGATGGAGAAGAGCTCACCGGGAGGTCCGCTCGCCAGCGGGCGGATCTGCGTCGCCGGAAAATGAGCATGGTGTTCCAGTTCGGCGAGCTGCTGCCCGAGCTCAGTCCACTGGAGAACGTCGCCCTCCCCGGGTTACTGGCCGGCAAAGGCAGGAAAGTCGCTTATCAGCGAGCGAACACCCTGCTCAGGCGCCTCGGCATCCCCATGGAGGAAACTCCGACCAGCCTTCTCTCCGGCGGTGAGCGGCAGCGCACCGCCGTGGCGCGGGCGTTGGTGACGGAGCCGAGTGTGATACTCGCGGACGAACCGACGGGGGCGTTGGACGCGAAATCGAGAGAGGACGTGGCCGATCTGCTCTTCGGTTTGGCGAAGCAGTACGGTTGCGCCATCGTCGTCGTCACCCACGACCCCGCCGTGGCGCGCCGGGCCGACCGCCAGTTCAAATTGGAAGCCGCTGAACTGATGGAGATGGCACCCCAATGAGTGCTGGGCGCCGGTCAGGCCGGTTACTCTGGGTCCAACTGCTCAGGATCGGATGGACGAGCGGCCACGGAATCCGTGGGGGCCGCCTGAGGTTCGCCGGACTCGTGGTCGCGTCCGCGGCCTTGACGATGACCTTTCTCTCCGTGGCCGCCGCCTTCTCCATCTACGATGGTCGCGAGCAGCGCGAACAGGCACGCGGGCCGATCGTCTCTGAACACAGCGGAGACGCGATCGAATTTCGATGGGCCGAGAGCACCGATACGCTCCACGGGCGACATCATTGGGTGATCTCCCTCGAACCCAGATCGGTGGCGGCCAAGCCACCGCCGGGTCTGTCGCGTTGGCCCGCGCCCGGCGAAGCGTTTCTGTCGCCGGGATTGATCAATGCCGCGACCGCCAACGACCACATCAAGCAGCGCTATGGCAGGTTCGCCGGAGAAATCGGGGCGTCCGGACTGGCCTCACCTGGCGAGCGGCTCGTCTACATGCGACCGCACTCTCCGCCCGAAGGCGGAAACGCCGATGAGCTCTGGTATCAGGCGACTGGATTCGGCCAGGCATGGGGAATCGGTGAGGCCGTTGATCCGCGTCCGTTGACGCAGGTGGTTCTCGCGATCGCGGCGCTGGCCGGTCTCCCCGCCGTCGCCCTACTGGTCGTGGTCGCCCGCTGCGGGTCGGCCACGAGAGATCGCCGTGGCCGACTGCTGGTGGCCCTCGGAGCCAGGTGGAAGGACAACGCCCTGGTGACGACAGGCGAGGCTGCGACTCCGGCCGCGCTCGGGACCATGCTGGGCGTCATACCACTGGCCATCGCGATGAGCACGAACATACGTCTTCCGGTCACGGGCTACACGATGAGCGCGGTGGACGTACGTGATCATCTTCTTCTCGTCGTGACTGCGGCCCTTCTGTCGTTCCTCGCGGTGCTGCTCATGGTCGTGGCGTTGCACCGCTCAACGGCTACCGGTGGTTCGACACGTCCTCGCGGGTTCAGCGAGCGCGTACCACGCTATCGCTCGGTCTTGTTCGTCGTTGCCCTGTGCACGGTCTTCATCAGTCAGTACATCCGTGGCGAGGTCGGCCTTTTCCTGTTCGTCGGAGGGACCGTCGGTCTGTGGGCCACTCTTCCTTCCGTCGGTGCAAAGGCCAGCGGCTGGCTGGGATGCAGGATGGCAAGCGTCGGGAACCGGCTGGGCAACCCGGGGCTCATCATCGGGGGCCGATGGACCGCTCTGCATCCCGGTGTGATCGTGCGGCTGGCGACCGCGATGATCATTTCACTCGGGCTGATCAGTCAGTTGCAGGTGTGGCAGAGCCGTCTCGGAGCTCCCGCCGAGGCGGCCCAGGCCACGCAGGCTCGTATCGGCGATCAAGTTTTGATCGTCGAGTCTCGTGATATCACGGGAGAACGCATGAAGGCTTTCACTGGAGCACTTCCGGTGGGGGCCGAGGTACTGACCGTTCGAACGCATGAAGACAAGAAATCCTTCGTGAGCCTTCATGCGACCTGCGCGGTTCTTGGTCGCCTTCATCTCGATTGTGGAGCGAAGAACCCGAATGCGATCGACAGGGTGAACGACCTTCGCATGAGGGAGTTGCTCGGCTGGTACGGGGGAAAGAAGTTCAGCGTTCAGGACGAGCTTCCTCCTCCCTTGCGGGATGGTCCGGAAACCGTCGCGATCGTGGCCGACTCCGCCGCGGTGGGTGGCGACTATCGAAGTGATGTGGAAAAAGCCGCCTACAGGAGTCTGAACACGCCCCATATCAGCAGGCTCGGAGACGATTGGGTACTCGGAAACAGCGATCGGGCCAGGCTCGGCGACTGGATGCTGCTCTTTGGCATCGTGGGCATGGTCTTGCTCATGTTCGCCACCGTGCTCAGCGTCGCCGGAGAATTCCTGAGATTCGGAGCGGCGTTGGCGCCGGTATCCGCCCTTGCGAGCACGCCCGGACTCTTCCAACGTATCGCGCTATGGCATCTGACGGTTCCCATGATCATATCTGCGGCGGCCGCGGCGGTCATCACCATCTGGCATAGCCTGTTCTTCATCTCTGTGATTCAGGAAGGGCAGTTCTCCTTCAATGTGCTGTTCGGATCGGTGACCAGTTCGATGGTGTTCGCCATCGCGGTGGGGGTCATTGGGGGCTGGAGCGCGCGGCAAGAGGCGTATCGCTGGCGGCCTACGGCCGACTAGCGCCATTTCACGCTCGGGCACCTGCGGGCCGGGCATGGTCCATGGGGGACGGACGTGCCGTCCGTCCCCCGGAACTCGTGATCAGGCGTGTGAGATGTTGAGGATGATCCTGTCGTGGTCCACCTGGTAGGCGCTGATGCGCACGCCGTTGATGGCCGTGGCCGGGCCGGGCTGGGTCGTGGCCATCGACGCGATCGCCGTGGAGCCGTTGCCCCGGACGAAGAGGGTCGCCTGGCCGCCGTTCAGCTCGACCTCGATCTCCTCGACCCCGTACCGTCCGTCGAGCTGGATTTCCTGGCCGTTGCGCACCTCGACCTCGCACCTGGCGTCCAGGCACGCATGAACGTTGGTGCCGTCCTTGGCGACCGGCCTGGACTTGTCCTTCGGCTGTGACTTGGGCTGTGACTTGGGCTTGGCGGCCGGCTTGCCGGCCTCGGCCTTGGACGCGGCGTCGGACGACGGGCCGTCGGGCATGGCGTTCGTCTTGGGCGAGCCCACGAGGTCCGCGTGCTGCGGGTCGGGCTTGGGCTTGCCGTCGGCCGTGCTCTTGGTGTCCGCCGGAGACGGCGGTGGCACGGCGAGCGCGGCGTTCGCGGTGGCGACGGACGCGGTGAGCGCCAGCGCGGCGGTCATGGTGAGCAGGCTGAGCTTTCTTGTCGACATGCTGTGGCCTCCTGATACGAGTGGCTACTCTCTGTCACTCGCTCTGTTACCCACAGTGATCATCTGTGAATCAGGAGGTCACGACGGCGTGTCGCGCGGTTCGGATGCCTCGGCGCTCAGCCGCAGAGTTTCTGGGTGGCGGTGTCGGTCTCGATGCCGCCGCCCGGCGACGCGGTCGGCGAGGCGCCGTCGACCTTCACCTCCTTCACGTCGTCCCAGTTCGCCCCGACCATGACCTGCACCTTCGACCCGAGCCCGCCGACCTTCTTCAGCTTGGCGCCCGGGATCGCGGCGGCCAGGGTCTTCGCCTTGTCCGCGGCGTCCGCGCCGTGCTGGATCTGGGTGGTCTGGAGGCCGCGGCGCGCCACGCCCGGGACGACCGTGACGTCGAAGCCCACTCCCCGCAGTTGCCTGCCCGCCTTCGTCGCGAGGCCCGGCGTGCCGATCGCGTTCAGGACGCGGACGGAGATGTCGTCCGGCGGCACCGTCAGACGGTTCTCGGGCTTGCCCGTCGGTGTCGGGCTCGGCTTCTTGGTGTGCTCGTCGAGCGGCTGGTCCCGCCGGATCTTGGAGAACAGGTCGCGGGCCTTGCCCTGGTCCCACAGGACGACCGACTGCGTCGAGGGCGAGTTCCACAGCACGGCGTTGTGGCCCGGGTTGGCGAGCGGCACCTTCGCGAACGTCAGCTTGTCGGTCGACAGGTTCTTCATCTGGTCGGTGAGCTTCGGCAGGTTGTCGGCGAGTTCCGGGTCGACGCGCAGCGACGACAGCGCCGCCTTCAGGAACTTCGTCGACTTCACCGGGTCGCTCAGCGTCTTCGTCGACAGCGCCTGCTTCATCATCGACGCCATGAACTGCTGCTGCCGGTCGATGCGGCCGAGGTCGCTGCCGCCGGTGAGGGTGTAGCGGGCGCGGGCGAACGACAGGGCCTTGAGACCGTCCACGTGCGACTTGCCGGGAGGCAGCTTCAGCCCGCTCTTCGGGTCGTTGACGGCCTGCTCGGTGCACACGTCCACGCCGCCGAGCGCGTCCACCATGCGCACGAAGCCGTAGAAGTTCACCTCGACGTAGTGGTCGATGGACACGCCCGTCGCGCGTTTGATCGTGTCGACCGTGAGGTCGGGCCCGCCGAACTGGTACGCCCAGGTCAGCTTGCCCGGACGGGACGGAACCCGCGCCCCCTTCGGCCCCTCCGCGCCGTTCGACTTGTGCGCCGGGATCGTCACGTACGAGTCGCGCGGCAGGTTCACGACCGACACCCGGTCATGGTCGCGGGACACGTGCAGCAGCATCATCGTGTCGGACCGCTCACCCGGCTGGTGGCCGAGTTTGGCCGCCTTCTGCTGCTCCTTCGTCAGCCCGTCCCGGCGGTCGACCCCGGCGACCAGGATCGTCATCGCGCCCTTCGGCGCGTCCTTGCCGCGGCCGAGACCGCCGACCGACACCTCGTCGATGAGGCCGGTGACGTAGTTCTGGAACGCCCACGCGCCACCGGAGGTCAGCAGCACGAACACCGACATCGCGCCGGTCAGCGTGAGGAAGCGCTTCTGCCGCCGCGCGCTCATCGCCGCCCGTGGACTCAGCGTCCGGCCGGGCCGGCGAGGGCCGCGCGGGCTCTCCACCGACACGCGTGGCGCGGGCATCCCGTCGATGGTGACGCCCTCGATGTCACCGTCGTCGCCCGTCGCCGCGTGCCCGCCCGGACGCGGCCGGAAATAGCGCTCCAGCGGATCGTCGTCCGGCGGGTCGCCGGCGCCGCGACCTGAGTCGTGCCCGTCTGCCATAACGGCCGCCGCCTCCCGAAGACGTCTTCCTGACGCGAGTCCACCCCACTCTAAAGTGGGGGACACCCGTCCGTTCGCTACCTCGACCTCGTGTCCGTGCAGTAACGTGGCGCCGTCTCGACCACACCCCGGCGGCCCGCACGCATATCTGGGCGGCGTGGGCCGCGTCAGGCAAGCGAGCCAGAGAGAGGAAGAGGCGCCACTCCGCCGTCTCGGACGGGGGGCGTCCGCGAGCCACATGAATTCGTCTCCCCATGCCCAGAGCGCCACGCAGCAGGAAACCCAGGAAGCCGTGAAGCCTCGCTCCGATTCCGGTGAACGCACCTGGCCCGCGGTGTCGGTGGTGATGCCGGTCCTCAACGAGGAGCGGCACCTGGCCGAGGCCGTCCGCGGCATCCTCACCCAGGACTATCCCGGTGAGCTCGAACTCGTGCTCGCGGTGGGACCGTGTCGGGACCGTACGGAGAAGATCGCGCGGGCGCTCGCCGCCGACGACCAGCGGGTCCTGGTGGTCGCCAATCCGACCGGACGCACCCCGCAGGGCCTCAACATCGCGATCAAGGCGTCGCAGTACTCGATCGTCGTCCGGGTGGACGGGCATTCGCTGCTGCCGTCCGACTACGTCCGCGCCGCCGTCGAGACGATGGAGGAGACCGGCGCCGACAACGTGGGCGGCATCATGGCGGCGGAGGGCGTCACGCCGTTCGAGAAGGCCGTGGCGCGGGCGATGACGTCCAAGATCGGCGTCGGCAACGCCCGCTTCCACACCGGCGGGGAACCCGGGGAGGTCGAGACCGTCTACCTGGGGACGTTCCGGCGCAGCGCGCTCGAACGCGTCGGCGGTTACGACGAGACGTTCGCCCGCGCGCAGGACTGGGAGATGAACCACCGCATCCGGCAGACCGGCGGCCGGGTCTTCTTCACGCCGCGGATGCGCGTCACGTACCGGCCGCGTCCCAACCTGCGGGCCCTCGCCAAGCAGTACTTCCACACCGGACGCTGGCGGCGCGTCGTCGGCCGCGAGCACCAGGGCACCCTCAACTTCCGCTATCTCGCGCCGCCGATCGCCGTGGTCGCGATGACGGTCGGCGCGGTCGCCGGGGTGTTCGGGTTCTGGCCGGGCTGGCTGGTGCCGGGCGGGTACGCGGCCGCGTTGATCGTCGGCGCAGCGGTGGAGGGACGCGGGCTGCCGTTGACCGCGTGGCTGCGACTCCCGCTCGTGTACGCCACCATGCACGTGACCTGGGGCATCGGGTTCCTGACCAGCCCGCCGCGACTCGGCCAGCCCAGTCCGGTCAAACCCGGCGAATCCATCCAATAGCTGGCACCATAGAGCAAGTCCACCCTCGAACCCCCGTGCCCGGCGGCGCGTCTCAGGGTTAGGTTTGGCGGGAGCCTGCCGCCGACCCGGTCTGGAGGGTGGCCATGTCCAACGGAGCACGTCACATGATCGGCGTGGTGATCGGGCTGATCGTCACGCCCCTGGTCGCCCTCGGTCTGACCTACGGCACGGACCGGATACGGCTTTCCACCCGGGTGGCGGTGGAGACCCTGGGCAGAGCCGACGGGTCGAGTGAGAGATGGCTCGGCGCGTCGCTCCTCCTCGCGGTGGCCGTCGCGCTCGGCCTGATCATGGCGTCGCGGGTCTCGCCGCTCGCCTCGCTGGTTCCGGGAGTCGCCTTCACCGGACTCGGCCTGCTCTGGCTCGTGGAGCCGGACTGGGCGGTCAGGCACCCCTCGGGCGACACGATTCCGGACGACCTGGTCATCCCGTACATGTCGCTCGGGCTGTACGGGATCTACCTGCTGCTCGGGGTGGTGCTCGTCGCGGCGTCGGTGGTCCCGTCCCGGTGGCAGGCCCGTACCGCCGGCGCGGCGCCGCGTTTCGGGGGACCGCCGCCCGCGCCGTTGGGTCCGCCGCCCCTGCACGGTGCTCCGGCGCCCATGGGGGCACCCCGGCACCCGCAGGCGCCGCCTCCGGCGGGGCAGGGTGCGCCGCCCTGGCAGGGCCCGCCCCAGTTCGGGCAGGGGCCCGGCGCGTCCAATCCGCCTCCGCTGCCGCCCGCGTCCCCGGCCGCGCCCGCGTCGCCCGCCGCCGAGCGGCCCAAGCCGTCCTCGGCGAGCGGGCCGGACGACGACGAGCCCGGCGAATGGACGCGCGTGTACGGCGGCGACCGCTGACCGTTCAGAGCGCCGCGAGCACGCCCGGGACGTCGTTGACGACCATCGCGTCGAACCCGGCCGCCGCGTAGTCCGGTGCCGTCTCGGCGGTCGGGCACCACACGACGGTCTCCAGGCCCGCCTTGTGCGCGACGTCCACGCAGTGCTCCAGGGGGCGCAGGCGCGTGTCGGGATGGTCGAGACCGCACGACCCGGTGTGCACGGCGACGACGTCCAGCCCGAGCCCGGTCGCGGCGGGGACGGCGTGCCAGAACGGGAACCGCAGCCACGTCAGCAGCCCCAGCGGGACGCCGGGCAGTTCGTCCCGCAGGAACGTCAGCAGCGACGGATCGAACGACGTGACGAGCAGCCCGCGCCGCTTCGCCTCCCGCTTCAGCACCGGCAGGAGCAGCGCGCCGGTGCGGCGGGACGGGTCGTCCACCGCGTCCTCCAGGACGGTCTTGACGTCGACGTCCACGGCGACGTCCGCGGGGAGCGCGTCGAACACGTCCGTGAGGCGGGGCAGCCCGCTCGCCGCGCCCGGCAGGTCGACGACGTGGTCACCGCCGGGGACGGTCGGGTCGTGCCGCAGGACCAGGTCGTCGTCGGCCGTCCGGGTCACGTCGATCTCGACCCACGACAGGCCCGCGTCGACGGCGGCGAGCAGCGAGGGCAGCGTGTTCTCGGCGACGGGCGCCGCCGCGCCGGGCGGCGTCGGCTCCCCGGACCCGTAGCCGCGATGGCCGATCACCGTGGGAGTGCTCTCGAAGATCAACGGACGTCTCCCGTGGTGTGGTGCTCTCCGGCGAGGTGCTCGGCGACGACGGCGTCGAGCGGTCGGGTGACCTTGAGGTTCCGGTCGCTGCCCGCGACGACGCGGATGGGCACGTCCGGCAGGTAGCGGTGCACGATCCCGCAGTCGTCGGTGGCCCGCAGCGCGGGGTCGGCGAGCGCCAGCTCGTACGCCCGGCGGATCGTGCCGAGCCGGAAGCCCTGCGGGGTCTGGAACAGGCTCATCGAGTCACGTGGCGGCATGGACACGACCAGGCCGTCCTCGACCACCACGATCGTGTCGGACGCGGGCACACCGACCGCGACCGCGTCGTGGCCGTCCAGCGCGTCCAGCACGCGGTCGATCACCGAGGCGTCCACGAACGGGCGGGCCGCGTCGTGGAACAGCACCCGGGCGTCGTCCGGACGGTCGTCCAGCACGCGCAGCGCCGCGACCGTGGACGCGGTCCGCGTGTCGCCGCCCTCGATCACCGCCGCCGTCTTCCGGAACGGCGCGGCGATCGCGGCGGCGTCCCGCAGATGCCCGGCCGCCATCACGACGACCACCTCGTCGACGGCGGGATGCGCGTCGAACGCGGCGATCGCGTGCGCCAGGATCGGCCGCCCGCCCACCTCGACGAGCTGCTTGGGGCGCCCGGCGCCCATCCGCGCGCCGACCCCGCCGGCCAGCACCACCGCCACCGTCCGCGTCGCCATGCCACCCCGGTTTCCACGACATCCGGTCATCGGGCCGCTACGCTGTGCGTCTGCCCCGTGACGTTCCGAACCGGCCGGAGGCCCGATGGATCCGCAGGCCCCATGGACCAGGCGTCCCCACGCGATCGGCCGGTCAGGCCCAACGTACCGGACCGGCCCATGATCATCGGAAGGTTCGTCCGGTCGGACCGGCCCGCGCACCGCCCGTTCCCTGCGGAATCGAGTATGGTTACCTGGCCGTGCCGGAGTTCGCGCAGCCCGTGTCGGTGCCGGGCGGGGCTCGGCCGGGAAGGCCGGATAGCAGCAACATGCGAACCTTGTCCGGATTACTCCCGTTCGCATCCATGGCGTCGGCCGCCTAGGTTGGCCGGACGGCCCGGCGTGATCGTCGACCTGGAGAGAGGGAAAGCATGATCGGCATGGTGCTGGCGGCGGGCGCGGGCCGGAGGCTGCGACCGTACACCGACACCCTCCCCAAGGCCCTCGTCCCCGTGCGCGAGACCGCCGACGGGACGACGAGCATCCTCGACATCGCGCTCGGCAACCTCGCCGAGGTCGGGCTGACCGACGTCGTCATCGTCGTCGGCTACCGCGCGGACGCGGTCGAGGAGCGCAGGGCCGCGCTCCAGGAGCGGTACGGCGTGTCCATCACGCTCGTCCACAACGACAAGGCCGAGGAGTGGAACAACGCCTACTCCCTCTGGCTGGCTCGGGAACACTTCTCCAAGGGCGTCCTCATGGTCAACGGCGACACGGTCCATCCGGTGAGCGTCGAGAAGACGCTACTGGCCAACCGTGGACCGGACATCCTCCTCGCCGTGGACGATGTGAAAACCCTGGCCGACGAGGAGATGAAGGTCATCCTCGACGGCGAGGGCCGGTTGAAGACCATCACCAAGCTCATGGACCCGTCCACCGCGAACGGCGAGTACATCGGTGCCACGCTCATCGAGCCCGCCGCCGCCGGGCCGCTCGCCGACGCCCTCAAGGCCACCTGGGAACGCGACCCCGACCTCTACTACGAGGACGGCTACCAGGAGTACGTCGACCGGGGCGGCCGCATCGGCGTGGCCCCCATCGGCGACGTCCCCTGGGTCGAGGTCGACGACCACGCCGACCTGGAGAAGGCCCGCCGGATCGCCAAGGGACACTGACCGCGAACGCGACCGAGCGAGGAGGCTCATGCCCCTGCTGACGCGAATGCTGAACGCCCCGCTGTCCATCGACGTGCGTCGCGGCGCCGTCGCGGGCCTCGGTGAACTGCTCGCCGACAAGCGGATCGCCACCGAGGGACGCGTCGCCATCGCCGTCGGACCCGGCCAGGGCGACCAGATCGCCGAACACGTCCGCCCGTCCCTGTCGTCCTGCGACGTGTTCCACGTCGAGGGCGGCACCGTCGACGCGGCCGTCGACCTCACCGCCAAACTCCGCGCGGGATCGTACGAGGCCGTCGTCGGGATCGGCGGTGGCCGGACGATCGACGCCACCAAGTACGCGGCCACGCTGTCCGGCATCCCGATGGTGTCGGTCGCGACGAACCTGTCCCACGACGGGATCTGCTCCCCGGTCGCCTCCCTCGTCCACGACAAGGGCAAGGGCTCGTTCGGCGTGGTGATGCCGCTCGCGATGATCGTCGACCTGGACTATGTGCACGCCGCGCCCGCCCGGCTCATCCGCGCCGGGATCGGGGACGTCGTCAGCAACCTGTCCGCCGTGGAGGACTGGCTGCTCGCCGCCGACGAATGCGGCGAACGCGTCGACCGGATGGCGCTCACCGTCGCGCGCACCGCCGCGGAGGCGCTGCTGCACCAGCCCGAGTCGATCGAGTCGGACCGGTTCCTCACCGTCCTCGCCGAAGGACTCGTCCTGTCCGGGATGGCGATGGCGTTCGCGGGTGACTCCCGACCCGCGAGCGGCGGCGACCACGAAATCCTGCACGCCATCGACCACCTGTTCCCCGGCACCGCCAACCACGGCGAACTCGCCGGAATCGGCGCGGCGTTCTGCTTCCACCTGCGCGCCACCCACCTCGGCTCCGGCAAGGACCGGCTGGACGACATCCTCGCGTGTCTCGCCCGGCACGGCTTGCCGCGCCTGCCCGGCGACGTCGGCCTGACCGTCGAACAGTTCGCCGAGGCCGTGGAATACGCCCCCCGCACCCGACCAGGCCGCTATACGATCTTGGAATTTCTCGGTCTAGACCAGGGCGCGACCCTCAAGGCGGTGGAAGAGTATGTCCAGGCCCATGGAGGCTGAGATCCCCGTGGGGAACCGAACCCCCGAACCCCCCGGCGACGACCGTCCGCCCCGCAAGGGCGCCAGGGTCGCCGACATCCGCCGGTACGGGCAGCCCCCCGGGCTGAAGGACCGGCGCAACGAAGAGCACTGGGCGGGCCGCCTCTACATGCGCGACCTGTCCCCGTACGTCGCGTTGGTCGCGCTGCGCCTCGGCCTCAGCCCCAACCAGCTCACGTACCTGATGATGCTCAGCGGCATCGTCGCGGGCGCCGTGGTGTCTCTGCCCGCGTCCCCGCTGTGGACGGCGCTCGGCGGCGCCGTGCTCGTCCAGATCTACCTCCTCCTCGACTGCGTGGACGGCGAGGTCGCCCGCTACCTGCGCCGCACCTCGGTCGCCGGGGTGTTCCTCGACCGCATCGGGCACTACCTGTCCGAGGTGTCGCTGCTCATCGGGCTCGGCTTCATGGCCCAGGGCGGCTGGGAGAACGGCGGCTGGGTCGAACTCGGCCTCGTCGCCGCCCTCGGCGCCGCGCTGATCAAGGCGGAGACCGACAACGTCGTCGTCGCACGCGCCAAGTCGGGACTGCCCGCCGACCCCACCGGCGGCGACAGCGCGCTGCGCCCCCGCTCCACCCGCATCGCCCTCGCCCGGCAGGCCGCGTCCATGCTGCGCCTGCACCGGATCATCGGCGCCGTCGAACTGTCCCTGCTGATCCTCGCCGCCGCCGTGATCGACACCGTGTTCGGCGGCGACGACCCCACCGCCGTCCGCGTCCTCATGGTCGCCGTCGCCGCCGTCGCCGCCGTCCAGACCCTGCTGCACCTGGTCAGCATCCTGGCCTCCCGGAGACTGAAGTGAAACTCTCCGTCGTCATCCTGACCATGGGCAACCGCCCGGACGAACTGGCCCGCGCCGTTCGCAGCGCCCTCGAACAGGAACACGTGGACGTCGAGGTCGTCCTCGTCGGCAACGGCGTCGACCCCGCCGGCGACCGCGCCGACCAACCCCCGTTCGACGACGAGCGCGTCAAGAGCGTCGCCCTCCCGAAGAACGTCGGCATCCCCGCGGGCCGCAACCGGGGCGTGGAGGCGTCCAGCGGCGACGTCATCCTCTTCCTCGACGACGACGGCTGGTACCGCTCCACCCGCCTGGGCGCCCACCTGCGCGACCGGTTCTCCGCCGAACCCGACCTCGGCATCGTCTCGTTCCGCGTCCGCGACCCCGAGGGCGGACGCGGCGAACGCCGCCACGTCCCCCGGCTCCGCGCCGGCGACCCCGAACGCTCCTCCGCCGTCACCACCTTCCTCGGCGGCGCCTGCGCCGTCCGCCGCGCCGCGTTCGACGCGGGCGGCGGCCTCCCCGAGGACTTCTTCTACGCCCACGAGGAAACCGACCTCGCCTGGCAGGTCCTCAACGCCGGCTACCGCATCGTCTACGACGCCTCAGCCGTCATGTTCCACCCCGCCGTCCTGCCGACCCGCCACGACATGTTCTACCGCTACAACGCCCGCAACCGCGTCTGGCTGGCCCGCCGCAACCTCCCCTGGCCCCTCGCCCTCACCTACGTCGCCGTATGGGTCGGCATGACCGTCCTCCGCGAACGCAAACCCAAGGCCCTCAAGCCCTGGTTCAAAGGCTTCGTCGAAGGCTGGCGCAAACCCGCGGGCCCCCGCCGCCCCATCACCTACCGCACCGCCTGGAGAATGACCCGAACAGGAAGACCTCCTGTTATTTAGTATTTTTCTCCTCCTTCGGGCCCGGAGGGCCCTCCATCGTCGAAAAACACGTGCGATCGCTGGCATCGCTTCGGCTCGCCTTGCGGCTCGCTGCGCGATCAGGTTCTCGCTTCGCTTGAACCTGCCTTCGGACGCGATCGCAAACCTTGAGGTTGTTGTGGGGTTGCTGTGGCGGGCTGGGGTTCGTGCGGATGGTTAGGGGGTGGGGGTTAGGGCTTTGACGATTAGGGTTGTTAGTTCGGTGGTTATTTGGTCTGTGGGGATGGTTTGGTTTTGGGTGGACCAGTGGTGGATTAGGGCGGTTAGGGCGCCAGTTATTGCGATTACGGTTAGCGTGTAGTCGCGGGGTGGGGCCTCGTTGCGGGTTACGGCGTCCTGGATGAGGGTGCGGATCGCGTTTTCCCACTGGCTGTATCGGTCCAGGGTGGGGCCGACCTCGACGAACGCTATGCGGGCCCAGCGGGGGTCGGTGGCGGTTACGGAGACGAACGCGTGGACGGCGTTGTGGACGCGGGTTGGTAGGTCGGCCTTCGCCGCCTCGGTGTAGGCGGTGGCGAAGGCTCGGGCGGCGCGGTCGTTGACGGTGCGGTGCAGGGTGGTGAGGAGTTCCTCGCGTCCGGTGAACTCCTCGTAGAAGTTGCGGGTGGACACGCTCGCCGTCGCGCACAGCCGTTCTATGGACGTG
The DNA here is from genome assembly GCF_003432485.1 of Actinomadura spongiicola. Lineage (GTDB taxonomy): Bacteria > Actinomycetota > Actinomycetes > Streptosporangiales > Streptosporangiaceae > Spirillospora > Spirillospora spongiicola. The sequence continues at coordinate 548,857 of NZ_QVNQ01000002.1, forward strand.
GCGGTGTAGCCGCGGGTCCCGAAAAGTTCGAGACCGGCCGCCAGCAGCCGTCCCCGCCGCTCGGCCCGGCGCTCCTCGGCCGAACGACCACCGTAACTTCGCCTGGGTGCGGGATTCCGGCCGCTCATCGATCTCCGTTCACCCGTGCGGATGGAGCCAGCGTCAGCCTAACCCGATCGCCCGGGCGGATCCCCGCCAAGGCTTTTCAAGAAGGCCTCTTCTGTGGTGAGGATGGTCAGGTATTGGGTGGCTCGGGAGACGGCCACGTAGAGGACGCGTAGGCCGCGGGGGGATTGGGCGGCGACGGTCTCGGGGGCGACGATCACCGCGGCGTCGAATTCCAGGCCCTTGGCTTCCAGGACGTTCAGGACTTGGACGCGGTCGGGGAGGCCTTCGGCGAGGTGGTCGGGGGCCGTCCAGGCGGCGGGTTCTGGTGGGGTGTCGAAGAGGGTCGTCTGGGTCGGCTCGTCGTCGGGGGGCATCGGGACGATGATGCCGATGGTGCCTTCTACCTGGGTGAGGAGTTCTTCGGCGGCGGCGCGGGCGGTGGTGGCGAGGTCGGGGGGAGCGATCAGGCGGATCTGCGGGTCGATGCCCGAGGTGCGGACGGCGCGGGCCGGGGAGGCGTCGGGGAGGGCCATGGCCAGGACGCGGGCGGACACGGCCGCGATCTCGGTGGAGTTGCGGTAGTTGGTGGTGAGTTCGTATTCGTGGCGGGGGCGTTGGGGGGTGGGCTTGCGGCGGGAGCGGGGGCGTGGGCCGCCGAGGGCGGTTTCCATGGCTCGGCGGGCGGCGTCCAGGTCTTCCCAGGCGCTCTGGGCCGGGTCCTCCACGATGGTCCAGCTGGCGTGGCGGCCGCGGCGGCCGAGCATCCGCCACTGCATGGGGGAGAGGTCCTGCGCCTCGTCGACCACGATGTGCGCGTACTCGGGACGTTCCTCGACCACGCCGTCGTCCACGCGGCGCGAGCGTTCCAGGCGTTCGATGGACGTGGTGAGTTCGCGCATCTCGGGTTCCCACGTCTCGTCCACGACTTCCTCGCCGGTGAGGATGTTGACGCCGTCGACGACGAACGGGTCGTCGTCGGCGGGGGCCGTGGTCCGGGGGCGGGGCGGGGAGCCCAGAAGCGAGTCGAGCTCGTCTAGTAGGGCGATGTCCTGGTAGGTGAGGGGGCTATTGCCGGACCAAGATGCTGCGACGTGTTCTATGTCGGTGGTGTCGAGGTCGCGGGCGGCGGCGCGGCGTAGGCGGGACGGGTCGGCGAGGGAGCGGAGGACGTCCAGGGGGCGGCGGATCGGCCACCAGGCGATGAGGAAGTCGGTGAAGGCTCGTTGTTCGCGGACGCGTGCCTCGAACCGGGTGCGTTTGGGTTCGCCGTTCTCGCGGGTCGGTTCCTCGTCGAGGGAGGCCAGGCCGTCCTCGGCGAGGATCGCGTTCCACAGTGCCGTTTCGGCGCCCTCGGCTGATTCGGCCGCGTCCGGGCCGCCCACGTCGGTGAAGCGGCGCCAGAGGGCGTCCAGGAGGAGGTCGGCGGCGCGGCCCCGGGCGGCGTTGACGCTGCCGCGGCTGCGGCGGTGGACCTCGTTTCTGATCCGGTCGAGGCGGGGGCGGTCGAGGGTCACGACGACGCCCTTGAAGACGACGCGCAGCTGGTCCGGCGCGCCGGGCGGGTGGTCGGTGACGGCGCGGCGCAGGACCGTCGCCATGGTCTCGGCGCCCTTGATGCGGGCGAGGCGGGGTGGGTCGTGGACGGTGGCGGTCACGCTCTCGACCAGGTCGCCTAGGGAGCGCAGCGTCGCCGAGCCTTCGCCTAGCGAGGGGAGAACCCGTTCGATGTAGGCGGTGAAACGGCGGTTCGGGCCGACGACCAGTACGCCCCGGGAGCCGAACCGGCGCCGGTGCCGGAACAGCAGGTAGGCGACGCGGTGGAGGGCGACGGCGGTCTTGCCGGTGCCGGGGGCGCCGCGGACGAGGATCGTTCCGTCGGCGGGGGCGCGGATCACCTCGTCCTGCTCTCGTTGGATCGTCGCGACGATGTCGCGCATCGCGCCCTCGCGGGTGCGGGCGAGGGAGGCGAGGAACGCGCCGTCGCCGACCACGGTCATACCGTCGGCGGCGTCCGGGTCGAGGAGGTCGTCCTCCAGGTCGACGACCGTGTGGCCCCGCGAGTGCAGGACGCGGCGCCGGACGACGCCGCGCGGGTCCTCGGGGGTGGCGCGGTAGAAGTCCTCGGCGGCGGGCGCCCGCCAGTCGATGACGAGGGAGTCGTGTTCGCTGGTCCGGACGCCGATACGGCCGATGTAGCGGACCTCAAGGGTGGCGAGGTCGAGGCGGCCGAAGACCAGGCCGTCGTCGGCGACGTCCAGCGCCTGGGCGCGCAGGGCCGCCTGGTGGACCATGGCGTCCCGGTCCACGAGCGAGCCCTTGGTGCCCGCCAGCGACTGCCGGTAGCCCTCGCGGATCATGGCCTGGGCGTCGGCGCGCATCTCCTCCAGCCGCGCGTACGCCGCGTCCACATAGCGCTGCTCGGCGGCGATCTCCCGATCCTTCGTCGTACCGCCGGGGCCGGTCGGCCGCGTGTCCAATGCGGTGCATTCCTCCGTGGGGCGCGATCGCGTTCGTGAGATTGGCCAGGGTACCCCGGTGGGCGTCCTGATGCGGACGGCCGCGCCGCCTCAACCCTTCTCCACGCCCTCCGCGATGCGACGGAGGGTCTCCCGCATGGACGTCCGGTTGACCCCGGCGCGGCCCTCGCCCTTGACGCCGGTGAAGATCCGGCCGACCAGGGTGACGAACCCGGCTCCGCGGTGGTCGCGTCGCAGGTCCTCCCAGTACTCGGTGAGCCTCGTGCGGGGCTTGGACGGGTCGTCCGAGACGTCCTCGACGCGGTAACCCCACAGCGCGCCCGGCATCCCGAGGACCGTCACGCGGAACGCGAACGCCTCACCGGGCACGGCCAACGTCACCTGGCAGGTGGTGCACCAGACCCGCCATCCGAGCCGGTTGAACCCGATGAATCTCGTGCCCGCCTTGATGGACCGGCCGAGCACTAACGTGGCGAAGACCTCGGGGCTCCACTCGCGCATGCGGCGAGGGTCGGCGACCGCCGCGTACACGGTCCGGGCGTCCGCCTCGACGGACACGCTCTCCTCGACAACCCATTCTCGTTCCATGACCGAATTCTTCCAGTCATGTCAGATGAGCGAAATGCCGTTGCCAGGACGCGTACCAGTCCCTGAACCAGGGGTCGGACTCGGCGAGCGGGACGATGTAGGTGACGGTCTCGGCGTAGTAGCGGCGCTGGAAGTCGGGCGGCATCCGGTCGAGGGTCTGGACGTTGCTGGCGCGGTCGGCGAGCTTCACCAGGACGGCCTCGTGCGGCGCGTCGCGGAGGCGGCGCAGGTACGCGGTCTTGGCGGCCCGTTTGTCCCGGCGGCTCGTGCCCGCGGCCGGTGGCTTGGTCACCCAGTCGACCAGCTCGGCCACCTCGGGACCGAACGCGGCCTCGACGTCCGCGACGGTGGCCTCGGTGTCCTCGACGACGTCGTGCAGCAGCGTGGCGGACAGCATCGTCGTGTCGGTCACGCCCGCCCCGCGGACGAGCACCTCCAGGGCCTCCAGCAGGTGCTCGACGTAGGGGGCGCCGGTCGGGCGGAGCTGGTCGCCGTGCCAGCGTTCGGCCGCCTCGGCCGCCCTGGCGAGTGCGTCCACGTCGGCCTCGCCGCCGGTGAGGGCCGCGCGGGCCTCGTCCCAGGTTCGCCAGCGGGTGAAGCGTTCCACGTTTACCTCTCCGTTCTGTCGCGCCGACGCCCGGCACAGGGCATGGTGGGTGTCGTCCTGCAAGACGGTACGCGGAGAAAGGCGGCGCGGTCGTGGTCGGGAGCCGGCAGCGGCGCGGTGGTCGGCCCGAGTCGGTGGGCGGGGTGCGGATCGCGCTCGGCCTGATCTCCGGGGCGATGGCCATCGCGCTGTGCGCCGTCCTCGTCGACCGGTTCGTCCTCGGCGCGGAGTGGTGGCAGGTCCGGCACACCGTGACCGCCGAGCCCGTCACCCCGCAGAGCGAGGCGGGGCCGCCGCCCGGCCCGCTCGCCGTGAGCTGGGACCGGACGACCCGCGCGCACCACGGTTCCGTCGCCGGATACGACGGCGTCGCCCACGCGGTCGCGCAGGGGCAGGTGGTGACCGCGTCGGGCAGCGGCCTGGAGGTGTGGGACGCGCGGACCGGCGCGAGCCGCTGGAGCTACCGCCGCGCCGGATGGACGCTGCTCGGCTGGGCGTCGACCCGGTCCCGGCTCGTCGCCTACTTCGAGCGGGACGGCGACCGCGGCGCCCGGCTGCTCGTCGCGTTCGACGCGCTGTCGGGCGGGCTGCTGTGGCGGCGGGAGGGGGAGCGTCCCGCGGCGGTCTCCCGTGCGACGCTGCGCTGGCCCGCCGGGTCGGACGTGCTGCTCACCACCGACGACGCCCGCCGGACGCTGTTCGGGGTCTCGGCGGTGACGGGGAACCGGGTGTGGCGGCTGCCGCTGCCGCGCGGGTGCCGGTTGTCCGAGGGCGGCGCGCGCCCGTCCGACGGCCGTGAGACGCTGGCCGCGCTGGCGCTGGACTGCGCCGGAAAGGACCGCCGCGCCAGGCTCCTCGCGGTCGACCCGGGCAAGGGCACCGTCCGGTGGAACCGGCCGCTCGGCTCCCGGGAGTCGCCCGAGGTGGCGATGCTGGACGGGGTGACGCTGGTGTCGGACGGCACGGCGCTGCGCGCGTTCGACGACGGCGGGAAACCGGTCGGCGACTGGGACGGCGACGGCGTGTGCGGCGAGGCCATGTGCCCGGCAGTGCTGACCTCCGGACGGCTCGTGCTCGTCTACCACCCGAAGGGGACCCGGGGCCGGGTGACCCGCATGGAGGCGAGGCGGGTGCCGTCCGGCGAGGTCGAATGGCGGCGGGACGTGCCCGAGTACGCGGCGCTGGCGGAGGCGGGCGGCCGGGTGTTCGCGCTGCGTCCCCGGCTGTCGGAGCGGCTGCTGCCCGCCGGGGTCGACATCGTCGATCCCGCCGACGGGAGCGGCACGACGGCGCCCGCGCCGTTCTCCGTGAACCCCGACCTGCCGGGCGGGCGGCCGTGGCTGGCGGCGGCGGGCGGGCTGCTGTACGCGGGTGTTCCGCAGGCGGCGCCGCGCCCGGAGGGCGCCGTCCGGCTGTTCGCGCTGCGCGGCGGGCTCACCGGCACCGGCCCCGCCGAACTCGGCGGGGTGCCGGAGAGCGACTGGCCCGATGCCTGCTCCGTGCTGAAGGACATCGATCTGGCCGCCGCACGCGTGGCGGACCACACCGCCGAACCCGTCCGCGCGTCCGCCGGGTCGGTGCGGCTGCCGCGCCCGGTGGCCTGCGCGTACCGGCCGCCGAAGGAGGACGGCGACGCCAGGCCCCGCAAACGCGAACGCTCCGAACCGGTCGAATCCGGAACGGCGACGCCCCGGCCCACGTCCCCGTCGCCCACGCCCGGCCGGACGGGCATCGACGGCCGGGACGCCGCCGTGGGCACCGTCAGCGTCAGCGTCCGCTGGGTCGCGCGGACCGGCGAGGTCGCCTCGCGGATGCTGGAGGCGTTGCAGGCCGCGCAGGCGCAGGCCCGGCCCCGCCGGGACATCGGCGCGGACGAGGCGTACGAGATCGGCCCCGCCGCGGGCACGATCGCGTTGCGGGTCGACCGGTACGTCGTGGTGGTGGAGGCGGACCGTCCGGCGGGCGCGGCGGCCCGGCTCGCCCGGTCCGTCGCGTACCGGCTGCACCACCCGCCCTGAGCGCGGGCGGTCTCAGTACTCGGGAACGGGCTCGGGCCCGGGTTCCGGTTCCCTTTCCCGGACGAGCGCGGGCGAGCGGCCCGCCCACGACTCCAGTTGGGCGACGAAGCGTTCGGCGTGGACGGGCCAGTGGAACCGCGTGCGGGCCGCCCGGTGACCGCGCTCGCCGAGGGCGATGCGCAGCTCGGGGTTGTCGCGCAGGCGCAGGACGGCCTTGGCGGCGGCGTTCGGCGCGCCGAACGGGACGATCAGCCCGCAGCCGGCGGGTTCGACGATGTCCACGGCGGGCGGGTTCGGCGTGGTGATCACCGGTACGCCCCGGGCCATGTACTCAACGATCTTGGTCGGCATCGAGTGCCGGTAGTTCGGCTCGTCGTGCAGCAGCGCCAGCCCGGCCATGGCGCCCTCGGCGATGCGCAGCGCCCGGTCGTTGGGGACGAACCCGTACCAGCGCAGGATGCCCTCGCGCTGCGCGGCCCGAAGCGGCTCCCGGACGTCGACGTCGGCCGCGCCGATGAGCTCGACCAGGACGCCCTCGGCGGCCAGCTGGCGGGACATCTCGATCATGTCGAGGGCGCCGCGCGCCCGGGACAACTGCCCCACGTAGACGGCGCGGCGGTCGTCCGGCGGCGGGGGACGGCGGTCGGAGACGTAGGTGGTGTTCGGCACGACGGGATGGTCGTCGCGGAACCGGGACCGGTAGCCGTCCTCGGCGAGCAGCAGCCGGTGCCGCCGCTCGCTGCGCCGTTCCAGGCACCGGACGGCGGGCCGCAGCACCGGGCGTGCCGGGCCCGGCACCCAACCTTTGGCGCCGAGCGCGGCGGCGGTGTCCTCGTGGACGTCCCACACGACCGTCCGTTCCCGTACGGGACGGGGCAGCGACACCAGAAGTTCGGGGTCGTGCAGGAGGATCACGTCGGCGTACGCGGCGTGCTCGGTGAGGGCGCGGTGGGCGGCGCGCAGGGCCCGGATCCGGCGCCGCCCGGTGGCGCGTGGAACGTCCACCGGGCTGATCTCCCGCCACGGAGTCGCGTTGCAGGCCCGGAACGGGGCGATATAAGTGACCTCATGTCCGGCGTCGAGCAGCGCGCGGATCTGCCGGTGCAGAATGCGCGCGTCCTCGGGATGGTGCACGATCGTGCAGACACAGACCCGCATTTCTCACTCACTCCGCCTGACGCCGATTTCTGATCTTGAGTCCGAGTCTTCGGCGTCGATGGAAATTGCCGATGAATTCCCGTTGTCCACGGTGTGGACGATGCCGGGCGATTCCGTCCCGTGTGTTAGAGCAGTTCGACGGTCTCCGCCGGGGCGCCGCGCGTCCGGCCGCGCGTGTCGAACAGCAGCCGCGCGTGCCGGGTCAGCGTCGCCGCGTCGTAGGCGGCGTGGTCGGCGAGGACGATCGCCAGGTCCGCAGACTCCAGCGCCGTCCGTAGATCGTTCCCGGCGTGCGGGACGGCCGTCCCGTCGACGTCCCAGGACGCGATGAACGGGTCGTGGAACACCAGGTCGGCGCCGAGCCGGGCCAGCCGCCGCGCCACCGGACGGGCCGGCGACTCGCGCTGGTCGGCGATGTCGGCCTTGTACGTGACGCCGAGAAGCAGGACCTTCGCGCCTTTCAGCGCCCGTCCCTCCCGGTTGAGCAGCAGCTGCGCGCGTTCCGCGACGTACCGCGGCATCCGGTCGTTGATCTCCTGGGCCAGCTCCACGAACCGGAACGGGTAGCCCAGCGAGCGGACCTTGTACGACAGGTAGTTCGGGTCGATCGGGATGCAGTGGCCGCCGACGCCGGGGCCGGGCCGGAACGCCTGGAACCCGAACGGCTTGGTGGCCGCGCAGTCGATCGCGTCCCACAGGTCGATGCCGAGCTCGTTGCAGAACACCGCCATCTCGTTGACCAGCGCGATGTTGACGTGCCGGTAGGTGTTCTCCAGCAGCTTCGCCATCTCCGCCTCGCGGGTGCCCTTGGCCTCCACGACCCGGTCGACGAACTTGCCGTAGAACGCCGACGCCGCCGACGCGCACGCCATGGTGAGCCCGCCGACGATCTTCGGCGTGTTGCGGACACCGTAGACCGGGTTGCCCGGGTCGATCCGCTCCGGCGAGAACGCCAGATGGAACTCCTCCCCGGCGACCAGCCCGGACCTCTCCAGCAGCGGCCGGACGACCTCCTCCGTCGTGCCCGGGTAGGTGGTCGACTCCAGCACGACCAGCGTCCCCGGCTCCAGGTGCCGCGCGACCGTCTCGGCCGCGCCGCGCACCGCGGTGAGGTCGGGGCCGCCCTCCGGGGACAGCGGCGTCGGCACGCAGATCACGACGGCGCGGGCGCCGTCCAGGATCTCCTCCTGGAGGCTCGGGGCGAACCCGGCCTCCAGCATCTCCTCGACCTCGGCCTGCGAGACGTCGTCGATGTGCGACAGCCCGGCCTTGAGCCCGGCCACCACCCGCGCGTCGCGGTCGAGACCGGCGACCCGCAGGCCGGCCCGGCAGGCCTCCCGCACGAGCGGCAGTCCCACGTAGCCGAGTCCGATGACCACCAGATCCACGCCGGTGGCTCCCTTCGACATCTATGTGATGGCGTACGCGGCCCGATATCCGTCCGCGACGGCGCGCCAGGTGCGTTCCGCGCGGACCCATTCACGGGCCGCCCGCCCGATTTTTTGCCTCTTTTCGGAACTGTAAGCCAGGTCTTCCAGGCAATTCGCCCATGCTTCCGGGTCTTCCGGAACTGTTAACGCGCCAGTAACCCCCGATTCCACAATTTCGCGAAGTGCCCTGACATCACTGGCTATGACGGGGATTCCCCCGGCCATCGCCTCGATCGGTTTCAGAGGCGTCACCAATTGGCAGACCCGGTCCGCTCGGCGCGGTACCGCGAAGACATCGAGGACGGCGTGGTAGCGGCGAACGGATCCCATCGGCACCCGGCCGGTGAACACGGCGTGAACGCCCCGCTCCGCCGCCCGCCGTTCGAGCGCTCCACGCTCCGGCCCGTCGCCGACCAGCAGCAGCGTGACGGGCGAGCGCCGGTCGCGGAGCAGCGCCGCCGCGTCGATCAGCGTGTCGATGCCCTCGTACCCGTAGAACGACGACGTCAGCCCGACGACCGTGGCCCTCTCCTCGATTCCGAGGCGTTCGCGCAGGTCACTGGGGGCGGGCAGCGGTTCGAGGAACGCCTCGTCCACCGCGTTCGGCACAGTGAAGATCTTCTCCTCGGGCACGCCACGGGACGCGATCTCCGCCCGCATCGCCTCCCCGAGCGTGACGACCGCGTCCGCCTCGCGCATCCGGCGGGTCTCCAGCTCGCGCGTCAGCCGGTAGAAGTCGTCCGACTCGCTGTGCGCCGGGTCGCGCGACAGCCACGAGTCCTCCAGGAAGCCGCGCACCTCGTATACGACCGGCAACCCGTGGCGCCGTCCCAGCTCCAGCGCGACGGCGGCGTTCAGGTGGTTGCTGACCGCGTGCAGGACGCCTGGACGCATCTCGTCCACCAGCGGCCGGGCCAGATCCGCGCTCTTCTCGACCGCCCGCACCGGATCGGCCGGGGGCAGCCACGGCAGCAACCGGTGGTAGGGGACGCCGTCCACGTCGACCCACGCCCGCGCGTCCCCGATGCCCTGGTTGAGCGGATACCCGAGCCGCGTCACGACGTGCGTGTCGAACCCCATCTCCCGCTGCGCGAGCGCGAGCCGGTGCGTCCGGACGGTGTATCCCGCGTTCGTGCACGGCAACGCGTTCGTCACGAACTTCAGCACGCCCGGCCGGACGGGCGTGCCGGACGGGCGTCGAGCACGGTCAGGGGACGGCGGCGCATGGGCCAGCAGGCGCCGCAGGTCCGCCGTCTCGCGGCGCACGTCCCGCGGTTTCGGCACGACGAGCCGGGAACGCCTCAGCCGGGCGCCCGCGGGCGTCCGGGCGGCCAGCCGGACCGCCAGCCGAGACGCCCGCCCCGGGTCGTCACGGAGCTGGCGCCAGGCGAGTCCGGCCAGGTAGACGGGCTTCTTTGTGGGCACGGCGGGCGAGCGTAGGCAACCCCGATGAACAGAAGGGAAATTGTGTTGGGACCCATCGTGCACGTCCTCGGGGCGCGGCCGAACTTCGTCAAGGCCGCGCCGGTGATCGGCGCGCTGCGCGCCGCCGGCGCCGAACAGGCCGTGGTCCACACCGGCCAGCACTACGACACCCGGATGTCGGAGATCTTCTTCGACGAGCTCGGCCTGCCCGAACCCGACGTCAACCTCGGCGTCGGCTCCGGCGGCCACGCCGCGCAGACCGCCGCGCTGATGATCGGGCTTGAGCGGGAGTTCACGAGCCGTTCACCCGCCCTCGTCATCGTGTACGGCGACGTGAACTCGACGATCGCCGCCGCCCTCGTCGCGGCCAAGCTGCACATCCCCGTCGCCCATGTGGAGGCCGGGCTGCGCAGCTTCGACATGTCCATGCCGGAGGAGGTCAACCGGCGGCTCACCGACCAGCTCTCCGACCTGTGCCTGGTCACCAGCCCGGAGGCGGTCGGGCACCTGGCGGACGAGGGCGTCGCGGTGTCCCGGATCCACCTCGTCGGCAACCCGATGATCGACACGCTGCTGGCCAACCTCGACGCGTTCGACACCGACGCCGTTCGCCGGGACCACGACCTGCCGGAACGGTACGTCCTGGCGACCGTGCACCGGCCCGCGAACGTGGACGACCCGGACACGGCGGCGGCGCTCGTCCGGCACCTGCACGGCGTCGCCGACCTCGCCGACCTGGTCATACCCGTCCACCCGCGCGGCCGGGAGACCCTGCTGGCCGCCGGACTCGACGACCACGACGGCGTGCACGTGCTGGAACCCCTGGGTTACATCGACTTCATCGCCGCCGTCCGGGGTGCGGCGGCGGTCGTCACCGACTCGGGCGGCCTCCAGGAGGAGACGACGATCCTCGGGGTGCCGTGCCTGACCGTCCGGCCGAACACCGAACGGCCCATCACCATCACCCACGGCACGAACCGCCTCGTCACGTTCGAGGAACTGGTTCCGGAAGCGCGCAAGGTCCTGGAGTCGGACGCGCGGAAGGCCGACCGGCGCCCGCCGCTGTGGGACGGCGCCGCGGGCCCCCGCATCGCAGAAGTGATCATGGAGTATCTGGGTGAGTAGCGACGACACCGGAAACCGCCGGAACGCCAGGGCGTACCAGCAGCTCGGACGGCTGAGGGCCACCCTGCGCGAACGCGAGGCGCGGGTCGCCGAGCTGGAGAAGCGGCTCGCCGCGCTGGAGCACTCGACGGCCCTGCGGTTCGGGCAGCTCGTCGCGGACGCCGCGCGGAACCCGAAGAGCGGCAGGCGGCTGCCGAGGGAGCTGTACCGGCTGTGGCGCAGGCGGCACGCGCCCGTGCCGGCGGCCGGGACGTCCGGTGGCGCCGCCCGGCCCGAGCGGGTCGACCATCCCGAGGACCGGCTGCTGGCCGCCGGTCCCTGCGACACAGTGATCGTCGCCGGGGTGTTCGGACCGGGCACGGCGGACCGGCTCGCCGAGCACGCCAAGGTCGTCCCGCTGTACCCGCACGACGCCGCGATCGTGCTCCGGACGGCGGACGTCGACGCGGTCGTCGTCGACACGACGGCCGGTGAACCAGGCGGCCCCTGGGCTTATCTGGGCGTTCCCGGCATGTACGACCGTGAGGCCGCGCTGCACGAGATCCGCCGGATCGCCGCCGCCCGCTCGCTCCCGCTCGTCCTGTACGGCGCGGCGCCTCCCGCCACCCTCGCCCGCCTGAGCTGGGACGTCACGCTCCAGGACACCGCCGCGCCCGGCAGGCTCGCGGAACTCCTGGAACCGGCCCGTTGAAAGGAACCACCGTGCGACCACGCGCCCTCGTCTACGGCGACGTCGATCTCAACATGATCGACGGATCGGCGATCTGGGCACAGGGCATGGTCCAGGCGCTCGCCCGCGCCGGCTGCGAGGTGACCCTGGTCCTCAAGGCCGCCGTCCGGACCGGACGGCTCGTCGACCCGCTGCGCGCCCTGCCCGGCGTCACCGTCCGCAGCCCGCACGCCGAACGGCTCGTCGACGGGTCCCGCGCCATGGCGCCGAAACGGGCCGCCGCCGTCCTCGCCCGGATCGACGCCGAGGCCCCCCACGACCTGGTGGTCGTCCGGGGCCGCGACCTCGCCGCCAAACTCGCCGCGGGCCCCCTGTCCGGACGGCTCTGGACGTACCTCACCGACGTCCCGCAGTCCGCCACCGAACTGACCACCGCCGACCGGGCGGACCTGCGCCGGATCGCCGACGCGTCCCGGATCCTGCTCTGCCAGACCGAGGAACTTCGCGGTTTCCTGGAGGGCGCCGTCCCCGCCACGGCGGGCAAGAGCGTTCCGTTCCCGCCCGTCGTCGTGCTCCCCGATGGGCTGGAGCCCCGCGCGCCCGGCACACCCGACGGCCGCGCGCTCCGCCTCGTCTACACGGGCAAGTTCGCGCCGCGCTGGAACACCTACGAGATGACGTCCCTGCCACGCCAACTCGCCGTCCGCGGCGTGGACGCCGAACTCCACATGGTCGGCGACAAGATCCACGACGATCCGGCCGATCCCGCGTTCGCGACCCGGATGCGGACCGCGCTCGAATCGGGCGAGGGCGTCATCTGGCACGGCGGCCATGCCCGCGCCGAGGCGATGCGGCTGACGGCCGCCTGCGACATCGGCCTGTCCTGGCGGCACCCGGACATGGACGCCAGCCTCGAACTGTCCACGAAGGTCCTGGAATGCGGCGCGCTGGGCGTCCCGGTCGTCCTGAACCGCACGCCCATGCACGAACGCCTCCTCGGCGCCGACTACCCGCTGTTCGCCGCCACCGAGGACGACGTGCTGGACGCGCTCACCCTCATCGGCAAGAACCCCGACGTCCTCACCCTCGCCGCCGACCGCTGCCGCTCCGCCGCCGCCGACTTCACCCTCGACGCCGCCGCCGACCGCCTCCGCGCCTACCTGACGCGGGCATTCCCGGAACCGTCCGAGCAGGTCCTCGCCGTCAGGGGACGGCGCCTCCGCGTGGGCGTCGCGGGCCACGACCTGAAGTTCTTCACCCGCCTTCTCGACTACCTGCGCTCCCGCTCCGACATGGAGATCCGCGTCGACCACTGGCCCGCGTTGAAGGCCCACGACGAGCAGCGCAGCCAGGACCTTGTCGACTGGGCGGACGTCGTCATCTGCGAATGGTGCGGCCCGAACGCCCTCTGGTACGCCGAACACAAGCGTCCGGGCCAGCGACTGGTCGTCCGCCTGCACCGCTTCGAGCTGTACGCACCCTGGCCGAAGCAACTCGACATCGACGCCGTCGACCAGGTCATCTGCGTCAGCCCCCACTACACGGACCTGACCCGCGAGATCACCGGCTGGCCCGCGGGCAAGGTCGTCACCATCCCGAACTGGGTGGACGACGCGCAACTCGACCGCCCCAAACTGCCGGGCGCGGAACACCACCTCGGCATGATCGGCATAGCGCCGTCCCGCAAACGCCTCGACCTGGGCCTCGACGTCGTCGAGGAACTCCGCCGGGACGACCCGCGCTTCACCCTCTTCGTCAAATCCAAGCTCCCCTGGGAGTACTGGTGGATCTGGCAGAAGGACGACGAACGCGCCCATTACGAGAAGGTGTTCCGCCGCATCCGCCGCTCGAAGGTGCTGTCCGGCGGTGTCGTCTTCGACTCCTACGGCCGTGACGTGGCGTCCTGGCTGCGGCGCATCGGGTTCGTCCTGTCCACCAGCGACGACGAGAGCTTCCATCTCGCCCCCGCCGAGGGCATGGCGTCCGGCGCCGTCCCCGCCCTGCTCCCGTGGCCAGGCGCCGAGACCATCTACGACGACCGCTGGATACACGAAACACCCCAGGCGATGGCCGCCTCGATCTCAGCGACGGTCTCTGAGAACCGCTGGGAAACCGACCGAACCCTAGCTCGCACCCAGGTCCGCAACGCCTACGCCCTGGACGAGGTCTGCCGCCAATGGACGGACCTTCTCAGCGGTCACTCACAGACGACCCCGTCCCCATCCCGATCCTGATACCACGCATACTCGGTCTCACCGGCCCGATACGGCCCGTAGCCCGCGCGCCTGGCCGCCGCACAGGTGGAGAACCGCGGATCCGTCCTCGGCCGCGCCCGCACCGTCTTCGTCGGCTTGGGCCTGGGCTTCGGCCGGGCCCGGCGCGGCGCCGGAGTGCCGCTCGGCGTCGGGCTACCGGTCGGCGCCGCCTCCACAGGACGCACGGTCGCCGTCTCCGTCGTCGTCGCCGTGACGGTCACCGTGCCCGCGACCGGACTCGGCGACGAAGCGCGCTGTGCCGAGTCAGTACTGGCCATCCCGGCGCCCACGGCGCATCCGACCAGCAGACACGCGACGGCTCACCAAGTCATCCTCTTGTCACCATCCGGCCACCTTGGCGGCCCGTGGGAAACAGCGTTTGAGTGAACCAGCCCGGGACCGCGCGACGGAGTTCCTCGGGCCCCCGAACTTGGACGGCGCCGGTGCGCAGGGCCTCCGGCCACGGCAGATCACGGCGCCAGACGCGAGTCATCTGTCGTAGGTCCGCGGTGATGGTCACCGACACGTCGAACCCGGGATCGGCGTCGCACACGTCCGCCTCACCCGGCGTCACCACCAGCCACCAACACCGCTCGCGGGCGGGAACATCCGGAAAGACGAACTCGATGACCGTCCGCCCGTCCGGCACGGCCTCGTGATCGACCTTGCGTCTCATGTCCCACATCAGCAGCCGGGGGTCGAGGTCCTCGTCCCCGAGTTCCCCGATCCACCGGACGCCCCACACGCCGAGCGCCTCGACGACCGGCCGCAGCTCCTCGCCCGCCGGGGTCAGGACGTACCGGGCGTCGTTCCCCTCGGCCCGCCGCTCCACGACCCCCGCCCGGACGAGCTGGTTCAGCCGCTTCGACAGCAGCGTCGGCGACATGCGCGGAACACCCCGGCGCAGCTCGTTGAACCGCTCGCTCCCCGAGAGCAGCTCCCGGACGATCAGCAGCGTCCACCGCTCGTCGAGCAGTTCCATCGCCTTGGCGACGGGACAGAACTGGTAATAGGAGGCCCCCATGCCCCGCAGGTTAAACCGCAGGCCAGCCCCCAGTACAGATCCTGTACTAGAGACGCGTCCAACCGCTCCATAGCGTGGCCGACACGACACGAGAGGAGCCGTCATGACGACGACCGACACCGTCAAAGCGAAACATCGGAAGATGTGGGCGCTGGGCGACTACCCGACCCTGGCCGCCGAGATCATTCCCGATCTCGGCCGCACCCTGGTCGAGGCGACCGGTGTGAAACCCGGCGACCGGGTCCTGGACATCGCCGCGGGCGCGGGCAACGCCGCGATCGCCGCCGCGCTGGCCGGGGCGAAGGTCGTGGCGAGTGACCTGACCCCGGAACTGCTGGAAGCCGGACGCGAGGACGCCGCCCGGCGCGGCGCCGACCTGGAATGGCGGGAGGCCGACGCCGAGGCGCTGCCGTTCGCCGACGCCGAGTTCGACGCCGTCCTGTCCTGCGTGGGCATCATGTTCGCGCCGCACCACCGACCCGCCGCGGACGAACTGCTGCGCGTCTGTCGTCCCGGCGGCGCGATCGGCCTGCTCAACTGGACACCGGAGGGCTTCATCGGCCGGATGTTCGCCGTGATGCGCCCGTACGCCCCGCCGCCCCCTCCGGGCGCGCAGCCCCCACCCCTGTGGGGCGACCCCGAACACGTCCGCTCACTCCTCGGCGACAAGGTCACCGACATCACCATCGACCGCCGTACGGTACGCGTGGACGCCTTCGACGGCCCCGAGGACTTCCGCGAGTACTTCAAGACCCGCTACGGCCCCACCATCGCCGTCTACCAGCACATCGCCGACGACCCCGACAAGGTCGTCGCCCTGGACCAGGCCCTCGCCGACCTGGCCCGCGACCACGACCACGGCACCTCCACCCTGGCCATGAACTGGGAGTACCTCCTCGTGACCACCCACCGCCGACCCTGACGAACTTCCGAACGAGCGCCCAGCTTGCTCGCCCAACCCAAGGCGCCAGGCTTGGGCGACTGCAAACAGAAGTCCCACTCACAAATCAACTTCTTGACTCCGAAGACCTCGTGGCCTCAGGCGAGCCACCAGGCCTGATCCGCGAATGAGGTCTGGGTTTGGTCCGGACCAGTTGAACCACGGTTGCCAACATCACAACCGCTGTACATAGCGGCGCGGCGACGCGAGCGCTCTCGAACTGTGCCGCCGAGGTGCCTATGCCGGGAAGCATGATGCAACTGAGCAGTGCAGAACGAATGGCTAGCGCTTCGTCAACGTAGGTCGCGCCCAACAGCGCGAGTACTGGAAAGAACGCCGCGCAGTACCAGGGGTACTGCACTGGCGACAGTATTACGGCGGCGATGCCGCAGGCCACCGCGGGGCGAAGGTCCAGTGTGGCCGCAGGGCGAGGCGGGGGCAAGGCCCGCCAAATCAGTGCCGCGGCGCCCAAGGTGGCGGCGCCCATCGCCGCGGTGTAGAGCATGGGGCGGGCGACCAATGCGGACGGAACCGGCAGGAACAGGTCACCGTCGTGGGACATGCGGTTGGTGAGGGAGGTGAGGGCACTGCGTCCGACGGCGGCGTAGGTGATCACAACCGTGAGCAGCGTCGTGGCCGCACCCGCGGCCAGCGTCCGGGGACGCCGCAGGCAGGCCAGAGCGAGTCCGAGAACGGGAAGCGCGAAGGTCACCTTCACCAGGACCGCGCCTGCCGCCATCAGCCCGGCTACCGCGCCGAACCACAGGACGGGGGTCGGCCGTCTTGTCTCGTGCCACAGGACGCACCCGGCTCCGATGAGGAGGACGGAGGCCAAGGTGTCGGCGTGACCACTACCGACCATCCAGAACAGCATCAGGGGGTTTGCCGTCCACAGGATCGCGGCCCGAATGCGTGCCGCGGGGTCAGGCCCGGCAAGGCGGTCCAGCAAGAGGCCGGTGACTATGAAGACGGTTGCGTTGAACGCCTTGAGCCAGAAGATGATCCAGCCCATGGAGGCGCCGCCCAGCCATGCCGCCAACGCCTGCTCGACGGTGGCGACCGGTCCGTAGACGGTCGGCTGGTCCGCCCATGAGCTCGGACGGAGAAGCCCCACAGGGTCGCCCGCGTCGTGCAACCGTTGGGGTGTCATGGAATATGGGTCTAACCCGAGGTCGGAGATCCGGCCGTAGACGGCGTAGTTGAGAATGTCGATCGATCCCGCCGGTGGTAGAAAGACCATGGCGATGCTGGCGACCACTCCGCCGAGCAGTAGCTGGCGTGGTGCCACACCTGTCCAGTTAGATCGTAGTGCGACCAGTGTCAACGCTGTTCCGAGTCCCGCGCACAGGGCCGATATTCGGACCGCCGTACTTACAGTCGTACTGGACAGTCCGGCATTCCAGCCTAGGAAAGGTCCGTCCCCACCCCAGAACGGGACGAACCTGGAGCGACCGGCGGCCATGCACGCCGCCAAGATCGCTAAGCCCAACACCATCAACCCCAGGCCGAGCGGCCCCAAGAATCGCCTCACCCGTTCTCGTGCATGAGCCGGCGAACGGAGGGCGGAGCCGGCAACGTTCAAGATCGACACGGCGAGAGAGTACGGGTTCTCGTGTGGCGCTGCGCTGCAATTCCTGAAAGTTCCTGGTAGATCGGCTTGCCGTGAAGTCGAGGTTGCTCGATGACAGGCTGTAATGAGTGGTGTGGATGTCCGAAATCTGCTCTGACGTGAGACGACGCCTGTACCCTCTTCTAGGTTTACAAACTCATTGTGACGACACATGTCGGCAGAGTTGTGACAAGGAAGCGTTGTGGAAAAGCGTAGCCACTTGGGACTGCGCTGAGCAGTGTGTTCGTGCCGATCCCGCCTGATGGCGGGGGTGTCCGCGAGGAGAAGATCAGTGTCGGCGTGTCCTTAAGCGGTCGGCGATCTTGTCAAGTCGTTGACGCTGATTGATCTTGTTAGTGGGTGTGATCACGTGGCTCCTGTGTAATCCGGTATCGCGGCAGCTGGACGAAAGGCTGGGCTATGTTGATTTTTTGTGTCCGCGGGTACGTCGCGGTCTTAGCGATGGCTGCTCTGACCTTAGCGGTCAGCCTGGTGGGAATACCGTCTGCGGCGGCGCATGGGTCGAGGATCCAGCTAAAGAACCAGGCGGTACCGAGCGCACCCCCTGAAGTCGGTCAGTGGTTCAAGGTGCGTGGCGGTCTTGTGGACGGTAAAGTCATAGCGGCCGGTGCGACCTCGACGGTGAAGGTCACCGGTCAGGCGGCAATTCCGGCCTCAGGTGTCGCCTCGGTGGCGCTGAATATCGCGGCCAGGGGATCCAGCGGTACCGGTCAGGTGATCGCCTATCCGTCCGGTACGGCGACCCGGGACAACACGGCGATACGGTTCCGGCAGTCCTTCTTCAATCAGAACCTGGTGTTCTTGAAGGTCGGCTCCGACGGCAACATCCAGCTCAAGAACGACTCGACTTCGGCTGTCCAAATCTATGCGGATGCGCACGCCTACACGAAGACGGCGCCTGGGGCCACTGCAGGCTCCACTCTCGTCCCGCTCAAGCCGGCGAGGATTGGGCAGGTCAACGTTCCGGCTAATGACAGTGTCCTCGTGGAGCCCTTGGGAAAGGCCGGAATCCCCTCGGGTGGTGTATCGGATGTGTTGTTCACGATGGCGGCGGCCAAGAGCAGCGCATCGGGAAAACTGATCGTCTACCCGTCGGACGGAAGTCTCCCGGGCGACACCAACCTTGACTACGGCCTGAACCTACTCGTCCAGAATCAGGTGTTGGCTCGCTTGGGGGCTGACGGAAAGTTCAGGATTCGGAACGCGGGCTCCAAGGCCATCACGGTCTCATTGGACGTGGCGGCATACCTCGCCGAACCATCGGCTGCGGTCAAGGGGACGACGACGCAGCCGACCCCACCGTATCGGCTCGCCGACGATGTGCGGGTACCGGCAGGTGGCACCTACACTGTGGCTCCCCTCGACCGTGGCGGCGTTCCGGCCGCTGGCGTATCTGGCGTGTACCTAAATCTGACGAACGTCCATCACACAGGAAGTGGAATCATCCGGGTCTACCCGTCCGGTACTGCGCCGACGGAAACCCACGCCGTGACATTCATGGAGGCGATGGCCTACAGCGGCGCCCTTCCGGCAAAACTCGGTGAGGACGGCAAAATCACCGTCCACAACACGGGTTCGGCAGAGATCCGACTCTGGATCGATCAGTTCGCCTACTTCAAGGAGCCGGCCACGGGATGCGCCGGTGGCGCCGCTCCGGCCGGTATGCAGAAGGCGTCGAAGGTGTCGGTGGCCGATCCAGAACCGTACAACCCGACGACTGTCCTGCAGGCGTCGCCGACTGCTGTCGGATCGCTTGGGATTCTTGAGTTCGCCTACACCGATGGCATCGGACGACTGATGCACGGCCGCGCGAATCCCGACGCACTGTGGTCGATCCAATGGACACCGATTCATGGGCAGGAAGGCTACTACGGCCAGCCGACGCTGGGCGAGCAGGCCGATGGGCGGCTCAACGTCCTGGCGCACAATCTGAGCGGCAACGTCTGGTCCCGGACACAAGCGACAAAGGATCCTGCCGCCTGGGGCGACTGGGTCAATGTGCAGAAGCCGATGGGTTCTACGGTGACGGTCGCACGGCACGATGACACGCTGGTCGCCTTCGCCGTCGACGGCGCGGGCTCCCTGTGGGCACTGCCACAATATGCCGCGAACGATGCCTACCGAGGCTGGATTCAGTTGGGTGTGTCGGGTGTTTCCACCGCTACCGCACCGCTTGCGGTCCCTGTCGCAGATGGGTTGCGGCTGTTCTACCTTGACGCGTCCGGGGTTTGGCGCACAGCCCTGTACGCGCGAGGCGCCCTGTCGGATTGCGCGTCCTTGAGCGAGCCCGGTTTCACGGGAACGGCGTCGGTCGTCTCGTCTCCCGGCCACCGTGTGCGGATCTTTGTGCGGAGCCCGAACGGCCACATCCTGACGAAGAAGCAGGACGGCGCGGGCGTCTTCCCGCAGGAATGGGAACAGGTCGGCTCCCTTGTAGCGGCCGGATCGCCGTCCGCGGTGCTCAGCCCGGGCAGCGGAAAGACAGAAATCGTCGTTCGTGGGACCGACGATCGGATCCACAGCACCGGCGAAATCGTCCAGGGCTCTGGTCAGTGGCGCGCATGGGCCGTCGCGCAACGGCACGATGACACCTACGTCCCGGCAACGGACCCGACCGCGTTCGCGTACACGGGGACCAATGGCCCCACGTGGGCGTTCATCTTCCGCACTGTCAACCAGGAAGTGCGCTTTTACACGCCAGAGAGCGAAACCCTGCGGTCGACCGTGACGTCTCCGACGTTCAAGGGCCGCGCGCTCCCCAAACCTCCAGCTGCCCGCTGATCGATGCGGGCCGTCCTGAGCCTTCATCAGGACGGCCCGCACTGTCGATAATTCCTCCGTCTCAACTACGGGCGGGTCCATGGGATGCCGTCCGGTGACCGGGAGTGGGACATGACGCGGCCGAAGCGGCTGATCATCGGTGGACGCACACGGCGGACCGGGCGGCCTTCCACGGTGTTCCGGGCTATCGCCCTGGTGCTCGTCCTGTCGCTGGTCGCCACGCTCGACAGCAGTGGGCACGATGCGTTGTCGGCATGGCGGGATCTCCCGGATCCGCATGGCCCGAAGCAGTCATGGGGTTCGGCCAAGGGACGCGGCGGGGACATCGCGGTCCCGGGGCGCAACCGTACGGAACCGAAGTCGCTGAGATCGCGGTATCCGCTGGCCACGTCGACGAGATCGCCACGGCCGCCGCGAAACGTCGCGGCCCTGGTCGCCCCGCCTACGCCGAACCCGGGCAAGGTGTCGGGTTTCGACGCCGCAACGAGCCGCGAGTTGCCCGAACGTCGGGACGCGCACGCCCGGACGTACGTGAACACCGACGGTACCGAATCAACCGAGTTCTCTTCCCGGCCGATCCATTACCGACGGCCGGATGGTTCCTGGGCGCCGGTCGACCCACGGCTCGTCCCGGTCGGCGGCAAGGTTGGTGCCGACGGCGCGCCCGCACAGGGCTGGCGAAACGCGGCCGACTCAGTCGACATCAGGCTCGCTCCGACGGCCAACGGCGCGCCGGTCGTACGGTTGGGAATCGGCGGCGGCCAGGAGATCGGCTACGCGTTGCAGGGTGCCGGAGCCTCATCGGGGCGAGCGGAGGAGCGCGGAGTCACCTACCCGGACGTGCGCCCGCACACGGACCTGAGGATCGACGTCGGCTCGGGCCGGGTGAAAGAGACACTTGTGCTGCGGTCGCCGCAGGCGCCGGGCACCTTTGTCTTTCCCCTGATGCTCAAGGGGCTCACCGCGCATGTCACCGGTGACCAGGTCGTGTTCGTCGACGCGTCCGGGCAGACGAAGGCGGTTGTTCCGGCCGGTTCGATGACCGACTCGGCCGCCGAGCCCGCGACGTCGACGAAAGTGTCCTACAGCCTGGTGTCTGTCGGCGGCAGGCCCGCGTTGCAGGTGACCGCCGACCCGGAATGGCTGGCCGACCCCGCGCGGGTGTTTCCCGTCGATGTCGACCCCAGTGTCGAGATCAATGCGGCGTCCACGAGCCTGACGGTCAACGACAGTGGCCAGGTCGATGGCGGGCAGACACTGACGATTGGGTCCCGCTCGGCCGCCTATCTGGGCTTTCCCGGGCTGAGCGCCCGGCTGAGGTACCACAAGATTTTCGGCGCGACGTTGTGGATGGTGAACCACGACTCTTCGACTTGTCGCTCGCGCCCGGTGAGCGTCCGCCCGGTCACCGAGGCCTGGGAGGGCAGGACCGGGCTCGATTATCCGGGGCCGTCGGTCGGTGGGGCGTTAGCGCGCAAGTCGTTCTCCTACGGACACATCGAGTTCGGCGCGACTAGGTCGAAGTGTCCGACCAAGCCGGTGACGTTCAATCTGGGCAAGGGCGGACGTGATCTGGTTCAGCGGTGGGTGAACGGATCCCAGCCGAACTACGGCCTGTCAGTACGGGACGAGTCGTCCGATGGGAGTGGTGCGAAGAAGTTTACGGGCCATGACACGAAGAACCCGCCGCGGCTGATCGTGACGCACAGCCCCTACAACGCGTCGTACGCGATCACCGACCCGGTACCCGATCCGCCGGTCACACAGGCACAGAGCGGCAAGGTGAAGGTGAGGGTCACCAACACCGGCGCTGAAACCTGGACGCCGAGCACGTACTACCTCGCATATCGAGTCTACGACGGCAAGGGCAAGCTGATCACCCAGCAACGCTCGGCGAGTCTGCCGGGCAATGTCGTCCGCGGGGACAGAGCGACGCTGGACGCGGTGATCAAACCGCTGAAACCCGGTACGTACTCCATCGATTTCACGATGGTGCGTAAAGGCGGGCCGGTGTTCACTGATGAGCAGGTCCCACCAATACGGCTACGCATCCAAATTATCGACATTGCGCCGGTCCTGCAGGAGCTGTATCCGCCCAACGGTTACCAGGCTCCGACGCTGACCCCGCAACTGTGGGCGACCGCCGTCGATCTGGACGCACCGCCTGGGACGTCGCTGAGCTACAAGTACGAGATCTGTGAGAAGGCGCCAGACGACAAGCCGGTCAACTGCTGGGACTCCGGTTATGTCCCCACCTACGCCTGGACGGTTCCGGCCGGGAGACTGTCGTGGAGCAAGACGTATCTGTGGCGAGTGTTCGTCAAAGACGCCGGAAACGAGGTTCCCTCACCCCGGGTGATGCTGCAGACCGCGATCCCGCAGCCGGAGATCACCGCGCAACTCGCCCAAGGGCAGGATCGCGAGTTCGAGCCGTCGTCGGGCAATTATTCTACTTCGGCGATCGACGCCAGCGTGACGACGGTCGGTCCGGAACTCACGGTCGAGCGCACCTACAATAGCTTGGACCCGCGCCGCAACTCGCTGTTCGGGGCCGGGTGGGCGACTCGGTTTGACATGCGACTGACCGAGGACGGGGACGGCTCTGGCAACGTGGTCGTCGGATATCCGGACGGCCAGCAGGTCCGCTACGGCAAGAACCCGGACGGCACCTACGTCCCGCCGATGGGTCGCCAGGCCACGCTCACCGTCGAGCCGGGGAAATGGAAGCTGACCGACAAGACAGGCAGCACATTCGAGTTCGTCAACGGCCGCCTGACCTCGATTACCGACGCGTCCAGTCACGCCGTCCGGCTCACCTACGACCCGCTCACCGGAAAGCTCGCCAAGGCTACCGCTGCCGGTGGCCGGGAACTCACCTTCACCTGGTCGGGCGGCCATGTCGCGTCCGTCAGCACCGCGCCGGTCGACGGCACGCCCCTCACCTGGAACTACACCTACACCGGTGATCTGCTCACCAGGGTTTGCGGACCGGCGTCACGCTGCACCACTTACGACTACTCGCCGGGGTCGCATTACCGCACGACCGTGTTGGACGACCGTCCCGAATCCTACTGGCGGCTCGGCGAGGACGAGGGCGTCGGCGCGTCGAGCCAGGTCGCCGTCAATCTTGGCAAGGACGGCGCGACGTACAAGAACGTCACCCTGGAGGCGGCCGGGGCACTGGCCGGCACTGACAACACCGCGGCCGGTTTCAATGGCTCGTCCTCGCAGGTGCAGTTGCCTGGCGGGGCCGTGAAGAAGAGCCGGGACCTGACCGTCGAGGTCTGGTTCAAGAACAATGCCACCGGATCGGGCGGTCCGCTGATCGGATATCAGGACAAGCCTCTGGACTCCGCGTCCGGTGTAGGCGTCCCGGCCTTGTACACCGGGACGGACGGCAAGCTGCACGGCCAGTTCTGGAGCGGCGGGCCGATCTCGCCGATGTCGTCCACCAAAATCGTCAACGATGGCAAATGGCACCACGCCGTCCTGTCGGCGATGGGCTCCACTCAGACGCTCTATGTCGATGGGCAGCGGGTCGCGACGCTTACGGGCCAGACCCCGAACCATCTGGCGCTCACCCATAACCAGATCGGTGCGGCGTTCGCATCCACGCCCTCGTCCTGGCCAGGGTGGGGCACCGCCCAGCGCCGCTTCTACAACGGCACCATCGACGACGTCGCGATCTATCATCACCCGCTCGGTCCCGAGCAGG
The DNA here is from genome assembly GCF_003432485.1 of Actinomadura spongiicola. Classification (GTDB taxonomy): domain Bacteria; phylum Actinomycetota; class Actinomycetes; order Streptosporangiales; family Streptosporangiaceae; genus Spirillospora; species Spirillospora spongiicola. The sequence goes on from NZ_QVNQ01000002.1 coordinate 572,808, forward strand.
TCGCGGCGCACTACGCGCAGGCCCTGACCGCCGCCGACCAACTCACCAAGATCACGCTACCGAGCGGGAGAACCGCCTCCGAGGTCGAGTACGACACCGACCAGGACCGGGTCAGCCAGTACACGGACGGCAACGGCGGGACCTGGAGAATCAAGACGCCGATTGTCTACGGCGGCGCCGCCGACCTGCGGCGCGCCGTCGAGGTCCGGGACCCCGCGGACCGCCCCTATTTGTATGAGACCGACGCGCTGACCGGCCAGATGATCCGTGTCGGCATTCCGATGGGCCTGGACGTCCGGGATGAGGACAAGCAACCCGCCACTCCCACCGCGACCCCGTCCCCAACACCCACCTATGTGTGCACCACCCCCGACCCTGGCGACCCGAGCTTCTGCACCGATCTGCCCGGGAACTCCGGCGGTGTCCCGGACTGGATGGGCGTCACTCTGGCTGGCATGGGCATCCGGACGTTCGCCTACGACGACAGCCGGAATCCGACCGCCATCACTAACGAGAACGGCGACTCGGTCAAGCTCACCTACGACACCCGTGGCAACATCCTGACCCGTACCACCTGTCGTACCAAGGACGTCTGCCACACCGCCTACTACACCTTCCCAGCCGTCACCGACCCGTCAGACCCACGCAACGACAAGCCGATCGAGCACCGCGACGGCCGCTCTACCAGCGCCACTGACAACCGCTACAAGACCAGCTACACCTACACCACTACCGGCGACCTGAAGGTGCAGACCAATCCCCAGGGCGGCGGCCAGGTCAGCTATACCTACACCAATGGAACTGAGGCTGCGGTCGGCGGCGGGACCACGCCCAGCGGCCTGATCCGCACCGAGACCGACCCGCGCGGCGCCATCACTCGTTACGCCTACACCAGTGCAGGCGACCTGGCTCAGGTCACCGACCCGTCCGGCCTGGTCACCAGATACAGCTACGACGCCATCGGACGCCGCAAAACGGTTACCGAGACGTCCGACAGCGTCCCTGCGGGAGTCACTACCTACTACGGCTACGACGAATGGTCGAATCTGACCAGCGTCACCCAGCCCGTCACCAGCAATGCCGTCACCAACGCCGCGCAACAGCAGCGCACCGACTACACCTATGACGCCGACGGCAACCTCACCAAGACGCAGATATCAGACACCAACGGAGGTGAGCCTCGCGTCACCAGCTACGCCTACGACGACTACAACCTCGTCGAGCGTGTCACCGACGCCCACGGCCACGAAACCGGCTACGACTACGACCGCTTCGGCAACCTCACCGCCATGGTGGACGCGGTTGGAAACCGGTACGAGTACGCCTACACCGCCCGGAACATGCTCGCCGAAGTGCGACTCCGCGACTTCGACGGTGACCCCGACGGCGCACCAGAGTTGGGCGACCACCTCGTCGTCGAAGCTCGCGCCTACGACTACGCCGGGCGCCTCGTCGCCACTACCGACGCCATGGGCCGCCGCACCGAGTTCACCTATTACGGCGACGACCTGCCGAAATCGGCGACGCTCAAAAATTTCCGCAACCCGGACGGCACCAAACGCGATTTCGTCCTGTCCACTGTTGAATACGATGGCGCGGGCAATCCGACCAAGCTAGTCACTGGCAATGGTAAGAACACCGTCCAGAACGTCTACGACAACGTCGGGCGCCTTCAATCCTCGACACTCGACCCAACCGGCCTCGCTCGCCGCACCACCTACCGGTACGACGTCGGTGGCAACCTCACGCAAGAGACAGTCAACGGGACGCCGTCCAACGTCCCCTGGACGACTCCCGTCGAGGGGCAGACGACCGCCTACACCTACGACGCACCAGGCCGTGTCACCCAGCGGACCATCACCGATGGCACTGCTGCGCAGGTCACGTCATTCACGTATGACCAACGTGACCTGATCACCTCGGTGACAGATCCCCGAGGCAACGCGGAAGGTGCCAACAAAGCCGCGTACACCACCACGTACAAATACGACGAGATCGGCCGCCTGACCACCGTCACGTCGCCACCCGTCGCCGCCGAGGCTGGCGGAAGCACCCCCACCGTCACTAGGCCAGAGACCGTCACGGGCTTCAACGCCTTCGGTGAGCCCACTGAGTCGAAGGATCCGCTCGGCAACATCGCCCGCACCGAGTACGACCGCCTCGGGCAGCCGGTCAAGGAGATCGCACCGACCTACACCCCGCCCGGCTCTGCCGCGCCGTTGACCCCCACCACCACGACGTTTTACGACCCCATCGGACAGATCGAAAAGATCACCGACCCCCGGCAGAACGAAGCCCGCTACACCTACGACCGTCTTGGTCGCCTCCAAGAGCTCGACGCGCCGGGCAAGACCAATGACGACCGGTCGAAGTGGAAGTACACCTACACCCGGACCGGCGAAGTCCTGTCGGTCACCGATCCCAACGGCGCCCGCGACGAAGCCACCTACGACGATCTCGGCCGCACAGTCACCGCCACAGAGATAGAACGAATCCCGGCCCCGGCCGCCTACACCACGCGCACCACCTACGACGACGCCGGGAATCTCCTCACCACCATCTCACCGACCGGCGCCAGGACGACCGCGACCTACGACAGCGCGCACCAACTCGTCAAGACGGTCGGCCCGCCTGGAACAGTGTCCGAGTTCGGCTACGACGCCCTCGGACGCCAGATCCGGACAAGCGACGGTCTCGGCCGCACAGGCAAGCTGGAATACGACACGTTCGGACGTCTCGTTGGTTCCGCCGACCTCAAACCCGACGGCACCGAGGCACGCCGCACCAGCTACCGCTACGACCTCGCAGGCAACCTCACCCGCAGCACCGACCCGCTCAACCACACCAGGACCTTTACCTACGACGCGCTGAACCGGCTGACCGAGCAGGCAGAACCGGTCACCGACACAAAGTCGATCACCACCACGTTCGGTTACGACGCCGCAGGAAATCGCACCCGGTTCACCGACGGCCGCGGCAACGACACCGTCTACACGGTCAACCCGCTCGGCCTGCCCGAGTCGATCATCGAGCCGTCCACCACCGCGCACCCGAACCCGGCACAGCGCACTTGGATCAACACCTATGACGTGGCCGGAAACCCGGTCAAGGTAACCGCCCCAGGCGGGGTGGTTCGCGAACGCACCTTTGATGCGGCAGGCCGGCTCCTCACCGAATCCGGCTCCGGAGCCGCCCCGACCACAGCGCGCCGCTACGGCTATGACAACACCGGGCGGCTCATCAAGGCCAACGCCCCTTCAGGCGACAACACCTATACCTACAACGACCGCGGCCTCCTCACCTCCGCCGACGGCCCGTCCGGGACGGCGACCTGGTCCTACAACGAGGACGGCCAGCCCACCACCCGCTCCGACACCGCCGGCACCGCTCACTTCGGCTACCTGCACGGTCGCCTGGCCTCCGTCCGGGAGGGGCTCACCGGCACCACCCAGACCCTCGGCTACAACGCCGCCGGACAACCCAACAAGATCGATTATGGCGCCGGACGCGTTCGCACCGCCGCCTACGACGACCTCGGCCGAATCGCCAACGACACCTTGAAGAACGGCCAAGGCGCGGTCGTCGCGTCCCTCGCCTACACCTACGACGACAACGATCAGACCACCAGTAAGACGACCACCGGAACCGCCGGTGCGGCTGAGGACACCTACGGCTATGACCACGCCGGTCGCCTGACCTCATGGACTCGCGGCGGCACCACCACCCGCTACGAATGGGACGACTCCGGCAACCGCATCAAGGCCGGTGACACGGCCGCGACCTTCGACGAACGCAACCGCCGTATCACTGATGGCACCGTCACCTCCACCTACACGCCACGTGGCACACTCGCGTCCAAACAGGCTCCCGGCGCACCGGCGACGACCTACACCTTCGACGCGTTCGACCGGCTCGTCGCCTTCGGCTCCACCGCCTACACCTACGACGGCCTGGACCGCATCGCCACCCGCGACGACACGACCTTCACCTACGCGGGCCTGGGTACAGACCCCGTCGCGGACGGCCTGACCCGCTACGCACGCGGCCCGTCCGACGAGCCCCTGGCCACCGCACGGGGCCTGGACACCCGCGTGCTCCTCTCCGACAAACACGACGACGTGTTCGGCACGTTCGACCCGAACGCCGCGCTCACCACCCTTACCGACTCCGTCTCCTACGACCCCTTCGGCGCGCCCACCGCGACCACCGGCACCAAACCCGGCATCGGTTACCAGGGCGACTGGACCGACCCGGCATCCGGCCAGGTCAACATGGCCGCCCGCTGGTACGACCCTTCCACCGGCTCCTTCCTCAGCCGCGACGACTGGACCCTCGACCCCACCTCCACCTCCGCGAACGCCAACCGCTACACCTACGCCAACGGCAACCCCAACGACAACACCGACCCCACCGGCCACTGGGCGGTCGCAGCCGTTGGGGCGGGACTGCTGCTCGGCAGGGCGGGATATGCGGGGTACCGCTCATATCGTGCATGGCGCGCATATCGCGCATACGCAGCTGCGAGTGCTATTACGGTTGGAGGAGGCACAGCCGGATATGTAGGACTGCGCTCCCTGCGTCCGTACGGTGGCCTTCCCACTTGGCTGTTCCCAGGAATTAGATGCGCCCTCGCACCGTGCCTGTCTGGCGGAGGGGTCCGCCCGGCAGGCGGTAGCTCCGGGGGGCGGGGACAAGGGGCCTCGTATGTGCCTAGGCGCGGTAGCCCCTATGTTCCCGCCGTCGGCGGGTTGTCGGCAGCGCAGCAAGCAGCGATCGCCCGAGCACAGGCCATTGCGAGAGCGCGCGCGAGAACGGCGGCAGCCAAGCGTCGTGCCGCGGAAGACGCACGGAACAATGCCAGGGTTATCAGCCCGACGCTCCGCAAGCCCTCTTACGCCGATCCCGACTCGCGAATCTCAACCAAGCCTTCACGCATGCCCACGAGGGCAACGGCACACAACGCGGTCAGGGACACTGCCCAGTCACTAAGGAACATTCGCGCCAATGCCGTCAGCGAAGCGGGCTCAATCGTCGGACAGGTTTCGCTGACTGGCTTTGCCCCGCCTAGAGCGCTCCCCGTCCAGATCCCGTCGGGAGTCGGTGAAGGACCACCACCTGCGAGCACTGTCACCCCTCCGAATCCCCAGAATAACTTCGTTCTCATCCCCCTGAGTCCCGTCGGATCCTCGCCCCCTGTTACGAGACCCGTGACGGAGGAAGGCTCGGGCTCGGGGCATGGTACGTCCAGCAGGGATGATGACGACGGATGCAGGTCGATCAAGGACTACGGGAAGTTCGATTCACACGGCTATCACTCGGGCGCATATGCTAAGTTTTGCTCCCCGACTGATCTCAAGGGTGGTAGCCTGGCCGAGCCAGAAATCAGGCCGCCGGGTTGGCCGGAACTTGACAGCAAGGGCCGGTCGACCAACCCCTGGCTTCCTGAAACAAGGCAGCATAAGTACGCGCGGTGTCACCTTATCGCGCAGCAGTTGGGTGGTGATGGAACTAACCCGAATAACCTTGTTACCTGTATGCAGTCCCCCGTGAATAGCCCAGTGATGAGTGGACTTGAGGGACAGGTCGCGAGGGCTGTGGAGAGCGGCCAGCAGGTCGGTTACTGGGTGAGTCCAATATATCGGCGCGGAAACACTAAGCCGGACAAGATTCGGCTAACGGCCATCGGTAGGTACAAGGACGGCCGGCCGGGAATCAATCTGGACAGATGTCTCATCAATAGGATGAACCCACCAGGAAGAGTGAATCTTAGTGGCGGATTTTGCTGACCTCGAGCAATTGGTCGGTGCAGTGCAGTTCAGTGGGCCGGACGTGCAGTGGGCAGAGCTTGAAAGTGCGGCCGGTCTACGGTTTCCGGACGATTACAAACGTATTTTCCAGAAGTATCCTGACCTTGAATTTGATCGATTCTTGCGTGTTTCCCATCCTGGAGGGGATGTGCAAGGATTCCTGGCTGGGGTCAACTGTGCGTTGGACTCGCTGCGTTACCTGGCCGCCGAAAGCGATCGAATACTCCTGGTGGATGACTTCGGAAATGAGAAGCTTGTGCCGCGCATGCCGATTTTTCCCGATGCTGGCGGACTGTTCCATTGGGGTGGTACGCAAAACGGCGACTATTGTCTCTGGTTGACCTCTGACCCCGATCCAAATAGATGGCCAATCCTGATCACGGATGATACTAAGTATTGGCGTTATGAAGGTGGAATCGTCGACTTCTTGGTCGGTGTAATGCGGCGAGATATTCGCTGCCCGGCGTTTCCTTCGGGTTTTCCGTCGAGTCTACGGGTAGATCAGTTCCAAGTGCTGCACTAGACGCGAGTATCGTGGTGAAATTCGAGTTTTCCTAGCCTGGCGGCCGAGCGCTCAGGCGAGGCGGATTCTGAGGTTGTCGCGGGAAAGAAGGGACGCTCGGCTCGCCACATGGATCATCATACGTCCGCAGAAGTGCGGCGTCTTTGAGGTGGAGCGGGTGGCGGCGTGGGACGCCTCAGTGGGGGAGTGTCTGCCCGTCATGTAGTGGCTTGGGAGAGCCATCGGACTGTCCTCTCGCCGCGCACCTTAGCGATACGCGTGTTGGCGGCTCAGGTCAGCTGGAGTTTGTTGTCGCAGGGGTGGTATTGGGGTGGGGAGAGGTTTCTGAGCGGTAGGTGTCGATTTTGGTGTTGAGGGTCTTGAGGGTGCGGGTGTAGTCGCGGGCGGCCAGCCAGAACTTGTAGATGATGATGAGTTCGAAGGCGAGGAGGCCCGCGGCGCTGACGGCGACGACGGGGATGATGGCGCCGGAGACGACGGTGGCGATGAGGGGGGCGACGATGAAGACGCCCATCTGGAACTCGATGCCGCTGAACAGGTGGGGGCGGATGCGGCCGCTCCGCAGCACGTTGCGGACCCGGATGTACCAGGGGAAGCGCTGGTAGAAGCCCTGCTGGAGGGCCGCGTTTGCGGGGTCGTCGCCGAGGACGCGGTCCTCCATGTCGGCGTCGCCGGCCAGGTCCTCGGCGCGGTCGAAGTCGTCGTCGAGGACCTCGCCGTTGGCGCGGCGGGCGGCGAGTTCGAGGGTGCGGGCCTCCTCGCGGGCGGCGAGGAGGTTGCGGCGCATCTCGGCGCGGACCTTGTAGATCTCAAGCGCGTCCATGTAGCGGAGCATGTCCAGGAAGACGACGGCTAGAGCGGTCCAGAGGTAGGCCGTGTTGCCGGTCGCGTGGTACTGGCCGCCCATCAGGGCGATCGCGCAGGCGAGGACGCGGACGCGGTCGAAGATGTAGTCCAGCCAGGCGCCGAACACCGAGCCGGTGCCCTTCAGCCGGGCGATCTTGCCGTCCATGCAGTCGAGGGTGAACGACAGGTGGTAGAGCAGCGCGCCGGCGAGCAGCCAGGGCCAGGACGCCTGGGTGAAGCACGCGCCCGCGGCCAGGCCGAGGACGAGGGCGCCGACGGTGAGCTGGTTCGGGGTGACGCGCGTCCGGTTAGCGGTGATCTTGACCAGTCGGGACGCGAGCGGATCGACCAGGAGTACCGTCCACCAGGCGTCACGCGCCTTGTACGTCCGTTGCCGAACGTCGTCGAGCGTGAAGTTCGCCATGGAGTGCCCTTTCGTCATCGGAAGCCGTCCGATGGTATCGCTGTCCGGTTGCGGCCTCAGGGATTGTCGTCGAGTCGTGACTGTGCGCGGGTTGTTCGTCGTTACGGCGGGTAGCGCTTTGGGGGTGCGTTCCCGGCCCATCCTGATTCATCTGCCGTTCGCCTGCTTGATGGCGGTGGCGGTGGTGGTGCGGGTCGTCGCGGTCAAGGGCTATCCCTCGCCGCTGTGGTTCGGTGACTCGCCGGGGTACCTTACGGCGGCGATCGAGCTGCGGCCCAGCAAGACGCGGCCGTCCGGGTACTCGTTGTTGCTGTGGGCGCTCAAGCCGTTCCACAGTTTCACGCTGCTGGTGTCGGTGCAGCACGTCATCGGGCTGCTCATGGGAGTGCTCGTCTATTTGTTGGTGTGGCGTGTCGCGCGGGTGGCGTGGTTCGGGGCGTTGTTGGCCGTTCCGGTGCTTCTGCCGGTGCATCAGGTCGCGCTTGAACACATGCTCATGTCGGACTCGTTGTTCGCCTTCCTGCTGCTGGCGGCGGTGGCGGCGGTGCTGTGGCGGCGCCGGACGACCTGGTGGCTGGGAGCCCTGGCCGGGCTGTTCACGGGTTTCGCGGCCGTCACCAGGGCGGCGGGCCTGCCGTTGATCGTGGTGATCCTCGTGGCGATGGTGGTGCGGGGCGCGGGGTGGCGTGTCGGCGTCGCGGCGGTGGCGTTCGCGGTGCCGGTCGGTGGCTATGTGGTCTGGTTCCATTCCGCTTACGGGGAGTTCAGGATGGCCAAGGCCGAACAGGTCTGGCTGTACGGGCGGACCGCCACGTTCGCGGACTGTCGGGTCATCAAACCGCGTCCCGAGCTGAAGATCATGTGTCCGGAGCGCAGCAACCCGCGGGTGTCGCGGCCGTTCGCCGCCCTGTGGACGGGCGATTCCCCGTTCCGCGACGTTCCCGGCTGGATTCATGGGGAGCGGGGCAACGCGCTCGCGGGCGAGTTCGCGCGGGAGGCGATCAAGGCGCAGCCCGGCGACTATGCGAAGGTCGTCGTCCACGACACCCTGCGGGCGTTCGAGTGGCGGCGGGTGGCCTACCCGACGCCGTGGACGTGGCGGCAGTACGAGTTCCCCGAGGGTGAGGCGTGGAGCTACGAGCAGGCGACGATCGCGGGGGAGTACGGGCCGGGAGGCAGGACGAAGGTCGTCGATCCTTGGTCGGCGTGGGTTCTGAAGTACCAGGAGCGTGTCGTTCTGCCGGGGACCGTTCTCGGGGTTCTGTTGCTCGGGGGGCTTGGTGGTGTGTTGCTGCACGTTCGGTCTGAGGGGCGGTGGCGGGTGAAGGGCGCCGTCTGGGACTGGACGACGGGTGCCCTGCTGCCATGGGGGACATGTCTGGCGTTGCTGGTCATTCCGGCGGCGACCGCCGACTTCGACTACCGGTACGTACAACCCGCTGTTCCGTTCGCGTGTGTGGCGCTCGCGTTCGCGCTGTTTCAGGGGGACGTCCCGAAGACCCGGTCGACGGTACGGGACGCGGCCTTGCCGTCGTCGAGCGGGCAGAACCGGGCGGCGAAGTCGCGGTAGCGGTCACGGTGACCGGCGGTCGCCGCGTCCACGTCGCGGATCGCGTCGATCAGGTCGTCGGACGTCTCCACCAGCGGCCCCGGCGACTCGGCCTCGAAGTCGAAGTAGAAGCCGCGGAGCCGATCGCGGTAGTCGGCCAGGTCGTAGGTGAAGAACAGCATCGGACGGCCGGTGTTGGCGTAATCGAACATCACCGACGAGTAGTCGCTGACCAGCATGTCGGAGATGAGGTACAGCTCCGTGATGTCGGGGTACAGCGACACGTCCCGGACGAAACCGTGCTCGTCCTCGGTGACGCCGTCGACCACGTTGGTGTGCAGCCGGACGAGGAGAACGTGGTCGTCGCCGAGGGCGGCGCGGGCGCGTTCCAGGTCGAGGCGCAGGTCGAACCGGTACCGGCCGCGGCTGTAGTACTGGTCGTCGCGCCACGTAGGCGCGTAGAGGACGACCCGTTTCCCCTCGGGGATGCCGAGGCGTGCCTTGACCTTCGCGGCGACGGCGGCGGCGTCGGGGCTGTGCAGCAGGTCGTTGCGCGGATAACCGACCTCCAGGATCTCGCCGTCGAATCCGAACGCCCGGCGGAAGATGGCCGTGCTGAACGGGTTCGGGGAGAGGAGATGCGACCACTCGGGGACCGTCGGCCCGGTCGACTTCGGTTGGAGCGCCTTCTTCATCCCGGGCGTGTAGGCGAAGTGCACCTCCCTGATGTCCTTGCCGATCTTCTTCAGCGGGGTTCCGTGCCAGGTCTGGAGGACGACCTGGTCAGGGTGGCGCCGGAACGCGTCACCGAGCCGGTGGTTCGTCACGATGAAACGGGACGTGGCGAGCGCCTCGTTCCACTCCCTGCCGTTCAGCCGGACGGCCCGCAGGCTGTTCGGCAGCTCCACCTGCGCGTCGTTGACCACCCACAACTGTTCGAGGTCCGTGCCCCGGCGGAGCAGCTCCCGATGAATCGCCTTGGGGCTGTCGGAGTACTGCCGTCCGCTGAAGCAGGAGAACAACACGGCGTCACGCAACCCGGTGCGGGCCACACGGCGACGGGCCTCCTCCCGGTACCTCGGGCCGGCGCTCTTCTCCTCCCGGGACACGTCGCCGGTCACCGACAGGGTGAGGCGCCCGTCGCGTCCCTCCAACGCGTAGCCGCGCCGCGCCGCCTCCAACGGCTCCGGCAGGTGCCGCTGCGCGTGCGGGGACAGCCGGACGGTCAGCGCCCGGCCGCCCGGCGGTCGGAACAGCACGTCCCACCGGCCCGGACGCAGCGGCAGGACGCCCGCGACTCCCGGCACGGCCGCCACCGGCACCTCCGCCCGCAGGACGCCCGACGACGGGTCGGCGACGAGGTCGAACGCGTGCTCCCTGCGGCGGCCGCGGCCGCGCAGCACGATCTGCCCGCCGCCGTGGGCGGGGTGCGTCGCGGTGACCAGGAGCGCACCGTCGGGGCGCCAGGTGCAGTCGCCGACGACGAGCCGGGTCGTGGTGCGACGAACCCGCAGGTAGCCGCTCGGGCCGCGGCCCGCCATGACCTCCAGCGCGCCGAACGTCCGCTCGGCGTCGTCGACACCCTCCGCGAGGACCAGCGGACGCCCGCCGATCGACACCGTCCAGTCGCGGGTGTCGTCGATCCGCTCGGGTGGGATATGGGCGCCTTCGAGGGACGCCGGGACGATCCGTGCCGTGAACCCGCTCTCGGTCGCGGTCACCGGGACGTGGACACGGTCATCACCGAGCGTCAGTTCCAGGTCGGCGGGCGCCTTCCCGGGGGCCGTCACCTCGACGACGAGCGCGTCGCCGTCCCAGCGCAGCGCGGTCGCCTTCGCGTGGACCTTCTCGACCTTCACGACGAGACGGTCGTCCTCGATCAGCGGAACGACACGGACGTCGTCCGCGACATACCGGTACGGCGGATGCGCGCCGCTGCCGGAGCCGCCGCCGCGCAGCGGGCCGCGCCGGAGCACGCCCGCGTTGAACACCGACGCCTGGACTTCCCACGCGCCCTCGACCCAGCGGCCGTGGTCGCGGAGCCGGGTCACGTCCACCCCGAACTCGAAACCGGCGAATCCGGAGGTCTTGCCGGGCCTCGGCGTCTGCCGGGCCCGCAGGACGATCCTTCTCCGACCCGACCGGAGCGTCATCGTCTTCACCGACGTCCACCGGCGGCGCATGCTGACGGCGTTGATGTAGGCCTCACCGGTGACGGTGAGCCGGTCGCCCTCCCAGGTCACAGCGTGGACGCGGCCCCGCAGCCTGACCTCCCCGCGGGCCCGGTACACGTCGCGGGGCACGCCGAGCGAGGAGTCCTTCCAGTACGGGTACACGACGTACCGGCGCACCGGGTCACGGACGATCGACGGCGACGCCTTCCCCCGCTCGTACCGGACGACCTTCACCAGCTCGGTCGTGTGTCCCGTGGCAGCGAGATGCCACTTCAGCCGGGTCAGGGCGGACACGGCGGCGAACACCTTCGCGGGCACCTCGGACGCGAACGCGGCGGCCTGCGCGACGACCTGGTCGCGTTCCTCGGCTGGCAGGTCCGGCAGCGCGTCCAGGAACACGCGCAGTTCCTCGGCGACGGCGAGGCGCTGAAGCCGCCGCAGTGACCTGGTGTGGCCCATGCCGTCGAGCCAGGCCGTGGCGAGGGCGACGGCGCCGAACCCGTCCGCGATCTCCTGCGGCTCCGTCGTCACCGGGAACCGGCGGCCCCGGCGGTGCAGCACGACGTCCGGCACCACGTCGACCGCCGTGGCCAGATGCAGGGCCTGGACGGTCACGGGCAGGTCCTCGTACCGGCCGACGTCGGGGAACCGCAGATCGTGCGCCGTCCAGAACGACCGCCGGAACAGTTTGCCGGACACGCGCCGGTCACCGATCAGCTCCGGGGTGCGCCGCAGGTCGGTGCCGGTGACGGGCGCCACGGCGCCCTTACGCGGCCGCCACTGCGACACCTGGCCCGTCCATCTGCGCACGGCGTCGCGGCCGACCGCGACGTCCGACCCGGACCGGTCCAGCGCCGACAGAAGAGCCGCGGCGGCGTGCCCCGGAAGCTCGTCGCCGCCGTCGACGAACAGCAGGAACGCGCCGGTGGCCGCGGCGACGCCGAGATCGCGTGCCGCGCCCCGGCTCGGCGCGCCCTCCCGGACGATTCGGAACCGGTCGTCGGGAAGGGCGGCCGTGGCGGTGGCGCCGGTGCCGTCGTCCAGGACGAGCACTTCCAACGCGTCGTGCGACTGGGCGGCGAGCGACTCCAGGGTGGCGGGCAGGGAGTCCCCGGCTCCATGGGAGAGCACGATGACGCTGATCCTGCTGGCGGACAAGGGGGCCCACTCCTTCGCTGCGTGCGCCGGGCCTTCGACCCGGGATGTCTTGCCGGACGCCGAGCGCCGCGCGTCACCGCGGCGGGTTCGGCACCTTCTCGCCGAGGAACATCCGCCGCACGGCGCGTTCGGCGGCGTGCCCGTCGTCCCACGGGCAGAAACGCGCCCGGAAGTCGGCGCGGTCCTTGGCGGCGGCGTCGCCCCACGCGGCGCGGGAGGCGAACGCGTCGACGAGTTCGTCCTCCGTGGTGGCGACGGCGCCGGGCGGCGTGGCCGTCAGATCGAAGTTGACGCCGCGGGTGAGCCGGTAGGTCTCCCAGTCGTTGGCGTAGATCACGATCGGCCGGTCGTCGAGGTTGGCGTAGTCGAACATGACCGACGAGTAGTCGGTGAGCAGCGCGTCCGAGGCGATCATGAGGTCCTCGACGGACCGGTGCCCGGACACGTCCACGACCCGGTCCCGCGGCCAGCCCAGATCCGCCGCCAAATTCTTGATCTTGTAGTAGTAGTGCGCCCGCAGCAGCAGCACATGCCCCTCGCCGAGCCGCTCCATGACCCGGCCGATGTCGAACATCGGGCTGTACCGGCGCTGGTAGTCGCGGTGGGTCGGCGCGTACAGGATCGCGGTGACGTCGTCGGCGAGGCCGAGTTCGGCGCGCAGCCGGGCGCGCTCGGCCGCGTCGCCGCCCGCCGTCACCAGGCGGTCGTTGCGGGGATAGCCGATCTCCAGCATCTCGTAGCCGCACGGGAACCCGCGCTCCCACGCCTCCGTCGACAGCGGGTTGGACGAGATGAGGAAGTCCCAACGGTCGGACCGGGTGATGAGGGCCTCGAAGTCCATGTCTCCGGCGCCGACCGGATACTCCATCTGGTCGAGGCCCATCTTCTTCAGCGGCGTCCCGTGCTGGGTCATCAGATGGACCTGCTCGGGCCGCTTCACGTAGAAGTCGGGGAAATTGACGTTGTTGACGAAGTACTTCGCGCGGGCGAGCGTCCGGTAGTAGTCGGGGGACCCGGCGACCACGTACTCGACGCCGTCCGGCATGGACGAGCGCGCCCCCGGCTTCACCACCCAGACCGGCCGGACGTCCGGGGCCAGCTCCCGGACCTTCTCGTAGATCGCCGCCGGGTTGCAGGCGTAGCCGCGGTACCAGTAGGCGGCGAACACGGCGAGGTCCTCCTCGACCGGGAGCCGCGCCTGCATCCGGTAGTAGCGGTCCTTGGCGAGCTCCTTGGACATCCGCACGCCGCGCCGACTGAGGCGGCCGACCCTGCGATGCCTGCGCCGGGCCGCCTGGGCCTTGGCCTCGACGGCCCGGACCCGCTCGAACCCCCGGTGGTCGTTCGCCTTGATCATGCGGTGTTTGTCGGCGAGGAAGGGCTTGTCCTCGGGGTCGGGCGGGACATGCCCGGGCGGCTCGTGCCTGCGGTACGTCTCGGACATCTCGGCGAAGAAGCGGGCCTTGTCCGACTCGTGGACGCGGTCCTCGCGCTCGATGATGACGAGCAGGTGCCAGATCGTCCGGTCGAACATCAGATGCCGGAACGGGTCGGCCTTCTCGCCCATCCCGTCCATGAACGCGAAGATGCGGTCGTACTGCGCGAACGCGTCGAAGTGCTTGGCGCCGGTGGTCTTGGTGATCGCGCCGTGGCGGCGCTGCCGGTAGATGTAGCAGACCCTGTCGAGCAGGCTGAGCCGCTCCGCCGCCATCAGGATCGGGTAGGTGACGTTGACGTCCTCGTAGTAGCCGCCGCTGAACCGCAGCCCGAGGTCGAGCAGGAACTCCCTGCGGATGGCCTTGTTCCAGGCCGTCATCATCATCTCCAGGACGCTCGGCCGCTCCTGGAGGGTGAACACGTCGGGGGCGGGCGGCTCGCGGAACAGGTCGTTGATGACGCTGCGCTTGACCTTGCCGCTCCAGTACGAGCGCGCGTAGTCGAAGACGAGCACGTCGGGACGGGTCTCGGCGAGCCGCTCGCAGATCGCGCGGACGGCGCCCTCGGTGGCGTGGTCGTCGCTGTCGAAGAACCAGACGTAGTCACCGGTCGCCATGTCGAGGCCGATGTTGCGGGCGTGACCGAGCCCCACGTTCTCGTCGAGATGCCGGACCCGGACGCGCGGGTCGCGTTGGGCGAACTCGTCGAGAATCTCCCCGCAGCCGTCCGGTGAATGATCGTCGACCGCTATGACTTCAAGGTTGGAAATGTCGGAATCAAGGATGGAATCAAGACATTGCCGGATATACCCCTGCACTTTGTGCACGGGTACGATGACGCTCAACGAGACGCTCTGGTCACTGCTCACGCGCTGGCCAATCGACTACTCGGTGAACCTGAACTATACCCGCAAGAGGCGGATGAATCTTATGCAGCGCGTTGCTTCTGCTTGAGAATTCCGTGACCTTTGGGCTCCACCATCCGGCGCGTCAGGCGCACCACCGGAGTCGTGGCGAGCAGCAGGCCGAAGGCGAGAGCGCCGACCGTCAGCAGGACGAGGCCGGGCGGGCTCCCGATGAAGCGCCCCTCGAAGGCGCCAAGGTTGTACAGGGCCTTCACCGCGAGGCCGTGCAGCAGGTAGACGTACATCGTCCGCGTTCCGAGCCTGGTGTACCAGGCGTCTCCGCGCGGCACCACGGCCAGGAACGCGGCGCCGAGCAGGACGGCGAACGCCATCGCGAGCAGCCGGTACGCCATGCCCTCCGGCATGGTGAAGTCCATGTACTCGTAGCCGCGGTTCCACAGCCGGACACCGTGCTCGATCGGTGGCACGACGGTCCCGCGCTGCCAGACGTAGGCGACGGGCAGCGCTGCCAGCAGCACGAACGCGCCCGCCCAGCGCGTCCAGCCCCGGCTCCGCAGCGCGTGGACGCGTTCGGGCCGGATCGTCAGGCCGAGGACGAAGAACGGAAGCAGACCCGCGGCGCGGCACAGAGTCGTGTCGGAACTGAAACTCCAACTTCCGGCGACCAGGCTCAACGCGACCGCCACCACCACCGGATAACGCAGATGCGGCCATAGCGGCGCGCTCAGCCGCCACAACACCAGCGCGACGAGGAACCACATCAGGAACTGCGGACGGAAGAACGTGTGCAACGGGACCGAATCGCCCTTGAGGTAACCAAGCGCGGCATACAGGGCATTGAATATCGCGAACGGGACGACCAGTGTCGGGAAGACGCCACGGAATTTCTCCGTCGACCGCATGAAGCCCCGGGAGAAATAACCGGATACGAACACGAACAACGGCATGTGGAACCCGTAGACCACCGAATAGGCCGCGTCCACCGCGTAACTGTCCTTCTTGAACACCTCCCAGAAGTGGCCGACCACGACCAGGAGGATCAGGAAGAACTTGACGTTGTCGAAGTACGCGTCGCGCTGCCGCGGGGCGGCGTCCGGGACCGTGTCCGAAGGCGAGCCGGACGGCGCCGTCCCACCGGGCGGCTGCCGCGGTGGCTGCTGGGGCGGGTGGAGGATGCCGGTCATGTCTCCGAAAGCCTCATCGGGGGTGCGGGGCGTGCGGGAGGAGGAGCCACGGCGACTCTAGTCACCCACCGTGGGGATTCGTGGCCCGTTCGGTGAGGGGACACGCTCGCGCGTCCGCCCGCCCGGTCTGCGCAGGGGAGTGAACACCCAGGTCATCTTGGGTTCCAGCGCCCAGCTCATGCACCGGACGACGGGTCTGGTGCACAGCGCCGTCCCGACCGCGAGCGCGCCGCCGACCACGACGACCACCCCGGGCGGGGTGTGCATCCAGCCGGCGCCCCACCAGCCGGTGAAGTCCAGCAGCCGGATGACGAACCCGTGCAGCAGGTAGGCGTACAGCGTCGCCGCGCCCAGCCCCGTGAACCAGTACCGGCCGCGCGGGATCAGGGTGAGGAACGCGGCCACCAGGGCGACCGCGCAGGCGAACATGGCGAGCCGCATCAGCGTGCCGGCGACGTTGCCGACGCCGAGCTCGTCGTGCGGATGCTTCCAGTAGACCCAGTCCCGCGACATGTGGTTCATGGCGAAGTAGGTGAAGCCGAGCCCGGCGGCGAGCACCACCGCGCCGACGGGCCGCGCCGCCGGTCGCTTCAGCAGCTCGAAGTGGTGCGGTCGCAGCGTCAGGCCGAGCACGTAGAACGGCAGCAGGCCGATCACCCGATGGATGTCGAACGTTCCACCGAGGTCGCTCATGTAGGCCAGCAGCGAGAACGCCACCGCCACGGCGAGCGGCCACCGGATCTGCTGCCACACCGGCGTGGACAACCGCCACATGAACAGCGCGCACAGGAACCACGTCAGGTAATACGGGTTCAGCAGGCTGATCTCCAGGACGTTGCGTCCCGCGAGCCAGTCGTACAGCGAGTAGGCGAATTCGAACACGACGTAGGGGACGCCGACGTTCGTGATGAGTTTGCGGGCCTTGCCGCCGGAGAACGTCCAGTTCCGGGAGAAGTAGCCGGTGATCACGATGAACAGCGGCATGTGGAACATGTAGACGAAGATGTACAGGCCCTTCGCCAGCGGGACGCCCAGCAGGTTGGCCAGGGCGTGCCCGGCCACCACCAGCAGGATCGCGAAGTACTTGGCGTTGTCGAAGAACGGGTCGCGCTGCTTGCCCGGACGCGCCTTCGGGACCGTGCCCGCCGCCCCGGCCGCCGTGCCCGTCGCCGTTCCGGCCGCCGCGTTCGCCGTGTCCGTCGCGTCAGCGGGAGGCCGCCGGTCGGCTCCCGCTTCCGTCTCGGCCACAGAGGGCCCGGTGGTGTGGCTCATACAGGCTGCCCGGGTCAGGTCTCCTTGCAGATGTCCTCGCTGGCGCGGATCTCGCCCTGCTGCTTGGGGATGCCGCCGCCCGCGTTGTTGAGCTTCGTCCAGTCGCGTCCGACCACCAGGTCGACGACGCCGGGTGTGGCGCCGCGCTTGCGCGCCGCCGGCTGCGGCTTGCTCGGGATCAGCGCGGCGAGCGACATGGCCTGCTGGTCGGCACCGGAACCGTACAGCACCTTGGTGGCCGCCGTCGCGGAAGGCGCGTTTCCGCCGACGGTCACGTGGAAGCCCTGCGACTCCAGGTCGGCGGCGACGCGTCCGGCCTGGCCGTCGATGCCGCTGCCGTTGTAGACCCGCACCCGGATCTGGCTCGGCGGGATGGTCGAGGCGCCCGGCTTCGGCTGCTTCGGAATGGTCTTGTCGTTGCGGACGGCGGCGAAGAACGGCTGGGCGGCGGAGTTGAGCGCCACCCGGTTCGGGTCCAGCGGGTCGGGGCCGGACGGCACGGTCACGAACCGCAGCTTGCCGGACGTCATGCCCTGCATCTCCCGGGCGATGTCCATCATGACCTGCGGGGTCAGTTCCTTGTCGGTGGTGAGCGACTTGGTGACCGCGTTCATCAGGTCGAGGGCCTTCTTGGGGTTGCTCAGCACGCCCGCGCTCATCGCCTTGTTGGCGAGGGCGCCCATGAACTTCTGCTGGCGCTTGATGCGGTCGAGGTCGGAGCCGTCGCCGAGACCGTGCCGGACGCGCACGTACGCCAGCGCCGTCTCGCCCTTGATGTTGTGCCTGCCCTTGCCGAGCCTCAGCTTCGACTGCGGGTCGTTGACGGCCTTCGGCAGGCACACCGGGACGCCGCCGACCGCGTTCGTGATGGCCTTGAACCCGTTGAAGTCGACCTGCATGAAGTGGTCGACGCGGATGTTGGAGATGCTCTCGATCGTCTTGATGACGCAGGCCGCGCCGCCGGCGGTGAACGCCGAGTTGATCTGGGCCCGGGACTGCGCCGGGACGACCCCGCCGTCGCGGCTCTTGCACGACGGCATCCGGACCATGAGGTCGCGGGGGAAGCTGATGCCCATCGCCTGGCCGCCGCCGGGGGACAGGTGCAGCAGGATCATGGTGTCCGAGCGGGGCGGTTCGTTCTTCAGCCGCCGCCCGTACTTGGCGTTGGCGCCCTCCCGGGTGTCGGACCCGAGCAGCAGGATGTTCATCGCGCTGTTCAGCTTCTTCGGCCGGTTGGGGCCGAGTTGCGCGTTGACGTCCTCGTGCGCGATGTTCCCGAACGCCCTGCGGTACAGGCCGTAGGCGGTGAGGGAGCCGGCCACCATGACCGCCGACAGTCCGATGCACACCCAGCCGAGGATGCGCCAGCCGCGTCGCGGCGCCTGCTGCGGATCGGCGTCGTCGACGTACTCCATGTACATCGGGTTGCTGTTCATCGGCTCCGGGTCCGGGTGTGCTCGGTGAATTCCGGGGTAGGACGAGGTGGGTCGGGCAAGGGCAGCGTAGGTCAGGCGAGCCGACGCGGGGACCCGGATGCGCCATTACGTCCGGGCGGACCTGCCACCACCGTCACATGTTCCACGGTCAGGCGTCGCTCTAGTACGGCATTGTCGATGTTTCGTTGGATTATGACGGAAGCACCCGAGGCTAGTGGTGCGAGAAGGCCGGTCAGTACCCCGTCCAATGTGGCGAACGACATGTCAACCAACACGCGGTCGCGTGCGTCTAGATCCCACTTTTCGGCGGCGGTTCGGGCCGCCTCGACCAGCTCGGCGGCGCTCATTGTGCTTTTTGTCACATTCAGCGCGGGAGCCTCGGTGGTCACTCCGGCATTTGGGATAAAACGGTCTCCATAGGCACGAACCTCCGTGGCGTAGTCGGTGACACCGGGTGGAGTGTTCGCGAGCGGCCCGCCCAGCGCGTGCAGCGACAGACCGACGATCTCCTCCGCCTCGCCCGCCAGCGCGTCGTCCGCGATCACGTCGTCCAGCACCTCCTGTGCCACCGCCAGGATGTACGGCTCGGACGACCCGGACGGTTCGAAGGACGCCGACCCGACGGACGCGGGGTCCACGGGCTCGACGACCAGCCCGGCCGACCAGCACGCCAGGAGCCACACGGCCGTCTGCCAGTGCGGAGGCAGGACGAGCACGACACGGGTCCCGGGTTCGGCGGCGAGACCGTCCACCAGGAAGTTCGCCGTCTTGGCGACCCAGTTGTCGAACGTGCGGGCCGACAGTTCGACGCGTTCGCCCGTGGCGTCGTCGTAGAAGGTCACCAGCGGGCTCGACGGGTCGTCCGCCACCCGCCGCCGCAGCAGCTCCGCAGGTCCCACGGGGTTCCCGGCATGTGCGCTCATGCCTCCAGAGCGTATGCCCGCGTGATCGTCCCCGCCCCGACGCCGGGCCGGACATTCGTGGCCGGTCACTTGCGCGGGGACGACCGGGCACGCCTCCGGAGACCGCTACGCTCCGCACGGAACACACGGATCAACGAGCACGGGGCGGAATCTCATGGACGCGGGTCGGCTGCTCGTGCGGGTCACGGTGGCTCCCGCGCTGCTCATCGTGGCGTGGCTGGCCGTCTCGTTGCCGCTGCTGATGGCGGACGCGTTCCGTCCGGTCCCGGCGGTCGCGCTGTTCGTGCCCGTCGCGGCCGCGGCGCTGTGGTTCGGGCTGCGGACCCGTGGCGCGGGCGGCGCGGCGACGGACGTGCCGTGGTGGCCGGTCCTCGCCGTGTTCGGCATCACGGTCGCGTTCCTGGTGCTCCAGGTCGTCATGAGCGCGGAGCAGATCGTGGTGCGCCGCGACCCGGCGTCCTACGTCCAGTTCACGACGTGGCTGAAGAACGAAGGGTCACTGCCGATCCCGCTGATGGACGAAGCCTTCGGCGGCTCCGACCCGGCGCTCCGCTTCGAGAGCCCCGCCTTCTATGAGCGGGACGGCGCGGTCGTCCCCCAGTTCATGGCGGGGCTGCCGCTCGTGCTGACGCTCGGCGGCTGGATCGGCGGCACCCACGGCATCCTGCTGATGGCGCCGCTGCTCGGCGCGTGCTGCGTGCTCGCGTTCGCCGGGCTGGTCGCGCGGCTCGTCTCGCCCCGCTGGGCGCCCGCGGGGGCGCTGCTGCTGGCGCTGACGTTGCCGATGCTCTACGTCTCCCGGAGCGCCTTCAGCGAGCTGCCCGCGATCGTGCTGCTCCTCGGCGGCCTGTCGCTGATGCACGACGTCCGGACGGAGACGGGACGGCTCGCCGACGCGAAGGCGTTCCTCGCGGGTCTGGCGCTCGGGCTGATCGTGCTCGTCCGCATCGACGGGCTCCGCGACGTCCTCCCGGTCTTCGTCTTCGCCGGGCTCTACGTGGCGCACCGGCGGCGCGCCGGTTACTGGACGGCCGGAGGGCTGCTGCTCGGCGTGGGCGCGGGGCTGCTGGAGGGCTTCACGTTGTCGCGGCCGTACCTGACGTATCTGGGGGCGTCCCTCGATCCGTTGCTCGCCATCGCGGCGGTGGTCGTCGCGGCGACGCTGATCATGGTGGTGCTGCTGCGCCGGGAGCGGACCGGCTCGCGCCTGCGCCGCCTCGGCACGGTCGTCGCGCGTGGACGGCTGCCGGGGGTCGCCGCCGTGCTGACCGTGCTGGTGATGGTGGGGTTCGCGGTCCGGCCGTGGGTGCAGACCGTCCGCCGTGAGCCTGCGACGCGCGACGACGAGATGAACGTCCGCTTCATCGAGACGATCCAGCGGATCCAGCACCTGCCGGTGGACGGCACCCGCCAGTACTCGGAGGACTCGCTGCACTGGGTCTCCTGGTACATCGGGCCCCCAGCGCTGCTGTTCGCGACGGTCGGCGCGGCGCTGCTTGCGCGGCGGCTCCTGCGGGGCCGTTCCACGGAGTGGCTGCTGCCCTACGCGATGATCGTCTGGACGACCACGCAGGTGCTGATCAGGCCCGGGATCACGCCGGACCATCCGTGGGCGTCCCGGCGGCTGATCGGCCTCGTCGTCCCCGGCCTGCTGCTGTTCACCGTGTTCGCGTCGGCGTGGGCGGCGCGGCGCGTCCGCCGCCTCGGGTACGGGCGGCGGCTCGTGCGGGCGGGCGCGGTCGTCGGCGTCGCGATGATGCTGGTGCCGATCGTGCTGGTGTCCGGCGGTCTCCTCGTGACCCGGACGGAGCAGCACGAGGTGGCCGCCGTCGACGGCATGTGCGACGCGCTGGACCCGCGCGGTTCCGTCGTCGTCGTGGAGCAGTCGACCGCCGACCGTTTCCTCCAGGTCGTCCGCGGCATGTGCGGGGTGCCCGCGGCGCGCACGACCGGGAACGCCACCGTCGCCGACGTGCGGCGCGTCGTCGCCGGGGTCGCCGAGGCCGGACGCCGCCCGGTGATCATGGCGGCGAGGGCGGAGCAGGTCGCGCCGTACGGGACGCCGCGCCGGGTCCTGTCGCTGCGGACACGGCAGGACGGCCGCACCCTCACCGGGCCGCCGGGCGGGACGTGGGGCCTGTCCATGGAGGTCTGGATCGCCGAGCCGCCACGGCGTTGAGGCGCCCCGGCACCGGTCGGGCGAGTATCCTCGCGCTGCGTGAGCACCCAGTCCGCCGAGCCGACGCGCCCGCCCGTCCCCGCGCCCGTCCCCGCCCCCGCCCCGGCATCCGCCGCGGCGGAGCCGTCGTCCGACCGCGTGCACGTCACGATCGTCCTGCCCTGCTACAACGAGCAGGAGCACGTGATCGACGAGGTCGAACGCATCTGCAAGGCCATGGACAACAGCGGCAAGACCTACGAGCTGCTCGCCGTGGACGACTGCTCGACCGACGGCACGCTCGCCCGGCTGGAGGAGGCCGCGCCGCGCTTCCCGCACATGCGGATCATGGCGTTCCAGCACAACAGCGGCTCCGGCACGGTGCGGCGGATCGGCTCGCAGCAGGCCCGCGGCGAGATCGTCGTGTGGACGGACGCCGACATGTCCTACCCCAACGAGCGGATCCCCGAGCTCGTGGACGTCCTGGACACCGACCCGTCCGTCGACCAGGTCGTCGGCGCCCGCACCACCGAGGAGGGCTCGCACAAGGCGCTGCGGGTGCCCGCCAAATGGTTCATCCGCAAGGTCGCCGAGCGGCTCACCAACACCAGGATCCCCGATCTGAACTCGGGGCTGCGGGCGTTCCGCCGCGAGGTGTCGCTGCCGTACCTGCGGCTGCTGCCGCCCGGCTTCTCCTGCGTCACGACGATCACGATCGCGTTCCTGTCGAACCAGCATCCGGTCCGGTACATGCCGATCGACTACGCCAAGCGGGCCGGGAAGTCGAAGTTCCACTTCACCAAGGACGCCTACCGCTACATCCTTCAGGTCTTGCGGATGGTGATGTACTTCAACCCGCTCAAGGTGCTGATGCCGCCCGCGCTGTGGCTGATCGTGATCGGGCTGCTCAAGGGCGTGTTCGACATGGTGGTGCACTTCGGCTACTTCGCCAACAACACCATCATGATCTTCGTGACGGGCTTGATCATCGCGTCGTTGGCGCTGCTCGCGGACCTCATCGTCCGATCGCGCGGCGACGTCTGACGCCATGGGAAAACTGAGCATCGCACTCGTCGGCCCCGCCTTCCCCTACAAGGGCGGCGGCGCGCACCACACCACCGAACTGGCGAACCGGCTGGCCGCCGCCGGACACGACGTCGTCATCGAGTCGTGGCGCGCCCAGTACCCGGCGTTCCTGTACCCGGGGCAGCAGACGATCTCCGAGCCGGAGGGGGAGCCGTTCCCCGGCACCCGGCGGCGGCTCGACTGGCGCCGCCCGGACGGCTGGTGGCGCACCGGCCGCGCGTTGCGCCGGTACGACCTGGTCGTCCTGGCCGTGCTGACGCCGGTGCAGGTCCCGTCCTACCTGGGGATCCTCGCGGGGCTGCGGCGGCGGACGCCCGTGGTCGCGTTGTGTCACAACGTCCTGCCGCACGAACGCAAACCGTACGACGAGCCGCTCATGAAGCGGCTGCTGCGCAAGGTCGACGGCGTTCTCGTCCACTCCGAGGCGCAGGCCGAACTGGCACGCGGGCTTACCGGCCGTCCCGTCCAAGTTGCCGAGATGCCCGCCCACCTGCCGACGTCCACGCCCCCGGCGCGAAACGACGACGAGGTTCGGCGCCGGTTGCTGTTCTTCGGGATCGTCCGCCCCTACAAGGGCCTGGACGTGCTACTCCGCGCCCTCGCCGAGGGCCCGGACGACGTGGCGCTCACCGTCGCCGGCGAGTTCTGGGGCGGTCTCGACGGCACGCGCGAACTCGTCCGGTCGCTCGGCCTGGAAGCCCGCGTGGAGCTGCGGCCGGGATACGTTCCGGCGGCCGACGTGCCGGGGCTGTTCGCCGACGCCGACGCGCTCGTCCTGCCGTACCGGACGGCCACCGCGTCGCAGAACGTCTGGATGGCCTACGAGCACGGCGTCCCGGTGATCGCCACCGATGTCGGCGGGTTCGCCGACCAGATCCGCGACGGCGTGGACGGCCTGGTCTGCGCGCCGGACGACGTCCCGTCCCTGGCCGCCGCCCTTCGCCGCTTCTACGCGCCGGGGGAGCCGGAGCGTCTCCGCTCCGGCGTCCGTCCGGTCGATCACGGCCCGGTGTGGGCCGCCTACCTCGACGCGCTCACCGGCGCCGCCCTCACAGGTGCGGTTCGAGGACCTTGAGCAGGGCGCGCTTCGGCTTGGCGCCGACGACCTGCTCCACGACCTCGCCCTTCTTGAAGAGCAGCAGCGTGGGCAGGCCCATCACCCCGAACTTGTTGGGCGTGTCGGGGTTCGCGTCGTAGTCCATCTTCGCGATCTTGATCTTGCCGTCCTGCTCGGCGGCGATCTGCTCCAGCACGGGAGCGATCATGCGGCAGGGCCCGCACCAGTCGGCCCAGAAGTCGACCAGTACCGGGGTGTCGCTGCTGAGGACCTCGTCCGCGAACGTCGCGTCGGTCACGGTGATCGGGGCCGTCACGATCCCTCCTTCGTTGGCTGTGTATCCCTCACAAGCTCTTTGGTCGGCCGTTCATTCCCGGGGGCCGGGGCGGTGCGTCCGAGGAGGAACGCCACGCCCGCGTTGACGAGGTCGGCGACGGTCAGCAGCACCCGGGACGCGATCGCGACCACGACCGGCGCGCCCGCGGGCAGCACCGGCGTCAGCACCACCGTCAGCGCGGCCTCCCGCGCCCCGATGCCGCCGGGCGCGATGAACACGAGGAAGCCCGCGACGAACGCCAGCGCGTACGCGCCCGTCGCGACGAACGGCAGGCCCGCCCCGTCGCCGCCCACCGCCATGCTCAACAGCCAGGTGTGCACGCCGAACAGCACCCAGCCGAGGACCGTCCAGGCGATCGCCCGGAGCGTCACGCCGAGGCTCACCGGACGCTCCAGCGGCGGACGCCGGATGATCCGGAGCATCAGCCCCAGGCACCATGTGACGATCTTCGGGTGGAGCAGCGCCAGCAGGAGGGGCGCCAGCAGGAACAGCGGCCAGTAGGTGTCGCGGGCCGTCGTGGACGTGAGCGGCAGCGTCACCGCCGCGACGGCCAGCCCGCACGAGACCGACGTCGCGACGGCCAGCAGCGTCGACCCGAAGCTGCGCTCCGGCGGCACCTTGTGCTCGCGCGTCATCTCGATCTGCGTGACCAGCGCCCACACCTTGCCGGGCACGTACTTGCCGAGCTGGGAGATCCCGTAGATGCGGAAGACGGCCCGGATCGGCAGCGGCGACCCGAGCCCGCCGAGGAACTCCCGCCACCCCAGCATCCAGGCGAAGATCCCCACCAGGCCCGCGGCCAGCGCGCCCGCGAGCGTCGCCCACGACATCTGCCGGAACGCCTCGACCGTCGCGTCCCACTGGGACGCCACGCTGTACGAGCAGAAGGCCAGGGCCAGCAGCACCAGCAGCACTCGCAGCGCCCGTACGGCGACGACCTTCGGCTTCACGCGCCCAGCGTAGGTGAACGAGCCGACCAAACGTGGTCTCCCGACCGCCCGCGCGTCCTATGGTTGGGGGCGATGAAGATTTCGGATGTGGTCGCCTTCATGGGCCACCAGGTGCACGTGTGCCGGTACCGCGAGGCGGGGACGCTCCTCGACTGGATGGGCCGGGAACTGCGCGGTCGGCGCGTCCTCGACGTCGCGGGCGGCGACGGATACTGGGCCGGTCAGGCGCGCAGGCGCGGCGCCGACGCCGTCTCGATCGACCTGGCCCGCCGCAAGATGGTGTACGGGCGGACGCTCGCGCACGCGCCCGCGCTGATCGAGTGCGACGCGCTGCGCCTCCCGTTCGGCGACGGCTCGTTCGACGCGATCCTGTCCGTCTGCGCGATCGAGCATTTCGACGACGGCGGCAGGTCGCTGGACGAGATGGCGCGCGTCCTCAAACCCGGCGGTGAGATCTTCATGTCCGCCGACGTGCTGAGCCGAGCCGACGCGTGGCCGAAGCTTCGGGACGCGCACAAGTCCAAGTACCACGTGCAGCACACCTACACCCACGACAGCCTGCGCAAGCTGATGGACGAGCGCGGCCTCGACCTCGTCCGGCACAGCTACCAGTTCCGCACGGCCGCGGCCGAACGCCTGTACCTGTCGCTGTCCGCCTACGGCGGCAAGGTCGGCTTCAACGCGGCGGCGCCCCTGACACCGCTGGTCGCCCTCGCCGACCGCAGGGCGCCGAACGAGCGGGGGAGCATCGTTCTGGTGCAGGCGCGCAAACGGCCCTGACCGGGGTTCGGGTCAACCCCGCGACGAGTTCGGGAATGAGGTCCCGCGAAGCGGGCATCGGCGGGCGTAGGCTCGAAACGTAAAGAGTGATCTACGCCACCACGTTGGATGGGGGAGTGGACAGTGGCGCCTCGCATTCTGCTGGACGCGACCGCCGTGCCGGCCGACCGCGGCGGCCTCGGCCGTTACGTCGACGGGCTGCTCGCCGCCCTGCACGCGCAGGGCGCCGACCTCGCGGTCGTCTGTCAGCGCGCCGACGAGGAACGGTACGCCGAACTCGTTCCCGGGGCGCGCGTCGTCGCGGGCCCGGCGACACTGGCGCACCGCGCGGCCCGCCTCGCCTGGGAACAGTCGGGGCTGCCGCACGTCGCGGCACGCGTCGCCGCGGACGTCATCCATCTGCCGACCTACACGATGCCGGTGAGCGCGTCGCTGCCCACGGTGGTGACCCTCCACGACGTCACGTCGTTCGCCGAGCCCGAGACGCACGATCCCGTCCGGGCCGGGTACGTCAGGTCGGCGACCCGCACGGCCGCGCGGCGCGCCACGCGGCTGATCGCGCCGTCCCGCGCGACCCGCGACGAACTGGTCCGGGTCCTCGACGCGGACCCCGGGCACATCGACGTCGCGTACCACGGCGTCGACCACGAGGTGTTTCACCGACCGTCCGAGGCGGAGGTCAAGCACGTCTCCGACCGTCTCGGCCTGCACGGCCACCCGTACGTGGCCTACTTGGGCGCGCTGGAGCCCCGCAAGAACGTGCCGAACCTGATCCGCGGCTGGGGCGAGGCGTGCAAGGGCCGTCCGGGTGCCCCGGCGCTCGTCCTCGCGGGCGGCGGAGGCTGGGACGACGACGTCGACGCGGCCCTCGCCACGGTCCCGCTCGACCTGCGGGTCGTGCGGCCGGGCTACCTGCCGTGGTCGGCGCTGCCCGGCTTCTTCGGCGGCGCGCTGGTCGTCGCGCACCCGAGCCGCGGGGAGGGCTTCGGCCTGCCCGTGCTGGAGGCCATGTCGTGCGGCGCGCCGGTCCTCACCACGCGCCGTGGCCCGCTCCCCGAGGTCGGCGGGGACGCGGTCGCCTACACCGAGCCCGGCGCGTCCGACATCGCGGCCGCCCTCGCCGCCCTCATCGACGACCCGGCGCGTCGCGCCGACCTGGCCGAGGCCGCGCACGCCCGCTCGCAGCGGTTCTCCTGGTCGGAGTCCGCGGCGGCGCATCTCGCGTCTTACGAGCGGGCCGTCGGCCAGTACGGGGCGCGTTAGGCTCGGTCGCACCCGAGAAAGGAACCGCGTGGAAGCGATCCTCCTGGTGGGGGGCCAGGGCACCCGCCTGCGCCCGCTGACCATCTCCACCCCTAAGCCCCTGCTCCCGGCCGCGGGCGTGCCGCTCCTGGAGCACCAGCTGACCCGGGCCCGGGACGCGGGCGTGACCCGCATCGTGTTCGCGACGTCCTACCGCGCCGAGATGTTCACCGACGCGTTCGGCGACGGGACACGCCTCGGCCTGGAGATCGTCTACGTGACCGAGGACGAGCCGCTCGGCACGGCGGGGGCGATCCGCAACGCGTCCGCCGCGCTGACCGGCGACGGCCCCGTCCTGGTCCTCAACGGCGACATCCTCTCCGGCCATGACATCTCCGCGCAGGTCGCCGCGCACCGGAAGAGCGACGCGGCCGTCACCCTGCACCTGACCCTGGTGGACGACGCCCGCCGGTACGGGTCGGTGCCGACCTCACCGGACGGGCGCGTCCTCGACTTCGTGGAGAAGTCCGCGAACCCGCCGACGAACCAGGTCAACGCCGGCTGCTACGTCTTCCGCCGTTCGGTGATCGACAGCATTCCGCCCGGGCGGGTCGTCTCCGCGGAGTACGAGACCTTCCCCGAGCTGCTCGCCAAGGGCGAGACGATCGTCGGCTACGTCGAGGCGGCCTACTGGCTGGACGTGGGGACACCGGCCGCGTTCGTCCGCGGCGTCACCGACCTCGTCCTCGGCGCGCTGACGTCGCCCGTCGTCCGGGCGAACGAGCACGGCGTGCTCCTCCAGGGCGACGCGTCGGTGGCCTCCAGCGCCCGAGTCGGCGGCGGCACCGCCGTAGGGGCCGGAGCGAGCGTCGGCGCGGACGCCCTGGTGGAGTCCAGCGTCCTGTTCGACGGCGCCGTCATCGAGCCCGGCGCACGCGTCGTCCGCTCGGTCGTGGGCCACGGCGCCCGCGTCTGCTCGGGCGCCGTCCTCGAAGACTGCGTCGTCGGCGACGACGCCACCGTGGGCCCCGGCAACGAACTACTCGACGGCGCCCGAGTCTGGCCCGGCGTCGACCTCCCGGCGACCGCCGTCCGCTTCTCCCCCGAGTAGCGCCCACGGGTCCTGCCGCCCGCTCGGTCGGGGTGAAGCACGGGACGGACCGAAATGGCCTCGCGGGCGGCGAGCACCTTTACCGCCGTGTCCAAAGCGTTCGGCGTGCCGGGCGGTGCCGGGTCCACGGCGTGGCCGCCGTGGACCCGGTCAGGGCGTTATGCCCCTTCGCCCTGGTCCTGCTCCGGGCCCTCGACTTCGAGGGCCACGGGGCCGATCTTCTTGCCCTTCACGATCTGCTTGATGTCCCCGGTCTTCACCGGCTTGTTCCCGACCTTCGGGGAGGCGTGCGGCGAGCTGATGACCTGGCTGAGGTTGAGATCGCCCGGTCCCTCCTCGGAGACGCTGTGGAGCTGCACCAGCGTGACGTTGGCGATGGCCGGGTCCCCGGAGCCGGCGGACGCGGCGGGAAGCGCGAGGAGGCCGACACCGATGGTCAGCCCGGCCACCGTCGCCGCACGAGCGATACTTTTCATTCTTTTCCCCCTTTTGGGCGAATCGCGTTTTGCGCGACCGCATTGAACACGCCGATGATACCGGGCGGGGAATGGTTTTCCTCGGACTTCGTTTGGCGCGAACGACCGCGTGGCGAATTCGGTGACCTCGGGGTCCGCGCGCCGGACGCGCCGCGTCGTTGTATGAACCGCCTCATGATGACTACGCGGATCGCGTGGACGGCACGGAATTCCTTCGGTGCGCAGAACCGGTCCGCGACTCCGGCCCGAAACTCGGCTCCGAGGTGGCGAACGGAGAATGGCGGTCGCACGTTGGCACCGCCGACGGTCACCGCGAAGACCGGAAGCCCGAGGGACACGCCCGGTGGGGCCCGCGAGCCGCGGCCCCCGAGCGGGGTGTCGAACATGCCCCCTACCAGGTCGAGGACGCCGGACCAGGAGAACCACATCGTCCGGGCGGCGGCGAGCTTGAATTCCGTCCCGAGGCTCCAGGATCGGCGGCTCTCGGGCGCCTTGGCCTGTAGGTCGCCGCCTTCTCCGTAGACATGGACCGGCTTCGAGCGAAAGCGGGTGCGAAAATTCCCCGTTTTGGCGTCCATATATGCTTGAAGTCGGCCGTCCTGGGCCAGTGTGGCGCCGAAGTCGGGAAGTCTGACATGTCCGAAGCCGCTTTTCATCGAGGCGCGTCCCTCGAAGGAAAGGCCCGCGTCCGGTCGTCCCGTGCTCGTGCCGGCGGAAAACGAGCCGCCGACACCGACCCCGGTCTCGAAGGTGAGGCCGAAGCCGTCCCGCGAATAGGAGCTCGTCACCCCGGCGCCGATTCCGCGATAAAAGCTGATCTTCAGAACGACCCCGTCGGCCCCGAGCATCGACGAGGCGTCCGGCGAGTGGGCCGCGCTCCCTCCGGAAGGTTCCGGCCGGTCGGTCGCCGGACCGCCCTGGACGCCCGGTTCGCCGTGGACGTACGCCTGCGGGCAGTGCGGGGCGGCGCAGCCGCAGCCGCGTGGACCCCGGACCGTGGCGGTCGGAATGATCGCAGACGCGGCCAGCAGGACCACGGACATCGCCATGACCCGGATACGTCTGTTGCTTTCTGCACGTCTCATGTTGTGTCTCGGCCGGTGGCCCCCGCGGCACCACTTCCGGGTCACGGCGTGGTGGCTGTCTCCGGTCGTGTTGGTGTTCACGGCCGGCCTTGGTCAGGCGGGCATGACCGGTCTCCCCCCTTCCGGCTGGAGTCCCGCACAGAACGTCGATCACGATAGCATATCGTAGTCATTCGACTGCATAAGGTAGTTATCGCTAAGACATGGCGGCAACCGGGCGTCCCACACCGATCGACCCCGAATAGGCGCGTTGCGCCGTATGCCCGGACGGGACGGAACGGGACCGATGGCAGACTTGTGCCCCGTGCGACAACGAGGGCGGAACGCGTGACGACCGATGCGGTGGGGGAGACGACCGCTGGGCGCCTCCCCCACCGGGTCCGGGAGTGGCGGCCGAGGCGCCCGCTCGACCTGCTCGGAACGCTGTCGCCGCACATGCGAGGAAGACATGACCCGGCGTTCCGCGTCGAGCGGGACGGCTCGGTCTGGCGTGCCTCTCATACACCCGAAGGCCCAGGCACACTACGACTCACGCACACCGGAGACGCGGTGCAGGCGACCGCGTGGGGGCCCGGGGCGGAATGGCTGCTGGACGGGGTGCCCGACCTACTCGGGGCCGCGGACGTTCCGGACGGTCTCGTCGCGCGGCATGACGTCGTCCGGGAACAGGCGCGTCGCCGTCCCGGCCTCCGGATCGGGCGTACACGTCGGGTCTTCGAGGCGCTCGTCCCCGCCGTCATGGAGCAGAAGGTGCTCGCCGAGGAGGCCTGGCGGGCCTGGGGCTATCTGCTGCGCAGGTTCGGGGAGCCCGCGCCCGGCGCCCCCCACATGCGGGTTCCGCCCCCGCCGGAGGTGTGGATCCGGATTCCCTCGTGGGAATGGCACCGGTCGGGGTTGGAGGCCGTCCGGGCGCGGACGATCATCGGCGCGGCCCGTGTCGCGGGACGCCTGGAGCAGGACGCCGGGGAGGCGAGGCTGCGCTCGCTGCCCGGCATCGGGATCTGGACGGCCGCCGAGATCCGGCAGCGGGCCGTCGGCGATCCCGACGCCGTCTCCGTCGGCGACTACCACCTGCCGGGCCTGGTGGGCTGGGCGCTGGTGGGCCGCAAGGTCGACGACGCCGGGATGCTCGAACTGCTGGAACCCTACGCCGGTCATCGTTATCGGGTCATCCGGCTGCTGGAATCGTCCGGCAGGCGTCCGCCGAGGCGCGGCCCCCGTCTGCCCGTGCGGGACTATCGCTCGTTCTGACGGGGGGTTGCTCGGGACTGCGGCGCCGCCAGAAGTGGTTCGGGGTCCAGTCGAGCCCGTCGCGGCTGTCGGCGCCGAACAGGGGGCCGAGCACGGCGAGGGCGGCGATGAGGGCGAGCACGTACAACATGGCACTTCCTTCTCTCTGAGGGGGCGCAACCCCCTCAGCCCCCCGCCGAAGCGAGGGCTGGGATCGCAGCTGGGCGTTCCCGCGCGGGGCGATCGGCCGGGCCGGGGTGACCGTCTCTTCCGTTCGCACCTTCAGTCTGCCTGAGCCCATAGTTGAGGTCCAGCGACTGTTTCTGGAGTGATTGTGTAAGAATCTCTTCACTATGTTGGATCTCGGCAGGCTGCGCGTACTGCGTGAGCTCAAGCTGCGCGGGACGCTCGGCGCCGTCGCCGAGGCCCTCGGCTACACGCCGTCCGCGGTGTCACAACAGCTCGCCCAGCTGCAAAAAGACGTCGGCGTCCCGCTGGTCGAACGGGTGGGACGACGCCTACGCCTGACCGAGCCGGGCGAGGTACTGGCCGAACACGCCGAAGCCCTCCTGGCCCGAGCGGAGCGCGCGGAAGAGGCGGCCCTAGCCGCAAGCGGCCGCGTCGCCGGAGTGGTACGAATCGTCGGCTTCCAAACGGCCCTCCTCCACGTCCTCGGCCCCGCCCTGCCCCACTTGGCGGAGGCGTATCCCGACCTCACCCTGGACGTCGTGGACGAGGAGTTCCACCGCGTACTTCACGCGCTGGTACTCCAAGAAATCGACGTCGTCCTAACCGACGAGTACGCGCAGCTGCCGCGCCCCCGCCGCCCCGAACTGTCATCAGAGGTCCTCATCACCGAGCTGATGAGGGTCGTCCTGCCGCAGGACCACCCACTCGCCCGCGACGGCGCCCCGGTCCGAATGGCCGACCTGGCCGGATGCTCATGGGCGTCCACACATATCGGCACCAACCACGCCGACCTGATCGAACGCGCCTGCGTAGAGTACGGCGGCTTCCGCCCCAACGTCCGCTACCGCTCCAACGACCTCCTGGTCGTCTTCCAGATGGTCGCCCGAGGCGGCGCCGTCTGCCTGGTCCCCGACCTGGCCTTCGCCGAACGCCAGGACGGCATCGTCGTCCGCGAGTTGGCCGACGCCCGCCTCCACCGCCGCATGGTCCTCTGGACGAGAGCCGGCGCCGACGCCCGCCCCTCGGTCAGAGTCCTCCTGAAAGAACTCCGCCGCTCCGC
This sequence comes from Actinomadura spongiicola, assembly GCF_003432485.1. Taxonomy (GTDB): domain Bacteria; phylum Actinomycetota; class Actinomycetes; order Streptosporangiales; family Streptosporangiaceae; genus Spirillospora; species Spirillospora spongiicola. Next base: position 605,167 of record NZ_QVNQ01000002.1, read on the forward strand.
AGACGCCCTGGTAGAACTCCGCCCCACGTGCGTACGCGGCACCCCCTGACCAACGGACCGGGCGGCGGCGGGAGCCTTTGCGGCGTCAGATGCGGCCGGTCTCGTGGGCCCACATGGCGACCTCGACGCGGTTCCGGGCGCCGAGCTTTCGCATGAGGCTGGCGATGTGGGCTTTGACGGTGCTCGGGGTGATGTAGAGCTTGCCAGCGATCTCATTGTTGGTGAGGCCCTGGGCCACGGTCACGAGGACTTCCTCCTCGCGGGCGGTGAGCGGTTCTGTCGGCTGCCTCGGTGATGGAGCCTGTGCGTGGGCGAACGCTGCGAGCAGTCGAACGGTCACACTGGGCGCGATCAGCGCGTCTCCGTCGGCGGCGGCGTGGATGGCCTGGGTCAGCAGGGCGGGTCCGGCGTCCTTGAGTATGAACCCGCGGGCGCCGGCTTTGAGTGCCCCGTGGACGTACTCGTCGAGGTCGAAGGTGGTGATGACCACGATCGGCAGGGGATCGGTGACGGCGGGCCCGGCGAGACGTCGGGTGGCTTCGATGCCGTCCATCAGCGGCATCCGGATGTCGAACAGGCCGACGTCGGGGCGCAGCTGGAGCGCCAGGCGGACCGCCTCGCGTCCGTCGGCTGCCGCGCCGACCACTTCGATGTCGGGTTGGGCGTCGAGCAGCATGGTCAGCCCGGTGCGCACGATGGGCTGGTCGTCGGCGACGAGGACCCTGATGCTCATCATGGCGTCCCGGTTCGAGGCAGGACCGCCTCTACCCGCCAGCCCCGCTCGGCGTTAGGGCCTGCGTGGAAGGTGCCGCCGAGCAGTGAGGCGCGTTCCCGCATGCCCACCAGGCCGTAGCCCGCCGAGGCGCGTCCGGCGGCGGCGGAACCGTCGTCGTCGACGGTCAGCCGTACCTGGTCGGCGTCGCCTGTGACGGCGACGGTGACCTGGGTCGCGTGACGGGCATGCCGTCGAGCGTTGGTGATGGACTCCTGGGCCAGACGGTAGATCGCGGCCCCGACCGCCGGGCTGAGGTCGTCGAACTCGCCGGACAGCGTCACCTTGACGCTGGGACGCGTCCGGCCGTCGGTGGCGAGCTGCTCGACCTCGGCCACGCCGGGCTGCGGCGCGAACTCGGTGTCCTGTGTAGCGCGGAGCACGCCGACGATGGAACGCAGCTCGGTGAGGGTGCGGGACGCCGCGTCCTCGATGACGGCCAGGGCCTCGACGGCACGCTCGGGGTGGGAGGCCGCGACGGCACGTCCTGCCTGGGCCTGGATGGCGATGCCCGAGACGCGGTGGGCGACGGTGTCGTGGAGTTCACGAGCGAGCTGCTCGCGCTCGCGGGCCTTGGCGTGGTCGATGTCGCGGAGCCGGATCTTCGTGCGATAACGGATCGCGGTGCCGAGCGCGGCGGCGAACAGGAAAAACGCGTATCCCGCGGCCACCTCCGCCAGGCTGGCGGGGTCGGCGCCGAGGGTGGTGATGAGAGCCAGCCAGATCAGGATGACGCCGAGGCCGCTTACGGCTTCCCGACCGGAGCCCCACCGGAACAGGGCGTAGGCCAGGATTAGCACCGCAATGCTGCTGTTCAGCAGGGCGCCTTGCGTCTCGCTGAGGATTCTGACGATGTCGACGACCGTCAACGTGCCGAGGGAAACCGCGACCGCGACGAGCGGGTACGTGCGTCGCCACAGCAGGGGGCCGAGGACCGCGAGCACCGCGAGGAGCAGCAGCGGACGTGGCGCCAGGTCCTCACGAAATACCGCTTCCACCACCGACCAGCAGATCAGTGCTGCGACCAAGGCCCAGTCCCACGGCCCCAGGTCTGGGGCATTCGTGGGACGAGATTCGGCCCACAGCGAGCGGAGTGCCTTGGTCGCCATCTGGTCAGCCTAGGCAGCCCGCGTGCTCGGCGTATTCACCGAAAGTACAAGAGCCCGGCTGTGCCAACGGCCAGGTCGAACCAGGCTCCGCGGCTGATGTGCCCGCCGCCGGCATTAGTGAAGGTGGAAGCACCCACCCGATCAAGCCAGGGAGCATTGTGATGAGAACGCTTCGAGCCCACACCGCAAATCCGCCGTCCCAGAGCACGCTGGAAGACCTGCGCATGCCCGTGCAGGTCAAGATCGCAGCGGCATGGACCAGCTTCATGTTCCTCTACATCTACGTCGACTACCTCGCCCTGTACAAGCCTGGCTTTCTCGACGACCTCCTGGCCGGCACCGTCCACGAGTTCGACACCGGCCCGACCTTCGTCGCCCTCGCGCTCACGCTCATGGCCGTCCCGATCCTCATGATCCTCCTCTCCGCGACACTGCCCGCCCGCCTCAACCGCACCATCAACCTGGCCGTCGCAGCGCTCTACATCCCCGTCACGGTGTTCAACGCGGCAGGAGAGACCTGGAGCTACTCCTACTTCTACGCCCTCTCCATCGGACTCGAAGTACTACTCCTCGCCTTCATCCTCCGCTCCGCCTGGACCTGGCCCCGCCAACCCGCCACCGCCTAAGCCCACCGCGGACCAGCAGAAGACCCACACCCCCAAGCAGGCCGAGCAGCGGCCGTCCGGCCTGGAAGGACGCCGACTTTGAAGGAATCGACGCGTTCGCCGCCGCCAACGCGTCCATGTACAGGACGCTCGCTGACCGACGTCCCGACGAACCGTGGTTCAGCGCAATGGCCACAGCCACCCGCACAGGGGCACACCACCGGGCAGTGCACGGCCACGGAGCACGCTTACAGCCCCTTCGTACAAAGGCTCCCGCCGTGAAGGCGACGGGAGCCTTGTTCATGTGCGCGAGTGGTCAAGCGTCCGAGCGAAGTCCGTCGTTCTTGATCTTGATGGTGAAGGACGTCCAGGCCGCGGAGCTGATCTGCGGATTTCCCTTGACCGTGGCGGGCTCCCGAGAGAGGTTCGAACTGCCTGTCATCCGGGGGCGCATCGTGGAGGGCGCAATGGCACTAGTGTGCATCGGCATAGATCCCGAGACGAATGAGGACAAATGCCCTGCCGTGTTCGTGGACACCGACACCGGCGACTTCGTTCTCGTGGGGTGGACGGTGACCGACCCCGAAACGCTCGCCGGGGTGGCCGAACACACCCCCGTCGCGGACTACGAGACCGTGGTGAGGCTCCCGGCGCGAATGCGGGAGATCGTCTTGCAGGCACTGGAGGTACCTGATGTCGGGGAACGTCCCGAGCTTCGCTGAGCTGCTCGCCACCACGAAGCGTTCCGCGATCCATCTGGAGATGCGGGACATTTACACTCCGGACGATCCCAAATTTCTGGCATGGCAAGAAACCGGCACGCTTGAGGGGTTCGGTGTGGGCTCTGCGTGGTTCGGCCTCATCCGTTCGGCGGTCGCTCGTGGTGTGGCCGTGCGCAGGGCCAGGCTCGTGTCGGAGCCGGTCACCGACTACATCCGTTTCGAGCATGCTGTGTCTAATCTGCATAACATTCCGGCCGGTGAGCAGGTCCGATGGCTGTCCCGGCGTCGTGCGTCGGATCTGGCGCTGCCGGGGAACGACTTCTGGGTGTTCGACGACCGGCTCGTGCGGTTCCACCATTTCTCGGGAGCCGGGCATCCCCTTGTTGATGAGTTCAGTGAGGATCCGTCCGTGATCGACCTGTGCGTCACCGCGTTCGAAGCGGTCTGGGCGCGGGCGGTCGATCAGGCCGAGTTCGAGCCGCGGTAACGATGGTCGCTTGTTCCGACCGATGTCCTTCTCACCGTCGTCTTCCGTCCGGGCCGCCCGTGAAGAGCTGGCCGCTCGCCTGCGCGAGCTGCGGCTCGATGCCGAACTGACTGGAAAGGCCCTGGCTGGCAAGGCCGGGTGGCACCGCACAAAGGTCTCCCAGATCGAGCACGCGGTGCGTGCGCCATCAAGAAGCGATGTTCGCACCTGGTGTCGTATTTGCGAAGCCGCCGATGAGGCCGAGGACCTCATAGCGCGACTGCGCGACGCCGAAAGCGGTTACGTGGAATGGAAGCGGCTCCAGCGCACCGGCCTCAAACGCCTCCAGGAGTCGGCGCAGGTCGAGTTCGATGAGTGCCGTCACCTGCGCGCGTACTGTTCCCGGGCCGTGCCCGGCCTACTCCAGACCGCCGAATACACGAGCGCTCTACTCGGGTTGATCCAACGGTTTCGCGAACTTCCGGACGACGTTGAGGCGGCGGTCACCGTGCGCCGCGACCGGAAGAGGGTGCTCACGAAGGGAAACCACCGCTTTGCCTTCGTGATAGAGGAGAGTGTGCTGCGCTACCGGATCGGCGGTGCCGAGATCATGGCCGGGCAGCTCAGCCATTTGCTGACCGTCATGACGCTGCCGTCGGTGTCACTCGGCATCATCCCCTTCGCCGCGATGCGCACCGCCACTCCACGCCCGGACTTCACCATGTTCGACGTCAAGAACGTCCAGGTGGAACTTCCGTCCGCACTGGTCACGGTGACCGCTCCAGGGGAGATCGTCATCTATGCGAAGGCTTTCGAGGAACTGGCCGAGATGGCGGTGACCGGCGCACCCGCCCGAGCCCTGATCAGTTCGGCGATCGAGGAGCTCGGCTGAACTCGGTTGTAACACTCGGTCACACTCCTGGTTCATGACGTCATGGCCGATGGACGCTCTGTAGCAGACGACAGAAGGCCCGGCCCGTGGAGGACGCCATGACCATGGCTTTAGCAGCTGAGCAGTCCGAGCGAAAGCTGCCCGACATGCTCTGGCTGGATCTGACCCGCCGGTGCCAGCTCGGCTGTGCGCACTGCTACAACGACTCCGGTCCGACCGGAGACCACGGAACCATGACGCATGGCGACTGGATCCGGGTCCTTGACCAGGCCGCCGCTTGTGGGATCCGCCGCGTCCAGTTCATCGGCGGCGAGCCGACGATGCACCCGGACGCCGCCTTCCTGCTCGAGCACGCGCTCAACCTCGGCCTGTCGATTGAGGTGTTCACCAACCTCGTACACGTGTCCGGCCTCTGGTGGGGCCTGTTCCAGCGCGAGGGCGTGTCGGTGGCGACCTCGTACTACTCCGCCGACCCGACCGAGCACGACGCCGTTACTCGACGTCCCTCCCACGCCCGAACCCACGCGAACATCGTCCGAGCCGTCCAACTCGGGGTACGGCTGCGCGTCGGCGTCATCGACACGGGCGATCCCGTTCGTGCCGAGAGGGCATGTCGTGACCTGACCGCGATCGGCGTCACCCGGATCCGCGTCGATCGAGTGCGCGCGTTCGGTCGCGCCGCTGTCAACCAGGCACCGGCCACCGCCGAACTGTGCGGTCGGTGCGGAGACGGCCGTGCCGCCGTGGGGCCGGACGGCACGGTCGCACCGTGCGCGATGTCCGGGTGGATGAGCGTGGGCAACGTACGTGAGGAGTCGCTGGCCGCTATCGTCGGCGGCACCGCGATGGCCAAGGCCACCACCACCATCCGCGCCGTCCCCCGCTCTGGGGGATGCGACCCGGACCAGGAATGCTCCCCGGGACATCCGATGAGTTCTTGCAATCCTCGTACCTGACAGGAGATCCAGTTGAGCGACCTTCCCGGCCTGGCCGGACTCGCCGAGGCGATGTACCCGCACATCGGCGCACTCGTCGCCGTCGAGCCGACCGAGCACGGATTCTCCTCCGACCTCACCGCTTTCGTGACGGGTGAGAAGGGCGTGTGGTTCGTTAAGGCCGTTCGCAACCGGCCTGGCGGCCGACGCGACTCGCTGATCCGGGAGGGGCTCATCAACTCGTGGGTGCACCCGATCTCCCCGGCTGTGCAATGGCAGGCGGAAGATCCGGAATGGATCGCGCTCGGCTTCGAGATCGTCCGAGGACGCCATGCGGACTTGACGGCGGGCTCGGACGATCTGCCCACGGTGGTCGAGGTGCTGAACCGCATCGGTGGTCTGCCGTTGCCGGAGGTCGCCGTGGACTGGCATGAGACCCGCTGGGATAGGTACACCGACCGGCCGGAGTTGTTGCGCGGTGACGCGCTGCTGTACACCGACATCCACTGGTCCAACATCATCATCGGTGAGCGGACCTGGGCGGTCGACTGGGCGTGGCCGACCCGAGGCGCCGCCGTCATCGACCCCGCGCTTCTGGTCATTCAACTCATCGCGGCCGGGCACAGCCCCGAGCAGGCCGAGGAGTGGGCGTCCGGCTGCCCGGCGTGGAAGGATGCCGACTCTGAAGTGATCGACGCGTTCGCCGCCGCCAACGCGTTCATGTACAGGACGCTCGCTGACCGACGTCCCGACGAACCGTGGCTCAGCGCAATGGCCACGGCCACCCGCACATGGGCACACCACCGAGCAGTGCCCGGCGATGAAGCACGCTGATAACCCGTTCGTACAAAGGCTCCCGCCGTGAAGGCGACGAGAGCCTTGTTCGTTCGGGTCCTCAGGTCAGGCGTGGGGATGAAGTTCGTCGTTCTTGAGCTTGTCGGTGAACCTCTTCCAGGCGGCCGGACTGAACACCAGGGCCGGACCGGTGGGGTTGGTACTGTCGCGGACGGCGACGATGGCGGGGAGGTTGGTGGCGACTTCGACGCAAGCGGTGTTGGCGTCTCCGCTGTGGCTGCTCTTGAACCAGTCGGCGCGAGACAGGTCGATCTTGGTCATGTGAACTGGACCTTTACTGTTCGGCAGCGGCCCGTATGAGGCTCGCTGACTTCTGCGGGCTGAGCGCCAGTTCACAAAGGCGCCCAAAGGCGACATTACATCGGGACACCAGGTGTGGGGTTTCGAGGTAGGTTGCTCCGTGGAATCCCTCGGTGTAAGCGACGTCCGGGTCCGTAGGTTCGGCGAAGCGCAGCAAGATAAAGCCTCCTTCTAGGCCGTCATGGGCTCCGGCCGAGGTCGGTAGAACCTGTATGGTGACGTTCGGTCGGCGGGCCTCTCTGACAAGCCGATGCATCTGGTCGCGCTGAACCTCCGGGCCGCCGATTTGGCGCGCCAGGACGGACTCGTCGAGGATGACATGCAGGCTCGGCGGGGCCTCAGTGCGAGTGATGATCGTTTGCCTAGCCATGCGGGCTTGTAGGCGACGCTCGATCTCCCGGTCGCTGGTGCTGTCCAGGTTCCAGGCGGTGAGCAGTGCGCGTGCGTAGTCGGGCGTTTGAAGGAGCCCCGGGACGACCTGGGGCGTCCAGTCGCCGATCGTGGAGGCTTCGTCCTCTAGAGCGACATATGGGCTCGATAGGACGTCGATGTAGTCCGTCCACCAGCCGCGTTGTTCTGCTCGTTCGGCTAGTTCGAGGACCATTTCGCGTTCCGGGGTGACGACGCCGTAGATGTCCAGCATGAGGGCGACGTCGTGTGGGGCAGCCTTGTTGCGGCCACTTTCGAGGTGGCCGACCTTTCCCTGAGACCAGCCGAGCCGGGCGGCGACTGCGTCCTGGCTGAGTCCTGACCTGCGACGGAAATCGCGGAGCCAGCGGGCCAATCGTCGTGCTCGTACGGACGGCGCATAGGTGGGTTTGGGTGGCGTCACTTCAGCCTCACCAAGATCAGTTGCATGGAGGGGGCTTGGCTTACTTCAACCAAGATCTTCGTAAGAACTACTTGCATGCAGTAGTCAATACGTCCATAGTAGCACTGCTACGTTCGCTCACTGATGGTGATCAAATATCAGCTCTTTGTGCGCATCTACGGTGCCACGGCGGTCGGGCGTCGGCAGCCGCTTTCCCAAGCCTCATGGAAGGTTTCGGGTGCCGATTCCGGTTGAGAGGGGCCCGTTGATTGGTGATCAGTGAACGGCTGTCCGCACGCAAGATCGAAGAGGGAGGGGCCGACGCCAGGAATGCCCGTTTGTCCGCCTCTTGCCCAGGTGGACGAAGCCCTGAGGTGGTCAGGGTGAGCTTCTGGCGCGGCCCCGGAATGGACGAAAATGCCCATACTTACGGGAACCGTATCGGAACCCATCGGCAGTCTAATGCTCCTGGACGTGTCCTGGCCCGCCGAGGAGTCGGCGGCGGGTCGTGCCCGGCGCTGTGTGCGTGGGTGGCTCGCCGACGTCCGGGGATTCGATGTCGACGACGTCGAGCTGATGGTCTCGGAACTCGTCACGAACGCGTGCCTCCATTCTGGCGTGGCCATTCGTCCGGACGGCCGGGTGCGTCTGGTCGCGCTCTGCTGGCCGAACCTGCTCCGGGTCGGAGTCACCGACGACGGGTGCGGGGGCACGGTCCCGGTGGCGCGGCGTCCGTGCGGCGACGAGGTCTGTGGTCGTGGGCTGATGATTCTGGAGGCCCTCGCGGACCGCTGGGGTGATTTCGTCGACCCCGACACCGGAGCCCGGACCGTCTGGGCGGAGGTGTCGGGAGGGCCTCGCCCCGCACCGGACGACGGCGCACGCACGTCCGCGCCGTGCGACGTCGTCCGGTGACCGTCGCGATCGTGCTGGCGATCGGCCTGGGGACGGTGACGGGCCTGCTGACCGTCGTCCTCCTGGTCGGGTGTCAGCGACGGGCTGGACGCCACGTCGTCGCGCCACCTCGCCGTGCCCCCGGACGCCATACCTACTGAAACAGGAGACGACCCCCCCAATGTCGAATCAGCCCGTCAACATCGAGGAACTGCTGACCCCCGCCGAGGTGGCGACCATGTTCCGCGTCGACCCGAAGACCGTGACCCGGTGGGCGAAGCAGGGGAAGCTGAACTCGATCCGAACGTTGGGCGGCCACCGTCGCTACAGCAGGGCGGAGGTCACGGCGCTGCTCCGGAACTCCGAGTACGGCGGCCGGGTGTCCTGATCAGGTGCCGACGAGCGGTAGCCGTCTGCCGAAGTGGCCGATGCCGTCGGTGCGGCGGGACGCCTCCAGTCGTTCGGCGGGCACGTCGCCATAGAGGGTGGTGCGTTGCCTGGACGGGCGGCCCGCGCGTGCCGCGATCGCCTCCAAGTCACTGATGGGCTTGAACGAGCCGTTCTCCGACCCGGCCATCCGGCTGATGGTCTCCTCCATCAGCGTTCCGCCCAGGTCGTTCACGCCTCCCTGGAGGACGCGCGTGCACAGCTCGTCGCCCAGCTTGACCCAGGATGTCTGGATGTTCGGGATGGCGCCGTGCAACAGGATCCGCGCCAAGGCGTGCACGGCCACGTTTTCGCGGACGGTCGGGCCCGGCCGCGCCAGTCCGGCGAGGTAGATGGGCGAGTTGTGGTGGACGAACGGCAACAACACGAACTCACTGAACCCGCCCGTCCGTTCCTGGATGGAGCGCAGCAGTTTGATGTGCGCGACCCAGTGCGCGGGCGTGTCCACATGCCCGTACATCATCGTGGACGTCGTCGGAATCCCAAGCTCGTGCGCCGTGGTGACGACCTCGATCCACTGGTCGGCGGGCAGCTTCCCCTTCGTCAGGACCCACCGGACGTCATCGTCCAGGATCTCGGCGGCCGTCCCGGGCAGCGAATCGACCCCGGCCTCCCGGGCGGCCTCCAGCCATTCCCGGATCGACAGATCCGTCCGGGACGCGCCGTTCACGACCTCCATCGGGCTGTAGGAGTGCAGGTGGATGTCGGGCGCGCGGCGTTTCACCTCGCGGGCCAGGTCGAAGTAGGCGGTTCCGGGCAGGTCGGGGTGGATGCCGCCCTGCATGCAGACCTCGGTGGCGCCCGCCTCCCACGCCTCGTCCACCCGGTCGCCGACCTGGGACAGGGAGAGCGTGTAGGCGTCGGCGTCCGTGCGGCGCTGCGCGAACGCGCAGAACCGGCAGCCGGTGTAGCAGACGTTCGTGAAGTTGATGTTCCGTGTCACGACATAGGTGACCTCGTCGCCGACCGCTTCGCGGCGCAGGTCGTCGGCCAGAGAAGTCAGCGCGTCGAGTTCCGGGCCGTCCGCGTGGAGGAGGGCCAGCGCCTCGTCGTCCGACAGGCCCGCCGGGTTTCGCTCCGCATTCGCCAGGGCCGCCTTCACGTCGGCGTCGAACCGCTGGGGCGCGGACATGCGTTCGCGCAACGCGTCCCAGTCGCCGTACACCTCGTCGAAGTCGTCGCGCCGGTCACTGGTGCGGCCGGTCGTATCGATCTCGGTGTGCAACTCGGTTCGCCCGGACGCCTCGAAACCGCCGTCGGGTTCCTGCCAGGGACGTCCTTCCAGGACGGCGTCCTCCCGCGCGAGCCCCGTCTCCGGGTCGGCGAGGGCCGCGACGTGCCCGATCAGCCGCGGGTCGAGCCACGGTTCGCCGCGCCGCACGTATTCAGGGTAGATCGTCAGCCGTTCGCGCAGCTCGAACCCCGACTCGGCCGTTCTGGCGGCCAGCTCCTCGATCTGCGGCCACGGCCGTTCCGGGTTCACATGGTCGGGCGTCAGCGGGGACACGCCGCCCCAGTCGTCGATCCCGGCGCGCACCATCAACCCGTACTGGTCGGCGACCAGGTTCGGCGGCGCCTGCACGCGCGCCTTCGGACCGAGGATGAGCCGCGTCACCGCGATCGTCGCGGCCAGCTCCTCCAACTCGGCGTCGGGGACGTCGCGCATCTTGGTGTCGGGCTTGGCGCGGAAGTTCTGCACGATCACCTCCTGGATCGCGCCGTACTCCCGCATCGTCCGCCGAATCTCGAAGATGGCGTCTGCGCGTTCCTCTACCGTCTCGCCGATGCCGATGAGGATGCCCGTCGTGAACGGCACGTTCGTCCGTCCGGCGTCCTCCAAAACCCGCAGGCGGACGGCCGGGTCCTTGTCCGGCGACCCGAAGTGCGGGCCGCCGCGCTCGCTGAACAGCCGCGTCGCCGTCGTCTCCAACATCATTCCCATGGACGGCGACACCGGCTTCAACCGCTGGAAGTCGCGCCAGGTCAGCACGCCCGGGTTCAGATGCGGCAGCAGCCCGGTCTCCTCCAGCACCCGGATCGCCATCGCGCGCACATAGGAGAGCGTGTCGTCGTAGCCATGCGCGTCGAGCCATTCGCGGGCCTGTTTCCACCGGTCCTCGGGACGGTCCCCGAGCGTGAACAGGGCCTCCTTGCACCCCATCGCCGCGCCCTGCCGCGCGATCTCCAACACCTCGTCGGGGCTGAGGTACGGCGCGTCCAGCTTGTGCGGGACGGTTGCGAATGTGCAGTACCCGCAGCGGTCGCGACACAGGCGCGTCAGCGGGATGAACACCTTGCGGCTGTAGGTGATGACGCCCGGACGCCCCGCGGCTTCCAGACCGGCGTCCCGGATCCGGCCCGCGTGAGCGAGGAGATCGTCGAGCTGCGCCCCACGGGCGCCCAACAGTGTCGTGGCCTCGGATCGGTCCAGTGTCTTGCCGTCACGCGCACGGGCCAGTGCCCGACGGAGCGCGGAGCTCATGCCGTCCATACAGGCACTCTATGTCAATCGTCATATTCTGCGCCCGGCCGCACCCACCGAAATCCCAGCCGCCCAGATCAGCCCGCAGGGCCCCGAACCTATTCCCGAGGTGTCCCCACCCGGCCACCGTCGCGCCCCAACCGGGGGTTCGCGCGGCGGCGAACTCCCTACGGCGTAGCCGCCTGACGGCCCCGGAGGATAAGAGTTCCCAGTGTTGCTCCGCAGTGTTCCCCTGACGCTCAGACAGCTCATCTCGCTCGCCTGCGCGCTGGCGCTGTCCACGGTGCTGGTGGTGATCGCCGCCCCGGCCTCCATCGCGGCCACCTGCCGGACGCCTGGGCACGCCTACCTGACCCAGCCGGAAGCGTGTACTTCTCTGGTTATGACGGCGACCGGTCGCTGGGAATTCCACGGGTGACGGCCGTCCGCAACCTCTCCTCGTTCCGTTTCGGCGGAAACGGCATCAAGCCCGACACGTCGATCACATTCCGCGCCACGAACCTGTTCACCGGCGGCCCGATCAACGTCGTCCCCGGGCAATCCGCACTGGTGACCCGGACGGCCGGTAGCAACTGCGTCGTCAACGAATCATCCGCGTACCCCGTGGTGGCGCCGTCCGGCCTCTACCGCATCTCCACGACCTACACCTCCGGAAACAAGGGCGTCTCGGTCATTGACCAGGTCCTGGACGTCGAGGGCTCTAAACCGCGCTCTCAGGAACGACTATTGTTCGCCTCGTCGGGAGGCGATTGTCGATTGCACGCCATGGCCCATCTCCAAGTCGAAACACTAGAGTCCTCATTCGAGCAAGCCGAAGGAGATCGAGATGGGCAGGCACGAGGACAAGAAAGACAAGGACGGCCAATGGGACAAGCCGATCCCGCCGCCGGAGAAGGACGATCCCAAGGGCGGCGGCAAGCACGAGAAGGGTGCGTAGGTGCCCGAGGCGGCGAAGTTGTTGGCACGTCTCGTCACCGAACTGACGGATGCCGGTGACCTGACACCCGATTGGCGACCCGTGTTCGAGGTGGTGCCACGCCACCGGTTCGTTCCCGAAACGGTGTGGGTGGAGGACGGTGACCGGTTGGTGCCGGTGGACCGGGCCGACGACGAAGCGGCCTGGTTAGAGCTGTGTTACGCCAACGACGCGGTGATCACGCAGGTGGACGATGGCGTCCCGTCACTGCCGGGGCGGATCGGCCGGGAGATCACCAGCTCGGCCAGCCGTCCGGACGTGGTCGCCCTGATGTTGGCGGCGTTGGACGTGCAGCCGGGCATGAACGTTCTGGAAATCGGGACCGGGACCGGGTGGAACGCGGCGCTGCTCGCCGAGCGGCTCGGTCCCGGCAACGTGACCTCGGTCGAGGTCGATCCGGCGGTCGCCGACCGGGCGCGTCGGTCGCTCATCGAGGCGGGATACCCCGTCACGGTCGTGGTCGGGGACGGCGCGGTCGGCTGTCGGTCGTCCGCGCCGTTCGACCGGGTGATCGCCACCGTCGCCGCCGACCGTGTGCCGCAGGAGTGGGCGGTCCAGACGCGTCCGGGTGGTCGGGTGCTGGTGCCGTGGGCCACCGACTTCCACAACGGTGCTCTGGTGTCCTTCCTGGTGGCCCGGGACGGCACCATGCGGGGTCGGATCGTGGGGAACGTGGCGTTCATGCGGCTGCGAGCCCAGCGCGGCAAGCGCGCCTCACTCGACCGGAACGTGCGTGACCTGGACGGGGCACGTAGGTCGTTCACACGGATGCATCCCTACTCCGTGCTGGGAGAGTATGACGCGTCCCTCGCGATCGGGTTGAAGGTGCCGCGCTGCAAGCTGATCGTCACCCACCACGAAGGCGGGGCGTACACGGCATGGCTGGTCGATCCGTGGTCGGGATCGTGGGCCTGCCTTGACTGCGAACCAGGCTCCGAACGGTTTCCTGTCCGGCAATTCGGCGACCGGAATCTCTGGCAGGAGGTAGAGGACGCCTATCACTGGTGGCTCGGCCTCGACCGTCCCGCCGCCGACCGCTGGGGCCTGACCGTCACCGGCGAGGGCCAATACGTCTGGCTCGATGCCGAAGAACACCGGGTCGACCGGTAGGGGCGACTCCTTGACTCGGTCGGAAGTGGGCCGTCATGCGGGGGAGGCGCCAGGGGGTGAGGGTGAATGCGGCGGCTCCGGCTGCGAGGCTGGTCGCCGCGATCAGCCAGGACGCGGCGTCGCCCGACGGCTGGCCCGTCCAGTTCCACCATCGCACTTCGCCGACATCGTCCAAGCTGTAATAGACGAGCGGAAACACCGTCAGGACGGGTAGGAGCCAGTTCGTCAGCCATCCGAAAAGCCGTCCGGACAGGAGAGCCAAGCCTATCCAGACCACGAAACCCCGAATGACGAGAAGAGCCGACGCAGCAGACGTCGCCAAAGCCTCCGCAACGCCGAGGAGGACGATCGCTGCCGTCGCAGCGCACACCAGGTAGCCGACCTCGTAGCGGCGAAGGACGGATGTCGCGGTCGACTGGATCTCGCTCATCGAACTGTGCAGGCCGCCGACGACGATCGCCGCCAGGACGATGGGAATGAAGTGCCGGAAGGGCACCACCGTCATTCCATCGGCGTAGGCGGAGGGCATCCACAAATTCCACGACCCCGCGACTCCATCCGCAGCCGCGACGGCCGGAATCCCGATGAGGGTGCCGTAGGGGTGGTGTGCCCGCAGAAAGCGCCAGACGGTTCGCCCCCCACTATGCACAGGGCGTCCCATTGATTTGGTCGATCCGTTGTTTCGCCCACTGGAACTGGGTCGCCTCGGGCTGCTTGATGAGGGCGCCGACCTGCCGCAGGTCGACGCCGGGCGGGCCGCCGCCGACGCTCGCGGGCTGACCGGCGCCATTGGCCCACGCCTCAAGCCAGGTGGTCAACTCGAAGATGGCGCGCATCTGACGGTCTTCGGCCGCCTGGTTCGCGGCGGGACAATACGGTTTCACGGTCTCCTGCAGGACGGAACTCGCCATGTTCGGAGAGACCGACCACATGCTTCCCTCGATGATCTGAAAGCCCGCGTACTTGTCCTCCCCGAGCCCTGACTCCATGAAGGTAGCAGGCACCTTGAACCTGTCCGACGGGAGGGAGGCCAGCCGATTCGCCATCTTCTCCAGTTCCGGCAGGTACTTCCGATCCTCAGGCCATACACAAACCCTGGGTGTGCCTCCGGAGCACAGAGGTTCAGCCGGTGCGGCCCTCTCTGTCTGGAGTGATGCGCCCAACGCTATTTCATAGGTCACGACGACAAGACCCACGCAGATCCCCGCCGCGGCCAACCGAGGCATAATGCCGGAGCGCCACCGTTTCGTTCCCTTCGCCGCCGCCAGGGGAACGAGCAAGGCCAAACCCGTGATCGCCACCGCGAGCATAAGCCGTGTCGCGAGAGCGGAATCAACGACCTCGACCTGTGGGTGGCCGGAGAGGACGAACAGTCCGAGCGACTGCCCGAACAGACCGAGTAGCACGAAGACGCCGATCCCGCAGCAGACCGGCGCCATGAACGCCGAACGTGACCAACGGCCGATCGCATGTCCCACGGCCGTGCAGCCGACCACGTTCCCCATTCCCAGCAGCACATATCCCGGCCAAAGGAATCCAGGGCCCGCGTCGGGCAGGCTCACCACGGCCGCCGCGGCCACTCCAACGCCGTAGGCGAGCATTCCGTAAGCCAGCGTGCAGGCCAGGAGCGCGATCTCCGGCCGCCAGCTCGGTAGCGCGGAGGCCCGAAACTGTTCGGCGAAACTGTAGCGGTGCGCTCGCCCGGCGGCCCAGGCCGCCGAGGCCGCGAGGGCCGGTCCGAAGAACAGCGACGGGATCTGTGCAGCCGCGCTCGCCTGCGGCCATACGCCTATCCAGTACGTGTTCCGGCCGAACAACGCCGCGAGATCGATGCAGACGAGAACCGGAAACAACCATCGAAGGGGCGAGCGCCGCACCTCTGTCCAGAAGATGCGCATCAGGCGGGCACCTCATTGCCCGTGAGCACCGTCATATAGCCCTTTTCAAGGGGGCTGTCGCCGGGCGCGTCCGCTGACGCGATCCCAGCAAGTTCACGGGGTGGGCCGTAATAAAGAAATCGGCCCTCGCTCATCACGATGACGTTGTCGCAGATGGCGGCGACGTCCTCGACCAGATGTGTGCTCAACACGATGGCGGTGTTCTCCAACGACCGCAGAAGCCCGCGGAACTCCAGCCGTTGCGCCGGGTCCAGGCCCACGGTCGGCTCGTCGAGCAGGAGCAAGTTGGGCGAGCCGACGATGGCCGAGGCGATTCCGGCACGCCGCAGCATCCCGCCGGAGAGGGCTTTCATCTTCGCTTTCTGCCTGCTCGCGAGCCCGACCGCCGCGATGGCGTTGACCGTGGCCTCGTGGGCTCGCCGTCCTGGAACCCCACGTAACCAGGAGCAATAGCGAACGAAGTCGTACACGGTGAAGGCGGGCAGGTAGCCGAACTCCTGCGGGAGGTAGCCGATACCGCGTCGCGCTTTCCTGGCCGTCCGTTCGGAGGCCACCCGGGTGCCGCAGATCTCCACCGTTCCGCTCCGTGGCGGAGTCGTGGTCGCCAGCGTCCGCAGCAGAGTTGTTTTTCCCGCCCCGTTGGGCCCGAGCAGGCCGAGCACACCCGGACCGATTTCCAGATCGACCCCGGCAAGGACATTGGCGCGCCCGTAACCCTGTACCAGCCCCGAAACCCGCACGATAGCGTCCACTTCGTCCCCAAATCCCGAGGGCATCACTGATCAACGACGAGACTGTCGAGGAATGATACAGACCTCGCGGTGACCTCTCCGGTGACTTGATGTCAACCGCAATCCGGAATTGGTGGATCGATATCGAGGAGCGCTGGACGCGTGGGTGGGTCGGTCAGCGGGTTTCTATGAAGGCGTCTGGGTTGCGTGGGGGGCGGGGGCGTGGGGGTGCGGCGGGGTGGCCTATGCCTACGGCGCCCATGGGGTCCCAGGTGGGTGGAAGGTCCAGGGTCTCGCGGACTACGTCGCGGCAGAACATCGTGCTGGAGACCCAGCAGGAGCCGAGGCCCTCTACCGCCAGGGCGACCAGGAGGTTCTCCACGCCTGCTCCGGTGGCTACGACGAACATCTCGCGTTCGGCCTGGGAGCGGCGTTCGTCGGGGTAGTCGTGGGAGCCGTCCATGACCAGGCATGGGACGACCAGGTAGGGGGCGCGGCGCAGGACCTCGCCGCGGCGTAGGCGTTTGGTGATCGACTCCTCCGAGAAGCCGTCGCGGCGCAGGTCGGCCTCCCAGGCGTCGCGCATAGCGTCCAGGAGGCGGGTGCGGGACTCCGGCGACTCCAGCAGGACGAAGCGCCACGGGGTGGTGTGGTGGGGGGCCGGGGCCGTGATCGCGGCGGCGACGGCGCGGCGTACGGCTGCTGGGTCGACCGGGTCGGGGGTGAACTCGCGGATGGTGCGGCGGGCGGCCAGGACTTCCGAGGGGCCGTAGCGGAACATGTCCTCGGCGGGTGGACGGATCAGTGCGCGGGCGCCCGGGCCATCTTCGTGGGTGACCAGGTTGGAGAGGCCGCGTACTACGGCGATGGGGACGCCGTCCAGTTTGCCTTTGACGAGTTCGGCCGCTGCGGCGATTTCGTCGGCGACTGCTGTGATGGTCGCGTCTAGGCGGTTTCCGTGTCGGTCGTTCTGGCCGCGTAGGTCGTTCAGGGGGTCCAGGCCGGCGACGCCGATCGCGGCGTCGGTGAGGCCGTTGCGCCAAGGGCGGCCGAGCGTGTCGGAGACGATCACGGCGACGTTCGCGCCGGTGCGGTCGCGGACGCCCGCGCGGATGCGGCGGGCCGAGGCGTCCGGGTCCTCCGGGAGGAGCAGGACGGTGCCCGGTTCGGTGTTCGAGGCGTCCACTCCGGCGGCGGCGAGGACCAGGCCGTGACGTGTCTCGACGATCCGGGTCTCGCCGTTGGCGTGGGCGCGGCGCGCGATGACCCTGACCGTTTCGGCTTCGATGGCCTTCTCGCGGTCGGAGGCGATCTGGACCCGGCCCTCCGCCTTGCTGACGATCTTGGACGTGACGACGAGCACATCGCCGTCCTGCACCGCCTCAGAGGAGATCAGGGCCGCGATGTCGTCGCCCTCGGTGACCTCGGGCAGGCCCGGAATGCCGAAGACCTCCAGGTTCATTGGGTCTCCTTCAGTTCGAGGGCGAGGTCGACGGCCGCGTGGGCTAGGGCGGCTGTTGCGTCCGGGTCGGACATGAGGAGCGGGCGGGAGCGTACCTCGATGTCCTTGACGTGGACGTTCGCGTCGGTTTCGGCTACGAGCCAGCCGTCCAAGAGGTCGGGGCCGTACAGTTCGGCGACCGCCTGCGCGGAGGTCTCCACGCCGATGGCCGTGAGGCAGGCGTCCGCCATGCCGCGCACGGGGGCGGTGCCGATGATCGGGGAGACGCCGACGACGGTCTTCGCCGCGATCGCGTCCCGGATGCCCGGCACGGATAGGATCGTCCCGATACTGACGACCGGGTTGGACGGCGGCAGCACCACGACGTCGGCGGCCTCGATCGCCTCCAGCACGCCCGGGGCGGGGGCGGAATCCTCCGCGCCGACCGCCGCGATCGACAGTGCCGGAACGGACGCACGGAGCCGCACCCACCATTCCTGGAAATGGATCGCGCGGCGCCCCTGCTCGTCCTCGATCACCACATGGGTCTCGACCTGATCGTTGGTCATCGGTATCAGCCGCACGCCCGGCTTCCACCGGTCGCACAGCGCCTCCGTCACCGCTGAGAGTTCGTATCCCGCTGCGAGCATCTGCGTCCGGACGATATGCGTCGCGAAATCGCGGTCGCCGAGCCCGAACCAGTTCGGGCCGACGCCGTACGCGCCGAGTTCCTCCTTGACGGTGAACGTCTCGTCCGCCCGGCCCCAGCCCTGGTCCTCGTTGATGCCGCCGCCGAGCGTGTACATCACGGTGTCCAGGTCGGGGCAGACCCGCAGGCCGAACAGGGAGATGTCGTCCCCCGTGTTGCCGATCACGGTGATCTCCGCCGCGGGGTGGGCCGACCGGAGCCCGCGCAGGAAGCGGGCGCCCCCGATGCCGCCCGCCAGCGCCACGATCTTCATGGGAGCACCCTATTCATCGCGCGTCCCGGCGCCCCGGTCGGCCCGGCGGTGACGGGCCGTTCCGGCGGGGTCACGCCGCCGGGTCGAAGTATGCAAAGCTTTGCCGTGTAATCGGGTTGCCTCGGTCTGGGAGAATTCACCGTGAACAAGGAAGCCGTCCAGCGCATGCGCGAACCGGCCGCCTGGGTACTGATCGTCTCGGCGGGTCTGCAATTGCTCGCGGGCATCATCAACCTTCTCGGCAACGACGGTGACTTCTCGATGCGCGCCCTGAACGAGACCAGGGACGGGTTGTTCCTCTACGTCGGGGCCGTCGCCCTCCTCGTCCTGGCCGTCGTGCTGGTGACGTCGGGCGAGGCGACGCCCACCCCCCAGGCCCGGACGCTCGCCATGGGGGCGCTCGGCGTCCTCGGCGGCATCGCCCTGTTCGGGGTGCTGTGCTGGCTGGGCGGGATGCTGGCCGACGGCGATGTCGTGAGGTCGGTCACGAAGCTGACGACGTTCCTGGTCGGCGCGAGCAAGCTCGCCATCGTCGGTGTCGGCGGCTGGTACGTCCTCACCATCTTCCAGCAGTTGCAGCCGGCGCGTCCGCAGATGCAGCAGGGTTACGGCTACCAGCCAGGTCAGCCAGGTCAGCCGGGCTATGGGCAGCAGGCCTACGGGCAGCAGCAGGCCTACGGTCAGCCGGGTCAGCAGTACCAGCAGTACGGCCAGCAGCCGGCCGCCGAGGGTCAGCAGGCGGCGCAGCAGTACGGGCAGCAGCAGTACGGTCAGCCCCAGCAGTACGCGCAGCAGGACTACCAGCAGTACCAGCAGTACGGCCAGCCAGCGGACCAATCGGCCCAGCCCGCCCAGCCCGCCCAGCCCGCCCAGCATCAGCCCACCGAGCAGGAAGAGATGGGCGAGTGGACCCGCGCGTACGGCGGCGGTGCCCAGGAACAGGGCCCGCAGGGCACGCAACCCGCGCCGCCGCAGCCGGGCGCGGGCGAGCAGCGCGCCGAAGAGGGCGGCGACTGGTACCGCGACAACCGGCCTCCACCACCGCAGTAACCGGTTTCTTCGCCCAAAGGGTGATGACGGTCATCCCGGCATAAGCCTCTATGTCGCCCGGAAAGCCATCCAGCTTGACGGGACAGGCACTACACGCGTGTAATTTCAACGGTGTAGTTTCAACGCCTTCTCGGGGGAAGGAACCGGAGGGAAGGCGTTGACCAGGGGGTTTCACGGGCAGGGAGGTGCGCTGTGAGCGAGGTCGTCATCCCGCTGGCGCACGGCACAGACGGCGAAGAGATGGGCTGGCAGGAGCGCGCGCTGTGCGCGCAGACGGACCCGGAGGCGTTCTTTCCGGAGAAGGGCGGCTCCACTCGCGAGGCCAAGAAGGTGTGCCGGGCATGCGAGGTGCGTACGGAATGCCTGGAGTACGCGCTACAGCACGATGAACGTTTCGGTATCTGGGGAGGGCTCTCCGAGAGGGAACGGCGCAAACTGAAGCGCCAGGCCGTCTAACCGCGGTCAACCGGATCTTTGTGATCCGAGGCGTGTCCCATGCGGCCGCGCGTACAGTAATCAGCCGTGTCGGCCCCCTGGGGCCGGCACGGCTGCTGAACTTCTCAGCCAAGACCACCCCGTCGCCCCACAGATCGAGCGATCCTTGTCCCCCACTCTCGATCGCCATGTCGTCACGGCCGTCCTCGTCGCGCACGACGGTGCGCGCTGGCTGCCGGAGACGCTGAAGGCACTCCTGACCCAGGCGCGGCCCGCCCAGCGCCTCGTGACCGTGGACACCGGAAGCCGCGACCGCGGACCCGCCCTCCTCGCCGAGGTCGTCGGCGAATCGAAGGTCCTCACCCTGCCCCGCACCACCGGGTACGGGGAGGCCGTCGCGGAGGCGCTGCGGCAGGACGCCGCGTCCACGCCCGTCCCCGACGACGAACCCGGCAGCCCCCGCACCGAGTGGCTCTGGCTGCTCCACGACGACTGCGCGCCCGCCCACGACGCCCTCGCCCAGCTCCTGCGGAGCGCCGACACCGATCCGAGCATCGCGGTCCTCGGCCCGAAGGTCCGCGACTGGGACGACCGGCGCGTCCTGCGGGAGGTCGGCGTCACCGTCGACGCCGTCGGACGCCGCGTGACGGGCCTGGACGGCCGCGAGTTCGACCAGGGCCAGCACGACGGCGTCCGGGACGTCCTGTCGGTCGGCAGCGCCGGGATGCTCGTCCGCCGCGACGTGTGGGACGCGCTCGGCGGCTTCGACGTCGACTACGGCGTCTTCCGCGACGACCTCGACTTCTGCTGGCGGGTCCACGCCGCCGACCATCGCGTCGTCACCGCCACCGACGCCGTCGTGTACCACGCGGAGGCGGCCCGGCGCGGGCTCCGCGAGACCGGCGTGACCGCCGAGCATCCGGACCGCCGCGACCGCCGCAACGCCCTCGCCACGCTGCTCGCAAACCAGCCGTTCGGCGCGATGCTACGGTCGCTGGTCCGCAACGTGTGGGCGTCGCTCGCGCACGCCCTCTGGCTCGCGGTCAGCAAACGTCCGGCCGCCGCCCGCGACGAGCTGCGCGCCCTCGGCGACGTCCTGCGCGACCCGGGACGGCTGCGGCAGGCGCGGGCCGCCCGCGCGGACGGACGCAAACGCGTCCACCGCACCGTCCGGCGCTTCCAGGCCCGCCGGGTCGTGGCCCGCCGCACGGTCGAGGCGATCTCCGAGTTCCTCGCCGCCCACGAACGAGACCGGGAAGACGGCGACGACACCGCCCCCGCCCCCGAGGAACCGGGCACGATCCGGCGGCTCCTCACCCACCCCGGCGTGCTGGTCGTGCTGGCGCTGGTCGCCGTCGCGGTCGCGGCGGAACGCTCGCTCCTCACCGCCGCCGGGTCGCTCGGCGGCGGCGCGCTCGTCCCCGCGTGGGGCGGCGCGAGCGACCTGTGGGCGCAGTACGTGTCCGGCTGGCATCCGGTCGGGCTCGGCGGCGACGCGGGAAGCCCCCCGTACGTCGGGGTTCTCGCCGCCCTGTCGACGGTGACGCTCGGCAAACCGTGGCTGGCCGTGACGATCCTGCTGCTCGGCAGCGTGCCGCTCGCGGGCCTCACCGCCTACCGCGCGTCCCGACTGCTGGTGAGGAGGCCGCCGCCCGTGCCGCACTCGCCGCGCACCGGGCACCGGGCCAACGGCCGCGGCCTGCCCGTGACCGCCGTCCGCGCCTGGTTCGCCGCCGCGTACGCGCTGCTGCCCGCCGCCACCGGCGCCATCGCGGGCGGACGGCTCGGCACCGCCGTCGTCCTCGTCCTGCTCCCGCCGATCGCCGTCCAACTCGCCCGCGTGTACGGGCTGCCGCGCTCGGAGGCCGCCGCGTTCGACGTCCGGACGCGCCGCGCCCGCGCCGGGCGGGCGGCGTGGGCGACCGCGCTGCTGCTCGCCGTCGCGATGGCGTTCGTCCCCCTGACCTGGCTGGTCGCCGCGCTCGCCGCCGGGACGGTGCAGGTGCTGTTCGACCGGCCTGGACGGCGGGTGCGCCGCGGCGTCGTCATCGCGCTCGGCGTCCCGCCGCTGCTGCTGTTCCCGTGGACGGTCGGCCTCTTGTCGCACCCGTCCCGTTTTCTGACGGAGTCGGGCCTGCACCGCCGGTTCGTGACCGCCGACGCGGCCGACCTGCTCACCCTCGATCCCGGCGGGCCCGGCACACCCGCGTGGTGGGCCATGGCCGGGCTGCTCGCGGTCGGCGTGTGCGCGCTGGCGCTGCGTCGCCGCCGCAACACCGTCCTCGCGGGCTGGCTGCTCGCCGTCTACGGGCTGCTCATCGCGGTCCTGACCGGCTTCGTCACCGTCACCAAGGGCGTGGACGCGGCGCCCGTCTGGCCCGGCGTCGCGCTGATCTTCGCGGGCGGCGGGGTCCTGGTCGCCGCGACGGCCGCCGTCCAGCGGGCCGGCGAGGCCATGGGAGGCACACGACTGCTCCCCAAGGCGGGCGGGGCCGCCGTCGTGCTCGCCGCGTTCACCGCGCCCGTGCTGGCCGCCGGTTTCTGGGTGGTGGACGGCGTGGACGGGCCGCTGCGCCGCGTCGACCCCGACACCGTCCCCGCGTTCGTCCACGGACCGGGCGGGGCGAGAACACTCGTCCTGCACCGGGAACCGACCGGCCGCGTCTCCTACACCCTCCTGCGGGGCGCGCGGCCACGGCTCGGCGAGTCGGAGGTCGCGGGCGGCGGCAAGGCCCGGGACCGCCTGGACGATCTCGTCGCCGGGCTCGCGGCGAACCGTGAAGGCGATGAAGGGCCCGCGCTGACCCGGATGGGCGTCCAGCACATCCTCGTGCCGCACCCCCGGACAGACCCGCTCACGGACGTCCTCGACACGGCACCCGAACTGACGCGCCTCAGCCGCACCGACACGTTCGCCGTGTGGCGCCTCCACGCGCCGACCGGCCGGATGATGCTGCTGCAAGGCTCCACCGTCACCCCCTTGCCGTCGGGACGGATCGACGCCCGCGTCCGGCTCCCGGCCGGAACAGGAACACGCACCCTGCTGCTCGCGGAACCGTCCGACGGCGGTTGGCGGGCCACCCTGAACGGACGGGACCTCAAGGAACGGACGGTGGACGGCTGGGCGCAGGGCTACGACATCCCCGCCGCCGGAGGAGAGTTCCAACTGACCCGGTCCATGACGGCGCGGCACGTCTGGGTCGTCGTGCAGGGCGCCGCCGTGCTGCTCGTCGCCGTTCTGGCGCTGCCGGGCGCGCGTGCCGACACGCTCCGCGGCGGCGGCGCACGCGAGAAGCCCCGTGAGAAGCCCCGTGAGAAGCGTCGTGAGAAGACCGGCGAGAGCCGCCGGGACCGGCGCCGTGGACGGCGAGGCCGCCGCCGTAGAAGCCACGTCCGCGCCCAGCCCGAGAAGAAGCACGAGGAACCGCCTCCCACGAAGGAACGCAGCCCGGAGACGGAGGAGGTCTCGTGAACACCGACAAGGTTCTGCGACTCCTCGGCATGCGTTACGCCACCGCCGCGCTCATCCTCGTCGCCGTCGCCGCCCTGTACGGGGCAGCGACGTTCGCCCGCCCGGGGGAGGCCACCGCGAAGGGCAGGCGGGCCCCGGTGACGTCCGCCGTGGCGGTCTGCCCCGGCCACGAAGGCGGACGGCTCGCCGTGCAATCCATCGCCCGCGAGAAGGGCGGGCGCGTGGACATGACGCCGACGAAGGGCGGCTCCGCCATCGCCACCATGACGGCGCCCGGCCAGAGTTGGGAGAAGGACACCGACTCCGGCGACGACTCCTACACGCTCCGCGCCACGGGCGCCATGGCCGCCGGGTTGGCGGCCGAGCAGACCACGTACCACGACGACGGCGACGACCGGGGCCTCGCCGGGGCCCGCTGCGCCGCGCCCGGCACCGACCTGTGGTTCCTCGGCCCCGGGCCCGTCGCCGCCGACGAACTCGACCTCTACCTCACCAACGTCGACCCCCGGCCCGTGTTCGTGGACCTCACCGCCCTCTCCGGCGAAGGACCCCTCGACACCGTCGAAGGGCGCGGCACCCGCGTCGACCCCTACACCACGAGGGTCGTGAAGATCGGTGAGTCGTCCGAGGGGCTCGGGGACGTCGTCAAGCCGGCCTCCGTCCTCGCGTTGCGCGTCCGGGCGGCCGGCGGGCGCGTCGCCGCGTCCCTGCGCGTCCGCGCCGGGGAGGAGAAGGGCGTCGAGTGGGTGCCGCGCTCGCCCGCGCCCGCGTCGTCCGCGCTCGTTCCGGGCGTGCCGGGCGGGTCCGGTGAGCGCGGGCTCCTGGTCGCCGTGCCCGGCGACGCCGACGCCCGCGTTCGCGTCCAGGTGATCACGAAGGACGGCGCGTTCGTCCCGCGCGGCCAGGACGTCGTCGACGCGCCCGCGAAGACCGTCACGTCCGTCGCGCTCGACGACGTGCTGTCGGGCCGGGCCGCGGCCGTCCGGCTCGTCGCCGACCGGCCCATCCTGGCGGGGTTCGCCGCCGAACGCGGCGCCGACATCGCCTACGGGACGTCCACGCCGCCGCTCACCGTCTCCGGGCCCGGCGTCGCCGCCGACAACCGGTTCAACTCGTCCCTGGTCCTGACCGCACCGGCCGGGGCGGCGACCGTCCAGGTCACGACCATGAACGCCACGGGCAGGAGCGCCCCGCTGGAGGTCAGGATTCCGGCCGGACGCACCGTCGAGACCGTGCTGGCCGCACCGGCCGCGAACGCCGACGACGACGTCGCCTACGGAGTCGTGATCACGCCGAAGCCCGGCTCGGGGCCCGTCCACGCGGCACGTGTCCTCGGGAAGGGCAAGGACGACGAGTACCTGTTCACCGTCCTGCCGATCGTGCCCGCCGCGATGACCGTCCACCTCCCGGACACCGCGGACTCCCAGGGAGCCCTGATCCCCGGCTACTCGTCGGGGGAGTCGTAGCTGGGATCGACGGATTCGGGGGACAGGCCGAGCAGGTCGGCGACCTCCTCGACCAGCAGGTCGCGGATCATGCGGGAGAGTTCCGCCTCGCCCTTCGCGCGGGCCTCGACGGGACGGCGGTAGACGACGATGCGGACGGAACGTTCGGGCGGGGACGGGTGGACGGTTCGGGCGAGCGGGACGGGCCCGGCGAACCCCGGCTCGACGGGCGGAACCGCCTCGACGCCGAACCGCACCCTGGCCAGTTCGCGCTCCCACCGCTCGCCGAGCCGACGCGCCTCGTCGTCGACGAGGTCGTCGAACCGTTCCGCGCGGGTACGTGAGACCGGCGCCTGCGGGGGTGTCAGAGGACCACGCACACCGCGACCGTGGCGATCGCGGCGCCGTACGCCTGCCACACGGGATCGCACGCCCCAAGGGTACCTCTCCACCACGTCGGGCACCCCTGTGCAGTGTCCGCACGGTAAGAGTTCAGGGTCACACGGTATGTAGTTGTTACCCCGGAAATCGCCCGGTAACGGCGACACGTTGCCACAGGTGGTGGCGGAGCCGGTGGGAGGGGGGTACGGTCAGCCATCGTGAGCCCCGTCCGCACCTGCTCTCGTACCGCCTGCAAGGCGCCCGCAGTGTTCACGCTCACGTACGTCTACCGCGACTCCACCGCGGTCCTGGGGCCGCTCGCGACGTACGCGGAGCCGCACTGCTACGACCTGTGCGCGGAGCACTCGGAACGGCTCACCGCCCCGATGGGGTGGGAACTGGTGCGGCTCCCCGTCGAGGAGGAGACCGAGCCGAGCGCCGACGACCTGGAGGCCCTCGCCGACGCCGTCCGGGAGGCCGCCAGACCCGCGCCCGGATCGCCCCACGAGCCCGTCGGGCAGGGCACCGAGGTCGGACGCCGCGGCCATCTGCGGGTGCTCCGCTCCGAACCCGCCGGAACCCAACCCGCCCAGGACTGAACGTCCCGGGGCCGTCGCCGACGGCCGACAACGGCCGACGACGGCCGACAACGGTCGGCATCGCCGCGCGGTGGCGTCGCGGCCGGTCACACCCTCCCTTCCCGGTAGGCTCGTGAACCCCCGTTTCTCGGGGTTTCCAGGGCCAGGTTCAGCGAGCAGGGAGCAGGGAGTGGGCGACCTCGCCAAGATCTTCAAGGCGTACGACATTCGCGGCGTCGTACCGGACGAACTCGACACCGCGACCGCCGAGGCCGCGGGCGCCGCGTTCGTGCGGGTGACCGGGGCGACCGCGATCGTCACCGCCCACGACATGCGGGAGTCGTCGGTGCCGCTGGCGGAGGCGTTCGCCCGGGGCGCGACGTCCCAGGGCGCCGACGTGATCGAGGCCGGGCTCGGCTCCACCGACCTGCTGTACTACGCCAGCGGCAGCCTCGACCTGCCCGGCGCGATGTTCACAGCCAGCCACAACCCCGCCAAGTACAACGGGCTGAAACTGTGCCGCTCCGGCGCCCGCCCGGTCGGCCGCGACACCGGTCTCACCGAGATCCGCGACCTGATCGAGAAGGGCGTTCCGGCCTACGACGGGAAACCGGGGACGATCTCGCGCCGCGACGTCCTCAAGGGCTACGCCGACCATCTGAAGACGCTGGTCGACCTGTCGTCGATCCGCCCGCTCAAGGTCGTCGTGGACGCCGGCAACGGCATGGGCGGGCACACCGTCCCGTCCGTCATGGACGGTCTGCCGATCGACCTGGTGCCGCTGTACTTCGAGCTGGACGGCACCTTCCCCAACCACGAGGCCAACCCGATCGAGCCGGAGAACCTGCGCGACCTCCAGGCGAAGGTCCGCGAGACGGGCGCCGACATCGGGCTCGCCTTCGACGGCGACGCCGACCGCTGCTTCGTCGTCGACGAGCGCGGCGAGATCGTCCCGCCGTCCGCGATCACGGCGCTGGTCGCGACGCGGGAGCTGGCCAAGCATCCCGGCGCCTCGATCGTGCACAACCTGATCACGTCCCGGTCCGTGCCGGAGATCATCTCCGAGCACGGCGGAACCCCGGTCCGCACGCGCGTCGGGCACTCGTTCATCAAGCAGACGATGGCGGAGACGGGCGCGGTGTTCGGCGGCGAGCACTCCGCGCACTTCTACTTCCGCGACTTCTGGTTCGCCGACTCCGGGATGCTCGCCGCCCTGCACGTCCTCGCCGCGCTCGGGCAGCAGGACGGGCCGCTGTCCCGGCTGCTCGGCGAGTACACCCGGTACGTCGCGTCCGGCGAGATCAACAGCGAGGTCGCCGACCAGGCCGCCGCGACCGCCAACGTCCGCGACGCGTTCGCCGGACGCCCCGGCGTCACGACCGACGAGCTGGACGGGCTGACCGTCAGCGACGACGCCAACGGGTGGTGGTTCAACCTGCGGCCGTCCAACACCGAGCCGCTGCTGCGCCTCAACGCGGAGGCGGGCGACGAGAGCACCATGGCGGCCATCCGCGACGAGGTCCTCGCCCTGGTACGGGACAAGTGACGGTGCGGGACAAGTGACCGAGAGGGAGAAGTGACGCTGCCATGACCTTGAAGCTCGACTCCTGGCTGCTGGAGATCCTCGCCTGCCCCAACTGCGGCGGCGACCTCCGCGCCGACGACGAGGCCGCCGAACTGGTGTGCACCGGTTCGTGCGGCTACGCCTACCCGGTCCGCGACGACATTCCCGTCCTGCTGGTCGACGAGGCCAGGACCCCCGCTCCGTGAACGGAGGGCTCGACCCTTCACGGCTGGACGGCGCGGCGACGACCGAGGCGGCCGACCCCGGGGGGATGCTGCGGCAGGTCGCGTCGTCGGCGGCGCAGGTGCGGGAGGCGCAGCGGGCCGCCGCGGAGGCGGGCGTCGCCGGTCTCGCCGAGGACGGCAGGCCCCGCGCGATCGTCGTCGCCGGCATGGGCGGCTCGGGCATCTCCGGTGACGTCCTCGCCGCCGTGTGCGGCGTGGGCTGCGCCGTCCCCGTCTCGACGGTGCGCGGCTACCGGCTGCCCGGCTGGGTCGGCGCCGCGGACCTCGTCATCGCCGTGTCCTGCTCCGGGACGACGGAGGAGACCCTGGAGGTCGCCGCGGAGGCGGCCCGCCGGGGATGCAGGCTCCTGTTCGTCGGCGGACCGGACTCGCCGCTCGCCGACCTGGCCGCCCGAAGCCGCGGCGTCTTCGTGCCGGTGCGTTCGGTGGGGCAGCCGCGTTCGACGCTGTGGGGACTCACGATCCCGCTGCTCCTCGCGGCGCGGACACTGGGACTGGTGGACGTGCCCGACGCCGTCCTGGAATCCACCGCCGAACGGCTGGAGGACGTCGCGTACCGGTGCCGTCCGTCCAGCGAACCGTTCGTCAACCCGGCCAAGCGGATCGCGCTGGAACTCGCCGGTGACGTGCCGCTGGTGTGGGGGTCGTCCGCGCTGGCGGCCACGGCGGCGTACCGGATGTGCTGCCAGCTCAACGAGAACGCCAAGTACCCGGGCGTGTTCGGCGAGGTCCCGGAGGCCCACCACAACCAGGTGATGGCGTTCGACGGGCATTTCACGGGCCGCGCCGCCGCGTCGTCCGACCCGGACGACTTCTTCCGCGACCGGGTGGACGACCCCGAGCACGGCCTGCACCTCGTCCTCCTGCGGGACGTGGAGGAGCATCCGCAGGTCCGCAAGCGGTGCGAGGCGTCCACCGAGGTGGCGCGGGACAGGGGCGTGGCGGTCACCGAGCTCGGGGCGGAGGGGACGCATCCGCTGGAGAGAATCGCGACGCTGATCGCGCTGGCGGACTACGTCACGGTTTACTTGGCTATCGCGCTGGGCGTGGACCCCACTCCGGTGCCTGCCATTCAAGAGCTAAAAGCGAGGATTGCTGAAAGATGAGTGCTGAGGGCGGAACGAAGGCCATCGTCGCCGCGCTGGCCGCCAACCTCGGGATCGCGGTGTCGAAGTTCGTGGCGTTCGTGTTCACGGGTTCGTCGTCGATGCTCGCCGAGTCGATCCACTCCGTGGCGGACTCGGGGAACCAGGGCCTGCTGCTGGTCGGCGGAAAGCGTTCCAGGCGGGCGCGGACGCAGCAGCACCAGTTCGGGTACGGCCGCGAACGCTACTTCTACGCGTTCGTCGTCGCGGTCGTGCTGTTCACCGTCGGCGCGGTGTTCTCGCTGTACGAGGGCTACCACAAGATCTCCCACCCGGAGGAGGTCAAGTCGCCGGCCTGGGCGTTCGGGGTGTTGATCGCCGCGATCGTGATGGAGACGTTCTCGTTCCGCACGGCGATCAAGGAGTCGAACGCGGTCCGTGGCAACCAGTCGTGGTGGGCGTTCATCCGGCGGGCCAAGGCCCCGGAACTGCCGGTCGTGCTGCTGGAGGACCTCGCCGCCCTGGTCGGTCTGTTCCTCGCGCTGTTCGGCGTGACGATGGCCGTCGTCACCGGCGACGGCGTGTGGGACGGTGTCGGCACCGTCGCGATCGGCGTGCTGCTCGCCGTGGTCGCGACGATCCTGGCGATCGAGACCAAGAGCCTGCTGATCGGGGAGGGCGTCGCCCCCGAGCACGAGCAGGCGATCGTCGACGCGCTGGAGTCGGTGGACCAGGTCGACCGGCTCATCCACATGCGCACCGAGTACCTCGGCCCGGAGGAACTGCTGATCGCCGCGAAGATCGCGGTGAAGCACGATCACACGGCGGCGGACGTGGCGCGCGGCATCGACGCCGCCGAGGCCAAGATCCGGGCGCAGTTCCCGGAGGCGAAGTTGATCTACCTGGAGCCGGCGCTGGACGAGACGTCCCGGCCGAGTGTTCCCGGTGCGGGGCCGACGAGCCCGGAGACCTCCGCCTCGTCCTGATCGGACCCGCTCGTCACGGACTCGTTCAGCGCGGATGAGATTGGAGCGGCTCGGCTCGGTGAGAGGTCTCACATGGGACCCCTCGCCGGGCGGCCGCCGTCCGTGCGCCGGCCGACCCCAGCCCAGGCAGGACCGGCGAGTGCCTCCGTAGAGGCGCGTACCACGGCCGTCCGGCGAGGTGCTTCCCATGCCTCCCCGCCCGGACCCCTGAAAACCGGACGGTTCTGGTGTGACCGCGGCAGCGTGCCGAAACCCCTACGCCGGCGCCGCTGCCGTTCGCGGTCACGGTTAGAACACTACGGTCACGGGGGTCCTCCGCACGTCCCTCTCAAGGAGGGAAAGCGCGTGGTACTCCAGGCGGAGCCGCGCCGTCGTCATACATCCGCACGGGGAGGTGGACGCCCGACTTTGAGGTCAGTATGGAATGGTGACCTTTGATGACAAGGCCCGGTCAGGACCCGATCCCGCGGGGTTCGGCCCGGCCCTCGCGCGGCACGCGTGGCGGCTGTCCGGCCGGATCGTGGCGGGCGTGGGGCAGCTGCTGCTGTGGATCCTCACCGGCGTCGGGACCCTGCTGCGTCCCGTGGCGGTGCGCCTGGTCACGCGCCTGACCGGCGGGGGCCAGCGCCCCGCCCCCGGTGCGCCCGGCGCCGGTGTCCCTGGGGCCACGGCGCCGCTGCCCCGGTGGCTCAACACCTGGCGCGAGGTCGTCGGCTCCTGGTACTTCGCGCCGCTGACCGGGCTCGCCCTGACCGTCGCCGCCCTCGCAGAGCTGGCGCCGCGCGCCGACTCGCCGATCAGCCTCGTGGGCGGCTTCGCGGTCGCGTCCACGCTTCCGCTCGTGTGGCGCCGGGAGTACCTGCGCCCGGTCGCGGCGATCGTGCTCGGCGCGGTCGCCGCGAACCTCCTCACCGGGCAGACCCTCCTCGTCACGACCGGGTTCGCGGCGCTGTACACGCTGTACACGCTCGGACGGCACCTGCCGCGCCAGTCGACGGGCGTCCTGGCGTTCGGCAGCGTCGTCACGGTCGCGGTCGTCTACGTGGCGACCTCGGCGCTGGAGGGCGTCCCGTCCCCGGCGGTGTTCATCGCCGTCCTGGGCGCCATCGGCCTCGGTGACGCCCGCCGCGTCGCGGAGTCCGCGAGCCAGACCGAGGCGGAGGCCGCCGAACGCACCAACGAGACCCTCACGCGGCTCACCGCCGTCCAGCGGGAGCAGGCGGTCATGCGGGAGCGGGCCCGCATCGCACGGGAACTGCACGACGTCGTCGCCCACTCCGTCTCCATGATCGCCGTGCAGGCGGAGACCGCGCCGTACACGATGGAGAACCTGTCGCCCGAGGCCCGCGCCGGATACACCGAGATCGCGAAGACGGCCCGGGAGGCGCTGGTGGAGATGCGGCGGCTGCTCAGCGTGCTGCGCGCCGACGCGCAACCGGAGCCGGACGCGGCCAACTCCCCGCAGCCGCGCCTCGACCGGCTGCCAGACCTGATCGAGCAGCATCGCGGCGCCGGGGGCCACGTCGACCTCGCCGTGCACGGCGACCCGCGGACCCTCTCCACGACGGTGGAACTGTCGGCGTACCGGATCGTGCAGGAGGCGCTGACGAACGCGCGTCGGCACGCGCCCGGGGCCGGGGTCCGCGTCGACCTGACGTTCCTGCCGGACCGGCTGGCGGTCCGCGTCCACGACGACGGCGCGTCGGATCCGACATTGGTCCTGAACCGCGACGACCTCGGTTCCCGTACGGCGGTACTGGATCCCGCGGGGCCGACCTTCGTGGACTCCGGACGCACCCGCCTGGAGTCGTCGCCGCCGGGCGGCGGACCGGGTGAGGGGCCGAGTGGGGGGCCGAGTGGTGGACACGGCCTCGTCGGGATGCGGGAACGTGCGACCATGCTGGGCGGGCGGTTCTCCGCCGGCCCGGCCGTCCAGGGCGGGTTCCTGGTGGAGGCCGAGCTTCCGCTGACGAGGGAAGGGGATTCCACCCGTGGACACGGTTCCGAGACGCCTCCCGGCCGCGGCTGACCCCGATGTCCCCGTTCTCGGGCGGCAACGGTGATCAACGTGCTGGTCGTCGACGATCAGACGATCGTCCGGGCGGGGTTCGCGGCGCTGCTCGCCGCGCAGGACGACATCACCGTCATCGGCGAGGCGGGGGACGGGCGGGAGGCGGTGCAGATCGCCGAGCGGCGCCGTCCCGACGTCGTCGTCATGGACATCCGGATGCCCGGCATGGACGGCATCGAGGCGACCCGCCGCATCCTGGCGCTGCCCGGCTCGGACAACGTCCGGGTGCTGGTCCTGACGACGTTCGACGTGGACGAGTACGTCTACGAGGCGCTCGCCGTGGGCGCCAGTGGTTTTCTGCTGAAGGACGCGACCGCCGACGAGCTCGTGTCCGCCGTGCGGGTGGTGGCGCGTGGCGACTCGCTCCTCGCCCCGCAGGTCACCGGACGCCTCATCCGCGAATTCACCAAACAGCGCCGCACCCGGCCGCGGGCGCCGTCGGAGCTGTCCACGTTGACGGCCCGTGAGACGGAGGTGCTCGTCCTCATCGCGGGCGGACTGTCCAACGGCGAGATCGCGGCGCGTCTGGTCGTCAGCGAGCACACGGTGAAGACGCATGTGGCCAGGGTCTTCACCAAGCTCGGCGTGCGTGACCGCGCGCAGGCCGTGATGCTGGCCTACGAGTCGGGCGTCGTGGTCCCGGGCGAGAACGCCGCCGGCTGACCGCGGGCCGCCGCCGAGCGCGAACAGCAGCGCGCCGAGGAGATGCAGGCCCGCGCCGAAGCCGGCGTCGATGACGTCGACGTGCGCGTGATGTCGCACGACGCGGTCGCCCACCGCCGGGCTTGAGCCGCGACATGAGGGGCGGTCACCGGCGACGGAGGAGGCGCATGGCCTTCTCCTTCTCGAAGTCGAGCGCGCGGGTCGGTGGCGCGGACAACCGTCCGATACGTTCGCCCAGCTCACGGACGTGCGCCTGAACCTGCGGCTCGGCGAGGACGCGCAGCCCGAACGCCAGTTCCGCCGGGCCGATGTCGTAGCGCTTCTCCAGCGCCAGCGTGAGCGCGACGGCCCGCAACTCGGCGTCGCCGAACCGGCGGTGGCCGCCCCCGCGCCGGGTCACGGCCGCCTCCCTGGTGGCGGGCAGCAGCCCGAGGGCCTCGCGGTAGCGGAGCATGCGGGGAGAGGTGCCGAGCCGCCGGGCGGCCTCCGTGATGCGCATGAAGCCAATTCTGACAAATCTGTGGCAGAAAGTCGCCTCCGGCCGTGCCTCGGGACGGTCCCCGCCCGTAGACTCACGGCGTTGACGCAGGCGCCCACAGGGCGTGAACCCCTGAGATCGACCCTCGCGTACCGACCGCGGACCAAGGAGCAACGAAAGCATGGACTACAAGGTCGCCGACCTTTCGCTCGCCGACTTCGGACGCCGGGAGATCCGGCTCGCCGAGCACGAGATGCCCGGACTGATGGCGGTACGCAAGGAGTACTCCGCCACCAAGCCCCTGCGCGGCGCCAAGATCATGGGCTCGCTCCACATGACGATCCAGACGGCCGTGCTGATCGAGACGCTGGTCGACCTCGGCGCCGACGTCCGCTGGGTGTCCTGCAACATCTTCTCCACCCAGGACCACGCGGCCGCGGCGGTCGTCGTCGGCCGGGACGGCACGCAGGACGACCCGAAGGGCGTCCCGGTGTTCGCGTGGAAGGGCGAGACCCTCGAAGAGTACTGGTGGTGCACGGACCAGGCCCTCCAGTGGCCGGACGGCTCGGCCCCGAACATGATCCTGGACGACGGCGGCGACGCGACCCTCCTCGTCCACAAGGGCGCCGAATACGAGAAGGCGGGCGCCGTCCCGACCGCGTCCGAGGACGACCCGCACGAGTGGGGCGTCATCCTCGACACGCTCCGCCGCACCATCGCCGACAGGCCGGGCCGCTGGACGGAGACCGCCGCCGAGATCAAGGGCGTCACCGAGGAGACCACGACCGGCGTCCACCGCCTGTACGAGATGGCGAAGGCGGGCACCCTCGCGTTCCCGGCCATCAACGTCAACGACTCGGTCACCAAGTCGAAGTTCGACAACAAGTACGGCTGCCGCCACAGCGTCATCGACGGCCTGAACCGCGCCACCGACGTCCTCATCGGCGGCAAGGTCGCCGTCGTCTGCGGCTACGGCGACGTCGGCAAGGGCTGCTCGGAGGCGCTGCGCGGCCAGGGCGCCCGCGTGATCGTCACCGAGATCGACCCGATCTGCGCGCTTCAGGCGGCGATGGACGGCTTCCAGGTCACCACCCTGGAGGACGTCGTGGAGACCGCCGACATCTTCGTCACCACCACCGGCAACTTCAACATCATCACGGCCGACCACATGAGCCGGATGAAGCACCAGGCGATCGTGTCCAACATCGGGCACTTCGACAACGAGATCGACATGGCCGGGCTCGCCAAGATCCCCGGCATCGAGAAGATCGAGATCAAGCCGCAGGTGCACGAGTGGCGGTTCTCCGACGGCCACTCCATCATCGTCCTCGCCGAGGGCCGCCTCATGAACCTGGGCTGCGCCACCGGCCACCCGTCGTTCGTCATGTCCAACTCGTTCACCAACCAGGTCATCGCGCAGATCGAGCTGTACACCAAGACCGAGGAATACCCCATCGGCGTGTACGTCCTGCCGAAGCACCTGGACGAGAAGGTCGCCCGCCTCCACCTCGACGCCCTCGGCGTCAAGCTCACCGAACTGACCAAGGAACAGGCCGCCTACATCGGCGTAGACGTCGAAGGCCCCTACAAGCCAGACCACTATCGGTACTGATTTGTTTGCATTTCTCTCCTTCTTCGGCCCTGAAGGGCCTCCATCGTCGAGAAACGCGGGCGATCGCTGGCATCGCTTCGGCTCGCCTTGCGGCTCGCTGCGCGATCAGGTTCTCGCTTCGCTTGAACCTGCCTTCGGACGCGATCGCGGGTGTTGAGGTTGCCGCGGGGTTGCGGAGGTGGCTGAGGTAGGCGCGGATGTGGGTGCTGCCGGGCGGGGGTATGGTTCCGCCCGGCAGCCGCTTTATGAGGGAGCCATGAGCGATATCGCGGACGTTTCGTTGGCGTATGAGGGTGTCAAGCGGATCGAGTGGGCTGACCGGAGCATGCCCGTACTGCGGCAGATCCGGGAGCGGTTCGCCGTGGAGCGTCCGCTGGACGGTTTCAAGGTCGCGGCGTGCATGCACGTCACGACCGAGACGGCCGGGCTCATCCGCACGCTTCAGGCGGGCGGGGCGAGTGTCGCGCTCGCGGCGTCCAATCCGCTCTCCACGCAGGACGACACGGCCGCGGCGCTCGTCCAGGAGTACGGCGCTGAGGTGTTCGCCCGCGCCGGTACCGACCGTGAGGGGTACTACGCCCACATTCACCGGGCGTTGGAGACCGGGCCCGACATCGTCCTGGACGACGGGTGCGATCTTGTCAACACCCTGCACATCGACCGCAAGGACCTCCTGGACACGGTCAAGGCGGGTTGCGAGCAGACGACGACGGGCGTCATCCGGTTGCACCAGATGGCGCTTGAGGGGGCGTTGCGCTTTCCGGTGGTCGCGGTGAACGACACCGACACCAAGCACATGTTCGACAACCGCTATGGCACGGGCCAGTCCACGCTGGACGGGATCGTCCGCGCCACGAACACGCTGCTGGCGGGAAAGACGGTCGTCATCGCGGGCTTCGGTTACTGCGGCCGTGGTCTCGCCGAACGGGCGCGCGGGCTCGGGGCGCGCGTGGTCATCACCGAGATCGACCCGGTGAAGGCCCTGGACGCCGCGTTGCAGGGGTTCGCGGTCCGTCCCATGGCGGAGGCGGCCGTGGACGGCGACGTGTTCATCACCGTCACGGGCAACCGCGAAGTCGTGAACGCTGAGCACCTCGCCGTCATGAAGGACGGCGCGATCCTCGCGAATTCGGGGCATTTCGATGTCGAGATCGACGTCCGGGCGTTGGGCGAGATGGCCGTCGAGGTCCATCACGGCGTCCGCCCGCAGGCGGACGAGTACGTCATGGCCGACGGACGCCGTCTCGTGCTGCTCGCCGAGGGGCGGCTGGTCAATCTGGCGGCGGCGGAGGGGCACCCTGCCGCCGTGATGGACATGTCGTTCGCCGACCAGGCCCTGACGTGCGCGTGGCTGGCGAGCGCGCACGAGACCCTGGCCCCGGCCGTCCACGACGTTCCGAAGGAGATCGACACGGAGGTGGCGCGGCTGAAGCTGGCGTCGATGTCGATCTCCATCGACCGGCTCACAGCGGGTCAGGAGGAGTACCTGCACTCCTGGCGGATCGGGTCCTGACCCGTGCCGTCCGGGACGTATCTGCACGTGGACGGGGGGCTGGAGGAGCGGTTCCAGTGCGCGCCCGGTCCGGGAGGGTGGCGTTACACGTCCAACCGTCCGGACGGCGTTCGGGTCGATCTGGTCGTGGACGCCCGCTGGCGGCAAATCCGCGTCGAGGTGGTCACCCCGTCCTGGTGGGTGCGGGGCGGTGTCACCGGCGCGGAGGTCGCGTGGGTGCGCGCCGCCGGAGAGACCGGCACCGAACACGCGGAACGGGCGTCCGGCTTCTTGAGTGACTCGCCTGGATTCCTCGTCGCCGTGGCCCGCTCCCTGGGACTGGACGACGGCGCGCAGACCGATGTTCGGCTCGTCCGGTTGAGTGGTCCTTCTTTGGCGCCGCTGACCGCCCTGTGGCGTTGGCGCAGGGCTGGAACGTCCACCTATGAGACGGAGACCGAACCGCTGCCCGTCGCGCAGTACGAGGTCACGGATCTGTCGACGGGTGAGGTCGAGACCGTCCATCTCGCGGGAGACGTCGTCCTGGCGGCTCCCGGCATTGAGTTGGTCGCCTTGGAGTCCCCGCCGAACCTGTCGGGTTAGCAGGTCGGCGGGGATTCGCGGTCGGTGGCGGGTGGTAGTGAACGCCACCACGACGGGGTGGGCCTGCGACGGGTGAGGTCGTGATCGTGCACTTCGCGGGGAGCGGTTTTGGCCGGACTAGTCGGTCGCCTGGAGTCCCCACCGAGACTGCCGGGACGGCCACCCCGGTGGGGACTCCCGGTGGTCAGCGGCGGGCCGCGGCGAACGCCACCACGACGTGCTGGCCCTGGGCGACGGGGACGACCGATGATGTGAGCCAGCCGGGGACGGCGACGTGCGTGCCGGGTACCGGCCGGACCATCAGATGGCGTCCCCACGGCCGTCCGGGCAGGGGTGTCAGCGGGGACCCGGTCCGCGGGTCGGCGAAGGTGAGGGCGCCCGCCTCCGTGTGCGCCGGGGCCGGACCGGCGCCCAGCACCCACCACGCGACCATGTCGGCGGGATGCCCGGTGGCGGGCAGGGCGTAGCCGTGCCGCCAGATCTGCACGTCGATGTCGATGTGGTCGATCGTGGGCGCGACATCCGGGTCCAGGGTGGCGGCCAGGTGCTCGAACGAGACCCGGAAGTGCGCTGTCGCGGCCTCCAGGTCGGTGATGACGTCGCCGGGTGACACGGTTCGCAGCGGGGGGCCCTCGGCGCCGATGTCGGCGACGGACGGGGACAGCAGCCCGGCCGGGTCGAGGGTGGCGAAGGCGACGGGCGTTCCCCAGTGCTGCCGCACGGCCGGGCAGGCGTTGCCGCAGCTTCGCCGGGCACGGCTGGAGGAGGGGACCGGTGCGGGGGCCGGGGCTGGGGCGGGGGTGGTGAGCGTCATGACGTCCGGCTCCAGTGTCCGTGGTAGGTGATGTTCCAGGCGATCGCGATCCGCAGCCGGGAGTCGGCGGCGGTCGCCTTGATCCAGTGGGCCTGCCAGCCCGGGAAGGCGATCATCCGGCCGGGCACCGGGGAGAAGCGGACCGCTCCAGCCGAGGTGGCCCGGTCCAGGGCGGCCGGACGCGGATCCAGCAGATACAGGTGACCCGCGTCGGTGTCGCCGTCGGAGTCCGCGGCGATGGAGAGCAGCCCCGACCAGGCGGAGTCGTGGCGGGTGTGCGGGCGGGGGAACTCTCCCGGGCGGCAGACCACCGCCCACGCCTCCGTGTGGACGTCCCGGTCGTCGATCTCGTCGGCGGTCTCGCCGAGCACCGCGCGGGCCAGCGCGTCTCCGGCCATGCCGATCTGCTCCCTCAGCCAGTCGACCGAGGGGTGGTCCCAGGCCAGCAGGGTCTGGGACGACCTGATCACGGTGGCGCGGCCGGAGTCCGCGGCCCGCCGGTCGGCCTCGTCCGCGGCGAGCACGAGCTTCCGCAGCCGCGGAAGATGGTCGGCGGCGCCGCTGCAGTCGGCCTGATATACGGGTGTTCGCCACATTTCCAGGACGAGGCGTTCCGCCGGGGACGTGACGTCGGTGTCGGCCGGGCCGACCGTGTCATCGGTGGTGCTGGTCTGGGTGTTGGTCACGAGCGCGCTCCTTCTCCGTGGGTCTCTGCCGCCGGACTCGGCGTCCGGCGCTCGGGCGGCCGGGGATGTGCTCCGCCCCCTGTCCGAAGGGCTGCGACAGCCCCCCATGCGTCGCGCTGTGCCGCAGGCCCGGTCGGGTGGGTCCGGGGAAGCGCGGCCCCCGGACCCACCGGTCGGGGCGGGGGGTTACACGGGCTCGGTGAAGTCCTCACCGGGCGCGTCGGTGAGACGTTGCAGGTAGTTGTGCTCGCCGAGGGAGTCGACGAGGCTGAGTTCGGTTTCCAGGTAGTCGACGTGCTCTTCCTCTTCCGCGAGGATCTCCTCGAAGATCCGCGCGGAGGTGATGTCACCGCGCGAGCGCATCAGCTCGATGCCGGGCCGCAGCCGGGCCACGGTCTCCATCTCCAGGGCGAGGTCCGCCCGGAGCTGCTCGGGCACGTTCTGCCCGATGCGCAGGGCGTTGAGTTTCTGATAGTTCGGCATTCCCTCCAGGAAAAGGATCCGTTCGGTGAGCCGCTCGGCGTGCTTCATCTCGTCGAAGGATTCCGAGCGGGTGTGCTTGGCGAGCCGCACATAGCCCCAGTCCTGCTGCATCTTGGCGTGCAGGAAGAACTGGTTGATCGCCGTCAGTTCCGCGGTGAGCTGCTCGTTGAGCAGCCCGATGATCTCTCTGTCTCCGTCCATGCGCACATGCTGACATCCCCGGCACGGCCCGGACAGATTAGAAAATTCGAGTTGAACATGCCTCTCGGGGCGAACCTGCGCCCGGTGCTGCGGCGACGCCCCGCCGGGCACTCCTCCGGTGGGGACGAGATCGG
The DNA here is from genome assembly GCF_003432485.1 of Actinomadura spongiicola. Lineage (GTDB taxonomy): Bacteria > Actinomycetota > Actinomycetes > Streptosporangiales > Streptosporangiaceae > Spirillospora > Spirillospora spongiicola. Next base: position 644,053 of record NZ_QVNQ01000002.1, read on the forward strand.
TGCCGACCGAGATTCCCAATGAATGGATCTCGTGCCATTGTAAAGTCGCTGTAGGGAGCATGTGCGCAGGTCAGCGCTTCTACTTCCGGACGCCTCTTGATCGATAAGTAAACGCGTCTTCGGCGTAGAAGGTCCTTCGGTCTGTAATTGAAGGCGCATCTCAGGCAATTGTTAAGGCTAGCCTCTCCTAATTAAGGATAGGCTAGCCTAATGTACGTGAAATGTGCTGGGGTCGATCGAGCGTGCCGGGTGCGCATCCAGGGCGCTCATCATGATCGCAATTTTTATGATCGAATACTTGACTTCTCGGCGATCAGTGGTGGCCCGAGCGTCCGATGGGAAGAAGGAAAGCCGTCGCCGCCGGAGTCGTCGGTCCGCGGGGCGTCAGTGGGCGGGCGGATAGGGGCCCTGGGCGGGCGGAGGAGGCGAGTTCAGCACTTGCCGATACGGCCCGGCGCCATAGTTGGGCGGCGGCAGGAACTGCGGGCGTCCCGGCGCGGCGGGGCTGAACGGAGGCGGCGGCGGAGGGCCCTGGCGAGGCGGCCCGGACGGCGCGGGCCCGGCCATCGCCATCGCCGGAGCCGGGGCCGCGTCCGGCGCCCAGGACGTCCGGCCGAGGCGCTGTAGACGGCGGGCGCGGCGCTGGGCGAGCCGCCACTCCTCGCGGTGGCGGCGCTCGGCGAGGACCGCCGACAGCAGGATCTCCGGCCGCAGACCCGGCGGCGGAGGCGGGCTCACCACCGCGACGACCTGCGACGCGATCCGCTGCCCGAGCGAGTCACGGACCTCAGGCAGCAGCTCCCAGAAACGCGACAGGTACTGCCGGGCCGTCATCGCCAGCTCGTCCGACAGCATCGACAGCTCCAACGAACGCGCCCACCAGGCGAGCTGCGGCGGCATCACGGCGACGGGACCGTGGAACGCCGACGCCGGAACCCGCTCCTGGATGACGATCGTCCCGGCGAACAGGTCGCCGAGCCGCTTGCCGCGCCGGTTGCAGAACGAGGTGATCAACGCGGGGGAGCCGTAGAACGTCCAGAACTCGATGAAGCCCGCCAGCGCCCGCACCAGCGCCTGCCGGAACCTGACGGGCCCGCCGTCGTCGGCGACGACCCGCAGCCCAAGGGCCATCTTGCCGAGCGTCCGTCCCCGCGTCAGCGTCTCCATCACGCACGGATACCCGACCAGGACGGTGACGACGGCGAGCAGCGACAACCCGATCGTCCACGCCTCGTCGGCGACGAGCGACGTCATCGCCGTGAAGTAGATCGCGATGTTGAGCAGCACCATCTGGAGGAGCAGGTCGAGAAGGATGGCGCAGCCACGGCTGGCCAGGCGCGCGACCCTGATGTCGAGCGCGACGGCCTCGCCGGTGACGAGTTCGGCCATTGCCTGATCCTCCAAGCGGTCGGGTGCCGTCCATTTTGCCGGTTCGGCGGGCCGAGGCGTTAGTCTCCCTCGGGTGGACGTCGACGCCTATGTGGCCGCGCACAACGCCGACTGGCAGCGCCTTGAGTGGCTCATCAACCGCGGCCGCAGGCTGACCGGTGCGGAAGCCGACGAACTGGTCGAGTTGTATCAGCGGACGGCGACACATCTGTCGGTCGTCCGGTCCAGCTCACCCGACCCCCAGTTGGTCGGTCGGCTGTCGTCGCTCGTGGCACGCGCCAGAGCGAAGGTGGCCGGTGCGCAGGCGCCCCTGTGGCGGGACGTCACCCGCTTCGCGACCGTGTCGTTCCCGGCGGCCGCGTACCGGATGAGATGGTGGTGGCTCGGCAGCGCCGTCCTCGGCAACCTGCTGGCGGTCGCCCTGGCGATCTGGGTCGTGCAGAGCCCCGAGGTGCAGGCGAGCATCGCCCCGCCGGACGAGATCCGCGAACTCGTCGAACGCGACTTCGCGAACTACTACACCGAGCACTCGGCGTCGTCGTTCGCGTTCCAGGTGTGGGTGAACAACGCCTGGGTGTCGGCGGTCGCGCTGATGTTCGGCATCATGCTCGGCATCCCCACCGTGTACGTGCTGCTGCTCAACCAGGTCAACCTCGGCCTGATCGGCGGGCTGATGTTCGCCTACGGCAAGGGCGACGTGTTCTTCGGGCTGATCCTGCCGCACGGCCTGCTGGAACTCACCGCCGTCTACCTGGCGTGCGCGGGCGGCCTCAAACTCGGCTGGACGATCATCGACCCCGGTCGGCGCCGCCGCGGTCAGGCGCTCGCCGAGGAGGGACGCGCCGCCGTCAGCATCGCCATCGGCCTCATCGCCGTCCTGCTGGTGTCGGGTCTCATCGAGGGCTTCGTCACCGGCTGGGTGCACACCACCTGGCTGCGCATCGGCATCGGCGTCGTCGCCGAGGTCGCGTTCCTCGCCTACGTGATCGTCCTCGGCCGCCGCGCCACCCGCCGCGGCGAGACCGGCGACGCCGACCTCCGCCCCGACCTCGCCCCGGTCTCCGGCTGAATTCATCGAATTCCGGTCAGGGCCGCGATTGTGCGAGCGCCGCATCGCTTCGCGATCTGGTCGAGGAGGCCAACGCGCACAGCGGGTCATCTGGCCCCGGAGGTAACGCGCTCGTGCCGTGACCAGGCTCGGGACGCGCTGGGCCCTCGTCGCCGCGTCCCTGGTCGGCGCGGCTGCTCCTGCTGTCCGGGGCGGTGCGCCGGGCGACGGCTGCGCCACCGGAGCGCTGCCGGGCATGCTCGTCACCAGCCTTGGCTGCGGGCTGCGCCTGCCCGCACTGGCGGTCGCCGCCGTCACGGGCACCACCGGGGAGGACGCCGGGATCGGCTCGGCCGTGTTCACACGTCCGTCCAGCGGATCGGCGGCGCGTTAGGGGTGGCGATCGTCGGGCTCGCCGCCCGCCGCCGCGACGCCCTGACCGGCTCGACGGACCCGTTGCGCACCGCGACGGAGGGCTACTCCCCGGCCCTCGTCGTCGCGACACCCTCTTCCTGGGCGCGGTGCTCATCGCGCCCGTCCTGCCGGAGGCTACAGGCGGCCGGCGGCCTTGAGGGAGAGGTAGGCGTCGGCGAGGGCGGGGGCGATCTCGTCGGGGGGCGCGTCCACGACCTCGACGCCGTGTCCGCGGAGTTCGGCGGTGAGGCGGCGGCGTTCGGCGCGGGCGCGTTCGGCGGCGGCGGCGTCGTAGACGGAGGCGAGGTCGCCGCGGGCTGCGGCCATCTCACCGACCCGCGGATCGGACACCGCGGCGATCATGACGAGATGGCGAGCGGTGAGCTGCGGCAGCAGCGGCAGCAGGCCCTCCTCGATCGCGGCGGTGTTCAGCTCGGTGAGCAGGACGACCAGGCACCGCTGCCGGACGCGGGCCATCAGCGTCGACACCATCCCCGCGGCGTCGCACTCGATCAGCTCGGGTTCCAGCGGCGCCATCGCGTGGACCATCGCGGGCAGCAGGTCGGTCCGGGACGCGCCCTCGACCCGGGCGCGGACCCGCCGGTCGTAGGCGAGCAGGTCGACACGGTCACCAGCGCGGGACGCTAGGGCGCCGAGGAGCATCGCCGCGTCCATCGAACAGTCCAGCCTGGGGATGTCGCCGACGCGGCCCGCGGACGTGCGGCCCGTGTCGAGGACGAGGTAGATGCGCCGGTCGCGTTCGGGGCGCCAGGTACGGACGACGATGTCGTTGCGGCGGGCGGTGGCCCGCCAGTCGATGGAACGGACGTCGTCGCCGTCCACGTATTCGCGCAGCGAGTCGAACTCGGTGCCCTGCCCGCGAATGAGGGCGACGTGGGCGCCGGTGAGTTCGCGGAGGCGCGCCAGCTTGGCGGGAAGGTGGCGGCGGGACGGGAACGCCGGGAGCGCGCGCACCGTCCAGGGCGCGGCCCGCGAGAGCTGCCGAGCGGCGAGCCCCAGCGGCCCCACGGACCGGACGACGACGGTGACGGCCTTCCGGTCGCCGCGCCGGGTCGGTGTGAGCGTCATCTCGACACGTCGCCGCTCACCGGCGGGAACGTCCACCCGGACGGTGCGGGGGGTCGCTCCGGCGCTCGGCGGCCACACGTCCCGCAGGCGGGCCTTGAGACGGCGGCGCCCAAGGTTCTCCACGATCAGCGTCACGCCGGCCGTCCCGCCGAGGCGGACGTTCGTGTCGCCGGAACGGTGGAAACGCAGAGCGCGCACGTTCCCGGCGAGGGCGAGGTCGGCGAGGACGCCGAGCAGCAGGACCCCCCAGACGATGAACAGCGTCCACCAGGTCGGCGCGAACAGCGGGATCACCGCGGTGAGCAGCGCCAGCAGGCCGAGACGTCCCGTCAGTGCCATGTCGCGGGGCCGTTCAGCGCGGCGCCGGGACGTGGGCGAGGATGCCCTCCAGCACGCCGTCGGCCGTCGCGCCCTCCAACTCCGCCTCGGGGCGGAGCTGGACGCGGTGCCGCAGCGTGGGGCGGGCCAGCGCCTTCACGTCGTCCGGTGTGACGTAGTCGCGGCCCGACAGCCACGCCCAAGCACGGGACGTGGCCAGCAGCGCCGTCGCGCCGCGCGGCGACACGCCGAGCTGGAGGGACGGCGACTGGCGCGTCGCCCGGCACAGGTCCACGACGTACGCGGCGACCTTCGGGTCGAGGTGGACGGCCCGGACCGCGGCGCGCCCGGCGGCCAGTTCACCGGCGCCCGCGACCGCCTGCACCGCCGACAGGTCACGCGGGTCGAACCCGGCCGCGTGCCGCTGCAACATGGAGATCTCTTCGTCCCGTGTGGGGACGGGCACGGTCAGCTTGACCAGGAACCGGTCGAGCTGGGCCTCCGGCAGGGGATAGGTGCCCTCGTACTCGATCGGGTTCTGCGTCGCGCACACCACGAACGGGTCGGGCAACGGACGCGCGGAGCCCTCCACGGAGACCTGCCGTTCCTCCATGGCCTCCAGCAGGGACGCCTGCGTCTTCGGCGGTGTCCGGTTGATCTCGTCGGCCAGCAGAAGGTTGGTGAAGACGGGACCTTCGCGGAAGTCGAACTCCGACGTGCGGTTGTCGTACACGAGCGAACCGGTCACGTCACCGGGCATCAGGTCCGGGGTGAACTGGACGCGTTTGAAGTCGAGGTCCAGGGCCCGCGACAGCGTCTTGATGAGCAGCGTCTTCGCCGTGCCCGGGACGCCCTCCAGCAGTACGTGACCACGGCAGAGCAACGCGATGACCAGACCGGTGACCACGGAGTCCTGACCGACGACCGCCTTGGCGACCTCGCCGCGCAGCGCCGTCAGCGCCGCCCGGGCCGTGTCGGCCTGCCGCCGCGCCTCCTCGGACAGCGCGCCCGGCGGAGTGTCGCTCAGCGCGCGGTCGCCGCCGGGCACGTCGTCCTTACCGAGCTCTACTGGTTGGTTCAAGACTCGCGTACCTGCCTTTCCAGGTCGTCGAGGACGTCGCTGAGGGCGATGAGCCCGGCGTCGTCCACGGGTTCAGGACCGTACAGGGCCGCGCCGACGTACGTCTCGTCGTAGGCGGTGCGGCGGGCGACCGCCGTGACGATCTCCTGTGCGGCCGTGGGGTCCTGCGCGCGGCCGCGGGGCAGGCCGAGCAGCGGGACGAGACGTTCTCGCGCGCCGGAGCGCAGCGCGTCCGAGGCGCGGTCGCGGGCGTGTCCGGCGCGGTAGAGGCGGGCGCGTCCCTCGACCGTCTCGGCGGAGCGGACGACGACGGGCAGCGCCTCCGCCACCACCGGGCCGAGGCGGCGCGCCCGCCACAGCGCCACCAGGATCACCGCGACGAGCAGTTCGAGGAAGAACAGCTTCACGCCGAACGGGAGAAGGTCGCCTAGCGACTGCTGCCCGGCCCCGGACCCGGACTCCGGCAGGTCGGGCACCAGCCACACGATCGACGCGCCCGTACCGGCCGCCAGGTTCAGGGCCAGCGCCGCGTTGCCCTCCTCGGTCAGCCGACCGTTGGTCAACGGCTCCGCTGAACCCAGCACGGTGACGGTGTTCGAACCGTTCTGTACCTGGACGACCCTGGAATCCCCGGAATCGGATTGGTAACACCGGGTCGCGGAGCCCGTCGCCTCGTAGGTGTCCGACTGGCGGAACGCGACCGTGCCGGCCCGCGTCGCGGCCTCCAGGGAGCAGCCCGGGTCGGCGTTCCCGTAGACGGGTTCACGCCTGCGCACCTGCGGGGCGAGTTCCGCCAGCGCGAACGACGTGGGCCGGACGAGCAGCAAGTCGACCTGCCAGGCGCTCAGGCGGCTCAGATCCCGGTCGGTGAGCCGCTCGGTACGGGTCACCAGAACCAGCGAACCGGGGTCGGCCGTGAAGACGGCCTCGGTGTTCCGCGCCACCGTCACCTCCGTCCCCCGCTGCCGGAGGAGTTCCGCGAGGGCGCGGCCGCCGTCCTGCTTCGGCGACGTCGGATCGAGCGCCAGCGGCGACGTCGCGGGGCGCAGCGCGGCCAGGATCACCGCGACCACCACCATGACGAGGAGCACCGCGACCACGCCGCGCGCCGACCGCCAGCGGCGCTCCGCGACCTGCCGCGCGGACGGCTCCGCCGCCGGTGCGGTCTGCGCCCCGCCGGGCGGGGAGGTCTGCGTCACCATCGCGGTCCTCCGTCCTCACCGGCCCCGGAGGGCGCGAGGTCGTCGGCCTCCAGCGGCTTCGGTCTGGCCGCCCGGAGCCGGTCGTCGACGTCCTTGACCCGCGCGTACCCCTCCGGAGTGCCCGGACGGTCGCCGTACCAGACGTCGTCGAAGATCCGGACGGCCTCGCGCAGGTCGTCGGCGAGCTGCGGGACGGCCTCGCCGGTCTCCTCCGCCAACTCGTCGGCGGTGCGCCCGGGACGTGGCGGCAGCACCGCCCGCTCCTCCAGGTCGCGGGCCATCGCGCGGAGCCGTTCCCGGATCGCCTCCGCCCACTGCCCGGCCGCCGCGTGCCGTTCCGCGGCGTTCCTGTGGTCGATCGCCGTGGACGTCTCGTCCTCCAGCAGGGGATCGTTCCTGGACCGCGGGTTGCGGCGGCCCCGCATCAGCCACGCGACGAGCGCGATGGCGATGAGCGCGACGAGGACGACGACGACGATCGACGTCCAGCCACCGCCGCGTCCCTGCGACTCCGGAGCGGGCGCCCTGTAGAACAGCTCCTGGAGCCATTCGGCGAAGTCGTCCCAGGTGCGTTGCAGCCAGGACGGTTCGTCGCGCTGGTAGATCTGCTTCTCCAGCTCACGACGGGCCAGCTCGCGGGCCTCGTCCCGGCCGATCGGATCGGGGGCCGCGGCAAGGAACGGCGCGTCCGGCGGCGCGTCGGTGCGCGTCATGGGTGCGCCCCCGTCCCGGGAGGCGCCGGCGCCGGGCCGGTCCGCCACAGGTCGACGAAGTCCTCCAGTTGGTCACCGCGTCTTTCCGTCCGCAACTCCAGGTCGAACCCTTCACGGCGCATCCGCCGGTCCATGTAGAGCAGCGCGATCACCCCGGCGTCGAACGGGAGGACGACCGACCAGCTGACGATCCGGCCGAGCGTGTCCACGGCGAGCGCCGCCATCGTCGCGTCGCTGCCTTCGGCGTCACCGAAGAACGCCAGTTGCACGAACAGGAACGGGATCCGCAAGGCGAAGAAACCCATGAACACGGTCACGAGCATCGCGAGCAGCAGGGTTCCGAATGTTCTGAACCAGCGTCCCTTGGACAGTGCCACCGCCCGTCGAAGCGCGCCGCTCACCGTCTGTCGTTCCAGGACGACCGCGGGCACGGCCAAGACGAACAGTAGATAGAGCCACACCATCAGGCCTATGCCGATGGGAATCCCTAGGAGCCCCGCCAGCACGCTCAACCCGGGATGCGCGCCGACCGCGATCAGCAGGGCGAACGGAAAGATCGGTAGTACTAGGGCGACCAGCGAGACACCGATGACGGCCGCGGCGGTCGCCAACAACCGGCCGAGATGTGGCCGGGTGTCCCGCCACGCCTGGCGCGGCGCGATCGGCGCGCCCACCAGTTCCCGGCCGAGGATCGGCGCGAGGAGCCCGGCCAGCACCAGGATCCCGTACGCCGACAGCACCAGCCCCATCACCGTCAGCGTGAGCTGCGCGCCGAGCGACTCGAGCAGCAGGTCGGGCGTGACCTCGTTGCGGGCCTCGTCGCCGATGAAGAAGTACGCGGCGATCGAACTCGCCACCTGGATCACCGTGGTCATCCCGACGGCCAGGCCCAGCGACGTGCGCGGGCGCCGCCGGATGCCGGCGATGGCGCCGTCCAGCATCTCCGAGACGGACATGGGACGGAACGGGACTTCCTGCACGCCGGACGCGTCGCTGTCGACGTCCGTGCCGTCGCGGCCGTCCGGTCCCGGCATCTCCTGGCTCCCTGCGGTCTCTGGCGGGGGTCGTCCGGCGGCCCGCCCGATTCTGGTCCGGGCCGTCACGTTCGCCCGTCACGCCCGCCCGTCACGTCCGCCGGTCAGGTCATCCTGTCACGGGCGAGGCGCCGCGAATGCCGTCACCGACCCCGATGGCGGTGATCTGCGCACTCCGTGGCGCACCGATCACCGAATCATGCCGATGCCGGTCGACGTCACGTGTGTTCCGGTGGCTCCGTCTACAATTCCGTGCCGCGCACTTGATCGCGGGGGAGCCATGGACGACGCGAACGCGGGTAACCTGGCACGCCAAGGCAGATCTCTCCCTGGCGAGGTGGGGCCGCCGGAGCCACGCGCCACCGAGTACTCACTCCACCGAACCCCGACTTTGTGACGATGAGGGCCATGAGAGGACGTGTACTGGTCGTCGACGACGACCTCGCGCTCGCCGAGATGCTCGGCATCGTGCTGAGGGGCGAGGGCTTCGAACCGTCGTTCGTCCACGACGGCGACAAGGCGCTCGAGGCCTTCCGGGAGACCCGGCCGGACCTCGTGCTGCTCGACCTGATGCTTCCGGGGGCGGACGGCATCGACGTGTGCCGCCAGATCCGCGCCGAGTCCGGCGTGCCGATCGTCATGCTGACGGCGAAGAGCGACACCGTGGACGTCGTGCTCGGGCTGGAGTCCGGCGCCGACGACTACATCGTGAAACCGTTCAAACCGAAGGAGCTGGTGGCGCGCGTCCGCGCCCGGCTGCGGCGCACGGACGAGCCCGCGCCGGAGACCCTGCAGATCGGCGACATCACCATCGACGTCGCCGGGCACTCGGTCAAGCGCGGCGACCGGCACATCCCGCTGACGCCGCTGGAGTTCGACCTCTTGGTGGCGCTGGCCCGCAAGCCCCGCCAGGTGTTCACCCGCGAAGTCCTGCTGGAGCAGGTCTGGGGGTACCGGCACGCCGCCGACACCCGCCTGGTGAACGTCCATGTGCAGCGACTTCGCGCCAAGATAGAGAAAGACCCCGAGCGGCCGGAGATCGTCGTCACCGTGCGCGGTGTCGGCTACAAGGCCGGTCCGGCCTGACCGGGCCGGCGCCCAGACGTCCCGTCCACCAGACCGTTCAACTCAGCCATCCGACGTTCGCGCGACCTTTCGAACCTTCATGACGTCGCCGTAACCTGCCGGAGTCGCATTCCTTCGTGATTCCCCTCGTGACACACCGATGACCGTCCAGCACTTTCCCGGAGCCCCGTCACCCAGGCCACGCCGTATCGCGGTTCCCTCATGAGAGCCGACATGAGGAGGGCCATGCGGTTCGGTCGGCGTGCCCTGCGGGAGGCCAGGCGTCTTCTGCGCGGCACCGTGAAGAGCGGATACACGCGGTGGCGCCGGTCGATTCAGGTACGCATCGTCACGTCCACCCTGTTCATTTCGGCGATCGTCGTCGCGATCCTGGGCATGTTCCTCATGCAGCAGATGTCGTCGGCGCTCATGGACGGCAAGGTCAAGGCGGCCCGTCTCCAACTGGACGACGGTCTGGCGCAGGTACAGCGCGACCTCGGCAACTCGACCGGGGACGGCAGCAGGCTCAACTCGACGATCGAGCGGTTGAAGGCCCGGAGCGGCCCGTCCGGGCTGTACGAGGTCCACATCCGCGACACGACCGAGCAGTACTTCGACGGGTACACGACCAACGAACTGCGTCCGGAGAGCGTCCCGCGGCGGCTTCGGAAGGAACTGAAGAACGCGCCCGCGGGTTCGCGTGCCTACACCTACGGCGAGCTGTCCTATATCGATGACCGTCCGTCCGAGCGGGGACTCATCGTCGGCGGCAAGACCGGCCAGTTCGAGCTGTACTACCTGTTCCGGCTCGTGGAGGAACAGCGGACCCTGACCAATGTTGGGCGGTCCCTCGCGGGAGTGGGCATCGTCCTGGTGCTGCTGCTGGCGGCGATCGCGTCACTGGTGACGCGGCAGGTCGTCATCCCGGTACGGCTGGCCGCGCAGGGTGCCCAAAGGCTCGCCGCCGGACGGTTGGAAGAGCGCATGAGGGTCCGTGGTGAGGACGATCTGGCGCGCCTGGCCCGATCGTTCAACGACATGGCCGCGAACCTTCAGGAGAAAATCGGGGAACTGGAGGACCTTTCGCAGGTTCAACGCCAGTTCGTGTCCGACGTGTCTCATGAGCTGCGCACGCCGCTGACCACCATCAGAATCGCCGCGGACATGCTCTACGAGAACCGTGACACGTTCGACGACCCTGCGGTGGGACGGTCCGCGGAACTGTTGCAGAGCCAGCTTGAGCGGTTCGAGTCGCTGCTGGCCGACCTGCTGGAGATCAGTCGGCACGACGCGGGCGCCGCGACGCTGGACGTCGAGTCCCTCGACATGCGCGACCTCGTCCTGCGCGTCGTCGGCGACATCCAGGGCCTGGCCGAACGCAAGGGCAGCAAGGTCGTCCTGCAACTGCCGGGCGAGCCGTGCATGGCGGAGGTCGACCGCCGCAGGGTCGAACGCATCCTGCGGAACCTGCTCGTCAACGCCGTCGAGCACGGCGAGGGCGAGGACATCGTGGTGTCCGTCGCCGCCGACCGGGACGCCGTCGCCGTCGCCGTCCGCGACCACGGCGTCGGCCTCAAGGCGGGCGAGGGCCAGATGGTCTTCGACCGGTTCTGGCGCGCCGACCCCGCCCGCGCCCGCACCACCGGCGGCACCGGACTCGGCCTGTCGATCTCCCGGGAGGACGCGCAGTTGCACGGCGGGTGGCTGCAGGCGTGGGGAGAGCCCGGTGCGGGGTCCCAGTTCCGCCTCTCGCTGCCTCGCGTGGCCGGGGCCGAACTCCGGGGCTCGCCGCTCCCGCTCGTCCCTCCAGGGGCCGGTGACGCGCGTCCGCTGTTCGCCGAGCTGGAGGCGGGCGAGTGACCGCGGTGGGGCGGAACGGGACGCTCTGCTTCCTGGCGGTCGCCGGCCTCGTCCTCGGCGGCTGCGCGACCGTGCCGAGCGGCGGTCAGGTCGTCACCGGAAAACCGGCCGAACGCTCCGAACGCGTCGACGACCCGTACGTCCGACTGATCCCGGTGAATCCGCGTCCCGAATGGGGACCGGCCCAGATCGTCTCCGGGTTCCTGGCCGCGTCCGCGAGCTTCGACGACGACCACAAGGTCGCCAAGCTGTATCTCGGCGCGCGGACCGGATGGAACCCGGGGCTGCGTCCGTCCGTGACGGTCCTGGCGAGCCGCATCACCGAACCACAGGTAGTGCGCGCGACCGCCACCCACGCGACCGTCAAGGTCACCGGGCAGGAAATCGGCACCATCACCTCCGACGGCCAGTACACCGCCTCCCCAAGAGCCCTCGACACCTCGTTCCAACTCGCTAAGACATCCCAGGGAACGTGGCGCATCACCGGGCTGCCCGGCGACGACAAGACCGGGCTGCTTCTCTCCAAGGACGACGTCGAGCGCGCCATGCGCACCGTCAACCTGTTCTTCTTCGCGCCCGACCACCAGACCCTCGTCCCGAACGGCATCTTCCTGCCGGTCGTGAACCGGCGGACACTGCCGACCCAGCTCGCCCAGGCGCTCCTGGACGGCCCGACGTCCTGGCTGAACGGCGCCGTCCACACCGCCTTCCCCACCGGGACGAGACTGCGGCGCGGCGTCCACATCGACAAGGACACCGCCACCGTCGACCTCACCAAGGAGGCCCGCGCCGGAAACGTCGAGCAGATGTCGGCGCAACTCGGCTGGACGATGCGGCAACTGTCCGAGATCAAGCGATGGCGGCTCCAGATCGAGGGGAAGCCCGTCGCACCCGACGGCCTCGAATACACGCAGCCCGTGCACGCGTGGGACGCCAACTCGCCCGACGGGCAGGTCCCGAAGGGCGAACACCACCCGAACGCCTACGTCGTCAGCCCGTCCGGCTTCATCGGCACCCTGGAGGGCGACCGCGCCCAACCCCGGGTGATCGGCGCCGCGGGCCGTCTCTCCCGCCCGGCCGTCGCCCCCGACAACCAGGAACTCGCCGGGCTCAGCGCCGAAGCCGACCAGGTCTTCGTCGCCGCGCCCCTGACCGGTTCGCCCCCGCCCCGCCTCCTGCTCACCGCGCAGAAGGACGCCCGCTTCACCGCCCCGACCTGGAGCCGCGACGGCACCCTGTGGGTGGTGGAGAGCAAGAAGGACGAGTCCTGGCTGTGGTTGCGTCCGCGCGGTCGACCACCCGTCCGCGCGGCCCACTGGGGCCTCGGCGGCCGCGAGGTCCGCGCGTTCCGCATCGCCCGCGACGGCGTCCGCGCCGCCGTCATCGCGCACATCGACGGCCGCCCCCAGGTCCAGATCGGCCGTATCGCGTACGCCCCCGGCGGCACCCTGGACGTCGGCTCATTCCTGCCGGTGAGCTCCGAACTCCAGGACGCCGTCGACCTCGCCTGGCGCGACTACAGCACCCTCGCCGTCCTCGGCCGCGCCCAACGCGACTCGCAGACGCTCCCGTTCCTGATGCCGATCAGCGGCAGCGCCATCACGTCGTTGGGCGTCGGCTCCCTGGGCGAACCCCGGACGATCGCCGCCGCCCCCGGCGCCCCGATCCTCATCGGGACCCGGTCGTCCGGCAAGGACCAGGTCTGCCGCCAGCGCGCCCCCAGCAACTCCTACAGCCCCTGGATCTGCCCCACCCCGGCCAAGGACCCCGACTACCCGGGCTGAAAGTTATCCACAATCCCGAAACCCCGAACCGCCGACCCCCCTCAACGAGCATCGTCGATGCCATGAGATGGCTCACCGACCTGCTCGAACTACTCTTCCCCGAATCCTGCGTCGGTTGTGGCGCGCCCCGACTCCTCCTCTGCGACGTTTGCGCGTCCCCCCTCCAGGGCCCCGCAAGACCCGCCAGAACGGCTCCGCACGGCCTCCCCCCACCCTGGACCGTCGCCACCTACGAGGGCCCCTTAAAAGCGATCCTGTCCGCCTACAAGGAGCACGGCCGCACCGCCCTGGCCGTCCCTCTGGGCGAGGCCCTGGCCACGTCCCTCCACGCCGCAATAGCGGACCAACGCCCACCCCACACGGTCGTATGGATCCCGTCCCGCCGCGCCTCCCTCAAACGCCGCGGCCACGACCCCCTCCGCCAGACCGTAGCCATCGCCCTGGACCGCCTACGAGAAGACGACGTCCCCATCACCGCCATCAACGCCCTAAGACCAACCAAACGCACAGCCGACCAAGCAGGCCTGACCGCCCCCCAACGCGCCAAAAACCTCCAAGGCGCCTTCCAAGCAACCCCCCTCCTTAACCACCCCCTCAACCCCATCCCCACCACCGACCACAGGACCGACCACCCCACCAGCCCCATCCCCGACCACACCCCCCGCCGCGCCACTGAGCCCACCACCGACCACCCGACCGAGCACACCACCGGACACCTCACCGAGCACGCCTCCGAACCCCGAATCGAGCCCGCGATCGGACGCGTCACCCAGCGCATCACGGACTGTTCGGTAATCCTGGTGGACGACGTCATCACCACGGGCGCCACTCTCGCCGAGGCGGCCCGCGCACTTCGAGCCGCAGGCATCGAGGTGAACGCCGCCGCCACCATCGCCGCCACACCCCGCCACCGCCCGTAACGACTGCCGCCTGTGACGGCCACCGCTCGTAAGGGTCGCCGTCCGTGAAGGCCACCTCTATGGGGCCGCTGCTCATGATGGCCGTCCGTGGGTCGTCGTCCGTGCGTGTCGTCGTCCGTGAGAGTTACCGCTCGTGAAGGGCACCTCTGTGGGGCCGCTGTTCGTGATGGCCGTTCGTGGGGCGTCGTTCGGGAGTCGCCACTTGTGAGGGGCGGCGTCTGTGACGGCCGTGCCCCTGGGGGTGCTGCTTGTGAAGGCCGTTCGTGGGGGCGCGGCTCGTAGGGGTGTCGGTTGGGACGGTTGGCGAACGGGAGGGAGGCGGTTGGTGACTTTCTTCGGGCTTGGAGGTGGGGTTGTAGGTAGTTACCGGGCGTAGTCGACATTGGGGGATTGGGGTGGGTGATTTGGGGTCTGTCGCGTCCGGGGTGGGCAAACTCACCGCCGGGTCAGGGTGCACTGACCTGCGGGGTCGTGTCGAGCGGATCCGGTGTGCGGGTGGGGTTCGGGGGCGGTGGTGTGGCGTTCGTGAGGTGGTGAGGCGCGCGTCGGGGCGGGGTTCGATGACGGTCAGTGAGTATTTCCTCGGCCCACCCCCCTGACATTCGTGGCGTAAGGGGTTAGCGTTCCTGACATGGCACCCGCCCGGGTCCGTGGTTGCGTCGGAGCGCAGTGCTCGTGCGGAGCACGGGAGGCGGTCCGGCTAGCCGATGCCAGGCGCAGGCGAAACGGCCCACGTAAGGCGACTTCTCGTCGACCGATCACGGTGCGCCTTAGAGGTAAGTCCTGCCCCGTCGAGGGATCCGACATCCCCCGAACCGGGAGAAGGGCAGTAGTGGCGAAAGCGCCGCGAGCCCCTCAGCAGGCGGATGTGGGGACGAAGACCAGGTCGGCCGGGCGGGTGCGACCCACCGTCCTGTGGTGCGCGTCCGGGGCGGTGAGCACTTTTCGTCCACGATCTTCACGAATCGTCGGGGATGAGAGGTGTTCAGCCGGGGACCCCGGGCAAAGCCTGAGTACAACCGGGAGAAGGGGGGTCCCACGTGAACATCACCGTGAGGGGCCGGCACACCGACGTCAACGAGAGGTTCCGGCGGCACGTCGACAACAAACTCGCCAAGATCGAACGGCTGAACCAGAAGGTCATCCGCGTTGATGTGGAGGTGTCCGAGGAACGCAACCCACGGTTGGCCGACCAGCGCGAGAGGGTCGAGCTGACGATCCGCTCCCGCGGTCCGGTGATCCGGGCCGAGGCCGCCGCCGACGACCGTTACGGCGCCCTCGACCTGGCGCTGGACAAGCTGGAGTCACGGTTGCGCCGCGACTCAGAACGGCGCAAGGGGCACGGCGGCAAGGGGCGCGCCAAGCTCGCGACGATAGAGCCCCTACCCGAGACGCTCCCCGAACCCCCGGCGGCCGTCGCCGAGCCCACCGCGGACGAGCCCGAGCCCGTGAAGGTGTCCCCGGAAGAGAATCTCGTCCCGATCCCCATGGAGGGCGATGGCCCCGTCGTCGTCCGCGAGAAGTTCCACAAGGCCGAGCCGATGGGCATCGAGCAGGCGCTCTTCGAGATGGAGCTCGTCGGCCATGACTTCTTCCTGTACCGCGACAAGGAGACCGGGCACCCCTCGGTCGTCTACCGAAGGAGAGGCTGGGACTACGGAGTCATCAGGCTCGTCGAAGAATGAACGTTCTTCATCCGGCCGGGCGTACCGATCGAAGATGGAGTGTGTTCAGTGATGCGGTACTCGCATCACGTCACCGTCCGAACCATGCCATGATCTGAAAAGGCGTACCAGCCGGTCCGTCGGAGGCCCGGGAGGCTCCGGTGCGGCGCCCCGCCGCACCGGTTCCTTTCCGGGCGGACGCGGGCCGTCGGGAACCTCCCGGTACGCACAGCAGTTCACCGGGGGACACCCCGGCCCGAAATCCCCCGGGTTCGCCCCGGGAACCCGTATGTTCCCGAGGACGACCCGTCGGAGAACAACCCTCCGGTGGTTCCAGATCGCTGAATAGTGAAGGGGGGAAGCGGCGTCTCCTCCACGCCGCGAACTCTGGTGAGCGAGAATCCCGAGGCTCGCGACGCCGCGGCGGTACCCCGTCAGCCCGGCGCCGTCCCCGCCGCGCGGGAGGCGGCCCAGCCGGCCGGGACGGCCGATCCGATCCGCGTGCTCATCGTCGACGACCATGCGCTGTTCCGCAGGGGTCTGGAGATGGTCCTGCAGGGCGAGGACGACATCGAGGTCATCGGTGAGGGCGGCGACGGGCACGAGGCCGTCGAGATGGCCGGTGACCTGCTGCCCGACGTCGTCCTGATGGACATCCGGATGCCCCGCCGCAGCGGTATCGAGGCGTGCACGGCCATCAAGGACGCCGCGCCCAGCGCCAAGATCGTCATGCTGACCATCAGCGACGAGGAGGAGGACCTCTTCGAGGCGATCAAGGCCGGGGCCAGCGGCTACCTGCTCAAGGAGATCTCGATCGACGAGGTGCCGCAGGCCGTCCGCGCGGTGCACGGCGGCCAGTCGCTGATCAGCCCGTCGATGGCGTCCAAGCTCATCACCGAGTTCGCGGCGCTGGCCAAGCGCAGCGAGGAGCGGACGCAGCAGGTTCCGGCGCCGCGCCTCACCGACCGGGAGATGGAGGTGCTGCGCCTCGTCGCCCGCGGTCTCGGCAACCGGGAGATCGCCCGGGAGCTGTTCATCTCCGAGAACACCGTGAAGAACCACGTCCGCAACATCCTGGAGAAGCTCCAGTTGCACTCGCGGATGGAGGCCGTCGTGTACGCCGTCCGGGAGAAGCTTCTGGAGATCACCTGAGTCACCACCAATCCAGTTTTGTCGGTGTCGTGACGTAGCATCGCGGGCGTGGTCGACACGGTGGAGCTCAGCGCGGACGAGGCACGACGACTTCAGCTGCGCGCCCAGGGTTTCCTGGGCGCGTGGCGGAAGGGCGGCGTCGCGGCGATGCTGGGACGGCTCGGCGCCGTCCAGCTCGACACGATCTCCGTCCTCGCACGGTCTCACGAACTCGTCCCGTACGCCCGCCTGGGACCGGTCGGACGCGACAAGATCGAGGCCGCCTACTGGGGCAACGGCGCCGCCGGAAACGGGACGTTCGAGTACTGGGCGCACGCCGCGTCCATCCTGCCCATCGCCGACTGGCCGCTGTTCGCGTTCCGCCGCCGCTCCTACCGGAGCCGCGGGTGGCGCTGGCACAAGGTCCCGGAGGGCGTCTGCGCCGAGATCCGCGCGAAGCTGGCGGCGGACGGGCCGCTGACCACCAAGGAACTCGGCGGCGCCAAGGCGAGCGCCGAATGGTGGGACTGGAGCGACCACAAGATCGGCATCGAGTGGCTGCTGGACATCGGCGAGGTCGTCTGCGTCCAACGCGTCGGCTGGCGCCGCGTCTACGACCTGGCCGAACGGGCCGTCCCCGCCGAGTACTTCGCGCTCGACCCGGACGACGACGCCTGCCTGACCGCTCTCGTCGCCCGCGCCGGCCGGGCCCTCGCCGTCGCCACCCGCGGTGACCTCGCCGACTACTACCGCATCAGGCGCGACCAGGTCGACCAGGTGATCGAGGCGACCGGGCTCGTCCCCGCACGGGTCGCCGGCTGGTCCCAGCCCGCGTGGGCCGACCCCGAAGCACTGGCCACGCCGCCGCGCGGCCGTCACGCCACGACCCTGCTGTCCCCGTTCGACTCCCTCGTCTGGGACCGGGCCCGCGCCTCCCGGGTCTTCGGCTTCGACCATCGCCTGGAGGCGTACGTACCGAAGGCCAAGCGCGTCCACGGCTACTTCGCGATGCCGCTCCTCGCCGGGGGCAGGCTTATCGGACGTGTCGACCCCGCCAGGGAGGGCCGCACCCTCGTCGCCCGACAGGTGTCCCTGGAACCGTGGGCCGTCCGCACCCCCGCCAGAACGGAAACCTCGACCACCGCCCTCGCCACCGCCCTTTGGCGCGCCGCCACCTGGGTCGGCTGCGACGACGTCCGCATCGAGAGAAGCGACCTTCCCCCGACCACCCTCGATTCCGCCCTCAAGACCACCACACCCACCTAACCCACCAACAGACCCCGCCGATCCACACGCCTCGCCACCCGACACCACCGAGTTCTCCCCGAGGCTGTGACCCCTAGTTCGCGCGACCGGCGGCGGATCGCCTCGCGATTGACTCCGGCGACGTCCGACGCCAGAGCGCAGAACCACGCCGCTGCGGCTTTACCCACAGACGCCGGCCCTTTGGCGCGCCGCCACCTGGGTCGGCTGCGACGACGTCCGCATCGAGAGAAGCGACCTTCCCCCGACCACCCTCGATTCCGCCCTCAAGACCACCACACCCACCTAACCCACCAACCGACCCCGCCGATCCACACGCCTCGTCACCCGACACCACCGGGTTCTCCCCGGGGGCTGATCTCTAGTTAGCGGACGTTGGGTCAAAAATGCGTCCCGCCTGGTCGTCCCCACGACAAGAGCGGGCGACCCGCTCCGACCGGGCGTGCGGATCGGGGGTGTGGGTCGGGCCTGCGGGCCGGGCGTGCTAGCCGAGCGTGACAGCTGGGCGTATCGATTGGGCGTGCCGACGGGATCGCTGGCTGGGGCATCAGCGGGGCCCGCTGGCCGACGCACGGGCAAGCGTCCCGACTGGACGCTCCGGCCGGGTGCGGTGGCCGGAGCGTGTCCGGTGTCGGGGGTGGGTTTCGGGCTTGTTCTTATGTGTGGTGGGGGCCGCCGATACCGGGTTTTTCTGTGTGGGTTGATCTTGGTGGGGTGAGGGGGGTCAGCCGTGGGGGGTCTGATGGGGGTCGGTGGCCACCGGGCGGTCCAGGGACTCGCCCGCCGGGCCGCCGCGGCGCCTGTCGGAGCGGGAACCGAACAGTGAGTAGTCGACTATTTCCGGAATGACGCGGGGCGCGTCCACGACCACATCGGCGAACAGATGGACGAAACCGCTGATGATCATGCCGAGGACGATGATCCCGGCGCCCACCCAGAACAGGATCCACTGTGGGCCCATGCAGAGCGCCACGCCGCCGACGACGAAGCCGGCGAAGATGACCGACACGGCCATCCATGAACTCGGTCGCCCGGCGTGCGATCCGTGGGACCCTTCGGACTGCGACTGTTCGGACACTGCGCGTCTCCCTCCGCTTCGTCGGAAACATCCTCTCCGGGAGCCCGAGGGTCAAACGAGGCGTGCTATGGATTGCGCTGCGGAGTGACGTAGACCATTCTGGGTCTCGCCTACGATGGCATCGTACGTGTGGTGTGCGCGCCGCTGGAGCGGTGACCCACGATCTGCAAGGAGCCTCTGAGAGTGCCGCCAGTCATCGACAAAATCCTTCGTGCGGGCGAGGGCAAAGTTCTGCGCAAGCTCAAAAAGCTCGCGGATCAGGTCAACTCGATCGAGGAGGACTACCTCGAGATGAGCGACGCCGAGTTGCGCGAGCAGACCGACAAGTTCAAGGAGGAGATCACCGAGGAGGTGGCCAAGCTCGTCGCCAAGGGCAAGTCCGAGCGGGACGCCGAGCGCCAGGTCCTCGACGAGCTCCTGCCCTTCGCGTTCGCGACCGCCCGTGAGGCCGCGAAGCGAGTGCTGGGCCAGCGTCACTTCGACGTGCAGATCATGGGCGGCGCGGCGCTGCACATGAGCACGCAGAAGGCCTCCGACGACGAGCGGCGCAACGCCGACGAGACCGGTCAGCGCAGCAGCCGCCACGTCGGTTACATCGCCGAGATGAGGACCGGTGAGGGCAAGACCCTGACCTGTGTCCTCCCCGCCTATCTCAACGCGCTGACCGGCAAGGGCGTCCACGTCGTCACGGTCAACGACTACCTCGCCAAACGTGACGCCGAGTGGATGGGCCGCGTCCACCAGTTCCTCGGCCTCGAGGTCGGTGTCGTCCTCCCGCAGATGACGCCGGAGGAGCGCCGCGCGGCCTACAACGCCGACATCACCTACGGGACGAACAACGAGTTCGGCTTCGACTACCTGCGCGACAACATGGCGTGGAGCCTGGAAGAGTGCGTGCAGCGCGGCCACAACTTCGCGATCGTGGACGAGGTCGACTCCATCCTGATCGACGAGGCCCGTACCCCGCTGATCATCTCGGGGCCGGCCGAGCAGAACTCCAAGTGGTACCCCGAGTTCGCCAAGATCGCGCCGCGGCTGAAGCGGGCGGAGCTGATCAGCACCGCCGGGCAGGTCGACGAGTACGGCCCGGGTGACTACGAGGTCAACGAGAAGAAGCGCACGGTCGGCATCACCGAGTCCGGCGTCGAGAAGGTCGAGGACTGGCTCGGCATCGACAACCTGTACGACTCGGTCAACACGCCCCTCGTCAGCTTCCTCAACAACGCCCTCAAGGCGAAGGAGCTGTACAAGCGCGACAAGGACTACGTCGTCATGAACGGCGAGGTCCTGATCGTGGACGAGTTCACCGGCCGCATCCTGCACGGCCGCCGCTACAACGAGGGCATGCACCAGGCCATCGAGGCCAAGGAGGGCGTCTCGATCAAGGACGAGAACCAGACCCTCGCCACGATCACCCTCCAGAACTACTTCCGCCTCTACAACAAGCTGTCCGGGATGACCGGTACCGCGGTGACCGAGGCGGCCGAGTTCAACAAGACCTACAAGCTCGGTGTCGTGCCGATCCCGACGAACAAGCCGATGGTCCGCGAGGACGTGTCGGACGTCGTCTACAAGACCGAGCAGGCCAAGTTCGAGGCCGTCGTCGACGACATCGCCGAGCGGCACGAGAAGGGCCAGCCGGTCCTGGTCGGCACCACCTCGGTGGAGAAGTCCGAGAAGCTGAGCAAGATGCTCAAGCGGCGCGGCATCCCGCACCAGGTGCTGAACGCCAAGAACCACGAGCAGGAGTCGGCGATCGTCGCGGAGGCGGGCCGCAAGGGCGCCGTCACCGTCGCGACGAACATGGCGGGACGCGGTACCGACATCATGCTCGGCGGCAACCCCGACTTCCGCGCCGACCTGGAGCTGCACCAGCGGGGCCTGTCGCCGCTGGAGACGCCGGACGAGTACGAGGCCGCCTGGCCGGAGGCGCTGAAGAAGGCGAAGCTGGACGTGGAGGGCGAACACGAGGAGGTCGTCAAGCTCGGCGGCCTCTACGTCCTCGGCACCGAGCGGCACGAGTCGCGGCGCATCGACAACCAGCTCCGCGGACGGTCCGGCCGTCAGGGCGACCCGGGCGAGTCCCGGTTCTACCTCTCCCTTGAGGACGACCTGATGCGGCTGTTCAACTCCGCCCGCGTCGAGTCGATCATGACGCGGCTGAACATCCCGGACGATGTGCCGATCGAGTCCAGGATCGTGACCAACGCGATCAGGTCGGCGCAGAGCCAGGTCGAGCAGCAGAACTTCGAGGTCCGCAAGAACGTCCTGAAGTACGACGAGGTCCTGAACCGGCAGCGCAAGGTCATCTACGCCGAGCGCCGCAAGGTCCTCGAAGGCGAGGACCTGCACGAGCAGGTGCGCAGCATGATCGACGAGGTCGTCGCGGGCTATGTCGCGGGCGCCACCGCCGAGGGCTTCGCCGAGGAGTGGGACCTCGCCAAGCTGTGGAAGGCGTTCGAGCAGCTCTACCCGATCTCGATCACGGTGGACGAGCTGGTCGAGGAGGTGGCCGACGGCGACATCTCCGGCCTGGACGCCGAGACCCTCGCCGAGCGGATCCGCGAGGACGCCCAGGCGGCCTACGACAAGCGCGACGAGGAACTCGGTTCCGAGGTGATGCGCGAACTCGAGCGGCGCGTCGTCCTGAACGTCCTCGACCGCAAGTGGCGCGAGCACCTCTACGAGATGGACTACCTCCAGGAGGGCATCGGCCTGCGGGCCATGGCGCAGCGCGACCCGCTGGTGGAGTACCAGCGTGAGGGCTACGACATGTTCAACGCGATGCTCGACGGCATCAAGGAGGAGTCGGTCGGCTACCTGTTCCACCTGGAGGTCGAGGTGGAGGAGCAGCCGTCGGCCCCGACCGTCGGCGCCGCGCCCGTCTCGGTCGCCAAGTCGGCCGCCGACACCGACGCCGCCCCCGCCGACGAACTGGAGGAGGCGGAGGAGGCTCCGGCGATCAAGGCGAAGGGCCTGGAGAAGCCGAAGCGTCCGTCGAAGCTGGAGTACTCGGCCCCGACCGTCGACGGTGACGGCGGCGTCGAGCACCACAGCGAGGAGACGCGGGACGAGTACGCGGGCGTGAACCGCAACGACCCGTGCCCCTGCGGTTCGGGCAAGAAGTTCAAGCGCTGCCACGGCGACCCGCGCAACAAGGCCAAGTAGGCAGTAGAAGCAACGGAAGCGGCCCCCGGTGCACACCGGGGGCCGCTTCCGTTCGTTCACGGCGCGGTCGTCTCCAGCGCGGTGCAGCGCCACCGTCCCCGCGTGTGTTGGAGCCGCAGGGCCAGCGCGTGGACACGTCCGGCGACGACGACCACCGCGACCACCTCCGCCACCGCCGGAACGGGCCGCTGGAGTCGGCTGGACAGCACCTTCGGCGGGACGACCCGTCTCCCGCGCCGAACCGCGTCACCGCGCCGGGACAATTCCCTGCAAACCCCAGGAACGGCCACGAGCGACAGTTGATGAGGTGGCCGCGTCCCCGCCAACACCTCCACGACCAGCCGCACGGCCGCGTCCGCGACGGCCCGGACCTCCGCGTCCACCCCGTCCGCGGGCCGTACCACCCTCAACTCCGGCGCCCGCGCACGAACCGCGGGGCTCAACGCCAGCGCCCCGCGTGTCACCGGCTGATACCGAACGAACCGCACCGCCGCGGCTCTCTCCGAACGTCGCCCCATACAAAAACCTCCTGTCTCTTTCAGAGACAGGAGTCACGAGAGCCGCGAAAAATACATCCTGACCGCATCAGGCCGCTCCCACCCACCGAGAACGAGCCTGAGATAAAGGAGAGGCGGCGGGACGCTGTAGCGTCCCGCCGCCTGGGAGCGAGTCCCGGGTGAGGCGCGGGATTCCCGGGACTCTCCTGGGGGCCGGGCCGGGGGGCTGGACCGGCCCGGCGGGGCGCCGCTCGGATGAGGGGAACGCGGCGCCCCTGGGGGAAGGTCAGCCGCCGGCGGGAGCCTCCCGCGTGCCGCCTTCCTTCCTGTTGCCGGCCATTTCCGGGTCGACCGCGGGATCCGCGGCCACCGTTTCCTCGCCTTCGGGTTCCCGGCCCGGGGTCGCGAAGTTGAACTTCTTGATCAGGAAACTGAAGATGAAGAAGTAGATGAAGAAGTACAGGACGCCCATTCCGAGGATGAGCGCGAGTTGCTCGGTATTGTCCTTCCTCGCGTTGAGCAGTAGGTCGATCAACCCGGCGGAGAAGCTGAAGCCGAGCTGGGCTCCGGCGGCCTCCAGGACCGCCATCGAGATACCGGTGAGAACGACGTGCACCGCGTAGAGGACGGGCGCGACGAACATGAACGAGAACTCGATGGGCTCGGTG
Organism: Actinomadura spongiicola; assembly: GCF_003432485.1. GTDB lineage: Bacteria > Actinomycetota > Actinomycetes > Streptosporangiales > Streptosporangiaceae > Spirillospora > Spirillospora spongiicola. Next base: position 667,439 of record NZ_QVNQ01000002.1, read on the forward strand.
ACGCCGGTGACGAACGCGGTGAGCGCGGCGGAGAGCATGATGCCGCCGACCGCGGGACGCCGGTGCGCGGGAGCGGCGCGCCAGATGGCGAACGCCGCGCCGGGGAGGCCGAACATCAGGACGGGGAAGTAGCCGGCGAGGAAGCCGCCCGCGTTGGGGTCGCCCGCCAGGTAACGGTTGATCTCACCCTTGACGACGCCGTCGGCGGTCTGGAAGTCACCGAACACGAACCAGATGAGCGAGTTCGGGATGTGGTGGAGGCCGAAGGGCAGCAGCAGACGGTTGACGACGCCGTACACACCGGCGCCGAGGGCGCCCGCGCCCGTGACCCAGTCACCGAAGTCGGTGAGGATGGTGCCGAACAGGGGCCAGATCAAGCCGATCAGCACGCCGAGGATCAGCGCGGCGAACGCGGTGACGATCGGGACGAACCGGCGGCCACCGAAGAACGCCAGGTAGGCGGGCAGCTTGACCCGGTAGAACCGCTGGTAGAGGAGTGCCGCGGTGAGGCCGATGAGGATGCCGCCGAGAACGTCGGTGGGGTTCTTCAGACCCCAGTCGATCACCGGCGTGGGTGCGTCGCCCTGCATCTTGGTGACGACGACCGTGTCCTTCAGCTCATCGGTGTGCGAGAACATGATCTTGGAGACCCGGTCGTAGACCAGGTAGCCGACCACGGCCGCGAGCGCGGTGGAGCCGTCGGACTTCTTGGCGAAACCGATCGCCACGCCGACCGCGAACAGCAGCGGGAGGGCGACGAACAGCGCGTTGCCGGCCTCACCGACGATCTCGGCGACGCGGTTCCATTCGAGACCGTCCTTGCCGAGCATGTCGGGCTGGCCGAGCCGTAGCAGGATGCCGGCGGCGGGCAGGACGGCGATCGGCAGCATGAGGCTGCGGCCGATTCGCTGCAATATCGCGAGGGCGCTCGACCCTCGGCGTGGCGCTGAGTCCACTGTCGTGGCTGTCATCGCGAGGTTCCTCCTCAGGGGTTTCAGGAGTTCTCAGGGACTGGGCTGGGTTTCAGGCCTGCGGGGGCGGTGGATTTCCGAGAGCCGTGTGGATCTGGTAACGGTCCGCCCTGTAGGTCGACACGCCCAGCTCGGCGCATACGCCTCCGGTGTACGAGCGGCGTTGCAGGAGCAGCACGGCACTGCCCCTGGGTATGTGCAGGTGCCTGGCGTCGGCGGCGTCCGCCAGGCTGGCGTCGATGGTCTGGTCGCCCGCGTCGAAGACCAGGCCGTACACCGCCTCCAGAACTCCGTAAAGGGATCGGTCGGCGAGTCGCCGGTCCAGCAGGTCGGGGGCGAGCGAGGCGAGGATGTGGGCACGTTCCAGCGCCATCGGCTCACCGTCGGCGGTGCGGAGCCGTTCGATGACGTGGATCGCGGTGCCCGGTTCGACCTCGAAGATCCGGGCGAGGCGGGCGTCCGCGGGGACGGTCCGCCGGTCCAGATCGATCGCGCCGGGATGGAGGCCGCGGCTCAGCATGTCCTCGGTGAACGAGACCAGCCGCAGCGGCATCTCGATCTTGGGCCGGGCCACGAAGGTGCCCTTGCCCGGGACGCGGTAGAGCCGGCCCTCGGAGACGAGTTGGTCGACCCCTTGCCGCACGGTCATGCGTGACAGTCCGTACCGGACGCACAACTCGCGCTCCGAGGGTATCGGGGCGTCGACGGGCAGTTCCGCGCTCTCGATCAGGTCGAGCAGGATCGCGCGGAGCTGGAAGTACTTCGGTACCGGACTGTGCGGGTCGATTGTCGTCACGGGGGTGTCCTCGATGGCCGGGGGCCGGATCGATGGGATTCGCCGGGTTTCGACGGATGAAGTGGGCTTCGAAGGTGTTCGATTTGGTTCGTACTGGTCTAGGCCGGACTAGACCACAGGACCGAAAGGCATGTCAATGCACGAATTCGTAACGACCGGGTCACGCGCGGCGGGCACCAAGATCAAGGAACATCCAGCTCACGGGCCCCTTCTGGGCGGTATGTCCGGGGCGGGGGTTCCCGGCGTGTCCTCATCCGGCTTCCCTCCCGGCGCCGACGGACCGAATCTCCCGGCCGCGGCCGGGTCGGCGCCTTCCCAGCGAGGGACGGTTCCCTGACGAGTTCGAGCCCGCATCTTCATCTTCATCCGATTCGTGGAGTATGGTGCGTACTGGTCTAGTCCGGACTAGACCAGTTGTTCGGGTCATATCGACCCGCGTTCGTTCGTGTCACGGAGAGTGCTGAGCCATGGCATCACTGCTGATCACAGCGCACAGCGTGATCATTACCCCCACGGGTACCTCTACCCGTGTCGTCTCTCCGGGATACGTCCGCGTGGCGGACGGTGTGATCGTGGAGGCCGGAGAGGGCCGTCCGGCCGATCCGCCCGACGTCGACCTGCCGGACGGGCTGCTCGCCCCCGGCCTCGTCGACCTCCAGGTCAACGGGTTCTACGGCCACGACATGGTGGACGCCGACGAGGCCGCCTGGCACACCGTCGTCTCCCGTCTCCCCGAGACCGGGGTGACCGCGTTCCTGCCCACGTTCATCACCGCACCCGTCGAGACGCAGGCCGCCGCCCTCCGCCGCGCCCGCGACATCCTCTCGAACCTTCCCGCCGGCACGCGCGTCCTCGGCGTCCATCTCGAAGGACCGTTCCTGTCCGACAAGCGGAAGGGCGCGCACAACGCCGCGCACCTCACCGACCCGTCGCCCGAGGACGTCGCCGCGCTGCTGGAGACGGGCCTGGTCAAGCTCGTGACCCTCGCGCCCGAACGCAACGGCGCGCTCGACGCCGTCCGCACCCTCACCGAGGCGGGGGTGCTGGTCAGCGTCGGGCACAGCGACGCCACCGCCGAGCAGACCGCCGCCGCCGCCGACGCCGGGGCCCGCATGGTCACCCACATCTTCAACGCGCAGTCCGGTGTCCACCACCGCGACCCCGGTGTCGCCGTGCAGGCGCTGATCGACGACCGGCTCAGCCCCGGCCTGATCCTCGACCTGCACCATGTCGCGCCCAAGGTCGCCGAGCTGGTGTTCCGGGCCGCGCCGGGACGGGTCGTGCTCGTCACCGACGCGGCCGCGTCCGCCGGGATGCCACCCGGCACCTACGAGCTGGGCGGCGAGCCCATCACGATGCCCGAACAGGGCCCGCCGCTGCGCGCCGACGGCACGATCGCCGGATCGGGTCTGCGCCTGGACGAGGCCGTCGGCAACGCCGTCGGCATCGGCATCGACCTGGTCACGGCGGTGGACGCCGCGACCCGGGTACCGGCCGACCTCATCGGCCGTCCCGACCTCGGCCGCATCGCGCCCGGCGCCGCCGCCGACCTGGTCTGGCTCGGGCCGGACCACCGCACGCGTACGACCTGGGCGGGCGGGCAGAAAGTCTTCGAAGGGGGATCATGACCAGTGTGATGCGCGCCGAGATCGGCGAGCAGCCGGACGCGCTGCGCCGGACGATCGACGCGCTCCTGCCGCGTACGCCCGACCTCGCGGCCCTGGGCCGGGAGACGCGGCAGGTGCTGTTCATCGCCCGCGGCTCGTCCGACAACGCCGCCGTGTACGGGCGCTACCTGGTGGAATCGCACACCGGACGGCTCGCGACGCTCGCCGCGCCGTCCATCGCGACCACCTACAAGCGCAGGCTGGACCTGTCCGGCGTGCTGGCCGTCGCGATCAGCCAGTCCGGCAAGACCGAGGAGATCGTCGAGACGCTCGACTGGGCGCGCGACTGCGGCGCCCGGACCGTCGCGGTCACCAACGGCGCCGGGTCGCCGCTCGCCGAGGCGGCGGAGGTCGCGCTGATCACCGAGGCCGGCGACGAGATCGCCGTCCCGGCCACCAAGACCTACACCACCCAGCTCGCCGCGCTGTCGGTGATCGGCCTCGGTCTCGGCGCGGACGTGGAAGGCGGCGTGGAAGGCGGCGGCGACGACCTGCGCCGCGTCCCCGACGAGGTCGCCCGGCTGATCGCGCTGACCGAGGAGTCGCCGGCGCTGCCGGAGATCGTCGAGGAGCTGGCGAAGGTCCCGGGCGCGGTCGTGTCCGGACGCGGCATCGCGTTCGGCACCGCGCTGGAGCTCGCACTGAAGATCAAGGAGGCGTGCTACCTGCACGCGATGGGCCTGTCCTACGCCGACCTCCAGCACGGCCCGATCGCCGTCGTGGACGCGCAGACCCCCGCGCTGCTGGTCGCCGCCGACTCCGGCCCGACGCTCGCCGGGACCGTCGCGCTGGCCCGCCGGGTGGCGGGCGCCGGCGCCCGCGCGTACGGGCTCGGCGGCGGCTCCGACCTGGCGGCCGCGTGCTCGGCGTCGCTGCCCGGACCCGTCCTGCCCGAGTGGACGGCGCCGCTCGGCCTCATCGTCCCCGGCCAGATCCTGGTGGAGAACCTGGCCCGGCGGCTCGGCATCGACCCGGACGTTCCCCGCGGCCTGAACAAGGTCACCCAGACGGACTGAACTTCACGGACCCCGGCGGAACCGGGCCCACCCCAACGAGGAGAGACAACCATGGACAAGGCCGAGGCCATCATCGCCGCGCTGGGCGGCGCCGACAACATCGTGGACATCGAGCCCTGCGCGACCCGGTTGCGCACGGAGGTCTCGGACGCCGGCAAGGTCGACGAGGCCGCGCTGAAGAAGGCGGGCGCGTTCGGCGTCATGCGCAGCGGCACCGTCGTGCAGGTCGTCGTGGGCACCGAGGCCGACACCCTCGCCAGCGACATCGAGGACATCCTCGACTGACCAGAAGGACCCCTCACATGACCCGAGTACTGTCACCGGTCGCGGGCCGGGTCGTCGGCCTCGCCGGCGTGCCCGACCCCGTGTTCGCCCAGGCCATGGTGGGCCCGGGCACGGCGGTCGACCCCGAACGCGGGCCCGGCAAGGCCCTCGCGCCCGTCACCGGCAAGCTCGTCAAGCTGCATCCCCATGCCTATGTCGTCGTGGACGAGGAAGGGCACGGGGTGCTGGTTCATCTTGGAATCGACACGGTCAAACTGAAGGGGCAGGGTTTCGAGCTCCTCGTGTCCGAGGGCGACCAGGTCACGTCCGGTCAGCCGGTCGTCGCCTGGGATCCGTCCGTCATCGAGGCGGGCGGACGGTCGCCGGTCTGCGCGGTCGTCGCCCTCGACGCGAACGCCGACGCCCTGTCGGACGTTGTGGAGTCGGGCGAGGTGACACGGGGGGCAGAGCTGTTCACATGGAACTGAACGGATGACGGTGATCGGGCTGGGCGCCGCCGTGTTCGATCTCGACGGCACCCTCATCGACACCGAACCGAGAAGCCGGGCGCAGTGGTCGCGGTTGTTCGACGCGCACGGCGTCCCCTACGACGACGCGTTGATCTCCTCGTTCGCGGGACGCCGCGGGATGGAGGTGCTCCGGGACCTGGCGCACCTGTTCCCCGGCCGGACGGTCGAGGAACTGTTCGAGCAGGTGGTGTCCTACCAGTCGCTGCCGGGGATGCCGGCCGTCGCGCCCGTCCCCGGCGCGGTCGGGCTGATCCGGTCGCTGGCGGACGCGGGCGTCCCGCTGGCGGTGGTGACGTCGGCGGAACGCTCGTACGCCGAGAACCTGCTCGACGAGCTCGGCGTCCGCGACCTGCTGGACATCGTGGTGACGGCCGGGGACGTCGTCACCGGCAAACCCCACCCGGAGGGGTACCTGGCCGCCGCCCGCGACCTGGACGTCCCGGTGCAGGAGACGGTCGGGTTCGAGGACACCCCCGCGGGCGTCGCGGCCGTGAAGTCGGCGGGCATGACCTGCGTGGGCGTCGTCACCACGCAACCGGTGGGCGCGCTCGCCGGGGCCGACCATGTGGTCCCCGATCTGGAGGACGTCCACGTCGTGCCGGGCCCCGCGCTGCGGGTGCGCGGCCTGAACCACAGCGGACAGCGACACAGCTGAACGCCATCGAGCTGCAACACACCATGGAGGAGCGTGCCGTGACCGAGCGCAATGTCAAGATCCAGTCGAGGGTGGGGCTGCACGCGCGGCCGGCCGCGCTGTTCGTCCAGACGGCGGCCAAGGCCCCGATGGACGTGACCGTGGGCAAGCCCGGCGGCACCCCGGTGAACGCCAAGAGCATCCTCGCCGTGCTCGGGTTGGACGCACGGCACGGGGAAGAGGTCGTCCTGTCGGCGGAGGGGGCGGGCGCGGAGGAACTGCTCGACAGCCTGGAGACCCTGCTGTCGACGCCGGAGCCCGAGGAGTCCTGACGGTGCCGGACGCAACGAACGGCGCATCGGGCGACACGGCGGGGAACGTGCTGCGCGGCGCCGGAGTCAGCCCGGGGGTCGGGGTCGGCCCGGTGCGGGGCATCGCGGGCGCCGTCCCCGAGCCGCCCGCCGGTGACCGGCACGGCGGGGACGCCGCCGCCGAGCGCGCCACGGCGCTCGCCGCGCTGGAGGCCGTCGCCACCGACCTGGAGGAACGCGGCGCCCGCGCCGCCGAGATCGGCAACACCGACGGCCGCGACGTGCTGAACGCGCAGGCGCTGATGGCCCGCGACCCCGGCCTCGCCGACGACGTCGGCACCAGGATCGACGGCGGCACCGGCGCGGCCCGCGCCGTGTTCGAGGCGTTCGGCGTCTACCGGGACATGCTCGCCGGAGCGGGGGAGTACATGGCCGCCCGGGTCACCGACCTGGACGACATCCGCGACCGGGCCGTCGCCCGGCTGCTCGGCCTGCCGGTGCCCGGCGTCCCCGAGTCGGACGAGCCGTTCGTGCTGGTCGCCCGCGACCTCGCCCCGGCCGACACGGCCGTGCTCGACCCGGCGCAGGTCGTCGCGTTCGTCACCGAGGAGGGCGGCCCGACCAGCCACACCGCGATCATCGCCCGGACGATGGGCGTGCCCGCCGTCGTGGCGCTGCCCGGCGCGACGGCGCTCGCGGACGGTACCCGCGTCCTCGTCGACGGCTCCGCCGGGACGGTGCGTCCGGACCCGTCCGAGACCGAGGTGACCGCGGCCCGATCCGCGGCCGCCGCCCGCGCGTCCGCGCTGGAAGGCTCCACCGGCCCCGGCGCCACCAAGGACGGGCACCGGGTGCCGCTGCTGGCGAACATCGGCGGCCCTACAGACGTCGACGCCGCGCTGCTGAACGGCGCCGAGGGCGTCGGGCTGTACCGCACCGAGTTCCTCTTCCTCGACCGCGCGACGCCGCCGTCCGACGCGGAGCAGGAGGACGCGTACCGAAAGGTGCTGGAGGCGTTCCCGGAGGGCCGTGTCGTCGTCCGGACCCTCGACGCGGGCGCCGACAAGCCGCTCGCGTTCCTGCCGCCGCCCGGTGAGGAGCCGAACCCGGCGCTCGGCGAACGCGGGCTGCGGATGATGCGCCGCCACCCCGACGTCCAGGCCGCCCAGCTCGCCGCGCTCGCCCGCGCCGCCACCGGCCTGACAGTGAAACTCCAGGTCATGGCGCCGATGGTGACGGACGCCGACGAGGCCGCCTTCTTCGCCGCCGCCTGCCGGGAGGCGGGCATCGACCATCCCGGCGTGATGATCGAGGTGCCCGCCGCCGCGCTCCGCGCCCGCGACCTCGCGCCCGAGGTGGAGTTCTTCAGCCTCGGCACCAACGACCTCACCCAGTACGCGTGCGCGGCGGACCGCCAGGTCGGCGGGCTCGCGCACCTCCAGGACCCGTGGCAGCCCGCCGTCCTCGACCTGGTCGCCCCGGCGGCCTCGGCGGGCATCCCCTGCGGCGTGTGCGGGGAGGCCGCGTCCGATCCGGCGCTCGCCTGCGTGCTGGTCGGCCTCGGCGTGACGTCGCTGTCGATGAGCGCGCCGTCGCTGCCGCTGGTCCGGGCCGCGCTCGCCCGCCACACGCTGGACGAATGCCGCAAGGCCGCGTCGGCCGCCCGCGCGGCGCGCACCGCGGGTCAGGCCCGCGACGCCGCCCGCGCCCACCTGCCCGGCCTCACCGAACTGGGGGTGTGACCGGGCCGCCCCACCCCGGAGAATCGGGTTTACCCCATTGCCGGTGACCGCCCCCAGCGGTGATCTTGGAGTATGGGGAACGACGCACGGATCGGCGTGCTGACACTCGCGTTACGGACGGTCCGCGCCCGGTGGACGGCGTTCACCGGGACGTTCATCGCGTTGACGCTGGGCGTCGCGATGACGGCCGCACTGGGGTCGGCGCTGGCGTCGGCCATCGGCACCGAGCCCGTCAAGGCGCCGGAACGGTACCCGCGCGCCGTCTCGGTCGTCCAGCCGGTGCCACCGCCCGACCCGCCCGACACGCCCGCGCCACCGCCGGGGCTCGGCCCCGACGTGGTCGCGCGTGTGTCCGGGCTCGGGCCCGTCGTCGCGGACCGCGTCTTCTACGCCCAACCCGCCACGGGAGACGGACCGGTCATCGGGCGCGCGTGGCCCTCGGCGCGCTATGCCGCGTACCAGATCACCGCGGGACGGGCGCCGTCCGGCGACCGGGAGATCGTGGTGGCGGGAGGCGGCGGTGCGCGGCCGGGCACGTCCATCACCGTCCTCACGGGCGGCGGGCCCGGCACCTACCGGGTCGCGGGCGTCGCGCACGGACCGGAACCCGCGATCTTCTTCACCGGGACGGAGGCGGCCCGGCTGTCGCCACGCGTCGACGTCCTGATCTCCGCGGCCCCGGTGCCGGCCGTCCGGGACGCCGCGGGCACGGGCGCGCTGGTCGCACCAGGGGCGGGGCTGCGGTCGGGCCCGGACGACGACAGGCTCGCCGACGCCGAGGTCCTGCTCGGCATCGCCGGCGGAGTCGCCGGGTTCGTGGCGGTCTTCGTCGTCGCCTCGACGTTCGCGTTCGCGGTCGCGCAGCGGCGACGGGAACTGGCGCTGCTGCGGGCGGTCGGGATGACGGCCCGGCAACTGCGCCGGATGCTGCTCGGCGAGGCCGCCGTCCTCGGCGTGGCCGCGTCGCTGCCGGGCTGCGCGCTCGGCGTCGCCGCCGCCCCGGCGCTCGGCGCCTGGCTGACCGCCCGTGACCTCGCGCCCCCCGGCTACGAGGTGACCCCGTCGGTGTGGCCGCTCGCCGTCGCGTGCGGCACCGGCCTGACCGTCGCGCTGCTCGGCGTGTGGGCCGCGTCCCGCCGGGCCGGACGCATCCGTCCGGTGGAGGCGATGCGGGAGTCCGTGCTCGAACACCGGGTCATGACCCTCGCGCGCTGGCTCGCCGGGCTCGCTATCACCGGCACCGCGCTGTGGATGCTGGTCGCCACGGCGTTGAACTCCCCGCAGGCCGCGACGAACCGGAAACAGTACGTCCTGGTGACCCTGCTGCTGATCGGCGGCATGGGACTGCTGGCCCCCGCCGTCGTGCCGCCGGTCGCCCGGCTGGTCACCTGGCCGCTCGGACGGTTCGGCCGTCCGTGGACGACGATCGTCCGGCGCGGCGCCCTGGCCGCCGCGCGGCGCACCGCCTCGACCGCGGCGCCGGTGCTGATCACGCTGGGGCTGACGGTCGGGCTGCTCGGCGCCACCGCCATGGTCAAGGACGCGCGTGCCGCGGAGGAGCGGGCCCGGCACGGTGGCGACCTCGCCGTGGTCCCGGTGGGCGCGCCGGGTCTCACCCGCGCGGCGGTCGCCCGGGTCGAGGCCGTTCCCGGCGTGCGGGCCGTGCCGCGAACGCCCACGACGATCACGGTCCGGCAGGACGGTGAACCGGTCACCTACGCCGCCGAGGCCGTGCCGCCCGGCGGGCCGCTGAGCGCCCTGCCGGTGCTCGCCGGGACGCCGTCCGCCCTCACCGACGACTCGATCATCGTCGGACGGGAGTGGGAGCGGCGGGTCGGGGACCGGGTGGACGTCCGGCTCGCCGACGGCACGAACCGGTCGCTGAAGGTCGCGGCGGTGCTCAGGCAGGGGCTCGCCGACGACATCGTCCACGTCACGGCGCGGAACGCGGGCGGCGCGGTGCTCACCGAGTCGATCGACGTCCAACTGCTGCCCGGAACCGACCGTGCCGCCGCGCTCACCGCGCTCCGTGCCGCGACGCGTGGGCTGCGCGCCGACGTCGCCGTCCCCGCGGACCTGTCGGCGGCCGCCGAGGGGCGGCAGAACCGGCACGCCCGAACCGGGATGCTGTTCATCCTCGGCGTCTCTCTCCTCTACTGCGCCATCGTGATCGCCGCGACGCTGGTCATGGCCGCCGCCGACCGGATCCGAGAGCAGGGCGTCCTGCGCCTCGCGGGCGCCACATCCGGGCAGGTGCTGCGGGTGGTCGCGGGGGAGTCGCTGCTCGCCGTCGGCGTCGGCACGGTCCTCGCCGCGTTCGCTTCGCTGGCGAGCCTCGGCGGTCTGTGGGCCGCGATCCGCGCCGTCACCGGCGAGGGGCCCGGCGTCGCCCTGCCCTGGCCCGCGGTCGGGGGCGTGTTCGCCCTATGCGTCATGATCGCCGTCTCTGCGTCGCTGCTGCCCGCCTGCGCCGGGCTGCGCACCCCCGCCATCGACGCCGCGGGGGCGAGGGAATGACCTACCGGTAGCCCAGCCCGTGGCCGACCCGCTTTCCGGCCGCGGGGACCGGCAGCTTGCCCGTCGGCCGCACCGCGCCGCTCAGCACCTTCGCGAGCGCGGTGACCGACACGGTACTGGCCGAGTACGTGGCGAGCGCCGCGTCCGCGCCCCCGGCGAAGTCGAGGTCGTAGGGGCGGCCGAGCGCGGCGACCACCACCGGTTTCGGGCCGAGCGCCCGGATCCGGGCGGCGGTGGCGGCGCCCGCGTTCTCGGTGGTCAGGACGGTGACGTCCGCTGCGGCAGGGGACGTCACCGTGACGCCCTGACTGCGCAGCGCCGCGCGGAGCGTCCCGTTTCCCGGCCCGGTGACGGCGACCTTCCTGCCCTTCAGCGGCAGCAGGTTCCGATCGTTGCGGACGAGGGTGACGGCGTGTTCGGCGACCCGGCGGGCGGCGGCCTTGTTCGCGGCCGTGCCGATCACGGCCCCGGTTCCGTCCGGGTCCACGGTCGCCCGCTGGAACAGGCCGCGCCGCTGCTTGAGCCGCAGGACGCGCGTGACCGACGCGTCCAACCGTTGCGCCGATATCCGCCCGGACCGGACGGCCGCCAGAACCGCCCGGTAGGCGCGCGGCAGGCTCGGTGGCATCAGCAGTTGGTCGGCGCCCGCCTCGATCGCGCGGACCGCCACGGCCGCGTCGCCGTACTTCTTCCGTACGCCCGCCATCTCCAGCGAGTCCGTCGTGATCACGCCCTGGTAGCCGAGGGCGCCGCGCAGCAGCCCGGTGAGGACGGTCTTCGACAGCGTGGCCGGGTCGCCCGACCGGTCGAGCTCCGGCACCTCGATATGCGCGGTCATGATCATGTCGACGTCGGCGGCGATCGCGGCCCGGAAGGGCGGCGCGTCGAGCCGCTCCCACATCGGGCGCGAATGCCTGATCACCGGCAGGCCGGTGTGGCTGTCGGTGGCGGTGTCGCCGTGCCCGGGGAAGTGCTTGGCCGCCGCGGCGACCCCGGCGGCCTGGTAGCCGTCGACGGCGCCGGCCGTCAGCTTCGACACGAGCCCCGGGTCGGCGCCGAACGAGCGCAGTCCGATGACGGGATTGCGCGGGTTGACGTTCACGTCGGCGTCGGGGGCGTAGTCGAGGTTGACACCGACCGCGCGCAGCTCGGTGCCGGTCACCCGCGCGGCGGCGTGGGCGTCCGCGGGGCTGCCGGTCGCGCCGAGCGCCATGTTGCCGGGGAAGACGGTGACGAACGGCGTGCGCGACACGATGCCCTGCTCCTCGTCCACGCCGAGCAGCAACGGGATCTTGGACGCCTGCTGCAGCGCGTTCGACTGCGCGGCGGTCCGTTTCGGGGAGCCGAAGTTCTCGGGGAAGTAGATCAGGCCGCCGACGTGGTACTTCCTGATCTTCTCCAGGGCGTCGGCGCGGCCGGAGAACCGTGGCACGAACAGCTGACCGACCTTCTCCGCCACGCTCATCTTCGCGACATGGCCGGGGATCCACGCGTCCGGCGGCGGCGCCGTGCTCTTCGCCGGCGTGGGCGCGCCGGACCGGGCGGGCGGCGCCGGCCCGTCGTCGCAGCCCGAGGCCAGCGCCATGGCGGGCGCCACGGTCAGTGTCGCCGCGAGCGCGAGCGGTCGAGTAACACGCACCTGACCAGGCCCCCCGACATGGTCTCGGTTCCTCATCGGATCGAACGCGGCGACGTTAACACGGCTTCGCGAAAGGACGCGCACGGACACCCGCAGGGGCAACATCGTCCACGGCCGCCCCTCTGGTACCACTCCGATCACGATGGACCCCAGGACCACTGGTGTGGATCTTGTGGGGTCCATCGCGATGAACCCGGACGGTCTTCTCCACCGTCTGTTTCTGGGATCGGCCGGGGCTGGAACAGGTCAGCCGAAGCCGGGTCCGGCGGGGCGCGGTGGCTCAGCCGGGCAGAGGGTGGCCGAGGCGGCGCAGCGCCAGCCCGGCCGCGCCGACGGCTCCGTCGCCCGCACAACGCGGCGCCGCGGCGAAACGATCGCGCAGCCCGGTGCGGACGGCCTCGGCGACGGGACCTTCACGGAGCACCGAGCCGTGCATGACGACCGGTGCGCAGGGATCGGACAGGGCCGGGCGCACCGCGTCCACGTCGCGGAGCAGCCACTGCGCGGCCTCTTCGGTGATGCGCCGGGCCACCGGATCTCCGGCGGCCGCGGCGGCGGCGACCACCGGGCCGAGCCGGCCCAGGGCCGCGGGCGGACGGCCGTACACCTCCTTGATGATCGCTTGGGCGAGACGAGGGTTGGGCGGGATGCCGGGCATCTCGGGATGGCCCGGCGGCCCGGGATCACCGCGCGGGCCGTGCGATCCCGGACGGCCCGGCGGCCCGTGCGAGCCGGGCGGCCCATGCGAGCCCGGACGGCCCGGCGGGCCGGTGGAACCGTTCCCGGACGCCGGATACGGAACGCTCCCGGACGCCGGGCACGACCCGTTCCCGGGCGGCCCGCCGGGCCCTTCTCCGGGCGGTGGACAGGGGGACTCGGGGAGGAGCACGGCGGTGCCCGTGCCGCTCCCGATGGGGGTGCCTGCTCCGGTGGCGAACGTCGCGGTCGGCGGCGGCATGGAACCGCCCGGTGATGACGAAGGGGCGCCGGCCATGGCCAGCGCCCTCGGTCGGCGAGGTCTTCGCCGTTCCGCGTCGATCTCCGCGACCACGGTGGCGCCGAGCAGTGCGCGGGGGACCGAATCGGTGAGCAGCGTCGGGGAGCCGCGGCCGTCGTAGGCGGCGAGCGCCGCCCGGACGGCCTCCTTCCCGAGCCATACCGCCGAACCCTCGTCCCCGACGAGCCAGCCGTAGCCGTCCGCGCGCTGCACGATCGTCCCGTCGTTGATGACCGCCGCGCCGGCGCCCGTGCCGGAGAACACCACGATGCCCTTGGGCTCGCTGGTTCCCGCGGCGAACGCCACCGCGATATCGGTCACCACCGCGGGTGATCCGCGCAGGCCGACGGCCTGCCATGCCTGCCGCGCCGCCGCGACGGCGGCGGGCCGGCCGGCGGAGCCGGCACCGGCGATGCCGAACACGCCGGTGAGGATATGGGTACGGTCGAGGTCCCCGAGCGCCTCCCGCAGGGCTGTGGTCAGCGCCCCTGCGGTGTCGCCTCCGGAGTTGGGGTTGGCCCCGGGGCCGGTGCCGGAACCGGCCAGAGCACCCCCCAGCGTCAGTACGACGCAGCGGGTCTTCGTGCCACCCGCGTCGATACCGACCACGTAAGGACCGGCCAAATGGGTCAACACATGGCGACCGTAGCCTTTTCTACCGTTGACGTGACATCTCGCACGTAAGAAAATTTCCATCATGAGGAAACCCATCGGCTCCGAGCGGAGCCTTGAGCAGGGCCCCGAGCGGGGGATCACGGGGGAGCCCGGTTCACCACGGGACCAGGCGGCGTCCCAACGCCCACCCACCGAAGGAGAGAAGGACAGCACGCCGCTGAGCACCGTGGTGCGGGTCCGCTCGCTGCTGCCCTCGCTGCCCCCCGCGGAGCGGCGAGTCGCACAACGCGTCATCGACGACCCCGAAGGGGTCGCCAACTCCACCATCACCGAACTCGCGCAGACCTGCGGCACCTCGGAGACCACGGTCATCCGGTTCTGCCGGGCGATCGGGTTCCACGGTTACCCGGAGCTGCGGCTGACCCTCGCCACCGAGGCGGGACGGGCGCAGAGCGCCGCGGGCGGCCGGATCATCGGCAGCGACATCAGCCCCGACGACTCGCTGGAGCAGATCGTCGAGAAGGTGACGTTCGCCGACGCGCGGGCCGTCGAGGAGACCGCGTCGCAGCTCGACATCAAGATGCTCGAACAGGTCGTGGACGCGGTCGTCGCCGCCGACCGCGTCGACGTCTACGGCGTCGGCGCCAGCGCGTTCGTGGCGGCCGACTTCCAGCAGAAGCTCCACCGGATCGGCCGGATCTGTTCGGCGTGGTCGGACGCCCACATCATGCTCACCAGCGCCGCCGTGCTGGGCGGCACGAGCGTGGCCATCGGGATCTCCCACACGGGCGCGACGGTGGAGACCATCGACGCCATGGCGGTCGCCCGGAGCAGGGGCGCCACGACCGTGGCGATCACCAACTTTCCCAAGTCCCCGATCGCGGAGGTGGCGGATCTGATTCTGACGACGGCGGCGCGGGAGACGACGTTCCGCTCCGGCGCCACCGCAAGCCGGCTGGCTCAGCTCACGGTGGTCGACTGCGTCTTCGTCGGAGTGGCGCAGCGCACCTACGGGCCGACCCGCAAGGCACTGGAGGCCACATTCGAGGCGGTCCGCGGCCGGACCGTGCGACCCGACCGGAGGCGTCGGTGATCGATTGCGAGCTCCCCACCGAGGGACGGAACCCCCGGACCCTCGACGTCGACACGCTGCCGACCCTGGAGGTGCTGCGCGTGATCAATTCCGAGGACGCGACCGTTCCGACGGTCGTGGCCTCCGTCCTGCCCGAGGTCGCCCGGCTGGTCGACCTCGCCGTCGAGTCCCTGCGCGCGGGTGGGCGCGTCCACTATTTCGGCGCCGGCACGTCCGGGCGGCTGGCGGTCCTGGACGCCGCCGAACTGCCCCCGACGTTCGGCATCTGGGGACGGGTGGTCGCCCACCAGGCCGGGGGGCCGGGCGCGCTGTCCCAGGCGGTCTCCGACGTCGAGGACGACGTGGAACTCGGCCGCCGGGACGCCCGCGACGTCCGGTCCGGTGACATCGCCATCGGCATCGCGGCGAGCGGCCGTACCCCCTACGTGGTGGGCGCGCTGCGCGCCGCCGCCGGGGTCGGCGCCCGGACCGCGCTGATCAGCTGCAACCCGCACACCCCGTACGGGGACGAGGTCGAGGTGCACATCGGGCTCGCCACCGGGCCCGAGGTGATCAGCGGGTCCACCCGGATGAAGGCGGGCACGGCGACCAAGCTCGTGCTCAACTCCTTCTCCACCACACTGATGATCAGGATGGGGCGCACCTACTCCAACCTGATGGTCAGCGTGAACGCGCTGAACGCCAAGCTGCGCGCCAGGCTGGTGCGCATCCTCACCGAGGCGACGGGCATGGACGCGCACATCTGCGAGAAGGCGCTGGCCGAGGCGGGGGGGAACACGCGCGTCGCGCTGGTCTCGCTCCTCGGCGAGGTTCCCGCGTCGCGTGCGACGGTCCTGCTGGAGGAGACCGACGGGGGCGTCCGAGAGGCTCTTCAACGACTCAGATCAGCCTGATCCGGGGTCCGAGGCGGCCGGTAGTTGGGGCCGGCGGCCTTCCGGACGAGCGATCGGGATAGAACGGGGTTCGGTACGATCAGGGCCATGTACGCCGGACAAAAGCGGATCAAGGCCGTGATCACCGATTGGGCGGCGTCCTCACCGCGCCTCTGCGGGAGGCGATCAACGCGTGGCTCACCGCCGAACGCATCGACGCCGAGCGCTACATGACCGTGATGCGCGCCTGGGTGGAGCAGGCCTACGACGGTGCCGGCACCAACCCGATCCACGGGCTGGAGGACGGCACCCTGCCCACCGAGGAGTTCGAGCGCCTCCTCGCGGCCGAACTCCGCACGACCGACGGGGGTCCCGTGGAGGCCGCCGGGCTCGTCCCCCGGATGTTCCGCGGGTTCGTCCCCGTCCAGCCGATGTACGACGCGCTCCGCGCGGCCCGCGCCGCCGGGGCCCGTACGGCCCTGCTGTCCAACTCGTGGGGCGACCACTACCCCCGCGACCTGTTCGCCGACCACTTCGACGCCATCGTCATCTCCGCCGAGGTGGGGGTCCGCAAGCCCGACGAGCGCATCTTCCGGCACGCCCTGACCCTCCTCGGGCTGGACGCGTCGGAGTGCGTCTTCATCGACGACATCGACCACAACGTCCGCGCCGCCGAGGCGATCGGCTGCCACGGCATCCACCACACCGATTCCGACACCACCATCGCCGAACTGCGCGCGTTGAACGTCCTGGCCTGACCGTCTGGCAGACTGGCGAACCGTCATGCGCGTCTATCTGCCGTCCACGCTCACCCTCCTCGCCGGAATCCACGCCGCCCGCGAGATCGGTCCCGCGCCGCTCACCGCCCACGCGGTCACGCCCGCGCTGCGCGAGTGGTACGCGGGCGGCGACCTGGAGGAACTGGAGTACGCGGCGATGTCCGCCGCCGCCCGCGCGTCCCTGCGCCTGCTCGCCGCCGACCCGTCGGTGCCGCGCCGCCGCGTCGTGCTGGCCGCCGAGGTGCCCGACCAGGTGGTCTCCTGGGCGGGGTACGCCGACCTCGGCAACGACGACCGCGCCCTGGTCGAACTCTCGGCCGTCATCCCCTGGAGCGGGATCGCGTCCGGTCATGTGGACGACCCGGCCGCAATCGACGACATCGTCGCGGCGGCCGAGGCCCTGCCCGCCGCCGACGCGGGCGACGACGACGCCCGCTTCACCGTCGACGGCGCCGAGGGCCACGAACTCCTCTGGTACGCGACCCAGGAACTCCCGCACCTTCTCGACTGATCGGGGTGCCGGCGGGTAGGGCCCCTGACGCGTCGACAAAGCCGTCGAATGTGCAGGGAGTCGTCAGATGGACGCCGTCACCACCGTGCCGGTACCGGTGAACGAGCCGGTGAGGAGCCACGCGCCGGGCAGCTCCGAACGGGCCGCGCTGGAGGCCAAGATCAAGGAACTCGGCGGCGCGCAGACCGAGCTGACCATGACGATCGGCGGCGAGCGGCGGATGGGCGCGGGCACCCCGATCGACGTCGTCGAGCCGCACGACCACGCGCACGTCCTCGGCCGGATGGGCGACGCGACCGAACCCGACGTGGCCGAGGCGATCGCGGCGGCCCGGGAGGCGGCCCCCGGCTGGCGGGCCATGGCGTTCGAGGACCGTGCCGCGATCTTCCTGCGCGCCGCCGACCTGCTCGCCGGGCCGTGGCGGTCCACGCTGAACGCGGCGACGATCCTCGGCCAGTCCAAGTCCGTGCAGCAGGCCGAGATCGACGCGGCCTGCGAACTGATCGACTTCTGGCGGTTCAACGTCCGCTACGCTCGGCGGCTCCAGGAGATCCAGCCGCTGTCGTCGCCGGGCGTGTGGAACCGCCTCGAATACCGGCCGCTGGAGGGGTTCGTCCTCGCGATCACCCCGTTCAACTTCAGCGCGATCGCCGGGAACCTGCCGACCGCGCCCGCGCTGATGGGCAACGTCGTCGTCTGGAAGCCGTCCCCGACCCAGCAGCTCGCCGCCCACTTCACGATGCGGCTCCTGGAGGCCGCGGGGCTGCCGCCCGGCGTGATCAACCTCGTCACGGGGAACGGTCGGGCCGTCTCCAACGTCGCGCTCCGCCACCCCGACCTGGCGGGCCTCCACTTCACCG
This sequence comes from Actinomadura spongiicola, assembly GCF_003432485.1. Lineage (GTDB taxonomy): Bacteria > Actinomycetota > Actinomycetes > Streptosporangiales > Streptosporangiaceae > Spirillospora > Spirillospora spongiicola. Next base: position 685,253 of record NZ_QVNQ01000002.1, read on the forward strand.
GCTCCGTCGCCACCTTCCAGAACCTCTGGCGGACGATCGGCGAGCACATCTCCGCCTACAAGGGCTACCCCCGCGTCGTCGGCGAGACCGGCGGCAAGGACTTCGTCGTCGCGCACCCGTCCGCCGACCCGGCGGTGCTGAAGACCGCCCTCGTCCGCGGCGCCTTCGAGTACCAGGGGCAGAAATGCTCCGCCGCGTCCCGCGCCTACATCCCGCGCTCGGTCTGGGACAGGATGCGGGACGACTTCATCGCCGAAACCGAGTCCCTCACCATGGGCAACGTCGCCGAGGACCTCTCCCTGTTCATGGGCGCGGTCATCGACGACCGGGCGTTCGCGAAACACCGCCGCGCCATCGAACGGGCCCGCGGCATCGCGTCCATGAAGATCCTGACGGGCGGCGAGCTGGACGACTCGCGCGGCTACTTCGTCACGCCGACCGTGCTGGAGTCGTCCGACCCCACCGACGAGATCTTCACCACCGAGTACTTCGGCCCGATCATCGGCGTGCACGTCTACGACGACGGCCAGTACGACGCCGTCCTGCACCAGATGGAGAGTGTCTCCGAGTACGGCCTCACCGGCTCGATCATCGCCGAGGACCGCGCCGCGATCGCCGCCGCGACCGACACGCTCCGCTTCGCCGCCGGGAACTTCTACATCAACGACAAGCCCACCGGCTCGATCGTCGGGCAGCAGCCCTTCGGCGGCGCCCGCGCCTCCGGCACCAACGACAAGGCCGGCTCGATCTTCAACCTCACCCGCTGGACCAGCGTCCGCTCCATCAAGGAGACGCTCGTCCCGCCGACCGACCACCGCTACCCCCACATGAACTCCTGACCGGCCGCCGCCCGGGCGGTGTACAGGACGGTTGCGGACGGCGCCCGCGAAGCCGGACGATAAGCTCGCCCCGCCCCCGCGGCGGGGTCGGGCCGGTGCCCGGGGCGCCGCCCGTCCATCGCTCCATCGACCTCGCATGGGAACGGGATGTCGACGCTGAACCGGCTGGTGCTGTGGAACATCGATCAGACCCTGGTCGACGTCGGGCGGGTCACCCGGGACGCCTACGCCGAGGCGTTCCAGCGGACCGTCGGACGGCCCCTCGTCCGGCTCGCGCCCACCCCCGGCCGCACCGAGTCCGAGATCATCTTCGAGACGCTGGCGTTCAACGACGTCGTCACCACCGACGACCATCTGCCCGACTTCATCACCGCCCTCACCGACGCGTTCGCGGCGCGGCGCGCCGACGTGCGCGCCCACGGCCGGGTCCTGGCCGGTGCCCGTGAGGCCGTCGAGGCGCTGGCGCACGTGCCGGGCGTCGTCCAGTCGGTACTGACCGGGTCCGTGCAGCCGAACGCCGTCCTGAAGGTGACCGAACTGGGTCTCGCCGGGCATCTCGACCTCGACTCGGGCGGCTACGAGAACGGCGTCTACAGCAAGGCCGCCCTCCTGGAACTCGCCAGGACCCGCGCCGGGGAGCGGCACGGCGCCCGCTACGACGAGGCCGCGACCGTCTACATCGCCGACTCGCCCCGGGACGTCCAGGCCGCCCGCATCGCCGGGTCGCCGATCATCGCCGTCGCCACCGGCAGCGCCACCGAGGCCGAGCTGCGCGCCGCCGGCGCCGAACGCGTCCTCGGCACCCTCGCCGACACCAACGCCGTGGTGAGCGCCGTCGCCGAGCTGTATTAATTGCAGGACCGGCCCACTTCGCTCGCCTGGCGGCTCGCTGCGTGACCGTTCCTGGGCGAACGCGCATCGCTTCGCGATCCGCCCGGCTTCGCTTGCCTTCGGCTTCGCTGTGCCGGGCGGGTCACGCGTTCGCGTGCGGGCTGAGGCCCACACGAGACACGGGCTTAGACGCCCGGATCGGGGAAGTTGCGCGGTGTGCGGAGGGGGATGATATTGGGGAGGGCCGCGTGCCGGAGCGTGGCGTGGAGGGAGAGAGATGGCCGGTGTCTCCGAGGGGTCGAAGCTGTGGGAGCCGTCGCCGGAGGTCATCGCGAACGCGCGGGTGACCCGCTTCACGCAGTGGCTCCGGGACCGGCACGGCGTCAAAACCGAGTCCTACGACGACCTGTGGCGCTGGTCGGTCACCGAGGTCGACGCGTTCTGGGACGCGATCTGGTCGTACTTCGGGGTCGTCGGCGAGCGCGGGGACGGTCCCGTCCGCGCCGGCGGGCCCATGCCGGTGGACGGGCTGACCTGGTTCCCCGGCGCCACCCTCAACTACGCGGCGAACGCGCTGCGGCGGGCCGCGGACGCCCCCGACGAGACGGCGGTGACCTTCCGGTCGGAGGCCGGCGGGCATCGCGTGCTGTCGTACCGGGAACTGGCCCTGCACGTCGCCGAGGTCCGCGCCGGACTCGCCGACCTGGGCGTGGGCAAGGGCGACCGGGTCGCCGCCTACATCCCGAACATCCCCGAGGCGCTCATCTGCTTCCTGGCCACGGCGTCGCTGGGCGCGATCTGGTCGTCGTGCTCCCCGGACTTCGGCTCCTCCTCGGTGGTCGACCGGTTCGCGCAGATCGAACCGAAGGTCCTGATCGCCGTGGACGGCTACGCCTACAACGGCAGGCGGTTCGACCGGCGGGACGCCGTCCGCGAGATCGAGGCCGCGCTGCCGGGCCTCGCCGCGACCGTCCTGATCCCATATCTGGACCCGGCCGCGACCCCCGACGGCCTGCGCGCCGGCATCCACTACGGTGACCTGCCCCGTCCCGGACGCGGCGCTCTTGAGTTCGAGGCCGTCCCGTTCGACCATCCGCTGTGGGTGGTCTACTCGTCCGGGACGACCGGGCTGCCGAAACCGATCGTCCACGGCCATGGCGGGGTCGTGCTGGAGCACCTCAAGGCCCTGTCGTTCCACCAGGACCTCGGCCGCGGCGACGTGTTCTTCTGGTACACCACCACCGGCTGGATGATGTGGAACTACCTCGTCGGCGGCCTGCTGGTGGGTTCCACGATCGTCATGTACGACGGCGCCCCCCTTGACCTGTGGTCGCTCGTCGCCGACAGCGGCGTCACCTATATGGGCGTCGGCGCGCCCTACATCATGGCGTCCGCCAAGGACGGGCGGCGGCCGGGCGAGGAGCACGACCTGTCGGGGCTGCGCGGCATCGGCTCCACCGGTTCGCCGCTGCCGCCCGAAGGGTTCGCCTGGGTGTACGAGGCGGTCGGCCGGGACCTGCTGCTGGGCTCCTTCTCCGGCGGCACCGACCTGTGCACCGGGTTCGTCGGCCCGTCGCCGCTGCTACCGCTGCGCGCCGGCGTCATCCAGTGCCGCGGGCTCGGCGCGAAGGTGGAGGCGTACGGCGACGACGGTCGACCGGTCGTGGACGAGGTCGGCGAGCTGGTCATCACCGAGCCGATGCCGTCCATGCCCGTGTACTTCTGGAAAGACGAAGACGGCGAACGGTACCGCGACTCCTACTTCGGCATGTACCCGGGCGTGTGGCGGCACGGCGACTGGGTGAAGATCCTCCCGGACGGCGGCTGCGTCATCTACGGGCGCTCCGACTCCACGCTGAACCGCGGCGGCGTCCGCATGGGGACGTCCGACTTCTACCGGGTCGTGGAGGCGTTCGAGGAGATCGCCGACAGCCTCGTCATCGACACCGGACGTCTCGGGCAGGAAGGCCGACTGCTCCTCTACGTGCAGCTCGCCGAGGGCGCCTCCCTCACCGAGGACCTGGTCGCCGAGCTGCGGCGGCGGATCCGGTCGGCGCTGTCGCCGCGGCACGTCCCCGACGAGATCCACGCCGTGCCGGGCATCCCGCGCACGCTGTCGGGCAAGAAACTGGAGGTCCCCGTCCGCAAGATCCTTCAGGGCACACCGGTCGACCAGGCCGCCAACCGCGATTCCATGGCGAATCCGGAGGTCCTCGACCACTTCACGCCGTAGCGGACGTGCGCTCGAACATTCCGTTTCGCTTGTGTGACACCGTGCTCGTCGCTGTCGCCGGAAGAATGGCACGGGCATTAGGGTGGTGGACGGCCAAACGTGTCCGATCGGGTGCGGCGGGTCAGAACGCGCCGTATGGTCGCATGTCCGGGTGAACTTCATCTGGTGCCCGCGCGTCACACTGTCAGAGGGGTGATCCGGGCCTGTGGCGGGCCCCGCGGTCGAAATCAGAGGGGACGGTTGCACGCATGGAGGTTGGGGCGCTGCGGCCCGGGGACCCGGACCGGCTGGGATCGTACGCCCTGACCGGACGGGTGGGCGAAGGCGGCCAGGGCACCGTTTTCCTCGGCGAGGACGAGAACGGTCGTCAGGTCGCGGTCAAGCTGCTGCACGCGGAGTTGACGTCCGACGACAAGGCCCGCGCCCGGTTCCTGCGGGAACTCGCGGTCGCCAAACAGGTCGCGCCGTTCTGCACGGCCCAGGTCATCGACGCGGACGCCGACGGCGAACGCCCCTACATCGTCAGCGAATACGTGCCGGGACCGTCCCTGAACCAGCAGGTCCTGGACGGCGGCCCGCTCGACGGCGCCGCGCTCGACCGGCTCGCGGTCGGCACCGCGACGGCCCTCGCGGCGATCCACCAGGCCGACGTCGTGCACCGCGACTTCAAACCGCACAACGTGCTGATCGGCCCGGACGGCCCCCGTGTCATCGACTTCGGAGTGGCACGTGCCATCAGCGGCAGCACCACGCTGACCAGCCGGGTCATCGGCACCCCCTCGTACATGGCGCCCGAGCAGATCAGCGGCGACGAGGTCGGCACACCGGCCGACGTGTTCTGCTGGGCGGCGACGATCGTGTACGCGGCCACCGGCGAGCCGCCGTTCGGCCAGGACACCATCCCCGCCGTCATCAACCGGATCCTGCACGAGGAGCCCGAACTCGGCGGCCTCGAAGGGCCGCTGCGCGACCTGGTGCTCGACTGCCTGGAGAAGGACCCGGCGCGGCGGCCGAGCGCGCGGCAGGTGCTGATGCGGCTGCTCGGTCACGAGGAGACCTCGCGGACGGGAACGCCCGCCGCCGTCGTCCGCCCCTCCGGTGAGACCGACGAGACCGCGATGCTCGCCGCGGGATCGTTCCGCGCCGCGGCGGAGGTCGGCGACGAGACGATGCCCCGCGACCTCGCCGCCGTGCGGGAGACCCGCGGGCTCGACCGGCGGCCGCGGCGCGCGCTCGCCGGTTCGAGCCGGTCCGCCCTGCTGGCCGGGGCCGCCGCGCTGTTCGTGGCGATCGTGGTGGCCTCGTCCGTCCTCGCGCTCAGCTCCAACGACAAGGGCAAGGCGGGGCAGACGGTCGGCGACCCCACCGGGCAGCCCGCGTCGGTCGACATCGTTCCGAGCACGTCGGCGCCCACGAGTTCCGAACCCGTCGAGCGGACAACCCCCACCCGGACCTACCGGCCGCCGCCGTCGAGCTGGACGCCGACCATGAGCCCGTCGGAGACCCCGACCGACAGCGGCAGCCCGCCACCGACCAGCGCGCCCCCCACCACGGCGACGCCCACGACGCCGACGTCGACGCCCTCGACGCCCACCCCGCCGGTCGAGGAACCCAAATAGCGTGGGCGGATCCACAGGGGTCCGGTCCACGAGGCGGGAACGGCGGTGGGGCCGCGTTCCGGCCACCGCCGCGCGTGCCGAGCGGCATCGGCCGCACGGGGTTCGGCGAACGTCGTGAACGGCGTCGTGCGAGCTGACAGGGTTGCTCGCATGGTGGCCCCGAGGGTGGGCAAAGCCACGTTGACGTTGCGGCTGTGCGGGTCGGCTTTGGGGCGTTTTTCTGGCAACCTGGCGCAGTGAGCGGTCGCCACAACGGGGTGGCGAAAGGTCTCTAGGGGAGTTGTCGATGAGCGGCATGCTCGATCAGGCGAAGGACGACCTGCTCCGGCGGGCGGCCGAGACGTGCGCGCAGCGTCCGGGGTCGCGCGGCGGGGACGTGGAGGAGACGTTCGCCTACCTTCGGTTGTACTACCGGCACGTCGCCCGCGAGGACCTCCTCGCCAGGGACCCCGCCGACATCTGCGGGCCCGCGATGGCGCACCGCGCCCTCGGCGAGGAACGGCCCCAGGGACGCGCGAAGGTACGCGTCTTCACGCCGACCCTTGAGGAGTACGGCTGGGACCCGGGGCACACGGTCGTCCAGGTCGTCACCGACGACATGCCGTACCTGGTCGACTCGGTGACGATGGAGCTGACCCGGCACCAGCTCACCACCCACCTGATCGTCCATCCGCTGCTCGGCGTGGACCGCGACGTGGCGGGTCACCTCAAGGCGTTCCGCGGCAAGCTCGACAGCGACGGCGACGTCGACGAGTCGTGGATGCACATCGAGGTGGACCGTACCAGCGACCGGGCCGTCCTGGACGAGCTGGAGAAAGACCTGCTGCGCGTCCTCCAGGACGTCCGGGTCGCCGTCGAGGACGAGCCGAAGATGCGGGCCCGCGCCGGTGAGATCGCCACCGCCATCCAGGAGGCCGCGCCGCCACTGTCCGGCAAGGAGCTCGCCGAGGGCGTCGAGCTGCTCGACTGGCTCGCCGACGGCCACTTCACCTTCCTCGGCTACCGCGACTACACGCTCACCGAGGGCGGGACCGTGCTGCGCCCCGAACCGGGCACGGGTCTCGGCATCCTCCGCAGCGACAAGCGCGAGTCCGACAGCTTCGCCGCGCTGCCGCCGGAGGTCCGCGAGAAGGCGACCGAGAAGCGCCTGCTGGTGGTGACCAAGGCGAACTCGCGTTCCACCGTCCACCGGCCCTGGTACCTCGACTACATCGGGGTGAAGAAGTTCGACCGGTCCGGCGAGGTCATCGGCGAGCGCCGCTTCCTCGGCCTGTTCACCCACGTGGCCTACAGCGAGTCGATCGCGCACATCCCCGTCCTCAAGCGCAAGCTGGAGGAGGTGCTGGAACTCGCCGGGTTCACGGCCGACAGCTACGACGGCCAGGACCTCATCGAGATCATGGAGGGCTACCCGCGCGACGAGCTGTTCCAGATCTCCGTCGACGACCTGCTGAAGATCGCGTTGGGCGTGCTGCGGCTGCGCGAGCGCCGCCAGCTCAAGCTGTTCCTGCGCAAGGACATCTACGGCCGCTACATGTCCTGCATGGTGTACCTGCCACGCGACCGGTACACCACCAAGATCCGGCTGCGCATCCAGGACCTGCTGAAAGAGGCGTTCGAAGGCGTCAGCGTCGACTACCGCGCGAACGTGTCGGAGTCGCTGCTGGCGCGGCTGCACGTCGTGGTCCGCGGCGAGCGCGGCCGTCCGCTGCCCGACGTGGACGTCGCGGACCTGGAGGGACGCCTCGCCGCAGCCATCCGCTCCTGGGAGGACGACCTCGCCGAGGCGATCGTCGAACAGTGCGGCGAGGAACGCGCCGGGACGCTCGGACGCCGCTACGGCGACGCGTTCCCCGAGGCCTACAAGGCCGACTTCCCCGCCCGCACCGCCGTGGCCGACCTGCGCCGCCTCGACGAGCTCGGCGGCGACGACGACACGTCCATCAACCTGTACGAACCGTACAGCGCCGAACCCGGCGAACGCCGCCTGAAGATCTACCGGCTGGGCGAGCCGATCTCGCTGTCGCGGATGCTGCCGCTGCTCCAGAACATGGGCGTCGAAGTGGTCGACGAACGCCCCTACGAGATCAACACCTCCAACGGGCAACGGTTCTGGATCTACGACCTCGGTCTGCGGTACGCGCCGCCCGCCGACGTTCCCGAGGAGGCCGTGAAGGGCCTCTTCCAGGATGCCTTCACCCGGCTGTGGCGCGGCGAGATCGAGAACGACGGGTTCAACGCGCTCGTCCTGCACGTCGGGCTGAACTGGTGGCAGGCGATGCTGCTGCGCGCCTACGCCATGTACCTGCGGCAGATCGGCACCACGTTCTCCAAGCGTTACGTCGAACAGGTGCTGCTGCGCAACGCGTCCATCACCCGGCTGATCGTCCGGCTGTGGGAGAGCCGCCTCGACCCGACCCTCCAGGGCGGCGAGGAGGAACGCAGCGCCGGGATCACCGAGGAGATCCAGGGCGGGCTGGACGAGGTCGCCAGCCTCGACGAGGACCGCATCCTGCGCGCCTACCTGGCGCTCGTCCAGGCGACCCTGCGCACCAACCACTACCAGGGCAAGCCGTACCTGGCGATGAAGTTCGACCCGCAGGCCATCCCCGACCTGCCCGAGCCGCGCCCCGTGTACGAGATCTTCGTGTACTCGCCGCGGGTCGAGGGCGTCCACCTGCGGTTCGGTTCGGTGGCGCGCGGCGGGCTGCGCTGGTCCGACCGCCGCGAGGACTTCCGCACCGAGATCCTCGGCCTCGTCAAGGCGCAGGCGGTGAAGAACACCGTGATCGTCCCGGCGGGCGCGAAGGGCGGCTTCGTCGGTAAACAACTGCCCGACCCGTCCGTCGACCGGGAGGCGTGGCAGAAGGCCGGGATCGCCTGCTACAAGGACTTCATCTCCGGCCTGCTCGACCTCACCGACAACCTCGTGGACGGCAAGGTCGTCCCGCCGTCGAACGTCGTCCGCCACGACGGCGACGACACCTACCTGGTCGTCGCCGCCGACAAGGGCACCGCCACGTTCTCCGACCTCGCCAACGGCGTCGCCGCCGAGTACGGCTTCTGGCTCGGCGACGCGTTCGCGTCCGGCGGGTCCGTCGGCTACGACCACAAGGGCATGGGCATCACCGCCCGCGGCGCCTGGGAATCGGTCAAGTACCACTTCCGCTCACTCGGCACGGACGTCCAGAACGAGGACTTCACCGTCGTCGGCATCGGCGACATGTCCGGGGACGTCTTCGGCAACGGCATGCTCCTCTCCGAGCACATCCGGCTCGTCGCCGCGTTCGACCACCGGCACATCTTCATCGACCCCGACCCTGACCCGGCGACCTCGTTCGCCGAACGCCGCCGCCTGTTCGACCTGCCGCGCAGCAGCTGGGCCGACTACGACACCTCGCTGATCTCCAAGGGCGGCGGCGTGTTCCCCCGCACCGCCAAGTCGATCGCGCTGACCCCGCAGACGCGGGCCGCGCTCGGCATCGAGGACGGCGTCGCGGCCCTCACCCCGTACGAGCTGATCAAGGCCGCCCTCAAGGCACCGGTCGACCTGCTGTGGAACGGCGGCATCGGCACCTATGTCAAGTCGTCCATGGAGAACAACGCCGACGTCGGCGACAAGGCCAACGACCCCGTCCGGGTCAACGGCGCCGACCTGCGCTGCCGCGTCGTCGGCGAGGGCGGCAACCTCGGCGTCACCCAGCTCGGCCGCATCGAGTACGCCCGCACCGGCGGACTCATCAACACCGACTTCATCGACAACTCCGCCGGGGTCGACACCTCCGACCACGAGGTCAACATCAAGATCCTGCTCGACCAGGTCGTCCGGGACGGCGAACTCACCGGCAAACAACGCGACAACCTGCTGTACGAGATGACCGACGAGGTCGGCCGGCTCGTCCTGCGCGACAACTACGCGCAGAACGTGGTGCTCGCCGCGGGCCGCGCGCAGGCCCCCGCGATGCTGCACATCCACGGCCGCTACCTGCGCAAACTCGAACGCGACGGTCGTCTCCAGCGGCGCCTGGAGTTCCTTCCCGACGACAAGGCCCTCGCCGAACGGCGCCAGTCCGGACTGGGGCTCACCAGCCCCGAGTTCTCCGTCCTGCTCGCCTACTCCAAACTCGCCCTCGACCACGACCTCGTCGCGTCCGACCTGGCCGACGACCCGTACCTGGCGTCCTGGCTGGTCGACTACTTCCCGACGCCGCTGCGCGAACGGTTCCGCCCCTACATGGACCGGCACCCGCTGCGCCGCGAGATCATCACCACGGCCGTCGTGAACGACCTCGTCAACGCGAGCGGCTCCACGTTCGTGTTCCGGATGAACGAGGAGACCGGCGCGTCCTCGTCCGACATCGCCCGCGCCTACCTCGTCGTCCGCGACGTGTTCGACATGCCCCGGTTCTGGCGGTCGGTGGAGGCCCTGGCCCACCAGGTCGACGAGTCCACACAGATCGCGATGCTGCTGGAGGCGCGCAAGCTCACCGAACGCGGCGCCCGCTGGCTCCTCCACAACCGGCGGCCCCCGTTCGACATCCGCGAGACCATCGACTTCTTCGCCGGAAGCGCCGCCACACTGAAGACCCAACTGTCGAAACTCCTCGTCGGCCTGGATCTCGCCGCGTTCGAGCAACGCCGGGACGGCTTCGCGCACCGCGGCGTCCCGGACGAACTGGCGGAACTGTGCGCCACGTTCGTCCCCGCGTTCTCCACCTTCGACCTGGTCGGCATCGCGCACGAGACCGGCCGCCCGGTGGAGGAGGTCGCCGAGGTCTACTTCGATCTCGCCGACCGCCTGCAACTGTCCCGCCTGCGGGAACGCATCATCGCGCTGCCCCGCGACGACAAATGGCGCTCGATGGCCCGCTCCGCGCTCCGCGACGACCTGTACACCGCCCACGCCGCCCTCACCCGGGACGTCCTCGTCATCAGCGAACCCGGCCGCCAGCCGGAGGAGCGCCTGGTCCACTGGGCGGAGAAGAACAAGCCCGCCGTCCAACGCGCCCAGCAGACCCTCAGCGAGATCTGGGAGAGCGACAGCTTCGACCTGGCGACCCTGTCGGTGGCCCTGGGCGCCATCCGCACCCTGGTGACCGCCAGCTCACTCCCGGCGCAGTAACCCCCAGGGGGGCGACCCCCTGGAACCCCCGTTGCGAGCAGGTCGATCCTCACGCCACGGTGCGGGTCTTTGTGACCGTGCGGGTTGTGGCGTGGCGCTGCGGTCGACCTGCTCGTCGGTTCGCGCGGCCTCCGGCGCCGGGGCGCCTCCGGCCGCGCGAACCGTGACCCGGGCTAATGACCCCCAGGGGGGCGACCCCCTGGAACCCCCGTTGCGAGCAGGTCGATCCTCACGCCACGGTGCGGGTCTTTGTGACCGTGCGGGTTGTGGCGTGGCGCTGCGGTCGACCTGCTCGGCGGTTCGCGCGGCCTCCGGCGCCGGGGCGCCTCCGGCCGCGCGAACCGTGACCCGGGCTGGGGGTTTGTCCAGGTGTGGAGGTCGTGACTCGGTCACGTTCGTGGGGTGCGGATCGTGTTGGTCGGGGGTTGTCAGGAGCCGTGGGCCGTTACTGCTTTGCGGTAGATGCCGGTTACCGAGGCGCGGCCCTTGGGCGGGACGGCGGCCAGGTACTGGACGAGGACGGTCGTGTCCATGCGGGTTCGGGCGACCTTGGCGGGGGCCAGGCCGATGAGGTCGCCGCCCACGGTCAGTACGCCCGGCTTGGTGGCGGAGTACGCCTCGTGCTGTTTCAGCACGTACCAGACGACGGCGCCGCGGTCCTTGGTACGCAGCGCGTACACCGAGTAGCGGGCCGTGGTGAAGCGGGACGACAGCGTGACACCTCGTCCGGCGAGGGTTTTCTCGCCCCGTTTCAGGGCCTTGTACGTTTCGGTGGTCTGAAGCCCGTCCGCTAGCACGGATGCTCCGGAGGCGCCCGGCCCGCTGGTGAGGAGCGCGGCGTGAGCCTCGGGGACCTTTCGTGGCGCGACGGCGAGGCCCTTCGTGGTCTCCGGCTGGACGGGTGTGGCGAAGCCGTTCGGATCGAGCGCGACACGGCTGAGCGTGTCGTCCGCCGCGTAGGGGTCGACGGCCAGCAGCCACGGCGCGCCCGGCTTCTCCCGGGTGAACAGCATGGCGTGTCGCGTCATGTGCTTACCCCTGCCGGCGACGGCGCCCACCGCGAACCAGTGCGGGTAGGCGCGCAGGCGCGGGATGTAGAACGCCGTGTTCGTGAACTGCAACTTCGGCGGTCGCCGCTTGATGATGCGGCGGAGCCGGAGGGACGCGTCGTCCATGGACAGTTGGGGTTCTGTTTCGACCGTTCGCAGGGCCCTGCCGTCGAAGCGGCGGCCCGCCCGGTTCGCCGTGTCGGCGTAGGACGTGAGCACCTGCTGGGCCTCGGCCTTGGTGAGCGCCGGTCTCGCCGGCTTTCCGGCCGGGTGTTCCGCTCCCGCGGACGTTGTGGCGCCCGAACACGCGGCGCTCAGCGCGGCGGAGAGCAGGCAGAACGTGGACAGCGAGGCGACGGCGACGGTGCGTGCGGGCATAGCGAGGCCCCCCGAGGTGGCGACAGCGATCTGGACCGCACGCCATCTTCGCAGAGTGACGACATGGTCACTCTATGAACACGAAACCTCGCCGGGGAAATTCGCCGGGTCAGGCGGTCTCCTGCTCCTGGCGCCGCATCCAGCGGATCTCCGCCTCGATGAACTCGTCGAGGTCGCCGTCCAGGACGGCGGTGGGGTTGCCGACCTCCACACCGGTCCGCAGGTCCTTCACGACCTGGTACGGGTGCAGCACGTAGTTGCGGATCTGCGTGCCCCAGCTGCTGGTGCCCTCGCCCCGCAGCGCGGACATCTTCTCCGCCTCTTCCTGGCGCTTGCGCTCCAGCAGCTTCGCCTGGAGCACGTTCATCGCCGTGGCGCGGTTCTGGATCTGGCTCCGCTCGTTCTGGCAGGACACGACGATCCCGGTGGGGAGGTGGGTGATCCGCACCGCCGAGTCGGTGGTGTTGACGCCCTGCCCGCCCGGACCGGACGACCGGTACACGTCGATGCGCAGGTCGCCCTCGTCGATGTCGACGTGGTCGCTCTGCTCCACCACCGGGACGACGTCCAGCCCCGCGAAGGAGGTCTGGCGGCGGCCCTGGTTGTCGAACGGGGAGATCCGGACGAGCCGGTGCGTGCCGTGCTCGCCGCGCAGCGTCCCGTACGCGTAGGGGACCTTCACCGTGAACGTCGTCGACTTGATGCCCGCCTCTTCGGCGTAGGACGTCTCGTAGATCTCGGTCGGGTAGTTGTGCCGCTCGGCCCAGCGCAGGTACATGCGCTGGAGCTGCTGGGCCCAGTCGGCGGCGTCGACCCCGCCGGCCTGCGCGTTGATGGTGACGAGCGCCTCCCGCTCGTCGTACTCGCCCGACATGAGCGTGCGGACCTCGAGTTGCTGGATCGCCTTGTGGAGCGCCGCCAGCTCTCCGTCGACCTCGGCGCGCGTGTCGGCGTCGTCCATCTCCTGGGCGAGCTCGTACAGCGTCGCGGTGTCGTCCAGCCGCTGCCGCAGGCCCTCGACCTTGCCCATCTCGCTCTCCAGGTGCGAGAGGCGGCGCGTCACCGCCTGCGCGCGCTCCTGGTCGTTCCACAGGTCAGGGTCGGCCGACTGCTCGCGCAGCTCGGCGATGTCGCGCCGCATGGCGTCGAGGTCCAGCACCTGCTCGATGCCGGTGAGAGCCGAGCCGAGCTCCTTGAGCTGCTCTTCGGGTTCGATGCCTGCCACGCCTTCGAGCTTATCGCCGTCCCGGCACTGCTCACCGCCGTCCGGGCCGCCGCGACTCTCCGCACGCGCCCGAACACATGTGCTAACTTGACTCTTGCTCGGTCGGGACGGCGGGATTTCAGGCCGTGCCGGGCCGATGGTCGCGGCTGAGCCCGCGAGGGTCGCATTCCCATGCTTCAGCCAGGGACGGACGGGAGTCGTGCACAGGGTCTCGCGGATGGCCGTTGCCGGGCTGTTGCTCGCCCTCGTTTCGGTGCTCGCGGGCTGCGCGACGGGCGGGACGAAGGCGCGTCCCACGGTCGCCACGCTGACGATGTCGCCCCCGGAGCCGCGGCCGGTGGCGCTGACCCCGCAGGTCGCCGAGCGCGCCTTCCGCACCTATGTCACCGACGAGGACGTGGCCCGCGCCGCGGGCGACGAGCGGCTCGCGCTGACCTGGACGTCGGACGGGCAGTCGCAGCTCACCGCGGCCGAGTTCCGCAAGGCCGCCTACGACGGTGACCCGGTGCGGCGCTTCGTCTACGGCGAGCCGAAACTGTACGTGCCGAAACTGAAGGACGCCGCCTACCCGCAGTGGTTCATGGTGTCGGTCGACCGTTCCGTCCTGGGCAGGTCGAAGAGCAAGCGCCGGGCGTTGATGGGGTTCATCCTGCGCGGCCCGTCCGACCACTGGAAACTGGCGATCGCGTCGCTGCTCCAGCCGAAGGCCGCGGAGCCGAAGGTCGTGACGGACAAGGACGGCTACGCCACCCCGCTGGGCAGCGACGACACATCGGTACTGATCCGTCCCCGGGACGTCGGCGGCATCCAGGCGACGATCGCGGCGGAGGGCGGACGCAGCATCGCCGCGAAGGTGATGCGGTCCGGCGACGTCACCACCGGCTACTACCGTGCGGCCAGGCGCGCCAAGAAGCAGGCGAAGGAAAAGGACCTCACGCTCCAGATCGTCTACACGGCGACGCCGTTCCCCTACTTCGGGGTGCGCACGGAACACGGCGGCGGACTCATCATCTACTCGCTGTTCCGCAACACCTCACTCGTCGCCGAGGACCCGAAGACGCCGAAGCCGGAGATCCCGGAGGAGGCGGAGCATCTACTCGACGGCACCGTCGAGGGCAACAAGGTCGACACAGCGTCGACCCTGCACTTCGTGGCCTACGACCCGCCACGGGTCGAGGACGGGAAGACACAGCCGAAGGCGCGCGTGATCGGTGACGACGGAGCGATCACGGACGCCAACACCCCGCCGCTGAAGAAGCCCTAGCGGCCCGGGGCGGCGGCCGATCGTGGCCTATCCGTAGACGCCCTGCAGCACGAGCGCGGCGAACAGCAGCGCGACCAGCGCCGCCAGGACGAGCGCGGGCGGAACCGAGACCCCGTGCCGGTGCAGCTCGGACCGGGCGGCCCGGCAGGTGGGGCAGCGCCCGTCCACCACCGGGTTCGAGCACCGAGCACAGATCAGATGTTCACAGCTCATGTCGTGGCCCCAATCTCCGAGAACGGCACGTGGCCCCCAGGCGGGGAAGCGTGGGGAAACGTCGACCTGTCTGGTGTCTGTCGACCTAATAGGTATCTTTCGCCATCATCCAGCGTAGCCGGACTGTATGGTCGTTCCGGCAAGTCCGGGAGCTTGACGGTACGAAACGGCCGGACGTCGGGAGACGGTTCGCATGGTATCGATCGAGCGATGTGCGGCCCCGGACGCCCGTGCCACGTCGAGTGGGACGAGACAGTTGACTCTCCCCTCTACACTGCTCGAAGGCTTCGCGCCCCACCTGGTCGCGAAACCGGGCGGCGGACCGGAGGCCGCGGACGAGGAGTCCGCGACCGCGGGTCGGGCCGCTCCCCAACCCCTAGACTGAACCGCCGTGATGCAGCCGTGATCCATTTCGACAACGTCACCAAGGTCTACCCGAGCCAGAACCGCCCCGCCCTGGCCCATGTGAACGTCGCCATCGAGAAGGGCGAGTTCCTGTTCCTGGTGGGGCCGTCGGGCTCCGGCAAGTCGACCTTCCTGCGCCTCATCCTGAAGGAGGAGCGTCCTTCCCAGGGTCACGTGCACGTGGCGGGCAAGGACCTGAGCAGGCTGAGCAACTGGAAGGTGCCGCACCTGCGCCGCAGGATCGGCTGCGTCTTCCAGGACTTCCGCCTCCTCCCCAACAAGAACGTCTTCGAGAACGTCGCGTTCGCCCTCGAGGTGATCGGCAAGCCGCGGCGCTTCATCGGCAAGGTCGTCCCCGAGGTCATCGACCTCGTCGGCCTGGAGGGCAAGGCCCACCGGATGCCGGACGAGCTGTCCGGCGGCGAGCAGCAGCGCGTCGCGATCGCGCGGGCGTTCGTCAACCGGCCGATGATCCTGCTGGCGGACGAGCCGACGGGGAACATCGACCCCGCGACCTCGATCGGCATCATGAAGGTGCTGGACCGTATCAACCGGACCGGCACCACCGTCGTCATGGCCACCCACGACGCCGCGATCGTCGACGCGTTCCGCAAACGCGTCGTCGAACTGGAGGACGGACGGGTCGTCCGCGACCAGTCCCGCGGCGTGTACGGGCAGGCCTACTGATCATGACACCGGCCGTGGCATCGTCCTCGGCACATCCATCTGAACCATCGATTCCCGCCGAGGCGTACAACTCCCGTACGGCCCACCTGTACGACCCCCGGTAGGAACCGCCCCGCACCGGGCCGCGTTCCGCGCGGAACAACCCCGGCCTCCGGCGGAACCCAGGCGATCAAGGACAGCGAGGCATGCGCGTACAGTTCGTTCTCCAGGAGATCTGGATCGGTCTCCGCCGGAACATGACGATGACGATCTCCCTCATCCTCACCGTCGCCATCGCCATGGCGCTCTTCGGTACCGGGCTGCTCCTGCGGGAACAGGTCCGGGCGTCCAAGAGCTTCTGGTACGACAAGATCGAGGTCTCGATCTTCCTGTGCGCCAAGACGAGTTCCAACGACGCCTGCCAGAAGCGGGACATCACCGAGCAGGAACGCCAGACGCTCAAGGCGCAGCTCGACAAGATGCCGCAGGTGTCGAACGTCGAGTACGAGAGCAAGCAGCAGGCGTACACCCGGTTCAAGGACAACTTCTCCGGTGCGCCCGGCTTCGTGGAGAGCACCCGTGAGGGCGACATCCCCGACTCCTTCCGGGTGAAGCTGAAGAATCCCGAGGAGTACAAGGCGGTCGCGCAGGCGATGCTCGGGCAACCCGGCGTCGACACCGTCATCAACGAGCAGGAGATCCTGAAACGCTTCTTCCGGATCCTGAACGGTCTCCAGGTGGCGGCGTTGACGATCGCGCTGATCCAGGTGATCGCGGCGGTGATGCTCGTCGGCAACACGGTCCGGCTGTCGGCGTTCAACCGGCGCCGTGAGACGGGCATCATGCGGCTGGTCGGCGCGTCCAACACCTATATCCAGATGCCGTTCATCCTGGAGGGCGCGATCGCGGGCCTGATCGGCGGTCTGTTCGCGTCCATCCTGCTGATATTCAGCAAGAAACTCCTCGTCGACCGGCTCGCGGGTGACGTCCAACTCGTCAGCCAGCTCGGCTGGAGCACGGTGATGCTCGTCATCATCGTGTCGATCTGTTTCGGTGTCCTGCTGTGCGCCGTCGCGTCCTTCCTGACGCTGCGCAGATACCTGAGAATCTGACGGCCGACCGGATCCGGCGGAAGGTGTGAGCGCCGGATCCGGTGGGGCCCGCCGCCCTACACTTGCCGCATGCTCCGGTCCTCCCTCCCGCGCGGAGACGACCCCCGGCGGACCTCCCGCGACCGGGGGCCCGGTCGGCTGCTGCGCGGCGCCGCCATCGCCACGGCGATCATCTGCGCGTACGGGGCGGGCCTGGTGAGCGGCTCGGGCTCGCAGCGGCACTCCGCCGCCGCGCAGGGGTCCGTCCTCGACGAGGCCGCCGCGAAGATCAACAGCAGGACGGCGCGGCCGGTCGACCGCGGCGACCTCGACCGCGCCGCCATCGAGGGCATGCTGCGCGGCCTCGACGACAGGTGGGCGCGCTACTACTCCGCCCGCGAGTACGACGACGTCGAAGGGCGCCTGACCGGCGAGTACAGCGGCGTCGGCCTGTGGCTCGGCGGCGCCGAGGAGGACGGCGCGCGGGTGCTGGTCGCCAGCGTCCAGCCCGGCACCGCCGCCGCGCGTGCCGGTGTGCTCGCCGGAGACGTCGTCACCGCCGTCGGGAAGGTGTCCGTGGACGGCTGGAACGTCGAACGGGTCGCGAAGGCGCTTCGAGGACACCCGGAGCGACCCGTCGAACTAACCGTCGAACGCGACCGTCGAACAAGACGGTTCCAACTCGTCCGCACACCGGTCCCCGCAGGAGACGTCACCGTGACCGACCTCCCCGAACAGGCCCGGATGATCCGCGTCGGCGCCTTCACCCGCGGGACGGGACGGCGGGTCCGCGCCGCCGTCACCGGGCGAGAACAGTCGCGGCGCCCCCCGAGCGGTGTCCTGCTCGACCTGCGCGGCAACCCGGGCGGGCTGCTGGACGAGGCCGTCGAGACGGCGTCGGCGTTCCTGCCCGGCGGGCCCGTCGTGACGTACGAGCCGCGCGGAAGGCCCGTCCAGAAACGCGCGGTCACCAGGCCCGGCGACGGAACGACGCCGCTCGTCGTGCTCGTCGACGCGGGCACCGCCAGCGCCGCCGAGATCGTCGCGGGGTCCCTGCGCGACCGCGACCGTGCCGTGATCATAGGATCGCGTACGTACGGGAAGGGGTCCGTGCAGGAGCCCGTTCATCTCTCCGACGGGTCGGTGGTCGAGCTGACCGTCGGTCGCTACCGCACCCCCGGCGGCCGTAACCTCGACGGGGTCGGGATCGAACCCGACGTGGCGGTCTCCGCCGACCGTCCCCCCGAGGAGGCCGAGCGGCGCGCCCGGACGGTGCTGCGCGGCCTGCACGCGACGCTCCCGGACGAAGACTGAGACCGCCTGGCGAGGGACTCCGGACAAGGACTGAGGACGTGGCACGGGACACCGGGCGCAAGAAGGACACCGGGCAGAGGCTCATAGCCCAGAACAAACGGGCCCGCTACGACTACCACATCGACGACACGTGGGAGGCGGGCATGGTGCTCATGGGCACCGAGGTGAAGGCGCTGCGCGCCGGCCGCGCCTCCCTCGTCGACGGCTACGCCCACGTGATGGACGGGGAGGTGTGGCTGGAGAACGTCCACATCCCCGAGTACACGCAGGGCACCTGGACGAACCACGCCCCGCGGCGGCGCCGCAAGCTGCTGCTGCACCGCCGCGAGATCCAGAAGATCATCGCGAAGTCGGCCGAGCCCGGCTGGACGCTGATTCCGCTGGCCCTGTACTTCAAGGACGGCAAGGCGAAGGTCGAGATCGGACTGGCCCGTGGTAAGAAGGCGTACGACAAACGCCAGGCCATCGCCAAGCGGGAAGCCGACCGGGAGATGCAGAAGGCCGCGGCGGCGCGGTTCAGGAGACGGTGAAAGGTGCCGATGACCAACCGGAGGCGGGTCCCCAGGGGGACGTGGACGCGCTGGCGCCGGGCGGCGTCGTTCGCGACCTGCGGTGCCCTGGTCGCGTCCCTGACGACGGGCTGCTGGGCCGAACCGTCCGCGATGCCCGCCGTCCGCGACTTCCTCATCGCCTGGCAGGTCGGCAACTACGAGGCCGCCGCCGACCGCACCGTCGGCGTCGACCGGAGCCAGGTCGAGGACGCGCTCAGCCGCGTCCGGCAGCAGCTCGACGCCGCGTCCCTGCGGCTGTCCCTCGGCACCGGGGTCCCCGGCAGCGACGTCGACCAGATCGTCAAGAAGGACGACGAGGCCGACGCCCGGTTCACCGTGAAGATCGACCTCGGTGAGAACGGCCAGCCGTGGGAGTATCCGGGGCTGATGCACCTCAAGCGCGTCGGCGGCAAGTGGAAGGTCATCTGGAGCCCGTCCATCATCCACACCAAGCTCAAACCCGGACAGCGGCTCGCCGTCGTGACCGAGGTCCCGGAGCGCGCCCCCATCACCGACACCGAGGGCCACCCCATCCTCAACCAGGTCAACGCCTACATGGTCGGCGTGTACCCCGGGCAGCTCGCCGACCCGCAGAAGACCCTCGACCTTCTCGCCAAACAGGCCAAGATCGACGGTGGTCGCCGGTTGGACGCCGAACGTCTCCTCGGCCGCGTCCGCTCCGCCCCACCGCAGGACTTCCTGCCGCTGTTGACCCTCCAGGTCCCCGAGAACAACCAGCTCATCCAGCGGCTCAACCGCGTCCCCGGCATCCAGTTCCAGGGCGTCACGTCCCCCATCGCTCCCGCCTACGCGCCCGAACTCGTCGGCAACCTCGGCCCCGCCACCGCCGACCGCCTCCAGCAGGTCGGCGCCCCCTACCAGCCGGGCGACACCATCGGCGTCAGCGGCATCCAGTTCCTCCAGCAACGGCGCCTCGCCGGCACACCCACCGTCCGCGTCGTCGCGCAGGACGAAACGGGCAAGAACACCGAGGAACTGCGCTCCTGGCCGGGTCAGAAACCGCAGGAAGTCCAGACCACCCTCAATCCCGGCTACCAGCGCCGCACCGACCTGGCGCTCAAAGGCCTGCGGTACCCGGCCTCCATGGTCGTGGTGCGTCCCAGCACCGGTGAGATCTTCGCCGTCTCCAACCACGGGACGGAAGGCCGCAACCTCGCGTTCGAAGGCAGCTACCCGCCCGGACTGACCTTCGGGATCGTGTCCGCCGAGGCCCTGTTCTCCAAGGCGGGAGTGAACCAGGCCACCAAGACGACCTGCCCCGCCAACGCCACCGTCGGCAACATGACGTTCACCAACAAGGCCCGCCGCGACGGGACCTTCGCCACCCACTTCGCCGCGTCCTGCAAGACCACCCTCGCCCAGCTCAGCAACCGGCTCGACGCCCAGACCCTCCTCAAAGAGGCGGGCCTGTTCGGCGTCGGCCAGAACTGGGGCCTGACCGTCCCCGCGTTCACCGGCTCCGTCCCCGTCCCCACCAACGACGCCGAGAAGGCCGCCGCCATGATCGGCGAAGGGAACGTCCGGGTCAGCCCCCTCACCATGGCCCTCGTCGCCGCCGCCGCCCAGAACGGCACCTGGAAGCCCCCCTACGTCCTCAAGGGGATCTCCAAGCCCGGCCAAACGCCCCCGCCCCAAAGCCTCCCCCCCGAACCCGTCGCCGACCTCAAACAAGTCCTCACCCGCACCGCCAAACACGGCAACGCCCGCGGCGCCCGCGTCACCGGCGACACCGTCGGCGTCGCCGCCCCCGTCACCTACAAGGACGGCGACCGCACCAGAACCATCTCCTGGTTCGTCGGCTCCAGCGGCGACCGCGCCTTCGCCATCGCCGTCGAAGGCCTCGTCTACACCCCCGAGATCGCCGCGACCTTCCTCCGCGGACGCTAGCCCGACCAGCCGTGTTACGGCTTTGTGATCTCTTTACTCAACGTGCGCAACCACCCGTCGCCCGCAGGCGTCTTTACGGGTGACTGAGACTCCGCTAGGGGGGTTGCGGACTCAGTCGCCGTGATGAGACCAGAGCCTCGTCTCGGGGGAGGCTCTGCCGTCCGGACCGGCCCGACCCTGCCGGTCGACCCCGGTGGGCGCGCCAAGCGCACGCCCACCGGGGTTCACGTGTCTCCACGGGAATTCCGTTGCCCCCTCACCCGTTGTCCTTGTAACGTCATCGTGCGGACGTCCCCGGACGCCCGCTTTGACAACTGAACATGGGGGTGACCGGCTTCGACTTCGGTCGTTCGAGCCAGGGGAAGCGGGTCGAGGGTTGCTGTCGTGACCTCGTAAATCCTGTGACAGCAAACCAATAACTGCCAACAAGAAGCAGTCCGAGTTCGCCCTCGCCGCCTGAGCGAGGAGCGAACTCTGTCAGCCCGGGAGCGTCTCCGACCCGGGGCCTGGCATCGTAAGGAGACTCCACCTGTGAGCCCGGTCGCGGGGCCCACAGGAACACCGAACAGCGACTGAGTCCGTCGGCGACACGCCTGCGTGAGCGCCGGGACTGAGAAAACGCCAAGCAGGCTGCACCCGGAGAAGCCCTGACCCATCACCGAAGGACGCGGGTTCGATTCCCGCCACCTCCACTCTGGGCGACGTGTGCTCGGCGCTTTTGGCGCCTTCGCCGCGTCGTTCCGTTCTGTCTATCTGGGGGGCGACCCCCAGACCCCCGGTGTGGGGGCTCCGCCCCCACGCCCCCTGCCGGTGCGGGTTGTTGTTTGGGCGCCTGTAGCTGTGGTCTAGGACCAGCTAGCGGCTCCGCCGCTGCAATCTGGGCGACGTGTGCTCGCCGGCCGCTTTGCGGTCGGCTTCGCTGCGTCGTTTCGTTCTGTTTTCTGGGGGGCGACCCCCACGCCCCTTGTCGGTGCGGGTTGTTGTTTGGGCACCTGTGGCTGCGGTTTAGGACCAGTTAGCGGCTCCGCCGCTGCGCTCTGGGCGATGTGTGCTCGCCGGCCGCTTTGCGGTCGGCTTCGCTGCGTCGTTTCGTTCTGTTTTCTGGGGGGCGACCCCCAGGCCCCCGGTGTGGGGGCTTCGCCCCTACGCCCCTTGTCGGTGCGGGTTGTTGTTTGGGCGCCTGTAGCTGTGGTCTAGGACCAGTTAGCGGCTCCGCCGCTTCTGGTCCTTTGTCGTTTTCCTGGGTGATTCGGGGGCCTCGACGTGGGGCTCCTTTACGCCCCCTGCCCGGTGCGGGTTTGCTGAGATCCGGGGGCCTTGGATTCCGGTTGGGGCTCCGTCCCACGTCCCCGGATGGTGCGGGTTGTTGCGGAGGTATCTGTAGGGCGGCGTGGGTCAGCGCCGGCGCTTGGCTGCTGGTCTGCCGCACCTGCGCGGGTTCCGGACGCTGCCGAACAGGCCCGGGAACAACGTTCGGACGTTCCTGGCCAGACGATCTCTTCGCCGGTGATCGGGGCGACGCGAGACCCGCCAACCGGCCCCCGCCTTCGGGCGCGACCGGAGACAGGCGCCCTTTTCCGGCGGACGCATGCTCGTCGCGTTGACCTCCAGCACTCCGACCTCCAGGTCGATGACCTCCGCGCGATAGGACATTTCAGGGCCGCCTTGGCATCGCAGCCGCCACAGTTAGGTGACGAGCGGGATCATCTCGGAGTCCGTTCGGCTCCCCGGACGCCTGCTAGGCAGGCGCACCGGCTCGTGATCCTGGGTAGGTTCAGGCCTCCTCCGCGCAGTCGCCTCTTATGAGACGAGCGATGTGCGCGCTTGCCGGGAACGCGGCGAGCGATCAGTAGCGTTACGGGTGAGCCGCGCCTACCGATCGAGGGAGTCCGTTCGTGCGCTGGAAGGTTCATTCGGAGAAGCCGCTCTACAGCGATCCCTGGCTCGACATCCGCCTCGCCGACGTTGAGATCACGGGCGGTCGGCACCTGGCGCACCGTGTGATCCGGTCGGCCGCGGGAGCGGGCGCGGTCGTGGTCGACTCGGACCGGCGGGTTCTGCTTTTGTGGCGGCATCGCTTCATCACCGACGCATGGGGCTACGAGATCCCTATCGGTGGCCTCGGAGACGGAGAGGCACCCGAGGCGGCCGCCGCCCGCGAGGTCGAAGAGGAGACCGGGTGGAGGCCCGGCCCGCTGCGTCCGCTCACCATCGTGCATCCCACCCCGGGCATCAGTGACAGCCGCCACTTCATCTACTGGGCGGACGGCGCCACCCATATCGGCTCGCCGACCGAGGACTGGGAGGCCGAGCGTATCGAGTGGGTGCCCCTGGCAGACGTTCGTGGGTTGGTCGAGGCCGGGAAAATCGTCAGTGGCACCAGTATGGCCGCGCTGCTGCTGGCCGCGAACATGCCCTGACCGCAGGACGCTTCAGCGTCGCTCGCACGCCGGTACTCCGGGCCGCGGAGGGAGGGGTGAGCCCGGGTGGTTCGCCAGCACGCTGGAGCACCGCCGGTGGACAGGCGGCGCGCGGGTCGTTCGTCGTGCCTCGGGGCGGCCGTCTGCGTCTCGGCTTCGAACGCTGGCTCGGCTGCCAGGTTGCGGGTCCCCCCTCCATCCCATGCCGGGGCCGACGGCCAGTGTGGATCTGACGCGTTCGGGTTCTCTGCGTGGCGTGGGGGTGGGCCGCCGTCGCGTATGGCTGGAACCGGACTGATCTGGCGTTACTGATGTGTCACTTCGGCGGAGGTGTCGTTGTGTGATTGGTTGCCTACTCTTTGTGTAGGGGTTGGGTTGGAGGGCTTTGAGTGCGCTGTGACGCGCTCGGGCGTGTGAAGGGGCAGGTGGCGACGATGGGGAACGTGCGGCAGGTCGCGTTGGGGTGGGCGCGGGTGGGGGTCGTGATGGTCAGCGGGCTGTGTGCCCTCGTGGTGGCGCCGGTGAGTGCGGTGGCCGCAGGGCCGGAACGTCACTGCGTGGTGTCCGTGGGCGATCGCGAGGCGCGGTGTTTCGGTGGTTTCCGGGAGGCGCTCGCCGAAGCCACTGCCGGGCGGATCACCGATGCGCCTGGGAACGCGGCTGCCGCAGCGGCTGATCGGGTGCTGGAGCGCCGTATCAATGCGCTGGCCGCCGAGCGGGGCGGCAGTGCTCTCAGGGAGGGGTATGTGCTGTCGATCGAGTACCAGCACGAGAACTTCGGCGGGTCTTCGATCATCTTCACGGGGTACCGGGGATGCGACGGGATCGACGACGGCATCGTCGAGTTCGAATACGCCGACCTGGCTCCGATCGGATGGAACGACACGATCTCCTCGTTCAGGACGTACAGCGACTGCCGGGTGAGGCACTTCGAGCACCCGCACTTCGTGACCCCGCGGACCGTGTTCCAGACGACTCTCAGCTACATCGGCAGCCTGATGAACGACCGGGCCTCATCCCTTCAGTGGACCTGACCAGACGGGATTGTGTGCACGGGCCTTGACGCCGTAGGGCTGTGCTGAGTGTTGCCGGTCCGGTAGTGGGGTGGCCGTCGGACGACATGGAATTCAGATGATGTTGGCTTCGGCCAGCCAGCGCCAAAGTTCGTCTTGGTGGACGACCTTGACGCCGAGTTTTTCGGCCTTCGTGGTCTTGGCGGCACCCACGTTGTCGCCTGCGAGCAGGTAGTCGGTGTTGGCCGAGACCGAGGAGGCGGTTGTCGCCGCTGCCTGTTCGACCAGGCGGGTGACGTCCGGGCGGCTTATCTTGGCACCCGAGCGCGGGTCGGTGAAGGCGCCGGTGATCACTACTGAGCTGCCCTTCAAGGGGGAGTCGCCCGCGGCCGCCGTGTCGACCGGACGGTCCTCGTCCAGGACGTCGAGGTTCACGCCGCGTTCGCGAAGGGCCGCGATCTCCTGTTGGACCTCCGGGCGGGTGAAGAAGGCCGCGATGCTCTCGGCGGCCTTCGGGCCGATGTCGCGGATCGCCACCAGGTCGTCGACCGTCGCCGCCGCGACGTCTTCGACGCGTTCGTAGCCGGCGAGGCACAGGCGTTTGGCCGTGCCTTCGGAGGCCATCGGGATCGCCAGGCCGATCAGTGCCCGGCGCAGCCCCATGTTCTTGGAGGACGCGATCGAATCGACCATGTTCTTGGCGCTGACCTCGCCCATCCGTTCGTAGTCGAGCAGCTGGTCGGTCGTGAGGTCGTAGAAGTCGCTTCGGCGTTTCAGCACGCCGTCCTCGGCGAGCTTCTCGATCCACGTGTTGCCGACGCCCTCCATGTCGGCCGCCGGGCGGGACGCCCAGTGCATCAACCGGCGCGTCGCCTGCGCCGGGCACTGGAGGTTCAGGCACCAGCGTTCCTCGCCGGTGCCGCGGACCTCCAGTTCGGAACCGCACGACGGGCAGTGCGTCGGCGGGACGATCTCGACCTCCGTCCCGTCGCGCCGCTCGGGCAGCGACCGGCCCGCGAACGGGATCACGTCGCCGCGGCGGACGACCGCGACCGTGTCACCGATCCGCAGGTCGCGCTCCCGGATCAGCCGGGGATTGTGCAGGGTGATGTTCTCCACCGTCACGCCGCCGACGAACACCGGCGCGACCTTCGCACGCGGCGGAACACGGCCGATCTTGCCGACCGGCCACTCCACCGACAGCAGCGTCGTCAGCTTCTCCTCCGGCGGATACTTGAACGCGATGGCCCCGCGCGGCTCGGCGCTGTTGAAGCCCGCCGCGCCGAACGCCGCCGGCTCGTGCAGCCGGACGACCGCGCCGTCGATCTCGTAGTCGAGCCCGTCGCGGCGGTCGCCGATCTCGGCGATCGCGTCCATCACCTCGTCGGCGGTGGCGCACACGTACTGGGCGACCGGCTCGAAACCCGCCGGGATCTCCACGGCGGCGCCCTCGCGGTCGGCGCCGAACGCGAAGAAGCGCAGCAGGCGCTTCGCCTGCGCGGCGGCTTCGGGATCCTTCAGGACGAGGGTTCCGGCGGCGCCTGAGCGGGGATTGGTCAGAATCTTGTCCGGGTGCGCCTCGTTGTAGGCGGCCCACACCGAACGCAGCATCACCGCCTCGCCGCGGACCTCGACGCGTCCAGGCGCGTCGATCGTGGTCGGCAGTCCCGGGATCACGTGCCGGACCTTCTCGGTGACCAGTTCGCCGACCGCGCCGGTGCCGCGCGTGGCGACGTAGTCGAGCTTCCCGTCGGTGTAGACGACGCTGAGCGAGAGCCCGTCGAGTTTCTCCGACACCCGGAACACCTGGCCGCCGAAACGGTCACAGAAGGCGCGGATCTGCTCGTCGGTCGTCGCCTTCGCCAGCGAGAGCATCGGACGGGCGTGGCGGACGGTCGGACCGGTGAGTTCCGCCGGCGCGTTGACCTTGCCGAGCGGGCTGTCGGTGGGCTCCAGGTCCGGATGCTCCGCGACGAGCGCCGCCAACTCGTCCTTCAACGCGTCGAAATCCGCGTCCGGGACGGGGCTCTCGCCCTTGCCGTAGTACAGGTCGTTCAGCCGCCTGACCTCGGCGACCAGCTCCGCGATGCGTTCTCTCACGTCCACACCTCGATTAAACGTGATACCACCGACAGTCGACTTTCCCTGGGGTGCGCCGAACGGGACGAGGCTGGGGTACCATGCATCGGACTGCTGTAGTTCGTTACCTGAAAAGCTGTTCGGTTGAACGGATGGCACCCCCTGGAGGTGACGCATGTGGATAGCTCGGAGGGCAAGGGCTGGACCTTCCTCACCAATCACGCCCGGGTCCTGATCGCGATCACCCGCGATCCGGAGCTCCGCATCCGTGACATCGCCGACGGCGTCGGCATCACGGAGCGCGCCGCCCAACTGATCGTCAATGATCTGGTCGAGGCGGGGTACCTGATCCGGCATCGAGTCGGCCGCCGCAACACCTACACGATCGATGCGGGCCGACCGTTCCGGCACCCCACCGAAGCCGACCAGCGCATCGACGCGCTTCTCAACCTGTTCACTCAGCACGACGAAGCGCCGTCGGACGCACGACGCCCTACCAGCCCGTAGACCTCAGGTAGCCTCTCGTGAAAGCTGAGTCCTCCCTCACTGTCCAGACGTCGGATCTGGCTGGCTACGCCCTGGTGGCCGTGTCCGGGTCGATCGACGCCCACACTCATCCCCTCCTGGCCGAGCAGTTGGAGCAGGCGGTCACCGCGACCCGCCTGGCGGTGATCGTGGACATGACCGATGTGCGCTTCTGCGACTCCAGCGGCCTGAACACCTTCGCCCGCGCGTATCTTCGCGCCGACGCACGCGGCGTCAGCCTGGTCGCCGCCGGACTGCAGGACCGTGTCCATCGGGTCTTCACCATCACCGGTCTGGACTACGGCGTCCACCTGCAACCCGACGTGGAGACCGCCGTGCGGTGGCTCGAGAACGGCACCATGGACCGCCAACCCGAACGATCCCCTTGAAGCGTGTTTATTGCAGGACGGCCCACTTCGCTCGCCTGGCGGCTCGCTGCGTGAGCGTTCCCGGGGCGTACGCGCATCGCTTCGCGATCCGCCCGGTTTCGCTCGCCTTCGGCGTCGCTGCACCGGGCAGGTAACGCGTTCGCGTGTGGGGCTGGGGCCCTGGCGAGACAGTGACTCTCAATGTCTGCTTCTTGGTGCCGGATCGGGTGAGTTGGACGTGTCCGAGTGGCGTCGAGCGCTTGTCTGAGGGTTCGTGTTGCGGCCGGGGTGTTGGTATGCCGTCGTCCGTTCCGTTCGGGGGGTGCTGCGGGGGTGAAGGTCGTTCGGATGCACGGGCCGGGGGTCGTCGGACGGTGGTGTTCGCTGCCGGGACGTTAATAAAGCCGTGTTGGGCGGGTAAAGCGTCGCCATGCGGATCGGTGTGTTGGACGTGGGGTCGAACTCGGCCCATCTGAAGGTGGTGGATCTGGTCGCGGGCGGAGCGCCGCGCCCCCTCGCGGCGGTCAAGCGCCCGACCCGGCTGGCCGAGGCGATCGACGCCGACGGCGTGGTCGGGGAGGACGCGGTGTGCCGCCTGGTCGGCTCGGTCGGCGAGGCGGTCCGCGCGGCGGGCGCGTACGGGGCCGGGGAGCTGATCGCGTTCGCGACCTCGGCGGTACGGGACGCGGCCAACCAACAGCAGATAGTCGCGCAGGTCGAGGCGGTGACCGGGGTACGGCTCGGATTCCTGTCCGGAAGGGACGAGGCGCGGCTGACGTTCCTCGCCGCCCGTGCCTGGTACGGCTGGTCGGCCGGACGGCTGCTGCTGGCCGACATCGGCGGCGGATCACTGGAGATCGCGCACGGCGAGGGGCAGGAACCGGCGCTGGCGGTGTCGCTGCCGCTCGGCGCGGGCCGGCTCACCCGCGCCCATCTGCCGGGCGACCCGCCCGCCCGTAAGGACGTGCACCGGCTCCGCGCCCACGTGTACGAGCGGCTCGCCGATATCTGCGCGCAGGTCAAGGAGGACCTCGACGGTCGGCCGTCCGTCCGGCCGGTGGCGACGTCCAAGACCTTCACGCAGCTGGCCCGCCTCACCGGGGCGCCCAAACGCAAGGCCGGCCCGTACGCGCGGCGGGAGTTGAGACTGGACCGCCTCCGCGAGCAGATCCCCGTCCTGGCCGACAGGTGCGCCGAGGCCAGGGCCAAGCTGCGCGGCGTGTCACGGCCGCGGGCGCCGCAGATCCTGGCCGGCGCGATCGTCGCCGAGGCGCTCATGACCACGTTGGGGCTCGACCGGGTCGACATCTGCCCGTGGGCCATCCGCGAGGGCCTGATGATCCGGCGACTCCAGGCGATGACCGACCCCGCGGCCGCCGACGAGGAGACCGCGCACCTCACCCAGGCCGTGCCGGTGTTCCCCGCGCCGGGACGGCCGTCTCTGCGACCGGTGCCCTCACTCAGCGCCTGACACCCCCGGCCTCACTCCGCTTCGCGGCGGAGCCTCGCCGCGATGGCGTAGTCGATCTGGACGTCGCGGTAGACGACGCCTTCCCTGACCTCGTCCGGCAGGTTGGTGCGGTCGCTTCCGGACGTGGACTCGTCGTCGGCGTTCCCGGAGAATTCCACGGAGTTGTGCGGCACCACGTCGAAGCGCATCTCGTCGGCCTTCACCCGGGCGGTGAAGAGAATGTCCGCCGTGCGCCGGAGCTCGGCGCCGGGACGCTCGCCCTGATCACGTTCGTTCATTTCGAGCCGGCTCGCTGAGAGATCGTCCGGAGCAGCGCCTGCCCGAGGTCGCGCACGGACGCCCCGGTCTCGTGGAGAGCGGTCTTGAGGGCCGTTATGTCCTGATCGCCGTTGGACGTTCCGGTGTCTTCCGGCTCCTGGTCGGTGTCGGGCCCCTTGTCGTCCTGAGCCGTGCCGTCGGTCGTGTCCTTGGCCGCCTCCGCTGCTTGGCCCACGCCTTCCCCGGCGCCACCACCGACGTCGCGAACGGCACCACCCGCACCCTCCCCGACGTCCTTGGCCGCTTGGCCGGTGCCCTCCCCGACGTCTTCGACGGCTTGCCCGGTGCCTTTCCCGACGTCGCTTGCCGCTTGCCCGGTGCCTTTCCCGACGTCCTTGGCGGCTTGTCCGGTGCCTTCTCCGACGTCTTCGACCGCTTGTCCGGTGCCTTCTCCGACGTCTTCGACCGCTTGGCCGGTGCCCGCCCCAACGTCCTCGACCGCTTGGCCGGTGCCCGCCCCAACGTCCTCGACCGCTTGGCCGGTGCCCTCTCCGACCTCTTCGACCGCTTGGCCGGTGCCCTCTCCGACGTCTTCGACGGCGCTTCTCGCGCCGCGGCCGACCTCGCCCACCGCGGTGCGGGTGCCGGCGCCCAGGTCGCGCGCCGCCGCCTCCACGCCGCGTCCGACATGCCGGAGGAGGTCGGGGTTGCGGTCGAGAGTCGTCAGGACGCGGTTCACGATCACGGCCACGTTGTCGAGCCGGACTTCCAACTGCGCCTGCGCCTCGACGCCCTTGATCTCCAGCTTGACGTTGCCGAGGAACACGTCCGCGCCGACGTTCAGCCTGAGCAGGTCGAGGACCGCGGCGGCGAGCGAGACATGCGCCTCCAGGTCCCGGACCTCAATGGAGATCTCCTCCACCTTGAGCTGCGGAACGTCGAGATAGACGTCCGGACCTTCGACGGCGGGTGGCCGTTCGTCCGCTTTCAGGGTCGTGCCGGTGAGGTTCTCGGTTTCACCCTCGGATTCGTTGCGCTCCGGTTCCGGGTCCGTGTTGCCGGACGTGCTGTCGCCCATCGTTTCCCCCGATGCTCGGCTTGCCCGTCGCATGGACCATCGCATCCACAGGTGTACATGCCCCCGTCACCGGTACCCTCACCAGCGAGAACGTCACCTTTCGGTGCGCGCTGCGCCCGCGTGTTCCCGATCCTCCGTGCGGTCCCGATCCTCCGTGCGGTCCCGATCCTCCGCGTGGCCCCGGTCGTCCGCGTGGTCCCGGTCGTCCGCGTGGTCCCGGTCGTCCGCGTGGTCCCCATCCTCCGCGCGGTCCTGGTCGTCCGCCTGCTTCTGGTCGTCTTCGCGGGCCTGGTCGTCTTCGCGGGCCCGGTCGTCCTCGTGGGACTCGGTTCCCTTCTCCTCTTCGACGGCCTCCTCGTGCGTCTTGACCACCTCGCCGTCGCGGATCTCGCCGCGCCAGCCCTCGACCTCGTCCTGTTGCAGGATCGTCTGCGTCATCATGTGCCGCTTGATGTGCTTGAAGTCGAGGCGCAGCCGACGCCCCTGGGCGCGCCACAGGTTCGCGGTCTTCTCCATGAAGCCGTTGGGGTGGTACTCGGCCACCAGCAGGATCCGGGTCATGGAGGGTGCCAGCTCGTGGAAGGTCACGGCGCCGTCCACGTAACCCTTGGCGCCCTTGGACTTCCAGACGATCCGCTCGTCGGGGACCTGCTCGATGATCGTGGACTCCCAGTTGCGGTGCGACCAGAAGACCTGCGCCCTCCAGTTGAGCTTCTCGTCGGACTCCTGCTCGACGCTCTCCACCTTCTTGGTGAAGCTCGGGTAGTCCGAGAAGCGCGTCCACTGGTCATAGGCCACGCGTCGCGGAAGCCCCACATCGACCTGTTCGACGATGTTGGTGGACTTCACCTTCCCCGCGTCCCCGCCGTTGCCGCCGTCCTTGCCCTCCTTGCCGTCCTTACCGCCACCGAGGCCCGCGGCCTTCTTCAGCTTCTCCGCACCGGTCTTGACCACGCCCTGGCCGGACGAGTCGTCCGGGGAGACCTGTTCCGCGAGCTTCTCCGCGCCGACGGCCGCCGCCTTCTTACCGGCGGCTTTCGCGCGGCCGTCCGCGGCGTCGTTCAGCCGCCGGCTCAGACCTCCGATTCCTCCGCTGGTCTTCTGCAAGGCCCGTATCATCAGCGCCCGGACGAACGCCCGGCCCGCTTCCTTGAGCTCCTCCGTCGGTAGAACCTGGATGGTCTTGTCGTCGCCGCGGTCTCCGGCGCCTGCCTCCGTCATGATCAACACTTCGCTCGGTAGACGTATCTCCTCCTGCCCGCCATAACCGAAAAACCCGGACCAAAACGACAAATGGTGCGCCGACCAGCGCGAACTCAAGATCATTCATGGGTCGGGCGGCCTGGTGGACACCGTGCCGCCTCGGGAGCGCCTCGACACCGGCGGCGCCGGCGCCGTTTGGAGAGGACGCCCGGGGTATCGCCCTTGCACGGAGTCGACTGATCAATGAGGAGCCGCCGATGCGCGCCGTGGTGATCAACTGCACGTTGAAACGCTCGCCGGAGACGTCCAACACCGAGGCGCTCGCGGCGGTCGTGGAGGAGGCGCTGCGAGGCCGGGGTGTCGAGGTGGAGAACATCCGGGCCGTGGACCTGGACATCCCGCCGGGCGTGGAGACCGACCTCGGCGAGGGCGATCCATGGCCCGCCGTGCACCGGTCGCTGCTGGAGTCGGAGATCCTCATCCTGGCGTCGCCGACCTGGGCGGGGCAGCCGTCCTCGATCGCCCAGCGGGTGATCGAGCGGATGGACGCGATGCTGTCGGAGACCGACGACGACGGCCGTCCGGTGGCCTTCAACCGAGTCGCCGGGGTGATCGTGACCGGCAACGAGGACGGCGCCCACCACGTGATCAACAACCTGAGTGGCGCGCTCAACGAGTTCGGCTACACGATTCCGGGACAGGCGTGGACCTACTGGAACCGCGGCCCCGGCCCCGGGCCCAGCTATCTGGAGAGCGAGGAGGGCCGGGACTGGTCGGAGAGCACCGGCCGGGCGATGGCCTCCAACCTGGTCGCCGCCGCCTCGGCGCTGGCGGCGAACCCGATTCCCCCTCCGCCGTCCTGAGGGTTCGGGGGATTTCGTTCGGCGTACGGACGCGGGCCGGGGCCTGTCGCGTCCGACCTCACCGTGGAGAGGCGGCTTGGAGGCATCTGACGTGGAGACGCACGCCCGGAAACCGGGCGTGAGCATCGGGGTGGAAGAGGAGTTCCTGCTGGTCGACGCGGAGTCGCGGCGGTGCGTTCCGCGTGCCGAACAGGTTCTCGCGGTGGCGGGACGGCATCGGTGGCACGAGTCCGGCGGCGGGTTTCATGGGGAGTTGTCGGTCGCGCAGGTGGAGGCGGCGACTGGAGCGTGCGGGGAACTGGCCGACCTGTGGACGCAGGTGCGGTACGGGCGGGCGAGCCTGACGAAGGCGGCGCGTGCGTGCGGTGCGCGTCCGGTGTCGGCGGGGACGCCAGTACTGGACGGCCCGCCACCGCCGATCACACGGGGCGAGCGCTTCACCGCGATCGCGGCGCTGTACGGGGACATCGTGGCGGACTACCAGGCGTGCGGCTGCCACGTCCATGTCGGCGTCCCCGACCGGGAGACGGCTGTGGCGGTGGTGAACCATCTCCGGCCGTGGCTGGCCACGCTGCTGGCATTGTCGGTGAACTCTCCGTTCGACCACGGCCGTGTCTCGGCGTACGCGGGCCGCCGGATGACGCAGATCGTCCGGTTTCCGGGCGCGGGCGTCCCGCCGTACGCGGCGTCGGCGGCCGAGTACGACGAGCGGGTGGCGGCGTTGGTGGAGGCGGGCGTGCTGGTGGACGAGGCGATGACGTTCTGGCTGGCGCGGCCGTCGCCGCGGTGGCCGACCGTGGAGGTGCGGGTGGCGGACGCGGCGGCGACCGCCGACGAGACGGTGCTCCATGCCGCGCTGGTGCGGGGCCTGGTCCGCACGGCCCTGACCGACCTGACGGCCGGGCGGGAGGCCCGCGACGTCGACGCGCAGGTCTGCGCGGCGGCGCTGTGGAACGCGGCCCGGCACGGGATGGACGGCCCCGGCCTGGACCCGTTCACGCGCCGGGCCGTCCCGGCCTGGCGCCTGCTGGACGACCTGGTCGCCCACGTCCGCCCGGCCCTGGCCGACCTCGGTGACCTCGACGCGGTGCTCGCCCTGCTGGAAGGCGTGCGCCGGGAGGGTACGGGCGCTGACCGGCAGCGCCGCGCCGCCGGGCGGCACGGCCCCCGCGCGGTGGTGGACATGCTCGCCGACCAGACCGAGTCGGGCGTTCTGATCACGCCCGGCGCGGACGTCTTCACCCGCGATCCGAGGTGATCAGAGCAGGTCTAGGGACGAATTGGGCGTATGGGACGCGCGTGAACGGGTACCGGATCGCGGAAACCGAGGCGACGGAGGAGACCATGACCGTTCGACACGCTCCGACACCGATCGTGGAGCGGACGAGGGCGGCGACGCCGACACTTCCCGCCGCACGCGGACCGCTGTCCAGGGCGGTGGTGGAGACGCTGGCCGCGGGCCCGCGCCCACCGGACGTCCCGGCCCGCTCGCCCGCCGTCCGCGAAGCCGTCACCTCGGCCGACCCCTACGGCGAAGACCTGCAACTGGCGCTCCACACCTGTTTCGAACTGCACTACCGAGGCTTCACCGGAGTTGACCCGGACTGGGAGTGGGAGCCCGGGCTGCTGCGGTTGCGCGGGGCGATGGAGGCGGTGTTCCTGGACGCGCTGCGCCGGGACACGGCGAGCGCTCCGGGCGCGAAGGAGCCCGACGCCGACGTGGACGCGGCGCTCCGGGACCTGCTGACCGAGCCGATCGACGGGCACGGCGTCACGCACCACCTGCAAGACCGAGGGGAGTGGTGGCAACTGCGGGAACACGCGGCACACCGGTCGGTGTACCACCTGAAGGAGGCCGACCCGCACGCCTGGGTGGTGCCCCGGCTGCGCGGACGCGCCAAGACGGCGCTGGTGGCGGTGGAACACGACGAGTTCGGCGGCGGCCGCCCGGAGATGATCCACCAGGGGCTGTACGCCGACCTGCTCGACGACCTCGGCCTCGACTCCTCCTACGGCGCCTACGTGGACGCGGCCCCCGCGGTGATGCTGGCGACGGTGAACATGATGTCGCTCTTCGGCCTGCGACGCTCGCTGCGGGGCGCGATGGTCGGGCACTTCGCCGCGGCGGAGATCACCACCGCCCCGTCGGCGCGGCGGATGGCGCGCGCCCTGGACCGCCTGGGCGGCGGCCCCCGGGCCCGCCTGTTCTACACCGAGCACATCGAGGCCGACGCCGTCCACGAGCAGGTGCTGCGCCACGACGTGATCGGCGGACTGCTCGCCGACGAACCGGAGCTGGCACCCGACGTGGTGCTGGGCGTGCGGGCCACCGTCCTGCTGGAGGACCGCCTCGCCTCCCACATCCTCGGATGCTGGCGGTCGGGACGTTCGTCGCTGCGCCATCCGCTGCCCGCGACCCCCGCCCCCGAGGGGACGGTGGGGCGATGATGCTACTTCGCCCTCCGGGGGTGTACCGGCCGCAGGCCGACACGCGGCTGCTGGCCGAGGCGCTGCGCGGCGTCGACGTTTCGGCCGGAGCGCGGTTGCTGGAACTCGGCACCGGAACCGGCGCCGTGGCGGTGAGCGCGGCGCGCGGGGGCTGCGACGTCGTGGCGGTGGACAAGTCGACGCGGGCGGTGCTGGCGGCCCAGTTCAACGCGCGGGTCCGCGGGCTCAACGTCCGGGTCCTGCGCGGCGACCTGTTCACACCGGTGGCGGGGGAGGTGTTCGACGTGATCGTCGCCAACCCGCCCTATGTGCCCGGCGACACCGATCCGGCGGCGGCCCGGGGCCGCGCCCGCGCCTGGGAGGCCGGGCCGGGCGGCCGGGCGATCCTGGACCGGATCTGCCGCGCCGCCCCCGACCATCTGACCCCGTCCGGGACGCTGCTGGTCGTGCACTCGGCCCTGAACGGGGTCGCGGCGACGCTCGTCGCGCTCCGCGGGGCGGGCATGCGGGCCCAGGTGGTGGCTCGGCGTCGGGAGCCGTTCGGCCCGGTGATGCGGGGCCGCGCGGGAACGCTACGGGCCCGGGGGCTGCTGCGTCCCGGGCAGAAACACGAGGACCTGGTGGTGATCCGCGCCGACCGGGTCGTGACGGAGGTGGAACATGGACACGGACGCCAGGCGGCCTGAGCCCGCCCTCCGACCGGCGAACGGAACGCCCGTCGGGGGCCGGAAGCCGCCACGAGTACGGATCATCCCGGGGGGACCGATCCTGGTGGAAGGGCCGGTCGAGGTCGTCCTGGACGACGGCGCCACCGTGACGTCGGACCGTTTCCTGGTGGCGCTCTGCGCGTGCCGCCGCAGCCGCGCCTTCCCGTTCTGCGACACCAGCCATCGCCGCCGTGTCCGCACCACACCACCGGACGGCGAGACCCCTGCCTGACCGGTGAACGCGATGCGAGCACGGCCGGCGCCCGCTCTGATGTAGATTCCGCGCGTGGACGGGGTCGTCGGTGTGGGCGCGCAGGTCATCGTCCGGCATGTGAGAGCGGACGACGAGGCGCGGTTCCTCGAATCGGCGAAGGCCAGCTCGGGATTCCATCGACCCTGGGTCGTCCTGCCCGCGACGGGACGCGAGTTCGCCGCGTACCTCGCGAGGTTCGACAAGGTCAACGCGGTCGGCATGGTGGTGTGCCTGCGCGCGGGAGGCGACCTCGTCGGCATGGTCAACCTCAACGAGATCGTCCGGGGGTCCTACTGGCGGGGAGTGCTGGGCTACGCGGTCTTCCAGCCGTACGCGGGCCAGGGGTACATGGTCGAGGGCGTCGGACTCGCCGTCCGGTACGCGTTCGATCGGCTGGAACTGCACCGGGTCGAAGCGGACATCCAGCCGGGCAACAGCGCGTCCGTCAGGCTGGTCGAGCGACTCGGGTTCCGGAAGGAGGGATTCTCACCCGCGTTCATCAAGATCGGTGGGACCTGGCGGGACCACGAACGCTGGGCCCTCATCAACGACGTTTATTGATCTTGATATGCCGATATATCTGAACATAACGCAGCGCCGCGTTGTGATCCATCTAGGGGGTCGGCAGACGTGGGCGTTGACAGGGACGAACCCGACCAGGCGGCGGAGTGGCCGGACGGCCTGGACGTGCGGGGCTTATTGGAGCGCGGCTGGCGACCGACCCCGATCCGCGACTTCATCCTCAAAGTGCACAGCCGGTGCAACCTGGCCTGCGACTACTGCTACATGTACGAAATGGCCGACCAGGGCTGGCGCAGGCAACCGCGTCGCATGTCGAGGCACGTCGTCGACCGGGTCGCCCAGCGCATCGCCGAGCACGCCCACACGAACCTGCTGCCCGAAGTAGAGATCGTGCTGCACGGCGGTGAACCCCTGCTCGCGGGCGCCGAACACCTGCGATACGTGATCGAGACGATCCTCGCCGCCACCGGGCCCGCCGTGCGTGTCGGCTTCAGCGTGCAGACCAACGGCGTCCTGCTCGACGACCTGTTCCTCGACCTGTTCGCCGAGTACGGCGTCACCGTCGGCGTGAGCGTGGACGGCGACGAGGAAGGCCACGACCGGCACAGGCGACGCGCGGACGGGCAGGGCAGCTACCAGGCGGTCCGGGCGGGGCTACAACGGCTCACCAACGGATACCGGCCACTCTTCGGCGGCCTTCTCAGCACCATCGAACTGCGCAACGACCCGGTCACGACGTACGAGTCGCTACTGGAGTTCGGGCCGCCCGGGGTGGACTTCCTGCTGCCCCACGGAAACTGGGACGTCCCGCCGCCCGGCCGTCCCCCCGACGAGTCGACGCCCTACGGGGACTGGCTCATCGCCATCTTCGACCGCTGGTACGCCGCCGACGCCGACGAGACGCGCATCCGGCTGTTCAGCGAGATCATCAGGTTGCTCTTCGGCCGGATGTCCGCCAGCGAGGCCGTGGGCCTCTCCCCGGTGGCCGTGGTCGTCGTCGAGAGCAACGGTGAGATCGAGCAGGTCGACTCCCTGAAGTCCGCCTTCGACGGCGCCGCGGGAACCCGCCTGCACGTCTCCCGCGACCCGTTCGACACCGTCCTGTCACTGCCGTCCGTCGCCGCCCGCCAGATCGGACGGCGTGCGCTGGCACCGGAGTGCCTCGCCTGCCAGGCGCACGAGGTCTGCGGCGGCGGACTCTACCCGCACCGCTACCGGTCGGGCACCGGCTTCCGCAACCCGTCCGTCTACTGCCGCGACCTGCTCAAACTGATCACCCACATCCGGGACGTCCTCGGCCGGGACCTGGCCGCCGTCGACTCGGCGGTCACCGTCGGCTGAGCCGGATCAGATGGGCCGGATCAGATCGGCGGCGGGTCGAAGTCCGCGTCGAGGCGCCGTCCCTCCAGGAACACCTGCGCGTCCGGATGCTCAAGACCGAGCGTCCGCCGGTAGTGTTCCTCCGTGGCGGCGTACAGCTCCTCGGCCTCCGCGTCCCGGCCGAGGGCCCGGAGATTCACCACGTTGTTCGCCGCCGCCGACAGCGTCATCGGATGCTTCTCACCCAGAAGGTCGTTGAGCCGTCGCAGCGTTCCCGAGCACAGCCGGTACGCCGCCTCCAGCTCTCCCAGCTCGGCCAGGTCACTGGCCAGGTTGAGGGCGACCGTGAGGGTGTAGTGGTGCTCGCGGCCCAACTTCAGCCTCAGCCCGCCGAGGGCCTCCTCGTTGACCTTCCTCGCGGCATGCGGATCACCGGTGATCCTCCGCAGGATCGCCAGGTTCCCGGCGCAGGCGTGGTTGTAGGGGTGCTCGGGCGGATAGACGCGCGGGTAGCGGCGGACGGTGTCGTCCGCGAGCGTCATGGCCTCCTGGAACTGCCCCAGAGTGCGGTGGATGTTCGCCAGGCAGGTGGCGGCCGCCAGGGTGTCGGGATGGTTGAGGCCGAAGGCCCGCACATAGCGCTGATGGACGTCCTCCGCGAGCTCCATGGCCCTCCCGTAGTCGCCCGCTCGCCGCCGGGCGATCGACAGGTCCTTGCCGGTGCGCAGTGTCCACGGATGGTCGGGACCCAGCTGCTCCACGGCGGAGGCGTAGACGTCGTCACCGAGATCACAGGCCTCGTAGAAGTCCCCGCTCAGCCGAACCGCACGTGCCAGCCCGCTGTAGACGTTCAGGTGGGACGCGGGGTCGTCCTGCCCTTTTCCGGACACCATCACGTCGCGGTACACGCCTTCGAGCAGGCTCCGGGCCTTCTCATAGTCGCTTCTGAGGCCGTGGTCGAGCGCCAGGCTGTTGATGGCGCGCCAGGTGTTCCAGTCCTGTTCCCCGAGCTTCGTGCGGTAGCGGTCCAGTGCGTCCTCGTCCATGTCGAACGCCTCTTTGAAGTCGCCCGTCGCTCTCAGTCCGGCGGCTCGTCCGCGCAGGGCCCGTAGGGTCGTCTCGTGGTCGCGGCCAAGGATCTTCTCCGCCGCGCCGAGCGTCTGCGCGCCGCGGTCGGCGGCCTCCTGATACTGGCCGAACTCGCGGAGAAGATCGCTCCGCGTCACGTGCAGCGTCAGAACGTCCTCATGGTCGGGGCCGGAAACCCTGGTCCACTCTTCGATGAACGACTCGACATAGGAGCGAGCCGATGCGAAGTCGCCCGAGGAGTACAGATAGATGATCATGTTGAGGGCGAGCTGGCGCACGGCGCGGTCCTGGGAGAGTGCCACTTCGGCAGGCCCGATATGTCCGAGAGCGTTGAGATAACTGGGCCAGTTGCTCGCGAGGTTCGGATTGGACGGCGTGTAGTCGGCCAGCAGCAGATGGACCTCGTTGCGCAGGCGTCTCTGCTCGTCCTGTGGCAGTCCGTCGCGGACGAGAGATTGGATCAGCCGGTGCACCTGGATCGTCCGAGCTTGCACATCGAGCCTCGCGAGGGCGAATCGTCCCAGCTCGCCTACGGCCCGGCTCAATCGGATGGGGTCGCGCACCAGTTCTGAGAGTGGACGGCTCAGCTTGGAGGCGGTCATCCGGAACACATCCCGAGGGATCGGCTCCGGACCGAAGAGAGCGCAGTAACGGAGGAGGACGAGGGCCTCGGGCATCTTCTCCTCAAGGCTGGCCACCGAGAGCGCCCACGCGGCCGTCATCGACACCGGGTATTCGGTCGGTTTGCCCTGGGACAGCAACATCCTGGTGCGTTGCTCCAGGAGTTCCAGGTACTCGGAGACGGCGATGCCGGTCTCGGCATGGAGAGCGCCCGCCTGCTCCAGGGCGAGAGGGAGGTCGCCCAGGTTCTCCGCGAGCCGGTCGGCGTCGGCCTTCGTGATTCCCCGCGGCACCCGTCTGGTGAGGAACTCGATGCTCTCCTCACGGGTGAAGACGTCGATCGGGACGGTGTCGGCGACACCCGCCCACCGAACGTTCCGCGAGGTGATCAGCACGTGCCCGGGGCCGTGCGGAAGGATCTCGGTCAGTTCCTCGGGCTCGTCGGCGTTGTCGAAGATCAGGAGCCATTTGGAGTAGGGCTCCCCCCGGCGTAAGGCGTCCAGCACGGCGTTGGCGGCGTCCTCCACGCCGCTTACCGCCGCGGACGCCAGGTTGAGGTGTGGCGCCAGGCTCGCCAGCGACGAGCGCACCAGTACGGGCTGGTCGGCAGGGATCAGCCAGACCAGGTCGTACTTGGAGCGGTAACGGTAGGCGTACTCCACCGCCATCTGGGTCTTGCCCACGCCGCCGAGGCCGTGCAGCGCGTGCGGGACCACGGCCGTCACCTGACCGTCCAGACCTTCGTGCAGGCGTGCGAGCAGATCCGTGCGGCCGGTGAAGTTCTTGTTGCGGGGAGGGATCTTCCCCCAGACCTGGGGAATCCTCTCGGCGTCGGCCGATGGCGGTGCATCCGGGTTGGTCACTCGATCCCCCTGCGTCATGTCGGCGGCCAGAGAGGGCACCGCATCACGGCATGGTCAAATAATTCCTCCAACAAAGATAGTTTGCTAAGGCCGTCCGTTCCAGACTGTGTCTGGTGACACACTGATCTTAAGTTTGTTTGCGGGGCGTCTATAAAGTCGTTATCTGTCGGCCGAATGGTGGGCCACTTTGGTGGCTATGGCGTTGCGTCGGGATTTCTGAGATCATAATTATGATCACCTTACGGTCGCGTGCGCGTCCGCGGACGTGGCCTCGCGGTAACGATGGCAGAGGAGATCCACATGCAGGAACGTCCCTTCCTCTTCCGACTCTCTCCCACCGTGGTCTCTCGTGGCACACCTGGGCTGCGGCGAGTCGAGACGGAGCTAACCCGGCCGAGTCCCCTCGGTCGCGGCTTCGACAACAGGCTCGATGCGACGCGAGCGCCCGCGGCTCGAACGAGTCGGTGAGAACTGATCGATCGGCCCCTTGACGATCTTGGTCGTGCGCGATATCGGACGTTCTTCGTCCATCACTGAGTGCGTGGAATGGTCGATGGGTTAGCCTCAGGAGACCGGGCGTCTGATCTGGTGCCGGGGAAAAGATCTCTGGCGGGCGCCCGCTCGTGGGGACGGAAGAGATGACCACGCTGACTTCTCCGGACGGACCGGCTCTCTACGCGGGCGGACGGGCGTTCGCGGAGAAGGACGCGGACATCTTCGTCGGTCGAGCGTCGGAGACCGAACAGATCGTCGAGGCCTGGAGGGAACACCGGCTCACCGTGTTGTACGGGCGGCCGGGAGTCGGCAAGACCTCGGTTTTGCGGGCGGGCGTCTTCCCAGTACTGCGGAAAAGGAACACGCACGTACTGCCCGTCGCCGAGCTGACTCATCGTCCGCCCTTCCCGGTGGCCGCGTTACCCGAGCGGAATCGCTTTCGACTCGCGGTACTGGCCTCCTGGTACACCCGCGCGTCACCCGGCGACGTCTCCGGGTTGACGATCGCGAACTTCCTGCGCAAGTACCGCGGCTTCGACAGGTTCGGCTCTGAGCTGCCCACGCTCGGAGCGATCGACGGGGCCGAGGCGTTGCTGCGCACGTCGGGTGGTCATGAGCGGGACCGCCGGGAATTCCTGGACGAACTCGCGGTGGCCTTGAAACACGCCCCCGGCCTGCACCTGCTTCTGGTGGTGCGTGACAGCGCGTACGACGAGGTCCTGGACCTCGCCGCCCGGCTGGGCCATGCCCGGCCGGGCATGTGCCCGCTCACGCCTATGTCGCCTGAAACCGCGCACGAAATCCTCACGGTGCTTCTTCACCGTGCTGGAGCTCCCGCCGAGACGGTCGCCGAGGCGCTGGTGGAGGAGTTGCGGACCGTGCGGCTGGCGGGCGGCGTGCAGACCACGTCCAGTCTGGAGCCCGCCCTGCTCCGGCTTGTGGGCGACCGCCTCTGGGAGGGAGTCCCGGGAGACGCCGAGTTCTCCCTCCAGCGTCTGCGCGCGGACGTGAACCGGGTCCTGACGGACTTCTGTGCCCAGAGTCTGGCGATTGTCGCCGCCGACCAGAGCCTGCCGATTCGGACACTGTCGGCGGTGTTCAGGAACCGCTTCGGCGGGCCGGAGGGACGCGCCGGGGTTCCCGAGGAGCGGCTGCGCGAAGACGTCCCCGGGGCGGTCGTCGACGCCCTGCGGGATCTGCACCTCATCAGGTCGCGTGATCGCGGTGGTGATCGGCACTACGTGTTGCAGCATCCCAGGCTGATCGAACCGGTCGCCCGGCTCGGTGAGGGCACCGTCCCGATCCGCCGGCCGGGGCCCGCGGCGAGGTTGCGGCAGGCGCACCGGGCCCTGGCCGACGGCGATCCCGAACTCGCACGCCGTCACGCGGAGGCGGCGACACGCGCCTGTGGGGAAGGCGACCTCAGAGTCCTCGGTGAGGCGACGACCTTCCTCGGAGACATCGCGGACGAACAGGACGATGCCGAGACCGCCACGGCCCGGTATCGGGAGGCGGCCGCGATCTTCGAGGCCGTTCCGGACCATTCCGCGGTCGGTTGGCTTCTGGCGGGTATCGGCCGGATGTCGCTGGAGAACGACCCCGATGAGGCCGTCAGGCAACTCCAGGCCGCGGCGAGGCGGCTCCCGCGTGAGTTGTCGATCAAGACCGCGATGGGCCGGGCGCTCGTGCGGTCCGGTCGAAGGACTGCCGCCGCCGCGGTGCTGGAGGAAGTGCTCGGCCACGACGGCGGCAACCGAGAAGCACTGATCGCGAAGCGCGCTCTGTCCGAGACCGGTTGACCGGTCGCCGATCGGCGATTACCTCCTGGACGTGTGTCCACCCGTCGGGGACCGTCCGAAGGCCGGCCGGTGCGGTGACGGCCGGAGGTCGCGGCCGGACTCCGCTCGGACGCCACGGTAGTCCTGCGCGTTGACGTGGAAAAAATCGCGGTCGGGTACTACATGGTCACATGACGTGTCCATGTGAAATTCGGCGAGGGCATCGCGATCATTTCTTGAAAACGGCCATCCTGGTCATTGGACGTTCCATGGGGCATGGTCATATACGATGCAAGTGCCGTGGAGTGCATGTGTGGGAGCCTGGCTCACCTCGGCTTATTTTTGTCTGTTTTGCGGCTTTTGTCCGGCATGAGTTCGGTGTCTGTTCAGTGCTCGACTTCACTGATTGGCACGAATGTAAGGAGTGCTATCGGTGACCACCGCCCAGCCGGACGTTGACGCATCTAATGGTACACGTCTTCACGCATTGCGGGAAAGGCTCGCACGTGGAAGTGGCCAGAATTTCGCCATTATAT
The DNA here is from genome assembly GCF_003432485.1 of Actinomadura spongiicola. Lineage (GTDB taxonomy): Bacteria > Actinomycetota > Actinomycetes > Streptosporangiales > Streptosporangiaceae > Spirillospora > Spirillospora spongiicola. Next base: position 727,871 of record NZ_QVNQ01000002.1, read on the forward strand.
CGACTGCCTCGGCGGTGTCGCAGGTCGGTTCCATGGGCGTGGCCGCCGCCGGCCCGCTGCTCGCACTGGCTCTGACCAAGTCTCCGATCGCCGCGGGATGCGTCACCGCGGCCAGTGTTCTGCCGGGGCTCCTTCTTCATCTGCCGGCAGGTATACTGGTCGATCGGGTCGATCGACGACTGGTCATGCTGACAAGCCAGATCGTGCGTTTTATTTCCGCGTTCGTCGCATGCTTATGTCTGACCTCGGTTTCGAACGTGGTCGTCGTGCTCGTCATCGCAGCACTCATTGACGGCTCATGTGCGGTTTTCTACGAGGTTGCCGAGATAGCGGTGGTGCCGGATCTGGTCTCTGATGATTTTCTGCATAGGGCCATCGGCAGCAACGAAGCCAAGTTGAACGCGTCGATGCTCATCGGGCGTCCGCTGGGTGGCGCATTCCTCGGTGTGCATCCGGTGGTGCCCTATGCCGTGGACGCCATTACCTCACTCTTCCCGATCATGGCGCTGTTCGTGGTGGGACGACGAAAGCGCGTCAAGGAAAAATGTGACAGGGAACTTTTGCCGCCCGCGGCCGAACCCGTGGTGGTCGCCGAGGCTGAGGCGGAGAACGTTCCACCGGAGCGAGGTGAGAAAGGGCAGGCCACCGACGCCGCCGTCGGGCTGCGGCCCGCCCTGAGCCGGCTCGCCCACGACGACTTCTCGTGTGCGGTGGTCTTTCTTTGTGTCCTGGCGAACTTCTTCTTCCAGGTGATCGTGCTCCTCCAGATCTTCCAGGCCGAACAGGAAGGGCTGCCGAGCTACCTGGTGGGTCTCCTCCTCGCCTGTACAGGTCTGGGAGGGATACTCGGCGCGATCGCCTCGCCGCGGATCATCCGTAAGATGTCCGCTCCTTCCTCCGTTGTGGTCGGTCTCATGATGTGGGTCACGCTGGTGTGGATCATGGCCCTTTATCAAAATCCGATCTTCGGATTGGCGCTCTGGGGGCTGTGCAGTATCATCGGAGCGCATATCAATGTCGCGCTACGCACTCATCAGGCGAAGGTGCTCGGCAAGAAGTACCTGGGGCGGGTCACGGGTTTCACTCGTTTCCTGAGCGTGGGCGCGGTGGCGTTGGGAGCGTTCAGCGGCGGCTGGATCATCAACGCGATCGGGGTTCGACCGACCTCGTTCGTTGTCGGCGGGGCCTTCACCATACCCCTGGTCGTTCTCATCTTTCTGCCGATCGGCATGGTTCGTGACTGGCTGGTGGTCCAGCGGGCGATATTCTCGGTTGTCATCACGTTCTGCCGCCATGGCGGTCCCCATGGTGACCTCGCGTCATGGTGTCCGCAGTCCGAGGAGGCGTCCGGCCTTTCGGCGCACACGAGCAATGGCAGGGTGAGCACATCGGACACCGCCGTCCCAGAGGACTGCCCACCCGCTTCTCCCAACAGGCCCGGGGAATCGGTGCGGTCTTCCGTGAGCGATCCGTCTTACCCGGCGAGCGACAACGGCGGACGACCGGCCGAGTCCGGTCACCCGGCACTGGATCCGGGCACACCGGATCCTGTTCGGAGTGTGTCCTAGGACGCAGATTCCGGCAGGAATGTCACGTCATAGTGTGTCGGTTGGTTCTCGGACGCCCACGCGGGGGCGACGAGCGGGCTTCCCCGCCGCGCGTGGGCCGGGACGGAGGCGGTGCGTTTGGTGACGTCGCTGAATGTCGACGATCAGCGTCGGCTCGTCGAGGCGATCCGGCGAATCGAGGGTATGCGGGGGCGGCGGGGCCGCACCCTCGTCCTGTCGGCCTTGGAGCGCGATCTCGGGCATCCGCTGCCTCTCGTCCATCACGACCAGGAGGTTCTGGACGTCTGGGGCCTGGTCGACGCGCTCGTGGACTACCCCGGGGCCGCGCAGTCGCTGGTACGGATCCTGGAGGCCCTCTACGGCAACGGGCTTTCGGTACGGGAATTCGGCGACATCGTCGAGGAGTTGCTTCCGGAGCCCTGGCTCGACCGGGTCGAGCGCCGGGTTCTGCACCAACTGATCACCTTGCTGGAGCGGGGCGAGTTGGGCTTCTCGCTCTTGAGCCGGTTCCCCCTGCTGTATCGGCGAGCGGTGGGACCCGCCTGGCCACTTCTGGACCGGGAGATCCACAGTCTGCACGACGTCGTCGCGCTCCTGGAGGAGATCCCCGAGGGGGGTGACGGTGTGCCGCCACTGCTGGTCTTCGTCGATGACCTGGCCGAATACGCGGGCCCCCGGACGGGGCCACATTTCCGCGCCTGGGTGCGCCGCCAGGTGGAGAGCCAGGGACTGGACGGCCCCTTCCTCCAGAACCGGCGGACGTCGGTGGAGACCCGATCCGAGCCGGAATCGTCCGAGACGTATCTGATCATCGAATGTGCTCCCGACGCGCTGGAGCCGGACCACTACCTGGTCACCGCGTGGCTCCAGGTCGGTCACGAACCCGGTAGCACGCTGCGGTGCGAGGACGAGGCACTGCCGCTCAGCCGCATTCCCGAGCTGCTGGAACGGCTGCTCACCCTGGAGAGTTCGGTGGTCGGACGGCGCGGTCGTGACCTCACGATCGAGTTCGTGCTGCCCCGGCCACTGCTCGACCATCCCTTCGAGCAGTCCAAGATCAAGATCGCCGGGTTCGAGCATCGCATCGGCATCAAGTACCCGGTGGTCGTGCGCAGCCTCGACCGGATGCGGCTGGCCGAGACCCACCACGGCTGGCGGCACAAGTGGGCCTGGCTGCGCGGCAACGCGGTCGACACGCCGGTCTGCCTGGTGACGCGGCGCGGCGAGTACGACCAGGAGGACCTGTACTCCAAGCTCTCGGAGGCCTCCCCGGCCGTCCTGGCGCTGGCCTACCCGCCGTGGGGCGGTGAGAACGAGGAACCGGACGAGCACTGGGTCGGCCTGCTCGCCGGTACCCCCGTGATCGCGTGGTGCCGGGACGGGCGCGACCCGGGCCAGTTCGCCCGGGAGGTCAAGGACCTGCTGGCCGCGGATCTGATGAAGCTGCCCCGGCGGACGATGGAGTTGCGCCGGCAGGCGCTGTCCGACGGTCGGGAGGGGCCGGGCCATCTCGGCCTGCATCTGACGCTGGTGTTCGACGACGCCGACCGCATCCCCGAGCCGTACGTGCGGCTCCGTCCCCCCGCGTAGCGCGCCCTTGGAGACCGCCCATGACCACGGAGAAAGAACAGACGACGGCAGGTGATTGGCGCATCTACCGGGGCGACAGCCGGCCGCACGAACGGGTGCGGCGGTTGCCGCCGCCCCCGCCGTGGCGCCGTTTCGCCGCGGAGGACTCGTCCGGCGGGCGCCGCCTCGGAGACCTGCAACGGGCGACCTCCTACCGCCCGGACGAGAGCTTGATCGACAAGGTCAACGCGGCGATCCTGCTGCGGCGCCCGCTGCTGGTGACGGGCAAGCCGGGATCGGGCAAGTCCACCCTCGCCTACAACGTCGCCTACGAGCTGGGGCTGGGCTCCGTCCTGTACTGGTCGATCACCAGCAACACGACGTTGGAGTCCGGGCTGTACGACTACGACGCGATCGGTCGGCTCCACGAGACGAGTCTGCGGGGCGCGGGCGGTAGGGCGGACACCGCTGAGCCACCCGACATCGGCCGCTATATCCGACTCGGCCCGCTCGGTACCGCGCTGCTTCCCGGAGACCTGCCCCGCGTCCTGCTCATCGACGAGCTGGACAAGAGCAACATCGACCTGCCGAACGACCTGCTCAACGTGTTCGAGGAAGGCCGGTTCACGATCAAGGAGTTGCAACGCCTGCCCGAGGAGCAGTCCCGCATCCACGTGATGACGGCGGACGGCGGTCCGCGGGTGCCCGTCGACCACGGCGAGATCCGGTGCGCCAACTTCCCGATCGTCCTCATCACCAGCAACGGGGAGCGCGAGTTCCCCCCGGCGTTCCTGCGCCGCTGTGTCCGGCTGGTGATCGAGGAGCCCACCCGGGAACGGCTCGCGGCGATCGTCGAGGCGCATCTCGGCGCGGACGCCAGGGCGGCGAGCGACCAGCTCATCGAGGACTTCCTCGCCCGTCGTGCCGAGGGCGCGCTCGCCACCGACCAGCTCCTCAACGCCGTCTATCTCGCGACCTCGGGGAGCCGGCCGCCGGACAGTTCGCTGGCCGACATCCTCGACACCGTGCTCCGCCAGATCGAGTCGCCGGGCGCGGGATGATCGAGCGGCTCGTCGAGGTCCTGCGGGCCCTCCACCCACAGCCGACGGCGGAGGAGACGGCCGACGCCCTCTGGCTCGCCGAGTGGTTCCGGACGCATGAGGGCCCGGCGCACCTGGCCTCCGAACGCTCCGGCGAGGCGTCCGAGAGTGAGCCGCCGCGCTCACCGCCGACCGCCCGTCCGGCCGAGCCGCCGGGGGCGCCGGAACGCGAGCCGTCGCCGCCGCACCCTGTGGAGGCGGGCCTCTACCTGACCGGGCAGGAGGTGCCGGCCGCCGCGTTCCCCGTCCGCATGCCCGCGATGCCCGCGATCTCCCGGACGCTGCGACTGTCGCGCGCTCTGCGGCCGCTGCGCGCGACCGTCCCGTCCCTGACCCGCCGGCACCTCGACGAGGAGCAGACCGCGCAGCGCATCGCCGAGACCGGGGTGTGCGAACCCGTGCTGGTCCCCGCGCGGGAACGCCGGTACGACCTGGCGCTCGTCGCGGACGTCGGCGCGTCGATGGTCGTGTGGCGGCGGACGGTCGAAGAGTTACAGGCCCTGCTGCACCAACTCGGCGCGTTCCGCGACCTGCGCACGTGGTACCTGGACACCGACGGCCCGCGACTGTCGCTGCGCACCGGCTCCGCCTTCGGCGTCGGCGCCGACCGCGACCCGGCCGAACTGGTCGACCCCACGGGACGGCGCGTCACCCTCGTCGTCAGCGACTGCATCGGCGCCGCCTGGCGGGACGGCCGCGCCGCCGCGCTGCTCGACCGGTGGGGCAGGGCGGGGACCGTCGCGATCGCCCAGCCGTTGCCGCAGCGCCTGTGGCGGCGGACCAGGGCCGCGGTCGAGCAGGTGCGTTTCGGCGCGTCGGGGCCCGCGGTCGCCAACGAGCGGCTCGTCGTCGCGCGGGCCCCGTTCCAGCCGCCGGACGACCGCCCGGCGGGCATCGCGATCCCCGTGGTCGAGTTGAGCGAGCGTTGGCTGCGGCCATGGGCGGACATGGTCGCCCACGGCGGCAGGGACGTTCCCGGCGCGGCACTGTTCACCGGACGGCCGGTGGCGGTCGCGGCGGTCGCCGACGCCCTCCCCGAGGCGCTGTCGCCGGAGATGCGGGTCAAGCGGTTCCGGGCCTCGTCCTCGCCGACCGCGTTCAAGCTCGCCACCTACCTGGCGGCGGCTCCGCTGCGGCTGCCCGTCATGCGGCTCGTCCAGCGGGCGATGCTGCCCACGTCCACCTCCACCGACCTCGCCGAGGTCTTCCTCAGCGGCCTGCTGCGGATGGCCGGTCGTCCGGCCGGCGGCGGCGAGGAGGAGATCGCGTACGAGTTCCACGACGGTGTCCGGGAGATCCTGCTGCAAGGGCTGCGCAGGCGCGAGGTCTACCAGGTGCTCCGCGCGGTATGGGACGTCGTCCGCGAGCGCATCGGCTCGTCCATGGACTTTCCGGCGCTGCTCGCGGCGGTCGGTCGAGGCGAGACCCGGCTTCCACCCGATCTGCCGTTCGCGCGGGTGGCGGCGCAGGCGCTGATGGGCCTCGGCGGGCCGTACCGGGAGGTGGCGCGTCGGCTGACGGCGGGTGACACGACATCCGTCCTGTCACCGACTCGGGGCTCGGAGACGCCGGACGAGGGGTCTCCGAACGCCGCGCCGGTGCCGGCCGGGCGCGGGGCCGACGAACGGAATCCGGACCACGTGCCCCCGCTGCGTAGCCGCCTGCCGGCCCGCATTCCCCACTTCACCGGCCGCGACCATCTCCTCGCGGAGACTCGGACGGCCCTCGCCGATGGCATGGTGGCGTTGCTCCCGCCTTCCGAGTTCGCCATGGGAGGCGCGGGCAAGTCCAACCTCGCGGCGGAGTACGCGTACCGCCATGCCGACGACTACGACTTGATCTGGTGGGTCCCCGCCGAGCAGACGACCTCGGCCCGAGCCTCGCTGGCGCTGCTGGCCCGTCAGCTCGGCATGCCGATGAGCGATGACATCAAGGACACCGTGGACAGCGTGCTGAGGGCGTTGCGCGACGGGCGTCCGTACCGCCGCTGGTTGCTCATCTACGACAACGCCCAAGACCCCGACCAGGTGTTTCCTCTGACCCCGCCGTCCGTCGGCGGCGACGAGAACCCGTGGCTCGGACACCACGTTCTCGTGACCTCCCGCGACCGAGGCTGGGAACGCCACGCGACGGTGGTGGACGTCGGCGTCTTCGAGCGGTCGGAGAGCATCGCCGTGCTTCGTCGCCTGGTGCCGCACCTGGCGGAGGCGGAGGCCGACATGCTCGCCGAACGCGTGGGAGACCTGCCCTTGGCGATCGAACTGGCGGCCGCCTGGCATGTGGTCACGGGCGGCACCGCCGAGGAGTACCTCCATCTGTTCGATCGGCGCCTTGCCGAGGTCGCTCTTGCGGATGGCTCCGCCGACGCGTCGGAACCGTTGGCGGTCGGCGTGAGCCTGAACCTTGATCTGCTCCGGGAAGAGCATCCTGTCGGCGGGCAGTTGCTGGAGCTGTGGGCGGTCTTCGACCCCGAACCGGTGTCGAGCGCGCTGCTGACCGCGGGCCGGACGACCACGCTTCCCGCCGACTTGGCGGACCTGCTGACCGACGAGGCGCGGCTCTGCGACGCGATGCGGGAGATCTCCCGGTCCGCCCTCGCCCGCTTCGAGGAGGAGACGTGCAGCCTCCAGGTCCACCGGCTCGTCCGGGCGACCCTCAACGACCGGCTTGGCGAGGACGGTCGGCGCCGCGTCACGTCCCATGTCCACGCGATTCTGGTCGCGGCGACGCCGAGCGAGGAACCGGATGTGGAGTCCACCTGGGAGCGACGGTCCCAGATCACGCCGCATGTCGTCCCGGCCGGGGTGTTCGAGGCCGACGGATCGAAGGTCAGGCGCGTGGGCATCGACCAGGCGAAGTACCTCTACCATGCGGGAGAGTTCGAGGGCAGCCGACGGCTGGCGGAGATCGCCCTGGACCGGTGGCTGGAGCGGTACGGCCCAGACGACGACCTGGTCCTGGACATCTCCCGCGTCCTGGCGAACGACCTGCGGGGATTGGGCGACAGTAGGGCGGCTGCCGATCTCAGCGAGGACAACCTGGCACGGACCCGGAGGAATCTCGGCACGGACCACGTGCAGACCCTGTTGGCCGCCACGGGATTCGGTGCGGACCTGCGTTTCCGGGGCGAGTTCCGTCGGGCTCACGACGTCGACCTCGACGCTTGGCGTCGCCTACGTCAGCTCTACGGGGACGACGCCTCCCACACCCAGCTCGCCGCGGGCAACCTTGCCCTCGACCTGCGGATCCTGGGGGAGTTCCAACGGGCGTACGACATCAGCCGGGACGTCTGGCGCCGGCAGGCCGAACACGGACGGTCGTATCGACGGCTCTTCCGCGCGACCCACCATCTCGCACGAGCCCTGCACGCCCTGGGACGGTACGACCAGGCGTGCGAGATGCAGGCGCGGAGCCTCGCGAGTCTGAAACCGGTTCTCGCTCCAGGCCATGCGATGGTCCTGCAGGCGAAGATGAGCCACGCGGGCACACTTCGGAAACTCGGACGGTTCGAGGACGCGCGTGATCTGGCCACCGAGACGTTCGCCGCGCACGTCCGTCGCTTCGGTGAGGAGCATCCGAACACCTTGGCCAGCAAGGTGTGCCTGGCGCTCACCATCAGCGCCATGGGGCGACCCGGCGACGCGTTGCGGCTCCTTGACGAGGCGCTGGACGGCTACCGCCGTGTGATGGGGGACGAACATCCCTTCGTCCATGTCTGTGCCGTCAACCGGGCGATAGTCCTGCGACGGCTCGCGGAGGTGTACGCGGCACAGGAGGCCGACCGCGACGCACTGGCGAGCCTCAGAACCGGGACCTTCGGCGTGAACCACTACTACGCACTGTGCGCGTCGGTGGGACTGGCCAATGACTACCACCTGCTCGGTGAACTGGAGGCAGCGGCACGGCTGCTGTCCGAGACGCTGGAAAGACTGGGGGAGTCTCTTGGCGCTGAGCATCCTTACTCGCTCGTCGCCGCCCACAACTTCGAACGCACACGGGTCGCCATGGGAGAGTCGGCGCGAAACACCGGTGCGACACTGATGGCGCTGGAGCGGGTGCTCGACCGCCATCATCCCGATGTCCAGGCAGCCGCACGCGGTGAGTTGCTCGAATGCGAAATCGATCCTACGGCGCTTTGACCGCGCCGGATACGCGGTCCCGCCCACCCGGACGGATGGGCCTAGTCGGCTGGGCGGGCGTCCGCGTAGGCGTTGAGAGCGGCGAGATCTCTGCGCAGGGTTCGGTCGATATGACCGATGAGCTTGAACAGGTCCGGGCAGTAGACGGACGGGTTCCGGTATCCGTCGCCTTCCCGGTAGCGATGTGGATAGGCGCCACCGCCACAGAGGTCCCGTGCCCGGCACCGCATACAGGGCTCCGACAGGGCGGCGACCCCGATCTGCCTCGCGACCACCCCGGGATGCCACAGGACGTCGTCGAACGCGTGGTCATGGACGGTGAGCCCCGTCTCGGGCGCGCCCGCATAGGACGTCTTCAGCGAGTCGACCTGCTGGAGCGCGCCGTCGGTGTCGATGACGAGCATCGTGACGGGCGCGAGCCCTATGCTCTCGCTTCGGCTCTCCCCTCCCAACAGCAGGTTGATGATCTCCTCGAAGTAACGGACGCCCGTCTCGCGTTCCTTGACGTGGTACCAGCGCTCGAAAGCCTTGATCAGCCAGTCCGCGTAGGGAGTGCTGCCGTCGTCCACCACGGGCCGACCCGGGGGCGGCGTCGTCCAGTTCCCGTGCGGCAGAAGGAAGTCCACGCGAGGCGGGGACGTCTCCAGAAGCGCTTCGTAGGTCCGCACCGGATCGTTCCGCAGATCGACCGTGCAGAGCAGCCCTCGATACAAGGCTCGATAATGGCCCGCCAGCAATTCCAGCCCGCGCATGACCTCGGCATGGCTGCCTCGTCCGTTGCCGTGGCGACGTCGGCGATCGTGCGCCGCCTGATCGCCGTCCAGGCTGACGGAGACCCCCACCTCGTGGGCGGCCAGCATGTCCAGCGTCTTCTCGTCGAGCAGTACGCCGTTGGTCTGCATGCCGAATTCGGCGCGGCAGAACTCTGGTACCGCGCCGCGTACCTCGCGAATGACCTCCTCGATCAGCGTGGCACCGGCCAGCAGCGGTTCGCCGCCGTGGAGGATCACGTCCACCCTGCGCAAGGCGTGTCGTTCCGCGTGCTCCGCGATTCTGGACGCGGTGGACCGGATGACTCGGGACGACATTCGCATCGGCTGCGCAGTCCAACTCTGGTCCGCGGACTCGTAGACATAACAGTAGTCACAGGCGAGATTGCATCGACTGTGGACCTTGAGAACGAACTCCGAAAGCGGACTCGGATGCCAATCTCCGGCCCGGAGCCGTTCGACGTCCAACGTGTCCATGGGCCATTCGCGCGGCCCTTCCGCGGCCAATGTCTACGAGTCGTTCGAGCCGTTCGAGACCGTCGGGTCGCTCAGCGCATTGTCGAAACCCCGTGTACCCGGGACCGGATTCAGCATCTCGCTTTGGCGGCGACGTATCACACCGGCGAACGGCGTCTTCTCTTCGCCCGGGGGGACCGTTACCGCGCTCAACCGGATGGACGTGCGCGAGCCAACGCTGGGGCCAGGCGCCGTCGTCGCGAGCTCGTCGCGCGTGTCCGACACAGACGGACTCCCCTCTACCAAGATCGAAAATCGGTCGGCGTGGTGTCCCGGGCAAGCCGCGGACGTCGATATATCCGCGGCACCCGGACGCCGGGCCCCGATCTTAGACAGTCCAATGCTCTCGCGCATCAGGCCGGTCGGCGTGTCGTAGGTCGCGTCGGTCACAGTCGCCCGTCCTGCGTGCGCGGAGCCCGGCAGACGCTGCATAAGGCAAGCGGCGTCCCATCGGCGAGGTGCCAGTGACAGAGACCGAGCGTGTTGCCAAATGGCGCCCGCAAGGGGCGTGTTCGTTCCTCTTGTGTGATGTCGCGGGGTTCTCTGATGACGCCCGGGCTGATCCGGTGCGGGTGCGGGTGCGGAAGGCGATGTACGAGGGGCTCGATCGGAGCCTGGTGGTCGCCGGGGTGCGGCTGGACGAGTGCTACCACGAGGACCGCGGGGACGGCGTGATGATCATCCTGCCACCCGATATCAAGGTCGAGTGGCTGCTGACGGTGGTGATCGATCGGTTGCGGGCGGAGGTGCGGCATCACAACGAGGCGTCGAGCGAGGCCGCGCAGATGCGGCTGCGGGTCGCGGTCAACGTCGGGGAGGCCGAGTCGGACGGGCGCGGGATCGTCGGCACCGCCCTGACGCACACGTTCCGGTTGCTGGACGCGGCCCCGCTGAAGGACGCGGTGCGCGACGCCGCCACCGGTATCGCGGTGATCGTGTCGCGGCGGGTCTACGACGACGTGGTCCGGCACGGCCGCGGTCAGGTCGATCCGGGTGACTATTACCAGGTGCGGGTCGAGGTCAAGGAGACCGTCGACGAGGCGTGGGTCATGGTGCCGGGCGTGCGGCCGGTCGTTCCGGCGCCTCGCAGTCCGGCGGTGCAGGAGCGGGACGGGGAACGGCCCGGCAACGCGACGGTGCCGCCGCCGGAGCCGTCCATGGCCCAGAAGTTCCAGACGGTCGAGGACCTGCTGGAGATTCCCCGCCTCCGCACCGAACGCGGCCGTGACCAGCTCGTCGGCGCGTTGTCGGCGGACATCGCGGGTGCCGTTCCCCGGTCGGGGGAGGCGCGGGCCGACCTGTTCGCCATACTCCAGACCTGTCTGGACTACCCCGGCGGGTTGCAGCAACTTCTCCAGGCGGTCCAGGGGTTCGTGGGGGAGTCGTTGGCGGTGCGCCGTCTGGAACAGTCGATCGCGCGGATGCTCCGTCCGCCGCGCGACGGATCCTGATCCGGCGATGCGGGAATCCGTGTGGGAGCGGGCCTGGGCGACGCTCGTCGCGGCGGGCGTGGAGCAACGGTTCCAGCCGGGCGACACCCTGCTTCACCAGGGTGGTCGGCCGTCGCATGTTCTTCTTTTGCTGGCGGGCCGGGTGAAGGCGCTGCTGACCCTTCCGGACGGGCAGGTGCTGCTTCTCGCGGTTCGCGGGCCGGGTGAGCTGCTCGGAGAGATGGCGGTCCTGGACCATGACGACCGTTCGGCGACGGTCATCGCGGTCGACCCGTGTGTCACGCGCGTCCTGTCCGCGGACCGGTTCCGTTCGCTGGTGCGGTCGTCGGGTGTGGAGCAGGAGTTGCTGCGCAGGGCGATGCGGCGGCTGCGTGAAGGGGAGGAGTGGCGGGCCGAGACGGCGGCGCTGCCCGCCGGGCCCCGGGTGGTGCGGGCGCTGCTGCGGCTCGCCGTGCCCGGTGGGGACGGGCCGCCGGGGGTGGGGCTCGGCCAGTCGGAGATCGGCCAGGCGGTCGGGCTGTCCCGTGGCGTCGTCGCGGCCGAACTGGCGCGGCTCCGGGAGCAGGGCGTCGTCGCGACCGAACGTGGCCGGACCGTCATCGTCGATCTTCCGCGGCTTCGGGCCCTGGCCGCATCGGGACGCGGAAGTGTCTGAATTCTGACACTGCGTTCCCCGAACGGTGTGCAAGGTGGGGGCATCTGTTCCCCACCAGGAGTGCCCATGGATGACTTCCGCGCCGTTCTCGTCGTCGACGCCGAGAGGTTCAGCGCTCATCGCGACGCCGATCTGCCGGACGTCCATCTGGAGATCCGGCGGGTTCTGGCCGCCGCCTGCGCGGACAGCGGGCTGCGCGGCGTGTGGGACGACGTGAGGTTCATGGAGAGCACGGGCGACGGCATCCTCGCCGTCCTCCCGCACGAGGCGGTGCCCGCGCTCATCGACCCGTTCCCGCGGCGCCTCCAGGACGCGCTGGCCGAGAGCGCCCCCCGGTTACGGGCGCGTGGGCTGCGGCTCCGGCTTCGCGTCGCCCTGCACGTCGGGCTCGTGGACGACGAACGCGTCGACGCGCCCGGCATCTCCACCGCCGTCATCGACGCCTGCCGCCTGCTCGACTCCGCGCCGTTGAGACGTGCCCTCGACCGCAGCGACCCTGAGGTCACGTTCGCCGCTCTGCTGATCTCCGCGGACCTGTTCACCGCGTACGTGCGGGGCGGACGGAGCAGCTTGCGCGAGAGCCAGTTCGAAGAGGTCCAGGTCCAGGTGAAGCAGTACGACAGGTCCGCCTACCTCTACGTGCCCGTGCCGTCCAGGACGGAGCGGCCGGACGATGACGAACCGCCCGCCGAGGAGCGCGCCGCGCCCCCGCCCCCGCCGCCGTCGGGGACGTCCATCAGCGGCATCACGATCAGCGGCGACGGGACGCAGAACGCCTTCGGCAACACGGTCGGCGGCGACCTGCGCCAGGACCGCCGATGACGACGATCGACGAGGTCAACGTCGTCGGCGACGGGACCCAGAACACGTTCGGCAACACCGTCTCCCGCGACCTGATCGTCAACCAGCTCAGTTTCGTGCGCGGGCGTCCTTCGATGGTCCTGTCGGAGGGGGAGATCGACGACCGCGTCGCGGAGTACGTGCGGGCCCGCAACCACGCCGTGATCGTGGACGTTCTCGCGCGGCACCACGCGATCGCGCTCGTCGGGCCGCCGGGCGCCGGGGTGGCGACGACGGCGATCGCGGCGCTGCGGGAGTTGCGCTCCGGCATGCCGATCCGCCTGTTCTCCACCGGGGAGGACGATGTGGAGGGGATCCCGGGCGCGGAGCGCGGCTACCTCGTCCGTGCGGGCGACGAGGACGAGACGCGGCTCCGGGCCTGTCTGGAGGCGGTCCGCGCGTCCGGTGGATTCCTGTTGGTCGTGGGCACCGAGGGGGAGCAGGAGCCGTTCGCCGGGTTCCTCCCGGTGGTCGCGGTGGAGCCGCCGCCGGCGGAGGCCGTCTACCGGCGGCGCCTGGAGCGTCGGGGGTTCGGCCGGACGGGGTGGCCGGGCTGGCCCCGGGCCGGGGAACTGCTGAAGGGGGCGCTGCCGGGGGAGGCCCGCCGCCTCGCCGACCTGGTCGCGGCGGCCGGTGACGAGATCGAGGTCGAGCGGGCCTATCTCGGCTGGAAGGACCAGGTGAGCGGCTGGTTCGCCGACCATCCGGGGCTGCGGGACCAGACGCTGCTGGTCGCCGCGGCGACGATCGCCCCGGCGGACGAGACGAGCGTGTACGGGGCCGCGCTGTCCCTCGCCCGCCAGCTCAAGATCAATGTGGAGGGCGGCGGGCTGGCGTGGTGCCCGTCCACCGGGCTGAGCGAGCTGCTCGGCGCGGACCGGGCGGACGAGGGGATCGTGTTCCGCCGGCACGGCTACGCCGAGTCGGTCCTCCGGTACGTGTGGGACGACTATCCGCTGGCGCGGATGGATTTGCTGTCCTGGTTGTCGGCGTTGCCCACCGACGAGGTGGTGGCGCTCGGTCCCGGCCTCCGGCAGAAGCTCGTGGAGGTGTTCGCCGATCTCGCCGCCGAGCACGGGGCCGCGGAGAAGATCGTCCAGATGGCGGAGGCGTGGGCGGGGGACCGGCACCGGTCGGCGGACCTGGCGTATGTGGCGCTGGCCCGGACCTGCCTGCACCCGCTGATCGGTGGACGGGTGCGGAAGCGGCTGTACGACTGGTCCAGGTGGCGGCAGGCTCCGCAGACGTTGAAGCTGACCGTGGCGCGGGTCTGCCAGGTGCTGGGGGAGACCCATGTGACGATCGCGTTGACCCGTCTGAAACACCTCGCGACCCACGGCAACGAGCAACTGCTCGACGAGGTCCTCGACGTGGCGAGAACACTGGCGGCGGCGCATCCGCGTGCGGTCGTCTACGCGGCCATGGAGTGGTGCCGGACGTCGGTCGACCTGGCGTCGAACCAGGACGGTGCGCGCCGGGCGTACGCGGGGTTGCGGCTGTTGCTCGACCTGGCGCCGGCGGGGTGGACGGACGCCGTACTGAAGGTCATCGGGCATCTCGCGTGCCATCGCGGCGAGCGGATGCGGCGGGTCGCGTCGGACGCCGCGCTGGAGCTGGCGGCGCGGCATCGGGGCGCGGTGTTCGGCGCGGTGATGGCGTGGGTGGTCAACGCGGACGAGCGTCCGTACGAGGAGGCGGCCTCCCGGAAGGAGTGGGGGACGACGCTGTTCCTGCGCCTGGCCGCCGAGCGGGACGCCGCCGGGCTCGCCGTGACGCTGACCGGCCCGGACGCGGTGGCGCCGATGGCGTGCACGCCCGCGTGGACCGCCGCGATGGCCGCCGAGACCGGGCCGGCGGCCGGATACGAGGGCTTCGCCGCGGCGCTGGGTCTCTGGCTGGACACCGCGGTGGCACGTCCGGACCTGCGGCCATGGATCGTGTCGACGTTCGAGGCGGCGGCCGGCGGTGACCCGGTGCGGTGCGCGTTCGTGGTGGGCTTCGTCCGCGGCTGGGCAGGCACGCGCCGGTCCTGCCGGGACGTGCGGGACGACGTCCTTGTCCGGCTCCTTCACCCCACGTGGCAGCGGTTGGCGCTGGCGGGCTGGGTGTGGCTGCGGCGAAAGTTCGAGGCCATGCTCGGGTCGTGATGGCCCCGTCGCCTCTCGGCGCTTGCGGACGCGCCGAGGCGGTCACGGGAGAGGGTGCTTTTCGGGACGGCTCGTCCCGAAAAGCACCCTCGCGTTGTGCCGGTCACGTGTGCCGCGAAACCGACCGGGTCAGTTGGCCTGCTTGAGCGGCTTCAGGTATTTGTTGGGTTCGGCGAGCTGCTTCTCGGCGATGGTCTTGAAGAAGGCGATCCGGCTCTGCTCGTTGACCTGCCGCTTCATGACGTCGTCGACGTTGCCGGAGTTGACGATCAGGGTGCCGGGGTTCCACCAGCCCTCGGGCAGTTTCTTCCCGTCACGCCTGCTCTGGACCATCATCTCGATCGCGATGTAGCCCTTGAGCCAGTGCTCGGGGGAGGCGAGGGCGAACAGGGACCCGTCCTTGACCGCCTTCAGCGCGGCGGGCTCCAGGTCGCAGGAACCGGCGAGGAACTTGCGTCCGGTCTGCTTCTGGATCAGGGGGAGGGAAACACCGGCCTGGGCGCCGACCCCGAGGAAGCCGACGGCCCTCGGGTTGTTCTTGACGAGCGCGTTCCAGGCGTTGTAGTTGGCCGTCGGCTCCGACTTGGTGTCGAACGGCCCCTTGATGGTCAGGGTGGGACGTTCTTTCTTGACGACCTCGATGATGCCCTTGACCCGCTGTTCGAGCAGGGGCAGGCCGGGCACGGGGTTGCCGATGATGACGTCGCCCTTGCTCCCCGCCGGGACGTGCTTGACGAACTCCTCGCCGAGCCTGCGTCCGACCTCGGTGTTGCTGTTGCCGACGAACAGTGTCGTCTTCGTCCCGGGGGGCGCGGCGGCGTCCACCGCGACGGTCGGGATCTCGTTCTCCGTCGCCTGGACGAGGGGGCGCGTGAAGAGTTCGGGCGCCAGGGCCTGCAAGGCGATGCCGTCGGTGGAGCTACGGATCGCCGAACGGAACAACTCGACCTGGACGGGGCCGTTGACGCCGGTCGGCGCGGACGCGTTGAGCGTGACGTCGCCGTCGGCCGCGGCGGCGGCCTTGGCGCCGTACGCCATTTCCTGGAACGGGTTCTGCGTGGTGGTCGCGTAAATGAATCCGATCTTCAGCTTGCCGGACTTCTTCGCCTCCAAGCCGCTCGAACCGGAACCGCATCCCGCCAACGCGACGGTTCCAATCAGCACTGTGGCAAGAGTTAAGGGTCTAAACTTCACGTTCGCTCTCCTCGCGGGGGTGTTCAGAGACCGTGCCTGTGGCTCTCACGCCGCCGAACCACGGCGCAGCCGACGACCGCGTACGACGATGGCGATGACGGTCGCGATAAACACCGCCGATGCCGTCCGCGGGCCGGCTGACCGGGAAGTTGAAGTATTGCAGACAGGTGATGACGACGCTCAGCAGAACGGCAGAAAACCGGCAGGCGGTCACGCAGGGCGAGCGTTGGATTGCGGAAAGCCGACAGTCGTTTTTCGGTCTCCGAATATAGAAGCGAAAGAGCGGTCGGCGGCTTGCCGCCCGAACCGCCATGAGGCGTGCCGGAGCGGCTGACGCTCACCCGGCACGCCTCATGGGCTGCGGTGAAGGGCCGGGACACGGTCCCGGGCGCTGGTACGGCTCAGACGGCGCCCCAGTAGCCGGCGAACGCGGTGCCGCCGGTCGCGGCGACGCCGAAAGTCCCGGTGTCCTTCCGTACGCTCGGCGCCGACAAATCAGTTGGCCTGGTCGAGTGGCTTCAGGTACTTGTCGGGGTCGTCGAGCTGCTTATCGGCGAGGGCCTTGAAGTAGGCGTTACGGCTCTGCTCGTTGGCCTGCCGCTTCATGACCTCTTCCACGTTGCCGCCGTTGACGACCAGGGTGCCGGGGTTCCACCAGCCCTCGGGCAGCTTCTTCCCGTCGCGCTTGCTCTGGATCAGCATTTGGATCGCGATGTAGCCCTTGAGCCAGTGCTCGGGTGAGGAAAGGGCGAACAGGGACCCGTCCTTGACCGCCTTCAGCGCCGCCGGGTCGAGGTCGCAGGAACCGGCGAGGAACTTGCGTCCGGTCTGCTTTTTGATCAGGGGCAGGGAGACGCCGTCCTGGGCGCCGACGCCGAGGAAGGCGATGGCCTTCGGGTGGTTTCTGACGATCGCGTTCCAGGCGTTGAAGTTGTCGGTCGGCTCCGACTTGGCGTCGAACGGGCCCTTGATCGTCAGGGTGGGACGTTCCTTCTTGATGACGGCGATGAGCCCTTCGATGCGCTGTTCGAGCAGGTGCAGGCCGGGGATGTCGTTGCCGATGACGACCTCGCCCTTGGTGCCCGCGGGCACGTTCTTGATGAATTCCTCGCCGAGCGCGCGTCCGACTTCGGTGTTGCTGTTGCCGACGAACAGTTTCGTCTTCGTCCCGGGAGGCGCGGCGGCGTCCACGGCGACGGTCGGGATGTCGTTGTCGGCCCCCTGGTTCAGCGGACGCACGAACAGGTCGGGCGCGAGGCTCTGCAGGGCGATGCCGTCGGGGGAGCTACGGATCGCGGAGCGGAACAACTGAACCTGGACCGGTCCATTCACGCCGGTCGGCGCGGACGCGTTGAGCGTGACGTTGCCGTCGGCCGCGGCGGCGGCCTTGGCGCCGTACGCCATTTCCTGGAACGGGTTCTGCGTCGTGGTCGCGTAAATGAAGCCTAGTTTCAGCCGGCCCGACTTCTTCTCCCCCGACCCGCCCGATCCGGAACCGCATCCCGCCAACGCGACGGTTCCCATCAGCATTGTGGCCAGGGCAAAAGATCTGATCTTCACGTTCGCTCTCCTCGCGGGGTGTGCAGAGACCGGGCCTGTCGCTCCCACGCCGCCGACCGCGGCGCAGCAGGCCGTCGCGTGCGGCGGTGGCGAGAAGGACATCGCCGGTGCCGCACACGCTCCAGTTGGCCGGGAGGTTGAAGTATTGCAGACCGTTGCCGGCGACGCTCAACGGAACCGCAGCTTGACGGCCGATGGTCACTCAGCGCGAGTGCCGGATCGCGGAATGCGCGTCCATTCATCTTCGGACTTTCGAGCGAAAGAACGGTTTGTCGCGGGCCGTTCGCGCCGCCATGAGGCGAGCGGCCCGAAGCGGGCGGCCGTGAGGCGTGCCGGGTCGGACGAGCTCCGATCCGGCACGCCTCAGGGACTGCCGTGGTCCGGTGCGGGCGGGGTCAGTTCCCGTTGCCCGTGTTGGAGATCCGGACGATGGTGTGCTGGTCCAGGTCCGAGCCCGACAGGTGGGCGACGACCCGGCCGCGGTGGAAGACCAGGACGCGGTCGCAGGCGGTGGTCAGCTCCTCCAGGTCGGTGGAGGCGAGCAGGACCACGGCCCCGTCGTCGGCGGCGGTCCGGATGAGGTCGTGGATCTCGGCCTTGGCGCCGACGTCCACCCCCCGGGTCGGGTCGTCCAGCAGGAGGACCGTGGGGGAGGCGTCCAGCCACTTGGCGAGGACGACCTTCTGCTGGTTGCCGCCGGACAGGAGGCCGACCCGCTGCTCCACGTCCCGGCACCGGATCCGGAGGCGGTCGACGTGGCCGCGGGCCCGGTTCCGCAGCGCCCCGCCGCGCACGACGAGGCCGTCACGGCTCAGCCCGACCGAGCGGACCTGGCCGATGTTCTGCCAGATCGGCTGGTCCAGCATCAGGCCGCGGCCGCGCCGGTCGCCCGAGACCACGGCGACGCCCGCGCCGATCGCCCGCCGCAGGCCCCGGGGGACCGGACGGTCGCCGGGGAGCCGGACGGTCCCGCTGGTCGGGCGCCGCAGCCCCGCGACCAGTTCCAGGACCGCCAGATGACCCGCGCCCGCCAGGCCGGTGACTCCGACGATCTCCCCGGCGTGGACCTGGAGGTTCACGCCGGTGAGGACGTCGTCGACCGAGACGTCCCGCAGGTTCAGCTCGATCTCCGAGCGCACGGTCCGCGGCGCCGCCTCGGCCGCCGCCACGGCCTCCGGCCGGGGACCCAGCATCGCCGAGACGATGTCGTCGATCTCCAGGTTCGCCCGGTCGGCGCCGCTCAGCACCGTCCGGCCGTCCCGCAGCACCGTGATCGTGTCGCAGAGCTGCATGACCTCTTCGAGGATGTGCGAGACGAACACGACCCCGACCTGGCGGTCGCGGAGAACCTGCAGGATGCCCAGCAGCCGGTCCGAGCCGTCCCGGTCGAGAGCCGAGGTCGGCTCGTCCAGGATGAGCACGCGCGGCTTGGTGAGCAGCGCGCGGCAGATCTCGACCAGCTGGCGCTGTCCGAGGGACAGCTCCCGGACGAGGGTGCGCAGGTCCACGTTCAACCCCAGCTCGGACAGGATCGGCCGGGCCGCCTCGACCATGGCGCCGCGGTTCAGGAACGGACCGCGCCGTGGCTCGCGCAACGGGAAGAGGTTGGCGATGATGTCGAGGTCGGGGAAGAGGTTGAGTTCCTGCGACACCACCGCGACGCCGTGCCCGACGGCGTCGGCGGTGGAGTGGAACGCGACGGGGGAGCCGTCCAGGGTGAGCGTCCCGGAGTCGGGACGGATGGTGCCCGAGAGCACCTTCACCATGGTCGACTTCCCCGCCCCGTTCTCGCCCAGGAGCGCATGCACCGACCCCGGCTCGACATTGAGCGAGCCGTCGGCGAGCGCGGTGACGCCGCCGTAGGTCTTGGTGATGTTCTGTGCGCTCAGCACGGTCATGTCAGCACCGTCAAATCAGTTGGCCTGGTCGAGTGGCTTGAGGTACTTGTTGGGGTTGGCGATCTGCTCCGCGACGATGGACTTGAAGAACTCGGTCCGGGTCTGCTCGTTGGTCTGCCGCTTCATGATCGCGTCGATGTTCTGCGAGTTGATGATCAGGGTGCCGGGGTTCCACCAGCCCTCGGGCAGCTTCTTCCCCTCGCGCTTGCTCTTGGCCAGCAGCTCGATCGCGACATAGCCCTTCAGCCAGTGCTCCGGCGAGGACAGGGCGAACAGGGACCCGTCCTTGACGGCCTTCAGCGCGGCCGGGTCGATGTCGCAGGAACCGGCGAGGAACTTGCGTCCGGTCTGCTTCTGGATCAGGGGCAGGGAGACGCCGTCCTGGCCGCCGACACCGAGGAACGCGATGGCCTTCGGGTTGGCCTTGACGATGGAGTTCCAGGCGTTGAAGTTGTCGGTCGGCTCCGACTTGGCGTCGAACGGACCCTTGATCGTCAGCTCGGGGCGCTCCTTCTTGATGACGGAGGTGAGGCCCTCGATGCGCTGTTCGAGCAGGCGCAGACCGGGAATGTCGTTCCCGATGACGACCTCGCCCTTGGTGCCCGGCGGGACGTGCTTGATGAACTCCTTGCCGAGCGCGATGCCGACCTCGGTGTTGCTGTTGCCGACGAACAGGTTCGTCTTGGTTCCGGGAGGCGCGGCGGCGTCCACGGCGACGGTCGGGACGTCGTTGTCGGCGGCCTGGTTCAGCGGACGCACGAACAGGTCGGGCGCGAGGCTCTGCAGGGCGATCCCGTCCGTCGAGTTGCGCAGCGCGGAGCGGAACAGCTGAACCTGCTGCGGGCCGTTGATGCCGGTCGGCGCGGCCGCGTTGAGCGTGACCTTGCCGTCCGCGGCGGCGGCGGCCTTGGCGCCGTACGCCATTTCCTGGAACGGGTTCTGCGTGGTGGTCGCGTACATGAAGCCGAGCTTCAGCGTGCCCGTCTTCTTCTCTCCCGAGCCGCCTTCGTCGCTCGAACCGCAACCGGCCAGGGCGACCGTACCTATCAGCACTGTGGCCAGGGTGAATGACCTGATCTTCACGTTTGCTCTCCTCGCGGGGTGTTCAGAGACCGAGCCTGTCGCTCTCACGGCGCCGACGGCGACGTACCAGGCTGTCAAGCGCGACGGCGGCGAGAATGACACCGCCGGTCGCGAACGCGCTCCAGTTGGCGGGGATGTTGAAGTACTGCAGACCACTGGTGACGACGCTCAGGAGCACCGCGCCGAGGCAGGCGCCGATCACGGTCGCGCTACCGCCGCGCAGCGGCGTTCCGCCGATGATGGCGGCGGCGATCGCGGAAAGTTCGAAGCCGGTGCCGATGTTGGGGTCACCGGACGTGAAGAAGGCCAGCCCCAGCACACCGGACAGGCCCGCGAGCAGGCCGATCAGGACCAGCGCCTGCATGCGCACCTTGGGGATGGAGATGCCGGAGAACGTCGCGGCGTCGGGGTTGGAGCCGATCGAGCGCACCCGGTAGCCGAACGGGGTGAACCTCAGGACCAGGGTGAGCAGCACGGCGACGGCGATCAGCACCCACACGCTCGTCGGGACACCGAGCGTCTTGCCACCCAGGATCGTGAAGAACGAGCTTTCCAGCGGCAGGCCCGTGACCTGCTTGCCGTCGCTCAACGCGAGCGTCAACCCGCGGAAGACCGACAGCGTGGCCAGCGTGGCGACGATCGCCGGAATCCCCACGAACTGCACGATCAGCGCGTTGATGAGGCCGAGGAAGCCGCCGAGCAGGATGCCGAGGATCGCCGCCGGCCAGGCCGGCAGTCCCTCGTTCATCATCACGCCGGTCGCGATCACCGTCAGTCCGAACGTCGATCCCACCGAGAGGTCGATCTCGCGCATCGACAACAGGTAGGACATGCCGCAGGCGAGAAGGCCCACGTACACCGCCGACTGGAGGGTGTCCAGGAGCTGACCGACCCGGAAGAACTCCGGGTGGAGGATGCTGATGAACGCGACCAGCGCCAGGGTCGCGATCAGGACGCTCGTGGCCTCCCCACGCCCGGCCCGGACGGCCAGTACCGGAAGCTTGGCCTGGGTCAGTGAAGCGGCCTGTCCCCAGCCCCGTGCCGGTTCGACCTTGTTGTCCGTATCGGACTGCCGTTGGGCGGTCACTTGCGGCTCCCTTCTTCGTCCCCGTTGGACGGTGCCGAAAGTTCACCGTCTTCCCGGTCGTTGCTCTTGGCTGTGACAGAACAGTCCTTGTCTGTGACAGCACGACCAGCGGAAGCCCGCATTTTGCCATGGATCCTGCGCCTTACGCTGCCTCCACGTTTCGGTGGTTGATATCGCCCACGGAATCCGATCGGGAGGCCCTCCATGTCCCAAGAGCGTCGTCACCAGGCGGACGTGATCGTAGTCGGCGCGGGTACCGCCGGCTCGGTCGTCGCGCGGCGGCTGGCCGACGCGGGACGGAAAGTGCTGGTCATCGAGGCGGGACCGCACCGCGACGAGCCCGCGGTGGACGACCCGGCCCGCATGCACGAACTGTGGAACTCGCCCCTGGACTGGGCCTTTCGCACCGTTCCCCAGGAGCACGCGGACGGGCGGCGGCTGCATCTTCCCCGCGGCAAGGTCGTCGGCGGGTCGCACGCGCTGAACGCCATGATCTGGGTGCGGGGCAATCCCGCCGACTACGACCACTGGGCGTCCCTCGGCAACAAGGGCTGGTCCTGGCGGGACGTCCACCCGATCTTCGCCCGGATCGACGGGCTCGGCGGGCCCGACGGGTTCGACGGCGAACCGGACGGCATCCTCGACATCGTCACCGACTACGAGCCCGCCCCCGTGCAGCGTTCGATCGTGGAGGCCGCGCGCCAGGCCGGGCTGCCGGTCAACCCGAACTACAACGGCGAACGCCAGGACGGCGTGTCGTTCATGCACTTCACGATCCGGGACGAGCGGCGGCTCACGACCGCCCGCGCGTACCTGGAGCCGGTGCTCCGGCGCGGCGCCACGATCGTCCCGGACGCCAACGTCCGGCGGCTGATCCTCGAAGGACGCCGGTGCGTGGGCGTCGAATGGGACCGCGACGGTGAGGTGGAACGCGGGTACGCCGACGAGGTGGTCGTGTGCGCGGGCGCGA
This sequence comes from Actinomadura spongiicola, assembly GCF_003432485.1. Lineage (GTDB taxonomy): Bacteria > Actinomycetota > Actinomycetes > Streptosporangiales > Streptosporangiaceae > Spirillospora > Spirillospora spongiicola. Next base: position 750,418 of record NZ_QVNQ01000002.1, read on the forward strand.
TCGGGTCGCCCGTCCTGCTGCTGCGGTCCGGGATCGGCGACGCGGACGCGCTCGGCGGCTCGGGCGTCGACGTCGTCGTCCACCTGCCCGGCGTCGGCCGCAACCTTCAGGACCACTGGCTGGTGCCGGTGATCGCCTCGACCGACCGTCCGTCCACCACGCCGCCGGGGCTGCCCCACACGCAGAGCCACCTGTTCTGGCGCAGCCGCCCTGACCTGCCGGTACCCGACCTCCAGCCGCTCCACTTCGGTGTGCCGCTGTACGAGTCGTGGATGGACGGCCCCCCGAACGGCGTCTCGCTCATGGCGGGGCTGGTGCGACCGGAGTCCCACGGCGAGATCCGCCTCGCCGCCGACCCGGCGGACGCGCCCCTGATCGACCCGCGCGTCCTCTCCCACGAGGCCGACCTGGAGGCGCTCGCCGCGGCCGTCCGGCTGTGCCAGGAGATCATCGCCGCCCCCGATCTCCGCGACACGTGGGGCGCGCGGGAGCTGTACCCCGGCCCGCTGGCGGAGAACACCGACGGCCTGCACGCCTACGTCCGCAGGTCCGTCGTCACCTACCACCACCAGGTGGGGACCTGCAAGATGGGCGTGGACGACGACGCGGTCGTCGACCCTGACCTGCGCGTCCACGGCGTCGAGGGCCTCCGCGTCGCGGACGCCTCGATCATGCCGACCGTCCCGACCGGCAACACCAACGCGCCCGCGGTCATGATCGGGGAAAGGGCCGCCGCCCTCATGATCGCCGCGTCCCCCGGTCGCTAAGGGCCCCTGACTTTTCGGTGCGCCCGATAAGGTCGGGATCGTGAGCCAACCGTACGTCCCTCCGCAGGCACAGACGCGCGGACAGTCAGGGTTCAAGGATCTGTTCACCGGCGCCGGGTACCTGCTGCGCGGCGTCCAGTGGATGGCGCGCCGTCCGGAGCAGTGGCTGTTCGGCCTGATCCCCGCGCTGATCGTCCTCGTCGTGTACGCGGCGGCGTTCGTCTTCCTGGCGTTCCAGATCGACGCTCTGGCCGGGTGGGTCACCTGGTTCGCCGACGACTGGTCGGACACGGCGCGAAAGTCGGCGCGGGTGACCGCCGGGATCGCGATCTACGGCGCGTCGCTGTTCGTCGCCGTGCTCACCTTCACGGCGGTGACGCTGCTGGTCGGGGACCCCTTCTACGAGGCCATCGCCGTCCGCGTCGAGGAGTCGCAGGGCGGGGCGCCGCCGGAGCCGGACGTTCCGCTGCTCGTCCAGATCGGCCGGGCGATCAAGGACACGGTGCTGCTCGGGGCGATCGCGCTGGGCCTCGCCGTCGTGTTCTTCCTGTGCGGTTTCCTGCCCGTGCTGGGACAGACGGTCGTGCCCGTGGTCGCGGCGCTGGTGTCGGGCTACTTCCTGGCGGGAGAGCTGACGTCGATCGCGCTGGAGCGGCGCGGGATCCTGCGCACCGAACGGTTCGCCCGGATGAAGGCGGACCGCCCGCTGGTCGTCGGGTTCGGCGCCGCGACGTTCCTGGCCTTCATCATTCCGCTGGGCGCGGTGCTGCTGATGCCGGGCGCGGTGGCGGGCGCGACCCTGCTGGCCAGGGAACGTCTCGCGGTCGGCCCGCAGGAGGCGGAGGTGCTCGCCGCGCCCGCGGACGGGGACTCCGTCTGGAGTGACTGAGGCGAAGGAAAGTTGTGTCCTGAGCGTGATTGCCCGCCGGAACCCAACTGCTGATCTTGGCGTAACGTGTGCCGCATGTCCGATCAGGGGGAGCGCGGCGTGCGCTGGACCGACATGAGCGACGGCGAGCCGCGGGACGGATCGCCCCACGACGTCTGGGGCAAGGTCGAGGAGCAGCCCGCCCAGTCCGCCCAGCAGCCTGTTGAGCCCCGCGACGACGACGTCCGGGTCGCGCCCGTCCCGGAGGACGAGTCGCCCCAGTGGGAGGGCTCGTTGTTCGACGGGCCGGACGGCGACGACGGTGACGGCGGCGGTGACGCGCGGTACGTCCCGGCCGTCCCGACGGGCGCGGGCACCCCCGCGAAACCCGGCAAGCCGAGCAGCGGCAACTGGCAGATGCCGGAGTGGATGGCGGACGAGGCCGCCGCGGACGCCAAGCTCGGCTCCTCGGCCGAGCCCCGGCGCGACGCCCTCGACGACGGCCGCGGCCGGTCCCGCGTAGTGCTGTTCGGCGGTGTGGGCCTGCTCTTGCTCGCGCTGGTCGCGGCCGGTGCCGCCTATTTCCTCAAGGGCGGCGACGACGAGCCGGCGGAGGAGACGAACGGCAAAGCGGGCCGGGCGGCTGCGACCGAGGAGCCGACGGCGGCGCCGGTCGACATGCCACCGGACAAGAGGCTCAAGACGTTCCCTGGTCAGCCGAGCAAATTGCTCGGACGGGTCGACGACGCCCATTCGGGCCTGTCCTATCCGCGGTTCGCGGCGCCGTGGAAGGTCCCCACCAAAAAGAACAAGCTGGGTACGCCGGGATGGTCCGGGCAGCAAATCCTGGTGACCGAGCGGAACGGCGGGCGGCTCTGGTACGGCCAGTTCCTGACCGGGACGCTGGGGCCGAACCTGCAGAGCGCCTACCAGGGCCCCGACAGCGTCAAGAACACCGCCGGGCTCGCCGCGCAGGGACACGAGGCGCGGTACTACGCGTTCCCGCACCGGACGGTGCCGCTGGCGTCGCAGCCGCTGAACGTGGACGGCCGCCAGGGCTGGATGGTCGCCTCGTACCTCACTTACCAGCGGGACGGGGTGCGGGCGACCGGGGAGGTCCTCGCCACGGCCGTGATCGACACGGGCCGCCGGACGCCCGCCGTGGTGTTCGCGTCGATGCCGAACACGCACAAGAAGAAGTACCCGGACGTCAACGAGTTCTTTCGCCGGCTCAAGATCGCCCGCTGAGTGTCCGGGTCGTCCACCGGGCCCCCACCGGCGTTCGTCGGGCACGAACGCTACACTCTCCTGTGGAGAGTCGCTCTCGAAATGAGTCTCTCTACCTTGGAGTGAGTAGGGAGGGTGAGGTCCGTGTCGGCCTCGGAACGCGAGCGGATGGCGGCCGAGTTGCAGCTGGCGATGCGGCGCAACACGATGTTCACGGTGCTGCTGCACCATGCCACCGCGAGCAAGGCCGGTATGAACGTCACCGACGCGCAGTGCGTCAACGCGCTGTCGCTGGACGGTCCGCAGACGCCGGGTCAGCTCGCGCAGCTCATGGGCATCACGACCGGCGGCGCCATCACCGCCGTCATCGACCGGCTGGAAAAGGCGGGATATGTCAGGCGCACCCGCGACCCCGACGACCGCCGCCGGGTGATCGTCGAACTCGTCGAGGAGAACGTCGCCCAGTTCACCCGCTACTTCGGGCCGATCGGCCGGTCGTTCCGCGAGCGTCTGGACGACCACACCGACGAGCAGATCGCGGTCCTGCTCGACTGGATCCGCGGTATCAACGAGGACATGCCCGGCATCATCGACGAGATCAGGAAACTTCCCTGAGCGTCTTCCGGACCGGCACCGGCGCGATTCACGGGACGGCCCCCGTCCGTCCCGGAACCGCGCCGGTGTGGTCCGGGACGGCCGCGGCGGTCCCCCCGGCCGCGGCGGCCGTCCCCGGAGTCCCTGCTCGAGCGGACCGGAACCGGCCCCCGAACGGTGACACCTGAGAAGTCACCGCCTTCGCCCCAGGTCACACGGGTAATGCCCGGTGACTTCGGTCACATAACAACATTTCGGACATCGTGGTCCGCGTGCCGTCCGGTTTCCGTAAGATCACCCGAGGTGAGAATGAGGCGCGCACGGCGGAACGGCGGGTGAGGGTGGAGGCGCTGCGTCCCGAGGACCCGGCCGAGATCGGCGGCTACCCGCTGGTCGCACGCATCGGCGCGGGCGGCATGGGCCAGGTGTATCTCGGGCTCACCGGCGGCGGCAGGCATGTCGCCCTCAAGGTGATCCGCGAGGACTTCGAGGGCCCGCAGGCCCTCGCCCGGTTCCGCCGCGAGGTCGCGACCGTCGAACGGGTGCGCGGCCGGTTCACCGCCGCGATGGTCGGCGCCGGCCTGGACGCGCCGCCGTACTGGCTGGCCACCGAGTACGTCCCCGGCCCGACGCTGCGGCAGGCCGTCGCCGAGCACGGGCCCCTGCCCCCTGACACCTGCCGGCGGCTGCTCGCCGCCCTCGCCCAGGGACTGCTGGAGATCCACCGGCACGGCGTCCAGCACCGCGACCTCAAACCCGGGAACGTGATCCTCGCCCCCGACGGACCCCGCCTGATCGACTTCGGCATCGCACGCGGCGAGGGACAGACCCAGATCACCCAGACCGGCGCGTGGAACGGCACCCCCGGCTATGTGGCGCCCGAGGTCGTCCGCGAGCAGGAGCCCGAGCCGGCGTCCGACGTGTTCTCCCTCGCCGGCACCATCGCCTACGCCGCCACCGGACGCCCACCCTTCGGCGGCGGACGCATCGAGGCGATCATCCACCGCACCCTCGGCGGGGACATCGACCTCGACGGGGCCGACCCCGACCTGGCCGCCCTCGTCCGGCGCTGCGCCGAGAAGGACCCCGGCTCCCGGATCTCGCTGGAGCGCCTCCTGGAGATGGCCGCGCCCGCCGGAGCCCTCGCCGACGACCCCGCCTACCAACGGCTCGTGGGCGCGCCGCCACCGGTGCCCGCCAGCGTCGCCGACGCCGCCGCGTCCGGTCTCGTCCCGGCGGAGCGCACCCGCACGACCATGGCGGGCGGAGTGCGGATCCGCTCCCGCGCCGCCGTCATCGCGGCGTCCGCCGGGATCGTCGCGATCGTCCTCGGCGGCGCGTTCGCCGCCCGCTCGATCTTCAACGGCGACGACGCCTCACCCGGCCGCGCCAACGCCCAGACCGGAAAGAACCAGACCGACGCTCCCACCACGACACCGGCGGCGGGCCCGCGCACTCCGGGACCCGGCGGCCGTCCCCCGGACGCCATCCTGGTGAAGAAGCCCACCCAGGACTTCCGGGAGGTGACCTTCTCCCCGGACGACCTCACCTGCCTGCCCGCACTCCGCCCCGAACCCGCGGACGAGACGCTGGCCTACCAGTTCCAGGTCTCCGCGCCGCGAACCCCCTACTCGGGACGTTCCGTAAAGTTCGGCGCCCGCTTCAAGTACGGGGCGCCGCCGAACTACTACGTGGCCGCCCAGGTCCGTCCGCCGGGACCGCACGGCAGCGCCGGGCCAGGATGGATGAACAGCAAGCCGTACCTGTACCGGGGCGACCCGGGAGTGGACCTCACCTTCCCGCGCGACTTCCAATGGAACGGTTCGGGTGGCGGAGCCGACACCGAGCTGAGGCCGGGCGTGTGGACGGTCGTCTGGCTGCACGTCCACCCCAACGGCGACGCGTACTACATCGGCTGCGACGGCTTCACCGTCACGTAGCCCACCGCCCGGGCCCGATACAGTGAATCCCGCGCGTAGGGAGCACGGATGCGGACCGGACTGCGGGGACGAACGGCCCTGATCACGGGGGCCTCCCGCGGCATCGGCAAGGCCATCGCCGCCGCGCTCGCCGCCGAGGGCGCCAACGTCGTGCTCTCCTCCCGCGACCAGCAGGCGCTGGACGAGGTCGCGAACGAGCTCGGCACCACGCACCCGGACGTGGGCGTCCTCGCGAAGGCCGCGCACGTCGGCGACGCGGACCAGGCCGCCGCCTGCGTGGACGCCGCCGTCGCCGAGTTCGGCGGCATCGACGTCCTGGTCAACAACGCCGGAACGAACCCCTACTGCGGGCCGCTGGCCGACATCGAACCCGCGGCGGCGGAGAAGACCGTCCAGGTCAACCAGTTCGCGATCGTCCAGTGGACCCGGCTCGCCCTGCGCGCGTCCCTTGGGGAGCACGGCGGCACGATCGTCAACATCGCCTCCGTGGGCGGCCTCGTGACCGAAGAGGGCATCGGCTACTACAACGCCACCAAAGCCGCGGTCATCCACCTCAGCCGCCAGTTCGCGATGGAACTGGCCCCAAGGATCCGCGTCAACTGCGTAGCGCCGGGCCTCGTCAAAACCCGACTAGCCCGCACCCTATGGGAGGGCAAGGAGGAGCGAATCAGCCGGAACACCCCACTCGGCCGCATCGGCGAACCCGAGGACATCGCCAACGCGGTCGTCTTCCTCGCCGGTGACGCCTCCTCCTGGATAACCGGACAAACCCTCATCGTCGACGGCGGCTCCACCATCCGCGCCTCGATCACCTAGAACACTCTGTCACTTCGCACAAGGCCCCCGGTCATGAACACTGAGCCTCCAGCCCGCCATTACGACCCCGGACGGTGGCTGGCGCAATTCGCCGACCGGATCCTTGTGGTCTGCCCGCGATGCAACGGCCGCGCGCACATTGTTCCCCGCCCTGGTCTGCCCTCCCCCAAATACTCCAGTGAGCTGCTGTTCCAGCCACGCCGCCTGGCCTGTGGACGGTGCGGTGCCGCCGCTGAATGGGAACCGGAAAGACGTGGTGCCGGCCTGATCGGCGCGGTCCTGGGCGGCACAGAGGACCCGTTCTTCCACCGACCCCTATGGCTCCAGACACGTTGCGTCGGTCACACCCTATGGGCGTACAACGAGGAACACGTCACAGAACTGTCGGCCTATGTAGGCGCCAAGTTGCGCGAACGCGGTGACATCCGCCCAACGATGGCAATGTTCGCACGCCTGCCAGCCTGGCTGAAACGATCCAACAATCGTTCCGAGGTCCTGGCCGGCCTGGAGACCCTACGAACTCTGGCCGCCCGTTCGGCCCCCACTGACCGCTCCGACGCCGCCCACGAGCGCGCCGACCGCCCCCGCCCGCACCGAAGCATGTACTTCCGAGGCGGCCCCTACGAGGGCCCCTCCTGAGCCACCGCACCCCCACCAAAAGCGCCATGTAAAAGGGTCCGACCGAATCCCGTGACGTCGCCCCCTGCTGTCGGCCCGATATGTAACGATAGTCCACGATGGACATCGAACCGCCCTCCTTTGACGACGCGGAAGCCTTCTGCCGGCAGTTCGCGGCGGAGACCGAGGAGATGACCAGGTGCCTCGACCTCCTGAACGACCTGGTGGAACGCGCCGCGTCCGAGCCACCGCCCCCGAAGAACTTCCGCCCGGACAAATTCCGCCCCCGCTGATCCGGCCCCCCGAAAACAAATTTCGCTGAGCATTAGAGAGCAGACATACTTCACGAGACAACTGAAGGGCATTTACCCCCCCAGCAACCTCCACCGCTGCCCGCACCTCCTCTTCCCGAGGCTCCCGCCCCCACCCCACCACGTCCTTACTCACGCCTCACCCCAGGTGACAAGCAGATCGCCGCCCCCTCTTCCCTCATTTCTCCGAGTCGGGAAGGCGGAGCCGGCGGCGGTGAGCGGGTACTGCCGAGGGCGGTCGGTGGGGTTGAGGAGACGTTCGCCGGGGCGCGGGGATCTGACCGCCGAGCCGTACTTCCGAGGGCTGCCCGCGCCGATCGGGTTGGCGGTCGGAACGGAATGGTTCGACGTGGGGGACGGGCGGCGGGCCGGGGACTGGGGGCGGGTGGGAGAGCTTGTGGAACGGCTGGGTTCGTCGAGGTTTACCGGTATGGGGATCGGGGAGGGTGGGGCAGATCCGAATCGAAAGACAGAGACGTGAGGAGCTGATCGTGCTCACGCTGACCAGCGGTGCCGTCCAGGTCATCCGTACCGTGACCGCGAATCCGGAGCTTCCGCCGGAGACCGGCATCCGCATCGAGTCCGGGCTCGACGGCTCGGACGCCCTGCGGCTCTCGGTCGCGCCCGCCCCGGAGGCGGGCGACCAGGTCGTGGAGGAAGAAGGCGCCAAGGTGTACCTGGAGGCCGGCGTCGCTCAGATGCTCGACGACAAGACGCTCGACGCCCAGGTCGACCCGCAGGGCGATGTGGCGTTCACCATCGCGGAGGGGCCCGGGACCCCGACCTGACGAACTCGCGGAGCCGGGGCGCCGGTCCCCGGCGCCCCGGCTTCAGCGCACCGCCGCGATCACGGCCACCACGGCGAGCACGAACGCCACCGTGGTGAGGACCATGAACGCGGCGACGACGGCGCAGGCCAGACCGCGTGGCTGGTCGCGCCACGACCCGTAACGGTCACGCGCCTGCCGGTCCAGTTCCTCCCGCGACGGCCGGCCCGCGTCCTCGGAATCGGCGGAGGGCATGGGCGTCACGGTCGCCAGTGTGGCAGACGCGGCGACGGGCGCGGGGTGGTCCGGGGGATCGGACGGCCGCCGTGAAAAGATCGCCGAATGCGTCTCACGAAGCTCGGCCACGCGTGCGTCCAGATCACCAGGGACGACCGGACGATCCTCATCGACCCCGGCTCGTTCAGCGACGCGTCCGAGGCCCTCGCCACCGCCGACGCGGTCCTCATCACCCATGAGCACTTCGACCATTTCGACGCCGACGCGCTGCGCGCCGCCATGGCCGAACGTTCGGACTTGCACGTCTGGACGTCCCGTGTCGTCGCCCAGAACCTCGCTGACCTCGGTGGACGCGTCCACCAGGTCGGTCACGGCGACGCGGTCACCATCGCGGGATTCGACGTCCACGTGTACGGGGACGAGCACGAGATCCTGCACCCGGACGTGCCGCCGATCCCGAACACGGGCTTTCTCGTCGACGGTGAGGTCTTCCATCCGGGGGACGCGCTGACCGTCCCGTCGGAGCCGGTCCGGACGCTGTGCCTGCCGGGCAACGCGCCCTGGATGAAGATTCCGGAGCTGTACGCGTACACGCGGGAGGTCCGGCCGGAGCGCGCGTTCGTCATCCATGACGGGCTGCTGAACGACATCGGGCTGAAGGTCATGCAGACCCACGTGACCAAGGCGGGCGAGGAGCTGGGGAGGGAGTTCGTCCGGCTCGCCCCCGGCACCACGGTGGAACTGAGCACATGAAGCCCGGCCCCCGGCCCCTCCAGGCGGTCTTCTTCGACATCGGCGAGACGCTGATCAACGAGGGGGAGATCTACGGACGCTGGGCCGACTGGTTGGGCGTGCCGAGGCACACGTTCCTGACCAAGCTCGGCGCGGTGCTCGCCACCGGCGGCACGCACATGGACGTGTTCGAGTACTTCCGGCCGGGGTTCGACCTGCGGGCGGAGGAGCGCGGACGGCGGGAGGCCGGCGTCCCCAACCGGTTCGGGCCCGATGATCTGTACCCGGACGCCCGAGCGTGTTTGTCCGGGCTGCGTGATCAGGGTCTTTTCGTGGGGATCGCGGGGAACCAGCCGGTGGAGGCCGCCGAGCAGATCGCGGCGCTCGGGCTGGACGCCGACGTGGTCGGGATCTCCGACGTGTGGGGCGTCCAGAAACCGGCCCGCGAGTTCTTCGAACGCTGCGCGCAGCTCGCGGACGTGCTGCCCGACCGCGTCCTGTACGTGGGGGACCGCATCGACAACGACGTCCGGCCCGCGCTGGCGTTCGGGATGCGGGCCGCGTTCCTCAGGCGCGGCCCGTGGGGGCACATCCAGGAGGACGCGGAGGCGCTGCGCCACTGCCTGTTCGTCCTGGACGACCTGGCCGGTCTCCCCGAACTTGTCGCCGCCCACAACGCCCCCTAAGGGACGTCCCCTAGCCCCGGAGTATGGCGCGGAACAAGTCGTACGGTGGATGTGTCATCTCCTGTCCGGTTCGTAGCGTGGAAGACGTGGCCGCGAAGGTCGCGGTCATGTTCACAGTTCAACGAATCGGGGAGAGAAGACCTCATGAACGGCTTGTATCGTCCGCGCCACGGCAGGATCATCGCCGGTGTCTGCGCCGGGCTCGCGCGCCGGTTCGGTATGACGCCCACGACCGTCCGGGTGCTGTTCCTGCTCTCGTGCCTGCTGCCCGGCCCACAGTTCGTCGTCTATCTGGTGCTCTGGGTGATGATGCCCACCGAGGACCGTTACATGGCGGGCGTCCGCTGACGCATGATCATCGTTGACTCTTGGCCGGGCCGTCTCGGAGGTGTTAGATCGTGGCACCACCGTGAATCCGTTTCGTCCCCGGTGGCCGGACCCGTTGGGTTTTCGGTGGCCGGACGGAGTGGATTCACCCCTTAGGGAGGGAAGGAGCCGCGGTGCCTGAGGAGGGCGGCCCGGGTCCAGGCCGGTTTCCCGGCGGGGGGACGGCCCCCCGCGAGCTGTCAGTGCCCGCAGATGGCACGGTCCCCGGGGAATCGCAGGGGGGCGTCGACGAATCCGAGTACGCGGCGCGCCTGCTGCGTTACCTGCGCGACCTGGCGCGGGCACGGCGCCGCCCGTCGCGGGACGTGTCCCGGCACGACCACGTCCACTGGCTGTGCGAGCTGCCCGGCGACGTCTACGTGGAGACGGACGCGGGACCAGGCGACGTCCTTTTCAGCGTTCCGGTCATCCCGCTGACGCCTCCGGCCGTGCTGGAGGAGTTCGATGGTTGGCTCGCCCTCCGCAACTGGTACCGGATACTGCGCGAACTGGCCGACCAGGAGGTGGTGCTGGCGACGGGACTGCTCGTCTGGCGTCCGGTCGTCAACGACCATCTGCTGAGCACGCCCGTGCGCATCGTCGTGGACGAGCGCACGGAGCGTATCGACGTCGTCCTGGCGGGGCACACGACCCTGCGGGACAGGGAACTGCTGTCGGGCCATCCCGGTTTCCGTGCCGCCGACTCGGTGTCGTACGCGGTCCGGGACGGGCAGGGATTCGGGTTGCACGCCTCGGTCGGGGACGTGCTGCGCACCTGGTGCTCCGCCGCGCTGGCCGCGCCGACCGGTTACCGCGACGACTGGACGCCCGACCCGGGCCAGGCGGCGCCCGTTCCGCAGATCAGGCTGGCTCCGGCGCTGGTCGTCCGCCCGCAGGGACGCGCGGCCGTCGCCGACTACCACGCCACGCTGCTGCGGCTCCTGCCCCGCGGTGTTCCGGAGGGCCTCGCGCGGCTCGCCTCGCCGTCGCGGCGGCCGCATGTCATGCACGTCCCGGACCGCGAGCCGCGGACCGTCCCGGACCTGCTCGTCGGACTGCTCGGCCGCGGTCACCGCGTGCTGGTCGCCACCTCGGGCGCGGCCGCGTCGGGCGCGCTGCGCGCCGTCCTTCCGAAGGGACTCGTCGGCCTCACGGTCGCCGACCCGTCCACGGCGGTACGGACGGCGGAGGAGATCCTCACCCGTCCCGCCCCGGACGTGGACGCGCTGGCCGAACAGGAGAAGGCCGCCGCCCGGCACGCCGCCCGCCTCCGCGACCGGCTCCGCGACGGCGTCGACGGCGCTCTCGGTGGGGTTGAAGGCGGGGCCGATGGCGGGCAGGGCCCGGAGGAGGAGTTGCGTGCCGAGGCGCCGGACCTGGCGTGGATGCCGGTGCGTCCCGACCTGCCGCCCGGCCCCCCGATCTCCCGGGCCGAGGCCACGGAACTCGTCGTGCTGCTCGCGGAGGAGACCGCCGAACGCAAGGCCCGCACCGCGCAGCGGGACGTCGACCCGGGCGCGCTGCCCAGCGCCGCCTACGTCCGGACGCTGATCGAGACGGAGTCCGCCGCGGCGGAACGTGCCGAACGCTCCGAGACCGACCTGTCCCGGCGGCTGCGCGACACCGACGTCACGCTCCTCGCCCGGCTCGACGGCAACGCCTCCGTCGTGGCCGCCGCCCTCCGTGACCTCGGCCTGGAGGGTCATCCCGGGGGCTGGAACACCGCCGACCTCGCCGTGCGGGCGTTCGGTGACGCGCTCGCGGGCCGCCGTCCGCTGATCTGGACGCGGGTCGCGGAGATGGCGTCCCGCGCCAGATGGGCCGACCAGGCCGTCGCGCAGGCGACCGGCCACCGCGTCGACCTGCCCGCCGACGCGGACCTGCGGGCCCTCGCCGCGGCCGCGCACGACCTGCGCGCCTACCTGGCGGACGGCGGCGCGCTCAAACGCGGGCCGCTGCGCTCCGCCGCGCAACGCCAGGCGGAACCGCTGCTGGCCGTCGTGCGGGTGGACGGAGCGTCGCCCACCACGCCCGAGCTGCTCGACCTCGTCCACACCGACCTCCTGGTGCGGATCACGTGCCGGGAACTCCAGTACGTCTGGGAGGCCGCGGGCATCTCGTTCCCCGCCGACCTTCCGCCCGCCGAACGGGTCGCCCGTTTCGTCCGCGCCCACGCGCGCCTCGGCCGCCTCCTGGACGCCGTGCCCGCGGTGGACGACACCAAGGCGCTCCTCGGCCGTTTCGGGCTGGCCGTTCCGCTGGAGCATCCCGTTCACTGGCACGAGTACGCGTCCGCGCTCCGCAACGCGTTGGACGGCCTCGGCGTCAACCGCGCCGCCGCCGACCTGGACGCCCTGCGCGACTCGATCGGTCCGGTCGGCGACGCCGATCCTCCCGAGCTGCGGGCCGCGCTGACCGCCATCGGCGCCCGTGACCCGGGCGCCTACGCCCGCGCGCTCGGGGCTCTCGCCGAGGCCCGCCACGAACGGTCCCTCCAGGTCCGCTGCGAGGAACTGCTCGCCCGCGTCCGGGCGGCCCATCCCGACCTCGCCAACCTCATGATCGCCACCGATGGTGACGAGGCGTGGCACGACCGGGTCCGCCGCTGGGACGAGGCCTGGGCGTGGGCCCGTTCCGCCGCCCGCCGCATCGCCGAGCGGACCGAGTCGGAGGCGGAGCGGCTCCGCGACGCGCTCGCCGACGCCGAGGAGCGCCTGCGCGGCATCCGCGCCGACCTGACCGCCGCGCACGCCTGGGCGGCCGTCCGGACGAACCTTCCCGCGACGGCCACGAACCCGCCGGACATCGTCCCCGTGTGGATCCTCCCGCTCTGGCGCATTCCCGAGGTCCTCCCGCCCGCCCCCGGGTCGTTCGACGTCGTCATCGTGGACGGCGAGCACGAGGCCGGCGCGGAGGCGCTCTTCCTCCTCTGGCTGGCCCCTCGGATCATCCTGGTGGGCCCGCCGGGTTCGCAGCTCCCGCCGTTGGAGGGCCCGTCCCCGTCCACCGACCTGCCGCCCCACCTTCACGGGGTGATCACGCCGACGTCCCCGCTGTTCACGGCCCTGACGACCCGTCCGTCCGCGCCCCCCGAGCCGCGGGCCGCCGCACCGACCGTCCCGGCGCCCGCACCGGGCCGGGACGCGTCGCCGCGAGTGGAGACCGAGCGCCTTCCCGTGTTCGATGAACGACCCGTGGCCCCGCGACCGGACGTCCCGGCCCCCCAGCCGCAGCCCGTCGAAACCGTGCCGGCCGAGACCGTGCCCATCGAAACGGTGCCCGTTGAAACGGTGCCCGTTGAAACGGTGCCCGTTGAAACGGTGCCCGTTGAAACGGTGCCGGTCGAGACCGTGACCGTCGAACCGGCGGCGGTCGAGTCCGTGCCCGTCGCCCCGCCGGACGACGCTTCGCCCCCCGAGCCGGCGCAGGTCACACGCGGCCGGTCGATCGTCTCCTACAAGCGGCCCGAGCTGGTCGAGATCGTCGGCCGTATAGCCGTCCGCGAGCCGGACCTGTCCGACGACCAGATCGTCGAACTGGCCGCTCGCCTCCTCGCCTGCCCGCCCGACGAGGAACTCCTCGTCGGCGCCCGCCTCCGCTACGCCGTGAAGGCGTACCGGGGCCGCGCCTAGCCGAACGGGCCCTCCTAAAGAAGGGAATGAAGCATTCCGTTCTGATATAGTGGAGCGGAATGATTCGTTCCAGGTAGAGGCGGGGTCATGATGCGGGTACTGGACCGGCGGACGCTGAACCGGGCGGCACTGGAGCGGCAGCTTCTCCTGAAGCGGTCCGACATGTCGGTCAGGGAAGCGATCGAACGGCTCGTCGCCTTGCAGGCGCAGGAGACCAACATGCCGTACCACGGCCTGTGGACGAGGCTGGCCGGGTTCAAGCAACAGCAGCTCACGGACCTCATGACGGATCGTTCCGCCGTACGCGGAACGATGCTCAGAGGCACCCAGCACCTGGCGCTGGCCGACGACTACCTGTGGCTGCGCCCGCTCGTCCACGTGTGCCTCCTGCGGGCACGCCAGGCAGCGTTCGGCCGTGTCACCAAGGACTGGGACCTGGACGAACTCGCCACCGAGGCCCGCAAGCTCCTCGACGGCCGGGTTCTGACCCGTCCGCGCCTCGCCCGCGAACTCGCCGAGCTGTGGCCGGGCCGGGACGTGCAGGCCCTCGGCTGGTCGGCGCAGGCGCTGCTGTCCGTCGTCCACCCGCCGCCCAGCGGAACCTGGAACGTCGCGGGCGCCACCCCGTTCGCCCTGGCGGAGGACTGGATCGGGAGGCCGCTCGCCGAGGGGGTCGGCCCCGCTCGGCTGATCGGCCGCTACCTGGCCGCGTTCGGGCCCGCGTCCGTCAAGGACTTCCAGATGTGGTCCGGTCTGCGCCGGATGGACGCCGCCTTCGCGGAACTGCGGTCCGAGCTGCGTGTCTACCGGGACGAGAACGGCGTGGAACTGTTCGACCTGCCCGACGCGCGGCTTCCCGGCGACGGGCCCGCTCCCGTCCGGTTCCTTCCCGGGTTCGACAACCTGGTCCTCGCCTACGCCGACCGCACCCGCCTCATGACCGACGAGCACCGCAAGATCGTATGCGTGGGTTCGGAGATCAAGCCCACGCTGCTGGTGGACGGGCGCGTCCACGGGCTCTGGACGCTTAAGCACGACAGGAAGACGGACGCCGCGACCCTGAGCGTCGAGCTCTTCGCGCCGCTTCCGGACGAACCGGCCGTCGAGGAGGAGGCGGCCCGCCTGCTGGACTTCGCGGCCCCCGGGGCCGCCCACGACATCCGCGTCGCCGCCTGGACGGGCTGACCGCCCCGGTGCCGCGCACGGAAGAAACGGCGGCGGGCTCCGGGGGTTTTACCCTGCCCCCGGAGCCCTTGTGGTCGCCGTCGTCATGCTCCTCCCGGCGATGATCCGGCGACTGATGAGACTCCTTCGCCGCGCTCTACCGTTGAGCTACCGCGGCACGAGAGCCGCGGGTCAGATTCGAACTGACACTTCGGGAAAGGCAGTCGCCGCCGCCTGAGGGGAACGGCATATGCTGATTCTGGAGCGAGAGCCTGAGATTAACGTGGCCGCCTCTACCGGACTTGGGCCACCCGGGCGCGAATGCCCGGGGGTGGATTCGAACCACCAGTGTCACCGCTTGTCAGACTGAGCTTCATCCTCAGCTTTCGCGCCCTTGCGGGCGCTCCCCCCGCGCTCCAGCGGGGGGAGTCCGGTCATGCGAACAGGTAACCGAAAATCGCGTCGCCGGCCTGCCGGTCGTCGACCTCGGTCGCGTTCGCCTCCTCTCGGGCGTACTTGACGGCGGACTGGAGCCGGTCGACCCGGTCGCGCAGTTCGTTCACCCGGCGCGCGGGCAGCGCCCCGGAGAACGCGACCTTCGTCCACGTTCCGACGATGACGTCTTCGGTGAAGGCCTCGACCTGCGCGGGGTGCTTCTCCGTCGCCTCGTAGAGCACGTGCGCGCGGGGCACCTTCTTCGTCCGGGACGTTTCGACCGGATCGGTGCGCCACACGTCCTGGCTCTCGTCGTAGGTCCACGACTCGGCGGAGTCCAGGACGGGCAGTTTGTCGACGAACGAGTGCAGTTCGGCGAGCTGCTTCTCCAGGAACAGCAGGTAGGTGACCGGGACCTGGGCCAGGATCGTCCGCCCGTCCACGACCACGTCGGCGCGGGCGTCGCGGTTCGCCCAGTCCTTGGTGGCGACCACGTCGAACAGCCGGGTCAGGGACTTCGCGACGTCGCGCAGCGCGTCCTCCGACCGCACCTGGACCTTGGTGGACTCCGGCGGAAGCGTCTCGCCCTCGTCGTCCTTAGGCCGGTAGACGCGGGAGATTCCGGACAGCAGCGCCGGCTTCTGCAGGGTGCGCAGAACGTCGGCGATCTCACGCTGAGCGCGGCCCTTCGCGCCTTTCTCGACGGCGATGATCTGATTGAGCCTTGCCACGTCCATCAACCCTTCCCCGTGTCGAACGGGGCCTACGCTACGGACCGCGGCGAAGAATCCACAATTGTTTTTCCGAACCTCCGAAGCCACGCTTGGTAACCGGGAAATCCGGAAGAGTCATGCCGTGGGCGGGGGTCGGAGGCATCGGGCATACTCGCGGGCGTGACGACAGAGGAACTGGTTCAGGTTTGGCGCGACGTCATTCTGGGCGACGAGAAGTCCTGGGTTCTCTTCGAGCACGGGACGTGCGTCATTCTCATGGAGCCCGAGGAAGACCTGGCCGCGCAGGCGGTCGAACTGCTGAGCGAGTACGGACCCGTCGATCTGGGCAGCCCGGCCGGTGATTTCGGGACGGTCGACCTCGCCGCCGCGCCCGGATGGAGCGTGTACGGGCACCACGACGACATCCTCACCTATGTGGCTCCCGAGGAGGTCGATGAGGGGGCCAGGAGTGTGGACGTGGGCCTTTTGGGGCGGTCCAAACGGGACAGGGACGGGCACGAACTCAATGTCGTCCACGTGGAGGACAGGCGACCGGCGTGAAATCGCCGCCCGATGTCCCAAGAAGTCTGTACAAATGTCCGTGTGGCCGAATGGGACGGGGAGGCGCTGGCGCGGCTGCGGTCCGCCGCGCATCGCGGGGACGCGGACGCCGGGCTCGACGTCCTGCGGGAGCGTCCCCTGGAACCGGTCCTCCAGTACGCCGGGGACGTGGCGCTGGCGGCCGTGGCACAGGAACGCCCCGAGGGCGCCCGACTCGCCGAGGAGTGCCGTGCGCTGCTCAGCGAACGGGCCCTACCCGGGGACATGGTGCTCGCCGCCGAACTGGCCGCGCCACCCGGACACGACCCCGCCCTGACCTCGCTCCCCGTCGACCTCGGGGCCGTGGCGGCGGCGATGGACGGCGGCCTCCACGTCCTCGACCTCGAACGCGGCGACGTCCTGCCCCTGGACGAGGTGCTCTTCGACGAGGCGCCCGACGATGAACCGCGTGACGCCGGGCGCTGGCTTCCGATCCCTCCGATCCCTCCGGTCGCGCCGCCGGAAGGCGAGGACGCCAGGCGCGGCGCGGCCCGCGCGTGGCTCGCCGAACAGGGGTACCGCCCGGCCCCGAGAACCCTCTAACCGCCGGGGCGGGCCAAGGGGAAGGGGATCGTCTCCCGGATGCCGCGGCCCGTCAGCGTCATCAGCAGACGGTCGATGCCCAGGCCGAGGCCGCCCGAGGGCGGCATCGCGTATTCCAGGGCGCAGAGGAAGTCCTCGTCCAGCTCCATCGCCTCCGGGTCGCCGCCCGCCGCCCGCAGCGACTGCTCGGTGAGACGCCGCCGTTGCAGCACGGGGTCGACCAGCTCCGAGTAGGCGGTGCCGAGTTCGAGCCCGAAGACGATGAGGTCCCACTTCTCGGCCAGCCGCGGGTCACGGCGGTGCGGGCGCGTCAGCGGGGACGTCTCCGCCGGGTAGTCCCGGACGAACGTCGGCTCGGTCAGCTCCTCCTCGACGCGGGCCTCGAACAACTCCTGGACGACCCTGCCCTGCCCCCACTTCGGGTCGAATCCCAGCCCGAAGCGCTCGGCGTGTCCCCGCACGACCTCCACCGGCGTGTCCGTGGTGATCTCCTCGCCGAGGGCCTCGGACACCGACCCGTACACGGTGATCTCCCGCCACGGTTCGGCGAGGTCGTACTCGACGCCGTCCCGGACGACGACCGTGCCGCCGAGCGCCGCGCGGGCCGCGTCCACGACGAGGACGCGGGTCAGGGCCGCCATCGTGTCGTAGTCGCCGTACGGCTCGTACGCCTCCAGCATCGTGAACTCGGGGTTGTGCTTGTACGACACGCCCTCGTTGCGGAAGCTGCGGTTCAGCTCGAAGACGCGGCCGGCACCGCCGACGAGCAGCCGCTTCAGGTACAGCTCGGGCGCGATCCGCAGGTAGAGCCGCATGTTGTAGGCGTTGATGCCGGTCGTGAACGGGCGGGCGGACGCGCCGCCGTGGACGGGTTGCAGCATCGGCGTCTCGACTTCGAGGTACCCGCGGGCGCGCAGCCCGTCGCGGACGGCGGCGATCGCGTCGCCGCGCATCCGCAGCATCCGCCGGGCGTCGTCGTTGACGATGAGGTCGACGTACCGCCGCCGGACGCGGGCCTCGGGATCGCAGAGGCCGGACCGCTTGTTCGGCAGCGGCCGCAGGCATTTGGAGGCGAGCGTCCACGACGACGCCAGCACCGACAGCTCCCCGCGCCGCGAGGTGACGACCTCGCCGCGCACGGCGACCTGGTCGCCGAGGTCGATGAGGGTCTTCCACCGGCGCAGCGAGTCGTCCCCGAGCGCGTCGGCGGTCAGCATGACCTGGAGGTCGGCGGTCTCGTCCCGCACCGTCACGAAGATCAGCCGGCCGTGCTCGCGGGCGAGGACGACCCGTCCCGCGATCGCCGCGCTGACGCCGGTGCGCGCGTCCGGGGCCAGATGGGAGAAGCGGGCGCGGACGTCGGCGGCGTAGTCGGCGCGCTCGCAGCGCGGCGCGTACGGCTCCAGCCCGGCGGCGCGGATCCGGTCGAGCTTGGCGTGCCTGACCCGTTCCTGTTCCGACAGCCGCCGCCGTGGCACGCAGGCCGTGTCGGCGGCGTCCTCGACCTCCTTGATCTTGTCGACGAGGTCGCCGGACGGGACCATCGCCGCCGCGCGGTCCAGCCTCGGCCGGTTCAGGTTCGGCAGGAACCCTTCGGCGCGGGCGTACGCGAGCCCCAACCGGACGAGGTGGCGGCCCTGCGTGTAACAGACGTAGCGGGGACGCCACTCGGGCAGGTACTTGGAGTTCGCCAGGTACAGCGACTCCAGTTGCCAGAACCTCGACGCGAACGACAGGAACCGGTAGGACAGGCGGGCGACGGGCCCGGCGCCGATCTGCGAGCCGCGGGCGAACGCCGACCGCAGCATCGCGAAGTTCAGCGAGAGCCGCTGCGCGCCGACCGCGGCGGCCCGCTCGGCGAGCTTGGCGACCATGTACTCGTTGAGGCCGTTCTCGGCGGCCGGGTCGCGGCGCATCAGGTCGAGCGACAGGCCCGCGCGTCCCCACGGCACGAAGCTGAGCAGGCCCCGCAGCTCGCCCCGGGCGTCGAACGCCTCCACCATCACGCACCGGCCGTCGGTGGGATCGCCGAGCCGGCCGAGCGCCATCGAGAAGCCGCGTTCGGCGGCGTCGCCGCGCCACGCGTCCGCGCCGCGGACGAGCCTCGCCATCTCCCACGCGGGGATCTGCGAGTGGCGGCGGACACGCACCGTGTACCCGGCGCGCTCGACCCGCCGGACGGCCTGCCGGACCTGCCGCATCTCCCGTCCGTCCAGGGTGAACGTGGTGAGGTCGAGGACGGCCTCGTCGCCGAGTTCCAGCGCGTCGAACCCGTGCCGCCGGTAGACGTGCGCGCCGCGCTCCCCGACGCTGACGGCGCCGGGGATCCAGGCGTGCGCGCGGCACTCGGCCAGCCACGCCTCGATCGCCTGGTCCCAGGATTCGGGATCGCCGAGCGGGTCACCGCTGGCCAGGGAGACCGAACCCTCGACCCGGTAGGCGATGGCCGCCTTACCGTTCGGTGCGACCATGACGTCCTTGTCACGGCGCAGCGCGAAGTAGCCGAGCGAGTCCTGGTCGCCGTACTCGGCGAGCAGCGAGCGGGCGGCGAGCTCCTCCCCGGGGCCGAGAACGGGGTCGCGGCGCCCCGGTCTGAACATCGCCCAGAACGTGGCGATCAGCAGTCCGGTGCCGAGGACCCACAGGATCGCGTCCACCCACAGCGGCACGTCCACGTCGATCGGCTTGCCGGTGACGCGCGGCCCGAGGACGGTCTGGGAGATCGCGTAGACCGGATGCGTCCAGAAATCGCCGTTGCCGTCGCGGTCGGTCACGGTGACGAAGAACGTGCCGATTCCGCAGGTCACCACCAGCAGGCCGGTGAAGACCCGCGCGGCCAGGCGCCGGTTGGCGCGGTCGGGCAGCGTGGTGAACTGCCCGCGGGCGGCGACCAGCAGGGCGAGGACGGCGAGGTGGACGACGGTGGTGCCGACCAGCCCCGGCGGCGTGACCCGGTCCGGGTCGAGGGCGGCCGTCAGCAACGCCGCGACGCCGAGCGCGGTCGGCAGGCAGAAGATCAACAGCAGTAGCCGCCACGCCGCCCGCTTGCGCCGCCGGACGCCCATCGACAGCAGGATCCAGAGGAGACCGAGCGGCACGCTCGGGAACCAGCCGAGGTACCCGATCCAGCGCAGCGCCCAGATGTCGGCGATCTCAAGGATGAGACCATAGGAGCCCCACGCGAGCAGCGACAGGATCCCGGAGAGTCGGGTGTACCAGAAGAAGATCGTCGGAGCGGCCCGGACCAGCCGACGCCCCTCGCCGCGCAGGCCGATTCCACGGCCACCGCGCGTCAAGGCCGGGTCAGTCGTCGTTACGAAAGCCACGTGGATCACGTTTCCGTGTGCGGATGACCGTCCGGAGGCGAACCCGGGGGTGAAGCCGGACGTCGTACGGGTAGGGGGATGTGGCGTGCAAGCTTGGTCCAAGATTCTCAGCAAAAGTCGATATGGTCGCGGATATGCCAAATGAACCCACCGGTGGGCGGTTGCTCGCTCGCCGCTACCGCCTGGTCACCCAGGTAGGCCGGGGCGGCATGGGGACGGTCTGGCAGGCACACGATGAGGTCCTCGGTCGTGACGTCGCGGTGAAGGAGGTCATCCTCCCGCATGGTCTCACCGACGAGGAACGCGCTGTCCACCACAAGCGCACGTTCCGTGAGGCGCGCACCGCCGCGCGGCTCGGCCACCCCGGCGTCGTCACCGTCTACGACGTCGTCGAGGAGGACGACCGGCCCTGGATCATCATGGAGCTCATCAGGGCGCGTTCGCTGGACCAGGTGATCAAGCAGGACGGTCCGCTGGAGACCCGCCGTGCCGCGGAGATCGGTCGGCAGATGCTCGCCGCCCTGCACGCCGCGCACGGCGCCGGTGTCCTGCACCGCGACGTCAAGCCCAGCAACGTGCTGATCACCGGCACGGGGCGGATGGGCGAGCGGGCCGTGCTCACCGACTTCGGCATCGCCACCGCGTCCGGCGACGCCACCCTCACCCAGACCGGCCTGGTCATGGGATCCCCCGCCTACATCGCTCCCGAACGGGCCCGCGGCCGTGTCGCGGGCCCCGCGTCCGACCTGTGGTCGCTCGGCGTCACCCTGTACGCGATGCTGCACGGCAAGTCGCCGTTCGAGCGGCCCGAGCCGATGGCCGCGCTCGTCGCGGTGATCTCCGAGGAGCCCGACCCGCCGGAGACGGGCGGCCGGCTCATCCCGGTCGTCGAGGGACTCCTGCGCAAGGACCCGGACGAGCGGATGGACGCGATCGAGGCGGGCGCGCTGCTCGACGACATCGTGCGCCGGGAGAGCATCGACACGCAGCGGACGATGGCCGTCGAGTACTCGGCCGACGACATGCCCGCGGAGATGGCCGATCCCGGCGGCCGGACCAGCGTCGACCCGGTCGGCCCCCGCCCCGGTCCCCACGCCTCCGAGGCCCGCCCCGACCAGCTGACCAGCTTCGATCTGCCGCCCGCCACGTCCCCGCGCTCCGCCCGATCCCCCCGCTCCGCGCCGTCGGGGCGGTCGGACCGGCCCGGCGCGACCGCGCGGTTCGGAAGCGTCGGCGCCGAGGGCGGCGCGGCCGGGCCGGGCGAGACCACCCCCGACCCCGGCCGCGCGGCGACCTGGCGTTCCCTCACCCCCCGGGGTTCCGGGCCCGCCGCCGGGAACTCCCCGGCGGAACCGTCCGGCGACGGGGCTACGGCGCGGCACCTCGCGCCGCCCACGCACCCGGCCGGACGGCCCACCCTCGCCTCCAACCGCAACGTCCTGATCGTCGCCGTCGTCGCGCTGATCGTCATCGTGATCGTCGCGGGCATCGCGCTGGCGAACAGCCGCGGGGACGGGAAACCGGCCCGCAAGGAGAGCGCCGCGCCGCCGACGACCGGCGGCTCGAAACAGTCCGCGCCGCCGAGTTCGTCGAAGCCCTCCAAGCAGCCCGCCGACGCGCTCCCCGCCGGTTTCACCATGCACAAGGACCGCAGCGGCTACTCGGTGCCCGTCCCGAAGGGCTGGAGCGGCCCGGAGCGGAAGCAGGGCGGCGACCACTTCTACTCGCCCGACCGCAGGACCTACCTCCAGATCGACCAGACCGACAGTCCCAGCGACAGCGCGCTCGGCGACTGGCGGCGGCAGGCACGCGGCGGCAACCGCTTCCAGGGCTACCGGGAGATCAGGCTCGCGCCGACCGGCGACCATCCGCCCGTCCCCGACACCGGCGACGGCGACGACTCCGCGGACTGGGAGTTCACCTTCGACAACGGTGGCGGGCGCAAGCACATCCTCAACCGCGGATTCGTCGCGGGAGGGCACGGGTACGCCATCCTTCTCTGCGCCCCCGAGCAGGACTGGGACAAGGTGTTCGCCGAGATGCAGCCGGTGTACCGCTTCTTCAAGCCCGCGGGTGACTAGTGGCGGACCGCCTGTCCGCCGGTCGGTACCGGCGCGAAACCGTGGCCGGACGCCACGGGACGGGAACCGTGTGACGCATAATCGACACGTTCCGTCCCTCCGGGGTGGGCTGACCAGTGGGGGGTCCCTCTAGTAATGGCACAGGCACGTCTGCTCGGTAACCGCTACCGGCTCGACTCGGTCGTCGGCAGGGGCGGGATGGGCACCGTGTGGCGCGCCCTCGACGTCATGCTGGACCGCGAGGTCGCCGTCAAGGAGGTCGTGTTCCCGCCGGGGCTCGACGAGGAGGAACGGGCCGTCCTGTACGAGCGGACGTTCCGGGAGGCGCGGGCGTCGGCGCGGCTGAACCATCCCGGGGTCGTGACCGTCCACGACGTGGTCGAGGAGTCCGACCGGCCCTGGATCGTGATGGAGCTCGTCCTCGCGCCCTCGCTCCAGGACGTCCTCGAACGCGGTCCGATGGACCACAGCCGGGTCGCCGACATCGGGTTGCAGATGCTCGGAGCGCTCCGCCACGCCCACGAGAAGGGCATTCTGCACCGTGACATCAAGCCCAGTAACGTACTGATCACCGACGCGGGACGCGTCGTGCTCACCGACTTCGGCATCGCGCAGATGGAGGGCGACGCGACCCTCACCCAGACGGGCCTGGTCATGGGGTCGCCCGCCTACATCCCGCCGGAGCGGGCGCAGGGCGAGCGCGCGGTGCCCGCCTCCGACCTGTGGGCGCTCGGCGCGACCCTGTACGCGGCCGTGGAGGGACACTCCCCCTACGAGCGGTCGGACGCGATGGCGTCGTTGCAGGCGGCCCTGAGCGAGCCGGTTCCGCCGCCGCGCAACGCGGGCCCGCTGGCGCCGGTGCTGACCGGTCTGCTGGCCCGCGAGCCGGTGAACCGGATGACCGCCGTCCAGGCGGAGCCGCTGCTCACCCGGGTCGCGGCCCTGCGCCCGCAGTCCCCGCCCCCCGCGCCGCCGGCCCCGCCGCAGGCCGGCGAGACGGTGGCGGACGAGCCGTCCGCGCGTTTCCTGCCGACCAGGGTGGACGAGCCGTCGGAGACCGTCCTCGACCCGAGCGAGCTCGACTCGGTGACGCGCCGTGACCCCGGCGGTTGGGCGCCTCCGCCTCCTCCGCCGGCCGCCCAGCCTCCGGCTCAACCGCCCGCTCAGTCGCACTCGTCGTCGCCGTCCTCGCCGCCGGCGTCGTCTCAGTCGGCCGGGGCCTCGCAGCCTCCGCGGACCCCGCCGCCGTGGGAGCAGCCGAGGCAGTACACGAACTGGCAGCAGCCGTCCCCGCCGCCCGCCACGGGCCCTCCCGGTGGACGGGCCGAGCGCCGCAGGACCGTGGTCGTCGTCACGATCGCGGTGCTCCTCGTCGTGGCGGCGGTGCTGGCCGGGGCGTTCATCCTGCGCGGCAAGATCCGGACCGGGTCAGCCGCCGGCGGACAGGGCGTCCAGGGCGAGGCGCAGGTCGGCGACATGCTCGTCGAGGTCGCGGGCGGGTTCGCCCGACCGCAGCCGCCGCACGTCGTCCTCCACTAGTCGCAGGCGCTCGTCGAGGGCCGTCAGCAGCCGGTCGCCGCCCGCCGCTACGCCGTCCGCGCCGCCGTCCCCGTTGCCGTCCCCGCTCTCGGCGAGGCTCTGCCGCAGCAGCCGCGCCTGCCGTCTGAGCTGGAGGTTGCGGCGGTGCAGTTCCACGAACACCGACACCTTCGCCCGCAGCAGCCACGGGTCGAACGGTTTGGTGAGGTAGTCGACGGCACCGGCCGCGTAGCCGCGGAACGCCTGCTCACCGGACTCGCCGCCCGCGGTGAGGAAGATGATCGGGATGTCGCGGGTCCGGGGCCGGGCCTTGATGTGGGCCGCGGTCTCGAACCCGTCCATCTCCGGCATCACGACGTCGAGCAGGATCAGCGCGAACTCGTCGTTCAGCAGTTCCTTGAGCGCCGCCTGCCCGGACGTGACCGGCACGACCTCGACCGGGAGCGCGTCCAGCACGGCGGCGAGGGCCGTCAGATTCTCCGTTCGGTCGTCGACGGCCAGGATCCTCGTGTCGCTCGGCACCGGACTCCTCACGTCAGCGACTGCTGTGCCGTCCACCCTGTCACGACCCACCGTACGACGACAGTGAATCGCCCAGAGTGCGCACTTCTAGGGCAGCCAGCCGGGCTTGACGATCCCGGACTCGTAGGCGAACACGACGAGCTGCGCGCGGTCGCGGGCGCCGAGCTTCACCATCGTCCGGCTGACATGGGTCTTCGCCGTGGCCGGGCTCACCACCAGCCGGGCGGCGATCTCCTCGTTGGTCAGCCCCTCGCCGACCAGCGCCATCACCTCCCGCTCCCGCTCGGTGAGGGCGTTCAGCCGCGGCGACGGCGCGGGCTCCTTGGCGCGGGCGGCGAACTCGGCGATGAGGCGGCGGGTCACCGACGGCGACAGCAGCGCGTCGCCGTCCGCGACGGCCCGGACGGCGTGGATCAGCTCGACCGGCTCGGTGTCCTTGACCAGGAACCCGCTCGCGCCGCCGCGCAGCGCCTCGAACACGTACTCGTCCAGCTCGAACGTGGTGAGGATCACGATCTTCACGCCGTCGAGCCGCTCGTCGGAGGCGATCCGCCGGGTGGCGGCGAGACCGTCGAGGCCGGGCATCCTGATGTCCATCAGGATGATGTCGGGACGCAGCCGCCGCGCCTGCGACACGGCCTCCTCGCCGTCGCTCGCCTCACCGACGACCTCGATGTCGGGCTGCGCGTCGAGCAGCGCCCGGAAACCGGCCCTGACCAGCACCTGGTCGTCGGCCAGCAGGACCTTGACCACGGGGCGCCCGGCGTCCGGGGACCCATCGGAGACCCGCATCCTCAGTCCTCCCTCACGGTGGACGCGCCGTCCGGTTCCCGTGCCGCGGAATCGTCCGGGAGGGGGAGCCGGGCGCGCACCCCGAAACCGCCGTCCGGTCGTGGCCCGGCCTCGAACGAGCCGCCGAGCGCCGCGGCGCGCTCCCGCATGCCGCGGATCCCGCTGCCGCCGGGACGGTCGTCCAGCAGCGACACCCCCCGGCCGTCGTCGTCGACCCGCACCACGATGTCGTGTTCACCGTAGGTGATGCGGACCCGCGCCGTCACCGGACCGGGCCCCGCGTGCCGGGTCACGTTCGTCAGGGACTCCTGGACGATCCGGAACGCGGCCAGGTCGGTGCCCGCGTGCAGCGGGCGGCGCTCCCCGGTGATCTCGCACTCCACCCGCAGCCCGGCGGAGCGGGCGCGGTCCAGCAGCTCGTCGAGCCGGTCGAGCCCGGCGGTGGGGGAGCGCGGCGCGGTCTCGCCCTGCGCCCGCAGCGCCCCGATCACCCCGCGCATCTCGGTGAGGGCCTCCTTGCTGGCGTCCTTGATCGCCGCGAGCGCCGTCCGCGCCTGCTCGGGGTCGTCGTCCATCAGATGCAGCGCCACCCCGGCCTGCACGTTGATCATCGAGATGTTGTGGGCGAGGACGTCGTGCAGCTCGCGGGCCATCAGCAGCCGCTCCTCGCTGGCCTGGCGGCGTTCCTCCTCGGCGCGGACCCTGGCCGACTCGGCGGCGCGCTGGGCCCGCATCCGGACCAGCTCGGACGTGATGAGCACGACCAGCGCCCAGGCGGTGACGAACGTCGCCCCGACGAGGCTGGGCTCCTGCGGCGAGAACCATCCCTCGGTGCCGCGCCGGTTCGCCGGGACGCCGATCAGCGCGGTCAGTCCGAAGAAGGCGGCGAGGCCGGCTCCCGTCCCCGCCCAGGCGGCCAGGCGGTGCCCGGCGACGACCGCGGCCATGATCGCGACGGCGAGCGAGAGCGGAGCGGGCCCGTAGGGGTAGGCGCGCAGCAGGTACAGGGCCGTGACGGCCCCGGTGGCGGCGAGCGTGACCACCGGCCGGCGGCGGCGCAGCAGCAGCAGCGCCGGTCCGACCAGCACCAGGCCGAACCCGAGCGGGTCCAGGTCCCGGTGGGCGACGTCGGGGGACACGCCGTCGCCCGCCCACGGCGGGCCGGACCGCTCCGCGTCGCTGTGCCCCGCGCCCAGCGTCCCGAGAAACTGGACGACCACCAGGAGCAGCGGGACGACCCACACCGGCCATCCGGCGGGGCGCGGCCAGCGCGGCGGTGAGGTGCTCATCTCTGCACGGTAAGTCATCGGTGCCCGGGGCCACGTCGCCCACGGGGAGGTAGCGGCCCTACTCCTCGGGACGTATCGGCCATGACCGGACATCAGCCGGGACGGGGGCGGGCTAGGTCGTCCAGCGGACGGGAAGATGCTCGAAACCGTGGCGGGTGCACGACCGCGCCATCACCGGAGTCCCCGCGAGCTGGGGCAGCCCCGGACGTTCCAGCAGCGCGTCGAGCATGGCACGCAGGTGAACGCGTGCGAGCCGGGCGCCCATGCATGCGCGGACCCCGAATCCGAAGCACAGGTGGGCGCGGGCGCCGTGCGCGGCTCCGTCCGGCTCCGGGGACCGGCCCCCGACGAGGAACCGGTCGGGGTGGAACCGGCCGGGGTCGGGGAACGCCTCGCCGTCATGGTTCGCGGACACCAGCCACAGGACGACGCGTTCACCGGCCAGCAACGGCACGCCGCCGATGACGGTGTCGCGCCGGGCGACCCGCCAGACCCTCAGGACTGGCGTCCACCAGCGCAGCATCTCCTCGACGGCGCTGTCGACGAGACGCTCGTCCGAACGCCCCTCCTGGAGCCGGGCGTACTGGGTGGGGTGCCGGAGAAGGGCGTACAGGCCGCCGGCGAGGGTGTTCCGCAGCGTTTCGGGAAGGTCGCGGACGACCTCGCCGACGAAATCGACCGTCACCCTGGACGGCATCCGGGCGAGCATGGTCCGCGCCGGGGGATCCATGTCGATGGTCGCGGGCCACTCGGGCGAGGCGTCCTTGTGGGGCCCGTCGCCGGAGTCGTCGCCGGTGGCCGGGCCGTGCGGGGCGCCGCCGCCCTCCGGCACGAAGATCTCCGGGTGGGCGAGGGCGTGCCGGACGTCGTCGTAGCGCAGCACGCCCCAGGCGCCGGGCCGACCGGCCGCGCGCCCGTCCAGCCACACCACCGGCGTCCGCGCCCTGAGCCGTTCCAGCCGGTCGTGCGGGACGCCGTGCGCGTAGCCGTCCGCGTGGTCGAGCACCCCGGCATCGGAGAGGGGGAGCGCGCCTCGCCCTAGAGGCATGGGAACCTCCTTCGCCAGTCGGACGCTAACGCGTCCCGGTGGACGCCGGAAGGTCCGGTTCCGGCCGTCCGTGCGCGGCGGCCCCGGCGGGCGGGCCTCAGCCGGCGAGCCACTCCCCGGTCTCGACGCTGACCAGGCCGTGCCGGGCCGCCTCGATCACCGCCTCGCGCTGCGAGTGCACGCCGAGCTTGCTCAGCACGCTCTGCACGTGGCTGCGGGCCGTGCTGCGGGTGACGCCCATCGCCTTGGCGAGCGCCTGCGTCGACTCGCCCCGCGCGAGCCGGGTCAGGACCTCCCGTTCCCGCGGCGTGAGGAACCGCGCGGCCCGTTGCGCCTCGTTGTTGGGCCGTGTACCGCCGCGCCGGGCGTCCTGGTCGACGACGATCTCACCGTCGGCGACGCGGCTCAGCACGGCGAGGATGTCGCCGGTCTGCTGCCCCTTGTGCGCGAAACCCCGCACGCCCGCCGCCAGCCCGGACTCCATCACGCCCGGTTCGAGGAATCCGGTGAGGACGATGAACCTCGTGCCCGGGGACGCCGCCCGCAGCCGTGCCATCCAGTCGAGGGCCGTGCCGTCCGGGAACCGCAGGTCGATGAGGCACAGATCCGGTTGCCCGCCGCGCAGCAGCGGCATCGCGTCGGCCGGGGAGCAGGCCACGCCGACGACGTTGTGCCCGGCGTCCGTCAGCACCAGCGACAGCGACTCGGCGAACACCGCGTGATCGTCACAGATGACCATTTTCATGGGTGCCGCCGCCAGTCGTCCGCGTGCGCGTCCTGGGACGGGCAGGCCGGGTGCGTCCCGCCCGGGTGTCGCCTGTCGGGGGGCGGCGCCGCGGGCAGCAGGATCCGGACGCGGGCCCCGCCCATCTCGCAGGTGCGGATCTCCAGGCTGCCGCCGTACCCGGAGACGAGGTCGTGGACGATGCCGAGCCCCAGGGACGCGAGCCCGCGCCGCGCGGGCCCGTCGGGACGCCCCTCCGCGCCGCCGAAGCCGGGACCGTCGTCGTCGACCTGGACGACGACCCAGCCCTGGTCGGACTCGACCCGGACGTCGACGCGCCCGTCGGCGACCCGGCACGCGTTGTCGAGGACGTTGCGGACCGCGCGCCACAGCGCGACCGGGTCCATGTGCGCCCACGCCTCCCCGCCGGCGAAGCAGACCTCGTGCGAGGTGGCGAGCCGCATGCCGGTGACGACCTCCGCGGTGAGGTCGTCGACCCGGATGCGGTCCGGGCTCGGCGGCGGCCGGTCACCGTCCTCGCCTTCGGGGTCGTCCTCGTCGAGCCGCCGGAGCAGATGGTCGAGCCACCGGGTCTCACCGAGAAGCTGCTCGATGCGGGCCCTGCTGGTGTCGCCGACGTCCTCGGCGACGGCGACGGCGGAGGCCAGCATGATGATCGTGCCGAGTTCGTGGCGGATGTCGTGTCTGAGCCGCCGCCGCCAGAGGGTGTGCGCCCCGGCCTGCGCGACGTGGTTCGCCGGGAACTCGCCGTGGTGCGCGGGCTCGGGCGGACCGAGGTCCGCGAGCGTCCCCGCCTGTGCGGGTGCGTCCGCCGGAGTCGACCGGGACCCCGCTTCGTCCATGAGAATTCCCCGCTCCGCTATTTCGGCACCGTATAGACGTTCGCGCCGGTATACGTAGGTGTCCAGTCAATGGCCACAACCGTCCGCCGGCTGACCAGAAGTGGACATGCACATCGAGTGGTGAACCTTTTTGATTGACGGTGCGTCCCGACCGGGATTGTCAGTTCTTGCTGTCGTCCATTCTTTCATGCTTACGGCGTAGCCACATTGCGCATTCCAGCGGGTGTGTTGGCCGGCCGCGGAGGAGACAGTCGAGAGCATGGCGACGGTCACATTTCTGGGACATGCGGGGGTGGCGGTGGACGCTGGCGCGTTCCACCTGCTCGCCGACCCGTGGCTTGCTCCGACAGGGGCCTTTCTCGGAGCCTGGCACCAGTATCCGCGGAACGACCACCTCGACCTCGCCGCGTTGCTCGACGCGGACTGGGTCGCGGTCTCTCACGAGCATCTGGATCACTTCGACCCATGGGTGCTGGAGCGACTTCCGGCTCGTACTAGAATCCTCATTCCGTGCTATCCGGGACCCGCCTTCCGTGAGCGCATGCTGGCCGCGGCGGGCGGTCGGCAGGTAATCGAGTTAACGGCGTGGGAGAAATTCCCACTCGACAATCGGGGGTCGTGGATCACGGCGATTCCGGAACTGTCGCCGATGTGCCACGACGCCGCCTTCCTCATCGTCGCTGACGGTCACGGGATCCTGCACGCCAACGACGCCCGGCTCACCGCCGCGCAGGCCCGCCGCGCCAAGCATCTGGCGGGCGGCCGGCTGGACCTGATGGCCGTGCAGACGTCCGGGGCGTCCTGGCATCCGATCTGTTACGAGTACCCGCCCGAGGAGATGGCCAAGGTCGCCATGGACAAGCGGGTGTCGAAGCTGCGCGCCGTGCAGCGGCTCGTCCGGCAGACCGCGCCGGAGCTCGCGGTGCCGTTCGCGGGCCCGCCCTGCTTCCTGGACCCCGAGGTCGACCACCTCAACCAGATCCTCGACCAGGAGGACGGCGCGTTCTGCGACCCGGAGATCTCCACGGCGTGGCTGCGCGAGCACCTCCCGAACCAGCGCTGGGACTACTTCAAGCCCGGCGACGTCCTCGACCTCGACAGCGGTGCCATCGCCCGCGACCCCGTCTCCGCCGAATTCTCCTTCGCCGACGCCTACCGGCCCGCGTACCTTGAGCGGTACGCCGCCGACCGCGCGTCCGCCATCGCCGAGGTGATGGCCCATCATCCCGAGCCGGGTCCCGACCTGTTCGACCGGTTCGTCGCCCACTTCGACTATCTCGGCGGCCTCAGCGACTACTTCCTCCGCCAGATCTCCATGATCGTCCAGTTCGAGGTGACCGGCCCGAACGGCGGGATCTGGAACGTCGACTTCTCCCCGGACGGCGTCACGGTCACCGAGGCGTCCCCCGACGCCCGCCCCCACTACCGCATCACCGCGGCGGGACGCTGGATCGACGGCATCCTCGCGGGCCGGATGGCGTGGGAGGACCTGCTCATCTCGTTCCGGGTCAGCCTCTTCCGCGACCCCGACGTCTACAACGACTACCTCGTCGGTCTCCTCAAGCACGCCAACGCGCCCGCCCTGGAGGCCGTCGAGGCCTACGAGACCGGACGCGACGAGACCGAGCGCATCACGGTCGCCTGTGACGGCGTCCGCTACGACATCCCCCGCTACTGCCCGCACGCGGGTGAGGACCTGTCGGTCGGCGCCATCGTCCGCGACGGCAGGATCCACTGCCTGGCCCACAACTTCGCCTTCGACCTCGCCAGCGGCGAGTGCGTCAACGCCCGTGCCGCGAACCTCACCAGCCGGAAGCTGGCCTGACGCGAAAGACGCGCCGGGTGGACGAACCCGGCGTGTCTGACATCAGTCCTCAGTCATGACGTGTTAGGTTTTTCCCCTGTTTGTCTGGGGGGATTGAAGAGTGCGCGGTCTGAACCGCAAGAAGATCGGCCTGCTGGCCGTCGCGTTCGTTCTCGTCATCGGTGTGATGGAGGTCCTGGCCCTCAAGATCGGGTCCATGGACCTGCCCTTGCCGTCGGAGCCGGGTCATCCGGCCGTGGCCGACAGACCCGGCGGCTGACCCGGCTTCTCAACGACCGGCGTAGCGGGCCCTGATGATGCCCTGTAGGTCCGGATGGTCGCCGCCGGTGGCGTCCTCCAGGGTGGGGCAGGCCCATTCGTCCTGGTGGCCCCACGAGTAGGTGACCTCCAGCGGCGGGGTGGGGACGAGGCGGTCCCAGCGGGCGAGGATCTCGCGGAACTGGCCCTCCGTGGGCAGCCAGTACTGCTTGTCGCCCGTGGAACAGTCCTGCCCGAACGTCTGCAGGACGGGCGCGACCTTGCCGCGGGGAATGCCCGCGTCGTCCACCATCCGCACCATCCGGTCGACGGCGCGGATGTCGCAGTGTTCGAGCGGCGTCGGCGACCCCTTGCAGGGATAGGGGTCCAGGCCGACCAGGTCGACGCTGACGCGTTGCGGCGCGAGCGATCTCATCGGCCAGTCGGTCAGCGCGATGTAGGAGACCTGGTCCGGCGCGTGCCGCCGGATGTACTCGGCGCGGCTGCGGATCTCGTCCACGACCTCGGGGCACTCGCCGGTGTTCGGCTCGTCCGACAGGTACCAGCCGTACACCTTCTTGTCACGTCCGAACCGGTCGACGGCCCGTTTGAACGCCTCCATGTCGAGATGGAAGGCGCCGCAGTGGAAGTTGCCGACCCACAGCATCGCCTGCATCCCCTTCGGGACCCCGGCGATGAGCGCCTCGTCCGCCTCGACGTCCACGACGTCGTAGCCGAGCTCCCGCAGCCGCCCGTAGTCGGCGGGTTCGGAGTTCAGGGCGACACGGCGCGTCTTGCCGGGCTCCACCGCGGGCACGCCGGGCGACGCGGGCGGCACCCAGTCGCGGGTGTGGTCGGGCGGGTCCGCCCGCGTGACGACCAGGAACCCCGTGACCAGCACGATCGCCGCGCCGACCGCGGAGAACCTGAAACGAACATCCCGTAGGTCCATGCCGTACCCTCCTGGGCGCGCCGTCAGGCGGCGGACCCGGGCTCCTTGGCGCGGTGCGCGGCGTCGGACGGTGACGTCAACTCTGCCACGTTGCCGGTCCCCGAAACCGGCAACTGCGGGACTTTGAACCCCAGAATGTAGCGGACCGTCCGCAGTAAGACGCGGAGTGTCACACGCATCGACGGGTTGCTCAGGTACACCGCGTCGGCCGCGGACTGCGCCGGGGCGAGATGCTCCACGTAGAAGGCGAGGTCGACCTCCTGGCCGGGCGGCAGTATCTCGGCGTACCGGAAGCTGACCTGGGACAGGCCCGTGATCCCCGGCCGATGGTCGAAGATCCAGCGCCAGCGCGCGTCGTAGTAGACGGCGAGGTCGTAGGTCTCCGGACGCGCGCCGACGAGCGTCATGTCGCCGCGGAGCACGTTCACGAGCTGCGGCAGCTCGTCCAGGTAGTAACGGCGCAGGAACCGGCCGAGCGGGGTGACCCGAGGGTCGGAGGTCGCGGTGACCTTCATTCCGCCGACGCCCTGCCGCATCGTGCGGAACTTGTACATGGTGAACGGCCGGCCGCCCTGCCCGACACGGGTCTGTTTGAAGATCCCTCGACCGCGGCTCGTCAGCCGGACCAGCGCGTAGATGAGCAGCATCGGGACGGACAGCAGCAGAAGCCCGGTCAACGCGGCGACGATGTCCAGCGCCCGCCGGCCCCGCGAGGGCGGAATTCCGTCGGACGGGTCGATGGGTCGCGCGGTGAAGTCCTTGGACATGGTCACCCCTTGTTCCTGACGGCCTGGAACCAGGCCAGCAAAGCCGCAGTGGTGGTGAGGAAAGAGACCGAGGTGGCGACGGCGGCGCCCTCCGCGCCGTGCGCCGGGATCAGCAGCATCCCGAGCACGACGACGACGAGCAGGCCGATGCCCTGCCCGGTGGACGCGGCGCCCGGTCGTCCGACCCCGTAGAGGTACGCCATGACGAGACCGGTCACACCGAACGTCACGACACCCGCGAGACGGATGTACGTCGGTACGACGGCGTCGTCGAACACGTCGCCGAACACCCACGGCAGCGCCGTCCCGGCGATGAGCGCGAGCGGCAGCGCGGCGAGCACGGAGATGCCGAGGGCCGGGAGGATGAGGGCGGCCGTCCGGCGAGCGGCGCTCCTCTTGTCCTCCCTGGCGAAGTCGGGATACAGGACGTAGTTCACGGCGAGCCCCGGAAGCTGCACGAGTTCCGCGAACTTGCTCGCGACCGTGTAGACGCCCAGCGTCTTCGGCCCGGCGAGCGCGCCCAGCAGCGCCATGTCGAAGCGGAGTTGCAGGAGGTCGATGAGCTGGCCGACGTAGCCGCGGATCCCGTACCCGGCGATCGATCTGCCGAGCCGCGCGTCGGGGCGTCCCCAGCCGCGGAAGAAGCCGCGCCGGGCCAGCCGCCGCGCGATCCACGCCGCGGCCGCCAGGTCGGCGAGGACGAGCCCGGCGACGAGCGCGCCCGTTCCGTGCCAGCCGACCAGGATCGCGACGTAGATCGGCAGGAACACGAACTCCTCGACGGCGATGGCGAGGCTCGCGCCGTTCGGGTCGTTCGTCCCCTGGAGAAGCCCCTTACCGACGGACACGAACCCCTGCGTGAACGCGGGGACGGCCGCGGCGAGCGTCAGCCAGATGCCGAACGACTTGAAGAACACCAGGAGGAGCAGCGGGCTCAGCACGAGCCAGCCGACGCCCGCGAGGACCGCCCCGATCAGCGTCAGCCAGGCCAGGGTGGGCCGCACCCGGGTCTGGTCGCGGTCGGACTGGGCCAGGAAGTAGGGCGCGGCGGCCGGCAGCCCCGCGTTCGACAGGTGGCAGAGCAGCCCCGGCAGGATGCGGACGAGGGTGAACGCCCCCACCAGCGTCGGCCCGCCGACCCGCGCGACGAGGACCGTCGCGACCCCCAGCGACGCCAGCGCGCCCACCCGCGCGGCCATGTTCCCCGCGACGAGCGACACGAGCCGGTTGCGAAGGCCGCTCTGCCCGGCGTCGCGCCCGGGTTTCCGCTCGGCCTCCTTCCCGGGTTTCTCGGCGGTCTCGGGTTCCTTGGTCGCGATGCCGGTCTTGACGCCGTTCACGCGATGGCGTTCCGGTACGGCGGCGACGTCCCGGGCGCCGCCGTACCGGACGGCGACCCGGCGAGGAGCCGGCGGGTCGGGCGGCGCGGGAGGCCCGTCCGCCAAGCGGATCGCGCGGGCGGGCCGGACGGACGCGCCGGACGTTCGCCGGCCGAACAGGTCCAGGGCGGCGATCAGACCGAAGATCGCGAAGCCGTGCCGGTAGTGGAGCACCTCGTAGAACAGGCCGCAGATGACGAAGACGACCAGCAGGGCCCCGAAGAGTTCGGGATGCGGCACGAGCCGCGCGTACTCGGGTCTCAACGCGTCGCGCCGCGCGATCCGCACGCACCGCACCACCAGCACCGACAGCAGCAGGACCAGCGCGACCCCGCCGAGGAACCCCCGTTCGAGGACGGAGGCGATGTAGTCGTTGTGCGCCTCGCGGACGTACGTCTCCTGCTGGACGAGCATCTGCCGCTCGGTCTCCGCGGCGCCGATGCCCCACGGATGGGTCTGGGCCTGGATCATGTCCCAGGTGGTGGAGAAGACGGTGCTGCGGGACTCGGTGCTCTCCCCGGTCGTCCTGCCGATCGAGTCGCGCAGGAGCGGGGACGCCTCGCTGGCGCGGTCCAGGAACGGCTGGATGTCGACCTGGGTCACCACGGTGATCCCGGCGCCGCCGACGAACACGGCCGCGGCGCCGACCACGATCGCGTGATGGGCCTTGCCCTCGCGGAACAACCGGAACAGATAGCCGAGCAGCAGCGCGCAGCTGAGCGCGAGCATCCCGCCGTTCGAGCCGGTCAGCAGCTCGGCGGTGATGAGGATGCCGCACACGGTCCAGCGCCGCCATCTCGTCTCCGGCCAGCGGGCGGCGCGGGCGATGAAGAAGATGCAGATGAACCAGTTGGCGGCGTAGTTGGCGTCCCCGAAGGTGAACATCAGCCGCGAGCCGTCGACCTGCTTGCCGGAGATCGCGTCGTTCCCGATCGCGAAACCGGTCATCATCACGAGCGCGTAGAAGGTGCCGATCCCGACGAAGGCGCGCAGCGTGACGCGGAGCAGGGACGGATCGCGGCACAGATTGGCGACGCAGACCGCCCACATCAGGACGAACACGTCCTTGACGAGGGTGAGCGCCCCGGCGTTGCCGTTGGCGAGCGCCGCGAGGCCGCCCGCGAGGACGGTGAGCAGGGTGGGCAGCAGGTAGGGCCAGCGGACGGGCACCCGCCGC
This sequence comes from Actinomadura spongiicola, assembly GCF_003432485.1. Taxonomy (GTDB): domain Bacteria; phylum Actinomycetota; class Actinomycetes; order Streptosporangiales; family Streptosporangiaceae; genus Spirillospora; species Spirillospora spongiicola. Next base: position 785,955 of record NZ_QVNQ01000002.1, read on the forward strand.
GTTCCCGCCCACAGGAACGCGGCGAACACGAAAACGATCAGGACGGCGTCGGGTATCGCCGTGTTGCCGGGCCCGGGCGGCAGCCCGCCGGGCAGCAGCATCGGCAGCGACGCGATGCCCAGGACGAGGGCGACGACCTCGGGTCGCCGCCATCCTCGCCTGGGTTCCGCGGGCTCGGGGGGCTCAACCCACGGCGCCGGAGCCCCCGACGATTCCTCCTTGGGCGCCGCTTTGGTCGCGGGCGAGGTCATGACCGCTGGTAAGGCCGCCTGGAGGTGCCCCGGTAGGTCTCGTCCAAGACCGTGCCGAGGTGGGTGGGGGTGAACCATTCGCCGACCCGGCCACGGGCGCGTTCGGCCATCCGGTCCGCGGCGGCCGGATCGTCCAGCATCGCCGTGATGGCGTCCGCGAGCCGCTCCGGGTTCTCCGGCGGGACGAGCAGGCCGGTCTCGCCTGCGAGGACGAGGTCCTGGTTGGACGGGACGGCCGTCGCGACCAGCGGGATCCCGGCGCTGATCGCCTCGACCAGCACGCAGGGCAGGCCCTCCCAGCGACTCGCCATCGCCATCAGGTCGAACGCGGGCATGACGGACGCGACGTCGTCGCTGTGCCCGAGCCAGCGCATTCGATCCTCGATGCCGAGTCTCGCGGTGAGCTTCGCCAGCTTGTCCGCCATCGGACCGCCGCCGACCCACAGGCCGAACACGTCGTCCGGCAGCCGCGCGATGGCCTTGGCGAAGATCTCCGGGCCCTTCTGGAAGGTGAGCCTGCCGATCGAACCGACGACCTTCACCCCGAGGGGCAGGTCGAGCCGGCGGCGGGCCCGCGCCCTGGAGCCGGGCGCGGCGACGTACGACTCGACGTCCACGGCGGGCCATGACAGCCGGACCCGCTCCGGGGTGGCGAGCCCGAGCCGCAGCGCGGTCGTCACCGTGTCCGTGCCGACGCCGAGGAACGCGTCGGTGTGCTTGGCGGCGATGCGTTCGAGCCGTATGTAGGCGGTGCGCCGCGGCCACGACTGGAATTCGTGGAACGGGAACCCGTGCCAGGTGTGCACGATGCGGGGCACACCGGCACGCGCCGCGGCGAGCCGTCCGATGACGCCCGCCTTGGAGGAGTGCGTGTGGACGACGTCGAACCGCCCGTCCGCCAGCACCTTGGTGAGGGTGGACAGGGCGGCGAAGTCGTCGCGGGGGGAGATCTGCGGGACCAGGGATCCCACCTGGACGACCTCCATCCCGGCGCGGTACGCGTCGGGGGTGAGGTCGCCGGCGGCGGCGTTCGCGACGGCGTCGTCGCCGTGGAGGACGCGGCCGCGGGCGGCGGACGGTTCGCTGTCCATGCCGACGCCGCCGGTGACGATCGCCCGTTCGTATCCGTCGTCGGGTAGGGACAGGGCGCCGTTCAGCGCCACCCTCCCGCCGCCGCCGTTGAAACGGGTGATCACTTGCGCTACTCGTAGCTTCCTACCTGATTTCACGGGTTACCTCACTGGCCGAGAGTGGACGCCGGGCCGGGCGATACTCCGGTAGCAGGCGGCGCAGCAGCAGGCGCACTTCGTCCGCGTCGCGGGCCTCCGCGGCCGCGGCGAGCGCGTCGAGCAACCGCGGCAGCCCGCCGGGGGGCGGTGCGGGCCTGGTTCCCCAGATCTTGGGGTGTGCGGTGCGGATTCGTTGTTCGGAATCGGCGAACGCCTTCTCGGCGAGCTTCTCGCCGGGGCCGAGTCCGCTGAACCTGATCGTGACGGCGGGGGAGTGGACCTGCGCGGCGTACCGCTGCACGAGGTCGAGGACCGGGACGGGCCGGCCCATGTCGAGGGCGAACGTCTCCGCCTCTTCCGCGAGCGCGGCCGCCTCGATCAGCAGGCCCACGGCCTCCGTCACCGTCATCACGTGCCGCGCGGCCTCCGGGTGCGCGACGGTGATGACCTCACCGGCGGCGATCCGGTGGGCGAGCGGGCGGCCGAGCGGCGCGCTCGACGCGCCGATGACCTGACCGACGCGGACGGCCGCGAAGCACGTGGGGCCGCCCGTCGCCGTCTGCAGCAGCATCTCGCCGAGCCGCATCGTCGCGCCGAGCACCGACGTCGGCTCCGCCGCCCGGTCGGACGAGACGAACACCAGCCGCCGCACCCCGTGCCGGACGGCGCTGTCGACGACGTGCCGGGTGCCGACCACGTTGTCGGCGACGCCGCGGCATGGATCGTTCTCGACGGCGGACAGCCGGTGCCTGCCCGCCGCGTGGAAGAGCAGTTCGGGTCGCCTGTCGTCGATGACGGCGTCGAGGCGGTCCGCGTCCCGCACGTCCGCGACGGCGATGGCGATCCGGCCGTCGCCCGGTTCCCCGGTGAGCGTGCGGGCCAGCCGTTCCAGCCGGCGCCCGTCATTGTCGACCAGGCACAGCGCCGCCGGATCCAGGCGTCGGATCCGGCGGCACAGCGCCGCGCCGACCGTCCCGCAGGCACCGGTGACGAGCACCCGCCGGCCGCGGACCAGGCGCCGCCCCCGCAGATCGGTGAGGACGATCTCCTCCCGGTCCAGCAGCAGGGCGAGCGGGCTGGCCGCGGCCACGGCGGGCGCGGCGCCTCGGCGGGGCCGGTGCGACGGGAACCAGCGCACGGTCAGCTCCGGGTCCGCATCGCCCGGGTCCGCATCGCCTCGGCGAGGGCGGCGACCACGCGGTCCTGGTCGTCGGCCGTCAGGCCCGGGTACAGCGGCAGCGACAGCAGTTCCTCCCCGACCCGGTCGGTCACGGGCACCCGCGCGCACTCGTCCGCGCCGACGATCTCCTTGTAGGCGGTCAACTGGTTGGCCGGGATGAAGTGGACGGACGTTCCGATGCCCGCCGCCTGCAACTCGTCGCCGACCGCGTCACGGTCCTTGACGCGCACCTGGTAGAGATGCCAGGCGTGCCGGACGCCGTCGAGGGAGTTCCGCTGCGGGAGGACGACCCCGGACACCCCCGCCAGCGCCTCGTCGTAGCGGGCGACGATCTGCTCCCGCTCCTCCTGCCAACCGGGCAGCGACTGGATCTGGGCGCGTCCGATCGTCGCCTGGACGTCGGTCATGTTCGCCTTCAGCCCCACGGCCTTCACGTCGTACCGCCAGCTCCCGCCGGGTAGGTAGCGTTTCCAGGAGTCCTTGCTCATCCCGTGCAGCCGCATCGCGCGGACCCGGTCGGCGAACTCCTCGTCGCTGGTCGCGACCGCGCCGCCCTCGCCGATCGGCATGTTCTTCGTCGCGTAGAACGAGAAGCACGCCGCGTACGAGGACGATCCGACGGGGGCTCCGCCGCGCGCCGCGCCCGGTCCGTGCGCGGCGTCCTCCACCACCCGTGACCGGTCGAGACCGGCCGCCTCGGTGAGGGCGGGCACGTCCACCGGGTATCCGCCCTGGTTCTGCAGGATCATGGCGGCGGGCTTCACCCGGGCCGCCGCCGCGGCGACCGTCTCCGGGCTCGGCACCAGCGTCTCCTCGTCGATGTCGACGAAGACGGGACGGTGCCCGGCGTGCAGGATCGCGTTGATCGCGCCGCAGAACGTCAGGCTGGGCGTGAGCACCGGCGACCCCGCGGGGAGGCCCATCGCGCGCAGGCTCAGCTCCAGGGCGCTCGTGCACGACGCGACCGCGACGACGTGCGCGGCGCCGAGGTAGTCGGCGAACTCCTGCTCGAACGCCGCGGTCTCCGGGCCCGTGGTGAGCCAGCGGGAGTCGAGCACCTTGACGACCGCGTCGGGCACCCCACCCGTGAGCGGCGGGACGCAGAACGGGACGTTTGAAGTCATCCGGCTTTTCTCCTTGTTCTCACGTGCCTTGCGTTCTCACGTGCCGTTGGGTTGTCACGTGCCTGTGCGGCCGCGAACGACCGAGCGGATCCGCGCGATCCCGCGGTTCCGGGGGGAGATCGACCCGCGTGACGCGGCCACGACGCCGAGCAGCGGCCAACCGGAGGCGGCGACGAGGTCGCGAACGGAGTCCAGCCCGGCCGCCGTCGTCACCGGACCGGCCACGACCACCACGCCGACCACGTCGTCCGCGTTCGGGTCCATGTCCTCGAACGCGTGCACATGGCACAGGCGGCGGACCGGGACCGGCAGGCCCGTCTCCACCGGGGACACCTCCGCCGTGGTCTTCGGCATGACCGCGGTTCCGGTGGCGCGGACGAGCGAGGTGCTCTTCGCGCCGTCGGTCCCGGTGCTGTTGAGGGACGGGTCGTCGCCGTCCGCGTCCTTTCCGCCGGTCTCGGCGGGACGTTCCTCGGACGTCTCGGTGTCGTCCACCCGGGCGTGCACCGGCCTGGCCGTGAAAGAGTTCGCGTCGTCCCCGTGGCGCGCGTCGTCCCCGTACACCGCCCCCGCCACCGTCGACACCAGCTCGTGGGGCAGCGGACCGGGCGCGCCGACCAGCGTGACCCGTTCGACGTCCTGCTTCTTCGCCGCCAGCCGCACCCGCCGGCCGAGGTCGGCGAGCTGCCCGGGGCCGCGGTCGGTGTGGCCGAGCAGCGGCACCGCCAGGCGCCGCGCGACCCGCCGCTGTCCGGGGATCGTGGGCCGGACCGCCTCGACGATGACCGCGATCAGGATCCCGCCGACCAGCCCGACGAGCCCGGCGATCACCGACATCATCACCATCGGGTCCGAGGTCGGGGCGAGGACCGCGGGCTGCACCACCGACGACCTGCTGGTCGCCAGGAGCTGGTTCCGCAGGTCCGAACGGTCCGATCGCAGGTCCGCCAGCTCCGCCTGTACCAGGTCGCGTTCGTTCACGGCGTCGGTGTCGGGATTGGGCTCCGCCGTTCCCCGGGTCAGGGGCCCGAGCCTCCGCTGAAGCTCCTGGACGCGCTCGTCGATCTCGGCCAACCGCTGCCTGATGGCGCCCTGGCTGGACTCGTTGATCTCCTGGACGACCGCGGCTCCGATGGCGTCCGTGAGCGCCTGCGCCACGTCCGGGTCGGAGTCCTTCACCGACAGCTCCACGATCGTGGACGTCCCGAGCCCCGACACCTCGACGGCCTTGGCGACCTTCGTCGTCGACCGGTCGATGCCCTGCTGGCGCAGCACGTCGCGCAGCAGCGTGTCGCTGGTCGCGAACGCCTTCACCTTGCTGACCACGATGCTGACGCCGGCGTCGCCGACCTCCGCGTCGGTCACCCCGCCACCGGCCTGCAACCGGGACTTGGCGACCGAGGGCGGCACCTGGGCGCTCATCAGCAGTGCCACCAGCGTCAGCGGCACAACGGTCATGACCAGCAGGAGCGCCCAGTAACTGCGAACAACCCGCGCGGCGACTTCGTCGATCTCCACGATCTTTCCTCCGGGTTCGGCCACCGCGAGCGTAAGAACCCGACTCCTCGGAGCAATCGCGCAAAAGACGATCCCCGACTACGCCGTTTGCATCAGTCAGCGCTCTTATCAGGCAATTCGCTTGTCGGGCGGTGCGCCCGATCAATGGTCGGAAGGCCGCATCCCGGAACGCATCGCGAGGGTGATCGCCTCAAGTGCCGAGTGCATGTCGAGTTTCGCCAGCAGGTTCTGCGTGTGCGTGCGGATCGTGTTCGTCGACAGGCCGAGCCGTTCGGCGATCTCGGCGCGGCCCAGGCCGTCCACCATGCACTGGAGGACCTCCCGCTCGCGCGGCGTCAGGGCCGCCAGCGTTCCCGCGCCGCCGTGCGGTTCGGGGTCGTCCCGCACCAGGCGGTGCAGCACCTCGCCCAGCACGTCCACCGGGATCCAGCCGCCCCGCCGCGCCGCCGACCGGATCACCTGCGCGACCCGGTCGGCGCCCTCGGTCTTCTCCAGCCAGCCCACCGCGCCCCGCCGGACGGCCCGCACCATCGTGTCCAGGTCGCTCATCGCGGTGAGCACGACGACCCGCAGCTCCGGCTGCGTGTCGCGGACCCGGTCCAGGACGTCCAGGCCGCTCTCCGACCCCAGCGTCATGTCGAGCAGCAGCACGCGCGGACGTTCGGTGGCGGCGAGCGCGACCGCGCGCCGCACGTCCGCGGCGATCGGCAGGATCACCAGGTCGGGTTCGCGGTCCAGCCGGGCGGCCAGGGCTTCGGCGAACAGCGCATGATCGTCCACGATGAGGACGCGGATCGGTTCCATCCATCGACGATGACCGCTGCGAGCGTCGGACGGATCATGCAAACGCTGTACTCGTTCCGGTCCGCCGGTATGGCGCGCGTCCTTCCGGTGTTCGGGCCCGGGGATGAAGACGCGTGCGCGTACGCGACGTCGCGATGGAAGGTTCCTTTTCGTCCGGAGCCGGTCAGGTGCACGGCGGATCATTGACCGGGCACGGTCGCCTGCTGATCCTGTCACGTGTCATTCCAGGGTCAATTCGGGTTGTCAAAGGATGCGCCATGAAAGTCCTGATCACCGGTGGAGCCGGTTTCATCGGAAGCACGATCGCCTCGGTGTTCGCCGAGCGCGGGGTCACGCCGGTCGTGCTCGACAGCCTGGTCACGGGCAGGCAGGAGTTCACCGACGGAAAGATCTTCTACCAGGGCGACATCGGGGACGGAGATCTCGTCGACCAGATCTTCCAGGACCATCCCGACATCATCGCGACCGTCCACTGCGCCGCACTGATCGTCGTGCCCGATTCGATGGCCGACCCGCTCCGCTACTACCGCGTCAATCTGACCAGGACCCTCGACCTGGCCGGTCATCTCATCCGTAACGACTGCATGCGAATGATCTTCGCGTCGACGGCGGGAATGTACCGACCCGAGCCGGATCTGTCGGTCACCGAAACGTCGGTTCTGGAGCCGCAGAATCCGTACACCCGCTCGAAGATGATGGCCGAGCTACTTCTTCAGGACTTCTGCAAGGCCTACGGGCTCCGTGTCATATCCCTGCGCTATCTCAACCCGATCGGCGCCGATCCGCAGTTGCGCACCGGCCTGCAGAACAGCAAGCCCACCCACGCCCTCGGCAAGATGATCGAATGCCATGGCCTCGGCGTGCCGTTCACGATCACCGGGGTGGACTGGGAGACCCGCGACGGCACCGCCATCCGCGACTACATCCATGTCTGGGACATCGCCCGCGCCTTCTACGAGGCCACCGCCCGCTTCGACTCGATCGTTCCGCCGCGCGGGGAGGGCTCCGGCTACGAGGTCATCAATCTGGGGACCGGTGACGGCACCACCGTCCGCGAACTCGTCGAGGCGTTCCGCGAAGTGGTCGGCGACGGTTTCCGCGCGGCGGACGCCCCGGCCCGTCCCGGCGACGTCGTCGGCGCCTTCGTCAATCCGGCCAAGGCCAGCGCCCTGCTCGGCTGGAAACCCGAATACACCATCGAGGACGCCATCCGCCATTCCCTCCAATGGGCGGAACGGCGCCGCGAGACCGACCTCGCCTGAGAAGACGTCCCGCCGAGGCGTCCGCACCCGAAGAATGGCCCCCGCCGCTGCGAGGGACCATTCTTTGGCGCGTCAGGTGGAGCATTCGAGGGCCGTGCGGACGAAGCGGGCGATGTGCGGCGACCGGCTGCCCGCCCGCCACAGGGCCAGGGTCCGGTACGGCTTCGCGTCGGACACCGGCCGGTACGTCACGTCCGGGCGGACGTTCCGCGCGGCCAGCGAGGCGGGCACCAGCGCCACGGCCTGGCCGAGGGCCACCACCTCCAGGAGTTGGGCGGTGTCCCGCACGGTCGGGCCGTCGGCGGGCCGGTCCGGGTTTCCCAGCCAATGGTCGTCGTCGAGGGGTTCCGGGGTGCTCCACCTGGGCGCGGGTTCGTCGACCAGGTCGGCGGTGCTGAGGACGTCGCGTCCGGCGAGCGCATGGTCCGCGGGGAGCGCGGCGACACGCGGCTCCGTGGACAGCGGTTCGGTGTCGAGGCCCTCGCCGTCGAAGCACGCGGCGATCGCCAGGTCCGCGCGCCCGTCGCGGACCATGGCGGCCTGCTCACCGAACCCGCTGACGACGACCTGGAGTTCCGGCGCGTCCGGCTCGTCGCGGAACCGCGCGCAGACCGTGTGCAGCAGCTCCGTCGCCACCCCCGGCTTCGCGGTGACGACGAGCGCGTGGCGCGGCGCACCGGCCCGCCGCGTCCGGCGGACGGCGACGTCGACGGAGGAGAGGACGACGGCCGCCTCCTTGGCGAGGACCTCACCGGCGGGGGTCAGGGCCAGCCGACGACCCGTCCGGTCGAACAGGTCGACGCCGAGGCGGCGCTCCAGCCGGCGCATCGCCCGGGACAGCGGCGGCTGGGCGATCCCGAGCCGCTTCGCCGCCCGGGTGACGTTCAGTTCCTCGGCGACGGCGCGGAAGTAGCGCAACTCGCGGATCTCCGGCTCCGACATACCGCCAGGGTATGGGGCGGCACCCGATCGGTCTTTCCCCCGCCGGGGCAGGTGCGGCTGAGATGGACGCCATGAACGAAATCGCACTCGTCACCGGCGGCAACAAGGGGATCGGCCTGGAGATCGTCCGCGGCCTCGCACAATGGGGTTTCACGGTGTATCTCGGTGCCCGAGACCCGGAACGCGGCCGCGCGGCCGTCGAGGCCATGGCGGAAGGACTGGACGTCCGGTTCGTCCGGCTCGACGTGACCGACCCGACTTCCGTGGCAGCCGCCGTCACGGCGATCGAGAAGGAGACGGGACTCCTGGACGTCCTGGTCAACAACGCCGGGATCACGCGCGACTGGGGCGTCCCGTTCGACTCCGCCGCCTCCTCCCGGATGCGGGAGGTGTACGAGGTCAACGTCTTCGGCGTCGTCACGGTGACGTCGGCGTGCCTGCCGCTGCTCCGCCGGTCCGGGAACGCGCGGATCGTCAACGTGTCGAGCGGGCTCGGGTCGCTGACGTTCCTGAGCGACCCGGCGCACCCGCTCTCGGCGCGCTCGTCCCTCGGATACGGCTCGTCCAAGGCCGCCCTCAACGCCCTGACCCTCGCCTACGCCAACGCCCTGCGCGCGGACGGCATCAAGGTGAACGCCGCCGCGCCGGGAATGGTCCGCACCGACCAGAACGCCGACGCGCCGTTCCCCCGAGGCGACCGCACCCCCGTGGACGGCGCCACCGTCCCGATCCTGCTCGCGACACTTCCCCCGGACGGCCCCACCGGCGTCTTCCGGGGCCCCGACTCCCTGGACGAGACCATCCCCTGGTGACCGGGACGCGAACGGCACCGCACTTGTACTGTGTGCGGCGTGTTCATCGGGCGGCACCATGAGAGGGGACGCGTCGCCGGGCTGCTCGCGGACGCTCGCGCCGGACGAAGCGGAACCTTGGTGATCCGCGGCGAGGCGGGAATCGGGAAGACCACGCTGATCGACCGGGTCGCGGCGGACGCCGTGGACATGCGGGTCATCCGCGGCGTGGGCGTCGAGGCCGAGACGGAACTGCCGTTCAGCGGGCTGCATCTGATGTTGCACCCCCACGGCGACCGGCTCGACGCGCTGCCCGCCCAACAGGCCGCGGCGCTGCGGTCGGCGTTCGGGCTGGCCCCCGGCCCGGTGCCCGACCGGTTCCTGATCGGCGCGGCGACCCTCACGCTGCTGTCGGACCTGGCGACCGACCGTCCGGTGCTGTGCCTGGTCGACGACGCGCACTGGCTCGACCCGGCGTCGCTGGACGCGCTGCTGTTCGCCGCCCGGCGGCTCAGCGCCGACCCGATCGCCGTGATCTTCGCGGTGCGGGACACCACCCGCCCCTTTCCCGACCAGGGCCTGGAGGTCGTCCGGCTGGACGCCCTGAAACGTGGGGAAGCGGCGGACCTCGTCGCGGCGCACGCGCCGGGCCTGACGGTTCCGGTACGGGAACGGCTCCTGGACGAGGCGGGCGGCAACCCCCTCGCGCTCATCGAACTGGCGAACGCGCTCGGCTCCCGGCCCGCGCTGCACACTGGCCCGCTGCCGGTAGGCGGGCGGGTGCAGGAGACGTTCCGGCTCCAACTCGCCGAACTCCCCGACGCGACCCGGCTACTGCTCCTGGTCGTCGCGGCCGACGGGACCGCCGACCTCGGCGTCGTCCTCCGCGCCGCGGGAACGCTGGGGTTCGACGCGGCCGACCTCGGCCCGGCGGAGGAGGCCCGACTCGTCGTCCTGGACGGCGAGGAGGTCCGTTTCCGGCACCCGCTGATCCGCGCCGTCACCTACCAGAACGCCGCCCACCACCAGCGGATCGCCGTCCACGGCGCGCTGGCCGGGGCGCTCGACGGCGACGCGCACGCCGACCGCCGGGCCTGGCATCGCGCCGCGGCCGCGACCGGGCCGGACGAGGACATCGCCGCCGAACTGGAACGGGCCGCGCGACGGGCCGGTCGGCGCGGCGGAACGGCCGCCGTCGCCGCCGCGTACGAGCGGGCGGCAAGGCTCAGCACCGAACCGGAAGGCAAGGCACGCCGGATCGTCCACGCGGCCCGCGCCGCCTACGACGCCGGACGCCCCGACGACGCCACCCGCCTCGCCGAAGAGGCCACGCACCTCACGAACGAGAGCGCCGTCATCGCCGAGGCCATGTTCGTCCAGGCCCAGGTCGCCTACGAACGCACCTCCCCGGCCGCGGACGCCGCCCTCGCGCTGAAGGGCGCGCGGCTGATCGCGGCCGACGACCCCGAGAAGGCCGTGTCCATGCTGACGGAGGCGGTCTGGTCCGCCCGGGACGCGGGCGCACACGACCTGGTACGCGACAGCGTGGAGCTTCTCCGCGAAGTGCGCCTGCCGGACGGCTCGACGCAGGCCCCGGTGACCGGCGCACTGATCGCCTACGGACGGTTCCCCGGCGCCGTCCCGCCGATGCGAGCGCTGGTGGAAGCCGCCCAGGACGACCGCGTCGAGGACTTCGTCGAACGCATCATCGCCGGTTTCATGGGCCTCCTCACCGCCGACGACCGGTCCGCGACCACGCTGCTGGAAAGCACGGCCGCGCGGGCCCGAGCACAGGGCGCCCTCGGCTGGCTCCCGTACATCATGGAACCCCTCGCGATCGGACGGCTCCTTCTGGGCGACCTGCGCGGCGCCGACGCGGCCGCAGCGGAGGGCCTGTCGCTGGCGTCCGACATCGGAATGGACATGCAGGTCATGGCGCTGACATGCATCACGGTCCGGTCAGAGTCGGACGCCGAGCGCAGCCGCTCACTCGCCCCCGACGTCCTGCGGCACGCCGACCTGCACCCCACCAACGCCGCCCTGGCGACCTGGGGCCTCGCCCTGCACGACCTCGCCGACGGCCGCGCCGACACCGCCCTCGACCACCTGGAGTCGGTGTGCTCCGGCCCGGCCCGTCACGACCTGCTGCTCCGCGCCGTCCCCGACCACGCCGAGGCCGCCGTCCGCGCCGGCCGCCGCGACCTGGCCCGCACCCACCTCCCCGCCTTCGAGACGTGGGCGGCGGCCACCTCGTTCACCGCCCACATCTCACGATGCCGCGCCCTCCTGTCGGAGAACGACACCGCCGAGGAGCACTACCGCACCGCGCTGACCCTGCACGGCGACCGCTCCTACGACGCCGCCCGCACCCGCCTCCTCTACGGCGAATGGCTCCGCCGCAGACGCCGCCGCACCGAAGCCCGCGCCGAACTGACCACGGCCCAGGACACCTTCACCCGCCTCGGCGCCCCCCGCTGGGCCGCCCGCGCCCACGCCGAACTGGAGGCCCTGGGCGACCGCCCAACGGCCCGCCCCGACGACGCCGACCCGTTGAACCGCCTGACCCCACAGGAACTCCAGGTCGTGCGCCTGGCCGCCACCGGCCTCAGCAACCGAGAAATAGCCGCCCAGCTCTACCTGAGCCCCCGCACGGTGGGCCATCACCTCTACAAGGCATATCCCAAAATCGGCGTGACCCGCCGCATGGAACTGGCCCGCCTCATCTCGATCACCTGACGCAACCATCCGCCCCGACCACGCGAACACGCCCGTCCAACGGTCGTTAGCCCTCGCACGGTCGGGCATCACGTCTGCGAGGCGCCCGAGGCTCGGGTCACTCGGCGGATGGGGTTGGCGCGTTTCGTATCGGTCACCTGACTTAGGCGCCCGGACCGGCCGCCTGGGCGCGGCCGTCCAACGGCCCTCTGTAGGGGCTTCATAGGGGGTCTGACCTGCATCGCCAGGGATACGTTCCGCGACCGATGCGGCCTGTGAGGGGCCGCGCCTAACGTCGTGGCCACTCGAACGAACGGAGAGCACGATGCTTCTGGAGAACAAGACCGCGATCATCTACGGCGGGGGCGGCACGATCGGCGGCGCCATGGCGCGCGGGTTCGCCGCCGAGGGCGCGCGGGTTTTCCTGGCCGGTCGGACGCCCGACACCCTCGACGCCGTCGCCGCGCAGATCCGGGACGCCGGAGGACTCGCCGAGACCGCCCGCGTGGACGCCCTCGACGAGGACGCCGTCAACAGTTGGGTCGACTCCGTCGCGGGGACGGCGGGCAGCGTCGACGTCTCGGTCAACGTCATCTCGCACGACGCCCTGTTCCGTCCGCTGATCGAGATGCCGGTCGACGACTTCGCCCGGTCCCTGGAGAAGATCGCCCGGACGTTCCTGCTGACGACGAAGGCCGCCGCCCGCCACATGGTCAAGCAGGGCTCGGGCGTGATCCTGCACTTCGGCGGCTCCGACGGCACCAACCACATGCCCGGCCTCGGGAACGTGCAGGTCGCCTTCGACATGGTCGAGGCGATGCGCCGCCAGTGGGCGTGCGAGCTGGGCCCGCACTCGGTCCGGGTCCTGTCGATGCGGTCCGGCGGCGTCCCCGAGTCCTTCCCCGACACTCCGGAGACCGCCCAGGTCAGGCAGCAGCTCACGGACGCGACCCTGCTCAAGCGCGCCGCGACCCTCACCGACGTCGGTCGTGTCGCCGCGTTCCTGGCCTCCGACCACGCCGCCAGCATCACCTCGACCCAGGTCAACATCACGGCGGGCGCCCTCGTCGACTGACGGAAAACGCGTCGATCATGACGATACGTAGGAGACTTCCTATGTTTGACAGGTAGGAAGTCTCCTACGTATCGTACGGCGCATGAACATCACGCATGTGCGGTTTCTGACCGTCCCGGTGTCCGACCAGGACGCCGCCAAGGCCTTCTACGCGGACCGGCTCGGCTTCGAGGTGGTCGCGGACCAGTCCATGGGCCCGGTCCGCTGGCTCCAGGTCGCCCCGAAGGGCGCGCAGACCAGCGTCGTCCTCGCGGACCACCTGCCCGACGTGGCGCCGGGGAGCGTGCACGGGCTGATGCTGGAGACGTCCGACCTGGACGGCGACTGCGAGCGCCTCCGCGAGGCGGGAGTCGAGGTCGACGGGCCGCAGGAGCTGCCCTGGGGGCGGCAGGCCACGCTCACCGACCCCGACGGCAACGGCCTCGTCCTCGCCGAGCGCTGACATGGCCGGTGGCGCGAAGGGCGTGGACGTCTTCGCGGCGCTGGCGAGCCCGGTTCGGCGGGAGATCACGGCGCTGCTCCTGGACGGGCCCCGCCCGGTGAACGACCTGGCGTCCCATTTCGCGATGAGCCGCCCGAGCGTCTCCGAGCACCTGAAGGTGCTGCGGGACGCCGGGCTGGTCAGCGAGCGGCGCAGCGGACGGCAGCGTGTCTACCGCCTGGAGCCGGACCCGCTCCGCGAACTGTCGCAGTGGCTGCACCCGTACGAGCGGTTCTGGCGGGAGAAGCTGGCCGACCTGCGGGAACTGCTGGACGAGGAGGATGACTCGTGACGCCCGTCCTGGAGGCCGCCGGGCTGGTCAAACGGTTCGGTGCCGTGGAGGCGCTGGCCGGGCTCGACCTGGTCGCCGAACCCGGCCGGGTGGTCGCGCTGCTCGGGCCGAACGGCGCGGGCAAGACGACGTTCGTGCGGTCGGTGGCGACGCTCGTCCGTCCCGACGCTGGAACGCTCCGGGTGGACGGGGTCGACGTCGTCCGCGAACCCGGCCGGGTGCGGCGCCTCATCGGCCTGGCCGGGCAGTACGCGGCCGTCGAGGCGGCGATGACCGGCCGCGAGAACCTGGAGATGGTCGCGCGCCTGTTCGGGCGGGGCCGCCGCGACGCCCGCGCGGACGCGCAGCGGCTCATCGACCGGCTCTCCCTGGGCGAAGTGGCCGACCGGCTGGTCCGGACCTATTCCGGTGGGATGCGCCGCCGCCTCGACCTCGGCACCGGCCTGGTCGGCGCGCCGCGCCTGCTGCTGCTCGACGAGCCCACCACCGGCCTCGATCCGCGCAGCCGCATCGATCTGTGGGACGCCATCGGCGAACTGGTCGCCGCCGGAACCGATGTGCTGCTGACCACCCAATACCTGGAGGAGGCCGACCGGCTCGCCGACCAGGTCGTGATCATCGACCGTGGGCGGGTGATCGCCGAGGGCACTCCGCGTGAGCTGAAGTCGCGGGCGGGCGGCGACCTGGTGGAGGTGCACGTTCGGGACCACGGCGCGGTCGACCGGGCGATGCGGGTGCTGGAGGGGATCGGCGCCGTCCACGCCGACCCGTCCGCGCTCCTGGTGACGATGACCGCCGGGGACCGGCCCGACCGGCTGCTGGAGGCCGTCCGCGCCCTCGCCGACCAGCGCGTCGAGATCGACGACATCGCGCTGCGCCGCCCGACGCTCGACGAGGTGTTCCTGGGTTTCACCGGCGCGACGCCCGAAAGGGCCGCGCCGTGAACGCCGCGAGCATGGGCGCGGCGACCTGGACGATCGCCCTGCGCGGCATCAGGAGGACGCTGCGCACCCCGCAGATCATCGTGATGGGTCTCCTGCAGAGCGTCGCCTTCCTGTTGATCTTCAGGTACGTGTTCGGCGGCGCCATCGACACCCGCGGAGCCGACTACGTCGACTACATGATCCCCGGCCTGCTGACGGTGAGCGGCCTGTTCGCCGGGATGAGCGCGGCGGTCGCGGTCGCCGACGACGTCGCCTCCGGCTACCTCGACCGGCTGAGATCGCTGCCCATGCCACGCGCCGCCGTGGTCGCCGGACAGGTGCTGGCCGACACCGTTCGCGTCGCGCTGATCCTCGCGGTGAGCACCGCGCTGGCCTTCGCCGTCGGTTTCCGCGTCCATACCGGCTGGGGTCACGCGCTGGCCGCGTTCGGGCTGTGCGTCCTGTTCGGCCTCGCCTTCGTGTGGACGTTCGTCGCGCTGGGCCTGCTCACCGCCGACCCGCAGGCCGCGCAGGGCGTCGGTTTCCTCGCGCTGCCGCTGAGCTTCGTGTCCAGCGCCTACGTCCCGGTGGAGACGATGCCGGGACCGCTGCGCGCCTTCGCCGAGAACCAGCCGGTCACGGTCATGATGGACGCCGTCCGGAGCCTCACCCAGGACGCCGGGCCGCACACGGGCGACCTGACGCGGGCGCTGGCGTGGACGGCCGGGATCATCGTGGTCTCCGCGATCGTCGCCGTCGTCCGCGTCCGCCGGGTATGACAGTGGAATCGGGGGACGACATGAGCGGCGAGCCCGCGGCCATCGAAGTGGACGAGTTCCTGCCACACCCGCCCGCCAAGGTGTGGCGGGCGCTCACCGACCGGGACCGGCTGGCGCGTTGGCTGATGCCGAACGACTTCGAACCAGTGGTCGGGCACCGCTTCACCTTCACCACCCGCCCGATCCCGAACATCGGCTTCGACGGCACGATCGCCTGCCGGGTCCTCGACCTGGACGAGCCGCGGCTGCTGCGCATCAGCTGGGGCGGCGGAACGCTCGACACGACGGTGACCTGGCGGCTCGTCCCCGAGGGCCGCGGCACCCGGCTGTTCGTCCGGCACGCGGGCTTCGACCTGGACGACCCCGTCCACGCCTTCGCGTTCCGCGGCATGGGCAGCGGCTGGCGCTCCCACGTGATGCGCGCCCTCCACCGCGTCCTCACCGAACCCGACTGACCCGACCGACCGCTCAGACGGCGGGTTCGAAAGGCGACCGGTCGGTGAACCAGGTGCGCTGCGGGGCGGTGTGGGTGTCCCGTTCGGCGATGCTGCACTTCTCGGTGAAGAGGATGCGGTCGGCAGCTGAATTGGCCGGGCCGGTCAGAGGGCTGGTTCCAGGGGTGGTCGGTCGGTGAACTGGGTGCGGTACAGGTCGGCGTAGCGGCCTTCGGCGGCCAGTAGGTCGGTGTGGGTGCCCCGTTCGACGATGGTGCCGTTCTCCACGACGAGGATGAGGTCGGCGGCGCGGACGGTGCTGAGGCGGTGCGCGATGACGACGGCGGTGCGGCCTTCGAGGGCCTCGGTGAGGGCCTCCTGGACGGCGGCCTCGGACGTCGAGTCGAGGTGGGCGGTGGCCTCGTCGAGGATGACGACGCGGGGGCGGGCCAGGAGAAGGCGGGCGATGGTGAGGCGTTGGCGCTCGCCGCCGGACAGCCGGTAGCCGCGTTCGCCGACGACGGTGTCGAGCCCGTCGGGAAGGCCCTCGATGAGGGTGTCGAGGCGGGCGCGGCGCAGGACGTCCCACAGTTCGTCGTCGGTGGCCTCGGGACGGGCGAGCAGGAGGTTCTCGCGGATCGAGTCGTGGAACAGGTGACCGTCCTGCGTGACCATGCCGAGCGTGTCGCGGATGGTCTGGAACGACAGGTCGCGGACGTCGACGCCACCCAGCCGGACCGCGCCGGAGTCGACGTCGTACAGGCGGGGGAGGAGCTGCGCGATCGTCGACTTCCCGGCGCCGGACGACCCGACGAGCGCGACCATCTGGCCGGGTTCGGCGCGGAACGAGATGCCGTGCAGCACCTCGACGCCGCCGCGGGTGTCGAGGGTGGCGACCTCTTCGAGCGAGGCCAGGGAGACCTTGTCGGCGGACGGGTAGGCGAACCGGACGTCTTCGAACTCGACGGACACCGGGCCGTCCGGGACGGGCCGGGTCTCGGGCTTCTCCTCGACGAGCGGCCGCATGTCGAGGACCTCGAAGACGCGCTCGAAGCTGACGAGGGCGCTCATCACCTCGACGCGGGCGCTGGCCAGGGCGGTCAGCGGCGCGTACAGGCGGGTCAGCAGGAGGGCGAGGGCGACGACGGCGCCGGCCTCGAGTTCGCCGCGCAGGGACAGGAACCCGCCGAGCCCGTAGACGAGCGCGAGCGCCAGCGCCGACACCATGGTCAGGGCCGTGATGAAGATGTGCTGCACCATCGCGGTGCGGACGCCGATGTCGCGGACGCGGCGCGCCCGCGCGGCGAACTCGGCCGACTCGCGGGCCGGGCGGCCGAACAGCTTCACCAGCGTCGCGCCCGGCGCGGAGAAGCGCTCGGTCATCTGTGTGCTCATCGCGGCGTCGTGCCCGGCGGCCTCGCGTTCGAGGCGCGCGAGGCGGCTGCCCATCCGGCGGGCCGGGAGCACGAACACCGGTAGCAGGACCAGGGCGAGCAGCGTGATCTGCCAGGAGATCCGCACCATCACGCCGAACGTGAGCAGCACGGTCACGAGGTTGCTGACGACGCCGGAGAGGGTGTCGCTGAACGCGCGCTGCGCCCCGATCACGTCGTTGTTGAGGCGGCTGACGAGGGCGCCGGTGCGGGTCCGGGTGAAGAACGCGACGGGCATGCGCTGGACGTGGTCGAACACGGTGGTGCGCAGGTCGAGGATCAGTTCCTCGCCGATGCGGGCCGACAGCCACCGGTTGAGGAGCCCGAGCCCGCCCTCGGCGAGCGCGAGGACGGCGATGAGCACGGCGAGCCACACGACCGTGGACGTGGCCGCCCGGTCGACGATGGCGTCGACGACCCGTCCGGCCAGCACGGGCGTCGCGACCGTGAGGACGGCCAGGGCGACGCTGAGCACGAGGAACGCGGTCAGCGCCCGCAGGTGCGGGCGGGCGAAGCGGCCGATGCGGCGCAGGGTCGCCTTAGAGAAGGGTCTGCTGTCCCGCGCGTTCATCGCGTGGTGCAGCGACATCCACGCGGTGACTTCCATGTCCATGACGCACCCCGTCACTCGTTGGTCTGGGACGAGCATGTGACCTCAACGTTGGTTGAGGTCAAGCGCGGTCGCGTCGACCCCGCCGTCCGGGAACAACGGTGACGGACGGGTCCGACATTTTCGAGGCACCATGGAAAAGATCTCTGAGGGAAGGCGGCGCGTGAACATCGACGAGATTCGGTCCGACACCCCCGGCTGCGTGAAGGTCGCGCACCTCAACAACGCCGGGGCCGCCCTGCCGCCGCGTCCCGTCATCGACGCGGTGACGGAGCACTTCACGCTGGAGTCGACGATCGGCGGATACGAGGCGGCCGAACGGAACGCGGCCGCCGTCGACCACTTCTACGAGGCCGTGGCACGGCTGATCGGCGCGCGTGCGGACGAGATCGCGTACGTGGAGAACGCGACCCGCGCATGGGACATGGCGTTCTATGCCGTCCCGTTCGCCGAGGGCGACCGTATTCTCACCACGACGAGCGAATACTCCAGCAACGCGATCGCCTACCGACAGGTGGCCGCGGCCAAGGGCGTGAGCGTGGAGGTCGTCCAGGACGAGCCCGACGGGACCCTCTCCCTGGACGCGCTGGAGGCCGAACTGGTCAAAGGCAACGTCCGGCTGGTGTCGCTCAACCACATCCCCACGCACAACGGGCTCGTCAACCCGGTCGCGGAGGTCGGGCGGCTGTGCCGGGAGCACGGCGTCCTGTACCTGCTGGACGCGTGCCAGTCGGTCGGCCAGATACCTGTGGACGTCACGGACATCGGCTGCGACCTACTGTCAGCGACCGGCCGCAAGTTCCTGCGCGGCCCGCGCGGCACGGGATTCCTCTACGTGCGGCGCGGGATCGTCCGGACGCTGGAGCCGCCCTTCCTCGACCTCCACGCCGCCACCTGGAAGGCCCCGGACGGCTACGACGTGCGCGACGACGCCATCCGCTTCGAGACGTGGGAACGGTACGTCGCCGGGCAGATCGGCCTGGGCGTCGCCGCCGACTACGCGTCCGACCTGGGATTGCGGGCGATCGAGGCGCGAGTGACAGACCTCGCGCAACGGCTCCGCGCCGAACTGGCCGCCCTCCCCGGCACGACCGTCCTCGACAGGGGGACGCGACCGTCCGGCATCGTCACCTTCACCGTGGACGGTCACGACCCTTCCGCCATTACACAGGCCGCACGGGTGCGTGACGTCAACATCAACGTCACGCACCCGCTCGACCACGGATACGACACCCACGCCCTACCGTCGGCCGTGCGCGCCTCCGTCCACTACTACAACAACGATGAAGACCTGGACCGCCTGCTTTCCGTCCTCAAGCAGCTTGGTCCGCACGGCTGAGCCGCGCGGCATGCGGTGCTCCCAGGCTTCCAGCGGCGCGTCAGGTGTTGGGACGGGCCGCGCTGATGTCGGCGAGCGCCGACTCGGCGTCCTTCTCCATCGCCAGGTCGCCGATGGACACGATGCCGACCGGACGGCCGTTCTCGACGACGGGAAGCCGCCGCACGGACCGTTCCCGCATGAGCCGGACGGCCTTGTCCAGGGAGTCGTCCGGCCCGACCGTCGCGGTGGCGGTGCTGGCGAGGCCGCCGACCGTCGCCCGCGTCGGGTCGCCTCCGGCGGCGAGCCCCCGGACGACCAGGTCGCGGTCGGTGACGAGCCCGATCAGGTCGTCTCCCTCGGCGACCAGCACGGTCCCGATGCCCTCGTCGCGCATCGCTCGCGCCACGGTCACGATGTCGAGTTCCGGGGACACCGACGTCGGGGAACCCGTCATGATCTCGCGCACCTTGGTAGCCATCGCTCCCTCCCTGAAGCCTCGCGGGCAGCTTCGCCCATGGACAAAGCGGGCCTTACCCGACGAAATCGGAATCACGCACAACGCGCGGGTGGACGGTCACCTGCGGAACGGCGCGAACGTCCGCTCGGCCGCCGCCGGGTCCAGAGCCAGCCGGTTCGAGTCCTCCGGCGCCGCACGGACAGGCAGCATGG
Source organism: Actinomadura spongiicola (assembly GCF_003432485.1). Classification (GTDB taxonomy): domain Bacteria; phylum Actinomycetota; class Actinomycetes; order Streptosporangiales; family Streptosporangiaceae; genus Spirillospora; species Spirillospora spongiicola. Next base: position 805,788 of record NZ_QVNQ01000002.1, read on the forward strand.
CGAACTCGACGTCCTCCGCGCCCGTGTCCCTGAACGTGCCGGCGAGCGCCCGCAGACTCCGCAGGTCCCAGCGCGGCGTGGCCTCGACCGAGCCCGCCGCCACGGTGAGGAACCGGCCGAACCGCACAGGGTTCCGTCGCTGCTGTTCCCTGGCCCGCTGCGTCAGCGCCTCCATGAACTGAAGTTGACGTCGGACGCGGACGATATCCGAGCCGCCACCGAGACTGCGGCGGGCCCGGACGTACGCGAGGGCCTGCGTCCCGTCCAGCCGCTGCTTCCCCCGGGGCAGTTTCAGCTTCGCCGCCGGGTCGCTCACCGCCTGGGGGAGGGTGATGTCGACGCCGCCGAGCGCGTCCACCATGCCCTTGAACCCGTTGAAGTCGACCACGACCGTCTGGTCGAACCGGGCCTTGGTCAGTGACTCCAGCGCCATCCGCGTGCAGGCGGCGCCGCCCAGCGAGAACGAGGTGTTGATCGGCGCGCGTCCCTTCCCGCGGACGCCCCGGCACGGGATGTCGTCGACCAGGAGGTCGCGGGGGACGCTGACCGCCCGAATGTTCTTCCGGTCGGCCGGCACATGCACCATCACGATGGTGTCGGACCGCGCCTCGTTCACGCGGGGCCGCGTGTCCGAGCCGATGACCAGCAGGTTGAGCGCGTTCCCCGGGTTCCGCGCGGTGATGTCCATCCCCGCGGGCCGCGCGTCCCCGCCGGTCAGCGCCGCCGGGACGACGATCGCCACGGCCGTCACCGCCGCCGCGGCCACCGCCGCCACGGCGCCGAACAGCGTCCACCGCCCCGGTCCGCGCCGCCACCCGGCCGCCGCCGCGTCCATCAGCCGCTCACGCTGCCGCAGGAGCGACGGCGCCGGCTCGTGCTCCAGCTCCCGGCCGAGGTCGCGGATCAGTTCGAGATCGTCCATGGTCACGCCTCCTCCGTGGGGTCGGTGTCGCCGAGCGCCGCGCGCACCTTGCGCCGGGCCCGGTTCAGCCGGGAACGGACGGTGCCGACGGGAATGTCGAGGGCCCGCGCCACCTCCTCGTACGCCAGGTCGCCCCACGCCACCAGCAGCAGGACGTCCAGGTCCCGGCGCGGCAGGCCCGCGAGCGCCTCCGCCAGCACCGGCCGCGACGCCGACGCGGTCACCCCGGCGGCGACCCGGTCGGCGGGCCCCTCGACGGGACCGTCCACCGGGGTTCTGCGCAGCGCCCGGTACCGCGCCGCCTCCGCCCGGTGATGCCGCGCGACCTGCTTCGTCGCGATGCCGAACAGCCACGGCCGCGCGTCACGTTGCGCCAGGTCGTAGCGGCGCCGCCCGCTGAAGGCGGCCAGGAACGTCTCGCCGACGACGTCCTCCGCCGCCTCGGGTCCGAGCCTGCGCGAGACGTACCGGAAGAGCATCGCGGCGTAACGGTCGAACAGCGCGGCGAACGCCTCCGGGTCGGCCAGCGAACTCTCGATGAGATCCGCGTCGCATTGTTGAGCCGTCGTGGGTGTCGTCATCGCACCCACCGAGTCATCGCAGAACACCGCCAGGGCATGCGCACCGGGCCTTCCGTGGGGGAACGTCTGTCAGCGATGTATCTCCACAACGCCCCGCCCGGGTTCACGCTGGACCACGACACCACCCGCCGTCTGGAAGATTCACGCGAACCTTCTCGATAAACTGCGCATCCTTCAAGATGCACGGGGGTTGTCGGGGAGGGCCGCTCCGTCCGCCTGGAAGCACCAGCAAAGGAGGGTCGGCCGTGGACGACGACGCCCAGAAGGAGCCGGTGACGTCCGGCCCGCAGGACGAGCGCGACCCCGACCGCACCGCCACCGCCGAGTTCAGCGTTCCGAAGAAGGTGTCGCTGACCAGGCCGGACATCCCCGTTCGCCGCCCCACCGAACCGCGCGACGACACCGCCCCGCCGGACGAGGAGGAGGCCCCGGCGGCTTCCGAACCGCAGGAGGAACCGTCCCCCGCAGGCCCCACACGGGTCGAGCCCCTGCCGACACTTCCCCCGCAGCCTCCCCAGAACGCCGCACCGCCGCAGTACCCGGCGGCGCGGTCATCGGGCCAGTGGAGCGTCCCCTGGGAAGGACCGACACCCCCCTCGGAACCAGAACCGCGGACGAAGTCCAAACGAGGACGCCGCGCCCTGATCGTGGTTCTGGCGGCGTTCGTGTTGATCGCGGGTCTCGTCGTCGGTCAACTCGCGCGCCCCGTCCCCGAACCGACGGTCGAACTGACCTTGGCGTCCAGCCACGCGTTCCCCGGACAGGCCCCCACGTTGCCGTGGCCTTCGGCGGGCCAGTCCGTCGTCCAGGTGGACGGCCTCGGCACCATGGGCTCGTCGGGCGGGGCCGTCCCGATCCCGACGGCGAGCGTCGCCAAGGTGATGACGGCGTACGTGTACCTGCTCGGCCATCCGCTGAAGCCGGGCGAGGCGGGGCCGGTTCTCACGGTGTCGCCGCAGGCGGCGGCGCAGATCCCGATGCGCAAGCAGCGCGGCGAGTCGCTCCTCGGCGTCACCGCGAACCAGCGGCTGACCCAACGCAAGGCCCTCGAAGCCCTCCTGGTCATCTCGGCGAACGACGTGGCGCACGAGCTGGCGCGCTGGGACGCCGGGAGCACGCCGGCGTTCGTGGCGAAGATGAACGCCACGGCGAAGTCGCTGGGAATGACCGGCACCCGCTACACCGACCCCAGCGGATACGACTCGCAGACGGTCAGCACCGCGGCGGACCAGGTCAAACTTCTCCAGGCCGCGATGAACATCGCGGCCTTCGCCGAGATCGTGAACACCCGCGCCTACGTCCCGGACGACGGCGGCCCGTCCCGCGAGGGCGGCAACTTCATCCTCGGCCGCAACGGCGTCGTCGGCGGCAAGACCGGCTACACGGACGCGGCGGGCGGAAACTTCGTGTTCGCCGCCCGCAAGACCGTCCGGGGCGTCAACACCCTGATCGTGGGCGCCGTCATGGGCCAGGACTCGCCCACGGCGGCGGGCGCCGTCAACACGGCGGAAAGCCTCGTCGTCGCCGCCGGATCAGCGCTGGTCGCGAAGGACCTCGCCCCGAAGGGCGCCCGGGTGGCCCGCGTCGACGACGGCCTAGGCACCACGACGCCCCTGCGCGCCGCGTCCCCCGTCACCGTGATCGGCTGGCCGGGCCTGACCGTCCGCGTCGGCGTCACAGGCGACCCACCCCACCAGGCCCCGAACGGCGACCGCATCGCGACCGTCAAGGCCGGTGCCGCCCACGTCCCCCTTGAACTGGCCCGCCCCCTGAACGACCCGTCCCTCCTCAACCGCCTGACCCGCCTGCCCTGAATCACCTCGCGGGTTACCCGGTGAAGTCGCCGACGTGGTCCCGAGCCCTGCGCGTAGGAGCGCGCGGGACGACCAAGGACTTGCGCCAGTGTGAGGTAGGAACCCTGACGGTGCGCTCGACGCGGCGGTCCCGGCACAGTGGCTCGAACGCATGGTGTGGAGCACCGTCTACACGGGCCTCCACGCCGTCGGCGACGGGCTCGTCGCACGACACGGCGTCGACGACCTCATCCGCCGGACCCCGCGCGGCGCGATCAGCGCACGATGAGCCCGCGATTCAGGAGCGGCGGCTGCTGGGACCGGCGAAGACGGCGGCGGCCCCCAGGCCGAGGTAGATGAGCCCGGTCGCGTAGCGCTGCCGCCGCTGGAAGACGGGCCGACTGCGCAGCCACGAGCCGATCGAGCCCGCCGCGACCGCGTACACGATGTCGCTAGCCAGCCCGAACAGCGCGGTGACGAGACCCAGCACGACGAACTGCAACGGCACCGCGCCCGCGTCCTGGTCGACGAACTGCGGCAGGAACGCCAGGAAGAACAGCACGACCTTCGGGTTGAGGACGTTGACGAGCACGCCGTCCAGGTACACGCGCCGCAGCGGCCGTGGTTCGAGCTCCAGCTCGCTTGCCTCGTGCCGTCCGCGGAACGTCCGGTAGGCGAGAAAGACCAGGTAGGCGGCGCCCGCATAGCGCAGGAAACTGAACGCCGTCGCGGACGCGGCGATGACCGCCGACAACCCCGCCGCTGCCGCCGCGATGTGCACGACCGTCCCGGTCTCGACCCCGAGCGCCGACGCGATCCCGGCCCGGCGCCCTTCACTCACGCTGCGCGCGGTGATGTACAGATGGTTCGGCCCTGGGATGGCGACCAACGTCAACACGGCCAGCAGAAACAACAGCGGATTAGTCACCCAAGCAAACTAACGACCGGCATGGTCTACCCAACAGGGCCAATCACCCTCACGCACCCTAGACCAATCCCCCGAGCTCGCCTCACCCAGCGGCTCCCTGCCGAGCTTCCAGCCACCCCCGCGCATGCTCCGCCGCTTCCCGCAAGAAGCCCTCCAACCCAACCTCATCGAGTCCGGCACCGTAGACAAGATCGATGAGGACGCTGAGTTCCGTGGTCACCAAGATCGATAGATCAGCCCCGTATGGTTCGCGCTCTTTGTGTTTCTCGTCGCCAAGCGCAGCAAGAATCATGCTCTCGGCAACACGCGGACTGATCTGAGAGGCGTTCTCGTCCAGAGATGCCCGCAAGTCTGCGACATAGTTGATTACTTGTGACTTCGTGTACGTTGGTGAGAATCTTCGACGTACCGCTACGGTGAACGCGGAGTAGACAACCGCTGTATAGGCGACAGCGTCAATGTCATCTTTCGCGCTCTCAAGGTACTTGGCGGCCTCGCGATGACCTTCGATGAGCAACCTCAGCGCTTTAACATGCTCGTCCCGTATCTCGGCGCCCGAGTAGTCGGTCACCGGAGCGACTCTTCCGTCAACCCTCGCACCTTGAGCATAAACGCGTCGAGTTCGGCCTCGCTGAGGTCTTCATCTGCGACCATGATGCCCACCAGCAGGCCTTTTGCTCGGAAAGCGGCATTGTCGTCAACGTTGTCATACGCATCCAGCGGCAGCTTGCCGAGGACGAAGTTGATGGCGACCTCGGCGACCTCTGGATCGATGATCTCCGCTGCGTCCGAGGTCCTCCCACGCGCATCGGCGACGAACGCGATGACCTCGGCGTCCCCGGCGGGCTTGCCGTCCTTGATGAAGCGTCGCCGAGCGAGTTCGAAGAACGCAGCGGACACCACAGCCGCGTAACCAACGTTCAACTCCTCGTGACTCAAGGCATGAAGAATCCGCCTGTTCTCGTCAGTGCGCCCCGCAAGCAGCGCGTGCAGAGCAGCGACCTGCTTATCGATGTCCACCATCATTCTCTTCCTCTCTGTACCCTTATTCTTCCCGCCACTTTCTCGTGGACTTTCAACGCCATCATGGCAAGGACGGCGGCGCCGACGAACGCGCTCGCACCCTGCACGCCGTCCGCCTGGTTGGGCCCTTCAACCGGGTCGCCGCGATTGCTGGTGTCCTGACTGCTGATCGGCTTCCCAGATGGCGGCTTTTTCAAGACCTGGTCAATATTCGAAATCCAATTATCGAGGTTCTTCTCCGCATCATCTGGATTGTCCCGACCGCGACGCAGAATGCGGCTTACCCTATCCGCGTCCTCGGGTTCGGACAGATCCTGCTCCTCATCGACCGGAGAGAGGGGTTCGCCGCGTTCGGCGGTGAGTTCTCCCGCCGAGGCGGGGTCGAGGTCGGCGCGGGTGGGAAGTCCGGCGAATTGGTCGGTTTCGGGCTCCTGCGAGGCCGGGGATTCAGGCTGATCGCCTGCGGTTCTACCACGGTCGGCGTCGTCGTTGCCGTCCTCGTCGGCGTTTCCGTCCGGCCGTTCCTCTTCACCGTCCGGCAATGGTCGGGGGTCGTCACGATCGGCGGGCTGTTGTCCGGGATCCGGTGCGTCCTCACGGTCGGGGCTGGTGGACTCGCCTGTCCGACCGGCTGGCTCCTCCGGTCGCTCGGACTCGGCGGCACCGGGCTCACGATCGGTGTCCAGCGGTTCGGCGCCTCTGGTCGCGGGGCCATCATCGGCGCTTGGTTCCGCGTCGGGAAAGTCCCTTCCGCCGGTCTGGTCGTCGGTGGTGGGTTCGCGGTCGCCGGCCTGTGCCGCAACCGGTTCGACGTCCGGTCTTTCTGTCTCGGCGGGCCCGGACGTCGGCTCGGCGCCGTCGTCGGGGACGTCTCTGCCGCCGGTCTGGTCGTAGGTCGCGGGCTCGCGATCGGCGGGCTGCGCTGCCACCGGTTCGGTATCCGGCTTCTCGGCCTCGGTGGTGCCAGGCGTGGGTTCCGTGCCGTCTTCGGGTGAGGAGGCACGGTCGGTGTGCAGTGGTTCGGCGCCTTCGGTTACGGTGCCGTGGTCGATGGGTGGTTCGCGGTCAGCGGGTCGCGCTGCCACCGGTGCGGTGTCCGGCCTTTCCGCTCCGGTGTTGTCGGACGTCGGTTCGCTGTCTTCGGGAGCGGCGCCCTGGGCGGGAGCGTCTCTTCCGCTGGCCTGCTCGTCGGTGGCGGGCTCGCGGTCGGCGGGCTGTGCCGCGACCGGTTCGGCGTCCTGGCCCGGCGTTTCTGGGCTGTCCTGCCGGTCTTCCGTTTCAGGTGTCTGTCTGGCTTCTAACGCGGCCTTCTGCGCCTCGATCGCCCGCGCCCATGACTCGGCCCGTGGCCCCCTCGAAGGCTCGGTGTCGGGCCTGTCTCGTTCGCTCCTGTCGTCGGCCCGTGTGCCGGTCTCATTGACATCGGCACGTCGGTTGTCCGTCTGGCCGTCGTTCACCGGCTCGCTTCGGCCCCCAGAGTCCTGTGGGCGCTCGATGTCGGGCTTACCCGGTTCTGCCGTGTCGTCGGCTCGTGCGTCGGACGCTTCGGTGCTGTTGTCGTCGTCCTGTGCGCGAGTTTCGTCGTCCTCGGCCCGTGGGTCGCCAGTCTGGTCGCTGTCCTCCCGCTGGTCCTGGAGAGCAGAGTCCTGGGATGTCTGCATCGCGCGGGCCCAGGATTCGGCGCGTGGACGGCCGACTGTGTTGGGGTCGTCATTGGGGTCGCCGGAACGCTCCGAGTCTTGACGTGTCGCGGCGTCCGGCTTGTCGGTCTTCTCCGTGCCGGACTCACGGGGCCGTGTCGCGTCCCGCTCCTGCTCCTCGGCCTTGGAGTCGCCCTCGGCGGGGGCCTGGGCGGCGGCTCTGCTTTCCAGCCGGGACGGCTGGCCTGGTGAACCTGGCCGGTCCGCGGGTGGACGGTTGGTGTCGTCGGGCGCCTGGGACTTGTCGGTCGTGTCCGCTTTGGTGTCGGTCCCGCTGGTGTGGTCGACGCCCACCCTCAGCCCTTCCGCCGGACGGCGCCAGGCCGGTTCTCGCCACACCGGCCCGGCAAAGGTCAGACGCCCTACCGAACGCGCGGGGCCAACGCTCGGGTAACGCCGCCCGTCAATGAAACCGAACCCGACCGGGAATTGCACCCCACCCGACCAATCCACCGAAATCGATCATACGGATCCACGCCACAGCACCCTGCGAGCGCGCTCCTTCGTCCACAGACGCCGGACACGCCGACGAACTGCGCGCCGACCCGAAAATATCCCCCGAATACGCAAGCGCTCACTAACCGGCTCGCCGCGCGTTGGGAGGTCGCGGGGCCATCCACGCCCTTCGCCGAGCCGATCAGCTATGCAACCGCCCTCGATTCTCGAGCGGTGTCCGCGTACGGGTGAACTTCGAACAACCGCTCAAGCCGTAGCAGGCTCATCGTTCAACTTCGCCTAGGCCAGGGGCATCGTCAGCTCCAAGCGCTCTCTGTACTGCCGCGCCGCCGTCATCTTCGGTCGACTCGTGGGGTCTTCTGGCTCCGGCAGCTCGATGGCGCCCTCCGTCGTCTCGTTCGCCGCCGAGCTCGGTGAGGGCTCTGCCTCCAGCCGCCGAAAATGATCGAGAATTGCGGAAGGATGTCTCGCTGTGCGTTGAATGTCGGGTTGTGGTCCGCTACAGGCGCTCAGGATGGCTACCCATCTGGCATCCATTCACTGGAGACATTTCCCTTTTCACGAGAGTGGAGACATGAGGGTGTGCCGTTTGAACGATTGCCTGCCGGATTATTGCGTGACAACCGTCCATAATCAGTCCAACTTGCGTTCACTGTAAAAGTGGCGTGAATTTCGTTCCGCATACTTACAGTGGGCGATGCCGCGGCAACGGACCGTCTCGACCCCCTGTTTGGAGACAGCACCGATGAAACGTCGCACCTTCCTCCGCACCTCGGTCGCCGGGGCCGGAGCCATCGCGTTCTCCGGGAGCCTCTGGCAGAACGCCGCCCTGGCGGCACCGGCGCAGCTCAGCCCCAGTCCGTACGGCCCGCTCCAGGCCGCCAATGCCCACGGCATCCAACTGCCCTCCGGCTTCACCAGCCAGATCGTCGCCCGGTCCGGTCAGACGGTGGCCGGTACCCCCTACACCTGGCACAACGCGCCCGACGGCGGCGCCTGCTTCGCCGACGGCAGCGGCTGGATCTACGTGTCCAACGCCGAGATCGGCAGTGGCGGAGGGGGCTGTTCGGCGCTGCGCTTCAACTCCGGCGGCAGCGTCACGTCCGCCTACTCGATTCTGTCGGGTACCAACCGCAACTGCGCCGGTGGCAAGACGCCATGGAACACCTGGCTGTCGTGCGAGGAAGTCGACACCGGGTATGTCTACGAGACCTACCCGTTCGGTGGCACCGCCGCCGTCCGGCGCAGCGCCATGGGCCGCTTCAACCACGAGGCCGCCGCGGCCGACCCGGTCCGCCAGGTCATCTACCTCACCGAGGACAAGAGCGACGGCGGGCTGTACCGCTTCATCCCGGTGACCTGGGGCAACCTGTCATCGGGGACGTTGCAGGTCCTCAAGGCGGGAACCGGCACCAGTGGCTCGTTCACCTGGGGGACGGTGCCCGACCCGGACGGGCAGCCCACAACCACCCGCAAGCAGGTGGCGGGCATGAAGGTCTTCAACGGCGGCGAGGGGTGCCACTACGCCAACGACACCGTCTGGTTCACCACCAAGGGCGACAATCGGGTCTGGCAGCTCAACCTGGCCAACTCCACCTATGAGCTGGCCTATGACGACAGCCTCGTCACCAATGGCACGGCCCCGCTCACCGGCGTCGACAACATCACCGGCTCGACCTTCGGCGATCTGTACGTGGCCGAGGACGGGGGCAACATGGAGATCTGCATTATCACCCCGGATGACGGGATCTCGGTGTTCCTGCGCATCAACGGCCAGTCGTCCTCGGAAATCTGCGGACCGGCCTTCAATCCCGCGGGCAACCGCCTGTACTTCTCCTCGCAGCGGGGCACGACAGGCTCGTCCTCGGGAGGTATCACCTATTGCGTGACCGGGCCATTCCGCACCTGACAGTGGCCCAACGGGTGTCGGCCAGGACCCCTGGCCGACACCCCGCGGGCGGGGAGCGGTGGACGGGCTCTGCCGGGCCATCCGCCGTACGCGACTTTCAGTGGTACTTGAGCCTATCGATGAGTCGTTGGAAGTCGCGATGGCTCATGATGAGGTTGGCGCCATCCGGGTCCTTGCTGTCACGGATGGCTATGGTTTTCAGAGTGCCGGCGATTTCTACGCAGGCATCGCCGCTTTCATTGCTGCGAGATGATTTCCGCCATTGTGCTTCGTTCACGTCGTTTCACCACCCACTGATCAGCGACCCATGGAATTAGAGTTCCTTGAGGGTGCGCGCGAAGTGCTGGAAGTCGCTCTTGTTGATAATGAGCTTGGGACCTTCTGGGTCCTTGTTATCACGGAGCGCCACAGCGCTCGGGGCTCCGGCTACCTCGACGCAGTTGTCATTCTGAACCGTGCTGCGCGAAGCCTTACGCCACGCTGCTTCGTTGATGTTCAAGCTTCCAACTGCTCCGCTGGGTAATCGATTTTCCTGGCTAGAGGGTCTTTAGGGCGCTTGTGAAGTGCTGGAATGCGCTGACGCTGAGAGCGAGCGTGGGGCCGTTGGGGTCCTTGCTGTCACGGATAACGATGACGGCATTGATAGATGCTAGCTCAATGCACGCATCTCCCTCCTCGTGACTCCTTGAGGCTTTGCGCCAGATTTCGCCCGTCAGCTCCATTTTTCTGCAATTACCTTTCTGATTAATGTTCGCGAGTCCGCGGTATTAAGTGCCTTCGCGTTCAATGTATGCATCACCGTGCTTATTCTTGTTAGGTCGGATGGATCGCGAGTTATCTCACCTCCAGTCGCCTTGACGATGTAGGCCACCTCGCTTCGGTCTGGCAAGGTGGCAATACAGAATGATGCCCGTGCGTCTCGAAAGTGAGCCGTCATGGCTATCTGTATAAATATTCCTTCTTGGAGTGACAACTCGATCAGGTACTTGAGTTGCTCGCGCATAATCTCTTTCGATCCAATCTGCCGATAGAGTATGCTCTCCTCCAAGACCACGCTAATCATCGGACGTGGCTGTCGACACAAAAGCTTCTGACGCCCCATCCTGGTGGCAAGCGCCTCGTCGTCGATGAGTACGACACGAGCATACGCCTCCGTCTGGAACAGGCCATAGACGAGATGTGTCTCATACACTCGGATTTGGTCGGCCGATGCCTCTGCCTTCGGGAACGCCACGAAGTGGGTTGGGTACCTGACCTGCTTGATCTGCTCCAAGAGGTCGTCCCATGCTTCGACGATCTTGCCACTGGCATTGAGGACGTGGTCGACGCGCTCGGCGAAGTCTCGGCGGCACTTCGTCCGCCCACACTCGACGTGGCTGACGTAGGACCGCGCGACATTGACCAGATCCGCTAGCTGGCCTTGCTTCAGGCCAGCGGCCTCGCGGCATCGTTTGACGACGGTTCCGAATCCCACGAGCTCAGGGTCGATCTTTGGGCGTCCGCTACCAGATGGGGGCATTGCTGCTCTCCTTCTCGATGCTAGTAGCGGTTTAGTTGCCGCTACTCGGAAGTGTCTAATGCACGACTCTCCTGAGATTTTAAGACTTCCTGTGGCCTGATGGTGTTCGTTCGATGACAGAGGGTGATAGTGGCGGGTACTTCCGGTTTGGTGGGTTGGGCCCGTTTGCGATCAGCCTGCCGTTCAAGCTGGAGGGGTTTACCGATGTCAGCGGTACTTCTTGCGCCTGAGACACCGGCGATCGTGCTGGAACCGTCCGACCAAGCGCCTGCGCAAGCGCGGCGCCACCTCACCGAGCGATTCCGGGAGCTGGGGCACACCGATGACTTCGTCGGGCGGCTCGTGGTTACCGAATTGGTGACCAACGCCTACAAGCACGTCGGTATCGGGCACATCATTGTCCGCGTCTTTCCGGACGCGCACCTGCCCATGATCGTGATCGAGGTCTGGGACAAGAGCGCCGCGGTTCCCGTCGTCCAGGAGGAGGGCGAGGAGGCCGAGTGCGGGCGCGGCCTTCTGCTGTTGGCGGAGCTCGTCCACGACTGGGGCGTCCGGCCGCTCAACGAGGAGGGCAAGATCGTATGGGCCCGTTGCGCCCGCTGAACGTCCCGGTGGGCCGCCACCTCCTGCGGTGGCGGACCCGCCTGGGCCGCGCCACGGGCATCCGGTACCTCGATCTGCTTGCGTCCGCCATCGCCCCGAGGGGCTACCGGCACGTCAAGCTTTACCAGGCCGCCGAGTTCCCCGGCAGTCCGCCGCTCCTGTGGGTCTTCGCGTTCAGCCCGGACGACCACGTCCGCGTCGCCGTGACCGTTCGCGCCGTACCGGGTGGGAGCTGGGCCTACTACGAGGCCGGGCGCGGTAGGTACGGCTACCTCTGTCCCTGCGGTGACGTCAAGCACGCCGCCGACCAGGTGGACGGGCTCCTCAAACACCGCATGTATCCGTCCACCTGGTAGTTGGGGGGATCACGATGACCTGCGGTCCCGAGCCGCATATGCGTCCGGCAAGCCGCTTGGAACTGGACCTCGACATCGATCAGGCATTGGAGGACCTTCACCGCGGTTCGTTATGGGCGCTGCTCCCGAACCGTCTTCTTGATGCCAGGACTGCTGCTGAGCTGGCCTGCCAGCTCCAGGATGCCCTCAGACGGCCCGAACCCGGACTCGTCGTGTACCGCCCTGTCCCGTCGTCCCGCCGCCCGGACGGCACCTGGACCGCACCCAGACTCCCGATCCGGAGGACCACGCGTCGGAAGAGGCGGCCCAGCCGCGTCCGCCGCTGGTTTCTGGCGATCTTCTTTTATCTGGCCCCGGCGTTGTCGCTTCGGTGACAACCGCTCTGGGGGGTATTCCTTCTGAAGGTCTGCCCTTCCGGCTGGTCCTCGCCTCGCGGCTCTGGATGCGGGGAGCTGCGGCTTCGCTTCGGTTCCGGTCGGTGGAGGGCGCGGATAATGCGTCGCCACGCGGGTGTGGGCGCGTTTACTCTCACCCGGATGACTGAAGATCTTCTGGCCGCCTATGACGAGTATCTGCGTGGGACGGGTGTGCCAGCGCAGGGTGCATGGGTCGAACAGGACGGTCCGCTGTTGCGGGTCGTCGGCGAGTATCGCGGGTTCGTTACCGGGCCGCGTGACCTGTCCGGGTATGACGTCGACGCTCTGATCGCCGCGCAGATCGCCTTCTTCGGCGCCCGCGGCGAGGGCGTGGAGTGGAAGGCCCGTGGTCACGATCTGCCCGGTGACCTCCCGGTCCGGCTGCGAGCCGCCGGATTCGTCGCCGAGCCGACCGAGACCGTCGTGATCGGGCGTATGGTCGAGATGCCGCCCGTTCAGGACGACCCCGAAGGCGTGGTGATTCGCCGGGTCGGCGCCGAGGCGATCCCCGCCATCGTGGCGATGAAGTCGCAGGTGTGGAACCGCGACTGTGGCTACGTCGGTGACCATCTACGGGGACTGCTGGCGGTCGAGCCCGATCGCTTGGCCATCTTCACGGCGGAGGCCGCGGGGCAGGTCGTCGCCGCGGCATGGGTGAAGCTCGGTGAGGACGGGATCTTCGCGTCACTTTGGGGTGGGTCGACGCTGAAGGCGTGGCGGGGGCGCGGCATTTACCGGGCACTCGTGGCCGTCCGAGCGCGTCTGGCCGCCGAACACGGCTACCAGTATTTGCAGGTCGACGCGTCCGACGACAGCCGTCCCATCTTGGAGGGCCTCAACTTCACCGCCGTCACCACCACGACCCCCTTCGTCTGGTCCCCGCCGCGTTGACCGTCCTACCGCCAGTGGGCAGCGGTGGACGCTGCGTCCGTGACACGTGGCGTGGCGCGGGTCGTGGCGGCGGTTGTCGATCAGTTCACCCCCGGTGGGCATGAGGGGCGTAACTTCGGGGCCTGGTTACTGTGGCCTTGCATGACGCATGCGCAGGTTGAGATCACCGCGGAGTTGGTACGGGATCTGCTTCGTGCCCAGCATCCCGACCTGGCCGATCTTCCGGTGCGGCTCGGCGCGCGGGGCTGGGACAACCAGTTGTGGCGGCTCGGGGACGACCTCGCCGTCCGGTTGCCCTGGGCGACGGAATCCGCGGACGAGTTGCTGCGCAAGGAGCACGCCTGGCTGCCCGTTCTGGCGTCTCACCTTCCGTTGCCGATTCCTGTCCCGCAGCGGCTCGGTGAGCCTTCCGCGCTGTTTCCGCGTCCCTGGATTGTTACCACCTGGGTGCCGGGGATCCCCGCTGACCGGGCGCCCGTCACGCGGGGCGAGGAAGCGGCCGTCGCGTTGGCCGCGTTTCTGACGGCGCTGCACCGGCCCGCTCCGGAGCGGGCCCCTGCTGGTCGGGGACGTGGGGGGCCGCTGGTCGATCACTCCGAAGGGTTCGTCCGGCAGCTCGCGTCGGCCACCGAACTCGGGCTGGTCCCCGACCCTGACGCCGTTCGCGCGGTTTGGGAGGACGCGGTTGCTGCGCCTGGCTGGGACGGGCCGCAGGTCTGGCTTCATGGTGACCTACATGTGGCCAACGTCCTCACCGAGGGCGGCGCCCTCTGCGGGGTCGTCGACTTCGGTGACCTTCTCGCGGGCGACCCCGCCGTCGATCTCGCCGCCGCGTGGACTCTGCTGCCGGACGGCGCCGCCGACCGTTTCCACGCCGCCTACCAGCCGACACCGGACACCGCGACGCTGCGCCGCGCCCGCGGGTGGGCCGTAGGTCGCGCGCTTGCTTGCATCCTCATCGCAGACGCCGGTGTTCGCGGCCGACCCGGCGGTAAACCCACGTGGGGGCCGCCCGCTCAAGCAGCACTACGACGCCTCACCGCCCGGTGACGCTCGTCGGTTCAGTCGAGGAGGCGGCGGGCCAGAATCGTGGCGCCCTTCACCGCTGCGTCCTCCAGGTTCGAGAACAGGAGGCGGGGGGACGGGCGGAACTTCAGGCGGACGACCAGGCGGGTTTCCAGCGGGGTGAGGAGGGCCGTTCCGGCTTTGGCGAGGCCGCCGCCCAGGACGACGAGGTCCGGGTCCAGGAGGAGGGTCGTGGCGGCCAGGCCGTCCGCGAGGGCGTCCAGGGCCTCTGACCAGATCCGCCGCGCCTTTTCCTCGTTGTTCTCGGCGCGGGAAATGACCTCTTCCGCCGGGACGTTCTCACCGTAGCGGCGGGAGATGGCGGCGGCGGAGGCGTAGGTTTCCAGGCAGCCCCGGTTGCCGCAGGCGCAGTCCTCGCCATTCGGGCGGACGACGACATGGCCTATTTCGCCGCTCCATCCCGCGACACCCGGATACGGAGTGTTGTTGATGACGAGGGCGGCGGCAATGCCGGTGCCTATGGCCATGAAAACGAAATCGTGCGCGTCGCGGCCCGCGCCGAGGACGGCTTCCGCGAGGGCGCCGGTGCGGACGTCGTGGCCGATGGCCACGGGGATGCCCAGGCGTTCCTCCGCCAGGGCCCGCATCGGGACGTTCCGCCAGCCCAGATTCGCGGAGTGGAGGGCGGTGCCGGTCGGTTCGTCCACGATGCCGGGGACGACGATTCCGGCGGCGCGGGCGGGGGAGCCGAGGGTGGTCGCGTGGACGGCGAGGTCGGCGGCGAAGTCGAGGATTCCGCCCACCGGGTCGGTCCGGTCGGTGGGGCGGAATTCCGTCACGAGGGTTTTGGAGTCGTCGGTCAGCGCGGCCTTCATTGTGGTGCCGCCGACGTCCAGGCCGATCACCGTCATGTGGCGGCGCCTGGCTGCCGAACGCCCAAGGGACGGCGTTTCACAGCGGTTCCCATGGTCGGGAATCGTTCACACGGCATCGCAACCCCCGTCCGCCCCAATGGTTCTGTGCGCGTTCAAAGGAAGTGCGCTACCTGATCGCTCAACGACATAAACGCCCGGTGTGGTGATGAAGATATGCAACTGGTCCGTACCAGTTCAAGTACCCGATTTACCGGGCGGCCGCGTCGTGGCCTGTGTGGTCGGTGAGGGGGTGGGGTGGTCTGGTGTCCATCCTGGGCTGGTTCGACCCCTGTGGCGGACGTGTCGAAACGCGGTCCTGGGCGGTTGTCGGAGGGCGTGGCCCGATGTGGCCATCCCCACGTCTGGCCTGCGACCTGTTTTGCCGCTGCTTGACCGGGTAACCCGGCGCCGTACCGAGCCGGACGACGAGGTGAAGGGGACATGAGCTTTCGGTTGGGGCTGCGCAAGGCCATCGCCGCGTGGACGATCCGGCGGATCGTCCGGCGGCTGGAACGCGCCGTCCGGCGTCTGGTGGCCAGGGTCGAGGAGCGGGGCGGACCGCTCCTGAAGGGTGTGCTGGCCGGAGTCAGGGCGCTGTACGGGGGCAAGTCCCCCCTCCGTGCGCTGCTGAGCTTCGGATGGACGGCCCTCAAGGAGGTCCTCGCCCGGATCTTCGGGCGGAACCGCAAGCCGACCAACATCGTGGAGCAGATCGACGTGGGCGCCCCCTGCCGGCTCGTCTACGACCAGTGGACGCGGTTCGAGGACTTCCCGTCCTTCATGAAGAAGGTCGAGAGCGTCGAGCAGGTGTCGGACGAGAAGTTGAACTGGAAGGCGAAGGTCTTCTGGTCGAGCCGGACGTGGGAGTCGACGATCGTCGAGCAGGTCCCCGACGAGCACATCGTGTGGCGGTCGAAGGGCTCGAAGGGGCATGTGGACGGGACGGTCAGCTTCCACGAGCTGTCACCGGACCTGACCCGCGTGCTGCTCGTCCTCGAATATCACCCCCGGGGTCTCTTCGAGCGGGTCGGAAACCTGTGGCGGGCCCAGGGTCGTCGCGTCCGGCTTGAGCTGAAGCATTTCCGCCGTCATGTGATGACGCAGTCGCTGGCCCGGCCGGACGAGGTCGAGGGCTGGCGCGGCGAGATTCGCGACGGCGAGATCGTCACAACATCGGAGTGAGGAAGCGGAACATGAAACGTGGAAGTCGGTCGCCCGTCAACACCATCACGAAGCGGCTGCCGGGCGGTCGTAAGAAGCGGCTGCCAGGCATCGGCGGCGTCGCGAAGAACGTGCCCGCAGGTCGGGCCGTCGGCACCACCGGCGGCGTCCTGCTGGGCGTCGGCGCGGCCGTCGCCGCGGGCCGCGCGCTCAACGAGCGTCGCAACGGTCACGGTCCCTCCGACGCCGACGCGAAAGAGGACAAGGGCGCCAAGAACTCGAAGAACTCCAAGAACGCCAAGAACTCCAAGAAGGACGCCGACAAGGACCAGTCCGCCGAGGAGTCCGGGCCAGGACTGCTGGAGCGCCTGAAGGACGCCGTTCCCGGCACCGGCCAGAACGGTCAGGACGCGCAGAAGGGCCGTGGCCAGGGCGGCGGCAAGAAGGTGAAGGTCACCAACATCGTCGAGCACATCGACATCGGTGCGCCGCGCCGCCTCGTCTACGACCAGTGGACGCAGTTCCAGGACTACCCGTCCTTCATGAAGAAGGTCGAGAGCGTCGAACAGCCGACGGACGAGAAGCTGAACTGGAAGGCGAAGGTCTTCTGGTCCAGCCGGACGTGGGAGTCGACGATCATCGAGCAGGCCCCCGACGAGCACATCGTGTGGCGGTCCAAGGGCTCGAAGGGCCACGTGGACGGGACGGTCAGCTTCCACGAGCTGTCGCCGAACCTGACCCGCGTGCTGCTCGTCCTCGAATACCACCCGCAGGGACTCTTCGAGCGGACCGGGAACCTGTGGCGTGCCCAGGGCCGTCGCGTCCGGCTTGAGCTGAAGCACTTCCGCCGGTACGTGATGACGCGGTCGCTGGCCCGCCCGGACGAGGTCGAGGGCTGGCGCGGCGAGATCCGCGACAGCGAGGTCGTCCGGACGCACGAAGAGGCGCTGGACGACGACAAGCGCGACCGCAAGGAGAAGGAAGAGTACGAAGAGGCCCGCTGAGGCCGATCGAAGCCGGGACGGCCACGGTACGCGAATTCGCGTACCGTGGCCGTCCCGGCTTTGTGCTCTTCTGGTCGGGGAGACGCCGGAGGCCTGGCGTCTGCGTTCTTCTCTACAGTTTCGGAACTGTCAGATGGGCGGCCGGAAAACGGGGCGAGGGGCTCCACTGCGCCATTTCAGATCACTTTGAGCCGCAGGGCTTTAGCTGAGTGCAGAGTCCCCGTCGCCCGCTCGATGGAGGGGCAGGCGGTCTGAATTGAAAGCAATTGCGAGGTAAAGGGGCGTATCGGGTCTAGTGTCCGGTGTTGTTGAAGGTTCGATGGTGACACGCGTGCCGTGAGGTGTGAATCTCGTGCGGACGAGCCAGGAGATCATGGCCGGGCCGTTACTCGATCAAGGCGGACGGCGGGTTCGGCCGATGCGGCGCGGCGGGCGCCGTCCTTGCGGGACTCACCCCTCGTGACCGCCGACCGCCCAACCTCGGAGTTCTGCCCACTCTGCGTGGTCGCTAATGTCCTCAACCCCAATCCGGACAGGCCCTAATTTCATGCCTATGGCGCGCGACGAAGACCGGGTCTAGGTTTGCTGGCACGCGCCCCAGCGCGCGTGCCAGTCGCCAAGGGGAGTGAAAAGAGTCGTTCCGCCGAAAGGAGAGACAGGCCGATGACGGATGGCATGCCCGGTCCGGTACAGGGGCCTGAAACGAAGATCAATACTGACATTCCGCAGTCCGCCCGAATCTGGAACTACTGGCTCGGCGGCACCGACAACTACGAGGTCGACCGGCTCGCCGGTGACCAGTACGTCGCGCTGTATCCCGGCATCGTGGACATCGCTCGCGCCGGACGCTACTTCATGGACCGTGCGATCCGCTTCCTCGCCTCCGAGCACGGCATCCGCCAGTTCATGGACTGCGGGACCGGCCTGCCGACTCTCGACAACACCCACGAGATGGCCCAGCGCGCCGCCCCCGACGCCAGGGTCGTCTACGTCGACAACGACCCGCTCGTCCTCGCGCACGCCCGCGCCCTGATGGCCGAGGGCAGCACCGCCTACATCGACTGCGATCTGCACGACCCGAAAACGATCATGCAGGAGGCCTCCAGCATCCTGGACCTCGACCGGCCCGTCGGACTCATGATCATCGGAGTGATGGGGCACATCGTCGATCCGGAGGAGGCGTACGCGGTCGTCCACGGGCTGATGGCGCCGCTGGCGCCCGGCAGCTTCCTCATCCTGCACGACTCCACCGACCAGAACGACGCGTTCAACGCTGCCCAGCGCGCCTACGACGAGACCGGCGCCACCCCCTTCCGGCTGCGGAGCCCCGACTACATCGCCGGGTACTTCGACGGCCTGGAGATAGTGAAGCCGGGACTCGTCACGAGCGGTGCCTGGCGTCCGGAGGTGGGCGTCGAGGTCACGGAGCTTCCGACCCTGTGCGGAGTGGGCCGCAAACCCTGATCACCACGGCGTACCCGAGACGCCGCAATGGCGCGCCGTACCAGATTTCATTATATGAAAGACCTTTCCCGGAACACCGCTCACCATTCGTTGCCGGTGCGTTACGCGCAGGTATAATCGATTTCTTGTTCATGTCGCCCCTGAATGGGAGTCCCCCCTTGGCCTCCGTCACCGGCACCATGCAGTCGATCGCCGTCCACGGTGATCCGCTCGTCCCCAGGTTGTTGCTGGGACGGGCTCTTCGCGCGATGCGGGACGAGGCCGGGATCACCCGGCGGGACGCGGCGAAGGTGCTCGGCGGCACCAACTCCAAGGTCGGGCGGCTGGAACTCGGCCGCTCCGGGGTCTCGGCACGCGACGTGGCGGCGCTTCTCACCCTCTACGGCGCGGACGACGACGAACGCACGACCCTGCTGGCGCTCGCGGAACAGACGACGGCGCGGCCGTGGTGGCACGCCGACGGCGACATAATCCCGGCGTGGGCCCGGTCCTACTTCACCGCCGAGCAGGCCGCCAAGCTCGTCCGCACGTTCGAACCGCAGTACGTCCCCGGCCTGCTCCAGGAAGAGAACTACGCCCGCGCGCTGATCCGCTCCCACTTCCCCGAGGAGGAGGCCGAGCGGCGCGTCGAGCTCCGGATGCGGCGGCAGCGCGTCCTGCGCCGCCGTCCGCGTCCGCTCAACCTGTGGGTCGTGCTGGACGAACGGGCGCTGTGGCGCCCCATCGGCGGCCCGGCCACGATGCGCGCGCAGATCCGGCACATCATCGAGGTGTGCAAGCGGCCGAACGTCACCGTCCAGATCGCGCCGCAAGGCATCTGCGGACGGGTCGGGGGCGGCGGGCCGCTCACCCTCGTCCGGTTCCCGCAGCAGGGCCTCCAGGACATGGTCTACCTGGAACGCGCCGACACCGCGGTGTACCCGGTCCGCCGCTCCGAGGTCGAACGGCACTGGCACGTCTTCAACACCCTGGTCACCGAGGCGGCACCGCCCGATCGCACCTCCCGGATCCTGGCCGGGATCCTCGGCCACTACCACTACTGACCGTTTCCGCCGGTCACCGGCCCTTTTCGGTCGTAACCCGAAGTCGGTGAGCCGCCGTTCGGGGAAGACCGGCGGCGAACGCCGATCACGGATGGCGACGATCACATATTCACGTCTGACCACATCCGGTCTATATTCGATAACGACGGATATTCGCCAGGGTCGGCGCGGTTGACAGGGGACGCACGCCGCATGACCCTCGTTGCCCGTGGTCGCCGGGCGGTCACCTGGTTACCGGGCAGGTTCGAACGCCTCGTACGCCGCTGTCCTCAAAGGAAGCCATGTCCGTCAGCGACCGTTTGTGGAACGAAAAAGAGGAACGCCGGTCCCGCGACGAACGGCAGACGGGGGAGAACTTCCCCGTCGCCTCCCGCCTGTTGCCCGCACGTCACCGCGCGCATCTGCTGAACGTGTACGGCTACGCCCGGCTCGTGGACGACATCGGCGACGAGGCGCCGCCCGGCGAGCGGACGGCACTGCTCGACCTCGTCGAACGTGACCTCGACCGGATCTACGCGGGCGAGGAGCCCGAACTTCCCGCGATGCGCGACCTCGCCGCCACGGTCACCGGCCTCGACATTCCGGCGGGACCGTTCCGACGCCTCCTGCGGGCCAACCGCCAGGACCAGGAGGTCTTCCGGTACGAGACGTTCGACGACCTGCTCGCGTACTGCACCCTGTCCGCCGACCCGGTCGGGCACATCGTCCTGCACGTGTTCGGGGCCGCCACCCCGGACCGGCTCCCCCTCTCCGACAAGGTCTGCACGGCCCTCCAGATCATCGAGCACTGCCAGGACGTCGGCGAGGACCACCGCAATGGCAGGATCTACCTGCCGCAGGACGACCTGCGCCGGTTCGGCTGCGTCGAGAGCGACCTCGCCCGCTCCGTCACCCCGACGCGGCTGCGCGGAGTCGTGGCACTCCAGGCGGCGCGGGCGAGGGAGATGCTGAACGAGGGCGCGGCGCTCGCTCCCCGGCTGCACGGATTCGCGCGGGTCGCCGTCGCCGGTTACGTCGCCGGTGGTCTCGCGGCACTGGCGGCACTGGACCGTGGCGCCTACGACGTCCTGGCGAGGGCGTCACGGCCGAAAAAGACGCGACTGTTCGTGGAGTGGTCGCGGACAATGGGTGTTTCTCAGACTCGGTGGGCGCGCACAGACCAGGCCCCCGCCCGGACACTCCGGACGAAGGGCTCTGCACTGAGAAGGAGATGAGCAGTCCTAATGGACGAAGCCAGCGCATATCGGCACTGCGAGAGCGTTGTCCGTTCGCAGGCGCGTAACTTCTCGTACGGAATCCGGCTGCTTCCCACGCCCAAGCGGCGCGCGCTGAGCGCGGTCTACGCGTTCGCCCGGCGGATCGACGACATCGGCGACGACCATGACGCCCCGGCCGAGACCCGGCTCGCGAGACTCGCGGACGAGCGCGCCCGGCTCACCGACCTGCTCGACGACCCGGACGCCCATCCGTCCGACCCCGTGCTGGTGGCGCTGGCGGACGCGGCACGCCACCACCCGATCCCGCTGGACGCGTTCGGCGAGCTCATCGACGGCTGCGAGGCCGACGTCCGCGGCGCGACCTACGACACGTTCGACGACCTGCTCTGGTACTGCCGGTGCGTCGCCGGTGCCGTCGGACGCCTGTCGCTCGGCGTGTTCGGCACGTCCGACCCGGACACGGCCGTTCCCCGCGCGGACGCGCTCGGCGTCGCGCTCCAGCTCACGAACATCCTGCGGGACGTCCGAGAGGACGCGCTCAACGGCCGCGTCTACCTGCCCGCCAAAGACCTCGCTCGGTTCGGGTGCACGCTGCGGCTGGACGAGTCCGGGCGGTTCACCGACCCGCCCGAGCACCTCGTCTCGCTCGTCCGGTTCCAGGCGTCCCGCGCTTCCGAATGGTACGAGACCGGGCTGAAGCTGTTGCCGATGCTGGACCGGCGCAGCGCCGCCTGCGCGGGTGCGATGGCGGGCATCTACCGGCAACTGCTGAAACGCATCACGGCGGATCCGCTCGCGGCACTGGGCTCCAGGACGTCGCTGCCGACATGGGAGAAGGCCGCCGTGTCCGCCATCGCGATGTCGGGGCTCCACCGATGACGGCCGCCGGGGGAACGGACGGGACCGAAGGAAGCCCGGGGCACGTCGCGATCGTCGGCGGCGGTCTCGCCGGGATCACGGCGGCGCTGGCCCTCCAGGAGGCCGGGCTGCGAGCGACGATCTACGAGGCGCGTCCCCGGCTCGGCGGCGCCACGCACTCCTTCGACCGCGCCGTCGACGGTCGTGAACTCACCGTCGACAACGGGCAGCACGTCTTCCTGCGATGCTGCACCGCCTACCAGGGGTTGCTGCGCAGGCTCGGCGCGACGGACCGCGTCCGCGTCCAGGACCGCTTCGACGTCCGCGTCCTCACCCCTGACGGCCGTGGCGGGCGGCTCCGCCGCGCCAAGGCCCCGGGGCCGCTGCACCTGCTGCCCGCGCTCGCCCGCTACGCGCCGCTCAGCCCGTCCGAACGGCTCCGCGCCGTCGCCGCGTCGCTGGCCCTCGACCGGCTCGATCCGGATGACCCGGCGCTCGACCGGGTCGCGATGGGCGACTGGCTCGCCGACCACGGCCAGTCGCCCCGGGCCCGGCACGCGCTGTGGGAACTGTTCGTCACCGCCGCGCTCAACATCCGGCTGGACGAGGCCGCGCTCGGACCCGCCGCGATGGTGTGCCAGACGGCGCTGCTCGGCCGGTCGGACGCGGCGGACATCGGCGTCCCGACCGTTCCGCTCGGCGAGCTGCACGGCACGATCGCGGCGGCGAGGATCGAGGAGGGCGGGGGCCGGGTCCGGCTCGGCGCGAAGGTCACGGCGATCGAGGACGGGCCGAAGCTCGTGGTGAACGGCTCCCCGGTCGGCGCGGACGCCGTCGTCGTCGCGGTGCCGCACCGGGTGGCGTCGTCCCTCGTCCCGGCCGAGGCGTGCCCCGACCGGGCGGGCTGGGCGGGTCTCGGCTCCAGCCCGATCGTGAACGTCCACGTCGTCTACGACCGGCCCGTCCTGGAGGAGCCGTTCGTCGCGGCCGTCGACTCGCCCGTGCAATGGGTCTTCGACCGGACGGCGATCAGCGGCCTCGGCGCCGGACGCGCCGGCGGCCAGTACCTGGCGGTGTCGGTGTCTGCGGCGGACCGCTGGATCGACACGCCGACCGCGGAACTGCGCGAGGTCTACGTTCCCGAGCTGGCGCGGCTGCTCCCCGCCGCCCGCCGCGCCCGCGTCACCGACTTCTTCGTGACACGGGAACGGCACGCCACTTTCCGTCAGAGCCCCGGCACCGGCGCGCTGCGTCCCGCGTCCGCGACCCGGCTGCCGTGGCTGTTCCTCGCCGGCGCGTGGACCGAAACGGGCTGGCCCGACACGATGGAGGGAGCAGTGCGCAGTGGTCTCAGCGCCGCCCGGCTGGTCCGGCGGCACCTGGACGAGACGAAACGGCCCCCGGGCGGCGCGGGGGTGACGCCGCGATGACCGCCGTCCCGGCCTCGATCACCGACGGGCGGGCGCTGGTGGACGCGGCGATGCGCGCGTCCGCCGAACGGCTCGACCCGTGGACCCGCCGCGTCGTCGCCTACCACCTCGGCTGGACCGACGAGCACGGCCGTCCGGCCGCCGCGGGCGGGAAGGCGCTGCGTCCCGCGCTGGCGCTGCTGTCGGCCCGCGCCGCCGCCACCCCGCAGGAGACGGCGCTGCCCGGCGCGGTCGCCGTCGAGTTCGTGCACGCGTTCTCGCTGCTGCACGACGACATCATGGACGGCGACCGGACCCGTAGGCACCGTCCCGCCGCGTGGACGGTGTTCGGCCCGTCCGCCGCCATCCTCGGCGGTGACGCGCTGCTGGCCCTGTCGGAGGAACTGCTGCTGGACGAGCAGACCCGGGGCGCGCACTGGGCGGCGCGGGCCCTGACCGCCGCGACGCAGCGGCTCATCTCCGGCCAGGCGTTCGACCTCGGGTTCGAGCAGCGGGGCGACGTCACCCTCGACGAGTGCCTGACGATGGCGGCCGACAAGACCGGCGCGCTGCTCGCCTGCGCCTGCTCGATCGGCGCGATGCTCGGCGAGGGCCCGACCCGGCTGGTCACCGCGCTCGCCGAGTTCGGCGCGGAGATGGGTTTGGCGTTCCAGCTCGTGGACGACCTGCTCGGCATCTGGGGCAGCCCCGGCACGACCGGCAAACCGGTGCTGTCGGACCTTCGGGCCCGCAAGAAGTCGCTGCCCGCCGTGTACGCGCTGACCGCCGGGACCGCCGAGTCGGACCGTCTCGCCGAACTGTACGCGGCGCCGGAGCCGCCGTCCGAGGACGACCTGCGGGAGATGGCGCGGCTCGTCGAGGCCGCCGGGGGACGGGACTGGGCCGCGGCGGAGGCCGACCGCCGTGTCGCGTCGGCGGAGAAGCATCTCGCCGACTCCGGCATGGACGACGCCGTCCGCGCCGAGTTCCGCGACGTCGCGCGCTTCGTCACGTCCCGGGACCACTGAGATCGGAGGTATCGATGACCACGACCGAGATGTCAGGTCTCGCCGGTGCCGCCGCTGCCGCCGCCGGCGCGGCCCGCGCCCATCTGCTCGGCCTCCAGTCACCCGAGGGCTGGTGGCGCGGCGAGTTGCAGACGAACGTGACGATGGACGCCGAGGACCTCCTCCTCCGCCAGTTCCTCGGAATCCGCTCGGACGACGAGACCCGGGACGCGGCGCGCTGGATCCGGTCGCAGCAGCGGCCCGACGGGACCTGGGCGAACTTCCACGGCGGGCCGCCCGAGCTGAGCACGACGGTCGAGGCGTACATCGCGTTGCGCCTCGCCGGCGATCCCGTCGACGCCGACCACATGCGCCGGGCCGCGGCGTACGCGCGGGACGCGGGCGGCATCGAGGGGACGCGCGTGTTCACGCGGGTGTGGCTGGCGCTGTTCGGGCAGTGGTCGTGGGACGACCTGCCCGTCATGCCCCCCGAGATGATCTACCTGCCGGCGCGGTTCCCGCTGAACGTGTACGACTGGGCCTGCTGGGCGCGGCAGACGATCGTGCCGCTGACGGTGCTGGGGGCGTTGCGGCCCGTGCGGGCGTTGCCGTTCGACCTGCCGGAGCTGCGCGGCGGCGTCCGGCCGGTGAAGAAGGAAAGAGGCTGGGGCCGGTTCTTCGAGGGGCTCGACCGGGTTCTGCACGTCTACCAGAAGCGTCCGGTGCGGGCGCTGCGGGCGGCGGCGATCCGCCGGGCCGCCGACTGGATCATCGCGCGGCAGGAGGCGGACGGCTGCTGGGGCGGGATCCAGCCGCCGTGGGTGTACTCGCTGATGGCGCTGCACGAACTCGGCTACGGCCTCGATCATCCGATCATCCGGCGCGGACTCGACGGGTTGGAACGGTTCACGATCCGGGACGAGCGGGGGCGGCGCCTGGAGGCGTGCCAGTCCCCGGTCTGGGACACGGCACTGGCCGTGAACGCGCTCGGCGACGCGGGCGTCCCGGCGGACGATCCCGCCCTGCTCCGCGCCGCCGCCTGGCTCGCCGGGGAGGAGGTCCGCGGGCCGGGTGACTGGTCGGTGCGGCGGCCGGGCGTCCCGCCGGGCGGCTGGGCGTTCGAGTTCGACAACGACGTCTACCCCGACACCGACGACACCGCTGAGGTGATCCTCGCGCTGCGGAAGGTCGACTTCCCGGACGCGAAGGAGCCGGTCGAACGGGCCGTCCGGTGGTTGGAGGGCATGGCGTCCCGCGACGGCGGCTACGGCGCCTTCGACGCCGACAACACCCGGGAACTGTGCACGAAGCTGCCGTTCTGCGACTTCGGCGCCGTCATCGACCCGCCGTCCGCGGACGTCACCGCGCACGTCGTCGAGGCGCTCTGCGGGGAGGGGCTCGCCGAGTCGGCCGTCGTCAAACGCGCCGTCGTGTGGCTGCTGAGGGTCCAGGAGGGCGACGGCTCGTGGTTCGGACGCTGGGGCGCCAACCACGTGTACGGGACGGGCAGCGTCGTCCCGGCGCTGGTCGCGGCGGGCGTCCGCCGGGACGGGCCCCCGATCCGCCGCGCGGTGGCGTGGCTGGAACGGCACCAGAACGACGACGGCGGCTGGGGCGAGGACCTGCGCTCCTACGACGACCCCGCCTGGATCGGGCGGGGCGAGTCCACGGCGTCGCAGACGGCGTGGGCGCTGCTGGCGCTGCTCGCCGCCGGGGAACGCTCCCCGGCCGTGGACGCCGGGATCCGGTGGCTCGTCGACCACCAGCGCCCGGACGGCACCTGGGACGAGGACCGGTTCACCGGCACCGGATTCCCCGGCGACTTCTACATCAACTATCACCTCTACCGGCTGGTCTTCCCGATCAGCGCCCTCGGGCGCTACCTCTCGTCCGTCCAGACGAATGGGACCACCGAATTGGCAAGGCCCAAGGAGGTCAGAACACCATGAGCATGCCGATACGCCAGAGCGTACGCATCGGAAGCTACATTCTCCGCAACAAGCTGCGCGGCAGGGACAAGTTCCCCCTCATCGTCGAACTCGAACCGCTCTTCGCGTGCAACCTCGCCTGCGCGGGCTGCGGCAAGATCCAGCATCCGCACGACGTGCTGAAAAGGCGGATGCCCGTCGAGCAGGCCGTCGCCGCCCTCAAGGAATGCGGTGCCCCGATGGTGTCGATCGCGGGCGGCGAACCGCTCATGCATCCGCAGATCGACGTACTCGTCAACGAGCTGATCAAGATGAGGAAGTTCGTGTTCCTGTGCACGAACGCGCTGCTCATCCCCAGGAAGCTCGACAAGTTCAAGCCGTCGCCGTATTTCGCGTGGGCGGTGCACATCGACGGGTTGAAGGAACGGCACGACGAATCCGTCTGCAAGGAGGGCGTCTTCGACGACGCGGTCGCCGCCATCAAGGAATGCCAGCGG
This sequence comes from Actinomadura spongiicola, assembly GCF_003432485.1. Classification (GTDB taxonomy): domain Bacteria; phylum Actinomycetota; class Actinomycetes; order Streptosporangiales; family Streptosporangiaceae; genus Spirillospora; species Spirillospora spongiicola. The sequence goes on from NZ_QVNQ01000002.1 coordinate 832,413, forward strand.
CGCGGATTCCGCGTCACCACCAACACGACGTTCTTCAACACCGACACGCCGCAGACGGTCATCGACGTCCTCAACTATCTCAACGACGACCTCAAGGTCGACGAGATGATGATCTCGCCCGCGTACGCGTACGAGAAGGCGCCCGACCAGGAGCACTTCCTCGGCGTCCAGGAGACCCGGGAACTGTTCCGGAAGGCGTTCGGCGACGGGAACCGGAAACGCTGGCGGTTCAACCACTCGCCGCTTTTCCTGGACTTCCTGGAAGGCAAGGTCGACTTCCCGTGCACGGCCTGGGCGATCCCGTCGTACTCCCTGTTCGGCTGGCAGCGTCCCTGCTACCTGATGTCGGACGGCTACGCCCAGAGCTACCGGGAGCTTCTGGACGAGACCGACTGGGACGCCTACGGCCGGGGCCGAGACCCGCGCTGCGCCAACTGCATGGCGCACTGCGGCTACGAACCCACGGCCGTGTTCAGCACCATCGGCTCCCTGAAGGAGTCGCTGCGGGCGATCCGGGAGAAGTGACGCCGGTCACGTCGACGATTGACGTCCGGTGACGGTTGGCCGTAAGCGGCCACCCATCGGAGGGCGTTCCTGTGCTGGGCTGGAACGGGGGCCGTGCGCGGACCGGGCTCAACCGCGGCGGCATGCCGGAGAGCGCGGTGAGAACGGCGAGGAGGTCCGATGGGCATTCGGTACAGCCTGTACGACTACGCCACACACGACGACCCCTACCCGGTGTACGAGCAGTTACGGGACCACGCTCCCGTCTACCGCAACGACGCCGAGGACTTCTGGGCCCTGTCCCGGCACGAGGACGTGGTCACGGCGTACCGCGACTTCCGGCGGTTCTCCAACGCCAACGGGATCCTGATCGACCCGTCGGCGTGGGGTCCGCAGGCCCGCGAGCACGAGTCCTTCTTGGCGATGGACCCGCCGGAGCACACCCGCGTCCGGGGTCTGGTGTTCCGGGCGTTCACGCCACGGCGCATCGCCGCGCTGGAAACTCAGATCCGGAAGATCGCCCGTGGGCACCTCGACCGGGCGCTGGAGAAGACCTCCTTCGACTTCGTCGAGGACTTCGCCGCGCTGCTCCCGATGGACGTCATCTCCGAACTCGTCGGCGTCCCCGAGGCCGACCGCGCCGAGGTCCGGCGGCTCGCGCACCTGGTCCTCCAGCACGAGGAGGGCGTCCACGACATGACGGTCGCCGGACGCGAGGCGATCGGCGCGCAGATCGCCTACTTCCGTGACCTGGTCGTGGAACGCCGCCGCGAGCGGCGCGACGACCTGGCGTCGGCGCTGCTGACGGCCGCCGAGGGCGACGACCACCTGACCGAGGCCGAGATCGTCGGGGTGCTGGCCCTGATCGCCGGTGCCGGGAACGAGACGACCACCCACCTGCTCTCCGGCGCGTGGTACTGCGCCTGGCGGCATCTGGACCGTCCGTCCGCCGCGTTCGACCGGATCGGCCCGTGGATCGAGGAGACCCTGCGGCTGGAGTCGCCCGCGCAGGGCACCGCGCGCACGGTGACGGAGGAGTTCACGCTGCACGGCGTGACCGTCCCGGCGAACGCCCGGATGCAGTTGCTGATCGGGTCAGCCAACCGCGACCCGCGCGTGTTCGCGGACCCGGATCGCTTCGACCTCGGCCGCGACAACACGTCCAAGATCAGCTTCGGGTCGGGGCGGCACTACTGCATCGGCGCGAACCTGGCGCGGCTGGAGGCGCGGGTCGCGTTGGAGGAGCTCACCGCCCGGGTCGCCGACTACGACATCGACGAGTCCGGGGCCCGCCGGGCGCGGACGCCGACCGTGCGGGGCTTCACCGCCCTGCCGACTACGGTGACGCCGCGGCCGTCCCGGGGCTGAGTTCGGGGGCGCGGACCGGCTCGACCCGAGCCGGCGGCTCCTCGACGGTGAGCGGGATCTCGGCGGTGAGCACGTACGAGTCGTCCAGTGTCTCGCCCTTGAGGAACCCGCCCACGGCCCGGACGCGGAAGGCGAGGTTGTCGAGTCCCGCGCCCGGCGGCAGCGCGGTCGGCCGGACGCCGTCGTTCCGCAGCCGCAGCCGCACCCGGGAACCGATGACGGCCACGTCGAGGGCGCAGTGGTCCCCGTCGCTGTGCCGCAGGACGTTGGTGACGCCCTCCCGCAGCACGGTCGCGAGCACGGTGCTCTGCTCGGTGGTGAGCCGTGGCGTGTCCACGGTCCCGTCCACGGCGAAACCCGCGGTCGCGAGGATGGCCCTGGCCGACGCGACCTCGTCCTCCAGGGCCACCTCGCGGTACCCGGTCGCGACGATCTCGATGTCGGCGAGCGCCTGGCGGGCCGCCGCGAGCCCGTCGTCCAGTTCCTGGAGGGCCCGCGCCTCGTCCCGGTCGAGCATGCGCAGCGCCAGCTCGCTCTTCAGGACGATGACCGACAGGGTGAACCCGAGAAGGTCGTGCAGGTCGCGGGCGAACCGGAGGCGTTCGCGGGCGACCTCCACGGTCGCCAGGCGCAGGCGGGCGTCGCGCAGCTCCCGGACGAGCCGTCCCATCCGCGCGAAACCGTAGATGACCAGGGCGCGTTCGGCCATCCACACCATCCCGTACGTCTGGTCGACGACCGTGGCGCCCTCGATCGTGAAGTCCAGGAGCAGGAGGGTCAGCAGATCCTGGGCGATCAGCGGGACGGTCACGGCCCAGCGCACCCAGCCGCGCAGCAGGACGAGCGTCAGCGCGGGCAGGTAGAGGCTCGCGTACCAGACCTGATGGTCGAACACGAGCTCCGGTGCGAGCGCGACGACGAACGCGGCGGCGAGGGCGGGCCGCCACAGGCGGGGCCGTCCGTCGTCGTCACCGTTCCGGACGCACCACAGGAACAACCCCAGGAAGACGGCCAGCGAACCCAGGTACAGCGCGATCTCGCCGGTGGACGCGTCCGCCTGGGCGATCGACCTGATCGGGCTGCTGAGCACCAGCAATGACACGGCGGCCACGCCGAGCCCGGTCACGACGGTCGCCGTCAGGTCGCACGCCACGGGCCGCGGCGCCGGGGCGCCGTCCCGGTGTGAATGGGCGACCGACCGGGTCTCGTTCAGCGCCGACCTGGCCAGGGCCAGGCGGTCGGTCAGGAGGTCCCGGGCGTTCGGCGCCCCGGGAGACGTCCGGGCCGCCTCGCCGTCGCGGACGATCGCCTCCAGGCTGTGTCCGACTCGCTCGTTGAGCTGCTGCGCGAACGCCAACCGCTCCCGGGCGACCTCGGCGTCGGCCAGCGCCGTCCTGGTCCTCTCCATGTCTCCGACGAGATCCGCGAACCGCGCGACCCCGTAGAGCGCGACGCCGACGAACGCCGCGTGCCCGATGGCCAGGTAGGCGGCCTCCCACACGGTGGGACGGACGCCGAGCCCGGAGACGAACTGGACGACGACGATGAGCGCGAACCCGGCCCACGCCGCCGCGACCGGGCGGATCAGCAGCAGCACGGCGGCGGCGAGGAACCCCGTGTTCCCGTACCACGTGCTCGCGAACAGGTGCAGCCCGACGCCGGTGAACACGGCCTGCGCGGCGAGCGTCCACTGCCACGCCCTCGGCCGCCGCCCGTCGGCCGTCCGGACGCAGTTGTACAGGTGCAGCAGGAGCAGGCTCGCCAGCAGCCCGCACCCGAGCGCCTTCAGGTGCGCCGGGTCGTCGGACCGGGAGATGCCGATGAAACCGCCATAGGAGAACCCGACACTGACGACGACCGCGACAAGACGCGCGAGCCTGAACGCCGACCACATACGCCGCAACCTAGCCGAATTCGTGCAGATCAGCATAGAGATAACGTGCTTTCCGGGGGCCCGCGACGTCGGGTCGATGATTCGCGCGCCGAGCCCGTGGGCCATGGGACGGGTGGCCGACCGGGAGAGTGCCTTTCGTCACAACCCGAGCACCAAGATCGGCCTCTTGCCCGACCGGTGGCCGAGAGGCGACCGGTCGATGATCGGAAGCGGGTTCGACGACGCCCCGCCCGCCGCCCTCGTCGCGGCGCGAGGGAGGGTCCTACACCGACGCCGGTCGTTCTCTCTCGAACCGGTCCACGCGCCGGCGGCTCCGTGAACGAGTACTTTATGTCAAGTGCATTCACACTGAAAAGTTGTATGACTGTCAGATCTGTCCCAAAGTAGCTGACCAGTTTACGTTAAGGGGGCTTTCGAATTCCAAGGAAAAGGAGCTGTTCATGCTCACCCGACGCATCCTCACCACGGTCGGTGCCGCGCTGGTCCTGGGGGTCTCCGGGACGGCTCTTCCCGCCACGACGACCAGCGCGTCCGGCGGCGAACCCGCCGCTGCCATCATCGGCGGAAGCTCCGTAACCGATGCCCAGGCGCCTTGGGGCGCCGCGGTCTACCTCAACGGGGAGTTCTACTGCTCCGGCACCATAATCGCCCCGACCTGGGTCCTCACCGCCGCCGAGTGCCTTGGGGCCAACCTGACGGTCCGTGTCGGTAATGTCATCCGGAAGCAGGCGACCGAGATCGAGGTGGAGGATGTCCGAACGGTGCCGATGGCCGATATCGCGCTGTTGCGCTTGGCCACCGCCTATGAGACGACCTATGCGCAGCTCGCCGATAACGATCCGCCGGTCGGCTCGATAAACCAAATCTGCGGGTGGGGCGCTCCCTCCTTCAACATACCGCCCACGGAAGACCTCAGATGTGGGACGGTCCGCGTGACCGTGGTCTCCGGCACGTGCACCGACACGTTCGACGGTCCGGCGATCTGCTCCGTGAACGACCGCGGCGTCGCTTGGCGCGGCGATGACGGCGGCCCGCAGTTCTACGAGGGACGCCAGGTCGGCGTTTGCTCCTGGAAGGACGGCCGGTGGAATCAGAAGTACACGAGCGTGGCCGCGAACCGCGACTGGATCCGTTCGGTGGCGGGTGTCTGAACGACCAGTCCTCCCGGAACGGCCGGCCGGGTATCACCGGCGGGGCGTTCCCCCGTTCTGAGAACGATCGAAAATCGCGATTCGTCCAGGATCGGTTTCCCGACACGACGCGCCCGTCTTCCGGCACCTCGCTTATGAGAAGAACGCGCTGCCGCGATATCGGGTCGGTGTTCCGAGGGTGAAGCGCTGTTCGAGAAAGGTCGGCCCATCACTTCGAGGGGCCGGAGCGGAGCGGCCGCATGGGACGGCCCTCGGGCTCGCGGGTTCGTCGCCGCGAGGCCGAGGGCCGTCTGGGTGGTTCAGTCGAAGTAGTTCGGTTGGGATTGGGCGTTGAGCAGGTCGAGCCTGACGCGCTTGGCCTTGTCGGTCAGCGGGTCACGCAGGTCGAGGACGTCCAGGCCGCGCTGGATCTCGTTGGAGTAGATGTAGCCGTTGTAGTAGTACGCGGACCACGACCCCGCCAAGGTGTCCAGGTTGTCTCCCCAGGGACCGCGGTCGAACCAGGCGATCTCCTTGGGCTTGCGGGAGTTGGTGAAGTCCATGACCGAGATGCCGCCCTGGTACCAGGCCTGCACCATGATGTCCTTGCCCTTCACCGGGATCAGCGAGCCGTTGTGGGCCACGCAGTTCTCGTTCTCGGTGTTGTGCCGAGGGATCTTGTAGTAGCTGCGGAACCGCAGCTTGCGGCGGTCGCCCTTGCCGACGATGTCGTAGATGGCGTTGGCGCCCTTCTCCGGGCCGATCTCCGCGTTGCAGGTGGCCGCGGAGCCGCCGCCCAGCTCGTCGGTGAAGACGATCTTGTTGGCGTCGTTGTTGAACGTCGCCGAGTGCCAGAACGCGAAGTTCTCGTCGTCGCGCACGCTGGTGATGGTGCGCGGCTTCAGCGGGTCGGAGATGTCGAACAGCACGCCGTCGCCCATGCAGGCCCCGGCCATCAGGTCCTCGTCGGGGTAGGCGGTCAGATCATGGCAGCCCGAGGTGGCGCGGGTCTGGCCCGGCCACGGCGTGTCCGGCGGGTCGCCGGGGTTGCCGCCGTCCGGGAACAGGACGGGCTCGGCCGCCACATGCGCCTGGGCCGGGTTCCGCAGCGGGACCTTCACGATCGATATGAGGTCATGCGGGGGCTTGCAGTCGGGGTAGGTGTCGTTCGGAGAGTACGAGGACACGTAGATGTACGCGTTGTGCTTGCTCGGCACGAGAGTGTTCGTGTGGGAGCCGCACTTGGTCTCGACGGCCTTGACGTAACGCGGGTTGCGCACGTCGCTGATGTCGAAGATCTTGATGCCCTCCCACGCCGACTTCTCGGTCGCGGGCTTCGGGGTGGACTGGCACGAGTCGTCGCTGCGGGAACTGTCGGTCGACAGGAACAGCAGGTCTCCGGCGATCGACACGTCGTTCTGCGACCCCGGGCAGTGCACGACCGCGACGACCTCGGGCTGCTGCGCGCGGCTGAGGTCGTAGACCGTGAAGCCCTCGTAGTTGCCGCCGAAGGCGTAGTTGCCCTTGAAGGCCCAGTCCGAGCCGTAGGCGGCGGGGGCGGCGAGCGGCCCCTGCTTGGGGACGTTCGCCAGCAGGTGGATGTTCGGCGACTTGGTGATCACTTCGCCGCCGGGCGCGCGGTCGGCCGAGGCCGCCGGAACGTACAGCGACGTGATCACCAGCATGAGGCCGGAGAGGATGCTCAGAGTGGTTCTGTGTCTGGTTCTTCGCTGGGGAGCTGACGTCACCCCGGGACTCCTTGTCTGCACGGTTCCGTGAACAGGTTCCTGATCTTCCGGAGTATGAAGTGTTTCGAGGTCGTTGCATAGACCTGGGCACTTATGTATGCCTATAGCGGCCGACGGGTACTTTTGTTTCGGCCTGTTCTCCGGATACGGTCCGGCTACCGGGTGGATGCGGGAGGGTTCGATGAGGCACCGGATCGCGGGGGCGGCCGCGGTGGCCGCGGTGGTCGTGGTGGCCGCCGGGACGCTGACGGGCTGTGGCGGCGACGAGCCCGAGGCGGCGCCGTCGCGGACGGTGCTGGTTCCGGGTCGTCCGGGCGAGCCCAACAAGACGCGGGTCGCCGGGCCGAGCAGGGCGCCCCTGCCCACCCCGGCCGAGGTCCGGTTCGTGCAGATGATGATCCCGCATCACGCGCAGGCGTTGGAGATGTCCAAGCTGGCTCCGGAACGGGCGTCCGACCAGCGGGTTCGTTCTTTGGCCTCCCGTATCGACGCCGCGCAGAAAGTCGAGATCGCGGCGATGCGGTCATGGTTGGAACACAACTCCGAGGCGGTTCTGAAGGCGTACGGCAAGAACCACGGCGGGCACCACACCGGAATGCCGGGAATGGCCACGGCGGAGCAGCTCAAGCAGTTGCGGGAGGCGCGCGGCACCGCGTTCGACCGGCTCTACCTGAACCTGATGATCACTCATCATCAGGGCGCGCTCACCATGGTGAAGGACGTCCTCGACCGGGGCACCAACGTCACCGTCCAGGAGCTGGCCCGCGACGTCCAGTCCACCCAGTTGGCCGAAATCGGCCGTATGCGCGGGCTGCTGGCGAAGGGCTGAGTGTGCTCAGGGGCGGATGAGGACCTTCAGGGCCTCCCGGTCGTTCATCGCGCGGAACCCGGCGGCCACGTCGTCGAGATCGACGGACAGGTCGAACATCTCACCCGGCGTGATCGTGCCGTCCAGGACCTCGCCGAGCAGCTCCGGGATGTAGCGCCGCGCGGGCGCGACGCCACCGGTGACGGTGAGGTTGCGCATGAAGACGTCGAAGTCCAGGCGCGCCTCGGTGTACTGCGGCACGCCCACCCGGCTGATCGTTCCGCCGTCGCGGACGACGCCCAGCGCCGTCTCGAACGCGGCCGTGGTGCCGACGCACTCCAGCACGTGCGGCGCGCCGTCGCCGCCGGTCAGTTCCCGCACGACCGCCACCGCCTCCTCGCCCCGCTCCGGCACCACATCGGTCGCGCCGAACCGGCGGCCGAGGTCGGTGCGGGCACGGTGCCGGCCGAGCAGCACGATCCGTTCGGCGCCGAGCCGCGCGGCCGACAGCACCGCGCTCAGCCCTACGGCGCCGTCCCCGATGACGGCGACCGTGGAGCCCTTGCCGACGGCGGCGGTGACGGCGGCGTGGTGGCCGGTGGGCAGCACGTCCGACAGGGCCATCACCGAGGGGATCAGCGGGTCGTCGACCCCGACCGGCAGCTTGACGAGGGTGCCGTCCGCCTGGGGGACGCGGGCCGCCTCGCCCTGCCCGCCGTCCAGGCCGTTCACCGCCCAGCGCCCGCCGTTGCGGCAGGAGCCGTGCAGGCCGTCCCGGCAGAAGTCGCAGGTGTTGTCGGTCCACAGGAACGGGACGAGGACGACGTCGCCGCGTTTCACCGACCGCACGTCGGCGCCGGTGTCCTCGACGACGCCCATGAACTCGTGGCCGATGCGCAGGCCCTCGGCGACGGGCTCCATGCCCCTGTACCGGTGCAGGTCGCTGCCGCAGACGCAGGCGCGGGTCACCCGGACGAGCGCGTCGCCCGGCTCGACCAGGACCGGATCGGGGACGTCCTCGACCCGGACGTCGCCCCGGCCGTAGATGAGCGTGGCTCGCATGTGGTGATCACTCCTTCGGGTGGACGATCGTGGCGTCGATCAGCTCGCGTACCGGACGATTGTCGAGGTCGAGAGCGACCGCGATGAACCCGTCCAGCCGGGCGGGGGAGAGCGGCGTGTCGGCGACCAGGGCGCGCAGCCGGTCGGCGGTCTCGGCACGGTCCCAGTTGAACGTGGTCGCGTCGGGGGCGAACGCGGCGGTGCGGACGCCGTCGCGGGTCTGGACGGCGACGCGGCAGCCGCCCTGCGGGACGTCCTCGGCGGCGGTCACCGTGATCCGGCGGGTCAGGTCCATGAGGGCGGGGTCGTCGAAGGCGAACAGGTCGTCGAGGGCGATTCCGCCGTGCCGGAGCGCCGTCGCCAGGCAGTAGGGGAGGCTCATCAGGGTGCCGCCGACGTCGCGGAACGGGCCGTGCGCGTCGATGCCCGGGTAGGCGGCGTCGTCCGGTGCCAGCGTGACGGTGACCGAGGCGACGTCGTCCTGCTTGAGGCCGTGGCGGCGGGCGAGTTCGATCAGCACCGTGACCGGGACCTGGTTGATCGCGCAGACCGGGTACGGCTTGTAGGTGACGCGGCGGATCCGCCAGTCGTCGCCGAGCCGCAACGTTCCCGGGTCGGGTGCCGTGGGGACGCCGGAGAAGGCGCGGAGGTGCCCGGCGGCGCCGTCGAGGGAGTCCGGCGCGCCGGTCACGCCGCGAGCGGCGAGCAGCGCCGCCACCATGCCGTTGCGGCTCGCCGCGCCGACCTGGTAGCGCCATTCCTGGGTCCCCGCGAGCCATGTCTGGTTCGTTCCGCCGCCGAACGCGGCGGCGAGGCCGAGCGCGGACACGGTCTGCGCGGTGTCGAGGCCGAGGAGGCGCGCTGATCCGGCCGCCGCGGCCAGTGGCCCGTAGACGCCGGTCGCGCGGAAGCCGCGGGCGGTGGACGGGCCCGCGTGCCCCTCCGCGATCACCGACGCGGCCTCGTAGCCGGCGATCATCGCGGTGAGCAGGTCGCGGCCGTGCGCGTCGGCGCGGTCGGCGAGGGCGAGCAGCGCGGGCAGCGTCGTCGAGCCGAGATGGGTGGACACCGAGACCTGCGTGTCGTCCTGCGTCCGCGCGTGGATCAGGGCGCCGGTCGCCAGCGCGCACGACTCGACCGTCACGGCCGTCCCGTCGATCGGGAGCCGCGCGCCGCGCGCCGGGTCGCAGGCGCCGTGCTCCTTGGCGAAGGCGAAGCCGGTGTCGGCGAGCCGGTGCCCGGCGAGGCCGACGCCGAGGTCGTGCAGCAGCGTGACCTTCGCCTTCTCGACGACATCGGACGGGACGGCGGCAAGGGTGAGCCCGGCGGTGAACTCCGCGACGTGTTCGGCGAGCGTCACGGCGAGGCCCCCTCCCCGTCGGGGGCGATCCTGGCGATGACCTGGCCGACGACGACGTCGGCGTCCTGGGCGACGAGCAGTTCGACGACCGTCCCGGCCGCCGGGCTGACGATCTCGGCGGTCGCCTTGTCGGTCTCCATCTCGGCGATCGGCTCGTCCTCGGCGATCCGGTCGCCGACGTTCTTCAACCACTGGACGATGGTCGCCTCGTCCATGGTCGCGCCCCACTTCGGCACCACGACGTCCGTCACACCCTCGTCCTCTCCATCGTGTCCGACGCGGCCAGGACCACGTCGTCGGCCCGCGGGTAGTAGGCGTGTTCCAGGTCCGGCGCGAACGGCACCGGGGCGAACGGCGGGCACACCTGCCTGGCCGGGGCGCGCAGGGACGCGAAGCCGTCGGTGGCGGCGAGCCGGACGACCTCCGAGCCGACGCTGCACGGGCCCTGCGCGTCCTGGACGACGACGAGCCGTCCCGTCCTGCCCAGCGACCGCAGGATCAGCGCCTCGTCGAGCGGGCTCAGCGTCCGCAGGTCGAGCACCTCGGCGTCGACGCCGCGTGCGGCGAGCGCGTCGGCGGCCTCCAGCGCGCACGGCACGGTGTCACCCCAGCACACGAGCGTCACGTCGTCGCCGGGACGGCGGATCAGCCCGGCGCCGATCGGCACCACGTGGTCGGGGTCGTCCGGGACCTCGCCGCGCCGCGTCCACAGGCTCAGGCTCTCGATGACGATCACCGGGTCGTCGTCTCTGATCGCGGCCTTGAGCAGGCCCTTCGCGTCGGCGGGGGTGCCGCCCCAGACGACCTTCAGCCCGGGGACGGACGCGAGCCAACCCTCCAGGCCTTGTGAATGCTGCGGGCCCGATCCCCGGTGGCCGCCGCACAGGGTCCGGATCGTCAGCGGCACCGCGAACGCTCCGTCCGACATGTACGACATCTTGGCGGCCTGGTTGACGAGCTGGTCCATGGCCAGCGTGATGAAGTCGAAGTACATGATCTCCGCGACCGGGCGGAGCCCCGCCATCGCCGCCCCGACCGCCATGCCGGTGAACGTCGCCTCGCTGATCGGGGTATCGCGGACCCGCCATTCGCCGAACCGGTCCCGCAGCCCGCGCGTCGCCGCGAACGGCCCGCCCGGCGCCCCGACGTCCTCGCCGAACAGGTGGACGGACTCGTCCCGCTCCAGCTCCTCGTGCAGCGCGGAGTTGACCGCCTGCCAGTACTTCACCGAACTCATGCGAGGACCTCCCGTCCCACCGGACGGCGGTAGACGTGCGCGGAGATCGAGGCGGGCGACGCGACGGGGTCGGCCTCGGCGGCGGAGACGGCGTCGGCCATCTCCCCCCGGGCCTGCTCGTCGATGGCGGCGAACTCGGCGGAGTCTCCGGACATCGATGCCGCCAGGCGTTTCAGCGGGTCCGCCGCCTTCCACTCGGCGACCTCCGCGGGGTCGCGGTATCGCTGCGGGTCGCCCTCGAAGTGGCCGTGCCAGCGGTAGGTCACGCACTCCAGGAGCGTCGGGCCGCCGCCGTCCCGAGCCCGCGTGACCGCCTCCTCGGCGGCGCTACGGACGGCCGTCGCGTCGTTCCCGTCCACCCGGACGCCCGGGACGCCGTACGGGGCGGCGTGGTCGGCGACGTGCCGCGCCGCCAGGTGCACGGAGACGGGCGTCAGCTCGACGTACTGGTTGTTCTCGCACACGAACACGAGCGGCAGCTTCCACAGGGCCGCCAGGTTCAGCGACTCGTGGAAGACGCCCTGGGCGACCGCGCCCTCACCGAAGAACGCCACCGCGACGCCGCCCCGACCCTGCCGCGCGGCGGCGAACGCGCCGCCGAGCGCGATCGGGATGCCCGCCCCGACGATCGCGTTCGCGCCGAGGATGCCCACGGCCGGGTCCGCGATGTGCATCGAGCCGGACCGTCCCCCGCAGTACCCGGTCGCGCGGCCGAGCAGCTCCGCCATCATCGCCTTCGGCTCTCCGCCCTTGGCGAGGCAGTGGCCGTGGCCCCGGTGCGTGGTGGTGATGGGGTCGTCGCGGCGCAGCACGTCGCAGACACCGGCCGCGACCGCCTCCTGGCCGATCGAGACGTGCAGCGTTCCCGGCAGCCGCCCGGACGCCATCAGCTTGGCCGCCGCGACCTCGAAGTGCCTGATCCGCGCCATCGTCCGGTAGAGGCGCCGCGCCACCGTCGTGTCGGTCATGCTGGGACGTCCTCTCCGTCGCCGGACGTTCTCGGAAATTCCAGGACGGCGGTACCGGGGGCGCAGAGCGTGCCGTCCGCCTTGCGTTCCTCCAGCGCGCATTCGACGAGCCCGGCGCCGGAGCCGTCCACCCGGCAGGCGGTGACGACGCCGGTGCAGGTCAGCGTGTCACCGGGCACGGCGATGCCGCGGTTGCGCCAGCCGAACCGGCGCAGCCGTGCCCGCGGGCCCGCCCAGGCGAGCACCGTCCGCAGCAGGAAGCAGCCGTGCAGATGGGACTGGACGAGCACGTCCGGGTAACCCTCGTGCACGGCGTAGGCGACGTCGTAGTGGATGCGGTGCGCGTTCCAGGTCGCCGCGCTGAACCGGAAGAGCTGGATCGTGGTCGGACGGATCGTCACCGGGTCGAGCGCCGTGCCGACGGTGACGTCCTCGAACGTCGCGGGGGTCATCGGGGCGCCTCCGGGCGTGCGATGAGGTTGTCCCGGCAGGTCACCAGGGGAGTGCCCGACTCGTCCGCGAACATGCGCAGCATCGTGATGACGAGGAACGGGCCGGAGCCGCCCTGTTTGAGCGTCACGTCCTCGACGGACGTCTCCCGGACGACGCGCGTGCCGTCGCGGACCGGGGCGTGGAAGTCGAGGTCCTGACCGGCGCCCATCAGCCGGAGACCGTCCAGGGGGAGCCCGGCCGTCTCGTCGCCGGTGCCGTCCGGGCTCAGCGCGTCGCCGGTGGGACCGGCGCCCCAGCCGAGCACGCTGCTGAGGAACAGCGGCGGCGCCGTGGCGCCGGGAGGTTCACCGGCGGCGACCGCGAACCGCTGGAAGTCCCTCGCGGACACGGGCCCGAGGTCGTCGCGGGTTACCGTGCCGATCCGCTTCCGTACGTCTTCGCACACCTCCTCCAGCGTGCTCACAACCGCCTCCTCAGTAGTTTCTTCTCCACCTTGCCGATCGACGTCTTGGGCAGCGCGTCGACGACCTCGATCCGCGTGGGCACCTTGAACGCCGCGAGACGGGCCCGGCAGTGCTCGGCGATCTCCTCGCGGGACGGCGCCGGGCCGGACGCGCGGGGCACCACGAAAGCGCACACCTCCTCGTCCCGGACCGGGTCGGGCGCGGCGACGACCGCCGCCTCCGCGATCGACGGATGCGCCAGCAGCGCGAACTCCACCTCGCTCGCCGAGACGTTCTCGCCCGCGCGTTTGATGACGTCCTTCTTCCGGTCGAAGAAGTACACGTAGCCGCGCTCGTCGAGGTAGCCGTTGTCGCCGGTGTGCAGCCAGCCGTCCCGGACCGCCGCCGCGGTGGCCTCCGGGTCCTTGAAGTAGCCCTTCATCAGCGTCCTGCCGGGCACCCCGGACACGAGGATCTCGCCGACCGTGCCCGCGGGGACGTCGCGTCCGTCCTCGTCCACGATCCGGATCCGCCGGTCGAAGTTGGGCAGCCCGATGGACGGCCACCGGCGGTCGCCGAACACCGGGGACATCGTGACGACCGTGCCGCCCTCCGACAGCCCGTAGCCGTTGATCAGTTCGACGCCGAAGCGGCGCTCGAACGCGTCCTTCTCCCGGTCGGTGACGTTGATGGCGTAGACGGCCCGGTGGACGCGGTGGACGGCGTCGTCCGGCGACGGAGGTTGCGCGAGCATCGTCCGCAACTGCATCGCGACCAGGCTCACGGAGGTCGCGCCGTGGTGCCGCACCCGCGACCAGAAGCCGCTCGCGTGGTACTCCTCCAGCAGGACGGCCGTGCCGCCGACGGTCAGCGCCGCCAGCACCGTGATCTCCTGCGCGTTGATGTGGAACAGCGGGAGCGCGGTCAGCAGCCGGTCGCCGTCGTGCAGCGCGGCGCCGCGCGCCACCCGCTCACCGCCCCACAGGCAGTTCGCGTGCGTGATCATGACGGCCTTGGGGCGGGCGGTGGTGCCCGAGGTGAACAGCATCTCCACGACGTCCTCGGAGTCCACGCGGGCGGGTTCGACGGGCGGGCCGGACGCCACGTCCGAGAACGGGACGAACCCGTCCCGGGTGTCGTCGCCGCGCGCCACGATCCGGTGCGCGACCTTCGGCGCGCGGGCGAGGACCCCGGCGAACGTCGGGACGTGGTCGGGCTCGGTGAGGACGCCCACCGCCTCGGAACGCTCGACCAGATACGCCAGTTCGGCGGCCGAGGCGGCGACGTTGGACGGCACCATGACCGCGCCGAGCCACGCCAGCCCGAACCACGCGAACACGAACTCGGCGCGGTTGCGCAGATGGATCACGACCGCGTCGCCGTGGCCGACCCCGAGGGCGGCGAACCCTCCGGCGGTGCGGCGGACGGCGTCGAGCGTCTCCCGGTAGGTGTACTCGGTGACGGCGCCCGACGCGTCCTCGACGACGAGGCAGGCGCGGTCAGGATGCCGGTCGCACCGCTCGACCAGCAGGTCGGCGAGGGTGCGGTTCCCGATCAGGTCCACGAACGGCTCCTCGTGATCTCAGTCCCGCGAGGACAGGCCGAGCAGGTTCCGGGCGATCATCCAGCGGTGGATCTCCGAGGAGCCGTGCCCGATCCGCCAGACCCGCACCTGCCGGTAGAAGCTCTGGATCGGCAGCTCCTTGCTGTAGCCGAGCCCGCCGAAGATCTGGAGGCAGCGGTCGGTGACGCGCTGGGCCATCTCCGTCGCGTAGAGCTTGGCCATGAAGGCTTCGTTGCGGATCGGCCTGCCCTCGTCCGCCATCCACGCGGCCCGGTACACGAGGAAGCGCGCCGCGTCGAGTTCGACGACGGAGTCGGCCAGCATCCACTGCACCGCCTGCCGTGTCGCGATGGGCTTGCCCCAGGTCACCCGCTGCTTGGCCCACTCGACGGCCATGTCGACGCACCGCTGCGCGATGCCGAGCTGGAAGGCGGCGATCTTGAGGCGGCCATGGGTGAGCTGTTCGGACGCCAGCGCCCAGCCGCCGCCGACCGGGCCGAGCCGCGCCGAGTCCGGGACGACGCAGTCGCTGAACGACAGCTCGTACGGCTCCCAGTCGTCGCCCATCGTGGGAATCGGCCGGGACACCTCGAAGCCGGGCGTGCCCATGTCGATGAGGAAACAGGTGATGCCACGGCTTCCGGCGCTCGGGTCGGTGCTGGCGAACAGGATGCAGAAGTCGGCGCGGTCCACCTCGGAGATGAAGATCTTCGTTCCGTCGATGACCCAGTCGTCGCCGTGGCGGACGGCCGTGGTGGTGATGCGGGCGAAGTCGGAGCCGGTGCCGGGCTCGGTGAACGCGTAGCAGCTGCGTCGCTCCCCGGCGATGACGGGGTACAGGTAGCGCTTCTTCTGCTCGTCGTCGGCCTGGTAGAGGACCGGTTCGGGGCTGCCGCCGAACTCGAACATCGCCGGATGCTTGTACAGCTCCTCGGCGACGAGGCAGGACGCGAGGGTGCCCATGCCCTGACCGCCGTACTCCTCGGGGACGTCCAGGGCCCACAGCCCCTGGTCCCTGGCCCGTTCCTGGAGGTCGCGGCGCTCCTCGGGGGAGAGCCGTCCCTCGGCGAGGAAGCGGGGCTCCAGCGGCATCAGCTCGCGCTCGCGGAACCGGCGCACCGAGTCGACGAACATGCTGAGCTCGGCCGGGACGGTGAAGTCCATACTGCCGTGACCTCCATTCGACCGACTAGTCGGTCGGTTCGACTTTCGCACGGGGCCCGGCCGTTGTCAACGGTCGGTCCGGCGTCCCGGAAAAAGGAGCGCGATCCGCTCTCCGCATTTCAAGATCGACATTAGGGCGGTCCGCGATGAATGGCTCATCCACTGCCGGGAAGCGGGGGTTGACGGCCTTGCCGAGCGGGAGTTAACGTGAATCGTCCGACCGGTCGGTCGAGAGCAGCTGACCGCTCTGAGCTGCATAGATGTCTGCCTGTGTCGCCTGGTCGACCCGGATCTTCGGGTCCCGTCACTCCATTGATCTTCGTCCCGTTTCGTGGGCTGCGAACGGCGTACCGCGCCGCCGTCCACGGCGGAATACATATCCTCGCCCGAATTTCTCAGGAGGACGGATGGCGGCCGATCTGAACAATGCGCCGACGGCGGCCGAGCTCGTCACCGCGTACGCCGCCGGGACGCTCTCACCGGTCGAGGCGACGACCGCGGCACTGGAGACGATCCGCGAGCGCGACGCCGACTACAACGCCTACGTGCTCGTCGATCCGGACCGGGCCCTCGCGAGCGCCCGCGCCGCCGAGCGGCGCTGGCGCGACAGGGCGCCGCTGGGGCCGCTCGACGGCGTACCGATGTCGATCAAGGACCTCTTCCTCACCCGGGGCTGGCCGACCCTGCGCGGTTCTCGGCGCGTCGACCCCGACCAGCCCTGGGACGTCGACAGCCCCGTGGCCGCGCGGCTGCGGGAGGGCGGCCTGGTGCTGCTGGGCAAGACCACCACCCCGGAGATGGGCTGGAAGGGCGTCTGCGACAACCCGCTGACCGGGATCACCCGCAACCCGTGGGACACGTCCCGCACCTCCGGCGGGTCCAGCGGCGGCAGCGCGGTCGCGGTCGCCACCGGCATGGGACCGCTGTCGGTCGGCACCGACGGTGGCGGCTCGATTCGCATCCCCGCCGCGTTCTGCGGGGTCGTCGGCTTCAAACCGACCCACGGACGCGTCCCGCAGTACCCGCTCAGTTCCCTCGCGGTCCTCGCGCACGCCGGGCCCATGGCCCGCACCGTGACCGACGTCGCGCTCCTCCTGGACGCCCTGGCGTTGCCGGACCACCGCGACCCCTACCACCTCGGACCCCACGACGGCCCCTACAGCAGGGCCGCCGACCGGGACGTCCGGGGCGTGACCGCCGCCTTCTCCGCCGACCTCGGATACGTCCGCGTCGACCCGGAGGTCGCCGCCGTCGTCGCGTCCGCCGCGCAGGCCCTCCGGGACGCGGGAATGCGGGTCGAGGCGGCCGACCCCGGATTCCCCGATCCGCTGCCCGCGTTCGACGTCCTGTGGTGCGCCGGGGCGGCGAAATGGCTCGACGTCTTCGACGGCCGCGCCGACGACGTCGACCCCGGGCTGCGCGCCGTGATCGAGCGGGGGCTCGCCTACTCGGCGGGCGACTATCTCGCCGCCGAGGCGGAACGGCTCGCGCTCGCCGTCCGGATGGGCGAGTTCCACACCCGCCACGACGTGCTGATCACCCCGACGGTGCCGATCCCCGCCTTCGCGGCCGGGCACGACGTGCCGCCCGGCAGCGGCATGAGCGGCTGGCCCGAGTGGACGCCGTTCACCTACCCGTTCAACATGACGCACCAGCCCGCGATCAGCGTGCCGGTCGGGTTCACCGCCGCCGGGCTGCCGATCGGTCTCCAGATCGTCGGCCCCCGGCACGCCGAGGAGCTCGTCCTGGCCGTGGCCCGCGCGGTCGAGCGGGGGCCGGGCCGGGCTAGCGGAGGCGGGAGGTGAACGCCGCGAGGTCGTCGAGGGTGCGGAGGGCGTCGGGTTCGGGAGCCGTGGGGAGCGCGAGCCCCACGCGCTCCACGCCCGCGCCCGCGAGCTCCTCGACCGCGCGGGCGTCGGCGCCCAGGCCGCACAGCGTGATCGGAACGTCGGGCCGTCCGCGCTCGGCGAGCAGCCCGGCGACCCGCCTGATCTCGGACGGCGGCGTCGCGGCGCGCGGCAGCCACCCGTCGCCATGGCGGACGACCCGGGCGATCGCCGCCGGGCTCTCACCACCGATGTAGACCGGCGGATGCGGCCTGCGCACCGGCTTCGGCCAGAGGTGGATGGGGTCGAAGTCGACATGGTCACCGTGGAACTCCGGCTCGTCCTCGGTCCAGATCGTCTTCATCGCGGCCAGCTGCTCGTCCATCCGCGCGCCTCTGGTGCGGGGATCAACGCCGTGGTTGCGCATCTCCTCCCGGTTCCACCCGGCGCCGACCCCGAGGATCACGCGGCCGCCGGAGAGCACGTCCAGGGTCGCGACCTCCTTGGCGGTGTGGATCGGGTCCCGCTGGGGGAGCAGCGCGATGGCCGTGCCGAGCAGCAGGGTGGTGGACGCCACGGCGGCCGCGGCGAGCGCCGGAAACGGGGCCAGCGTCCGGTGGTAGGCGTCCGGCAGTTCGGCGCCGCCCTGCCAGGGCGTCTCGCGCCGCACCGGAATGTGCGAGTGCTCGGCGATGAAGAGGGAGTCGAAGCCGCGTTCCTCCGCCGCGCGGGCCAGAACGTCCGGACGGATGCTCTCCGCCGTCAAAAGCGTGTAGACGCCGAACTTCACGGGATCACCAATTTCCATGGAACGACACTGATGGATCATGAAGATAGGGTTGACACCCGCTCTTCGCAATGTAATTGTCATTATACGCCCGACCGGTCGGTCGGGAGAAGAAGGAAAGGGTCGGCGCGCCTCGCTCACAAGGCGATGAAGCCGATCCCGAGATCGCCGCCCTTCACTGACGACGCGGACGATCCATGACGCGCTGCCCGGGGGAACCAGCGCACCGAGAGCCGTGGCGAGAAATGTCGGGTCCGGCCGGTGAAAACCCCGGCGTCCGCGCTTTCCACGCACGCGGCAGGTGGCCGGGAGACCGCCGAGGAGCGGTCCGCCACGTCGTTTGGGAAAGGAAAACGCGGATGGCCTCCGGAACGACACCCGCGAAAGACGTGCCCGCGAAGGGCAAACTGCGGATCGCCGCCGCCGCGCTGGCGGCATCGAGCATCGAGAACTACGACTTCTTCATTTACGGAACCGCCGCGGCACTGGTCTTCCCGGACCTGTTCTTTCCGGGGCACAGCCCGCTCGCCGGGGCCCTGCTGTCCTTCTCCACCTTCGCGATCGGGTTCGTCGCCCGGCCCCTCGGCGCGGTGATCTTCGGTCATCTCGGCGACGTCCACGGCCGCAAACGGTCCCTGGTCATGGTGCTGCTGACGATGGGCCTCGGCACCACGCTCATCGGCGTCCTGCCCACCTACGACGCCATCGGCCCCGCGGCGCCGCTGCTGCTGGTGCTGCTGCGGCTCGTCCAGGGGATCGCGCTCGGCGGGCAGACGGGCGGGGTGATCCTGCTGGCGCTGGAGAGCGCGCCGTCCCACCGCCGCGGGTTCTTCTCCAGCTTCGCCCTCGCGGGCGGGCCGGCGGGCATCCTGGTCGGCAACCTCGCCTTCCTGCTCGCCGACCTCGGCACCACCTCGGCCGCGTTCGATGCGTGGGGCTGGCGGCTGCCGTTCCTCGCCAGCGTGGCCCTGCTCGGGCTGACGATCTACATCCAGCTGCGGATCGAGGAGACGGAGGCGTTCCGTCGCCTCAAGCGCGCCGCGACGGCCGACGAGCCGACGCGTCCGGCGCCGCCCGCCCGGCGTTCCCCGGTCCTGGAGGCGCTGAGCCGCTACCCGAGGCGGATCGTGCTCATCGGCGGCGCCTATGTCGGGATCAACGTCACCTACTACCTCTTCATGACCTTCGCCGTCGCCTACGGCACCAACGACGACATCCTCGACATGCCGAAGAGCAGGATCCTGCTCGGCGTCCTGCTCGGGGCCGCGGTCCAGCTCGTCATGCTCCCCGTCGCGGGGGCGCTGTCGGACCGCGTCGGCCGCCGCACGATGATGACGGCCGGATCGGTGCTGCTCGCGGTGTGGGCGTTCGCGTTCTGGCCGCTGCTCAACACCGAGTCGCCCGTCCTCATCGCGTTCGCGTTCGTCGTCGGGCTGGGCCTGCTGCACACGACCATGTACGCGCCGCAGGGCGCCTTCTTCGCCGAGACGTTCCCGACCGCGACCCGCTACTCGGCGATGTCGCTGAGCATCCAGGTCGCGTCGGTGGTCGGCGGTGCGCTGGCGCCGCTCATCGCCACGTCCCTGTACGCCTGGACGGGAACGTGGGTCGCCATCGCCGTCTACATGGCGGGGGTGTGCCTCATCACCGTCGTCTCGGTGCGACTGCTGCCGGAGACGTACCGGAAGGACATCGAGGAGCCCGCGACACCCGGCCCGGACGAGGCGGACACGGTCGGCGCCGCCTGAGCCGAGGAGCCGAGGCCGGGACGTCCCGGCCTCGGCTCCGTCAGGGCCGCAGACCGCGATACGCGTAGTCCCAGAAGGCGTCCGCGATCTCGTCGTAGGTGAGCTTGCCGTCCGGGTGGTACCACTGGTACGCCCAGTTGCTCATGCCGAATATCGCGAGGCAGAACAGCTTCGTGTCGACCTCGCGGAACGTTCCGGCGGCGATGCCGTCCCGGATGACGTCCTCCACCATCGCCTCGTAGCGGGCGCGTTTGTCGGTGGCGACGGCGAGATCGGCGTCCGGCAGCTCGCGGTGGTTCTCGAAGAACACCCGGCACTGGCCGCGCCGCGTCGCGATGTTCCGCAGAAAGTCACCGATCACGCCGCGCAGCAGTTCGGCGGGTTCGGTTCCCCGCTCGACCCGGGCGAGATGCGATTCGATCAGCCCGTCGATCAGTTCCTCGTGCATGTACCACAGCAGCTCCGACTTGCTGCGAAAGTAGTGGTACAGGGTGGGCTTGCCGATGCCGACCGCGGTGGCGATGTCGTCCATGGAGGCGCGGGCGTAGCCCAGTTTCTCGAAAAGGTCGGCGGCCACCCGGATGATCTCCGCGCGCCGTTCGTCCTTTGACATCTGCCGCCGCCTCGACCGCCGCGCCGACTCAGCTTCCGACATCCGCGTTCACTCCGCATCGCTGGAGAACATCAAGAGGCGAGCCGACCTTGAGAGCCGGAGCGGAACCCCCGCCAGATCGCTTGATCCAGAAGTATACCAGGATGTTGATAAATGCCTTGCCGTCCGTCGGTAAGAAGACCGCACGGCGAATGGGAACGCACTTATCAAAGCATTGGACGGTGCCGTCGCGGCGAAATGGGGAAGAAGCCGATCGGACGAAGTGACCCGTCCCACGGATTGCCGGAGCTGCACGTGTGACGACGTACAATCGCGCATGTGACCAGCAGAACCGCCTCGGCGCAGCAGTTGCGCGACCTCGCGCTGCTGCGCCGTGTCCGCGACCGGATCGACCGGGAGTACGCGCGACCGCTGGACGTCGAAGCGCTCGCCCGGAGCGTGAACATCTCCGCCGGGCACCTCAGCCGCCAGTTCAGGATCGCCTACGGAGAGTCACCGTACTCGTACCTGATGACGCGGCGCATCGAACGCGCGATGGCGCTGCTGCGCCGGGGCGACCTCAGCGTCACCGAGGTGTGCTTCGCGGTCGGCTGCTCGTCGCTCGGCACCTTCAGTACCCGCTTCACCGAACTGGTCGGCGTGCCGCCCAGCGTCTACCGGCGCGAGGCGGCGCAGGCGACGGCGGGCATGCCGCCCTGCGTGGCGAAACGGGTGACCAGACCGATCAGGAATCGAGAAGCTCCCCCTGGTGAGCCGCGGTTAGCGTGAAAGGCATGAACCTCACCATTCACGCGAGCTTCCTTCCGCACGACGACCCCGACGCGTCCCTGGCCT
Organism: Actinomadura spongiicola; assembly: GCF_003432485.1. Taxonomy (GTDB): domain Bacteria; phylum Actinomycetota; class Actinomycetes; order Streptosporangiales; family Streptosporangiaceae; genus Spirillospora; species Spirillospora spongiicola. The sequence goes on from NZ_QVNQ01000002.1 coordinate 853,924, forward strand.
TCTACCGGGACGTCCTCGGCTTCGAGGTCCGCAACGACGTCGGCTACGGCGGGATGCGCTGGATCACGGTCGGCCCGCCCGGCCAGCCCGGCACGTCCATCGTCCTGGAGCCGCCCGTCGTCGAGGGCTGCGGCATCACCGAGGACGAGGGCCGCACCATCACCGAGATGATGGCCAAGGGCACCTACGCCGGAATCAACCTGGCGACCGAGGACGTCGATGATACGTTCGACAAGTTGCAGGCGAGCGGGGCCGAGGTCGTCCAGGAGCCGATCGACCAGCCGTACGGCGTCCGCGACTGCGCCGTCCGCGACCCCGCGGGCAACCTGATCCGCATCCAGCAGTCGGGCTGACCTTCACCCCTCCCGCGTCCGGTGGCCGTGCGCCCCGGGCGGACCGGGCCCCCAGCAGTAGATGGAGACACACGAATGAGCATGGCCGCGGACCCGTCCGCTGTGCACGTGGCGGACAGCCACGACCTGATCCGCGTGCACGGAGCGCGGGTGAACAACCTCAAGGACGTCAGCGTCGAGATCCCCAAGCGCCGCCTGACGGTGTTCACCGGTGTCTCCGGTTCGGGCAAGAGCTCGCTGGTGTTCGGCACGATCGCCGCCGAGTCCCAGCGGATGATCAACGAGACGTACAGCGCGTTCATCCAGGGGTTCATGCCGACCCAGGCGCGGCCGGAGGTCGACGTCCTGGACGGGCTGACCACCGCGATCATCGTCGACCAGGAGCGGATGGGCGCCGACCCCCGCTCCACGGTCGGCACCGCCACCGACGCCAACGCGATGCTGCGCATCCTGTTCAGCAGGCTCGGGCAGCCGCACATCGGCTCGCCGCAGGCGTTCTCCTTCAACGTCGCCTCGATCAGCGGGGCGGGCGCCGTCACCATGGAACGCGCGGGCAAGACCGTGAAGGAGCGCCGCTCCTTCAGCATCACCGGCGGCATGTGCCCCCGCTGCGAGGGCCGCGGCGCGGTCACCGACATCGACCTCTCCCAGCTCTACGACGACTCCAAGTCGCTCGCCGACGGGGCGTTCACCATCCCCGGCTGGAAGTCCGACAGCTTCTGGACGGTCCGCGTCTACGCCGAGTCGGGCTTCGTCGACCCGAACAAGCCGATCCGCGAGTTCACCAAGAAGGAACTCGACGACTTCCTCTACAAGGAGCCCGTCAAGGTCAAGGTGGACGGCGTCAACCTCACCTACGAGGGCCTGATCCCCAAGATCCAGAAGTCGTTCCTGTCCAAGGACCGGGAGGCGATGCAGCCGCACATCCGGGCGTTCGTGGACCGCGCGGTCACGTTCACGACCTGCCCCGACTGTGACGGCACCCGGCTCAGCGAGACGGCCCGCTCGTCCAGGATCGCGGGTGTCAACATCGCCGACGCGTGCGCGATGCAGATCAGCGACCTCGCCGAATGGGTCCGCGGCCTCGACGAACCGTCGGTGGCGCCGCTGCTCGGCAAGCTCCGGCACACCCTCGACTCGTTCGTCGAGATCGGGCTCGGCTACCTGTCGCTGGACCGTCCGTCCGGGACGCTGTCGGGCGGCGAGGCGCAGCGCACCAAGATGATCCGCCATCTCGGCTCCTCCCTCACCGACGTCACCTACGTCTTCGACGAGCCCACCACGGGCCTGCACCCCCACGACATCCAGCGGATGAACGACCTGCTGCTCCGCCTGCGGGACAAGGGCAACACGGTGCTGGTCGTGGAGCACGAGCCGGAGACGATCGCGATCGCCGACCATGTCGTCGACCTCGGCCCCGGCGCCGGAACGGCGGGCGGCACCATCTGCTTCGAGGGCACCGTCGAGGGGCTGCGGGCCGCCGACACCATCACCGGCCGGCATCTCGACGACCGGGCGGCGCTGAAGGACGAGGTCCGCAAGCCCACCGGCGTCCTGGAGATCCGCGGCGCGAACACGCACAACCTCCAGAACGTCGACGTCGACGTGCCGCTCGGCGTGCTGTGCGTCGTCACCGGCGTCGCCGGGTCGGGCAAGAGCTCCCTCATCCACGGTTCGGTCCCCTCCGGCGCGGGCCTGGTCTCGGTCGACCAGACGCCGATCCGCGGGTCGCGGCGCAGCAACCCGGCGACCTACACCGGGCTGCTCGACCCGATCCGCAAGGCGTTCGCGAAGGCGAACGGCGTGAAGCCCGGGCTGTTCAGCGCCAACTCCGAGGGCGCCTGCCCCAACTGCAACGGCGCCGGTGTCGTCTACACCGACCTGGCGATGATGGCGGGCGTCGCCACCACGTGCGAGGAGTGCGACGGCAAGCGGTTCCAGGCGTCGGTGCTGGAGTACCTGTTCGGCGGCCGCGACATCAGCGAGGTCCTCGCCATGTCGGTGAGCGAGGCCGAGGAGTTCTTCGGTTCCGGCGACGCCCGCACCCCCGCCGCACACAAGATCCTTCAGCGGCTCTCGGACGTGGGGCTCGGCTATCTCAAGCTCGGCCAGCCGCTGACCACGCTGTCCGGCGGGGAACGGCAGCGGCTGAAGCTCGCCACCCACATGGCCGACAAGGGCGGCGTCTACGTCCTCGACGAGCCGACCACCGGTCTGCACCTCGCCGACGTGGAGCAACTGCTCGGGCTGCTCGACCGGCTCGTCGAGGCCGGGAAGTCGGTCATCGTCATCGAGCACCACCAGGCGGTCATGGCGCACGCCGACTGGATCATCGACATCGGCCCCGGCGCCGGTCACGACGGCGGCCGGGTCGTCTTCGAGGGCACCCCGGCCGACCTCGTGGCCGCCCGCTCCACCCTCACCGGCGAGCACCTCGCGTCCTACGCCGGCGCCTGACCGCCCGAGGCGCGGAGCAGGGGCGGCCTTGACAGCCGCATCGCGAGGTTCGACGCTCGCGATGCGGCCGACATCGAGGTGGCCTCGTCCGGGCCGGTGGGCGAAGGCGGCGTCAGGCCGCTTCGGGCATCGCGCCGAGAATGCCGTCCCACAGCCTGAGCCGCGCGGCGAAGGCGAGGTCGACGGTCTCCTCGCACTCCGCCCATTTGGCGTCGTCGCCACCGCACAGGTCGACGAGCATCTGCATCGCCATGGGCGTGTGCTCCTCGCTGTCCACCTGGATGTGGCGCCGGAGGTAGTCGACGAACGTCGACAGATTGCCCGATCCGGCGTTCAGGGCCGCCACCTGGTCGAACATTTCGGGGATCAGGTCCTCGCGGCCGAACGCGAACGCCGCGGCCTGGCAGTGCACCGGAGCGTCGGCGATGAATCCCCAGGTCACGCCGACGAACTCGGCGGCCGGTTCCGGCACGCCCGCCTCGCGCAGCGCCGGGGCGACGGGACTGCCGCCGCGAAGCAGGTCGATGAAGGCGTCGACGCGTGTGGTGTCGGCGCCCGCCTGGCGCATGCCGTCCAGGTACAGCTCGAAGTGGCTGATGAAGCCGTCGTCGAGTTCGTCGCTCTCCTCGACCAGCGTGATGTCGTTGATGAGCCGCCGGCTGACCGTCGGCCCGGTGGGCACCCAGGGCACCTGGACGCAGGTCAGGCTGCGCTGGAGGGACTTCAGCAAGGACATGAAGTCCCAGACGGCGAAGACGTGGTGCTCCATGAACGTCACCACCGCGTCCTGGGTGTTCAGTCGCTGGTACAGCGGGTGGCCGATCACCTTGTCGCGGGCCGACTCCACGGCCTGCTTGAGCCTTTCGATGGCCGGATCGGTGTCGTCCCAGTCGTATCTCGACATGGCTGCTCTCCTTTTGGGTCGTCCCTCGGTCAGAGGGTGATGACTTCCGGTTTGCCCGTGGTGACCTGGCCGTCGCGGGTCGTCTCCTCGGCGAGGCGCAGGGCCTCGTCGATGAGGGTCTCGACGATCTTGGACTCGGGGACGGTCGTGACGACCTTGCCCTTCACGAAGATCTGGCCCTTGCCGTTGCCGGAGGCGACGCCGAGGTCGGCCTCGCGGGCCTCGCCGGGGCCGTTGACGACACAGCCCATCACCGCGACCCGCAGCGGCACGTCCAGACCGTCCAGCCCGGCCGTGACCTCGTCCGCGAGCTTGTACACGTCCACCTGCGCGCGGCCGCACGAGGGGCACGACACGATCTCCAGGCGGCGTTCCCGCAGCGCGAGCGACTCCAGGATCGCGATGCCGACCTTGACCTCCTCGGCGGGCGGCGCCGACAGCGACACCCGGATCGTGTCGCCGATGCCCTCCGCGAGCAGCGCGCCGAACGCCACGGCCGACTTCACCGTGCCCTGGAACTGCGGGCCCGCCTCCGTCACCCCCAGGTGCAGCGGGTAGTCGCACGCCGCCGCCAGTTTCCGGTACGCGGCGATCATCACGACCGGGTCGTGGTGCTTGACGGAGATCTTCAGGTCCTGGAAGCCGTGCTCCTCGAACAGCGAGCACTCCCACAGCGCCGACTCCACCAGGGCGTCCGGCGTCGCGCTGCCGTGCTTGGCCAGCAGCCGCTTGTCGAGCGACCCCGCGTTCACCCCGATCCGGATCGGCACCCGCGCGTCGGCCGCCGCCTTCGCGATCTCCGCCACCCGGTCGTCGAACGCCTTGATGTTCCCCGGGTTCACCCGCACCGCCGCGCAACCGGCGTCGATCGCCGCGAACACGTACCGGGGCTGGAAGTGGATGTCGGCCACCACCGGGATCTGCGACTTGCGGGCGATCTGCGGCAGCGCCTCGGCGTCGTCCGCCGACGGCACCGCCACCCGGACGATCTGGCATCCGGACGCCGTCAGCTCCGCGATCTGCTGCAACGTCGCGTTGACGTCCGCCGTGACCGTCGTCGTCATCGACTGCACGCTCACCGGCGCCCCACCGCCGACCAGCACGGCCCGGTCGTCGTGCCCCAGCCGCAACTGCCGGGTCGTCCGGCGGCGCGCGCCGCCCGCCGGGTCCGGCGCGGACGCCCCCGGCATCCTCGGTAACCCGAGATCAACCATCTGCGATCTTCCTTCCGTTCGTCGTCAGTGGTCCCGGTAGGCCACCCGCGCCGCCATCTCGCCCAGGCGCCGCCGCCAGCCGTCCGTGAGCGGCGCCGTGGCGAGCGCCGTCCGGGCGGACGCGACGAGCCGGTCGATCCGCTCCTCGATCTCCTGGTCGGCGCCGGACGCGAGCAGTGCCGCGCGGAGCCGGGTCGGATCCCAGCCGCCGCCCTCCAGACCGTCGGCGACCAGCCGTCCGACCTGGGCGTCCCGGGTCGCGGCGAGGGCCAGCAGCAGGTTCATCCGGTGCTCGTTGACGTCCAGGCCCGCCGGTTTGCCGGTCGTCGCGGAGTCGCCGAAGGCGTCGAGCAGGTCGTCGCGGAGCTGGAACGCCTCACCGGCCGCGACGCCGTACGCCTCGAACGTCTCCTGAAGGTCGGACCGCCCGGCGATGGACGCCCCGAGGGCCAGGGGCCGGTGGATGGTGTAGCGGCCGGACTTGCAGACGGCGATCCAGCGGGCGAGGTCCGGGTCCGGGGCGGGCTCGGCGGCCAGGGCGACGTCCAGCTGCTGGCCGATGATCATTTCGGTGGTCAGGTCCGTCCAGATCTCCATGGCCGGTCCGGGCAGCCCGGCGGTGAGCCGGTTCGCGTAGCCGAAGGCCAGGTCCCCGGCCAGGATCGCCATGCCCTCCCCGTACCTGCGGGCCTCCCCGACCCAGCCGCGCTCCGCGTGGATCGCGGTGTGCTTGACGTGGACGGTCGGCACCCCGCGCCGGGTGGGGGAGTTGTCCAGGACGTCGTCGTGGATGAGGGCGAACGCGTGCAACAGTTCGAGCCCGGCGGCCGCGGCGACGACCGCGTCCTGGCCCGCCGGGTCGTCCGGGTCGCCGCCCGCCGCCAGGTAGCCGCTGATGCAGAAGGTCGGCCGCAGCCGCTTGCCGCCCGCGGCGACCAGTTCAGCGACCGCCTCGACGGGCAGCGCGGCGCGGGCGTCGACGGCACCCCAGCGTGAGCACTCCGCGCTCAGCAGCTCCTCGATGCGGGCGGTGGCGCGGGCGAGCAGCGCGGCGCACGCGGCGTCCTCGGCGTCCGCGGCGTCGTCTTGACCTGGCCGCTGGAGCCCGGACGGCAGTTTGAACACCACGGTTTCGCTGGCCGTGGTCTCCGTTTCGATCTCGGTGTAGCCGAGGGCGTCGAGCCGCTCGATGACCTGCTCGACCAGCACCTCCGGCGCGCTCGCGCCCGCGCTCAACCCCACGGTCTCGACCTCGGCCAGCCATGCCGGGTCGAGCCGGTCGGCGTCCGGGAGCAGCCGCGCCCGCGTTCCGGCGGCACGCGCCACCTCCACCATCCGGATGGTGTTGCTCGAATTGGCCGAGCCGACGACCAGCACGAGGTCGCTGCGTTTGGCGATCGCCTTCACCGCGTTCTGCCGGTTCTGGCTGGCGTAGCAGATGTCCTCGCTGCCGGGGCCGACCAACCCCGGGAAACGCTCGCGGAGAATCGACACGATCTCGGACGTGTCGTCCACCGACAGCGTGGTCTGGGTGAGAAAGGCGGCGGACGTGCCCGGCGGGAGTTCGAGCCGCCTCGCCTCGTCCGCGTCCTGCACAATGACCGTGCGGTCCGGCGCCTCACCGAAGGTGCCCTCGATCTCCTCGTGGTCGGCGTGCCCGACGAGGATCAGCGTCCGCTCGTCGCGGGCGAACCGGCGGGCCTCCTGGTGCACCTTGGCGACGAGCGGGCACGTCGCGTCGATGACCGTGAGGTGGCGCCGGGCGGCGTTGTCGCGCACCCGCGGGGACACCCCGTGCGCGGAGAAGATGCACACCGCCCCGTCCGGAACCTCGGTCTCCGAGTCGACGAACCTCGCGCCCAGCGCCTCCAGCTCCCGGACGACGTGCTCGTTGTGCACGATCTGCTTGCGGACGTACACCGGCGCCCCATGAATCTCCAGCGCGCGTTCCACGATCTCGATAGCCCTGTCCACACCGGCGCAGAAGCCGCGCGGCTCCGCCAGAATGACCCTCTTGCCGCCCGTTCGCGGGCTGTTCTCCAATGCGGTAGCCATAAATTAAAGGGTGCGGAACTCCGGAGTGGAGCGTCAAGGATCGGCGTGGGGCAACATATTGTCACCGAACTTTCGGCCGGCGCATCCGACTATACCGCCGATACCGGTGATACAACTGTCGACGGTGAGAATGTGACGCGGCGTCAGGGGAGGGGCCGAAATTGTCCGGGGAAGTCAATGAAAGGTGTGCTCGGCCGTTCCGGCGAACGGCGGTGAGGAACGTGTGCTCGGCTCGGTGACCCGCCACGGGCGGCATCGGGGGGTTCGTCGGTGGCGGGTCGCCGAGCGCGAGGTCACGCGGCCGTCGGGCCGCTCAGATCCCACCTCCAGGAACCGGCCGCCAGTCCAGCGCCGGTGCGTGGTTCAGGATCTCGTTCTCCAGGTGCTGGAGCGCCGGCCGGGGATCGATGCCGAGCTCCTCCGCCAACCGCTTCTGGTTGGTGCGGAGCACGGCCAGCGCCTCGGCCTGCCGCCCGGAGCGGTACAGCGCCAGGCTCAGCAGCTCACAGCCGTACTCGCGGAGCGGGTGGGCCTGGGTGAAGGCCTCCAACTCGGCCACCGCCATCTCGTGGGCGCCGACGGCCAGCAAGGCCGCGCAACGTCCCTCGATGACCGACAACCGCAGTTCCTCCAGCCGGGCCGCCTCCGGTCGCACGTAGGCGGTGTCGGCCACCTCCGCGTACGCCTGGCCCCGCCACAGCGTCAGCCCCGCCTCGAACTCCCGCAGCGCCTGCCGTGGCTCGCCGCGGTCGAGGGCCCGCCATCCGGCGGTGGCGCGTTCGCCGAAACGGTGGACGTCGACCTCGACGACACGGTTGTCCAGCAGGTAGCCGCGGCCGAAGGTGCGCAGCACCGTCGCCGGGGTCCGTGGCGCCCGGCCGGGTTCCAGGACCCGCCGCAGGTTGGCCACATAGGCCTGCAACGAGGTGATCGCCGATGGAGGGGGATTGCCGGTCCACAACTCCTCGACGATCACGTCGACGGCCACGGGCTGACCCACCTTGCTGATCAGCACCGCGAGCAGCGCGCGCTGTTTCGGCGCGCCGAGGTCGACCAGCCGTCCGCCGACGACGGCCTCGATCGGGCCCAGCGCCCGGAACTCCGCCATGGGACGCGGCGTGCGCGGGGCGTACGGCGGGGCCGGGTCCCACCGGACGGCGTCCGCCGCCATGGGGGGAGTGACGGGCGCGATCTCGGGGCCGTCCCGGTCGCCCGGTCCGGTGCCGACCGCGGCGGACGCGGGCGACAGGTCGAGATCGAGTTCCTGGGCGAAGTACACCTTGAGCATCTCGTTGGCGCGTCGCAGTTCCCGCACTTCGCGTTCCAGCTCCGCGATGCGCCGCGCGTCTCCGTTGCCGTGGCCGGACCGCCGTCCACCGTCGATCCGTGACCGGTGGCCGCCACCTCTTTCGGCGCCGATGACCATTGTGTCGACGTTGGTCTTTTCGTTCGTCATCTGTGAACTCCCAATATCTCACCGCCTTGTCCGAACGCGCCCGGCGATAAGCCGGACGGCGGCCCGGCACGGCAGTGTCGGCGCGGGGAGCCGACGAGCGTGCGCGAGCGGCGATATGAGATTTCCGAGCGAGCGCATTGATGACGCGAAAGGTGAGTGACCCGGAGGTCATGCGGCATTCGAGTGAACTGCCGCCCGCCATTCACCTCGAATGGCGAAGGAGTTGGTACGGTGTGGTGCCGAGAAGCGGCAGCACTAGATGAGATTCCACTGGTTCCGACATGCATCGAACCCGGCGGCCATAACTTCGCAATGTGGCCTTTACGACCGCATGCGAGGTCCGGCGCCGCGCAAAATAACTGCATTTCGCAGCCCCCGTGATGATTTTTCCAGCCCCCGATGCCGGCCGAGGCCAATGTAGCCGCGAACCGTAACCCCGTCAATGTACGCTACGTGTATGAACCATTGCGTTGCGTATTGACTATTGTTTCCGCTCGGACGTGAACACTTTACATCGTCGTTGTCAATACGGGCGGGCGGTCGGGCCTTTTCGGTCGCCCGAACCTCGATGCCGCCGAGTATCCCCAGGTCAGTGCCCTGTCGGTCGGGTCTGTTCGGTCGTCGCATCCGGGACGGACGCATGGCAATAAATTGTCATGTAGGCGGCCCGTTGATTCCCTTCAAGATCAGCGAGACCGCCGAACAAGATTATTTGATTCTTCGGTTTTTCTGAAATCACATGAGACAGTGGTCACATCGTGTTCGGCGATGGGATGTCTCCCGGCGACGGGGAATTCTCGGGTCGGCGGCCGGCGTGAAGATCATGTGCGGGGTTCAGTGGGTGGAGAGCCGCCGGGCCACCTGGACCCGTGACTGGCAGCCGAGCTTGCGCATCACTTTCCGGAGATGGTTCACGACCGTCCATTCGGCGATGCCGAGCCGGCGCGCGATGACCCGGTTGGTCAGCCCCTCGGCCACCAGCAGCGCGACCTCCAGTTCCCGTTTCGTCAGGAGGTCCGCGACGTCGGGGCGGGTGTCCGCGGCCGGTTCGTCGTCCGGTATCAGCCGCAGCGCCTCTTCCCAGGACGGCTCGTCCCCGGCCTGCCAGGCGCGGACGTACTCGTCGGAGGTGAGCGCCTCCCCGGCCCCGGCGAGAATCGGCATGAGCATCGCGCTCAGCGGTTCCGGCCGTGCCGTGCCCGTTGCCTGTCGCAACCGGTCGGCCGTCCCGAGGACGGCGGTCAGCCGGCGCCAGTCGGTGATCCGGCCCCATCTCCCCAGGATGATCGCCAGCATCTCCAGGCATTCCGGTTGCTCCGCCGTCTCCGGCAGCCGCCCGAGCTGCCCCGCGGCGTCGGCGAACAACGCCCTCGTCTCCGCCGAGTCGTGCCCCAGCCAGCGGACGCTCGCGAGCACGTACCTGGTGAGCACGGCGGCACCGAAGTCCTCGCGTTCGAGTTCCGCCGCCAGCGTGGCCCGCGCCACCTCCTCGGCCCGCTCCAGGCTGCCCGCGTCGCGCAACACCACCGCGAGCCGCCGCGTGAGCGAGGTCCGATCGTCCGGGTGCGGTGGGGCGGTGTCCGTGGCCAGGGCCTGTTCGTAGTGGCGGCGGGCCTCTTCGAGGTCTCCGGCCGTGTACGCGGCATGGCCGAGGAGGGTCAGGCAGCGCACCGCGCCGTGCGCGTCGTCCACCACCCGGTAGGCGTCCCGGGCCCGGGCCAGGCGATCGCGCGCCTTCGGCGCGTCCAGGCGCATCGCCGTCTCACCCGCCGTTTCGAGGCTGCGGGCGCGCAGGTGCGGGTCGTCGATCCCGGCGTCCAAGGCCTCCTCGATCAACTCCAGGCATCGCCGGGCGTGTGCCGCTCCGGTGGACCGCCCGGGTAGCGCGTTCGCGATCGACGCCATGGCCTCCCCGGCGCCCGCCTCCCGCCAGTAGCCGTACGCGGCCAGCAGGTCCGCCGACAGGTCGAGGCCGCCGGTGCCGGTGACCGTGCGGAAGTACTCGGCGTGGGCCCGGCGGAGCACCGGGTGGATCGGGAGGCGCGCGAGCGACCTGGCCGCGGCGAGCCGGACGTTGGTCGGAATGCTCAGGATCACCTCGCCGTGGCGTCGTGCCTCCGGGACGAGGACGCTCTTGTCGAGGAGCCGTTCCATGGTCCGGTAGGTGGCGGCGTCGAACCCGCCCACGACCTCGGAGGCCGCACGCGTGGTGAACGGCCCCTCGAAGATCGCCAGATGGTCCAGCAGCGTCCGTTCGTCCGCGCGGAGGCGGGTGAGGACCCACGACGTCAGGTCGCCGACACTCGAATGCCGCGAGTAGGGGTGCCGCCCGGTTCGGCGGAGGTCGCCGGAGCCGTGGTCGAAGCGCTCCAGGATCAGGTCGGGGTCCGCGAGCGCCACCCCCGAGGCGGCCAGTTCGATCGTGAACGGCAGCCCTCCGGCCAGGCGGCAGAGCGTGCTGACGGAGCCCTCGTTCTCGGTGGTCAGCGCGAAGTCCGGTCGTACCGCTCGGGCGCAGTGGACGAACAGTTCCACGGCCGGCGAGTCGGCGTTCGCGCCGGCCGCCGTCGGCAGCGGCCGCAGCCGGACGACCCGTTCCCCGTACAGGCCGAGCCGGGTCGTCCCGACGATGACCATCCGTAATCGTGGGCAGCGCCTCCGGAACGTCGCGAGCAGCGGCGCGAGGTCGTCGGCGACGTCCTCGACATGGTCGAACACGACGGTGTGCCCGTCTTCTCCGAGGTGTTCGAGGCCGCCGGGACTCTCGTGGCACCGCTCCCTGAGCCGCCGCAGCGTGCGACCGAACTCGGCGACGTCCGCGACCTGCCCGAGGTCGAAGACCTCGACGGTGCCGCCGGTCCAGTGGCGGCGGAAGAACTCCGTCACCAGGCGGCTCTTGCCCACCCCGGCGGGGCCGGTCACCATGACCAGCCCGGCGTCCGGGGCGGCCAGCGCGGAACCGAGCCGCTCCAGGTCGCCGTCGCGGCCGACGAGCGGCGCGGGCGCGGCGGCGTCGTACCCGGCGCGGCCGATCGCGGTGGGTCGGATCGTCCGGTCGAAGAGCAGGTCGGCGACGTCCCTCGCCGCCGCCGCGGCCGCGCCGGTCATGGCGCTCTGTTCGTCGCGAGCCGGGCGGCCGGACGGTGCTGGGCGGTGGTCATGACGGACTCCGTCTCCTAGCGGGCGAAGATCAGGGTGCTCGGGGACGGCGTGGGCTGGAACGTGACGTCCTCGAAACCGGCCTTGTCGAGCCAGGACCGGTAGTCGGCCCGGCGCCAGGTGCCGCCGAACCTGCTCTTGAGCAGCATCTCCGCGGCGAAGGTCAGCGGGTAGGACGGGCCGGCGCGGTCGTCGTCCACCACGTAGTCGGAGATCACCAGCGTTCCGCCGGGCCTGAGGGCGCTCCGGATCCGGGCGAACATCGCGATGTTGTCGTCCGGGCCCTCCTGGTGCGCGATGTTGGAGTACACGGCGATGTCGTACGCCGAGTCGCCGAGGTCGGTGGTGTGGAAGTCGCCGTCGATGTGGCTGACGCGGTCGGCCACGCCCCGTTCGGCGAGCAGGCGGCGGGCGATGGCGTTGATCGGGGCCCAGTCGAGCTGGGTCGCGCGGGCGGCGGGGTTGAGGTCGAGCCAGATGGCCGAGTAGACGCCGGATCCGCCGCCGATGTCGAGGATCGAGATCTCCCCGGCGTCCGCCAGCCGCAGCGTCTCGGCGGCGATCGCCGCGACGGGGACCGACTGGGCGGCGATGGCCTGGATCAGGTCCTCCCAGTGCGGGTTGTCGGCGACCTCCACCACCGCGTCCGTCACCGGGCCCCCGGCGCGGACCACGTCGGGCAGGTCCGCCAGGGCCGCCATGTGGCGCATCTTGACCTTGGCGAACCCGCTCAGGCTGGTGGGCCTGCCCTCGACCAGGAAGGCGGACGCCTCGGCGGTGTTGCGGTAACCGCCGTCGTCCACCTCGACCAGGCCGACGCTCACCAGCCCGTCGAGGAGGGCCTGCGCGCCGCGGTGCGCGATCCCGGCGCGGGCGGCCAGCTGGTCGGTGGTGGCAGGCCCGTCCTCAAGATGGGTGAAGATCGACAGGCTCGCCGCGGTGCCCACGATCCCGGTGGCCCAGTAGCCGGTGATGAGCCGCATGATCCGATCCGAGTTCGGCTCGTTCACGCCGCGCCTCCCTGATTCTCGGTGGTGGGACGTCGGTGTTCCTTGAGCGCGGCGCGCAGCGCCACCCCGACCCGCTCGACCTGGTCGTCGGTCAGCTCGGCGTGCATGGGGATGGCGAGCTGCCGCCGGAAGAGATCCGCCGAGACGGGACACGACTGATCGGTCTGGTACACGGGTTGCAGGTGGCTCGCCCAGGTGCCGTGCCCGCAGCCGATGCGCTGGGCGCGCAGGTCGGTGGCGACGCCCGCGCGGTCCACGCTCGGGTCGAGCGTCACCAGATACGACTGCCAGGCGTGGGTGCGGTCGTCCGGCACGTGCGGAAGCGTGAGGAGGTCTTCGTCCTTGAGCAGGTCGCCGTAGCGTGCCGCCACCGCGCGCCGCCGCGCCAGCATGGCGTCGGCGCGGCCCAACTGGACGCGGAGGATCGCGGCGGCGATGTCGGACAGCTTGTAGTTGTAGCCGATCTCGGTGAACTCCGGGATCGGCAGGCCGATGACCCGCGCCTTGTCGAAGATGCTTCCGATGCCGAAGGACGACCGCAGCCGCACGTCCGCGGCGAGCTTCGGGTCGGTGGTGAGCAGCGCCCCGCCCTCGCCGCTGGTGATGCCCTTGCGTCCGTGGAAGGACAGGCAGGCGATCGGGGCGAGCGCGCCCGCCGGACGTCCCCGGTACGTCGCCCCGACCGCGCACGCGGCGTCCTCGATGAGGAACAGGCCGTGGCGTTCGGTGATCGAGGTCAGCTCAGCGTAGTCGGCGGGCAGGCCGACGGTGTCCACCGCGATGACGCCCACGGTCCGCGGTGTGATCAGGTCAGCGACGGCCTGGGGATCGATCGTGCCGGTGTCGGGTCGCACGTCGGCGAAGACGGGTGTCGCGTCGACATGGCGGACGGCGTGGGCGGGCGCCGGGAACGTGTAGTCGGCGACGATCACCTCGTCGCCCGGCGCGACGCCGAGCGCGAGCAGGCTCAGGTGCAGCGCGGCGGCGCAGCTGCTCAACGCGACCGCGTCACCGACGCCGTGGCGTTCGGCCAGCTCCCGCTCCAGGGCCTTGCCCCGGGGGCCCTGACCGGCGGTCCACTCCGAGGAGAACACCTCCTCGACGGCCGCCAGCTCCTGCTCGCCGAGACTCGCGTGAACCAGGGGGATCGGATTCAAAGTGGCCACCTCCGGCGGCGGTGTCAGGAGGCCGGCGGCCCGTAGCGAAGCGGCGTGATCTGGTGGACGTCGTAACGGTCGCGGAGCCGCTGGACCGCGGTGGAGTCGACGTCCGGGCCGTGCGCGAAGATCTCGCAGATCTCCTCGAAATACCGTTCGTGCGCGGGCGGCGGAAAGCTCTGGAAGAGCATGCGCGCCGGTTCGTCGGTGGGGTTCCTGAACGCGTGGGGGCATCCGTTCGGAACGAACATGCAACTGCCCGCGCCGGCGCGGACGACCCGGTCCCCTTCGGGGGACTCCCAGTCCTGCCAGCCGTCCTCCGTGCGCTTGACCGGTTCGAACGCGAAGAGGTCGACCTCCCCTTCGAGGACGTAGAAGAGTTCCCTCCCGTCCTCGTGGGTGTGCGCCCCGACATCGAAGCCGGGCGGCACGATCACCTCGAAGCACGACGCGAAGCCGCCGTCCGCGCCGGTGACCTTGAAGGTCACCTCCTGCGCCTTGGTGACGAGCTTGCGCCCCTGTCCGGGCGGGACGACCAGGCCGTTCATGCGATTCCCCCCTTCGTGGTGTGCGCGAGGTCGCGCGCCAGGTAGCCCGCCGACGCGGGGATCGAACCGGAGTCCATGGGGTGCGGCGTGTCCAAGGTCCAGCGGCCCACCGCCATCTCGGCGGTGATGCCGGGCCCGAAGCCGGCGATGATCCCGGTGGCGCCGGCCGGCATCGTGCCCTCGTCGAAGAGCCGGCGTAACGCCTCCAGCACGACGGCGCTGGCGATGTTCCCGTAGTCGGTCAAGGTCGCCCAGCTATGCCGGAACATGCCGCTGTCGACGTCGAGGAATTTCGCCAGGTCGTGCAGGATTCGCGGGCCGCCCGCGTGGATGATGTAGAAGTCCAGGTTGGAGGCGTCCCAGCCGTGGTCGCTGGCGAGTTCGCGCAACACGGGAGCGAGGGGCTCCATCGTCCCTGGGACCCGGCGGTCCAGGAGGAAGTGGAAGCCGGTGGCGCGCACCGCGTACGAGATCCAGTCCTCGGTGTTCGGGATGAGGTACGAGGCGTTGCGTTCGAGTGCGACGCCGGTGCCGCCGGTGCCCCGCACCACGGCCGCCGCGACGGCGTCGCCGAACAGCCCGTCGGACAGCAGCGACCCGACGCCGTCGTCCGTCGGCTGGTAGCACAGCGAGCACAGCTCACAGGCGACGATCAGGACGTTGTACTCGGGGTAGGCCATGCAGAAGTCGTGGGCGCGGTTGATCGCGGCGCCGCCCGCCGCGCAGCCCAGCTGGGCGATGGGGACCTGCCGGGTGTCGGACCGGAACCCCATGTTGTTGATCAGCCACGCGGTGAGCGACGGCATCAGGAACCCGGTGCAGGACACGTAGATGATGACGTCGATGTCCCGCGTCGTCAGGTCCGCGTTCGCCAGCGCCTCCTCGATGACCGGGGGGCACCGCTTCTTGGACTCCAGCTCGTAGATGCGGTTGCGCTCCTCGAAACCCGGATGCTCCAGCGCCTTCTCGATCGGCTGGACGATATGTCTCTTGCGCACCCCGGTTCTTTCGATCAATCGAAGCGCCAACGGAAGCTGCGGCTTTCCCGCGTGCACCTTCTTGGCGAATTCCAGGGTGTCTTCCATGGTGATGACGTATTCCGGCACGCTCACCGCTGGCTTACAAAGAGTCGGCATGCCTGGTATCCACCTTCGGTAGCTGAGATTTCCCCGTGGTCTTCCAGCGCCCGCCCGCCCGGAGTTCGGCGATGTCAGCCATAACATCGCCGTCACCACCGGGCAGGCAGGCAATAGCATCGCGTGACGCTCTTGCTATCGGCTTGGCGTCGACTTGGGCGGGTGACGGCGGTCAGGCCACTCCCTGAAGCAGCGACGCCGCACCGTGCACCCGGGCCCGGACGTGCCCGAACCCCAGAAGCACGGGCGCGTCGGTCAGGATCGGAAAGTGGTACGGGAACGGGCGGGGGCCGACCATGTCGGGCGGCCCGTCGTACCCGCCGTCCGCGTTCTGACGTTCGAGCAGCCACGCCAGGGCGCGTCCGACGGGTTCGGGGTCGGTGCCGTAGCACAGCGTGATCAGGCCGCAGGCGGTGCTGATGTCGTCGCTGGGATCGCCGGGCTGCATCCCCCAGCCGCCGTCGGCGTTCTGCGTCTCCCGGACCGAGCGCTCGATCCGCTCGACGACACCGGCGGTGCGGCGGTCGTCGGGTTCCGCGCCGCACGCCGCGAGCCGGACGCGGAAGATGGTGTGCAGGCGGCTGCGGCTCCAGCCCGGCTCGAAACCGCCGTCCGGCAACTGGCTCTCGGCGAGGTACCCCAGCGCGCGGTCCCGGGCGGGCGCCGTGTGCGGATGCGGCGTGAGAGCGTTCACGGCCGCGGCCGTCATGCACGGCTCCGACGACGCGCCGGCGACGTAGGTGGGGAAACCGCCGTCGTCGCCCTGGACGGCCAGCAGCGCGTCCACCCCGCGCCGTACGGCGTCGCCGAACGCGACCGGGTCGGTGCCCTGGAGGAACTCCAGGGCGCACGCGGTGTCGTCGACATCGTTCAGCGCCACGTCGGTGGACATGGACCAGCCGCCGCTGAGCGCCGCGCCGCGCGAGAGCGACGGGCGGACGGCGCCGCCCTGGTGCGCGACGAGCATCCCCGCCATCGTCCGCAGCAGGCTCCGTGGGGCACCGGCCGCGGCGAGGCCCATCCCGGCGGTCGACGTGCACCAGTTGTGCATCGCCGCCACGAACGGGAAGCCGCCGTCGTCGCGCTGGTACCGGAGCAACGTGTCCACGCCCCCGCGCACGGTCGCCTCGTGCCCGGGGACGCCGGCGAGCCCGTGCAGCGTCAGCACGTGCATCAGCACGTAGCCTTCCCACACCGTGTTCGCCGGGTCGACGGCGACCAGCGTCCGCAACGCGGCTTCGGTGGCCTCGTTGCGGACCCCGGCGGCGTTGGCGAGGATCAGCGTCACGGCCGCCTGCTGGACGACGGCCCAGGAATGCATGGGATCCGTGGGCGCCTTCGCGTCGGGCGCGGGCGCGGCCTCGGGCGGCAGCGGGAACCCGAGAACCGACAGCACCGCGTACACCATCGCGCGCCGCCGGCCCGAGATGAACCCCGGCGCGGCACCGAGGACGCCGTCCGTCAGCTTCGCGATGAGGGCGGTGTCGTCGGCGGGCTCCCGGCCCGTGGCGCGCCCGATGGCGAGTTCGGCGAGGACGCGGTCGAGTTCGTCCGCGGCGTCGCGGTGAGCGCGGAGGAAGCCGAGCAGGCGGTCCCTGGCGGGGGAGGTCGTCCCGGCCCGCACCATCAGCGTCAACGCGAGCGCCGACTCCAGCACCCGGCTCTGACACTCCTCGCGTAACGCGCCGTCGGGGTCGACCCTGCCGCCGACGTGGGCGAGCAGCCGGGACGTGGCCTGCCGCACATGCTCCCGATTCACCTCGGCGGGCCACGGTACCGGTGGTAGGCGCGTCACGTCCGGTGGTCTCATTGCGTGCTCCAATCTCGAAGCGGGGGAGAAAGGGGGTGGAAAGCGCCTGGAGGCGGACGTGAAGAGCCGCCCGGAAATATCTAAACCGGGTCTTTGACGGCCCCGTCGGCAAGTTGCATCATGTCCAGCACCCTGGGCTGCCAGCGGTGATAGGACTGGAGCTTGTAATATTCGCCCTGCGGTGACGACGCGACGGCGTAAACGAATTTCGGGTCCGTGTTCGAGTTCCGGATGTGGCTCACGAACCGTTCGATGCGCGGGTCGAGCGGGACGGGCAGTTCCGTCGGGTCGGCGGTGGCGACGGCGAAGCAGATCCGTTCGAGCTTCGGGGAGTCCCAGTTCAGGGTCACGTAAATGCCGAACGCCCGCCGGGCGAGCGTGAGCATCTGCTCGCTCGGCTCGCCCTGGCCGAGTTCGTCGAGCATCGACCGTACGGTCTCCGGCTCGAAGCATTCGGCGGGCTGCTCACCGAAATACACGTTGACCGTTCTGCTCCGGTAGTCGATGCCGAGCAGGCCCGCCTTGTCGCCGAGGCGGTGGCGGGCGAAGAAATCGACGCTCTCACCGAGTCCGCGCGGCATCGAGGGAAGGGCGGCGAGCCGCGACACCTCCTGAAGGTGGCCGCGGCGCAGCACCGCCCAGATCTTCTTGAGGCCGCCGACGACCCCGAAGTCGATGCCGTAGCAGTCGAGGGGGCAGCGGTCCCGGATGTCCGACAGGAGCGTCCCGGCGGGATGGTCGGTGTCGGCGATGAAGCCGTTGGACACGGCGAGGCCGTACGGATCGACGTCGAGCGGGATCGAGAAGCGGCAGTCGAGCTCGCCCGCGTGACGCTCGCCGGTCGCGACCCTGAAGGCGACCACGGCGTCCGGGAGCGCCTCACCGTACACGGTCAGGATGGGCAGGACCTTGCCCGGCGAACAGGGCACCTCCAGCAGCCGGGCCGATTCCTCAATCGCGGAATAGAGGCCCGACACCGATTCCGACGGATTCATCCCGGCAATCTCGGTCACGGCGGTGTTCTCGCTCTTGTGATCCATGCTTTCCAGGTTCGACCACGCGGCTTGGTCCGGACTGGTTCACAAGTTGGTGCCGGCTTGGCGCCAACTTGGGACGAAGCCCCGCCGGACGCCTTTCTCCCGCCGCGCACTATGAACGGCCCTGCACCCTGAACAGCCTGCACACTGAACGGCCCGCGCTCGCGCGATGGTCGGTGCATCGCCTGCGAACGCGGGCAGCGGCTTCCGCTGAAATCGCGGAACGCGAAATCAGCGGATGCTCTGCGGCGACCGGAACACGTTGTGCGGGTCGTAGTGGCGCTTCACCCGCTGCAACCGCCGGTAGTTCTCGGCGTAATACGAGCGCTTCCAGTCCGTCAGGCGAGGGTCGATGAAGTTCTGGTACGTCTCGCCGTTGGAATAGGGGTCGATCACGTTGAAGGCGGCGTCGATCCACCGTCCGGCGACGGCCTTGTCCTCGTCGGAGACCGGTCCCTCGCGGTGCCAGCCGTAGAGGGTGACCATGAAGCGGGTGTCGCGGTGCACGTAGGCGGTCTCGGTGCGCGACAGCGCGTTGGCGTGTCCGCCGAGCGCGGTGACCTGCAACTGGTGCGTCTGCCCGGCCCTCCGCTCGGTGTCGAACAGCGCGAGGGTCTTCGCCCAGCCGTCCCGTGGCATCGCGTCGCCGAACATGCGACCGCGTTCGAACCCGAACGCCGCCCGGGGCAGCCGCCCCGTGGGGAACGTGTCCGACCGGTGGCACTCGTCCACCGTCAGATCGTCGCAGTCGAAGAGGCCCATCATGATCTTCTGGTAGGGCTCGACCTCGTTGCGCCGGAACGTCGGGGCATGGCCGACCAGGGAGATGAGCCGCTCCACCTCGGCCGTGAACCCGGGTCCGGTGTCCGTCGACCCCACCAGGACGGACGCGACCGGGACCTTGCCGGGCGCCGAGTCCTCCAGTTGGACGTTCAGGCCGGAGCCGATCGTCCACGGCGCGTCCTCCAGCCACCGCGTCCAACCGTCCAACATGTCCAGTGCCTGGTCGTAGCGCCAGATCAGGATGGTCGTGGCGAGGTGGGTGAGCGGGGTCGGGGTGACCTCGTAGGAGGTCACGATGCCGAAGTTGCCGCCCCCGCCGCCGCGCAGGGCCCAGTAGAGGTCCTCGTGCTGCGACGGCGACGCGGTCACGGTCCGGCCGTCGGCGAGCACCACCCGCGCCGACTTCACCTTGTCGGAGGCGATGCCCGTGGCCCGGGTCAGCAGTCCGACGCCGCCGCCCTGGAGGAACCCGCCCGCCGCGACGGTCGGGCAGTAGCCGGTGGAGACCGCCAGCCCGGCGGGGGCGAGCGCGTTGGTGATGTCGACGGTCTGCGCACCGGTGCCGATGGACGTGCTGTTCACGCCGGGGACGACGGAGTTCATCCGGGACACGTCGATGACGAGGCCCGGAGTCGTGGAGTAGCCGCCGTGGCTGTGGCCGCCGCTGCGCACGGCGAGGTGCAGGTCGTGGTCCTGGGCGAACCGCAGGCTCAGCGACACGTCGGAGGTACAGGTGCAGTAGGCGATCGCCTGCGGATGGATCTCGTCGAACTCCACCTGGTAGAGCTGCTTGGCCTTCGGGTAGTCCGCGTCCGACGGCAGCACGAGCCTTCCTCGCAGGTGGCGGCGCAGCCGGTCCCAGCGGATCCGGGACGCGGTCCGGGCGTGCGCGGGGGTGGGCACCGCCGTCGCGGCCAGCGCGGCGGCCCCGCCGACACCGGCGACGAACGACCTTCGACTGATCATCAAGTGACCTCTCATGAGGGGGCGGGACGGGGCCGCGAAGGCGCGGCGCCCGGCCCGCCCGCAGGGTTCCTGAATGAAGGGGCTGGCCGGGAGCTAGGGGGCGCCGTGGTCCAGGACGCGGGAGATCGCCTCGCCGAGAGCGTCCGCCGGGCTCTCGGCACCGTCCGCGCTGCGCCAGGCCACGTGGTTGTCGGGGCGCACCAGCAGGGCGCCGCCGTCGGTGATCTGCCGGACGGCCGCCCAACCGCCGTCGACGTCGGCGTACTCCGCGCCGTTCCCGCCGCCGGTCCCGATCCGGACCGCGTTGATCGGCACGGAGAACTTCTCCGCCACCCGCGCGGCCGCCTCGCGCCACGCCGACCCGTCCGGGCCGGTGATCAGCGTGAACCCGGTCGTGGTTCCGGCGAGGTCTAGGGTCGACAGCCGTTCGCCGTCGCGTTCGAGCCACGCGTGCGGCAGCCGGTGCCCGGGGCGGGTCGTCGGCTCGTACACGTCGCCCAGCGGCGCGCGGGCGGGCGGCGGTCCGCCGTCGGGGACGACGGCGCCCTGCTCGTAGGCGAAGCCGATCTCCACGTCGAGCGCCTGGCACTCGCCGCGGTGGGTGGCGAAGATCTCCGCGGCCCGCGCCCGCTGCGCCGCGCCGGTCGGGGCGGGGGCGAAGTATCCGAGGAACATCAGCGTCCGGCGCTCCGGCGGGACGTGCCGGCCGAGGCCGACGGCGGCGTCGATGACGACCTGGTGGTTGGACGCGGCCGACATCGCCCAGCCGATGTTGAACTGGCCGACGGGACGGCGCTCCGCCTCGTAGGTGTCGAGCAGGGCGTCGGGCGCGCGGTCGGTCAGCACGGCGGCGAGCTTCCACGCGAGGTTGTGCGCGTCCTGGATCCCGGTGTTCAGGCCGAGTCCGACGGCGGGCGGCTGGCGGTGCGCGGCGTCACCGGCGAGCAGGACCCGCCCGTACCGGTAGTGCTCGGCGAGCACCGCCTCCACGGTCCAGGTCGTCACCTCGCGCAGGGTCAGGTCCAGGTCGGGCAGGCCGAGGACCTGGCGGATCCTGGCGGAGACGGCGTCCTCGTCCGCCGGGTCGATGTCGCCGAGCTGGACGTGCAGGCCCCACTCCTCGCAGTTCTTCCCCCAGGTCGGACCCATTTCGAGGAGGGCGCTGGAAAGGTCGGGGCTGTACGGGTTGAGGAACCAGGTGATGAGCGAGCCCTCGTCCCACCATTCCGACAGGTCGGCGGAGAAGTACACGGTCGTGGCGTCGAACAGCGCGGGCAGGCCCTGCATCTGGACGCCGAGCGCGGGGCCGACCGTCCGGCCGCCGTCCGCCGCGATGACGTACCGCGCCTCGACCGTCGTGGTCTCCCCGGTCGCGATGTCGCGGATCTCGGCGACGACACGGTCGCCGTCGTCGGTCAGGGACGTCAGCTCGGTGCCGAACAGGATCCGGTCGGGATTGCGCTGTTCGGCGTGCCGCCGCAGGATCGGCTCCAACCGGACCTGCGGCAGCTTGGCGGGCAGGGCGGGTCCGGCCGCCGCGTACCGGTCGCGCAGCGCGCCGCCGCCGAAGGCGTCCATCTCGTGGATCACCTTCGCGTCCAGCGCCTCCGTGCCGACGAGCGTGGTCTGCCAGCGCACCTTCCCGAATTTCTCCGGCGGCGCGGCCTGCTCGTTCACCGCCCCCTCCAGCCCGTGCTGGCGGAAGATCTCCATCGTGCGCTGGTTCAGATAGTGCGCCTTCGGCAGGTTCGACGTGTCCGCGTGCCGTTCCACGAGCAGGTGACCGATGCCGTGGTCGGACAGGAATACGGAGGCGGACAGGCCGCATCCACCGCCGCCCACGATCAGAACCGGAACCTCGATTGTGCCCATGTCCGTCCTTCCAGAAAGTGTTGTGCCAGGTGAGGAACCGCCGGTCGGGGCTCCGGTCATGACGGGGAGGATTCGGCTGAGGTCGTCGTGGACGCCGGGTCGCCCGGCATCTCGGCGAGGGCGTTGCGCCGTTGCGTGCTCACCCGTTCGAGGACGAGCACGGCGACGACGCCCGCGACCACGAGGGCGGCGGCGCCGACGCGGAACGCCAGCGCGTACCCGTCGGTCTGCGCGACCGCCGGGACCGTTCCGCCATGGACCCTGTCCTCGGTGTGGCGCAGCGCGACCGTGACCAGGACGGCCAGCCCGAGCGCCGCGCCGACCTGCTGCATGGCGTTCTGGACCCCGGACCCCAGCCCCGAGTCCTGCCCGGTGACCTGGTGCAACGCGCCGTTGATCAGGCCCGGGTAGCACAGCCCGCTGAAGAGCCCGAACACGATGAGTCCGGGCAGGATCGCGCCCTCGTAGGACGAGTCGACCTCGATGAAGCTCGCCAGCAGCAGCCCCGCCGCGCTGCCGAGGAACCCGATGGTGAGCAACGGCTTCACGCCGATCCGGGGCATCAGGAAGGTGCACAGCACGATCCCGGCGGCGATCGCGGCGCCGCGCGGCAGGTTCATCAGCCCGGTCCGCAGCGGTGAATAGTCGAGGACCTGCTGCATGTACCAGTTCAGCAGGACGACGTAGCCGATGAACACGGCCCAGATGACCAGGCTCAGGACGTTGGACGTCACCCGGGTGCGGTTGGCGAGGAACCGCAACGGGATGAGCGGGTCGGGGGAGCGGGACTCCACCACGACCATGGCCACCAGCAGCGCGACCCCGCCGAGCAGCGGCGCCAGCACCTGCCAGGAGCCCCACGGGTGCGAGGCGGCCTGCAACAGCCCGTACACGACCGCGATCAGCCCGCCGGTCGCCGTCACCGCGCCGGGCACGTCCAGGCGGGGGCTCTCGCGGGCCATCCGGCTCTCCGGCAGCACGCGCGGGATCAGGAACAGCGCGAGGACGACGACGGGAATGTTGATGTAGAAGATCCACCGCCAGTCCACGCCGGTCAGCGCGCCGGAGATCACCGAGCCGAGCGTGCCGGCGAGCCCGGCGATGCCGCCCCAGACGCCGAGCGCCTTCATCCGCTCCCGGCCGTCGGTGAACAGCAGCGGGATCATGCCGAGCGCCGCCGGGGCGGCCAGCGCCTCCCCGGTGCCCTGCGCGAACCGGCTGGCCACCAGCATCGACGACGAGGTCGAGGCCCCGCAGACCACCGAGGCCACCCCGAAGATCAGCACGCCCGCGAGGAACAGCCTGCGGCGGCCGAACATGTCGGCGAGCCGCCCGCCGAGCAGCAGGAACCCGCCCGCCGTCAGCACATAGCCGTTGATCACCCAGGGCAGGGCCGCCTGGGAGAAGCGCAGGTCGGCCTGGATCTCGGGGAGCGCGACGACCACGACGGTCATGTCCAGGACGAGCAGGAACTGCATCCCCGCCAGCACGACCAGGGCGAGCCAGCGCCGCGGATCGGGGGCGCCGGGCGGCTCGGCGGTCACGTCACGCGGGTCCCGCTTCGTGGTCATGAGGCGTGCCTTCCCGGTGCCGCCGCCGGGGCGTGGTCGTCCTCACCGGGGGCCGGACGGCCGGAGCCGAACGTCCGCCGCGGCGCCGTCGTCGAGGTGGGGGACCGGTCCGCCACGGCTCACGTCCGCTCTTGGAGCTGGTCGCGGAGCATGCGGGACAGTTCGACGCGGCGCGTCTTCAGCGTGGCGGTCCGCGGCAGTTCCGCCATCGGGATCTGCACCGGGTCGGCGAGCTGGGGGTACTCGGTGACGGCCGCGCGCCAGCGGTCCAGATCGAGCGGCTGGTCCTTGAAGGTGCACACGACCGGGGTCGGCTCCGACTCCGGTCCCGGCACCACGACGAGTTCGGTCAGCTCCTCAAGCCTGTTCAGCACGAGGTCCTCGATCTCCAGGTTGCTGCCGACCCCGTCGATCGTGTCGATCTCACGGTCGAGCATGTGCAGGCAGCCGAATCTGGTCCGGTAGCCGACGTCCCCGGTGCGCCACCAGCCGTCGTGGACGTTGGCGTCGTACCGTTCCTGCTCGCCGAAATAGCTTTTCGCGATGCCGTCCCACCTGGCCTCGATGTGCCCGGGATTCGTCTTGGACGGCCGTTTCCCGTTCTGGCTCACCACGCGGACCTTCGCGCTTCCCGGCAGGGGGAAACCGACGCAACGTCCGTCCATCCGGCGAACGGATCCGCGGAAATAGGGGCGGCCGACCGCGGGGCCGACCTCGCTCTGCCCGTAGATCTGGAAGTACTGCGGCACCCGCCGCCGCGACGACGCGAGCAGCCGGCGGATCGTCCGGGGATGTATCGCGTCGAACGTGCTGCTGAAGTACTTCACCGACGCGAACGGCCTCCGCGGATCGTCGGAGAGCCCCTCCCACGCCATGAACGAACTGGGCAGCGCCTCGATGAGCCCCGGCCGGTGCGCCGCGAAGAACTCCGCGACCTCGTCCGGATCGGAATCGTTCACCAGCAGCACCGGCAGGCCCTTCGCCAGGCACAGCGCCATCGCCGCGAACATCCGCGAATGGACGAAGGAGATGTGAATGGCGACCTTCTCGCGTTTCCTCATCAGAGCCAGGAGGAAAAGCTGCGGACGGAGCCGGGCGCGCATGGTCCGCGGCGTGTGCACGACGAGCTTGGGCAGCCCGGTGGTCCCGGACGTGTGCGTTATCATCGCGGGTTCGTCCAGGCCCTGGAACACCGGCCGGACCGGTGACGCCCCGTCCAGCTCGCCGAGCGACACCGCACCGGGCCGGGGGCCGTTCACGGTGATCACCCGATCCGCCAGCTCCGCCAGCGGCACGTCGGCGAGCGCGTCGAGCTTGCCGTCGTCGGTGAGCAGATGCGGCCGGTTCAGCCGCTCCAGCAGGGCCGCGATGGTCGCGGCGTCGAGCGCGTGCGACAGCAGCACCGGGATCGCCCCGGCGCGGGCCACGGCGGTGCCGAGCACCCAGACGTCGAAGTTGGCGGCCTTGTGGATCACGACGTGCTCGCCGCGCCGGACTCCGGCGGCGGCGAGCCTGCCCGCCAGATCGTCCACATGCCGGGCGAGTTCGGCGATCGTCAGGCGCCGTCCCGCCTCCGGCAGAGCGTCGAGGTCGTGATCGAGAACGAGCGGGGTCGAGCCGTTCCGCACGGCGGCCCGCTCCGGCACGACTCCCAGGTAAAGGCCGCGCTTGTGAGTCGGATTCTGGCTCATCAGGCCCTCCATCCGGACCAGCTTCTTCCCGGCATTCGTTGGATTGCGTGCCGTCACTTTGCGGCACCCAGCATTGGTCAGGCGGCTTGGGCGTGACTGGTCGGCGGCTTGGCGTCCGCTTGGCGCACAGATCTGCCAGGGTGGGGGCCATATCTATGACAGTTCGCGCCGTTGTTGCGCCGGGACGCCCCTCGTAGGCTCAGGCCGACCCGTCGCGGGTCACCCGCAGTAGTGTCCGAAACTCACTCGGAGGAGCTCCCCGCATGCTGCGTAAGTTCAGCGTCGGCGCCGTGGCCGGCGCCGCCGCGATCTCGTTGATGGCGGCACCGTCCGCCGCGGCCGCGCCGGCCCCCGCCACGGCGCCGCGCCCGGCCCTCGCGACCACCCTGTACTACGACGCCACCCAGGCCGGTGAGTTCAAGACCGCCGTGGCCGAGGGCGTCAAGGTGTGGAACACCCACGTGAAGAACGTCCAGCTGGTCGAGGCGCCGCAGGGCCGCCGCGCCGAGATCCAGATCGTCGCCGACCCCGGCTGGCCGCGCGCCACCCTCGGCCCCGTCCGGCCCGGCGGGCGCGTCACGGTGTGGTTCGGCCGCCAGGCGGTGACCCAGGGGTACAACACCACCCGGATCGCCTCGCACGAGCTGGGGCACAGCCTCGGTCTGCCCGACGCCAAGCCCGGCCCGTGCTCGTCGCTGATGTCGGGCTCGACGGGCGGGGTGAGCTGCGCGAACCCCAACCCGAACGCGACCGAGGCCGCGCGGGTGGAGGCCAACTACCGGGGCGTCAACACCCCGCGCAGCCCCTTCGAGGGACGCGTCCTGGTGGACGCCCCGTAGCCCTCGTACGACAGCACCACGGTGCCCGTCCACCCACGGGGTGGACGGGCACCGTCCTGTTGTGGACGCCCTTCCACCATGCGCCCTCGGTATGGGCGCTATACCGGCGGGGGCCGGTGCGGTAGATGTCGGACATGCGCGAAACCACCCAGGTCGTCATTATCGGAGCCGGTCCCGCGGGACTGACCCTCGCCAACCTGCTCCGGCGGGCCGGGGTCGACTGCGTCGTGCTGGAGCGGCAGAGCCGGACCCACGTGGCGGAACGGCAGCGCGCGGGCGTCCTCGACCACGCCGCGGCGCGGATCTTCGAGGAGTGGGGATTCGCGGACACCCTGCTGGCGGGCGCGCCCCAGGACGGCGTCCTGGAGATCCGCGTCGACGGGGAGCCCCACCACCTGGACATGGCCGCGCTGTCGGACGGCAGGCCCGGCCGGATCATCCCGCAGCAGATCCTCGTCACCCGCCTCATCGCCGCCTTCCTCGCGGACGGCGGCGACCTGCGGTTCGACGCCGACGAGGTGGCCCTGCGCGACCTCGACCGGACCCATCCGAAGGTCACCTACCGCGGCCCGGACGGGACCGTCCACGAGATCGCGGCCACCTACGTCGCCGGCTGCGACGGATACCACGGCGTCAGCCGGGCCAGCGTGCCCGCCGGCGCCGTCACCACCTACTCCTACGATCACGGCATCGGCTGGCTCACCGTCCTCGCCGACGCCCCGCCGCCCCGCCACCCGCTCTTCGGGATCAGCACGCACGGCTTCTCCGCGCAGTTCCCGCGCGGGCCGAAGGCCAGCCGCTACTACCTGGAATGCGCACCGGACGCGGTGCCGGACGACTGGAGCGACGAGCAGATCTGGGAACAGCTGCGGCTCCGCCTCGGCGACCCCGACCTGCCCGGCGGACCGATCACCGAGAAGTCCATCGTCGAGATGCGCAGCTTCGTCGTCGACCCGATGCGGTACGGCGATCTGTTCCTGGTCGGCGACGCCGCGCACATCATCACCCCCATGGGCGGCAAGGGCATGAACCTCGCGATCGCCGACGCGAACGTGCTCGCCCACGCGCTCCGCGCGGCCGTCCACGACGGCGACGAGGAGCCGCTCGCCGCGTACTCCGCCACCTGCCTGGCGAAGGTGTGGAACCAGCAGGAGTTCTCCCGCTGGCTGACCGAGATGACCCACGAGGCGGGGGACCCCGCCCTGGCCGGGCCGTTCCGCCGCCAACTGGCGCGGGCGCGCCTGGACCGGCTGTTCACCTCCCCGCACGCCGCCCGCACGTTCGCGGAGCTGGTCGCGGGCGGTTGACCGGTCCCTTCGGTGGATCATGCCTAGGAAACGCCGGGTCCGCCGGAGAATGCTGACGAACATTTCGCGGCCGAGGCCGTGGTTCGGGTGCTGGCCTGCGGGGGCATGTCCCGTGCCAATTCGGCGCGTGCGGCGGAGCCTTGCCCGCCAAGAGACGGAAGGTTAACGTTCAACTACGAAAATAGGAACATTCCTATTGATGGAGCTCCCATGCCCCGCTCCCCTCCATCATCCGGCCTTAAGGTCCCTTCCGAAGAAAATGACCACCCCGAAGCAAGGACCCCCCGCATGAAATCTTCAAGGCGCAAGCTCGCCGCGGTCGCGGCGGGCGTGGGCATCGCACCCCTCGTCACCGTCGTGCTGCCCGCCACCTCGGCCTTCGCCCACGGCTACGTCTCCTCGCCGCCGAGCCGGCAGGCTCAATGCGCGCAGCGCGTCGTCCAGTGCGGACAGATCCAGTGGGAGCCGCAAAGCGTCGAAGGGCCGAAAGGCCTGAAAAGCTGTAGTGGCGGAAACGGCCGCTTCTCCGATCTCGACGACGACAGCAAGGCGTGGCGGGCCACCTCGGTCGGCCAATCGGTGACGTTCAACTGGACGTTCACCGCCAGGCACAGCACCCGCAATTACGAGTACTTCCTCAACGGGAAGAGCCTCGGCGTGTTCAAGGGCCAGTCCTCGTCCCACACGGTGAACCTCGGTGGAGTGACCGGTCGGCAGAAGGTGCTGGCCGTCTGGAACATCGCCGACACCGGCAACGCCTTCTACGCCTGCGTGGACCTTCAGGTTCAGTGATCGACGCGTCCTGACGCAGGACGGTCGACACCCGAGCGGACAGCGGGCCGGCGCCGCTTCTCCCAGAACGGTTCGTGGCCACCGGTGAGCATCACGAAGTGACCGCGCTGATCCAGATGCTCGTCGACGATGGCCCGGACGCACCGCGCGTACTGGTGCGCCGGCCCGGTGTCCCCGTCCAGCAGGCCGAGCACGGCGGCGGCCGCGGGCCCGGCCAGCCGGAGCGCGTCGCGCACACCGGACGACGACAGCGGATCGACCGCGACCGCCGCGCCGCCCACCGCGACGAGCCGCGCCGACCACGGCGGGCTCGCGTACCCGACCGTCGCGCCCCGGTAGTCGGCCGTCGCGGGAAGGGCCCGCCGCCCGAGACGCCGGGCGGTGTGCTCCGGTGGTTCCCGGTGGTCGTCTGTTCCGGGCAGGTCACCGACCCTCATGACGGTCACCGGTCGCCCGCCGGACCGCCGCCGACCACCACGACATCGGGCGTCCGCGGCGGTGCCGTCAAGGCAGGTCGTCCGTCCGCATCAGGCGTTCCCGGACGAACGGGTGCCCCATCGGCGCCGTGCCCGTGCCCTGTACCCGCAGGTACGGGGCCTGCTGGACGGCGACCTGCCCGACGACACGGTCGGACAGGGGCGCCGTCTCGGTCCGCAGGGCGACCGCCCCCAGACAGATGTTCTTGATCTCGTGTGCGACACCGCCCACACCGAACCGCACCCGCCCGTCGTCGAAGGCGACCGGAGCCGGTGGACTGGTCGTCTTCCGCCCGATGATGCGGCGTGACCCCGGCGCGATGATCAGGTCGTTCTCCGCCTGCCCGGGGTTGCGGCGCGGACCGTCCGGGAACTCGGGCGCCGCGGCCTTCCTGTTGGCCAGGGCGACCTCCCCCTGGGCGTCCTTGTACTTGGTCTCCAGGGTGTCGCCGGACGGCTCTGGCGGAGCGCCGGGGATCTCCGTCCGGTGAAGTACTCGTCGCTGTCGCCGACGCGGCCGATTCCGATGGCGGGATGGACGCGCACCGTCTTGACGTCGGCGATGTCGATCTCAGCCATCGCTCGCCCCTCGATGGTCGCCGCATCCCGGTCTCCCTCTAACCGGATCATCCGCGCACAACCGCTCGACCTGGAATATCTGCGGTGAACGTTTCCCCGAGTAGCCGGCCCGCCGGTCGAGTCGCCGCCCTCAGCCGTCAGGACCCCCGGCTGATCTCTTCCGCCTGGCGGTCGATGTCGACGCCCGGGGTCACCGGGCGCAGCGCCATGGCGGACACCAGGGCGCCGAGCGGGAAGCTCAGGATCAGCAGGGGGACGGCGTAGGAGACGTCGAGGTCGACCAGCGGCGCCGAGATCAGCGGGATGATGATGCCGCCGAGCGAGGCCGAGACCAGGACCATGCTGAGCGCCGTGCCGCGGATCGCGGTGGTGAACGCGCCGGTGAGATAGACCGAGAAGGAGACGACGCCGGTGCTGACGAAGAAGCCCATCGCCGCGAAGGCCAGGTAGATGGCCCAGTCGCCCACGCCGGGCACGACCAGCGGAATGACGAGCAGGGTGCCGAGCGCCTCCCAGATCACCATCACGTGCTTCGGGGAGATCCGGTCGCTCAGCCATCCGGCGGGCAGGTTGCCGAGAAGCGAGAACAGGGCCATGACCCCGATGAACAGCGACGCCCGGCTTTCGCTGTAGTCGCGGTTCTCCACGAGGTAGAGCGGCGCGACGAGCAGGGTGAACGCCCCGGCGGACGTGCAGAAGAGACCGAAGCCCATCATGGCGGCGGTCTGCCTGCGGAACGGACGGCTGAACAGCCTGCGCAGGGCGTCGCGTTCGATCTCCTGGGCCGCGTTCCGCAGCCCCGTCCGGAGCAGGCGGCCGGGACCGTCCGGCGAGTCCTCGCGCAGCCGGGTGAAGCGAGGCGATTCGCGCAGCCATCGGGTGGTGACCAGGACGAGCAGCATGGGCAGGAACGTGAGGGCGAACAGCAGCCGCCATTTCCCGGCGTCCAGAATGCCCGCGGCGGCGACGCTGCCGATCCCCGTACCGAGATAGAGGGCGAGCCAGCCGAAACCCTGATAACTGCCCCGCTGCTTGGGGGGCGCCTCCTCCGATATCAGCACGGTCTGGGAGCCCCTGATCCCCGCCTCGGTGACGCTCACCAGGGCGCGCAGCAGGATGTACTGCCAGAAAGCGGTGATGATCGAGGTGAATCCGCTGAACAGGCCGACGCCGAGGAGCGAGTAGGAGAACACGCGCTTGCGGCCGTAGCGGTCGATCAACAGACCCGCGAGCACGCTGAAGAGCGTCGCCACCAGACCGATCGCCGCGGTGGAATAGAGCAGCGTCTTCGCGGAAACATCAAAGACGCGTGTCATTGTCGGCCCGGCCGCGCCGGCGACCGCGCCGTCGAAGCTCGCAAGGAAATAGGCCGCGTAAATGATGAGGAGCAGACGGCGAAGGTAACGGGCTCTGGTGAGGGTGGTCCGGCCGACGGTGATCAGTTCCGCCGGATCGTATTGAAGGCTTCCGTCAGGTGGTTCGGCTTCTCCGGGCGCGGTTACCTTCAGTGGCGGGCTACCCGAGGAATCGGTGACGCGATCGACCACTTACGCTCCAACCTGCGCAGGCGAAATCGCCGGTGTGTGCGGTGGATGCCTGAGATCGTGGCATGCCCCTGACCGGCGGGAAACCCCAGCGGACCCCTAACGGCGCCCGGGGACGTAGGGGTGCCGGACCCCCGGCGCGAGGCGCCCCTAGGGGTCGCGTCCGCGAAGGTTCCTGGTAGCGACTGATCACTTTCCGTGGTTATCGGTCGGGAGTGAACCCCCGTGCGGATGTCGTGCCCTGCGGCAGGGGGCGACCCGGACGTCACCGCTGACAGATCATTGGCAGATTACGGATATCCACCGGGCGGTATCGATGCTTACACTGTGCTAGTGGCCTGAAACCGGCCAACGGGGCATGCTTGACGGGGGTGTACATCTGGCAGTCGTTGTGTCGCGTTCTGTGATCAGTGCTGTTCCTGCGGTGTCAATCGTTCGCATCTGGCCTGAAGAACGTGTTACGGGGAGGCGCTGCCTTCGCCTGTCGCCGACCTGATCGGGCATGAAAGACGAAGGGGATTCATGACTGCTCCCGCGATCAGGAGAAATCTCGAACAACTGTCGGTTTCTTTCGCAAATTCCATGATCGGCGAGCCGCAAGTCGTGATTGTCAGTGGTCCGGTGGGCAGCGGGAAGAGCGAGTTGCTGGGCGCGTTTCGTCGGGGTGCGGCCGACGCGGATGTCACATTTCTCGCCGCGAGCGCGTTGGTGCTGGAGACCGACCAGGCACTGGGCGTCATCCGCGCGCTGCTCGAAGGGGCCGCGGCGGGCGGGGCCGCCAGGGGACGCGGCGACGCCGGTCGGAACGGCCGCGGGGACGGCGACCGCGACGCCGATGACCGGGGGGTGCGGCGAAGCCTGGCAAGGGCACTCGACGATCTCGGGTCCGTGGCCTCGTTCGCCGGTCTCGAACCGGCGGCGGCCCAGCGGGTCACCCTGCGCGCGAAGGAGAGCGTCCGGGCCGCCCTGCTGGACCTGGCGGCCGGTGGCGGGCTGGTGATCTGCATCGACGACATCCAGTACGCCGACTCCGCGAGCCTGGAGGTCCTGCTCCACTTCGTCCGGCGGGCCCAGAACACGCGCGTGCTGATGGTCCTCGGGGCGCGGGACGGCCTGCACCCGCGCCATCCGCTCCTCTACCAGGAGCTCATCGGCGGTTCGTCCAGTCAACAGATCCGTCTCGGCGCGCTGTCGAGGGACGTCGTGGCGCAGATCCTGGAGGACGAGCTCGGCCCCTACATCCCGTCCCGCCTGGTGGCCGACTGCCATGCGGTGAGCGGCGGCAACGCCGCGCTCGTCAGGGCCCTCGTCGACGATCTGCGGGCGAGCGGGGCGCCGTTCGGTGAGCGGAACTCCCCGTCCCGGCTGGTCGTCGGGGAGGCCTTCTCCCAGGCTTACCTCAGCCTCCTGTACCGGAGCGATCCGGCGATGCTGCGGGCGGGGCAGGGCCTGGCCGTTCTCGGAGAGGATGCCACACCGCTCCTGATCGGGCAGCTGCTCGACGTGCCCCCGGCCGAGGTCGTCGAGGCGCTGGCGGCGCTGAACTCGGCGGGACTGCTGGAGGACGGGCGCTTCCGACATCCGGCGGCACGGTCGGCGGTTCTCGGCAACCTCGCGCCGGACACGCGGTCACGGCTGCACCATGACGCGGCGTTCCTTCTCCACGACGCCGGGGCCGGTGCGTCCTCGGTGGTGGAGCACCTCATCGCCTGCGGTGACATCTCCGCTCCCTGGGCGGTGTCCTGCCTGGTGGAGGCGGCGGAGCAAGAACTGGTCGCGGGCCGGGTGGCGCGAACGGTCGCCTACCTGAAGGCCGCCCAGCTGATGGAGGCCGACGAGCGGCAGAGCGGCCAGATCAAGGAGATGCTGATCCGTGCCGCGTGGCGCGTCGACCCGGTCATGGCGTTGCCGTTCCTCGACCAGGTGGTCAGCACCCTGCACGGGGGCCCGATGCCGCCGCGGCCCGCGTTCGAGGCCCTCAAGCTGCTGCTCTGGAACGGACGGTCCGACGAGGCCCGCGCGATGCTCGAACGGATCCTCGTCGACTCTGGAAGAACTCCCGCGGAGTTCAACATGGGTCTCCCCGTCGGCCTGACCTCGGGGCTGCTGTGCGCCTATCCCGCCCTCCTCCAGGACGAACCGGCGCGAAGTCTGCTCCTGGGCGGGGAACTCGCCGCCCAGGAGTCGTTGCCCGCGGATCAGGACCCGCTCACGATCGTCCTGGCCGCGGGCCGCGACGCCGAGGCGGTGGCCAGCGCGGAGCAGGTCCTCGGCCGCAGCCGCCTCGACGACTCGACCCTCGGCGCGCTCGCGGGAGCGTTGACCGCCATGATCTACGCGGGCCAGCCGGGCAAGGCGGCGACCTGGGCCGAGCTGCTCCTGGAGCGTGCCGGGGAGCGGCAGGCGCCCGTCTGGGGGGCGATCTTCTCGGCCGTGCTGGCCGAGTGCCTGCTGCGCACCGGCGATCTGCGCCAGGCGGCGCGGTCGGCGGAGACGGCGCTGTCGTCCATGCCGGCGCAGGCCTGGGGAATCCTGGTCGGCGCGCCGCTGGCCACCGCGGCCCTCGCCCGGACCCTGATGGGCGACTACGAGGGCGCGGCCCGCCACCTGGAGGTGCCGGTCCCCGACGCGATGTTCGGCGGCATCCCGGGCCTGCACTACCTCTTGGCACGTGGCAGGTACAACCTCGCCATCGATCGGCCGTACGCCGCCCTGGCCGACTTCGAGACCTGCGGGAACCTGATGGGTCAGTGGCGTCTCGACGTTCCGGGGCTGGTCGCCTGGCGTGTCGAGGCGGCGCGGGCCATGTTCGCGCTGCGCAGGCCGGAGCCCGCCAGGGGACTGCTGGACGAGCAGCTCAAGCTGCTGCGGCCCGAGCAGCACCGGCCGCGGGGCGCCGCGCTGCGGTTGAAGGCGGCCACCGAGCGGGGCGAGGAGCGACCCCGCGTCCTGTGGGACGCGGTGAAGTCGACGCAGGAGTCGGGTGACCCGGTGGAGGAGGCCTTCGCCTTCGCCGACCTCGCCAGGGCCTACCAGGCGCTGGGCGACGCGGACCGGGCGCGCACCGCGGTGCGCAGGGCGCGCAGCATCGCGATCGCCTGCCACATCGAACCGTTGCGGCACTCGCTGACCGGCTCCCGCGACGCGCCGGGGGAGGGCCTCCCGGCCGTCACGAACCCGCCCCGCCACATGGCGGAGCTCAGCGACGCGGAGCGACGGGTGACCGTCCTCGCCGTGCAGGGCTTCATGAACCGGGAGATAGCCCAACGTCTCAGCGTCACGGTCAGCACGGTGGAACAGCACCTCACCCGGGTCTACCGGAAGCTCGGCGTCAGCAGCCGCAGCGATCTGGCCACCGTGTACGGGGGACGCGAATGACCGGTCGTCCGGTACCGGACGACCGCGTGGACCGAAGGTGACGGGTCCCGACCCGGGATCCGGAAATCGTATGTGAGAAGGAGGGGACGATGACGGCTGCGGACCCGGAGGTGTGGATCCGCCGATTCCATCGCTCACCGGAGGCCGCGACCCGGCTGGTGTGCTTTCCTCACGCAGGGGGCTCGGCGAGCTACTTCCATCCACTGTCCGCCGCGCTCGCACCCGCTCATGAGGTGTGGGCGATCCAATATCCGGGACGTCAGGATCGGCGGCGGGAACCGTTCGCCAAGGACATCCCCGAGCTGGCCGATCAGGTGTTCGCCGCGCTGCGCGGACGTGTCGAGGAGCCCTTCGCCTTCTTCGGGCACAGCATGGGCGCGCTGGTCGCCTTCGAGGTGGCGCGCCGCTGGCGGCGGACCGGTGAGGCCGGGCCCGCGCGGCTCGTCCTGTCGGGACGGCGCGCCGCGTCGACGCACCGGGACGAGCTGCTCGACTTGGACGACGAGGACGCCGTGGTGGCGGAACTGCGCCGGCTGGGCGGCACCGCCGATCAGTTCCTCGCCGACCGGGAACTGCTGGACACCATCCTGCCGGTGACCCGGGCCGACTACGGGGCGGTCGGGGCGTACACGGCGGGCCCGGACGCCGTCGTGGACGTGCCGCTCCTCGTCCTCGTGGGCGACCGCGACCCGGTCACCACGATCGAGGAGGCGACCGCGTGGGAGCGGCATTCCACCGCTTCCTGCGAGGTCCGCGTCTTTTCCGGCGGGCACTTCTTTCTGGAGCCGCGCGCCGCGGAAGTGATCGCCACGCTACAGAAGGAGATGGACACACTCCGCTCGGTTTCGGAAGACGGAGAGATAGGTCACAGTGCGCGGGAGCGCCGCACGACAGAAGGGGTCAGCGACCCTTATAGGGGTGATTAGGGGTATCTGTTCGGCGGCGGCTTCGGCTAGCTTCGTGTCAGCCGGTTAGGCGACGATACGGGGCAAACACAGTGAAGTATCAGATTCTCGGCCCGCTACGGATTATCGATCAAAACATCAGCCTTCCGATCAGCGCTCCGAAAATGGAGCGCATTCTGGCGACGCTGCTGATGCGTTCGAACCAAGTCGTCTCCAGTGCGCAGATCATCGAGGAGATCTGGGGGGAGCGTCCACCGCGCCGGGCCACCGCCGCGGTCCACGTCTACATCTCACAACTACGCAAGCTGCTGAACCGCGCGGCGAACGCGGACGCGGGGACACCGAGCCCGATCGTGACGGTCTCGCCCGGTTACCTGCTCCGCGTCGGCCCGGACGACCTGGACATGTTCGTCTTCCAGCGGCTGCTGCGCGACGGGCGCGCGCACATGCTCGACGGGGAGTACCACGAGGCCGACCGGGTCCTGGAGGCGGCGCTCGGCCTCTGGCGGGGACCCGCCCTGAGCCGGTTGTGCGAGGGCCCCATCGTCGGGGGCCACGTCGCCGGGCTCGAGGAGGAACGGCTCGAATGCATCGAGATGCGCATCGAGGCGCAGCTCCGGATCGGCCGTCACCGCGCCGTGGTCAGCGAACTCCACGGACTGATCGCCGAGCATCCGCTGAACGAGCGGTTCTACGGGCAGCTG
Organism: Actinomadura spongiicola; assembly: GCF_003432485.1. GTDB lineage: Bacteria > Actinomycetota > Actinomycetes > Streptosporangiales > Streptosporangiaceae > Spirillospora > Spirillospora spongiicola. Next base: position 889,627 of record NZ_QVNQ01000002.1, read on the forward strand.
ATGCGGGCGCTGCACCTTTCGGAACGCCGTTCCGACGCGCTGCGCATCTATCAGCGGGCCCGCGAGGTGATCAACAGGGAACTCGGTCTGGAACCGGGGCCGATGCTCCGGGAAGTGCACGGAGAAGTCCTGGCCGACGACGAACGCTATCTCAAGTCCGCGGTGTGAGGAGGCCGACGATGACGGTGGGCTATTTCGTGACCCGCGCGGCGCGGGAGGACAACGCGGGCGTCCTTGAGTTCTACGACGCGTTTCCCGTCGTCCGTGAACTCTATGACGGTGTCCGGAAATGGACGGGACTGAGCCTGGACGAAATTCTCGGCGAGCATCTGCCCGAGGACCACGGGACCAGCAACAGCTACTCCGCGATCCGCTCGATCGCGGCGCAGGTGGCCGTCGCGGACGTCCTGGCACAGGAGGGCGTCAGACCCGACGCCGTTCTCGGCCTCAGCCTCGGCATCACCAGCGCCAGCTGTATGGCGGGCGCGTTCGACCGCGCGGACATGTTCCGGATGCTCTGGGAGCGTCGGGCCATCCCCATGCCGGTCGAGGGCGAGCCCGCGCAGGGCGTCGCCATCTGCCGGATCGGCCCCGACACCGACACCTCGACCGTCTACGGGGACAAGGTGGACGGGGTCTACCTCGGGCTCGACTTCGGTCCCGCGCCCGACGGCCTCGGCTCGTGGGTTCTGCTCGCGGGCTACCGGAGCGCGCTGGAGGCCCTGGCGGAGCACCAGCCCAGCGTGGTGATCATCAAGCAGGGCATCGCGGCGGTGCACAGTCCGCTGCGGCGGCCCGCCGCCGAGTTCGTCCGTTCGCTCCTCGACGGCGTCCGGTTCCGTGACCCGCAGGTCCCGCTGACGGTCTGCCTGGAGCCGAGGACGCTCACCACCGGTGAGGAGGTGCGGACCGCGGTCTGGGAGAACCTGATCCGGACGGCGAGCATCCCGCACGGGTTCGCCGAACTCGACCGGCACGGGGTGAAGCTGCTGATCGTCCCCGGTCCCTCCATGGCCGACGACATGGTCACCTTCCCGGTGCCGGTGTTGCGGGTGCAGCGGCCCGCGGACGTCGAGGCGGCCGTCACCAAGGTCGCGGAACTGCGGGGCGCCGCCGCGGAGGCGGGAATCTGACGGAGACGGAGACGGAGACGGGGTCGGGGCCGTGCCGGACGGCACGGCCCCGACCTCATTCGTCGGCGAAACCGTCCAGGTAGCGCAGGTGCTGCGCCCTCTCCTCCGCCAGCAACGGATGTGGTGCCGCGTAGACGTGGTCGAAGATGGCCTCGACCGGCGGGTCCGGCATGGCGCGGACGCCCTCCCGCAGTTCGGCGGCGATCCTGTCGCCCTCCTCCTCGACCTCGCGGAAGAACGCGTCGTCGGCCATGCCCTCGCGGGTGAGGTAGGCGCGCATCCGGCTGATCGGGTCCCGCGCCCGCCAGTAGTCGACGTCCTCCTCCGACCGGTAGCGCGACGGGTCGTCGGAGGTGGTGTGCGGGCCCATCCGGTAGGTGAGCGCCTCGACGAGCACCGGGCCCTCCCCGCGCCGCGCGCCCGCGAGCGCGTCCCGCGTCACCGCCAGGCAGGCCAGGACGTCGTTGCCGTCCACCCGTATCCCGGGGAAGCCGAAGCCGGCCGCGCGCCGGTACAGGGGCGCGCGGGTCTGCCGGTCGTTCGGCACGGAGATCGCCCACTGGTTGTTCTGGCAGAAGAAGACCACGGGCGCCCTGAACACCGCCGCGAAGTTGAACGCCTCGTTGACGTCGCCCTGGCTGGTCGCGCCGTCCCCGAAGTAGGCCAGGACCGCGGCGTCGGCGCCGTCCCTGCGCATCCCCATGGCGTAACCGACCGCGTGCAGGGTCTGCGTACCGATGACGATGGTGTAGAGATGGAAGCCGTTCCGCTCCGGGTCCCATCCACCGTTCGACACGCCCCTGAGCATGCCCATCAGGGTCAGCGGGGCGATGCCCCGGCACCAGGCCACGCCCTGCTCCCGGTAGGACGGGAACACGTGGTCGTCGGGTCGGAGGGCGTGCGCCGAGCCGACCTGGGCGCCCTCCTGCCCCTCGCAGGGAATCCACATGCCGAGTTCGCCCTGGCGTTGCAGGGCCACCGCCTCGGTGTCGACGCGCCGTACGAGGCGCATGTCCCGGTACAGGGCGCGGTACTGGCTCTTGGAAAGGTCGAGGTCGTAGTCGGGATGCTCGACGCGTTCGCCGTCCGGCGTCAACAACCGGACGAGGTCGCCGTCGCCCGGCCGCCCGGGCTCGTCGTGGGGGGACACGAGCGCCTCCTAGGACGCGCCGGACTTCTCCGTCGACGGCGCGCCGAACCAGGTGGACAGGGCTTCGTTCAGGCCCGCTCCGTCGCCGCGGCACGCCCAGGCGACATGACCGTCCGGACGGAGCAGCACGACGTCGGCGTCGACACCCGGAACCCGTGACACGCGCACCTGGTCGACCCGTGACGACCACGCCGCCGCCGGTCCCGGACGGTCCGGATCGCCGTCGAGATACAGCACCACGCCGCGGCCTTGCCGCAGACTCTCGGCGGCACCGGCGGCGGGGGAGTCGCCGTCGTCGGAGGCGACCCACAGGTCCGGGGAGGGGCGGGTGCCGGTCAGCGGATGCCGCTCGGCCGGTCCCGCGCCGGACGGCTCGTAGGCCGTGTCGACACCGCTAAGCATCCCGGCGAGGTAACGGTTCACCTCGTCGAAGCGCATCAACTGCCCGAGCAGGTCGCGGACCGCGCCGACCTCCTCATGGCCGCGCGAGAGCGTGACCTGTGCCCGGACGTTGTCGCAGGCGCGGCGTCCCACGGCGTGACGTTCGTCGTGGTAGCTGTCGAGCAGGCCCGGCGGGGCCCAGCCCTGCACCTGCGCCGCCAGCTTCCAGCCGAGGTTCAACGCGTCGTGCAGCGCGTTCGCCAGCGCCTGCCCGTTGACGGGGTAGATGACGCAGGCCGCGTCACCGGCCAGGAGGACCCGGCCGCGCCGGTACGCCTCCGCCTGCGCGATCCGGCAGTCGGTCCGCGACAGCCAGCGCGGCTTGCCCGCGGTGAGTTCGGCGCCGGTGAGCCGCCGGACCGCCATCCGGAACTCCTCGACGGTGACGTCGGCGGTCGGGTCGGCCGGTTCGATGTCGAACTCCGCGGTCGTCACGCGCATCACGTCCGGCCCGATCGGAGCGCACATCCACTGCCCACCGGCGGGGTAGTACGCCGCGCCGAGCGGAAGCGGCCCCAGTTCCTCCATGGAGATCTCAAGGTCGCCGGTGATGCCGTAGAAGGCGATCTCGGCGCCGGTCAACGGGATGCCCGCGAGGCGGCGCACCGCGCCGTCGGCGCCGTCGGCGCCCACGAGGTAGCCGCACTCGATCCGCTCGATCCCGCCGGGCGTCCGGACCAGCGCGGTGACGCCGTCGTCGTCCTGGTCGATCCGCGTCACCTCGTGATCCCGGAGGATCTTGACGCCGAGTTCGGTGGCGCGCTCCTCCAGCACCCGCTCCAGCTGGGTCTGCTGGAGGAGGAGCGTGCCCTTGGCGCGCTCGTCGACCTTCTCCATCTCCAGGAACAGCAGGGAGAAATGGATCATCGGGAGGGGGAAGGTGAGGTGGCGCAGCCGGTCCATCAGGCCGCGCAACTCCAGTGCCTCGACGGCTCCCGCGTTCACCGCGGCGCCGGGCGAGTCCGTCCGCGGTGCCGGACGGCGTTCCAGGATCGTGGCGGTGACTCCGGCCAGTGCCAGCTCGCATCCGAGCATCAGGCCCGCGGGGCCGGCACCGACGATCACGACAGGGCTGTACATCATCATCTCCAGGGGCGGGGGACGCGATCGTCGGGCCGACCGGGCCGTCAGGCCGCGATCTCCAGCATCAGCGGACGGACCTTGGCGCGCAGGGGGTTGTTGTCGTCGCCCGCGGGCGCGCCGCCGACGATCTCGTGGCGGGCGAGCACCCGCAGGCCCGCGCGCTCGACCTCCTTCTCCAGGTCGGCGGGCGGCACCGGGTGGGCGATGCTGACGCCCAGCATCGTGTCGGTGACGACGCCGTCCTTGACCCGGTGGGCGAGGACGCTGCCGGAGCGGACGCCCTCGGCGGGGTCGACGTAGTCGAAGAAGGTGCACACGAGCGGCGAGGTCTCGTCCGCCAGCGAGAACACGGTGATCTGCTCGAAGGGCGGGGAGGTGCGGTCGACGAACTTGTCGAACTCGACGAGGGTGACCAGGAGCCGGCCGTCCTCGGCGAGGTGCTCGCGGATGCGGGCGAACATGTCCGCGCGCCTGGCCTCGTCGACGGTCCAGACCGAGGCGCCGCCGACCACGATCAGGTCGAACTTGCGGTCGAGGTGGAAGTCGGTCATGTCGCCCTGGACGAGGGTGATGCGGTCGGCGTAGCCCTCGTTGCCGGGCTCCTTCAGCCGCTCGTCCAGCACGGCGAGCATGTCGCCGGACAGGTCGAGGGCCACCATCTCGTAGCCCTTCTCCAGGAACGGGAAGGTCAGCCGACCCGTCCCGCACCCGAGTTCCAGCACCGGACCCGTCCGGCCTTCCGCGACGCGCAGCAGTTCGCCGACGGCGACCGTGTCGTGCCGGGTGACGATGTCGTAGAGCTTGGCCGCCTCGGGGCCGTACAGGCTGCGGAGGACTCCGTCGCCGAACAGTTTGGCGATGCTGGCCGCAGTGCCCAGTATGCGCGGCTCGTTTTCCGGCATTGCGTGCTCCCGGTCTTGGGTGTGGACACGGTTCGTGTGTGCGTTCTCACCAGGATGTGGGCCCCGGCTAACAGCCCACTTAGAGGCGGCTAAAGAGCCGTCCGGCTAGGCCCGACACATCTCCACCAGGGAACATTCCGTGCGGATGTCCGACACCTCGACCGAGGGGCCGTGGGCCTCGATGTCGTGCCACTTCACGATCTTCAGCCCGGCCTGTTCGATCTCGGCCTCCAGCGCGGCTCTCGGCACCGGGTGGATGGTGTTGGTGAAGATCCTCGTGGCGGTGACCCTGCCGTTCTCCAGCCGGTGGACGAGGATGTTGCCGGACCGCACGCCCACGTCCGGGGCGCTGTAGTCGAACAGCGTGCACAGCAGCGGTGAGCGCGCGTCGTCGATGGTGAAGACCGCGATGCTCTCCCGGGCGCCGTTCTCGCCCCGTCCGTCGAACTCGCCGAACAGGGTGACCTGCGCCAGGAAGCGGCCGTCATCGGTGAGGTGGTCGCGGACGCAGCGCAGCATGGACGCCCGCCGCCCGGCGTCGAGCTCCCAGATCGCCGAGCTGCCGGCGAGGACGAGGTCGAACGAACGGCCGAGGTCGAAGTCGGCCATGTCGCCCTGGACGAGCGTGACTCGAGAGGCGGTGTCCGTGGGGGCGGTGTCGCTGAGGCGGTCGCTCAGGAGGCGGAGCATGTGCTGGGAGATGTCGAGCGCCACCATCTCGTACCCGTGGTCCAGGAACGGCATCGTCAGCCGCCCGTAGCCGCAGCCGAGTTCGAGGATCGGGCCCGTCTGTTCGCCCGCGGCGTGCAGCGCCTCGACGACGCCGCTGCCGTCGCGGCCGGTGGTGATCTGGAAGAGCGGGGCGCCCTCCGGGCCGTAGACGCTCTCCACGACGTCCGGCCCGTACAGGTCCACGATGGTCGACGCGGTGCCGTGGATCTGCTCTGCGAGGTCGGTCATGATCTGTGCTCCCTGGTCGATGGTTCCGGCTCGTCGGTGGAGATGGCACCGGACGGGCAGAGCCGCACGGCCCGGCGGGCCTCGGCACGGTGCTCGTCGCTGCGGTCGGGGTCGGCGAGGAGTACCCGGCCGTCGTCCTCGCTCTGGTCGAACAGCTCGGGCGCGGTCAGCGCGCACATCCCCGCGGACGTGCAGCGCTCGCGCCGGACGACGATCCTCACCGCGCGATCCCGTCCCAGGTCACCGGGAGGTTCCGGACATGGTGGGTGGCCTCGTTGCTGCGCAGTGGCACCTCGTCCGGCGGGACGGCGAGACGCAGCCCGGGAAAGCGCCCGAGCAGCAGCGTGTACGAGGTCTTCATGGTCACGCGGATCATGTGCTGGCCGAGGCACTGGTGCATGCCGTGCCCGAAGGTCAGGTGGCCCGTGGGCGGGCGGGTGACGTCCAGCGTGTCGGGGGAGCCGAACCGGTCGGGGTCGCGGTTGACCGCCGGGACGGCGACCACGACGGTCTCCCCGGCGCGGACGGGGCACCCGTCGACGTCCACGTCCTCGAGCGCGGCGCGGAACGGTCCCACGTTCATGATCGACAGGTAGCGGAGGAGTTCCTCCACCGCGCCGTCGGCGAGCGTGGGGTCGGCGAGCAGCGCCGCCAGCTGCTCGTGGTGGTAGAGCAGCGCGTAGGCGCCGAGGCCGAGCATGTTGGCGGTGGTGTCGGGGGCGCTGAGGAACAGCAGCGCCATGCCGAGCAGCTCCTCGTCCGACAGTTCGGGGTCCTTGACGAGCCCGCCGAGCACCGACGCGGGCTCCTGCTCCGCGGGTTCGGCCCGCAGGGACGTCACCAGCCCCATCACGTACTGGGCGAGGTGACCCGTGCTCTCGCCGACCTTGTCGGCGGGGCTGTCGGCGTCCAGGATCACCGAGGTGTGCTCCTGGAACGAGTCGACGTCGGCGGCGGGCACGCCGAACAGCTCGGTGGTCACGAGGGACCGGACGGGGCCCACGAGGGTGGTCACCAGGTCCGCGGGAGGGCCCTGGCGTTCCATCGCCGCGAGCGGTTCCGCCAGGGCCCGTTCGATCTTGCGCTCGAACTCCCGCATCCGGCGCACGGAGAACGAGGAGGCGAGTTTCCTGCGGTAGCGCGTGTGCTCCGGAGGATCCATGTGCATGAAGAAGCCCGGGGGCGGGGGCCCGGTCATCGCCTCCTTGGCCACCGCCAGTTCGATCGGCAGGTGCCGTAGCTCCTGGCGTGCGCTGAAGCGGTTGTCGGAGAGCACCTTGCGCGCCGTCGCGTAGCTGGTCGTCAGCCAGCCGACGTGCCCGTCGGGGAACGACAGCGGGGTCAGCGGCCCTTTGGCGCGGAGCGGACCGAATTCCGGGGGCGGGTCGAACGGGTGGTCGCGCTCGGTCGGAAGCGTCGTCGCGGACGCCGGTGCGGGTGTCGGTGCGGGTGTCGGCGGGGGAGTCGTGTCGGGTGCCGTGTCGGGTGTCGTTGTCGGAGGTGTCCCGTGCTCCGCCATCTGGTGTCCCTTCTGGAGTTCTTCGGGGGGCGGGCGCCGGGCGGGTTTCCGGGGCCGGCCCTGTCAGCGGTCTGGTGCGGGGTCGAGCGCGGGGGCCGTGGTTGTGGCGGGGGGTTCGGGGACGGCCGGCGCGGGGGTGCGCCGGGACAGTCCCACCAGGACCAGCACGGCGCCGGCGAGGGCGACGCCCGCGCCGGTCAGCGTGGCCGCGCCCATGCCGTCCGTGAACGCCTGGTTCGCCGCGTCGACGAGCCGGGCGCCGCCGTCGCCGAGATGCGCGGCGACGGCGTGCGCGCCGCCGACGGAGTCGCGGGCCTGCTCCGCGGCGGCGTCGGGCAGTCCGGGCGGGGTGGCGAGGGAATCGGCGTAGGTCGTCGTGAGGATGCTGCCGACCACGGCGATGCCCATCGCGGTGCCGAGTTGCGCGGCGGAGTCGACGACCGCCGAACCGGCTCCGGACTGGTGCTCGGGCGTCGCGTCCAGGATGGAGTTGGTCGAGGTGGGCAGGTTCAGGCCGAGGCCGAGGCCGAGCAGCCCCAGCCCGACGAGGATCTGGATCTCGTCCTCCGCGCCCGCCGTGGAGATGACCAGTTGGGCGGCGGCGACCACGGCCAGGCCGAGGGCCAGCCCGGCCCACAGTCCCAGCCGTTCGGTCAGCTTGATCAGTGGGGCGGCGAGGACCATGGCGAGGATCGCGAGCATGCGCAGCCCCGCCTCCATCGGTCCGTGGCCCTGCACGAACTGGAGGTACTGGGTGATGATGAACACGGTCCCGCCCATGACGAAGGTCTGGACGAGGATGACCGCGGCGGGCCCGCCGAACGCGGGGACCCGCATCAGCGACATGTTCAGCATCGGTCCCCGGGCACGGCTCTCCCAGGTCACGAACGCGACGAGCAGCACGGCGCCGAGGACGAGCAGGGTGATCGTGCGCGGCGCGCCCCAGCCGTGCTCGGGCGCCTCGATCACGCCGAAGATGAGGCAGCCGAAGCCCGCGACGGAGAGCGCGGCGCCGACGACGTCGAGGCCGGGGTGGTCCTCGTGGCGCGATTCGGGGATCAGCGCGGCGGCCGCGACGAGGATCACCGCGATCACCGGCACGTTGATCCAGAAGATCGAGCCCCACCAGAAGCGGTCGAGCAGGATCCCTCCGACGATCGGGCCGAGCGGGGTGCCGAGGGCGCCGATGGTCGACCAGATGAAGATGGCCCGCTTCTGCTCCTCGGCGGGGAACACGTGCTTGATGATCGCCAGGGTGGAGGGCATGATCAGCGCGCCGCCGACGCCCATTCCGGCCCGGCAGGCGATGAGCATCTCCGCGGTCGACGACAGCGCCGCGCCGAGCGAGGCGGCCAGGAAGAGCGTGAGGCCGAGCAGCAGGGTCCGTCTGCGGCCGAACCGGTCGCCCAGGCCGCCGGCGAACATCACCAGGCCGCCGAACAGGAGCGTGTAGGCGTCGATCATCCACTGCAACTGGCCGACCGTGGCGTCCAGGTCGGTCTGGACGCTCGGCAGGGCCAGGCTGATGATCAGTGAGTCGAGCCCGACGACCAGCAGGCTCATGCCCAGCAGGGCCAGGATCACCCAGCGCCGCCGGTGTGTCTTCGCGGGATCCAAGAAACACCCCGGGGCTAATCGGAGTCAGTACTCTGGAAAAGATACGGACTGCTCACTCCAGTTGTCAACCAGGCCGCTGACCAGCGGAAATGTTCGGCTTAGTGGGGCTTTAGGCGCCCGTTCCACCATGGACGGCAGGCGGCCCGCGAACGTCCGGCACGCCCTCGGTGAACACCGAACGGAGCGCACAGGCGAACGGAGAGGACCGGATGGACCGTCCCGACATTCACCTCCTGGCGGTGGGCACCTCCCTGCCCGGCCCGGCCGTCGACAACGCGACACTGGCGGCGCGGTTCGGGCTGCCCCGGGCGTGGGAGCAGTGGATCGACACGTTCGTCGGCACCCGCAGCCGGCACTACGCGATCGACCTGGAGACCGGCGAGCGCCGGTACACGCTCGCCGACCTGGCGGAGGCGGCCGGGCGGCGCGCGCTGGCCGCGGCGGAGCTCGACCCCGCCGAGGTGGACGTGGTCGTGATGAGCACGTCCTCGCCGGACATGCTCATGCCCGCCACCGTCAACGTGGTCGCCGACCGTCTCGGCGTCGACGGGGTCCCCACCTTCCAGCTCCAGTCCGGGTGCGCGGGCGCCGTGCAGGCCCTGGAGGTGGCGGCGCAGATGCTCCGGTGCGGCCCGCACCGCCGCGCGCTGGTGCTGGGCGGAGACACCAGCGCCAAGCACTTCGACGTCGGTATGAGGGCCCCGGACGTGCCGATGGAGGCGCAGGTCAACGGGCTGCTGTTCGGTGACGGGGCGGGCGCCGCGGTGCTCGGCACGGGCCCCGCCTACGGGTCGCCGGTGCTGCGCGGGGTCTTCACCCGGCTGGTCGGGCGGGACCGGAGCCCCGGCCAGACCGTCGAGTGGTTCAGCTGGGGGGATCGGACCATGGACCGTCCGCCCGTCACGGAGGACTTCAAGGCGGTCGAGGAGTCGGCGCCGCGGATGGCCGCCGAGGCCCTCGACGAGGTCCTCGACGGGGTCGGCTGGAAGAAGTCCGACCTGGACTACCTGTTGCCGCCGCAGCTGTCGGCCCGCATGACCGAACGGGTCCTCGAAGAACTGGACGCGCCCGGCGCGGAGCCGGTCAGCCGGGTCCTGGAGATCGGCAACACCGGCAACGCGATCCCCTACTTCCAGTTGGAGCAGGTGCTGCCCCGGCTGGCGGACGGGGACCGGCTGGCGGGCGTCAGCGTCGAGGCCAGCAAATGGATCAAGGCCGGATACGCGCTGGAGATGGCCGCGCACTGAAAGGCCCCCTGTACCGACAGGTCCGGCCTCGCCGGGCAGGACGACACCGACGGAGGCGGATGACCATGACCCAGCCCGAACCGGGGACCGGCGACGACGCGCTCGGCGAGGCGGAGCGCGCCCTCGTCGAGATCTGCCGCGAGGTGCTGCGCGTCGACCTCGGACCGGACGACCGGCTGCCCGACCTGGGGACCCGCTCGATCCTCATCATCGAGATCGCGGTCCGTCTCCAGGACCGGCTCGGCGCGGACGTTCCGCTGGAGACGCTCCTCGAAGGACGGACCGTCCGCGGTCTCGCGGAGGCGGTCGTCGAGGCGCGGTCGGAGGCGGCACCGCGATGACGGCGGACCTGGAGCCGGCGCCCACGGCCGGCGCGGCGGGCGCCGACCCGTTGCCGCGCCTCGGCGACGACGACCTGAAGCTCCTGCTGACGATCCGGCATTTCGAACGGAAACTGCTCGACCTGTTCGGACAGGGCGCGCTGAACGGCACGACCCACACGTGCCTCGGGCAGGAGTACGTGCCCGTGGCGCTGCGCACCCTGTTGGAACCGCGCGACTTCGTCTTCAGCAACCATCGCGGGCACGGCCACTACCTCGCCCGCTACGAGGACCCGGCCGGCCTGCTCGCGGAGATCATGGGACGGGAGGGCGCCGTCTGCCGGGGCGTCGGCGGCAGCCAGCACATCCTGCGGGACCGGTACCTGTCCACGGGCGTCCAGGGGCAGAGCCTGCCCGTCGCCGTGGGCATGGCGATCCACCTGCGGCGCCGCGAACCGGGCGCGCTGGCCTGCGCGTACATCGGCGACGGCACCTGGGGTGAGGGAGCGGTGTACGAGGCGTTGAACATGGCCGCGTTGTGGCGGCTGCCCCTGCTCGTCGTCGTGGAGCACAACGGCGTCGCGCAGTCCACGCCGACCACGGCGCAGATGGCCGGGACGATCGCCGGGCGGGCGGCGGCCTTCGGCGTCGAGCACCACCGGGTCGGCACGGCCGACGTGGCCGCGATACGCCGGGAACTCGCGCCGCGCGTGGCGCGGGTCCGCGCGGGCGACGGGCCGCTGGTGGCCGAGTTCGCCACCCACCGGGTCGGCCCGCACAGCAAGGGCGACGACACCCGTCCACCCGGGGTGATCCGGGAGGCGGAGGAGGCCGACTGGTACCGGCGTTACGCCGCCGCCCATCCCGAGCACCACTCCCGGTGGGACGCGGTGGCCCGGGACCTGGTGGAACGCGTCGCCGCCGACGTCGCGGCGCGGCCGCCGTCCGATTGGGACGCGCCATGCGCGTAGCGGAGAACCTCAACCGCGCGCTGCACGGCCTGCTCGAGTCGGACCCGCGCGTCCACGTGCTCGGCGAGGACATCGCCGACCCCTACGGCGGCGCATTCAAGATCACGAAGGGGTTGTCGACCCGGTTTCCCGACCGGGTGCTGCCCACGCCGCTCAGCGAGGGCGCGATCGTGGGCGCGGCGGCCGGGCTCGCCCTCGGCGGCGAGGCCGCCATCGCGGAGATCATGTTCGGGGACTTCGCCGCGCTCGCGTTCGACCAGCTGGTCAACTTCGCGGCCAAGTCGGTGTCGATGTACGGGCGGCCGGTGCCGCTGCCGATGATCGTGCGCTGCCCGATGGGCGGCCGCCGCGGCTACGGCCCCACGCACAGCCAGAGTCTCCAGAAGCACTTCGTCGGCGTTCCCGGCCTCGATTTGTACGAGACGTCGCCCTTCCACGACGCGGGCGCGCTGCTGCCCGACGTGCTCGCCCGCGCGGTGCCCGCCGTGCTGTTCGAGGACAAGGTGCTGTACGCGCAACGGATGTTCGAGGACGGGGCCGTCGACGACCTGTTCGCCTTCGACCTGGTGGGGGACGGCCCGGGTGTGGCGCGCGTGTACGTCGACGACCCGGAGGTCTTCGACTGCGTGCTGATCGCCCCCGGCGGGATGGCGGAACGGGCGCTCGGCGCCATGCGGCGGCTGCTGCTGGAGCAGGAGATCGTCTGCGCGCTGCTGGTGCCGGCCCGCCTCCACCCCTTCGACGTCGAGGCGCCGCTGCCGACGCTGGAGCGGGCCGGGGTCGTGTGCGTGGCCGAGGAGGGCACCGCGGGCGGCACCTGGGGGGCGGAGGTCGCCCACCGGATCCACGAACGCCTGTGGGCGGGGCTGCGGCGGCCGGTCCGGTTGATCCACTCGGCCGACAGCGTCGTACCGACGGCCGGTCATCTTGAGGAACGCGTCCTCGTCCAGGAGTCCACGATCTTCGAGGCCGTTGTGGAGGCCGTGCGTGACTGAGATCCGGGTGCCCAAGCTCAACAACAACGACAGCGCGTACACGCTGGTCGGCTGGCTCGTCGACGACGGCGACACGGTCGACGCGGACACGCCCGTGGTGGAGCTGGAGACCTCCAAGGCCGTCGAGGAGCTGTGCAGCCCGGACGCCGGGGTCGTCCGCCACCTCGTCCCCGCCGGGGGCGAGTGCGCGCCCGGGGACCTGATCGGCCGCGTCGCCGCGCCGGGCGAGACCGAGCCCGGCACGCCGCCGACCGGTACGCCGCGACCCGACGCGCGGGCTCCGCGGCCCGGCACGTCCGGGCCGGTGATCACCGCGCCCGCGCGGGCGCTGCTCGACGAGCTGAGCCTCGACCACGACGTCGTCAACGGCCTCGACGTGAAGGTGGTGAGGCGCGCCGACGTCGAACGGCTCGCCGCCGCGCACGCCCCGTCGCGGGCCGACGCGTCCGACGGCGCGGTCGAGCTGTCCCCGGCGCAGCGGGCGGTGGCGCGGACGGTCGAGACGTCGCACCGGACGATCCCCGCCGCCTACAGCGTGATCCAGGTGGACGTCGACGCGGTCCTCCGGCGGGCCGCCGCGCTGACCGAGAGCCTGCGGCGGCTCGTGGGACTCCCGGAGTTCGTGGTGTGCGCGGCGGCGCGGCTGCACGGACGATTCCCCGAGATCTTCGCGACGCCGGTGGACGGCCTGCGCCTGCGGCCCGCGACCGCCGCGCATGTCGGCGTGACGATCGACGTGGGCCGCGGCCTGTTCGTCCCGGTGATCGCGGACGCGTCCTCCCTGGGCATCGCGGAGATCGTGGAGGCGTTCACCGGGTTCCGCCGCACCGCCATCTCGGGCGCGTTCCGGGAGCGGGACCTGGCCGGCGCGAACCTGGTGGTGGCGCTGCACCAGGACCGCGACATCGTCTCCGCCGTCCCCATCGTCTTCCCCGGCCGGTTGTGCGCACTGTCGCTGGCCGGCACCCGGCGGGAGGTCCGGCTCGACGCGGACGGGACGGCGACGGCCCACACCGTCGTCAACATCGGTCTCGCCTACGACCACCGTTTCGTCAACGGCCGCGAAGCGACGCTGTTCCTACAGGACCTGAAGGACGCGCTGGAGGACCCCGACCGCCTGGCCGGGCCCGACGGCGCGCCGACCACCCCAACCGAGACCCGGAGGTGACGCATGCGCGTCGACCCAGCGCTGGCCCCGTACATCGACGAGGCACGGGAACTCCTCGAACTGCTCCGCGCGTTCCCCGCGACCGACTTCGGCTCGACGGCGGCCATCGAGAAGGTGCGGACGCAGCTGGAGGACGCCCGGGAGGAGCCGCACCTGCCGGTCCGTGAGGTGCGGACGCCCGGCGGCGTCCCCATCAGGATCATCTGCCCGGACCGTTTCGACGCCGTGTACCTGCACATGCACGCGGGCGGCTGGATCGTCGGCTCGGCACGCGCCTCCGACGCGGCCAACGCGCGCCTCGCCGCGGAGTGCGGCGTCGCGGTCGCGAGCGTCGAGTACCGGCTCGCGCCCGAACACCCGTACCCGGCGGCCCTGGACGACTGCGTGGCCGCCGCGCGGTGGCTGGCGGAGAACGCGGAGACGGAATTCGGCACGGACCGCCTGCTCGTCGGCGGGGAGTCGTCCGGTGCCACCCTCGCCGCCCTCACCCTGCTGCGGCTGGGCCCGGAGGCGCGGTTCTCCGCCGCGAACCTCGCGTTCGGCTGCTACGACATGTCCATCACCGTGCCGAGCCAGCGGCACGCCGTCGGCACCCCCCTCATCGACCTGAACTATCTGAGGACCACCCGCCCGTTGATCTTCCCGGGGCTGGACGAGGAGGCGCGGCGGTCCCCGGAGATCTCCCCGCTGTACGCCGCGCGGCCCGACCTGGCCGGTCTTCCCCCGGCGCTGTTCAGCGTCGGCACGGAGGACCCGTTCCTGGACGACTCGCTGTTCATGGCGGCGCGGTGGGAGGCGGCCGGGAACGAGGCGCGCGTGGACGTCTACCCGTTCGCGCCGCACGTGTTCACCGACATGCCCACCAAGATGGCCGCCGCCGCGAAGGACCGCATCCACGCCTTCGTCCGCGAACACGCCACCTCCGACTGAGACGGCTCGGGTCGGCGGGGGCGTCAGATGGACATGCCGCCGTCGACGGGCAGCACGACGCCCGTGACGTAGTGGGCCTCGTCGGAGGCGAGGAAACCGGCGGCGGCGCAGATGTCCTCGGGCGGGGCGAACCGGCCCGCCGGGATCAGCGACCTGAGCTGGTCGCCCGCCCGCTCCGACAATGAAGTGATCATGCGGGTCTCGGCCACCGGGGAGATCGCGTTGACGGTGGTGCCGAACCGCACCAGCTCCTTCGCGGCGGTCTTGGTGAGCCCGATGACCCCCGCCTTCGCCGCCGCGTACGCGGCCTGACCCACATTGCCGTGCAGGCCCGCGTACGACGTCACGTTCACCACCCGGCCCCGGCCCTGCGCCCGGAAATGCGGGACGCAGGCGCGCATGAACCGGAACGTGCCGCCGAGATGCACCGCCTGGACCGTCTCCCAGTCCTCGTCGGTCAGCTTCCACAGCACCCGGTCGCGGAGCACGCCCGCGTTGTTGATCAGGACGTCGACGCGGCCGGTGTCGGCGACGACGTCCAGCACGACCCGCTCCACGTCGGGGGAACGGGTCACGTCGGCCCGCGCGATCCGGGCGCCGTCCAGGTCGTGCGCCGCCTGCTTGATCGCCTCGGCGTCCCGTCCGACCAGCCACACCACCGCGCCCGCGGCGTGGAAGTAGCGGGCCAGGGCCAGCCCGATCCCGCGGCCGGCGCCCGTCACGATCACGGTGCGGCCGGTGAAGTCATGCGTCGTCGTGGCCATCGGGCCGTCCCCCTGTCCGCGCGGTCACCGCGCCATGAGAAAGTCGTCGGACCCCGACCAGCGGACCAGCGCGGCACCGAAACTGAGCCCGCCGCCGAACGCGACGAGCAGCGCCCGCTGCCCCGGCCGGAGGCGACCGGAGTCCTCGGCCTCGCGCAGCACGAGGGGAACGGACGCGCCGGACGTGTTCCCGAAACGCTCCACGTTCGTGAGCGTCTTGGCGTACGGCTGCTCCAGGGCGTCGAGGATGCCGTGCACGAGACGCAGGTTCGCCTGGTGCAGGGCGAAGAAGTCCACGTCGTCGAGGTCGAGGTCCGCCTTCGCGGCGAACTCGCGGACGAAACCGGGAACCGACCCCAGCACGAACTCGCGGATCTCCCGTCCCGCCATGGTGGTGAAGTTGTCACCGAACCCGGAGACCTTGGGACGGCCGTCCGCGCCCGTGCGCGCCTCGCGGGCCGCGTACACCGAGAAGTACCGCGACGAGTCCGTGCCGAGCGCGACGGGCCCGATGCCCGACCCGGGCCGCGTCGGCTCCAGCAGGTAGCAGGCCGCGCCGTCCCCGAAGATCACCCCGACGGTCCGGTCCTCCGGGTCGAACAGCCGGGTGCTGACGTCGGTCAACACCACGGCGACCCGCGGATACTCCCCGGACTCCACGTACCGGCGGCCGACGTCCAGCGCGTACACCGCGCCGGGACAGCCGCCGCTGTTGACGTCGAACGCCGGCGTCCGCGGCAGCCCCGCCTTACGGGTGATCGCGGCGGCGGTGAAGGGAAGCAGATGGTCGGGCGTGTACGTCCCGCAGATGACCATGCTCAGCTCGTTCGGGTCGAGCCCGGCCCGGTCGCAGGCGTCGACCAGCGCCCGCACCCCCAGATCCGACGACCACTCGCCGGAGGCCGCGAACCGCCGCGACTCGATCCCGATGCGTTCCCGGATCCACGCGTCGCTCGTCGGCAGCCGCTCCACCAGCTCGCTGTTGGGGACCACCCGTTCCGGAAGGCACCGGCCGATGGCGCGGATGCCGACCCCGTACCGGCGTTCGGACGAAGCACCTACCACTGGTCCACTCCTGCTCTCTGGGCGGCTAGACGGGATTGATCTGGAAGAGCGGGAAGTAGGTGCTGAGCCGTCCCGCCGCGTAGTCGTCGGCGAGCCGGGGAACCTCGTCGAACGGGTAGACCGCCGCCGGATCGATGTCGGCGATCCAGCCGGTCTCCTCCTGGAGGTCACGGATCTCCGCCGAGTCCTGAAGCCGCCAGACATGGGTGTGGACGTGCAGATGCCGCCTGATGCACTCGGCCGCCCGCAACGTCGTCGTGCTCATTCCCTGCTTCCAACCACAGGTCGTCAGCACCCCCTGCCGCGCGAGCGCCTTCAACGTGGCCCGGTACAGCGGCGCGCCAATGTTGTCGATGAAGACCGCCGCGCCGGCCCCGCCGCTCAGCTCCCCGATGATCCGCAGGAACTCCTTCTCGGACACGCGGTGCCGCGACATGTCCCCGGCCGGTTCCGCCGGGCGGGCCAGATGCGGGAACAGCCGCCGGTCGACCGGGGTGATCCCGTGCTCGCGCAGCATCGCCAGCCGCTCGTCGGTACTGGCCGTCATCGCCACCCTGAACCCGGCCCGCCGGGCCAGCAGCAGCTCGGCGAACGTCACCCCGCCGCCCCAGCCGAATACTAGATGCTCCGCCGGATCCGCGTCCGGCAACTGCGCCTGCCAGCAGCGCAGCGCCGTCCGCCAGTTGTCCCAGGCCGTGAAGTACCGCGCGTACGCCGCCCACTGCGGAAGGGAATGGGCGCTGCCCTCCGGCACCGGCAGCAGGATCTCCGCGTCGATCCTGGTGCGCTTGGCCAGCAGACCGACCGTCCCGGGCATGTCGTAGGCGTAGACGAGTTCGGCGTAGCCGTGCCTGTCGCACTTCCCGAAGGGCATCACCATGCAGACGTCGCCCTCCCGCAGCCTCCGCGCCCCCGGCGACGACCCGGGACGCAGCACCCGCACGACACCGAGGTTCCCGATGACGACCGAGTCCTCGCCCCGCGCCCGGCACACGTCGATCGGGCTCCGCGCCAGCGCGTGGTCCAGGTTGGCCTCCCACGAGCCGTAGAGCGGCTCGACCAGCACCTCGCCGTCACGCGGGTCGCCGAGCGCGAACGTCTCGCGGCTGAGCACCTCCCCCGCCGGGCGGGCGCCGCCGTCGCCACCCGATCCGGCGTGGAGGACCCACGCGTCAGTCGTGCGCATCCGATGCCCTGCCGTTCTTCGATCTCACGGAACCGAATTCCTTTCGGTAATGGTCGCGCGGCCCGCAAAAGGCGTCCTTAGGTCGCGCCAAAGCCACCGACCCGGAACCGCGTCACAGCTCGCTGTCGATGAACTCGAAGATCTCCTCGTCGCTGGCCGACTCCAGGACCGCCGCGTCCACGGCCCCCGGCTCCGCCGACCCGTTTCCACCGCCGAGCCGCCTCATGATCGCCTGCAATCGCAGGACGACCTCGCCGCGCGCCTCCGGCGCCGGGAGCACGCCCGAAACGCTGGCCTCCAGCCTGCTCAGCTCCGCCATCAGGGCGGCGTGCCCGTCCGCCTCGGCGGGCGCGAGTTCGGCCCGCAGGTACTCCGCGAGCGCCGCCGCCGTCGGATGGTCGAACACCAGCGTCGTCGGCAGCCGCAGCCCGGTCGCCGCGCCCAACTGGTTGCGGAGCTGGACGGCGGTGAGCGAGTCGAACCCGAGGTCGAGCAGCCCCCGATCGGCGTCGATCGTGCCGCCGGACGCGTGCCCGAGCACCTGGGCGATGTTCGTGCGAACCAGATCCAGCAGCAGTCGACGCTGCTCCGGCTCCGCCCGCCCGGCCAACCGCTCCCGCCACGCGGCGGCCGAACTCGCCGCCTCCGCCGCGGAGGCCGCGCGCCGCCGCGGCGCACGGACCAGCCCGCGCAGCGGCGCCGGAACCATCCCCAGGCCCGCCTGCCCGCTCAACGCGGCCGTGTCGATCCGCAACGGAACGACATGCGGACGCCCGAGACCGATCGCGGCGTCGAAGAGCGCGAGGCCCTCGTCGACCGAGAGCGGACTGATCCCGGTACGGCGGAGCCGGGCGAGATCAGCGTCGCCGAGGTTCTCACCCATTCCACTGGCGCTGTCCCACAGTCCCCAGGCGATGGAGGTGGCGGGGAGGTTGTTGGTGTGGCGGTGGTGGGCGAGTGCGTCGAGGTAGGTGTTGGCGGCGGCGTAGTTGGCTTGTCCGGGGTTGCCGAGGGTGCCTGCGGCGGAGGAGAACAGGATGAACGCGGCCAGGTCGTGGTCTTGGGTTAGTCGGTGCAGGTTCCAGGCGGCGTCGACCTTGGGTCGTAGGACGGTGTGGAGTTGCTGGGGTGTGAGTGCGGTGATGGTGGCGTCGTCCAGGATTCCTGCGGCGTGGATGACGGCGGTCAACCGGACGCCGTCGAGTAGGTCCGCTAGGGCGTCGGGGTCGGTGGTGTCGCAGGCGGTGATGGTGACGTTGGCGCCGAGTTGGGTGAGTTCGGCGGCGAGGTCGTGAGCACCAGGTGCGTCGGGGCCGCGGCGGCTGGTGAGCAGGAGGTTACGGGCGCCGTGCCTGGTGATCAGGTGCCGGGCGACCAGAGCGCCGAGGGTTCCGGTGCCGCCGGTGATAAGGACGGTGCCGTCGGGGTCGAGGACGGGTGCCTGCCGCTCACTGGTGGTGGGGACCAGGCGGGGCACGTGGAGGGTGTTGTTGCGGATGGCGAGTTGGGGTTCGCCGGTGGCCAGGGCTGCGGGGATGAGGTCTTTGTTGTGGGGTTGGTCGGTGTCGATGAGGGTGATGTGGTCGGGGTGTTCGTTTTGTGCGGTGCGCAGTAGGCCCCAGGTGGTTGCGGCGGGTAGGTCGTGGATGGGGTCGTCGGGGGTGGTGGCGATGGCGTGGTGGGTGAGGATGACCAGATGGGTGTCGGGGTTGTTTTGGATGAGGGTGAGGGCTTGTTCGGTGAGGGCGTGGACGTGCTCGGGGTCGTGGGGGCCTTCGCCCTCGGCGCGCAGGGTGACAATCTCCGGCTCGGACGCGTCGTCGGTGGCGGTGGTGGTGGGGGTGGGGATCTCCACCCACTCCAACTGATAAAGCGGATCACGGCTGCTATCTGGGGTGCCGAGCTGCGCCGGGTCGATCGCGCGAGTCGCGACCTCCTCGATGGTGGCGACAAGGTCGTCCGCCGGATCGACGATGGTGAGGGCGAAAGTGTGCTGACCGGTCGGGGTGATCCGCACCCGGACCTGCGTGGCCCCCACGGCGTGCAGCCGTACGCCGGTCCATGCGAACGGAAGCCCCATCTCGCCTGTGCTGACCGCAGCCTGAGCGAGTGCATGCATGACCGCGTCCAGGAGAGCGGGATGCGCTGTGTAGCCGTTGGCGGATTCCTCGTCGGGCAGGTGGACGTCGGCGTAAAGATCGTCTCCGTCCTGCCAGACCGCTCGGAGTCCCTGGAACACCGGGCCGTAGTGGTAGCCCGCCGCGGCTAGATCCTCGTAGAAGCCACTGACATCGATCGGCGTGGCTCCGGGCGGAGGCCAGGCGGTGCCGAGGGTGGATGTCTGAGCCGGTTCGCTGCTGGAGGCAAGGGTGCCGCTGGCGTGCCGGGTCCAGGGGTGGTCATCCCCATCGGCAGGCCGAGAGTGGATGGTCAGCGCACGGCGGCCGTCCCCATCGGGTGTGTCGGCGAAGACCTGAAGAGCCACTGCACCGGTGTCGGGGATTACCAACGGCGCTTCGAGCGTCAGGTCCTCAAGGAGAGTGCATCCCGTCTGTTCCCCAGCCCAGAGAGCGAGTTCCACGAATGCGGTTCCGGGCAGGAGCACCGTCCCCATGACGGAGTGGTCTGCCAGCCAAGGATGGGAGTGACGCGACAGCTTGCCCGTGAGTACCACGGTGGCCGTCTCGGCGAGTTCCACGGTGGCGCCCAGTAGAGGATGGCTTGCCGCGCCCAAACCGGCGGCACCGACATCGGCACTACCGTCTGCCCTGTCCAGCCAGTAGCGGCGGCGTTGGAAGGGGTAAGTGGGGAGGGCGATGGTCGGGGTTTTGGGGAGGACGGTGTTCCAGTCGACAGTGACGCCTTGGGTGTGTGCGGTGGCCAGGGCGGTGACGATGGTGTGGGTTTCTGGTTGGTTGCGGCGTAGGAGCGGGATGCCGGGTTGGTCGGTGAGCGCGGACAGGACCGCGTCCGGGCCGAGTTCTAGGTAGGTGGTGACGTCGTGTTCGGTCAGAGTGGTAGCGCCCGCGTGGAAGTTGACGGGTTCGCGGATGAGGCGTGTCCAGTAGCCGGGTGAGGTGAGCTGTTCGACGGTGGCTACGGTCCCGGTCAGGTTGGACACGATCGGGATCGTCGGCGGATGGAACT
>NZ_QVNQ01000020.1 GCF_003432485.1 Actinomadura spongiicola
TCGTGGCTGAGCGGCTGCCGCCGCCTGCATCGCCGCTACGAACGCAAGCCCGAGCACTTCCTGGCCTTCGTCGGCATCGCCGCCACCCTCATCTGTCACCGCCGACTCGCCAAATGAGATGACGTCTTATGCCGGAGCTCGCTGAGCGCCGGGCACGTCCCGTCCGGCAAAGAGAACTCCCAGCCCTATGGGCAGGTCGCTGTGGCCTGCCGGACTGCCGCCCGTGAAGGACGGCGGGTCACCGACCCGGGGTGTCGTCGCGGCGGCGCGGCAGCCATGCCGCCAGCACACCGACCACCGCCAGCACGGCCGCGGTCAACGCGAACGCCCGGCCGTACTGCGCGGCCAGCGCCGCCTCGCCGGTGGCCGGGCCGGTGGTGAGGGCGACCAGCGCCGCCAGGCCGAGTGCGCCGCCGACCTGTTTGGCGGTGTTCATCAGCCCCGAGGCCGCCCCGGCGTCCCCGGCGTCAACACCGGAGGTGACGGTGGCCGTGAGCGGGGTGTTGAACAGGGCACCCCCGACCGACATCAGCACCGCCGGCCCCGCCACACCGGTCCAGTAGGTGTCGTCGACGGTGATCCGGCTCTGCCAGGCGAACCCGGCCGCGGCGACCCACACCCCGGCCACGACCAGCACCCGGCTGTCGACGTGCCGCATCAGCCGGGGCGTGACCCGGAGCCCGACCAGCAAGGTCAGCACGGTGTGCGGCAGAAACCCCAGCCCGGTCTCCAGCGCGTCCAGGTGCAGGACGTTCTGCATGTAGAAGGTCAGGAAGCCGAAGGGCTGGCCTATTACGTCCTCACCGACCTGTGCACGGCCGACACCGCCCGCGACCACGTCCTGGCCGCGATCGCCCGCACCTGCGCCCGTCCCCTCAAGACCGACGAGGGCTAGCGTCGTTCTCGTCCGTCACGCCCACCTGCCGGGCCAGGAGGCGTGCGTAGGCTCCGTTCGCGGCCACGAGTTCGTCGTGGGTTCCCTGTTCCGCGACCCTGCCCTTGTCCAGCACCACGATCCGGTCGGCCGACCGGATCGTGGACAGGCGGTGGGCGATCAGCAGTGTGGTGCGGCCCTGCCTGGCGGTCCGCACCGCGGCCCGCAACGCCTCCTCGTTCTCCGCGTCGAGGTTGGAGACCGCCTCGTCGAGGATGAGTATCGGGCGGTCGCGGAGGAGCGCGCGGGCGATCGCGACGCGCTGGCGCTGCCCGCCCGACAGTTGCGCGCCGCGTTCGCCGCAGACGGTGTCGTAGCCGTCGGGCAGGCCGCCGACGAACTCCGCAACGCGCGCCCGCTCGGCCGCTTCGGCGACCTCCCGGTCGGTGGCGTCGGGACGGCCGAGCCGGATGTTCTCCTTCACCGACCGGTTGAACAGGTAGACGTCCTGCGGGACGATCGTCACGAGGTCGCGGATGTGCCGCTGCGGCAGGCTCCGCAGATCACGGCCGCCGATCGTCACCGCGCCCCCCTGGGTGTCCCAGAAGCGCAGCAGCAGGTTGGCGCAGGTGGACTTGCCGGCTCCCGAGTGGCCGACGAGGGCGACGGTCTCGCCGGGCCGCACCTCGAAGGTGGCGCCGTCGAGTGCGGGCGCGGCGTCCGGGGTGTAGGAGAACCGCACGTCCTCGAACTTCACATGGGCCGTCAGCGGCTCCTCCGGCGCGCGGGTGCCGGCGTCGCTGACGGCGGGTCGTTGCCTGCTCACCGTGAAGACGCGGCGGGACGCCGCACGGATCTGCCCCAGCGCTCGGGCGGTGCCGGTGACGTCGACGACCGGGCCGAACGCCGACACCGACAGGATCACCACGGCGGGCAGCGTCGCCGGTGACAGGTCGTCCGCGGCGACCAGGAGGGCGGTCACGACGAGCACGGCCGTGAACCCGCCCGAGACCAGGCCGTCCGTGACGGCCTGCTCGATCCCGGAGCGGCGCCCGTAGGCGAGTTGCCGGTCCTGGAGCGTGCGCGTGCGTTCGCGCAGCCGCCGCGCGTAGTCGGCGCCGCGCCCGAAGGTGACCAGCTCCCGCATGCCCTGCACACCGTCGACGACCTCGGCGCCCAGCACGCCGAGTTCCTCGCGCAACCGCCTGCCCTGCCTGTCGGCCTGCCCGGCCAGCCACACCGGCACCGTGGCCAGCAGGATCAGGAACACGCCGACCACCACCGCCGGCAGCGGGTGGAAGAAGGCCAGCACGACCGTGGAGCCGACCGCGACCAGCGCGGCCACGGCGTAGTCGATGACCGTGTGCGCGTAGAACCATTCGGTGGTCTCCACGTCGGCCGTGACGGTGCCCGCCAGGTCGCCGGTGCGGCGGCCGAGGAGGAAGCCGGGGGCGCGCCGTTCCAGACCGTCGAAGAGCCGGATGCGCATGGTCGCCAACAGCCGGTAGGCCAGGTCGTGCGCCACCCACATCTGCCACCATCGGGCCAGCGCGGCGGCGACGACCAGCAGGACCAGCATCCAGAAGATCGTCGACAGCGAGGTCGGGCCGGGACCGGTGACGGCCTCGCCGACCATCCAGGCGGTCGTCGCGGCCGCCGCGATGCCCAGGCCGTGCGCCAGCAGGCCGGACAGCAACGTCAGCCCGGCGAGCACCGGGTGGCCGAACACCATGGGGACAAGCGCCAGGACGGGACGGCGCGGGCCGGCGTCGGTGGTCGGGGCGCCGCTCATGCCGTCACCTCCTGGGCGGCCACGAGCCGCGCGTAGTCGCCATCGCGTCCCATCAGCTCGTGGTGATCGCCGATCTCGCGGATCTCGCCGTCGCGCATGAGCACGATCCGGTCGGCCGCGCGGACGGTGGACAGCCGGTGCGCGACCACGAGCGTGGTGCGTCCGGCGGTGACACGGCTCAGCGCGTCCTGGATGAGGGCCTCTCCCGCCGCGTCCACGCTGGAGGTGGCCTCGTCGAGCACCAGGATCGGCGCGTCCGCCAGCAGGGCGCGGGCGATCGCGACGCGCTGGCGCTGCCCGCCCGACAGCGTCAGCCCGCGCTCGCTCACCGCGGTGGCGTAGCCGTCGGGCAGGCCGGCGACGAAGTCGTGGATGTTGGCCGCCTTCGCCGCCTCGACGACCTCCTCGTCGCCGGCGTCCCGGCGGCCGAGCCGGATGTTGTCGGCGACGGTGCCGGTGAACAGGTAGGTGTCCTGGGCGACCACGGCCACCATCGCGCGCAGGTCGGTGAGCGCCGCCTCGCGCACGTTGACGCCGCCGATGCGCACGCCGCCCTCGGTGACGTCGAAGTAGCGCAACAGCAGCGCGACGAGCGTCGACTTGCCCGCGCCCGACGGCCCGACCACGGCCACGGTCTCGCCCGGCTCGATGTCCAGCGTGAAGCCGCGCACCGCCGGTCGCTCGCGCCCCGGGTAGCGGAAGGTGACGTTGTCGAAGGTGACGCGGGCAGCGCCCAGCGGTCGCGGCCGCGCCGGCTCCTCCACCAGCGGCTTCTCCCGCAGGAGGTCGTGGATCTGCTTACTGGACGAGATGCCGATATATCCGGCGTGCCAGTACTTCGACAGGTCGCCCAGCGGGCGGAAGCACTCGCGGGCGAGCACCAGCACGAGCAACAGGGTCAGCGTGTCGACCGAGCCCGAGGCCAGCCGCATCGCCGCCACACCGACCGCCAGCGCCGGCCCGGCCAGCAGACCGAACGTGGTCACGGCGCTGTCGACCAGCGAGACGCCCAGCTGGCGCATCGTGGCCTCGCGCAACTCCTCCGCTCGCCGCGACAGGGTCAGGCGTTCACGGGCCGTGGCGTTGAAGGCCTTGAGCGTGGTCATGCCCTGCATCACGTCGAGGTAGTCGGAGCTGAGCCTGCCGTACGCCTCCCAGTTCTCCGCGCCCTTCTGGGCCAGCATCCTGTCCAGCAGGCGCGGCCCGACGAGGATCAGCACGATGCAGACCGCGATGATCGCCGCCGAGATCGGGTCGCGGGTGGCCAGGTAGATCAGGATCCCGGACGGACCGAGCAGGCACAGCGCCACGGTCGGCAGGTACCGGCTGTAGTACGCCTCCAGGGCCTCGACCCCGTCGACGAGTACCGTGCGCACGTCCCCGCTGCGTTTCAGCGTGAGATAGCCGGGTCCGAGGTGCAGCAGCTTGTCGTAGAGCCTGCCGCGCACGCGCTCCTTCACGGCGTGGGCCGTGCGTTGTGCCGCGACCTCGGCCAGTACCAGGAGCACCAGCCTCGCCGCCACCACCACGGCCAGCCACACCAGGAGCCAGGTGGTGGATTCGAGGCCCCGCCCGTCGAGCAGGCGGGCGAGTATCTGGGCCACGAGCAGACCCTGGGTGATGTAGGCCGCGGCGACGGCCAGCCCCAGGACGATGTTGAGCGCCAGCGGGAAGCGGATGTCGCCTGCCAGGGTCAGCAGGCGGCGATGCACCATCATTGTCGGTCTCCGTCTCTGGCGCGGCGGGCGCCGGCGTCAGGTGTACAGCTCCTCGTCGTGTTCGTTGATCTGGATCAGGAGCCCGTCCGGGTCGGCGAAGACGACCGAGCGCCCGAACGCCTCGTCGGAGATGCCGCGAACGGGTTCGATCCCCGCCCGCCCCATGCGTTGGACGAGATCGTCCAGCGGCGTCTCGCTGACCAGGCAGAGCTCCACGGCCCCGGCGGACGCGGCGGTGTCGGGCTCCGCGGTCTCCGCGCCGTCGGCGCGCGGCCGGGCGGCGTGCAGGGCGACGAGCCCACCGGAGGCGGCGAGTTCGGCCCAGTTCCCGCTGCGTCCCCTGACCCGCACGGTCAGACCGAGCGCCTGGTAGAAGCCCACTGACCGGTCCACGGCCGAGGCGTAGACCACCGGCATCACGATCATGATTCCTCGTCCTCCGTCTTCCGGAGTTTGGCCAGGTGGTCGAGCAGGGCCTGCTCCACCATCGCCGACAGCGTGACGCCGTGGTCGATGGCGGCGTGCTTGACCGCCTTGATCAGCTCGGGCGGGAGATAGACGTTGAACTGCTGCCGTTTCATAGCTTGCTAGCATACTAGCATCTCGCCGAGTCGTCCCGCCGCCATCGGGTGCACCCGGTCGCACAGCGCGCGCAACATGTTCTCGTCGTGGCTGACCAGGACGAGGGCGGTGCCGTCCGCCGCCACCCGTTGGAACAGGGGCAGGATGCCCGCGACGGTCGTCACGTCCAGCGCGCTCGTCGGCTCGTCGGCCACGACGGCGGCCGGCGCGGCGGCCAGCGCCCTGGCGATCGCCACACGCTGGCACTGGCCGATCGACAGCTCGGACGGCATCGCGTCCAAGGGAAGACCGCCCAGCCCGACGGCTTCCAGCCGCTCACCGGCCAAGGTGCGGCGCTCGGCACGGGACACCCGCCTGGTGACCGCGACCGGCTCGGTGAGGCTGCGCCAGATCGGCCAGCGCACGTCCAGGCTGCTGAACGGGTTCTGGAAGACCGGCATCACGTAACCGGGTCGGGGCGGACGGCGACGGCGCCTGCCGTACCTGCGGATCCAGGCGGGCGCACCGCCGAGCAGGACCTCGCCCGTGTCCGGCGGCTCGATCGCGGCGAGCAGGCGCAGCAGGGTGGACTTGCCCGAGCCGGACGGCCCGGAGATGCCAACGATCTCCCCCGGCCCCACCGCGAGGTCGGTCTCGAGCAGCGCCGGCGTGGCCGCGTACCGGCGGCTGACGCCCACGACCTCGATGACGGGCGGCTCACCCATGGCCCACCACCCAGCACGCGACGCCATCGCGGGTCGGCGGGGGTTCGGCCGCGCAACGCTCCTTCGCGAGGGCGCAGCGCGTCACGAACGCGCAACCGGCGACGGCCTCGGCGGGCGCGGGCGGCCTTCCGGGCAGCGGCTTCGGCAGCCCGGCCCCCGGCTTCGGGACGGACGAGACCAGCGCCGCCGTGTAGGGATGGCGGGGCGCGGCCAGCACCTCCGCGGCGTCGCCGACCTCCACCAGCCGACCGCCGTACAGCACCCCGACCCGGTCCGCGTGCTCGGCGATCAGGGCCAGATCGTGGCTGATCAGCAGCAGGCTCCGGCTGGCCGCGCGCAACGTGGCCAGCACCGACCCGGCGAGGTCCGCGTCGAGCGCGCTGGTCGGCTCGTCGGCCACGACCAGGCCGGGCCGGTGGGCGACGGCCGCGGCGATGGCCGCCCGCTGGAGCATGCCGCCGCTCCACTGATGCGGCCGCTCGCGCAGCCGGCTCGCCGCTTCGGGAATGCCCATCTCCGCCACCAGGCCGGCCACCGCTCCCGGCGGCGGCGTACGGCGGTGCGCCCGCCAGGCCTGCGCGACGTGGTGGCCCACCCGGCGCAGCGGGTCGAAGGCGGTGACCGGGTCCTGCGGCACGTACCCCACGTCGATCCCGCGCATGCTCCGCAGCGTCCGCCGCGACGCGCCGACGACCTCCACACCGCCGACCCGGATCGAACCCGAGCACCGCGCGCCCGGCGGCAGCAGGCCGAGCACCGCCCGCGCCAGCGTCGTCTTCCCGCACCCCGACTCGCCCGCCAGCGCGAACGTCTCGCCGGGCGCGACGACCAGGTCCAACCCGCGGACGGCGTGGCCGCCACCCGGGTAGCGCACCTCCAGCTCCGAGACGCGCAGCGCCGCACCGCTCACCGGACCCTCCTCGGATCGGACGCCTCGGCCGCGGCCTCGCCCAGCAGGACCGCGGCCAGGATCACCACGACGATCGCCGCCGACGGGGCGAGCAGCAGCCAGGACGCTTCCGTCAGGTAGAGCCGGGAGTCCGCCAGCATGACGCCCCACTCGGCGTGCGGCGGCTGCGCGCCGAGGCCGAGGAACGACAGCCCGGTGATCGCCATGATCGTCTGCCCGACGTCCAGCGCGGCCACCACCAGCACGTGGGCGGCGGCGCCCGGCAGCAGGTGCGCCGCCGCGGCGCGGGGCCGGCTCGCCCCGGCCAACCGGGCGGTGACCACGTCCGGACGATCACGCCCGGCCCGCACGTGGCCGCGCGCCAGCCGCGCGTACGGCGGCCAGGTGGTGGCCGCCAGCGCGATCACCAGATTGCCGAAGCCGGGCCCGAGCGCCCCGAGCAGCGCCAGCGTCAGCACCACGCCGGGGACGGCGAGCGCCAGGTCCACGGCCCGCATCGCCACGACGTCGACCAGACCGCCGGCGACCCCCGCCACCGTGCCCACGACCAGCCCGGCGGCCACACTGATCGCCAGTACCAGCGCGGTCGCCTCCAGCGACCGGCGACCGCCGTCGAGCAGCCGGGCGAGCTGGTCGCGACCGAACTGGTCGGTGCCGAGCCAGTGGGACGCGCTCGGTCCGCTGAGCACGCGTCCGAACTCCGCGGCGTCCGGCTCGTGCGGCGCGAACCAGGGCCCGGCCACGACGGCCACCACCACCAGCGTCAGGATGACCAGCCCGGCGCGGGCGTCGCGGCGGCGCAGCAGCCGGGAGAGCACGCCACGCGCGGGCGGCGCCGTCGGCTCGGTCGAGGTCAGACCGCGCCCGGTCAGGATCGAGGTCATCCGCGGCTCCCGGTCCGCAACCTGGGGTCGACCAGGGCGGTCACCACATCGGCCAGCAGGCTGACCGCCACCCAGACCACGGCCATCACCAGCGCGAACCCCTGCACGACGGGCAGGTCCCTGGCGGTGACGGCCAGCACGATCTCGCGTCCGAGCCCCGGCCAGGAGAAGACGTTCTCCACGATCGCCACTCCGCCCAGCAGGAAGCCGATCGTCATGGCCAGGACGGTGATACTCGGAACCGCGGCGTTGGGCAGGGCGTGCACCAGCAGCACGCGGGCGCGGGACGCGCCCCGTGCCGTGGCGACCGTGACGTGGTCGGATCGCAGCGCCTCCAGCAGTCCGGCGCGCAGCAGCCGCGACCAGCGGGCGATCGGATACAGGGCGAGCGCGAGGGCGGGGAACCACACCTGCGACCAGCCACCCGTGCTGACCACACTCCCCACGCCCCAGCGCACGACCACGAACTCGATCAGCAGCAGCCCGACCACGAACGACGGCGACGCGGCCCCCAGCAGCGCGACGGCGCGGCCCACCGCGTCCGGCCAGCGCCCGGGGAACGCGGCGCCCGCCAGCGCCAGCGGCACCGAGACCACCAGCGCCAGCAGGACCGTGGCCACCGTCAGCCGCAACGTCGCCGGGACCCGCTCGGTGATGACCCGCGTCACGGGGACGCCCGACCGCGCGGACTCCCCGAGGTCGCCGCGGACCACGCCGCCCAGCCAGCGCGCGTACTGCTCGGGCGGCGACCGGTCCAGGCCCAGGTCGGCACGGGCCTGCGCGAGCTGCTCCGCCGTCGGCGCCGTGACATGCCGCGCCTCCAGGTAGCGTGCGGCGGGGTCGCCGGGAGCGAACGGCAACAGCGCCCACACCACCAGGCTCGCCAGGAGTGCCGTGGCGAGGGCTTGCCCGGCTCGCCGCGCCAGGGAGAGCATCACCGGCGCGGTGCGAGCGCCGGATCGACGAAGATGAAATCCGGGTCGGGGGAGAAGTTCGCCCAGGGCTTGGCGACCACGGCGTCGACCGCCTTGAAGCCCAGCACCGTCGCGTACGCACGCTCGGCGACCAGCGCCTGCACCTTGCTCAGGTCGGCGCGCGCCTGGTCGAGCGTGGTGGCCTGCAAACGTCCGATCAGGGTGTCGAGTTCGGTGTCCTTGACCCCGCCGAAGTTGGCGCCACCGCCGCCGCCCAGCCAGTTGGCCATGGAGTCCACCACGTTCGGGCCGTCCAGCAGGACGAACAGCGCCGCGATCGACCAGTCCTTAGGCCAGGACTTGGAGTCGTAGGAGTCTTCGATGCGCTTCATGGCCACGTCGAAGCCGAGGGGCCGCAACTGCTCGCGCACCGCGATCCCGAACGCCTCCAGTTCGGTGTCACCGGACTGGAACAGGTATGTCACCCGCAGCGGCCTGCCGTCCTTGACCCGCACACCGCCCGCGCCCGTCCGCCAGCCCGCCCCGTCCAGCAGCGCGGCCGCCCGCGCCGGGTCGGTGCGCTGGACCTGCGCGGCGAACGGCAGCGACCCCGGCACCACGGAACCGGCCCGCTCGAAGATGCCGCCTCCCGCGACCACGGAGGGCAGCCGGGCGTAGTCGACACCCAGGGTGAACGCCTGCCGCACCGCTGCATCGTCGAAAGGCGCCCGCGTCAGGTTGAACTGGGCGAAGGCGCCCCGGTTGGCGATGGGCGCCCGCCGGTAGGGGAACGGCCCGCCCTTCCGCCCCGTCCTGGCGATCTCGGTGGGCGGTGTGATCGCGATGTCGGCCTCACCGCTGCGCACCGCGGACAACCGGGCGGAACTGTCGGGCATGGCCAGCACCTGGA
This sequence comes from Actinomadura spongiicola, assembly GCF_003432485.1. GTDB lineage: Bacteria > Actinomycetota > Actinomycetes > Streptosporangiales > Streptosporangiaceae > Spirillospora > Spirillospora spongiicola. Next base: position 9,289 of record NZ_QVNQ01000020.1, read on the forward strand.
CGCTGGTGAGCGCGGGCTTCCTCCCCCAATAGCGGGGGAACGCGTCGGCCCGCAGAGACTGGCGATCGACGGCGGTGGGCCTGTAAGGGCCGGTGTAGACACCGGCCGCGAGCAGCTTCTTCTCGTCGTCGCCCGCCCGCTCGGCGGCGGCCACGTCGTAGATCATGTAGTAGCGCACGGACGACGCCAGATCGCGCGGGACGGCGGCGGTCGGCTTCGGCGAGGTCAGCGTGACCTCCAACGGCCCGGTCGCCTCGATCTTCGCCTTGGAGATCGAGTCGGCGCCGTAGCCCTGCGTGGCCCGCTTCTTCAGGGCCGCCACCACGGCCCGGGCGTCGACGGTCCTGCCGCTGTGGAAGGAGACGCCCTCGCGCAACTTCAGGCGCCACACGTTCGGTCGTGTCCGCGTGAAGGAGGCCGCGAGCCACGGCTCGATCGTCCCGTCCGGACGTGCGCGCAGCAGATGCTCGGCGACGCCGTAGCTGGCCAGGGAGTAGTGCCAGAACCCGTCGGGCTTCAGGCCCATGGCCGTCTCCGGCACCGCGATGCGCACCGTGGTGGATTGGAGCGGGTTCTCGACCGGGTCCCCGCTGCATCCCGTGATCAGAAGCGCGATCAGTACGGCGGGGACCCGGCTCGGCCTGCGGCGCGGGCGGGGGCGTATGTCCATGCGCGTGTTCCTCGGGGGTCGGCTGTGCCAGATCGAAGAGGTAGTCGACCCCGGCCGAGCCGGAGTTCCCGACTGTTACGACCGCCACACTCGAACGTCCGCGCCAATCGCCCCGCCGCGCCTCCCCTAGCGGGACGACATCCTCACGGCACGCTCCGGGCCTCGTCCGACAGCCACTCCAACAGGTTCTCGCGCGCCCTGGCCACCCGCGATCTGATCGTCCCGATCGGGCAGCCGCACACGTCCGCCGCCTCCTCGTAGGACAGACCGTGCAACTGCGTGAGCACGAACGCCTCCCGCCGCTCCTGCGGCAACGCCGCGATCAGCAGGCGGATCTCGACCTCCCCCGTCGAGGACGCCACCGACTCCGCGCGGGCCGAGTGGGCCTGGAGCGTCGCCTCCAGACGACGCGTGCGCGCCCGCTTCCTGATCGTGTCGGCCACGACCCGCCTGGCGATGGACAACAACCAGGTCCGCGCGCTGGCCTCGCCCCGAAAGCGCGGCAACGCCACGCAGGCCCGGGCATAGGTCTCCTGCGTGAGGTCGTCGGCGCTGTCCACGTCGGCCAGCGCAGCGCACAGCCGCCAGACCTCCGGAGCGGAGGCCTCGATGAACTCCCGTATCTTCGGTTCGTCACCGTTTCTAGCTGCGAGGGCGAGACGGGTGAGCTTGTCCATGGGGCTACTTTGACAGGCGGGATGCTGGGAAATATGAGGATACGTTCGCCGGAGCTACGGTACGGCGCGCCGATGACCACCGGGAGGGAGGAGATGAGGCGGCATGCGTTGCCAACGAGCACGTGAGGCCATTTCCGCGTCGATCGACGACCAGGACCCAGGCGTCGGCACCTACGAACTCCTCACGCACGTGAACGGGTGCACGGCCTGCGGCGACTGGCTGAACAGGGTCGTCGACCTCAATCGCGAACTGCGCGCGACACCGCCGTCCCCCGCCCCCGACCTGACCGACCGGATCATGCTCAACCTGAACGAGCGGCGCCCGCGGTCGAGGCGACCACTCCGGGTGCTGCAAGTTCTGCTGGCCACGATCGCGGCCTGCCAGATCGTGGTCGGATGCCTGATGGTGGTGGTGCCCATGCGACTGCTCCACGAGGGCGGCCTCACCCACGACCTCAGGGAGGTCGGCGCGTTCAACCTGGCTTTCGGCGTCGGCTTCCTCACCGCCGCGCTCCGTCCACGCCTGGTGTGGGGGGTGCTGCCCGTGGTCACGTTCGGCGCCGTGATGCTCACCGGCACCGCCTTGGAGGACCTGCGCACGGGCGAGGTCGTGACACTAAGAGAGGCGCACCACAGCCTCCTGCTCGCCGGCTGCGTCGTCCTGATCTGCATGGTCAGGCTGATCCGCACCCGGCCCGCCTCGCCCGGCGGGGGAACGCCCCCCGGCCGCGACCGCTCAATACTGGGAGGCACCAGCGGTTAGATCGCCGTCCCGATGTCGCCCATTATCGACGTCCCGGTTCAAGTGCACGGCGCTCCGGCAAAGCGGAAACCGTGACCCAGCGCCCCCCTCAGACGCGCATCTGTAATCCGAGATCGGAAGGCGCTGACCCGATGCACACCGCGTTGAGAGGTTGAGACGAGTGAGGAAGAGTTGGAGCATGACTCCCCTTCCAAAACCCGGCGACCTGACGTCCTTGGTCGTGCGCACCGACTTCACCGATGACATGGCCTGGAATGCGCTCAAAGCAGCGATCGAAGCCTCTGATAGCGATAGTGCGACCTACGTCAACGACCCGGCGTACGCCAGGGTGACCGTTCAAGAACTAGTGGACATCGCCGACTCGAACACGTCGACTTACCTGTTCCTTGCCGACGCGACCACCATGACCGAGGACCAACGCCCCCTACTCGCCGTCGACCTGTTCGGGGAGGCCAGTCGTACCTTCCGCCTACCTCCCCGCTGGTACGGCGAGATCTCCGCCAACCTGTGCATCGCGAACCTGGACTTCGCCGATTACGCCGACGCGACAGACGAGTCCGGTAATTTCCGCGGCTTCGGCGAGGACTGACGCGGACCGTCCCAGGGATTGGACCATCGCACGGCCGCGTACATGGCCGGGTGTTCGGCCTCGGCCTTCAAGGTAAGGACGGCTCGCCTGGGCCGGATGAGAATCCCGAGGCCGGGATCGCCGTCCCCGTGCCGGCCGAGGGCCCTGAACTGGCCGGAGACGGCACCTTAGAGGGGGACCCCACCCGCCTGCTGCCCCCGGACCCGGCCAAGCTCCGGATGGCGATGCTGACCTGGATCCGCGACCACGGCGGCCTGCCTGCGCACCCCAATGCCTGGTTGTTCCGCGAGGCCGCCAAGCTGCTCGACTCCTCGGCACTGGTCTCGTCCCCGGCGGTACGCGGCGCGCTCTACCGAATGCTGGCCGGTTTGCCAGGCGTCCGCAGCCTGGGCACGGTCCGGGATCCACTCGGGCGCTCCGCGGTCGGAATCGCCATGCGCGAGCACACCGCCTCGCTCGGCACCATCGACTGGCAGATCCTGCTCAGCCCGTCCAGCGACTTCGTGATGGCCACCCGCGCCGTCATCGTCCGGCCGGGCGACACGAACAGTGACTTCCCGTGGGCGCCGCGCAGCACCTCACGGTGAAGCTGACCGCCGGATGGACCGACCGACCACCACAACAGCGCCTACCGGGCGCACGCCGCTGATTCAAGTCACGCCCGGCAGAATTCCACGAGCAGGGGTGCGCCCGGACATCCAGGCGCACCCTTCCGTCCCCATGCCACTCATTGATCGACCCACTACTCACCGGACGACATCAACGGCACGCGCGAGGTCGCGACCGTCCTGACATACGACCACGGCGACGGCGAGGCGTCGCCACTGGACAGGTACTGAATCGTTGAGAACGTTCGTTCTCCGGTTATTACTCATTCTGCGTTTGTGGATAGGCACGGGCACGGCACAATCAGGCTGTGGGAACCAGCATCAGGGGATTCGTGGAATGTCGCACCTGGGGTCCTGGCCTCGACATCGGCGAGACCGCCTGGTATCCGGCCATCGAGCTGTCCATGCTCGGGATGACCAGGGACTACAGCGCCTTCGCCTGCCTCTTCGGCGTCCGGAATCTTCCGGGGCACTGGCGGCCGGTCGCCGCCGACCGCGGTTTGCCCACCGATGTGTCAGAGACCGTCCGTGCCGAGCACGCGTCATGGGGAGATGCCGCGTTCGGCGCCACCTGGCTCGGCTGGGACGAGGTTCTCACCATCGACTGGGCAGAGCCGGCCATCCCACGGGCCACCGACATCGCTCGTTACCGTCGGCGACCAGACGGCACTCTGGAGCTGGTGCACCGCGAGGACTGGAGTCGCGGCTTCGCCAGGGCCAGCGGTGTCGACACCCAGACCCTTGATCCTGACCGCATCAGCGAACTGTGGGAGGAGGGCACTGAATGGGAGGTCGGCACCACGCTCTACCGCGTCGAACGGGCCCGGCGCCGCGATGCCGTCCCCGCCGACGGCCCGTGGCAGCCGGTGTGGACCGTCATGCGCGCCCTCGCCGACATCCACGGCGCCCCCGGCGTCCGACTCGTGGTCTGGTTCGACGAGTAGCTCTAGAGCCATCATCGGAAACCCACGTCTGGAGTTTTTCCGTCCGGTGCGTGACCGGCATCCGACCAGCAGACATTTTGGCCAACCCGTGACTCTCGAACGCCTGGCTCACAGCGTCCGACAGAGCCATGCAGACGCCTAGGGCATCTACGAGAGAACCGCTGCTCGTGACCGCGAGAAGCAGGATGAGGCGTGGCGTCGGTGTTGTGGCGATGGACGAACGGCCGACCGGCGGGCGGTCCGCAATTCAGGAGGCGGACATTAAGCTTTGCCCGTGGATGACGCTGAAAACGCCTTGGGATCCGGCGGCGACCTTGACTGGAACGACCTAGACGCGGTCTGGGAGGCGGATCTTCTCCCCGCGGACGTCCAGGCGGCGTTCGATCGTGGTGAGGAGCTGGTGGGAGTCGCACTCATCGCTCTGGCGCTCAACCATCCAGAACCCACACAAGTGCTGCCGCTGGTTGCGTTAGCAATGGAATCCGACGACCTTCGAATCCGTGAGCAGGGCTTGATCGCGATGGCTCACACAGCCAGGCTTCACCGTGCTGTGGACCAGCGTTGTCTAACGCTCTTGCGGTCGTGCACACGAGGCAATCCGGCCGATGACGACCTATTGTCGTTCGTGCCGCATCACCGGCTCCCTTTGTGGCTACGGTGGCATCACGCTAAGCAACGGCTCTGGTGGTTGCTCCGCGATCGGTGGCATTAACTGAACCCGACCTTGCCTGAGTCTTCCGCGGCCAGAGAATTCGATACTGTGGTTATCATGTCCCCCAACCCTCCCATTTACCCCACTTGCGGGCAGGACGCAGCGTGAACGCGATCGCTTTGCGCCCGGCCACACCTGCCGACAGCGAGTTCTGCTTCCAACTGCACAAGGCCGCCATGGGTGACTACGTCGCCGCGATCTGGGGGTGGGACGAGCAAGCCCAGCGGGACTACCACGCCCGCGGATTCGATCCGGACCACTGGCAGATCATCACCGCCGACGAAGCCGATATCGGCATGCTCAACGTCGAGTACCACGACACCGAGGTGTATCTCGCCCGCATCGAAATCCATCCCGACCACCAAGGGCGCGGCATCGGCACCCGCCTCATCACCACGCTCGTGGAAGAGGCCGCCCAGCGAGGCCAGGACCTGATCCTGGACGTGCTCGCGGTCAACCACCGTGCACAGGCCCTCTACCAGCGACTCGGCCTGCGGGAGGTCGCACGGCACGGCGACGACGACATAAAAATCAGAATGCGCTACACCCGGCCGTCCGGATAATCATCACAACACCCAATCCAAGGTTAACACCAAAGATCGAGCAGCAGCGATTTCTCCAACGTCAGCTCGCTAGGCGTCGAGGTAATGGTAGCGACCGTCGCCGGGGGTGACGAAGACCTGGCCTTCACGGATCTGCCACTCGGTCATGCCGTCGCTCTCATGGGTGGCGAAGAACAGGCCGGTCACGCGGTCGCCGTCCTCGTCGGACGCCGGGAGCTGTGCGATCTCTTCTACTTGCGTTAGTAGTGCATCTACTGCCCACTCGCGTATGTCAGCGCCGAAGAAGACGTAGTGCGTCCAGTTGATGTGCTGGCGCGGCCATCCCCACCCGTTGGAGTAGTGGCCGTCGTCATGGGCGGCGATGATCGTGCGGATCGCGGCAAGTTGCCGCTCATCGCATTGCAACCATCCTCTGACCCCCACATAGATGCCCATCGGCTGATGGTCTCATCAAGTCTTCGGTAACCTGCACGTCGCCCTCAAGGGTCTGTCATCGGTCCGGACGCCCAGCCAGACACCAGTGCACACGAGACTCTTGCGAACGGATGCCTCTCGAAGGTCGGCGCCCAGCGCTTGCCCATGCTCAATCCGGAGGGGTGGAGTCCATTTGGCCGGTTCGGGTGGCTCCAGCGAGGCGGTCGGGCTGACGCTGTCGGCATTCTGAACCACCTCGAATGGGACGGCAGAGCGGGCGCGGCTCAAGGTGGCCCGAAGGTCTCGCCATCAGCGGCCCGTACCCGCAGCCCCGTGGCGGGCACCGGCCGACAGCGCCGCCGATCGCGGCCCTGCCTGAACGCTCCGGTGAAAGCTCGCAGGAAATGCGGGGAACGATCCAATGTCGTCCGTCCGTCGTAGATTGCATGATCCAGCGGTCCGCGTCCACGTGCTCACGTTCTCGCCGTCCGCGACCAACCATGAAACGGACAGATGACACACTCCTCCCGCGTACCTGAGGCACCCGCGAGCATGCTTCCGTCCCTATTGGTCCAACCGCCGTGGACACGCGGAAGCACTCCGCGCTCCACGGCACCACCCGTCGTGCAGGGGTTGAAGCGACCGAAGACACCGACCGTCGAGTCCTGGCCGCCTGGGTTGCGGGAGGAGTTCCGGGACGCCTCGGACGGCTGGCGCCGCAGGGAGACCCCCGTCCCCGATGACGTCGACTTCGCGGCGATCGCGGAGTACTTCCGCAGCGGCGACGCCTTGGAGGACGCGCGTGGCGGGCGGCGCTCCCTGCGCTACCGCTGGCTCGTGCTCGACGGTCCGGACGACCTGGCCAATGAACTCCTCGCCGACGAACGCTACTTCGACGACTACTCAGGCTGGGTCTACCGCGTCCCCCTCCAGCGTTTCGCCGCGCGGCGGGGGCTGGCCGCGCACCCGCTGCTCCTGCACGCCGCGAAGGTGCACCTGTCGTGCGCGGTGGCGCTCGTCCCGTTCCTGGACGACGCCACCGCCCAGTTCATGATCAAGGGAATGGGCGTCTGGAACGTCGAGGAGGCGTCGCGGGCCTGGTTCGCCTGGCACGGACCGGCCGCGGTCCCGTTCGTCATCCCGGACGCGCTGCGCAAGCCCGGCCCGAAACGCACCCACGCCGAGAACGGGCTGGCGATCATCGTCCGGGAGCACGGCCGCGAATGCGTGATCGAGGCCGCGGCCAGGTACGGCGAGCACGTTGCCGAGGCGATCGCCGCGTCCGTCAGCGACCCGCTCGACCGCTACCCGGACCCGCTTCCGGAGCCGGACGAAGACTTCGTCCGCGAACGGCTTCCGCAAGTGTTGCTGCGAGGGAAAGAGCACGCGCTGCCGGTCTCCGCCACCCGGCACCTGGTCACGATGCTGCGGATCTCGTCCCCGAAGGAGCCCTACCCCGGTTGCGAGCCCGTCTTCGAGCACCTGGACCCGGACTCGCTCGCCGAACTGGCCTGGGCCCTGTACACCGCGGAGTTCGTCCGGGACCGGTGGGCCTCCGAAGGCGTCGAGTACGCGTTGCGACGACTCGGCAATGCCGGGACCGCCACCAGACTGGCGACCGCGATGGGCCGCTGGAGCAAGTCGTCCGTCTGGTCATGGCGAGGTTGGGAAGCCCTCGACGTGCTGACCGCGCTCGACTCCCCCGACACGCTCCGGCTCCTCGACCGGCTCGCGCGCAAGGCGTCCGACGTCAACCGGATGCGGCCCTATGCGCAGGAACGGCTGAACGCGGTCGCCCGCGAGCGCGGCATCACGCCCGAGCAACTCGCTGACCGGCTCGTCCCCGACTTCGGACTGGACGGCGAGGGCGGCATCACCCTCGACTACGGCCCGCGCCGCTTCCGCGTCGTGTTCGACGAGGAACTCAAGCCGGTCGTCCTCGACGAGAACGGCCGCCGCCGCAAGACGCTGCCGAAGCCGGGCGCGAAGGACGACGCCGCCCTCGCGCCCGCCGCCTACAAGCGGTTCACCGACCTCAAGAAGGAGGTCCGGACCGTCGCCGCCGACCAGATCAAGCGCCTCGAACAGGCGATGATCTCCGGACGTTCATGGACGCCGACCGAGTTCAGCGAGGTGCTCGCCGGACACCCGCTGCTGCGTCACATCGTCCGCCGCCTCCTCTGGTCCGCCGGAACGACACACTTCCGCGTCGCGGAGGACGGCACGTACTCCGACGTCCACGACGACGCGCTCGACCTGCCGGACGTACCCGTGACGCTCGCCCATCCGGCTCTCGTCACCGACCTCGTCGCCTGGTCGGAGGTCTTCGCCGACTACGAACTGCTGCAACCGTTCCCGCAGCTCGGCCGGACGGTGTACAAGCCGACGGACGGCGAGGAGACGGCGTCACGGCTCACCCGCTTCGAGGGCGCGTCGGTGCCGAACGGCCCGATCTTCGGGCTCACCCGCGCAGGCTGGACGCTAGGCCCGAAAGAGACGGGCGGCTACCAGCGTCACATCTCACTGGAACTCGGCGAAAAGCAGTATCTCGTCCTTTACTTGGAACCCGGCATCCGCGTCCTCACCCCCGAGGACGCGCCGGTCCAGGAGATCGAACAGGTGCGGCTCGCCACAACCGGCCACGGCGCCGGCAAACTCACCTTCGAGGAACTCGGCCCCGTCCTGACCTCCGAAATCCTCGCCACCCTGACGAAACTAACTGGCCGGCACAAGGAGGCATAACACCACGTCCCCGAACTGCACGAACGACGTACGTTGCTGGGCGAAACCCATGGGCGGCGGAGGCGACAACGCTGGGCGAGTCCGTAGTCCAAGGCGCAGTCACCGTGTTCCGTTCGATGCGCTTTGCGGTCGCGGCCGTTGAATAAGGTGTCGTCGGCGGGCGGCGTCCTCACGTGATCCGCTCTCACGGATTGGTGGCCGTATCAGGTATCGAGCCTTTGGACGGTCAGCGTCGCCAGACGATCGCATAACCGTCGATGGCATCAACGCCGATTGCGTCCACGCGAAGTGCGGCGACTGCTCCCTTGGCGGACCGGATGCAGTACCACCCTTGAGTGCGCACCTCTTCGGATGCGTCGCCGTTGGCCTGTGCGGCTTGGTCGCACCTGTCAGCGGTGGGAGTACCACTGCCTCGGTATGGGGCGATCTTCACGCCCTCCAGCGTGGCGTAGCCTCGGGCGAATCTGACGTCGCCACCGGGTCCGTGGGCGTCGGTGGGCTGCGGGGTGTCGATGTCTTTGTCAATGGTCTGCTTCAAGGTGAGGCGGCCGGCGAAGGTCTGCCTGTATCCGTCCGAGCCACCAGAATCATCTCCGTCGGCGGAGCCCATCCCGCTGAATACCCCTGCCCCCCACCCGACTACCCCGGTCAACACCCCAGCGACCACGGCGCCGACCACTTGCTGGAAGACGATTTCGAAAAGCTCACGTCGCCGCGAAGGAGGAGCGGACTCCTCAGACTGCGTGGACGACTCCTGGGAAGCTTCGGTCATTCCGTGTGCATATCAGGACGGTCGCTCCTTGATCGATAAAACCCTGCAAGGTGACCCAATTCATGCACACGGACAGCCCGACTGAGAACCAGCCCTGGGTACCAAAGCGACCAATGGCAGCCTTCCCAGTCAGGTACACCTGGCGAACGAGCTGATCAGAACCACCAACGACTAGCCCATCACCCGTTACGGCCGCGACGAACCTCCCCGGCATCGACAAGCTCGGATACACGGATGTCAACCGGCGTGGCGCCAAGCCGCCGCTTCAGGCACCAACCGAACGCGAGGAGAACGAAGCCTTCAGCAAGCCGCACTTGTCCACGCGAACCTGCGTCAAGCAATCCCGAAACCCAGGCGGGCGTCGTTCATGCTGCTTGGTGCCAACGTCTGAGGTTGCCCCAAAGACGGCGAAGATCGACGTTGCTTCGACGCAGGATGACGACCGAATCGTTGGAGGCGTCGGCGAGCAGACCCCAGAGCAGGTCTTCACCGCTGACCTGGGTCCGACGGCCGCGACGGCTGGCCCATTGTGCGACCTCAATGGCCTTCCTGCTGCTCCCGTCCAGCACGATCTCGGTCGCCGGGCCGGTAAGGGTGATGCGCAGCGGACGGGTTCGCGAGCGGTGAAGCCGCCACAGGGCCGGGTCGTCGGGGCGAAGCGATGTGGCCAGCAAGGTGCGTCGATGGATCTCATCGAGATCGATGCCGAGGGAGGCGAGCAGCTCGCGATCCCGGAGGCCGACTTCTCGGCCGCCTTCGACTTGAACGCGGAGAGCGTCGCCGGTGACGCCCAACTCCGCCAGAAGACCGCCAAGAGACGGGCTTTCCGTCAGGGCCATTAGTAGATAGTCGGTCCCCAGCACGTTGCGGCCGGCGTCGGTGGCCAGCATCCCGGCGCGGACGACCGTTCGGCGGGCATCAGGGGTGAACCTGGCGAGCATCGTCACTTCCGCCTCCCCGCCGTGTCGTCGGCGATCCGCCGGGCGTGCTTCTTGTGCACCGACTGGCGTCGAACACCGAGCGAGGTGGCGATCGCCTCCCATGACCAGCCTTGAGCGCGCGCATTGCTCACGTGCAGTGCTTCCAGTTGGTCCACGAGTCTGCGCATGGCGGCCACCGCGGCCAGTCCTGTCGCCGGGTCCCGGCTGTCCACGGCGTCCACGAGTTCCGTCATCGACGTCATGCGTGTCAGCCTAAGCTGACACGCACCGCCTTGTCACCCTAGGCTGACAGAGGTTGTTCGGTTCACCGACCCAACCAGCTAGCGCGACATTTCAGCGACGGGCAGTCAACTGTCGGCGATGAGGCTCAACGATCGAACATATTCGCCAAGCACGCCCCTTCCATCTCCACGCCGGGCGGACACTCGATGACACCACCAACGAACACGCCTCAGCCGGACTGAACGCCGACACGCCTACGCTTCGGACACCCCTCCGAAGGAGTGCGGGCTAAGGGTCTGGGTCGCGCGGTCGGCTGCCAGAACTCAAGAAGGCGCGTGTTCTGGGCCAGATGACCCAGGTATCCGCACCCGCATCCGCGTATCTTGGGCATTGGACAGCTCTACGTTCGTTGGCTTGGATGTGGCGCTGACCAGGCGAGTTGCCCCCGGCGTCTGGAAGCCCGGGGGCTTCTTGCATTTATGGTCCCTCGCGTCCACTCTTCCCGACTAGCGGGGACGCGGCGTAGCGTCCCGAACATCGCCATTGGTGGTCGACTTACAGGGGCTTGGGCTTCCAGAACCCTCGCCGAGTTCCCTGTGCCGGTCGACTGCCACGAACAGGAACGCCACATCCAAGCCACGCCCAAGGGGAGCATTTCGATGCCTGCTCATCCGCTGTCCCTACTCGTCGGCGGTCTGATCACCCTGGCCTTCATCGGCATGGTCGCCTTCATCGTGCGATCCACCCCGGTGAGTAGCCGGGCGCGGGTGCTCACTGCCACGGCCACACTGATGGCCTCGCTGCCGGCCGTGCTGTTCGCGTTGTACGGGCGCTGATCCCGATGGCGACGCCACTACCGATTCAACAAGCCCCGCAGCATGACCAAGACTTCTGGGCCATGCTCACTTCCCAGGAAAAGAGCACTCTGCGGGCACGGACCACGGCGGCCGCCCATCCAGAGGACGCCGTCGTGCTGAGCGAAGGAGCCCCGGTAAGCCAAGTAATGATCATCCGGACCGGTTGGGCCGTCGCCACGGTGGTCAAGGCCGGACGCCCCGTGCCTTTGCGGATGTACCGTCCGGGCGGACTCATCGGCCTCGGCGGAGCGCTCACCAGAGCCGCTTCGAACGAAACCATCACCGCCATCTCCTACGACCTGCACCTGTTATGTCTCCCGGTCGACAGCTTCACCCACTTCCTTCAGTCCGCCCGCAATGCTTCTGGGGCGCTGCTACGCCTACAGCAGGCACGCCTAGAGGAAGCAGATCGACTGCGCACGATCCGCGACTACCCCACGGCCGTCCAGCGTCTGGCCGGACTGCTGGTCGAGCTGTGCCGACCGGAGAACAACCCCATCCGCAGGCACGACGGCTTGCTCATCGCGCACGGTGCAGGTAGCTCGCAAGAGAAGCTCGGCAGCTGGATCGGTGACTCCCGCAGAACCGTGGTCCGGGCGCTCGCCGCCCTACGCAAGGAGGGCCTGATCAGCTCGACGCTGCCTCGATTCATCACCATTCCCGACGTCGACCGTCTTCGGCGGGCCGTCGAGGCCATCGATGCGGGCAGCGTCGACGATCATGCGATGTTGCGGTGACACAACGCATCCAGGAAGGCGTAAGCTGCCCCGCCCTCGCCAGGCTGACGCCACACACGCTCCGCGCCACCCCCGCCACACTGCTGGACGCCGAAGGTCTTGTCGACGTCGTCCAAAAATTGTCCGCGCTCATCTCCCCGTCACCACCCACCACTACAACAGCGCACCCCCGCATGGATACCCCGTCACCTCACCAGCCTCTTGAAGTCCCGGTAGCAACGGAGCGACGGTGGCCACTGGTGTTCTGGGGGGTGATACCGAAATCGGTCGTGAAGACTGGCGAGGTGCGCCGCGACGTGGTGCCGCAGCTCCTCCACCCGGCGGGGTAAGACAGGTCTGAGCGAAGCGCTGAACTGGCTCTGCCTGCCGGACCGTCCCAGGCAAATCACCAACTGCCGCACCACGCGCAGCGCGACGCCCTAGCCCTGGTCGTCAGCGACCAAGTCCAGGCACGCGCTCAGTCCGGCACCCATCCACACATCGCAGTCAGAATGAAGACCGGGTCGGCGTTGGCGGTGACCAGTGCGTGATACCTGACCCCCCGAGCGGCCGGTTCGTGGCAAAGTGGCGGGATGCCTGGCGCGCGGTACGGGATGGATGCGCCCTACGGGTTCAGCTTCGTAGGCCTGGTCGTGTTGGGGTTCTGGGTGACCGGGCTGGTGATGGCGGTCACCGCCGATCTGGCCGCCGCGCTACCCGCGCTGATCTCTGGCACCCTGCTGGCGGGATGTCTGGCCCTGAGCCTGCACACCACCCTCCGCGGCAAGTTCCTGGTCTGGCGGGACGTGCTGGACGAACTGGACCTGCGTGGCGACGAACGGCTACTCGACCTCGGCTGCGGACGCGGCGCCGTCCTGTTAGCCGCAGCCCGGCACCTCCCGCAGGGCCGTGCCGTCGGCGTGGACCTATGGCGCGGACGGGACCAGTCCGGCAACACCCCAGCGGCGACCCTGCGCAACGCCCGCGCCGAAGGCGTCGCCGACCGCGTCCACGTGCAAGCGGGTGACCTGCGCAGACTCCCGTACGCGGAGGCAAGCTTCGACCTGGTCGTGTCCAGCCTGACGGTGCACACCATCTTCAGCGCGGACGCCCGCGCCCAAGCGATCACCGAGGCGTACCGGGTACTGCGACCAGGCGGCCGCCTACTGATCGCCGACCTGGCGAGGACTCCCCGCGAGTACGCCGCAGTGCTGGCCCGGCTGAACGCCCAGGACATCCACGTACGCGGCCTCGGCTGGCGCGCGTGGTGGGGCAGTCCATGGGTCCCGACCCGCCTACTCACCGCCCGCAAACCAGCCACCCCCTAACCACACCATCGACACGACCCAGTCCCCATGGTCACCCGGCATCCACCCAGCACCCTCGAAGACCGCAGCAAACGTGTATTTGATAACTGCGCGCGGCGAGCACTCCGAGACGCCATTCGAGTCCCGCCACCGGAACCATCCCCGCATGCGCGGGGAGCACATGGGCTGCGCGCACGCTGCCGGTCCAGGCCGTGGACCATCTCCGCGTGCGCGGGGAGCACCTGGAGTGGTCCGACCTTGCCGAGGGGTTCCCGGGACCATTCCCGCGCGGGGATAGTTCCCGGGGATGGGTGAACTTGACCATGCGGCGGCACGGTTCTACCTGCACGCTCGCCGTAAGCGTGACCGGGCGATCGCTAATGGCCTGGCCGCCCTCGTTCGGGTCAGGGTGACGGCGCGAAAGGAGGGCGGGCGCCCGGGGTCCAAGGGCAGGTTAATGGCACGGCGGTCCGTGGTGGTCGGTGAGAAGATCGAGGCCCGGGTCGGGATCAATGTCCTGGCCTGGGCCTTTGGTGTGGGAGCGGGTGACGGGAATCGAACCTGCGCTGTCAGCTTAGGAAGTCACTTCCCTAGATCAACGATCACCAGCCAAGCCGCTGACCTGCCCTTGCACGCCCACAACCCCGCTGCCGACCGTTCCCGCCCGCGACCGTCCGCTCTAACGGGCACGCAACGGGCACGCCGTCCGCCACCGGCTCAGACCCGTAATCTTCTGATCCGTAGATTTCCAAATTATCAACGAATCCGTTCGAATCAGTCCGCACGCTGGATCGTCGCTTGCCGCTTGTCCAGAGTCGTTCGCCACGATCCGAGCTCATCCATCCGCGTGGCTCCCAGTGTGGCTCCTGGGAGCCAGGGGGACATGGCTCCGGAGGCCGACGAAGTACAAGGGTGTCTGCTGGTCTTAGCCGTCAGTTCTCGCGAGTGAGTTGAGCCGTGCCATCTTTGACTTCCTCCGCACGCCATGGACTTGGCCATACGTGGGTATCGTTTGGATGGCTCGCTGTGGCTCCGGCGAATTTGGGTATAATCGTAAAATTCGCGTCGCCGAACTCGGCCGTCCCAATAAACCGAGCCTCCTCAAAGGTGGCTTCCGAGCCGAACCGCACCTCGGTGAACATAGCTTCCATGCCGAACCGCGCCTTATCGAACATAGCCAGGGACCTGAACCACGTCGTCCCGAAAATGGCGCTTGCCAAGCCGAACTCGGCGACTTTTTGGAACTGCACTCCAGAGAATATGGCAGGACCAATGAACTGCGCGCCATCAAACCGTGCGGGTCCGCTGAACTGAGCTTCGCCGAATATGGCGACCTTCTCAAACTGCGCTTGGTGGAAAAAGGTATCCCCACTGAAACATGTCTCGTTGAAGATGGCTTCTACTGCTCGGCATCCTTGGAAGTCGAAGTCGACTAGATGTGCGCCGCTGAGGTCGATATTAATACCGTCCCAATAGGTAGAAGGGAGGCGATTGTCGCGAAGGGGTATGCTTAGGTGGCGTTTCAGTAGCCGTTGTGCGGTGAGACGGACCTGAAGTTCTTGTTGAGATTCATTAATGGTTTCAGGATCATTTGTAGTGTGGTCGCCTGGCTGACCGTCCATCTCGGGGGCTTGGAAGGGCATGCGCAGATAGGAGCACACGACGTCGGTGACTGTCTGCCGATAGAAGGGGTGATCTTGCGCAAGACGTTCTAGGGAGTACAGGCCACCTAGTCGGACGGCGGCCTTGTCGTGACCGAGTAGCTCGACAGCTTGGCCGTACTCAGCGTGGGCTTGGACGCGTTCGGCGCGTTCGCCAGCGGCTTCGTCAACGCGTTGGCGACGGTAGGTGGTGACCAGGGCTACCAGGGCACCGACGCCGGCGACCAGAGCGAAAACGAGTTTGAGCAACTCTAGGAGGTCCTTAGTCTCCAGCGGCTTGGGCTTGGCATGCGGCGGCGATCCGAGGAGCCAAGACAGGAGGAACCAGGCAGTTACCAGCAACACCAAGGCGGCGGTGACGGCGAAGGTCAGCGCCCGGCGAATCGACCAGAGCCCTAGTGTCTTGTGCGCATCCTTGACCGGCCGATACTGGGGCGTTACCTCATCTTGGGCCACAAACCCGATGCTATGAGCATCGCAACAGGTCCGACCGCCGTTCGGAGGAACCGGTTCGCCCGCTCCTGGCCACCTGTACCCGCGCGGGGTGCGCTCCTTGTGGTGCCCTGGGGCGTGCGGCGTAGCCGCTGTTGTTCCCCCCACCTCCCTCCCTCCCTCCCTCCGGCCCCGACGACACCTGCACTTAGCGACGGACAGGTTCCGTCAAGGGGGGCCGTAGGCCATCACGAAGTGACGCGAAGCGCCCTTGACGGGTTCTGGCCGCCGCCATCCTCGACAGTTCGGGGTCGGGGGGAGCCACGCGCATTCCAGTCCAGCTTGCAACGTCCCTGCGCCGGCGGAGTCCGGTGCAGCTCGAACAGTAGACATCTGGGCGGCGGTGCGACCCCGTGACAGCCGGTCGAGGCGGGGCCGGCGGAGGTGGCACGATGCGCGGCCCGGCGCGGCCGTCCGGTGACCGGCGCCCACGCCGCATGCTCCGGGCGGCCTGGCGCTGGGCCGCGCAGCGGCCTAAGCGCCGCCGCCCCTTGATCTAAACAGCCCAATTCGGCAGCATTGGGACACGACACCCTGAGGCTCCTTATCATCGACCATTATCCTGAAGGATGTTCATGCCTCCCGAGGGCTTCGATTGTCGAATCGAAAGACTTACTCCAAAGCCTTTCCACGCGTTCAGAGCGGCGTGGATTTACGCCTAGCTCAACCAGAATGTACTCACGTATAGCCGCACGGCGAAGTCCAGCCTTTGCCTTGCTTTCCAAAATACCCTGCAGAGTGTATCCATGCTGTTGAGTGAGCCCTTCAATCATTTCCAGCTCTTCCGTCGTCGCCAACTCCACAGGATAGACGTTAGGGCCTTCGAGGATTCCTCTTTCTTTGAGCTTGCTTCGCAGAAGCGTAAGAGTGATAGGGTTAGCAGGGAATCCCGCAGCCGTCACTAGAATCGGGAAGAATTTTTTGCCCGGCAGAGAATGATGTCCTGTCAAACGCGACTCATCGACCTGGATCGCCTTTATAGTGGCATCAATCTGTTTAGCTTTGGCTATGAGATGATCGATGTCGCCATTTATGGCCTCATCAGAAAGGCCAGCAACAGACTCGCGCCGCATCTTGATGGTGGTAACTTCCACCATCACCCAGGAACTGCCATAATCGATTGCGGCGTCACACGTTTTCCTCTTCTCACCTCCGTAAGCACGCATGATGGCCTCTTCAAAAAAGGCACGCTTTCCGTCGCCAAGTTCCGCTACGATGCTGCGCAATATTTCAAGCACGTAGACTTCTGCGAGATGACTAACGCATTGCTGAATCTTTCCCGTCAGTCTTTTTCCTTGACTGCCCGACAATCCGGAGAGCCCGTCCAAGATGTCGTACATCGGCAGCCACCCAAAGCAGCGCTGAAGAAGCAGTTCGCCATCAATGACAATAAAATTTTGATCATCGAAGCTTACAACTGGCCACCGCTCGAAGGTTGAGATTGCCCATGTCAACCCATAGCGTTCAATCTCTTTTGTGACTTCATCCCGCAGTGTCGACACTGGCCTACTTATCAGCTCAAGTACACCATTAACATCAATCTGGCCATCCAAGCTGCTGAAGTAGCTTCGCGGAACAACTGGCTCGCCTTTCAACGCAGAAGCAAAGAAGCCGGCCGCTACAGCACTGAAATCCTCTAGGCTTACTCCGGCGAATTCTTCAAAAGTGGCAGCAAGATCAATTACGCGAGGATCTGACATCAACTCCTGGGGAAGTTGGTTCCACCGACGGTGGAAGCTGGCCAGAACGTTCGCTTCCGTGCTCTTTTGGTTAAGAATCTGATTGGCAATAACTTCTCGGCCGAGCGGCCCAGCTATATTGTCTATGATCGTGCTTCCCGGCAACTCACTCTCGTCGCTCATATGGCTAGTGACCGCTATTAGGGCAGCAACCAGGTTCCCGGGCTCTACTTCAGCAGGAGGTTCGTCATGGCTGTATATTAGCGAGATCTTATTAAGCCAAAATAGCGCTTGAGGCACAATCAAGGCGCGGTCTCCCTGACGGAGGAGGTTTAGTATTTTTTCCCTCAATGGCTCCCGAAAGCCTGTAATTGCAAAGCGCTTGTCCAACTCCCTACGAGAGATGCCCGGTGCGTGATAACTAGCCATCAACCTCGACGTAAATGCAATCACCTGACGTACTGTGCAACGAGACAATTGGTCGAGCACATACTCGAATTCTGGTTTTACTCCTAGCACCTCTTCTGCCGTGAGATACGTTATAACCAAATCTATGGGCGCGATGCTTCTGGCCGAACCCTGCGGTATCAATAGGCCGCTTGGATGTACTTCCCACCGCCTCCCGAGCGCAGGAACAACGGTTCCTCTCACGTATGGAGTGTTCATTGATATTTGTGCTACATAGTCTTGCGGAATGTTGAGATTTTCATTTTCGACAAGTGCAGCTTTGATGTGTTCAAGTTTCTCTTGCAAATTATCTTCAGGTTTCACTGTCTATCCTTGTTTGAGACTCTTTTAGAGTGAAAGAGCCGCGACTCTTGCATATTTTAGCCACTGCCCTCGCCGCACCGCACCCCCATTTTCCTCTACTGCTTGGTTGGTTGCGCCACGCGAACGGCTAACCTAGCGTCATGATTCAGGCTGTGGTGTTCGATGTGGGCGAGTGTCTGGTTGATGAGTCTCGGGAGTATGGGACGTGGGCTGACTGGTTGGGGGTGCCTCGGCATACGTTCTCGGCGATGTTCGGGGCGGTGATCGCTCGGGGGTTGGACTACCGGGAGACGTTCCAGGTGTTCGCGCCGGGGTTTGATCTGACGCAGCAGCGTGAGGAGCGGGCTGCGGTGGGGCGGCCTGAGACGTTCGGAGAGGAAGAGTTGTACCCGGACGCGCGGCCGACGTTGGCCAAGCTGGGGGGTGATGGGCTGTGGGTGGGGATCGCGGGGAATCAGACGGTGCGGGCCGGTGGCATCCTGCGGTCGTTGGGGCTGCCTTGTGACATGGTTGCGACGTCGGATGACTGGGGGGTGGCCAAGCCTGATCCGGGGTTCTTCCGGTGTGTGGTGGAGGCGGCGCCGTGTGAGGCCGGGGAGGTGCTGTATGTGGGTGACCGGTTGGACAACGACATCATGCCCGCGGCTGCGGCGGGGTTGCGGACGGCGCTGATCCGGCGGGGGCCGTGGGGGATCATTCAGCAGGACGACCCGGATGCCGACCGCGTTCCGACGATGCGGATTGATTCGCTGGCCGAGCTTCCGGGCCGTATTGCTGCGTTTAACGCTGAAGCGCGCTGAGGGTCGTCTGCCATCCGTAGAGGCGGTCGTCCAGGCGGCGGACGCATTCGGTGTCGGCCCAGGGCTGGAGGGCGCGGCGGACGTCGTGCACGCGGTCCATGCCGGTGGCGTACCAAGTGACGGCGAGTTGGTCTAGGGCCTGTTCGGCGTAGGAGCATGCGGACTCGGGGTCGCTTTGGGCGATCTCGACGGCGGCCAGGTCGCCGAGGATGACCGATCGTTGTTTGGCGTTGGTGTCGCCGATTGCCTCTAGGGCCTGTTTAGTAAGTGATCTTGGTGATGGCTCGGAGCCAGATGTCGATCACGGCGATCTCGATGGTGGCCTGGTAGCGGACGGCGAGCTTGTCATACCGGGTCGCGACCGCACGGTGCTGCTT
>NZ_QVNQ01000021.1 GCF_003432485.1 Actinomadura spongiicola
TCGTGGCTGAGCGGCTGCCGCCGCCTGCATCGCCGCTACGAACGCAAGCCCGAGCACTTCCTGGCCTTCGTCGGCATCGCCGCCACCCTCATCTGTCACCGCCGACTCGCCAAATGAGATGACGTCTTAATGGCGGGCCGCGACGCCCGCACCGGCCTTCTCATACCCAAGGCGACCATGGGTGGAGCAAGGTCCGATCGAGGCAAGGCCCGCGCCCGGTGGGCACAGGAAGCAGGGCTGACCGAGGCCGAGCTCATCGATCTCCTGTCGATGCTGCGCTTTGACCTGCCTCTGGACATGGTCTGGTACCAGGAGAACCTCCGACTCCTGATGGCCGTCACCGGGCTTCGCCACGACCAGCGGGCGCTTGAGGAAGGAACCGCCTGGGTCGCCAAAGTGGTTCGCGAAGGCCGACGTGAACTCACGTCAACAATGGTCGAGACCGCCGTCACCGAGCTGGACCTGAAGGCTGGCCCCGCCCGGGCCGTCCTGTCGATCGCCACCCTCAAGCCGGACCCGCTGGCGTCGGACGCCGACCACGCCATCGACTGGGTCGACCGCTTCGACGGCGACTCCGACTACGCCAAGCGTCGTCCCCTGCCGCCGAATACCTGGGCGCAGCTACAGACAGACATTGAGGCCGCGCCGGGATCCCTGCCCGCCGGGACTACCGCCGTCTCCGTCACGGGCAGCATCCGTCTCGCGCCGGCCTTCCTAGTCGGGACCACCTTCCGCATGGTCACCGGCACCGACCTCGCGGCGGTTCAGCGCGGAAGGACCGGTAGCCAACTCTGGTCCACCTCCGACCCATTCGACACCGCCTTGGCCCCGGGAGTCGGCGAGTACGAGATCGGCCAAGGCGACGAGGTCGCCATCGCCATCGCCGTAGCGACGGACCCCACTGAGGACGTCCTGGAATACCTGCGCGAGCAGAACATCCCCGTCAGCAAACTCATCGTCCTCACCCCGTCAAGCGGCACAGCGAACGACGGTTCCGTCCCCGACAGCACCGCCGCAAATGCCCTGGCCGTTGGCATCCGCGACCACCTCCGCCGCTCCACTCGCCGCGTTCGGCGAATGCACCTCTTCCTCGCCTGCCCCATGGGACTTGCTGTTCTCCTGGGCAACCGCTGGAACCGGCTATGTCAGACCGTCGTGTACGAGGACATCAAGATCGAGAACGGATACGAACCAGCCTTCACTGTGGAGGCATAGGAGACTTAGAGCGTGTCTCACGTGGGGAGTTTGGCGAGCTTCTTGTAGCAGGTGATGGTTGCGGCGAGAACGAGGAAGGCGTTGAACAGATGGCCGTGGCGTTCGTAGCGGATGGTCAGCCGCCGGTAGCCGAACAGCCAGGCCAGCGTGCGTTCGATCTTCCAGCGGTGGCGGCCCAGCCGCTCGCTGGACTCGACGCCGGCCCTGGCGATGCGCGGTACGATCCCGCGTCCGCGCAGCCAGGCCAGATGCTCGGCGGAGTGGTAGGCCTTGTCGGCGCGGACCTTGACCGGCCGCCGACGCCGCGGTCCGCGCCGTGATCGGATCGCCGGTAACGCCATCAGCAACGGTTTGAGCGCCCGGCTGTCGTGGACGTTGGCGGCCGAGACCGCGACCACCAGCGGCAGCCCTGCCGCGTCGGACAACACGTGAAGTTTGCTGCCCTTCTTGCCCCGGTCGACCGGGTTGGGGCCGGTCAGCGTGCCCCCGTTACTTTCTTCGTGGCCCGGAGACGGGTCCCCGGCCTCTGGATCTGGCATGGCTCTTGCCCCCCAGTCGATCCATGATCGAAAAGGTGATGCCACCCGGTCCGGAGGCATTGGCAGACCGCTGATAAGGGGTATGAACGCGCAGCCCTGCCCCTGCCGAAAACCTCGTCCGTGCAGGTCAAGCGGCATGTTCATACTCGTTGAGGATCCCGCCCAGACGTTGCCTTCTTCGGATGTTCAGGTGGGCGATCTGGTCTGGTTCGGTGATCGGTGGAGGCAGCGGCTTCAACGGGCGGGCGTTGGCGATGCCCTGATGAGGCCGATGCTCGTTGTAGAAGATCTCGAACTCGCCGAGTGCGTGGAGCAGGTGCCGCTGGTTCCAGATCAACGTGCGGTCGAGGAGCTCACGGCGGCAGGTCTGCACCCACCGCTCCATCACCGCGTTCATCCTCGGCATCCGCACCCCAGTCAGCACCGCCTGGATACCGACATCGGCCAGAACAGCGTCGAACAGCTCAGGGAACTTGCCGTCCCGGTCGCGGATCAGGAACGTGCCCGGCAGCCGGCGTCTTCTAGGTCCATGACCAGGTTCCGGACCGCCTGGGTCACCCAAGTTGCGTTCGGGTGGGCGGTGGCGCCCAGAACCCGGATGCGGCGGGTGTGGTGCTCGATGACCGCAAACACGTACATGCGGGCGCCGGTGAGGGTTACGGTCTCCAGGAAGTCACACGCCAGCAGCGCTTCGGCTTGGGAGCGCAGGAATCCGGTCCAGGTGGTAGAGGCACGCTCGGGCGCCGGATCGACGCCGGCGTCGTTGAGAATCTCCCAAACGGTAGAGGCTGCGACCTTGATGCCGAGCACCAGCAACTCGCCGTGCACCCGCCGGTAGCCCCAGCCCGGGTTCTCCCTCACCAGGCGAAGTACCAGCAGCCGGATGGACCGGACGGTGGGTGGGCGGCCCGGCCGCTTGGGTTTGGATCGGGCGGCTTGCCGGCCCGCGATCAGATCCCGGTGCCAGCGCAGCACTGTGTCCGGCCGCACCAGCAGCCGCATCCGCCGCAGCGCGCCGGAAGGCAACCGGTGCAGCAGCGCCGCGAGCAGCGCCCGGTCCGCCGCAGTGAACCGCACCCGCTTTCCGGCAAGCTGGCGCTCCAGCACGACGATCTGATGCCGCAGCACCAAGATTTCGGCGTCCTTCTCCCGTTCGGTCATCGGAAGCAGACGCAGCACTGCGAACGCGTTGGTCACGGTCACGTAGGCCAGTCGCAACAGCACAGCCGCCCATCATCCCTCGGCAACCGCCTCGCCACGGCCTGTCCTTACAACTGATCAAGCCCCCCATGCCGGAGCCCACCCTTGCACGTCTCACCTGCCCGGACGTGATTTTCGGCAGGCACAGGTCCAGGGGGCGGCGGAACCTGTGGGGCTTCGTTATCCCGGTTCGGGGCCTGACCTGCAGGTTTCCCGGCGGGCTCATGCTGTGGTCGGGCAGGCTGGGTGGCCATGGTGTGGTCACTGTTGTACGACCTGACGCGCAACTCGCTGGGCGTGATGCGGCTTCGGCTCCGTGGGGATACGGCCAAGGACATCGAGATCCTGGTGTTTACGTCACCAGCCTGCAGTGTTGCGACGGCAGGTGAACCGTCCTGCTCTCCAACCGGCCGATCGGGTCCTGCTGGCCGCGTTGTCGCGGCTGCCCCGGTCGCGCTGGAACGTGTTCATGGTGACGCCCGCGACCTTGCTGCGGTGGCACCGGGACTGGTCGCTAGAAAGTGGACCTATCCGCGTAAGGCGCCCGGTCCAGCGGAAAATCCGCCAGTTGGTGCTGCAACTGGCGGGCGAGAACCCGGGTTGGGGCCACCGGCGCATCCACGGGGAGGTGATCGGGCTCGGTTACCAGGTGTCGGCGGCCACCGTGTGGCGGATCCTGCGCCGCGCCGGTGTCGATCCGGCCCCGCGGCGGGCCGACGCGTCCTGGAGCACGTTTCTGCGCGCCCAGGCATCCGGTGTTCTGGCCTGCGTTTTCTTCACCGTCAATACCGTCTTCCTCCAACGGATATACGTGTTATTCGTGGTAGAGATCGCCAGTGGACACCATGGTGGCCAAGCCCGACCAGCCGGCCGAGGGTCGCGCGGAGCAGGAAGGGGCGCCCCCGTCCGCGTTGCGCTGCTCAATGGCGACGATTCTTCAGCGGTGGTGAACCTGCGCTACCACCCGGTCGCGACCAGCCTCGATGCCCGACCCCGAATCGGCCACGTCGTAGCTCACCGTCAGTGCCAGGAATCATGACTCGGCACACCCGGGTGACGGCCGGGGCAGCCTGCGGTGTCTCCTCATCAACCTGAACGAGGAGCACGCCCGGCACGTTAGGCACTGCCGACATGCTTCATGGCCGAGGTGATCGCCGACTGGTGCGCCGGCTACGGCGCAATGCGACCGCTCTGGCCGGGTGGTTGCGGCCGTGAGAAGCAGCGACCTTGATGGGTTGGTTTGAGCGACGGTTGGGGGTCTGCGGGGGCGATGATGTTGTGCTCGGGTCGCGGCGGATGCGGGTTTGGAGCGGATTCAGGCGACCGTGCTGACGGGATCGCTCGGGGAGCCGTTTGTCGGCGGGTGGTGTTGCGATTGGAGTTGCATGAGCAGCGGCTCGATCAGGACACGCTACGGCGCTGCGATGAGCTGGCGATGGCTGCGCGCCCGGATCACCGGCTGGTGTGCTGGCAGGGGGCGGCGCCCGCGCAATGGGTGACCTCGTTCGGGCGGGTGATGGGCCATGTGCTGGACGCGCCGGGCGGTGGTTCATTCACCATCGGGCGAGGTCGTCGGTGCCACGGTCACCACGGTGGCGTCGTGGGACGCTGGGTGGCTGAGCAGCACGACACCGCGGTGCTGCCCGAGCACCGAGGCGGCGGGCTGGCTCGCTGGATGAAGGCCCGTCAGACTTTGCGCCTGCATGAGCTGTTCCCGACGGTCGAGTCGGTCACGGTGACGGTCAACCAGCAGGATGCGCCGATGCTCGCCGTGAACCGGGCGGTCGGCTACCGCCTTGTGCGAGAGCGTCTGCTGGTGGAGGTATCGACTCACCGATTGAAGGGCGGGCCGCGGTGCGGTCCCGCCCGTGGGTGAGCTGTGGTGAGAAGTCAGCCGGCGGCGTGGTCTCGGCAAGCCACGGGTGTTGCTGAAACTCATCAACACGGCAACCCCACGATCAGGGGTGTTGCCCAGACTCATCGACAAACGTTGCCGCTAGACGCGGACGGCACCAGGCCGGGCATATCTCGGCGGGCCGAAGGGCACTTGAAGATCCGGGACGCCGGACTTCAGTGGTGTATGCCTCCCCCAGTCTGTGCCTGGCGTTGGCGGTCGGGTGCGGGTAGGTGGATGCCGACGATGCAGGTGTCGTCGTCGGTGTCGGCGTTGCTGTAGGTGAGCAGGTTGTCCAAGCGGGTTTCCAGGTCGGCGGCGGGCCTGCGCGCGGTGGTGAGTAGATGGGCCAGCGAGTCCTGGAGGGATCCGTCACGACGTTCGACCAGGCCGTCGGTGTACATCAGCAGGACGTCGCCTTCGGCCAGTGTGATGGCTTCCTCCTCGTATTCGCCTTCGTCGAGTGCGCCGAGCATCATCCCTTGGGGCATCGGCAACGTGAACGCTTCGCCGTGGCGGATCATCACCGGGGCCAGATGGCCGGCGCGGGCCCAGCGCAGTGTCCGGGTGGCCGGGTCGTACAGGGCGCACAGCGCGGTTGCGGTGACGTGCTCGGTGAGGTGGTTGGCGACCAGGTTCAGCCAGCCCAGCAGTTGGGCGGGGCCGGCGCCGGTGGTGGCCAGGCCGCGCAGGGCGTTGCGCAGGACGACCATGCCGGTGGCCGCGTCGATGCCGTGTCCGGCGACGTCCCCCACTCCCAGAAGGATCTGTCCGGACGGCAGCACAGTCGCCTCGTACCAGTCGCCGCCGACCAGGTGTTCGTGTTCGGCGGGGCGGTATCGGACCGCCATCTGCAGTCCGCCCGCGTCGATCGGGCCGCGTGCGGAGGGCATGATGGCGCGCTGGAGTTGCAGGGCGAGCCGGTTGCGTTCGGCGGACTGCTGCTCGGTGTGGGCGAGTTGGTCGCGGGTGGCCGCCAGTGCCACCTCCGTCCAGTGTTGCGCGGACACGTCCTGGTAGGCGCCGCGAACCGCGAGGAGGTGGCCGGCGTCGTCCAGTACGGGTTCGGCGACGATGCGCAAGTGCCGGACGACCTCGTCTGAGCGTCGCAGCCGGAACGCCGCGGCGCTCGGCTGGTGGTGGTGCAGAACCGTGCGGAGGAACCGTCCGATCGCTGGCTCGTCGTCGGGATGCGCGTGCGCGGGCAGGGCGGTCAGCGGCGGCGGGGAGGTGATGGCGGGTAGCCCGTAAAGCTCGAAAAGCTGGCTGTTCCAGGTGATCTCCCCGGTGACGATGTTCTCCTCGAAGCCGCCGATGCGGCCGAGCCGCTGCGCGTGTTGCAGCAGGCTGGCCAGCCGGGCGGTTTCGTCTTCGATCCTGCAGACCAGCAGCACCGCATCGCCGTGCCGGGTGATGCTGAGGTCGGCGACTGCGGTGAGCGGGACGTGCTCGACCAGTGAGGTGAGCGTGACTCGCTCGGCGTGGAAGGGTTCGCCGGTGGCGTGCACTCGCTCGATCTTCTCCAGCAGTCCGTCCTGGGCGGCGGCCAGTGGATAGGACTCCAGCAGCAGTGTTCCGGAGATCATGCCGGCGGGCCGGCCGGCCAGGTCCACGAAGTGGCTGTTCAGGTGGTGGATGCGGAAGTCCGCCAGCACGCCTTGCGCGTCGTGGTGCGGCAGCAGCACCATCACCGAGTCGTGCAGGCCGTCGGCGAGCTCGATGAGCTCAGTCAGCTCGCGGTTCCCGGTTCGCGGGTCGGTGTTGCCCAGGGGCCGTGTCTCCAGGGTGTGAGCGCACACTTCGGCGAGTGACTCCAATTGCCGCTCAAGCCGCGCTGACTGCTCCGGCGGCGGGCCGGGCCAGCAGACCTCCAGCACTCCGATGATGCGGCCGCCGGTTCCGGCGGGGATGGCGACCCGACCGTCGGCGGCGGACGCGCGATGTCCGATCGACGGCAGGCCCTCCTGCTTCAGGGAGGGGTA
Organism: Actinomadura spongiicola; assembly: GCF_003432485.1. Classification (GTDB taxonomy): domain Bacteria; phylum Actinomycetota; class Actinomycetes; order Streptosporangiales; family Streptosporangiaceae; genus Spirillospora; species Spirillospora spongiicola. The sequence continues at coordinate 6,831 of NZ_QVNQ01000021.1, forward strand.
CCAGACCAGGCGGCGCTCCAGCAGCGCTGTGCGCGCCGGGGTGGCGATACCGGGCGGCACATACCGCCAGCGGGTCGTTTCCTCGGGGCCGAAGCCGGCGGCTCCGGCCAGAGTGAGAGAGGCGTCCGCACCCGCGGACCACACGGCGACCGCGACGGCACTGAGCGGTTGGAGTGCGTGGGCGAGCAACGCTTCGGCCGCCGCCTGGGCGTCCGCCGCCGCCATGGCGGCGCTCTCGGTGGTGCGCAGCCGCGCCGCGACGGCCAGGCCGCCGCCTGCTCCACCGGGCGGCGCGGCGACGTCGCGCACGGCATGGGAGAGAAATGCCTGGGTGGCCTCGGTGACGCGGTCCCGGGCCGCCTGGTTGATGATCTCGGTTGCCAGCTCCAGCGGAGTCTGGCCGGCTCGGGCGGCCAGTGAGTCCAGGTGCCGGGCGGCCTCCGCGGGACTGCAGTGCAGCCGTTCCACCAGGACGCCTCTGGCCAGTTCCAGCACGCCACGGCCGTCGGCGGCCTCCTGGGCCTCGCGGATCTGCTGGCGCAGCCGTTCGACCGTGGCGGCCAGTCGCCCGACGGTGGGGCCCAGGTTGCCCAAGCCGTCGCTGTCGGTGCTGTCCACATGCCCGCTTCCCGGCTGCATGGTCACTCGTGTGCTTTTTCGCTGCCGGCCGCGGCGGGCCGCGGGGCCTCGTCGAGGCATCGGCGGATGCAGGCGATGAGATCGTCGGCGTCCAGCGGTTTGGTGATGTAGTCGTTGGCGCCCGCGGCCAGGCTCTTGTCCTGGTCACCTGGCATGGCTTTGGCGGTCACCATGATGATGGGCAGCGCGGCGTGCTCGGGCATCGCCCGGATGGCCGCGGTCGCCGCGTACCCGTCCATCTCCGGCATCATCACGTCCATCAAGATCAGGTCGGTGCCCGGATGCTCGGCGAGCGCCTCGATTCCCTTGCGGCCGTTTTCCGCGTGTACGACGCGGATGCCGTGCAGTTCGAGGATGCTGGTGAGGGCGAACACGTTGCGCGAGTCGTCGTCCACGATGAGCGCGAGTCGTCCCGCCAGGGACGCGTCGGCAGTGGACGCGGCCGGCACCTCGCCGAGCCCTGGCCTGGCGAGCGGCAGGACATCGCCGGGCTGCTCGGCGGCCAGGTGCAGCGCGATCCGCTCGCGCAGCTCGTCCAGGCTCCGCAGCAGTTCCAGCGGCCGGTTGTCGGCGTGCGCCTGCAACTGGCGCTCGTGCTCGGCGCCGAGCGCCCGGTTGTTGTGGGCCAAGACCGGGCATCCGCGCAGGGCCGGGTCGCCGTCCATCGCCTCCAGGAACCGCAGCGCGGCCCCGTCTGGCATGTCGAGTTGGAGCACCACGCAGTGGCACGGCTCGGCGGCGAGGGCGGCAGCGGCTTCCTGCGCCCCGGTGACGGTGACGATCTGGACATGTCCGTCCGGCTCGCCCACCGGCCCACCTGCCGAGGCGTTGTCAGCGACGGCGCTCTCGGCCACCAGCGACAGCAGCCCGCCCTGCCGCTCCTCGATCACCAACAGGCGCCGCGGGCGAGGCTGGGGCACGGCGGATGGGGCGGTGGGCCCGGTCGCGTCCGGGTCCAGCGCGCCGGGCTCCAGCGCGGGCCGCGCGACGGGCCCGACGGCGCGCGTGTCGGACTGGAAGTCCGGCCGCGCGACGGGCAGGTAGAGAGTGAAGGTGCTGCCGCGGCCGAGCGCGCTGTCGGCGACGATGACACCGCCGAGCAGGTAGGCGATCTCTCGGCTGATCGACAGGCCGAGGCCGGTGCCGCCGTACTTGCGGCTGGTCGTGCCGTCGGCCTGTTGGAACGCGCCGAAGATCGATTCGAGCTGGTGCTCGGCGATGCCGATGCCGGTGTCGGTCACCCGGAACGCCACGGCCGGGCCGTGCGCGCGCATCTGGGTGGGCAGCTCGGCCGGGTCGGCGGGCTCGATGCGCAGCTCGACGCTTCCGCCGTCGGTGAACTTCACCGCATTCGACAGAAGGTTGCGCAGCACCTGCCGCAGCCGCGAGCCGTCGGTGAGCACCTGGGTGGGTGCGCCGGGGGCCGGGCTGATCCGGAAGTCCAGGTTTTTCTGACCGGTGAGCGGCCGGAACGTGGCCTCGACGTACTCCAGTAGGTGCCGCATCGGGACCTGTTCGGGAGCGATGTCCATCTTGCCGGCCTCGACCTTGGACAGGTCGAGGATGTCGTTGATGAGCTGCAGCAGATCCGAGCCGGCCGAATGAATGATGCCGGCGTACTCGACCTGCTTGGCGGTCAGGTTGCGGGTCGGGTTCTGCGCGAGCAACTGCGCCAAGATGAGCAGCGAGTTCAGCGGCGTGCGCAGCTCATGGCTCATGTTGGCCAGGAACTCGCTCTTGTACTTGGAGGCCAGCGACAACTGCCGCGCCCGTTCCTCCAGTTCCTGCCTGGCCTGCTCGATCTCCAGGTTCTTGGTCTCGATGTCGCGGTTCTGCGCGGCCAGCAGCGCGGCCTTGTCCTCCAGTTCGGCGTTGGAGCGCTGCAGCTCCTCCTGCCGGGCCTGTAGTTCCTCCGACCGGACGCGCAGCTCGCCGGCGAGGCGCTGCGACTCGGCCAGCAGTTCGTCGGTGCGAGCATTGGCGATGATGGTGTTGACGTTGACGCCGATGTTCTCCCGAAGCTGCTCCAGCAAGTCGCGCTGCACCGGCCCGAACGGCCGCAACGACGCCAGCTCGATCACGCCGAGCACCTGGTCCTCGACCACGATCGGCAGCACGATCACGCTGGCCGGGGCACCGGCGCCCAGCCCGGAGGAAATGGCCAGGTAGCCAGGCGGGACGTCCTCCACCAGGATCGTCTGCCGGCTGCGCGCGGCCTGCCCCACCAGCGAGCGACCGGCGCGGAACCGGGTGGGCCGGGACGGGCCGGCCGGGTCACCGTCCTCGGGGTACGCATAGGAGCCGATCAGCAGCAGCTCCAGCCCGTCGGCGTCCTCGGCGGCCAGGTAGAACGCGCTGTACTGCGCCGACACCAACGGAGTCAGCTCGTCCATGATCAGTTCGGCGACGGCCGACAGGTCGCGGTGCCCCTGCATCAGCCCGGAGATGCGGGCCAGATTCGTCTTCAGCCAGTCCTGCTCCTGGTTGGCGCGGGTCGTCTCGCGCAGCGACTCCACCATCAGGTTGATGTTGTCCTTGAGCTCGGCCACCTCTCCGGAGGCGTCCACGGTGATGGACCGGGTGAGGTCCCCGGAGGTGACCGCGCTGGTCACCTCCGCGATGGCGCGCACCTGCCGGGTCAGGTTCCCGGCCAGCTCATTGACGTTCTCAGTGAGGCGCTTCCACGTCCCCGAAACACCCTCGACCTCGGCCTGCCCGCCCAGCCGCCCCTCGCTGCCGACCTCGCGGGCGACGCGGGTGACCTCGGCGGCGAACGCCGACAGCTGGTCGACCATCGTGTTGATGGTCGTCTTCAACGCCAGAATCTCCCCGCGGGCGTCGACGTCGATCTTCTTGGTCAGATCGCCCTGGGCGACCGCGGTCGTCACCTGCGCGATGTTGCGGACCTGGTTGGTCAGGTTGTTGGCCATGGAATTGACGTTGTCGGTCAAGTCCTTCCAAGTCCCGGCGACGCCCGGGACGTGCGCCTGCCCGCCGAGTTGGCCCTCGGTACCCACCTCCCGCGCCACCCGGGTCACCTCATCGGCGAACGCCGACAGCGTGCCGACCATCGCGTTGATCGCCTGCGCCAGCGCGGCGACCTCACCTTTGGCCTCCACCGTGATCTTCTGCGACAGGTCACCGCGCGCCACCGCCGTCGCCACCTGCGCGATCGACCGCACCTGGCCGGTCAGGTTGAACGCCATCACGTTGACGTTGTCGGTCAGGTCCTTCCACGTCCCGCTGACACCGCGGACGGTCGCCTGCCCGCCGAGATTGCCCTCGGTGCCCACCTCGCGAGCGACGCGGGTCACCTCGTCGGCGAAGGACGACAGCTGGTCGACCATCGTGTTGATGGTCGTCTTCAACTCCAGGATCTCCCCGCGCGCATCCACGGTGATCTTCTGCGACAGATCACCACGCGCCACCGCCGTCGCCACCTGCGCGATCGACCGCACCTGGCCGGTCAGGTTCCCCGCCATGAAGTTCACCGAGTCTGTCAGGTCCCGCCAGGTCCCCGACACACCCTTGACGTCGGCCTGCCCACCCAGCCGCCCCTCACTGCCGACCTCCCGGGCGACGCGGGTCACCTCGTCGGCGAAGGACGACAGCTGGTCGACCATCGTGTTGACGGTGTTCTTCAACTCCAGGATCTCCCCGCGCGCATCCACGGTGATCTTCTGCGACAGATCACCACGCGCCACCGCCGTCGCCACCTGCGCGATGTCGCGGACCTGAGTGGTCAGGTTCCCCGCCATCGCGTTCACCGAGTCGGTGAGGTCGCCCCAGGTCCCGTAGACACCGGGCACCTTCGCCTGCCCGCCGAGCCGGCCCTCGGTACCGACCTCGCGCGCCACCCGGGTCACCTCCGAGGTGAACAGCGACAACTGGTCCACCATCCCGTTGAACACACCGGCGATCTCGCCCAGCAGCCCCTCGGCATCGTCCGGCAGCCGGGTGCCGAAGTCGCCATCGCGAACCGCGGTCAGCCCCGCCAGCAGCCGGCGCAGCCCGGCCTCATCGGCCTCGCCGCCCCGATCCGGACTGCCGTCATGGGCCTCGTCCCCACGAGTCAGCTCATCCACGTCGACTCCTCATCTCCGGCCCACCACGAGGACACCCTCCGCGTCGCGGACGGCCGGGGATCGTTCCTTGCCGCACGGCGGATACGTGCAGAGGTTACTCAAGCCAACCACGGCGCACGACACGAGGCCTGAGCAGCAGGGGTTTGAGCAGAACAGTTCCCACGAAACGAACTGATCAGCGGTCTTGTGGTCGAGGTTGAAGAGATTCTCACCACGGTGGGTGGTGGGCGGGCAGCCGGTAACGCGTTGGTGAGCTTCTCTCCCGCCTGCTCACTCGGCGACGCAATAGCGAAGTTCATCCTGAATTCGCAGGTCGTGGGGGTTGGCTGGCGAGGGTTTGTTATGGGTGGGCTGGTTGATCGGTGTGCCGGCCACTCAAGATCGTTTGCCGCGTGGGTTCCGCCACGTCATCAACGCCGCCACCTGTGAGGGCTAGGTGATCGTCGAGGCGTTCGCCGCCGACCACGCCACTTGAGCAGGGCTACGTCCATGGAGATGTGGAGCCCGGCTCCCACAGATGACAGAGCCTCACGGGAGGGGTGCTGGGTGCCGCGCGGCTTGGTTATCTGGCAGCGCTTGATTCTGGGGCGGCGTCGTCCGGGGGCGGTAGCGGGGTCTCCTTGAGCGGGGGCTGGAGGAAGGCGTGTGCGGCGGCGGCGACCACGGCGCCGGCGAGAGGGGCGACGATGAACAGCCATACCTGTTCCAGGGCGGTCCCGCCGACGACGAGGGCGGGGCCGAGGCTGCGGGCGGGGTTGACGGAGGTGCCCGTGATCGGGATGCCGATGAGATGCACGGTGGTCAACGCCAGGCCGATCGCGACGCCGCTGACGGAAGGGATGGCGGCCTCGCTCGTCATCGCGAGGACGGCGAACACGAACAACGCGGTCAGCACGACCTCGGCGAGAAACGCACCGCCCACGTCGATCCGGATGAGGCTGGCCGCGCCCCACCCGTCCGCGCCGAGCCCGGTCACGGACCGCCGGTAGACCGGCGAGCCGGTGAACGTCGCCCACAGCAGGAGCGCGCCGAGGATCCCGCCGGCGAACTGGGCGGCCCAGTAGCCGACCGCCTCGACCGGGTTCATCCGGCGGGCGAGCAGCACGCCGAGCGTGACGGCCGGATTGACGTGGCAACCGGAGATCGGACCGATCGCGTAGACCAGGACGAGGAGGACGAGCCCGAACGCCAGCGCCGTCGCGACCACGCCCGCCGCGACGCTTCTGCCGGCGAGGCCGAATCCGAACGACAGGGTCGCCACGCCCACCGCGAAATAGACGAGGAGCAGCGTCCCTACGAGTTCGGCCGCATACTTCCTCACCACGGTCTCCACCCCCGAGAACTGGTGCAGACGACCTACCCGGGACCTAACAAGATCAACTCTTATTGAGAAACGGTGACCGAGAATTGGTTTGCCAGTGAAAGAGCCTTCCGGTTTCGTGCATCCGCAGGACACGTCCGGCTCGTCGCGTCCCTCGACCACCGACTTGCCACTGAACGCGTTGATATATGACACGTTGGTGTGCGTGATCGGGTGGACGCCCGTGCGGCGGCTGCGATGTCGCATACCCAACCGACTTAGCGACGATTGCCATTTTGCAGACATCGGAGTTGCCGCCGCAGGAATGGTGCGCGAGCAGGTACAAATCAGCGAACAAGAAATGGTCGGCACTACGCCGAGCGAGAGCCGGGTGAGACGTCCGCCATGCGGGCCAGCCGTGGCTTCGAAGAGGCCCACCAGGGGTGGAATCCAGATCCACGAACGCTGGCTGATCGTCGCGCTTCGTCCCTACGTGAGGCCCTGTAAAGGCGAAGCGCCCTCCGACCGTGGGCTCGGAGGGCGCTTTGGACGTCAAGGCTCAGCAGTACTTGGACGAGCCCTTGCTACCCCACGAGCACGAGTCCGCCGCCGACCCGTTCGGGTACCGCAGGTACGCGGTGTCGCCCGTGTTGTTCCACACGTATGCGCCCCGGCCCCAGTACCTGTGCGTCGAGGTGTTCGACCCCTTACCGGTGTGCACAGTCACATATTTCTTGCCCGCGAGCGTGAAGCTGCCGAAGGTGTAGGTGTAGCCGGTCTTGTCCCGCAGCTTGTAACCCTTTAGTTGCACGGCCTTCTTGGACGTGTTGAGCAACTGCACCCACTCGCCGTTCAGCGACTTGTTAGTCCTGTTGTCGCTGCCAGGGCTGTTGTAGTAAGCGCGGTAGATCTGCACCGCGCTCGCCGCCTCGGCCGGCGCCGCCAGTACCCCGACGGCCACGACCGCCGCGACCCCCGCCGCAAGGACCCTCTTCATCCCGCTACCTCCCGTTTTGATGGACTACAACATTTATCGGCAACCGCGTCAGACGCGGGCAGTCCTGGAGGTTTCGGCCGGATCCGGGCTTCTTGTAAACCACACGTCGTAATCGGGTGTCCGGCGACACTCGCCGGTGACCTGATCGGTCGTACACTTTGTGGCGCTTCTTCCGGTGCCCGCCGATTCGTCCACGCCTGCCAGGACCGCACCGTCAGCTACCCGCCTGTGCACCAGGATCCGCATCCCGAACGTCAGGATGGTGAGGGTTCAGTTGAATCCGTGCCCTATTAGCGACATGTCCCGCGAAGAGAGGCCCGGCCGTGGACGTAAATCACCTGCCCAGGCCGTGACGTTGGCGGAGGCGGCATCGGCCCCTCCTGAACTGGCTGAGCGGCGGACGGGTCATTCGGGTCACACGGCATCGGAGGAACAGCCTTGTGGTTCGCTGCCTGCTGAAGGGCAAGAGCCCGCGTCCCATCGCCACCCACCACAGCTCCCAGGCACAGGTTGTTCGCGCGCTGATCGGGCTCGATGAGCTGAGGGAGCGGGTCCAGCACCGGCGCCCTGCGGCGGCCGAGATTCGCGATCTTGGTTTGGCTTAGACGTCATCTCATTTGGGTTGGCGCCGGTAGTCTGCGGCCGTGGAGATGGTCGAGCGGCTGGTGCCGGAGGAGTTGTGGGAGCTGTTCCAGCGGGTGGTGCCGCCCGCTCCGAGGAGGCCGCAGGG
>NZ_QVNQ01000022.1 GCF_003432485.1 Actinomadura spongiicola
GCGTTCGGTGGTTTTGGCGAAGGGGAAACACCCGGTCCCATTCCGAACCCGGAAGTTAAGCTCTTCAGCGCCGATGGTACTGCATGGGAGACTGTGTGGGAGAGTAGGACACCGCCGGACATTTCTTGGGGGAGGCCCCGCCGTTTATCGGCGGGGCCTTTCTCATTTCCGTGGGGCGGCATTGTTGCTCAGAAGTCGGATCGCCTTCGTCTCCCGCCACGCGAGCCGTCACCCCGCTACATCACCGCCCTAAGAGCAGCAGGGATCGAAGCGACGTTCAATCCCGCCGACGCCAGTGACCGAGAGGCATTGCTTCACGTCCTGGATCGTCTACTACGGTCCGGCCGGCCCCCACCCACGCCCCGCAGCGATCAGCTTCACGGACGTCGCGCCGTCACGGACGCGATGAGCTGGGTTATCCGGCGATCGACATGGAGGCCGGCTCACATCGGCGAGCCCTGATGCGGCTCGTTCAGCGAGGCGAGGGTGGTTCGCCGCGAGGGTGGACGAGAGCGTTGTCGAAGGCGAAGACGACCGCCTGGATCCGGTCCCGCAGGTCGAGCTTGGCCAGGACACGCTTCACATGCGTCTTGGTCGTCGCCTCACTGATGTAGAGGCGGGCGGAGATCTCGGCGTTCGACAGGCCGCGTCCCATCAGCAGCAGGACCTCGCGTTCACGGTCGGTGAGGCGGTCCAGACGGCGCCGCGTATCGGTGTCCGGTGGCGCGGGCGAGGTGCGCGCGAACTCGACCAGCAGCCGCCGGGTCACCGACGGGCCGAGCAGGCCCTCCCCGGAGGCGATGGTCCGCACGGCGTCGATCAGCGTCTCCGGTGGGGTGCGTTTCAGCAGGAAACCGCTGGCTCCCGCGCGCACGGCCGCGAAGACGTACTCGTCCAATTCGAACGTGGTCAGTACCAGGACCCGGGACGCGTGCTGCCGGGCGGTGATCTCCGCGGTGGCGGCGACACCGTCCATGATCGGCATTCGCACGTCCATCAGCACCACGTGGGGTGCGAGCGCGACGGCGCTCTGGACGGCCTGCGCGCCGTCCGACGCCTCCCCGACAACGGTGATGTCGGGCTGGGTTTGCAGTATGACGCGCAGCCCGGCACGCATCAGTTCCTCGTCGTCGGCGAGCAGGACCCGGATCATGCGACGGCCCGCGCGGTGCTGGGGACGGTGGCCTCGACCCGCCAGCCGCCGTCCGGGGCGGGTCCCGCGCGCAGCGTCCCGCCGAGCCGGGTGGCGCGTTCCCGCATCCCGTCGATCCCGCGGCCGGACGGGCGCGGCGGGCCGGGAGCGGCGGCGCCGTCGTCGGAAACCGTGACCCGCATCTCGTCACCGGTGTGCGCCACGACGATCCAGACGGTCCCGGCGCGGGCGTGCCGGACGACGTTGGTGAGCGCCTCCTGGACGATCCGGTGCAGCGTCCGGGTGACCGGCCCCGGGATTGTGGGCAGCCCACCGTCGATGACCAGTTCGGTGCGCAGTCCGGGCGGAAGACCGGCGACCAGGCCGCGTAGCTCGGCCGCCAGGTCGGGCGGGTCCGTGGTGTCCGTGCCGTCCAGCAGGCCGAGGACGCGGTCGAGGTCGCCGAGGGCCGCACGCCCGACCTCCTCGATGCAGCCCAGCGATCGGCGCACGTCCGGACGCTCGTCGCCGAGGGTCAGCCGGGCCGCTCCGGCGTGGGTGACCATGACGGTGACGGCGTGCCCGACGGCGTCGTGCAGTTCGCGGGACATCCGGTCGCGCTCGTCGGCGAGCGCGCGCCGCCGGACGGCCGCGGCGCGTTCGGCCTCGTGCGCCCGCAGCGCGGTGTCCGCCTCCCAGCGGGACCGGGCCGTGTCCCCGGCGAGCAGCGCACCACCGTGCAGAAACGCGCCGAGCACGACGGTCTCGGTGTTCACGGTGGCGAGCCCGGCGAGCGCCACCGCGACCGGGACGGCCGCGACGGCCAGGGCGCGCGGGCGCGGCCGGGTCTGCGCGACCATCGTCAGGGCCAGCGCGGACGCCGCCGACAGATTGGTGAGCGGATGACCGGCGACGGCCATCGCGGCGGTCGCCGTCGCCGCCGCGCCCAGCGCCGTCGCCGGGGCGAACCGGCGCCCGGCGATCGCGGCGAACCACACCACGGCGGCGACCCGCGCGACGACCGGTCCGTGGAACGGCGACGCGGTGACATCGGAGTCGCCGATGGTGATGGTCGCCGACACGTACGCGACGAGCACGTCCAGCGCGACCCAGGACCAGCGGCGTCCGGCGGTCCTGTCAGCGGACCACGGTCGGCGCGGGACGGTGCTCGACGGCATGGTGGTCAGCGTACGGAACGTCCCTGACGTGCGTGATCGCCCGGCGGGAGGAGAAGCCGTACCCCTCCGGGAGGACGAACCGCGTCCCGCCCGAGGGACGACCGCGGCCCGTCGCCGTTCCTAGCGTCGCGGCATGACATCGACACCGACCTTCATGACCGCGTCGCTTCCGCGCCGGTTCGGCGGCGGCGCCCTGCTGTGCGTGGGCGCGCTGCTCGCCCCGTTCGCGGCGATCGTCGCGTTCCTGCTCGCCGCCGCAGCCGACGTACCGCTCACCGGGTGCTCGGTGGCCGCGCTCGCTGCCGCCGCCGCCGTCTCCGGAGGCGTCGCCTACCTCGGCGGATGGCTCGCCCGCCTGCGCCGTCGCGGGGTCGTCGCGATCGCCGTCGCCGCGGTGATGACCGTGGTCACGACGGTCGCGGGCGCCCTGCTGGTGTTCCGCCCGCTCGGCATCGACCCCACGCCCCTGCCCGCCCAGGACACCCGGTACTGGCAGCTCTCGACCGGGTCGCGCATCGCCTACACGTTCACGCCGGGGCAGGGGCGGCGGCGTCCGGATCCCGTCGTCCGGCTGCACGGCGGCCCCGGCACCCCCGGCGCCGGGCCGGACGACCTGGACCGCGCGCTCTCCGCCCTCGGCTTCGACGTCTACACCTACGACCAGCTCGGGTCCGGCAGATCGCAGCGGCTGACCGACCCCACCGGGTACACCGTCGTCCGGCAGGTCGCCGACCTGGAGGCGATCCGGGCGCGGATCGGCGCGAACCGGTTGATCCTGGCGGGCAGCTCGTGGGGCGCGACGCTCGCCGCCGCCTATCTCGCCGCGCACCCGGGGCGCGTGTCGCACACCGTCCTCACCTCGCCAGGCGCGCTGTGGCCGAAGGAGTGGGAGGAGTCCGGCGAGGGCGAGATCTGGGACCGGCTCACCCCCGCCCAGCGCAAGAGCATGGACGAACTGGAGAACCGTCCCCAGCTCGTCGCCTGGTCGTTCCTCATGGCCGTGAACCCGCGCGCCGCGCACGACCTGCTGCCCGACCGGGACGTCGACGCGCTCTTCGACAAGCTGCTCGCATCGGTCGGGTCGGCCGCGACCTGCCATCCGGACCGCCCGCTGAACGAGGCCGCGTCGCGGTCGGGCTTCTACTCCAACCAGATGACGGCCGAGGACGCGCTGAAGGTCCCCGACCCGCGGCCCGCACTGCGCCGCATCAACGTGCCGACCCTGATCCTGCGCGGCCAGTGCGAATACAAGAACTGGGAGATCGCCCGCGAGTACCGCGACGTGATTCCCGGCGCGAAGCTCGTCCAGGTCCCGGACGCCGGGCACGTCATCGACGCCGAGCAGCCGGAACTGTACCGCTCGACGGTCACCGCGTTCCTCACCGGACGTCCGCTGCCGCTGAAGCCCCACACCGGGCAGGCGCCTCCCACGCCCGCCGCGCGCCGCTGACCGTCGCCGGGGAGGTAGTCAATCGTCGCGAAGGGCTTCACCGGGCGCATCTCCGCGCCTGATGACATAGGGCGCGACGATCCCTGGCATGGGAAAAGGACGCGGCGCCCGCGAAGGGTGAGCTGGCACCGTCCATCTCACCAAGGTGTACGGGACGGGTGACATGGCGGTGCGGGCTCTCAACGACGTCAACGTGGTGTTTCCGGACGTCCGGTTCGCCGCGATCACGGGGCCGTCGGGGCCGGGAAATCCACGCTGATGCACCGCGTGGCGGCTCTTGAGGAGGCGACGTCTGGCCAGTTCTTCGTCGGCGACCAGGAACTCGGCGCTGTCGAACCCGAGCCTCACCCGGGCACGCCGTTTCGCCGAAAGACATGTTCCTCATTGCCTGGTCTGTGGCGTTCCTGGGCATTGACCATCAGGTGCGTAGATCATGGGAAGATGGCGCGACTCCGTGACATCGTGTTCGACTGCGCTCACCCCGCGGCCACAGCCCGCTTCTGGGCCGCCGCTCTGGACGGCTATGCCGTCGCACCGTATGACGACGAGGAACTGGCCCGGCTGCGGTCCCTGGGAATCACCAGTATTGAGGACGATCCGACTGTGCTCGTTGAGTCGACAGAGGGAGGACCCCGTCTGTGGTTCCAGCTCGTGCCAGAGGCCAAGAGCGTGAAGAACCGCGTCCACTTGGACCTGCTTGCTTTTGAGCAGGAGGCAGAGATTCAACGCCTGACCGCTCTCGGCGCGACCGTTCAGGCTCGGCACCCGGACAACGTCGTCCTGGCTGATCCCGAAGGCAACGAGTTCTGCCTGTCCCTACGATCTGTTCCGTGACGTTCGACCCAGCACTTCTCCAACAGGATCTAGCGATCCTCTGGGACCGGGTCTTTCGCGTTACCGGAGTTGGCCGGCGGTCGAAGATGATCTGACTCGATGCGCCGCGGCGTTCGCGCTCGCGTCTCCCACGTAAGGGTCTCGACCATCCTGTGCGACTGGTGCCGCGAACGCGGCGGTGTCCCTTACGCACCGTGCGGCATTGCCCTCATGCGCGACTGTCCACGACGGTGTGACCGGGGCATAGGAATGTCAGAGGCTTGCTCTATCGCTGATCAGAGCCTTTTGCTGCTACGGGACAGGCTTAAGACGGGTGGTCGTGCTCTTCCAGGGTTTGAAGGAGGGAATCCACGGCGGGCAGTTCGTTTTCGCTGAAGACGTGGATGCCCGCACGTTCGAGGAGCGCCGTGGTGACGCCGTCGCCGGGGACGGGTGTGCCGCTGAACGTGCCGTCGTAGATTCTCTGGCTGCCGCAGGACGGGCTGCCTTCCTTGAGGAGGGCGACGCGGGCGCCGGTACGGCGGGCCGCGTCGAGGGCCTGCCGGGCGCCGTGGAGGAACTCCGCGGTCACGTCCACGCCCGTGTTCGTAAGGATCCGGGCGGTTCCGTCGAGGACGGCGTGACCGTCCCCGCCGACGATCTCGGCCGGTGGGCGCGGGACGCTCAGTCCTCCGGACACCTCCGGGCAGAACGGGAGGAGGCGTCCCTCCGCGCGCCAGCGTTCGAGGAGGTCGGCGTCGAGGGGCTTGGCCGCTCCGTCGTAGCGGACGGGTCGCCCCACGAGGCAGGAGCTGACCAGGATCCGTTCCACGTCCACCAGCCTATGTGCGCCGATCGTGAGCCCGTTTCGTTCGGTCGCTGATGCGGTTACGGCAGTTGTGCCGCGTGGGCTGAGGCGGACACCCGGACAGGCGAGACGGCCGTGGGTGCGCGCGAGGTCACGGTCGTGCAGAGGCGCGGGGCGGCGTTCGCGCGGTGAATTCTCGGTGAGCCCGCCGATGGTGATACCCGCGTTGTCGGTCGCCAGGTCGAGGTGTCCGTGCCGGACGTGTGTTCGGGCGGTGGCTTTGACGGCGCGGTGTACCGCCGTTGGCGTACGTGGGGGTGGGGCGGTGCTTCGTGGGGAGCAGGCGGGGTGCCTCTTCTGACCCGACGACGGGCGGTGATGCGTGACGCGACGATCCGGGGCATGGGAAACGCAGCAGAGGCAAGGCGAACGATCAACGAGAATTCGGGCGCGGTCACCGAGGGAGGGGGCGCGCGCACGGTCAACCTCACCAAGGTGTACGGGTCCGGTGACATGGCGGTGCGCGCGCTCGACGATGTCAGCGTCGTGCTTCCGGCCGGGCGCTTCACGGCGATCATGGGTCCGTCCGGTGCGGGGAAGTCCACGCTGATGCACTGCGTGGCGGGGCTGGAGGACGCGACGTCCGGGAAGGTCTACGTCGGCGACCAGGAGCTCGGCGCCCTGTCGGACCGGCGGCTGACGAAGCTGCGGCGTGAGCGGATCGGGTTCGTGTTCCAGGCGTTCAACCTGCTGCCCACGCTGACCGCGCGGGACAACATCGTCCTGCCGATGACCCTCGCGGGGACGAGTCCCGACGCGGAGTGGCTGAACACGGTCGTGCGCGTCCTGAAACTGGGGGAGCGGTTGTCGCACCGGCCGTCGGAGATGTCGGGCGGGCAGCAGCAGCGGGTCGCGTTGGCGCGTGCGCTCGTCACCCGGCCGCAGATCATCTTCGCGGACGAGCCCACCGGCAACCTCGACTCCCGCACCGGTGGTGAGGTGCTGAACCTGCTCCGCAACGCCGTGGACGACCTGGGTCAGACCGTCGCGATGGTCACCCACGACCCGGTCGCGGCGGGCCACGCCGACTCGGTGGTGTTCCTCGCCGACGGGCGGATCGTCGACGTCATGGACGCGCCCACGCCCGACCGGGTGCTGGACCGGATGCGCGGGCTGGGGGACCCCCGATGATGCCGCTCGTCTTCAAGGAACTCTGGGGACGCAAACGCCGGATGGTCGGCTCCCTGCTGGCGGTTTTCCTCGGCGTGACGTTCCTGACGGGAACGCTCGTCCTAGGTGACACCCTCGCGGGGAGTATCGACGGGTACTACTCCAAGGCGTTCGGACAGACGGACGTCAGTGTCCGTAACTCGACGAGCGTCAGTGACGAGCCGTGGGGGTCGCGTGGTCAGATCGACGCGTCCGTCCTCGACCAGGTGCGTCGGGTGGACGGCGTCGCCAACGCCGAACCCGTCATCGAGGGGTCTGGGCAGTTGCTCGCCAAGGACGGCACGATCGTCGAGTCACGTGGCCCGCGCCGGGCCGGGAACTGGCTGACCGACCCGAAGCTCAACCCGTACCGGCTCGCGGAGGGGCGTGCGCCCCGCGCGCCGAACGAGGTCGTCGTCAACCGGCTGTTCGCCGACGAGGGCAAGCTGAAGGTCGGCGACCGGACGGCGGTGCTCACGCCGGAGAAGGTCCCGGTGACCGTCGTCGGAATCAGCATGTTCGGCGACGAGAAGGCGTTCGGTGAGACGTCGTTCACGGCGTTCAGTCTGGAAGGTGCCCGCAAGTACGTCGCGAAGGCGTCCGACCGCATCACCGGCGTGTCCGTTCGAGCGGAGGACGGCGTCAGCCAGGACGCACTCGCGGCCCGCATCAAGCCCGTCCTGCCCGCCGGGACGGAGGCCATCACGAACGAGGCGCAGGTCGACGAGGGCATGTCCAAGATCGAGTCCGGGTTCCTGCAGATCTTCCGGACGGTCCTCGGCGCGTTCGGCGGGGTGGCGCTGCTGGTCGCCGCGTTCAGCATCCACAACACGTTCGCGATCACGATGGCGCAGCGGACCCGAGAGTCGGCGCTGCTGCGCGCCCTCGGCGCCGGCCGTCGCCAGGTCATGACGATCGTCGGGTTCGAGGCGCTGATCATCGGCGCCGCCGCCACGCTCGCCGGGCTGGGCGGTGGGCTCGGGTTCGCGCAGCTGCTGCGGTGGCTGTTCATGGAGTTCCGGATCGGGATCGCCATGGAGGGCCTGACCGTCTCCACCACCTCGCTCATGATCGCGGTGCCGGTCGGGTTGCTGGTGACGCTGGTCGCGGCGCTCGGGCCCGCGGTGAAGGCGTCCCGGGTGGCGCCGTTGGCCGCGCTGCGCGAGGTCGCCGCCGAGGCGGCCCGGCCGACCGCCACCCGCGTCGTCGTCGGCGCCGTGCTCGGCACCGTCGCCGCGGGGACCGTCCTGTTCGGCGCGGTCACCGAGCAACCGGCGATGGCGGGTGCGGGCGCGGTCCTGTGCGTCGTCGCGATGGTCGCGCTCGGCCCGGTCGCGGCGCGTCCCGTCGCCGCCCTCATCGGCGGGCCCGCGGCGCGGACTCGCGGCGTGTCCGGGACGCTGGCGCGCGACAACGCGTCCCGCAGCCCGAAACGCACCGCCGGGGCCGCGACCGCCCTGATGATCGGCGTCGGGGTCGTCACGTTGATGACGGTGTTCATCGGGTCGCTCGGCGCGTCGCTGGAGAACAGCGTCGCCGAATCGTTCAAGGGACCGCTCGTCGTCAACGCCGGCAACAACGCGACCGGCGGGTTCGGCACGGGCCTCGCCCGCGACGCGGCGAAACTGCCGCAGGTCGAACGGGTCGCGGGAGCCGGTACCGGCAGCCTGCGGGTGGACGGCGACGCGTCGACCGTGAGCGTCGCCGACCCGTCCGCCCTCGGCCGCGTCCTCGACCTGGACGTCACCCAGGGGACGATGGCGGACGCGGGCACGTTCGCCGTCTCCGCGAGCGTCGCCGACGACAAGAATTGGCGTGTCGGCTCGCAGGTCCCCGTGACGTTCGCCGACGGCACGTCGCAGCGGCTCACCATCGGCGCCGTCTACGACAACACCGACATGACGGGCGACTACCTCGTCCCGCGGACGGTGTGGGACGCGCACAACCGGCAGCCGCTCGACACGCGGGCGTTCGTCGACCTCAGGGACGGCGCGTCCGTCGCCGACGCGCGACGGGCTCTCACCGCGCTCGCCGAACCGTACGGGGCGCCGGACGTGCAGACCAAGGACGAGTTCGTCACCGCGCAGACCGAGGAGGCGCAGGGTTTCATCACCGTCGTCTACGGGATGCTGATCCTCGCCATCGTCATCGCGCTGCTCGGCATCGCCAACACGCTGTCGCTGGCCGTCCACGAACGGACCCGGGAACTCGGACTGCTGCGCGCGGTCGGCGCGACCCGCCCGCAGATACGGTCCATGGTCCGCTGGGAAGCGGTGATCGTCGCCCTGTTCGGCACGGGCGGCGGGATCGGGCTCGGCCTGTTCCTCGGCTGGGGCCTCGGCGGCGCGCTCGGCAACCCGTTCGCGCCACCCGTCGTCACCCTCGTGGTGGTCGCGCTGGTCGGCGCGGTGGCGGGGGCGCTCGCCGCGATCCGTCCGGCCCGGCGCGCGGCACGGCTGGCGATACTGTCCGCGATCTCCGCGCCGTGACGGAGTTTCCCGTCCCCTCGCCGCCGCGGACCGGCGCGGGGACGGGACGCGCCGCTATGGTGTTGTCCATGCAGGTCAACCAGTCGGGCAAGCTCACCAGCGTCTGTTACGACATCCGCGGTCCGGTCCTCAAGCGCGCCAAGCAGCTGGAGGCCGAGGGCAACAACATCCTCAAACTGCACATCGGCAACCCGGCCCCGTTCGGGTTCGA
Source organism: Actinomadura spongiicola (assembly GCF_003432485.1). GTDB lineage: Bacteria > Actinomycetota > Actinomycetes > Streptosporangiales > Streptosporangiaceae > Spirillospora > Spirillospora spongiicola. The sequence continues at coordinate 9,291 of NZ_QVNQ01000022.1, forward strand.
GGCCCCGCCCGAGCTCCTCCACGACATGATCCGCAACCTGCCGGAGGCGCACGGCTACAGCGACTCCAAGGGCATCCTGCCCGCCCGCCGCGCCATCGTGCAGCGCCTGGAGGACGACGGCGTCACCGGCGTCGACGTCGAGGACGTCTACCTCGGCAACGGCGTCTCCGAACTGATCGTCATGACGTTGCAGGCCTTGCTGAACGACGGCGACGAGGTGCTGATCCCGGCGCCCGACTACCCGCTGTGGACGGCCGCGGTGTCACTCTGCGGGGGGACGCCCGTCCACTACCTGTGCGACGAGTCCGCCGACTGGGCACCCGGCCTCGACGACATCGAGGCGAAGATCGGTGACCGGACGCGGGCGCTGGTGCTGATCAACCCGAACAATCCGACCGGCGCCGTCTACCCGCGCGAGGTGCTGACCGGCATCGTCGAACTCGCCCGCCGCCACAACCTGATCGTCTTCGCGGACGAGATCTACGACCGGATCCTCTACGACGACGCCGAGCACATCCCGATCGCGTCCCTGGCCCCCGACCTGCTGTGCCTGACGTTCGGCGGGCTGTCGAAGAACTACCGCGTCGCCGGATTCCGCGCCGGATGGGTCGCGCTGTCCGGGCCGAAGGAGCACGCCGAGTCCTACATCGAGGGCCTCGACATCCTCGCGAACATGCGGCTCTGCCCGAACGTCCCCGGCCAGCACGCCATCCAGGCGGCGCTCGGCGGCCACCAGAGCATCGACGACCTCGTCCTGCCGACCGGCCGGCTCGGCGAGCAACGCGACCGCGCCTGGAAACTCCTGAACGACCTGCCGGGCGTCTCGTGCGTCCGTCCCCGGGGAGCGCTGTACGTGTTCCCGCGGCTCGACCCCGAGATGTACCCGATCGAGGACGACATGCGTTTCGCCCTCGACCTGTTGGAACAGCAGAAGCTCCTCGTCGTGCAGGGCACCGGGTTCAATTGGCCCGCCACCGACCATTTCCGTGTCGTCACCCTCCAGTACGCCGACGACCTCGAAGACGCCATCGGCCGCATCGGGGATTTCCTCCGCACCTACCGCCGCTGACCAACGGGCCGGGCTCTGCTTCGACGTGGCCTCAGCCCCACCCACGAACGCGTGCCCGCCCGCCACAGCAACGCCGCAGGCAAGCAAAACCAGCCAATCGCGAAGCGATGCCGCGCCTGCCCAGGCCCGATCACGCAGCAAGCGCCAGGCGAGGGGAGTGCGCCGTTCCTGCATTGAACACAGCGGCCCTAGCCCGCACCGAACGCGTGACCCGCCCGGTGCAGCGACGCCGGAGGCGAGCGGAGCCGGGTGGATCGCGAAGCGATGTCGCGTTCGCCCAGGAACGGTCACGTAGCGAGCCGCTAGGTGTACTGCCCATGGACGTTGGTGACGGCGACACGGGGTGGATGATCTTGAAATAGGGAGGACCTCCTGGCGTGGTGTGGAGCTACCACACAGCCACTCCACGCCCCGGAGGTCCTTGTGCCCCACCG
>NZ_QVNQ01000023.1 GCF_003432485.1 Actinomadura spongiicola
AAGAAATGTCCGGCGGTGTCCTACTCTCCCACACAGTCTCCCATGCAGTACCATCGGCGCTGAAGAGCTTAACTTCCGGGTTCGGAATGGGACCGGGTGTTTCCCCTTCGCCAAAACCACCGAACGCCCAACGCACCACCCCCACACACAGGGCGGGCAAACTCAAACGTTCGACACATATGCTGTTATCAAAACAGCGGGTGTCCAGGTTGTTTCCTGGGAACCACACAGGGACGCGAACACTACTCGCAGCGATTTGAATTGAACGAATTGTGTGTTCAAGCCACTCGGCCTATTAGTACCGGTCGACTCCACACCTCACAGCGCTTCCATCACCGGCCTATCAACCCGGTCGTCTACCGGGAGCCTTACACCCCACGAAGGGGTGGGAGAACTCATCTCGAGGAAGGCTTCCCGCTTAGATGCTTTCAGCGGTTATCCCGACCGAACGTAGCCAACCAGCCGTGCCCCTGGCGGGACAACTGGCACACCAGAGGTCCGTCCGTCCCGGTCCTCTCGTACTAGGGACAGACCCTCACAATTCTCCTACGCGCGCAGCGGATAGGGACCGAACTGTCTCGCGACGTTCTAAACCCAGCTCGCGTGCCGCTTTAATGGGCGAACAGCCCAACCCTTGGGACCTACTCCAGCCCCAGGATGCGACGAGCCGACATCGAGGTGCCAAACCATCCCGTCGATATGGACTCTTGGGGAAGATCAGCCTGTTATCCCCGGGGTACCTTTTAGCCGTTGAGCGACACCGCTTCCACACGCCGGTGCCGGATCACTAGGCCCTGCTTTCGCACCTGCTCGACACGTCCGTCTCACAGTCAAGCTCCCTTGTGCCCTTACACTCACCACCTGATTACCAACCAGGCCGAGGGAACCTTTGGGCGCCTCCGTTACCCTTTAGGAGGCAACCGCCCCAGTTAAACTACCCACCAGGCACTGTCCCCCACCCCGATACAGGGGCGCGGGTTAGACGCTCAAAACGACCAGAGTGGTATTTCACCAACGACTCCACCGACACTGGCGTGCCAGCTTCACAGTCTCCCACCTATCCTACACAAACCGTTCCAAACGCCAATACCAAGCTATAGTGAAGGTCCCGGGGTCTTTCCGTCCTGCTGCGCGAAACGAGCATCTTTACTCGTACTGCAATTTCGCCGGGCCTGCGGTTGAGACAGCGGGGAAGTCGTTACGCCATTCGTGCAGGTCGGAACTTACCCGACAAGGAATTTCGCTACCTTAGGATGGTTATAGTTACCACCGCCGTTTACCGGCGCTTAGATTCTCAGCCTCGACCCCCAAAAGGGATCTAACCGGTCCTCTTAACGTTCCGGCACCGGGCAGGCGTCAGTCCGTATACCGCGTCTTACGACTTCGCACGGACCTGTGTTTTTAGTAAACAGTCGCTTCCCCCTGGCCACTGCGACCCAACCCAGCTCCCACCGCAAAGGGTGTTCACCAGACCGGGCCCCCCTTCTCCCAAAGTTACGGGGGCAATTTGCCGAGTTCCTTAACCACAGTTCACCCGATCGCCTTAGTATTCTCTACCTGACCACCTGAGTCGGTTTAGGGTACGGGCCGCCAGTACACTCGCTAGAGGCTTTTCTCGACAGCATGGGATCACTCACTTCACCTAAAACGGCTCGGCATCAGCTCTCAGGAACAATGAGAGACGGATTTACCTATCTCTCTCCCTACAGCCTTACCCCAGGAACAACCATCGCCTGGGCTGAGCTACCCTCCTGCGTCACCCCATCACTCACCTACTACCCCCTCGGGCCGACCGCTCCACCCAACCAGCAACCCGAAGGCCACCAGCAGGTTTCAGGGTCTTAGCATCAGAGGATTCAGCGTTGGCGCATACCAGCGGGTACGGGAATATCAACCCGTTGTCCATCGACTACGCCTGTCGGCCTCGCCTTAGGTCCCGACTTACCCTGGGCGGATTAGCCTGCCCCAGGAACCCTTGGTCATCCGGCGCACACGTTTCTCACGTGTGTCTCGCTACTCATGCCTGCATTCTCACTCCCACAGCCTCCACCACTCGATCACTCGGCGGCTTCACCGGCTGCAGGACGCTCCCCTACCCACCCCAGACACATGCCTGGAATGCCACGGTTTCGGCGGTGTGCTTGAGCCCCGCTACATTGTCGGCGCGGAATCACTTGACCAGTGAGCTATTACGCACTCTTTCAAGGATGGCTGCTTCTAAGCCAACCTCCTGGTTGTCACAGCAACTCCACATCCTTTCCCACTTAGCACACGCTTAGGGGCCTTAACCGATGATCTGGGCTGTTTCCCTCTCGACTACGAAGCTTATCCCCCGCAGTCTCACTGCCACGCTCAACTTACCGGCATTCGGAGTTTGGCTGACGTCAGTAACCTTGTCGGGCCCATCAGCCATCCAGTAGCTCTACCTCCAGCAAGCAACACGCAACGCTGCACCTAAATGCATTTCGGGGAGAACCAGCTATCACGGAGTTTGATTGGCCTTTCACCCCTAACCACAGGTCATCCCCCAGGTTTTCAACCCTGGTGGGTTCGGGCCTCCACACCGTCTTACCGGCGCTTCACCCTGCCCATGGCTAGATCACCCCGCTTCGGGTCTACAGCATGCGACTAAAGACGCCCTATTCAGACTCGCTTTCGCTACGGCTACCCGCCACCGGTTAACCTCGCCACACACCATAACTCGCAGGCTCATTCTTCAAAAGGCACGCCATCACCCACCAGACAGGAACAAATCCCATCCCCAGGCTCTGACGGCTTGTAGGCACACGGTTTCAGGTACTATTTCACGACCCCTCACCGGGGCACTTTTCACCTTTCCCTCACGGTACTGGTCCGCTATCGGTCATCAGGAAGTATTCAGCCTTACCACGTGGTCGTGGCAGATTCACACGGGATTTCACGGGCCCCGTGCTACTCGGGACAACACCCAAGAGACACCACAGTTTCGTCTACCGGACTCTCACCGTCTACGGTCGGCCATCCCAAACCATTCGACTACCATGATGCTTTATAACTCTCTGCTGGACTGGTAGACCCAGCCGGATGCTCCCACAACCCCGCACACGCAACCCCTACCAGGTATCACACGCGCACGGTTTAGGCTCCTCCGCTTTCGCTCACCACTACTCACGGAATCACAATTGTTTTCTCTTCCTACGGGTACTGAGATGTTTCACTTCCCCGCGTTCCCACCAACCGCCCTATACATTCAGACGGCGGCGACACCCCATGACGAGTGCCAGGTTACCCCATTCGGAAACCCCCGGATCAAAGTCTGGTTGCCGACTCCCCGAGGCATATCGCAGGCTCCCACGTCCTTCATCGGCTCCTGATGCCAAGGCATCCACCGTATGCCCTAAAAAACTTGAACACACAAAACGATCAAAACAAATCGCAGAACAAACAACAAAAACACGAACCCGACGAGAACCTAAGCTCCCATCAAGTCGAGCTCTCGTCGTTTGCCAGAGATGCTCGCGTCCACTGTGCAGTTCTCAAAAAACAACCGGGCCCACCAACCCCACACACCAAAAACAATGAGTGGCAGCTGGTCCCGCAATCAGAGGCCCCGAACACGTTCGTGCCCGTTCCCTCAGGACCCAACAGCGTGCCCAACCCGCCAACCGCCTGACACCCACCGTTCCCACTCCCTCTCCGACCAAAGCCGGAAAAGGCGGTACTAGCTGAGCCACACGGCCAGCGAACTGAATAACCAGTGCTCCACATCTATGAGCAGCCGCCTAACAGTCGTTCGCTGTTAAAGACGGCTACCGACCATCGCGACCCTCAGGTTCAAACGATGGCCAGCTGTGTGCTCCTTAGAAAGGAGGTGATCCAGCCGCACCTTCCGGTACGGCTACCTTGTTACGACTTCGTCCCAATCGCCGGCCCCACCTTCGACCGCTCCCCCCACAAGGGTTGGGCCACGGGCTTCGGGTGTTGCCGACTTTCGTGACGTGACGGGCGGTGTGTACAAGGCCCGGGAACGTATTCACCGCAGCGTTGCTGATCTGCGATTACTAGCGACTCCGACTTCACGAAGTCGAGTTGCAGACTTCGATCCGAACTGAGACCGGCTTTAAGGGATTCGCTCCACCTCACGGTATCGCAGCCCTCTGTACCGGCCATTGTAGCATGTTTGCAGCCCAAGACATAAGGGGCATGATGACTTGACGTCATCCCCACCTTCCTCCGAGTTGACCCCGGCGGTCTCCCATGAGTCCCCAACCACCCGAAGGTGTTGCTGGCAACATGGAACGAGGGTTGCGCTCGTTGCGGGACTTAACCCAACATCTCACGACACGAGCTGACGACAGCCATGCACCACCTGTCACCGACCCAAAAAGGACCCACCGTCTCCGATGGATTTCCGGCGATGTCAAGCCTTGGTAAGGTTCTTCGCGTTGCGTCGAATTAAGCAACATGCTCCGCCGCTTGTGCGGGCCCCCGTCAATTCCTTTGAGTTTTAGCCTTGCGGCCGTACTCCCCAGGCGGGGCGCTTAATGCGTTAGCTACGGCGCGGAATCCGTGGAAGAACCCCACACCTAGCGCCCAACGTTTACGGCGTGGACTACCAGGGTATCTAATCCTGTTCGCTCCCCACGCTTTCGCTCCTCAGCGTCAGTACAGGCCCAGAGAACCGCCTTCGCCACCGGTGTTCCTCCCGATATCTGCGCATTTCACCGCTACACCGGGAATTCCATTCTCCCCTACCTGCCTCTAGTCTGCCCGTATCCACCGCAAACCCACGGTTAAGCCGTGGGCTTTCACGACGGACGCAACAAACCGCCTACGAGCTCTTTACGCCCAATAATTCCGGACAACGCTTGCGCCCTACGTATTACCGCGGCTGCTGGCACGTAGTTAGCCGGCGCTTCTTCTGCAGGTACCGTCAAACCCAAAGGCCCTTCGTCCCTGCTGAAAGAGGTTTACAACCCGAAGGCCGTCATCCCCCACGCGGCGTCGCTGCGTCAGGCTTCCGCCCATTGCGCAATATTCCCCACTGCTGCCTCCCGTAGGAGTCTGGGCCGTGTCTCAGTCCCAGTGTGACCGGTCGCCCTCTCAGGCCGGTTACCCGTCGAAGCCTTGGTAGGCCATCACCCCACCAACAAGCTGATAGGCCGCGAGCCCATCCCCAACCGAAAAAACTTTCCACCCTCCCGCATGCACGAGAAAGTCATATCCGGTATTAGACCCAGTTTCCCAGGCTTATCCCGAAGTCAGGGGCAGGTTACTCACGTGTTACTCACCCGTTCGCCGCTCGAGTACCCCCGAAGGGGCCTTTCCGCTCGACTTGCATGTGTTAAGCACGCCGCCAGCGTTCGTCCTGAGCCAGGATCAAACTCTCCATTAAGGCCAAACGACCACACCGAAG
>NZ_QVNQ01000024.1 GCF_003432485.1 Actinomadura spongiicola
GGTGTCGTAGAGTTCGCGGCCCATGCCGTGTTGTTGGGCGCCTTGGCCGGTGAACAGGAACGCGGTCTTCCCGGTCCGGACCTTTTCGTGGATGAGGTTGTTGGTGAGGGCGTGGCGGAGGTCGTCGGTTGTGGTGCCGATGGCGGCGGCGCGGTGGTCGAAGTGGGTGCGGGTGGTGGCCAGCGTGCGCGCGACTTCCGCGGGGCTCAGCTCGGAATTGGCTTCGGTGAGGTCGAGCAGTTGCTTCACCCGAGCCTGGAGGGCTGATTCCGACTTCGCGGAGATCACCCAGGGCACGGGAGCACTGTTCTGCTCGGCGGGCTCGGTCGAGTCTGCTGCGGGTGGCTGTTCGAGGATGATGTGGGCGTTGGTGCCGCTGATCCCGAACGAGGACACCCCCGCCCGGCGGGGATGGCCGGTCTCCGGCCAGGTGACCGGCTCGGTCAGCAGTGACACCGCGCCCCGCGTCCAGTCGACATGTTCGGAAGGTGTGTCGGCGTGCAGGGTTTGCGGCAGGACGCCGTGCCGCATGGCCTCGATCATCTTGATGATGCCCGCGACGCCCGCGGCGGCCTGGGTGTGCCCGATGTTTGACTTGATCGAGCCCAGCCACAAGGGACGGTCTTCGGGACGGTCCTGCCCGTAGGTGTTGATCAAAGCCTGGGCCTCGATCGGATCGCCCAGGGTCGTACCCGTGCCGTGGGCCTCGATGGCGTCAACGTCCGTGGGTGTCAACCGGGCGGCGGCCAGCGCCTCACCGATGACCCGCTCCTGAGCGGGGCCGTTGGGTGCGCTCAACCCGTTGCTCGCGCCGTCCTGGTTCACCGCGCTGCCGCGTACGATCGCGAGCACCTGGTGCCCGTTGCGACGCGCGTCCGAAAGGCGTTCGAGGAGCAGCAGACCCGCGCCCTCGGACCAGGTGAGGCCGTCGGCCGCCGCGCTGAAGGACTTGCAGCGGCCATCGAAGGCGAGTCCGCGTTGCCGACTGAACTCGGTGAACACGGTCGGCGTCGCCATCACCGTGACACCGCCCGCGAGAGCAAGGTCGCATTCACCGTTGCGCAGCGCCTGCAGGGCCAGGTGTGTCGCCACCAAGGATGATGAGCAGGCGGTGTTGACGCTCACGGCCGGGCCTTCGAGGCCGAAGGTGTAGGACACGCGGCCCGAGGCGACGCTACCGGCGCTGCCCATGGTCACGTAGCCTTCGAATCCTTCCGGTGCCCGGGACAACCGGGACCCGTAGTCGTCGAACATCACCCCGGTGAAGACTCCGGTGCGGCTGCCGCGTAGGGCGGCCGGGGAGAGACCCGCGCGTTCGAAGGTCTCCCAGGCGGTCTCGAGGAGAAGCCGCTGCTGGGGGTCCATGGCGAGGGCCTCGCGCGGGCTGATGCCGAAGAAGTCGGCGTCGAACTCGTCGGCGTCGTGCAGGAAGCCGCCCTTGGTGACGTAGGTCTTCCAGGGACGTTCCGGGTCGGGGTCGTACAGCGCGTCCAGGTCCCAGCCACGGTTGTCGGGGAAGTCGGTGATCGCGTCGACGCCTTCGGAGACCAACCGCCAGAGATCCTCGGGGGTTCGCACGCCTCCGGGGTAGCGGCACGACATGCCGACGATCGCGATCGGATCGTCGTCCACCGCCCCCAGTGGTGCCGTTGCCGTGACCTTGGACGTCTGGGTGCCCAGCGCCTCGGCCAGCAGGAAGTCGGCGAGGGCGGTCACGGTCGGATGGTCGAAGACGAGAGTTGCGGGCAGCCTCAGCCCGGTCGCGGAATTGAGCCGGTTGCGCAGCTCGACGGCCGTCAGCGAATCGAAGCCGAGCTCGTTGAGCGCCCGATCCGGGTCGATGGTGCCGGGTGTGGCATGACCGAGCACCTCCGCGACCTGCATGCTCACCAGCTCCGCTGTCGCCTGGTGGCGCTCGGCCGCCGACATCCCCGCCATGCTCTGTGCCCAGGTCGCGGAAGAAGCGTCCTCGACGGTCGCCGCCGCGGAGCGTCGTGTGCGGACGAGGCCGCTGAGCAAGGACGGTAGGGTCCCGGACTCGGCGCGTGCGCGCAGGGCCGCCATGTCCAGGCGAACAGGTATCGGGTTGGCGTGACCGGCGGCGAGGGCGGCGTCGAACAAGGTCAACGCGTCCTCGACCGAGATGGGACTGAGCCCGGTGCGGCGGATACGTGCGAGATCGGTGTCGGCGAGTCCCTCGGTCATGCCACCGCCGCTCTGAAGCCACAGTCCCCAGGCGATGGATGTGGCGGGGAGGTTGTTGGTGTGGCGGTGGTGGGCGAGTGCGTCGAGGTAGGTGTTGGCGGCGGCGTAGTTGGCTTGTCCGGGGTTGCCGAGGGTGCCGGCGGCGGAGGAGAACAGGATGAACGCGGCCAGGTCGTGGTCTTGGGTGAGTTGGTGGAGGTTCCAGGCGGCGTCGACCTTGGGTCGGAGCACGGTGTGGAGTTGCTCGGGCCGTAGGGCGGTGATGGTGGCGTCGTCCAGGATTCCGGCGGCGTGGATGACGGCGGTCAGTTGGATGCCGTCGAGTAGGTCTGCTAGGGCGTTGGGGTCGGTGGTGTCGCAGGCGGTGATGGTGATGTTGGCGCCGAGTTGGGTGAGTTCGGTGGCGAGGTCGTGGGCGCCGGGTGCGTCGAGGCCGCGGCGGCTGGTGAGGAGGAGGTTGCGGGCGCCGTGCCTGGTGATCAGGTGGCGGGCGATGAGGGCGCCGAGGGTCCCGGTACCGCCGGTGATCAGGACGGTGCCGTCGGGGTCGAGGACGGGCGTTTGCCGCTCACTGGTGGTGGGGGTGAGGCGGGGCGCGTGGAGGGTGTGGTTGCGGATGGCGAGTTGGGGTTCGCCGGTGGCCAGGGCTGCGATTATCAGGTCTTTGTTGTCGGGGTGGTCGGTGTCGATGAGGGTGATCTGCTCGGGGTGCTCGTTTTGTGCGGTGCGCAGTAGGCCCCAGGTCGCTGCGGCGGGCAGGTCGTGGATGGGTTCACCGGGGGTGGTGGCGATGGCGTGGTGGGTGAGGATGACCAGGTGGGTGTGGGGGTTGTTTTGGATGAGGGTGAGGGCTTGTTCGGTGAGGGCGTGGACGTGTTCAGGCTCGTGGGGGCCTTCGCCCTCGGCGCGCAAGGTGACGATCTCCGGCTCGGACGCGTCGCCGTCGGTGGTGGTCGGGGTGGGGATCTCCACCCACTCCACCTGATAAAGCGGGTCGCGTTGCGTTTGGCTGGGCTGGAGCTGATCCGGAGCGATCGGGCGGAGAGTGAGCCTTTCGACCGCCGCGACTGGTTCTCCCGCCGTATCAGCGAGCGTCAGGGCGAACGTGTTCTGGCCGGTCGACGTGACCTTGGCGCGTACGGTGGTCGCACCCGTTGCGTGGAGCCGAACCCCGGTCCATGCAAATGGCAGACCGATTTCTCCCGTGCCGATCGCGGACATCGCCATCGGATGCATCACCGCGTCCAGAAGCGCCGGGTGAAGGCCGTAGCCCGTAGCCGGTGTGTCATTGGACAGGCGGACCTCGACGTAAAGGTCTTCGCCGCTTCGCCAAGCAGCACGCAGGCCCTGGAACGCAGGCCCATAGTGGTAACCCGCTTCGGACAACTGCTCATAGAGATCGGCGAGGTCGATCGGGTCCGCGTTGGTGGGAGGCCAGACCTTGGACACTTCCGCGCTGGCCGCCGTCGATGTCGCCGCAGTGAGTATGCCGGTGGCGTGCCGGGTCCACGGCCGGTCGCCTTCCACCCCTTCGGATTGTGAGTACACACTCAGCGCATACCTTCCGGCCTCTCCGGTCGGGGCCACGGCGACCTGGAGGGCCACAGCACCTGAGGAGGGGAGGACCAGCGGAGTCTCCAGGGTGAGTTCCTCGACGTGGTCGAGTTCGGCCGTGTGGGCGGCGTGCAGCGCCAACTCGACGAAGGCGGTTCCGGGAAGCAGAACGGTGTCCGCGATGGTGTGGTCGGCCAACCATGCGTGAGTACCACGGGAGATCCGTGCCGTGAAGAGAAGGCCTTCGCCGTCCGCAGGTTCGACGGTGGCGCCCAACAGCGGATGGTCGGCCGCGATCAACCCGAGATCGGTTGCGTCGGTGGCCTCCGATCGAGGCGTCACCCAATAGCGCTCGCGTTGGAAGGGGTAGGTGGGCAGGTCGATGATCGGGGCTTGGGGGAGGGCGGTGTCCCAGTTGACGGGGATGCCTTGGGTGTGTGCGGTGGCCAGGGCGGTGACGGTGGTGTGGGTTTCTGGTTGGTTGCGGCGTAGGAGCGGGATGCCGGGTTGGTCGGTGAGTGCGGACAGGACCGCGTCGGGTCCGAGTTCTAGGTAGGTGGTGACGTCGTGTTCGGTCAGAGTGGTGGCGCCCGCGTGGAAGTTGACGGGTTCGCGGATGAGGCGTGTCCAGTAGCCGGGTGAGGTGAGCTGTTCGACGGTGGCTACGGTCCCGGTCAGGTTGGACACGATCGGGATCGTCGGCGGATGGAACT
>NZ_QVNQ01000025.1 GCF_003432485.1 Actinomadura spongiicola
CGGTGTCGATGAAGATGATGCGGGCGTCGGGGTATTTGGTGTCGGTGTCGTCCCACATGTAGAAGTCGCCGTAGGGGCCGTCGGGGTCGGTGCGGGAGGCCTGGAACCAGGGGTGCTGGTCGGAGGTATGGTTCATCACCAGATCCGCGATCACCCTGATGCCGCGGGCATGGGCTTGGTCGATCAATTCGACGAAGTCGCCGAGTTCCCCGAATTCGGGCAGGATCTGCGTGTAGTCGGCGATGTCGTACCCGCCGTCGCGGAGTGGTGACTGGTAGATGGGCAGCAGCCAGAGGCAGTCGATGCCGAGCCATTGCAGATGGTCGAGCTTGGAGATCAGACCGCGCAGGTCGCCGTAACCGTCGTTGTTGGAGTCGGCGAAACCGCGGACCGACACCTCGTAGAACACCGCGGTCTTGAACCAGTGCGGATCACGCGGCGTCTCCGGACGGAACGCGTCCGGGACCGTCCGCGTGACCGTGCCGGACGCCCCGCTCTCCGGTGACTCGATCTCCGGCGCGGTGACCCGGTCCGACGTGCTGCGGGTGGAGTTCGGCGGCTGGACGTGCATGGGTCACCCCGGTGAGTTGGAGACATCTAGATCAGCAATTCCCGCCGCCCGGCGCAGAGACGTCCGCGACAGGCAACCATCCGTAAAAATCTCAGCACCATCCGTGACCGCCGCCCCGGTTTCGGGACCGGGGGGACCCGGCGGGTCGGGCGGGCCGGATCCCTGCCCGGGGTAGATCGCGCCGTGCCCGGCTCGTCCGGGCGCCGCCCCCTCCCGGCGCGAGGGTCATCGACCGGTCGCCGCCGGGTATGGCGCCGGAAAGGGAGCGCAAAGAAAACGTAGAAATCCGGCCCGGTCATTGGTTTCCGCCATCCCGAAAACTTGCCGCGCGGCGGTTGTGTCGTGTCCGGGTTTTTAGCTTCGTCGCTTTTTCTGTCGGATGTCCCGGGTAGGCCATTTCCAAGCTCAGAACCCGTCGCACCGGCGGGTTCTGATCAGTTCGGACGGAAAGCGTCCGTCCAGAAGCGATCGGAGGGACAGTGGAGCGCTGGGAGATGTCGCCATCGGTCGTACCAACGCGCGACGAGCTCGTGGCGCGGCTGCGGGCTCGCTTCGCCGATGTTCCGGCGGAGCACGTGCGCCGCTGCGTGGACGACCTGTGGTGCTGCTGCGCCCATCTGGGGGTTCGGCCCGAGGAGCGGATGATCGAACGCCTCGCGGCGTCCCGCCTGACGGGCGTCGTGCGCGGAGGCCGCCCGCCCTACCCGGACGAGAACGAACCTCCGGACGGACGGTCCTCGTCGAGACCGCCCGGATCCCACGCCACCGTCCTGTCCGCCCCGCCCAGGCCCACCCGCCCGGTCGTGAGAACCCCGGTCGGGATGTGACCCCATGAAGGACACCACGGTGCCAGGCCTCAACGTCGAGACCCGGCAGGGGTTCATCGTGCTGACCCTGCCCCCGCAGATCAGCTGGCAGAACTACGCGGGGATCCGGGAGGGGGTGAGCAAGGCCCTGTCCCTGGCGGGAACCCGCACCGCGGTCGTCATCGACTTCGGTGACGCGGTGCTCCTGGACGCGGCCGGCCTGGTCCTGCTGGCCCGCGCGGAGACCCGGGCGCAACTGCTCGGCTGCGCGCTGCGGGCCGTCGTGCCCGCCGAGTCCGCGCCGGTACGGCGGGCCCTGCACCTCACCGGCCTGGCGGGGCTCGTTCCGGTCTTCCCGGACCTCGCGTCGGCGACGGCCACGCCCGTTCCGGACGCCGCGACGGGCGACGTGGACACCACACATGTGCTGGACGCCATCCGGGCCCTGCATCCGGGCGACGGCGGCCTCGCGCCGGACCCGCCCGCACCGTCCGAACTCATGATCACCACGACGGCGGCGGGGGACGGCGACCACACCGTCGTCCACCTGTCCGGCATGCTCGACGAGTCGACGGTGCCGCGCCTCGGCGAGACCCTCACCACTCTGGTCGAGGGTGACCGGCGCCACCTCATGGTCCGGATGCACGACCGGCTCGGCGTCCGCTGCGACCCGCTGCCGATCCTGCTCGGCATCCGCTGGCGCGTCGCCGCCGACGGCGGCTGCCTGGCGCTGCCCGCGCTGCCCGCCAGACTCCGCGAGATCATCGACCGCGAAGGTCTCGGCTCCGTCTTCACCGGCTGCCGCTCTCTAGAGGAACGCCTGGTAGGCGTCGAGGCCTTCTGACCCGGTCGTCGCCACCGACCCGCACACCTTCGTCTTCCCGTTCGATCGTGAAGATGTGTGCGGGTCGGGTGTGTGGGTCGAGGTGGACGTAGTTGGTGGCGGTCCAGGTGTAGGTGGTGCCGTCGAGTTGGTCGGTGACGGTGTAGGGGTGGTGGGGGTGGTTGGGGAGGCCG
>NZ_QVNQ01000026.1 GCF_003432485.1 Actinomadura spongiicola
CGGTGTCGATGAAGATGATGCGGGCGTCGGGGTATTTGGTGTCGGTGTCGTCCCACATGTAGAAGTCGCCGTAGGGGCCGTCGGGGTCGGTGCGGGAGGCCTGGAACCAGGGGTGCTGGTCGGAGGTGTGGTTCATCACCAGATCCGCGATGACACGAATACCCCGCGCGTGAGCCTCCTCGATCAACTCGACGAAATCCCCCAGATCCCCGAAGTCCGGCAGGATTTTCGTGTACTCGGCGATGTCGTACCCGCCGTCGCGGAGTGGTGACTCGTAGATGGGCAGCAGCCAGAGGCAGTCGATGCCGAGCCATTGCAGATGGTCGAGTTTGGAGATCAGACCGCGCAGGTCGCCGTAACCGTCGTTGTTGGAGTCGGCGAAACCGCGGACCGACACCTCGTAGAACACCGCGGTCTTGAACCAGTGCGGATCACGCGGCGTTTCTGGGCTGAACGCGTCCGCGACGGGCTCGGACGTCGAGGGAACAGCGTCCGGCGGAACCTCGGGGATGGGCTCGTCCCTCGGCACCGCACCCGGCCCGACATCCGATAGCGCGGTGGAATGCTGTGGTTCGTTGGGTCCGCTCAACTTTCGTCGCTCCCGAACGTGAAGATGTGTGCGGGTCGGGTGTGTGGGTCGAGGTGGACGTAGTTGGTGGCGGTCCAGGTGTAGGTGGTGCCGTCGAGTTGGTCGGTGACGGTGTAGGGGTGGTGGGGGTGGTTGGGGAGGCCGAGGGCTTCCAGGTCGAGGTGGACGGTGGCTTCGCGGGGTTGGTGGGGGTTGAGGTTGACGATGGCCAGGACGATGTCGTTGAGGTGGTGTTTGGAGAAGGCGAGGAGTTCGGGTTGGTCGATGTGGTGGAAGTGGAGGTTGCGGAGTTGTTGGAGGGCGGGGTGGGTGTTGCGGAGTGTGTTGAGGTGGGTGATGAGCGGCGCGATGCTGCTGCCGGTGGTGGTGGTCCAGTCGCGGGGGCGGTATTGGTATTTCTCTGAGTCGCGGTATTCCTCGCTGCCGGGGCGGACGGGGGTGTTTTCGCAGAGTTCGTAGCCGGTGTAGATGCCCCAGGTGGGGGAGAGGAGGGCGGCGAGGATGGCGCGGATTTCGAAGGCGGGGCGTCCGCCGTGTTGCAAGTATTCGGAGAGGATGTCGGGGGTGTTGGTGAAGCAGTTGGGGCGCATGTAGGTGGCGGTGGGGCCGGTGAGTTCGGTGAAGTAGTCGCGGAGTTCTTGGGCGGTGTTGCGCCAGGTGAAGTAGGTGTAGGACTGGTGGAATCCGGTT
This sequence comes from Actinomadura spongiicola, assembly GCF_003432485.1. Lineage (GTDB taxonomy): Bacteria > Actinomycetota > Actinomycetes > Streptosporangiales > Streptosporangiaceae > Spirillospora > Spirillospora spongiicola. The sequence goes on from NZ_QVNQ01000026.1 coordinate 1,280, forward strand.
TTGGCGAGGGTGTGCATCATGGCGGGGCGGGTGAAGGCTTCGGCGAGGAAGATCACGTCGGGGTGGGTCAGGGCGATGTCGGCCAGGAGGCGTTCCCAGAAGGGGACGGGTTTGGTGTGGGGGTTGTCGACGCGGAAGATGCGGACGCCGTGGTCGATCCAGTGCCGCACGATCCGCCGGACTTCGGTGTAG
>NZ_QVNQ01000027.1 GCF_003432485.1 Actinomadura spongiicola
CTCGCGGGTGAAGGCGAGGACGGAGGGGTTGGAGGCGGAGAGTTCGACGTAGGTGCCGACGCCGAAGACGGGGTGGCGTTGGCGGATTTCGATCATGGTGCGGGTCCAGTGGAGGAGGGAGCCGGGGTTGTTGGTCTGGGCTTCGACGTTGACGGCTTGGTAGCCGTAGATGGGGTCCATGATGACGGGGAGGTAGAGGCGGGCGGGGTCGCAGGTGGAGAAGCCGGCGTTGCGGTCGGGGGTCCATTGCATGGGGGTGCGGACGGCGTCGCGGTCGCCGAGCCAGATGTTGTCGCCCATGCCGATTTCGTCGCCGTAGTAGAGGACGGGGGAGCCGGGGAGGGACAGGAGGAGGGCGGTGAAGAGTTCGAGTTGGTTGCGGTCGTTGTCCAGGAGGGGGGCGAGGCGGCGGCGGATGCCGATGTTGGCTTTCATGCGGGGGTCTTTGGCGTATTCGGTGTACATGTAGTCGCGTTCTTCGTCGGTGACCATTTCGAGGGTGAGTTCGTCGTGGTTGCGGAGGAAGATGCCCCATTGGCAGTTGTCGGGGATTTTGGGGGTTTGGGCCATGATTTCGGAGATGGGGTAGCGTTGTTCGCGGCGGACGGCCATGAAGATGCGGGGCATGACGGGGAAGTGGAAGGCCATGTGGCATTCGTCGCCGCCTGCTGCGGGGTCGCCGAAGTATTCGACGACGTCGGCGGGCCATTGGTTGGCTTCGGCGAGGAGGACGCGGTCGGGGTAGAGGCGGTCGATTTCGGTGCGGACGCGTTTGAGGTAGGTGTGGGTTTCGGGGAGGTTTTCGCAGTTGGTGCCTTCGCGGGCGTAGAGGTAGGGGACGGCGTCGAGGCGGAAGCCGTCGATGCCGAGGTCGAGCCAGAAGCGGAGGACTTCGAGCATGGCGTCTTGGACGGCGGGGTTGTCGTAGTTGAGGTCGGGTTGGTGGGAGAAGAAGCGGTGCCAGTAGTATTGGCCGCGGACGGGGTCGTAGGTCCAGTTGCTGGTTTCGGTGTCGATGAAGATGATGCGGGCGTCGGGGTATTTGGTGTCGGTGTCGTCCCACATGTAGAAGTCGCCGTAGGGGCCGTCGGGGTCGGTGCGGGAGGCCTGGAACCAGGGGTGCTGGTCGGAGGT
>NZ_QVNQ01000028.1 GCF_003432485.1 Actinomadura spongiicola
TGTACTGCCCATGGACGTTGGTGACGGCGACACGGGGTGGATGATCTTGAAATAGGGAGGACCTCCTGGCGTGGTGTGGAGCTACCACACAGCCACTCCACGCCCCGGAGGTCCTTGTGCCCCACCGTAACGCGCCGCTGACCGAGCTGGGCCGGCTTCGCCTGGCCCGATGCGTGGTGGAGGAGGGCTGGTCGCTGCGGCGGGCGGCCGAGCGGTTCCAGGTCTCGCATACCACCGCCGCCCGCTGGGCCCGCCGCTACCGCGACCACGGCCAGGCCGCGATGGCAGACCGCTCCAGCCGCCCGCACCACAGCCCCCGCCGAACTCCCCGGCGTACCGAACGCCGCATCATCGGCCTGCGCGTCTCGGCCCGGGTAGGCCCGGCCCGGATCGCCTCCCGGCTGGGCCTGCGCCCTTCCACCGTCCACCGCGTCCTGCACCGGTACCGCTGCCCACCCCTGGCACACCTGGACCGCGCGAGCGGCCGGCGCATCCGCCGCACCGTCCGCCGCTATGAGCACCAGGCGCCCGGCGACCTGGTCCACGTCGACATCAAGAAACTGGGCAACATCCCCGACGGCGGCGGCCACAGAACACACGGCCGCGCCGCCGGACGCCGCAACAGCCAGCGCACCGACACCGGCGCCCGCCGCTCGGGCGGCAAACCCCTGCTGGGCTACGGCTACCTGCACACCGCCATCGACGACCACTCCCGCCTGGCCTACACCGAAATCCTCCCCGACGAAACCAAGGACTCGGCAGTGGCGTTCTGGCAGCGGGCGCACGCATTCTTCACCGACGCAGGGATCACCGTGCGCCGGGTCCTGACCGACAACGGCGCCTGCTACCGCTCAAGGGCCTGGCGCAACAGCCTCACCACGGCCGGCCTCGACCACAAACGCACCCGCCCCTACCGGCCCCAAACCAACGGCAAGGTCGAACGCTTCCACCGCACCCTGCTCCAAGAATGGGCCTACGCCCGGCCCTACCACTCAGAAACCCAACGCCGCCAAGCCCTTGCGCCCTGGCT
>NZ_QVNQ01000029.1 GCF_003432485.1 Actinomadura spongiicola
TAGGGCCTGTTTAGTAAGTGATCTTGGTGATGGCTCGGAGCCAGATGTCGATCACGGCGATCTCGATGGTGGCCTGGTAGCGGACGGCGAGCTTGTCATACCGGGTCGCGACCGCACGGTGCTGCTTCAGCAGGTTGATGCCGCATTCCACGGAGTGGCGGAGCCGGTAGGCGTCCGGGTCGAACACCGGCGGGCGCCCTCCGGCCGAGCCCTTGGCCTTGCGGTTGGCCTGCTGATCGGCCTTGATCGGGATGGTCGCCGCGATCCCGCGACGGCGCAGATACGCGCGGTTGGCCCTGGAGGAGTACGCCTTGTCGCCAAGAACCCGGTCCGGGCGGGTGCGCGGCCGCCCGCGCCCGGACCGGGCCACCCGGATGCGTTCCAGCACCGGCCGCAACTGCGGGCTGTCCCCGCGCTGACCGGCGGTGATCAGCACCGACATCGGCTTGCGACCCTGCTCGCACGCCAGATGAATCTTGGTGGTGCGGCCGCCGCGGGAACGTCCCAGCCCGTGATCGGGCGGTTCGTCTCCGGGCGGCTCGACCTGCCCGACACCGTCGTGGCGGGCGCCCGCGGCGTGCTGATGGGCCCGGTTGATGGTCGAGTCCACCGACACACTCCACACCACCAGCCCGGCGGCATCGGCGAACGCCATCAACTTCGCCCAGATCAATGCCCAGACCCCGGCGCGCTGGAAGCAGCGGAACAGCCGGTAGACCGATTGCCAGTGCCCGTAGCGTTCGGGCACGTCACGCCACGGCGCACCGACCCGGGTCCGCCACCGGACGCCGTCCACCAACCGCCGGCGCGACCATTTGGGCGGACGGCCACGTCCGCGCCCGTCCGGCAGCAGCGGCTCCAGGACCCGCCATTGCCGGTCGGTCAGGTCTTTACGGGCTCCGATCGGTACGCTGGGCACGAGGTCTCCGGTGGTGATGGTCTTCTTGGTCGTTGATCCATCTACCGGAGACCTCACTCGTATCCAGGCGCGACATGCCGCCCGAACCAGGACTTTCTAAACAGGACCTAG